>NZ_CM187619.1:0-3420000 GCF_059888585.1 Microvirga sp. BF8 | reverse complement strand
TTCATCAACGAGAGCCAGGTTCAATTCCTGGAGGATCTGATGTGGCAGCAGGGTTATCTCGACAGCAGGCAGATGTCGGGCGCGTTTCAGCTGTTGCGCTCGAACGATCTCGTCTGGTCCTACGTGATCAACAATTACCTGATGGGCGAGCGCGAGCCCATGAGCGACCTGATGGCCTGGAATGCGGATGCGACGCGCATGCCCTATGCGATGCATTCCGAGTATCTGCGGCAGCTGTTCCTGCAGAACGATCTTGCCGAGGGGCGATTCAGGGTCGTTGGCAGGCCGATCGCGATCGGCGATATCCGTGCCCCGATCTTTGCCGTCGGCACCACGCGCGATCACGTCGCACCATGGCGTTCGGTCTTCAAGATCCATCCTCTGACCGACACGGACGTGACCTTCCTCCTCACGACCGGAGGTCACAATGCCGGAATCGTTTCGGAGCCCGGGAGGCCGCATCGCAGCTATCAGGTGCTGAGCAAGAAGGAGGGCGACCGCCACCTGGATCCTGATACCTGGCAGCTCCTCGCGCCACGCCGCGAGGGGTCCTGGTGGCCGGAATGGGTCGCCTGGCTCGGCCTTCATTCCGGGAGCCCGGTGGCTCCTCCGACCGTTGGGGCGCCTCCGGCCTATCCTGTGATCGGCACGGCACCGGGCACTTATGTGAGAGAGCCCTGAAGGCTTACAGCGCGGGCTCGCACATGGGCCGCGGTCCGACGGATCCGTCGAATCCGATCTGGAACGGCACGACGTAGCTCGGCGCCGGCGCCGTGATCTCATCGTCGCATGCCGCGCTCTCGCGGACCCGTTCGAGCCGGCTCACAAGCCGCTCCGAGGCGCTCACCAGCAGGCGCTGCTTGCGTGAATAGGGGCGCGTTCCGACAACCGCGTCGCTCACGACGATCAAGCCCGCGGAGTAGACATCGTCGGACGCCATCTCGATTCCCGGATCGCGCTCGATCACACCGGCGAGACTGATCAGGACGTTACGCAATTCGCGCAGCTTGGTCTCCTCGGCATCCTGTGCGATCGCGGCCACGATCTGCTCGATCTGCGCGATCTTCTCTTCGAGAATCTTGGAAAAGGACTTGTCCGCCATGGCCGTCGCCTCCGGGAGAAAACGGCGCGCGAAATCGCTTGCGCCTGTTCACTCAGAATGCGCTCTCATGGTTAATGAAAGGTTAGGGAGGGGTCCGAAATCACGCCGCTATAGGACGGTGACGGCGCCGTTTCCGCCGGTAATTCGTCGGGCGCTCCTCCTTCGGGCGTTCCAGCGGGAGACCGATGTCGCCCCGGTGACAGGTCGTCGGCAGAAAAAGAATCGACCTCGATCGCCGCTGCGACAGCCATCTCCGTTTCCTCGAGAAGGCGAGCGTCGGCTGCGGAGATGACATCGCTCGCAAGGGCCGCGCGCCAGTCCTCCATGTTCGCTCTCCTGACCTTGTCGCGCAGGGCTTGCGTCCGCGTGACGAGCAAGAAGGCTCGTTCGAGCCGGGACAGGCCGTCGTTGTCCGTGCCGTGATAGAGGCCGGGCGTCAGCCGGTCGCGCGCCGAGGAGGGTTCGAGGAGGATGGCGGCGCATTGCGCCGTCAGCGCGTCGGACGGGCCGAGCGCCCGTGCGCCGAGAGGCTGGATGATCAACTTGAGGAGCCACGCGACCGGACGTTGAGGCAGGTTCGCCAGAATCTCCGCGAAGCGCATTTCGACGGTCTGGAAACCGCGCGCCATGACAAATCCGAGAAGAGGCAGATCGTCGCGCTGGCGGCCCTCGTCATGCCATCGCTTAAGGGCCGCGGACAGGAGATAGAGCTCCGACAGGATGTCGCCGAAGCGGGCCGAAATCAGCTCTCGGCGCTTGAGAGCCCCACCCATGGTCAGGAAGGCGAAATCCGCGGCAAGGGCGAAGGCTGCCGAATAACGTCCGAGCTGGCGGTAATAGCGCCGCGCCGCGCCGGCGTTCGGGGCGGGGGACAGCCACCCGCCGCTCCAGCTTCGTGCCCAGGCGCGGAACAGGGTCCTCGCCGTATGGCCGACATGGGACCAGAACACCTTGTCGAAGTCGACCAGCCCGCGCCCCTCATCGGCGTCGTTGAGCGTCATAAGCTCCTCGAGGATGTAGGGATGGCTGCGGATGGAGCCTTGGCCGAAGATGATCAGGCTGCGCGTGAGAACATTGGCCCCCTCGACCGTGATCCCGACGGGAACCGCGCGATAGAAGTTGCCGAGATAGTTCAGCGGTCCGTCGATCACCGCCTTGCCGGCGTGGATGTCCATGGCATCGTTCAGGGCGATGCGCATGCGTTCGGTGGCGTGCAGCTTCATGATGCCCGAGATCACCGCCGGATGATGGCCCTGGTCGAGACCCGCGCAGGTGAGGCGGCGCGCAGCGTCGAGGAGGTAGGCAGCTCCGGCGATGGCGGCGAGTTTTTCCTGGACGCCTTCGAACCTGCCGATCGGAATGTGGAACTGCTCGCGCACGCGGGCATAGGCGCCGCTCGTATGGGCGGCGAATGCGGCGCCCGCAGCCGATAGAGAGGGAAGGGAGATTCCGCGCCCCGCGGCGAGCGCACTCATGAGCATTCGCCAGCCCTGGCCGACGCGCTCGCGGCCTCCGATCACATCGTCGAGAGGAATGAATACGTCACGGCCCGATGTCGGGCCGTTCTGGAACATCTGGAAACAGGGGATGTGCCGACGCCCGATCTCGACGCCAGGAGCGGATGTGGGTACCAGCGCGACGGTGATCCCGATCTCCTCCTCGCCGCCGAGGAGACGTTCCGGGTCGCGTAGCTTGAAGGCGAGGCCGAGCACCGTCGCGACGGGCCCGAGCGTGATGTAGCGCTTGTTCCAGTTGAGACGGATGCCGAGCACCTCCTGGCCCTCGTGCTCCGCGCGGCAGACGATTCCCGTATCGGTCATCGACGCCGCGTCGGATCCTGCCTCCGGGCTCGTCAATCCGAAGCACGGGATCTCGCGACCGTCCGCCAGGCGCGGCAGCCAGTATTCCTGCTGCTCCTTCGTGCCGAATTGCAGAAGCAACTCCCCGGGGCCAAGCGAGTTCGGAACCATGGTCGCAACGGCGGCGGCAACGGAGCGGGTGGAGATCTTCCGCACCACCTCGGAATGCGCATAGGCAGAGAAGCCGAGGCCACCATGGACCCTGGGAATGATCATGCCGAAGAACCTGTTCGCCTTCAGGAAGTCCCAGGCCTCCTGGGGCAGGTCCCGATCCGTCCAGGTGATGCGCCAATCGTCGAGCATTCCGCAAAGCGTTTCGACCGGGCCCGCAAGGAAGGCCTCTTCCTCGGGCGACAGGCCGGCCGGCGGCACGGCGAGGAGCTTGTCCCAGTCGGGGTTGCCCGTGAACAGGTCCCCGTCCCACCAGACGTCGCCCGCTTCGATGGCCTCGCTTTCTGTCGCCGACATGCGGGGCATGGCTTTTTTCGCGAAGCGAAAAGCTGGTCCAGAGAGCCATTTCAGGCGAAAGCTCGGGTCGGTCATGGCGTTCACTCGCTCCGCTTCAAGCCTCGGCATGCGAGGACTTAGGATGACGCGAAACGGCATAAGGCCGGGGCATCGCCCGCAGCTCGGCCGTTTCCAAGTCCTCTCCATTTGTACAGGGAAATTGGATTTCGCCCAGAGTCGCATGTGCTTGGCAAGCGCTCACCTGGTGCAGGCGGGGCCAAACCCGGGATCGAAACATCGGCAGCGCGGGTTGTCCGGTGAGACGGAGGAATAGGCGCAGCGAGATGGAGATTGCATCAGCCTTCCGCATAACGCCCTCTGAAGGCGACAGGCCGGGGGCGTTCGCCGCATTCCCCTATGATCGGGAGCTCGTCGCGCGCTTCCGGGAGGCATTCCCGCGCGCTCGCTGGCGCGGCGGCGAGCAGTGTTGGTTCGTGCCGGGAACGACCGCCCTCCGGCGCCTCGATGCCTGGATATCCCGGGAACTCGAGACCCTCGACCGGCACGCCGACGACAAGGGCCGCGATGCCTTCGCCTTCGAGCCGCTTCGGAGTCCCTACCTCATCGTCGGCGACGACCTGGCGGTGCGCACGCCCTATTCCCGAACCGTTGTCGAGGCCATGCGCCAAATCCCCTGGGCACGCTGGGATCCCGAAGCGAAGGTCTGGCGTGTGCCCTTCCGCTCCTATGACGACCTGCTCGGCCGCTGGCCCGAGATCGAGGGGGCCGCGCGGCGCAACGAACCCGAAGCCCGGAGAGCCCGGCGCCTGGAACAGCGCGAACATGAGGCGTCTCGAGCCACGCAGGCCGAGCGCCGCCGTCGGCGCTATCCCGTGCCGGGGGACGATCTTCCCCCTCTCGAGCAGCCGGTGGCGACCGTCTCCTGGGGCATTGTGGTCTTCGAGGCCATCGAGGCCGAGCCTGTCGCCGATCCTGCCGTGGGGGAGCTCTATCCTCACCTGCGGAGCCCATCGAACGGGTATGTCTGGGCGCGCTGGCGCAGGCCTCTTCTGTGGGAGATCTATCGGGCGAGGCCGGCGCGGGATCCGCGCGATCCCGATTTGGCGACGAGCCGGGGATGGTGGCTGCCTGATCGTGAGGAACTTCGCGAACGGGCCCGGCAGCTGCGCCAGATCGAGCGGGCGGCGCGGGCGCGGGGACTTTCGGAGAAAATCTAGGAAACGCCGCATGCCAGGCAAAAAAATCCGGGCCCGTGGGCCCGGATTGTGGTGGTGGTGGGAGCGAGGCTCGGGCCTAGAACGGAATATCGTCGTCGATGTCGGAAAAGCGCGAGCCGCCGCCTGCCGGCGCGGGCTTGCGCTCGAGCGGCGCCGAGCGCCCGAACTCGCCGCCGCGGCTGACCTGGCCGGGCTCCTCCTCGCCGTATTCCGAGGCGCCGCCGCCCCGGCTGTCGAGGATCGTCAGCTCGCCGCGGAACCGCTGCAGCACCACCTCGGTGGTGTACTTCTCCACACCCTGCTGGTCCTGCCACTTGCGCGTCTGCAGCTGGCCCTCGACATACACCTTCGAACCCTTCTTGAGATACTGCTCCGCCACCCGCGCCAGGTTCTCGTTGAAGATCACCACCGAGTGCCACTCGGTCTTCTCCTTGCGCTCCCCGGTCCCCTTGTCCTTCCAGGTCTCCGACGTCGCAATCCGCAGGTTCACCACCGGCTCGCCAGAGTTCAGACGCCGAACCTCCGGGTCCCGACCCAGATTGCCAACCAATATCACCTTGTTCACGCTGCCTGCCATGGCAACACTCCACTTCATCTCTCCTGACGATCGTCAGGTCGGTTTCGCTCTCCTGTCCCATTCGGACATCGGTTTCGTTCTACATTTGTTCTGTGAAAATGGCAAGCGCGCCGGTTGAGCGAGCGAAGGCTGTTCATGGGAGGGGCGGGTTTACGGGCGTCGGCAGAGGGGTTGCCCATCGCGGTCCATTCCGCGACGGGCGCGCCTATTCAGCGGCTTGCAGGTAGACGACTTGAGACTGGGCTCCGCCGACCTCGCGGAGGGTCTTTGCCATGTAGGTCAGGCGCTCGACCACCTTGTCGAGATCTGCCTTGGCGCCGGCGCTGAGATCATAGGCATTGCGGCCGCGATAGAGCCGGTTGATCTGGCTCTCCATTTCGACAGCACTTTCGCGGATCCGATGAATGAGGTTATCCGCGATGGCGTCGGCATTGCTGTCGACGACGCAGAAGCCCACATCGCTTGCACGTTCCTTGGACATCGATGACACCTCTTCTTGTCGTTCTTCTCGGGTTCAGGCAACGGCCCTGTGATCCAGCGCGGCCAAAAGGCCGAGCCGGCGGGCCAAAGTTCTTTTCGTCGCGGGACCGATCCAGGGCAGCGTCGTGAGATAGGCGAGCTTGTCGTTGCTCGCGCCATAGTCCCGGAACAGACGGGCACGCTCGCGCCAGACCTGGTCGATCGCGTCAGCCTTGGACGGATGACGGAAGCCGAGCCGTGCCGTCGCGCCCATCTCGAGCGCCCGCATGCATTGTCCAAAGGTGCGCCGCCCCACGGAAGGCGTGACGCTCGCCTGGCAGATCGCAAAAATCACGTGCCGCGCGAAATCGTCCGCGGTTTCGACTTCGGCCACATCGGAATCGTCCGCGACGCCGAAAGGGGATGTCCGCCGATCCATGGATCGGCGGAGGGGATGCGCGGAGCTTGGCAATAAGTTCACTTTATGTTCCATGCCGCCTGAATCATCCGAACAAGCTTCGTTCCCGTTCTCCGAATCCTTTTCGGCGCCCGCCAGCGAAATGACGTGGCCCGCATGAGATCGAAACGGGAGGGGCGAAGCCGCGCATGGGCCGAAAGGGAGCGGATGCCTTCGACGTTGCGCTTGCGCACACTTGCATCGGAACCGTGAAAAGCCTCGTGATCGTCAGGATTTTCAGCACCTTTCCGCTGTATTAAGATGGGGTCGCGCAAGCCCTGTTGCAAGGTCGCCAGCGATGACGCAGCAAGCTTTGCAGCGCTTCCGGAAGGCTGCGGCCAAGCGGCGATTTCGCGGCGCGCGATGGTGAATGTGCGCGCAAGATCGATGTCGGACTCGATCCGGTGAACGGCGACCGCACAGGAGAACGCCTCCGCAAACGGAGCCATGGCGCACCATGTCTTTTCCGCCATGTGGAGAGGCCACGACCACAGGCCGTCGCCCCGCCTGGCGCCAAGGCTTTCACGCTCGATGAAGTAGCCGGTTTCCTTGTGCTCGAGACCGCTTGCCGTCACGAGCCATTCCTCGTTCTCGAAAATCGACAGTTCTTCCGTCACGGCTGCCATTCCGACATCCTCCGCGCCACGGTCTTGCGATGCCTTAATGGCGCCATGACCGGGTTTCATGAATTGAAACTGGAACAAAAAGAGAACATACCGCGGGGAGATTCTGTGTCAAGCAAATGCGCTCGCGCGGACTGTAATCTCGGAGTAACGGATATTATGTGGGGACGGAGCGGTAGGATTAAAGAGATTGTGCCTTCGACGTCCGACAGTGAGACGATAGTTCTCGCAAACATTCACAGCCCAGCTTGACTTGAAGAAGCGCCGATCCGGGAAGGGAGAGACCTCGAGATGACGAGCCTGAAACGCCCGCAAAATGACAGCCTCAGGCGCCTTGAGGGGATGCGTGCCACCTTCGAACGGCTGCGCGCGGAGCGCATCCGGGCAGAGGGCGAGGTTGACCGGCTGACGCGGGACCTTGAGCAGGCCCGAGCCAAGGCCAGGGACGAGTTCGGCACCGACGACGAAGCGGAGCTTCAGCGGCTGATCGAAGCAGCCCTGACGGAGAATGCGAAACGGGTCGATGATTTCGATGCCGTCCTTCGCGATGTCGAAAGCCGTCTGCGCCAACTCGGAGGCGAGCCCTGATGCGTGGAGACGCCGATCATCAGGTCGCCCGCGCGGCTTCGGCGCTCGCGCGTCTGGAAGGCCGCCGCGACGCACTCAAGGCTCGTGCCGACGAACTGACCCGCGACATCGAACTGGCCAAGGGACGCCTGGCCGTGAAGGACGAGGTCGAGGCCTTCATCGAGGCCGTTCACGGCAGTGCCAGCCGGCGCAATCTGGCGGCGTTCGAGACGCTCCTCTCGGCTCTGGTTCAGGAGGTCCTGCCCGGCGAGAAGCCTGTCGCCCTCGACCTGTCGACGGAGCGTGGGCTGGCAGCCCTCGATATCTGCGTGAAGCGTCAGGACGGCAGCATGGAGGATGTGCTTGAAGACAATGGTGGCGCACTCACCAATGTCATCGGCATGGCCCTGCGTCTGATTGCGGTGGTCAAAGCCGATGTCGCGCGCTTTCTCGCCCTCGACGAGGCCGACTGCTGGATCGCGCCTGAGCGCGTTGCCTCCTTCTATCGCGTCCTGGAGGACGGTGCCGCGCGGCTCGGCGTTCAATGCCTCGCCGTATCGCACCACGACCTGTCGCAATTCTCGGGGCAATTCCACATCGCGCGCGTCGTCGGCGGGCCCGTATCCGGCGTGACCATTCAATCCGCGGATTGCAGCGCTGAGTGGGACGACGCCGCGCCCGGCCTGCGCTTCATCCGTCTCGTCAACGTGCAGGCCTATGAGGATGCCACGCTTCCCTTGAGCCCCGGTGTCAATGCTCTGATCGGGCCGAACAATCGCGGCAAGTCGACGTTCATCCGCGCGCTTCGCGCCGTGTTCTATGGCGAGGCTCGCGATAGCCTCGTGAGGGCTGGCGCGAAAGCGGCGGCGATCGAGATCGGCGTTGCGGGGCGGCGCGTTCTTCGCTTCACGCGGCAGCCGCGCCGGACTCCCGTCAATATCTGGTCGCTGCATGAGGCCGATGGAACAATCGTCGAGACCGCGGCGATGCGCTACGAGACCGGCGGTCGCGCGGTGCCGGACTGGGTAGCGGAACTGTTCCGCATCAGGAAAGTCGAGGATCTCGACGTCCATATCGCACACCAGAAGTTTCCGGTATTTCTTCTGGGCGAGCCCGCCTCGCGCCGCTCGGCCGTCCTGTCGATCGGGCAGGAGGCCAGCTACATTCGCGACATGCTCGTCATCCATCGGGAGCGCTGCGCCCGCGACAATGCATTGGTGCGCAATGGTGAGCGCGAGCTGATCGCGCTGCGGGAGGAGTTGGAGAGCCTCGAGGCGCTGGCCCCCCTCAAGAGCCGTCTCGGCCTGGCGCAGGACCGCGCAGTTGAAATCAGAGCGGCGGAACTTCACCTTCAAGCCATGCAGATGACGCTCGGTTGCATGCAGGACCTGGCGCGGAAGGCGAGGCTGGCGCGGGCCCGTGCTGACGCGACCGCCGCCCTGCCCACGCCCGACAGTTTCGCCGCGCTCGGCATGGATCTGCAGCGTGCCGGGGAGCGGGAGCGCATCGGCCGCGATGTCCTGGATGCCGTCGCCCGGCTCCGCCGTTGCGAGGAGCGCATGTCCTGCCTGCGGTCATTGCCGCCTGCATTGCCGACCCTTGAAGCCACGGAAGGGATGCAAGGCGCCCTGACGCGTCTCGCAGATGTCCGGAATGCGGCTGCCGGTGCACGGGATCGCATGACACGGATCGATGCGGAACTGGAGGCTCTTCGTACGGACATAGCGGATCTCGTCGAGGAGAACGGCGGATTGTGTCCGACCTGCGGTTCTCCCGTGAGCGCCGAGACCCTTTTGGACCATCAAACCCATCTGACCGGGGAGCGACTGACCGCATGATCCTATCCGGAGAAAGCCTCGACACCCGCGCCTGCAGCGGGCTTCTCGTCATCGGGGACCCGCATGTGGGCTCGCGCCGTCCCGGGCGGCGCAAGGATGTACTCTGGCCCCAGCCGGTTCTGGCGAAGCTCGAGCATTGCGTCGGCTTGGCCAACGGGCGCGACCTAGCGGTCGTCATTCTGGGCGACCTGTTCGATCGGCCGGTCGAGCCGGACGAAGCGCTGAAGAACCAACTCATCCGCATCCTGAAAGGCTTCCGGCACCGCCCGGTCGTCAATGTCGGCAATCACGACATTCAGCACATGACCCTGACCGACAGCGACACCCTGGCGCTGCTCGGCCTCTGCGATGTCGTCGATGTGGTCGCCACATCGGCTCCGGTCGCTGCCTATCGGATCGGCGATCGCCGCATCGGGATCGGCATGACACCCTTCGGCCAGGCGATTCCAACCGACATCCGCGGTTCCTTCACGGACGTGGACCGGCAGGTCTGGTTCAGCCATCACGACATCGCTTTCGACGGCGGCTATCCCGGCGCGGTACCGCCTTTCGCGATCGAGGGATGCGAGCTTCTCGTCAATGGTCACATCCACAAGACGCAGAAGAGCGTCACGGCCGGCCGTACGCGCTGGATGAATCCGGGTAACATCACCCGCCAATCCGTCGACCTCGTGGACCATGTGCCGCGGGCATGGGTCCTCGATGCCGCCGGAGACCTGAGCCCCGAGGCCTTGCCGTTCGAGGCCGATGTGTTCGATCTCACCGGCCGACTGGTCGAGGCCGCGGACGGGGCAGTCGTCGCGCAGGCTGTCGAAAGCGCCTTCGTCACCCTGCTCCAGGCAGAATCGCCGACGGAGCTGAAGCGGAGCGGCGACGGATCCATCCTGCGCGACGAGATCGAGGCGCAGTTCCTCTCCGGCGATACGCCCGATGCCGTGCGCGCCGTCGTCCGCTCCCTCCTCGGGGAAGCGGTCGAGCGCCATGCCCGGTCCTGACGGTCAGAACGCGAAGGGATCCGAGTAGGGCAGGCGGCGCCGGCGCACCGATGTCTCGGGCAGGATCGGGCGGCTGATATCAACGGCGATCAATCCCTCGCAGGCGAGGGCCAGAACCGCCGCGACGCCATCTGCGCTGTTCATGACCGCGCCCGCGCAATCGACGAGCCGCATCGTTCCGGTTTCATCGAGCTGGTGCAGGATGCGTACCCTGTCCCCGGCCGTCACGAGGGTGCGCCTGCACGCCATGATGAGACGCACCGTCGTGAAGCGTGGTTCCGCACGAATGCTCGCGGCAGTCTCGAAGGCGAAGGGACGCCCGTCTGCGGCAATGGATCCATGGATCGCGGCTGCGCGCAGGGGATGCCGCGTCAGATCCTCCTCCGTGACGATATCGACGAGGGACGCGGCTCCGTCACGAACGATCTCGAAATCCGCCACGTGCTCCATCGTCTCGCCTCCCAGGTCGAAGCTCGCCGGGGATGCAGGGGCCTGGAGAGCCTCGATCTCGGGATCGAGCTCGCAGAGCGCGAGAAAGTCGGCGACCAGAGACGGGCGGGTCGGGGCCGCGGCCGGACTTTTGCGGGCGCGGCGTGGCCCGCCACGGGAGATGCGCCGCGACGGGAGATCGAGAATGGCTTGCGCTGACATCAAACCTCCAGCGTGACAGTCTCAGGGACCGGAGACCTACATGGCATTCGCCCAGAAAGTGAATGCGAACAAATATAGAACAAGAGCGAGGCCGTCAATTCTCGCGCAGTTCCTGCGCGAGCGGGAACTTGGGTGTGCGCTCCGGACCGCTACGCATGACCTTGGGGCAAAACGACGCTGCACCCAACATACTTGAAATTAAAGGGTTTTAACCTTGGCAATACTGACTTGTAATTGGACTGATCGACCCCGATTTGCTATAGAACAAACAAAGAACGGACGCGTGTCCGGTGACCGTTCGCAGTGAGGATCGACGATGAATACGACAGACAAGAAGATTGCCGAGGTTCTGGCGAAATTCGGCGAGCCGATGGCCGGAAACGTCTGGCGCGTCCAAGGCACGGCCGTGATCTATCACAAGGCTCTCGAGCGCATTGCGGCGCACGCAGCCATCCAGTTCGAGCCCCCGACGATCGTGCGAGCCGAGCGCGATGAAGCCGTCATCCTGGTCACCGGCCGGATGGGCGAGCGCCTGGAATGGTCGATCGGCGAAGCGTTGGTCGGGACGAATTACCGCGTCTCCGGCAAGCAGGCGGCCTACGTCTATGCCATGGCCGAGAAGCGGGCGAAGGATCGGGTGATCCTCAAGCTTATCGAGCTCCACGGTCTCGTCTATTCCGAGGAAGAGGCGGACGAGTTCAAGAACAGCCGGCCCTCCCAGGCCGAGCCGCCGGCCGAAGCCGACAGGAACGCAGTCGAGGTCGTCGGGCCGGAGGGCCAGGTCGAGGCGGAGCTGAGGCAGAAGATCGCAAAGGCGAAGACCATCAACGCCGTGACGGACCTGATGCTGCACGCGGATACCCAGCGGATCCTGAACGACCTTCCGGAAGGCATCCGCGACGAGATCCGGGACTGTGCCAAGGCGCGCCTCGTGGAACTTGGCTGGCCGACCAAGAAGGCGGCCTGATTGCACATGGGAAGGGGACGATCGCTCACCCCTTCCCATATCGGCTCATGGTTGGGTATGATCGCTCCATGCGGCAGCGGAACGGCACGGCATGAGCATCAACAGCGAAGCATCCACACCTGACAGGCAGGAGCGGCTGATCGGTCGCATCCTGATCGTGGCCGCCGCCCTGTGCCTCATCGGCGCCGGAGGCCTGCTCTGGTGGCGTCAGGGTGCAGCCGTGTTCAGCGACGTCGTCTCCTCCGCCCTGGCCTGGTGTTTCTGAAGCAGTCCGGTGCGTGACGTGCGCGCCAGCCCGTGGCTGGTCTTGTTCCAGCGGAACGGTTCCCGCACCACTTCCCACAAGGCTCGCCAGGCGGCCGCGCTTACGAGCATGTAGTAGATCGGCAGCAGCGGCACCCAAGGCAGCAGCCGCCACAGGCGCCGGCGCTTGAGAGCGACGAAGGCGGGAAGAATGATCGCGGCCATTCCCATGACGAACAGGGTGCTGCTTCCCGCACGCAGAAGCGGCGAGTGCTGCGACACGCCTGGGAGAACGACGCCGTCCCAAGCCGCGACGAAGAGCAAGGTGAAGAACGGAAAACCGAGGGCGCTCAAGACCGCGCCAAAGGTCAGAACGCCGGCGCCTATGCTGCGCCATGGCCCGAGCTGCGCGAAAGTCCGCCAAGGTTTGCGCGAATGGCTGACGCAGGTCTGCATGAAACCCTTCATCCAACGGGTGCGCTGATTCATCCATGCGCCGAGCGTGGCGGGAGCCTCCTCGAGCGTCGAGGACGGCAGATCCCAGACCCGATAGCCCATTCTCGCCAGGCGGATGCCGAGATCAGCGTCCTCCGTCACGTTCCAGGCATCCCAGCCATGGACCCGCCGGAGCAGATCGGTCCGAAAGTGGTTGGACGTCCCGCCGAGAGCGATGGGACTTCCGATCTCGGCGAGACCCGGATTGAACACGTCGAAGAGCGCCGCGTATTCGATCGTGAACAACCGCGTGAGCCAGGTATCGTCCGTATTGTCGATGGTGAGCCTTGCCTGGAGGCAGGCGACCTCCGGCGGCGCAACGGCGAAGAGCGCCGCGGCATGGCGGAGCTGACCGGGATCCGGTACATCCTCGGCATCGTAGATGACGGTGTAGTGGCCGCGCGCAAGGGGAAGGGCGATGTTCAGCGCCCGCGGCTTGGTGCGCGGATGGCCAGGGGGCGCGACGATCACCTCGATGAAGCCCGGCATCGGGATGGCGGCAAGAGCAGCCAGCGTTTCCGGGTCGTCCGCTTCGAGGACGAACTTGATGTCGAGCTTGGCGGCCGGATAATCGAGCCGCGCCAGCGCCGTCACAAGCCGGATCGCGATCCGCTGCTCCCGGTACAGGGGCGCGATGATCGTATAGACCGGCAGCCCGGAATCGCCCTCGCGGCTGATCGGTCGGGAGGGCGTGATCCCGTTGTTCAGAAGCCCTGCTGCCAGACGCAAGGTGACCGCTGCGAGGAAGAGCGGACTCATCAAGGCGGCTAAACTCGTCAGGGTCGGTCCCGGGGCGGCGATGCTGCCATAGGAGATCATGAACGAAAGAATGCCCAGCACGGTCACATGGCCTGGGCCAAGTCCATCGCGGATCGACAGGTCCGGAGCCCGCCCACAAAGCGCGTTCGCGCCTTGATCGGCGATGGTGTGGGATTTAGCCCGAAGGACGGCGTCCCTCAGCCGTGTCGGCGTCGTGACCACGAGCGTCCTGCCGAGCTCGGCCCGATGCCGCAGGAGCTGTGACAAGGCCGGGCCGGAGGGGGCAACGGCAAAGGAATCCGTGCGCTGCATCGGTGCAAGACCGGCGAGGATGCTCTCGGGATAGCGGCACTGTCCGGACAGGCATGGCGCGAGAGTGAAGGGAAGGCCGAGTTCCCGGGCGAGAGCACGGTAGAAGCTCGTTTCGTCGACGAGACCGTGTTTCAGAAGGAAGACATCCGCCGAGACACCCGAGGCCTCGGCGAAAACGGCCGCATCCTGGAGCGCGCTGGGGGGATATCCATGGGCGGCGAGAAAACCGATCTCGAACGGCAGTCCCGACGGAACGAGAGTTGACTGTCGGCCTTCCTCCGCTAGACCCTCCTTCTCAGGGGCGAGCGGCGTTTCAGGATATGGCGGGACGGCTTGCAAGAGGTGACGATTGCCAAAACGATATAAAGTTGCCTTATTCGTCGCTCGCGTCGTCCGAAAGATCAATGCCCTCACCCTAGGGCAGGTCCTGCTGTTTCTGAGTTTGTCCCTGTCCAGCCTGGCGGCCGCCCAGGCGCAGGACATCGCAATACCGAACTTCTGGGACCCGCGGGCGCAGCTCGAGCGTCCGGATCTGACAGGGCTGCGCCCGATCCGCTTTCTGATCGATGATGACTTCCCGCCTCTGCATTTCAGCGGAATCGATGGCAATCCGACGGGCTTGTCGGTGGAACTCGCCCGGGCCGCATGCGAGCGCCTGGCCATCACCTGCACCATTCAGGTCCGCCGCTTCGACACCCTGCTTGACGCCCTTGCGGACCGGCAGGGGGATGTGGTGGCTGCCGCCATTCCCGTGACCGCGTCGCTCCGGCAGCGTTTTGCGGTGACGTCGCCCTACTTCAAGATTCCCGCCCGCTTCGCGGTGAAAAAGGATCGCAACCAGCCGCCGCCCCGTGCGAAGGCGCTGGCCGGCAAGACGATCGGCGTAGTCGGAGGGACCGCGCACGAGGCCTACGCCAAAGCGTTCATGGCAGAAGCCAGCCTTAAGCCGTTCCAGGATCTGTCCGACGCGCAGGAGGCCCTGAAGGCGGGGCAGATCGATTACCTGTTCGCCGAGGGACTCGGCCTCGCGCTCTGGATCGGTGGAGAGGATTCCGCCGGGTGCTGTGACTTCGTCGGCGGCCCCTATCTGGAAAGCCGCTTCTTCGGCGAGGGCATCGGCTTCATCGTCCGCCAGGATGAGGAAAACCTGCGCCGCGCCTTCGATTACGCGCTCCAGCAGCTCTGGAAAGAGGGCAAATATGCGGAACTCTACCTGCGCTTCTTTCCCGTCAGCCCCTTTTAAGCCGCATTGACCCTGGACAGCACGGTCCCTAGTGTGCCGCGTTTTCCATCAGCTTTTGGTCACATGTCTCACCCTCTTTCTCTCGACCCCGCCCTGATCGACGCCGCTCAAACCGCGACCGCCTGGCCCTTCGAGGAGGCGCGCAAACTTGTGGAGCGGCTCAAACGGACGGGAAAGAAAGAGGTGCTGTTCGAAACCGGCTATGGCCCCTCGGGCCTGCCGCATATCGGGACCTTCGGCGAGGTCGCTCGCACCAGCATGGTGCGGCATGCCTTCCGCGTGCTGACCGGCGACACGATCCCGACGCGGCTCTTCGCCTTCTCGGACGACATGGACGGCCTGCGCAAGGTGCCCGACAACATCCCGAACAAGGAACTGGTCGGCGCCTCCCTCGGCAAGCCCCTGACCCAGGTGCCGGACCCATTCGGCACCCATGAGAGCTTCGCCCACCACAACAACGCGCGCCTGCGCGAATTCCTCGACGCCTTCGGCTTCGACTACGAGTTCCTGTCGGCGACCGAGTGCTACCGCTCGGGCCGGTTCGATAAGACCCTGCTCACCGTGCTGGAGCGCTACGATGCCGTGATGGCCATCATGCTCCCGTCCCTGCGCGAGGAGAGGCAGCAATCCTATTCGCCGTTCCTGCCGATTCATCCGAAGACCGGAATCGTGATGCAGGTGCCCATCGACGAGCGCAAGCTCGACGCGGGAACCATCGTCTGGCGCGATCCGGAGACGGGCGAGCGCTTCGAGACGCCGGTGACCGGCGGGCATGCCAAGCTGCAATGGAAGCCCGACTGGGCCATGCGCTGGGTTGCTCTGGGCGTCGATTACGAGATGGCCGGCAAGGATCTGATCGACAGCGTCAAGCTTTCCGGCGAGATCGCCAGGGCGCTCGGCGGCCTGCCGCCGGAAGGCTTCAACTACGAGCTCTTCCTGGACGAGAAGGGTCAGAAGATCTCCAAGTCCAAGGGCAACGGCCTCACCATCGACGAGTGGCTCACCTATGGCACGCCGGACAGCCTTGGGCTGTTCATGTTCAGCAAGCCCCGCGAGGCGAAGAAGCTTTATTTCGACGTGATCCCCCGGCAGGTGGACGATTATCTGACCTTCCTGGAGAAGTATCCCGCGCAGGACGCCAAAGCGCGCCTCATGAACCCGGTCTGGCATCTCCATGCCGGCCATCCGCCGGCGCCCGAACTGGTGGCCGCGGGCGGCGGCAATCAGCCCGGCACGACGATCTCTTTCTCCATGCTGCTCAACCTGGTGGCAGTGGCGAACTCGGAGGATCCCGGCGTGATCTGGGGCTTCATCCGGCGCTATGCGCCAAACGTCTCGCCGGAAACCCACCCCCGGCTCGACAGCCTCGTGAAGCGTGTCGGACGCTATTTCGAGGACTTCGTGAAGCCGCAGAAGGCCTATCGCATGCCCGATGAGGTCGAGGCGGCATCCCTGCGACACCTCTGGGAGGTTCTGGGCGCCTTCGAGAACGGCGAGCGCCCGGTCACGGCCGAGGCGATCCAGGAGGAAATCTACAATGTCGGCCGGGCCGAGCCCCGCTATCAGGACCTCAAGGCCAAGGGCGCCACGCCCGAGCGCCCCGGCGTCTCCATCGAGTGGTTCAACACGATCTATCAGGTGCTGCTCGGTGAGCCGCGCGGTCCGCGCTTCGGATCCTTTGTCGCCCTGTTCGGTGTTAAGGAAACGCGGGACCTGATCCAGAAGGCTCTCGAGGGCAAGCTCGTGAGCGGGCACGAGGCGTTCCTGAAAGCGAGGAATGCGGAGCGCGCGGCCTAGAGAAACTCGCGCAAGGGCACGCATCGGCTTCGCGCGAAACGCGATCCGGCGGCAACGAAAGAGCGTTCTTTCCGAGCCCGCCGGAACAGGCGCCCGAACTCGCTGCTATTGCCGCGCCCACATGATCCGGGCGACCCAGGCGACCTCTTCGGCCGGGATCACCCGATCCTCGACGCCCGGCTCGAACGCCGCAAGTTCCAGGGTCTTGGCGGAGCGGCGCCGGAGTTCCTTCGCCAGGATCTCACCGCTTGCCAGACGCACAATCACCCGATCGCCCTTGCGCATGCCCGCGGTGGGCGAGACGATCAGGATGTCGCCGTCCCGGTAGAGAGGCGCCATGGCATCGCCGGTCACCTCGAGGGCAAATACCTTTTCCTGGCCGAAATCCGGAAAATCGATCTCGTCCCATCCGGGTCCGCCGACCGGCAGGCCCTCTTCGGTGAAAAGCTTGGCGCCTGAGGCCGCCTGCGTCAGGCTGACCAGGGGGATCGTGGAACGGCGCAGTGAGCCGGAGGGCTCCACGAGACGCAGGAAATCCTCCAGCGTGGCCCCGGTCGCGCGCAGGATCTTCGCGATCGACTCGGTCGAAGGCCAGCGATCCCGGCCTTCGGGACTGGTGCGCTTTGATTTGTTGAAACTCGTGGCATCGAGTCCGGCCTTGCGGGCGAGGCCCGATGCGGTCATGCCGTGGCGGGAAGCCAGAGCATCGATAGCGGCCCAAACGCGATCATGAGACAACATATGATGAACCTTCGAGAGGCGCCAAAAACTCTACTGGAAACCGAACCTATGATTAGGAATTAAGGTTGTTCTATGGCTCGCACAACGGAGAACAAGGTCTAGCGACAACGCGTCCAGGTTCAGGTTGCTCCGGCGAGGGTCCGGCGCTACTCAAAAGCGCTATGGCAATCATCTATAAAATCTGTTCGCAACCGCTCTGGAAGGCTGCCGAGGCGGCAAATGTCTTCGCAGGTGCGCCCATCGATGCGAAGGATGGGTACATCCATTTATCCACCGCATCTCAGGTCCGCGAAACGGCGGAGAGACATTTCGCCGGGCAGGCCGATCTGCTTCTCGTTGCCGTGGACGACGAGCGCCTTGGCCCAGCCCTGCGCTATGAACCGTCCCGGGGAGGCGACCTGTTCCCGCATCTCTATGCGCCTCTTCCTCTCTCCGCGGTCCTCTGGGTCAAGCCCTTGCCGTTGGGTGCGGACGGAGGGCATGTCTTTCCGGATCTCGCCGCATGATCACAAGCCTGTTTCCCTTTGCGAAAAAGGTGCTGCACGCGCTCGATGCTGAGACCGCTCATCAATTGACGATCCGCAGCCTGTCGCTGATGCCGGTCACCCGGCCGGAACCCGACGACCCCCGGCTCGCCATCGAGGTCTTCGGTCGACACTTTTCGAACCCGGTCGGACTCGCTGCGGGTTTCGACAAGCAATGCGAGGTTCCCGATCAGCTCCTGTCGCTGGGTTTCGGCTTCGTCGAGCTCGGCGGCGTCGTGCCGAAACCACAGGAAGGAAACCCGCGCCCGCGGGTTTTCCGCCTCCCGCAGGATGAGGCGGTCATCAATCGCTTCGGTCTCAACAGCGAGGGGCTGGCTGCTGCCCGTCGTCGTCTGACGGCGCGGCGCGGCCGACCCGGAATCGTCGGGGTCAATATCGGCGCCAACAAGGATTCCGGCGACCGTATCGCCGACTATGCCCTGTGCATCCGCGACCTCGCGGGACTCGTCGATTTTCTCACCATCAACGTGTCGTCGCCGAACACCCCGGGTCTGCGCGATCTGCAGGGCGAAGCGTTTCTCGACGATCTTCTCGCGCGTTGCATCGAGGCACGGGACAAGGCCGATCAGGGCCGTCCGAAAACGACCATCCTCCTCAAGATCGCACCCGATATTTCGCTCGAAACGCTCGATGCCATCGTCGCGACAGCGCTGCGCCGCGGTGTCGATGGGCTGACGGTGTCGAATACCACCATCGCGCGTCCGGACCAGCTCAGGGACAAAGCCCTCGCGAAGGAAACCGGCGGCCTGTCCGGCAGGCCGCTTTTCGAGCCCTCGACGAGGCTGCTTGCCCAGACATTTCTCCGTGTCGAGCGCAGGCTTCCCCTCGTCGGTGTCGGCGGCGTCGGCTCCCCCCAAACGGCCTGGGCGAAGATCCGGGCGGGGGCGAGCCTCGTGCAGCTCTATTCCGCTCTGGTCTACAAGGGTCCCGGCCTCATCGGCGAGATCAAGCAAGGCATCCTGGAGACCCTCGCAAAGGAAGGTACTTCCCTGGATCGGGCCATCGGACGCGATGCCGCCGAGATCGCGGAGGGCCGGTTCTGAACGGAGCACGGCTCGGATCCGATCAGGCTTCGTGGCGCGGGAACGTCCTGCGCATCAGCCGGGGCCAGAGCAGAGCCTGTCCCAGGCCGCGGGTGCCGAGAAAGACCAGGAGCGCTATCCACAGTCCGGTATTGCCGAGCGACCCTGCTGCGAAGAGCACTGCGCCATATGCCATAAGGGCAATCAGCATGAGATCGCGCATGGCCTTCGTCCAGGTCGCACCCGTATAGATCCCGTCGAAGGCGAAGGCGGCTGCGCCGATCAGCGGGGTCAGCGCCGCGTAGGCCAGATAGTCACGGGCATAAACCCGGACATCCGCGCTGGTCGAGACGAAGTCGATGAATGCCCCGCCGCCGACCAGGAAGAGGCTGGAGACCGCAAGGCCGAAGCCGATGCTCCAGCCGAGGCTCAAGACAACCGCGCGGTTGAAGCTGCGCTCGTCACGGGCGCCGATGCTCTGTCCGCACAGGGTCTCCGCGGCCGTGGCGAAGCCGTCGAGAAAATATCCGCCGATCAGGAACATGTTGTAGAGCACGGCATTCGCGGCCAGCGTCACGTCGCCGGAGCGTGCGCCAAAAGCGCTGAAGATGCCGAAGGCCAGCATCAGCGCCATGTTGCGGATCATGATGTCCCGGTTCATGCTCAATGTCTGCAGCATCGCCGTGCGGTCGAGAATCTCGTGCCGCTCCACCGCGAATGGATTGGAACCCAACCGCCGCAGCACGGCGATTCCGAGGCCGACGCCGAAGACTTCCGCGATCGCCGTGCCGATGGCCGCGCCCGCGACGCCCCAGTGGAAGATCAGGACCAGGGCAGAGGTCAGGAGGATGTTCGCCACGTTGATGGCGACCTGCAGGAACAGGCCGAGATCCGTGCGGCCGCGTCCGAGCGTCGAGCCGAGGATGACGTAGTTCGCCAGCGTGAAGGGGGCCGCCCAGATGCGGATATAGAAATAGGTCGCGAGCGCCACCTTCACTGCCGCGCTTGCGCCGGTCAGCGGAAAGGCGACCATCGCGATCGGCCATTGCAGCAGGATCAGGAGAAGGCCGGTGACGACAGCGACGAGGAGGGCGCGACCGAGCGCACGGTCCACCTCGTGCCTGTCGCCGGCCCCGGTGGCCTGGGCGGTCATGCCGGCGGTCGCCATGCGCAGGGACCCGAAGCTCCAGAACACGAAATCGAAGACCACGGCGCCCAGGGCAACGGCCCCGAGAAGATGCGCCTCGCCCAGTCGGCCGATCACCGTGGCATCGACGAGGCCGAGCAGCGGCGTCGTCACGTGCGACAGGGTCATGGGCAGCGCCAGCGCGAGCATGCGCCTGTGCGTGACGGTGACCCGCCGTGAGGAAATGGAGCCTTCCATGGTTGCTCTCAGTGGCGGCCGAAGAGACGCGCGATCAGCCAGAGGGGAACGACGATGACGGCGCCGTAGAGAATCCAGCGCCCGACCTCGATCACCGTATCGAGGCTGAGGCCGAGAAGCGAGCGCAGCCAGTTGTAGATGCCCTCGACCAGGCCGAAGGGCGTAATGTCGAGAAAGGCCATGAAGGCGCCGACGAGCAGTGACAGGAAGATCAGCTTGACCAGCACCGAGCCCGGCGAGCCACCGAGAAATCGGGTCACATTGGACATTGTCCCATCCTTATCCCCTCGCGCTGCTGGACCGCAGCCTTTGCGTGTGCTTCATCGCAAGGGTCGACGATGAACGCAACCTCACTTGAGCTTGGCATGATCGATCCCACCCTCTTCGACCCCTCCTGCGTCAGCGACGAAATCAAGTCCCAGAATGCGGAAATCCTGGCCCGGCTGTCCGCCTCGCCGGATCCGTGGTCGGTGCCGCTCGCCCTGGTGCGCGAGCGACGACGGCAGGGGATCGGCCCGTTCCCACCCATGCCGAAGAGCCCGCGCGCGCAGGTCATCGAGATCGAAGGCCCCGCCGGTCCGCTCCAGCTCCGGATCGTCGCCCCGGCCAACCCGAAAGGCATCTATCTCCATATCCATGGCGGCGGCTGGACCTGGGGCACCGCAGACGAACAGGACCCCTATCTCGACCGCATGGCCGACAAGTGCGGCCTTGCCGTGGTATCCGTCGAATACAGCCTTGCACCGGAGAATCCCTATCCCGCCGCCCACAACGATTGCGAGGCCGCCGCGCTCTGGGTCGTCCGTGAGGGCACGAGGCGCTTCGGCACGGACCGTCTCTTCATCGGCGGCGAGTCGGCCGGCGCGCATCTCTCCGCTGCGACGCTGCTGCGCTTGCGCGACCGGCATGGCCTGACGCCGTTTCGCGGCGCGAACCTCTTCGCCGGCTGCTACGATCTCAGCCTCACACCGAGCGTCGTAAACTGGGGACCGGACAAACTCGTGCTCAACACCCGGGACGTCCGGATCTTCGCCGATAATTTGTGCGGCCCTCTGGCTGACAGGCGCGATCCCGACCTGTCGCCCCTATATGCCGATCTCGAAGGAATGCCTCCGGCGCTGTTCTCGGTCGGAACCAGGGATCTCCTGCTCGACGATAGCCTCTTCATGGCGGCGCGGTGGGCATCCTTCGCCAACAAGTCCGACCTCGCCGTCTGGCCAGGCGGCTGCCATGTCTTCATCCGCTATGAGAGCGCGATGGCCGAACGGGCCCTCTCGCGCATCGACGCGTTCGTGAACGGGCTCTGACAGGGTCGAGCGGGACGCCTCATTCGGCGCTGGCGGGGGAGGGGCGCTGGGTCACGCCGATCTTGGCAGCGGCGATCACCGCCTGGGTGCGGCTGTCGACGCCGAGCTTGTCGAGGATGGCCGAGACGTGGGCCTTCACTGTCGCTTCCGAAACCGAGAGTTCGTAGGCGATCTGCTTGTTGAGAAGTCCTTCGGAGAGCATCGTCAGCACGCGGACCTGCTGCGGGGTCAGCGTGGCGAGGCGACGCACGAGATCGGCGGTTTCCTTGTCCTCGGCCGCCGAGAGGTCCACGTCGGGCGGCGTCCAGATGTCGCCGGCGAGCACGGCGCCGATGGCGCCCCCGATGCTGTCGATGTCGATGGATTTCGGAATGAAGCCCGAGGCGCCGAATTCCATGGCGCGGCGGATGACAGTCGCCTCCTCGGTCGCCGAGACGATGACCACCGGGAGCTCGGGATGCTGGGCTCTCAGGGAGAGGAGGCCGGAGAAGCCTTGCACTCCCGGCATAGTCAGGTCGAGAAGGATCAGGTCGATATCACGCTCATGCCCGAGGGCGGTATGGAGGTCATCCATGCCGTTGGCCTCGATGACCCGGGCCTTCGGCATGATGGAGCCGATCGCCTGTCGCAATGCGCCGCGGAACAGCGGATGGTCGTCGGCGATGATGATCGTGGTATTTTGACCTTGCACTCTGGTGTCTCCCACGCAACTCCCTGAGCCTTAGCCACATCCCCCGTGAAATGGCAAGGCGAGGAGGGCGCAGCGCCCCATTCTAGCCGAAACTCCAGCCGAATGGAGCAGGAAAACCAAGCGTGACAGGCGTAGGAACCGGTCAGGCCCCGATGAGATGAAACAGGATATCGCGGCAATGCGGCCTGTCCCGATGCTCGACGAGGAACACGCCCTGCCAAGTGCCCAACGCCATCTGGCCTTCCGTTACGGGAATACTCAGTGACGATCCGGTCAGCACGGTCCGGACATGGGCCGGCATGTCATCCGTGCCCTCGGTGGCGTGGACGTAGGTCGCGTCGCGGGGCGCCAGCCGGTCGAAGGCGGTGAGCAGATCCCGGCGCACGTCCGGGTCGGCATTCTCCTGGATGAGGAGGGAGGCCGAGGTATGGCGGCAGAAGACGGTCAGGATCCCGTGCAGGATCCCGGTTCCCAGCACCCACCGGGCGGCAGGCTCCGTCAGCTCGGTAAAGCCTTGGCCCTGCGTCTCGACCATGAGGCGCCCCATGGCCTGCTGGGTCACGCTGCCGTCAGTGAGGGTTTCAATTGCCAGCACGGTCATGATGCCTCACCCTCCGTCCCGCCGATCATACGCCCCTTGAGGGGATGGATCTCCTTCTCGCCGCGGTCGAGGATCTTTTCCAGGGTCTCGATCCGGTCCGCCTCCGCCGCCGGCTTGTCCCAGCGAATCCGATTGATCCGGGGAAATCGCATGGCGACGCCGGATTTGTGGCGGGTCGAACGCTGCAGGCCTTCGAAGGCGACCTCGAGCACCAGGCCGCGATCCTTGCCATACTCGACCTCCCGCACAGGACCGAACCGGTTGACAGTATGGTTGCGGACGTAGCGGTCGAGCTTCAGCAGTTCCTCGTCCGTGAAGCCGTGATAGGCCTTGCCGACAGGCACGAGTTCCTCACCACCCGGCCCGTCGCGCCAGACGCCGAAGGTGTAGTCGGAGTAATAGGATGAGCGCTTTCCGTGCCCGCGCTGGCCATACATCATCACCGCGTCCACCAGATAGGGATCGCGCTTCCATTTGTACCAGTAGCCCTTGGGGCGCCCGGGAAGATAAGGGCTGTCCGCCCGCTTGATCATACAGCCTTCGATCGCGTCGGCATCGGGGCCCGCGCCGACGGATGCGGGGTCGGACCGGGCCGCGGCGAGAACCTCCCAAGACGAAAACTCCACGAGGGGTGACAGGTCGATGCGGGGATCGTCAAGCCGGACGACAAGGGCTTCGAGGCGCCGCCGCCGCTCCTCGAATGGCAGGTGCCGGAGGTCTTCGTCCCCTTCGGTGAGGATGTCGTAGACCCGCAGATGGGCCGGAAACTCGGCCATGAGCTTGGGCGTCACGGCCTTCCGGTTCAGGCGCTGTTGGAGCACGTTGAAGCTCTGCACGCGGCCGTCACGGACGATCAGGAGCTCTCCATCGATCGCCCCTTCGAAATCGAGGGCTTCCACCAGATCCGGAAAAGCCCGCGATACGTCCTCGCCGGTTCGGGAATAGATGCGTCTGACGAGGCGGCCGTCGCTCGCGCGGCCCGAGACCGCCTGCAGGCGGATGCCGTCCCATTTCCATTCTCCCAGGAACTCGGTGGCGTCGAGCTTGGCGAAATCCTCCTCTTCGAGCGGATGCGAAAGCATCGGCGGGCGGAACGGGGCTGGATTGGTGGATTCGGGCTTTTGCGCGCGGCCTTCGACCCAGGCGAAAAGATCCGCATAGGGTGGCTCCAGGCCGTGCCAGATCAGCTCCACCTCGTCGGCGTCGACGCCACCGATCTGTGCGACGGCAGTCTTCGCAAGGCGGGCGGAGACACCGACGCGCAGCTCACGGGTGATGAGCTTCAGCAGCGCCCATCGGCCGGTCTCGTCGAGCGCGTCGAGCCAACCGGCGACGCGGGCCGGCAGCTCGCTCTTGCCTGCGGTCGCCAGAGTCTCGACAACCTCGGAAATGGTCGGGACATGGAGGGGCGGGTTGTTGTGACCGAGACCGGGCTCGACCTGCCCTTTCTCCTCCTGTGGGAGAGAGACAGAAAGGGGATGAGCGCTGGTCCCTCCCGCGTGAATGAAGGAGGCATGCGTCGGATGGGGCCAGATCAGCGCTGTCGTCTCCGCAAGGTCGCCCACATAATGGTAGGACATCCGGAACAGGACCGGGTCAGTGCGCTCCTCCACCAGGCCCCGGATCAGGCCCGGTTTGGCCTCCTTGAACATCAGGGAATTCGTGAGTGCAGCCAACGCGTAGCCGCGGTCCGGGTCAGGCGTGTGGGTGAAGTAATCCACGAGAAGACGCAGCTTGGCATTGCGGCGCGGCTCGTAGGCGAGCCGGTCGAGGAGCGCGGCGAAGCGGTTCATGCGATCCCCCCTTCATCCTCCCCGCGGGGCGGAGTGGGAGCGGGAGCCGCCGCCTCTGCCTCGCCCTCGTCGCCGTAACCCAGCATATGCAGGGGCCGCGCTTTGATGCCCTGCTGGGTGCACCAATGGACGAGGGCATCCTCCTGGCCATGGGTCACCCAGACCTCGCCTGCGCCGGTCTCGACGATCGTGCGGCAGAGATCGTCCCAGTCGGAATGGTCGGAAATGACGAGCGGCAGCTCGACGCCCTTCTGGCGCGCCCGGGCCCGCACCCGCATCCAGCCGGAGGCGAAGCAGGTGACAGGATCGGGAAAGCGTCGAGACCAGAGGTCCTGGATGGCGGAGGGCGGGCAGATCACGATGGCCCCCGCGAGCCGGGACCGCTCTCCAGCGACGACCTTCGGTGTCTCGCCCAGCGGCACGCCCTCCAACTTGTAGAACTCCGTCAGCCGCTCCATGGCGCCGTGCAGGTAGATCGGTCGCTCGTAGCCCTCCTCCCGCAGCAGAGCCATGACCCGTTGTGCCTTGCCCAGCGCATAGGCGCCGACGATGTGGGTGCGCTCCGGGAAAAGATGGACGGAATCGAGGAGCCTGCGTACCTCGCCGCGGGTATCCGGGTGGCGGAAGACCGGCAGGCCGAAGGTCGCTTCGGTGATGAAGACATCGCAGGGCACGACCTCGTAGGGAAGGCAGGTCGGATCCTCGGCGCGCTTGTAGTCGCCGGAGACGACGACGCGCGTGCCGCCGGCCTCGACCGTGATCTGCGCCGAGCCGAGCACGTGGCCCGCCGGGGTGAAGCGCACCGTCGCATCGCCAAGGCGGATGCTCTCGCCCAGCCGAGCTTCCTGGATCGTTCCCGCGAAATCATCGCCATAGCGCACGCCCATGATCCGCAGGGTCTCGCGCGTTGCCAGGACCGAACGATGCCCCGACCTGGCGTGGTCGGAATGCCCGTGGGTGATCAGCGCCCGCTTCACCGGCCTGATCGGGTCGATGTGGAAGTCCCCAAGGGGGCAGTAAAGCCCTTGCGGGGTCTGTTTGAGGATGTCGGTGGAACGCAGCGCCATGTACTGGGAATATAGGACCTCGCACAGAGAATTTCAGGGCAGGGCCCACTATCCGTTCATCGGATTGACAGTGTTTTCGCTCTCGCTCATGGCATGGCGCCATGAGTCCTGCTTCGATCTATCGCTCCTCCGGCGATCTTCTTGCCGACCGCCGATACGAATACGCTCGCGGAGCCTTCGACGAGAAGGATTTCGCGTGTGCGGCCGATCTCGCGCGCCAGGTTCTGGATCTGGCTCCCGGTTTCGCCGCCGCCCATGCCCTTCTCGGACGCGCCGCGATGGGACTCGGACAGCCCGAGGCAGCGGCGGAGGCGCTCCGGCAGGCCCTGTCCCTGGAGCCCGAGGACACGCTCGGCGTCGGCCTCGATCTGGCGCGGCTGGGAATCGTCGCCCCGGGCGAGGCCGTGTCCGAGGGCTACGTCCGGGCGCTCTTCGACGACTACGCGCCGCGCTTCGAGCGGCACCTCGTCCGGACCCTTTCCTATCGCGGGCCGGAACTCCTCGTCGATGCCTTGCGCCGGGCGTGCTCCATCCGTATGCGCCCGGACCGTTTCGGCACGACCTACGATCTCGGCTGCGGCACCGGGTTGATGGCAAGAGCCCTGGAGGGACGCTGTTCCCGGATCGAAGGGGTCGATCTCTCCCCCGGAATGCTCGACAGGGCACGCCGGGAAAAGCTCTACGACGCACTCCACGAGGGCGGGCTCGTCGCCTTTCTCGGGCGGTGCGAGACCGGGGCCGCCGATCTCGTTCTCGCAGCGGACGTGTTCGTCTACATGGCGGCACTCGATGCCGCCTTTCGGGGAATCGCGCGCGTGCTGAAGCCGGGCGGGCTTTTCGCCTTCACGGTTCAGGCCCATGAGGGCGAGGGGTTCGTCCTCGGCGAGGACGCACGCTACGCCCATGGCGAGGCTTATCTGCGCGCGCTCGCCGCCGAGGCGGGGTTCCACTCCGTGCTGTTCGAACACCTTGCGATCCGGGAGGACCACGGGCGGCCGGTCCCCGGCTTCCTTGTCGTCCTGGAGCGGTGACCGACCTCAGGCTGCGGCGGGTTTCGAGGGATGCGGAGCGCTCTCGTAGCAGCCCAGCACGGACTGGTCGAAATCGATGATGGAGCCGGTCATGAGGCCGGATTCGCCGCTCGCCAGAAAGGCGACGCTGCGGGCCACCTCCGCCGGGTCGAGCAGGCGGCCGAAGGGCTGGGCCTCGGCCGCCTTCTCCAGCCAGCCATCCTGCGCGCCGTGATAGGTGCGCATGATCCGATCCTCGCCCGGCGTGCTCATCCAGCCGATGTTGAGCCCGTTCACGCGGATCCGCCACGGCATCAGGCTGAAGGCCGCATTCTTCGTGAGCGTCGCCAGCGCGCCCTTCGAACCGCAATAGGCCGAGATGAAGGGCTGGCCGCCATGGGCAGACATGGACAGGATGTTGACGATCGACCCTTCGATCTTCTCACGCCGCATGATCTTGGCCGCCTCCTGCATGAGGAAGAATGGCGCGCGCACATTGACCGCGAACATGCGGTCGAAAAGTTCCGGACTGGTGTCGAAGATCGTACCGCGATCCGTCATGCCGGCTGCGTTCACGAGCACATCGACGCGGCCAAAGACCGTGTCTGCCCTTGCGGCGACGTTGCGCGCCTGCTCGACCTCGGCGAGGTCGGCCTGCACGAATTCCGCGCGGCAGCCTTGGGCGGAGAGATCCCTTGCCACCGCTTCGCCCCTGGCCGCGTCGCGGCCGCAGATCACGACCCCGGCCGCGCCGCGCTCGGCGAGGGTGCGGGCAATGGTCTCCCCGAGGCCCTGGGTGCCTCCTGTGACGATGGCAACGGCGTTCTTGAATGGGGCTTGCTGCGACATGGCGTTGTTATGATGGTGTCAGGATGATCGGGCGAACAAAGTGAACCGGCTCAGGAAGGAGGGCAAGCGGGCCTTGGCGGCATCCACACATGAAGCAGGATTTCCCGAGCCATGGCGGAATCCGCCGGACAACCTATCTTGAGGGTCGATGCAGAAATCCCCCTCGCCGATTCTCCCGAAAATCTTCCGTGACTGGTTCGAGGCCCGGGGCTGGGAGCCGCGGGCGCATCAGCTCGACCTCGTAACCAAGGCGCGGTCCGGGCGCTCGGTACTCCTCGTCGCGCCCACGGGGGCGGGCAAGACCCTGGCCGGCTTTCTGCCGAGCCTCGAGGAGCTGGCGGAGCGGGACGCGCGAGGTCGCGAGAAACACGCCCTCCACACACTCTACATTTCCCCCCTGAAGGCCCTGGCCACCGACGTCGCCCGCAACCTTGAAATTCCCGTGCAGGAAATGGCGCTGCCGATCCGCATCGAGACCCGGACGGGGGATACCCCGGCCCACAAGCGGGCCCGGCAGATCGAGCGTCCCCCGGACATTCTGCTGACGACGCCGGAACAGCTTGCCCTCCTGCTCGCCCACCGCGAGGCAGGGGACCTGTTCAAGGGTCTGCGCCGGGTGGTCCTCGACGAACTGCATTCCCTGGTCACATCGAAGCGCGGCGACCTTCTCTCGCTCGACCTTGCGCGGCTGTATTCGCTCGCGCCGGATCTGACGGCCGTCGGGCTGTCGGCCACCGTGCGCGAGCCGGACGAGTTGCGGAAGTTCCTGGTGCCGCAGGGCCGCATGCGCAGCTCTCCGGAGCACGGTGGCGTATCCCTCGCCGACCTCGTCGTCGTCCAAGGCGGCGCCGCGCCCGACATCCGCATGCTCGATCTGAAGGAGCGTCTGCCGCTTGCCGGACATACGGCCGCCCTGTCGATGCCGGCAATCTACGAATTGATCCGCCGGCACAAGACGACCCTCGTCTTCGTCAATACCCGCATGCAGGCGGAATACACGTTCCAGGAACTCTGGAATCTCAACGAGGACGGCCTGGCGATCGCCCTTCACCACGGCTCCCTCGACGTGTCGCAGCGTCGCCGGGTCGAGGAAGCCATGATCGCCGGCAGGCTGCGGGCCGTGGTCTGCACCGCGACCCTCGACCTCGGCATCGACTGGGGAGACGTGGATCTCGTGGTGAATGTCGGCGCCCCGAAGGGGGCGTCGCGCATCATGCAGCGCATCGGGCGCTCGAACCATCGCATAGACGAGCCGTCCAAGGCCTATCTGGTGCCCGCCAACCGCTTCGAGATCCTCGAATGCCGGGCTGCCCTCGACGCGGTTCACGAGGCGGCGCAGGATACGCCGGACGCCCGGATCGGCGCCCTCGACGTGCTCTGCCAGCATATCCTCGGCATGGCCTGCGCGGAGCCGTTCCGTCCAGAGGAGCTTTATGAGGAAATCCGCTCCGCCGCTCCCTACGCCAACCTGACCTGGGAGGATTTCGAGGCCTGCGTCGCCTTTGTCGCAACCGGCGGATACGCCCTTCGCGCCTATGAGCGCTTCGCCAAGATCGTGAAGGGCAAGGACGGATTCTGGCGCGTGCGGGATGCCCGCGTGGCGCAGCAATACCGGATGAATGTCGGCACCATCGTCGAAGCGACCATGATCAAGGTGCGCCTCGGCAAGACAAGTCGCTCCCGGCCCGGCACCGTGCTGCCGCGCGGAAGAATTCTGGGCGAGGTCGAGGAATATTTCGCCGAAACCCTGACGCCCGGGGACACCTTCCTGTTCGCGGGGGAAGTCCTGCGGTTCGAGGGTATCGGGGAGGATGCGGCTCTCGTCACCCGCGCGAGCCCCGGGACGGATCCGAAGATCCCGTCCTATGAGGGCGGGAAGTTCCCGCTCTCCACCTTCCTGGCTGCGCGGGTGCGGGAAATCCTCGCCGACCCCTTCGAATGGGACCGCCTGCCGGCGCAGCTGACCGATTATCTCCTCCAGCAGCGCCGCCGCTCCCTAGTGCCGGGTCCGCGGGATCTTCTGGTCGAGACCTTTCCACGGGCCGGGCGCTACTACATGACCTGTTTCCCCTTCGAGGGGCGGCTGGCACACCAGACGCTGGGCATGCTTCTCACACGGCGTCTCGAACGGGCCGGGTTGAAGCCCCTCGGCTTCGTCGCCAACGATTACGGGCTGGCGGTCTGGGGCCACGGCGACGTAGCGGCGCGGGTCGGGCGCGAGCCCGGTTTCCTCGACGAGCTGTTCTCGGAAGACATGCTGGGCGACGATCTCGAGGATTGGCTCGCCGAGGCGGCGCTGATGAAGCGCACCTTCCGTCATTGCGCGGTGATCGCAGGGTTGATCGAGCGCCGGTTCCCCGGCCAGGAGAAAACCCAGCGGCAGGTGACGATCTCGACCGATCTCGTCTACGACGTGCTGCGCAAGCACGAGCCCGACCACGTCCTGCTGCGCGCGGCGCGCGCCGATGCGGCAACGGGACTCCTCGACGTGAGGCGGCTCGGCATGCTGCTACAGCGTATCCGGGGGCGAATCATTCACAAACCGCTCGACCGGGTTTCTCCCTTAAGCGTGTCCGTCATGCTGGAGATCGGCCGCGAGCGCGTCTATAGCGATGATGCGGACGAGATTCTGGCCGAGGCGGAAGCGGCGCTTCTCGACGAGGCTATGGCGTGACGGCTTTGCTCAAGAACAAAAAGACAACAACCGAGATCGGACTGAGCGGACGGGCGGCGATCCTGGACCTGACGGGCGCTCTCTACCTGCCGGACGAGAATGCGCTTCTCGTAGCCGATCTCCATTTCGAGAAAGGCTCCTCCTTTGCCCGCCGCGGCATGATGCTGCCGCCCTACGACACCCGCGAGACGCTGCTCGCCCTGAGGGAGGTCGTCTTCCGTATCGATCCGCGGATCGTCATCGCCCTCGGCGACAGCTTCCACGACGTCGGGGGCCCGGACCGTTTGGGGGACGAGGAGCGCGCCACTCTGGCCGATGTCCAGAACGGCAGGGACTGGATCTGGGTCACAGGAAATCACGATCACACCCTGCCGGCGAGTATCGGGGGCCAGGTCGTTCCTGAACTCGCCATGGGTCCGCTCATGCTGCGCCATGAGCCGTTGGAGGGTGCGCAAACTGAAATCGCCGGGCATCTTCACCCGGTCGGAAAGGTGGTGATGCGGGGCCGCTCGACACGGCGACGCTGCTTCCTGACGGACGGTTCGCGCTGCGTCATGCCGGCGCTCGGGGCCTATGCAGGCGGCCTGAACGCCTGCGACATGGCTTTCAAGCCCCTTTTCCCGAAGGGCTTCACCGCGCATCTGATCGGAACGGAGCGGATCTTTGCCATTGCCAAATCCATGCTCTGCCGGGACTGAGCGGCTTTTAGTCCCTCCGGAAGATGGCGTTGGCGCCCCAGCCGAAGAACAGCGCGAGAAGAGCCGTCGCGAAGCCATAGAGGGCGCTCCAGTCGTGGGCGATCTCGCCGACCTGCTGCTCGAACCCGGTCTTGACCAGTTCGAAGTGCGTGACCGTCCGCGCGAGGATGACGGTGTCGGCAAGCAGCGTCACTTCCACGTCGTAGTTCCCCGGAGGCGCGGTCGCCGGCAGGGGAATGCTGGCATTGAAGATGCTGGGCGTCAGGAAGGTGACGCCGCGCTCGTTCTCCCGATAGAGGCCTTCCTTGCTCTTGAGCCGAAACAAGGCGTCGCGGAACGGTTCGTCGGCGCCGCCGCGGTCGTTGGTGAAGTCGGGCGCATGAATGATCGCCTGAAGTCCGATTTTCTGGCGGCGGCGGAGCTGCTCGCTGGTGATCTCGACGATCGGCCTTGAGGTGAGGACCGTCAGATAGGCCGGCGCTGTCGGGAATTTCTGCTGGTCCTGGTTGAGCCAGAGCGGGCCCAGCCGCTCCTTTTCGCGGACGACGAGGAATTGCTGTGGTCCGCGGATGGTCACTACGGCATCGTAGCCCGAGGCACGGGAAACCGTCTGTGCATCCCGCTCGATGGCGCCAAAGACCGCGATCGACGTGCCCGTGTAATTGGAATTGATCAGGACACGGTGGTTCGACAGGGACGTGATCAGGTTCTCCGCCAGCGCAGGCACGGTTCCGGCCAGGAGCAGGAGCAGGACTGCGACGATCCTCACGTGCGCGACTCCTGCACGGTGATCGTGAATGGCTCCTGCGGCTTCACCACCAGCTCGAGTGCGAAACGCAGACCCACTGCCAGCAGCAGGATGGCCAAAAGGAAGCGGAACATCTCCGCCCGGAGATTGCGCCCGGCCCGGGCACCGAACTGAGCGCCGAAGACGCCGCCGACAATCAGGAGAATGGCCAGAACGATATCGACCGCCTGGTTGGCGATGGCGTGGAGCACAAGCGCAACGAGGGTCGTGCAGACGATCTGGAACTGGGACGTGCCTACCACGACGCCGGTTGGCACGCGGAAGATGTAGAGGAGTGCCGGAACGACGATAAAGCCGCCACCGATTCCGAGCAGCGCACCTGCGAAGCCGACGAACAGGGAAAGGCCCAGGATTGGGATCACGCTGGCATAAAGCTTGGACTGGTAGAAGCGCATGCGCAGGGGCCAGCCCAGGAACGGCCGGTGATTTCCCGCGTTGCGCCGCGGCTTCACTATGCCGCCTTTGCGCTTCAGCCAGAACTCGCGAAGGCTCTCCTTCATCATCAGGCTACCGACGACGGTAAACAGCGTCACGTAGGAAACGACGATGACAAGATCGAGCTGGCCCGCCCGCCGGGCGGCGGCGAAGAACCAGACGCCGAGGGCCGAGCCGACGAAGCCGCCGGCCACGAGAATGCCCCCAAGCCTCAGGTCCAGCGCCCCGCGGCGCAGGGCGCTGAGCACGCTGGTGGTGGAGGAGGCGACGATCTGCGCCGATTGGGTGGCGACCGCTACCGCCGGCGGAATGCCGAGAAAGATCAGGAGCGGCGTCATCAGAAACCCGCCGCCGATCCCGAAGAGCCCCGAAATAAACCCGACCGCCGCGCCCAGTCCGAGGATCAGGAGAACGCTTACGGGCATTTCGGCGATAGGCAAATAAATTTGCACCCCGGTCCCCCTATGGCCGGTGCAGCCACATCCTGGTCATCACATTGCACTGCTCGACATTAGATGCCGCGTTCTGAATGGAGCATGACAGGGCCAATGGTCTCAGCTCCTGTCGTTTGCCGGAGCGCCGACGGCGGCCGTGCGGTCTCCGGGGCGCGGCGGAACGTCGTTGGCGAGAGGATCCGTCGGCCGCGGGCGCCAGCTTTCGAGGGACGCCTTCGCGGCGTTGAGCTCTGCCGCCGTCAGCCGGGAGGCGATTTCATCGCGCTTCTTCGCAGCCTCGGCGTCCCCCTGGGCCGCGGCCAAGGCGAACCAGTGGAAGGCCTTCGCCGGATCCTTGCGGGCCCCGACGCCACGTGCGAGGAGCACGCCCATGTTGAACTGACTGTCCCTGACCCCGGCCTCGGCGGCTTCCGAGTACCATTGCAGGGCGCCAGCATAATCCGGCTTCCCGGATACGCCCGCGGTCAGCAGGGTCGCGAGATTGTGCATGGCGCGCACATTCCCTCCCTGGGCGGCGCGCTCATACCAAGCCACTGCGAGCTTCGCGTCCCGGGCCGTTCCAATGCCCTTATCGTAAAGGAACGCGAGGCGCTCCTGTGCCGGAGCAAGTCCCGCCTGTGCAGCTCGTTCGAACAGCCGACGGGCAAGGGCTGGGTCGCGGGGAAGCCCGCGTCCCTCCGCCACGCGGAGCGCGATCTCATGGACGGCCGTCGCGTCGCCGGAGAGGGCTTCCTGCCGCAGCACGGCCGGGATCCCGGTGGGCAAGTCGCCGAGCGTGCTCGGGTCCAGTGTGAACCTGGCCGCAGTAAGGTGCGCAGGAGGGGGCGATGCCGATGAGAGGCTCGAAGGCTGGAAAAGTGTCGTCTCGGCCTCGGTGACGATGGCGGGAGTTGTGCTTTCCGAAGGTCCTTCGGGGCGGGCAATCGGGTCCGCTATGGCCAAAGTGGTCTCGGGTGCGGCGGCTTTGGAAGCGGAGGCATAGGGGGCGTTCGACAGGATCTGCGTCGTCCCGGCGGCCAGCACGAGAAAGGCAAGACCGAAGAGGAGAGGCCGGCGATGGGCATCGAGCGTCCTGCGAAGGCGCTCGAAGAGAGAGGGTGCGGAAAGGTCCGCCTTTTCGGCAGCCTCGGCCTGTCGATCGCTGTCCGGCGGATCCTGGAAGGCCGTGGCCTCGGCAGGATGGCCGTCAAGCGCGGGCATGGCATCCGCGGCCGGAGGCGGGAGCGTCCGGGACGCTCTCCGGGCGGCGGCGATAAGGCTTGACCGGACATTGCTCATGGCAACTTCCGGCTCCGTGATGGCGTTCGGCCGCACCGCATCATGCTCCCGGTCGGGGACCGGCAGCGTCACCTCCGGCACGTTCGCGGCGATCTCTTCGATCTGCGACAGCGCCGACGCGTGAAGCCGGCGCACTGCCGCTTCGAGGCGGTCCGATGACGGCATCTCCGACGTTGCTCGTGCCCCGCCGGTCCCGTTCAGCTGGGCGGGCGACGGCGCGAAGCGCGACACGAGGGTCCCCAGAGCGTCATGGACGGCGCAAAGGGTCTGCTGGGTTCTCTTGTCCGCCCGTATCTGCAGGGCCTTCAGCTCGGCGAAACCGGCCTTCAGGGCATCGAGCTCGCTCATGGAGAGAGCGCCCGTGCCTGCATTCTTCACGGCGGTCGCGGCCGCGCGCTCGGCGATCAGCGCCGCCTCCGTCTGCAGGCTCTTGAGATGGGACGCTGCATCCTCGAAGGCCTGCCGGTAGGTCTCTGGCATGTGCGAGAGCTGATCGGCAAAGGCGACGATGCGTTGCTCCAGGGCGCTCAAGGCGGGGGCCGGCGCCGAGGGCTCAGCGAGCTTTTCCTCGAGTGAGCGCAGCAGCGGCTCGATGGCCGAAGTATCGGCCGGGCGGGCAACCTGGCGCAGTTCCCCTTCAAGGCGCTCGAAGCGTTCGAACAAAGGCTGTTTCAGCGATGCCGTGCTGTCGGCAACGTCCGCGATCTGCGACGACAGCCGATCCAAGCGGCCGTGGAGCGCTTCGTCCTGCTCGAGGCGTCCATCGGCCATCCGCGCCATGCGCTCGGTGAGGACGGCAAGCTGTTCCGCGATCGGATCGAGATCGGCCGGCACAGGCACCGGGCGGCTCGCCAGGAGGTCGAGACGGCGGGACATGTCCTGGAGTTGTTGCGGCACGTCGTTGTCTTCCTGAGCCGCGACAGAGCGGCCCAGGGCGGCGCAGACATCCTCCAGCGAGAGCTTGAGGGCGGCCAGATCGCCGCGTCCGATCTGTTCGGCCTGAAGATCCGTCATCTGGCGACCGAGGGCCGCAACGGCTTCGGACAGCCGGTCGATCTGCTGGGGTTCGGCCCTGCACGCCAGATCCTGGCGCAGGTCTACAATCTGGCTGCTGAGGAAGTCGATCACGGAGCGATCGACGCTGGTCGCGGCCAGCTGTTCGACCTTGCCCGCGACGAGTTCTATCCCACTGCCGATCCGTTGATGCGTGCTGTCCGCCACGGTCTCCGACAGACTGTCGATCTTGCGGTTGAGGCCGGCGATGGAGCCCGCAAGAGTGAGAAGGTCCTTGCTCGACGGGCTGCGTTCGAGATCGCGGGCCAGGAGGCGGAACGTCTCGTCGAGGGTGGCGATCTGGCCATGCGTCGCGAGATTCTCCATCCCGGCGCGCAGGTGGTCGATGTCCTGCCGGATCTCATCGATGGCGGAAGGGGAGGGCTCGTCCAGGCGCTGTGTCAGCCGGGACATGTCTCTGCGCAGTTCCACGAGGCTGTCGGCAACCGGAGAAATGGCCTTCAGGGCCTCTTCGAGGGCCTGGATCGAAGCAGGCTCCGCGGCGACGCGTCGCTCGACGGTTTCAAGGCGTCCCCTCAGAGACGAAAGGGTCTGCGACAGGGCTGCAGCCATGCGGTCCTGTTGTCCGGCGGAGGTCCGGGCCGCCTCGTTCAAGCGCTCCTCGGCCTGTTCGATCCACAGCGCGATGGATTCCAGCGCGACCGCATTGCGCGAGGCCTGGTCGGGGCGGCGGTCCCGCTCGGCGGCTTCGGCCGCGGCCATGATGGCTTCGAATTCGCCCGATGGCGGGTCGGCAGGGCAGCGAGACCGCTCTGGCGGAATTTCGGCTCCGTGCCGGGCGATGATTGCGGCGATCCAATCCTCCAGGCTCAGGCCCGCCCGTCTGGCCGCTTTTTCGGCAGCCGCACGGATTTCGGGATCCAGAGCTTCGAGATGTGCGGGATCAGGTCGTCTCATGGCCGCGCTCGTGGGGACTCGAAAACTACCCGGAACGGCGGCGATGACCCCACATCATTCCCCGTGCCGACGATTCATGGGGTGAAATCTGACGAATCGGATCGAGCCGCCAGCCCCACGGCCGATGACGCAGCTTTTGGCGAACGTAGTAAAAAACCCGTTAATCTGAGGGATTTAAGTCGCCTGCAATGGTCCCGGGCGTATCGGACGCTGCCTCACGGGCATGTTGGCGGTTCGCCTTAAGGCAGCACACTTGCGGAATGCATCGATAATGTTCTATCATTACATTCACAGATGCTGCGAGGGGTTCCTTGGTGACAGGACCTCGACAGTGACAACAATGGTTGGGGCAGAAGATGAGCAACAGCGTCGCGATGAATTTTTCCGTTCTCTCGGAGAGGGCGGACGCGGACGATTCCAGGTTTTATACAATCGGAGATCTGGCGCGCGAATTCGGCGTCACTCTCAGGACATTGCGCTTCTATGAGGATCGCGGCCTGCTGTCGCCGCGCCGCGATGGAACGGCCCGAGTTTACGATGTCCGCGACCGTGACCGGCTGTCGGTCATCCTCAAGGGCAAGCAACTCGGATTTACGCTGACCGAGATCCGCGCCATGCTCGCCGAAGAGCGCGGGGGCAGCGGTGTGGCGGCAAATCTCAATCTTTCCCTGCCACAGATCGAGGATCAGATCAGTCATCTTGAACAGCAGCGGGTGGAGATCGACGAAGCGCTGGTCGAACTCAGAGCGTGCAGGGCCCGCCTGATCAACGCGGCCTGAGCCGGACTATCTTCGTCCGTCTCTCACAATCCTTCAGGGCGTCGAAACCACATCGACGCAGCCTCGATGGCAGATGCTCCTATGCCGACGGTCCAGACCTCCACGAGGGCTGTGGCGCGAGCGGTCGATGCGCGCCGGCCATGAGGACTATGCGGCAAGGAGGGTTGGCTTCGATACGGAAGGCGACCCTATGCAGGGAACTGTCGCGCCTTTTGCCCTACGGATGCCCTTGGGCAATGTGAACGTTTGGCTGCCATCGGGTTCAGCACCGGACGATCCGGCATCAGACGTCCCGTACCCCAAGACAATTCTCGCCCTACCTCTTCCCCTACATAGCTAGATAGTTTATATGTGAACTATCTAGTCGGCCGGCGCATTGGTTGAGCGATCCGTGCCGGGATCCGATCTGGGAGGAGTTCCATGCCGGTCTATAAGGCCCCCGTCGAAGACGTGATGTTCCTGCTGAAGGACGTCTTCCCCATCGAGCGTTACAACAATCTTCCAGGATTCGGCGACGCCACCCCGGACACGGTCGAGGCTATCCTCGCCGAGGGAGCCAAGCTCTGCGAGGAGGTGTTCGCTCCGCTGAACCGGGTCGGCGACCAGGAGGGCTGCGTCCGCCATCCGGACGGGTCCGTGACGACACCCAAGGGCTTCAAGGAGGCCTATGAGGCCTTTGCGGCCGGAGGATGGATGGGGCTCTCGGCTCCCGAGGAATATGGTGGGCAGGGCCTGCCGACGACTCTCAATTCGGTGATGCAGGAATTCCTGTCGTCGGCCAATCTGGCCCTCGGCATGTATCCGGGCCTGACCCAGGGCGCTATCGCCGCTCTGGCCGTTCACGGCTCCGACGCGATCAAGAAGACCTATCTACCCAAGATGGTCGAGGGAACATGGACCGGCACCATGAACCTCACCGAGCCCCATTGCGGCACCGACCTTGGGCTCCTCAAGACGAAGGCCGTGCCCAACGGGGACGGGTCCTATTCGATCTCCGGGACCAAGATCTTCATCTCGGCCGGCGAGCATGACATGGCCGAGAACATCGTCCATCTGGTGCTCGCCCGGATCGAGGGTGCGCCGGCGGGCACAAAGGGCATCTCGCTCTTCGTCGTGCCGAAAGTCCTCGTCGGCGAGGACGGCTCTCTGGGCGAGCGCAACGGCGTCTCCTGCGGCTCCATCGAGCACAAGATGGGCATCCACGGCAATGCCACCTGCGTGATGAACTACGACGGCGCCAAGGGCTGGCTGATCGGTGAAGAAAACCGCGGCCTCAACGCCATGTTCGTGATGATGAACGAGGCCCGTCTCGCCGTCGGCATTCAGGGCCTGGCGCAATCCGAGGTCGCGTACCAGAACGCCGTCGCCTATGCCAAGGACCGCCTGCAGGGCCGGGCCCTGACCGGCGCAAAGTTTCCGGACAAGCCTGCCGATCCCATCATCGTCCATCCCGACGTTCGCCGCACGCTTCTCACCATCAAGGCGTTCAACAAGGCCGCCCGGGCGCTCGTGATCTGGACAGCACTGAAAAGCGATGTCGCGCATCGCTCCGCCGACGGTGCCGAGCGCCAGGCGGCGGACGATCATATGGGCCTCCTGACGCCGGTCGTGAAAGGCGTGCTGACCGATGTCGGTTTCGACAATACCGTGAGGGCGCAGCAGATGTTCGGCGGCCACGGCTATATAGAGGAATGGGGCATGTCGCAGTTCGTGCGCGATGCCCGCATCACCATGATCTACGAGGGTGCAAACGGCATCCAGGCCATGGATCTCGTCGGCCGCAAGCTCGCCAAGGACGGCGGCCGCGCTGTCATGTCCTTCTTCAACGAAGTCGCCGCCTTCTGCCAGGACAATGCCGGCGATGAGAATTTGAAGGGGTTTGTCGCGCCGCTCCAGCAGGGCCTTGGCCATCTCCAGCAGGCGACCATGTGGTTCATGCAGAACGCCATGGCGAAGCCCGACAATGCAGGCACCGGCGCCACGGACTACATGCACCTCTTCGGCCTCGTCGCCATGGGTTACATGTGGGCCAAGATGGCCAAGGCTGCGAGTGCGAAGAAGACGCAGGGCAATGGTGTGGCGCAGGCCATGGACGCGAAGCTCCTGACCGGCCGCTTCTTCATGGAGCGCATGATGCCCGAGACGGCATCCCATCTCGCGGCCATTTCGACTGGTGCCGATGCCACCATGGCCATGCCGATGGAGATGTTTTGAGGACGAAGAGGCACCGCGCCGGGTTCGGCATGGCCGGAGACCCGCAGCGCCTCGCGTGATACATGTTCCGGGACCGGCTCTGCCGGCGCCGGACGTTTTGCAGGTTCAGGGAGAACAATATGGCCGAAGCCTTTATCTACGACGCCGTCCGCACGCCGCGCGGGCGCGGTAAGCCGGACGGTTCGCTGCACGAGGTCCCCGCGGTCGACCTTGCCGTCACGACCCTGAATGCCGTACGCCGGCGCAACGATCTCGATCCGGTCCTGGTGGAAGACGTGGTGCTGGGCTGCGTCGACCCTGTGGGAGAGGCCGGGGGCGACATCGCCCGCGCCTCGGCGCTGAAGGCAGGCTTCGGCAAGGAAGTGCCGGGCATCCAGATCAACCGCTTCTGCGCGTCGGGTCTCGATGCGGTCAATCTCGCGGCGGCCCAGGTGATGACCGGCATGAAGGACCTTGCCATCGGCGGCGGCGTCGAATCCATGAGCCGTATCGGCATGGGCGCATCGGGCGGAGCGTGGCCCACCGATCCCGGCATCGCCGTTCCGAACTATTTCCTGCCCCAGGGGATCTCGGCGGATCTCATCGCGACGAAATACGGCTTCTCCCGCGACGATGTGGATGCCTACGCGGTCGAGTCGCAGAAGCGCGCCGCCCGCGCATGGGACGAGGGACGCTTCAAGAATTCCGTGATCCCTGTGAAGGATATCAACGGACTCACAATTCTTGCCAAGGACGAGCACATGCGGCCGCAGACCGACATGCAGTCGCTGGGCCAGCTCAAGGCCGCCTTCGTCCAGATCGGCGACATGGGGGGCTTCGACGCCGTTGCCATCTCGGCGCATCCGGATGTCGAATTCGTCAACCACGTCCATCATGCGGGGAACTCCTCCGGCATTGTCGACGGCGCGTCTGCCGTTCTCGTCGGCTCCGCCGAGGGCGGCCGCAAGGCCGGCCTGAAACCGCGCGCCAGGATCAAGTCCTTTGCCTCCATCGGCTCCGACCTCGCCCTCATGCTGACAGGTCCCATCGACGTGTCCGCGCTCGCGCTGAAGAAGGCGGGCATGACGACGGCGGACATCGACCTCTTCGAGATCAACGAGGCCTTTTCCGCGGTGGTCCTCCGCTACATCCAGGCGCTCGATCTGGATCCAGCCAAGGTCAATGTGAATGGCGGGGCCATCGCCATGGGCCACCCGCTCGGCGCGACCGGCGGCATGATCCTCGGGACGGTGCTCGACGAACTCGAGCGCACGGGCAAGCAGACGGCTCTGGTGACTCTCTGCGTCGCCGCGGGCATGGGCACTGCGACGGTGATCGAGCGGGTTTGATTTGGGACTGTCGTTCCGGGACGCGTGAGACGCGATCGCGGAACCCGTAGCCACCGGGTGCGCTCCAGTCAGCAGCGACGGCGGTTATGGATCCCAGGCGCCGCCGCGCGACTCCGGGAGGACAGTGTGAGACACGGGAGGACGACATGACGAACTTCAAGAATTTCCGCTTCGACATCGATGACGACGGAATCGCGCTGGCGACCTGGGACATGCCCGACCGCTCGATGAACGTCATCACCAACGAGGTGATGCGCGAACTGTCCGAAATCGTCGAAAAAGTTGCCAGCGATGCCGCCATCAAGGGCTGTGTCATCACCTCGGGCAAGGAAAGCTTTTCCGGCGGCGCCGATCTCTCGATGCTCCAGGAATCGAAGACGCAGTTCGACAAGCTCGCGAAGGAGAAGGGCCCTGAGGAGGCGATGATGGCCTTCTTCGAGGAATCGCGCCGACTCTCACAGCTTTATCGTCGCCTCGAAACCGGCGGCAAGCCGTTCGTGGCCGCCATTCATGGCGTCTGCCTCGGCGGGGCGTTCGAGCTGGCGCTCGCCTGTCACTACCGTGTCCTCTCCGATGTGGATGCGACCCGCGTCGGCCTGCCCGAGATCAAGGTCGGCCTCTTCCCGGGCGCCGGTGGGACGCAACGCGTGTCCCGGCTGATGCAGACCGGCGATGCCTTGCAGATGCTGCTCAAGGGCGATCAGATTCGCCCGCTCATGGCGCGAAACATGGGCCTCGTCCACGCGGTCGTGCCGCGCGACGAGATCGTCCAGGCGGCCAAGGACTGGATCAAGGGCGGCGGTTCGGCGGAGGCGCCTTGGGACCAGAAGGGGTTCAGGCTCCCGTCCAACAAAGTCTATTCCGCGGCCGGGATGCAGATCTGGCCCGCGGCGAATGCCATCTACCGCCGCGAGACCCAGGACAACTATCCCGCGGCCCGAGCCATTCTCGAGGCCGTCTATCAGGGCCTCCAGCTTCCGATGGATCAGGCGCTGAAGGTCGAGTCCCGCTACTTCGCCAAAATCTTGCGTTCGAAGGAGGCGGCGGCGATGATCCGCACCTTCTTCCTGTCCATGCAGGAACTGAACAAGGGCGCGCGCCGTCCGAAGAATGTGCCACCGACGGTCCTGAAGAAGATCGGTATCGTCGGCGCAGGCTTCATGGGCGCAAGCATCGCCTATGTCACCGCCAATGCGGGCATGGAGGTCGTGCTCGTCGACCGCGATACGGAATCGGCGGAGAAAGGCAAGGCCCATTCGCATAAGCTGATGACCGATCAGATCATGAAGGGTCGCGCCAAGACGGCGGATCGCGACGCTCTGCTGGCGCGCATCGCGGCCTCGGCCGATTACAACGATCTGAAGGACTGCGATCTCGTCATCGAGGCCGTATTCGAGGACCCCAAGGTAAAGGCCGACGTGATCCAGAAGGTCGAAGCGGTCATTCCGGCAGACTGCATCTTCGCGTCGAACACCTCGACCCTCCCGATCAGCGGTCTCGCCAGGAACTCGAAGCGTCCCGACGAATTCATCGGCATCCATTTCTTCTCGCCCGTCGAGAAGATGATGCTCGTGGAGGTCATCGTCGGCAAGCAGACCGGGGACAAGGCGCTTGCCGCCGCCCTCGATTTCGTGCGCGCCATCAGGAAGACGCCCATCGTCGTCAACGATTCCCGTGGCTTCTTCGCCAATCGCTGCGTTCTCGGCTACATCCTGGAGGGGCATCTGATGTTCCTGGAGGGCGTGCCGGCGGCGATGATCGAGAATGCCGGCAAGCAGGCGGGAATGCCCGTCGGCCCCCTGTCCCTCAACGACGAAGTCGGCGTCGATCTCGGCCTCAAGATCCTGCGCGCCACCAAGGAGCAGCTCGGCGAGGCGGCGATCGTGCCGGCGCAGGAGCAGTTGCTCACGCAGCTCGTGGACCAGGATGGCCGCCTTGGACGCAAGAACCGCAAGGGCTTCTACGACTACCCGGAGAATGCGCCCAAGCACCTCTGGCCGGGATTGAAGGACCTTCAGCCGAAGCATCTCGACGCCGAAACGCTCGACATGGAGGACCTGAAGAAGCGCCTCCTCGTGACGCAGGCCCTCGAGGCCGCGCGCACGGTCGAGGAGGGCGTCATCACGGACCCCCGCGAGGCTGATGTGGGCTCCATCCTGGGGTTCGGCTTCGCTCCTTATACGGGGGGCGTGCTCTCCTATATCGATTTCATGGGCGCCAAGGCCTTCGTGGAGATGTGCCGTGACCTGCAGGGGAGATACGGCGACCGCTTCGCTCCGCCGAAGATCCTGCTCGATATGGCGGCTTCGGGCGACACGTTCTATGGACGGGCGGAGGCCAAGAAGGCCGCCTGACTTCCCCTTTGTTTGGGGAGGTTCGATAAAGGACGGGCATGCTAGGCTCGGCCATGACCGGCGTGTCCATCCCATCTTGCCCCCCCGCCCGCGAAGACAGAGGAGCCGCGATGAAACCGCATTTTGCCATGCTGGCTGCCTACAATGCCTGGTGCAATCAACGCCTTTTCGACGTTGCGGCCGAGCTGCCGGAGGTCGATTACAAGGCTGATCGCGGCGCCTTCTTCAAATCGGTCCATGGCACCCTCAACCACCTGCTGGTGGCCGACCGGATCTGGATGAAGCGCTTGACCGGTCATGGCGAGGCACCCACGCGCCTCGACGAAATCCTCTTCGAGGAATTCGGCTCGCTCCGGGATGCCCGCTGGAAGGAGGACGAGCGGATCATGACCTATGTCGCCGGCCTGCCGGAAGTGGCTTTCGCGTCCCGCATCCGCTACCAGGCCCTGTCCAATCCCGCTCCGATCGAGCAGCCGCTAGCGTCGATCCTGCTGCATGTCTTCAACCACCAGACCCATCACCGCGGACAGGTCCATTGTCTCCTGACGGGCTTTGGCCGGGTGGCGCCATCGCTCGACCTCGCCCTGTTCCAGCGGATCAGCGGCATGGGCATGGCATGAATCTCTGGTTGCGGGTTCTGCACCTCATCATCGCTTCGTTCTTCCGCCCGAAGCTCGATCCCGTGCGGGACACATCGCGCCTGCGCTTTCGCGTCTGGCCGCATGATCTCGACACCTCGCTCCATATGAACAATGGCCGCTACTGGACCCTCATGGATCTTGGCCGGTCCGACATCATGATCCGCTCCGGATTGTGGCGAGCCGTCACCCGGCATGGCTGGGTGCCCGTGGTCAGCGCCGGAAAGATCCGGTTCCGCCGCGAACTCAAGCTGTTTCAGCCTTTCACCCTCGAAACCCGGATCGTTACCTGGGCGGAAAGCTGGGTCGTGATGGAACACCGGCTCGTTTCGACATCCCGGGACGGCACTCCCGTCCTGGCCGCCATCGCGCTCGTGCGGGCGGGTCTTTATGATCGCCGCGTGAAAAGCTTCGTGCCGGTGGACTGCATGTTCAGGGCCATCGGCGTCCGGGCGGAGGCGCCGGAGGCATCCCCGGAGGTGGCCGCCTTTCTTGTGGCGGAGGAGGCGTTGAAGAACGCGGCTTGATCCTGAACGTCGGCGCGGTAGCTTGCAGGTCTTCGTTCCAACCGTGAAGACGATTCCATGCCCCGCACCATCGACTACTATTTCTCGCTCATGAGCCCTTGGGCCTATATCGGGCATACGCCGTTCATGGGCATAGCCCGGCGGCATGGGATCGAGGTCAACTACAAGCCCGTCTTCCTCGGCCGGGTGTTTTCGGAGACAGGTGGCCTGCCCCTGGCTCAGCGCCATCCGGCACGGCAGCGCTATCGCCTCGTGGAACTCCAGCGCTGGCGCGAGAAGCGGGGACTGAATTTCAACATCAAGCCCAAATACTGGCCCTTCGAGGTCAATCTCGCCGACCGCTTCGTCATCGCCGTGACCGTCTCGGGCAAGGATGCCGATCCGTTTCTTCGCCGGGCCTTCTCGGCCCTGTGGGAGGAGGAGCGCGACCTCGGGGATCCCGTCGTCCTGGCCGAACTCGCCGAGGCGGCGGGGCTGGACTCCTCGTCCCTCATGGACATCGCGACCGGGAGCACCACCGAGGCGATCTATGCCCTCAACCTCGAGAATGCGGTCGCCGGGGATGTCTTCGGCTCGCCTGCCTATGTGCTCGACGGGGAGGTGTTCTGGGGCCAGGACCGGCTCGAACTGCTCGACGATGCGCTCAGGAGCGGGAGGGCGCCGTACCTGCCGACCGTGTGAGGGCGGGAGCCCTTCCGGCGCCGGTCGAGGTTCCTTCCTCCCGGCGGTCCGTTGCCGTATCGAGGCCAGCAGGGAGAGATGACTGTGCAACAGAAGGCAACCGTCGGCCTCATCGGTGGCATGAGCTGGGAGAGTTCTGCCGAGTATTATCGCATCATCAACAGGGAGATGCAGAGGCGGCTTGGAGGCGTGCACTCTGCGCGCAGCTTGATGTGGTCCGTTGATTTCGGCGAGATCGAGAAGCTTCAGCACAGCGGAGAATGGGTCGAGCTTGCAGAGACCATGAAGGACGCTGCCGTCAGGCTCGAGCGCGGCGGGGCCGACTTCATCGTCCTCTGCACCAATACGATGCACCGCATGGCGGACGCCATCTCGGCATCGGTCGGCATCCCCCTTCTCCACATAGCGGACCCGACAGCCCGGCAGATCCGCAGGGCCGGCTTCGAGCGCGTCGGTCTTCTCGGCACGGCATTCACGATGGAGCAGGACTTCTACAAAGGGCGCTTGCAGAGCCAGTACGGCCTGACCGTCCTCGTACCCGAGACCGAGGACCGGCGTGTCGTGCACGACATCATCTACAAGGAACTGGTCATAGGCCTAATCCGGCCTGAATCCAGGGACGCCTATAGAGGGATCATGAACCGCTTGGTCGAAAGGGGGGCGGAGGCGATCATCCTCGGATGTACCGAGATCATGCTGCTTGTCGCGACCGAAGACAGCCCGGTCCCGCTATACGATACGACCACCCTTCATGCTCTTGCCGCAGTCGATTATGCCCTGGGTGGAGATGCGATCTGAAGAGCCCTCAGGAGCGCCGGATCACTCCGCCGCCGCGCGCGTGGCGCGCCATTGCGTGAGCAGAGCGCGCAGGGCTGCCGGTTTTACCGGCTTGTTGAGTACGTGCACATGCATGGCCGCCGCCGCATCGCGCACCGCCGGCGTCCGGTCCGCCGTCACCAGGATGGCGGGCGTATCGACCTGAGTCTTCCAGCGAAGGACCTTGATCAGGTCGAGGCCGTCGCCGTGATCCAGGTGATAATCGGCAACAATGACGTCCGGATTGGTCTTCTGTGCCCTGATGATCGCCTGCGCCCCGTCCAGCCCGGAAGCTGTCCAGACTTCGCAACCCCAGTTCGTGAGCAGAAGCCGCATTCCTTCCAGGATCGCCGGCTCGTTGTCGATAACGAGTACGCAGAGGCCCGACAGGGCTGTCACGGGGGCCGCGGGGGCCTCGGGAGCCGAGCGGGTGGCCGGCAGGGCCGCGACGACCGGAACCTCGACCCGGAACACAGAGCCGCGTCCGGCTTCTGACTTCAGCGAGATGGGGTGGGACAGGACGCGGCCGATGCGCTCCACGATGGACAGGCCGAGCCCAAGTCCCCGCGCGACCTTGGCGCCTTGGTCGAGGCGCTGGAATTCCCGGAAGACGATCCGCTGTTTCGAGGGCGGGATGCCGAGCCCGGTATCCCAGATCTCGATGATGAGATGGGCGCCGCGGCGACGTCCGCCGACCAGAACGCGTCCGCCGGGCGTGTACTTGATGGCATTCGAGATCAGGTTCTGAAGCAGGCGGCGGAGCAGGCGGCGGTCCGAGCGGACCGTGAGGGTCGACGGAACGAAGCTGAGGGTCAGCCCCCTTTCACGGGCGATGGGATCGAATTCCCGCTGGAGCTGCCGGAACATCTCGTCGATGCGGAAGCTCGACCATTGCGGTTTCATGGCACCGGTGTCGAGGCGCGACATGTCGAGAAGGGCCGTCAGGATCTCCTCGACCGCATCGAGGGACGCGTCGATGTTCTCGGCCAATGTGACGTCGCCAGCGTCGCGGTCACGCTCGACGAGCGAGGTCGCGTAGAGACGGGCGGCATTGAGGGGCTGGAGAATGTCGTGCGAGGCGGCCGCCAGGAAGCGCGTCTTCGAAATATTGGCCTCGTCCGCTTCTGCCTTGGCCTGGGTGAGAGCCTCGTTGAGGCGCGTAAGCTCCTCCGTGCGCTCCCGGACGCGCTGTTCCAGGGTCTCGTTCGCGCGGCGGCTCTCTTCCTCCGCCGCAACCGTATCTGTGATGTCCGTGTAGGTGGTGACGACACCTCCGTCCGGCAGCGGGTTCGAGCGGATCTCGATGACCTTGCCGGACGGATAGAGTTTGAGGCGGACCGGCTCCAGATCGTGCAGGAAGGAATGGATCCGGGCATCGACCAGGGATTCGAGTGTGCCCGGTCCATAGGACCCGCGGTCGGCGTTGAACCGGACAATGCTATCCATCCCAACCCCGATACGCACAAGGTTGGGGGGCAGGTCATAGAGGTCGACGAAGGCCTGGTTCCATGCCAGGAGCCTCAGGTCGCGGTCGAGGACGGTGATGCCCTGCTTCGCATAATTGATGGCGTGCTGGAGCAGGTCGCGGCTGTGCTGAATCGCGGCCGAGGCATCGTCGAGAAGCTTCAGCGCCGCCTTTGTCGAAACCGTCCGGCGGCGCAGGACGAGGGACAGCGCCAGCCGTGAGGATGCAGTACCGATCGCCGACGCGAGAAGGTGCTCGGCGTAGCGCAGCAGGTGGATGTCGGCCTCGGCCCGCAATTCGAGCACCTGGCCGCGGCTATGGGCAAAGCCCTCGAAGGACCGGCTCGTACGCTCGTCGCCTAGATACCGCGCCACCGTGGCCCGCAATTCCTCCACCGTGACGCTCGGCCGGAACAGGCGGAAGCTCGGTGCGGCCGAGGTGTCGTTTTCGCCGACGAAGACATGCGCCTGGATCCGCTCCATGGCCGTCACCGGGCGCCAGAGCGAGAAGCCGATATAGGCGATGATGTTGAGCGTGAGGCTCCAGACCACCCCGTGGGTCAGTTGCGGCAGGTCGACTCCGAAGAGGGCCGTGGGCTTGAGGGCGACGATGCCGAAGGGACCCGTCACGACCACGTCGGACCAGAAGACCCCGTCCCAGACCAGGCTCGGCAGGAGCAGGGTATAGGCCCAGGTCACGAAGCCGACGGTGAGGCCCACGCTGGCACCGAGCGCTGTGCCGCGCGACCAGATCAGCCCACCGAGGAAGGCCGGCGCGATCTGTGCGATGGCTGCGAAGGACAGCAGGCCGATCGCTGCCAGGGCCGCTTCGCCCGATGCCCGGTAATAGACATAGGCGAGCAGGATCACCACGACGATGGAGATGCGGCGCATCGCAAGCACGACGCTGCCAAGATCGACCCCCGCGAATGCGCGCCGGCGCAGCACGATGGGCATGATGAGATGGTTCGAAATCATCACGGCCACAGCCACGGAATCGACGATGACCATGGCGGTCGCAGCGGAAAAGCCCCCGAGAAAGGCGATGATGGCGAGCTTTCCGGCCCCATTGAACAGGGGCAGCGCGAGAACGGTCATGTCACGATCGACCGTGCCCTCGGGAAAGATCGCGAGGCCGGCCAATGCAATGGGGATGACGAAGATATTGATGGCGACCAGATAGACCGGGAACAGCCAGGCCGCGCGCTTCACATCCTCGATCGCGCGATTTTCCACCACCGTCATGTGGAACTGTCGCGGCAGAAGCAGGGCCGCGCAGCTCGACAGCAGAATGAGGGTGATGAAGCTGCCGAACCCGGAGGTCCGCCCGAGCAGGCTGGTGCTGACGCCCTGCTCGTGAAGGCGTGCGACAATCCCCTCATAGCCATCGAACATGATGAACGTCACATAGCCGCCGACCAGGAGAAAGGCGGCGAGCTTCACCACGGACTCGAGGGAGATCGCCATCATCAGCCCATCCTGGTGCTCGGTGGCGTCCGTATGGCGCGTGCCGAAGGCGACGGCGAAACCGGCGAGAACCAGCGCGACGGCCAGGGCGAGGTCCCCGAAGATCGGGACGCTCTGCGGCGTGAAGCCGTTTGCTGCCGTGAGGAAGACGTCCAGGGAGGACGATACGGCCTTCAGCTGCAGGGCGATGTAGGGGATCGATCCGACCACTGCGATGATGCTGACCAAGGCGGCGACCCGTTCACTCTTGCCGTAGCGGGCAGCGACGAAATCGGCGATCGAGGAGATGTTCTGTGTCTTGGCGATCCGCACGATGCGGGCGACGAGAAGGTGCCCGAGGCCGATGACGAGGACCGGACCGATATAGATGGTCAGGAAGTCGAGCCCCGAATGACTTGCGAGGCCCACCGAGCCGAAGAAGGTCCAGGAGGTGCAATAAACGCCGAGCGACAGGGCTGCGATGGTCGAGCGTGCGCGCCCCTGGACGATCCGACGTCCCCCGTTGTCGCCCCAATAGGCGACGGTGAAGAGAAGGCAGAGATAGACCAGGGCCGATAGGATTACCGCCCAGCTGGCGACCATGTCAGGGATCCTCGCGAGAACCAGTGCAAGATTTACCCGTTTGGAGTCAGGATTGCCACCGCTCCCGCCAGGTCGAGCCTCGCCTCAAAGGTCGCGGTCCCAGCGCGGCACCGCGAAGTGGTCGGCAAGGAATTCCACGATGGCCCGTACCTTGGCCGGGGCCTGACGGCCGGACGGCAAAACCGCATGGACGGCGAGCTCATAGGTCGGCTGATCGGGCAGCACGCGCACCAGATCGCCATTGCGGAGGCTCTCGCCCACCAGGAAGGTCGGCTGGTAGATCAGGCCCTGACCGGCTATTGCCGCAGCCACCAGGGCATCACCGTTGTTGGCACGGAGATTGCCGCTGACCGGCACAGCGACATCGCCGTCGCGTCCAAAAGCCCAACGGTCGTGACTGATCGTGCCCGACAGGGTGTAGCCCAGACAATTGTGTCGTGACAGGTCCTCAAGTGTTTTCGGCGTGCCGTGCTCTGCGAGATACGACGGGGCGGCACAGGCGACGATGCGGCAGGGGGCAAGCTTCCGGACAACGAGGCGCGAATCCTTCAGTCGGCCGATCCGGATGGCCAGATCCCAACCCTCCTCGATCAGATCCACGAAACGGTCGGCGAGGCCGAGGTCGACCGACACAGCCGGATACAGCCGGCTGAATTCCGCCAGGGCCGGAGCGATTTCGCGAAAGCCGAAGGTGACGGGAGCGTTGAGGCGCAGGGTTCCCCTCGGCTCGATTCTGTCGAGACCGGCCGAAGCCTCAGCCTCCTCAATCTCCGCGAGGATGCGTTCGACGGCCGCCAGATAGCTCCGGCCGCCCTGGGTCAGGACTAGCCTGCGGGTCGAGCGGTTCAGGAGCTTGACGCCCAAACGCTCCTCAAGAGACGCAATGTGCTTCGTCACCATGGTCTGAGACAGGTCCATGGACCGGGCTGCAGCGGAGAAGCTGCCCAGGGTCGCAACGCGTTGGAACGCCTGCATGCTGGTGACACGGTCAAGCAAGATCTTATCTCACTCTCAGGGTGTGAAGTGATATTCTGGCATGGACATTATCATATCCTCGGTTTGAGCTCATATGGAAGAGACCCAATCCTCGGAGATTTCGCCATGATCGATACCCGTACAGCTCCCTATGCTGCCCTGATCCTACGCGTTGCGCTGGGAATCCTGTTTCTTGCCCATGCCGGCCTGAAGGTCTTCGTCTTCACGCCGGCCGGTGCAGCGCAGTTCTTCGGCAGCCTCGGCCTCCCGCCCGCTTTGGCCTATCTGACGATCCTCGTCGAGGTCGCCGGCGGCCTTGCGCTCATTGTCGGTTTCTATGCCCGTATTGCCGCGCTCATTCTGATCCCCATCCTGCTCGGCTCGATTGTCACGGTCCACGGATCCGCCGGCTTCTTCTTCACCAATCCGAACGGCGGTTGGGAATATCCGGCATTCTGGGCCGTCGGGCTCCTGGCTCAGGCTCTCATGGGTGACGGCGCGTTCGCGCTCAAGGCTACGCCGGTCAACGACGCTTCGGGCGCTCTTCGCCCCCGTTCAGCATAAGGCAGGAACGATGAATACGATCACGAATCCCGCATCTGCAGAGACCTCCGGCGCGCAGCCCATCCATCCCGGCACCCGGATCGGCCATGTGCATCTAAAGGTCGCCGACCTCGATCGCGCTCTCGGCTTCTACCGCGATGTCCTCGGCTTCGAGCTGACGCAGCGCTACGGTGCACAGGCCGCTTTCCTCTCGGCTGGCGGCTATCACCACCATATCGGGCTCAACACCTGGGAGAGCGCAGGCGGTCATCCGCCACCTCCGGGCACGACGGGCCTTTATCATGTGGCGATCCTCTACCCGACCCGGGAAGCCCTCGCCGATGCACTCCGCCGGCTCGCAGAAGCAGGCATTCCGCTGGACGGTGCGAGCGATCACGGTGTCAGCGAAGCGCTCTACCTGAGAGATCCCGACGGTAACGGCGTCGAGCTCTACTGGGACCGTCCGGAAGAGCAGTGGCCGAGGGCCCCGGACGGGGAACTCCAGATGGTCACCCGCCGCCTTGACCTGCACGGTCTGCTTGCACTTGTAAAGCCTTGACGAATTTACCCAGACCTCCAGCTTAAGCTTATGGCGGGCGGAGGTCTGGGACCATGTGGCAGGAATTCAAGCAGTTTGCGTTGCGCGGAAACGTGGTCGATCTGGCGATCGGCGTCATCATCGGCGCGGCCTTTGGACGGATCGTCGAGTCCCTCGTCGGGGATATCTTCATGCCGATTATCGGCGCCATCAGCGGCGGCCTCGACTTTTCCAACTATTTCATCCCCCTCTCGAGCGGAGTTACGGCGCCCTCGCTTCCGGAAGCCAGGGCGCAGGGCGCAGTTCTGGCCTGGGGCAACTTCATCACCGTCGCGATCAATTTCGCGATCATCGCCTTCATCCTCTTCATTGTCGTCAAAGGCATCAACAAGATGAAGCGGCAAGCGGATGCCAAGGCCGAAGCGGCCAAGAAGGCCCCCGAGCTTCCGGCGGACGTGAAGCTCCTGGGCGAAATCCGCGATCTCCTGAAGGACAGGCGGGTCGTCTGATCCATCACTCAATCCCACCGCATCTGCGGCTTGTTGTGATCGATCGGCTTTGAGGCTTGCCTTGGCACGACGAAAGGGCCATCCCTGTTCGCCTTGCCAGGGAGTTGTCCATGAACGCGTCCGTCCCCGTTCCGTCGCTCTTCAAGCTCCGCCCGGAGGCGGAGCAGGCGCCGACGAGCGGGATCGTCGATGTCTTCAACTATGGGCGAAACCGCGAAGGCCTGATTCCCCTCTGGGTTGGGGAGGGCGACCTGCCGACGCCGTCGTTCATTTGCGATGCGGCGACCCGCTCGCTCGCGGCCGGGGAAACCTTCTACACCTATCAGCGTGGCATTCCGGAGCTGCGCCAAGCCCTCGCGCGCTATCATGAGCGCGTCTATGGGCAGGCGGCCGACCCGGAGCGCTTCTTCGTGACCTCCGGCGGCATGCCGGCCATGCAGATCGCCATGCGCATGGTGTCGGGTCCGGGCGACGAGGTGCTGATTCCGACGCCCGCCTGGCCGAACTTCGCCGGTGCCATCACCGTGGCGGGCGCCAAGCCGGTCGGCGTGCCGATGGTGTTCGGGCAAAACGGCTGGAATCTCGATTTCGAGCGGATCGAGAAGGCGGTGACGCCGCAGACCCGGGCTATTCTGATCAATTCACCCGCCAATCCGACCGGCTGGACCGCGACGCCTTCGGACCTGCGTGCCGTGCTCGATCTGGCGCGCAGGCACGGCCTCTGGATCATCGCCGATGAGATTTACGGCCGGTTCATCCATGATCCAGCCCTGGCGGTCGATGGCCGTGCGCCATCGTTCAGGGACATCATGGCGCTGGACGACCGAATCCTCTTTATCCAGACCTTTTCCAAGAACTGGGCCATGACAGGCTGGCGGCTCGGCTGGCTCGAAGCGCCGCCCGCCCTGGGCCAGGTCATCGAAAACCTGGTCCAGTACCAGACCTCGGGGACGCCGGTCTTCATCCAGCGGGGCGGCCTCGCGGCCCTGGAACTGGGAGAGGAATTCGTTGCGCACCAGATCGCCCGCGCCCGGGCGGGCCGTGAGATCGTCGGTCATCTGGCGGAAAGCGGTCTGATAGACCTCCCAGCGCCGAGCGGGGCTTTCTATGCCTTTCTCAAGGTGAAGAGCGCCCGATCCTCAACGGACATTGCGATCCGCCTCATCGAGGAGGCGAATGTGGGCCTCGCGCCGGGTTCAGCCTTCGGCGAGGCGGGGGAGGGCTACCTGCGTCTCTGCTATGCCCGCAAGGCCTCCGATCTCCAGGAAGCCGTCCGGCGCATCAGTGCGGCCCTCCCGAAAATTGTCGCCTGAGGGGCCCTGCATGGCAAGCCTGCGCCACCGGCATTGACCTCGGTCCCGTCCACGTCCATTGACGATCGAGGGCTGCTTCGGCCCGATCTCCTGTCATGCGCGCCGTTTTTGCCCATATCGTTCAGATCCTGATCGCCGGTCTCGGGGGACTGACCCTTGATGCCGCCGGTGTTCCCGCGGCCTGGCTGTCCGGTTCCGCCCTCGCCGTCGTCCTGTGGGGATGGGCCGGCCGCGCGCTGCCCATGCCTCGCCCCATGGCGGATGCAGCGATGCTGATTTCCGGCGCGTCCATGGGAGCGGCGGTCACACCGGCGGCCATTGCCGCCATGGCGCGGTATCCATCGAGCCTGGTCCTTCTCGTCATTGCCGTTCTCGCCATCTCGAGCGCGTCGGCCTTCTGGCTCACCCGCGTGTCGGGTTGGCGTCGGGACGATGCCGTGCTGGCCTCCGTACCCGGCGCCCTGTCGACGGTTCTCGCCATCGCCGTCGACCGGAACGCGGCCGTGGCGTCGATTGCGATCGTGCAGAATCTGAGGCTCTTCGTGCTGATCGCGCTCCTGCCGAGCGTGGTGGTCTTCAGCGGCGGCGGCGGCTCCGCGGGCGCGCTGATCGGCCAGGGGCTTCCCGTCCAGAGTGCCGGCGGTATGGCGTTCATCCTCGTCGGCGGCCTCCTGGTCGGCATGGTCTTCAAGCAGCTGAAGGTTGCCGCCCCCATCCTGCTCGGCGCGACGCTGGTGAGTACGGTGAGCCACGGCGCGGAATGGGTCACCGGAGTCATCCCGCCCGTCATCACGACCGGGGGGCTCGTGCTGATCGGCATGTTCATCGCCGAGCGCTTCCGCGACGTGCGGCGTTCGACCTTGCGCAAGTCCCTCGTGGCGGCGCTCGGGTCGTTCGCCATCGGCATGGCAGTTGCGACGGCCTTTGCGATTCTGGCCGCCTGGCTGGCCGGGGTCAGTTTCGCCAACGGCCTCATCGCGTTCGCGCCAGGCGGCCTGGAGGCCATGACCGTGCTGGCGCTGATCCTCGGGCTCGATCCGCTCTATGTCGGCATCCACCATCTCGTCCGATTCCTCGGCATCGGTCTGGTGGTGCCGTTCGTGGTCGCGTGGCTGCAGAGAGGCGATCCGCCGAAGGCGAGATGAGGCCCCAGGCTACTTCTGATCGCGCAGGCGCTCGACCGCCTCCATGCGCGGCTTTGCGGTCTTCCAAAGGCGACGCGTGACAGCTCCGACGAGTGCTTCCGCAAGGAGCATCAGGCCGACGGAAGAGTCCCAGTTCGATGGCGCGACGATAGGGGCCGGCAGGACATGGCGGGCGACCCGGGCGATGGGCGAGAGCCACGGATCGGTGAGAAGAACGACCGCTGCTCCCTGTTTTGCGGCCGTCTCGCTCAACGCGATCACATCTTCCTGGTAGCGGCGGATGTCGAACACCACGAGCACGTCCTTGCGGCCGATCTCGATCATCCGGTCGCGCCAGAGGGCGGGCTGCCCTTCGATGTAGTCCACCTGGCTCCGCACGATGCGGAAATGGCTTTCCGCGTAGCGGGCCAGAGCCCCCGTAAAACGACCGCCCGTGAAATGAATATGTCGGCGCGGGTCGCTCAGCAGGGCGACGACGGCTTCGAATTCGGCCGGAGCGATGTTCTCGACGGTCGCCTTCAGGTTGCCCATGACCGCGTCGGCAAAGGAAGTCAGGGCCGGGGCGCCGTGGCCGATCCCGCTTGGACCCGCCTTCGCAAGCGGGGAGAGGAGGCGCGCCTCCAGTTCTCCCCGCAGATGCTTCTGGAAATCCGGGAATCCATTGAAGCCCAACCGCGTGACGAAGCGCAGAACCGAAGGCGCCGAGATCCCCGCGCGGGCGGCGAACTCCGCCACCGTCTCCAGCCCGGCAAAGGGATAGTGGCTCAGCAGGACGTGGGCGGCGCGCTTCTCACTTGGCGTAAACGTCTCGATTTCATGACGAATCCGGTCCGCCAGGCTCGGCGGAATGCCTGAATGTATTGTACTTTCGTTGCGCATGCCGACCTGTCCACAGCTCCGTTCTTGACGGTTGACAAAAGCTGTACCAGAAATTCCAAAACGGCAAGAACGCACAGGGACGTATCAAGCGTTCAATTCAGATCATCTCGCCTTTGGCGAGCGGAGGGCCGCATGGTGCATGCGAGACGGATCACGGCCGACCACGGCGGGCAGGGCGAAGGCGCTGTCGCGGCCATCGAGAATGCGGAAGGCCAGTCGCCCGTCATCCTGATCTGCGAGCATGCGTCCAACCATCTCCCGGAGCGCTATGGAACTTTGGGTCTCGGGCTGGTGGAGCGCGAGAGCCATATCGCCTGGGATCCAGGCGCTCTCGGCGTCGCGCGGCACCTGGCGCGCAGCCTCGATGCGCCGTTGATCCATGCCACGGTCTCCCGCCTGGTCCTCGACCTCAACCGGGACCCGTCGGCTCCCGACTCCATCACGGCCCTGAGCGAGAATACCCCGATTCCTGGGAATGCGGGCCTGTTGCCCGTGGAGCGCGCCCGGCGCGTCAGCGAGGTCTACGAGGCGTTTCATCACACCGTCGACACCTATGTGGAAGCACGCAGGGCGGCCGGCGCCGTCACGGCGATCGTCTCCATTCATTCCTTCACGCCGACATATCGCGGCGTCCCGCGTCCCTGGCCGATCGGTCTCATCTTCGACAAGGACGAGCGTCTGGCGCGCAGCGTCGAAGCCGGCCTCAAGCGGGACGATGGGCTGAATGTCGGCATGAACCAGCCTTACAGCCCGGCCGACCGGGTGTTTCATACTCTCGAACGCCACGCGGAGAGACGCGGCTTGGCGCCTCTCATGATCGAGATCCGCAACGACCTGATCCGCACGGAAGACGGACAGGCGTCGTGGGCGAGCCGTCTTGCACCCTTGATGAGGGAGGGCGTGCGGACGCTGTGACGACGGCCATGGCGCGAGGTGTGCCGTGGCTCAGAGGCAGGCTTATTCTTGGAGGAAGAGTCTATGTCAGTCGGTCAAGGGAGTACGGGGGCCCAAGCTCCAGCCGGGACGCAAGCGTCGGCCGGCATTACCTATACCACAGTCGATGAGAGCTATTTCGAGGCAAGGCGGCTCAAGCGCTACGCACGCGTCTGGTCGCTCTGGGCGCTCGGCGTCGGCGCGGTGATCTCAGGTCACTATTCGGGGTGGAATCTCGGATTGGCGCAGGGCTTCGGCTCGATGTTCTTCGCCACCATCGTGATCGCCGTCATGTATCTCGGCCTCACCTTCTCACTGGCCGAGATGTCGCCGGCCCTGCCCCATACGGGTGGCGCCTATTCCTTCGCCCGGACGTCCATGGGTCCGTGGGCGGGCTACATCACCGGCATCGCCGAGAACATCGAGTTCGTGCTGACGCCGGCGGTGATCGTGTTTTTCATCGGGTCCTATCTGTCGGCAATCTTCGGAACGTCGCCGGAGTTCCAGCCCGTCTACTGGATCCTGTCCTATGCCTTGTTCGTGGGGCTCAACATTGTCGGCGTCGAGCTGTCCTTCAAGGTCACGGTCACGGTCACGCTGCTGGCGCTGGCCGTGCTCGTCGCGTTCTATCTGTCCGTGCTGTTCTCCGGCCAGCTCGACTTTTCGCGCTGGGCGTTGAATGTCGGTCCGGACGGTGCCGAATTGCCGAACGGGAACGGGCCTTTCCTGCCCTTCGGCATCGGCGGCATCTTCGCGGCGCTTCCCTTTGCCGTATGGCTCTTTCTCGCCATCGAGCAGCTGCCCCTGGCGGCCGAGGAATCGCACGATCCTCAGCGTGACATGCCCAAGGGCATCATCGCGGGCATCATGACGCTCATCGTCTCCGCGTTCCTCGTGACATTCCTGAACACGAGCATCGCGCCGGGCGCCGCCGGACTTGCGAAATCGGGCGAGCCTCTGCTCGACGGATTTCGCACCCTCTTCGGCTCCGACATCGCGAAAATCCTGGCTGCGCTGGCAGTCATCGGCCTCATCGCGTCGTTCCACACGATCATCTTCGCCTTCGGACGACAGATCTACTCCCTGTCGCGTGCCGGCTACTTCCCGAGCTTTCTGTCCATCACGCACGGCAACCGCAAGACGCCGCACGTGGCATTGATCGCAGGGGCTGTCCTCGGTCTCTTGGTGATGATGATCATCTGGTTCTCCGTGGGAGCGGAAGCCGGCGCCAACGTCATCGGCGGAACATTGCTGAACATGGCTGTGGCCGGGGCCATGCTGGCCTATTTCATGCAGGGCATGTCGTATATCACCCTGAAGAAGAAGTTCCCCCTGATCCATCGGCCCTACAAGAGCCCGTTCGGAGTTGCGGGCGCGGCAATCTGCATGATCATCGCTGCGGTGACGCTCTACTTCCAGTTCACCGATCCCGTGTTCCAGAAGGGGGTCCTCGGCGTGGCGATCTACTATGCCGTGATGATGGCCTATTTCCTGCTTCACGGCCGCCATAAGCTCATACTCTCGCCCGAAGAGGAATTCGCCCTCACCAAGGGCGAGAGCGAATACAAGACCCATTGATCGTTCGGGAGCGCATTCGTGCGCTCCCCCTTTCCCAATTCTCGTCAGGTTTTGTGCATGAACGCCCCCACGCCCCGCATGGAAACACCCCGGATCAGGACAGCGGCCGAGGCCGCCGCCTATGTGCGCAGCCGCGATCTTCCCTTCGTGAAGATTGGTCTCGTCGATGTCGACGGCATCATGCGCGGGAAGTACATGGCGCGGGACAAGTTCGAATCGGCGCTCGAAAAGGGCTTCGGCTTCTGCGACGTGGTGCTCGGTTGGGATTCGAACGACCAGCTCTACGACAACACGACCCTGACCGGCTGGCACACGGCCTATCCGGACGCGACGGCCCGGATCCTGCCGGACACGATGCGGTTGATTCCCTTCGAAAACGATCTGCCGTTCTTCCTCGCGGAGTTCGACGGCTATGCGGAAGCCGCCTGCCCGCGGGGGACCTTACGCCGCGTGCTCGACAGGGCAAAGGATATGGGCTTCGCGGTCTCGGCTGCGGCCGAGTTCGAGTTCTTCCTGTTCGAGGAGACGCCGCATTCGATCCGCGAGAAGAATTTCCGCGATCTGAGGACCATCACGCCAGGCTTCTTCGGCTACTCCGTCCTGCGCTCGGGCGTCCATTCGGAATTCTACCACGACCTCCTGGATATGGCGGCGAAAATGGATTTCGAGATCGAGGGTCTTCACACCGAGACGGGCCCGGGCGTGCTTGAGGCCGCGATCCGCGTCGACGACGCATTGCGGGCCGCCGACAAGGCCGCCCTGTTCAAGACCTACACCAAGATTCTCGCCCAGCGCCGAGGCTGGATGGCAACCTTCATGGCCAAGTGGTCGCGGGATTGGCCGGGTCAGTCCGGCCATCTCCACGCATCCCTGCGGGATCTCAAGTCCGGCAAAGGCGCCTTCTACGACGCGGCGAAACCGCACGGCATGTCCGACACGATGCGTTGGTTCGTGGGCGGCCAGCAGCAATTGATGCCCGAGGTCCTGGCCATGGTCTCGTGCACGGTGAATAGCTATACGCGGCTGATTCCAGGCTTCTGGGCGCCGACGGATGCGGCCTGGGGCGTGGAGAACCGCACCACGGCCCTGCGTGTCATCCCGGGCTCCGAAAAGTCGCAGCGCGTCGAATACCGGGTCGCGGCGGCCGATATCAATCCCTACATCGCGCTTGCCGCGGCGATCGGCTCCGGCCTGTGGGGGATCGAGAACAGGATCGAGCCTGGCGATCCCATCCAGGGCAATGCCTACGCGGTGAAGCACCCGAAGAAGCGGGCTCTGCCGCGTTCGCTCGGGGAGGCGGCGGAACGCCTCAGGGCCTCGAAGCCCGCCCGCCAGCTTTTCGGCGACACCTTTGTTGACCATTACGCAGCGACGCGCGAATGGGAGGAAAGGGAAGCCAGGAAGGCCATTACGGACTGGCAGCTCGCCCGTTATTTCGAGATCATCTAAAAGCAAGATCATGGCCGATACCGATATCGTCTGCATTTCACCCATCGACGGGCGCGAGCTCGTTCGCCGCCCCATCATGTCCGATGCCGCCATTGATGCCGCCGTCAATGCGGCGCGCGAGGCGCAGAAGGCCTGGCGTGACGTTCCGCTGGCTGAGCGCGCCGCCAAGGTTCTCGGCATGCTTGATGCGCTCGTCGCCATGAATCAGGAGGTGGTGCCCGAGATTGCCCAGCAGATGGGTCGTCCGGTCCGCTACGGCGGCGAGTTCCGGGGCGTGGAGGAGCGTGCGCGCTACATGGTCCGCATCGCGGAGGAGAGCCTCAGGGCCATTCCGGCGGATGACGAGAAGGCGGGCTTCCGCCGCATGATCAAGCGCGAGCCTGTCGGCCTCGTCCTGGTCATTGCGCCGTGGAACTATCCCTACTTGACCGCCATCAACACCATCGCGCCGGCGCTCATGGCCGGCAATGCGGTTCTGCTGAAGCATGCGTCACAGACCGTGCTGGCGGGCGAGCGCTTCCAGATGGCAGCTGACAGGACCGGACTTCCGAAGGGGCTGTTCCAGAACCTCTATCTCAGCCATGACCAGACGGGCCGCATTCTTCAGCAGGGCCTCGTCGATCATTGCAACTTCACCGGATCGGTCTCGGGCGGCCGCGCCATCGAGCGCGCGGCGGCGGGATCCTTTACGTCGCTCGGCCTCGAACTCGGCGGCAAGGATCCCGCCTATGTGCGCGAGGATGCGAACATCGAGCACGCCATCGAGAATATTGTCGACGGCGCGTTCTTCAACTCCGGGCAGTGCTGTTGCGGCATCGAGAGGATCTACGTCCATGAGAAGCATTACGACCGCTTCGTCGAAGGTGCCGTTGATCTCGTGAACCGATATGTCCTCGGCAATCCGCTCGACGAGGCGACCACGCTCGGTCCGATGGCGCACAGGCGGTTCGCGGATCTCGTGCGGCAGCAGAATGCGGAGGCGGTGGCCAAGGGCGCCAAGGCCCATATCGATGGGCAGCGCTTCGCTGCGGATGTGGGCGACACCGCCTATCTGGCGCCTCAGGTCCTGACCCAGGTGGATCATTCCATGAGCGTCATGCGTGACGAAAGTTTCGGACCCACCGTCGGCATCATGAAGGTGAAGGGCGACGAGGAGGCGATCCGCCTGATGAACGACTCGCCCTATGGTCTCTCAGCCGCGATCTGGACGTTGAACGTCGATGCCGCGGAGGCCATCGGCGACCGGCTCGAAACTGGCACCGTCTTCATGAACCGCTGCGACTATCTCGATCCCGCTCTCGCCTGGACCGGCGTAAAGGATACCGGCCGCGGTGCCAGCCTCTCCCGGCTCGCCTATGAGTCGCTCACCCGCCCGAAATCCTTCCACCTCCGTCAGATCTGAGTTCGACATGATAGCTTCTCCCCGCTCCAACTGGAACTACCCGACCGCGATCCGCTTCGGCGCCGGGCGCATCGCCGAACTGGCGGAAGCCTGCAGGTCCGTCGGGATGACCGCGCCGCTCATCGTCACCGATCCGTTCCTCGCGACGCAGCCGATGACGAAGAATGCGCTGGAGGCGCTGAAGGCTGCGGGCCTCAAGGCCGCAATCTTTTCGGACATCAAGCCAAATCCAGTGGAAACCAATGTCTACAAGGGGTTGGAGGCCTTGAGGGCGGGCGGGCATGATGGGGTCGTCGCCTTCGGGGGCGGTTCGGCGCTCGATGCCGGCAAGGTCATCGCCTTCATGAAGGGGCAGACCCGTCCCATGTGGGATTTCGAGGATATCGGCGATTGGTGGACCCGCGCCGACCCGAAAGGGATCGCACCGATCATCGCGGTTCCGACAACCGCCGGCACGGGCTCGGAAGTCGGGCGCGCGGGGGTCATCACGCAGGAGGCGACCCACACCAAGAAGGTGATCTTCCATCCGCTGATGATGCCGAAGATCACGATCTGCGACCCGGAACTCACAGTCGGCATGCCGCCTCATATCACGGCAGGCACGGGTCTCGACGCGCTCGCGCATTGCCTCGAGGCCTATTGCGCTCCCGGCTATCACCCGATGGCGGATGGCATTGCGGTTGAGGGCATTCGCCTCGTGAAGGAGTATCTGCCGCGTGCCTACAAGGACGGGAAGGATATCGAGGCGCGCGCCAACATGATGTCGGCCGCTGCCATGGGCGCCACCGCCTTCCAGAAAGGCCTGGGCGCCATTCACGCGCTCTCCCATCCGGCCGGCGCGCTCTACGACACCCATCATGGACTGACCAACGCGGTCTTCATGCCCTATGTGCTGGTCTATAACCGCACGGCCATCGAGACGAGGATCGAACGCCTCGCCGCCTATATCGGCCTCGAGCCGAGCTTCGAGACCTTCCTCGACTGGGTCCTGCAGCTCCGCAGGGACCTCGGCGTTCCGCACACCCTGGAAGGGCTCAGGATCGATGCGGCGCGTTTCGATGAGATGTCCGCCATGGCGCCGGAGGATCCGACCGCCGGCGGGAACCCGGTCCCGATCACCAAGGAAAGCGCCCGCAAGCTTTATGAGAACGCTCTGGCGGGTGCCGTGTAGAGAACCCCCGTTTCATGAGAACGCGGCGGAGCCCGGCTCCGCCGCTTCTTCGTATTCAAGGTTTTGCGCTCGGTCGCTACAGTCAGGCAGGCTCAATCCGTGCTGATTACGCTGCCTTCGCGGTCGCGGAGGATTTGCGCTGCGCCCGTAGCGGCTTCAAGGCCTCGGTCCATTTGTAGAGCTCGTCGAGCATGGTCGCCGCCGAGGTCTTGTAGATATCGAGCGGCTTGAGAACGCCATTCTCGATATGCGGGAACACCATGGGCATCGGCACCCCCTCGGGGATCGGCATCATCTTGAGAGTCGTCACGATCTGCTTCTCGACCTGGACCGCTCGCAGGCCGCCGGAAATGCCGCCGTAGCTGACGAAGCCCGCGGGTGCGTAATTCCATTCCAGGGAAAGATAGTTCAGAGCATTCAGCAGGGCCGGAGGCGGGCCGTAATTATACTCTGGTGTCACAAAGACGAAGGCATCCGCGGCACTCACGCTCTCGGCCCATGCTTTGGTATGGGCGTTCTTGTAGTTCTGGCGCATCGGGTGCTCGGGCTCATCGAAAACCGGCAGCTTGAAGTCCGCCAGATCCACGAGAACCGGATCGAACTTGCCGTGCTCGGCGGCAAACTCGTTGAACCATTTGGCGATGGTGGGACCCACGCGCCCCGGGCGCGTGCTGCCGACGATGGTATGAAGCTTGAACGTCATCTTATTCCTCGATTTGCAACGGGGCAGAACCGGTATTAAGTTCTGCTTTGTAACCGAGGCTCATTAAGTAACTAATCGGCAGAACCGCAAGGAGGCACTTTCTTGACACCGAGTCACATCCATGTGCCCACCGACTGTCGCACCGTCACCGAGATCCTGTCCCGGGTCGGCGACAAGTGGAGCGTTCAGGTGGTCGTCCAGCTGGGCAGCGGACCGAAGCGCTTCAATGAGATACGCCGCATCGTCGGTGGGATTTCACAACGCATGCTGACGCTGACCCTGCGTGGCCTGGAGCGGGACGGGCTCGTCCATCGCACTGTCTATCCAACGATCCCGCCCCGGGTAGAGTACCGCCTGACGGAGCTTGGCTGTTCGCTGCTGAAAACCGTACGGGCTCTTGGAGACTGGGCGATCCGCAATCGGGACCAGATCCTGGAGGCCCGGCGGCGTTTCGACGCATCGGATGAGGAGAATGCACCCTCGCTCGAAGGACAATCCAACGCGGCGTGAAAGGTCCTCAGGACCGGATCCTCGCCTCCAGGATGTCCCAGAGAGCATGGTCATGAAAGTCGGCAATCGTCCGGTCGGCGCCGACGGCAGCCATTTCCTCGGCCGACAGCCCGGTCAGCATGCCGAAGGAAAATAAGCCTGCCCCCTTTGCCGCCCGCATACCGGACGGCGAATCCTCGAAGGCAATCGCCGAATCCGCCGCAATGCCGAGCCGGTCCAGGGCCGTGAGATAGGGCAGGGGATCGGGCTTGCCCCGGACGACGTCCTCGATCGTCACAGTGACCGCGAAACGCTTCGTCACGCCAATGATATCCAGCATGTGCGTCGCATTCAGGATCGGTGCGTTGGTGACGAGGGCCGCCCGGATTTCATGCCGGTCAGCCCAGTCAAGAAGTTCAGGCAGCCCGTCCAGTGGCCGAAGTTCCGTTGCGAGCCGCCGGAAGGCAGCTTCCTTCCGTTGTGCGAATTGCTCATGCTCCGAGACCGTGTGGTGGGGCAACAGGGTCGCAAAGATGGATTCGTTGGTATGACCGATGATGGAGTTGCGAAACACCACGTCATCGATCACGACACCCTCCGGGCCGAGAATCTCCGCAAAGGCCTGGAGATGGACCGGGTCGCTATGGACCAGCGTGCCATCCATGTCGAAAATCAGCGCCTTGAGCATCAGGTTCGTCTCGTCGATCGGAAGGTGAGGCGGGCATTGCCCAATCATCCGGACAGTCCGTCCGGATGGGGCATTTCCTCTGCAAGAACGGTCAATCCTTACAGATTAATGGGCGACTGATAAACCGATCCTGAATATCTTCACCGGACCGGCGGCTTCCAGGACGCCGAGAAGGCAGGGAGGTCCAATGAGGGTCGTCGACAGGCTGAGATCCCTCTACGAGGGAGATACGCGTGAAGCACACAAGTTCCGGTACGGGCTGCTCGTTTTCGATGTCGTGACAATCCTCTTCATCGTCGTCTCGTCGTTCGTGCCGCGCTTCCAGGCTCAGGAATGGCTCGATGTGGTGATCGGGCTTGCCGTCCTCGCCGATTTCTCCGCCCGCCTCGCCATCAGTCGGACACCTTGGAAAGATTTGGTTCATCCGACCTCGTTCGCCGACATGGCCGCAACGGTCTCCTTCCTGGCTCCCATCGTCGGGGAAGGTATCGGATTCCTGCGCATTCTCCGGACGGTTCGGCTCTTGCGCACCTATCAGTTGCTCGCGAGGCTACGGGCCGACAGCGGCTTTTTCCGGCGCAACGAGGACCTGATCATCGCGTCCGTGAATCTCGGCGTCTTCATCTTCATCATGACCGGGTTCGTCTATGAGACGCAGCATTGGATGAATCCGGCCATCGGCAACTACGTGGACGCCCTCTATTTCACCATTGCAGCCCTGACCACGACCGGCTTCGGCGACATCACCCTGACGGGAACACTGGGGCATCTTATCTCCGTCATCATCATGATCTTCGGAGTGACGCTGTTCCTGCGGCTCGTTCAGGTGCTTCTCCGTCCGCCCAAGGTGCGATTTCCCTGTCCCGTCTGCGGCCTGACGCTCCATGACAGGGATGCGATTCATTGCAAGGCTTGCGGAACGATCCTGAGAATTCCCGATGAGGGCGAAATCTAGGGTGCCGTATTGTCGACACGGGCCCGATGTCTCAAGCGTTGGGAATGACCGCGATGCCGCGCTGCAGGAGAAACGAAATCGAAACCGGCGTTCCGGGCGGGATCGGCTCCTTGCGGCCGTACTGCACGACGAACAGGACACCGATCGACGTCTCCACGTCGTATTCGACTTGGGTGCCGAGATAGGAGGCCTTCCTGACCGTGCCGGTGACGCCGCCCTGGGCCGGTCCTTCATCCAGGATGACGGCATCCGGCCGCACCGCCAGCTTGACCGGTCCGGGACTCACGCCCCGGTGAGGAAGATTCAGGATCATTCCGCCGACACGTACCTTGGCCTCTGAGCCCGACTGTTCGAGAAGTGTGGCGTCGAGAATATTCGCGTCGCCGATAAAGTCGGCGACGAACAGGTCAGCCGGCTCCTCGTAAAGCTCCCGCGGCGTGCCTGTCTGTGCGATGCGCGCATTCGACATGACGATGATGTGGTCGGATACGGCGAGCGCTTCTTCCTGGTCATGGGTCACATAGGCGACAGTGAGGTTCAGGTTCTGCTGCAACTCGCGGATATCCTCGCGCACCCGCCGCCTCAGCTTGGCGTCGAGGTTGGAAAGGGGTTCGTCGAAGAGCAGAACCTGCGGCTCCAGCACCAGCGCGCGCGCCACGGCAACACGTTGCTGCTGGCCGCCGGACAGCTCCGACGGAGCGCGCTTCTCAAGGCCTGTCAGACCGACCAGGGAGAGTTTCTCCATCGCCATGGCATGCGCATTCTTCTTCGGCACCCCCTGTACGATCGGGCCATAGGCAACGTTCTCCAGGACCGACATATGCGGGAACAGCGCATAGGACTGGAAGACCATGCTGACATCGCGATCCGCAGCGGAGAGGTTCGTCACGTCCCGGTCGCCGATTAGGATCTGTCCTGCGCTCGCCATTTCGAGTCCCGCGATCATCCGCAGCGTCGTGGTCTTGCCGCAGCCGGAAGGGCCAAGCAGCGTCACGAGCTGTCCGGGCGCGATGCTGAACGACACGTCGTCGACGGCAACGACATTTCCGTAGCGCTTCGTCACGTGCCGGAACTCGACGGAGGCGGCCTCTTTCCGTGGGGACTTGGACGCTCCCGTAAGAGCGAGCGAGGATACGGTGGACATCTGGTTCATGGAGCGGCCTGGACGGCAAGAGGGGCGGTAGCGGCGCCGGCGCTGCGGCGCCCCAGGCGCCGCTCGCCGACAGCGAACTGGATCGCAACGATCGCAAGGAGCATCACGATGATGAGAACCGTCGAGTAGGCGATCGCGAGACCGAACTCACCGGCCTCGACGCGACCGACGATATAGGTCGTTGCCATGTTGTACTCGGCCGTTACGAGGAAGATGACGGCGCTCACAGCCGTCATCGCACGCACGAAGGAGTAGACCAGGGAGGCGACGATGGCGGGTCGAAGCAGCGGCAGTACGATCCGACGCATGGTGGTGAAGGACCGTGCGCCGAGCGTCAGCGACGCCTCGTCGAGGCTCTTGTCAATTTGGCTCAAGGTGGCGATGCCGGAGCGCACGCCCACCGGCATATTGCGGAAGACAAAGCACATCACGAGGATGAAGCCCGTGCCTGTGATCTCGATCGGTGGCACGTTGAAGGCGAGGATATAGGACACGCCGACGACGGTTCCGGGAATGGCGAAGCTCAGCAGAGTGCCGAACTCGAAGGAGCGCTGTCCCGAGAAGCGCTGGCGCGTGAGGAGGTAGGCCGTGAGCAGACCGATGGCGGCCGTCAGCGGTGCCGAGAGAGCAGCCACCTTGACCGTTGCGAAGAAGGAATCCCAGGCCGATCCCGAGAAATAAAGACCCCATTCTGCCCGCTCGACGCGGAACGCCGTCAGGAAGTGATCAAGCGTCGGCGTGTAGTCCCGACCCATGGAGCGCACGAAGCCGCCCACTGCGATGATGGCGTAGACGACAACTGTGAACAGAGCCCAGGGAATGGCGGTCAGGTAAGATGCGAGGGCGACGCGCCGGGGCAGGGGCAGCGGAATACCCGCGTCGCCTTTGCCTGTCACTGTCGTATAGACCTTCTTGCCGAGCCAGGCGTGCTGGAGCCAAAAGGCCCCCAGAGTGAATCCGAGCAGGATGATCGACAGCACCGCCGCGCGACCCTGGTCCTGCTGGGCGCCGACGACGGCGAAGAAGATCTTGGTCGACAGCACTTCGAAGTTGCCACCCAGGACGAGGGGATTGCCGAAATCGGCAAGGCTCTCCACGAAGCCGAGCAGGAACGCGTTGGCAAGGCCGGGCCGCATCAGCGGCAGCGTTATCGTGAGAAAAGTGGTCCAGCTCTTTGCACGCAGGGTCTGAGACGCTTCCTCCAGGGTCGGACTGATACCCTGCACGACGCCGATGAGCACAAGGAATGCAATCGGGGTGAATGCCAGGAGCTGGGAAATGAAGACGCCGGGCAGGCCGTAGATCCAGCGCGAGCGCGGAACGCCGAACCAATCGTAGAGGATGGCCGAAAAGGCACCGGATCGACCGAAGAGCAGGATCAGGGCGAGACCGATCACGAAAGGCGGCGTGATGATCGGCAGGACGCTCATCACGCGCAGGAGCTTCTTGAAACGGAAACTCGTGCGTGTGGCGATCAGCGCAAAGGCCAAGCCGAGCGCCGTGGTTCCGAAAGCCACCAGGATGCCGAGAAACAGCGTGTTCCAGGCAACGCCGCAGCGAAGGTCGCCGATCAGGCAGTCGAGCCCCCAGATCGAACGGTCCGTGAATTTCGTCACGAAGGCCATCGGAGCGAAGTGGCCCTTGTCGTCGCCGAAGGCGCTGGCGAGAATCGTGGAGACGGGGAAGAACACGAAGACGATGATGAGCGCGATGACCACGCCGATCGACGATGTCACGAAGGCGTCACCGCGGCACCAGCCGCGCGCAGCCAGACCGTGGCACAAAAGAATGAGGAACGAGGCGGCCGTGAGTGCGGCCCCGTAGCCCATGCCAGCCTGGCGCGGCCCCGGCTCGCCGAAGAGGGTTTTGAGGAAGTCGAACGTCCAGCCGTTCAGGCCGATGGCGAATCCCTGTGCCAGAATGAGCAACAATCCGACAACGCCACAGGCGGTCAGCCAGCGCGACAGCGATGATGGATTGGAATGCGCGACAGGTCGCAGCAGCATGAGCAGCGGCGCGAGCACCGGCAGAAGCCACCAGGCACCCTTCAGGCCGAGCGCGAGCCCTGACGCGCTGACCACATAATCGCTCAGGGCGGGTGCCGCTGTGCGTTCAAAGCCGTACCAAGGCAGGATCGCGTATCCGATCCAGCCCAGGACAATCCAGCCGAGGGTTGCCCGCGACATTTCCATCCTCGCACGAGGCCCGAAGAGGGCTGGGGAGCCTTCCTCGGGAATTGCTATGCTTTCAAAAAAGGCGAGGCGATTGCCGCCTCGCCGGATCAGGGAAGAACAGGCCGACTATTTCGGCAGGTTCTTCACCTCGTTGTCCCACTTGGAAAGGAGACGCTTGCGTTCGTCGGACGAGCCGTACTTGGCAAAATCGAAGTTGATGAGCTTGATCTCGCTAAGCTTCGGGGCCTGCGGCGGAACCGGCGTGCTCTTGTTCGAGGGCACTTGGTAGGACTTGGCCTCCGCGCCGAGCTTCTGCGCGTCGGGCGTCAGCGCCCAGTCGTAGAATTTCTTGGCACTGTCCATGTTCTTGGCGCCCTTGATGATCGACATGGAGCCGATCTCGTAGCCCGTGCCCTCGCAGGGAGCGACGACCTTCACCGGAGCCTTGTCCACCACCATCGTCACGATGTCGTGCATGAAGGCGATCCCCACCGTGGTTTCGCCGAGCGCCATGGCCTTGGCCGGCGCCGCGCCCGACTTGGTGTACTGGTTGATGTTCTTGTGGAGAGACTTGAGATAGTCGAAGCCTTTCTCCTCGCCCATGATCTGGATGATGGTGGCCAGCAGCGTATAGGCCGTGCCCGAAGAGTTCGGGTCGGCCATCTGGACCTCGTCCTTCAGCTTGGCATTGAGGAGGTCCGCCCAGCATTTCGGCTCGGCGACACCCTTGGACTTGATCAGCTCGGTGTTGTAGCCGAAGCCGAGCGCGCCTGAATAGATGCCGACCGTGCGGTGCTTGGCCTGCTCCCATTGGCGAACGGCCCAATCCTGCAACTCGCCCATCTTCGGCGACTTGTATTCGACGGTGAGATCCTCCTCGGCGGCCTGCATGTGCGGATCTCCGGTGCCACCCCACCAGATATCGGCGCGGGGATTGGCGGATTCAGCCTTGACCTGCGCGTAGATCTCGCCGGAGCTCTTGCGGGTCATCGAGACCTTGATGCCCGTCTCGCGCTCGAAGGCGTTCGTCATCGCCCGGCACCATTCCTCCTGCACACCGCAATACATCACGAGGGCGCCCTGGGCCTGGGCTGCGCCGGCCGACAGGAACGACAGGGCCGTGGCGGCTCCGGCCAGCATTGTCGCCGCGACGAAGTTCTTTTTCAGTTTCACAAGTATCCTCCCAGATGGTTTGGCTTTTGTTTTTCGTTGGTCGGCTAAGCTCCAACCATTGCGCCTTCCGGTCAAGACTTTTGAGGCGCGTCTTTCGACGTATTCGACTGAATACCAGCGAAGCCTCCAAATAAGACCGGATCCGGCCTGATGGCAGGCTCGGCTTTGCTGTGGAAAAGGTGGGCTTCTCGCCGAATCCCGGGCCTTACGGTTCCTTGCCGATGCCGGTGGCGGCCGACACGGTTTCGGCGAGGTCGGGGGTGCAGGCGAGGACCGGGTTTCCCTTGCGGAGTCCGTCGCGGGCGAGAAAGTTGTTGGTCCAGCCGCCGGCCTCTTCGACGATGAGAAGCCCTGCCAGGACGTCCCATGCATTGATGTGGAGCTCGCAATAGGCGTCGATCCGGCCGTCGGCCACGTAGACGATCCCGAGCGTCCCGGAGCCGGCGCGGCGCACGTTGACGCCGGTCCGCTTCAGGCGCTCAACCATGGCAATATACGGCTCGACCGGCAGGCGGGAGGACCATCCCGCTTCCACCGTCGCCTGCTCGATATGGCCGAGGCCGCTCACCCTGATCGCCCTGCCGTTCAAAGTCGCGCCGCCGCCGCGCCGGGCCGTGTAGAGCTCGTCATGCATGACATCGAGAACCACGCCGATTTCGGTGCGATCGTCCCGGAGGAAGGCAATGGAGATGGCGAAATGGGGGATGCCCCGGGCAAAGTTCGCCGTTCCGTCGATGGGGTCCACCACCCAAACATTCCGCTCGAAGGAGCCGCCACCCTCCTCACCGAAGAACCCATCTTTCGGAAAAAGAGTGAGAAGGCGCTCCCTGATCAGCTCCTCGACCTCGGAATCGGTTGCGGTCAGATAGTCCTGGGGGCCCTTCATGTCAGCCAACTGCGACCGGGGACGCTCGAGAAACCGACGGCGGGCCAGGGCGCCAGCTTCCTTCGCAACCGCGCAGGCTGCCTCGAAACGAGTGTTCAGATCGTCTTGCATGGCGACATTCCCCCGAAACTTCGATGCCCGGCCGGCTGTTGCCAGGCATTCATTTGCATTTGTTACAAAGCGCTGAATTCTATGCCTGTCCGATGGAGGACTTCGATGCTTTGCAGTTTGATTGTTGATTAGCCGGCTCAAATCAATCAGATTTGGGCCCTCACCTCAAGAGTTCCCCTTTCAGAGAATGCCCAAGAAGCCCGAAGCACTTCCCAATGGTAAACTGGCCCAAGTCGCGGCGCTTCCGTTTCGCGTGAAGGACGGAAGGGTCGAGGTGCTGCTCGTCACCTCCCGCGAAACCAAGCGCTGGCTCATTCCCAAAGGATGGCCCATGAAGGGCAAGAAACCGTACAGGGCCGCGGCACAGGAGGCCGTCGAAGAAGCCGGCGTCAAGGGTTCTATCCAGCGCAAGCCCATCGGTCACTATGATTACTGGAAACGCCGGACAGAGCATTTCGACCTGTGTCGGGTCGACGTCTATCCACTTGCAGTGTCGAAACAGCTCAAGACCTGGCGGGAAAAGGGACAGCGCGACGCGCAGTGGTTTCAGGTAGAGGACGCGGCGTACCAGGTTCTGGAGCCGGCCCTGGCCGAGCTTATCCGGCGGCTTCCCGCCCATATCTGATGTCTCTCTAGGTATCCAATGCCTGATTTTTTTGCCTGTCAGGGAACGCATGAACCCGCAGAAAGTCTTTCCTAGCATCACGCGGTCGGCGCTCCGCCGGCCCTCCAGGATGCCGACGGGAGATCAGAATGAAAGCGCTGCGCTGGCACGGAAAGGGGGATATACGCTGTGAAACCGTCCCCGATCCGCAGATCGAAGAGCCCCGTGATGCAATTATCAAGGTAACGAGCTGTGCCATTTGCGGGTCGGATCTGCATCTCTACGACCATTTCATGCCCGGCATGGAGAAGGGCGATATCATGGGCCACGAGACCATGGGCGAAGTGGTCGAGGTCGGGTCATCAGTCAAGAATCTGAAGGTCGGCGACCGTGTCGTGATCCCTTTCACCATCATCTGCGGCGAATGCGAGCAATGCCGCCGCGGCAATTATTCGGTCTGTGAGCGTACGAACCGGAATGCGAACCTCGCGGCCAAGGCCTTCGGCCATACGACTGCAGGCCTCTTCGGCTATACCCATCTCACCGGTGGCTACGCAGGCGGCCAGGCGCAGTATTTGCGCGTTCCCTATGCGGACACGACCCATGTGAAGATCCCGGACGGGCTAAGCGATGAGAAGGTCCTGTTTCTCAGCGACATCTTCCCGACGGGCTGGCAGGCAGCCGTTCAGTGTGACATCGATCCGACGGACACGGTCGCGATTTGGGGCGCAGGCCCGGTGGGACAAATGGCGATCCGAAGCGCCATTCTCCTCGGCGCGAAGCAGGTTATCGCCATCGACTGCGTGCCGGAGCGGCTGAGCATGGCGCAGGCCGGTGGCGCGATTCCCATCAACTTCATGGAAGAGAGTGTCATCGAGCGCCTCAATGAGCTGACGAGGGGGCGCGGCCCTGAGAAATGCATCGATGCGGTCGGAATGGAAGCTCATGTGTCAATGGCGCATCCTGACACGATTCTCGATCGGGCCAAGCAGGCCGTGATGCTCGAATCCGACCGCCCCCATGTGCTGCGGGAGATGATCTATGTCTGTCGTCCCGCAGGCGTTTTGTCCGTGCCCGGCGTCTATGGCGGGCTCCTCGACAAGATCCCGTTCGGCGCCGTCATGAACAAGGGTCTCACCATCCGCACCGGCCAGACGCATGTGAACCGCTGGACCGATGACCTGCTCCGACGGATCCAGGAGGGTCAGATCGATCCTTCCTTCGTTATCACCCACACGGTCGGGCTCGAAGAAGGGCCGCAGATGTACGAGACGTTCCGCGACAAGAAGGATGGCTGCATCAAGGTCGTCCTTAAACCGAACTGAGGTGTCCCATGGCCCACTCTGCCCACCGACGTCGTTCGCAGGCCTCCGCCGAGACTCTGGCACGCGGGCTCGGCTGGTTCAGCCTCGCCCTTGGCGCCGCCGAACTCCTGGGTGCGAAAAGCATGGCACGCTGGCTCGGCATCGAGCAGCATGAAAGGCTGATCCGCGCATATGGCGCGCGCGAAATCGCCACCGGCGTCGGCATTCTTGCTCAGAGGGATCCCACGCCCTGGATCTGGGGTCGGGTGGCGGGCGACGCGCTTGACTTGGCGACCCTCGGAACCGCCCTCCGGGAGCGTCATGCGAAACATGACCGGATTGCTGTGGCTTTCGGTGTGGTTGCGGGCGCGACGGTTGTCGATATAGTCTGCGCCAATGCCCTGACAGGGCAGGAGCCACGGCAGCGCCGCTTCGATTATAGCGATCGTAGCGGCCTGCCGCGCCCGCCCCAGCAGATGCGGGGTGTGGCGCGCGACTTCGAGGTGCCACGAGACATGCGCATTCCCGATGCGCTGCGTCCCTACAAGCAGGCGCGAAGTCCCGGGCGACCGCAGCCGTCCATGTAAGGGACCAAAGAGGACATATGGCAAAGCCTCGCGTCTTTACGATCGGCTACGAGGGAGCGGATCTCGACCGCTTTCTCACGACTCTGCAGGATGCGGGCGTCGCTACGTTGGCGGACGTACGCGCCGTGGCGTTGTCGCGGAAACGCGGCTTTTCGAAGTCGGCACTCCGCGAAGCGCTGGCCCAGCGCAATCTCGGCTACGAGCATTTCATCCGGCTTGGAACGCCCAAGGAGGGGCGACAGGCCGCCCGCGCAGGCGACGCTGCCCTCATGCAGCGGATCTATTGCGACGAGGTTCTGGCGACACCGGAGGCACAGGCGTCCTTCGAGCAATTGGAAGATCTTGCGCGACAACAACCCATCTGCCTTCTCTGCTTCGAGCGTGACCCGGCCAACTGCCATCGCCGCATTCTCGCCGAGCGTCTCGGCAAGCGCGGAATGGATGTGGTCGATCTCACGGTGGTATGAGGGACGTGCCACGACGGACCATCGATGGTCATTCCGGCCCCTGGCTATCCGGAAAAGGCACAAGCATGAATCCTGTCGTCGAAGCCGTCAGCAGCTCCCCTGCGCACGCGTTCAGCAAGACGAGCCAGAACTGTATACGACTTCTTGCAGGGCTTGGCGTTGAGGGCGATGCCCATGCGGGCAGAACCGTGAAACATCGCTCGCGTGTCGCGAAGGATCCGACTCAGCCCAACCTCCGCCAGGTGCACCTGATCCATGCGGAGCTCCACGAGGAACTGCGGGCCAAGGGGTATAGTGTCTCCGCCGGCGACATGGGCGAGAATATCACGACGCGGGGAATCGATCTCCTCTCCTTGCCGACAGGCGCGCTCCTGTCCATTGGCGAAGGAGCCCTGGTGGAGGTGACTGGCCTGCGCAATCCTTGTGTCCAGATCGACCGCTTTCAAAAAGGGATGATGGCGGCGGTGCTTGGTCGTGACGAGCATGGCCAGCTCATTCGCAAGGCGGGTGTAATGGCTGTCGTTCTGCGCGGCGGCGAGGTAAGACCCGGGGATCTGATCCGTGTTGAATTTCCGGAAGTGCCTCACAAAAGGCTCGAGCCGGTCTGAGGCAGCCGGAACTCCGCGGAATTGATCGATCGAATCAATTCTTTTGATGATCCCGGAGCGCTCGTTCCCTGAAAGCGAGGCTGGATAGGCATTGCCAAAGTAAACGGCATCGGTTACGTCTGCGCAGGGTCTCGTTCCAACCAGGGAGGATTGCATGGCAGTTGTCGCACGCTTGCGCAATGTTCCTCCCATGTTCGCGCTTTAGGCAGAACAAGACGGGCCCCATAGGCCCAGAACACCCCAGCATACCGACATCGTGAACGAGTCCGGCGATCCTTACGATCGCACCGTGCGCCGTTCCTCATTTACCAGGAGAGGTTCGCCCCGGTGCGGACCGGTCGTCCGATGAGACACCAGAAGAAGCGCGGTGATGCGACCCGCGACGTACTGAGATTCACGTTCCGGCATTGGCGCCACGAACCGCGATATGTCCTGCTCATCGTTGCCACCATGATGGCTTCGACGCTGGCGGATGTATTCATGCCGGTCTTCGCTGGCCGTCTTGTCGACGCGATCTCGCTTGGGGCGGCAGAGCGGGATGCCGCGCTGTCCGGCGCAATATCGGCCTTCGTCGCCATGACGATGCTTGGCCTCGTCATGGTCGTCATGCGGCACTTGGCGTTCTACGGAATCGTGGAGTTGACGCTGCGGGTGATGGGCCGTGTGGCGCAGGACGCCTTCGCGCGGGTGCAGCGGTTCTCGACCGATTGGCATGCGAACAGCTTCGCCGGATCGACCGTCCGGAAGATCACTCGGGGCATGTGGGCGCTCGACCTCCTGCACGACACCATCCTGCTCGCCCTGCTGCCGTCGCTCGTGGTGTTGATCGGCTCCATGATCGTGCTTGGCCTGCATTGGCCGGTCATGGGTCTCGTAATCGCGGTCGGCACGCTCGCCTACATCGGCATGACCGCTCTTCTCTCGTCCCTGTATGTCGCGCCGGCCGCTCGGTTGGCGAATGCCTGGGATACGAAGATGGGCGGGACCCTGGCGGATGCGCTGAGCTGCAACGCGGTTGTCAAGGCGTTCGGCGCGGAGGCGCGCGAGGATACCCGGTTGTCGGGCGTGATCGCGAAATGGCAGAGCCGGACCCGGCACCTATGGCGCCGCGGCACAAGAAGTGGAACAACGCAGCTTCTGGCGCTTCTCGTCATCCGTGCCGCCATCATTGGCACGGCGCTCTGGCTGTGGTGGGAGAACCGTGCATCACCTGGAGACCTTGCCTACGTTCTGACGACGTACTTCGTGATCCACGGGTACCTCCGCGATGTCGGGATGCACATCAACAATCTGCGCCGTTCCGTGAACGACATGGAGGAACTTATCGCGATCCACGACGAGCCGGTCGGGATCGAGGACAGGGCTTTGGCTCCCGCCATTCGCATCACGAAAGGTGAAATCGCTTTCGACGACGTGAGCTTCCACTATGCCGGGCACGCGACGCCGCTTTACCGTCATCTCTCGCTCACCATCGGCGCGGGCGAACGCGTCGGCCTCGTCGGTCCGTCCGGATCGGGAAAGACCACGCTCGTCAAGCTGGTGCAGCGGCTCTACGACGTGTCTGGCGGAGGCATCTTCATCGACGGGCAGAACATCGCCGAAATCCGACAATCGTCCCTGCGGTCGCAAATCGCCATCGTCCAGCAGGAGCCCGTGCTATTCCACCGGACGCTTGCCGAGAATATCGCCTATGCGCGTCCCGGCGCTTCGATGGAGGAGATTGAGCATGCGGCGAAGCTTGCCAATGCGCATGATTTCATCATGCATCTGCCCAAGCGCTATGGCACGCTCGTTGGCGAGCGCGGCGTGAAGCTCTCGGGCGGTGAGCGTCAGCGGGTCGCCATTGCGCGGGCTTTCCTTGCGGATGCGCCCATCCTGATCCTCGACGAGGCCACGTCTGCCCTCGATTCGGAATCCGAGCGACTGATCCAACAGGCAATGGAACGACTGATGGAAGGGCGCACATCCATTGTCATCGCACACCGTCTCTCCACGGTCCGCGCCCTTGACCGCATCCTCGTCTTCGAGAAGGGGCGCATCGTCGAAGAAGGCACGCATATGAACCTGTATCATCAAGGCGGGCTCTATCGACGCCTCTGCGATCACCAGGAATTGGAGTTCGGCGACGCAAGGCGCACCGGACTCGCGGCGGAGTAGTGTATCAGGGGCCGCAGGTGATCGGGACGACGGCGGGTCGCATCAGGGTGACGAGATCGGCGGCGCTCATGGTTTGTGCCGCCGGTTTCGCCTCGCCTTTGAGGCCAGGGATGGCTTCCGCCAGATCGGCGGAGGGGAGAAGCCCGTAGCGGGCAACCGGAACGATCCCGGCGACCTTGCGCGGGCTCGGGGGAAGCGTCCCCACAAGTCCTACCAGGCCGCCATTCGGATTGAAGACAGGGGCGCCGCTTGCGCCCGGCTGGAGGGCCGCAACGATTTCTGTCGTGTCCTCCTGTGTTCCGGCGATGGCATTGAGCCGCTCGCCATCCCCGTCATTTCCAGAGGCGATGACGAGCACCCGCCCGCCCGGCTCCGGGTGGGCGGCCGAAAGGGGTGACTCGGGTTTCACGGCAAGATCCTGCGCCAGTTCCAGTACGAACGGACCTTTCCCTTTGACCTGCTGCACCCGCACCGCGCCGATCCTGGCATCCTTGCAGCGGTCGACCGCTGCGGCGGTGACAACCTGGCGGCGTCCCACGACGAGACCTGTGCCGAAGGGCGCCTGTCCAGTGCTCGCGATCACCGGCTGTGCGGGCCCTGCTGCGGCAGACGCTGCGGCCGCCGGTCGCGGCGTCGTTGGAAAGGGTTCGAACGAATTGGCAATGGCAACGACCACGCGGTCGAAGTGCTGTGCGACGGATTTGTCGTAGCCGATGGAGAAGGCGCGGATTCCCGATCCGCTGCCCGCATAGCGCGTATAGAATTTGCCTGTCGGCGTCTCACCGGCGATCACGAAGAAATCCGGCCGCAGCACCTTGTAGCTGACGACGCGACCTGGTGTCTTGATGGAGACATTACGCTCATAGAGCGAGAGCAGGGTCGCATCCCCTGGTGCGATGCGGGTGTCGAGGGTTACCATGCCATCCGCGCTCTGCCAGCGGCTTCCGCCGCTCGGATTGTCGCTTATCTTTGGGAGAAGCTTCAGGGGAATGCCGATTCGGATTCCGGTTCTTGCATCGTCGATGACTGTGAAGCCAATGGTATCGCGCGCGGTCCGGGCGCCCGCCACGAGTGCCGCGCGCTCGGCCGTGGCGAGCACACCCGTTGCGGGCCGCCTATTTTTCCTCTGATACGCCACGATGGCTTCGAAGGTCTGCCGGCCGAAGGTTCCGTCAGCGGCCCCGCTATAGTCGCCGCTCCAGATCAATCCTTCCTGGATATCCCGACGGTCGGGTTCCGGCAGGCTCTCGAAGGCGGCACGCGCTGGATCGACGGCAGGGTCAGATGTACGGCTCCCTGGGCCTGACACAGGCTGTGCCCGGACAGGGCTTGCATAAGGCGGGACCGCGAGGGCCAAAAGAACGGCCCACCACGTCAGCTTGGGGCGCAAACAGGCGCGATTCATCTGGCGTCTCCCTCGTCGATCGGATTATTTTCGCAGAGCGTGCTACCAAAGACCAGATCACGGAATGCTTCGATGAAACTTCATGCCGCCCTCGTCGTCCTCAGCGCCTTCTCGTTCTCGAGCGGTGCCCTTGCCCAGGCCCGCCCCGCAAATCCCTGCAGCACGGAAACGTCGACCTACGCTCAGGGCGAGTGCCTGGACAAGGCCCTGAAAGCAGCCGACGGCGAACTCAACACCGTTTACAGGAAGGCGCAGGCCGCCATCGACAAGAGCGACACGATGAATACGGAGCAGCGCCGCAACTGGAAGCAGGCGCTTCAAAAGGCTCAGCGCGCCTGGGTTGCGTTCCGGGACGCCGATTGCGGTGAGCCAGTCGGCTACGAATGGTTTCAGGGTACCGGCATGGGACCGGCGACGTTGGCTTGCAACCTCGAAAAAACCAAGATCAGGACTCAGGAACTGACCGACCGATACATCAACCGGTAGGCTGCGGTATTCCTTTGACACCCCTGTGCCCTCGTGACAAACCACGGCGCAACTGGCCCGTGGTCCTGCCGTGATAGCCTTCATCCCCCGCCATCTCCTCAACCATCCGCGTCTTCAGGCTCTGATCCGACGGCGCGAGGTCCCGTTCGTCATGCTCGCGGCTGCCGTCGGAGCGCTCTCTGGCGTGGTCGTGGCGGCCATGGGATTCATCACGCGGCTGCTGCACAGTCTGCTCTTCGATATCACCCTCGAAGAAAGCTTGAGCGCTCTGACCGTGCTCGAGCCTCGCCAAGCTTTCATTCCCGCCATCGGCGGATGCCTTGTGGGTCTCAGCGCATGGCTCGTCGCCCGTTACCGGACGACGCACCTTGTCGACCCGATCGAGGCGAATGCCCTCCATGGCGGGCGGCTCTCCCTCAATGACAGCCTGATCGTGGGAATCCAGACCATTCTGTCAAACGGCTTCGGAGCGTCTGTGGGACTGGAGGCCGGCTATACGCAGATGGGTTCCGGGCTCGCCTCCTGGGGCGCGCGGCGATTGAACCTGCGCCGCAGCGATGTTCGCGTGCTCGTCGGCTGCGGGGCTGCGGGAGCCATTGCCTCGGCATTCAATGCACCGTTCACAGGCGCATTTTACGGGTTCGAACTCATTATCGGCGTCTATTCGGTGGCAACCGTCGCGCCAGTGATGGCCTCGACACTTGCCGCCGTCCTGGTCGCCCGTCTCCTTCAAACCGCTCCGACCTTGATCGAGGTTCCGCCGATCCCGGATCTATCGGCCGGCGACTACTTCCCCTTCCTTATTCTCGGGTTGGTTGCAGGCGCCGTCTCAGTCGGCATCATGCGCCTCGTGACCCTCGTCGAGCAGACCTTCGTCGCCACCCGTTGCCCGCCGATGTTCCGGCCCGCTTTTGGCGGACTTGCAGTGGGCGGGCTTGCTCTTTTCGTCCCGCAGGTCCTGTCGGCCGGCCACGGTGCCCTTCATATTCAGCTCGAGACCGGTCTCAGCCTTGGAATGCTGGCGCTTCTGTTCGCGGCCAAGGTTGCGGCGTCGGCCGTTTCGCTGGGGTCCGGCTTCCGCGGCGGCTTGTTCTTTGCCTCGCTCCTGCTCGGTGCGCTTCTCGGCAAGATCTTCGCCATCGTCGCCGGACCAGTCATGCCGCTCGCGGTCGATCCGGTGGTCTCAGCCATCGTCGGCATGGCATCCCTTGCCGTCGGCATCGTCGGCGGCCCACTGACGATCACGTTCCTCGCCCTCGAAACGACAGGCGATCTTGCCATCAGCGGGATCGTCCTTACAGCCTCTATCATGGCCGCCATCGTGGTGCGCCAGACCTTCGGCTACTCCTTCTCGACCTGGCGCCTTCATCTGCGTGGGGAGACGATCCGCAGCGCGCAGGATGTCGGCTGGCTGCGCAACCTGACCGTGGGCAAGATGATGCGCCGGGATGTCAAGACCATCCAGGTTCCCACGACGTTGACGGAGTTCCGGCACAAATTCCCTCTCGGATCGGCCCAGCGGGTCGTGGCTGCCGACGAAGCAGGCCATTATGCCGGGATCGTTCTCGTTCCCGAAGCCTATGCGTCCGATCTGGAAGCCGATGCGAACAACAGCATCGCGCCGCTGCTGCGCTACCGGGACGATATGCTCGTTCCCGCCATGAATGTGAAGGAGGCGGCGGGCATCTTCGATCAGTCCCAGAGCGAAGAACTCGCGGTCGTCGACAATACGCGGAACCGCAAGGTTCTCGGGCTGCTGACCGAAAGCCATCTCCTGCGGCGCTACAGCGAAGAGCTCGACAAGGCCCATCGTGGAGCTCTTGGGGAAGAGACCGTGAGCGAGAGCATGCGCAAGGAGCGTCAGGCCTGAGGGTAACCGCAGGGCTCTCGAACCGCTCGTCTTGGTTGTGCCCCGTCGCAATGCTAGGCTCGCGTCTTGCGTATGGGCAGGGGAGAATCCGATGATCCGTCGATGGGTGCGCGTGGCCATCGTTGCTGCGGGTGTGATGGCTGGATCCCTGGCGGCCCAAGGGCAACCGGCCCCGAAAGCCTTCGTCAGCGACGAGCTGGCAAGCCAGGCGGTCCGCCTGGAACAGGCGATCAAGAAAGAGGGCAGCGCCTTCGCGGCGGACAGGGCCGCGCCCGCCTTGCGACGCACTGGAGAGACGATGCTGGGGCGGGGTCTGGCGAATCAGGCCCTGAGTGCCTTTGCCGGAGCCATCGCCGTCGAGCCTGGTAACCCAGCGAACTGGGCCGGCTATGCTCGGGCGGCTCTTGCCGTGGATCCCGGAAACAATTGGGAGGAGCGCGAGAAGCTGCAGAGCCGACGCCTCGCTGCGGCCTTTGCTGCCTATCAGCGCGCGACCAGTCCGGTCGACGAGGCGGCGGCGCTCGCCCTTCTGGGACAGGCCTATGCCGCGCAGGAGTTCTGGCGTCCGGCGCTCAATGCCTATGCGGCCAGCCTCAAGATCAGGGACGATTCCTCCGTCCGCGCAACTTACGAGCCGCTCCGGGAAGAGCACGGCTTCCGGGTCCTGGATTTCAAGGTCGACTCCGATGCGGCCTCGCCGCGGGTATGTTTCCAGTTTTCCGACCCCTTGGCGGGCGGCAAGGTCGATTTCTCTCCCTTCGTCGCCGTCTCCGGTCAGGCCAATGCCGCTGTCTCTGCCGAGGATACGCAGCTCTGCGTCGACGGCCTGAAACACAGCGAGCGTTATGCCGTCGTTCTGCGGCAGGGCCTCCCGTCGGCCGTCGGTGAAAGCCTTTTGGCCTCGGCCGATTATGAGATCTATGTTCGCGACCGTTCTCCCCAGGCGCGATTCACGGGGCGCAATTATGTGCTGCCCAGCACGGGGCAGGAGGGCATTCCCGTCGTCTCGGTCAACACCAGGAAGGTGGATGTCGAGGTCTACCGGATCGGCGACCGCAGCCTTCTGCCGACGGTGCGCTCCTACGATTTTCTCGGGCAGCTTTCGCGCTATTCCGCAGCGGAGATCGGCCGCGAGAAGGGCGTGAAGATCTGGAACGGCACGCTCGATACCGCGTCGGAGCTCAATCGGGACGTGATCACCGCATTTCCGGTGATCGAGGCGGTCGGAAAGCTGGAACCAGGCATCTATGTGATGACGGCCAAACCCAATGACGGCGGTCAAGCCACCAGTCCGGGCGACGAGGATTACGGCAACATTGCCACGCAATGGTTCGTCGTATCCGATCTCGGGTTGACGGCATTCACCGGCAAGGGGGGCGTTCAGGTCTTCGTGCGGTCGCTGGCCAGCGCCGAACCGCACAGCGACGTGGAGATCAGGCTGGTCGCCCGCAACAACGAGGTGCTCGCCACGAAGAAGACCGATGCAACCGGCGTGGCCCAGTTCGACCCCGGTCTCGCGCGCGGCGAAGGCGGGCTTGCGCCCGGGCTCGTGGTGGCGACGGTGGGCGCCGATTACGGATTCCTCGATCTCGGGTCCTCGGCTTTCGATCTGAGCGACCGCGGGGTAAAGGGGCGCACGGTGCCGGGTTCGGTAGATGCCCATCTGTATACGGAACGGGGTGTCTATCGCACCGGTGAGACGGTCGCCCTCACGGCGCTTTTGCGCGACGTGAAGGGTATTGCCGTTCCGAACGTGCCTGTTACGCTCGTGGTCCGTCGTCCCGACGGCGTCGAGTACCGCCGCGTGCTGGTCGAGGACCAGGGTCTGGGCGGACGGGCTCTCTCCATCCCGATCCTGCCCGGGTCGCTGCGCGGCACCTGGCGGATCGCGGCCTATACGGATCTGAAGGGAGCCTCGATCGGTGAAACCACCTTTCTCGTCGAGGATTACGTCCCCGAGCGGCTGGAAGTGAACCTGACGCCGAAAGTCGATGCTCTCCGCCCGGGCCAACTCGCGCCCGTCGATCTTGCCGCCCGCTATCTCTACGGTGCGCCGGGCGCAGACCTTGCCGTCACGGGCGAGGTTGCCGTCGCCGCAGCGAGTGCGTCCGGCGTGAAAGGGCTCGACGGGTTCACCGTCGGCCTCGACGACGAGACGGTCGAAGCGTCCACCGTCGAGATCGAACAAGCCTCCACAACGGATGCCCAGGGACGCGCCAGCCTCCAGATTCCGGTGCAGAATGTCGCTGCACCCCGTCCGCTGGAAGCGCGCTTCACCTTACGCGTCGGGGAGTCGGGAGGGCGCGCCGTCGAGCGCAGTGTGACGCTGCCGATCCTGCCGAAAGGCCCGGTCGTCGCCGTGCGCAAGAATTTCAGTGGCCAGCTCGGGGAGGGAGCGAATGCCACCTTCGATGTCGTGCTCGCCGATCCCACGGGCAAACGGCTGGCGAGCGGCAATGTGGGTTGGAGCCTCTACAAGATCGAGCGGCGCTACCAATGGTACAATTCCGATGGCCGCTGGAGCTATGAACCGGTCAAGAATACCCGCCGCGTCGCCGATGGGCGCATCGAGGTGAAGGCCGATGCTCCGACCCGGGTTTCAGCGCCGGTGGAATGGGGCACCTACAGGCTCGACGTGAACGCCGTCGATCTCGGCGAAACGGCACAGACCAGCCTGTCCTTCACTGTCGGTTGGTCCGGCGACCAAACGGCTGACACGCCGGATCTGTTGGACATGACGCTCGACCGGCCGAGCTATCGCGCGGGCGATACGATGAAGCTGCGGCTCAACCCGCGCTTCGCAGGCAAAGCGACAGTCGCGGTCGTCAGCGACCGGGTGCACGATATCCGTGTCGTGGACGTCGCGGCTGCGGGAACTGACGTGAGCCTGCCCGTCAAGGCCGAATGGGGTCCGGGGGCCTATATGGTCGTCCTGGCGCATCGTCCGCTCGACCGGACGGCGCGACGCATGCCGGGTCGTTCGCTCGGCACCGCATGGTTCGAGATCGACCGAGACGCTCGATCTCTCGCCGTCAATCTCAATGCGCCCGATAAGATCAGACCGCGGGGTCTCCTGAGCCTTCCGATCAAAGTGGGTGGATTGAAGCCGGGTGAGGAGGCACGCATCACTGTCGCCGCAGTCGATGTGGGCATCCTCAACCTGACACGCTACGAGGCGCCGAGCCCGACGAACTATTTCTTCGGACAGAAGCAACTCTCCGCCGAGATTCGCGACCTCTACGGCTACCTGATCGATGGGATGCAGGGCACTCGCGGCGCCATTCGCTCCGGCGGCGACATGGAGCCGAAGCCGCTCGACGGCATTCCACCGACGCAGGAGCCGCTGGCTCGCTTCTCGGGTGTAGTGAAAGTCGCTCCCGACGGGTCCGCCAATGTAGAATTCGACATCCCCGCCTTCAATGGCACCGTGCGTGTGATGGCCGTCGCCTGGACCAAGGACCGTGTCGGCAGTGCTGCGTCCGATGTGATCGTGCGCGATCCGGTGGTGCTGTCGGGAACGCTTCCGCGCTTCCTGTCGGTCGGGGATCGTTCCCGTTTCTTCCTGCAGCTCGACAACGTCGAAGGGGCCGCCGGCGAATACACCGTTGACCTCGATATCCAGGGACCCGTCATCGTTGCGGCGGATGCCATGCGATCGACGATCAGGCTGGGCGAGAAAGCCAAAGGCAATATCGTCATTCCGGTGACGGCCGGTGGGCAGGGGACAGCCAGCATCGATGTTACCCTAAAGGGTCCCGGAATAGACGATCTGACTCAGCGCTTCACCGTCGCGATCCAGCCTGGCACGGGAGCGCTCGAGCGCCGCACGGTGCGCAACATCGATCCGGGCGCGAGCATCACTCTCTCAAAGGACCTCGTGGTCGATATCCTTGCCGGTACCGGTGCGGTATCGCTCTCGGTCTCACCGCTCGCGAGCCTCGATGTACCGGGGCTTTTGCAGGCCCTCGACCGCTATCCTTACGGATGCACGGAGCAGATCGTCAGCCGCGCGCTGCCGCTGCTCTATGTCAACAAGCTTGCGGAGGAAGAGAAGCTGTCGCTCGACGAGAAGGCCGACGAGCGCGTGCGCGCCGCCATCGAACGCATTCTGGCGCGGCAGGATTCCAACGGATCCTTCGGGTTATGGAATGTCGGTGGAGACGACATCTGGCTCGATGCCTATGCCATGGACTTCCTGACCCGTGCGCGTGAACATGGTTTTACCGTGCCTCAGGTTGCCTTCACGCTCGCTCTCGACCGGCTGCGAAACTTCGTCGCCAATACGACCCAGGTCGAGGACAATGCCGCGAACCTTGCCTACGCGGCCTATGTGTTGGCACGCAATGGACGCCCCGTCATGGGGGACCTCAGGTATCTTGCCGATACGAAGCTGAGTGCCTTCGGATCCCCCCTGGCGCGCGGCCAGATCGCCGCCGCACTGGCTCTGCTCGGCGACCGAGGGCGCGCGCAGAAGGCCTTTGCATCAGCCGCGGAGCAATTGCGAAACGAGCGCGACACGGGCGGCTACCGGGCCGATTATGGCTCGCGACTGCGCGATGGAGCCGGGCTTCTGACGCTCGCATCGGAGACCGACAACATGCCGGCAATCATGCAGCCGGTTGCGAAGGTCATCGACGAGGAGCGTGGCAACCGGCGCACCAGTACGCAGGAAGAGGCATGGCTCGTTCTCGCGGCGCAGGCTGTTGCCCGCGATGCGGAAGCCATCGTGCTGAGGGTGGATGGCGCGAATCGTAAGGGTTCATTCTATCGAACCTATCGGGACGCAGCATTGAACGGCGCATCGGTGACGGTTGCGAATACCGGCCCGGCTGCCGTTCAGGCTGTCGTCACAGTCACCGGGAACCCGGTCGAGCCGGAGCCTGCGGTATCGCGCGGCTATGCGGTGGAACGCAGCTACTTCAAGCTCGATGGCACCCAGGTCCAGCCGACCGCCGTGCGCCAGAACGATCGGCTCGTGGTGGTGTTGAAGGTCACCGAATCGGAGGCAAAGCAGGCGCGCATCCTGCTCGTCGACCGCCTGCCGGCCGGCTTCGAAATCGACAATCCCAAGCTCGTGGACAGCGACACAGTGGCAGGCTTGCCGTGGCTCAAGCGGGATGTGGAACCGGCGCATACCGAGTACCGCGATGACCGCTTCGTTGTCGCCTTCGACAGGAATCCGGATCAGCCGGCTTTCTTTACGGTCGCCTACATGGCGCGGGCGGTCTCGCCGGGCCGCTACGTGCATCCGGCGGCGCAGGTCGAGGACATGTACCGGCCGGAGCGCTTCGGACGGACCGGCTTCGGCTCCGTCGAGGTGATGCAGCCGAGGCCGTGATGCGCGCGGGCGCCGCCAAGCTGCTCAGGATCGGTCGCATCGCTGCAGGCGTGCTTGCGGTTGTCGTGGTGTTGCCTGGCCTCGTCCTCTGGCGCCATGTGGAGCGACTCGGACCGGTAGACCTTGATGTCGCAGGGGAAAGCTCGACCGTCGTTCTCGATCGCGACGGGCGATTGCTGCGCCCCTTCGTGACTGCCGAGGGCCGTTGGCGGCTTCCCATCGCGACGGACGATGTCGATCCCCACTACCTTTCGATGCTCAAGGCATACGAGGATGCGCGGTTCGAGCGGCACATCGGCATCGATCCCCTCGCATTCCTGCGGGCGACCTTTCAGTTCATTCAGAACGGCGCCGTCGTGTCCGGAGGGTCGACCCTGACCATGCAGGTGGCGCGGCTCCTCGAACCGCGAGACGAGCGCACGTTGAGTGCGAAGCTCCGGCAGATCGTGCGGGCGTTGCAGTTGGAGCGCCAGCTCACCAAGGATCAGATCCTGAGGCTCTATCTCACCCTTGCGCCATATGGAGGAAACCTCGAAGGGGCCCGTGCTGCGAGCCTGTCCTATTTCGGCCGCGAACCGAAACGCCTCTCGTTTGCCGAGGCGGCGCTCCTGGTTGCTCTGCCCCAGTCGCCGGAAGCGCGGCGTCCCGACCGTGACCCGCGGTCCGCCCGCAGGGCGCGTGACCGGGTTCTCGATCGCGCACGGGCGCGTGGTGTCATCAACGCGGTCGAAGCCGAGGCAGCCAAGGCCGAGCCCGTCCCGCAACGGCGCCACGCGTTTCCCATGCTGGCGGCACACGCCGCAGAGGAGGCGGTGGCCGAGCGGCCATTCCTGAAGATTCAACGCCTGTCCATCGATTTGCGTCTGCAGGCGAGCCTGGAGCGGCTGGCACGGGAGCGGATCGAACGCCTCGATCATCGCCTGTCTCTCGCTATCGTCGTGATCCACAACGCCACCGGCGAGATCCGCGCGCAGGTCGGCAGTCCCGATTACATGAGCCGCGAGCGGGCAGGGGCTATCGACATGACTCAGGCCCTGCGGTCCCCCGGCTCAGCGCTGAAGCCGCTTATCTATGCACTCGCCTTCGAGAGTGGACTGGCGCATCCGGAGACACTTCTCGATGACAGGCCCTCCCGCTATGGTTCCTACCAACCGGAGAATTTCGATCTCGGCTTCCAGGGGACCGTGACTGCGCGGCGCGCTCTGCAGTTGTCTCTCAATGTACCTGCCGTCGAACTCCTGAACGAGATCGGTCCCGCCAGGCTCCTGGCCCGCCTTCACCAGACCGGCATTGCTATCGCCATGCCGAGAGAGTCCGCCCCAGGCCTTGCAATCGGTCTCGGTGGGCTCGGCATCACGCTCAGCGATCTCACACGGATCTATGCCGGACTGGCCCGCGGCGGCGACATGCCGGACCTCGTACGGCGAATCGGGGAGGCCGCGCCATCCGGTCCGCCGCGCCGGATCGCCGACCCGGTGGCGGCCTGGTATGTGTTCGACATCCTTCGTGGCGCGCCGCCGCCCGATAACGCACTCGCCGGACGCATCGCCTTCAAGACCGGGACGTCCTATGGCTATCGCGATGCCTGGGCAGTCGGTTACGACCGGACCTATACCATAGGCGTCTGGATCGGCAGGCCCGACGGCACGGCTGTTCCCGGCCTCGTCGGGCGCATGGCGGCGGCGCCGATCCTGTTCGATGCCTATGGGCGCCTGGGCGCAGAGCCGGAGGCCCTACCGGTGCCGCCCTTCGCTCTGCAGGCAACCACCGCGACCCTGCCTCCGCCCCTGCGCCATGTTCGCCAGGACGTGCCGAAGACGCTTGCCTCGACCGTGCAGGCACCTCTCAAGATCACGTTCCCGCTCGATGGCTCCCGGGTCGATCTTGGCTTCGCCGGGGCCATCGAAGAGCGCGGCAGCCTCGCTCTCAAGGCCGCCGGCGGGGTGCCGCCCCTGACGTGGCTGGTCGATGGGGCGCCGGTCGGGTCGAACGCAGTGCGTCGCGAAACCTTTTGGCAGCCGCAGGGTGCCGGCTTCGTGCGCCTGTCGGTGATCGACGCGAAAGGTGCAACGGACAGCATCGTCGTACGGGTCGAATAACACTGCCTTACAAGGCCGCGCTGAACCGCGAAGCGTCCTCGTCCCTAAATTGGTCGAAGACGGCCGCCGCAAGGCGCACGAAGGGCCTGCCAGCCTCCGTGATCGCAATGGAATGGTCGCCGAGCGTGACCACGCCGTCCGCCACCAAGGGGCGCAACAGGGCGAGTTCGTCGATGTAGTGGGAGTGATCGCCGAGGATGCTGAGGTCGGCGGAGAAGTTGCACATCAGCGACTCGATGATGGCGCCGCGGGCCCGGTCGTCCGCTGTCAGCCGGTAGCCACGGGCGGTCGCCAGACGCTCCTCGTCCGTAGCGCGGATGTACGCGCCGATATCGGCTGCGTTCTGGACATAACCGTCCGGCAGCTGCGAGATCGCCGAGGCGCCGAAAGCTACGAGGTTCGGGCGATCGTCATCCGTGTAGCCCTGAAAGTTGCGGTGCAGGAGACCGGACCGGCTGGCGAGGGCCAGCGGATCGTCCGGACGGGCGAAATGATCGAGGCCGATGGCGGCATAGCCGTTCCTGGTAAAGGCTTCCGCGACGGTACGGGCTTGAAAGAAGCGCTCCTCGGAGCCGGGCAGGGCAGCCTCGTCGATCAGCCGCTGGTTGGCCCTGCGGTGCGGCATATGGGCATAGCCGTAGCAGGCGACGCGATCGGGATCCAGGGACAGAACCTTGGCACAGGTAGCCTTGATCGATGCGATGCTCTGACGGGGAAGGCCATACATGAGATCGAGGTTCAGCCGCTCGATGCCATGATCCCGCAGGATCTCTACAGCTTTCTGCACCACCTCGAATGGCTGTACGCGGCCGATGGCGACCTGAACCGTATTGTCGAGGTCCTGCACGCCGAGGCTCGCTCGGTTCACGCCGAGCCTCGCGAGGCCCGCCGCCAGCGCACTGTCGACGTAGCGCGGATCGAGCTCGATTGCATGCTCGAAACCCTTGTCGAAGGAGGATGCGCGCGAGAGAGCCTCAAGAACGGACCTGAGTCCGTCGATGCCGAGGATACTCGGTGTTCCTCCGCCCCAATGGAGCCGGGCCACCCGCAGGGGTTCCGAGAGATGGCTTCGGACAAGAGCGATCTCGGCTTTCAGAGCATTCCGATAGCGTTCGATCACGTCATCCCGCCGCACGGCCTTCGTGTGGCAACCGCAATAATGGCAGAGCTCGCGGCAATAGGGCACATGCAGATAGACGGATACGCTGTCGCGCGCATCGAGGCGGCGCAGCCAGCCCTCATGCTCTTTGGATCCCACACTCGCGCTGAACTCGGCAGCGGTGGGATAGGATGTGTAGCGCGGCACCGGCAGAGTGCCGTAGCGGCGAACGAGGGCGTCGATCATGAGCGTTGTCCTGCTCGTGCCGGCTTGAAAGCCGGCCTCGATGCACGCATACGCTCAGTCCGACAAGTGTGCTTTGATCCTGATCAACCAGGGTTTTCCAACCCGGGGGCCAGGATCGGGCCCGGCGTCAGTTGATGGTGATACCCGCGACGGAGGCAAGGCGTCCCTTGTCGGCGATCTCGACCGAGTGCGGGTCTGGCAGCCGGATCAGGCCCTGCGTCTTCAGCTTGGTGAAGGTCCGGCTCACGGTTTCAATGGTCAATCCCAGATAATCGGCGATGTCGGTGCGCGTCATCGGCAGCTGGATGGGGCTTGCCGGTCGTCCGTGGGCAACCGCCCGGTTCGACATGATCAGCAGAAAGGAAGCGACCTTCTCGGAGGGTGCGAGGCGTCCGAGGATCATCTGGGTCTCGCGCGCCTCCCTCAAGGCGGAGCGGGTCATCAGATGAAGCCGGTCCCGAAGGCGGGGAAAGCGCTCTTCGAGCCTGTTCATGTCGCTGACCGAGAAGGAGCACAGGCCGGAGGGCACGACCGCTTCCGCCGTCTGGGCATAGGTCTCGTCGTCGGCAAGGCCAAGATAATCCCCTGGCATCAGGAAGCCGGTGATCTGGCGTCGTCCGTCCGGCAGGGCCAGGGAGAGGCGCAGCATTCCGGATGTCAGCGTATAGACCCGGCGACGTGGCTCTCCTTCCTCCACCAAAGCGTCATTGGGCTCCAGCCGGACAAAGCTCATCGCGCGCTCGAGCTCCGCAACCTCATCATCTTGCAGGGCGGAGCAGACCGCCATCCGCCGCGTGTCGCAGCCGGTGCATGCTTTGCAGGGGGGGCGATAATGTGAAGTCATGGGAGCCGGCGAAAGATGGATCATCAGAATATGGTGCTTTCAGGGATATTTTCCAGTAAATTGCGGCGCTTGTCCCGCCACAAAACACCGCAGGCTCGGAATAGCCCTTCCTGTCGCGAACGCAATCGCCTCTCACAAGAAAGGTTGTTTTGCCACCGTGTTTGAGGAATGCTCCCCCTGTCGGCCGCTCTGGACAAGGAAAAGCAGGCCTCCTAAGGGATTCCCATGTTCGAAGCAAAAGCCCTGCCCACGACCGCCAGCAAGTCGGAGATCTATGAATCCCTGGCCCAGCAGCTTTCGGGGCTGGTGGACGGCGAGCCGGATGCCATCGCCAATGCCGCCAACATGTCCGCGCTGATCTATGATCAGCTGCCCGATCTCAATTGGGCCGGGTTCTACTTCATGCGAGGGCCAGGTCTCGTCCTCGGACCGTTCCAGGGAAAGCCGGCCTGCATTCGCATTCCGGTCGGGCGCGGTGTCTGCGGGACCGCCGTGGAGCGCAGGACATCCATCGTCGTGGCGGATGTAAATGCCTTCCCCGGGCACATCGCCTGCGACAGCGCGTCCCGTTCCGAATTGGTGGTGCCCCTGCTGAAGGGCGGAAGCGTGCTCGGCGTCCTCGACCTGGACAGCCCGTTGCCGGACCGGTTCGACGACACGGACCGGAAAGGATGCGAGGCCCTCGTCCGGATCTACCTTGCCGCGTCGGATCTGACGGGCGACAGGGGCTGACGCTGTCCGGGACACGTCCATATGGGAATGCGGTCCCGGCTGGTTCCGGGCCGCATCGGGACTTGCGAGGACTGGGAAGCCACCTGCTCGGTCGCGGGTGGCGAAAATGACGGACCAGGCGGGACGCAAGACATTTCTATGGTCCCTTCAGGCGGTCGTCGCGCTTGTGTTCACGCTCATCGTGCTCGCCATTTCCGGCGTCCTGATCGGCTACAACCACCATCAGCTTACGGCCCTGACCCTGCGTGACGCAGAGGATGATTTCGCCCGCATTTCGGCCAGCGTCCGCAATGAGATCGCTGGCACGCTGCGTGTCGCCAGTTCGGTCCTCGATACCGTTTCCCTGACTGTCGACCCCAATCTCCCCCTTGGCCAGCTCGCTCTCGTCCTGACGCCTGTTCTCAAGGATCTCGACCGGCTTCTTCCAGCCGCCACGGGCCTGTTCATCGGCCGGGGGGATGGCAGCCACATCCTCGTTCAGCCGCTTGATGGCGCCCGCCCGCCAGAGATTGGGCCAGGCCTTGAGAATGCGGCGCTCGCCTATCAGATCGTCCAGCCGACCGATGCGGGACAAACGGTAGAGTGGGTGGTTGTCGACGATGCCGGACGCGAGCTGCGGCGCGTCCCGGCTCAGCCGACGGATTTCGATCCGCGCAAGCGACCCTGGTACACCTTGAGCCAAGCCAATCAGGGCACGGTCCTCACTCCGCCTTATCGCTTTGCCAATCTTCCCGAGGCGGGCGTCACGCTCGCGCACCAGTCCCATCAAAGGGCGGATACGGTCTTCGGCATCGACATGACGCTCGCCAGCCTCGATCAATATCTCGACCGGCTGCGCTTTCCCCCCGATCTCGAGCTGATCGTGTTCGACCGCTCCGGTACGCTGATCGCCCATCCGCGCGGCGGCTCCCTACGGCAGCTTCATCAGGCCAATGCCGCCAACCGCCTCCTGACGATCGACGACCTTAAGTCGCCGCTCCTCAGCGGCCTCTTTCATGCCTTTCAGGGCGCGGGGAACAGCCAGGGGCGTAACCTCTCCTTTACCGTTGGCAACGAGGCCTATTTCGGCCACGCGGAGGGGGTCGGGGAGGGGTTCGACGATCTCATCATCGGCATCGCCATTCCCTATGGCACGATGATAGGCCCCGCCGAGCAGATCAGGTCCGCCCTGCTTCTCGTCAGCGCCGCGTCCGTGATCGGCGCGCTGCTCATCGTGCTTCTCGCCTCGCGTCGGCTGGCTCTGCCTTTGCGGACTGCGACGGATGATATTCGACGGATCATGAAGTTCGAGTTCGGGCATGTGCGGCGCGCGCCCTCGCGCGTTGTCGAGGTGCTCGAACTCGCGCGCGCCATCGACACGCTCGAACTGGCGTTGAGCAACTTCATGCGCTACGTGCCGACCGCCCTCGTGCGCGGCATCATCGGACGCCGGTTTTCCGCGGACCTCGGCGGAATCCGTCAGCCTGTCACGGTGCTCTTCTCTGACGTCGCCGGCTTCACCACCATGGCGGAGGCTCTCGATCCCGAGCAGGTGATGAGCAAGACATCCCGCTATTTCAGCGAGATCGGCAGGGAGTTGATCCGCTCCGGCGCGACCATCGACAAGTATATCGGTGACAGCATCATGGCCTTCTGGAACGCGCCGGAAAAGCGGGAGGATCATGTGGCTCTCGCCTGCCTCGGCGCCCTTCGCGCGTCACGCCATCTCGACAAGCTCAACACCGAGTTCGTCGCCGAAGGCGGAGTACCGATGAGAACCCGTTTCGGCCTTCACACCGGTGAGGCCGTGGTCGGCAATGTAGGGTCGGTCGACCGGATGAACTATACGGCGCTCGGCCATACCGTGAACATGGCCTCCCGCTTCGAGAAGCTCAACAAGCGTTATGGCACCACCATTCTCGTAAGCGAGGACGTCCGCGCCGCGGCGGGCGAGGATTTTCTGTTCCGGTTCGTGGATCGCACGGTTCCTGAGGGCGCCCATGCCGAGATGGCTGTCCATGAACTGCTCGGGGCGGAGCTTCCGGACGAGCCGGAGCTGGCTGCTCCGCCGGAGCGGCTCGATACTCTCCCCATGTGGAACAAGGTGGTCGCCCTCTGCGATGCGGGCGACTGGGAAAGGGCGGCGAAACTTCTCGAGGAGCTGGTTCTGGTGGCCCCTGACGACATGCTGTTCAAGATCCGTCTCCAGCAATGCCGCATCCAACTCAACCCGCCGACCACGCCATGACAGGCCCTTTCACTTCGCCCCACAGCTCATTACAAGCAAACCATGACCCCATCCCATATCGACAGCTATTACAGCCGTACCCTCTCCACGCCTGAATCGTATCCGACCGCCCAAGGCAATATCAGCGTAGATGTCTGCGTCATCGGTGCGGGGCTTTCCGGACTGACGGCAGCACTGCATCTCGCGCGCACAGGCCGCTCGGTTGCACTCGTCGAGGCCAAGCGTGTCGCCTGGGGCGCGTCGGGGCGGAATGGCGGATTCGTCTCCGCCGGCTATGCGACGGGCCTGGCTGCCATCGAGCGACGCGTCGGAGCTCATCAGGCGCGAGAGCTTTACCGCCTCTCCATGGAGGGGGTCGAGATTGTCCGCAGGAACATCGTCGATCTCGGTCTGTCGGATGCGCAGCCGGTGCCCGGCATCGTAAAAGCGCTTCGCTACGATTCACGCGGCGCCCTGCGTGCCATGCGCGACAGTCAGGAACGCAAGTTCGGATTGAACCTCCGCTACCTGCCGCGAGACGAGATGGCCATGATGTTCGCGTCTCCCAAGTACAGGGAGGGCGTGCTCGACGAGGATGCATTCCATTTCCACCCCCTGAACTACGGCCGCGGACTCGCCCGCGAAATCGTCAGGCTCGGCGGGCAGGTCTTCGAAGGCTCACCTGTCGTGTCGGTGGCGCTGGAAGGAGTGCGCAAGCGGATCTCCACCGAGAGCGCCAGGATCGATGCGGATCAGGTCCTCTTCTCGACCGGCGGCTATACCGGCGCCGTTCTGCCGGTCCTTCGCAAGGCGTTCCTGCCGATTGCGACCTATGTGCTCCTCACGGAGAGTTCCCCCGACCTCGTGCGAAGCGCCATTCGGACATCGGCTGCAATCCTGGATGATCGCCGGGCCAGCGATTATTACCGCGCGGTCGAGAACGGGCATCGCATCCTGTGGGGCGGTCGCATCACGACACGCGTCACGGACCCTCGCGACATCGCCGCCGTTCTGCGGCGCGAGATGGTCGGCACCTATCCCCAGCTTTCTCCCTTGAAGGTCGATGTCGCGTGGTCAGGCCTCATGTCCTATGCACGTCATCTCATGCCGCAGATCGGCCGGCTGCAGCCCGGCGTGTGGTACTGCACCGCGTTTGGCGGACATGGCATGAACACCACGGCGATCGGCGGAACGGTGATTGCCGAGGGCATGAGCGGCGAGAGCGACCGCTATAAGCTCTTCTCACCTTTCGGCCTGTCGTGGAATGGCGGCGTGTTCGGAAAGGTCGCGGCGCAACTGACCTATTGGGGCTATCAGGCTGCCGATGCCGTTCGGGAATATCGCGCGTCATAAGACTTGGCGCGCATTCCGTCTGCCGCGAGCGGTGGGCCTGGCGTAAGCTTGAACAGCCCTTCGCTCACCCGCCGACGACACCTTCGATCGTGCCGAAGTTCTGGTTCTCGCAGGTGCAGGAACGGCCTTGCGCAGTCGGCTGCGCGATCCAGCACACACCCCTGGGCGTGACACAATTCGCGCCCTGTTGCAGCCCGGTTCGGGATTGTTGGTAGGCGCGCAGACGATGCTCGCGGAAATAGGTCCGATCGCGGCTGTGAAAGTGCTGCTGCCACTGGGTCCGGTCAGGTGCGGCGTTCCGCTCGGTCGCGGATGCCGAGGCCAGGGGAACCATGGCAGATCCGATCAGAAAAGCACAACCCAAAGCAATAACGTGTCGCATGGCCCATCCCCCGTTCGCCGATGAGCGGGTCTAACGGCTCAGCCCTCCGCATCGTTCCAGCGCCGAAGTCGCTCCGGCGGGGGCATGGAAAGGCCCGATCGCCGAAGCAAATCCGGCGCGGCAGCGCAGGCGCATGAAGCTCTTGGGGATTTTCCGCTATTTCAGGACGTCGAAAAGCTGGCCCGAGAACCAGTAGATCAGAATCAGGACGATCAGCCCGACGAGCCAGACCAGGCGGATCGATTTCGAGCCCGCTTGCGGTACGGATATCTCAGGCCGCTCCAGGACAGGCCTCGGAGCGGCCGGAAGCCTCTCCAGCAGCTCGACGGCGGCAGCGGCGAGGATATCCCGTGAGCCGATGAGGCGGATATGGATCGGAATCCCGCCCCGGAACGTCACCTCGGCAGGCTGGATGTCGGCATTGGAGCTGACCCACCAATATTCAACGCGATCGTCCACGCCGCACTTCCCAGTTTCCGCATCGAACTGAACCGCCACGCAATGGGTTGGCGCGTTCGAAGATCTCCAACTGTAAAGCAAAAAAGGAAATGATGCTTCTGGCAATTACGACGTTGATCGCGACCGCTTATCGGTTGGCCCCGAATATATTCTCGACGATATCTGAGCAGGCGGCTCCGAGATTTGCGAGAAGATCGTCGGTAATGAGATCGACAGGGTGCGCCATTCGCCCGCTTCCATGACTATGCCCAATTCTGCGAGGGTTACGACTGCCCGCTCGATCCTCATGGCCGATACTCAACCAATCTTCGCGTTGAACTCGCGCCTGGGCGAGCCATCAAGTTCATTCGGATGAATTCGTCCTTGTTTTATGTACCGGGGACGACAAAGAGCTCGAGCTAATCCTTGGCGCAAGACAGTTCACCATTCCTCCTGCGGATGGCGAAGAGGCCATTGTGCTAATCCATCATCCGCTCTACTGGATGAAGGATAGCAACGAGGTTTCCGGTATTTCAAGGGCCGCGCCCGTGTGGTGATATGTGGTCATGAGCACGACCCCAAAGCACAGGTTACCGAAGTAGAGGCCGGCAGACGTTCTCATGCTCGCAGCTGGCGTCACAGTAACATTCAAATCTGAGGAGTCTTCACCCATTGCTACGATATCATCGCGTTCGAGCGGGAATCGGCTTCCGATGCGCTTGCGATGGTTGTTCATACGCGGGCGCGGAATCCGGAGCAAACGCGGTTCGAGGCTGACGATAAGCGGCTGGGTGCAGCCAGCCCACGGTGCGTTCTTGGCGGCTCAAACTTTCGGAAGGCTGAGCTCCCGGTCGAGGCTGGCGGGGCGTTAGCCCAATCGCCAGCCATAGAGGAGACGTCGGGGCCCCTCACTCGATTTTGTGCAAGCGCTCCACACTGAGGGAGTTGGACAGGTGTCCCTTGAGAACGAGGGATATCGCTATCTTCTTCTTCGCTTCTTCCGCGATCTTACGGAAGGTGAACGTCTCAAGATATTGTTGGACTTGGCAGCGATCAGACCTGATGGCGTTCAAAGAATGACACAAGCGATAGAGCGCATGCTTTTCGATTGGTTGATGGATCAAGGGAAGATCAACGACGTTGGCGGCTGATCGATCAGATGCTGTCCAGCCATAATGTGGGTAACGCCTGAACGACGTAGCGACACTTATGCGAATTGCGGGCCTAACCCTGAGCAACGATGATGTTGACGCTAGCTAAGGTAGCCGCGAACCTACTGAGATTCGCTTGGGGCAAGGGACGCAACGTCAGGGCAATAGTCCTGAAGGCTCAGGATGTGGCTAATGCTCTGATCGCCGACAAGCCTTCTAGTGTGCTAGGCGAGGAAGTCCAAACAGCCACGCAGAAGAAGACTTCCGCGTTCCTCTACGAAGATCTCCCACTGGAAGTTGTCATCGTCGCCGGCGTAGGCGCTGCATCTGATAAATGGCACCAGACCTGATCTTAGCGGGCGGATGACTGCCGATGTTTTGGGCGGCCGCGCTTTGGTTGGCGCTGTCTTTACAGAGCCTCGCTGGATGAGCCTAAGCGCGAGACCCTTAGGACGCGGGTGCTGGATACTGTCCGAGAACTCTGCATTGCCGGCGCTGAAGTCGCGCGCGCCCGCTGCATCAGCTTCACGGCAGCCAACGGGCTAACCTCATAACGCGCGGCAGCCTGACGGATCGAGCTGCCCTTCTCGACAGCCCTGGCAATCCGCTGGCGAAGATCTTGAGAGAGTGGTGTAGTCATGGTGCGCCTTGTTGCTCACGCCCCCCACCATTGAATCGGACGGGTCGATTCCGTTCAAGCCAAATTCGCTCTAGCTGCAGCAACCGAAATCGCTTCGGGAGGCTCAGGGATTGACGCTCTGGTTGCAGGCGTATAATCCTAATCTATATGATATGTTATAAAATTAATAAACAACTGGGGTCTCTGCACGTAAAGCCCACAGCTGGTAACCGCCTCTGCAAGGAGCTGGCTCCTTGGGGCGAGACGCTGCGTGGGTTGTTTTCCGCAACGGCAGGCCATCGAAGGGCGGGGTGGGCTCTTAGGCTCTCAATGCATTTCGTCGTCTATTTCGGTTATTTCAATAGTTTTGCTGCCAGTGCGTCTGAGCCTCAACGGCTCGGTGATTGGGAAATCAGCTGCGCGCAGTTGTCCGCCTCGACCGTGCCTTCCTGCAAGGCGACTCAGCGTCTGGTTGTCAAGGAAACGGATGCAACGGTCTTTCTCATGACGCTTATGCCAGGAGATGGTCCGAAGGCACCGCCTATCGCAATCGTGTCGGTGCCGCTCGGAGGCTATCTGGTTCCAGGCATTGAAGTCAGCATCGGCGAAGGCAAACCCTACAAACTGCTGATCGAGGCCTGCACAACTGCCGGCTGCCATGCCGGCTTTGCGATCTCCGGCCGGATCGGGACGGAATTGCATAAAGGAAAGCAGGCGCAGTTCCGCATCTGGATGGCCAAGAATGCTCCCGTTGACGTCAACGTCTCACTGAATGGCTTTGCCGAGGCGGTTGCACGTCTGGAAGGTCGCTCATGAAAGCCTGTACGACCTTCATGCCTCTGACGCTGGTCCTTTGGACGTTCCCGGCCTTAGCTCAGGTCGTGCCTGATAAAACGACCGCAACGGCTGTCATGACCTCATCATCCGGGCGAGCCACGGTCGCCATTGCGCCTGCCAATGCCAGCGGCATCAGCCATAACACCTATACTGAGTTCTCGGTCAGGCCAGCCGGTGTTGGCCTGAACAATCGCGGCGTGAACGCGACGACCATCATCAATGAAGTCACCTCGACCCGGCGCAGCCTTCTTCATGGGCCGATGGAAGTGCTCGGCTCGCGTGCCCATGTCGTCATCGCCAATCCAAATGGTATCACGATTGACGGCGGACGCTTCATCAATACCGGCGGTGTCGCGCTTTCCGGTGGCCGGCCGCGGTTTGAAACGAGCGCCAACGGTCTTCTCAGCACAGTGCTGCCTACTGGGGCGGGTACCATTCTTGTGACCGGCTCGGGCTTGTCAGGGGCGATGACGACGCTGCAACTCATTGCCGGACGCATCAGGATCAACGGGAAGGTCGCCAACACCCATATCAGTCCGAATGCCGATATCGCCCTGGTGGCCGGACATTCCGAGGTGACTCTCGATTCGAGCGTCTCTCCTCTCGTGACCTTGCAGCCCCTTGCAACTCGCCGCGACTTGGATAGTTACGCACGAGACACTTTGGTCGATATTACTCCGAAGGGAGCCCTCTCGGCGAGCCGCATCTCGGTTGCAGTAAATTCCAGAGGGGTCGGCGTCAGTTATGCCGGCAGCGGGCAGGCCACGATCGGCGATTTTCATATCGATGCTAGCGGCAAGGTGACAACCAAAGGAGCTGCCATCAAAGCCGAAAAGAGCATTCGGATCGGCGCGGCGGACATCGAGATCCTCAATCGCCACGACCGTCAAAGTACGCTCAGCTCCATCACAAGGGCCGTGACCCTTCTCGCGAATGGCGGTGGCATCACCCTTCACGGTGCCATTACCGGAGTCGAGCGAGACGAAGATGATGGCGCTTCCCTGGGCGGCGTGACCCTGAAGGCCAAGAAGCGGATCGAACTCCTGAGCGAGAATGCAAATCGCCTTGCCATTGCCTTCTCTTCGAAAGACGATCTCTATGTCCAATCGGGAAGAGATCTCGTCAACAATACCAGCAGGCTTCTTTCGAATGCGACGACTATCATCCGGGCAAAGGGTATTCTGTCCAATACGACGGACAGAGGCCAGCCGGTAGCGGCGCTGAGGTATGCAAAAAGACTTCACTCCGGCTTTCTGGGACGCTTGTTCAGTCTGAAGAGCAAGATTGCCGTCCAATCCTTCCAGGCAGGATCGACCCGTATCCCCGGCCAGCTTGGATACATTGCTGGGGAAGCCGTCGATATCCAGGCTCAGCGCGTGGAAAATGCCGGTGAGGTCGACGCCCTTGACGGTTCGCTCATTATCGAAGCCGAAAACATCGCCAATACGGGCTTCTATTCCGGCAGCCTCAACCTCACCAAAAATTGTGGCATCGTCTGCTGGAGCCGAGGAACGAGCGAAATCACGGTCCTTGGCGGCAAGATCAACGCCGCCGGAAGCCTGGACATCAGGGCCGAGGGCAGAGTTGAGAATACCGGCGAGATCGTCGCTTACGGCAACCTCTCCGTCACGGCAAAGACCGTGATGGGGCGGGCGCTGTTCGCACCGGCATTCGCAAACCGCCCTGGTGGCTTCTATAATCTGTTCACCCGTAGTATGGCGCTTGCCTCGCTCTCACCTATTGGAGGCAGCTTTCTGGCTCCGTCAGGCAAGGTCATTATCGACAGCGAAAATCCCTTGCTCCTGTCCGGCGGGACGGCAAGTGGTCAGGTGGCGACTGAAGTCCCTGCAGGGATCATTCAAATCCAGGCAGACCAGCCACGATTTCCAGGTGGACTTCACCATATAGGGCTGCTCCAGTCGTGGCTGAAGTGATGTCCCAACAGTGGCCACGTCCATGGACGCCTCATCCGGCCCTCCTCAGTCTGTGCATGCTGCTGGCTGTTCTTCTCCCATGCTCCGGAATAACACGAGAATTGCCGGCGACACGGGCTCCTAGACCTGACGTCAGTGCGCCACAGCCAGATCCGGCGGGAATGACACTTGCGCTCAATACGCGTCCTCGCGTTGAACGACGAACCAATGCTGCGGGTTGCACCCCTGTTAAACGACTTGAAGTGCGCGGCATCGTCCTGATCAACCCTTCACCTCTCAAAGCAAAACTCATACCGCTGGCAGTCAGTTGCATTGACAACGAGGAGGTTAAGGCCATCTTGAGTGCAATTAACGAAGCTTATGGTGATCAGGGCTTCGTGACCACCCAAGGCTACCTTCCGGAGCAGGATCTTCGGGCTTCGAAGGTCTTGGTCGTCAATGTCATCGCCGGACACGTTGCTAAAATCATCTATCGAGAGAATCGTGCGGACGAAGCCTTGCCGATGCGTGAGCGATGGAGCAAGGCTTGGAGCAGGCTTCGGGACGTACAAGGGCCCTGGAGCACCCTGACAGCTATTTCGCAGCTTGTTGAGCGGATTGATGATCCTCTGGATAGTTTCCAGATTCTCCCACGCAATATGGAACCCGATCCAAAGGTCTGGACAAGCTTCATCACTGCATCAGGCGATGTCGTTCAGATCGACACGATCCAACAGGGAATCGATCAGATCAATCGGGTTACTTCGAGCCGATCGCAGATCAAACTTGAACCGGGAGAGCAAGCAGCCACCTCAAATGTGGTGGTTGAAAACAATCAGGACGATTCCTTCCGCGTGAATGCGGGTTATGAACTTAACGGAGCCGATATCAATGGTTCCGGCAAGACCATCCCAAACCGGTTCAAAGTTGACCTTGTCAAAGACAACCTCATTGGCGTGAACGATGCGTGGCGCATCTCCTATGCAGGGGGCCTCGATTCGAATGAGGTCCGTGGTGCAGTTTCCCTGCCATTCCGCCGTGCAACATTCTCTTTAGATGCAGGATACTCGGAGTCTCTGACGGAAGTAACCCCAGGTGTTGAGATGTTCTCGCGGGACGGGACGGCTTCAGCGAGCCTTGGTTACATGCTCTACCGGGCCCGCGATCATCAGATCAACCTGGACGGCTCACTTTACTGGCGTAACAACGAGCGCTTTATCAACGGTGTGTCCCTGACGCCGCAGACCGTGACTCACGCACGGATCGGAGTTGCGGAAATGCGAACTTTTGAGACAGTTCAACTGACCTACGGATTGGGAGCCGACCATGGATTTCCGATTTTGGGTGCAGCAACTGATCCCGCCGACATTGAGCGCTCGGCCCCACGCGCGAATTTTTTAAAGTTCGACGGGCAAGTCTCCCTGGTGAGAACGATCGCCAATATCGGAGTTCTGCGCATCGACGTCAACGCGCAATGGTCAAAGTATCCTCTCTACTCGGACGATCAGATTGTCCTTGGATCGGTCTCTACCGTGCGCGGGTTCACCAACAGTGCCGTGCGAGCCGATCGTGGATTCATCGTAAGAAGCGAGTTTGCTCCGGCCCTGCCAGTTGATGAGATCCTCGGCAGCGATAAAGAGGATTGGATATTCCTAGCTGATGTAGTGCAGGCGCTGCAGCCTTATCTGTTCGCTGATTATGGCGCCGGACGTGACATTGCCAATCACAAGAATCTCGAACGCGCCGGTATGGGAATTGGTCTCCGCTATCGTCACGGTCGCGTCAATTTGGATGTCAGTGTCGGCGAGCCCGTCTATCGCATCGGCGGTACCAAGCCGAAGAGCTGGCGGTCTCCCGAGGCGTACCTCACCCTTTCCGTCAAGCTTTTATGAATGAGGATGCTTGGTATGACTTTGCGACTTGTTGTGAGCACGGCCTTTCTGACTGCCATGGCGACGGTATCCGTCGCGCAGACGAGGCCGCCAACTCCGAAATCTGCTGCGGAAAAGCCGGCTACGCAGGCTGCTCAGCTCGCGCCGGCGACAGCGCCCGTCCCGCCAAGTGGTGATTCTCTTAAGGACGGCCTCGCCAGTCTGGATGCCAAGAACTATGAGGCAGCCCTGAAGTCCTTCAATGATGCCTATAGCGCCGGAAAGGCCGATGGGGCTTTCTATCTCGCGCGCATGCTGGAACTGGGCGTCGGTTTGCAGGCCGATCCTGAAAAGGCACGTCTGCTATATCTAGCTGCTGCCGATAAGGGCAGCGCCAGGGCTATGAACCGTATCGGTCTCATGGCATTCCGCGGCGAGGGCGTGCTTCAGGATTACAAAGCTGCCCGGGAGATGATCTGCAAAGCAGCCGATATCGGTGATGCCGATTCACAGTTTAACTGCGCCGGATTGTTGGGCCAAGGCCAGGGCGGCGACAAGGACCTCCCAAAGGCGCTCGATCTTTACAGTAGGGCCGCCGAGCAAGGTCACATCGGAGCATTGAATGCTCTGGCCTTCTCCTATCGGGACGGCAATGGTGTCGGTAAGGATCTTGCGAAGGCGCGCAACTACTTCGAGCGGGCCGCACGCCTGAGGCGATCGAGAAGGCTCAGGCGGATGCCCGGGCCTGGAAGGCAACGCCATAAGACAATGAAGCCGAGCCTGAACGAAGCTTCCGTTCAGGCTGTACAAGAAAGGGGCGGGTTCGCCGCCAGTAAGTGGTCCAATTAGGGGATAAGGCGATGGTCAGGGACAGGAGATTCCAGCCCGCACGCGGGTCATCTCTCGCTGCGCTCAGCAGAACCATGCGACAGGGCCTTGGCCAGAAGTTCGGCCTTGGGCTTGCTGCAGTGGCACTCGCCTCCTCGCTCTCGGCGCCGGCGGTAATGGGGCAGGTAATCACCGATCCGCGGGCGACAATTCAGTTTCGTCCTAAGGTCGGTACTTCCGCCAATGGCACCCCTGTCGTCAACATCACGAAGCCGTCGTTCGGCGGCATCTCACACAATCAATTCCAGCGCTACGACATCGACACTCGTGGTCTGATTCTGAACAATTCCAAACTGTCCGGAACCTCGCTCATCGGCGGGAGGGTCGTGGCTAACCCAAATCTTGAGGGCCAGCGTCCGGCGCGTGTCATCCTCAATGAGGTTACGAGCAGTGCGCGCTCTGCCCTGAATGGTCCGACCGAAATCTTCGGGAGCAAAGCCGATGTGATCGTCGCCAATCCGAATGGCGTTGCCTGTAACGGCTGCTCCTTTATCAATAGTAGGCGTGTAACGCTCTCGACCGGCGTTCCAATACCCGATTACCGGCGTGGCACGGTCAAGTTCGATGTCACCCGCGGCACTGTATCTGTCAGCAGAGTAGGCCTTATTGGGATCAATGAGATTCTGGAGAAGGTTGACCTTATCGGCCGTCAGCTGAAGATCAGCGGTCCGATTCAGGCAAAGGACGCAGTCCGCCTTCGTGCCGGCGGCATGACTTATGATCAGCGTGGGGATACGATCACTGCAAAGCCGGCATCCGAGCTTCCGGTGATCACCAGTCCGGCCATCCAATCTACAGCGGAAGGCAAAATTGCGGCTGGAACGATATCTGTTCTGTCACGGGACCTGGATATCGGCATCCGGCTTAACGGTGTTCTTACGGCCAACTCCCATTCTCTGACAATCCGGTCCTTCGGAGATGCCGCTGTTGGACACGTGATAGCGGAGGGCGATATTCAATTGACCACTGACGGTCAGCTGAGATTGACCGGCAATGGTCGGGCCCTCGGGCGGATTGTCGCCTCGGCACGCGGTATCGAGGTGGCGCTCGACAGGGAGCTTCTTGCCAACGACACGATCGTGTTTGAAGCAATTGAATTACTGTCAACCCGTGGTGTGCTGAAAGCCGGGAATGCGATCAGCCTGGTATCGGGTGGGCAGTTGCTGGCGGAAGGTATCGTTGCCTCCAACGGCGAAATCGCTTTCGAAGGAAAATCCTTTGCCTCAAAGGGATTGAAGATCAGCGGTCGCTCTGTATCGGTTGCGGGTCTCAATACCACGACTCTGGAAAACACTGAAATCGTCTCCACGAAGGACAGTATAAAGATTGCAGGGCTCGTCGTCGATTTAGGACAAGGCACGATTTTTCAAGCAAAGGACCGTGTTTTCGTCGATGCGAAGGACTCGCTGACCAACAGGACGCAGCTGAATTATCGGAATCTCGACCTGTCGGTTCGCAATGTCCTCACAAATACAGATAGCGGACAGCTTGTCCTGGACCATGTCCTGCTGGCCGTTCGGGACAAAGTCGACAACGCCGGCCTGATCTACGGGAATCTCGATACGAAGATTGATGTTGCGGCTCTGACCAATGCTCAGTCGGGCATCATCTATGGTCCGGAGATTACGCTGACGATTGGCCGGAATCTGACTAATCTTGGCCAGATCGTATCCGACCGGACCTTCTCTCTGATCGCGGGTGACATCACCAATAACGGCACACTCGAATCTGGCACGAAGTTGACGCTGCGAGGGACGAGCTATCGGTCGTCTTCGACGGAGGCCGCACTTGCTGCCGCGACAGCTGACCTGATCGTCACCGGCGGGTTCGAGAATGCCGGTCAGGTGATCGGAAACGACGGGCTGTCGCTAATTGCCGGCGGGACTATCGCGAACAGTGGAACATTAGTGTCCGATCACGCTTTAAGTCTCACAGCCACTAATTATCAATCGACATCTAATGCGCAAACTGGCGGAAAAAGCGTCATCATCCGTCTGACTGGCGACATGGGAAATCGAGGATTCATCGCCGGGACGGAACTTGTCGACATCGAAGCTCTCAACCTAACAAATGGACCGACGGACGCAAATAGCCAGGCTGGTCAGATCCTGGGTGGGACCTTAAAATTCGCCAAGCTTATCAGCCTGACGAACAATGGCGCTATCGAGGCGTCCGGTTCACTGCATATCACGTCTGGAAAGTTGGCGAATGCTGGAAGTCTCACTGGAGTAACCGAAGCGACTCTGCTTGTTGCGGGCGAGGTCGCCAATAATGGCTCGATCAAATCGGCTGCGAGCACAATGGTGACGGCCGGCTCATATCTCGCTTCAGAGGCAATGGCGCTTATCGCCTCCAAGGATCTGACGATCGATCTCCAAACCGGGTCACTCGATAACGCCGGAACCGTTTACGGCTCGAATTCGCTCACGCTCTCGTCAGGCAACCTGACCAACAGAGGTACAGAATCTGCGATCGGCGGAGCGTCAGCGACGATTACAACGAACGGGAGCCTTTGGAATCAGGGTGAGATTTCCGCCGATGTCAAGATCGGCTTGACGGTTCACGGCAATGCGACCAACTCCGGCTCTATTACGACCGGTACTGGAAACGTGACTATGATGGCGGACGGGTCGGTCTCATCGACCGGTGTTCTGGCAGCCACAGGACAGCTAAGCATCACTGCTGAATCTCTGACAAATGATTCAGTCACGGCGCAGATGGGAGGCGGCACGATAGTCGTCCGTCTGAGTGGAGATTTTGCCAACAAAGGGTTCGTCAATGGTGGAGCGCATCTCGACGCGTCAGCGCGAAACTTTGTCAATGGCTCGCATAGCAGCGAAAAGGCCGGCCTGATCGCTGGAGACGTCATCCTTGTCAAGACCACTGGCGATTTGACCAACCAGGGCATACTTCAGTCGGAAATCGCATTGACCATCCAGGGGCACGGCGGGTTGCTCAACACCGGTGCGATCAGGTCTAACAACGCTCTCTGGCTCGACCTTAGTGCCATCGACAACCGGATGGAAATCGCCGCTGCCTCGTTAAGGCTTACAGGCGCGAACTACTTAGGTGGGTCCGGATCGTCGCTGAACGGCTTTGATGTCACACTCAGCCTTTCTGGCGATTTTACCAATGCTGGCAAGATCGACGTCCGATCACTTTTGACCTTGACGGCAAGAAACGTTACCAATGCGGGAACCGGAATAATCGGCGCCGACCAGATCGATCTGCACGGATCCGGCAACGTGACGAATGCCGGTGGGATCACCGCTCAGTCTATCGGGATACTCGACATAGCCGGAGGACTGACAAATACCGGTGACATAAAATCGGTCGGGGATCTGTCTCTGACAGTTGCCGGCGCTGTGATCAATAGGCAACTCATTCAGGCCAATGATAGTCTTGTCGTCACAAGGGCAAGCTCGATTACGAATCAGGTAGGGGCACGCGTTCAAGGCAAGAACGTCTCCTTGACATCGACCGGCAAGATTTCCAATGCGGGCATCATTGACGGTGCAGAGGGGGTTTTTATCAAGGCCGCCATCTTAAGTAATCGCGGCACCAGCGCATCCAACTATGCTTCTATCTCGAGCAACGTTCTCAGCGTTGACGTGTCGGATGTGTTGAGCCTTGGGGCCAACTCCCTGCTTCAGGGCAAGACGGATGCGATAATCAAAGCCAAAGCGGTAAGCTCGGGGTTCTTCGAGAAGGATGAAATTGCCAATGGGCGCTTCTCCTTTGGGAAAAATCTCGACTTCACCCTCACGCAGGGCGACTGGACCTTCTCTGAAGACTTCAAGGTCAAGGGCAATCTAAGTTTCCGTGTCGCCGGCGACATCGTCAATTACGCTACCATTGCGGCTGGAGGCTCGCTTCTGTTGGAAGCGACTGGTGGGTCAATCACTAACGGGGTCAACAGCGCGACTGCGCCCGGTGGTGGACTGATCTACTCCAACGGAGATATGACGCTTAAAGCAGCTGACGACCTCAACAACTACGCCTCAGTCATTCAATCCGGCGGCAATCTCATCATTGATGTTGGCGGGAAGCTTGCAAACACAAGAACCGAAGTACTTGTCGTGAATGATGGATCAGGGCCTCCACCTCCTCCATATGGCGATAAGTTTACGAGCGTCTTCACACGTCAGGAGGAGACATCTGGATCATCAACGATACAGGCAGACGGATCTGTTTCCATCAATGCTGATCATGTGTTTAACGTTGCCTCTTCGATCATCGCTGGAGCGAACTTCGATATCACTGCCCGCCAAGTCGACCATGTCGCCAGGACCCTCTATCGTCACGAGCAGGTCATCAAAGCGGGAGGCAGCGAAAATGTTGGTCAAGTATTTGCGGAATTTGATCACGCCCTCTCACAAACGCCTGCACTGCTTTATGCTGCCGGATACCTGCATGTTCAGCATTCGGGAGCCTATAGTCATTCAGGGACGATTCAGGCTAACCAGGTCGTCATTATCGGTCCATCGGTTACGATCGGGATTTCCAGTCCGAACCTGCCGACCGCGCCGGGTCATATTCCCGACGCGAACATCGACCTCGCCGGCGCTATCAAGCTCGTCGGCCGGGGTCTCGTGTCGGGAAGCGGTCCGGCATACGTCCCCGACCCCGATGCAAGGATGGGTTCCGTTTCCAGCGACAGGCCGAACGACAGGGAAGTCAAGGTCGGCGGAAGAATTTCGTTCCTCTATGCGACGCCTGTGCCTTCCGGCGCGAAGGACCGCAACCCAAGCTGGATCTTTGCTCAGGTCGGCGCGAATGCTGCCAATCTTACCTTCTTCGCCGACCCGGCGACGGAGCGCCGCCTGATCCAGCAGGCGCTCATCGAGCAGACGGGCCGCGTCCTTCTCGATCCAAAATACCGTAATCCGAAGGAGCAGCAGGAGGCGCTTTACGAAGGCACTGTCGATTTCCTGAAAGCCAATCCGGAGGCCAAGCTGGGGGCAAAACTCACCACGGCTCAGAGGGCGAAGGTGACGAAGCCCATCCTCTGGTACGAGTATCAGGTTGTCGACGGAAAGAAGGTTCTCGTGCCGCAGCTCATCCTGCCGGAGAAGGACCTTGCGAAATACGCATCCGTTGCGGGCGGTGCGATCTTTGCCGAGGACGTCGTGATCAAGGGCGACAAGGTCACCAACACGGGCACCGTCCTGGCGGTGAATTCTCTGGTCATCGACGCGAGGGAGTTCCGCAACGAGCGGAGGGTCGCGTCCGATGGCGGAACCTTTGCTCTTCAGAGCGGCGGCCTGATGAGTGCCAAGACCATGGCGATCACCACGAAGGGCGATCTCATCAACCGCGGCGGATCCCTCGTTGCAGGCGAGACCATGGTTCTGAAGGCCGATGGCAGCATCCGCATCGAGGCGCAGACGATCACCAATTCGGTTTTCGCCGGCAACAAGAAGAACTGGTTGATGACCACGGACGTCACCCATGCGGGCGGCCTAGTGTCGTCGGGCGGCAATCTCGTCATGGCGGCCCAGAAAACCCTCAACATCCTCGGCTCGACCGTGACAGCGGGAGGCGATGCTTTGCTGGTCGGCAAGAGGGGTGTCACCATCGCCTCCGTTCTCGACGAGCACGAAGCTCTCGCTGGCGGTAAGAAGAGCGGCCTGCTGACGCGATCGAGCTACGGCTATTCCGAGCACAGCCTCACCAATGTGAGCTCGGTCGTCTCCGCCGGCGGGAACATGACCGTGCGGACCGAGACCGGGGACATCACGATTGCGGCGAGCCACCTCGTCGCCAAGAAGGACCTTGCTGCTCTTGCGGGCTACGACGCGGATGGGAACGCGATCAAGGGATCGAAAGCCTCGGTGAATGTCCTCTCGAGGCAGGACGTGAAGGACACCGCCTTCATGCAGAAGAAGAGCGGGATCGGCCTCTTCGCGACGGGCGGCGGCGTCGACTTCTATCATGCAAGCAAGACGGCGATGACGACCTCCGAGGCGCACAATGTGGCCTCGTCTCTCACGGCGGGCGGCAACGTCCTCGTGAAGGGGCACAAGGACGTGAATGTCATGGGCTCCGTCATCAACGCCCAGGGCTTAGCAGCCCTGGAAGCGGGCCGCGACGTGAATATCGGCCCCGGTCAGGATGGCAGCGGCTATGCCTTCTCGAAGAAGGAGAAGGGCTTCGGCATCAAGGTCAGCGGTGGGGAAGGCGGCTTCAGCATCAATCAGGGCTATCACGCCTGGAGCCAGTACACGGCCTACGACCGCGTGTCCGTGGCGCCGTCGATCCTTTATGGCGGCAAGGGCGTAAGCGCCAAAGGCGGGCGGGACGTCACGCTGGTGGCGGCAAATGTGGCGTCCAAGGGCCACGTCGATATGGATTCCGGCCGCGATCTCAAGCTGCTTGCCGGGGCCGATCGCGAATCCTCCTATCAATCCTCGAAGCAGGTCTTTGCCGGCATCAGCCTGAAAGTGTCGGAGAACGTTTCCGGCGCAGTCAGGCAGCTGAGCCAGGCGCCGGCGACCTTCACCTCCGGCTATGGCGGCGCGGCCTACAAGGCCATCGGCATGGTCTCGGGCGCCCTGCAGGCGATCGACGGGTTCAACCAACTCACCAGCCCGAGCGTCAGTGCGCGTCTGACGCTGGGAGCCAGCGGCGCGAAATCGACCGGCTGGGCGGAGAGCGTCACGGCGGTGCCGACGACGATCAAGGCCGGCTCGTTGAGCCTGCATGCAGGGCGGGACATCCATCTCGTCGGCACCCAGGCGGACGTCAAGCACGACATCGCCATTAATGCCGGCCGCGACCTCGTGGTAGAGAGCGCGCCATCTTATGCTTCCTCGGCGAGTTCGTTGAGGAGCTGGAATGCGGGGGTGGGGGTCTATGCGGGCATGGGCGTCACCGGCCCGTCGCTGGGGCTGACGGCGGAAGGCGGCTTTGCCCGGCAGAAGGGCGACAGTTGGAGCGTCACGCAGCTCAATGCGCATCTCAACGCTGGCGGCACGGTGTCCGTGACGACCGGCCGCGATGCCACCTTTGCCGGGGCGGTGGTGAAGGCCAAGGACATCGACCTCGATATCGGCCGCAACCTCACGATCGCCTCGCGCCAGGACACCGCGCATAGCTCCTCGTCGGCGGTGAACGGCTCGGCGACGGTGAACGTTGGTCTGCTCGGCCCCTCGTCGGTGTCGCTGGCGGGCGGTGGCGGACAGGGTTTGTCGGACAAGGCCTGGATATCGGAGCAGTCGGGGCTGTTCGCCGCCAACCGGCTCAAGGCCTATGTCGAGAAGCACACCCAGATCGACGGGGCGGTGCTGGCCTCCGGCAAGGGCCAGCTGAGCCTCGACACCGGCACGCTCACCGTCAGCGACATCCAGGATTACGACAAGGGCACCTCGACGAGCGTGCAACTCGGGCTGACGCTCACCGACAAGACGGCCTCGGGCAACACACCAAAGACCGATGCGCAAGGCAACCTGGTCGGCGGCTCGGTGTCGGGATCTTATGCGATGCACGACCGCGCGCAGGAGACGCGCGGCACGGTCGGCGAGGGGACAATCGCCATCCGTGACAAGGCACAGCAGAAGCAGGATGTAGCGGCGATCAACCGTGACGTCAGCAAGGCGCAGGTGATCACCAGGGATGTGAGCGCAGGCACCAAGGTTTATGTGTCCGATACGGCGGTCAAGGAGGTCGCATCGGGATTCGCGGGAATCAGAAATAATTTCGAGGCTCTCCCGGAAACGATAAGGAAAGGGATTGATCAGGCTATTGCCGGCAAGAATCTGCTTGGAAACGATGTGGATCAAATACTTGGTGGCGTGCTGGACAAGATCTTCAATCCCAATATTGCTCGGATCGGCGAAGCTCTTAAAAAACGAGAACTCGATTACAACGATCTTGCCAGAAGCCTTGCCACCTGCGGCCAGAGCGGCATTAACATCCATGATCTGCTGTTCACCCCTGCCTATGCCGGGGATGGATGCCCAGTCACTCTCAGTAACGGCCAGAAGGTCTATCTGACAAAAAGTGAGCAGGAAAGCTGCTGGTATGCTGCTGGCCAAGTGGCACTCGGAATTTTGCGGCGGAGTGCCAACAGTGAGGCTATTGGTGCGGCCGCATCGGGGTTTGCCGCGGGCGCGTTAGAAGCTGCCGGTGGCGATCTGCGTGCGATGGGGAAACTAGGGGCATATGCCGTAGCTCTCACTTATGATGCTAGTGACGCACGGAGACAGGAGGCCGAGCAGTTCTTTGGCAGCATGCGAGATCAAGTTGCGAGCATGCTGTTGCATCCGGTCGATACGCTCAAAGGTGCGGCAACGGAGCTGGTCAATCAGGTTCAAGATCAGTCCATCCGATACGCTCAAGCAGCGGTTCAAGGCGACTACGTCACCATGGGACGTATCGAGGGCGAGCTCACCTATCAGATCGCAGCAATTGTGGCCTCCAGCGGTGCGGCCGAGGCTGTCGGCAAGGGCACGCTTAATGCGATCAGAGCAGCAATGCCGAAAATTGCGGAAGCTGCAAAACTGGGACTTGGTAAGATCGCCTTGCCCGAAACGATCAAGGTCGTGGATGCCAATATCAAATGGAATGGGGGCATTGCTGAGCAGGGACTGCCGTGGGAGGATTATCTTGCAAGGACAATGCCGAAAGGTTCACGCTTGCCGCCGACCTTCAAGACATTTGACTTTTTCGATGAGCAGAGCGGTGTTGCAACCAGCGCTAAGACTCTCGACACCATGACCGCTGCTAAAATCGCGAATCCTGAGCAAATATACTACTCTCTCAAGAAAAATATCGATGATGTACTGGCATATGACAAGGTGCACAGTATAAAAGAATTCGAGGTCAATCCCAACAAAATAACACGGCGCGAGCTTTTTGTTGCTGTCCCACAGGGATCGACGGCAACACAATGGGAACAAATTGAGAAGGCGATCTCATATGCTCAATCCAGAAGCAGCGGCTCTGTTGTGAAGGTGAACGTAAAGATAACCGTGGTGAAATAAGATGGATATTCCGGTTTGGACAAAGAAAGCCAGGGCCCTATTAAATAAAGAATTTCTCTGCATACTAGCTCATTCTGGTTATAGGTCATCTATGGCGGATTATGAGGCAAAGGAGTTCTTTTTCGACCCAAATGCAACTGATGAATCAATCGGAGTTGCAATTAAAGACAGTCTGGCTCAAAGCAGGTTGTTGACAATTGAGGAGGTGCAACAGCGTCGCGAAAGAGTGGTTGAGCTCTATGATGCATGGGTGAAGAAGATCATGGAGATGTATTCCTACAAAACAAAACGTGCAATGTTCAAAGATATGAAGAGGTGTAGTATTTACCTAGTTGAGAGTCAGATCGAAATTTGTCCCACGCGCCACGAAAAGCTTGAGGGGTGGGAAGAACTCGATAATACCAAGAGAGTCGTTGTCCGCGCCGATGATTCTTCATCAGAGATTGGCTCAGCTTTGAGACTTGCGTTTAGCCGATGCATCTAGCGGCGTGGATGTTTATCTATTTGTCGCGTGGAAGTAAGCCGTGATCTGGGGATATGTGGCGAAAAGTGAGATGTGTATCGATCGGCCACAAAGCCCTCTGATGACACAAGTAAGATCAGAGGCGCTGAAGATTTTCTTTGTCTCCGGGGCCTCCTCTGTGACTGAGGAGTATATGCTTGGCGAGAACAAGCTTACGTTGCGGCCATGGAGGCCTGGGGCACTCAGTAAGTTGGATACCCTTGAAATCATTCTTCAGGCGCTGTCGTCGCTTGAAATGGCAGCAATTTTCTTAGAGAATGGAAGAACTATTCCGGCCCATAAAATCTTGGCAAGAACCAAGAAAAAGCAATCGTGGCCTCCTCTCGAAACGGAAACCTTAAAATTTCAATTCGGTGTTGTCCATGGGTGTGGCATCTACTTTGTTGAGATCTGTGAGAAAGTCGGAGGGGCAGCAATTCGCTGGGATAAATGGGTTCAGTCATTCATTGAACTTGAAGGTTTTATTCAAGCATGGGTTTTCGATGTTGATTATGACAATTGGCAGAATGTCAAAGATCCTCTGTTATATCAGCTGGCAAAGCGAGACTATTCGCACCTGCCAATGAAAATGAATAATCTGCCTCCCCCTCTAGACCGAATGGAGATCGATACATCTGGGAACCCAGGTCGCTGGATCCTAAAGCGCGGCTATGTTGAAGCTGTCTGTGCGACCATGTGGTTGAGCGACCTTTTCTGGGAGCGTGTGGGAAGAGATCACAAGCAGCGTTTGTATGCAGCGAGTTGGCTGAATGTTACCGAGCCCACTCCGCATGTTGTCAGAATCCAGGCAGCCGAGAATTCTTTTCATGATGAGAGTACGGCCGACGTTCAGAATAGATTGAGAGAATTATTGTATCTCTAGGGCGCTTGCTGACGGTTTGGAACGTAGCTTTTAGCTAGTACGGTTTTATCTGCGCATTCGGGCTCAAGTCTGTACTGGCGATAGGCCTCCTCTATGACTTTGCCCGTGCGAAGAGCAACAGCTGGAGCGTGACGCAGCTCAATGCGCATCTCAACGCTGGCGGCACGGTGTCCGTGACCACTGGCCGCGATGCAACCTTTGCCGGGGTGGTGGTCAAGACCAAGGACATCGACCTCGACATTGGCCGCAACCTCACGGTGGCCTCGCAGCAGGATACCGCGCATAGCTCTTCGTCGTCCGCGAATGCCGAAGGCAGCGTCAATATCGGCATCATCGGCCCGTCCTCGGTGTCACTGTCTGGCGGCGGCTTGCGCGGTTCGGCGGATAGTGCGTGGGTGACGGAGGAGGCGGGGCTGTTCGCCTCGAACAAGCTTCCCTTCGAGCGCGGAATTGCTATTGAGAAGAGGTTGGCTCAAACTGAATATAGTGAATCCAAGGGGTGGTTCTACGTTGGTGCGGAGAATAACGGGTACTTTCGTCTGCTCGACTTTCAACGTGGAACTATAGTGCTTAGTTTGAAAAGCGCCGACCCAACGTCCCCAACTTGGCTGGCACGCGTACAAACTGCTATCGACGACCTGGGCGTGAGTAGATCAACGGTTAATGATTATCCTGCAACGCTCTTATTTGATTTAAGAGTGCCACCTGGCTCAAAGGTACCAGTGGAATCTTTGGTACAGTACGGGTTAAAAAGAAGCGTAACCGTTATAGTGAAAGAGTATCCGTAATGCACGCAATTACACGAGAGGAGTTAAAGTTTATATTCTCCATGGGGGAAATCGTGGAGTTGGATGAAATTCACATAAATGGTTCAACACTGCGGTTTGAGCGCAGAAAGGAGCCATTTGAGCCTGTTTTTGCGCTACGATTAATAATTTCTATTATGAAAGAATTAAGTATCCCCGAATCTTTCAGTGAGAGCGGAAAGCTAATAACTACCAAAAAACTTCTAAAAAAGGTCGAGAGAAGTGGAAAATGGAGAGATTTGAAAGCGGGTGATCTTTCTTTTGAATGGGCCGTCGTCGGTGCGTGTGAATTTTGCTTTCTGTCGATTCAAGAAGAGGTCGCTGGTGCCGCTGGAGATTGGGATAAATGGGTCGAAGCGTTTCTGCATATAGAAGCCTTTGTACAAGCGTGGGTTTTCGACGTCGATTATGATTACTGGCAGAATGCCAAGGATCCGCTCCAATATCGCGCAGCGGGACGGGATTATTCGCGTCTCCCTATGAGAATGAACGATCTGCCTTCTCCTTTAGACCGGATGAAGATCGATACGTCACGGAATCCAGGTCGCTGGATCCTAAAGCGCGGTTATGTTGAAGCTGTCGGTGCAGTCATGTGGTTGAGCGATCTCTTCTGGGGGCGCGTGGGAAATGATCACAAGCAACGTTTAGCTCAAGCGAACTGGTTGAAAGTTGTCGAGCCTATCTCTCACGTCGTCAAAATTCAGGCCTCAGAGATCTGTTTTCATGACGAGAGCACAGCACATACTCAGGATAAACTGAGGGAATTAATATATCTATAGCAAATGAGCGACCGCTTTGGGGTGACGCTTTTAGCTAGCACGGCTTCACCCGCAATCTCCTGTTCACTCCAGTCTATGCTAGCGGTAAGCCACCCATAGCTTTACGCACTAGAAGGGTGACAACTGAAGCGTCACGCAACTCAACGTGCATCTGAGCACTGGCGGCCCGGTGTCGGGGCATATGTGATGCACGACCGGCAGCAGATCACCCGCGGCACGATCGGCGCGGGCACGATGACGATCCGCGATAAGGCTTACCAGCAGCAGGACGTGGCGGCGACGAACGACGATGCGACGAAGGTACAAATTACGAAGGATTTTAGGCTTCGTCATGAAGCTAACCGAGGTGAAGTAAAATGGATATTCCGGTTTGGACAAAGCACGCTGGCGCTTTATTAAATAAAGTATTCCTCTCTATATCGACCTATTCGGGTTATAGGTCATCTATGGCGGATTATGAGGCAAAGGAGTTCTTTTTCGACCCAAATGCAACTGATGAATCAATCGGAGCCGCAATTAAAGACAGTCTGGCCCAAAGCAGGTTCTTGACGCTTGAGGAGGCACAACACCGTCGCGAAAGAGTGGTTGAGCTCTATGATGTATGGGTGAAGAAGATCATGGAGATGTATTCCTACAAAACAAAACGTGCAATGTTCAAAGATATGAAGAACTGTCACATCTATCTAATCGACAATAGCATCAAGTTCAGCCCCACTCGACACGACAAGCTAGAAGCATGGGAAGGACTCGATGAATCCGAGGACGTTCTTATTCCTGCTAGTGCTTCCTCAACAGAGATTGGTGGGGCTTTGAGGCTTGCCTTCAGTCGCTGCATCTAGCGGTATGGGTGCTTGTCCAATTCATGCGTGAAATTGAGCATTGATCTGAGGCTATATCGCGAGAAGTGAGTTTTGCTATGCCCTGCGGTTGTATCCTTGATACGTATGTCAGTGCTGACATCTAACGCAGTCGTTTACGAGCCCGCCATCCGTGATGGTGGCACAATGGTTGCAGGTAGTGCGACGAAATCACGAACCCGGTCGGCTACCTCTTGCGCTCTAATCCCATGCAGTGTCGTGATCGCGCCCTTTTGCGCTGTGACGGGTTGGAAGAAGAGAGGGCTTTTTCCTCTTCAATTCAGTAAACTCGGCAAAGCTCTGCTCTTTTAAGGTGCTCATGAAGTGAGACGGTTCTCGTCCTGCCGGTTTTCGTATGAGGTCTAGCACTCATATCCCTTCCTCCACGCGTATATCCTTGATCTCAAGGAAGCACAGGCCCCCGACTTGCTACCAAAGCCCTTGAAACCAAGGTCACCGGCAAGCGGGATCTGGACCGGAATTGTCGCCCTGGCGAATACATAGGAAGCCGCCGTGAGAATCGCATTCTACTCTTTCTCCCGGAACGACTATTCACGCATAGAGTTCACGCGGGGTCCGGCCAGGCTCGAGCCGATTGCTGGATTGTCCGGCATTGGGCGGTGCTTGCGTCCTAGTGCCAATTTAAGATTGATGAGTCCGCGACGAGACCGCTTTGAGGGATGGACTTTGGGGCTCACGCTCTCCCCATCATGCCTGTCTATGGTCGATGCGTGAATGTCGTCGCTCGTCAGCGACCCAACGTCCTTGATTTTCGTGAAGGCAGACGCCTTCAACTCGCCCGATATCGCCTAATGGTTCCTCCGGACGTCGTTCCTTGGCTCGCCTTCTCCCACTGCTCGAAGAGGTCCTACACGGTGAACCTATCGAAGAGGTGGGGAGTGGTGTCGCCGGGGCTTAGCTCCCAGGCAAGGAACCAGAAGCCGTGGGGCCGGGGCTATAGTCGCCCATCGCATTGCGTTCGAGTTTTCTGGAGGCGTCATCTGTGGCAGAGGCGGCTACAATGAGCCTGCTTCGGCTGTCGTCATCAATGACAGGGCCCTCTTGGCTTGAGAGCATGTCCGCGAACATCCCGAACCGCTTCTTCATCGGCCATTGCGATACCTCGTCCTTGGTGCCGGTTTTGAAGCGAGACCTACCGAGCTTTCCGCATCGGGCCCCCTCATACAATTCTGCCACCGCCGCCCACGTCTCCGGGGGGGAGCCAGGGTCGTCCTCGATAGCATCTGAGAGAAGATCGTAGGCCCCCTGAAGAGCGCAGTGACCTGTTTCCAAGTAAGCCGAGAGAGCCACTCCGGTCGGTCTCCCGGAACTTCCGCAAGTCTGCATCCGCAACTGCACGGCGTTCCTTCGCCATTTCGCGGTCGTGGTCCGTTAGGGCGATTTGGACCATTTCCCAACCGTGACCTTAGAGGCAATATCGCCGACCGGAAGAAAAACTTGGGTGCCTTGAGCCGCGCAACAAGATCACGCGGGGTTCGCTGCCGAAGCAGCCACATACCTGATTTGGAGACCTCGAACAGCCGGGCCATTTTAAGAGCCATGTGTGGGCGCCCTGTATCAGACTAGGGACGCTCGCAAAAGCTGAAGGCTTTGCACCGCAAGGCAGAAAGAATGGTGCTGCCAGAGAGGATCGAACTCTCGACCTCTCCCTTACCAAGGGAGTGCTCTACCACTGAGCTACGGCAGCATGCGTCGGGCGCGCCGGGTTACTGCCACAGGGCAGCGCCCGGCGCAAGTTTGAAGTTCAATTTTATTCCGCCGCTGCGGCTTTGGGGGCGAGGGGAAGGTTCAGGGCAGTCCAGACCTCGACCAGGGCGCGGGCGAGAGCATCGACGTGAATGTCGGTATGGAAAGGCCCGGGCGTGATGCGCAGGCGCTCCGTGCCGCGAGGAACCGTGGGGTAGTTGATCGGCTGGATATAGATGCCGTGCTGCTCAAGCAGCCGGTCGGAGGCGGCCTTGCAGGCTTCGGCATTGCCCACCATCACCGGGACGATATGGGTCGCCGTCTCGAGAACCGGAAGGCCCGCGCCGGACAGGACGGATTTGGTCCGGGCCACCTGGCGCTGCTGCTTCTGCCGCTCCGTGGAGGAAGCCTTCAAATGACGCACGGAGGCCGTGGCCGCCGCCGCGACGGCCGGCGGGAGGGCCGTCGTGAAGATGAAGCCCGGCGCAAAGCTGCGGACCGCGTCGGTCACGGCCCGCGACGCCGCGATATAGCCGCCCATGACCCCGAAAGCCTTGCCGAGGGTCCCTTCGATCACATCGAGGCGGTGCATGGCGCCGTCCCGCTCGGCAATGCCGCCGCCACGGGGGCCGTACATGCCCACCGCGTGGACCTCGTCGAGATAGGTCATGGCGTTGTAGCGTTCGGCCAGATCGCAGATGGCATGGATCGGAGAGACGTCCCCATCCATGGAATAGACGCTCTCAAAGGCGATGAGCTTGGGCCGGTCGCCGGCGGCCTTCAGAAGTTCCTCCAGATGCTCGAGATCGTTGTGGCGGAAGATCGCCTTCTCGCAGCCGGATTGGCGCACGCCCTCGATCATCGAGTTGTGGTTGAGGGCGTCGGACAGGATCAGGCAGTTCGGAAGCAGCTTCGCGATCGTCGCGATGCCGGTCTGGTTGGAGACATATCCCGAGGTGAAGACGAGAGCCGCCTCCTTGGCGTGGAGATCGGCCAGTTCGGCTTCCAGCCCGACGATAGCGTGGCTGTTTCCGGAAATGTTGCGGGTCCCACCTGCGCCGGTGCCGATGCGCCACGCGGTTTCCACCATGGCGCGGGTCACGTCGCGGTTCTGGCCCATGCCGAGATAGTCATTGGAACACCAGACGGTGATGGCCCTCGGCCCGGCCGGGCTATGCCAGATCGCGTCTGGGTAGCGGCCTGCGAGACGCTCGATATCCGCGAAGACCCGATAGCGGCGCTCCGACTGAAGCCGTTCGAGCGCCGACGTAAAAAACTCTTGGTAATCCATCATCTCACCGGATGCAGCCATGCGATGCCGCCTACCATGGCGGAGCATGAACGAGACGACATTGATCCCCGTCAATGTCGGATTAAGGTCATATTCCTGTTGAGGCTGGGTTGCGAAGCCTTTATTGGGTCCGGCGACGATGGGTCGCGTGAAAGCATGGCCGAAGAGAAACCGCAGGACAGAGCCGACCGTCTCAAAGCGGCTCTGAAAGAGAATTTGAAGCGGCGCAAAGCTCAGGCTCGGGGCCGGAAGGTTGCCAGCGGCTCCGGAACCGATAATGCTGCGCCCACTTTTTCAAACGAGCGCGACAAGCCGTCCGACTAGTCCACATGGGCCGGAAACGGCATAGCTCATCAGATTGCCAGCAAGGGGATCCTCATGGACCGCATTCGAATCCGGGGCGGCGCGCCTCTCACAGGCTCGATTCCGATCTCAGGCGCCAAGAACGCGGCCCTGCCTCTCATGATCGCCAGCCTTCTCACCGAGGAGACGCTGGAACTCGGCAACGTGCCGCGCCTCGCCGATATTTCCTCGCTCCTGCGGATCCTGACCAATTTCGGCGTCGATCACATGATCGCGGGCCGGCGGCCAGGGGAATCGACCCAGACAGGCCAGACGATTCGCCTCAGCGCCAAGACCATCATCGACACGACGGCGCCCTATGAGCTGGTGTCCACGATGCGGGCGAGCTTCTGGGTCATCGCACCGCTCCTGGCCCGATTCGGCCAGGCCAAGGTGTCCATGCCCGGGGGCTGCGCCATCGGCACGCGGCCGGTCGATCTGCTGATCATGGCTCTGGCCAAGCTTGGCGCGGCCATCGAGATCGATGGCGGCTACGTCGTCGCGACGGCCGCGAAGGGCCTGAAGGGCGCCGAGATCGATTTCCCCAAGGTGACGGTGGGTGGCACCCATGTGGCCCTGATGGCTGCAACGCTCGCTGAGGGCACGACAGTGATTCGCAATGCGGCGCGGGAGCCCGAGGTCGTGGACCTGGCGCAGTGCCTCATCAAGATGGGGGCCCGGATCGAGGGCTCTGGCACCTCCGAGATCGTGATCGACGGCGTCGCCCGCCTCGGGGGCGCGACGCACGACGTCTTGCCCGACCGGATCGAAACCGGCACCTATGCGATGGCCGTCGCCATGACAGGCGGGGATATCGTGCTCGAGAACACCCGTCCGGAGCTCCTGCAATTCGCACTCGACGTTCTGCAGCAATCCGGGGCCGATGTCTCGCCGACCATCGGCGGAATCCGGGTCCGCCGCAACGGCAACGGTATCCAGGCCGTCGATGTGACCACCGATCCCTTCCCTGGCTTCCCGACCGATCTTCAGGCTCAGTTCATGGCCCTGATGACCCGGGCGAATGGCACGGCGCGGATCCGCGAGACCATCTTCGAAAACCGATTCATGCACGTCCAGGAGCTGGCCCGCCTCGGTGCCCGGATCCGGCTGGATGGCGACAGCGCCTATGTGGAGGGCGTTCCCGCCCTGAAAGGCGCGCCGGTCATGGCGACCGACCTGCGCGCGTCCGTTTCGCTTGTGATCGGCGGTCTGGTGGCCGAGGGCGAGACCACGATCAACAGGGTATACCATCTCGACCGGGGCTTCGAGGCTCTGGAGAGCAAGCTGGCGCGCTGTGGGGCGGATATCGAGCGGCTTCGGGGTTAGGACACCGCGAAGGCGCCTGCAGCGCACCGGCCGGGCATGGCGGTCCCATAAGGCCAGGGCCGTCGCCGGTTCGGAGGTTGCACTCAGCGTACGGGCTCTCTACCTAGAGCTTGATCGTATCTTAGAGGGACACGATCAAGCTTCAGGCTTGTGGAGTGCCGCATGATCATGACGGACAACCGGCTTCCACTGGTCCTGATCGTGCTCTGGCTGTCAAAGCTCCAGCAACAGGTGACCGGCCCATGGACCTCCTGAAACTCGTCGCTCTCGACCAGGAAGATCTCACCGTCGTTTCGATGCATCTGCAGGATGCCATTGTGCGCGTCGGCGATATCGCCTACCTGCCGAAGGAGCGGTGCTTCGCCATCGTCGCCCGCCGTTTCGACTGGGAGACCGAACCCGACAAGCCGCCCCAGCGGCGCCTGACGGGCATGCACTTCCAGCAGGTCAAGGGCGTGCGCGTGCGGGGCATCGATCAGAGCAACAAGGACGCCGTCCTCAACCTCCTGGCCATTTCGTTCGAAGAGCATGATGCACCTTCCGGCACGGCGACCTTGATCTTCGCGGAAGGCGGAGCCATTCAGGTCGATGTGGATTGCATTGAGATGCAGATGAAAGATCTAGGACCCGTCTGGGCCGCCGAGAGCCGCCCCACCCACGCCGAGACGTCGGCGGAGCCCAACTGATGGTGCAACGACTCGACGCGCGGAATGCCGATTTTCCGCAGGCTTTCGCCAATCTCCTCGCCACGAAACGCGAGATATCGGAGGATGTGGACCAGGCCGTCCGTATCATCATCGACGACGTGGTCGATCGCCGCGACGCGGCGCTGATCGACTACACCCGTCGCTTCGACCAGCTCGACCTCACACCTGAAACCCTGCGGATTTCGGATGCGGAAATCGACGCCGCGGAGGCGCAATGCTCGCAGGAAACGCTTGAGGCGCTTGCGCTCGCAAAGGAGCGGATCGAAGTCTATCATCGGGCCCAGCGACCGCAGGATTCCATGAGCACCGATGCGATCGGCGTCACGCTCGGCTGGCGCTGGAATGCGATCGAATCCGTCGGTCTTTATGTTCCGGGCGGACGAGCGAGCTATCCGTCGTCCGTCCTGATGAATGCGGTGCCCGCGAAGGTTGCAGGCGTTCCCCGTGTCGCCATGGTGGTCCCCACCCCCCGCGGCGAGACGAACCCCCTCGTTCTGGCAGCCGCGCGGCTCGCCGGCGTCGATGAAATCTTCCGCATCGGCGGTGCGCAGGCGATAGCAGCGCTCGCCCATGGCACGGAAACGGTCGTTCCCGTCGCCAAGATCGTCGGTCCCGGCAACGCCTACGTGGCGGCGGCCAAGCGCCGGGTCTTCGGGACGGTCGGCATCGACATGATCGCCGGTCCCTCCGAGGTGCTGATCCTCGCCGATGCACATGCGAATCCGGATTGGGTCGCCGCCGACCTGCTGGCCCAGGCGGAGCATGATCCCGTCGCGCAGTCGATCCTTATGACCGACAGCCCTGCCTTGGCGGATGCGGTGGAGGCTGCCGTCCAGCGCCAGCTCCGGACATTGCCGAAGGCCGAGATCGCGGGGGCGAGCTGGCGCGATTACGGCGCCATCATTCTGGTGCCGAACCTGCACGATGCCGTCCCTCTGGTCGACCGTCTGGCGCCCGAGCACCTCGAGATCGAGACCGAGAACGCGGAGATCCTCGCCGGGAAAGTCCGCAATGCCGGCTCGATCTTCCTCGGCAGCCATACGCCCGAGGCCATCGGCGATTATGTCGGCGGCCCCAATCATGTCCTTCCGACCGCGCGGTCCGCGCGTTTCTCGTCGGGACTTGGCGTCCTTGACTTCATGAAGCGGACCTCGATCCTGAAATGCGACCCGGCCGCGCTCCGCGTGCTCGGGCCGGCTGCCATTTCACTCGGGCGGTCGGAGGGGCTCGAGGGGCACGCGCGATCGGTGGCGATCCGCCTGAACCTGTGACGGATCGGAGGTCGCATGGCGAGCGAAGCAAACGAGCGATGCCGGTTGGTCGCCGTCACGCTCGATGAGGCCTCCATCGGTCGGGGCAACCCGGACCAGGAGCACGAACGGGCGATCGCCATTTACGATATTCTCGAGGAGAACCACTTCGGTCTGCCGCATTACGACGGTGGGCCGTACATCCTCCATATCGGGCTGGTCGAGAAGAAGCTGTGCTTCGAGGTTCGAAGCCAGGACGGAAGCGTCCTCGTCTCGCATCACCTCTCGCTGACGCCATTCCGCAGGACGATCCGCGACTACGAGATGATCTGCGACAGCTACTACAAGGCCATCCGCGAGGCCTCGGCTGCGCAGATCGAAGCCATCGACATGGGCCGTCGCGGCCTGCACAACGAAGCAGCAGAACTCCTGATGAAACGGCTCGACGGCAAGCTCGTCCTCGATTTCGACACGGCCCGGCGCATCTTCACGCTCATCTTCGCGCTGCATTGGCGAGGCTGATCGTGGCGGAGGCGCGGCCCAGGCGAATCCACTCGGTTCTGTTCGTCTGCGCCATGAATGCGGTACGCTCGCCCATGGCCGAGGCTCTCGCCCGGCATTATTTCGGCCAGTCGATCTATGTGCAGTCGGCCGGAGTAAGGAAAGGCGAGCCGAACAGTTTCATGGCGGCAGCACTCGACGAGATCGGTATCGACGGCACCAGGCACAGGCCGCGCACCTTGCAGGAACTGGAGGAGTGGGAGGGATTGAATTTCGATCTCATCATCTCCCTTTCCCCCGAAGCACATCACGCAGCCCTCGAGCTGACGCGGACTCTTGGTGCCGAGGTGGAATACTGGCCGACGCCGGATCCGACTCTCGTCCAGGGCTCCCGCGACCAAGTGCTCGATGCCTATCGCAACGTCCGCGACGGGCTCTCCTATCGCATCCGCCTGCGGCTCAAACAGGGGTCAGAAGCCCAGCGCCCGGATGAGACTGAGAGTGCCTAGTCCGGCGGCAAGGCCGACCAGTTCGATCCTGATAAGGGCCATGGTCACCACGCCGGCGGCAATGCTCACGATCGCGGGAAGGCCGTTGTCGATGGTCATGGGCAGGATCGTCGCAAGGATGATCGAGCCGGGCAGGGCGCGCAGGCCGCGTTCCATCCGTGGCGTAATCGCAACCCTGCTCATCACCACGGCACCGGCGATGCGGCACAAATAGGTCACCAGGGCCATGGCTGCGATGGCGATGGTCGAACCCCATGGGCCCGCGGCAAGGGCAGCGAAATCGATCATTCGATCAGCATTCCCGCAATGACGCCTGCCAGGGCACCGACGATAATGAAGAAATATCCAGGCACCAGGGCATGGACCACCAGTGAAACCAGCCCGGCGATGAGCCAGGGCAAGGCAGGTCTGGCGCCTTTCCAGAGCGGCACGAGCATGACGCTGAAGAAGATCGGCATGACGAGGTCGAGGCCGAAGCGCCGCGGTTCGGGGACAAGCGCCCCGGCGAAATAACCCATGAGCGTCGAGGCGAGCCATAGGAGCCAGAGGGTGATTCCGCACCCGAGCAGCACCGCGGTGTTCCGTCCACCTTCGCTGTAGTATCGGGTGCCGATGAGCCAGCCCGCTTCGGTGACGAGGAAGAGATTGAGTGCGCTGCGCGCCTTCGGCTCATGCCGCAGCCAAGGCTGCAGGGTCGCGCCGAGAAGGATCATGCGTGAATTGACGACCGCCGTCACCGTCATGATCGTGAGGATGGTCGCCGGCGACCACGCCGCCTGCCAGATTTCGAGCCCGACCATCTGCGAGGCGCCTGCATAGACGAAGGCGCTCAAGCCGAAGGTCTCCCCGAGGGACAGGCCTTTCTGCGAGGCCGCCGTCCCGAAGGCCATGGAAAACACGATGAAACCCGGGAACGCCGGAAGGGCGGCGCGGGCGCCAAGAATCATTCCGGCGAAGGAAAAATGTGGTCGTGGGGCGGACATCAGCGTTTCGTTGTGGCGATGCTCTGTGCCCGCCGCCTTTGCCCGCGTCAACCGCGCACTTCGCGAAAGGCGCGCAGGCTCAGGTCTTGGCTTCCTTCTGCGCTGCGCTCCGCCCCAGGAGCCAGCCGCCCGCAATCACGAACAGGGCACCGATGGCCGCGGCGCTGTAGAGCACCATTCCGACCGGCTTGATATCGAGAGGCGGGTGGCCTGGATCTGGCATGACAAGCTGCGGATAGGCGTTGGACAGCCAGCCGAGGACGACGGGGTCCGTGACGATCATCTCTGCGGCAATGTAACCAAGGAGCGCCGCTCCCGCCCAGACGAAAATCGGGAAGCGGGTGAGGAGGTTCGTGATCAGCGAGGCGCCCGCCATGATGAGCGGAATCGACAGAAGCAGACCGAAGATGAAAAGCTCGGGATGCCCGCGCGAGGCTGCGGCGATGGCAACGACGTTGTCGAGACTCATGACCGCATCGGCAATGGCGATGGTGCGAACAGCCTTCCAGAGCGAGTCGCTCGCCTTGACCTCGTGCCCGCCTCCCTCCTCTTCTCCCTGGATCAGCTTGAGGGCGATCCAGAACAGCAGGAGGCCGCCTCCGACGCGCAGATAGGGGACGCCGAGGAGGTAGGAGATGATCAGGGCGAAGACGATTCGAAGCCCGACGGCGACACCCGCGCCGAGAAAGATGCCCAGCTTCCGCTGGTGGGCGGGCAGGGAGCGGCAGGCCATCGCAATGACGACAGCATTGTCGCCTGAGAGCAGAATATCGATCCAAACAACCTGAAGCAGGGACAGGAGAAACGTACTTGAGAGAAAATAGTCCATGCGCCAGGCCTTGGAGGTCTTCGGAATATGTGCCGAGAAATGAAGATGCTTACCTATATATGAGTGGCCGGATTTCAAAGATCTAAATCGCCGAATTTTGTGGCTATATCGTTCCGACGCCCGCGAATAGGTCGAAGGTCTTACGCTCGATAGGCTTGGCCCGGGTGCCAAAAGCCTTGAAAACTTTGCCGAATTGGTTGATCCCGAGGCGCGGTTTGGGCAAAAATCGATCTTGAAGAACAAGGGAGCGCGCGTCGGACACGCTCCGCGGGGAGGCCACGTATCCATGGTTCACGGGCAGGGGCGGGAACGCCACGGAATAATCCGCTCGTCTCAAAATCTCGCAGCAGGGCTGTTTCTGCTTTTTCTGGCCGTATTGGCGCTGTGGCTGACCCGTGATCTTCCCCAGGGTCGTCTGAGCGCCATGGGTCCCAGTATGTTGCCGGATTGGCTGGCCTATGGGGTCGGCCTGTGCGGGTTGGCGCTCATCGCCGCCGCCTTTCTCAAGGACGGCGAGCCCCTCGAGGCCTGGAGCCTGCGGGGACCCTTCTTCGTGGTCCTGGGCATTCTTGCCTTTGCCGTCACGATCCGACCCTTCAGCCTGGGCCCGGTGTCCATTCCTGGGCTGGGGATGATCATCGCAGGCCCGCTGGCAATCATTATCGGCGGATATGCAACGGCCGACACGCAATTTCGCCAGCTGCTTGTTCTTGCCCTGAGCCTGACGCCCTTCTCGATGCTGCTGTTCGGCGACATGCTCAACTTGCCGATCCCGATCTTCCCACAGGCCCTCACCGGGATTCTCCCGGCGACATGGTCCCAGAAGACCATTCTGAGGGTCCTAGCCGCGCTGATGGTCGTGGCGGCTGTGATCGTTCAACTGACGGCACGGAAGCGCGGAGGCGACAGGATCGACGTCGTCAAGCAACCCGAGGAAGTCTGATGAGCGATCTGATCTCCAATCTCAGCCTCGGCTTCGGCGTCGCCCTTTCGGTACAGAATATCGGCCTTGCCTTCCTCGGTTGTCTCGTCGGCACACTCATCGGCGTCCTGCCGGGCGTCGGCCCGATCGCGACCATCGCCATGCTGCTGCCGATCACCTTCGGGCTCGACCCGGTCGGTGCGCTGATCATGCTCGCCGGCATCTATTACGGCGCGCAATATGGCGGCTCGACCACGGCGATCCTGGTGAACATTCCCGGCGAGGCGACATCGGTCGTCACCACCCTCGACGGTCACCAGATGGCGCGCCAGGGCCGCGCCGGCGTGGCGCTTGGAATTGCAGCCATCGGCTCGTTCTTTGCCGGGACGGTGGCAACCCTCGTGATCGCAGGCCTCGGCGCGCCGCTGACGGGTCTCGCCCTCATCTTCGGCCCGGCCGAATATTTCTCGCTCATGGTCATGGGCCTGGTCTTCGCCGTCGTCCTGGCGCGCGGTTCGATTCTCAAGGCGATCGCGATGATCCTGGTCGGCGTCCTGCTCTCGACGGTCGGCACCGACCTCGAGACAGGCCAGGAACGCATGACCTTCGGTCTGCAGTTCCTGACCGACGGAATCGACTTCGCAGTCCTGGCCATGGGTGTGTTCGGCGTCGCGGAAATTCTGCGCAACCTCGACCATACCGAGACCCGTGACGTGGTCCGGCAGGCCATCGGCCGCCTCCTGCCGAACAAGGAGGACTTCCGGCAATCCTACAAGCCGGTGCTGCGCGGAACCTTCATCGGCGCAATCCTCGGCATTCTGCCGGGTAATGGCGCCGTGCTCGGCCCCTTCGCGTCCTACACGGTCGAGAAAAAGCTCGCCAAGGATCCGAGCCGTTTCGGCCGGGGCGCCATCGAGGGCGTGGCGGGCCCGGAATCCGCCAACAATGCGGGCGCGCAGACGGCGTTCATTCCGCTCCTCACGCTGGGGATTCCGCCGAACGCAGTGATGGCTCTCATGGTCGGTGCCATGACGATCCATGGCATCGTGCCCGGGCCGCAGGTGATGACGCGCAATCCCGAACTGTTCTGGGGCATGATCGCCTCCATGTGGGTCGGCAATCTGATGCTGCTGGTCATCAACCTGCCGCTCGTCGGAATGTGGGTGCGGCTGCTCAAGGTGCCCTATCACCTGATGTTCCCGGCGATCCTGATGTTCTGCTGCATCGGCATCTATTCGATCAACTCGCTGCCGACCGACGTGATGTTCATCGGCTTCTTCGGCATCGTCGGCTACATGCTGATCAAGTTCGGCTTCGAGCCTGCGCCGATGCTTCTCGGCTTCGTGCTCGGCAAGCTCCTGGAGGAAAACCTCCGCCGGGCCCTGATCCTGTCGCGAGGATCGCTGGAGACCTTCATCGACCGTCCGGTCAGCGGGGTCCTGCTTCTGGTCGCCGTGGTCCTCCTGGTGGTGGCGTTGCTGCCTTCGATCCGCAAGGGGAGGGACGAGGTGTTCACCGAGTAGCTTGCCGTCCCGGCTCGCTGTTCCACAATGTAAGAAGATTACTTTCCAGGGAGAAGACAATGAAGAAAATCGCACTGGCCATCGCCGCAGGGCTCGCCATCGGCGCCACGGGCGCCGCCCAGGCGCAGGGGAACTATCCCCAGCGGCCGATCACAATGATCGTACCTTTCGCGGCTGGCGGCCCCACGGATGTGATCGCCCGCATCGTCGGCGATCACATGTCCCGGACCCTCGGTCAGCAGATCGTGATCGAAAATGTCGCCGGCGCCGGCGGCACGACGGGCATCACCCGCGGCGCGCAATCGCAGCCGGACGGCTATACGATCATGATGGGCCACATGGGCACCCATGGTGCAGCGCCGGCCCTTTATCCGAATTTGAAATACAATCCGGCCAAGGACTTCGCACCCATCGGCCTGGCGGCTGGCACCCCGATCATCATCGTGGCCAGAAAGGACTTTCCGGCCAACGACCTGAAGGGCTTTCTCGATTACATGAAGGCTAATGGCGACAAGGTGAACATGGCCCATGCCGGGGTGGGATCCGTGTCCCATTCGACCGGCATCTTCCTGAATTCAGTGATCAAGGCCAAGCCGACGATGGTCGCCTATCGCGGCACCGGGCCGGCGCTCAATGACCTGATGGCCAACACCGTCGATTACATGACCGATCAGATCGTCAACGTCGCGCCGCAAATCCAGGGCGGCAACATCAAGGCTTTCGCCATCGCGACGGCTGAGCGTTCGCCTGCCCTGCCGAACCTGCCCACCACGAAGGAGGCCGGCCTGCCCGAATATGAGGTCAGCGCCTGGAACGCCGTCTTCGCGCCAAAGGGGACACCGCCGGAGATCGTGGCCAAGCTCAACGATGCCCTTGTCAAGTCCCTGGACGACGAGAACACCCGGAAGCGCCTTCTCGACCTCGGCGGGGTCATTCCCACCAAGGCCGAGCGTACCCCCGAGGCCCTGCAAAAGCTGGTCGAGTCGGAGGTGGCGCGCTGGACTCCGGTTCTCAAGGCGGCCGGAGCTTCTGCGGAGTAAGCTCCTTCCACCCGGCACGATCTCCTTGGCGGCGGGCTCCACGGCCCGCCGTTTTTGATTTTGGGGCTGCCGTACAAAGAAGCCTTGAAATTGATCTCTTGGGCGATTACACCCTGCCACGCGTGCAGCCGTAGCTCAGTTGGTTAGAGCACCAGATTGTGGATCTGGGGGTCCCCCGTTCGAGCCGGGGCGGCTGTACCATTTCAAAGTCAAAGACTTGAGCGCGGCTCGTCCTGGCTTAGAAGCCGTGAGACATCCATCAGGGTAACATTGGGGCAACGGAAGGCTCTTCCGAGTTGATCGGCTGCCTCCTTGCGGAAAGATGGCCATCCGGGCGGCCATCGTTGAACCCATCTGCCTGCTGTGCCGGCCATGAAACAGTCTTCTCCCCAGAATTAACAGCCTCATGCGGCAGATTGACTCTGCGGCACGCGAGAACATAATAGGAACATCGACATATCGAAGATGAGGATGGTCAGGGCGCATGCGTGCCGGGCAACAGACAGTGCTGGCCGAATTACGGCACGAGATCGAGCGCTTCGGCGGCAGCGCGCGGCACAAGCCACATCTGGCCTTCGGCCTCGCTCCTCTCGACCGCAGCCTGCCCGGCAACGGCTTGGCCCGTGGCGCACTGCACGAGGTGATCGAGGGCGGAATGGCCGCCGAGTTCGCCGGTTCCGCGACGCTCTTCGTGGCTGGCATTGCGGCCCGTCTCAGAGGCCCGGTGCTGTGGTGCCTCAACCGACGCGACCTGTTTGCCCCCAGCCTGGCCGCGGCAGGCCTGCATCCTGACCGGGTGATCTATGCCGAAGCGTTTCGCGAGCGCGACATCCTGCCAAGCATGGAGGAGGGCTTGCGCGAGAAGGGCTTGGCCGCCGTCATCGGAGAGGTCACACGGCTCGGCCTGACCTCATCACGGCGGCTGCAACTGGCTGCGGAATCCTCCGGGGTGACGGCGCTCGCCTTGCGCCGCTGGTGGACAGTGGCCGAGAAGGAACTGACCGGCTTGCCGAACGCGGCCGTCACGCGCTGGCGGATCTCACCCTTCACCTCCCAGGCGCCGCCCGCCCCAGGCCTGAGCCGTGCTCAGTGGCATGTCGAACTCCTGCGCTGCCGTGGCGGCGAACCGCGTTCCTGGATTGTCGAGGCCTGCGATGCGAAGGGTCGTCTCGCTCTACCTGCCGACCTGGCCCACCGATCGGATCCGCCGCAAGTTCGGCGATCCGCCGCGGGATAAGCCGCTCGTCACCGTCATCAGCGAAGGCTCGCGGCGACTTCTGGCGGGCGTTGATCAGGCGGCGCATGCGCTCGGGCTGCGCACAGGCCAGACCTTGGCCCATGCCCAGGCATTGGTGCCCGACTTGCATGTGATCGAGGCAACGCCGGAGGAGGATGAGGCCTCGCTTCTCGAGCTGGCGCGCTGGTGCATCGGCTACTCGCCGATCGTCGCGCCCGATCCGCCCGATGGAATATGGATCGACGTTGCGGGGTCGGCTCATCTGTTCGGCGGCGAGGAAGGCCTTGTCGATGATCTGATGAAGCGCCTGACGGCCCAAGGTATCCAGGCCATGGCCTGCGTGGCGGATGCGCCGGGCGCGGCCTGGGCTGTGGCGCGCTACAGCATCATGAGCGTCGTTCCGCCGGGCCGGTCCGTCGATGCCGTCGCAACACTGCCGGTGGCGGCGCTGCGCCTGCCGCTGAAAACCGTCGAGGGTCTGCAGCGCCTCGGCATCGAGCGCATCGGTCAACTCGCGGCCATGCCGCGAGGGCCGATGGTGAGGCGGTTCGGCAGGGAAGCGGCTCTGCGGCTCGACCAGGCCTTCGGGCATGTGTTCGAGCCGCTCAATCCACTCATGCCCAAGGAATTGCCGTCGCAGCGTCTGGCATTTGCCGAACCGATCGGGCGGCTCGAGGATCTTCAGGATGTTGTCGGTCGGCTGTCGGACGCACTCTGCAAAGTTCTCGCGCGGCAAGGGCAGGGCGCGCGCCGGCTTGATCTGATCGTCGAGCGGGTCGACAAGCGCAGCATCGCCTTGCGGGTCGGCACCGCCAGAGCCAGTCGCGATGCCAGGCACCTCGCCAGGCTCTTCGACGAGCGCCTGCAGATGATCGATCCGGGTTTCGGCATTGACGCTGTGGCTCTGCTCGCCAGCAAGGTCGAGCCGCTCACCGAGCAGCAGATGCGGACCACAGGCGTCACGGGTGCGGATGGCAGCGATGTGGACTTGAGCCATCTGGTCGATCGTCTCGGAGCGCGGCTCGGCACCAGGAGCGTCTACCGGCTCGCTCCCGTCGAAAGCCGCATTCCGGAGCGGTCCATGCGGCAGATTTCACCGCTGGCGCCGCCGACCGGACAGAGTTGGCCCGAGACCCTGCCGCGGCCGACACGATTGATCGATCCGCCGGAGCCGGTCACGGCGACGGCACTTCTGCCGGATCATCCGCCGCGGCTCTTCGTCTGGCGGAAGGTACGCCACCGTGTCGTTCACGCCGATGGCCCCGAGCGCATTGCCGGCGAGTGGTGGCGCAGCGACAAGGAGCGCACGCTGGTGCGCGATTACTACCGGGTGGAGGACGAGCAGGGCGCCCGCTTCTGGATCTTCCGTGATGCGCCGGCCGATCAGGGCGGGCGCTGGTGGCTGCACGGGCTCTTTTCATGACCTCTTATGCGGAACTCCAGGTCACGACGCATTTTTCATTCCTGCGCGGTGCGTCGAGCCCGGCCGAACTGTTCGAGCAGGCCAAGCTCCTCGGCATCGAGGCGCTCGGCATCGTCGACCGCAACTCGCTCGCCGGCATCGTCCGGGCCTATGACGCCGCGAAGGAAACCGGCGTTCGTCTCATCGTCGGCTGCCGGCTCGATCTCATGGATGGCACGTCGCTGCTGGTCTACCCGACCGACAAAGCCGCCTATTCGCGCCTGTGCCGATTGCTGAGCGTCGGAAAGGCGCGTGCCGGCAAGGGCAAGTGCTCTCTGGCCTGGGAGGATGTGGCGGCCTGGAACGAGGGGCTCCTCGCCATCCTGCTCGGAGACGAGGCGGGTGAGACGCTGGCGGTCAATCTCAAGCGTCTGAAGCAGGTCTTCCAGGACCGGGCCTATATGGCGCTGATCCGGCGCTTCGCGCCTAACGAGCATCTGCGGCTCTGGCGGGTCGAGCAGGAGGCCCAAGTGCAGGGCGTGCCCTGTGTGGCCATGGGCGATGTGCTCTATCACCATCCCGCGCGCCGGATGCTGCAGGATGTCGTGGCCTGCATCCGTCAGGGCTGCACCATCGATCAAGCCGGTTTCCGTCTCGAGCGCCATGCCGACCGCTTCCTCAAGGATCCGGAGGAGATGGCGCGCCTCTTCGAGCGCCATCCCGAGGCTTATGCCCGGACGCGGGAGATCATGGAGCGCTGCCGCTTCTCACTCGACGAGCTGCGCTATCAATATCCGGCCGAGACAGACCCTGGAGAGACGGCGCAGGAGAAGCTCGAACGGCTGACCTGGGAGGGAGCCAAGAGCCGTTACCCGGAGAGGCTGCCCGATAATGTGGCGGCACAGCTCCGCCATGAGCTGACTCTGATCGAGAGCCTCGGCTATGCGCCTTACTTCCTGACCGTCCATGCCATCGTGAGCTTCGCCCGCTCGCGCGACATCCTCTGCCAGGGCCGCGGCTCGGCGGCGAACTCCGCCGTCTGTTACGTGCTCGGCATCACGTCGATCGACCCCGTGCGCTCGGACCTGCTGTTCGAGCGCTTCATCTCCCAGGAGCGCAACGAGCCGCCGGACATCGATGTCGATTTCGAGCATGAGCGCCGGGAAGAAGTCATCCAGTGGATCTACGACACCTATGGCCGTCACCGGGCGGCCCTGACGGCCGTGGTGAGCTGCTACCGCACCCGTGGTGCCGTGCGCGAGGTCGGCAAGGTGCTGGGCGTGCCGGAGGATGTCACCAGTGCCTTGTCCAGCATCGTCTGGGGCTGGAGCAACGACGGCTTCAGTGAAGAGGATGCCAAGGCGCTCAACCTCAACCTGAACGATCCGCGGCTGTGCCTGACGCTGGAATTGGCCAAGGAGCTGATCGGTGCCCCGCGCCATCTCTCGCAGCATCCCGGCGGCTTCGTGCTGACCCAGGAGCGCCTCGACGACCTGGTGCCGATCGAGCCCGCCGCCATGGAGAACCGGCAGGTGATCGAGTGGGACAAGAACGACATCGAGACGCTCAGGTTCATGAAGGTCGATGTGCTGGGATTGGGCATGTTGGGCTGCATGCGCCGTGCCTTCGAGCTGCTGCGCGACCATAAGCGGATCGATCTCGATCTGGCCCGCATCCCGCCGGAGGATTCCGACACCTACGCGATGATCCGCAAGGCCGACACGGTCGGGGCGTTCCAGATCGAAAGCCGAGCCCAGATGGCAATGCTGCCGCGCATGAAGCCGAAGACCTTCTATGATCTGGTGATCGAGGTCGCCATCGTCCGGCCGGGACCGATTCAAGGCGACATGGTGCATCCCTACATCCGGCGACGGGAGGGCCGGGAGCCGGTCACCTATCCCAAGCCTGAACTGGAGCGCGTCCTCGGCAAGACTCTGGGCGTGCCGCTGTTCCAGGAACAGGCGATGCGGGTAGCGATCGAGTGCGCCGGCTTCACGCCCTCGGAAGCCGATCAGCTCCGCCGGGCCATGGCGACCTTCAAGTTTACGGCCGGCGTCTCGAAGTTCCAGGACAAGCTCGTCAACGGCATGCTCGCCCGTGGCTATGACCGCGACTTCGCCGAGCGGACCTTCAAGCAGCTCGAGGGCTTCGGCTCATACGGCTTCCCGGAGAGCCACGCTGCATCCTTTGCCCTGATTGCCTATGCGTCGTGCTGGCTGAAGCGCCATCATCCGGACGTGTTCTGCTGTGCGCTGCTCAATGCTCAGCCGATGGGCTTTTACGCTCCCGCACAGCTCGTGCGGGATGCGCAGCAGCACGGGGTCGAGATCCGCCCCGTCGACATCAACCATTCCCATTGGGACTGCACCTTGGAAGAACCAGAGCGGGAGGGGTTGTTGGCTGTGCGTCTCGGGCTCTGCATGGTCAAAGGCCTCGCCAATGCCGATGGCGGCCTGGTGCCTCTGATGCGTGCCGACCGACCCTACACCACAATCGAGGAGTTCTGGCGCAGGGCGGGAATTTCGGTCCCGGCCTTGGAAAGGCTGGCGGAGGCCGACGCGTTCGGATCCCTGCAGCTCGATCGCCGCGACGCGCTCTGGGCCATCAAGGGCTTGAGTGATGAGCCGCTGCCGCTCTTCATGGCCGCGGACGGAGCTGATCCGCAGCCGGAGGTGAACGAGCCTTTCGTCGCCCTCATGCCGATGACGGAAGGCGGCGAGGTGGTCGAGGACTACCGTTCCAAGGGATTGACGCTGCGGCGTCATCCGGTGGCGTTCCTGCGAGCCGATCTGGATAAGCAAAAGGTTGTGCCCTGTTCCTCTCTGAGGCAGGCCCGGAATGGCTGGACAGTGACTGTCGCAGGATTGGTGCTGGTGCGTCAGAAGCCGGGCTCGGCGCGGGGCGTGACCTTCATGACGATCGAGGACGAGACGGATGTCGCCAACATCGTCATCTGGGCGGATCTCTTCGACAGGCAGCGCCGCCTGATCCTGACCAACGGCATGCTCGGATGCCGCGGCCGGGTGCAGCGCGAAGGGCAGATCATCCATGTCATTGCCCAGCACTTCATCGACTACTCGGATCTTCTGCGCAGCGTCGGGCAGCGGGGCGGGGCATTTCCGTTGCCCTATGGACGGGGCGACGAGGCCAGGACAGGCGGCGGGCCGGACCTGCGCGTCCCGGGAGGCGGCAGGCCGCCAATGCCCTCAGACCCTCCCTTGAGCGACACGGCGGAAATCCGGGTGAAGTCGCGGAACTTCCGGTAAGTCCACAGGCAACTGGAGCCAGCCTTTCAGCGAACCCGCCGATTCATCCCCGCCGCGACGTGCAACCTCTCCTCGAAGGCGCTTCACATGCCTGCGCTGTAGAAGATCCCAGGCCGGCGGGAAAGCAGACCGCGCTCAGGGCCGACATGGAAGAGGCCCGGAAAAAACCGGGCCTCTTCCCATAGTGCCCGATGGGCCTCAGTAGGTGCCGAACTTGACGTTCAGCTTGGCGCGGATGATTCCGAAATCGCTGTCGTTGTTGTTGGCGACAGGTGCGAGGACCGTCGCAGTGGGGAGGCCGACGACCGCTGGCGTGAATGTGCCAACAGGTCCGTTGAAGTCATTGCCGCGATCGATGTTAAGCCACAGGCCCTCCACCCCGAAGGTGACGGCAGAGGAGCCGAACAGGTTCCAGCTCGTGGGCAGAGCCCACTCGACACCGCCGCCGAGGACCCAGCCCGTATCGTTCTCGGTGTAGGCGAGACCACCGGTGCCGTAGATCAGGACGCGGTCGATCGCGAAACCGATCCGGGCGCGCAGCGTGCCGAACCAATCTTCCGAGGTGTTCCGGAAGACGCCGGGCACGAAGGTGCCGGCGAAGCCGGCCGCCGGCACGAAGACGGCGTTCTGATCATTGCCGGTATCCGCCCACTGGATGTCGGCCTCGGCGCCGATCACGAAGGAGCCAATCTGGTAATTGTAGCCGACCTGGCCGCCGCCGACAAAGCCGCCGTCGTCTCCGCCTGGGAAGATCAGTGTTCCGGAAAGGCCGGGAGTGCCGACGCCGGGCGACAGGAAAACCGGTTCGCGATCGCCATTGCGCCAGCCATAGCCGGCGTTCACGCCTACATAGAAGCCGGTCCAGGTGAAGACCGGAACAGCCGCGATGATCGGGGCCGGGGGAGCGGCGCGGGTGGGGAGATCCGCAGCGGAGGCGGCGGAGACGCCGATACTTGTGATTGCCGTAGCGGCAAGGAAATTCAGCAGACGGATTTTCATGATTGGGCTTCCCTTGTGTGAGGACTCACTCGTACAGGCTACGACCAGTTGCTTAAGAATTGCTATGGCTGTACAGCAACACTACGGGATTTCCTGCGGCCAAGCTTTTGCAACCAAGGTTCTACCACTAAAGATACATAGTAAGAATACTAACTTATCTTGTGTGAATACATGCGCATATTTGACAGGCGTGGAGCTCTGTGCCCTACTGTCCGGGCTTTTCGGAGAGGCTTCCGAAGGGTGAGTTGAGACAAACTCAACCCTGTCCCGGCGAGGGACAGGGTTTTTTCTGGACGGAAGCCCACACCTCCGCGACGACACGAAGGCCGCCCGGATCGAAAGCCGCCTTGGAGGGACGGCGTTCGTTCAGAGGCTTGCCGGCAGCTCGGCCGTCAAATGACCTTAATTCTTGTCCAGGGATGCGCCTTCGGACTGATCTTCTGACCTTCGCATCCAGACACCATGAACGATTTCAAGCAGGCGAACGGGAGCCGGTTCGCGGGGACTCTCGGTCGACTCCATGAAGCCAATGTGCTCCACACCCGGATCAAAGGATTGAAAGTCCTGCTGGAACTCCAGCGGCGGCAGATCGAGGCGCTGAACGACCGCCTTTCCGCCGGCACGCCCGGCGATGTTGCCGCACGGCGTCTCCGCGATCTCAAGCGGGCGGGGAAGAGCTGAGACGTCAATCGTCGTTGGAGGAGTTGAGTTCGTCCGGCTTCAGACCCTCGTCGACATCGGCTTCCCTCATCCTGGCCAGCCATTCGATCTGGTCCTGAACGAATTGCGGATCGCTATGAAACCGCATGGCGCACGCAACGAGAAAGGTCGGGATTTCGGGAAGGTCCTCATCGGCAAGGTCTGGAAGGACCAGCTCGAGCTCCGTCATGTTGCTGGCTGTCACGATGGCGGCTTCCGTAGGGGGGACCGCGATTGCTGCAGTCTTGGTCTGTTTGCTCATACCACTCACATCGTTGGACCGGAAAGGCCGCCGGCGTTCAGGTTGTCGCCGGACTGCACCCCGTCGGTCATTCATCATAACGACCAAGCTTACATCCGGTTCGGCGAGGATGACGCATGGGTTGAAACTTGGCTAGCGAGGCGAGGGGGCGCAGGCTCCGTTCCGATCGATGCGCCCACCCGAATTTTAGATCCAATGTCCAGACAAATTGTCCGGATGATGCACTCAACGCCTTGCGGTTTGGCCTGGATATGGCTGAACTCCAAGAATTGCTTATTGGTTTCGGCAACAACGATATCCGTTATCTTGGGTCGGAAGAGAGTTTCCGTTGCTGAATGCCTGGATTCGTGCACATAATGCTACGTTCTTAAAGACCTCCGACCCTGTTCGACATCCCCGGAATCTTGATGGATCCACATCTGGTGACCGAGAGCGATGTGAGCGGGCAGGATCATCCGCCGAAAGTCCCGGCCCCTTCGCGGGTCTGGATCCGGCGGGCAAGGGGCTCTTCCCGAAGCAGACCCGAGGAACCCGCGACCGTCCATGAGCCTTGATCCCACCACTCTTGGCGTTGCGTTCCTGATGATTTCAGCGGTTCTGGGAGCGCTTCTGCTCTTCTCCTGGCTTCTGAACCGCAATGTCCATGCTCTGGCATGGTGGGGCACAGCCTTCTGCCTTGTGCCGTTTGGCATGGGACTCGCCAGTTTGGGGCTGCAGCCGACAGGTCCTCTCATGGTCCTGGTGTCGAATGCGCTGATGGCCTTGGTCTATGGCATCCTCTACGCGGGGTGCCGGGCCTTCAATGGGCGTTCGCGGACCATTCTGGCGAGCCTGCCGGGCCTGGCCGCATGGATCCTTCTCTTCCCCGCCATCCAGGAGCGCTTCGAGGCGCGCCTCGTCGTCGCCTCCATCATCTCCGGCGCCTATGTGTCCCTGTCCGCCTGGGAGTTGTGGCACAATGCGCGCCAGCGTCTCGTCTCTCAGGGCGTTGCGATCGTTCTCCTTCTGGTGCTGGCGGCGTTTCACGTGGTTCGAGGCGTGCTCGCCTTCACCTCGACAGGCGTCGAGTGGATCGATGTCCTGGCCATGCGATGGTCTTCCAACATGGCGCTGTTTCTCCTCCTTTACGTCCCTGCGCTGGCCTTCGTATTCCTGTCCATGGCGAAGGAGCAGGTGGAAGACGAGCACAAGCAGGCTGCACTGGTGGATCCGCTCACGGGAATTCCAAACAGGCGCGCCCTGTTTCAAAATGCATCCGAACTGCTTCGCCGCCTCGGAGGCGGTTCCGTGACATGCCTCCTCTTCGACCTCGATAACTTCAAGAAGATCAACGACACCTACGGCCATGAGGTCGGCGACCATATTTTGACGGTCTTTGGACAGGTGCTGGCCGCGCATCTTCCCGCAGGGTCCTTCGGCCGGATGGGAGGAGAGGAATTCGTGGCCATCCTCCCGTTTCACAACGCTGTCGAAACCCGCGCGGATGAGATCCGGCGGGCCTTTGCAAGGGCGGCGCAGACTGTCCTTGGACGGGAGGTAGCCGCGACTGTCAGCATCGGCTGCGCGAGAGCTGCCAACACGACCGTCGATCAACTGATCCACGAAGCCGACCATGCCCTCTACCGGGCCAAAGCGGCAGGCCGCAACGTCGTCATCCTGGCTTCCGCCGAAGCCGGCTGAGACGAGGCGCTATTCCTTGGGCAGATCGGGCTGCGATGCCAGGCACGGATCGAGAAGGATGTAGTCGGCGCTCTGCTTGCTGTAGCCCCCGGTCACGATGACCCGGTCGCCCACCCGCAGGCCATTGGTCTGGTAGGTGATGCAGACGACCTTCGGATCCGGCGGTGTGCCGCAGAGCCCGAGATAGGCCAGGGTGCCGTCGTAATGGACGAGGGCCAATGTCCCTGTGACGCTGAAATCCATTCGCTCCAGCCCCGTTTCCTTGTCCCGGGTCAAGCGTCCGACCTCGCTGCAACGTGCCTGCTTGCGTGGCGCCATATCCGCATCGGCGAAGGGGCTGTCCTCGCCTCCCTCCTGGCCGGAGGCCCCATGAAAGGGCCAGAGGATGGCCGCGAACAGCAGGGACGCTGCCCGAACGGTCGTGCTCCTGGGTCGAAGAGGTGGCAGGGTCATCATGCCGGAGTCCGGTTCCAAGGGGAGGAGAAAGGGCCGATGGTTCGCGAGGGACGGAGCGATCCCGGCCGAATATCGTCTGGAAACAGGGAGCCGACCATGGGCGATCGGGCTGCTGGACGTCAATGCGCCGTCCCTGTCGGCGATGGTGTCACGGCGAGCTGGTTGTTCAGGAATTGGACGATGCCGGAAAGCTGGTCTCTCGGCAGGACGAAGCCTACCGGACCGAAGCTCGGGTGATAAAACGCGAAGAGGGCGCCTCCGTTGGGATAGGACTGAATGTGCCAGCTGGTATGGGCCGCGATGCTCACCGTCGCGCCCGTCAGGCTGGGCGTGGGCTGGCCCTGCACCATCTGCCGCCGCGCTTCGCCGAGATGACCGATCAGCTTGGTGATCTGATCGAGCGTCAGGTCGATGGGATGAGACGTCTCGCCGGCCGGCAGGATGACCGCCGTCTTCCCGTCGGCGGCGATGTGAACTCCAATGTCCGCGTGATGCATGGATGAACGACCCTTTGCTTCCACATTCCTGTTGCCGGCCAAGGTCGGTTGGCCGGCCATCCACTCCTGTTCTCGAGGAGAGGACGCACCGGATCGGGACCTGGCCTGAATCATCAACGCCGAGCGGAGCGCAAAGCTCCCTTGAGTACCCTTTTGCGCAGGCTCCGGAATGTGCAGGACCAAGGCCGGTCTCGTCAGGCACGCGCTCGGCCGGCGCGGCGCAGAAATCGCCTCAGTTCAGAACGCTGATGATGACCCGCTCTTCGACGGGAACCGAATCGGAGGGCGCCCGGACGACGAAGGTTCCCCGGCAGGTCGTGGTGGTCGCATAGACGGGCGTGCGATGGGCATCGGAGCCGACCATGTAATTGACCGTGTAGTAGGCGTCGCCGCCCGAATAGGTCGTCGTCTTCGTGAAAAAGGTGTAGCCGACCTCCGTGGAGCTGAGCCGCACCACAGTCTGCGGCGCGCCATAGGCTGCGATGCGGTCCGAGATCGGGCGGCCGATATAGTCGCTGCAGGCCATCGCCAGCTCTCCCTGCGGATCATACGCGCATCCGGTGGTCAGCAGAGCCAGCCCGGCGACAACAGCCAGTTTCGTCACGAAAACCTCCTTCGGGATGCCCGCATGCTCTGCGCAACGGGCGGCAACATGTCGTATCAGGTCGCGCGAGGCGACGCATCCTGCGGAGGATAGAAATTCTCGGCGGTCGGACAATTGTCTTCCCAAGTCACTGGTCCGCACGACGAAAAAGGCCCGGTGGCAACACCGGGCCTCGCTCCACCGAGATGCAAAACGCGATCAGTTGAACTTGTAGTTCACGCCGGCTCGGACCACGCCGAATTCGGTGTCGCGGCGCACGGCCTCGTAGGCGCTGCCGACATAGTTGCTGCGCGTATCGAGATTCACGTAGAGGCCTTCGACCTTGGCCGTAATGTTGTCCGACACGGCGTATTCCACGCCGGCGCCGACCGTCCATCCGCCATTCGTGTTGTCGTCTCGGCGGTAGCCGAGCAGCGGATCATAGGCATTGTTGCCGCCGATATCGCCATAGGCGAAACCGCCGGTGCCGTAGACGAGGGCGCGGTCGAAAGCGACGCCGGCGCGGGCGCGGATGGTGCCGAAGAAGCCGTCCGAATTGCCGCGATAATAGATCCGGCCATAGGACGCGCCCTTGTTGCCCACTGCGGCATACTGGATATCCGCCTCGGCGCCGAGAACGAACATGCCGAACTGATAGTTGTAGCCAGCCTGGACGCCGCCGACGAAGCCGCCGCTCTTGCTGCCGCCTGCATAGCCGAAGGCGGGATCGTAGTAGCGGCTGGTGCCAGTGCTCCAGCCATAGCCGACATTGGCACCCGCGTAGAAGCCGGTCCAGGTGAAGACCGGCATCGCGTTGTAGGCAGGGGCTGGGGAATAGCGTGAGGGAAGGTCGGCGGCCTGGGCAGCCGAGGCGACCAGAGCCAGCGCTGCGGTTCCGGTCAACAGTCGAAGAAGAGAGGTACGCATTACTTTTTTCCGTGCTTAAGGACCAAAAGCTCAGGGCTTGAAGTGCCTGTCGAGCGGCAAATTAGTCTCTGCGAAGAATGTTGCAATAGTCTTTCAATACGAAGCTGGCTTTATGCTTTCCAAATTCTGAATGTTTACTTTTCATCAACTATGCTCTGACGTAAAAGCTTGACCGTAAGAGTGCCGACATGCGCTGATTGCAGCGACCCAAAGGCCCTCTGGCCTGAAGCGAGAGACGACGAGACCTTGGCCCCGCCGGAAGGCGGGGCCCTTTCGTTCAGGGCACGCTTCTTGGCTGTGACACGGCCGCTCAGCGCAGACCGCGACCGCGCGCAATGTCATGGGCACGCCGCGCGAGGACATCCACATCCGCGCTCATGGGCAGGCGCTTGCGGTCGAGATCGGCGAGCGGAACCCAGCATGCGTCCAGGGCATCGTCGCCCGCAATGGGATCGCCTGAGATCCATGTGCAACGGATCGCAATCAGGATGTAGTGGTGTTGGAGGCAGCCATGTTCGTCGCGGTCGAGGATGTCAAGGCTCGTGAGAACTCCTTCGGCCCTTGCCTCGATGGCGGTCTCCTCCCGCAACTCGCGCAGGGCCGCGGCGGCACTGGTCTCTCCATATTCGATCTTGCCGCCTGGGAAACCCCATAACCCGGCGTCCGGCGGATGGGCCCGGCGGACGAGGAGGGCCCGCCCGTCACGGATGACGATGGCGATGACCGCGGGAATGGGGATGGGGGAGGCTTGGCCCGACATGGCGAAGCCTTTAGGGAAGTTGCAAGGGAATGGAAACCGGCATGTCTCGCGGAGACGCCGGTCTCCTGTGATCGTCAGTGAGCCCGGTGCGTGATCATCGCCTGAAGGGGCTCCAGGCTCTTGTGGAACCAGCGCGCAGTCGCCTCGGCAATGTCCTTCCACTGGGCGGACGCGGTCTCGTAGGCCTGGCGGGTTCCGCTCGTCTGGACATGGAGAGCGTCTGCCAGATGGGGCGCATGGATCGCCGAGCGCCACAGATCGATAGCGGCTTCGCTCTGATCACGCACGGCCGTGATGACCTTGTCGTTGATCTCGAGGGCTCCATGCGCCGTCGCCAGTGCCGCCTGACTCAGAGCGTGACGCAGAGCATCGGCCCGTTCCGGGCTGAACTGGGAAAACTGCATCGGCTCCGCCATGAGGGCTTCAGTCGGCTGGGAAGGAGGTGCCGCCTTGGCAGCAGCAACCGTCGGCAGGGCGGTTTCGTTGTCGGAATCCGCTACGCTCTTCACTGTCTCGAGGGCGAGCTCGGGTCCCGCCTTCGATACGGAAACCGGCTTCCTGGCACGCGCGGTGCCTGCTTTCTTCGCTTCGGCCATGGCCACATCCTTGGTTGTCAGCGGAACTTACTTCTTGGTGGGCGTCTGCTTCATGGCCGCCTGAGCCGCGGAGCCCAAATCCCTCATCTGTGCCTGCATCGACTCAATCTGCGAGCGCACGAACTCGGCCTGATACTGCATGGCTTCCTGCACGTTCTTGGCGCGCACCATCTTCTGGGCGAGGTCGAAGGCCGCAGCGATGTTCTGTTCCGCATAGGTAAAGGTCTTGCGGGTGACGTCCTTGGCACTGGCTTGGGCGGTGTTCGCCGAGCCCTCGAACGTGTCGACTGTCTTCTGGGCGGCGCCCATGAAACCATCGATGGCCTTTCGAGCCTGCTCGACGCTCTTCTCCGCGAAATCGCGCATTTCTTCCGGAATCTCGTAACCTGTCGTCTGGTTCGTCGCCATGGATCGCTCCTGTTGAGGCTCTTGTGCAGCGCAATATCACATTGTGCACTGCAAAATCAATCCCGTGCCCATTCGTTAAGGTTAGCACGAAGTAAAGATATTTAGGAGTTCAGGCGCGCAAGCCATTCGCGGATAATGGCCGGGAAGCCGCGCATATGGGACATTGCGGGTCGTACAGGGGTCGAGACCGTTGATGGCGGATGCTCCGAACCGGTTTGAAAGGATGTTGGCGCGGCTTGCCGCCGATCCGGCCTTGGCGCTGCTCGCCAAGCCGGAAACCGGCGTGCTCGTCTGGGATCGGGAGGTCGACCGGCTTCTCTGGACATCTCCTGCGGCAGCCAGACTCAGGCCTGTCTTCGCCGATGAGACGGGGGCCGTATTTCCCGATCTGCGCGCGCGAGACCGTCTCAAGGCCTTGGCCGGCATAGCGCCACGGGAAGGCATGCGACTCGAGCGCCTCTGGCTCGACCCCAGCCGCCTGTCCCCGCCCGTCACCTGCGTCTGCAGGCTTGCAGAGCTGGACGACGGAGGGACCGTTCTCGTCACGGCCATCGTGGGAGCCGTGCCGCGCCTCGCAGCCCGGGTGCGCCCTGGCAGTTCCGCCAAGGCGGAGACGAGTCCTCTGACTGAAGGGATCGTTTCCAGCGCGCAGCCCGCGACACAGGCGCGGTCCATCGTCCGCTTTGTGTGGCAGGCCGACCCCGAGACCCGCTTCACCCATGTCTCTCCGGGTCTTGCCGAGGCCGTGGGAAAGCAGGCTTCGAGCATTCTCGGTCAGACCTGGGGCGAGGTCTCGCGCTCACTCGCCATGGACCCGGACGGCACCGTCGCATCGCTTTTCGCGCAGCGCGAGACCTGGAGCGGTCGGACGGTCGCCTGGGCGGTCGACGGATCGGATCGGAGAGTCCCTGTCGACTGGGCGGGAATGCCGGTCTTCGGCCCCCAGCGGGAACTTGTCGGCTTCCGCGGATTCGGCCTCGTGCGCATGGACGCGTTGGGGGAACCGACCACGTCCGAGCGTCCATCCGCCGGCGAAAGCGCCGCACGGCAAGAATTGGAAGAAGAGGTCGCAACGGAAGCTGGAGCGGCCTCGCCAGCAGATTCCCCTGCTCCGGGAGCAGAGGAGACTCCAGGTCAGGATGAAGGCCTGGTCGAGCGGCTGCGCGAGACAGTCGCCACCCTCGCAGAGCTTGGGATCGGAGAGGAACCGGCAAGCAGCGGCGCTCCTGCCTCCGAAAGCCTTCCGGCACCGCGGCGTTCCACCGACAATCCGTCCGGCCTGTCGAGCGCGGAGCGCAATGCCTTCCGGGAAATCGCCCGAGCCCTCGGGGCCCGGCTTGAACCCGAAGCGTCTCCGAGCGAAGCCGGCAGCGTGCCCGCCACGGAGACTTCGCCGGAGCAGGAGGAGACAGGGGCCCCTCTGCCTGCCACGCCGGCTGCCGCAGATGGCGGCGATCGGGTTCTCGACCGCCTGCCCATCGGTATCCTCGTTCACCGAGGCGAGGAGATTCTCTTCGCCAATCGATGCCTGCTCGAGCTTGCGGGATATGACACTCTCTCCCAGCTGATAGAGGAGGGCGGCTTCGTTCGCCTCTTCCGTAACTCTCCGGTTCTCCAGGGCATGCTCGAGGCCGGTCCGTCGCTTGCGCTCACGAGCCGCCAGGGCGAGAACGTCCCGGTGGATGTCCGCCTCGCCCATGCCGAATGGGACGGCGAGCCCGCCGATCTGATGACGCTCCGTCCGATCCCGGACGCGGATCCGGGCGAGCGCCTGCGCCTCGTCGAGACGGAGCTGCACCAGCGCGTCAGCCGGGTCCAGGAACTGGAGTCGATCCTCGACACCGCGACCGATGGCGTGATCGTGCTCGACGAGACGGGCCGTGTCGTATCCCTCAATCGCTCGGCCGAGGCTCTCTTCGGCTACGACCAGCGCGAGATCGTGGGGGATGCGATCACGGTGCTGCTCGCACCGGAAAGCCACATCGTCGCGCTCGACTACCTGGAAGGTCTGCGTTCGTCGGGCGTACGGAGCCTTCTTAACGATGGGCGCGAGGTTCAGGGACGGGTGCGCCAGGGCGGCACGATCCCGCTCTTCATGACCATGGGCCGGGTCCATGACGGACCGGGCCGGAAGTTCTGCGCGGTCCTGCGCGACATCACCGCGTTCAAGAAGGCCGAGGGGGAACTGGTCGGCGCCAAGCGCGCCGCCGAGGAAGCGAGCGCCCAGAAGTCCGATCTGCTTGCCAAGATCAGCCATGAAATCCGAACGCCTCTCAACGCCATCCTCGGGTTTGCCGAGGTCATGCTCGAGGAGCGTTTCGGGTCCGTCGGCAATGATCGCTACAAGGAGTATCTCAAGGACATCCACGCCTCCGGCGCCCATGTCATCAGCCTCGTGAACGACCTGCTCGATCTCGCCAAGGTCGAGGCCGGGCGCATGGAACTCGCCTTCACGAGCGTGGCCCTGAACGAACTCGTTTCCGCCTGCGTGACCCTGCTTCAGCCGCAGGCGGCGCGGGACCGCATCGTCATGCGAACCAGCTTCCCCGGGAAGCTGCCGCCGGTTGTCGCCGATGAGCGCTCCATGCGGCAGATCGTTCTCAATCTCGTTTCGAATGCGATCAAGTTCACGGATGCAGGTGGCCAGGTGATCGTTTCTACGGCTCTTACGGATCGCGGTGAGGTGGCATTCAGGGTCCGTGATACCGGCATCGGCATGACGGAAAAGGAAGTTCAGACCGCCCTCGAGCCTTTCCGCCAGTTGGCCACGGCGCGCAAGCGCGGAGGGACGGGACTTGGGCTGCCGCTGACCAAAGCCCTGGTCGAGGCGAACCGCGGTGCCCTCCAGATCTCGAGCAATCCCAGCGTGGGCACCCTCGTCGAAGTGATCTTCCCGCCGACGCGGGTTCTGGCGGAATAGTGACGGGAGATACAGCTACGGGCATCACCCTGCGTCGTGCCACGAAGGCGGATGTGGCCGCGGTGGCGGAGCTGCACCGCCGCGTCCGCGAGATCTGCATGCCCTATCTTCCGGACCTGCATACGCCGGCGGAGGACCTGGCCTTCTTCGAGACGCAGGTGTTTCCGCGCAGCGTCGTCTGGGTCGCCGAAGCGAAGCATGCCTTGGTCGGCTACGGTGCCTTGCGCGAAGGCTGGCTCGATCATCTCTATGTCGATCCCCTCTGGCACGGCCGGGGCGTCGGATCCGCCCTGCTGGCCAGAGCCATGGACGGGGCCGACAGCCTTCAGCTCTGGACGTTCCAGAGGAACGATCGGGCGCGACGCTTCTACGAACGTCACGGTTTCGCTCAGGTCGAGCGCACGGACGGGTCCGGCAACGAAGAGGGGGAACCGGATATGCGCTATTTCTGGCGCGCGGCAGGTACTTGACCGGGGGGCCGCGCCGGTCACCATCATTCTTCACCCAAACCGTAACGCTCCGATCGACCATGGTACCTTCCAGGAATCCGCCCATCCTCATGCGCCCGCTCGTCCCCAGCGATGCGGAAGCCTACCGGGAATTGCGGCTCGAAGCGCTCGCCGGCGCACCCGAGGCCTTCGGCTCGAGCTACGAGGAGGAGGTCGTCCGCACCCTCGAGGAGTTCCGGGATCGGATACCGATCTCCGGTCCCGACAGGATCTTTGCGGCATTCTCCGGTGGGCGCCTTGCGGGGATGGCGGGCTTCCTGGTCCAGCACCGGCTGAAGGCCCGGCACAAGGGCCTGATGTGGGGTGTCTATGTGCGACCGGATTGGCGCGGTCATGGCTTCGGCGAGGCGCTCGTCCGGCAGGTCGTCGACCACGCGTCCGACCATGTCATCGTTCTCGAGGCCGGGGTCGGGATGTCCAATACAGGCGCCCGCCACACCTACCACAAGCTCGGCTTCAGACCCTACGGCGTCGAGAGAAAGGCCCTTCGCATCGGCGACGCCTTCTACGACGAGGAGCTTCTGTTCATCGACTTTTCCGACCGGTGCAGGTGAACCTTCGTAGCGGCTTCCGGCCGAACCGCCCGCGTCCAAACCGGGGCGCGATTGGGCCTCTGACATTTCCGCAAAATGCTCTAGGTGTTGGTTCGCCCCACCACCGAGACGAAGCCATTCCATGTCCACCTATCGCCTCGACAAGCTGTTCGCACCCCGCTCCGTCGCCGTGATCGGGGCGAGCCCCCGTGCCGGATCGCTCGGTCTCACCTTTCTCCATAATCTGGTCGAGGGCGGCTTCGGCGGAGCCATTTATCCGGTCAATCCGCACCATCGAGATATCGAGGGAAGGGCGTGCTTTCCGTCGATCGCCAAGCTTCCGGAGGTGCCCGACCTGATCGTCGTGGCCGTGCCGCCGTCGAGCGTGGTCGGCGTGATCGAGGAGGCCGGGCGCTGCGGCGTGGCGGCGGCGGTGATCGCAACCTCGGGCCTTGGCTACGGCTCGGGTTCCCTGGCAGAGCAGGCCCGGCTGGCGGCGCGGCGCCATGGGCTGCGCCTCGTCGGCCCGAACTGCATCGGCATCATTGCGCCCCGGGCGAAGCTCAATGCCAGCTTCGCGGCACGCAGCGCCCTGCCGGGCGACCTGGCGCTGATCTCGCAATCGGGGGCGGTCGCGGCGGGACTGGTGGAATGGGCCGCGCAGCGCCAGGTAGGCTTCTCCGCCATCGTGTCGCTCGGCGACAAGATCGACGTCGATTTCAGCGACTGCCTGGACTATTTTTCGGGCGATGCCGGAACGCGCGCCATCCTGCTCTACATCGAATCCGTCGACAACGCGAAGAAGTTCATGTCCGCGGCCCGCGCCGCGGCGCGTACCAAGCCGGTCGTCGCCATCAAGGCCGGCCGCCATGCCCAGGGTGCGCAGGCCGCCGCGACCCATACGGGGGCCATGGCCGGATCCGATGCCGTCTACGAGGCCGCCTTCCGCCGAGCTGGCGTACTGCGGGTGCTCGATCTCGACCAGCTCTTCGCCGCCGCGGAGACTCTCGGGAGGCAGAAGCCGTTCCCCGGCAATCGCCTTGCCATCCTGACCAACGGCGGAGGGGTCGGCGTTCTCGCGGTCGACCGGTTGATCGATCTTGGCGGAACGCTGGCCGCCATCTCGCCGGAGACTCGCCGAAAACTCGACTCGGCCCTGCCACCCACATGGTCGCGGGGGAACCCGGTCGACATCATCGGCGATGCCGATCCCGCTCGCTACACCGCGGCCCTCGAGGTGCTTCTGGCGGATCCCGATATCGATGCCATTCTGATCCTCAACGTTCCCACGGCCGTCGCAGCGGCGCCGGCCGCCGCGGCTGCCGTCACCGATACGATCAGGCGCGCCCGCGCCAAAGGCTTCAGTCAAAAGCCGGTTTTTGCCGCCTGGATCGGGGAAGACCCGGATTCCGCAAGAATTTTCGAAGATGTCCGCATTCCGCACTTTGCCACGGAGGCGGACGCCGTCCGCGGCTTCATGCAGCTGGTCCGTTACCGTGAGGCGCAGACCGAACTCATGGAGACGCCCGACAGCCTGCCTCATGAGTTCGTGCCCGATACGGCCGCCGCGCAACGGATCGTCCAAGGAGCCCTGGCCGAGAACCGGCACTGGCTTGACCCGCTCGAGGTCAATGCCCTGCTGAGGGCCTACGAGATCCCGAGCGCTCCCGTGATCCTCGCCACAACGCCCGATGAGGCTGTGGAGGCTGCGCGGCCGATCCTGTCCGAGGGCGGAACCGTTGCCGTGAAGATCCTCTCGCCCGACATCGTGCACAAGTCGGACATCGGCGGCGTGAAACTCGATCTCACGACCGCGGAAGCGGTGAGAAAGGCGGCGGTGGACATCTTCGAACGGGCGGCACGCCTGCGGCCGGACGCCGCCGTCAAGGGTGTCACCGTTCAGCCGATGGTGAGACGCGCCAAGGCCCGGGAACTGATCGTCGGTCTCGCGGACGATCCCTCCTTCGGGCCGATCGTCCTCTTCGGGCGCGGCGGCACGGCCGTGGAGGTCATCAACGACAAGGCCCTCGCCCTGCCGCCTCTCGACCTCAAGCTCGCTCACGACCTCATTTCGCGAACCCGGGTGTCGCGTATCCTGAAAGGCTACCGGGATGTGCCGGCGGCCGATGAACGGGCGATTGCTCTGGTTCTGGTGAAGCTGGCACAGCTTTCCGCCGACCTGCCGGACATCCGCGAAATCGATATCAACCCGCTGCTTGCCGACCAGGACGGCGTGATCGCCGTGGATGCCCGCGTCGCCATTGCGGCAGAGACCCGCAAGAGCAGGGGCCATCCGCGCTTTGCCGTGCGGCCGTATCCCAAGGAATGGGAACGCACGATGGCGCTGCGCGATGGACGCGACGCCTTCGTGCGGCCGGTCCGGCCCGAGGACGAGGAGGAGTTCCGGCGCTTCTTCCAGCAGGTGACCCCCGAGGACCTTCGCCTGCGCTTCTTCGCACCCGTTCGCGATTTCAGCCACACCTTCCTGGCGCGCCTGACGCAGATCGACTATGCGCGCGCCATCGCCTTCGTGGCCTTCGACAAGGAAACCGGCGAGATGATGGGTGCGGTGCGGCTGCACGCGGATGCCAATCACCAGACCGGAGAATACGCGATCCTTCTTCGGTCAGACCTCAAGGGCCTCGGCCTCGGATGGGGCTTGATGCGGATGATGATCGAATGGGCGAAGGTCGAGGGTCTGCGGGTCATCGAGGGCCAGGTGCTTCGCGAGAACGTCACCATGCTCGACATGTGCCGCCAGCTCGGCTTCTCCATCCGTATCGATCCGGACGACCCGGAACTGCGCATCGTGACGTTGCCGATCGCATCCATCGAAGAGCCGAGCAAACTTTTTGCAGAAGCATGAGGACCGCTCTCGAGACTTCCATGGACCAACCGATGTTGCGGAATTCCGCAGCATCGGCATCGGCTTGGCAACGGAAACGCACGGCTACTAAGATGCCGGGCAAGTGGAACGTCCATATTGGCTCGATTTTCGGGGATCGCCGGTGAGAAGACTACTTATTCTTGTCGGCGCTGCACTTCTTCCCCTCCTCATCCTTGCGGGCGGAGTGATCATCTTCTTTCTGCGCGATCAGGACAGGGTCATGGAAGCACGTTCGATTGAACGGGCGCGCGGCATCCTGGCGGGGGTTGAACGCGAGCTGTTCAATCAGATCGACGTTCTCAATGTCATGGCCCATTCGCCGCTGCTCGATCAGCCCGATCTCGAAGCCTTCTACGGCCTGGCTCTTCAGTTCAAACGAAACCTGCCGTTCTGGGACAATGTCATTCTGGCAGATCTGACGGGCCAGCAGATCCTCAATACGAAGTCGGCTTTTGGGAAACCTCTTCCGCGGATCGTCGATCCAGAGAGCTTCGCGAAGGTGGTCGCGACAGCTTCGCCGATGATCGGCAATCTGACAGGTCCCGGGCCGCTGACTCAGGATGGAAGGCCCCGGATCAGCCTCCGCGTACCGGTTCTGCGCGATGGCGTCGTCCGCTGGGTACTGTCGGCGATCATCACAACGAAGAGTTTGGACGAGGTGTTGGAATCAGGCACCCTGGGACCGAGTTGGTCGCCCTATCTGGTCGATGGCGCAGGACGTGTCATTGCGGCGCCGAAGAATCCGGATTTCGTAGGGAAGACGGCCGACTCCCGCGATCTCGCATCGCGCTCGGAGCACCGCAACGGGCTCTACGACGGGTCCATGTTGCTGGGGCGCGCAGCCATGACGGCCTTTGTGACTTCGCCACGGCTATCCTGGTCTGTCCATATCTCGTCGCCAAGTGCGGCCTACAATGCGCGGTTCGTCCGCTTGATATGGATTCTCGGAGCGGCGACTCTTATCGCCGCTGCGCTCTCCGCTGTGTTCATATGGCTCGCCCGAAGGGAAGCGCTCGAGCGGTATCGGCTGGCGGAACGCCTGCGCGAGCAGGCAATGCGCGATCCACTGACCGGCCTGTTCAACAGGCGCTATCTGGAGCAGGTTCTGCCGATCGAGATTGCGAAGGCCCAGGCCGCGGGGATCGATCTCGGACTCATCATGTTCGATCTCGATCACTTCAAGCGCATCAACGACACGTTCGGCCATGAAGCAGGCGACAATCTGCTTCTGGCTCTCGGAAAGGTGCTGGCGTCCAAGGTCCGTGCCACCGATATCGTCTGTCGACCCGGTGGTGAGGAGTTCATCATGATCCTGCCCGGAGCCGACCTCGCCATGACGGAGGATCGGGCCGTGGAGGTTCTCCGGGCCGTCAAGGATCTCGGCCTGCACGACCGGCACCGCCAGCTCGGAAACGTGACCATCTCAGCTGGAGTGGCCGCGCTGGGCCGGCATGGGAGCACGCCCCAGGCCCTCATCGCTGCGGCCGATCAGGCTCTCTACCGGGCAAAGGCCGAAGGGCGCGACCGCGTCGTTACAGCGGCCTGATTGCGCCTTGCCTGTGAGGCCGCCGCTTCGCGCCGCTGCGATGTCCGATGGTCAGTGATCGTCGCTCTTTAGTTCGCCCACATGCTTCTGGGCATAGAGTTGGACGCCGAGTTGCTCCACGAGACTGATCTGCGTTTCAAGGAAGTCGATATGACCTTCCTCGTCCTTCATCAGATCCTCGAACAGGTTCTTCGACACACGGTCGCCGACGCTCTCGCAATAGGTGGCGGCTTCACCATAAAGTTCGCGGGCATCGTACTCGGCAGCGAGGTCGCATTCCAGGATTTCACGGATGGTCTGGCCGATCCGAAGCGGATCGAGAACCTGGAGGTTGGCAAATCCGTCGAGGAAGAGGATGCGCTCGATGAAACGATCGGCGTGGTGCATCTCCTCGATCGACTCCTCGCGCCAGACCTTGGCGAGCTCCTTGTAGCCCCAATTATCGAGAACGCGATAATGCAGCCAGTACTGGTTGACGGCCGTCAATTCGCTGCGCAGACCGCGGTTGAGATACTCGATAACTCTTTGATCGCCCTTCATCCCTGATCCTCGTTCGATGAGGCGCCGACGCGCCGCGCCTCCCTATTTAGAGGAATAGGAAGCGAGGAAAAGGATCTTTGTGCATCATACGGCGGGTTCGGCCGCGGCCTGGGCGGGAAGGGAAGGGCAACAGCCGCGCTGGCAGGCCGATATCGGCTCGACGCCCGCATCGATCAGCGCCTTGTCCATGATGGCGCGGATCGTCCGTACGCAGCGCCCGCATTCGGGACTGCATCCGAGACAGCGATAAACCTGCGCCGGCGTGCGGGGGCAGCCCGGCCCCGGCGAAAGACATGATTTTACATCGCCGTCGGAAAGGACGTTACAGGAGCAGACGATCATGGCGATCCAGTTTAGAACTGTTAAAAACTACAGCGTTGTCAAACACTTAACCTGAACGGACCATCACGGTAAAGCCCTGCGGCTGCGCCCGGTTGTCACGGGAGGCTATGGTCCGGCGAGGCGCCGGAACAGGCCGGGGTAGTCGAGCACGAACCCGTCGTCGTCCACGGGGAGTTCGGCGGCAAAACCGGTGTCCAGGCTCTCGAAGCGATAGAGGCGGTCCGGATCGAGGGCGGTGTAGCGTTGCTCGCGCGGAGTGACCGTGAGAACGGGCACGGGGATGTAACACAGCCGGATTTCAAGGGCCTCGCCCGCTTTGAGCCCGAGGCGGCGGATCGGCAATGTGTTGGTGACCGGAGATGCCTGGATATCGATGTCGAGGCAGCCCTGGAGGTCTGGATGCTCGACGCCGTTTACCCGCCAGAGGCCCTGGCCATTGCCCTCGAGATGAAGGAGGCGTCCCGAAGCCGTCCGGAGCCGGGCCTCCCGTGTGCGCCACGTGGGATCGATCCTTACGCGATAGGTCAGTCCGAAGCGTGCGTTCCCATCATGCCCGATCACGACTCCGGAGAGCTCGATCCCGCCCTCGAGAGGACTGATCTCCACGTGCTCCATGCCCGCTTCGCAGCCATCCCAGGCAGACCAGCGGATGGTGCGGGCAATGAGGTTGGAGGTCATCGGCAAGCATTCCTCGGCTTACTCTCTCACGACCACCACGTGCAGCCTCCGGGGGCCGTGGGCACCGAGGAGCAGAGTCTGCTCGATGTCACCGGAGCGGGAGGGGCCGGTAATCCAGTTCACCGTGCGCGGCATGCTGCTCTTGCCGAAGGCGAAGCGCACCTTGTTCCACACGGTCTCGTAATCGCCCGCGATATCCTTGGCCGAAACGACGACGATATGGTTGTCAGGCAGGAAGTTGAGGGTCGACGGATTCTCGGGTCCCGAGACGAGCACGACGGTTCCCGTCTCGGCAACGCCGCCGAAGGCGTGGCTCACGGCGTTGAGGTCTCCCCCCTCGCTCGGCCCGCGGGAAACGTCGAGGGACGTTTCGCCCCAGGGCATAGCCGCGAGGCGCAGATCGCTGCCCATGCGCAATGTGGCGGGAAGATTGTGGTCGCGCAGGAAGGCCGCGACCGATTGAGGTACGTCGGCAGCGGAGTCGACTTCGCTTACGGTCGCCAGCGCGGATTCCGCCTGCAGCTTGAACAGGGCGAGGCGCTGTTCGCCCGTCACCTGCCCGCGGCCTGGAATCAGGCCCTTCGGCGCGCGCTCCAGGCGCTCCGCTGCAATCTGCTGACGGATCGTCTCGTTGCCTTTGACGCCGAGGGAGCGGCGGATATTGGCAAGGATTTCGTCGCGCGCGCTCATGCGGCCCGCTCCTTGCGCTCGCGCCGCCAGCGCGCCTGGAAGGTGTCTCCCTGCGGCGTCGGGAAATCGCGATATTTCGTCCAGCCCCGCGCGAGAGGCAGCCATGTGAAGCGACCCTTGCGGCGTCCGGCGATACTCAAAGCTGCCATCGCGGTGCGCGTCGCAAGCCGGTAGAGCGTGGGACGCTTCGCAAAGAAGCCCCATAAAGCAAGGCCGGAGCGGAAGGTGGCTGGCGTCAGATGCCGCTCGAATTCACGCTCACGCCAGTGCCGCATGAGTTTCGGCAGCGGAATGCGCACAGGGCAGACACTCTCGCAGCGTCCGCAGAACGTGGAGGCATTGGGCAGGTGGCCCGCCTGATCGACGCCGATCAGGCTCGGAGTCAGCACCGCACCCATGGGGCCGGGATAGACCCAACCGTAAGCATGGCCTCCGACCGCATGATAGACCGGGCAATGATTCATACACGCGCCGCATCTCACACAGCGCAGCATTTCCTCGAAATCGGTGCCGAGCATGGACGAGCGGCCGTTGTCGAGGAGGATCACGTGGTAGTTCTGCGGCCCGTCGGCGTCGGCGGCCTGGCGCGGCCCGGTGGAAAAGGTCGTGTAGACCGACATCTCCTGGCCGGTCGCGGAACGGGCGAGGACGCGCAGGATCTGGCTGACATCCTCCAGGGTCGGCACCACCTTCTCGATGGAGGCGAGGACGATATGGGTCTTCGGCAGGATCTGCGTCAGGTCGCCGTTGCCCTCGTTGGTGACGATGACCGAGGTGCCGGTCTCGGCGATGAGGAAGTTCGCCCCGGTGATGCCGACATCGGCGGCGAGGAAGCGCTCGCGCAGGACGGTGCGCGCCTCCGTCAGAAGCTGCACCGGCTCGGAGAGGTCGCGCTTGGGGTCGAGATTGCGGTGCACGCGGCGGAAATCCTGCTCGACCTGGGTCGCGTTCAGGTGCACCGCCGGCGCAATGATGTGGCTCGGCATCTCGTTGCGGAGCTGGATGATGTATTCGCCGAGATCGGTCTCCACCGGAACGATGCCGTTCGCCTCCAGATGAGCGTTGATGCCGATCTCCTCGGAGATCATCGACTTGCCCTTGGTGACGGTCCTGGCCCCGGCCTCGCGGCAGATGGTGAGGACGATGTCCCGGGCCTCCTCCGCGTTTCGGGCGAAATGCACATGCCCGCCGGAGGCCTTCACCTTCGCCTCGTAGGCCTCGAGGTAGAGGTCGAGATGCGCGAGGGTATGGTTCTTGATGTCCCGGGCGGAATCGCGCAGGGCCTCGAATTCGGGGAGCTTGTCCGCCGCTTTCTGGCGCTTGTCGATGAAGCCCTGCTTCACATTGCCGAGCGCCTTCTGCAACTGTGTGTCGGCCAGCGCCCGGGCCGCGTTCTGCTTGAACTGGGGCGAAGTGGTATGAACGGTCATGAGGGATTGTTTAGCCCGAAATCGCCGAAAGCGCGAGAGAGCAGGGGCCGCACGAGAGCCCTCGAACCGGACCGCATCGTGGGGGCTGCGAAAATGGGATGCCAAGACCGCGTCCACTGTCCGAGCAGTCCCTCTGAAGATGCCACCCTGGCCGAGGGTGATCGCCATGTCGCGCTGGAATAGAGGGGCCGCCCTTCGTCGCCTCTATCGGCCGCTCGTTCTCGCGGGCGAGCATCGACAGGCTCCCTGATTCCACGCGACGGACGACACAGTGGGGATACGCCTCAGTAGCGAGCAGATTGGACCGGGCGCGAGGCTATTCCCAATTGAGTTGCGTCTTGAGGAAAATATTCTGAAAGGACGCATAAGTTCATAGAAACAATATGACCGCGTTATCCAGTTTAAAAAAAACCAAAGTATCAATGCATAGACGTATTGTGTCCTTCGGGTGGCAGGATATAGGCTTTTTGGAGGCAAAAAAGTAGATTTGGGGGGCATGTATGCGTAAGTTTGTTACAGTTTCTCTCGTTAGCGTCTCGTTGGTCCTTGGAACACTATCTCCCGGTTATGCTCAACAGAATCCGTTCGGTGCATTACTTGGTGGTGCTTCGGGGGCCGCGGTGGGAGCGGCAGTCGGAAAAGGGAAGGCCGGCGGCATCATCGCCGGTGCGATTGTCGGCGCGGTTCTCGGCCAGATTCTCGCCAACCTCGATGCTCAGTCGAAGCAGCAAAGGCAGCAGGCCGTGCGAGCGGCCACGAAGAAGCCCGCTGGAACGACGACCACCTGGAAGAGCAAGGGCGCGTCGGGCACCGTAAAGGTTGCCAAGGTCGAGAAGATGCCGGACGGAAAGACCTGCCGGACGGTCCAGGAGACGATCACGTTCCAGGGCAAACCCTCGACGGAGGATCGCACCGAATGCGCGTGAGCTTTCCTCGCTATGCCGCGATCGCTGCCGTTGTCGGAGGAGGCCTTTATGGCCTCCTTTCGACGTCTTCGGCTCAGGAATTTTCCCTCGACGGCTTTCGCACCTGCGCCCGGGCGGACAACGGCAATCACTACTGCAAGACGTCGTCCACGGCGAACTGGCAGCGGGTCCCTCAGGAGTTCTACAATCGCTTCAAGCAGGCCGAGGCGGAAGCCGCGGCCGGCGGCGGATCGGGACAGAGCAAAGAACTGCAGGAGATCGCCGATTTCCTGAACGATCTTTCCCAGTATCTCAAGGGACGATCGGCCGACGGCACCACGATCAACCTGACGGAGATCGCCAAGGCCGCCGTCGCCACGAAGACCGCCGTCGACGTTCAGAACCTGTCGGAGGCGCGCAACGGGAAGCGCCGCCTCGAGGCGATGTTCAAAGGCGACAGCGCCTTCGCCTTGTTCATGAAGCGCTTCGCGGATGAGCGTCAGCAGATCATCGATCAGCGGATTTCCGAGGCAGCGCTCGAGGTCAGCAAAAACCTCACTTTCATCGACGGCTATATCGCAGGCAACATTCTGTCGCCGCATACGGCCGACCTGACGAAGTTCCGCGAGCAGCTCGCGAAGGCCCACAAGGAACGCAATCTCAACGGGCTGAATCGCGCCAATTCGGATTTTGCGAAGTTCGTGAGCGGGAAAAACCTCACGGATGATTACCGATCCGCCATGCTCGCATGGACGGAAAAGAACACCCCGAAGACATCGGACGATCCCAAATCCGCGCTTGCCAAGGAGCTGGGCATCACCGAGCGGACGCGCTTTGTGATCGAGGGCGAGAATGAGGAGTTCGTTCTCCTTTACAACACCGGTTCCGGGCGCATCGTAAAAAGCCTCCGCGGCGATCTGGTCTTCAAGAGCAGGAGTGCGAGCGTCTGCTTTGCCCAGGATCGAAGCAACGAGCGTATCAAGGATCTGGAACGCCTGATGATGGCGCTGATCCAGAGGCAGGAACTCGATGTCCCCAATCTCCAGATGTCGCAGGCTGCATGTCCCATCAATGGAATGGACAGCTTCGATATCATAGCGTTCCAGCGGATCGGGCTCCTGTCGCAGGCTCCCGACTACGTATCATCCGTCGTCCGGCGCGTTGAGGCCAACTTCAGTTTCCTGGCTGCCTTGTCCGGGCAGGAGGTTCTGCAAGCCTTTCAAAACGAGGCCGCCAGCTCGGCGACGATCGAGGCGCAGGTTCTCAGCGGCAAGAGCTCGGGCTTCGGCCTCCTGTACTCGAATCCGAGTCAAGCTCGAATCTGCCATACGGTAGGCGACGATCCCGAGGCGCATCAGATTGCGGTGCTTCGCAAGACGGACACGATCTTCAACGTCTCCACGAAGGACATCGTCTTCACGAAGATGTCTCTCGATGATGCATTTGCCGATTACCAGACCCACAAATGCAATGCCATCTACGCCTCCGCAGAAGATCTCGCCGGCCTCATCAAGGCGATGAAGCGCGAACGCCTTGACTACGTCATGGCTCCAATGTGGATCGATCCCATCGAGATCTCGGCTGTCCTCAAGGCGGAGGCCGTACAGATGGCCAACCTGATGGCCAAGGAGGAGCAGGCGCGCAAGAGCCTTCAGGAGGAGGCGACGATCCTTCGCCAGCGCGAACTCGATGCCGCCGCAAAGCGCGAGAACATCGAGCGTGATCTGCGGGCGCGCAACGGCTCCATGGCGCGGGCGGCGCAGGACCGCATCTCCAGCATCATCGACACGTTCATTGCCGACGTGAAGGCGAGCGGCGACAAGCGTGGCGACGGCGTGTTCGGCAAGGCAGGGGAGCTCTTCCCGACATTTGTGCGCTCCTACAAGCAGATGATCCGTGACCGTTGGGAGCTCGAAAGCAAATCCTATATGGTCGAGGATTTCGGTGATGCCGACTGGAAGTCGCGCAAGCTGGAATCCGTGATCGTGCGCGCCGAGCTGAAGTTGCAGAACAAGCCTCTCGGTCGCCGGGACAGCGTGTGCGTCCTGTTCGGCGCGATTGTCGACGCCGAATTCTCGTACCTGCGCGATGCAATCGAGGTCCCATGCGATGGAGCCTCCGACGACGTGAAGCGCTGGCTGGTCGGATCGAAGTTCAGCTCACGCTGGAGGGCGCAGGGATCCTGATTCGTCTAGGTCACGCACTCATGAACTGCTGGCAGCAGCTGCAAGGTTCCGATTCAAGCTTCCTGAAGGGAGCTGCTGATGGGCCAGCGTCGCTACGAGTTGACGGATTTCGAGTGGTCGGTGATCGAGCCGCTGCTATCGAGCAAGTCGCGCGGGGTTGCCTCAGGTTGACGACCGGCGTGTCCTGAACGGGATTGACCGGCGTCTTCGGACCGGCTCGCCGTGGGCGGACCTTCCCGAGCGCAAAGGCCCGTATATGACCTGCTACAACCGCTTCGTCAGATGGCGCAAGGCGGGCGTATAGGGCCGGCTCTTCGATGCTGTATCAAGGCTTACGATGGCAATGGGCAGACACAGCGAAAACTCCCTTGCTCTCGTCAGGCTCGCTTCGGCCAAAATCTGGCGCTCTATGGTTCAGTGAGCTAGAAGGGCCCCTCGGACACTCGGAGAGGCGTTCAGACAGGAGCCCGACCATGATCAAGTTCAGCGTCTACTACCCGGCCGATGGCGGCTCAAAGTTCGATCACGACTACTACCGCACCCGCCACATGCCACTGCTCCAGGAACGGCTCGGCGATGCCTGCCTTCGCTACGAGATCGACAAGGGCCTTTCGGGTCGCGAACCTGGAAGCGCGCCGGAGTTCGTCGCGGCGTGCCACATCTACTCGCCGACCCTGGAGACATTCCAGGCGGCGTTCCTTCCCCACTCCCCGGAGTTCCGCGCGGACGTCGCCAACTATACGGACATCGCGCCCATCGTGCAGATCAGCGAAATCGTTGAAGGGTAAGGGGCGTCGGCGCGTCAGGCGTAGCCGTTGAACCTTCCGGGATCGGCGCTGGCGCACCTGTTCCATGGTGACGTAGCCGGTGCAGAACCGGTCACGATCGGGAACATGTCGTTGGCGTCGAAGCGAAAACTCCCTTGATCTCGTCAAACTCGGTTCAGCCAAAATCTGGATGCGCCTTATGAGTCGGTGACCTAGGATGAATGACAGGGGCGCCTCGAGGCGCCTCTCTCATTCCGGCATGCGGTCTCCATAACGGAAGGGTCGTGCCCTCACGGCCTGGAATCGCGCGCAGCCTGAGCGTTCTTCGTGGCCTGGGAGACACTGCCGACTTTGGCCGGTGGGACCTTGGTGCGCCGGCGTTGGCTCGGGGCGGGGCGCATGCCGCGATGAGCCGTGTCGCCAGCCGCCGGATGATGCAGCTCCCGTCCGGCGCGCCGCAGGGCAAGCGCCTTTTGGGAGGCCTCGGTCAGCGCCACGCGCGCTTCCAGCTTGCGGATGCGGCCAAGCTCCTTGCTGACCCGCTGCAGGGCTGCAGCGAACACCTGCTTGCGCTGGAGCGGCCGTTCGGCGGTCCCGGGAAAGCTTCCCCCGCGCGGATCGGCCTTTCCCCGCACCTCGCGCCGCTTCTGCCGAGCGAGAGTCCGCTCCTTGTCGCGCATTCCGCGCAATCGGTCCTTCGCCTGGAGCAGGCCATCGCGGTCGATCTCGTAGATCGCAGGATGATGTGTGGCATGAACCGCTTCGTATTCCTCATGGCTCAACACACTGCGCTCGAATTTGCACGGCACCGACATCTCTCGTCCTCCGGTCGACTGCGTTCAGCGGGGGCACTGTGATCGAGAAACCAGCCATCGCACGCCTGTCCTGCGGACATTTCCGATGGTGGGCGCGGCATGGCCGCAGGCGCTCCGCTCGAACAGCCCATTGGTCATCGGCCTCGAGCCGCAACCCGGGTCGCGCGAGCGGCGCGTCGCGGCTGATTCTACCAGTTCAGGAAGGATGTCGCCAGCCGGAGCGGCGGGGCGCAGGATCCGGTGGATGGCGGGCGCTGGCGGCGGGACAACCCCGAACGGGCGAACCAGAGCCGCATCGTATGGTCATCGTGGGATCGGACCGGGAAGTTCGGCCTCCGGCAATCCGCGACCCAGTGAACTGCGCGGTCCACCTCAGCTGGCGAGCGGAGCGTCGACCGAACAGACGACGCCCGTCGGAGCGAACTCGATCCGCACGTCACCGTCGAGATCCTGCGCCAGGCTTCTCTCGATGAGCCGGGTCCCGAAGCCACGCCGCTCAGGCTTCTGAACCAGCGGCCCGTCCATCTCCTCCCATCTCAGGCGCAATCGTGGCGGAGCTGTTGCGCCGTCCAGCTTCCAGTGCACGGCGATTTGTCCGGCCTCGTTGGACAATGCGCCGTATTTCACCGCGTTCGTCGCCAGTTCCTGCAACGCCATGGCGAGCGCCAGTGCCATGCGCGGCGGGATTTGAACCAGCGGGCCTCCCATGCGGATCCGGGTCCCGCCGCGGCTGCGATACGGTTCGAGTGCCTGTCTCACGATCTCGTTGAGCTCTACGTCAGCCCAGCTCTGGACGGTCAGAACGTCGTGCACCTGCGCGAGAGCCATAAGGCGGCTTTCGATGGCGCTCGATGCGTGGTCGATCGTCGGCGCGTTGCGGAGGGTTTGAGAGGCGATGGACTGGACGGTCGCGAGGGTGTTCTTCACGCGATGATTGAGCTCGTCGATAAGAAGGTCCTTGTCCCTCACCGCGACGCGCAACTGGTCCACGACGCGCAGACGTTCGATGGCCGCGCCGAGGAGATTGGCATAGCTCCGCAGGAATTCGATATCGGATTGTGTGAAGTTGCGCGGGTGACGGCTGTCCACCTGGAGAACGCCGAATGGCGGGCGTCGGTTGCTGCTCAGGATCAGTACATTGACGAATGCCTTGACACCGTGCTCCTTCATGAACTGGTGGTATTCGAACCGCGTCTCCTTGGCGATGTCGACAGAGATGACGGCGCCGTCCTTGAGAGTCAGGCCCTCCGGCGACCTTTCAGCCGCCGTGACGAGGACGTTTCCGACGACTCCGGGCTTCCAGCCAACCCCTGCGCGCACCTTGAATGTTTGCCCGTCAGGCAGCAGTTCCATCACTTTCGCGAGATCGGTTCTCAGGGCACGGCCGACGAGCCGGCAGCCCGTGTTCAGGATGTCGGAAAGATCCTCCGTCTTCAGCGCCGTGTCGCCGAACTCGGCGAGAACCCGCTGCTGTCCCAGTAACTCATCCTGGTCTGCGTCCTTTTGATCAGCCATCTTGTCCGATGCCAGAGTAATCCCGATTGACAACGTCAATTCTCAGGCAACTTTCTGGGTTCCGCATCTCACGGCGGCCTTCGGCTTCGCCGTCGTCATCCGGGTGTATTTATCAACCCTCTCGGACATCAGCGCCCATTGCCGCGCGCGGCGGCCATAGCGCTTGCGCCATCCTCGTTCGGCAGCTTCTGAACGGTTTCTCGGCGGGCGCGTGGAAACCGTTTCCGCGTCCGGCGGACGGGAAGGCGGCATGCGCAGCCTGGTGCGCCGGATCTTCTGTTCCTCGCGAGCCTGGGTGAGAAGGTTCAGCGCCTCGCCGAGTGCCACGGGGTCGACCTGCGGCGCGCGCTCGATCTCGCTGACGAGGCGTTCAGCCTGCATGCGCATGCGCTGGGCGAGCGCCCGGCCGACCAGGACCGGCACATAGCGCGTCTCCGGACGCGGTCGATAGGGCGTGGCGCCGGGCGGGCGCACCCAGCCGTACTTTGCTGCCCAGCGGGAGATCGTGCCCTTGTTGACCCCGGTGCGGTAGGCGACCGTGGCATGGGGCAGGCAGGTTCTCTCGATGAGGTTTCGCGCCGCGGCCACGACGCTGGGCGGGTGCGCCTGCCGCGGGTGGAGGCGTGGCGCCTCGGGGCCGGGCGGTCCGGGACGCAGTCGGATGGGGGAGCGGTCGAACGGGTTCATTGAGGGAACAAATACAGAACATTGTTCCAAAAGTCAAGGTTCTGCAGGGCCTTGCAGCATGGGGCCTACGGAGCGCTCTCCGGTTCCCGGCCATGCTCCTTGCGCAGCCATGCGGCATAGGCGGGATGCCGGTCCTTCATGTCCTGGTAGAGCCAGACCATGCGGTCGCAGAACCAGAGCTTGCCGAGCATGACGAGGGTTGCGCCCGTCACCGTCATGGGCAGGTCGCTGAGAAAGGCGCCGGCGAAGGCGGGGAGGGCGCCGAGTGCCGCAACGAGCGAGAGAAGATTGGCCATGCGGGCGTGATGCCGCGGGATCGGCACGGCCTTGCGGTTCAGCCAGACACGCTCGCCGAAGGTCGCCATGGCGCTCCAGCTGTCTTTCCGTGCGGGCGGCGGGAACAGGCGCGGGTTGAGCCAGAGCCACGCCACGACGAGGCCGACGACCGGAAACGCCCAGAATCCGATCCACACATGGCTCCAGACTGCCAGGAGGAGGATCGGACAGGTGGCGACGCGTGTCCACACGCTCCAGGGGCTCGCGTGGCGCTCCCAGGTGCGCTCGTCCATCCGGAACAGCCGCGCGACGGCGCGTCCGTATCCGCTCATTTCGACGGGGTTTCCTTCGCCTCGCCGATGGGCGGCTCGTCGGTCATGCCGGCCAGGACCTCCGCCACGTGGCGCACGGCCACGGGCCTGCCGTCGCGGCTGAGCTTGCCGGCCATGTTCATCAGGCAGCCGAGATCGCCGGCGAGCAGGGTCGGCGCCCGGCTTTCCTCGACATTCTTCACCTTGGCCTCGACGATGGCGCCCGAAATGTCGCTGTACTTGACCGCAAACGTGCCGCCGAAGCCGCAGCACACATCGCTGTCGTTCATCTCGACGAGAGTCAGGCCTTCGACGCTGGCCAGCAGCTTGCGCGGCTGCGCCCGGACCTTCAATTCGCGCAAGCCCGAGCAGGAATCGTGATAGGTCACCGCGCCGTCGTAGCGCGCGTCGACACGCGTGACACCCATCACGTCGACGAGGAAGCTCGTCAGCTCGTAGGTTCGCGCTGCAAGCTCGTTGGCCTTGGGCAGCCAGTTCGGATCGTCATGGAAAAGCTGCGGGTAATGCGCCTTGATCATCCCGGCGCAGGAGCCCGAGGGCGCGACCACGTAGTCGTAGCCGCGAAAGGCGGCGATGACCTGCTCCGCAAGGCTCCGCGTCGTGCCGCGGTCGCCGGAATTGTAGGCCGGCTGGCCGCAGCAGGTCTGGACGGGCACCTCGACGATGCAGCCCGCGTCCTCGAGCAGTTTCACGGCCGCGAAGCCCACGGTGGGCCGCATGAGATCGACGAGGCAGGTCACGAAAAGGCCGACCCGGGGCCTCTTGCCGCCGCCGGCTGCCGGATGAGCGGCGCTCATGGGGTCACTTTCTTGCCGGATGCATCGAACTGCTCGAGATAGGCGACGAGGTCATCGACCTTCTTGTCGTCCTTGATCCCGGCGAAGATCATCTTGGTGCCGGGGATCTTGGCCTTCGGGTCCCTGATGTATTCCCGGAACGTCGCCTCATCCCAGGTCAGGCCGGAATTCTTGTTGGCGGCCGAATAGTTATAACCTTCGTGCGTTCCGGCCTTGCGACCGATGATGCCGTTCAGAACCGGTCCGACCGTGTTCTTGGCGTTCTCCCCGACCTGGTGGCAGGCCCTGCACTGGGCGAAGGTCTTCTCGCCGGCCGCCGGGTCGCCAGTCTTTGCTGCGGCATCCTGGGCGAGGGCGGGGACGGTCCCGAAGGCGGTCGCGAGAAGCAGGCCGACGGTCGTCAGAACGGGCAGGCGCATTAAATACTCCTTGGCGGATATGGCAGGGCCATTTTAGAGAGGTTCCACATTATTGGATAAATCGCCGAAGGGCAGCTACCATTCTCCGGTAGAGGAAATATGTGCCCAACGCAGCCCACGAACCGCCTGGGAGGGTCGTCATGTCGATCGCATTCCCCGTTCCCGACGAGGCCATCCTGTCGCGCCGGAGCGAGATTCTCGCCGGCCTCGCCCGTCTCGTCGCGCCTGAGGCCCTGATCGTCACGGAAGATGAGCGCCGGGCGTTCGAGACGGACGGACTCACCGCCTACCGGCAGGTCCCCCTCGCGGTGGTGCTTCCTTCGACGACGGAGGAGGTCGCCGCCATCCTGCGCTTCTGCCGGGACAACGGCGTCAAGGTCGTGCCGCGGGGCGCGGGCACGTCGCTCTCGGGCGGGGCGATTCCGCAGGCCGACGCCATCGTGCTCGGCGTCGCGAAGATGAATCGCGTGCTCGAAGTCGATTTCGAGAACCGCTTCGCCCGCGTTCAGTCCGGCATCACCAATCTCGGCATCAGCCAGGCGGTGGCGCATGAGGGCTTCTTCTACGCCCCGGACCCGTCGAGCCAGCTCGCCTGCACCATCGCGGGCAACATCGCCATGAATTCCGGCGGGGCCCATTGCCTGAAATACGGCGTGACCACCAACAACCTCCTCGGCGTCACGATGGTGCTCCTCGACGGCACGGTCGTCCATCTCGGCGGCGAGCATCTCGACAGCGCCGGCTACGATCTCCTCGGGCTGATCACCGGCTCGGAAGGGCAGCTCGGCATCGTCACCGAAGCCGTCGTGCGCATCCTGCGTGCGGCGGAGGGCGCGCGGCCGGCGCTGTTCGGCTTCGAGCGGGTGGAAGATGCGGGCGCCTGCGTCGCCGCGATCATCGCCGCCGGCATCATTCCCGTCGCGCTCGAATACATGGACCGCCCGGCGATCAAGATCTGCGAGGCCTTCGCCCATGCGGGCTATCCGCTCGACGTGGATGCGATGCTGATCGTCGAGGTCGAGGGATCGGACGCGGAGATCGACGACATGCTCCGGCGCATCGTCGCCATTGCAGAGCCGTTCAAGCCGAAAACCATCAAGGTGTCCCAGTCGGAGGCCGAGAGCGCGGCGATCTGGAAGGGCCGCAAGTCGGCCTTCGGCGCCACAGGCCGCGTGGCCGACTACATCTGCATGGACGGCACGATCCCGACCGGCCAGCTGCCGCACGTGCTCAAGCGCATTGACGAGATCGCGAAGTCCTACGGGCTCGGCGTCGCCAACGTGTTCCATGCCGGCGACGGCAACCTGCATCCCCTCGTCATGTTCGATACCAGCAAGCCCGGCGAGATGGAGAAGGCCGAGGCAGCGGGCGAGGACATCCTCAGGCTCTGCGTCGAGGTCGGCGGCTGCCTCACCGGCGAGCACGGCGTCGGCATCGAGAAGCGGGACCTGATGACCTGTCAGTTCAACAATGTCGACCTGGAGCAGCAGATGCGCGTGCATGGCGTCTTCGATCCGGCCTGGCTGCTCAATCCGGCGAAGGTCTTTCCTCTCGAAGGAAGGCTCATGGGCGGGGAGCGCGCCGCGTGAATCACCATACCCCCCGCGACGAGCAGGATGCGGCGGCGATCATTTCCGACGCCGCTGCCAAGGGCACGCTTCTCAACCTGTGCGGCAACGGCACGAAGGCCGCCATGGGGCGCCCGAACCAGACGGATGCCTCGCTCACCTCCGCTGCGCTCACCGGCATCACGCTCTACGAACCCGCCGAGCTGGTCGTTGCGGCGCGCAGCGGCACGCCCCTGTCGCAGGTGGTCGCGATCCTGGCGGAGAAGGGCCAGGAACTGCCCTTCGAACCCATGGATTACCGCCCGCTTCTCGGGAGCCGCGGCGAGCCCACCATCGGCGCCGTGGCGGCCATGAACATTTCCGGCCCGCGGCGGATCATGGCGGGCGCCGCCCGCGACAGTCTGATCGGCGTGCGTTTCGTCAACGGGCGTGGCGAGGCGGTGAAATCCGGCGGGCGCGTGATGAAGAACGTCACCGGGCTCGACCTCGTGAAGCTCATGGCCGGGTCGTGGGGCACGCTCGGCTTCCTGACGGAGGTCACGTTCAAGGTCCTGCCCAAGCCCGAGCGCATGTCGACCCTGCTGATCCGGGGCCTCGACGATGCAAGCGCCATCAAGGCCCTGTCCATGGCGCTGGGCTCGCCCTTCGACGTGACCGGCGCGGCGCATCTGCCCGCGCCGGACCGGCAGGGGGCGCGAACGGTGATCAGACTCCAGGGATTCTCCGTCTCGGTCGATTATCGCCTCAACGAGCTGCGCCGCCTGCTCAAACGCTTCGGCTCCGGCGGCGACATCCTCGAGGGCAGGGGAGCGGAGGCGCTCTGGCAATCCGTCCGCGACGCGACCGTGCTGCAGGAGCGCGCGGACCGGGCCGTCTGGCGCATCTCGACGGCGCCGACGAAGGGTCCGGCCCTCGCCGCGCAGGTCGCCGCATCGGTCGAAGCGCAATGGTTCTACGATTGGGGCGGCGGCCTCCTCTGGATGACGACGCCGCTCTCGGGCGATCTGGGAGCCGCCGCCATCCGCGCGGCGACAGGATCCCATGGCGGACACGCAACCCTGGTGCGCGCTCCGGATTCCAACCGGTCGACGCTCGATGTGTTCGAGCCGCAACCGGAGCCGGTCATGGCGCTCACCCGTGGCATCAAGGCATCCTTCGATCCCGCCGGCATTCTCAATCCCGGTCGCATGTATGCGGGAGTGTAGCGTGGACGACGGCGCCATCCTTGCCGCGCAGGGGCTGAAGCCCAGGCCCGAGCGGCAAAAGCGCGACCGGGCGCTGCTCTATGCCGGGCTCGCGGTCGCTCTCGTCGCCGCCACCGCCGCCATTCTGCTGGCCATGGGCCGCACACCCATCTGCACCTGCGGCTCCGTGGAGCTCTGGCATGGGACGGTGAAGGATTCCGGCAATTCCCAGCACCTGACGGACTGGTATTCCTTTTCCCACATCATCCACGGCTTCCTGTTCTACATGGGCACGTGGCTGATCGGCGTAATCCGCGGCAAGCCGTTGCCGGTCGGCGTCGCGTTTCTGCTGGCACTCGGTGCGGAATGCGCCTGGGAGATCCTCGAGAACACGGACATGATCATCGATCGCTACCGCGCGACGAACATCGCGCTGGATTATTATGGCGACAGCGTCATCAATTCGGTGTCCGACATCGCCATGATGGTCGCGGGGTTCTGGCTGGCGCGGATCTGGCCGGTCTGGCTGACGGTGGCGGTGGCCATTCTCATGGAAGTGATCGTCGGCTACTGGATTCGGGACAATCTCGCCCTCAATATCATCATGCTGATCCATCCCTTTGAAGCCATCGATCGCTGGCAGGCGGGGAGTTGAGTTGAACCCATGCAGACCAATTTCACCCCCGATCAGCTGAAGGACCCGGCCATGGCGAGTTCGGAGAAAATTCTCCGGACCTGTGTCCATTGCGGGTTCTGCACGGCGACCTGCCCCACCTACCTCCTCCTCGGCGACGAGCTCGATTCCCCCCGCGGGCGCATCTACCTGATCAAGGACATGCTGGAGGGCGGAAAGCCCGCGACACCCGAGGTGGTCAAGCATATCGACCGCTGCCTCTCGTGCCTGTCCTGCATGACGACCTGCCCCTCGGGCGTGCATTACATGCATCTCGTCGACCATGCCCGCGCCTATATCGAGGCGACCTATACGCGACCCTGGCATGACAGGCTCCTTCGCTCGGTTCTGGCGGCGATCCTGCCCTATCCCAACCGCTTCCGGGTGGCGATCGGGGCGGCCTTGCTCGCGAAACCGTTCCAGGGGCTGATCGGCGCCCTGCCGCTGTTCGGGGCCCGCCTCAGGGCCATGATCGATCTGGCGCCGGCCCAGGTGCCGGCGCGCTCGCCCTTCGACGGCCCCGGCGAGTTCAGGACGGACCGCGAGCGCCGGGGCCGGGTCGCGATTCTGTCCGGATGCGCCCAGCCGGTCCTCAAGCCGGGCTTCAACGAAGCCGCCGTGCGTCTCCTCAACCGGCACGGCATCGACGTGGTGCAGCCGAAAGGGGAGGGATGCTGCGGTGCTCTCGTCCATCACATGGGCCGGGACGAGGAAGGGCACGCCTTCGCGAAGCGCAACATCGACGCCTGGATCGCCGAGATGGACGGGGAGGGGCTCGATGCGATCATCGTCACCGCCTCCGGCTGCGGCACGACGATCAAGGATTACGGCTTCATGTTCCGGGAAGACCCGGCCTATGCCGACAAGGCCGCGCGGGTATCTGCCCTCGCCAAGGACATCACGGAATACATGGCCGGCCTGACTCTTATGGATCCGGTTCGCGATACCGATCTCGTGGTGGCCTATCACTCCGCCTGTTCCATGCAGCACGGGCAGCAGATCCGGACCGAGCCCAAGACGCTGCTCAAGCGCGCGGGCTTTACGGTCAAGGATGTGCCGGAAGGCCATATCTGCTGCGGGTCGGCCGGGACCTACAACCTGCTCCAGCCCGAAATCGCCGCGCAGCTTCGGGACCGGAAGGTCGCCAATATCGAGCGGACAACACCCGATCTCATCGCCACGGGCAATATCGGCTGCATGACCCAGATCGGAAAAGGCACGGCGATCCCCATCGTCCACACGGTCGAACTCCTCGACTGGGCCACCGGCGGACCGATGCCGGAGGTTCTCGAGGCTGCCGGTTTCGAAAAGCGCCTCCCGCAACCGTCGGCCGTCGCCGCGGAGTAGCCTGCCGCCGCGCCTGCCTCTCCGGCGGGGAGAGGGAGGACCATGCGCCGAACCGCCCCCGTCATTCCGGGACAGCGCAGAGCGCTGGGCCCGGACCCCATCACCGCTGCCAGTGCAGCGGGAAGCGCCGCGGATGGCGCCGCTCTCCCACTGTGAACCCTCAGCCGGGCCGGTGTTCCGTCTTTGTTCTTGACGCCCCGCTCAAGCTAGGCTATATCATGACCTGTCCCGCCGCAGCGAGGGGCGCGCGCGCGAGGCGTCGCTGGTGTGGCGGTGGGAACGGTCCCGCAGGCAAGGTCACGCCGCCTTTGCCGGGCGGGGGGCCCAGGCTGTGCCCGGGGCTGCCGGTTGGTCCGCCGCCGCCCGCTGTCGCGAACAGCGGTGTCCGCGCCGGGCAGCAGGCCAGCCCTGCGCCGCCTGTCCGCCGCAACGAACCGTGCGCGATGACGCTTCGGCTCTTCGCTTCACTCCCATCCCACCCGAGCCGGAGCCGACACCGCGCCCCCCTCGAGCCTGCTTCCCCTCCGGGCCACCAAGCCCGGAGGTCGAAGCGGCGTGGCGGTTTCAGCCATCCCTTCCGTTCCGTCAGTCATCCATTCATTGCCGAAAGATTTTGCCATGAGCCGCACCGATCATGTCCTCCTGCAACTGCCGATGCCAGGGGCTCCCGCCGCTGCTCTCTCCGGTGCGCAGGGGCAGGAGCCGGCGACTCCGGCTCGAAGAGGGAATTCCTTCCGAGAGCCTTCGCCTGCGCGAGATTTGCCAGGACGACAGCGGCGCGCTCTCGCGACCCGCCAAGCAAGAACCGTTGTTCCCCATCAGCCGCAGCCGTCGGGCACCCCGTCGCTACGCCGGCGAAGCGAAATTCTGTTTCCACCTCCGCCTCCTCTGGGCTAAAAGGTGTCCAAAGTATGAATTTTGGGGTCAAAAGGGGGCGACACCATGTCATCGGGTTGGACGTCTTTCAGGAACCGTTTCGGCAAGAAGCCCGAGGAAATGGTTGCGAATTCTCCGTCGGACGGGTCTCAATCCGCTGCGCCGGGCCTGCCGGTGCCACCCGCGCAGGGCGAGCCCATCATTGTTCGGCACAGTGGCGCCCTCGATTCCGTGGGCCAGAAGAATGAGCTGATCCGCGTCCGTTTTGCCAACATGATCGACCGGCTGGAGGAAATCCGCAGCCTCAAGGACGATTTCGCGCTCCTGAGCGAGCCGGTCAACGATCTGATCCGCAACTATCCGCAACTCCAGTCGCGCCTGCTGGAAACCGAGGCGGTGCTGCGCCAGGAGACCGAGACCACCGCGCATTTGCGCCGGGAACTCGCGGAACTGTCAGGCACCCACGCGCGCATGACGGACGATCTCTCCGCCACCGTTTCGCAGCTGCGCAAGGCCGAGACCAAGGTGCGCGAGCAGGAATCCCTCCTCGAGGATCTTCGCCTCAATGTGAAGGACAAGGAGGCTGTTGTCGCCGATCTCGAAAACCAGCTCACCATCGAGACGGAGCGCGCCCGCAACATCACGGAGGAAAACCAGGCCCTCCGCCTCGAGGCGCAGGAGGCGGATCAGACGGTCGCCCGCGCCGAGCGCGAGCTCATCGAGACCCGTGAGCGCAACGGCCTCCTCGACCATGAAGTGAAGCGCCTGCAGAAGGTGGCGGAGGAGCAGAACTACCGCCTGTCGAGCCTGACGAACCGCTACGGCGAACTGGAAACCCAGCTCGAGGCCACGCGCCAGCGTGCGTCCGAGCTGGAGACCAAGCTCATGAGCGAGCAGGTCCTGCGCCAGCGGCTCGAGACCCAGCTCGACTCCGAGCGTTCCGCGCACCAGACGGACCTGTCCGCCCTCGACATGAAGATCGAAGGCCTCAATTCGCGTCTTGGCGCCACCGACAAGATCCTGGCCCATACCCGCGATCAGCTGCGCGACAAGAACGAGGCGCTTCGCACCGTCGAGCGCGGCCTGAAAGAGACCACCATCGAGAAGAACACGGTCGAGCGGCGCCTGGAGGCGACGCAGCAGGAGGTCGAGCGGCAGGTCGCCATGGTCAACGAGCTTCAGCGCTCGCGCATCGAGCTGCAGGAGCGGGTCGAGATGCTCAACAAGGCCATCGCCGCCAAGGACTTCCAGATCGAGAGCTCCGACAACAAGGTCGCGAGCCTGACAGAGCGCATCGATCAGGTCACCAAGCGGTTCGAACAGGATCGCAACGCTCTCGAATCCGCCAATCGCCGCCTCACGGAAGAGCTTCAGAACGAGAAGGCGGAGCGCTCGCTCATGCAGGGCGCCCTGGAAATCGCCCGCGAAAGCCGCGTCAAGATCCAGAAGAAATACGTTTCGCTCCGCAAGAAGACGCGCCTCGATACGCAGGATGACGACCCGGCCCTTCTCGACGGGGACGACATTGCGGCGGAAACGAATGTGCGGCCGCTAAAATCCTCCGACGCGGAATAGGGCCGGCATCGAATTCGCAACGTCGCCGGCGAACACGGCACGAGGCAGTCCGACAACGGAGCCAGGCAGGACGGGCTCAGCCGCCTGTGAGCCTGCCGCCCGGGCAAGGCCCGGCTTTCCCCAGCGCCATGCCGGCGCAACGCGGCCCAGCCCCCTCGGGCCTTGCTTCGAGCCTCAGGCGCGGATCATCGTCCCCGCGCGCGACGTCCCGCCCCACGGGACCGGCAGACATTGCCCATTCCCTGAAAGGCCGGACCGGAAAGGCAGGACGCTGAACTCTGTCGAAGGTCCCACGTTACCCCGATGCACCAACCCAAATCGAGGAGCATCGATATGAATCGCGGATTTCCCTCTATGACGGCCCTGCTGGGCCTCCTGGCCGTGGCGGGCTTTCAGAACCGGGACAAGATCGCCGAGATGCTGAGGGGATCGGGATCGGACAGCCCTGACGCGTCCGGCCGCGTTCAGCCCCAGGGCGGCTTGGGCGGGCTCCTCGGAAACATGGGCGGCGCTGGCCTGGGAGGCTTGCTCGGTGGCGGGCTGGGGGAATTGATGGATTCCTTCAAGCAGAGCGGTCATGGAGACGTGGCGGAATCGTGGGTTGGAACGGGACCGAACAAGCAGATCGCCCCCGACCAGCTTGAACGGGCCATCGGTCCCGACGTGCTGGCCACCCTGTCCCAGCAGACCGGCCTCTCACGGGAGGAGCTTCTGTCGAGGCTCTCGACCACCTTGCCGGATGCCGTGGACAAATACACGCCCGATGGCCGCCTTCCCGAAGCGACCGACATATCGCGTTCCTGACCGGCACCGACGAGGAGAGGCTGACGTTGGCCGCGCGGGAACAAACCTATCGTTGCGTCGGCGGCCCGTACGACGGCGCTCCGTGGACCTTGGCCGACCAACGCCATATCCGCCTGCCGATGCGGCAGGGCGCCCCCTCCGCATCGGCCAGGAAAGGTGCGCCGGCCGCATCCAGCGATACTGAAGCCGCCGACTACGATGTGCGGCGGCTTCTGGCGCCCGATGGCAAGTGGCACGAGTTTCTCGTGTTCTCGGCCATGACGACCATGCAGGCAACCGTGTGGCTCAACCGCCGCCGGTAAGCGGTGCCTGCCGGGCTACTCTCGATTCAGGCCGCACGGTCCCGTGCAGCCTCGAACCGCTCCAGACCTGCGGACAGATCGGCTATGAGATCCTCCGGATCCTCAAGTCCGATCTGCAACCGGATGAGATGATCCTCGTCGCTCCAGGGAACAGCCGTCCGGAGTCCCTCCGTCCTGACATAGGTGGCAAGACTCTCGTAGCCGCCGAACGAAAAGCCCATTCCAAAAAGCTGAAGATCGTCGAAAAGGGCCTCCGCGCAAGCGAACGGAGACGCCCGAAGGACGACGCCGAAAACACCGGATGAACCCGCGAAATCACGCCGCCACAAGGCATGATCGGGATGAGACGGCAGCCCGGGATGAAGAACCCGGGAGACCGCAGGGTGCTTCTCGAGCCAATGGGCGACCGCTAGGGCGTTCCGCTCATGCTGCTTCAAGCGCAGCTCGAGCGTACGGAGCCCGCGCAGGGCAAGATAGGCGTCGTCGGGGCTGACTGAGAGGCCGAGGGCGCCGTACATGTCATGGACCGCCGTCCAGGCCCGGCTGTTCGCCGAAATGACGCCCATCAGCGCGTCCGAATGACCGACGACGTATTTCGTCGCTGCCTGGATCGCGATGTCGACCCCATGGTCCAGCGGCCTGAAGAACAGGGGCGTGGCCCAGGTGTTGTCCGCGATGACGAAGGCGCCCACCGCGTGGGCCTCCTGGGCAATGGCCTGGATGTCCTGCATCTCGAACGTTTGAGAGCCTGGCGTTTCAAGATACACGGCTTTGGTCTGCGGGCGGAGCAGCCTGCGAATGCCGGAGGAAAGACGCGGATCGAAATAGGTCACCTCCACGCCCATCTGGGCGAGGACGGTGTCGCAGAACGCCCGCATCGGCTGATAGACGCTGTCGACGACGAGAAGGTGGTCGTTGGGCCGCATCACGGCGAGGAGGGCCGTGGAAATCGCGGACAGGCCGGAGGGCGTCAGGTGCACGCCGTGGGCGCGCGGCCCGTCGAGCTCCTTGAGCAGGGATTCCAGAGCCCGCGTCGTCGGAGTTCCATGCCGCCCGTAATTGTAGTCCTGGTCCTTGGACAGCAGCGATCGCAGGCTTGGAAACAGGACAGTCGATCCGCGCCAGACCGGCGGATTGACGAAGGCGGGTTGAAGATCGCGGCAGCGGCCCAAATGGCCGAGTTTGGTCGTAACTTTGGTGTTCATGAGCGTCCTTCCCCTGGGTCGCTCACCGGCTGCGACCCGAGAGTCGGATCGTCCCCGGTCGCCGTCGAAAGGTCTTGTTCAATCTTCCGGTCGATAGGCCGGAATGTGAGAATAATTTTGCGCGAAACCGGCCATTGTGCGAAATTTTGTGCCGACGCGGATCGGCCGTGTTCCAGGCGGCCTTCAAAGGCGGAAAGCTAACAATGGACCAATTCGACCAAAGAATTCTGGATGTTCTGCAGGAGAATGCGAACCAGTCGATTGCCGAGCTCGCCGACCGCGTCGGAATCGGCAGCGGTGCGTGCTGGCGGCGCGTCCGGCGTTTGGAGGAGGAAGGTTACATCGCGCGCCGGGTGGCGATCCTCGACCGGACCCGCATGAAGGTTCCGACCACGGTGTTCGTCACCATACGAACGCCGCGTCATTCGCAGGAATGGCTCGAGAGTTTCAGGAAGGCCATCGAAAGAATGCCGGAAATCGTCGGAGCCTGGCGACTGACAGGCAAGGACGACTACCTCCTGCACATCGTGGTGCCCGATGTTGGCGCTTACGACGCGGTCTACAAGCGACTCATCCATCAACTCGAATTTGCGGACATCAGCGCATCGATCTCCATGGAAGAGCTCAAGTTCACGACCGCCATCCCGACGAGCTATTCATCATGATTCCGGTTTCGGTGCCCGCAGCGATGCCAGGGTGAGATCGATCCGTAAACGACGCGCCCGCGCCATCGGCCCGCTGTTTGATGAGCCGCAAAGAATGGACGCCGCCCACATGGTCTAGTGCGGCCGATCCGCGATCCTGGGGACGAGCAGGGGCCAATCGTCACCGCCATCGGGGGCTCGGGCCGGCCCGGCTTCCGATCCTTCGCCCTGGTGAGCGCATCCGAAGAGAGGCATCATGAAACGCAACCGGGACCTGCCGCTTGTCTATTCCTGCTCGGGGTGCTCCAGCGCCGCCCAGCTGGCAAATCACGTCGCGGTCAGGATGGATCGCGCCGGACATGCGGAAATGTCGTGCATCGCCGGTGTCGGTGGCGACGTCCCTTCATTGGTGCGCGTTGCGAAGTCGGGTCGTCCCATCGTCGCCATCGACGGCTGCGTCCTGTCCTGCGTGAAGAATTCCCTCGCCCGGCATGGTGTGGTGCCTGCCGTCCATCATGAGTTGAGCAAGATGGGGATCAAGAAGCGCTATGGCGCCGACTACGATCAACAGGATGCGGACAGGGTATTCGCGCTGATCACGGGCGAGACGCTGGCGGGAGCCGCGTAAGCCAATTCCACGGGGACGGCGGCACGGAGCCGGAGAGGCATGAGGGGTAAATGAGCGGGCAAGGTCTCCTGGCGAGCGGGTCGCCGCCGGTTGAAAGGCCGGAACTCGCACACCGTCCCATCGAGGACGTCGCGGCGATCCTGACCGGGACCCTGCTTGTCGCACTTGGCGTGACGCTCTATTCGAAGGCCGTACTCCTCACCGGAGGAACGACGGGACTCGCACTCCTCCTTCACTATGCGACAGGGCTTGAGTTCGGGCCCCTTTTCTTCGTTCTCAACCTGCCATTCTATTATCTCTCCGGCCGACGGATGGGCTGGAAGCTCACAGTCAGGACCTTCCTCGCCGTCCTGCTCGTTTCCGCCTTCGCCAGGCTGACTCCCTCCTGGATCAGTGTCGAGCACGTCAATCCCTTCTATGGCGCGGTGATCGGCGGTGCGCTCATGGGGATCGGCCTGCTGATCCTGTTCCGACACAGGACCAGTCTCGGGGGCATCAACATTCTCGCGCTCTATCTTCAGGAGCGATACGGATTGCGGGCCGGTTACGTTCAACTGGGTTTGGATGCACTGATCCTTCTGGCATCGCTTTCCGTTCTCGAGATCGACAAAGTCGCACTATCGCTCGTCGGAGCGGCTGTTCTCAATCTGATCCTGGCCGCCAATCACCGGCCGGGCCGCTATGCTGGAGTGAGCTGAGAGGCCGCGCTGCGCCCGCGCCGGTACGCGGCACCGTGGCTCTTAAGGATAGCCTTCGGCGCGAGCGTGAACCGACCCGGCCGACAAGCGTTGCCATAGGGTCATGAATGCACGCCTTCTCATGCGGCGCATGCTGTTCCGGACGGGACGGCTCCAAACGGGCTCCAGGGCCCGCGGCGGTGGACCCTCGCCGCCGTGGGCCGATTGCCCAGTCCCTTTCCCGGAAACTCGAGGCGGCCCTGAATGGGCCGGCATTGATGATGACGACCATGATGGTATCCCTGATCTCGCCCGCACGTGTCGTGCCGCACCTGCACGCACGCGATGTCTTGCATGTCATCGACGAGCTCACGCGCCTTGCGGCTGCTGAGACCCACCTGGATCACGGCGTTATTCGCGAGGCGGTTCTGGAACGCGGCGAAGTGTCCTCGTTCGGTTTCGGACGCGGCGTCGCCATTCCTCACGCTGCGATTCCAGGTCTTCGCCGGCCGGTCGGTGTCCTCGCGCGTCTCGACCCGGCGCACGATTTCGGTGCAGCAGACGACATTCCTGCCGATCTCGTGTTCCTTCTCTTGAGCCCTGATGGTGACGATCCGACGCATCTGCGCTCTCTGGCCCATGTGGTGCGCCGGCTCCGCGATCGCGATGTTGCGGCACGCCTCAGATCAGCGAAGGGCGCAGAGGCCATCAATGTCGTGCTGACGAGCGATGCCTGGCGCGACATCGATCCGCCCGGTCGGTCTCCTCCGGTGGCTAGGAGGGATTTGACAAACGCGGAGATGTGTACCAGCATCGAGCCATTATGTTGAGCTTCGCACAAAACCGTCGCGGCCTGCATCGGGCAGGCAACCTCATCGCGGGCAAGTAGCCCCGGGCTCGACGCGCATCCGCGCCCCGAGTTCGGGGCACCGCAGGATCCCTCAATTTTTGGATACCTTGTGAGGCCGGACGCTGACGCATCCGGTGCGGCACTATGCTTCATGGTTTCTTCAAGTTCGTGTTCCGCACCGCGGAACGCACGTCCCCTCAGCTGGCAGGTCGACGACCCATCCTGCCGGCAGATGGACCACGTCCCATGGTGGGACACCCCACAACCAAGTTCCTTGCGCAGATCCTCGGATCGGCCCTTGCCCAGACTCACGCTCAACGCAGAGGAGATCGTGCCATGCATCAGTCGCCGGATGAGGCGTCACCGAAACCCGTGTCGCAGGATACGGATCGACCGAACGGAAAGATCGTCCGGCTGATGCCGAAGCAGCGCCACGATCCGAACAAGACTGCGGATCCGCACGCACCTGAAGACGAAGACAACGACGATCCCGGCCCCTCGGCAGCCTGAAGGCTGCCGTCGCGTCAACAGAACAGGAGATTTGAGATGTCGAAAAAGACAGCGGGCGCCGTCAAGCCCCGCATCACTCTGACGGCAACAGACCACGAGAAGCTCTCTACGCTCGCCAACGCAGCCGCGAACACCGTGCCCGAGGTCGCAGCCGAACTCGCGGAGGAACTCGACCGGGCGCACATCCTTCCGAAGGGCCGCCATCCCGTCGACGCGGTCCGGATGGGCTGCGAGGTGGATTTTCGCGACGACATGACAGGACGGGTGCAGACGGTAACGCTGGTCTACCCGAGGGAGGCCGACATCTCGATGGGACGGATCTCGGTGCTCACCCCCATTGGGACTGCCCTGATTGGACTTTCTGTCGGGAAATCAATTGATTGGACCACGCGTACGGGCGAGTCCAAGCGATTGACGGTGCTGCAGGTGCGCGAACCTGCCCTTGCGGACACTCAGCCCGCCTGATGCAATGTGCGACAAGGTGGATGCACATCCCGCGTGAGGACGTTGCGACAGGAAAGAGAGCGCCCGTGTCGAAACCTCCGGCGCTCCAGCGCGTCGTGCGGATGCGGGCCTCCGCATCCGCCGCGGCGCCGAACGTTATGAGCATCGGGCCCGACAGTGCAGTCCACACTTGGAATTGATGCTCCAAGTGCAGTCGCTAAGCCGCAGCCCTTCAGGAGCGCCACCGGGTTGCGATCCGATCGTCATGACGATGGTTCATCCTCGCCGTATCGCTGGTTTCAGAGATACAGTGAGTGCTGTCCCATGTCCCACGAGAGTTCCACCAACCGTCCATGGGGCTGGAAGAGGACGCGCACCAGCGTCAGACTGCGCCGTCCCCTTGCTGCCCGCCACGTAATCGACTGACCCTCGCGAAGTCCGATCAGAGCCGCTCCAACCGGGCTCAGCACGGAAATCCTGTCCGGCTTTCCATCGGCCTCGCTGGGGTAAACAAGCGTGATACGCCGGATTTCCAGAGTGACATCGTCCCGGAACTCCAGCCGTGAATGCATTGTCGCCACGAAGCGCGGGATGGCTTGCTCGGCCAGAACCGTGGCACGCATCAGCTCGTTGGCGAGCATCTCCGCAGCCGTTCTATCTCGTGGGCTTTGCGCGCCGGCTGTCGCCACCCAGGCGAGGCGGTCGTAGTCGCCCGCCGATATGGTGACAGGCGGAAGGCTTTCGTGTTCCATCATGGTGTGCAGTTCGCCTCAGGCCCACGTCATGCCGCGAGGTGCTCGCGTCACCGTTGAACCGTCATCCAGGAATCGGAGGCCGATACCCTCGACAAATACATCGTGGACCTGCCCATCGGCCTCCACGAACGACATGTGGTCCCCGACGCGCAGCCCAAGGAGTGCCGTCCCCAGCGGGGTCGTCACAGAAATTTCCGCGCCGGGCCAAATCAAGTCCTCGGGATGGACAAGCAGTTGCGCACGTGTTTTTGGCTCGCCATCGAGGCGGAAGATGACGCGGCAGTTCGTCGAGACGATATCGTCCGGAAGCTCCGCGGGATGACAAACCACAGCGCGACGCAGTTCCTTGAGCAGGAAGTCGGAGACCCAACGGCTGTGCTTCCGCCGGATCATCGCGGTGAACAGCAGGCGGTTGTAGTCATTCTCGGCGAGGATAATCGGCGGAAGTTCGTGCTGCGCGTTCATGAAAACCTCCTCGGGAATGGCCATTCCGCTGGACATGCAGGAGCGACGCTGCACGCTGTGCGGAGTCGGCGAACCGACCCGCGCCTAGAGGCGCGTGGACGGTGAATGGGTCATGGGAGAGAGAATTCATGCCCCGGAGCGCTGGCGACCACCATGGTCATGCCCGCTCCTGGGGCTTACCTGCCTGCTTTGAGGCAGCCCGCATGCACCGTGAGGCGAGGATGTTTCACGAGCAGATTCATAAGGGACAAGATAGCCCGATCGGCCGGAAATACAAGCCCGTGGGCTGTCTCGGCGTCTAGCATGCAAAGGACGTGGAGCGAGGTCGAGCAACGGCGGGGCAGCGTATGTCCCCGATTGACGCAGCACGCGACAGGATATTGCGCTCTACGGCAGAACTCGCCATGAACGCGGTTCAGCAACGGTTCTTTCGCAGCATGCACCAATCTACAGGAGCGAGATCAATTGAATGCAGCCTGGATGTCGGATCAGGTTCTGACGCGCCGCGATGAAGAGGCCCGCCTTATCGGTCACGACGCAGACGCTATCGAGGTGTGCATCTCGCAGCATTTCTTCATGAGCTGAGCCGGAGCGACAGCATCATGAAGCAATTTCCATCGCGGAGGGGCGGAGGGTTGCAACGTCCGAACGGCGCCGTTGTCAGTCTGCCTCGAGCCCTGTCAAAGCTCGGATTCTGCTCTCGCACGCAGGCCGAGGTCCTGATTGCCGAAGGGCGTGTACGCGTCGACGGCATTGTCGTCCGCACTGCGGCAAGCCGTGTCGATCCAGGCCGGGCCCGCATCACCGTCGACGATCGTGCGATCGTGGCTCAGCGCAAAGTCTACCTGATGCTCAACAAGCCGCGCGGTCTTGTCACGACCCGCGACGACCCACAGGAGCGGGTGACGGTCTACGACTGCCTGAAAGGGTTCGATCTTCCCTTCGTTTCGCCGGTCGGTCGTCTCGACAAGGCGAGCGAGGGGCTGCTCCTCATGACCAACGACACGCGCTGGGCGCAGCGTGTGCTGGATCCTGCCTCGAACGTGGAGAAGGTCTATCACGTGCAGATCGATCACAGGCCGGACCCGGCAATGCTGGACCGGCTTCAGGCAGGCATGGTCATTGAGGGCGAACGACTCGTCGCGAAATCAGCGAGCATCCTGCGCGTGGGCTCACGCAATGCATGGATCGAGGTGGTTCTGAACGAGGGCAAGTACCGCCAGATCCGGCGCCTTGTCGGCGCAGCTGGCGCCGACGTTCTTCGCCTTGTGCGCATCGGAGTGGGCGGAGTGCAACTTGGCGACCTTCCGAAAGGAGCGGTCCGCCATCTTGCCCCGAGCGAAAAGGCAATGCTGGATCTTCCGGTCCGGACCGCTCCGGGCTCGTTCAGGTCCCCACGTGACGGTCACTCCTAGCTTCCTCGAAGGAGGGCCGGAGTTCGGTGCCTGCACGATATCCGCACCTTCCAACATCGGCGAGAGCGGACTCTTGCTGATGCTGGGCACGCTGGATCGAGCAGCAAGGAGAGGATGATCATCCATCGTGTCGGGCTGAAACATGGAGCCACATGGTGTGCCATGAAAGCTGCAGGCAGATTGCCCTCGGATGCAGATGCTTCCGCTTCCAGGTGTCGAGGCGATTCCCCGTGGACCAATGCACCGGGTGCATGGCACCTCGACGGTTTTGTCGGTGGCGGAAGCGGCTTTGCGTCCCCATCTCAGGGAGGACACGATATGTCCTCCCTTTCGTGTCGTTCCCTCTGGAATGAATTTCCCAACTTCAGGTCGCTGGAAGCAGCGGCCTTTTTCTTTCGCGGCCAGTCCGTGAAATGCCTCACAGGCGCTTCACGAATGGCCAAGCTTTGCCTCAATCAGGATGTTTTTTCCCATCCGAGAATTTGAAAAGGAGTTGCCTATGGCATTTGATGAAGCCCTGGATATTGCGGAGCGCCAGCTCATCGACGGCGCGACCTTGCAGGAGCTGAAGGATGCAGTTCGTGATCTGCGGGCCCTTTCGCGTGAAAGCGCGCTTGCGGATCTTGTCGAACAGAAGATCGCGATCGTCGAGGCGCGGCAGGTGCTGCGCCAAGTACCGCGCGCAGCAGGCTTCCTCAGTGCTGTGTCAGCGCAGAGTTGCCCCATGCGGACGGGCGGGTAGACAAGCTCGGACAACGCGAGCCGAGGCCATGATCCGCAACAGCCGGCTCGATCGTTTCGCAGCCAACGGAGCGTGTGATTTCTCGAAAGCCGGCCAGGATCCAAACACGGATCCCGGGCCCCGAACAGGGGAGGGGGCCGTGAAATCGACCGTCTGACGAGACCTGCACCGGATGCCCGTCTGACGGCCTCGGTCACCGAATTCCAGCGCGCATGAAAGACTGAACGAACTGGCGCTGAAACAGAAGGAATGCCAGGAGCAAAGGCGCCATGGTCATGACGGTTGCCGCCGTGATCACCGACCAGTCGACTCCTGTTTCCGGGGCGCCAAAGACCGCGAGACCGACCGTGAGGGGACGGCTCTCCACGGAATTCGTGACGATGAGCGGCCAGAGGAAGTTATTCCAATGGTAGCTGACCGAGACGAGGCCAAAGGCGATATAAGTGGTTTTGCCGAGCGGCACGAAGACGCGCCAGAGCACACCGAAGGACGACGCACCTTCGACGCGCGCCGCCTCGACGAGTTCGTTCGGCACGCTCTTGAAGGTTTGCCGCAGCAGGAAAATGCCGAAGGCCGATGCCATGTAAGGCAGGGCAATGGCCGGAATCGTATCGAGGAGATTGAGCCAGCTGACGACACGATAGTTTTCCACGATCAGGACGTCCGGCATGATCATGAGTTGCACGAGGACCAGTGCGAACAGGATGTCACGGCCCGCAAACCGAAAGCGTGCAAATGCATAAGCCGCCAGCGTCGAGATCACGAGCTGGCCTGCGAGGACCAGAGTGACCAGCATCAGCGTATTCAGGTAGTAGCGCGCGAACGGCGCCTGGCGCCACGCGCGAAAGAAGTTGTCCAGCGTGAGCGGCGCCGTCAGGTCGAGGCGGGTGGCGTACTCGGACGGATGGAATGCGCTCCACAGGCTATAGGCCAAGGGCAATAGCCATAGCAGGGCGAGCACCCATGCGGCGATCGTCTCGATCGAATAACCGGTCCGTCTCATTGGTAGTGAATCCTGCGATCGAGATACATGAATTTGGTGAGCGCCACTGCAGCCAGGATCGCAATGAGGGTCACGGTCAGCGTGGCGGCATAGGCCGTATCCCAGAAATTGAAGGCCACTTCGTAGATGTAGTAGAGCAGCAGCGAACTGGCGTTGTTCGGACCGCCCTTGGTCATGATGACGAGCTGGTCAACGAGCTTGAACGAGTTGATCAATGCATTGATCGAGATGAAAAGGGTTGTCGGCATCAGGAGCGGCAATGTCACGCGGCGGAAGAAGTACCACCTGCCCGCGCCTTCGATGGAAGCGGCCTCCTTCAACTCGGGCGGAATGGTCTGCAGGGCCGCGAGATAGAAGATCATGAAAAATCCGGCCTCCTTCCAAACCACCATCACGGCGATGCATGTCATGACAGTCGACGGATCGCCGAGCCAGTTATGGCCCGAGAAACCCAGCGACTTCAGGAACTGATCGAGGAGGCCGTAGTCGGGAGTGTAAAAGAACAGCCAGATATTCGCGACTGCAATCATCGGCAGAACGGTCGGTGTGAAGAAGGCGAGCCGGAGGAAGGCGCGTCCGGCGATCTTCTTGTCCACCCAAACGGCCATCAGAAGGGCGAGAGCGATGCTCGTCGGCACTGTTGCCAGGGCGAATAGCAGATTGTTGCGCAGGACCTGCCAGAAGACATCGTCCTCGAGCATATAGTTGTAGTTCTCGAGGCCAACGAACTCCGCCGGGCCGCTGCGGCCGAGGGAGAAGAAGCTGTGGTAGAGCGTTGCCAGGATCGGATAATGCGTAAAGGCCGCCAGGAGAACGATTGCAGGCAGTAGCAGGAGCCAGGCATTGATGGTTGTACGCCAGTTGCTGCGATAGCCGGCCTTCGGCCCGACTGCGCTCATGACGGCGGCTGTCATGGACATCTCCCGGATGACGGAGGATATGTGCCGCGACAGAGGCCGTCGCGGCACACGCTTTCGCTGACTACTTGTAGCGATTGAGGACCCGGTCAGCTTGTTTCTGGGCGCTCTCGAGAGCCTCCTGGGGGCTCTGGGTACCTGTCACGGCCGCCTGCACAGCATCGTTGAGGATCTTGTAGATGCGCCCGTTGTCATGCACCGACAACTCGGCCACCGCGTGCTCAAGCTGGTCGCGCGCCACGACCGCCTGCGGGAAGTCCTTGACGTAATTCTTCATCGTCTCGGTTTCATAGGCTGCAGGCGTCACGGCCACATAGCCGGTCTTGATGCTCCATTCCGCGGCGCGCTCGGGAGCCGTCATCCAGCGGATGAACTTGACGGCAGCCTGCTGCTGCTCGGGCGTCGCGCTCTTGAAGACATAGAAGTTTCCGCCGCCAGTGGGAGAGCCGCGACGCTCCTTGGCAGGAAGCATGGCGACGCCGAAATCGAACTTCGCGCCTTCCTTCACCGCCGTCAGGTTGCCGGTGGTGTGCCACATCATGGCGGTCTTGCCCTCGAGGAAATCCGTGCGTAGGGTTCCCCATTCCACGGCGCCCTTCGGCATGACGCCTTCCTTGGCAGCCAGATCGACCCAGTACTGGAGGGCATCGACCGTCTTCTTGTCGCTGAAGAAGACCTTGTTCCCGGCCTCGTTCATGAGCTTCTGGCCGTTCTCGATCGCCAGCGCCTGAAGCATCCAGTAGCCATAGCCTGTTGACGGAATTTCAACGCCCCAGCGAGTGACGTTGCCGGATGCGTCCTTCTTCAGAAGCTTCTTCGAGATCTCCGCCATTTCGGCCCAGGTTGCCGGCGGCTTCTCGGGATCGAGACCTGCCTCCTTGAAGGCGTCCTTGTTGTAGTAGAGGACGATGGTGGAGCGCTGGAAGGGGACGCTCCAGGTCTTCCCCTCGATCCGCCCGTTCTCCATGAAGGCCGGATAGAAGCCGCTCAGCCAGGCCTTCCCGTCCGCGCCGGCAATCTCGTCGATCGGCACGATCGCCTTCTCATCCATGAGCGTGAAGAGGTCGGTGGAGAACAAAACCGACAATTGCGGGGGCTGACCGCCCTTCATGGCGGTCATCGCCTTGGTCATCGTATCGGTATAGTTGCCCGCATAAACGGCCTCGACCTTGACGTCCGGATTCTCCTTCTGGAACCGCTGGACCATATCGTCGATGATCTTGGTGACGGGGCCGCCGACGGCGACCGGATAATACATCGTCAGGTCGACAGCCTGAGCGACGCTTGCGCCCAGATTTGCGACGGCCATCAGACCGGCTGTCAGCAGGGCCTTGGTTTTGAACTTCATCGTCTCCCCCTCGGGTGTTGGAAGTCACACGCTTGCAGCCACGGGGCCGCTCACGCTCTTTCAGGAGAAGGCATCTCGGGAGGTGAAACCACCTTCGCGACGCTTCCCGCTGTCCCCCTCAAACAGATGTATGTGACAGTTTTGCCAAGCCAGTCCGACTTTGGAGCCGGATTGCAGCGAACAATACCCTGTCCGGCGTACGGCCACGGTCTCACCCTCCACGTCGCACAGCACGATGGTGTCCGCGCCCAGATACTCGACAGCCCTCACGGTGGCGGGAATCCCGTCTTGCTCCACAAGTGAAATATGCTCCGGCCGCACCCCCAGCATGGCGCCATCGCGCCAGGAGATGATGTTCATGGGCGGAGTGCCGATGAAACGGGCCGCGAAGTCGCTGGCAGGAAGGTTGTAGAGTTCATGCGGCGCGCCGTTCTGCTCGATAGAGCCATCGCGCATGAGGATCACCCGATCCGCCATGGTCATGGCCTCGGTCTGATCATGAGTGACGTAGACCATGGTCATTCCGAGCCGCTGCTGCAGGCTGCGGATTTCGGTTCGCATCTCGTGGCGCAATTTGGCATCGAGGTTCGATAGAGGCTCGTCCATGAGACAGACGGGCGCCTCCGCAATGATGGCACGACCAAGGGCGACGCGTTGACGCTGGCCGCCGGAAAGCTGAGACGGCTTGCGCTCCAGCAGATGGCTCAGGCCGACAATATCGGCCACTTTTTTCAGCCGCACGTCTCTCTCGGCCCGACGAACGCCGCGAACCTTCAGTCCGAAGATAATATTCTCGGCGACGTTCAGGTGAGGGAAGAGAGCGTACGACTGGAACACCATCGAGATGCGGCGCTCGGCCGGAGACAGGTGGGTTACATCGCGTCCGCCAATGGTGATCGTGCCCGAATCGACCTCTTCCAGTCCTGCGATCAGGCGCAAGGTCGTGGATTTGCCGCATCCGGAGGGGCCAAGGAGCACAAGCAGGCTCCCGGCGTCAGCCTTGAAGCTGATGCCGTTCACGCCTCCTACTCCTCCCCAGGATTTCGACACGGCATTGACGACGATTTCGGACATTCTTCAAACCTATGAGGTTTCGGAGGCTGGGAAGACTACCTTCCCATTGCCTGCAGCAGAACGGCAGCCGGTTAGGAAAATCACTCCTATGCGGCAACCCGTATCATCAGCAGAGGGCTGCGAACGACGCGGTGTTTAGCCGGTCGCCGGCATGGTCTTGGCCTTTAGCCCATCATAGCCGTTGAGCCAGCCAATGCCAGGGACGGCACGGACCTTGAACAGTCCGCCAGCGCATCCGAACGATGAAGCGACAGGTTGTATGCATGCGTGAGCGTTCCCATTGAGTGCCCTTCTCCAGGCTTTTTGTGAAGCCTAGAAGACAGAATTTGGGATAACAAGCATACTTATGTGGGATGTCCCAAATTATTGGCGAAGGCCAGCCGGGATCATGGAGCGCATGGCGGGATGGATATCAGTCCCGTAGACCCTTCTGCCGGCCTTGGAGGGCGCGCTGAAACGTCGACCCACCGACCATGGTCAAGGTTTGCCATGGTCAAGGTTTGGAAGTTCCATGTGTCAGCCGACCCGGCATTGGACTGGGCCGCGCGCCCTGTCCTGGTCTGGTGCCGGAAAGCCCTTCCGCGTCCCGTCAGCGCACGTGATTTCACACGGTCGCGACCGGTGTCGCCGGCGATCCGACCGCGCCGGGCAGCCTCAGCGGCGGAGCCGTCAGGAGAAAGCTCCAACGCCCGTTGGCACGGAGCCACCGGGCGAGATCGGCGAAGTACCAGAGTTCGCCCAGATGGATTCCAAGCTTGAAGAGGCAGTGATTGTGCAGGGGAAGGCCCGGATAGGTTTCGCCGGGTCCGGGCTTGGCCGGATATGCCTCGACCGCAAAATTGTCGGCGCAGATGGCGACGACGCCTGAATCCGTAATCCAGTTGAGGAGGCGTTCGTCGCGCCCGTCCAGCACGGAACAGGACGATAGGAGAACCTGTCCATCGGGCTTCTTGCCCATTTCAAGGACCAGATCGGCAAACCCGGTATAGAGACAGAGGAAATCGCCCGGTTCTATGGCGGATCGCTGCTCGTCCAGAATCCGCATCAACTCGTCATAGCCGACGATGGCGCGGTCGCGGCCGTGGCGGGATTCGAGATCCACGAGGACACCGCGTCCCTGGACGCCGCTTGTCGCGAGATGCTCGATGCCGAGAGCTTTTGCGCCGGAGGCTTCCGCTGCATCGTCGGGGCCGACGATGTCGATGCCTCCGCGATAGCCGTTGTAGTAGACCTTCTCGACCATGCCGTCACCGTCAGCGTCGAAGAGCTGGCCCACATGGCTCAGGCCATCCCATTGCGTAGAGTACTGGGTATAGAGGAGCACCGCATCGTCCGAGACGATATCGGAGAAACAGCCGCAGACATTGCTGAGACGGAAGTTGTAATTGTGCCCTGGGCCGCGTCGCTCATGGAAGAACCGGGGCTCCTTGCGAAACTCAAAGAGCGCATTGCCGCCTGGATAGTCGAGGGGCAGGCTCAAGGTGAAGGTCTGGCCGTGCGTCACTTCCCGGATGGCGCGCAGGCGGCGCTCCGGAGTGAGGAGATTCATGCGCCCCACCTGATCCTCGGGTCCGAAATCACCCCAGTTGGAGCCTTCCGGTCGCCGAACCCAGCGTTTCTCCGTCATGGTGTCCTCCCTGCGTGTTCTTTGCTCGGCCGTTGAGCGGATGATGTCTGCATGCCACGAGTCGGCGGCAGGATGCGTTTCGCCGCGAGGCTGCGGAACAGGTCGCGGAACATGTCCTCGGTGTCGATGCAATCGCCGAACCCCGCCTGCCGGAGCTTGATGGTGCTGACCAGTGCGGGGGGCGGTCTGTGCTGCGCACCGTAGGCGAAGGTAAAGTCGGCATAGTGATGGGACTCGCCGAGCAACGCCGGAAGCGAGATGGATTTCAGCCCGTGTCTTTCGACGATGCGACTCCAGGTCTTCTCCTGGGACGGCAGGAATTCGGCCATGGATGTCGGCCTGTCCGGACCAGGCTCGACGCCGAGTTCCTCGGCGATGGAGGGCCAGACATTCTGCCAGACGAAGACATCGCCATTGGTAATGTTGAATGTCTCGTTCCGCGCGGTCGGCGCTTCCGCCGCCCACGAAAGGGCCCGCGCCATCAGGCGTGCGTCGACCGCTTCGAGCACGTAGGCCGGCCCTCCAGGATAACAGAACGGAATGCCCTCTTCCCGGCAGATGGCCGCATAGGCACCGATGACGGGCGTCAGATTCATCGCGACGCCAACCACATCGCCAAAGACCACCTGCGGGCGAAAGATCGTCATGCCGAAGCCATGGCGGCCGGATGCCTCGCGCAGGTAATCCTCCTGCAGCCAATAGAAATTTTCGTGCGGGTCGCGGGGCCAGCGCTCCCGCGCCGGAATGGCGATGCGATGGATATGAATGCCGTAGGCCTTCGTGCCCTGCAGAAGGCTCACATGCCTGAGATTTCCAAATTTCCTCGTGAGCGGATCCAGAAGATTGCGCAGCATGGCCAGGTTGGTGGCCATCTGCTCCGGATCGCGCCAGCCCTCCACCAGGCCCGCCTTCTCATACAATGCCGCGTAGACGAGATGCGTGACCTCCGGCATGTCGTCCACGGCGGCATGGCAGGCTTGTGCATCGCGCAAGTCGAGGGAGATGTGGCGATAGGGACGGTCCGTCGAAATATTGGGGCTCCGGCGGGAGAGAGCGATGGTGTTCCATTCCGCGAGACGGGAAAAGTGCTCGACCGCGGCGTGTCCGACCACGCCCGACGCTCCGGCGATCAGAACGGTCTTCGAGCCCATCGCGCGTCTCACCGTCTCTGGTCGAAGCGGCGGCCGACGAGTTCGGCTGCGATGTTGACCTTCTGAATGTCGATGGCTCCGCCCGCGATGCCCCAGCCGAAGGAATCGCGCAGCCGCCGCTCCATGCCATACTCCCTGGCATAGCCGTAGCCGCCCATGAGTTGCAGGGCCGCCGCGCTCACCTCGCGGGTGATCTCGTTGGCGTAGCATTTTGCAATGGACGCCTCGCGTGCGTCCGGCAAACCCTGTTCTGCGTTGGCGGCTGCCCGGTGGATCAGGAGACGGGCGGCTTCGACCTTGATGGCCATCTCGGCGAGGCGAATTTGAACGGCCTGGAAGTCGACGATCGGCTTGCCGAATTGCTTTCGCTCCTGGACATAGGCGATCACGTGCTCAAGCGCTCCAGCCGCCACGCCTAACGCCATCGTGGCGTTGCCGAGCCGCTCGATGTTGAAGAGACCCATGAGGCTGGGAAACCCGCCAGGACCGACGAGCAGATGCTCCCGGGGCACCCTGACGTTCTCAAAATTCATGTCGGCAGAGGGAACGCCGCGAAAGCCCATGAGTTCTTCCTGCGGGCCGAAGGTGAGTCCGGGCGTCTCCTTATCGACGAAGACGGCGCCGATCCCCTTGGCTCCCGGCGTTCCATCGAACCGGCAGAACACCACATAGCCCTCCGAATGGCCCGCACCGGAGCACCAGCGTTTCGTCCCGTCGATCACGATGCTGTCGCCATCCGCTCGGGCGCGGGTGCGAAGATCCGTGAGGGCCGTGCCCGCATCGGGTTCCGACATGGAGATTGCAACCAGCATCTTGCCCGCGACAACCTTCGGGACGACGCGCTCCCGCAGGGATGGATGGCCCAGGCGCTCGACGATCCGCACCGGACCCGCGCAGCACTCGAAAATGGGAAAGGCGACGCCCACCGAAACCTTTGCAAACTCTTCCATGACGAGGAAGGCGTCGAGATGAGACAGACCGAGGCCACCCAGATCCGGATCGGCATTGATGCCAAGAAATCCCATTTCCGCATAGCGCTTGAGCCAGTCGTGCGGCACGGGATGCGAGGTCTTCTCGATTTCGACGGCGAGCCCTGGCAACTCGTTCTGCGCGAAGCGGCGGGCACTCTCCTGCAGGGCCCGCTGATCCTCCGTAAGCCGGAAATCCATAGGTCGTCTCCTCAAACCGCGTATTCGAAAAGGCCGTTGTTGAACACGACGGCGTCGCGGGCAGCGATGCGGGCACGGAAAGCGGCCCGCCCTGGCCGGTCCCGCCAGATGTCGATGCTGATCGTCTCCCCTGGGAAGACAGGCGCGGAGAAGCGTCCCTCGATCGCGACAACACGTTCCGGTGCATATTCGCAGAGTGCGGCCATCAGCCCGTGGCCAACCACACCATAGGTTGCGAGCCCATGCAGGATCGGACGGTCATATCCAGCCTTCCTGGCGATGGCAGGATCGGAATGCAGCGGGTTGAGATCGCCGGACAGTCGGTAGATCAGAGCCATCTGGGAATGGGTCGGCATGTTGAGAGACAAGTCCGGATCGCGTTCGGGGATGGCATGAGGCGCGCGCGGCGCCTCGCTCTTGCCGCCGAATCCACCATCGCCACGGCAGAAGACGGTCTGGAGCAGGGTCGCCATCTTCTCACCCGTCGCTGCATCGGAGATCACTCGCTCCGCGTAGACGAGCGCGCCCTTTCCGGGCCCCTTGTCGACGAGATCGACGATGCGTGTGCGTCCTACGACCTCTCCTTCAGGCGGCAGGGGCCTGTGAAGGCGCATTGCCTGCTCGCCATGCACCACCTTCACCCAGTCGATACCGGTATCGAGATCGCGCATCCAGAACCCCGGATAGGCGAGCACGTTCGCCATCGTGGGCACGGCCTTCAACTTTGTCTCGTCGACGAAACGCAGCTGCCGTTCGTCCGTAGCGTCGATGCCGTAGCCGGTACCCAGGGCATAAAGCACGCTGTCACGCCAGATATAGCTCTGCCGAATCTCAGGGAACCGTAGCGCGAAGAGTTTTTCAGGGTCGATGGGCATGGCTCAGACCGGATCCCAGGAGAAAACGTCAGCCGAGCGCTCGAGCGGCGTGAGCGACGGACCGAAGGCGCCGGGAAGCTGTTCGGCAATCGCCTCGGGCGTCCAGCCTTCGCCGCGGTGCAGCGCGCGCACGGGACGAGGTTGGCTCATAAGGAAGATTTCGTTGTTGCGAACCGCGAAGATCTGGCCGGAGATGTTCTTGGCGGCGTCCGACGCGAGGAAGGTCACCATGGGTGCGATCTTGTCCGGCGTCATCTGCTTGAGCTTGGCGACACGGATCTTGTCGGCCTCGGTTTCGGTGGGAATGGAGCTGACCATTCGGCTCCAGGCGAAGGGTGCGATGCAGTTCGAACGCACATGGGCCCGCTGCATGTCCATGGCGATGGCGCGGGAGAGGCCGACGATGCCGAGCTTGGCGGCCATGTAGTTCGCCTGGCCGAAATTCCCGACGAGGCCTGCGGTCGAGGTCATATGGATGTAGGAACCGGATTGCTGCTCCCTGAAATGCGTGGCGGCTGCGCGGCTGATGTTGAAGCTGCCGTGGAGGTGTACGTCGATCACCGCTCGCCAATCATCCGGTTCCATGCGGTGGAAGATGGCGTCCCGGAGAATGCCGGCGTTGTTCACCACGATGTCGATACGGCCGAAATTGTCGAGCGCCGTTTGCACGATGCGCTGGGCGCTCGCCCATTCTGTCACGGAATCACGGCTCGCTGCAGCCTGGCCGCCCGCATTGCGGATCGCGGCGGCCGCCTCTTCGGCCGCCGACGCGTTCTCCGTCTCTCCGGTGAGCGTCACGCCGACATCGTTGACGACGACGCTGGCGCCCGCCTTGGCAAGCCCTTCCGCAATGGCCCGCCCGACGCCCTGGCCCGCCCCGGTGACGACGGCCACCTTGCCTTCCAGCATTCCCGGCATGATTGCTCCTCCCTTTGTCTCAAATCGTTGCTGTCGAGCCGAGGATCGCGGTCGCCTGGCTGGAGAGAACGCCTCCGTTGGCATGAGCGAGCGCGACTTCGACCCCTTCAATCTGCCGTGCGCCACAGTTGCCCCGCAACTGCTCCACCGCTTCAATGATCGTGAACAGGCCGTACATCCCCGGGTGGTTGCACGACAATCCCCCACCATTGGTGTTGACCGGCAAAGTCCCGCCTGGCGCGATGGCTCCGCTCGAAATAAAGGCTCCGCCCTCTCCTTTGGAAGAGAAGCCGAGATCCTCCAGGAACAGGAGCGTCGTGATGGTGAAGGCGTCATAGACCATCACATGGTCGATGTCGGCTGGACCGACGCCCGCCATTTCGTACGCTCTCCGGCTGGATTGCACCGCCGCCGTGGTCGTGAGGTCCGGCATGGCGGCGATCTGCCTGTGGCTGACAGCGACGCCTGTTCCAAGAATGTAGGCGGGCTGACTGGGAAGGTCGCGTGCCCGCTCGGCTCGGGTGAGCACCAAAGCTGCGCCGCCGTCCGTGACGAGGCAGCAATCGGCCCGCGTGATAGGATCGCTTACCATGCGGGAGGCAAGGATCTCGTCGCGGCTGAGCGGACCGCGGGCGAAAGCATCCGGGTTGAGGTTGGCCCAGGCGCGGGCGGCGAGGGCGACGTCGGCGAGGTTTTCGCGGGTTGTGCCATAGTCATGCATATGCCTTGCGGCGGCGAGCGCGTAGCTCGAAATCGGATAGCGAGGCTTGTACGGGGACTCATAGGGTTGCGGGTCGGGCATGGAAACGAGCTTGCCGCCTGCGCTGAGCTGGTTGGAGCCGTAGCAGATCAGCGCCACGTCGCACAAACCGTTGTCCAGGGCGGCGACGGCGCTCTGGAGATGGAACAGGAACGAGGCACCGCCCACCATGGTGCCGTCCGCGTGGCGAACGGATATCCCGAGGCGTTCGGCGACGTTCAGGACCGGAAGACCGGATGAGGAGATGGCGCAGAAGAGACCATCGACATCCTTCAATGAGAGCCCGCAATCCTCCAGCGCGAGGATTGCCGCCTCCTGCAGCTGGTCGAAGGGGGTGCGCCCGGGTGCATTCCAGCGCTTCGTGTTTCCGATACCGACAATGGCGGCGCGTCCGCGCAGAGGGTGGGTCATTGAATCTCGCCCTCGTCCGGAAAGAAGACCACCATCGGCTCAGGGCTCTGGACGATGCGTGCAGTCACCTTCATGGAGATGCGAACCGCACCGGGATCGATCCCCTCGACGCGACTCATCATGCGTGCACCTTCCGCGAGGTCGATGAGCGCGACGTTGTAGCTGCCCTCACGCTCACGGACGGTCGTCGACGAGTATACCGCTCCCCGCCCCGACGCCTCTTTCCACACGAGGTCGGGAGAGCCGCATGATGCGCAGACGAGGGCGGGTGGAAAACGGCAGGCGCCGCACGCTCCGCAGTGCTGGAGCAGGAAGCGCCCCTCGGCAACGGCAGAACGCCAAATCTCATCCGGTCCGGGGCCGTCGAAGCGGGCATCTGTCGTCATAAGGCGCTCGCGTGTCGGGAAATGGAAAACCACAGGTCGAAATTGATGGCCTCTTTCAGCGGCAGCTCGCTTGAGGCCTTGAGTGATCGCTTGAGGCGACGCCCGAGACCATCCTCAAGGGCAGCAACGATCTCCCGCACGTGGCCTCCAGGATCACTCGGAACCACTGCGAGCCCGAGGTCGACGAAGCGGGTGAGAACGTCTGCGGATGGGTCGAAGACGATCGTCCTGGCCAGGGTTGACCCGAGTTTTTCCTGGAGCAGGGGACACAGCCCGGGGCTTGCTCTCCAGTTGCCGCTCATGCTCGCTTCGCCGTCGATGACGATGCGATCCGCTGCCAGAAGAAGGGCGAGGCCGCGCTGTCCGATGAGGCCCGAAGGAAGGGCAAGGATCGGGATCGCGGCGTCGAGCAGCAGGCCGATCACATCGCCATGGGCCTTGGTATCCGTCACGTCTCCGGCAAAGGAACCTGCAAGGATGAGCACTGCAGATCGATCCGCCTCGCGCAGTGCCCGTTTCACCTGCGATAGGATTTCCGCGTCGCTTGCCTGAGCAGGAAGATCGAGGCGGTAGGGTCCGGTGTTCGCCATGGCCGTCTAGCGCCCCGTAAAGTGAGGGCGGCGCTTCTCGAGAAAGGCTTTCGTGCCCTCCCGCGCGTCCTCGGTTCCAAGAAGTCCCGCCATGAGTCCGACCTCATGGGAGAGCGCCGCATGCAGGTTCATCGCTCCGGCACTCCGCAAGGCGGCCTTTGCGGTGCGGCTTGCGAGAGGGGCCTTCGACGCGATGATGCGTGCTTTCTCGACGGCTGCATCGACGATCCGCTCGGTGGGCACGACCTCATCCACCAGCCCTATGCGTCTGGCCGTCCAGGCATCGACCAGCTGCCCCAGGAGGGCAGCCTCTGTTTGCGGACCCGCGCCTGTGCGCTGGCGCCAAAGCTGCGTTCCGCCGGCGCCAGGGATGATGCCGAGATTGATCTCGGGCTGTCCAAAGACCGCGCTGTCACCCGCAATGATCAGGTCGCATGCCAGGGCCAGCTCGCATCCCCCGCCCAGGCAGAACCCCGCTACCCCGGCAATGATGGGCTTCTCTGTACGGATGATGCTCTCGAAGGCGCGTCGCGTCGGTGAAGCAAGATAGCTTGCGGGTGAATGCCCCGAGAGCGTGTCGATGTCTGCGCCTGCCGAGAAATGGCTGGGCCCGCCGGTAATCACAATTGCGCGAATGGCCGGATCCTGATCGGCAGCGGCAAGCTCTGCCGCCAGCCTTGCGAGAATGCGTGGGTTCAAAGCATTACGCGCTGCCGGCCGATCGATGAGGAGTTGCAGGACGGAGCCATTCCGATCTGCCTTCACAAAAGATTCGTCGCTGGCTGACATGACCGCTCCTGAATTCCGACCGGGAGGTTACATACTGATCAGTATGTCCGCAAGGGGAATAGAAGCGGGGATATAATCTAGGCATTTTCAGTAAAGATGCAGCAGATCGAAGTTATATTATAACGCGATTGACACCGTGACATACTCATCAGTATCGTACCTGAAAATAAAAAAGCCGAACACGGCATCCAACCAGGAGGAAAGTTCATGAAGGCTCTCAAGACACTTGCTATCGTATCCCTTGGCGCTCTCGCTCTTGCCGGCCAGGCTCATGCCCAAGCTCAACAGCCGATCAAGGTCGGCGTGATCTTTCCTCTCAGCGGGGGCGCGGGACCGCAGGGGCAGCACGTCACGCAGGCCATTCAGGCCATGGCTGCGATCATCAATGAATCCGGTGGCGTCATGGGCCGCCAGATCGAGATTCTGTCGCGGGACGATGAATCGACTCCGGCCGTAGGCGTGTCGCGCGCCAACGAGCTGATCTCCGCTGGCGTCTCGCTCATCATCGAAGGGTGGAACAGCCCGGTGACGCTTGCCATGCAGCCGGTGATCAACCGTGCCAACATCCTCGACATTACGGCGATCTCGAAGGCCGACCCCATCCTGTCCGGCGAAGGCAATCCGCTGGCGATCCGGCTCAACAGCTCCAACTCGCAGGACGGCGCGGTCATTGCGAAATATATTGCGGGCAGCAAGGCCAAGCGTATCGCTTTCATGACGGAGAACGACGCCTACGGAAACGGCGCGCAGGAATCCATCGAAGGCGAACTCAAAAAGATGAATTACGCCTATGAGAAGGTGGCTGAGGAAAAGTTCCCCTTCAACCAGGCGGACTTCCGCGTCGCGCTGACGAACGTGCGCGCTGCCAATCCGGAGATGACAATCGCCATCAACGCCAATGAAGGTCTCGGCATGCCGGCCCTCATCCGTCAGGCGAAGCAGAGCCGTCTCCCCGGACAGCTCGTCACGGCCGTCGGAACGGTGGCACCGAGCGTCATCTCCGTTGCCGGCGAAGCCGCGAATGGCGTGATCGGGGCTGACATCTATTTCCCGGACGTGGAGCCCTTCGCGTCGAATGCGGCGAACAAGAAGTTCGTCGCCAAGACGCAGGAAATGTTCAAGTACACCCCGGACAAGTACATGGCGCTCGGCGCGACGTCGCTGCAGGTCTGGGCCATGGCCGCGAACGAGGTCAAGAGCCTCGATAAGGAGCCGGTCGCGAAGCGCATTCGCGGCGGCAGCTTCAAAGGCACCATCTTTGGCGACGTCTCCTTCGCGGCGAATGGTCAGCTCGATTCGAACCACAAGCTCTTCACGGTCGAAAACCAGAAGATCGCCGTCCGTCCGGCCTCGAACTGAGGGCGGTGAGATGGCCGGCGGTTTGGAACCGATCCTTCGTGTCGAGGGCCTCGGCGTCACCTATGGCGCCCTGGTCGCTCTCGATGACGTGACATGGAGTGTCGGCGCAGGGGAAATCCTCGGCATCATCGGTCCGAACGGCGCCGGAAAGAGCTCCTGTTACGATGCCGTCACTCACCTTGTCAGGAGGCGGGGACGGGTCTTCCTGAATGGCGAGGAGGTGACGGACACCGCTCCGTATCTCCTCGCCGAACGGGGTCTGAAACGGGCCTTCCAGCAGAACGCCTTCTTCCATGAACTGACCGTTCTCGAGAACATGGTGACCGTTCTCCAGGATCGCTATGGAACAAGCCTTCTCGCCACGACGCTGCTGCCCTTTACTCAGGTCCGACGCAGGGCCGATGCGGTGGAGGATGCAAGCCGGCGCCTCATCCGCTTCGGAATCCCGGAGACCTACCACCATCTCAAGCCCACCAATATTCCGTACGGCACGCAGCGGATGCTCTCGATTGCACTCGCATATGGGAGCGGGGCCCGGGCTCTGCTGCTCGACGAGCCTGCCGCCGGTCTCGGTGGCGCGGACATGACCCACCTGATCAACCTTCTGATCTCGCTCAAGAAGGAAGGCCTGGCGGTGGTCGTCATCGAACATCACATGGACCTGATCATGTCCGTGGCGGATCGGATTGTGGTGCTCGAACAGGGCAGGACGCTCGCCACTGGAACGCCGCAGCAGGTCCAGTCCGACCCACGGGTTCTCGAGGCTTATCTGGGGCGTGCGCAATGAACACTCGTCCGGTTCTGGAAGCGACCGACCTCAAGGTCGCCTACGGCGGCAATCTCGCTCTCGACGTCCCGCGCATCGCGGTTCGGGAACGGGAGCTCGTCGGCGTCGTGGGTGCGAATGGGGCGGGCAAATCGACTCTCGTGAACGGTCTCCTCGGATGGTCCCGCGGCGCACCGAAGGTTTCGGGGAGGGTCATGCTCGACGGTAAGGACATTTCGAACTTTCCGCCGCACGAGCGGGTCAAGGCGGGCCTGCTCCTCATTCCCGAGGGCAAGCTCGTCTTCACCCATATGAGCGTCGAGGAAAATCTGGCAGGTACCGGCGCGAGGGCGGCTTCCGGGCACGGGCGGCGGTACTATACCGTCGACGATGTCTACGCGCTCTTCCCGCGGCTCTACGAGCGCCGGCACCACCTCGGCTCGCAGCTCTCGGGTGGCGAGCGGCAGATGCTCGGCATCGCCCGGGCGCTGAGGCTGGGGCCAAGAGCGCTGCTGCTCGACGAACCGTCCATCGGCCTTGCTCCGCGGCTCGTCTCCACCGTTCTCGAAACGGTGCGCTCCCTGGTCGATTCGGGCCTGACCGTGCTCCTCGTGGAGCAGAACGTGCGGGCCGCCATCGAGGTGGTCGACCGTCTGGTCCTGCTCGAGCGCGGGAGAATCATCGCCGAAGGCCCGGCATCGGAGATGCGGGACGATCCACGGATTGCCGAAGCCTATCTCGGAGCGCATGTGGCATGAATTTAGCGCAGCAACTTGTCAACGGCATCGTGCTTGGCCATGCCTATGCGCTGATCGCCATCGGCTGGACGGTGCTTCTGGGTGTCGCCCGGCTCGTCAATTTCGGTCACGGGCAAATGTATATGCTCGGCGCCTTCGTGACCTGGTATGGCGTCTCCCGGCTCGGTCTCCCGTATTTCGTAGCCATTCCGCTTGCCATGCTGGTGGGTGTCGCGGTCGGCTATGTGATGCAGAGGATCATGCTTCAGCTCACCCTGAAGCAGGATCTGGTGTCGATCATGATCGTCACTCTCGGTTTCGGCTATGTGCTCCATGGCGCGGCGGCGTTGTTCTTCGGTTCGACCGGTCAGATTCTGGAGACGCCGTTCTCGATGAAGGACATCTATTGGGGCGATCTCTGGTTCACCTACCAGGATATCGCCATCGTCATCGTAGCGATCATATTTTTCGCGGCCTTGAAATACGTGATCGACCGTACGCGCCTGGGCCGTCTCGCGCGCATGGTGGCCGAAGATCCGCAGTTGGCGCAGCTTTCGGGAATTAACGTACGTCGCGTGTATCTCGGCGTCTTCGCCTTTGAAGGGGCAGCCGTGGCCCTGGCGGCGGCGCTTGTGGCTCCCCGTACGCCGATCCTCACCTCCATGGGCTTCGATGAGGTGATCATCACATTCGTCGTCGTGGTTCTCGGCGGCATCGGAAGCGTCACGGGCAGCTATGTAGCAGGGCTTGCCCTCGGACTTTTCACGGCGTTCTTCGGGGCTTTCGTTTCACCGGCCTACACCACGGCCGCCGCCTTTGCAGTCCTGATTGCGGTTCTCGTGATCCGGCCCGGTGGCCTCGCCGTCAGTCCTGGAGGACGATGATCGTGAATCTCGGGGTCAAGACCATCCTGCTTGCCGGTCTCGCCATTCTCGGCTTCTTCGTGCCGACACTTTTCGGCGGCTCGAGCGCAGTCTATGCGGCCTGCGTGCTGATCGCCATCTTCGCCGTCATGTCGTACGGCCTGGACATCGTGGTGTCCGATCTCGGCGAGGTCAGCCTTGCACACACAGTCTTCTTCGCCGTCGGGGCCTATACGACGGCGTTGCTCTCCGCCAGCGCCGGCCTCGGGCCCGTACTCTCGCTCGCCGGCGCGGTCCTCATGGCTCTGCTGGTCGCAGCGGCGCTTGGCTTCGTGACTCTGCAGTTGCGCGAGTTCGTATTCTCCCTTGTCACCTACGCGGTCGCCGTCGTCGCGGCGGCCATCGCGCAGAACTGGGGCTTCCTCGGCGGATCCGATGGCCTAAGGGGGATTCCCGCCTTCGCGATTCCATGGCTCGGCTTTACGGCGAGGAACGACCAGGAGCTTTGGCCGGTCGCCTATCTGTTGCTCCTGGTTGCGATCTATCTCATATCCGCCTTCCGCCGTTCGAAGCTGGGGCAGGCGGCCATGATGGTGCATCTCAACCAGCGCCTCGCGGTGAGCTCCGGCGTCGACCCGCAGCGCATCAGGCTTCAGGTCTTCCTTGTGTCGGCTCCGATTACCGCTTCCGCCGGATGGCTGTACGCGTACCAGCGGGCCTATATCAGTGCGGACGTCCTGGAGACGTACTTCCTCATCCTCATGCTGACCGCCGTGGTGCTGATGGGCCGTCGCCTGCTCCTCGGGCCACTGCTCGGTGTTGCCCTGATCCTGATGCAGGAGAAGTTCCTGTCCTTCGGCGGCTATGTGGACAAGATCATTCTCGGCAGCGTTCTGATCCTGACGCTCGCATTCCTGCCCAATGGTTTGTTCGGAATTTTCGCACCGTTACGAAAGCTATTGACCCGACGCGTCACGCCGCTCGGCAAACCTGTTCCTGAGAGGAGTTAAGTCCATGGCCGTTATCTGGCAACCTGTCCTGAATGCCGAAGCGCAGCGCTGGCAATCCCTCGCCGCACAACTGTCCGACGAGCACTTCGGCCCGCTGGCCGAGGAGCTTGATCGCGAGCAGCGCTACCCGTGGGAAAATGTGCGCCGCCTTGTCGACAACAGACTGGCGGGCCTGTTCATTCCCAAGGCCTATGGCGGGGAAGGCGCCAGCTTGACCTCCACTGTCGCCGTGGTCGAACGGGTCGGGTCGGGCTGCTCATCCACCGCCGCGATTCTGTGCGCTTACCAGCTTGGTGCATTCCCGGTTCTGCTGGCAGGGCGGGAAGACCAGAAGAAGCTGTATCTGGGTGAGATGACCAGGGGTGTCTCGACGAGCTTCGCCCTTTCGGAGCGCGAGGCCGGTTCGGACGCCGCTGCCATCACAGCGACTGCCGTCCGCGAGGGCGATGGCTGGCGGCTCAGGGGTGAGAAGTACTGGATCGGAAACGGCGGCGCATCGCGCTACTACGTGGTGTTTGCCAAGACGGATCCGGCGGCCGGCGGGCGCGGCATCTCCGCCTTCATGGTCGACAAGGAGCAGGAGGGCGCGATCATTGACGAACTCTCCGACAAGATGGGTATTCGCGGCACTCAGACGTCGAATCTGAAGCTCGATCTCGTGGTGTCGGACGAAGCGCGGATCGGCGAGGTCAACCGGGCCCTGCGCCTGGCATTCCAGACCCTCAATGTGGGCCGCGTGATGGTGGCTGCCCAGTCGCTCGGTCTGGCTCTCGCCGCCTATCGCGAGGCGTCAATGCGTGCGGTCGAGCGCAAGGCTTTCGGGCAGGCCATCATCGACAATCAGGGCATCGGCTTCAAGCTCGCCGATATGGCAGTGGAGATCTCGGCCGCCCGCATGATGCTTTATGAGGCTGCCAAGGCCTATGATGAAGGTCGTGACGTCGCCAATCTCGGTGCGATGGCCAAGCTCTATGCTTCCGAGGTGGCTCATCGGGCGGCGGATGCGGCGGTGCAGATCTGGGGCGGGTTCGGCTATTGCAAGCCGAACGTGGCCGAGCGCCTCTATCGCGATCAGCGCATTCTGGAAGTCTATGAGGGCACGTCCGAGGTACAGCGCCTCGTGCTGGCGCGCGCCGTGCGCAAGGAAGTCGAGGACGCCGCGGCCGCAGGGCAGGGCGATGCCTTGCGCAGACGGAGCGCCTGATGGATGAGGAGAGGCCAAACCTCGCATCGCCCACCGGCAACGAGGCGCGGGACGAGATTGTGCGCGCAGCAGCCGAGGTCTTCATGGAGTTCGGCTTCGCGGCTACCTCCATCGACGCTGTCGCCGAGCGGCTAGGAGCGACCAAGGGGCGGATCTATCACTACTACCGCAGCAAGGCGGAGCTGTACTTCGACGTGCAGATCGCCGCCATGGAGAAGCTGAATCGCGAGATCGAGCCGATTGCCCGCGGCTCCGGCAATGCAGCAGAGCGTCTTGAAGCGATGGCTCTGCGACACACGACGATCCTCATGAAGGACCTGCCGATGCAGAAAGTTGCCGTTCGGGGTCTCGAGCGGGAACTTCTCGGCGCGGTCGCCGCGCGACATGCCAAGACCCTGCGTTCGATCATCCGGCTGAGGGACGACTACGAACGGATCTTTGCCGAAGTGATCGACGAAGGAATCCGAGCGGGTCTCTTCGTGGATATTCCGCCGCGCTTGGCGACGAAGCCATTCTTCGGAGCCCTGAACTGGCTCACCGTCTGGTACGCGCCGCGCCGCCTGCAGACGGCGGAGGATATTGCTGAAATCGCCCATACCCTGACCGAATACGCCATGCGCGGAATTCTCAAAGGAGCCCAGCCGTGAATGCTCAGGTCGTTCGTCCGTACTCGAAAGATATCTGGGATCCCGTCGAGACTTGGTCCAGGGACCAGATCGAGGAATTTCAGCTGACTGCCCTCAAGAGACAGCTCGCCCGCGTCGAGGCAAAAAGCTCCTACTATCAGAAGGTTTTCAAGGAAGCTGGGTTTTCGGCGGCCGGCCTTGAAAGCTTCGAGGATCTGCGCCGCCTCCCCATCACCCGCAAGGCCGACTACGTCGCAGGACTTCAGGACGATCCGCCGTTCGGAACCATGCGGGCCGTGGAATTGAACGAAGCGGTGCGCGTGCATTTCTCGTCCGGCACGACCGGGCGTCCATCGCCCGTTCTATGGTCCAAGCGCGATATCGAGCGGTGGGCGGATCTCTACGCCCGCTATCTCTATGCCCAGGGCTTACGAGCAGGCGACGTGTTCCAGTGCATGTTCAACTATTCCTGGTTCGTCGGGGGCCTCGGCGCGACGCTAGCTGCGCAGCATATCGGTGCGCTCGTGATCCCAGGCGGATCGGTGGATACCAAGCGTCAGATCGAGACAATCAGGGAATACGGCACCAAGGCGGTGATCGGCACGCCTTCCTTCATGGCGCACGTGGCAGAGGCCGCCGAGGAGATGGGCGTCGATCTGGCGGCCTCGACCGTCAGCATGGTCTGCGTCGGCGGTGAGCCCGGCGCGAGCATCCCCGGGACCCGGGAGCGGCTGGAGCGCATGTGGGGTGCGAAGATGTTCGACTGCTACGGGGCGCTGGAATGCCAGCCCATCGGCTGGGACACCGCCCTGCAGCTCGGTCCTCAGATCGCCGAGGATTTCATCTATGTGGAAATCCTCGATCCGGACACGCTCGAGCCGGTCGACGATGGACAGCGCGGCGTTCTCGTACTGACCCATCTCGACAAGGAGGCCTGTCCCCTTGTGCGCTGGTGGACGGGCGACGTTGTTGTAAGGGATCGCACGCCGACGCCTGATGGACGCACGCATGCGACCCTCAAGGGCGGCGTGCTCGGGCGCGCGGACGATATGCTGATCGTGCGCGGCGTCAACCTGTTCCCCAGTGCGGTCGAGGATATCGTGCGCGCCTTCCCGGGCACAACCAACGAATATGTGCTCGTCATCGACGATTCCGTGAAGGATCCCAAAAGCGGCTTTCTGACCGGCGTGAAGCTGCGCGTGGAACGGACGGAGGATGCTCCCGAGGATATGGGCGAAAAGCTCTCCCACCGACTGCGCGAGCGCCTGCAGGTCCGCTTCGTCGTCGAAGTGTTGCCTGCCGGGTCGTTGCCGCGCACCGTGCACAAGGCCAAACGCGTGATCACGGAGTAGCGGGTATGGCAGCGCCGCGTCCGCTCGAAGGGAAACGTGTCATCGAGTTGTCCCAGTTCATCGCCGGGCCTACCGCGGCGCAACTTCTGGCGGATTTCGGGGCCGAGGTCATCAAGATCGAAGCGCCGACGGGCGATGGATCGCGGGGTTTGCCGGGAACGGCTTTCGGGAGCGTCTATACCCGGAGCTTCAATACATCGAAGGCAAGCGTCGTCATCGATACGCGCCGGGAGGCGGACCGCGCCAAGCTGTTCGATCTCCTGGGCTCGGCGGACGCCCTCGTCTGCAATCTCGCACCGGGAGCGCTGCGGAGGCTCGAGCTCGATGCGGCTTCCATCCGCCGTCGGTTCCCGCACCTGATTGCCACCCTCGTATCCGGCTATGGCCAGGACGACGACAGGACCTGCATGGACACGATCGCCCAGTGCGAAAGCGGCTTTGCTTGGCTCAACGCGGCAGAGGATGGCAGCCCCCGGATCTCGACGAGCTGGCCCGCCGACTTTTTCTCAGGACTGTACGCGGCCCTCTCGACCGCTATGGCCCTGGCGGAGGCGGGCCGCACCGAAGGCTGTATCATCGACATCTCCATGATGGAGATCGCCGCCGCCATGCTGCTTGGACCCGCGGCCCTGCTCGTGTCGGAAGGTGGCAGGCCTGCCCCGGGTACCGGCAACCGCGACCGCGCTTCGGCTCCTTCCGGCGTCTATCCGTGCCAGGATGGCTACGTCTACATCTATGGCGGCCTCGATCCCTACTGGGCGAAGCTGAGAGGCATCGTGGGCGGCAGGGACGTGCCGTTGGACGAGCGCCTCGCCAGTGCCCATGAGTTCGACGACCAGGTCATCGCCTGGACATCGCAGCGGACGCGAGAGGCCGTGCTGTCCGTCATGAACGAACTCGCCATTCCCGCGGGAGCTGTCCGTGATCCTATGAAGGCGATCGAGACGATCCGTAGCCTGCGTGCCGGCGCGGTCAGCCGCAAACTGGAGAGCGGCGAGCACGTCCCGAGCTTCCCAGCCCTGTTCGACGGTGAGCGCATCCACCGTTCCCCAGCACCATCGCTCGGCGGCAGCCGCCGAGCCGACTGACCGGAGCAAGATCATGCCTTCAGCGTCCTCGAGAGATTCCTACGATGCGTCCGTCCTCCGGGACGGGCTTTTCGAAAACCGCTCCGCCTTCGTATCCGGGGCAGGGTCCGGTATCGGCCGCGCCATCGTGCTGCGGCTTGTCGAGCTCGGCATGTCGGTCTTCGGCACGGGCCGCCGCGTGGAGATGCTGGAGGAGACGCAAAGCCTGACAAGAGGCATGGCGGGGCAGTTCGCGTACAAGCCTTGTAACGTCCGCGACGCGGAAGCCGCCGAGATGCTCGTTCGTGAAGTGGGGGAGAGCAGGGGCATCGACCTTCTGGTGAACAACGCGGGGGGACAGTTTTTCGCGCCGGCCACCGCAATCAGCCGAAAGGGCTGGGACGCAGTCATCGATTTGAACCTGAATGCCGTCTTCACCGTCACGAAAGCGGCCTATCCCTATCTCAGGGCGAGCCGTGGCTGCGTGGCCAGCATCTCGCTCTCGGGCGTGGACCGTGGCTCCATGGGCTTGGCGCATTCGATCGCGGCGCGGGCGGGCGTTCTCGGCATGACCCGGTCGCTCGCGCTGGAATGGGCGAAGGATGGCATCCGTCTCAACTGCATTGCGCCCGGCACGGTGGTTACCGAAGGCCTTGCCGGGGAGGCTGCCCGCCCGATGCTCGAGCGCTTGATCGAGGCCACGCCCATGGGGATTCCCACCTCGGTCGAGGAGGTGGCGGAGCTTGTCGCCTTCCTCGCGAGCCCGGCCGGACGCCTGATGACAGGGCAGCTGATCCAGATCGACGGAGCCGCCCATCTCGGCCCCGGTCTTCACATGATCGCGGCAGAGTAGGAGAGCCAGATGCTAGCGTTGGAGGGGATCAAGGTTCTCGATCTGTCGCGGGTGCTCGCCGGCCCGTGGTGCACGCAGACGCTCGCGGATCTCGGAGCCGAGGTATGGAAGATCGAGGAGCCCGCCAAGGGAGACGATACCCGAAGCTGGATGCCGCCTGATCTCCATGGCGAATCCACCTATTTCCTGTGCTGCAATCGCTCGAAGCAGTCCGTCGCCATCGACATGAAGGACCCTGAGGGGCAAGCCGTGCTGCGCCGCCTTGCAGCAAAGGCCGATGTTCTTGTCGAGAACTTCCGCAAAGGGGCCCTGGATCGCTTCGGCCTCGGCTATGAGCAGCTCTCCGGCATCAATCCGCGTTTGATCTATTGCTCCATCTCGGGCTATGGCCGCACCGGCTCTCGCGCGGACGAAGCCGGCTACGATTTCGCCATTCAGGCGGAAAGCGGTCTCATGGCGATCACCGGCGAGCCGACGGGCTCGCCCATGAAGCACGGAATCGCCATCACCGACATCGTGACAGGCATGAATGCCACCCAGGCCGTCCTTGCCGCGCTTCTTGCACGTGAAAAGACTGGGAGGGGCCAGCTCATCGACGTGTCCCTGTTCGATTCCGCTGTCGCCCTTCTCGCGAATGTCGGTTCCGGCCATTTGGCGACCGGCAATGAGCCCAAGCGGTATGGCAATGCCCACGCGACGGTCGTTCCGTACCAGCTTTTCGACACCGCCGACGGAGTCCTTGCGCTGGCGGTCGGCAATGACCTTCAGTTCAAGAACCTGTGCCTCCGGGTCTTGGAACGTCCCGACCTTTGGGCGGATGAGCGCTATCAGCGGAATCGCGATCGGGTCATGAACCGGGCGACCCTGATCCCGTCTCTCGCGGAGGTATTCCGCACCCGCACGACGGCGGACTGGATCGCCCTCCTCAAGCAGACCGGAGTTCCCGCAGGTCAGGTCCGCAATGTCTCCCAGGTTTTCTCCAGTCCCGAGGTGGCGGAGCGTGACATCGTCGTCGAGGTGGACGACGCGCGGCACGGACGTCTGCGCCTGACGGCCTCTCCCCTCCGCCTTTCTGAAACGCCCGTGCGCCCGCCCGTCGCGCCGCCCAGGCTCGGCGAGCACACCCACGACGTTCTCGGGCGCGAACTCGGGATGATGGAGAAGGAGATCGAGGTCCTGCTCGATCGTGCGGGTCCGCGGCCATGACAGCAGCCTTCGATCCTGCAACGGAGGGCTGGAGAATCCGGGATGACGAGCCTGGGCTCATGGATCTGGTCGGCCCCCTGTGGCAGCGTGGAGAGGGCGAGAGCATCGCTTTCGGTTTCGTCATAGAGGGGAAGCACCTCAACCGTCGCCATGTGGTGCATGGCGGCATGGTGATGACCTTTGCCGATCAGGCCCTCGGCCTCACGGCCCGGGCGATCACAGGCGGGCTGGCCCAGGCAACTATTCAGCTCGATACCCATTTCATAGCGCCCGCCGTGGCCGGCGAATTCGTTTCGACGAAGGCCGAGGTTGTCCGGCGCACCCGCTCCATCCTGTTCATGAGGGGAACGTTGAGCGTCGGGGAGCGCGCCATTGCCTCCTCGCAGGGGATCTGGAAGATGCTCTCGAAGGTTTGAGCCCGGACGGCCTGGACCGCAGCACGGGATTCACGGCCGCCGGACACCCTCCTGGCCAAAGTGCGGGTTTCTGCCGCCGGGGCGTCTGAACGAGTTCCGCCTACGCTTCGATGAAGTTGGGGCTGCGAGACAGACTTCGAAGTGCCTGATATAGTCTTTGTCAGGCACGGACACGAAGATCGATATTTCCAAATTCTCGGAAGCTCCTGCGGACTGGAGCTGGGATCCGCGATCGGGCGCCTTCCGGGACGGATGCAGGGCAGGGGAAGCGACCTCAAGCCGGTGGGGACTCCCGAAATCCCTGGAGCCGCTGTCGCGTAGTCGCCGCACAAGACTCTCCAGCCCTATCTTCTCGGGAGGATCGCATGGATATCCGCAAGTATCTCGCCGAGGCCGTCGGCACCTTCTGGCTCACCTTTGCCGGTTGCGGCAGCGCGGTGATCGCCGCCGCCTTTCCGCAGGTTGGCATCGGCCTGCTTGGGGTTGCCCTGGCCTTCGGCCTCTCCGTCCTGACCATGGCCTATTCCATCGGCCATATCTCGGGCTGCCACCTGAATCCCGCCGTCACCGTCGGCCTGGCCGCCGGGGGGAGGTTTCCGACGAAAGACATCGCGCCCTACATCGCCGCCCAGGTCGTCGGCGCCATCGTCGCCTCGGCGATCCTGTACCTGATCGCGAGCGGCTCGGCGGATTTCAGCCTCGCCAAGGGCTTCGCCGCCAACGGCTACGGCGAGCATTCCCCCGGGGGGTATTCCCTGGTCTCCGGGCTGGTGGCCGAGGTCGTCCTGACGATGATGTTCCTGTTCATCATCATGGGCGCAACGCATGGAAAAGCGCCGGTCGGTTTCGCGCCGATCGCCATCGGGCTCGGTCTGACGCTGATCCACCTCGTCGGCATTCCGATCACCAATACCTCGGTCAATCCGGCGCGAAGCACCGGTCCGGCGCTCTTCGTTGGCGGCTGGGCATTGGCGCAGCTCTGGCTGTTCTGGCTCGCACCCATGATCGGCGGCGTGCTCGGCGGGGTTTTCTACCGCTGGATCAGCGAGGAGCCGGCGGCTCTCGTGACCGGCTTGCCGAAGGCGCCTGCCCACTAGGAAGGGAAGATCGGCGGATACCCGGCGGCTACCGGGTATCCGCCGGCTCGCCTCGAGCCTATAAGAAAGCTCGGTGTGCATGAGGACCGGACACGGTCGAGCACGAAGAGACAGGGCTGACGAGGTGAGCTTCGATCCGGCGGCTTTCCGGCACAGTGTTCTTGCCCTCCTTGACGGCCACGCGGCTCTGTTCGGCCGCTCCGGGGCCGACCACGCCCGATTACGGAGCCAGATCGGGAGGGGAGACGACATTCACTCCCGCCGTACGTTCCCGGGCCATGTCACCACCTCCGCCCTGATTCTCGACGAGACGGGGCGATACACCTTGCTTGTTCGCCATCGCTCCCTCGGGCGTTGGCTCCAGCCGGGCGGCCATTACGAGGCGCCAGAGGCACTCGACATTTCCGCCCGTCGCGAGGCCGTCGAGGAAACGGGGCTGGCGGAGATTGGCTTCGATCCCTGGCACCAGGAGGCGGACCTTCCCATCGACATCGACAGCCACCGCATCCCGGCCCGCCCTACGCGAAACGAGCCGGAGCATTGGCATCACGATTTCCGTTACGTGATGCGCGCCAGACGAACACAGGACCTTCGGCCGGATCTTTCAGAGGTGGTGCAGGCCGCTTGGCATCCCCTCGCTGTCCTCGAGGACATCGCGCCCGTGGCCATGACGCATATGAGAGCACTCGGCCTCGTACGCGCATGACGGTGCTTCCTCAGGATCAATGCAGCGTGCCCCTGCGCTCCACTCGTAGTTTCCCTCGAGGATCGTCGCCGTAGGAAGAAGAATTTAGTCGGCTATTACTTGAGATTACAAAGGCTAAACGTCTCATTACGCTAAGTCACTGTTAACGTATTTGGCGACATTGTGCCCGCCATGCAATGTGCGGAGGTACGGGCAATGAAGGTTCTTGCTCGCTTGCGGTGGCCGTCGGTGCGGGTGCGGGTTGCTGCGCTGAGCGTCGTGATGATCCTGGGTTTCGGAATCGTCGGTGCGGTGTTCCAGAGGGGGCGGGGAGATGTGGAGCAGGCGCTCGACTCTCAGCAGACCTATTCTGCCCTGGCCGACAACGCCTACCAGTTCCGGGTACGCGCCGATGCCCTGAAGGTGACGGCCCGGGAATGGACCTCCTCGCGTCTCAGCCACCTGAGCCAGGCCTTCAGCGATCAGCACAACGCCCTCGTGGAGCAACTCGTCGCCATGAACGCGGCGCGCGGCGCGGCGCTGGTCGGACCGGAAGTGGCCGATCTGGTCCAGCGCGCCACCGGACTCATTCAGCAGGCGAAGATCCTCGACAGCTTGTATCTCCAGATCGGCTACCAGGCGGATCAGGGCGCCCGCGGGGAACTCGCGAAGGCGCAGGCGGATCTCGAGAAGCTCGTGCGGCCGCTGTCGAGCAGCGGCGAAATGGATGGCCAGCGTCTCTGGGCAGCGACTCTCGGCATGTTCCTCCAAGAGGCCCGCGCCCGTGCATCCCTGGAGGACACGACGGTTCTGGGGAATTTCGAGGTGGAGCAGGGCCGCTTCTCGCGGGCGGTCAACAGGCTCGGCGGCGAGGCGGCCGAGGCCAAGCCCGCCATCGAGGCCGCCGGCGAGACCTACCAGAGGGCGTTCGCATCCTGGGCCGATCAGGAGCAGAAGGTCTCGGGGGAGAGCGAGCACCTGATGGGTCAGTTCGAGCTTCTCGTGCCGACCCTCGAACAACTTCTCGCGAAGGTGCGCGCCGAATCCGAGAAGGCCGATGCCCAGCTGATCGCCTCGCAGGAGCGGACCTTTACACTCATTCTCTGGGTCATGGGCGGCGCTCTGCTGCTCGGCCTGATCCTCATGCTCCTTGTCGGCCGTTCGATCTCCCTGCCGCTGACCCGGCTCCAGCAGGCCATGCAGCGCCTGGCGGACGGCGATGCCATGGCGGAGATCCCGTCGACCAAGGCCTCCGACGAGATCGGTGCGATGGCGCGTACGGTGCTCGTCTTCCGCGACAATGCGCGCGAACGCGAGCGGCTGACCGGCGAACGCGAACGAACGGCTTCCTTCGAGGCCGAGCGTGCCACCGCGATCGCGGAGGCAATCGGCGCCTTCGACGCCTCTGTCGAGCGGATCCTGGCGGAGGTCCGGCAGGCTTCCGGCGAACTTGCCAACGCGGCGGGCGACCTCCAGGGATCGGCGCATCACGTCACCCAGCAGGCGCAGGTAGCGGGAGACGCCTCGACCCGTGCCTCCATGAACGTCTCGGCCGTGGCGAGCGCCGCGGAAGAGCTCGACAACTCCCTTGCCGAGGTGGCGGCCCAGACGAGTGCCTCCACCCAGGCCTCCGAAAAGGCGGTCGCGGAGGCGCGCGGCGCGTCCAGCAGCATGGCGGCCCTGTCCGCCGCCACGTCGCAGATCGACGAAGTGGCTGGGCTGATCCGCACCATCGCCGCCCAGACCAACCTGCTCGCTCTCAATGCGACCATCGAGGCAGCGCGCGCCGGCGAGGCCGGCAAAGGCTTCGCCGTGGTGGCGCAGGAGGTCAAGACCCTCGCCGCGCAGACGACCCGTGCGACCGAAGACATCGCCCGCCAGATCGAGGCGGTCCAGGAAGCCTCGCGCAACACCCTCGGCGCGCTCGGCAGCGTCCAGAGCAGCGTCGAAGATCTCGCCTCGGTTGTCTCGGCGGTTGCGGTCTCGGTCAGTCAGCAGACGGCCGCGGTCTCCGAGATCGCGCGGTCGGTCGCGCAGGTGTCGACCGATGCACAGGCGGGAGCCGTCGCCATCCAGACCACGGAAGCGGTGGCGGTTCGTTCACTCGAGGCCGCGCAGGCCGTCGCGGATCTGTCCGTCACCCTGGAACAGCAGGCCGAGCGGCTCGGCACCGAGATCGGCCAGTTCCTCGATAACGTCCGGGCCGCCTGATCGGCGCGCGTCGCGAGGACCATCGCAGCCATGTCCCGGGCCGTAGCGCCCGGGACATCTTGTTGTCAGAGCACTCCCGAGGCGGCGCTGCCCTTCGGCCCCGGTTGCGGACGCCGCCCTCTAAAAATCATCGACGCCATGCTTACATCTCGTCCAGCGCCCGAGGCGCGTGAAGGAGATTTGCCATGAACGACCAGGAACGTCAGGTCATCGCCGATATTTTCCGTCGCCTCGAGCAGGTTGCAAGCCAGCCGCGCGATCCGGAGGCGGAGGCCTTCATCGCCGAGAACATCCGCCGGCAGCCCTATGCGCCCTATGCAATGGCGCAGGCGGTCTTCGTTCAGGAACAGGCGCTTGCCAGGCTGCAGGCCGAGAACGAGACCCTTCGCGCCGAGCTGGAGGCCGAGCGGCGCCAGCCCCAGCCCCAGCAGGGTGGCTTCCTGTCCGGCCTCTTCGGAGGCGGGGCCCGTCCCGAGCCGGAATACCGCGAACCAGCCCGTCAGGCCTCGCCCTGGGGCCAGCCGCAGCCAGTGCCGCCATCCTATCAGCAGCAACAGCAGCCTTTCGGTGCCCCGCAGGGCGGCATGACGGGCGTGGGCGCGCCGGGCCCCTGGGGCGGCGGCGTGCAGCGTGGCGGCGGCTTCCTCCAGGGTGCGCTGTCGACGGCGGCCGGCGTCGCGGGTGGTGTGATGATCGCCAACGCCCTGTCGCATGCCTTCGGCGGTGCAGGAGAAGCCGCGCAGGGCGCCGGGGACAAGTCAGCTCTCGCGGGCCTCGATAACGCGCCGGGCAACGATGCCGCTGGCAATGCCGGGATCACGGATGCGCTCTATCCCGACCGGCAGGAGAACGGTGGTCAGCCCGATGAGTGGGACATGGACGGCGAGGGCGAGGACCAGGGCGACTGGATCTAGCGGACAGGTTGTAAGGGGAGGTCCCGCCCAGGGGCCTTCCCCGTGCTTGATGACGCTTCCGGTTCTGGCTCTTCCATATCGTGGGGACGATCGCCTAACCTGCCAACCTGGAGAGCCAAGATTCGGATATGAGTGCGCATAAGGGATTGCCGGTACTTACCTTCGCGTCGCGAGATGACTGGGAAGCATGGCTGGCCGAGAATGGAGCGGTTTCCGTCGGTGTCTGGCTGAAACTGGCCAAGAAGTCATCGGGTCTCGCGACGGTCGGCAAATCCGAGGCTGTCGAGACGGCCATCGCCTTCGGCTGGATCGACGGTCAGCTCGATCGGTTCGATGAGCTGTTCTGGCTGATCCGCTTTACCCCTCGCACGCCGAAGAGCAAGTGGTCGCAGATCAATGTCGACACAGCCAATCGGCTGCTGGCGGCAGGGCGCATGGCTCCGACCGGTATCGCCGAGATCGAGAGGGCCAAGGCCGACGGACGCTGGGACGCGGCCTATGCACCACAGAGCAGGATCGATATTCCAGCGGACCTACAGGCAGCCCTCGACGCGCAGCCGGCAGCCAAGGCCTTCTTCGCGACATTGAAGGGTGCCAATCGCTACGCCATTCTCTACCGCGTCCACGACGCGAAGACGGACAAGACCCGCGCCGCGCGGATCGAAAAGTTCGTGTCGATGCTGGCGCAGGGCCAGACGATCTATCCAGGCAAAACCTGACGGCTGTTGCGCCTGTCCCGTGTCACTGCCGGTCGAAGCCTGGTGCCGTCGATCTTCGTTCTTCGCGGCGCCCGCCCTGGATGACGAGAGCCATGCGAGAGGAAGGTGCCGTCGCTTCAATGCCCGACGGTTTGAGAGAACAGGTTGATGACGAGCACGCCGGCCATGATCAGAGCGATGCCGAGGATGGCCGGCAGGTCGAGGGCCTGGCGGTAGAGAAACCAGCCGACGAGGGCGATGAGAACGATGCCGATCCCCGACCAGACCGCATAGACGATGCCGACCGGGATCGTGCGCAAGGTCAGCGACAGACAGAAGAACGCCACCCCGTATCCGATGACCACGAGCATGGACGGCCACAGGCGGGTAAAGCCCTCCGATGCCTTCAGAGCGGAAGTGGCGATGACCTCGCTGACGATGGCGACAAGCAGATAAGCATAGGTCATGGGGCCTCGATGTGCGCGGTCGGTTCGGTTCATCTGCTGATAGCCGAGATCGTCGCTCTCGCCAAAGCGGGGCCGGTGGAGCGGACGTTTCGTCGATGGTCATAGGCTCCCGTAGGCAAAAGAGGCATGGCCAATCCATCATCGGCCGGAAGGCCGGGTATGCGATTGTAGAAATGCGCGCCAGGGAGCGATCTATAGGGTTAAACCACGCTTCCTCTCTGTTCAGAGAGGAAGGGACAACGGTGACTTACTGTGCTCCTCTTTAAATAAGCAGCTATACGTTCAAAGAGTATTTTATTGGACATTCATCAATAGCGAATTGTGTTGCCAGAATATTTGTTTTCTGTTCCGCATCTGATCCCGTGAAGTACGTAACATTATCCGGAAGAGGTAGATTGCGGCGAGATTTCTGGAACGAAACGGCAACATCTCCATCGGCGCTTTTTGGAGGCAGGCCCATACGAAAGGCCGGACAGAGGATGTCCGGCCTTATCAGGCGCCATGCAAGTCCGATCCCGGTCAGATCACGATGACGGGCGCGCCGACGGGAACTCGGTTGTAGAGATCGATCACATCCTTGTTCAGCATGCGGATGCATCCGGAAGACACCGCATGGCCAATGGTATGCGGCTCGTTGGTGCCGTGGATGCGGTAAAGTGAGGAGCCGAGATAGAGCGCGCGGGCGCCGAGCGGGTTGTCCGGTCCGCCTTCCATGTGGGTGGGCAGGTCGGGACGGCGCTTCAGCATTTCCTTAGGCGGGCGCCAGTCGGGCCATTCGCGCTTCATGCTGACCGTCTTGCGGCCGGCCCATTCGAAGCCGGGGCGGCCGACGCCGATGCCATAGCGAATCGCCCGGCCTCCCTCCTGCACGAGATAGAGGTATCGCGAGGGCGTATCGATGATGACCGTGCCGGGCTTCTCGGGGCCGCGATAGGTCACGATCTGGCGCTGGTATTGTGGCTTGATCGCGTAATCGAGGACGTCCGCTCCGGTCATGTCGCTGTCGGGCAGGGCGGCGGAGGGGTCGTTATAGGCATATCCCGTCATCGGATCGACATTCCGATAGACCTCCCGGCGCGATGCCGGCCGGGTCACGCTCGGATAGGTCTCGCGGTAGCCGTCCTGCGGATACCCGGGCGGGTAGCTGTAGCCGGGCACATAGCCGGCATTGGAATGCGGCACCACGAGCAGGTTGCCATAGACGTCCCGCGGCGGCGCTGCGTAGTAGCCGGGTGCCTGCGCGAAGGCGGCAGCGGGGAGGAGGACAGCGAAGAGGGCAGCGGTGCAAGGAAGCAGAGAGCGCATCGAAGCATCCTGTGGTTTCAAGCTTTGGCTTACTCCGGACATAACGGGAAGCGCGGCGATTGTTTCCGCGAATACGGCAGGAATGAAAAGTGTCTCGGGTCCTTTATTCCTGTCGATACATGAAAAGTGATGGTGATAAGGGCGGCGAACTGCGCTATCAGCCCGCCTTGGCCTGCGGTGCCCATTCCGGGCGCTCCCCTCTACCCGTCGAGACATCATGCAGTTCGGTCCCGCCTTGCGGGCTGCCGCGGGAATCGCGGTCCTGTCCGTCATGGATGCGGTCATCAAGGGGATGGCCGCCCATTATCCGATCTTCCAGGTCGCCTTCCTTCGCTTTGCCTGCGGAACCCTCGTCGCCACGGGCGTGGTGGCGGTGCTCCGGCCCGGCTGGCCGTCCCGCGAGACGGTCGTCGCGAACCTCCTGCGCTCGGTTGCCGCCGTGGTGACGGCGGTGAGCTTCTTCTATGCGCTTGGCCAGCTGCCGCTTGCCGAGACCCTGGTGCTGTCATTCCTGTCGCCGATGTTCATCGCCGTGTTCGGGGTGATCCTGCTGCGGGAGTCGGTCGATCCCCGGATCGTCCTTGCGATCGCCGTAGGTTTCGGGGGCACCCTCGTCGTCGTCCTCGGCCAGTCGGAGGGCGCGCAGGCGGCGCGCTCCTGGTCCGGAGTCGCGGCGGCGCTTCTCTCCGCCGTCACCTATGCCTTCAGCCTCGTCCTCCTGCGCCAGCGGGCCCAGAGGGACAAGTTCATGCATATCGTATTCTTCCAGAACATCGGCCCCGGACTCCTGGTCCTGCCCCTGGCCCTGGTGGTCTGGCAGCCCCTGAACCTCGCCCATCTCGCCTGGTTCATGCTCATGGGCGTGCTCGGGGTCATCGGCCATATCCTCATGGCGACCGCCTATGCGCGGGCGGAGGCGGCCCGGCTCGCCCCCCTGGAATACACCGCCCTGATCTGGGCCGTCCTGATCGGCTACGGCGTCTTCAGCGAAGTTCCGACCTGGGCCACCATGGGCGGCGGAGCCCTGATCGTTCTGGCAGCCCTCCTGACATCGCGCCGCTAGCGCTTTGGGCCGCGCCGGAGGACCGCATCGGCGCAGTGACGGCTGAGGTCTACGCGGGCGACGACGCGCCGCTCCAAGGGGCGGCGACACCCTCGGCCCGTTCACGATATCCTTTTGGGGTGTCTTGACTCATTCCCGCAGGGTCCTTATCTCGCCACTTGCGTTGGCACTCGATGCCTGACAGTGCTAACAGCGACAGACCAGGACGTGGCCATTGGGGGCTACGCTAACAGTCAAAGAGGAAGTTCCATGAAGTTCCGTCCGTTGCACGACCGCGTCGTCGTCCGCCGCCTCGAGAGCGAAGAGAAGACGAAGGGCGGCATCATCATCCCCGACACCGCCAAGGAAAAGCCGCAGGAGGGCGAGGTTGTCGCCGTTGGCTCCGGTGCCCGCGACGAGAGCGGCAAGCTCATTGCTCTCGATGTGAAGGCCGGCGACCGCGTTCTGTTCGGCAAGTGGTCTGGCACCGAGGTGAAGATCGACGGTCAGGATCTCCTGATCATGAAGGAATCCGACATCATGGGCGTGATCGCGAAGTAAGTTCGCACCGTCCCTTCCAACCAATTTTCAAGTCAACTGGAGGCAAAGCCCATGGCTGCCAAAGACGTTAAGTTCTCCTCCGATGCCCGCGAGAAGATGCTGCGCGGTGTCGACATCCTCGCCGATGCGGTGAAGGTCACGCTGGGTCCGAAGGGCCGCAACGTGGTGATCGAGAAGTCGTTCGGCGCTCCCCGCATCACCAAGGACGGCGTTACCGTCGCCAAGGAGATCGAGCTCGCCGACAAGTTCGAGAACATGGGCGCCCAGATGGTGCGCGAAGTTGCCTCGAAGACCAACGACATCGCCGGCGACGGCACCACCACCGCGACGGTTCTGGCCCAGGCCATCGTCCGCGAGGGCGCCAAGGCCGTGGCCGCCGGCATGAACCCGATGGACCTCAAGCGCGGCATCGACCTCGCGGCGGCTGAAGCCGTGAAGGACATCCAGGCCCGCGCCAAGAAGGTGAAGTCCTCCGACGAGGTCGCCCAGGTCGGCACGATTTCCGCGAACGGCGATGCCTCCATCGGCGAGATGATCGCTCATGCGATGCAGAAGGTCGGCAACGAGGGTGTCATCACCGTCGAGGAAGCCAAGACCGCCGAGACCGAGCTCGATGTGGTCGAGGGCATGCAGTTCGACCGCGGCTACCTCTCGCCGTACTTCATCACCAATGCCGAGAAGATGGTCGCCGAGCTCGAGGATCCCTACATCCTCATCCACGAGAAGAAGCTCTCCTCGCTCCAGGCCATGCTGCCGATCCTCGAGGCCGTTGTGCAGACCGGCAAGCCGCTGCTCATCATCGCCGAGGACGTGGAAGGCGAGGCTCTCGCCACCCTCGTGGTCAACAAGCTCCGTGGCGGCCTGAAGATCGCCGCCGTGAAGGCTCCGGGCTTCGGCGACCGCCGCAAGGCCATGCTCGAGGACATCGCCGTCCTCACCGCCGGCCAGACGATCTCCGAAGACCTCGGCATCAAGCTCGAGAACGTGACCCTCAACATGCTGGGCCGCGCCAAGCGCGTCCGCATCGAGAAGGAAAACACCACGATCATCGACGGCGCCGGCAAGAAGAAGGACATCGAGGCCCGCGTCGGTCAGATCAAGGCTCAGATCGAGGAGACCACCTCGGACTACGACCGTGAGAAGCTCCAGGAGCGTCTCGCCAAGCTCGCTGGCGGCGTCGCGGTGATCCGCGTCGGCGGCGCGACCGAGGTCGAGGTGAAGGAGAAGAAGGACCGCGTCGATGACGCCCTGAACGCCACCCGCGCGGCGGTCGAGGAAGGCATCGTTCCCGGCGGCGGCACGGCTCTGCTCCGCGCAAAGGCTTCGGTTGCCAAGCTCAAGACCGACAATGCCGACGTGAAGGCCGGCATCAACATCGTCCTGCGTGCCCTCGAGGCTCCGATCCGTCAGATCGTCGAGAACGCCGGTGTCGAAGGCTCGATCGTCGTCGGCAAGATCGGCGAGAACAAGTCGGAGACGTTCGGCTTCGATGCTCAGACCGAAGAGTATGTCGACCTGCTGAAGGCCGGTATCGTCGATCCGGCGAAGGTGGTGCGCACGGCTCTGCAGGACGCAGCCTCCGTGGCCGGCCTGCTCGTCACGACCGAAGCCATGGTCGCCGAGCTGCCGAAGAAGGAATCCGCTCCGGCGATGCCGGGCGGCGGCATGGGCGGCATGGACTTCTAAGTCCATAAAAGCCGCCCATCACTCAAGAAGCTCAAGTCCGGCCTGCCGGACTTGAGGGGCGGCATGGACTTCTAAGTCCCGCTGAACAGCGCTGACCTAACGAAAGGCCCCGGAGGAAACTCCGGGGCTTTTCTCTTGTGCTTTGGCGCACCGCTTATTGTCAAGCTAAATGCAACAACATATCACATAGGACTTAAATCAACGGAGGTCGCTCATGACCGTCTATGTGATCGATGCCAACAATCCCCTTCCGCCCGCCACGGGGGATTATGAGCATGCCCTTGAGATTGGTGATGGCGACACGGTTATCCTTGGGGAGGGTGCTGAGATCCGAGCCTTCGGTTACATGGCGAATGGCATCGATGCCTCAGGGCGGGTCAATCTGCTGATCGACGGCCGAGTTCATAGCGCACAATCTTTCGGGATTTCGATGAGCGGCGCGCTCTCGATTGGACAGTCCGGAAGCGTCACCGGCGCGGAGGGATTGTTCCTTGGGAATCGGTTCGATCAGAGCGCCAGCATCGTCAACAACGCCGGAACGGTCGCGGTGGAGCATGTGGGCGTCTGGGTTGGAGCGCCTCAGGCCGTGATCAACAATTCGGGCAAGATTACAGGCTCCGGCGGCATCTACTGGATTTATCCAACCGATAGCGGCTCCGCATCGCTGACGATCAGCAATACCGGTGTCATCGAAGCCACGGGTGGTGAAGCGATTGGCGGTAGCTCCCGTGGAACGAACGTCGTTATCAATTCCGGTCTCATCAAAGGATCGGTGTTCCTCGGCTATGGCAACGACGTCTATGATGGACGCGGAGGAAGCATTGTCGGTGACCTGTATCTTTACAGTGGTGACGATGTCGCTTTCGGAGGTGTGGGTTCTGAAACATTCCATATAGAGGGTGGTAAGCACTTCATCGATGGTGGCGAGGGGATTGATACCATTCGGTTTGATCGTCAGGTCTTCGTGGATCTGAGGTATGCCTATGAGCAGAGGACGTCGGACACGACGTGGGATACTATCCGCAATGTCGAGAACTTGATCGGCAGCCCCTTAGCGGATCGCTTCTATGGAAGTGACGATGACAACACCTTGAACGGTGTCGCGGGTAATGATCTTCTCGAGGGCAATAACGGTAATGATAGGCTCATTGGAGCCTCGGGGAATGATTCCCTTTCCGGAGGCTTTGGAACCGATGTTGCGGTCTTCAGCGGAAATTTCTCCGATTACGTCATCGAAAAGCGCTCGGATGGCAGCTTCTCAGTAAAGGATCTGCGATACGTTTCATTCGACGGCACGGACTCTCTCATCGGCATCGAATATGCCCAATTCGCCGACCGTACGATTGCCTTGGCATCGACGACAAACTCCGCGCCGACTTCCATCAGCCTCGACGCCACGAGCATCGATGCGCGCTCCAAGCCCGGCGCTCTCGTCGGCCATCTGAGCGGCGTCGATCCGGACGGCGATGCGCTCGGGTATTTTCTGGCCTCCAACCCCGGCAGCCATTTCCGCATCCAGGGCGATCAGCTTCTCGTCGACAAAGCTTTCGTGCCCGGAGATACGGCCTTCGACATTGTCGTGCGGGCGAGCGATCCCAAGGGCGCGTCGCTCGACCGGCACTTCACCATTGCCGTCACGGCCAGCGGCGTCTCGACGGCCCACCCGGAGGGTTCGTCTGCGCAACCCGACGAATCTGTCGAGGCGCTTTTCCTGAAAGGCGGGAAGAAGGCTGACCGTCTCGTCGGCGGAGCTGGGGACGACCATCTTAATGGCGGCCTCGGGAGGGACAAGCTGACAGGTGGCGCGGGCGATGATGTGTTTGCTTTCACGACGAAGCTCGGGAAGGGCAATATCGACCGCATTCTCGACTTCGCGGCTGCCGACGATACGATCCAGCTCTCGGGCAGGATTTTCAGCGGGATCGGCAAGGGGGGCCTGGATAAGGGCGAGTTCAGGCTCGGCGCAAAGGCGCTCGATGCTGACGATCGGATCATCTACAATAAGAAGACTGGCGCCCTGTATTATGACAAGGACGGCTCCGGCTCCGCCTATGCTGCAGTGATGTTCGCGCAGCTGAAGGCCAAGACTGACCTGGGCGCGCACGATTTCCTGATCGCCTGATTGCAGACGCGGTCCCCTGGAGAATACCCGCTCTCACACTCGCACGGACGAAAGTACTCTCACAACAGCGGGCTCACCAACCGCGCGATGTTCTCGACGATCTTCGAGGAGAGGGGCCGTGCGCGCCAGGCTTCGAGCGACAGTTCATCGCTCGATGAGAAGTAGCGCTCCTGCTCCGCATGGAGCTGCGCCGTGATCTCGCGGTCGAACAGGACCAGGCTGACCTCCGAATTGAGGATGAAGGAACGCATGTCGATGTTGCTGGAGCCTATGAGCGATACGCGGCGGTCGACGCTCAGATGCTTCGCGTGCAGGAGCTTGTCCCGGTAGAGGTGGATCCTGACGCCGGCCGCGAGCAGGTCCGTATAGTAGGAGCGCTGCGCGAGGCTGACGAGGATCTGGTCTACCGGCTTCGAGAGCACGAGATGAACCTCGACGCCCCGCAGGATGGCGGTTTCCAGGGCGTGGAGCAGCGCTTCGTTCGGGATGAAGTAGGGTGTCGTGATGACCACGCGCCTGCGCGCGCCGTAGATCAGCGCCTCGATGAGGCGTCCGACGGCGGCCTCCGGATAATCCGGACCGCTCGGCAGCACCTGCGCCACCACATGCCCCGTTCGAGCCGGCTCCGGGAAGAGGTCCGCCGTTTCGAGAATCTCCCGCGTCTCGAGAAACCAGTCCGCAACGAACACAGCCTGCAGTTCGAGCACGACCGGACCGGTGACGCGCACCACGAGTTCCTGGTTCGTGATGCCGGGCTTGAAGTCGGAATCGACGATGTTCTGCGAGCCCACATAGCCGATGGCGCCGTCGATTACTGCGATCTTGCGGTGGTTGCGCAGGTCGGCGCGGGCGGATTTGCGTCTCAGGACGCCCACGGGAAGGACGAGATGGACGGCGATGCCGCGCTGCGCGAGCGCTTCCACGACGCGCGGCGCCCAGGCCCGCGAGCCGAGGGCGTCGATCAGCACCCGGCAGGTCACGCCGCGCTCGGTTGCCCGCGCCAGCGCGTCGATCACGCTCCAGCCGGTCCGGTCGTCGGCGAAGATGTAGAAGAGCAGGTGCACATGGCCCTTCGCGCCGTCGATATCCGCCACGAGCCGCGCGATCGATCCGTCATAGTCGGAGAGAAGCGCCACGTCGTTGCCGTCGACATTGGGAAACCGTCCCAGGTTCTGGATCAGGGTCGCCGCCTGCTGCAGGTTCCCCGGCAGCTCGGGCTCCTGGGACGCGGTCACTCCCCTGATCCGGTCGGCGACCCCCTTGAAGGCCACGGGCAGGCGCGCAAAGCGCTCGCGCCGCCAGCGCGGGTAGTTCGGCCGACCGATGATGTGATAGAGCACAAGGGCCGGCCAGGGCAGGAAGAACACGAAGAGAAGCCAGCCCTTCGCCGCTTCCGGCGACCGCCGGAACGGCACGACGATCAGCATGACAAGGCGGATGATCCATTCCGAGGCCAGGTATGCCGTGGCCCAGGACAGGCTGCTGAGAGGATTCATGCGAGGAGATCGATGCGACCGGCTGACATGCCGCATCTTGCTGAGGCGCGTGGGGGCTGTCCAGTGTCGGTTCGGCCTACTCCCCGACCGGGATGCGGCTTCGCGCCTTGCTCAGGCCCTTGTAGTTGCTGAGTTCCTTCAGGAAGGAATCGGCCCACCAGGATACATCGTAATCCTGGATCGTCTTCATCATGCGCTGCCAACGTGCGATCCGCTCCGGGCGGTCCATGTGGAGCGCGTCGCGAATCGCCTCCGCCACCTCGAACTTGTCGTTGGGATTGACGATGAGTGCGTCGGTGAGCTGTTGGGCCGCGCCCGCGAATTTCGACAGGATCAGCACACCCGGATCCTCGGGGTCCTGGGCGGCGACGAATTCCTTGGCGACGAGGTTCATGCCGTCCCGCATCGGCGTGACGAGGCCGACGCGGGCGATCTTGTAGAGGCTGGCGAGGACGGAGCGGGGGTAGGGGCTGGTGACATAATGGATCGGCACCCAGCCTGGCTCCCCGAGGGTTCCGTTGATGCGCCCGAGCGTCTCGCTCGCGGTGCGGCTCAGGGAGGCATATTCGGGCACTTCGCTGCGACTGGTCGGGGCAATCTGCAGGAAGGTGACGTGCCCACGCTGGTCGGGATTGGCGATGAGGAAGCGCTCGAAGGCTTCCATGCGCTCGGGGATCCCCTTCGAGTAGTCCAGACGGTCCACGCCGATGATCAATCGGCGCGAGCCGAGGCTCGCGAGGGTCTGCTTCACCACCCGATGCGTCGGCGCCCGGCGCGCAACCTGCTGGAAGCCCTTCACGTCGATGCCGATGGGAAAGCCCTTCACCCGGGTCTGGTGCCCGTTCAGGACGACGATATCCGCCCCCTGCTGCATCGCGCCGGCCTCCTGGACGATGGCGCGGCGCAGATTGTCCGCATCGCGGTCCGTCTGGACGCCGACGAGATCGTAGTCGGCAATGGCGCGCAGCAACTCCCTGCTTCCGGGCAACGTTCCGAACACTTCCGGCGCGGGCCATGGAATGTGGTGGAAATACCCGATGCGGTTCGTCACGCCCAGCGCCCGAAGCTCCGCAGCAAGGGGGATCAGGTGGTAGTCATGAATCCAGATGAGGTCGTCCGGCCGCGTCAATCGCACCAAGGCATTGGCGAAGCTGCGGTTGACGCGCAGGTAGCCGGCGTAGTCGGCCCGCGAAAACTCGGACAGGCCGAGGCGGTAGTGCATGATGGGCCAGAGCGCCCGGTTGGCGAAGCCGTTATAATATTCCTGACGGTCGATGGATGTCAGATCCATCAGGGCATAGTGCACATTGCCCTTTTCAATGATTTTCGGCTCGAGAGAGGGGTGGGACGAAACCCGTCCGCTCCAGCCGAACCACAGACCCTGATAGGATTGGAACGCTTCCTTCAGAGCGACGGCTAGGCCGCCGGCAGAGCCCTTGCCGGTCGGGTCCGGAATGGCGACCCGATTGGAAACGACGACGAGGCGAGGCAACAAAACCCTCCAATGACGTTAGGGCGCCGCAGCACCCAAATGGATTATCGCTGTCCTAGATAGTGCAGTGCGGCACGACGACAGCCTCGCGGAATGCATAAACCTTGTGCGTAATGGACAGAGCTCAAAATTGATCTGAATCGAGAGCGTGCGATCGAGGCCAGATGCTACCGGAATATTATGCAGCTTTAAAGCTTCAGGACCAAATAACCCTCAACACGCAGGCCTACCCCTGCCGCCGGGGCCCCTAGGATCGCCTGCGCGAAGCCCGACTCGCGTTGCGTCGCGGCAGGCTATCGCGGCCGCGCTTGCCATTCTCGCGTGTGTCGGTCGTTTCAACGGGCTCTCCGCAGCGAATTGCACAGCCCGCCCCGGACGCAGGGCTCTGGAACAAAGGACGCGAGGATCACGTTCCAAAGCCGAGCTTTTCAGCGAATGTGAGGAGGGCGTCTTGCCAGCACCCGAACCGCGCAAGGGAACGCCCGATCCTACTTTGAGCGAGGATGAGTTCCGCAGGCGCTTCCTCAGCCAGTTCCAGGACCCCGTCTTCGATCCACTTTCCGGAGAGCTCTCTCGCGTCGCCGCAGCCGCCTGGAACGCCTATAGCGACTACCGCAAGAGCCCTCTCACCCGCAAGGCGGGGCCGGGCTTCGCCGATCCCGATTACGACCTCTCTGTGGATTGGATCGCGGCGCGCGATGCCATCGGCGCGGCCCGGCAACGGCATGATTCCGCGCACGGGCCTGCGAGAATTCTGCTCATCAGCGCATCGTCGCGCAGCGAGCATACCTGTCCGGGCGAAATGTCGAAGAGCTATCGCCTGGCCGAGATCGCGCGGGAGGTTTTCGCTGGCGCGCCCAGTGTCGCGGTGGAGGTTCTCGAGCTGAGCCGGCTCGCGGCGGAATATGGCCGCCACATCCATCCGTGCAAGGCCTGCTTCTCGACAGCGGCGGCGCTCTGTCACTGGCCGTGCTCCTGCTATCCCAACTATGCCATGGGACAGACGCAGGACTGGATGAACGACATCTACCCGAAATGGGTCGAGGCCCATGGGGTCATGATCGTCACGCCTGTGAACTGGTACCAGGCGACGTCCCCCCTTAAGCTGATGATGGACCGGCTCGTCTGTGCCGACGGCGGCAACCCGGATCCCACACGCACACACGGCAAGGACGCCAGGCATGCCAAGGAGATCGAGCTGGACGGCTGGGATTATCCCAAGCACCTGTCAGGACGCTTGTTCTCCGTCGTTGCGCATGGGGATGCGGCGGGCGTGGAGAATGTCCGCCGCGCCATCGTCGACTGGCTCAAGGACATGGACCTCATTCCCGCCGGTACGCCCGCCGAACTCGACCGCTATATCGGTTACTGGCAGCCCTATGCCACCAGCCACGACGAACTCGACCGCGACCTTGCTGTGCAGGAGGAGGTGCGCGACGCGGCGCGCACGCTGCTCGAAGCCGTCGTGGCGAAGCGGGACGGAAGGCTCGTTTCCGCTGGACGCCATATCGAAGAGCCGCGCATGAAATGAAACGACGCCGCGCTTTGGACCCGCGGCGCCTTCACGCCCGATGATGAGAGGTCCTACTTCGGGGCCGATTTTACCTCGGCATCCCACTTCTTCAGAAGACGTGTGCGTTCGGCGACCGATCCGTATTTCGCCGTGTCGTAGTTGATGAGCTTCATCTCGGAGAGCTTCGGCGCATCGGGAGAAATCGGAGCGCCCTTGTTGGACGGGATCGAATAGATCTTCAGATCCGCGCCGACCAGCTTCTGCGCGTCGGCCGACAGGGCCCAGTCGACAAATTTCTGTGCCATCTCCGTGTTCTTCCCGCCCTTCACGATGGAGACGGAGCCGGTCTCGTAGCCGGTGCCCTCGCATGGGGCGACCGTTTTCACCGGCGCACCGTCGGCAATCATCGTGACCATGTCGTGCATGAAGGCGATGCCGATGGCAGTTTCGCCGAGAGCCACGGCCTTCACCGGCGCCGCACCCGACTTGGTGTACTGGTTAATGTTCTTGTGCAGGCCTTTCATATAGTCGAAGGCCTTGTCCTCCCCCATCAACTGCACGAGCGTCGCGAGAAAGACATAGGCCGTGCCGGAGGAGTTCGGATCGGAGACCTGAACTTCGTCATGATATTTCGGGTCGAGGAGGTCGGCCCAGCATTTCGGCTCGGGGATGCTGCGGCTGGCGAGAACCTTGGTGTTGTATCCGAGGCCCAGCGCGCCAAGGTAAGTGCCCGTGGAACGGTGGCCCGACTGCTCGGCAAACCGGACGGCCCAATCGTGCAGCTGTGGCAGAACCGGCGACTTGTATTCGGCCGTCAGGCCTTCCTCCGCCGCCTGGATATGCGAGTCGCCGGGGCCGCCCCACCAGACATCCGCGCGCGGGTTGGACGCTTCGGCACGGATCTGCGCCAAGGTCTCGCCCGTGCTCTTGCGCACCATCGTCACCTTCGCCCCCGTGGCCTTTTCAAACGCGGCCACGCCCACTCGACACTGCTCTTCGAGAATCGAGCAGTAGATCGTCAGCGGTGCCTGAGCCTGCGCGGCAAGCGGCGCGGTGCAGGTGGCAGCGACGAGAGACAGACCGAAGATCGATAGGCGCATGTGACTTCCCTCCCTGTCCGGAAAAGCGATCCGGCGTCTTCATCGGGCGATGAAGAAGGTGAGCCGGCTCATTGTCAAGCTCCTTCGGGGCGAACCAATGGCGGCGGCAGACGTTGTGGCCCTGATGTCCCCATTCAGAGAGAACGGCTGTGTCCGTTCGTCGACTTCGACGGCAACATGGTCTTGAAACCCACACGACGCGCGATCCTTGCAGGGCTCACTCTGCCGGCGTTGGCAAAGGCGGGACCTGCTGCGATGGCGCAGAGCAGACCCTTTGAGCGGTATGCGGCCGTGTGGTCTGCCCTTGCCGGTGGCAAGACGATGGCGCGCGGGGATATCGAGACGCTTGTCAACGATCCCGCCGACCTGCCGGAGGACGGCCTCGACCTGGGGTGCTTCTCCGCTGCGATGCCGCATGCGGACGTCCTCTACGATGCCGTTGCACTGCAGATTGCGAGCGTCCTCGGTCCTTCGGGTGCCGGGCTGCCTGCGCTCGAGGATCGCGGGCAGGTTTTTGCGTGGTCGTGGTCCTATACGTCGCGTGCGGCGATCACGCTCTGGAAAGCGACGGGACAGGAGCGCTTCCGAACCCTGTTCGTCGATTCCGCCCGCCGGATCATGGCTCTGCGGGACGACAGGACTGGGCGCAAGGATGAGATCCAGGGCCGTGTCGTGCGATCCTGGGGTGCGCCATGGCCGGTGCACGGAGCGACGAAGCGCATTACGGACGTCACCGTCACCGGTCTCGTCTCACTGCCGATCGTCACCTTTGCCAACGAACTTGGGCGGAACGACCCGCTGGCAGACGAGTTCGGAGCATACGGGCACGACCTGTTGCAGGGCTTCTGGGAGTACGACCGCTATTTTGCCGTGCTGTATGGCGGCCGATCGGGCTATTACCGTTCGTGGCTCGAGCCTGAAACCTTCGAGGCGCAAAACCATGTGCATGCGCTCGCCGCCGCCGGGGCGGAAATCCACCGCCTGACAGGCGACAAGGACGTGTTCACGCGACTGGAGATGCTCTGGAACGGTTTCAAGCGCGGGATCACCCTCGACGACAGGGGGGCCGCATTCTGGGCCTACATCCCCGAGCCGTTCTCGACACAGAAGGTTGCGCCCGAGGCATTCTGGAAGGCCGCCGTCACGCTGGAATTTCCGCTCGCCTGCAGGCATGCTGGCATTCTCGTGTCCGATCAGGACATGAAAGGGTTCGCACGAACCTATTCCGAGAATGTGCTCCTGTCGGACGAGACGTACAATGTCCTCATCGGGTTGCGCGATCCGAGCTTCACCTATCGCTGGGATGGGCCCCTGGCGAAGCCTGAATTCGAATCGCTGATGCCCTTCATCTACCGCGGCCTATGGTTCTCGGGTTACGAGCCATCGTTGACTCCGCGACTGACGGGCCTTTTGCGGAATCACCCGCTCAAGTTTCCCGATGGCCTCCTGCGGACGCCCTTCGGACTCCTGACGCGAGCTCGTCTCTGGCCGACGGCCTTATGAAAAAGGCCGGGCGCAGGGCCCGGCCAGGTCCAGGGAGGAACAGGTGAGGCGGCTTACCAGCTGGTGAGCACCGCGCCCTTGAACGTCTCTTCGACGAACTTTTTCACTTCCGGCGTGTGGTAGGATTCGACCAGGGTCTTCACCCACGGCTTGTCCTTGTCCTCGCTGCGCACGGCGATGACATTCACATAAGGGCCCTTCGGGTTCTCGCGGGTCAGCGCGTCCTTCACCGGGTCGAGGCCGGCCTGCGTGGCGTAGTTGGTGTTGATGACGGCGGCGTCCACGTCATCCAGAACACGCGGCGCCTGAGCGGCGTCGATCTCCACGAACTTCAGCTTTTTCGCGTTCTCGGTGATGTCGATGATGGTCGGCTTGAATCCGACACCGTCCTTCAGCTTGATCAGGCCCTTGTCCTGAAGAAGGAGGAGCGCACGTCCGCCATTGGTCGGATCGTTCGGGATCGCGACGGTTGCACCGCTCGGAAGGGCGTCGAAGGCCTTGTGCTTCTTCGAGTAGACGCCGATCGGGAAGTTGACCGTCAGCGCCACGGTTTCGATCTTGTAGCCGCGGTCGGCCTTCTGGTTGTCGAGATAGGGCTGGTGCTGGAACGAGTTCGCCTCCAGTTCACCCGAGGCAAGCGCCGCGTTCGGCACCACATAATCCGAGAACTCGACGATCTTGATGTCGAGACCATTCTTCGCTGCGATCGGCTTCACGGCTTCGAGAATCTGCGCATGCGGGCCGGGCGTCACGCCGATGCGCACCGTCTGCGTCTGCTGCGCGACTGCCGGGAGCGCGGTGAGAGTGAGGAGGGCAGCAAGGCCGAGGGACTTGAGAGACATATCGTTCTTCCTTGTTCGACGGTTCGAAAATCAGGCCTGACGGATGCGCTTGTTGAGATGGCGGGCGAGGCGATCGCCAATGCTCTGCACGAGCTGAACGAGAACGATCAGCACCACGACGACGGCGATCATCATGTCGGGCATGAAACGCTGATAGCCGTATCGGATACCGAGATCGCCGAGTCCGCCGCCGCCGACTGCGCCAACCATGGCCGAGAAGCCAATGAGCGAGACGACGGCGAGAGTGAGGCCCAGCGTGATGCCGGGCAGCGCCTCGGGGATCAGCACCTTGACGACGATCTGTAACGGGCTTGCGCCGAAGGCACGCGCCGCCTCGATGAGACCCTGATCCACTTCACGGATCGCGCCCTCGATCAGGCGGGCGATGAAGGGCGTCGCGGCGATCGTCAACGGCACGATAGCGGCATTGGTGCCGATGGAGGTGCCCGCGATCAGGCGCGTGAAGGGAATGATTGCGACGACGAGAATGATGAAAGGCGTCGAGCGGGCCGCGTTGACGACGGCGCCGAGGACGCGGTTGACCCATGGCGCGGCGAAGAGCTCACCCTTTCCGCTGGTGGCGAGAAACACACCGAGGGGCAGGCCGAACAGGGTCGCGATCAGCGCCGAGACGGCGACCATGTAGAGCGTTTCGCCGGTGGAGTTGGCGATGAGGCGGATCATCTCAGGCGACATGGCCGAGTACCTCCGTGTCGAGACCGTATTGCTTTAGGAAATCGAGGGTGCGCTCCAGAGATGCTTCCGGCACGCCGATCACGAGAATGCCGCAGGGCCGGCCGGCAATCTCGTCCACGGAGCCCGCCAGGATGTTGGCCTCGATGTTGAGGTCCCGCGCGAGCCGCGCCAGGACGGGATCGGTCGCGTGCGGACCGCGAAAGCCGATCCTGACCACAGCCTGGCCGCCCGGCGCCGGTTCGGGGCGCAGCCTGTCGGCCACGTAGACCGGAAGCGCGCGGCCGGTCTCGTCCGCGAGGAAGGAGCGCGTCACCTCGTGCTGCGGACGGGTGAACACGTCGAAGACGCCACCCTGCTCGACGATGCGCCCGCCTTCGATCACCGCCACTTCCTTGGCGATCGAGCGGATCACCGCCATTTCATGGGTGATCAGCAGAATGGTAAGACCAAGCTCCGCATTGATGCGAGCCAGGAGGTCAAGGATCGAACGGGTGGTCTCCGGATCGAGGGCCGACGTGGCCTCGTCCGACAGGAGAACTTTTGGCTTGGTGGCGAGGGCGCGGGCGATGCCGACCCGCTGCTTCTGTCCGCCGGACAGCTCCGAGGGGTAACGGTTGCGCTTGTCCGACAGGCCGACCAGAGCGAGAAGCTCGTCCACCCGCGCCGCGATGGCCGCCTTGTCGTAGCCTGCCACTTCGAGAGGCAAAGCAATGTTCTGGGCGGCGGTTCGGGAGGAGAGCAGATTGAAGTGCTGGAAAATCATGCCGATGGAGCGCCGCGCGTGGCGCAGGGCGCGTTCCGGAAGCGCGGAGATATCCGCGCCGTCGACGATGACGCGGCCGGATGTCGGCTTCTCCAGGCCGTTGACGAGACGGATCAGGGTCGATTTCCCGGCCCCCGAGCGTCCGATGACCCCCAGGACCGAGCCCCGCGGCACGGTGAGGGCGATCCCTTCCAGGGCCGCAACGGGAGCGCCGTGCCTGCCGGGATAGACCTTCGATACGTCCTGCAGCTGGACAATGGGCTCGACCGGGGCAAGTCGCTGCAGCGATGAGTCGTTGAGGTTTCCAAGGGGTACGTTCATTCCGGGCCGTCGCTTTCTGCGGTGCAGCAATGCCCGAGCCCGTTCTCTATGTCAATCTTTTCGTTCTATATAGCGAAAATTCTGTTGTTTAGAACGGATCCGATCGGTTTGGGCCGATGCTTCCGGCTCAAGGTCCGCAGGATTAAGGCTTTCTCTGCATTACAAAAAATTCAGTCGCAACAAAGCAGAATTGTGTCCATATCTTTGCCACGGGTTCGTCGGATCGGCTGAGCGAGCCGGCCGCAGCGCCGTCATGAATTGTACGAGGACGATGTAATGGTGAAGGCCAGCCTTGCGGCGGGACTCCTCGGTCTTGCCCTGTTTGCCATTCAGATGGGCGGCGCCCCTCTGTCTCTTCTGCTGCCCCTTTCGCTGATCGGACTGGCCGCGGCCCTGTTCCTGTCGCGGGACATGCCGAAATACCTCAAGGTCTTCGTGAGTGTTCTGGCTCTGGTGCAGGTCATCATGGCTGCGCTTCAGCTCGCCGACGCCTTCGGTGTGATCACGGGCGACTGGGCGGGCTATGTGCCGCCGCCCTCCATGCCGATCGGCGCGACGATCTTCGCCTTTGTCATCCTTGGCGTCTCCCGCATCCCCGTGATCCGGAGGATCATGGGAATCGCCGATCGGTACTTCGATTCGACGGCGGCGAGCGAGATCCACATTCCTCTCATCGGCACGGTGCGGGCATCCGAGGGCGCCATCGGCACGGCGCTGCTCGCCTTCCTCGTTCTCATCAACCTGTCGCAGGTGGCGCTGAGCGTCCGGTTCAACTTCTTCAGCCGTGACATGTTCAATGCCCTCCAGGCCAAGGACGGTGCCGCCTTCTGGTATCAGCTCTTCTGGATCTTCGTGCCGTTGGCGGCGGTCTATATCTGCGTCGCGCTGGTCGAGATCGTTTCGCAATACGTGCTGCGGATCCGCTGGCGGGCGTTCCTCAACGGTCTCTATGTGCGCGAATGGCTCGGGGACGGAACCCATTATCGCATGCAGCTCGTGGGTCGCGAGGCGGACAACCCGGACCAGCGCATCGCGGACGACCTGCGCAACTACGTCGATCAGACCTATACGCTCTCCATCGGCCTTCTGAATCAGTCTGCGACCCTCGTTTCCTTCATCGCCATCCTCTGGGCCCTGTCGCGGGATTTCACCCTGCCGGGAACCGACATCCCGGTGCCGGGCCTGCTCGTCTGGGTCGCGATCCTCTATGCTGCGTTCGGTACCTGGCTCACCCATGTGATCGGCCGCCCGCTCATCGGGCTGTATTTCCAGCAGGAGCGGGTGGAGGCCGATTACCGCTTCTCCCTGGCGCGGCTGCGCGAATATACGGAGCAGGTCGCCCTGCTCGGTGGCGAGGAGGCGGAAAAGCAGGCGCTCGGACGGCGTTTCGACATGATCGTCGACAACTTCATGCGCATCGTCCGGCGCGTGATGAACCTCACCATCTTCCAGTCGGCCTACTTCCAGGCCAACGTGGTTGTTCCCTACATCCTCACCGCTCCTTACTACTTCATCGACAAGATCAGCCTCGGCCAGATGCAGCAGACGGTGGGCGCGTTCTCGAGCGTCCAGGGCGCGCTCGACTTCTTCATCACGTCCTATTCGACGATCGCGAGCTACAAGGCCGTGGTCGACCGTCTGCTGACCTTCGAAGCGGCCATCGAAAACGTGCGCCGGCGGGAGGCGGACGAGCATGTGGAGCTGGTTCCGTCCATCGACGGGGATCTGAAGGTGTCCGACCTCACCGTGGCGTTGCCCGAAGGGCGTCCTCTCATGCGCGCCGACGACGTCGCATTCCGCAACGGAGAAACGACGCTCCTGACCGGTCCTTCCGGATCCGGCAAGTCGACCCTGTTCCGCGCCATCTCGGGAATCTGGCCCTTCGGGGGCGGGCGGATCGAGATTCCCGACGGCCAAGGCATGATGCTCCTGCCGCAGCGCCCCTACATTCCGATGGGGTCCCTGCGCGCCGCCGTGACCTATCCGGGCATGCACGGGGTCTATGACGATGCGGCGATCCGGAAGGCCCTGCTGGCTGCGAAGCTTCCGGCCCTCGTCGACAAGATCGACGAGGAACGCGCCTGGGCGCAGACCCTTTCCCTCGGAGAGCAGCAGCGCCTCGCCATTGCGCGGGCCCTGCTGGCGCGGCCCGACTGGCTCTTCCTCGACGAGGCAACGGCGGCGCTCGACGAGCCGACCGAGGCCGAGATCTACGCCATGCTGAAGCGGGAACTGCCGGAGACCACCATCGTGTCCATCGGCCACCGGTCGACGCTTGCCGCCTTCCACGACCGGCGTATCGACATGCAGAAGCAGGAGGATGGCCTGTTCGCGCCCACGGACAAGCGGCAGCCTCAGCCGGCTGAGTGACGGGGCGCCCTGCCATGAAAAAGGCCGGCGCGAGGCCGGCCTGAACCCTGGGATGTGGCCGAGCGGCTCAGAGCGTCCGCTCGAAGCGCAGCTCGCCCCTCTGGGTCTTGATGGTCAGGATCGATCCCTGGATATCCCATTGCGCCGAGGTGCGCAGGGCGATGAGGAATTCCTGTTCGGTGGCCATGGCCGCCTTGTCGCAGCTCTTCTTCGTCAGGGCGAAGGGCCCTACGGCGAGCTTCTGCTCGCGCAGAGGATAGGCCGTCGCCGAATAGTTGTTGCACCCGCCGAAGCCCCGGGCGCGCAGCTGATCGTCCAGGGTAAAGCTGGGCCGGTCGCCGCTGAAGGGCTTGCCGTTCAGGCTGACGGCGGTCCAGTTCGAGCGCAAGGGGAAGACCTTGTCCAGCTGACCCGGCTGCGGGACCTTGCTGTCCACCGTACGCGTCGGACCGGCCGGACGACCGGGAACTGTCGATGTCTGGGCATAGGCGGCCGGCACAGCGGCGAGGGCGGCCAGGAGCGCCGCAAGTCGAAGCGCGTTCATGAGAACCTCATTCATCGAAGACGCCGGGACCATAAGGGGCCTTTGCCGCAGAGGCAACGCCCCATCGCATTGTTGTCCCGTTGCTTTGTGATCAACCACACGCTGCCTGAAGCCAGGATGAAAATTCGCTTCGAAGGATCATCCGAGCCGGTTCAGGAGGCGTTCGGTCAGGGCGTTGGTGGGGCGGAACAGGTAGTCGAAGGCGCGCACGGTGATGTTCTGCGCGCCCAGGTTCTGGAGACCGGCCACGATCTCGAAGACCGTCGATGCCCTGCAATGGACCACCGTTTCCCACCCCTTCGGTTCGCCGAAGGGAAGGGAGGCTCCGAGATCCTGGAGGATACCCGCAAGGCCGGAGGCCCGGGCGGGATCGAGGGCGGCGCGGATCTCGCGGCTCATGCGGGCCTCTTCCTCTGCGGCGATCCGCGTCAGGACGGTCGTGGCCGCCTCGCGTGCCGCGGGACTCCACGGAGCCCGGACGGAGGCGACGAGATTGGCTTCGGAGCGCAGCATGACCCCGTCGTCGAGCACCTTGAGGGCATTGGCCGTCAGGGTCGCGCCGGTGGTGGTGATGTCGACGATCAGCTCCGCCGAGCCCGCTCCCGGCGCCCCTTCCGTGGCCCCGAGGCTCTCCACGATCCGGTAATCCGCGATGCCCTTCTCGGCGAAGAAGCGGCGGGTGAGGTTTACGTATTTGGTCGCGACCCGCATCTTGTAGCCATGGCGGGCGCGGATGTCGGCGGCGACCTCGTCGAGGTCGGCCATGGTGCGCACGTCGATCCAGGCCTGCGGCACGGCGACAACCACGTTGGCATTCCCGAAGCCGAGCGGCGTCAGGATCTCCACGGCTGCATCCGCATCGGCGATCTGCTCGCGGATCAGGTCCTCGCCGGTGATGCCGAGATGGGCGGTGCCGGTGGCAAGCTGGTTGACGATCTCCGAGGCCGAGAGAAAGGCCACCTCTACATGGGGTACGCCGGCAAGGGTGCCGCGATAGTCGCGGGCACCCCGGGACTGGGTGAAGACGAGGCCTGCGCGGGCGAAGAAGGCGGCCGCATTCTCCTGCAGCCGCCCCTTGGAAGGCACGGCGATGATGAGGGGAGATTCGGTCATCGGGCGCTCCCTGCAATGCGGTCGAGCCAGAAGGAGCAGCCGACCGCCGGGATCGGCAGGGTGGCGCCGAGATGCTCGAGCAGCCGGTCGTAGCGCCCGCCGCCGACGACCGGCTTGCCGTCGCCCCGGCGCGGGTCCTGCACCTCGAAGATGAAGCCCGTGTAGTAATCAAGATTGCGCGCGAAGGTCGCGGCAAAGGAGAAGCCGCTCACGTCGAGGCCCCGCGCGGCCATGAATCCGGTGCGCTCCTCGAAGAGATCGAGCGCTTCCGACAGGTCGAGCCCGGCATCCCTGGCGAGTGTCCTGACCGCCTCCGCCGCTTGGTCCGGATTGCCGGACACGGACAGGTATCGCTCCAGCACCGCCCGCGCTTCGTCTCCGACGCCGCCACGGTTCGCCGCCCTCGCCAGGAAACGCTCCGCGATCTCGCCGGCGCTGCGCCCGCCGACACGGGCGATCCCGGCAATCGAGAGAATATCCTCCACGAAGGCCTTGGCGGCCTGTGGCGCCTGGCCCTCGATGGCGGCGAGAAGGCCGGCGTGTTCCGGCTGGCCCTGATGCTCCGGGTCGCGGAGCGCATCCAGTCCCTGTCCCGAGACGATGGCCCGGACGACCCGGCGCCTCGCGGCGGGCATCAGCCCCAGGGCCTCGACCAGCGCGTTCAGGAGGCCCATATCGCCGAGCCTGACGCGGCCATCGCTGAGACCGAGCCGCGCGAGGCCCTCCAGGGCAAGGCCGATGATGTCCGCGTCCGTTGCCGCAATGTCCTTCCGGCCGATGGATTCGAGGCCTGCCTGGAGAAATTCACCCGTCTCGTTCGGGCGCATGCGGAAGACCGGACCGCCATAGCTGTAGCCGGCCGGCTCCGCCCCATGGGTGCCGAGATGCCGGAGGCAGACGGGAATGGTGTATTCGGGCCGCAGGCACAATTCCGTGCCCGAGGCGTCCTGGGTGACGAACATGCGCCGCCGCATGTCCTCGCCGGAAAGATCGACGAACACGTCCGCCGGCTGCAGCACCGGAGGCTCGACACGCGCATAGCCCTCGCGCTCGAAAAGCGCGATCAGCGCAAGAATGGCATCCGTCTCTGTCACTGGCGTCGCTCGAACCCTCTCGGGCATCGGAGCTGAAAGTGCGCACCACCCTCAGGATCGATCCGATGCTTCCCTGTTGCCGAGCATCGTGTGCAAAACCGGATCCGCTTGCCCCACACGACGCTCTCGCCGCCTGCTCTCTAGCAATGCTTGGCCGGGAACGCGACCGTTTTCGACGGGAAGGGTGAACGGACGCGACAGTCCTGCGGACTTGCCGCTGGCCCCGGGGCACCTGCGCGCGCCCCGGGAGACGGCGCAGGTCAGGCGGACTTGTCGGACTTCTCGGCCTTATCCGATTTGTCGGACTCTCCGGTCTTGTCGGATTTGGCGATCTTGCGGGTGGTCTTGCGCTTGCTGTGATCGCTCGCGCGCTGGACAACGCGGGGCTTGCGGTCCGACGGGCCCGACGAGCGGGTGCCCTCGCTCTCGTCGCCCAGCAGCGAGGCGGGGAGGAACTGGCGCGCGGTCTCCGTCACCACGCCGGCCACGGCGCCGGCCGCCGTCTGCATCGCGTCCTTGGTCGCGCCGGCGGCCAGGGTGCTCGCCTCGGCCGTGGCGGCGCCGGCCTTCTTCGCGGGGCGGCTGCGGGTCAGCGCCGCCGCGGCGGCGCCGGCGGCGGCGATCAGCGCATCCGCCAGAAGCTCGCGTCCCAGATCGGAGTTCAGCATGTCCCTGAGGGGCGAGAATTTGCTCAGCGCCTTCGACAGCTTCTCGCTGGAATCCTTCTTGCCCTTCGACTTCTTGTCACTCGCGCTCTTCTTCGCCTTGGCTTTTGCCATGATGGACTCTCCTGATCGGTCAAGCTTGATAGCACAACCCGGGAGAGCGTTGGGGAGTTCCCGCTCCGTTGTCACACCAGGGGCGCCGCCGGCGAATCCGGAACGGCGTCGACCTCACCCGAAATGCCGGCCCAGAACCTCGCGCACGGCCTCGACGAGCCTGGTCTCGGGAACCGAGAACTGCGCCGGGCGGGCAGCCTTCCATTCCTCGTTCGAGGCGATGGCCTGAGCGGCTTTCGCGCCTTCGATCAGGTCCTTGATCTCGACCTCGCCGCGTTCGCGTTCGTTGGAGCCCTGGATGACGACGCAGGGGCTCTGGCGCCTGTCGGCATATTTCATCTGCGCCTTCATGCCGGACGAGCCGAGATAGAGCTCGGCGCGGATGCCCTCCCGGCGCAGGGTGGAGACCATGCGCTGGTAGACCGCGACCCGGTCCCTGTCCATGACAAGGACCACGACCGGGCCGGGTGTCTCCGCTCCGGAGACGATCGGGCTGTTCACCATCCTGAGCGCCGAGTACAGCCGCGAGACGCCGATGGAGAAGCCGGTCGCCGGCACGGGCTCGGACCGGAAGCGGCCCACGAGCCCGTCATACCGTCCGCCGCCGCCCACCGAGCCGAAGCGGACCGGGCGTCCGTCCTCGTCCTGGACCTGGAAGGTCAATTCCGCCTCGTAGACAGGGCCGGTGTAATATTCGAGGCCGCGCACGACGGAGGGGTCGATGACGATGCGGTCCTCGTAGCCCGACGCGGCGACGAGAGTGGCGATCTCGGACAGCTCGTTCACGCCTTCCGTCCCGCGGGCCGAGCCGCTCACGACCTGGTGGAGGTTCTCCACCGTCGCCGCATTCGTGCCGCCCTTGGCATCCGTGAAGGCGAGCACCCGCGCGATGGCCTCGGCGTCGAGCCCCGCGCCTTTGGTGAAGTCGCCGCTCTCGTCCTTGCGGCCCGCGCCGAGCAATTGACGCACGCCCTCCGGACCGAGGCGATCCAGCTTGTCGATGGCGCGCAGCACGGTGAGGCGTTGCGCAGCGTGCTGCTCTCCACCAAGGCCGATGGCTTCCAGCACGCCGTCGAGCACCTTGCGGTTGTTGACCTTGATCAGATAGTCGCCGCGCCCGATGCCGACCTTTTCCAGGGTATCCGCCGCCATCATGCAGATCTCCGCGTCCGCCGCGACGGAGGCGGCGCCGACCGTGTCGGCGTCGAACTGCATGAACTGCCGGAAGCGGCCCGGGCCGGGCTTCTCGTTGCGGAACACCCAGCCGGCCCGGTAGCTGCGATAAGGCTTGGGCAGGGCGTCGAAATTCTCGGCCACGTAGCGGGCGAGAGGCGCGGTCAGGTCGTAGCGGAGCGAGAGCCACTGCTCATCGTCGTCCTGGAAGGAGAACACGCCCTCGTTCGGCCGGTCCTGGTCGGGCAGGAACTTGCCCAGCGCGTCCGTGTACTCGACGAACGGTGTCTCGACCCCCTCGAAGCCGTAGAGTTCGTACGTTTCGCGGATCGCCGCGAGCATGCGCTCGGTCGCCGCGAGGTCGGCGGGTCCGCGGTCGGCGAAGCCGCGCGGCGCGCGCGCCTTGAGTTTGTCGGGCTTGGACATGGGTCAGGACAGCCGGCTTTTGAGAGAAAGGTGGGGCGTCCTAACCCGTGACGCGGGGAGGGGCAAGGGTTGTCGCGGCAAAGGGATCCGTCACGATCGTCAGGAAGGGATGTTTGAAACCGCCACGCCGCTTCGACCTCCGGGCTGTGGGCCCGGAGGGGAAGCAGGCTCGAGGGGGCGCGGTGTCGGCTCCGGCTCGGGTGGGATGGGAGTGAAGCGAAGAGCCGAAGCATCATCGCGCACGGTTCGTTGCGGCGGACAGGCGGCGCAAGGCTGGCCTGCTGCCCGGCGCGGACACCGCTGTTCGCGACAGCGGGCGGCGGCGGACCAACCGGCAGCCCCGGGCACAGCCTGGGCCCCCCGCCCGGCAAAGGCGGCGTGACCTTGCCTGCGGGACCGTTCCCACCGCCACACCAGCGACGCCTCGCGCGCGCGCCCCTCGCTGCGGCGGGACAGGTCATGATATAGCCTAGCTTGAGCGCGGCGTCAAGAACAAAGACGGAACAGCGGCCCGGCCCGGCTGAGGGTTCACAGTGGGAGGGCGGCGCCATCCGCGGCGCTTCCCGCTGCACTGGCAGCGGTGATGGGGTCCGGGCCCAGCGCTCTGCGCTGTCCCGGAATGACGAGGGCGGCCCGGGCATGACGGGGAGGGGAAAATAACAGGCCGGGAGCTCAGGGCGCCCGCCGCGTTTCCAGCGGCGCCGTCATGCCGGGACACACCGGCAGTGCGGGCCCGGAATCCATGGCCACGACGGGTCCAGGTCGGAGAGCCGCGAGAGCCGCTGCGCCTGTCCCCTCAGGCCCGGCGGTGAGGGATTCCGGGCGCTCGCTGCGCTCGCCCCGGCATGACAGCAGCGGTTCGGCACTGTTCCCCTCTCCCCACCGGGGAGAGGGTGTTCGCGTCCCCTCGTGGGGAGGGGTTACGCCACCTTCTTGATTACCCGCGCGATCTTGTCGGCGATCTCGCCGATCTGCTCCTCGGTGATGACGAGGGGCGGCGAGAGGGCGATGGTGTCGCCGGTGACGCGCATCATCAGGCCTTCCTCCTGGAAGCCCCGGTCCATGGCCTCGTAGGCGCGGGCGCCGACAGCGTCGGGGCGCGAGGCGAGGTCGATGGCGCCGACGAGACCGATGGTGCGGATGTCGAGGACGTTCGGCAGGCCCTTCAGGCCCTGGATCGCATCCGCCCAGACCGGCTCGAGGGACTTGGCGCGCTCGAACAGCTTCTCGTCCCGGTAGATGTCCTGGGCCGCGAGGGCCGCCGCGCAGGCGAGGGGATGGCCGGAATAGGTGTAGCCGTGGAACAGCTCGATGACGTGATCCGGGCCCTTCATGAACGTATCGTAGATGCCCTTGCGCACAAGGACGCCGCCCATGGGCACGGTGCCGGAATTCACGCCCTTGGCGAAGGTGATCATATCGGGAACCACGCCGTAGCGCTCCGCCGCGAAGGCGGTGCCGAGGCGCCCGAAGCCGGTGATGACCTCGTCGAAGATCAGCAGCAGGCCGTATTTGTCGCAGATCTGGCGCAGGCGCTGGAGATAGCCCTTCGGCGCCGGGAGGACACCGGTGGATCCGGCCATGGGCTCCACGATCACGGCGGCGATGGTCGAGGCGTCATGCAGGGCGACGATGCGCTCCAGGTCGTCGGCCAGATGCGCGCCCCATTCGGGCTCGCCGCGGGAAAAGGCCTGCTCTGCCCGGTTATAGGTATGCGGCAGATGGTCGACGCCGGCGAGCAGGGAGCCGAAGAACTTGCGGTTCGGCGCGATGCCGCCGACCGAGATGCCGCCGAAGCCGACGCCGTTGTAACCGCGCTCGCGGCCGATCAGCCGGGTCCGGCTGCCCTGGCCCTTCACGTTCCAGTAGGCCAGCGCGATCTTCAGCGCCGTATCGACGGCCTCCGAGCCGGAATTGCAGAAAAAGGCGTGGTCGAGATCGCCGGGCGCAAGCTGCGCGAGGCGGGATGCAAGGGCGAAGCCGCCCGAATGGCCGAACTGGAAAGCCGGGGAATAATCGAGCTCGGCGGCCTGGGCCTGGATCGCGGCGGTGATCTCATCCCGGTTATGGCCCGCATTGCAGCACCACAGGCCCGCAGCGCCGTCGATAACCTCCCGCCCTTCGGGCGTGTAGTAGTACATGCCCTTGGCGCGGGCGACCATGCGCGGCCGCTGCTTGAACGCCCGGTTCGCGGTGAAGGGAAGCCACCAGGCTTCGAGATCGTTGGGCGCTGAAAGGTCGTTGGCGACCCTGGATGGATGAGCGTTCATGGCTTTCCCCGGAACATGGATTCGCCGGGAGCCTAGAGCATTTTCAGGAAAAGTGGGAACCGGATTTCCGTTCGAAAAAGCGACGCATCGAAGACCTCGGAGCGGTTCGCAGTTCCACGACGGCGAATACGGCTCCTGCCGTGGACGGGAGCCTCATCCGGATGCGAGAGAGCGGCGATCGGATCAGCCCGTCATCGCCTGGGCCTCGTAACCGGCCGCGTTGAGCGCCTGCGCGACCTCGATGCTCTGCGCCCTGGTCGTCACATGGACCCGGCCATGGTCGAGATCGACCTCGACCCGTGCGCCGGGATCGAGGCGCTGGATCGCCTTCGTGACGGCGTTCACACATCCCTGGCAGGTCATGCCGTCGACCTGCATCAGCAGATCCTTGCGGGCTTCGTCCATCGGTCTGTCCTTTCATGCGCCGGGCGGGCGATGTCCAGATGCCGGAGCCGGCATCGGAAATCATGTCGTTTCGGAACAGTAACGCTTGCGGTCCGGGTCCGGGTCGGACAACATCGTTGCATCATCGATTCGCCTTTTACCACGGGAGCGGGGGCACCCATGGTCGAAACGGCCAAATGGCCTGTTTTCTTCAAAGTCCGGGGAGCGAAATGGTTCGCCGGCGCCTGCGGCGTGGCAGCGGCCGGGATCGCCATTGCGGCGGCCATCCACGCCGAGAGCCTGCTGCCGCTCGTCGTTCTCCTGAATATCGCGGCCTTGACCGTCACCGCCCTCTTCAGCCTGAGGGTGGACCGATCGTCGCGGGAGGCGCGGCAGGCGTCCGCCGACGTGGCGGCGCTGGCCGGCCGCGTCGGCAGGCTGGAGCGGCAGGGCCGGATCCCGGATGCCGGCGCCGGCCCCATCCTGCGCTCGACCATGGCCGAGGTGACCGGAACGGTCGGGCTGCTCGGCGGGGTTGTCCGCGAGCTCGCCCGCAACGTGGCCGCCCAGCACAGGGACGTCACGGATCTGAGGAGCACGCTGCAACCCGCCGCCGGCGGCGACGCGAACGGCCGGGCCGCGCTGCGGATCGTGCCGGAGCCGCGCGGCCCGACGTCCCGGCAGCCCGCGAGCGGAAGCGTCGAGCCGGAGCCGTCCCTCCTGCCGCAGCCGCGCTCCGGTCTCGGCGAGGAGCTCGGCCGGTCACGCGTGGTGCTCCAGGCCTTCGAGGCGGACGGAATCGAAGTGCACCTCCAGCCCGTCATCGCCCTGCCGGAGCGGAAGGTGCGTTTCTACGAGGCCCTTGCCCGCCTGCGGCTGCATGACGGCACCCTCGTCGGCCCGGGGGAGTTCCTGCCCATCCTGGAGCGGTTCGGCCGCGCCTCCGCCTTCGATCGCCGGATGCTGCTCCGGGCCGTCGCGGTTGCCCGTCATCTCGTCGCCCGCGGCAGCGAGGCCGTCGTCACGGTCAATCTCTCGCCGCACTCGCTGGCGGAAGCGGGCTTCCTGGCATCTGTCGTGCGCGTTCTCGAGGCCGCGCCGGAGGTGACCGGCAAGATCGTGCTGGAGCTGCCGCAATCGTGCTGGCAGGCCTTCGATGCGGCGCAGCGGGAGGCGGTTTTCGCCTTGTGCGGCCGCGGCGTGCCGCTCTCGCTCGACGGGGCGAAGAACCTTCATATCGACGTGCGGATGCTTGCCGAGCAGGGGGTGCGCTTCCTGAAGCTGCCCGCCGAGATGATCCTCGCCGCTGCCGGACGGGACGACGTTCGCGACATGGGCCTGCGTGATTTCGTGGCGCTCCTGCGCCGCTCCGGGGTCAAGCTCATCGCGGAGCGCGTGGACCGGGAGGAGATGGTGCCCGCTCTCGTCGAGCTCGGCGTGCCGCTGGCGCAGGGCTTCGTCTTCTCCGCGCCCCGCGCGGTCCGTGCCGAAGTGATGGGCGGGGCGCCCTCGGCCCTGCGGCGCGTCGGTTGACTTCACGGCCCCGAGGGCCTACCGCCGCCCCAGGATGCGCGTTCGGGCAAGCCGACAGAGGCCTGCCGCGGGAGCACGCCGACAACCCGATTCCGAGGGAGCGGTTCGGCCCATGAGGCGGAACGGCCTCCCGATCTGTGAGACCCGATGACCGTTTCGAACCGTCCCGCCCTCCTCGATGGGCTGCAGCCCATCGCCGGCCGTTACGACCTCATTCTCTGCGATGTCTGGGGCGTCCTGCACAATGGCGTCCGGGCCTTTGCGCCCGCCAGCGAGGCGCTGATCCGCTTCCGCGACGGAGGCGGACGCGTCGTCCTCGTCTCCAACGCTCCTCGCCCCGGCACCGCGGTCGGCACGCAGCTCGACGGGTTCGGCGTCCCGCGCCGCGCCTACGACGCCATCGTGACCTCGGGCGATCTCACGAGACTCGCCATCGAAGAGAGGATCGCGCAGGTCGTGCACCATATCGGCCCGCCCCGGGACATGCCGATGTATTATGGTCTCGATGTCCGCTTCGGACCCATCGAGGACGCCGACTACGTGGTCTGCTCGGGATTCGAGAACGACGAGCGCGAAACGGTCGAGGATTATCGGGAGCCGCTCGAAGCCATGCGGGCCCGGGATATCCTGATGGTCTGCGCCAATCCCGACCTCGTCGTCGAGCGGGGCAACGTGATCGTGCCCTGTGCGGGAACGATCGCGCTGGCCTACGAGGAGATCGGCGGCCGGGTCTTCTATGCCGGCAAGCCCCATGCGCCGATCTACGAACGGGCCATCGCCGTCGGCGCGCGCCTCAAGGGCGATGCCATCGCCAAGAACCGGGTGCTCGCGATCGGCGACGCCATCCGCACCGACATCGCCGGAGCCGCCGGCTACGGCATCGACTCGCTTCTCGTCGCCCGCGGCATCCATGCGGAGGAGCTCCGCGCCCATCAGGGTCCGCTCATTTCCCAGCATGTGCAGGACTGGGTCGACCTCCAGCCCGTCAAGCCGCAGGCGATCACCGACGCCCTGTCCTGGGCGGCGTGACGCGCCCCGGGGGGCATGCCCGCCCGCCGCGCCCGAATGGGACCGGGGAGCTTGTCCTTCTTGACCCCCGCCCAGCTTTTCGACAGGGTCGCCGCCATCGCAGCCCGCCCCAGGTCCCATGCCCTCCGAGCCATTCCCATCCCGTCCTTTCCCGGTCTGCCGTGATGGCGAGGCCGTGCCGGAGCGTTTGATCGGTGCCGTCGCCGCCATCGGCAATCTCGACGGGGTCCATCGCGGGCATCAGTCTCTCATCCGCCTGGCCCTGGAGACGGGCCGCCCGGCGGCCGTGGTGACGTTCGAGCCGCATCCGCGCACGTACTTCCATCCCGACAGCCCGGTGTTCCGCATCACCCACGAGCCGGAGAAACTCGCGGTCCTGTCGCGGCTTGGCCTCGCCGGGGCCTTCGTCAGGCGTTTCGATGCAGGACTTGCCTCCCTGACGGCCGAAGGCTTCGTCGACCTGCTGGCCCTGGAGCTGCGCCTCTCCGGCGTCGTGATCGGGCACGATTTCCATTTCGGCCGCGGACGCGAGGGGAACCCGGCCCGAATGGCCGCGCTGTGTGCCGCCCGCGGCCTCGATTGCCTGGTTGCGGAGGCCGTGAAGTCGGGAACCGATCCGGTCTCGTCCAGCGCCATCCGCACCGCCCTCGAAGCCGGCGATATCGCCGAGGCGAACCGGGAGCTCGGCTATCGCTGGTTCGTCCGCGGTGAGGTGCGCCACGGGGACAAGCGGGGCCGCCTGCTGAATTATCCCACGGCCAATATCCGCCTGCCCGACGATTGCCGGCTGCACTACGGGATCTATGCGGTGAGAGCGTCGGTGGACGGCCGCCTCGTCGATGGTGTCGCGAGCTTCGGACGCCGCCCCACTTTCGACAACGGCGCACCGCTCCTCGAGGTGCACCTGTTCGCCTTCGACGGCGATCTCTACGGCAGGACGCTGGACGTGGAATTCATCGACTGGATCCGCGGCGAGGAGCGCTTCGACGGCGTCGGGGCCCTGGTCGCCCAGATGGACCGGGACTCGGACGCGGCCCGGCGCCTGCTGGCGGCCGACCGGACCAGGTCGATGATCGGGTGATGGCCGCACTGAGGCCATTCCGCACCGCCGCAGGCGAGCCCGAAGGGTTACGTGACGCAGGGACGCCCGGAACGGCTCCTCGCGCAGAACAGCATTGCGCCATTCGCTTTCGACAGCGGTCATGGGTTCCGGACTTGCCTGACGGCAATCCGGAATGAGAGGGCTTCAGATTCTCATGCTGTCATTCCGGGACGCACCACAGGTGCGGGCCCGGAACCCATAACCACGACGATTCAGGAGAGAGAATCGCGGCTGCCGCTGCGCTTTATCCTGAACCGGTTCAGTTCATAGGTTCCGGGCTCCGCTTCGCGGCCCCGGAATGACGTTGAGTCACGACGCCTTCAGGGCCTGCGCGGCCATGGCATAGCCTCCCATTGCACCGTCGACGAAGTGGATGTGATCGCTCCGCAGGGCCGACGGAACGAAGCAGGTCATCAGCGCGGCATCCTGGCGGTAGGCGCCGAAGCGGGCGATGCCCCGGTCGCGCGCATCCGCGAGCATGGCCTCCAGGCGGTCGGCAAGGGCCGGCGTGCAGTCGAGGGTCATGCGCAGGCCGTCGTCGAACTTTCGGAAATCCGTGTTCTCCACGAGCTGATGCCGGTACCGGGCCGGATCGAACGGGCCGATCCGCAGGCCAAGGCGGAGGATGGCGAAGGTGGCGATGCGCCTTGCCCCCAGCCAGAGGGCGGTCCAGAGACGGGGCGTTCCGCGTCCGCCCGCGGCCTTGGCCTCGATGGCGAACCCCTTGAAGGGCGTGCTCATCGTCGGGCCCCTGTCCGGCATCGGGCGCTTGGCCTCGCCCCGTTCCTCGATCGCGGCCAGGATGTCGGCGACGAGCCCTCCGAAGGCGGACGGGTCGGCGCCCTCTTCCGGAACGACGATGAGGGACAGGATGAGCCCGCGCTCGGCCGGGATCTGGTCGAAACGACAGGAGAGCCCCGTCAGGTCGGGATGGCTACCGGGTCGTGCCGGCGGCAGCCCGAAGGTGCCGGCCTTCATCTCCCGTTCCGCATAGGCCATGCCGCCGCCGGCGAACATGGCGTAGGTCACGTCCGGTGAGGCGGCGAAGCGGGCGACGCGCACATCGTGCCCGGCCTCCCGCACGACCGCGACCGGAACCAGCGCGATCCGAAGCTGGAGACCGAAATCGTCCCGCACCCAGGCCGCGACGGCGGCGAGTGCCTCGCGGGCGAGATCGGCCTTGTCGGCGGGAAGGGCGAAGCTCGCCCCGTCGCCGCCGAAGACGAACGGGAAGTCGTTGTCGTGGAGGGCGTTGGCGACGGCGGCGATCACCGCGGCGGCGGCCGTGTTCACTTCCTTGTAGCGCCCGGCTTCGATGGCGGCGGTGGATTGGACGATGTCGGCGAGGCCGAGCACCCAATCCTGCGGCAGGGGCGTGTAGATCGAGAGATCAGTGAGCTGGGAGAACCTGTCGAAGATCGGCAGCCGGTCATAGAATCCGGCTGCCGCGACGGCTTTGGCCTCCAGGGCGTCCATGCTCATGAGCGTGCCGTCCCGGCCGATCAGGCGAGGGGTTGGCCTTCCGGCGCCCCGCGGCCAAGGAGGTCGGGAAGTGGGTCGCCCTCCGCCACGAAGCGCAGCGAGACCGAGTTCATGCAAAAGCGCTCGCCGGTGGGCGGCGGGCCGTCATCGAACACGTGGCCGAGATGGCCCTCGCAGCGGGCGCAGCGGATCTCTGTCCGGATCATGCCGTAGCTCGTGTCGCGCACGAAGGCGACATGCTCCCGGTCGATGGGATCGAAGAAGCTCGGCCAGCCGGTGCCGGATTCGAACTTGGTCCCTGATTTGAACAGCGGGAGCCCGCACAGGCGGCAGCCATAGGTGCCCATGGACTTGGCCTCGTTGAAGATGCCGCAGAACGGACGTTCCGTCCCGTGCTCCAGAATGACCCGGCGCTCCTCGTCGTCCAGGTCCGCGACCAGGCGGTCGAACTGCCCGGATGTCGGAGGGGTGAGGTCGAAGCCCGCCTGCGAGCGTCGCTCCGTGGCGGCGGTGGTGGGGTGGTCCATCGTCCGGTCCTTCTCGCAAAGGTGAAAGCGCAAGCCTATATGGGGAGGTTGCCCGAGAATAAGAAGCTTTCCCCGCCGCCGCCACGCTTTATTCTCGGCGCCCGCGCTGCTAAAAGGCTCGCCATGTCCGTGTCCATCCAGGCCTCAGGCGGCGTTTCGACCCGCGCCTTGCGAATTATCGGCCCGGCCCTCGCTTGAGCGCGAAGGTCCGGGATCCCGCTTTTTCGCCCCGATACGCCCCGATTTCCGATGCCTGATCGTCCCGCACGCCAGGGGACAGACAAAAGATTATTGACCGCCATGTCAGACAAGACTGCCGACAAGACCGACGCACCCGCGCGCGACTATTCCGAGACTCTGTTCCTGCCGCAGACGGACTTCCCCATGCGGGCCGGGCTGCCGCAGCGCGAGCCGCAGATCCTCCAGCGCTGGAACGAGAACAGGCTCTACGAGCGCCTGCGCGAGGTGCAGAAGGGTCGCACCCGCTTCGTGCTCCACGATGGCCCGCCCTATGCCAACGGCAACATCCATATCGGTCACGCCCTCAACAAGATCCTGAAGGACCTGGTCGTCCGCTCCCAGGGCATGCTGGGCTTCGATTCCAACTATGTTCCCGGCTGGGACTGCCACGGCCTGCCGATCGAATGGAAGATCGAAGAGGAGTACCGCGCCAAAGGCAAGAACAAGGACGAGGTGCCAATCATCGAGTTCCGCCGCGAATGCCGGGCCTTCGCGGAGAAGTGGATCGACGTGCAGCGCGAGGAGTTCAAGCGCCTCGGCGTGGAGGGCGACTGGTCGAATCCGTATCAGACCATGTCCTTCGACGCGGAAGCGCAGATCGCCCGCGAGATTATGAAGTTCGCGGTTTCCGACCAGCTCTATCGCGGCTCGAAGCCGGTCATGTGGTCGTCGGTCGAGCGGACGGCGCTGGCCGAGGCGGAGGTCGAGTACCACGAGAAGACCTCGACCACGATCTGGGTGAAGTTTCCCATCGTCCGGACCCTCGACGGCGATCTCGACGGCGCGTCGGTGGTGATCTGGACCACGACCCCGTGGACGATCCCGGCCAACCGCGCCATCGCCTTCGGTTCGGACATCGCTTATGGCCTCTATGCGGTCACCGAGGCGGCGGCCGACAACTGGGCGAAGGTGGGCGACCGTCTCGTCATTGCCGACAAGCTCGCCGCCGACGTATTCGCTGCCGCCCGCGTCACCGGGTACGAGCGGATGAAGGACGTGCTGCCGGTGATGATCGAGCGCTGCGCACATCCGTTCCGCGGCCTCGAGGGTGCAAACGGCTACTGGGACTTCGACGTGCCCATGCTGCCGGCCGACTACGTCACCGACGATGCCGGTACCGGATTCGTGCACACGGCCCCCGGCCACGGCGCGGACGACTACAACACCTACGTGAAGCACAAGGCGGTGTTCGAGGCCTGCGGCACGAAAGAGGTGCCGCACACGGTGGCGCCGGACTCGTCCTACTTCCCCGACGTCCCGTTCTTCGCGGGCGAGCGGATCTATGACGACAAGGGCAAGGATGCGGGCGCCAACGAGGCGGTGATCCGGAAGCTCGTCGAGGTCGGCGCGCTCATCGCGCGCGGGCGGCTCAAGCACCAATACCCACATTCCTGGCGCTCGAAGGGGCCGCTGATCTTCCGCAACACGCCGCAATGGTTCATCGCCATGGACAAGCCGCTCGACGGCGAAGGCGATACGCTCCGCCAGCGCGCGCTGCACGCGATCAGAACCGTGGAATGGGTGCCGGAAGCGGGCGAGAACCGCATCACCGGCATGATCGAGAACCGCCCCGACTGGGTGGTGTCGCGCCAGCGGGCCTGGGGCGTGCCGATCGCGGTGTTCGTGAAGAAAGGCACCAACGACATTCTCAAGGACAGCAAAGTCAACGCGGCCATCGCGGAAGCCTTCGAGAAGGAAGGGGCGGATGCATGGTACGCGGATGACGGCGCGCGCTTCCTCAAGGCGGGCGGCCATGCGGCCGCGGATTTCGAGAAGGTCAACGACATCCTCGATGTGTGGTTCGATTCCGGCTGCACGCACGCCTTCGCGCTGGAGAAGCGCGAGGACCTGAAGGTGCGGCGCAAGGTCGATGGCGGGCCGGACCAGGTGATGTACCTGGAGGGGACGGATCAGCACCGCGGCTGGTTCCACTCGTCGCTGCTGGAGAGCTGCGGCACGCGCGGACGTGCGCCCTATGACATCGTGCTCACCCATGGCTTCGTGCTCGACGAAAAGGGGCAGAAGATGTCGAAGTCCGTCGGCAACGTGGTCTCGCCTCAGAAAGTGATGCAGGATTCCGGCGCGGACATCCTGCGCCTCTGGGTGGCGGCATCGGATTATTCCGACGATCTTCGCATCGGCCCCGAGATCCTCAAGACCTTCGTGGAGACCTATCGCAAGCTGCGCAACACGATCCGCTGGATGCTGGGCTCGCTCGCGCATTTCGACGAGGCGGACAAGGTCGCGGTCGAGACGATGCCGGAACTGGAGCGCTTCGTGCTGCATCGTCTCGCCGAGCTCGACGGCGAGATGCGCGAGGCCTACCGCGCCTTCGACTACAAGCGGGTGGTCGCGCTGCTCAACTCCTTCATGACCACGGATCTGTCGGCGTTCTATTTCGACATCCGCAAGGATGCGCTCTATTGCGATCCGCTCTCGAGCCATGTGCGCAAGAGCGCGCTGACCGTGATCGACCAGACCTTCCGCGCCGTCGCCACCTGGATCGCGCCGATCCTCGCCTTCACGGCCGAGGAGGCCTGGCTGGCACGGTATCCGCAGGCGGAATCTGTGCATCTCGAGACGTTCCCGGCGATCCCGGCCGCGTGGCGGGACGAGGCCCTTGCCGAGCGTTGGGCGAAGGTTCGCCGTGTCCGCCGCGTCGTTACCGGCGCCCTGGAGGTCGAGCGGGCGCAGAAGCGCATCGGCGCGAGCCTCGAGGCGGCGCCGGTCGTCTACATCACTGACGAGGTGCTGTTCGACGCCGTACAGGGCCTCGACCTGGCGGAGATCGCCATCACCTCGGGCATCAGGGTGGAGCGGGGCGAAGGTCCTGCCGATGCCTTCCGCCTGGACGACGTCAGGGGCGTGGCGGTCGTACCGGCCCTGGCCGCGGGCCGCAAGTGCGCCCGGTCCTGGAAGGTTTCGCCGGAAGTGGGCACCGACCCCGACTACCCGGATGTGACGCTGCGCGATGCGGCGGCGCTGCGTGAATGGGATCGCCTGAGGACGGCCGCGGAATGAGCAAGAGCAGCGATCCCGAGACGTCCCTGCCTCCGCCCGGTGGGCCGGAGCAGACCTCCCCGGCGCGGCCAGGCGCTCCCCGCCGCGCTTCACGGCCCGGCGGGAAGGGTAGGGGCGCGGGACGCCGCAAGGGGACGAAGGGCATGTCGGTCGCCGCGATCATCGGCTTCTCGATCGCCCTCCTCGTCCTGATCCTCGACCAGGCGACCAAGATCTACACCCTCTTCGTGTTCGATCTTCCGGTCCGGGAGCCCGTGGCTCTCTATCCCTTCATCAACCTGATCGTCGTCTGGAACCGTGGAATATCCTACGGGCTGTTCCAGCAGCACAGCGAACTTGGGCGCTGGATCCTCATCGCCGTCTCCCTCGTGGCGGCGGCCGGCCTGTCGCTCTGGATCCGGCGGACGACGGGCAAGCTCCTGGCGGCGTCCCTGGGGCTGATCGTGGGCGGCGCCATCGGCAACGTCATCGACCGGCTGGCCTATGGGGCCGTCTTCGACTTCATCCAGTTCCAGATCGGCGGCTGGTCCTGGTACGTGTTCAACGTGGCCGATGCGGCCATCGTTGCGGGGGTGGTCGGTTTGCTTTATGACTCTTTCGTGCTGGAAAAGCGCCGGAAGGCATGATCGGGCGCGGCAGAACAGCCCGGCCGCCTTATGTTCGCCAGAATGAGCAATCAGGCGTTCCGGCAAGAATGAAACAACGGTGGTGGGTATCATGAAGGGATTGAAGGTCTTCGGTTGCGCGAGCGCCCTCGTGCTCCTTGTCGCCGCCTCGGGGGCTTCGGCGGAGGAAGGGGAAGCCGTCAAGAGCCTGCTCGGCAGCATCGGCATCATCCCGAAGGAGAAGCCGCCCATCGTGTACAACGAGCGTCCCCCGCTCGTGCTTCCGCCCAAGATGGAGCTGCGCGCCCCGGCGCCGAGAGGCGGAGCAGAGGCCCGCAATGCCAACTGGCCCAAGGATCCGGACGTGATCGCCGCCCGCAAGGCCGCGGCCGAGGCCCGTACGCCCTATACGAGCACGGAACTCTACAAGAACAGCGAAGGCAAGCGCCTCTCCGTCGAGGAGATGCGGGCCGGCCGCGATCCGAACAACTACGTTTCCGGCAGCACGGTGCCGGGCCCGGTCGGCCGGCAGGCCGACAAGAGCCTGATGAGCCCCGACGAGCTGCGCGCCTTCGCCATCAAGGACGAAGACGTCAAGCTCTCGGGCGACGGGCTCGAGCGCCGCTACCTCAGCGATCCGCCGAGCGGTCTCCTGAAGGCGGCCGCCGGCGCCCCGCTCAAGGCCTCGGCGGATCCGGTCCCGGTCGGCGACCCCGACAGCCCGATGAACTTCATCCGGCAGCAGCAGCAGCGCTAAGGCTGCCAGCCATGGCAAGTGTTTCAGGCGAACGGTCCCCCGTCTCGCCTGAACTGCTTTCTGGGGGTGAGCTTGGCCGGAATGTCCGGTTCCGATCTTCCCGCAAAAGGTGTGCTGCTCCGCTTGCGTGGCCTCCAGATTGCATTATTCCCGTAATTCGTATCCGCCGAGCCGCCCCGATTCCGTTAAGATTGGAAACATTATGGACACAGCCCTGAAGCCCCTGCTGCGCACCGGAACACCCTCCGAAGGGCGGACAGAAGGCGGCGGGCCGGACGTTTCCTCCTTCACCCTCGACAACGGCCTCGACGTGGTCGTGATCCCGGATCACCGCGTTCCGGTCGTGACCCACATGGTCTGGTACCGTAACGGCTCGGCCGACGATCCGATCGGCCAGTCCGGCATCGCCCATTTTCTCGAGCACCTGATGTTCAAGGGCACGGAAAAGCATCCGGTCGGCGAGTTCTCGAGGATCGTCTCGGGCCTCGGCGGACAGGAGAATGCCTTTACGTCGTTCGATTACACCGCATATTTCCAGCGCGTCGCCCGAGAGCATCTCGAGACCATGATGTCCTTCGAGGCCGACCGCATGACCAACCTCCTTCTCGAAGAGAGCGTCATTGCGCCGGAGCGCGACGTGGTGCTGGAGGAGCGGCGCATGCGCGTCGAGACGGATCCGTCGTCCCAGCTCGCGGAGGCCATGGCGGCGGCGCTCTTCGTGCACCACCCCTACGGCATTCCGATCATCGGGTGGATGCACGAGATCGAAACCCTCAACCGCGACCATGCCCTCGACTATTACCGCCGCTTCTACACGCCGGAGAATGCCATCCTGGTGGTGGCCGGAGACGTGACGGCGGACGATGTGCGCCGCCTCAGCGACAGGACCTATGGCCGCATCGCTCCGCGCGGAAAACGTCCGGTGCGTTTCCGCCCGCGCGATCCGGAGCCGGTCGCGGCGCGCCACATCACGGTCGCCGACCCGAAGGTCGAGCAGCCGACCCTTCAGCGTCTCTACCTCGTGCCCTCCTGCTGCACCGCCAAGGATCGCGACTGCTATGCGCTCGAGCTTCTCGCCGAGGTGATCGGCGGTGGTCCCACGTCGTATCTCTACCGCAAGCTCGTTCTCGACCGCGGCATCGCCGTGAATGCGGGCGCCTGGTACATGTCCTCCGCCATGGAGGAGACCCGCTTCTGTGTTTACGCGGTTCCGGCCGAAGGCGTTTCGCTTTCGGCTCTCGAAGAGGCGCTGGATGAAGTGCTGCGCGCCATTTCCGCGGAGGCGCTGGATTCCGAGGCCATCGAGCGGGCCAAGACCCGTCTCGTGGCGGAGACGATCTATTCCACCGACAGCCAATCCTCCCTGGCCCGCATCTATGGTTCGGCGCTCGCCATCGGCGAGACGCTCGAGGATGTGCGCCGCTGGCCCCAGGAGATCGAGGCGGTGCTGAAGGAAGATCTGGCCAACGCATCCGAGCGCTATCTCATCCCGCGCCGTTCCGTGACGGGCTATCTGCAGAAGCCGGCTTCCTGAGAGGCATAAGCCTCGCCGGCCCCGCCCGAATGAAAGCCCGATCCAAAACGAGATGACCATGAACGCACCCGCCGATATCCGTTCCGCCGCATCGCCGACGAAGGTGAAGATCCTCACGTCTCCCGGCGGCGTCGAAGCCTGGCACGTGGAATCCGACGTCGTGCCGCTGATCGCCGTCGCGTTCACGTTCGAGGGCGGATCGACCCAGGACCCGGAGGACAGGCCCGGCGTCGCGCAGATGCTGTCGCGCCTCCTCGACGAGGGCGCCGGGCCATACAATTCCGACGCGTTCCAGGAACGGCTCGCGGCCCGCGCCATCGAGATCTCCTTCAACGCTGGCAATGACGCCATCGGCGGGTCGCTCAAGACCCTGGTCCGGCACGCGGACGAGGCCTTCGAGCTCCTGCGCCTCGCGCTGGCCGAGCCGCGTTTCGACCAGGATGCGATCGAGCGCGTGCGGGCCCAGACCATCGCGGGCCTGCGCTATCAGCAGAACGACCCGGGCGTCATGGCCACGCGGCATTTCTTCGAGGAAGGATTTGCCGGTCATGCCTACGGGCGGCCGACCTCCGGCACCATCGAGAGCGTTGCGGCAATCACGCGCGACGATCTGGTCGCCATGCACCGTGCGCTCATCGCGCGGGGCCGCGTCAAGGTCGCCGTCGTCGGGGCCATCGATTCGGAGCGCCTCTCCCATCTCCTCGACAAGACCTTCGGCGATCTGCCGAAGGCGAAGGCTCTGAAGCCCGTCGAACCGATCCTTCTGCAGAATCTCGGGACACGGCATGTGGTCGATCTCGACGTGCCGCAATCGGTCATCCGTTTCGGCACGCCCGGCGTGGCGTGGCGCGATCCCGGGTTCATTCCGGCCTATGTCCTCAACCACATCCTCGGAGGCGGCGCCTTCACATCGCGCCTTTTCCAGGAAGTGCGTGAGAAGCGCGGTCTCGCCTACAGCGTCGGCACGTCTCTCGTGAGCTACCGCGCATCCGCCATGACCTGGGGCTACACCGCCACCAAGAACGAGCGCGTCGCCGAGGCCCTGGACGTCATTGCCGGCGAGATGATGCGCCTGAAGGAAGAAGGGCCCTCGGAGGAGGAGCTGCAGAAGGCGAAGGACTACCTCATCGGCTCCTACGCTCTCGGCTTCGACACCTCGACGAAGATCGCGCATACCCTCGTCCAGATCGCATTCGAGGGCCTCGGAGTCGACTATATCGGGCTCCGCAACGATCTCGTCGCTGCCGTGACCCCCTCCGATATCGGCAGCGCCGCGGAGCGCATCTTCGGCGACGGCAGGATGCTCACCGTGATCGCGGGCCGGCCGACGGGGCTGTGACCGCATCGTCGTTCTGGGATCCCCGCCTGGACATCTCATTGACATTCGGGGCCGCGAAGCGGCGCCCGGAGCCCATCGCCACTGAGCCCGATGGAATAGGTGCGGCGGCTGCCGTCGCTCCTTACCCTGAACCGTCGTGTTCCTGGGTTCCGGCCTGTTCCAAAGAGGGCCGTCCCTGAACGACGGCGTGAGGGTATCAATCCGGTGTCATTCCGGGGCGCCGCAGGCGAGCCCGGAACCCGGAAACTCGATCGCTTCCGGATGAAGTGCAGCGGGTACCACAGCTCTCCATCCTTCGACGCGGGCGATGACTTTTCCGCTCCGCATGGCCTTTCGCGTGGCTCCGCTGACGCTCCCCGGAGCGATGACCTCGCCGATGAACGGGCCCTCCCGCCCTAGCCGTGGCGGCCTCACTGCCCTAGTGTTCCGCTCCCCTGTGACGAGTCGGAGCATCCCGTATGGCCTTGCAGCAATCGATCGATCTTGCCCTTGCGACCCACATCGGCGAAGGGGGCCTGCCGCAGACGGCGCTGGAGGCGGCGCTCGCCGTGGTCGGGCGCGGGATGAAGCGGCTGGCCGAGGACGACGCATCGGGGCGGCTGCCATTGCTGCACATGCCTCGCGAGACAGGCGATCTCGACAGCATCCGCGAGGCGGCGTCCTGGCTGCGCCGGGACGCCACGGACGTGGTGTTCCTTGGAACCGGCGGCTCGAGCCTCGGAGGTCAGACGCTGGCCCAGCTCAAGGATTATGCGGTGCCCGGCGCCGGGCGCTTTGCGGACGGGCCGCGGGTGCATTTCCTCGACAATCTCGACCCCATCACCTTCGATCGTGTTCTGCACAAGCTGCCACTCTCCTCGACCCACTTCGTCGCGATCTCGAAATCCGGTGGCACGGGCGAAACCCTGATGCAGACGATGGCGGTCCTCTCCGCCCTCGACAAGGCGGGCCTCAAGGCGCGCCCTGCCGATGCTTTCCTCGGCCTGTCGGAACCGAAGAAGGAGGGCGGCAAGAATGCCCTCCGCGATCTTCTCGAGCCCGAGGGCGTCCGCTTTCTCGAGCATCATACCGGCATCGGGGGGCGTTATTCCGTCCTCACCAATGTGGGGCTGCTGCCCGCAGCCGTGCTCGGTCTCGACATCGTGGCCATCCGCCAAGGCGCGGCGGAGGCCTATGAGCCTTTCCGTGCCGGCCGCCCGGCTGAGGAGTCGACGGCGGCCATGGGCGCCGCGCTCAATGTCGCCATGGCGCTTGAGGGCAGAAACATCGCCGTCACCATGGCCTATGCGGACCGGCTCGAGCGCTTCACCCGCTGGTGGGTGCAGCTCTGGGCCGAGAGCATCGGCAAGGACGGCAAGGGCTCGCAGCCCGTGGCGGCCATCGGCCCGGTCGATCAGCATAGCCAGCTCCAGCTCTATCTCGCCGGCCCGAACGACAAGCTCTTCACGGTGATCACGACCGACGTGGAGGGGCAGGGGCCGGCCATGGACGGAAAGCTCGCGCAGCGCGCGGGCGTGCCGGAATTCGGCGGCAAACGCATCGGCGACCTCGTGGCCGCGCAGGGGCGCGCCACCGCCGATACGCTGGCCCGCAACCACCGCCCGACCCGCCGCATCCATATGGAAAAGCTCGACGAGCGCGCCATGGGCGAGCTGCTCATGCACGGCATGCTGGAGACGATCCTGACGGGCTACGCCCTCGGCGTCGATCCCTTCGACCAGCCCGCGGTGGAGGAAGGCAAGATCCTCGCCAAGCAATATCTCGCGCAGGCGAAGTAGGAGCACGCACCTCTGTCATTCCGGGCCCAGCGCTTCGCTCGCCCCGGAATGGCAGCGCGCTGCGGAAGGCGTGAGAGAATGCCGCGCCTGTCTGGAATCCATGCCCGCGGCGCCTTATTCTCTTCTCTCGATTCCCTCGAACCCGCAGGGCTTCATGGCTGTCCGCCGTCTCGATCCCATTCTCGTCGACCGCATCGCCGCAGGCGAGGTGGTGGAGCGTCCTGCCGCGGCGGTGAAGGAGCTGGTCGAGAATGCCGTCGATGCAGGTGCGAGCTCGATCGAGATTGCCGTCGAGGCCGGCGGGCGCCGCCTGATCCGTATCGTCGACGACGGCGCCGGCATGTCGCCGGAAGATCTCGAACTCGCGGTCGAGCGTCACGCGACCTCGAAGATTCCCGATGGCGACCTGTTTGCCATCGACACTCTCGGTTTCCGCGGCGAGGCTCTGCCCTCCATCGGCGCGGTGGCGCGACTGGCCATCACTACGCGGACGGCGGATGCGGAGACGGGATCCGCCATCGTCGTCGAGGCTGGCGTCAAAGGTCCTGTCCGACCGGTGGCAGCTGCGAAGGGAACGAAGATCGAGGTGACCGATCTCTTCGCCGCCACGCCCGCGCGGCTGAAGTTTCTCAAGAGCGACCGCTCGGAGGCGCAGGCCGTGGCGGAGATCGTCAAGCGCCTCGCGATCGCGCATCCCACCATCCGGTTCACGCTCACGGGCGAGCATATCACGTCCTTCACCTATCCGCCGGAGCCGGAGGGCGAACATGGCTTTCTGCGCCGCCTGTCCCGTGTGCTCGGAGCGGAGTTCAACGACAACGCCATGTCCATTGCGATCGAACGCGAGGGCGTGCGCCTGTCGGGATTCGCGAGCCTTCCGACCTATCATCGCGGCACCTCCACCCAGATTCATTTCATCGTCAACGGACGACCGGTGCGCGACAAGCTCCTGCTCGGCGCCGTGCGCGGCGCCTATGCGGACGTGATGGCCTCCGACCGGCACCCCGTTCTGGCCCTGATGGTCGATTGCGACCCTCGCGTCGTCGATGTGAACGTGCACCCGGCAAAGACCGAGGTGCGCTTCCGCGATCCCGCCTTCGTGCGCGGCTTCGTCGTCGCGGCGCTGAAGGAGGCCATCGCCCGCTGCGGCTTCCGCTCCGCGTCGACCGGTGGGACACGCACCCTCGAGAGCCTGCGCCCGCAGATGGCGCCGCCCCTGCGTCCGGTCTCCGTGGCGCACCGGGCGCCGTCCTTCCGGCATGTCCAGGCCTTCGCCGGCTGGCAGGCGCCATACGAAACCATGTCCCGGCATGCGGGGCTCGCCGAGGCCCAGGCAAGTTTGCCGGACATGGCTCCCTCCGCCGACAGCCGTGCGGCCTTGTCCGAGCTCGACCCCGATGCCGAACACGCGCCCCTCGGTGCGGCACGGGCCCAGATCCACGGCACCTATATCGTCGCGCAGACGCCGGACGGCATCGTCATCGTCGATCAGCATGCGGCCCACGAGCGCCTCGTCTACGAGCGGCTGAAGCGCGAGCGGTCCGCATCGGGCATCGCGCGCCAGATGCTGTTGATTCCCGAGGTCGTCGATCTCGATCCCGTCGATGCCGACCGGGTGATGGCGGAGGCCGCGACGCTGGAGAGTCTGGGCCTCGTACTGGAACCATTCGGATCGGGCGCGCTTCTGGTGCGCGAGGTTCCCTCCGCGCTGGCGGGCGGACGCATCAAGGCCCTGGTGCAGGATGTCGCCGATGCGTTCGCCGAGTGGGGGCAGGGGGCCGGCTCGCCGCTCGAGGAGCGCCTCGACGCCGTCCTCTCACGCATGTCGTGCCACGGTTCCGTACGCGCGGGCCGGCGCATGAGACCCGAGGAAATGAACGCTCTCCTGCGCGAGATGGAAGCGACTCCCCTGTCCGGACAATGCAATCATGGCCGGCCCACCTATGTGGAGCTCAAGCTCGCCGATATCGAGCGCCTGTTCGGGCGGCGGTGAGAGCGTCGAGAGCATCGGACCCAAAAGCGGCCTCCATATGCGGGATCGATCGAGTGCTCCATCCCCGTCCACTTCGTCTGGTATCTGCACACGGTTGAAAACCGCCTGCCCCGCGACATAAGATTGCCTGCGATGGCGAGGGGCGGCCCATGACGACGGCAATGACGGTGACACTGCGCGGCATCGCCGGGACGGAGGCGTCCATGGGCTGGGCCGGAGCGCACTCCGTCGTCGTCGACCGTCCGGAGGGCAAGGCGGGCGGCCAGGGGCTCGGCTTCAATGGCGGTCAATTGCTGGCGCTGGCGATCGGCGGGTGCTTCTGCAACGATCTCTACTACGTGGCGCACGAGATGGGCGTCGGGCTCGCCTCGGTTGCCGTCGATGTGACGGTGACATTCGATGGCGACCCGCTCCTCGCGACCTCCGCCTCGGTTCGGGTCGCGGTCGAGGCGACGGATGCGACTGCCGATCTCGATGCCCTCGTCGAGCGGGCGAAGGCGACATCCACCGTGAGCAATTCCATCTCCCGGGGGCTGCCCGTCCAGGTCACATCGGCCCGGCCGAAGGGTTAGAACGCCAGCGGCTTGCCGGAGACCGGCACCAGCGCATTGCCCTGGCGCTCGTAAACGACCGGAGGCCATGTCAGCGGCTTGCCATTGCGCTTGCCGCGATAGCCGATGGTCAAACGCCCGGAAGGCTCGATCTTCCATGAGCCCTTGATGTCAGTGCAGGACTTGCCGTTCGTGACCGCATCGCAATTGCTCTGAGACATGACGATGCCGTTCTCCGGGCTGATCGCCAGCGCCTGGCCGTCGCGGAAGATGAAGGCCTGGATGACGCTCGAGGTCTCTCCCTGGAATGTGCCGCCGCCTTCGATGACGATGCCGTCGTCCGATCCGGAACGAACCGGCGTCATCGCGGTGACATCTCCCCAGGAGCCGAGTTCCGTGAACTCGTGATGATGCGCCACAGTCACCAGCTGATGTCCGTCACGTCTCAGAAAGGTGGCGCTGATCATGGCGCCGCAGCCATGGCAGGCATCCCCCGGCTTCTGGCTGAATGTGAAGAGAACGACCGCGTTGCCGAAGGCGTTCGCTTGGTAGGGATGGATGCAGGGCTCCGGGTCCAGTGCGTCCTGATCATCCGTGCGCTCCGGAATGTTCGGATAGGCGGCCCTCATGGCGCTGCGGAGCAGCGCCTGCCCGCGCATGGCAGCCGTGGAACCGGCACAGAGCGGCAGCGATGCGTTTTGCGCCATCGTGGCCGGCACGGCGAGGAAGAGGCCCGCGGCAGCGAGCAGGACAAGACGCCCGATCATGGGAACGGCACCGACTCTCAGGGCCGATGGCGGCCCGAGGTTCCATAACCGATTTTCATTATGCCGCAACGGAAAGTTCGCAGTGCCGCCGCGCACATTCCGGCATGCGGCCGGGGGCGGATCACTTCTGCCGCGAGGGGCCAGGACGCTCGGAGGAGGCAGCCCAGATGTTGACCCCGCCTTCGACCGCATAGCGGTCGATCTCGGCCAGTTCTTCGTTCGAGAAGGCGAGGGTCTTGAGCGCAGCCACGCAATCGACGATTTGCTCCGGCCGACTCGCGCCGATGAGGGCCGTGGTCACGCGCGGATCGCGCAGCACCCACGCAAGCGCCATCTGGGCCAGGCTTTGCCCCCGCCGCTCCGCGATGCGATTGAGCCCCTGGATGCGAGAGAGGTTGTCCTCGTTCAGGAAACTCTGGCGCAGGGATTTGCCGGCGGCGGCGCGGCTGTCCTGCGGAATGCCGCCGAGATACTTGCCCGTCAGCATGCCCTGGGCGAGGGGCGAGAACACGATGGTGCCCATGCCGGCCTCGTCGAGCACGTCAAGGAGTCCGTCCTCCTCGATCCACCGGTTGATCATCGAATAGCTCGGCTGGTGGATGATGCAGGGCGTTTTCAGGTCGCGCAGGATCGCCAGGGCTTCACGGGTGCGCTGCGCGTTGTAGGACGACAGGCCGACATAGAGCGCCTTGCCCTGCCGCACCGCCGTGTCGAGCGCCATCATGGTTTCTTCCAGCGGCGTGTCCGGATCGAAGCGGTGGGAATAGAAGATGTCGACATAGTCGAGCCCCAGGCGCTTCAGGCTCTGGTCGAGGCTCGAAAGCAGATACTTGCGGCTGCCCCATTCCCCGTAAGGCCCGGGCCACATGCGATAGCCGGCCTTGGTGGAGATCACCATCTCGTCGCGCAGGCCGCTGAAATCCGTGCGGAGGATGTCGCCGAACAACGTTTCCGCGGAGCCGGGGGGAGGGCCGTAATTGTTGGCCAGGTCGAAATGGGTGATGCCGAGATCGAAGGCCATGCGGCACATCTCGCGTGCCACCGCGACGGGCTTGTCCTCGCCGAAATTGTGCCACAGCCCGAGGGAGATCGCCGGCAGCTTCAGCCCGCTGCGGCCGCAGCGGTTGTAAAGCATGGAATCATAGCGGTTCTCAGCGGGCTGGTAGGCCATCGTCGTCTCCGATGTCATGGGTCGGGACGAGGCTCGCACATCGTGCCACCCTTGTCGACGGACGGCGCCTCAGAAACGGGTGACGACGCTGATTCCCGTGCCTTCGAACCGGTCCATGTTCATCAGTGCCTCGGGCGCCTCGTCAAGACTGATCCGCTTGCCGATCAGCCTTTCGGGCGCGAGCTTTCCCGTCTCGATCATCGCCATCATGGCGTCGTAGCGGAAAGCCTGCATGCCGTGGCTGCCGTAGATCTCCAGCTCGTGCGCGATGACCTTGTCCATCGGGATCGCGGGACGCGCATGGTCGCCGAGCATCAGGCCGATCTGCACGTGACGGCCGCGGCGGCGCAGGTTCGCGATGGAGTTGAAGCAGGTCGTCGGATTCCCCAGCGCGTCGATGGAGACATGGGCGCCGCCATCCGTGATCTCCTTGACCGCACGGACCACCTTCGGGGTCAGGGAGGCGTCGATCGTCGCCACGGCGCCGAGGGCCTTCGCGAGATCGAGCTTCTCCTGCGTGAGGTCGATGGCGATGACATTCGCACCCATCGCGGTGGCGATCATGATTGCCGACAATCCGACGCCGCCGCAGCCATGGACGGCGACCCATTCCCCTGGCTTCACTCGGCCCTGGTCGACGATGGCGCGGAACGACGTCACGAAGCGGCAGCCGAGGCTCGCCGCCGTCGCGAAGTCGAGCGATTCCGGCAGGGCGACGAGGTTGAGATCCGCATGGTCGAGAGCGACATATTCGGCGAACGAACCCCAGGCGGTGAACCCCGGCTGGAACTGATGTTCGCAGACCTGCTGGTTGCCCGAGTGACATTCGCGGCAATGGCCGCACCCGGCCACGAACGGCACGGTGACCCGGTCGCCCACCTTCCAGCGCGTGACCTGCTTGCCGGTGGCGAGAACGGTCCCCGCCAGCTCGTGCCCCGGCACATGCGGCAGCACGATATCGGGATCGTGGCCCATCCAGCCGTGCCAGTCGCTCCGGCACAATCCCGTCGCCTCGACCTTCACCACCACGCCCTCCGGCGTCGGCGTCGGATCAGGAACGTTCTGAATGCGCGGCGGCGCGGAGAACTGTTCGTAGACGACGGCTTTCATGGGCTGTCCCTTGTCGTTCGCTCAAGGCGAGGTTTAGCGCGCGGGTAACGGAGGGGCAAATACGATATGCAACCCGTCATTCCGGATTGCCGTCAGGCAAGTCCGGAACCCATAAACGCCAGCGGTGCAGGATAATGCGCAACGGCAACCATGGCCCTTCATTCTGAACTGTGAGTGGCTATGGGTTCCGGGCTCCGCCGACGCGGCCCCGGAATGACAGTGCGCCGTCCCTTTATGACGGCGGCAGCCGGGCTAGGGTCGGTACTGCCCGATCACCACCTTCGTCTCCCCATAGTCCCGCCGCTCGATCTCCTCGAAACCCTCCGGCAGGGTGACGCCGACATCCTGTGCTTCCTCCACCACCACGAGGGCGTCAGGCATGAGCCAGCCGCCTTCGGCGCAGGAGCGAAGGGCTTTCGGGGCGAGGTCCCGGCCATAGGGCGGGTCGCAGAAGATGACGGAGAAGGGAGCGTTGGGTGCGGCCGCGCCCATGCGGGTGGCATCGCGGCGGAAGAGTCGCGTGGCGCCGCCAGCGCCCACGGTCTCCACGTTCTCGCGGATCAGGCCGCGCGCCTGCGCGCCGTCGTCGACGAAGAGCGCGAAGGCGGCGCCGCGCGAGAGAGCCTCAAGCCCCATCGCGCCGGTGCCGGCAAAGAGGTCGAGCACGCGCGCGCCCTCGACCGGGTCGTCATAGGAATGCTGGAGGATGTTGAAGATCGTCTCGCGCAGCCGGTCCGAGGTCGGACGGATGCCGTCCGATTTCGGCCCTGCCAGCGAGCGGCCGCGCCAGCGCCCACCCACGATCCTCATGAATCAACCCTCACGGGCGGCGTCCCCGCGGTCCCCCCTTGGAACCGCCGCCAGACCTCGGGCCACTGCCGCGCGGGCCGCCGCTCTTGAAGCCGCCGCCTTTGGGGACACCCTTGAACCCACCGGGACGTCCCTTCGGTCCGCCACGCGGCGGGCCGTCGCCCCGGGGCGGGCCCCGGCGGGGGCGCTCGTCGTCGGCACGGGCGCGGAAGGGCTTGTCGCCTTCGTCGCGCCGCGGCTTGAACGGGCGCTCGGCGCCCTCGCCACGGGGTCGGAAGGGCTTGTCGCCTTCGCGGTCGCGGAACGGGCGATCCCCCTCCGGACGTGGTCGGCGCGGGCGTGCGCCCTCGTCGCTGCGGGCCCGGAATGGCCTGTCACCCGCCGGGCGGCGTGGACGGTCCTCGTCGTGACGGCGCGGCCGGGAGGAGCCTCCCTCGCGCTCGCTGCGCGGAGCCTCGTCCCGGTCATGGCGCCGGCGCGGACGGTCATCGGTGCCGGGAGCTGCGCGCCTGTCGCTGCGCGGAGGCGCTTCCTCGCGCGGTTCGCTCACCAGACGCTCCACCACCACCTTGCGGCCTTCGCCGGAGGAGATGGCACCGACGCGCTGGCGCGGTCGTTCGGCGCTGGCGGCGCGGGCCGCCTTGGGATCGGCGCCGCGCCGCGGCGCCTTGCGGTGCATGCCTTCTTCGGGCTCGTCGGCGCGCCAGATGCTCTTCTTCGGCTCCAGGCGCGATGGGCGCTTTCGCGGCTCCTCGTCGTCCCGGTCCCGGCGCGGGCTGTCGCCGCGGGCGCGGAAGGGGCGCTCATCCTCGCCGCTGCCGCGGCGCGGACGCTCTTCGTCGCGGTCGCGACCGAAGCGCGACGGGCGCTCGTCCCGCTGGTCATGGCGCTCGCCGCGCTCCTTCTTCGGCGAACCGAAGGGAGCGATGGGCTCGCGGACCGGACTCTCGAAATCGACGCCGGCCTCCGTGGCGAGGGCGGTGCCGAGCTGGTCCTTCAGGACCTTGGTGCGGACCTCCTCGACAAGACCGGATTCCAGGTCCCCGAGCTGGAAGGGGCCGAAGGAGAGGCGGATCAGCCGGTTCACCTGCAGCCCGAGATGCTCGAGGATGCGCTTGACCTCGCGGTTCTTGCCTTCGCGCAGGCCGAGGGTGATCCAGACATTGTCGCCCTGCACCCGGTCGAGGCGGGCCTCGACGGGGCCGTATTCCATGTCGTCGACGGTGACGCCGTCGCGGAGGCGGTCGAGATCCGCCTGGGTGACGTCCCCGTGGGCACGCACCTTGTAGCGGCGCAGCCAGCCCGTATCGGGATGGGCGATGACCTTGGCGAGGCCGCCGTCATTGGTCAGGAGCAGCAGCCCCTCGGTGTTGATGTCGAGCCGCCCGACGGCCACGACGCGCGGCAGGTCCTCCGGCAGGTTCTCGAACACGGTCGGGCGTCCCTCGGGGTCGCGGGCCGTCGTCACGAGGCCGCGCGGCTTGTGGTAGAGCCACAGGCGCGTCCGTTCCTTGGTCGGCAGAGGTTCGCCGTCGACGGTGATGCTGTCGGATGCGGTCACGTTCACGGCGGGCGACGTCAGCACCTCGCCGTTGAGGGTGACGCGGCCCTCCGCGATCATGGCCTCGGCGTCCCGGCGCGAGGCAACCCCGGCACGGGCGATCACCTTGGCGATCCGGTCCTCGACAGGCTCGGCAGCTTGGGCCTCGGGCAGGGCTTCCCGCGCGGGCTTTGCTCCGCGATCGGGAGCGGGACGGCGCGGGCGCTCGTCGCCGGCACGGCCACGGAAGGGGCGATCCCCTTCATCGCGCCGCGGGCGGAATGGCTTGTCGCTGTCCGCGCGCGGGCGGCGCGGCCGGTCGTCGCCCTCGCGGGGGCGGAAAGGCTTCTCCGGACCCTTGCGGGATTTCCAGGGAGCGTCGTCGCCGCGGTCGCGGAACGGGCGGTCGCCCTCCTTGCGGGGTTTGCCCTCTTGGCGGGATTTGAAGGGCCGGTCACCGGAAGTGCGGCCTCGATCGGAGCGCCCCGGCGGACGGCCCTTTCGACGATCATCGTTGCTGTCGGTCATGCGAGCCTGATAGCAGAGGAGAAGAAGAGAAGCGAGGACAATGGATAAACCCGGCACCGGCAAAAGCGATCCCGAAATCGCCCGTTTCGACCCGATGGGCGTGGCCTTCGCCGAGGCCCGCGCCGCCGCGGCGCGCGGCGAGGTGCCGGTGGGCGCTGCCATCGCGCAGGACGGCCGGGTCGTGGCGTCGGCCGGGAACGCCCCCCGCGCACTTCGCGATCCCTCCGCCCATGCGGAGATCCTCGCCATCCGCCGCGCTTGCGAAACGCTGGACGACGAGCGGCTGGCGGGCTGCGATCTCTACGTGACGCTCGAGCCCTGCACCATGTGCGCGGCGGCCATCTCGTTCGCCCGTATCCGCCGGGTCTACTTCGCGGCCTACGACCCGAAGGGCGGAGCGGTCGAGAACGGTGTCCGCTTCTTCCAGCAGCCCACCTGCCATCACGCGCCCGAGGTCTATGGCGGCATCCGGGAGGGAGAGGCGGCGGACCTGCTGCGGGAGTTCTTTGCAGCGAGGCGCGTCCCGTCCGCGCCACCAGGCGGAGAGGGGTGAAGCGCATCCCGTGTCATTCCGGGGCCGCGTCAGCGGAGCCCGGAACCCATAAATCCATCAGTTCGGGATAAAGAGCAGCGGTCGCCGTCGCTCTTCATCCCGACAGGCTGGCGGCGATGGGTTTCCCCCTTCGCCCGATCGGGTCGGGACATCTCTGGGTCCCGGAATGACGGGCATCTGTTACTTCCCGAGAAATTCCTGCAGCGCGACGAGCGTCGCGTCCGGCGTTTCCTCCGCCACGAAGTGCCCCGAGGAGACGCCGAGCCCGGTGATGCCGGGGGCGAAGGTTGAGCGCCAGATGTCGAGGGGATGCTGGGTTTCGCCGCTGGTGCCGCTCACCAGGTAGAAATCGCTCCAGATCAGCTGCACAGGGCATTGGATCGTCCGGCCCGCGGTGCGGTCGGCCTCGTCGGCCTCGATATCCCGCGTCGCCCCGGCTCGGTAATCCTCGCAGAAGGCGTGAATGCGCGAAGGCTCATTGAACCCGTCCCGGTAGGAGCGCATGGCGCGGGGATCGAAGGGGGAGAGATCGCCCGGGGCACCCCACAGCTTCATCAGGCCCTCGAAATAGGGAATCGGATCGCGGCCGATCTCCTCCTCGGGCTGCGGATAGGGACGGGACAGGAAGCCCCAATGGGCCTCCGGCACATGGCCTGCCTTCATTTGCGCCCAGACATAGGATGTCGGCAGGATGTCGAGAAGGGAGAGGCGCTCCACCCGGCCCGGGTGATCGAGGGCGAGGCGATAGGCGACCCGGGCGCCGCGGTCATGCCCGGCCAGCGCGAAGCGCACGGCGCCGAGGGCCTCCATGACGGCAACTACGTCACGGCCCATGGCGCGCTTGGAATAGGTCTCGTGGGAGGCGTCGCCCCTGGGTGCGGTGGACCAGCCATAGCCGCGCAGGTCCATGCACACGACCCGATGCGTCTCCGCCAGCGTCGGCGCGAGGCGATGCCACATCACATGCGTCTGCGGAAAGCCGTGCAGCAGCATGAGGGGAGGGCCGTCGCCCTTCGAGCGCGCGAAGATGCGCCCCGCCTCCGTGTCGATCCAGTGGGATTCGAAGCCTGGGAAAAGATCGTCGCTCATCGGGTCGCTCGCTTCAGGGCCGGTGCTCCACAACCTAGAGCACGATGCGCAAAAGGGGACCCGGCTTTCAGCAGCAAGCGAAACGCCAATATGGGGATTGAGCGTCGGGCGGGAGGACGGGCCCGCTTTCGCGGCAACGAAATGTGCCAGGAAAGCCTTCTGTTCCGTCAGCCCTGCTCGCGCTCCACTTCCCTCCAGCCGATGTCATGGCGGCAGAAGCCTCCCGGCCAGTCGATCCGGGAAACGGCTTCGTAGGCGCGCTTCTGCGCCTCGACAATGGTGTTCCCCAGGGCCGTGACGTTGAGGACGCGACCGCCATTGCTGACGAGACGTCCGCCGTCCTGCTTCGTGCCGGCATGAAAGACGATCACGTCGTCCAGGGCTTCGGCCGCGTCGATGCCACGGATCTCCGAACCCTTCTCGACCGTTCCGGGATAGCCTCTGGCGGCCATGACCACGGTCAGAGCCGCCTTGTCGAGCCATTGCAGGGAGATGCTGTCGAGGACGCCGTCGCAGGCGGCAACGAGGGCGGTCACGAGATCGGATTTCAGGCGCGGCAGGATCACCTGCGTTTCCGGGTCGCCCAGCCGCGCATTGTATTCGATGAGCTGAGGACCGTCCTTCGTGAGCATCAGGCCGGCATAGAGGATGCCCTTATAGGGCGCGCCCCGCGCATGCATGCCGGCGAGAGTCGGCGCGATGATCTCGCGCATGACACGGGCCTGGATCTCCGCCGTGACCACGGTGGCGGGGGAGTAGGCGCCCATTCCGCCCGTGTTCGGCCCCTGATCGCCGTCATGGGCGCGCTTGTGGTCCTGCGCCGTCCCGAAGGGGATCGCCGTCCCGCCGTCGCACAGGGCGAAGAAGCTCGCCTCCTCGCCTTCGAGAAACGCCTCGATCACCACCTCGGCCCCGGCCTCGCCGAAGCCGCCGCCGATCATCATGTCGACCGCTGCCTCCGCTTCCTCGAAGGACGCGGCGACCACGACGCCCTTGCCCGCCGCGAGGCCATCGGCCTTGACGACGATCGGCACGCCGTAGTTCCGGATATAGGCCTTGGCCGCCTCCGCGTCCGTGAAGCGGCGATAGGCGGCCGTGGGGATGCCGAACTCCGCGCAGAGATCCTTCGTGAAGGCCTTCGAGCCTTCGAGTTGGGCAGCCACACGGCTCGGGCCGAACGTCTTGATCCCTGCGGCCGTCAGGTCGTCCACGAGTCCGGCCACGAGGGGGGCTTCGGGACCCACCATGACGAAATCGATTTTCTCGGTGCGACAGAGTTCGACCAGGGCAACGTGATCGGTGATATCGACGGCCACATTGGTGCCGTGCTGCGCCGTGCCCGGATTGCCGGGAGCGATGAACAACCGGTCGCAGAGCGGACTTGCCGAGATGCTCCAGGCCAATGCGTGCTCGCGTCCACCGGACCCAATGAGAAGGATGTTCATGCCTGCCGCCCTTTCATGACAGGCTGCTCTTAGCCGGACGGGAGGTCCCCTTCAACCCAAAGCCCTATGAGCCCCTCAATCCGGGAGGCGGGATGACTGGGGCATCCCGCCTCGTTGCTCGAGTTAGGAAAGACAGTTCGATGCGTGCTTTCGGCTTCAGATGACCATGAAGTCGAGAGAGGTCATCTTGAGGCCTTTCTTGAGGGTGGCGATCGCGACGGCCGCCGTGGCGCCGGAGCCATCGGCGTCGTAGTACAAGACCCCCTTCTTGTTGTCGTAGATCAGGTAATCGTTCTTGTCCTTGGCATGGTCGCCGAGGGTGAAGAACTTGGCATTGAGCTTGCCGGGCTTGAGTTCCGTGCCCTTGCCGAGCTTCTTGAACACGGCATTGTCGAGCCAGATCGTGTCGTCCCGCACCGAAAAGTCGGCGATCTTGTCGAGGTTGGTCTTCTTGTTCGCCCGGGTGTCGAACACGAACACGTCCTTGCCGGCGCCGCCGGTGAGAACATCCTTGCCGATGCCGCCCCAGAGCCGGTCGTTGCCGGCATCGCCGCTCAGAGTGTCATTGCCCGCCTGTCCCAGCAGAACATCGTTGCCGCCGCGCCCGGCAGCCACGTTGGCGGCGGCGGTGCCGGTGATGGTGTTGGCATGGTCGCTGCCGGTCAGTCTCAGCGCGCCCGAGCCGAGTCCGGTGAGGAACTCGATCTCGGCATCGGCGGCCAGAACATAGCTCATGGAGACCTGCACGGCGTCCACGCCATTCCCAGCAGTCTCGATCACCACATCGCCGGTGTTGTCGACCATGAACACGTCGCTGCCGGTGCCGCCCTCCATCGTGTCCGCGCCGGCGCCCCCGTCGAGGATGTTGAAGTTGGTATTGCCGATCAGGTGATCGTTGCCGGACCCGCCGGTGGCGCGCGCCGCCGCCGTGCCGTCGGCAAGCTTGAGGATCTCGACATTGGCGAGACGATCCATGCGGAAGTCCAGGGAGACGATCGCCGTATCGGTGCCGCCATCGGCGGCTTCGATCACGACGTCGTCGGCGCTGTCGATGACGTAGGTGTCATTGTCTGATCCGCCCCCCATCCGGTCGGCGCCCGCGCCGCCGTCAAGGGTATCGGCGCCAGCCTCACCGAACAGGCGATCTCCGCCGCCCTTGCCGATCAGCCTGTCGCGACCGTCTTCACCATGCAGCTCGGCGCCGAGACCGTTCCCGCGGTCGATGCTCGTGAGCGTGTCGTCGGCGTTCGTGCCCTGAACCACCTCGACATTGCTCAGCACGTCCCCGGCAGCTGCGCCGTCGTTCTTCGTGTTGTCCGAAAGATCGACAATAACACCGCCAGCGGCCGGCATGCTCAGATAGGACACGATATCCCAATCGCCGCCGCCATCGATGGTGTCGGCGCCTGCTCCGCCATCGAACCAATCCTGCCCATCGCCGCCGTCAAGCCTGTCGCGTCCGTCGCCGCCCCGCAACCTGTCGTCGCCCTTGTCGCCGAACAGAACGTCGCCGCCTGCCTTGCCAATGATCACGTCATCGCCGTTCTCGCCATGAATCTCGCATCCGTTGGCCCCATCATTGAAGCCGCTGATGGTATCGTCGGCGTTCGTGCCCTGTACGACTTCAACGTTGAACAGGGCGTCGCCGAGAGCTGCACCGCTGTTCTCGTTCGTGACGAGATCGATGACGACGCCTCCATTGCTGGCCGGAGTGTTCAGATAAGACACGACATCCCACCCGTCCCCTCCGTCCATCCTGTCGGCACCGGGGCCGCCGTCGATCCAGTCGTTATGCATCCCGCCGTCGAGCGTATCGTCGCCGATCCCGCCGGACAGCGCATCTGCTCCCTCGCCGCCAACAAGGGAATCCGAGCCGCCCATGCCGCGCAGGTCGTTGCCGTCATCATTACCGACAAGGACGTCGCCGAAACTGGATCCCCAGACCGAGACGATGGCGATGAAGTGATCTCCCAAAGCGTCACCGGTGCTCAACTCCTCGTGCGAGAGATTGACGGTCACGCTGCTTGCTGCATTCTTGTAGTCGGCTGTGCTCATGCCATTGCTGCCATCGAGCGTGTCGCCGCCGGCTCCACCCGCGAGCAGGTTCGTCCCTCCTCCACCAACGAGCAGGTCGTCGCCCGTTCCACCGCTGAAGGCGTCGTCGGCTGCGCTGCCCCAGGCGGTGTCACTCCCGCCGCCGAGGTCCACGACACCGATGGCGCGTCCTCCGCCGCTTCCGTCGTAGATGTCGTTACCGGCGCCGAGCACGACTGCAGCGCCATTGGCGTTGTTGCTCTTCAGAATGCCGTTATTGATGATCGCGGCATTCGTCGCAGTACCCTCGCTATAGATGGCTGCCTTGTCGCCGATAATGGTTCCGCTGTTCTCGACTTTGAGGAATGTGCTGCCCGGCCTTGCATTGAAATAGATGCCATAGCTTGAGCCATGAACGGTTCCATCGTTCACGACTTCCAAGTCCTTGGCTCCATTGATGGCATACCGAGACCCTTCGATAGAGCCGTGATTGGTCACCTTGGTCTGATTGGCCGAGAAGAAGCCGTCCTGTCCTGAGAGGCGTCCCGTTTCACCGACGGTCAATTGTCCCAGGAACAGAAAGACACCTGTGTTGCTGGCACTCGAAACGTAGCCATCGATCGTCACCTCGGAATCGAAGCCGGGATACAAAATGCTGATCGCGTCGTCGGAGGTTGATGAGATCCTGCCCGTCTGAGTCACAGTGACGTGAACATTACTGTGCGTCTGAGGTGTGAAGTCTTGGCCGGTTGAGCGCTGGTCGTCGACCGTGATGTATGTACTCGCCATAGGAAATTCCCCTTGCTTGACGGAAAACCGAAATCGAAACGTTATTTTGTACATATTGTTCCACTTCCAGCCCATGGGAATGTCCCGTAACGTCCGTTACGTGCGAAACCGCACCTGGCCCGGTCATGCCAGGCCCTGCGACCCGAAGGCTGTGAGCAGAGGCTGTCCGGCCCTTGGCAGATTCGCCGGGAGGGGATTAGGGTCTCCCGCATGATCGCCGACAAAGCTCCCTCGAATGCGCCCGAATGGTCCGTCTCCGACCTTGCCGGCGCCCTCAAGCGCACCCTCGAGGAGGCGTTCGGCTACGTGCGCCTGCGTGGGGAGATCTCCGGCTTCCGCGGGCAGCACTCGTCCGGCCACGCCTATTTCTGCATCAAGGACCAGAATGCCCGCATCGATGCGGTGATCTGGAAGGGCACGTTCTCGCGCTTGAAGATCAGGCCGGAGGAGGGGCTCGAGGTCATCGCCACCGGGCGCATCACGACCTTTCCGGGCAAGTCCACGTATCAGATCGTCGTCGATTCCCTCGAACCGGCGGGGATCGGCGCCCTCATGGCGCTGCTCGAGGAGCGCCGTCGCAAGCTGGCGGCGGAAGGCCTGTTCGCGGACGAGCGCAAGCGGCGACTTCCCTACCTCCCGCAGGTGGTCGGCGTCGTCACGTCCCCCACCGGCGCGGTGATCCGCGATATCCTCCACCGACTGGAGGATCGGTTCCCCCGCCACGTCCTGGTCTGGCCGGTGCGCGTGCAGGGCGAGACCTGCGCGGCCGAGGTGGCGGCCGCCATCCGCGGCTTCAATGCCCTCGACCCGCGGGGCAGGATCCCGCGGCCCGACGTGCTTATCGTCGCCCGGGGCGGCGGCTCCATCGAGGATCTCTGGGGCTTCAACGAGGAAATCGTGGTCCGCGCGGCCGCGGAAAGTGCCATTCCGCTGGTCTCGGCGGTCGGCCATGAAACGGACTGGACCCTGATCGACCACGTGGCCGACAGGCGCGCTCCGACCCCGACAGGGGCGGCCGAGATGGTGGTGCCCGTCCGGGTCGAGCTGATGGCCGGGGTCAACGACCTTGCCCGGCGACACATGGAATCGGTGCTCCGCATCGTCGAGCGACGGCGCTCGGACCTGCGCGCCACGGCGCGGGCCCTTCCGGCGCCGGATGCGCTCTTCGCGCCGAAGCGCCAGCGTCTCGATCTCGCCCTTGCAAAGCTTCTTCCCGCCCTCTCGCGCAACAACCGCAACCATGAGGCCCGGGTTCTCGATCTGTCGCGGCGGCTGGCCCGGGTTTCCCCCGCCGCCCGGGTGGCGGCCATGCGGGCCCGGCTCGATGCCGTGGGGCAACGCCCCCATCTCGCCGCAAGCCGCTCGCTTCTTCAGCGCAGCGAGGCCTTGAAGCAGGCCGGGCAGCGTCTCGTGGTCGCGAGACAGACCCTGCTGCGCGCCGAGCGCATACGCCTCGCCCAGTCCGCGGACCTGATCCGGCGGGTTTCCGAGCGGTTGCGCCCGGCCCTGGCGGGACAGATGGACCGCAAGGCTGACCGGCTGGGCGCCCTCAGCCAGCTTTTCGACAGCCTGAATTACAAGTCCGTCCTGTCGCGTGGCTTCGCCCTCGTGCGCGACGCCGGGGGGCAGCCCCTCCGCTCCGCAGAGGAGGTGGCGGACGGTCAGGCGCTGGTGCTGGAATTCGCGGACGGAACCGCCCAGGCGACGGGCGGGCGCGGCCTCAGGCCAAAGCTGCACAAGCCGAAGACGGTCGCGGAGGAGCAGGGCGCCCTGTTCTGATCCGGCATTGAAAATCGGGTCCCGGTGATCTTATGTGAATCCGTTGAACAAGACGGCGTGAAGTCAAACCCATGAACAGATTCGAGCCGACCGGCGGCGAGGCCATCGTGCAATATCTCGACAGCGATCTGCGGATCCTGAAGCCGGGAGCCTTCGTGCGCTGCGCGGTGACCGGAAAGCAGATCCCGCTCGACGAGTTGAAATATTGGAGCGTCGCGCGCCAGGAGGCCTATTCGTCTCCCGAGGCCGTCATGGCCAGGGTCACGGGGACGGTGCCTGCGCCCTAGGGACGTCAGTCCGCCGGTCGCCGACGCGGCGCAGGATGAACTGGCGAAAAGCTGCGGCTTCCGTGAGGCGGAGTCGGACCGGCAGAACCATCAGGCCGGGCCAGGGTGGCAGACCGGATGCGCCCGACATCCGTGCCATGTCCTTCTCCGTCGTCACCGGCTGAAGCCCGTGCCGTTCCGCTTTGCTCCTCAAGGCCTCGATATCCTCGGCCCGAAAGGCATGGTGATCAGGAAAACCCACGGCGTGCTCAACGGTCAGGCCGCTCCCCCGCAGGGTCGAGAAGAACTTCTCCGGCCGGCCGATGCCCGCAAAGGCCAGAAGGCGCTTGCCGCGCAGGCGATCGACGACGGCCTCGTCCGGTTCCAGGTGGGCCGTGAACACGGGCTTGCCGTGCCGTTTGGCATCCTTGGCGACCGCAAGGCCCGGATCGCCGTCGCCGATCACCAGAACCGCGTCGACGGCGGGCCACTGCACCTCCATGGCGGCCCGCAGGGGTCCGGCGGGCAGGACAAGGCCGTTGCCGATCCCGGCCGCTCCGTCGACCACGGCGATCGAGCAATCCTTCGCCAGCGACGGGTTCTGCAAACCGTCATCCATGACGACGGCGGTTGCGCCGATCGCGCCCGCGAGCCGGGCACCCGCCGGACGCCGGCGCGAGATGATGGCGGGCGCCAGGCCGGCCAACAGGATCGGCTCGTCCCCGACGTCGGAAGCAGTATGGTGGCGCTCGACCTGAACCGGGCCGGCAAGGCGTCCTCCATAGCCGCGGGAGAGAAAGGCCGGACTTTCGCCCGCAGCGGCAAGAATCTCGGCGACGGCGAGGGCGGTGGGCGTTTTGCCGGCCCCGCCGGCGGTGAAATTGCCGATGCAGACGATCGGGAGATCGACCCTGACTCCCTTCCGCCGCATCCGCCGGGCGGCGATGCTCCCATAGACGGCGCCGATGGGAGTGAGCAGTCGCGCCAGTGGGGACGGGGGCCTCTGTTCCCAGAACCCGGGGGCGCGCATCAGCGCCGTGCCCCGAGCTTCGCCTGCACGATGAACGGCTCGATGGACTGGATCGTGCGGTCCACAGCGCCGCCGAGCGCCTGCACGGCATCGCCCGCGGCCCTTGCCATGGACCGGGTCAGCGCAGCGTTGCTCAGCAATTCGCTGACCGCCCGGGCAAGGCCGGCATTGTCCTTCACCAGGAGCGCGCCGCGGGCCTTGTCGATGGCAGCGTAGATTTCCGCCGCATTGTGGATATGCGGTCCATGGAGGATCGCGGCGCCGAGCTTTGCGGGCTCGATGGGATTGTGCCCGCCGACAGGGACAAGAGTTCCGCCCATCAGGACCACTGGCGAGAGCCGATAGAACAACCCCATCTCGCCGATCGTGTCGACCACGTAGACATCCGTTGCCCGGTCCGGCGGCATGCCCTGCGAGCGCCGTCCCGCCCGCAGCCCTGCCTGCTCGACAAGGGCCGCGACGTCCGAGCCCCGCTGCGGATGCCGGGGAGCGATGAGAGTGAGAAGGTTCGGGTGGCGCTGGACCAGGGCACGATGCACCGCGAGGGCGATGGTTTCCTCTCCGGGATGGCTGCTGGCGACGAACCAGACCGGGCGGCCGGCGATCAGGCCCGACAGATGGGCCACGGCGCGGGGATCCGCCGGCGGGGGCGGCGCATCGAACTTGAGATTGCCGGTCACCAGGACGCGCGGCGCACCGAGCCGGGCCAGGCGCTCGGCATCCTCGGTCGTCTGGGTCAGGCACAGGGAGAAGCGGTCAAGCAGGGCCTTGATGATGCGGGGAAGCTTCTGCCAGCGCAGGTAAGAGCGATCCGACATCCGGCCGTTGACCATGACCAGGGGAATCTGGCGCTTGTCGAGGGCAAGAACCGTGTTCGGCCAGATCTCGGATTCCGCCACGAGGGCCAGGTCCGGCCGCCAATGCTTGAGGAAGCGCCGGATATAGCGCGGCACGTCGAGAGGCACATATTGATGCACCGCGCCGGGCGGGAGCCGCCGGGCAATGAGGGCCGCCGAGGTGCGGGTGCCCGAGGTGACCAGGACCGAGAGTCCGCGCTGCGTCAGCCGCTCCACCACCGGCATCAGGGACAGGGTCTCGCCGTTGCTGGCGCCATGGACCCAGACCAAGTGGCCCTTGGGGCGGGGGCGGCTGGGATAGCCCTGCCGCTCGCCGAGGCGGGTCTTGTCCTCCCGGCCCTTGCGCTGCCGCCAGTAGAGGAGCCCGATCACCGCAGGTTCCAGCACGGCCGTGACCGTGTGATAGGTCCTGATCAGAAGTGGCGTCCTCATGGAGGGGTGCCTTCCACGAGGGCGGATGCGCCAAGCTTCCGACGGGCGCCCGGGTCCCTCGAGCCGACCAGGGCATAGGCACGGGCATGGACGGCGTCGAGTTCGCGCTCGACGGCCTGGCGGGCTGCCTCGAGGGCATCCGCATCCGCGTCCCGGGGCACGGCGATCGGCTCACCGAGAACCATCGCGCCGCGCCCGAAGGGCAGGCCGAGGCTCGCGCGGTCCCAGCTGTCGAAATCGATCCGGCGGCTCGTCACCACCGCGACAGGCACGATGGGCCGGCCCGACAACTGGGCCAGGGTGACGATGCCCTCGCCGCAGATCCGCGAGATTTTCGGGATGTCGGCCGTCATGACCACCATCTCGCCATCGCCGAGGGCGCGGAGCATGCCGCGCATGGCGGAGATGCCGCCCTTCTTGCGGACGTCGCGACCGCGGGCGCCCGATCCGCGGATGGCGCGGATTCCGAGGTGACGGAGGGCAATGGCGTTGAACTCTCCGTCTCCCGAGCGGGAGACGAGGCTCGCTGCCCTGTCCTGCGGGCGCTTGGCGAAATGAATCATGAAATGCTGCCCATGCCACATGGCGGCGATCACGGGCATCGCCGGGCCGATCCGGTCATACGCATCCGCCGGCTCCATGACGAACCGGTTGGTCCGCTGCACGAGCCTCAAGTAGCTCGCCACCAGGAATCCGAGGGTTTCCTGGACCGCGCGGGAGCGGGTGATGCGCTTGACCAGACTCATCGCAGCTCGGATCAGGCCTGATCGGGCTCGAGCAGACGGTGAAGGTGGACGACGAAATAACGCATATGCGCATTGTCGACGCTCGCCTGCGCCTTGGCCTTCCAGGCCGCATGGGCGCTGGCATAGTTCGGGTAGATTCCGACGATGTCGAGCTTGGACAGGTCCTTGAAGGCTGTGGAGTCTAGACTGTCGAGCTCGCCTCCAAACACGAGGTGAAGGAGCTGCTTGCCAGGCTTGTCGGTCATGGTGCTGAGATCTCTTTGCGGAACGTGAAGCGGGCTTGTTGCTATGGGAAATCCTGATTCTCAAGTCCTCATGGCCCCAACGGCCTTCGGATGCAACCATGACGCAGCGGCAACCATCTCGCCGTGGCACGGATCGGGTCGGTTGTAGGGAGGCGGATTCCCTCTCAAATCGGTCAGTTTGCCGCCCGCCTCGTGGAGGATCAGGTCCGCCGCGGCGATGTCCCAGTCGGCGGAATTCGAGGAGACGAGGCCGACATCGACAGTTCCCTCGGCCACCCGGACCATCCGAAGGGCCAGGGACGGGATCTTGGGCAGGCGCTCGACATGGCCCAGGCGGCGCTCGGCGCGGTCGATCAGCGGCTTCGGACCGGCGACCCGCAGGGGCTCCCCGGATGGGCCCGACGGGAGGGTCATGCGGACGCCGTTGCAGAAGGCGCCCTGCGACAGATGGGCCTCGTAGAGCCGGTCGTGCACCGGGGCATGGACCACGCCAAGGACGGGACGGCCGTCCACCACAAGGGCGATGGAAATCGACCAGTCCGGATGTCCGGTGGCGAAGGCGCGGGTGCCGTCGATGGGGTCAACGATCCAGACGGACGACTGCTCGAGCCGGGATGGATTATCCGCCGTCTCCTCCGAGAGCCACCCGGCCCCGGGCAGAAGGCGCGTCAGCCGGTCCTTGAGGAAGGTATCGAGGGTGATGTCCGCTTCCGTCACCGGCGAGCTGCGCTCCTTATACCAGAGCCGCGCCGCGGTTTCGGCGCCCTCCCGGAAGAAGGGAAGGGCGAGCAAGCCGGCCTCGCGGGCTGCATCGCGCATGGCGGCGGCCAGTGAGGGATCGAAAGGAATAGCGGAGGAAAACATTACGGCCAAAGATGGGGAGGAGGGGACAGGAATGCCACATGGGCGGCTGGCGCATGTGACGTTTGTCGCACCACCCGTACGATCAGCCCGCAGCGTCGACCGATCATTGCCGAGCTCCCGCCCCGGTCATCGATCAGAGCCGAAAACCGCGGCGCAGGGAATAGGCGCGGGCGAGCAGGGCAACGCCGCCGCCGCTGAACAGGCCGTTCGTAAACCATTGCGGAGAATGCAGCATGTAGCGGAGAAGCTTTTCGCCGATGCGATGTTCCCTGTCCACGAAGAAGAGACTCGCCGCGATCATCGGCACATAGCTGCGATATTCGGGCGTCTCGCTGTCGAGAGGCTTGGTGAAGTCGATCAGGCGCGCCGTATCGCTGCGGCGCGTCATGGCGTTGATGCCGCGAGGCTCCGCCATGACGACGTCTGCATAGGTTCGGGCAATGCCGATCATCTCCTCCTCCGTCACGATCCATCCGTAGCGCGCGAGGGCGAGCGGAAGCTCGGCAGAAACGGTCATCTTCCAGAACCATTCCGATTTCGGGTGCTTCTTGAATTCCGGGTCCTGCTCGTAGGGGGTCGAGATCGCCCCGTCCCGATCCACGACCATGGAGCCACGATAGAAGTTCAGGAGTTTGCGCGCCTTTTCCAGATGACGCGACTCCTTGGTAAAGGCGTGAAGCTCCACCAGCCCGGCGGCGAATGCGTTGATATGGTTGGTCGGGTCGATCGCCTGGGGAATGAACGCATAGCGGTAGCAGCCGGCGTCGAACTTCGGCAGATCGACATAGAACATCTCGTATTCGTCGAAGGACGGCACGAGCTGCTGCGCGAGACCCGCGACGTCCTCGTCGAGCTCGCCGCGCGCCGCCAGGCGATTGGCGAGTTGCAGGATCGGCAGGGCAATGAGTCCGGTCGCGGTGATGTCGGTCCCGCGCATCTTGGGGCCGCCGAAGGAGATCACCGAGCCCCAGGATTTGACCACCCGCTTCTGGTTCTCGTCGACGATGCCGTGCCGGTCGTCGCGCGCCGCCATGACGTTGTGCGAGGCGCCCATCAGAAGGTCGAGAAAGCGTCGCTCGCCGGTTGCTTCGTAAAGCTCGAGCGCCGCCCGCCCCCAGAAAGACCATTGCCAGGAATAGAGCTGACCGCGGTTGTAGAGCGGCGGCAGACTGGGATCGGGATTGTCGGGAGCCGTGAGCCAGCGCAGACCGAAATTCAGGCAGTCGTAGAACACGTCCCGGTGCGGCGTGCAGCTGGTGAAGATGCCGAAAGGGCTCGCATCCGGGAATGCTTCGCGCCGTTCCCCGAAGCTCTCGGGATGCTCGAGCAGCCGCAACGCCTCCTTCTCGGCCACAGGCTCGCCGGAGGAATATCGGCTCCAGATGTTCAGATATCGCTGATAGGCGCTGCCGCTCTGATCGAAGCCGGAAAAGGTGAGGCCGGGCCGGTTCGTCCAGCCGGCAAGAACGACCGGTGCCGCGAGCGGCACGCAGAGCGATCCAAGGACCTGGCGTCGCGTCGGATTCATGCGGCCCCCTGAATGGTGCACGCAGGCCCCCATCTGTGACGCCAATCGGGCGGCGGGGCGCGCATCATCCTGTATCAATGCGAGAGTATAGCCGCTTAAGGCATGAGCCGGCCGCGGTCAAACAGGCCCGTTTGTCGCGTCGCGCGACCGGGGGATGTGACGAAACGGATGAGCGGCATCCTCGCTCCGGAGGCAGTCGGCGCGGACATTCTAAGGCGTGAGATCGAAGAGCGTCTCGCCCGTCTCCATGTTGAAGGGTGCCGAGAAATGCTCGTGGACGATCGCCCATCCGCCGTCGATCCTTCGATAGCCGATGCTGCCACGCATCCAGGAGGCCGTTTCTTCCCCATCATCGTCCACCGTGCCGCAGCGGTTGAGAAAGTACGAGAAGGCGACATCCTGGCCCGCCACGATCACGAGGTCGTGGAGCTCGAAGATCACGGGACCGCGGCTCATGCCAAAGCAGGTCCGCCAGTGCTCCCGATAGGTGTCGCGGCCCTTGAATTGAAGTGGGGTTACGGCATCGAAGGCCAGGATATCGGGCGCATAATGAGCCGCGATTCCGTCGAGGTCACGGGCATGAACGGCAGCCATCCAGGAACCGATGAACTCGCGGATCTCCGATTCAGGGCCTTTTCTGCAAGCATCGGGAACCATCGCTCATTCCTCTTCGATCCGGATTGTAAATGGGAGCCCCGGAGGCGGACCGGTTCACATGGCAGGGGGAGGGCTTTCCCTGTGGGGCCCGTCCGCAAACGCATCTCGGCGCCGCGGCCTTGACAGTTAGGTTGATATCAACATAACTAGCCGATGTCAAAGCACGACGCCGTTCCGTCACCCGCGCGGTCCGCGATGCCTGCCAAGGACGAATCACCCAAGGGCCCAGAGGGAACCATGCTCAAGATCATCGCCATCGTCGCTGTTGCCGTGATTGCGGCCGTTCTCGTCGTCGCGGCCATGCGGCCGGATACGTTCCGTGTTCAGCGTACGGCGAGCATCAACGCGCCACCTGAAAAGATTTACGCGCTCATCAACGACTTCCGGAAATGGGAAACGTGGTCGCCCTATGAGAAAAAGGATCCGGCGATGACGAGAAAGATGACCGGCGCGGAGAGCGGGAAGGGAGCCGTCTACCAATGGGAAGGAAATGGCAATGTGGGCGCCGGACGCATGGAAATCGCCGAAGCCTCGCCGCCATCGCAGATCACGATCAAGCTCGATTTCATCAAGCCGCTCGAGGGTCACAACATCGCCGAGTTCATCCTGGACCCGAAGGGCGACACGACGAACGTCACATGGGCGATGCATGGTCCAAGCCCCTTCATCGGAAAACTGATTGGGCTCTTCATCAGCATGGATACCATGATCGGCAAGGATTTCGAGGCCGGCCTCGCCAATCTCAAGTCGGTTGCCGAAAGCCGATCATCAACCTGATATCATCCCAGATCCGAAAGACGTTGCGATGAGTTCACGTTACGCCAGAACCGCCGTTGTGCTCGGCCTGCTGTCGGCCATCGGGCCGTTCGCGATCGACATGTATATTCCCGCCCTGCCGACGATCGCGTCCGATCTTCAGGCTTCGACGGCGGCGACTCAGATGACTCTTATGGTCTTTTTCGTCGCCCTCGGGATCTGCCAGATCGCCTATGGGCCGATCTCGGACATGGTCGGCCGCAAGCGCCCGCTCTATGTCGGCCTGGTCTTCTTCACGATCGGATCCGTCGGTTGCGTCATGGCGCGCAGCATCGAGTGGCTGATCTTCTTCCGCTTCGTGCAGGGGATCGGCGCGGCATCCGTCATGGTCGTTCCGCGCGCGATCATCCGCGATCTCCACACCGGCATCGAAGCGACACGGCTGATGTCCCTCGTGATGCTGGTGATCAGCGTGTCGCCCATTCTCGCGCCGCTCGCAGGCAGCGCGCTCATCGTGCCGTTCGGCTGGCGCGCGGTCTTCGTCGCCGTGACGGTGGCGGCCGTGGTGAGCTTCATTCTGCTCGTTTTCTCTCTCCCGGAGACGCGCCCGCCGGAGGACCGCATCAAGGTGAGCAGCGGCGAGGTGCTCGGCGGCTTCGGTCAGCTCTTCAGGGATCGCCATTTCCTCGGCCTCACCTTCATCGGTGGGCTAGGCATGTCGAGTTTCTTCGCGTTTCTCGCGAGTTCGTCCTTCATCTATATCGGCCATTACGGCCTGACCCCGACGCAGTACAGCATCGCATTCTCGGTGAATGCGGTCGGCTTCATCGGTGCGTCGCAGCTGACCGCCGCCCTGGGCTCCCGGTTCGGCATGGCGCAGGTGGTCACCGTTGCCGTATCGCTCTACGCCTTCTTCGCGCTCGCCCTCTTCGCCCTCACGGCGGCGGGGGTCGATTCTCTCGCAGTGCTGGTCGTGCTGCTGTTCCTGTCGTTCGCCTTCCTGGGGCTGGTCATTCCCTCGACCATGGTGCTTGCCCTGGAGGACCATGGTCCGATCGCGGGCATCGCCTCCGCCCTCGGCGGCACCCTTCAGATGGTCGCCGGTGGGATCATGATCGTGATCGTCAGCCTGATGTTCGACGGCACCGCCCTGCCGATGGTGGGAGTGATCGCCCTATGCGCGATCGGAGCGCTCGTGCTCAGTCTCCTGACCCTGAGACGGCGGGAACCGGCTCCGCAGCCGGCCGAATAAGACGTTCCTAGAGAGTGCGCAGAACGCATTCCAGCGTCATGGCCGCGAACAGGATCAGGCCTGCATCCCGGTTGGAGCGGAACAGGCGCAGGGCCCCCGCTCCGTCGCTGCGGTCGATCCGCGCGACTTGCCAGGCCAGGTGAATGGCGAAAAGCCCGAGTCCGGCCAAGGCAACGGCGCCGGCTCCCGCGAGGGCGAAGGCGGGAACCAGGAAGGCGATCGTGAGCGCGTAGCAGATGGCGACCCCGAGCCTGACCCTGTCGCCGAAGAACCGGGCAGACGATTTGATTCCCGCGATCTCGTCGTCCTCGATGTCCTGGAGGGCATAGATGGTGTCGTAACCCACGACCCAGGCGATGCTGCCGGCATAAAGCAGCAGGGCAGGAAGGCCCAGGGAGCCGAAGGCCGCTGCCCAGCCCATCAGCGCACCCCACGCGAAGGCGAGGCCGAGGACGATCTGCGGCATCCAGAAGAACCGCTTCATGAACGGATAGAGCGCCACAATGCCGAGCGAGGCAAAGCCCGTGGCGATGGCGAAGCCGTTGAACTGAAGAAGAACCGTGAGCCCGACCAGACCCTGGAGCGCCAGGAAGGCGAGAGCGCCCTTCAGGCTGACCTGCCCGGAGGGGAGGGGCCGCTCGCGGGTGCGCTCCACCCGGGTGTCGAGATCCCGGTCGACGATATCGTTATAGGTGCAGCCCGCCCCTCGCATGGCGATGGCGCCAATCAGGAAAAGCGCGCAATGAGCCGGATTCGGCCAGGAGAGCCCGGCGGCCATGGCGGCGAGGGCCGCAGACCACCAGCAGGGCAGGAGCAGGAGCCACCATCCGATCGGCCGCTCGATTCGAGCCAGGCGCAGGTAGGGACGGAGGGCTGGCGGCGCGAACCGGTCGGCCCAGTGGCCGCGCACAGCATCGGGGAGAGCGGACGCGGCAGGGCGCTCGAGCACGGGCGCGGACCGGCTAGAGGGCGCCTTTCGGCATCGTGTAGGTGCCTGTCAGGCCGCCGCCGCCGAGCAGTCCGCCGCCCTGCTGAGCCTTCTTGGCCTGCTTTTCCATCTCGGCCATCTTCGCCGCCGCGGCGCAGGCCTTGCCCTTCATGTCGACGGCGCGCTTGTGGTCTTCCTCGAAGCTCTGGGCGAACTGGTCCGGAACCTGACACCAGGTCTTGTTGGATTCCAGCCACTTGAGGCCGACGCTTCCGTTGGAAACGAGCTTGGTGAAGATCCCGCAGGCGGCGCGGGGATCGATCTGCTTCTTCTTTCCGTTGCCGCCGAGCTTGTTGATCTGCTGGATCAGGTTCTGGCGTTCGGAGAGGAATTTCTGCGCATCTCCGCAGCCGCTCGCCTGCGCGAAGGCAGGAGCAGCCATGAAGACGCCTGCGACGGCAATGGCGGCAGCAAGTTGCGAACGGATAGGCAGCATCGAAACATTCCCTGAATCTGGAGGCCCGCGTCGGATCGTAGGCCGATGCCCTGTTAGCAGATTACATGCCCTAAGGCCAAGCGACGATTGGCCTCCCTATACCGCCGTATGCGCTGGCACACCAATCCAGGCGCTCCCTCCTGGCCCGGTCGGGCGCTTCGCCGCCGGCCCGCCACTGTTTCGAAGGCCAGAAGCAAAAGGGCGGCTTGTGGCGGTCGGCATTCCAAAAGCCCCCCAGATTCAATGCGACCGTGGCGGCAACGGGACCCTGTCTGCGTCCGGGCCCACTCCTTCTCCCGACGGCCTCCACGATCGCCACGGCACTGCCCTTCTGCTCGATTTATATCAATGCATTGACATTAAATCAAAGGGCGATAATCTTCGCCCGGGAGAAACAGCAATGCCTTTAGATAAGCCGCTCCTTCAGGCTCTTACTTCGTCAGTCCGCCGCTTTGTGGACGAAAGGCTGATACCCGAGGAAGCAAGGGTCTCGAAGACCGATACCATTCCCCAGGGGCTCGTCGACGGCATGCGCGAACTCGGCCTCTTCGGCCTCTCCGTGCCCGAGGAATACGGCGGGCTCGGGCTGTCCCTGGAGGAGGAGGTCTCGGTAATGCTCGAGCTCGGGCGGGCCTCGCCCGCCTTCCGCTCCCTGATCGCCACCAATGTGGGCATCGGATCACAGGGCATCGTCATCGATGGGACCGAGGAGCAGAAGCAGCGCTATCTGCCATCCATCGCATCCGGCGAGACCATTGCATCCTTTGCCCTGACGGAGCCCGAGGCCGGATCCGATGCCGCATCCGTGCGCACCACTGCCAGGCGCGAGGGGGATGTCTACGTCCTGAAGGGCACGAAGCGCTTCATCACCAATGCGCCCCGCGCCGGTCTCTTCACCGTGATGGCGCGAACGGATCCGTCGAAGCCGGGAGCCTCCGGGGTTTCGGCCTTCATCGTCGAAGCCGGCAGCCCGGGCCTCTCCATCGGCAAGCCCGAGCACAAGATGGGTCAGCAGGGCTCGCACGTGGCCGACGTCATCTTCGATGACTGCCCCGTGCCGGCGGCGAATCTGATCGGCGGAGTCGAGGGGCAGGGCTTCCGCACCGCCATGAAGGTTCTCGATCGGGGTCGTCTTGGCATCGCGGCGGCCTGCGTCGGATTCGCGGAGCGCATCATCGACGAGATGGTGGCCTACGCCGCCAGCCGCCGGCAGTTCGGCTCGCCGATCGCCGAATTCCAGCTCGTGCAGGCGATGATCGCCGATTCCCGCACCGAGGCCTATGCCGCCCGATGCATGGTGCTGGAGACGGCTCGGTCCAGGGATGCAGGCGCGGATATCGGAACAGAGGCCTCCTGCTGCAAGCTGTTCGCCTCGGAGATGGTTGGCAGGGTCGCCGACCGGAACGTCCAGATTCATGGCGGGTCCGGCTACGTCTCCGACTATCCCGCGGAACGTCATTACAGGGACGCTCGTCTCTACCGGATCTATGAAGGCACATCGGAAATCCAGCGCCTGAAGATCGGGCGTGACACCGTGCGCGCCGCAAATGTGAGCTGACAAGGATGAATGTCTCCCGACCCATGGATAGCGCGTCGCTCTTCGGCTTGACCTCGGAACAAAGGAGTTTTCGCGAAACGGCGCTCCGTTTCGCACAGAACGTGCTCGCACCCGCCTCGCGGCGCATCGAGGCCGAGGGGCGCGTCCCGCTGCCGCTGCGCAGGCAGATGGGTGAACTCGGGCTGATCGGCGTCGAGATGCCGGCCGAATACGGTGGCCTGGGAGTCGATCATGTCACGAGCGGCATTGTGATCGAGAGCATCGCGGAGGGCGACTTCAATGTCGCCTACATTCAGCTTCTTGCATCCCTGTGCGGCACCATCGTCGCTCGCCATGCGTCCCCCGAGCTTGCCGCGGAAGTGCTGCCCGCCGTCTGCAGTGGCGAGAAGCTGATTGCGCTGGCTCTTACCGAGCCGCAGGGCGGGTCCGATGCGGCATCGCTGCGCCTGAAGGCGGCGCGCGATGGCGATTTCTATGTTCTCGACGGGGAGAAGACGTCGATCTCCATGGCGGACCAATCGGAATATGCGGTGGTCTTTGCCCGCACCGGCACGGAAGCGGAGCGGGCCTACGGAGTTTCGGCCTTCCTCGTCGACCTCGATGCGCCGGGCATCAGCCGCACGCGGTTCAACGACCTCGGAGAGCACGCCATCGGGCGAGGCTCGATCTTCTTCGATGGCGTGCGCGTTCCGACGTCGCGCCTCCTTGGCGCGGAGGGCAAGGGTTTCGTGCAGGTCATGCAGGGCTTCGATTTCAGCCGCGCGCTCATCGGCCTGCAATGCCTCGCCGTCGCCCGGGTGTCCCTGGCAGAGACCTGGAAGTACGTGTCCGAGCGCAAGACCTTCGGCAAGCCGTTGTCCGACAACCAGGGGGTCACCTTCCCTCTCGCGGAATGCGAGACCCATGTGGAAGCGGCGCGCCTTCTCTGCTATCGCACCCTGGCGGCCAAGGATGCCGGTGTTGCACATACTCGCGAGGCCGCCATGTGCAAGTGGTGGGCGCCTCAGCTCGCATTCGAGGTGGTGCACAAATGCCTGCTGATGCACGGGCATGCAGGCTACAGCACCGAACTGCCTTTCGAGCAGCGCCTGCGGGACGTCCTCGGCCTGCAGATCGGCGACGGCACGGCCCAGATCATGAAGCTCATCATTGCCCGCGAGACGCTGAAATCGCTCACGGCCTGAACAGAAAACGGGCGCGACAGACGCCCGATCCATGGCGAGGAGGAAACGCATGAAACTGGAACTGGACTCTCTGCCCCGACGCCGGGCCGCGATGCGGGAAAGCGGTCATTGGCGCGACCACACGCTCCTGGATCATCTCGCCCGCGCCGTCGCCCAGATGCCCGGCAAGACCGCCGTGGTGTCGGCGCAATCCGAGCACGGACGGGAGCATCGCCTCACCTACGGGGAACTGGACCGTCTCTCGGATCTGGTTGCGCTCAGCCTCGAGGAGCGCGGCGTGGAATCCGGAGACGTGGTGTCGTTCCAGCTGCCGAACTGGTGGGAATTCACCGTCCTGCACCTCGCCTGCCTCAAGCTCGGGGCGATCAGCAATCCCCTGATGGTGATCTTCCGTGAGCGGGAGTTGACGTTCATGCTCGGCTTGGCCGAGACGAAGGTGCTCGTCGTACCGGCGAAGTTTCGGGGCTTCGATTACGCTGCCATGGCGGCAAGCGTCCAGGCACAGCTGCCGACGCTGCAGCACGTCTTCGTTGTCGATGGGGAGAACGAGAAGTCCTTCGAAATGCTGCTGAAGCCGAGAGCCGGAGAGGAGGGGCGCCAGCGCCTCCGGGAACGCAAGCTCTCGCCCGACGACGTGATCCAGCTCCTCTATACCAGCGGCACGACCGGTGAGCCGAAGGGCGTGATGCATACGTCCAACACGATGCTGTCCAACCTGGTGCCTTTTGCCGAGCGGCTTCACCTCGGAGGAAACGACGTCATTCACATGCCGTCGCCGATGGCTCACCAGCTCGGCTTCATGTACGGGCTCGTGCTGCCGGTGATGCTGGGCGCGACCGCCGTGCTCCAGGATGTGTTCGTCGCTCAGACCATGGCGGAACAGATCACGCGGGAAGGGGCGACCTTCACCATGGGAGCGACGCCCTTCCTCAATGATCTCACGGACTTTGTAGAGCGCACGGGCACCGCCACTCCGACCTTGCGTGTCTTCGTTTCCGCAGGCGCGCCCATTCCGCGGGCGCTCGTCACCAAGGCGCGTCAGGCTCTCGGCGCCGCCATCATCTCCGCCTGGGGAATGTCGGAGAACGGCGCCGTCACCACCACGCGGCCGGAAGATCCGGAGGAGAAGACCACGACCACGGACGGCAAGGCGCTGCCGGGCATGGAGGTACGCGTCGTCGATGCCAACGGAAAAATCCTGCCCAGCGGCGAGGAGGGGCAGCTTCAGGTGCGAGGATGCTCCAATTTCGTCGGCTACCTGAAGCGTCCGGAACTCGACAACACCGATGCGGAAGGCTGGTTCGACACCGGTGACATCGCGCGTATGGACGATGATGGATATATCCGCATCGCCGGCCGGTCGAAGGACATTATCATCCGCGGTGGTGAGAACATTCCCGTCGTCGAAATCGAGGGCATTCTCTTCAAGCATCCGAAGATTTCGGGCGTCGCCATCGTGGGCTATCCCGACGAACGCCTTGGCGAACGGGCCTGCGCCTATGTTACCCTGAGGGAGGGTGCGACCCTGGCCTTTGAGGAAATGACCTCCTACCTCAAGGAGCAGAAGATGGCGATCCAGTACATCCCGGAGCGGCTCGAAATCGTGGCCGAACTGCCGCGAACGCCGAGTGGGAAGATCCAGAAGTTCAAGCTCCGCGAGGCCGCGAAAGACTCCTGACGGTCAGAGCGCTGCGCAGCGAGGCTGCGCGGCGCCTACACGGAGCTCAGCCTGTCCTTCATGCGATCGAGCAGGCGATAGAGCAGAACCTGGTCCTCCAGGCTGAAACCATCGAGCGCGGCCTCATAGAATGCCCTGATGGAGTTCAGCATCTGGGCCCAGACCTTTTCGCCCTTGGCGGTCAGCCTGATGAGCCGGCTGCGCCCGTCCTCCGGATCCTTCACCCGTTCCACCCAGCCCCTCGCTTCAAGCCGGTCGAGCACCGCCGTGAGATTCTGGCGGCTGAGAAGCAGGAACTCGATCAGGTCCTTGACCGACATTCCTTGAACGCGCACCCGGGGCCGCGCGAGAGCGCCGAGCACCGCCCATTGCTGCGTGGTGCTGCCGTAATCCGCCATGTAGCGCGTGCCGTTCTTATGCATCAGGTTGGAGCACTGATACAGACGGAAGAACAGGCGATTGGCGACCTCGAACCCGGGATCGTGAGGGTGCCCGGCGGTGGCGGCGTTGGGTTTGGTCGTGCTCATGAGGATGCCCTGTCAAAATACATCAACGTCTTGCCATAAATCGCAATGTATCATACTGTTGTTATAAATCGACATAGCCAGTGGATGTTACGGTGCGCGATTTTCAGGAAAAGACAATTATCATCACAGGTGGCGGAGGGGGAATAGGCTCGGCCACGTCGCGCCACTTCGCCTCTCGCGGCGGCCTCGTCGCCGTCTACGACCGCGATCTGAATGCCGCCGAGAGAACGGTTGCGGCCATCAAGGCCGATGGCGGCACCGCCCAGGCCTTTGGGTGCGACATCACGGACCGGAAGCAGATCGAGCAGGCGCTCGCCGATACCGAGAAAGCGCTCGGGCCGGTCTCCGTGCTCGTCAACAACGCGGGCTGGGACATCTTCCGCCCTTTCCTTCAGACCTCGCCCGAGGAGTGGGAGAAGCTCATCTCCATCAACCTTGTAGGGGCGCTGCACATGCATCATGTCGTGCTGCCGCGCATGGTCGAGCGCAAGTACGGCAGGGTGGTCAACATCGCCTCCGATGCGGCGCGGGTCGGATCGACCGGCGAGGCGGTCTATGCCGCCTGCAAGGGCGCGCTCGTCGCCCTGTCGAAGACCTTGGCTCGCGAGCACGCGCGCGACGGCATCACGTTCAACGTGGTCTGTCCGGGGCCGACCGATACCAATCTCTTCGCGGACTACGCAAAGGGTGCCGGCAATCCCGACAAGCTCATGGAGGCGTTCCGACGCTCCATCCCGCTCGGACGCATCGGTACGCCGGATGATCTGCCCGGCGCCATCGCGTTCTTTGCAAGTGATCAGGCCGGGTTCGTGACCGGCCAGGTTCTCAGCGTCTCCGGAGGCCTGACCATGTCCGGGTGACATCGGTCTGCGAAGCCTCTGCAGCAAAAGCGGCAAAGACCGCTGGCAAACAAAAACGAAGAGGTGGTTGGAAGTCGCTTCCAAGGGAGGAAGACCTATGAAGCAAATTTTGAGGAAAACGCACATCGTCGCGGCCGCGGCGGTGATGACGATGAGTACGTGGGCGATGAGCAGTGCGGCCGAGGCCGCCGACCCGATCAAGATCGGCATCGTGGCCGACCTGTCGGGGCCCTGCGGCCCCCTGACGGATTCCGAGGTGAAGGCGATCAAGCTCGCCGTCGAGGAGGTCAACAAGGGGGGTGGCGTGCTCGGGCGTCCCTACGAGCTTGTGATCCGCGACTCGAAGACGAAACCAGACGAAGGCGCGAAGGTCGCCCGCGATCTCGTTGTCTCCGACAAGGTCGATATCCTGACGGGCGTGTGCTCCAGTGCGGTGGTTCTCGCCGTGTCGCCGGTGGCGAAGGAATATAAGATTCCTTTCTACACCACCATTGGCGCGACGCAGCGTCCGAACTACGAGCTCTGGCATCCCTACTACGTGCAGCTCCAGGCCAACGCGCTGATGGAAGCGCTTGCCGCCGCTGAGTATGCGGCGACCCAGCCATGGAAAAAAATCGTCACCATCGGCCTCGACTATGAATGGGGCCATATGACGGTGGAGCAGTTCGAAAAGCGTCTCAAGGCCCTCAAGCCGGATGCGCAGATCGTGAAGACGCTCTGGCCCAAGCTCGGCGAAACCAACATGACGTCGTACATCACGGCCGCTCTGGCCGAGAAGCCCGACATGGTATTCGCGGTCACCTTCGGCGGCGCGACCAACAACCTGATCAAGCAGGGTAAGAGCTACGGATTGCTGCAGCAGACCAAGCTGTTCGCCTTCCTTCCGGTCGACACCCTGAAGGCGCTCGGCAACGATCTGCCGGACGGAGTCCACGGATTTGCCCGCGCTCCGCTGTTCGCTCTGAACAATGCGAAGGCCAAGGCGTTCGGCGAGGCCTACCGCGCCGCCTACAACGACTATCCGGACGATTGGGCCGTCATGGGCTACGAGGGCATTCAGTTCCTTACCGCAGCCATCAAGGAAGCGGGCTCGGTCGATGCGGAAAAGGTCATGGCTGCCATGACGTCGATCCGCATGGACGCCATGCGCGGCGAACTCGCGGTTCGCAAGCTCGACGGCAATGCCTATGCGCCCACCTTCGTCGGAGTCACCAAGAAGACGGCCGATTTTCCGTTCCCGGTCCTTGTCGACATCAAGCGTGTCGAGGGTGCGAAAGTCATGCCGACGCCCGAGGAGGTCGAGGCCATGCGCAAGGCCAGCAACTAGGCAGGCAGCCGACCTGACATTGGTTTGCTGCGGCAGGCGGACGGCGCCTGCCGCAGCAGCGGGGACACCATCATGATGCTCGTTCAAATCGCGAATGGCCTGATGGAGGGCATGATGCTCTTCCTCATCGCCTCGGGTCTGACCCTGATCTTCGGCGTATCGCGGATCGTCAACTTCGCGCATGGTTCCTTCTACATGCTCGGGGCATTCCTGACCTACCAGCTTATTCCGCTCCTGACCGGACTGGGCGAGCTCAACTTTTTCGTGTCCGTGTTCATCGCGGCACTCGGGGTCGCGGTCATCGGCATGATCTTCGAGATCGTGATCCTGCGGCGCGTCTATCACGGCGACGAGCTTCTCCAACTCATCATCACGGTAGCGCTGGTGCTCATCATCCGTGACGCGGTTCGCACTATCTGGGGCATCAACGATCTCACGACACCTTTGCCGGATTCCATGAGCAGAGCGGTCGAGATCGCCGGACAGTACTTCCCGGTCTATCTCGTTGTCGTCTTTCTCGTCGGCGCGGCCGTGGCCGCCGCCATGATGACGATCATCCGCTATACGCGCGCCGGCATACTTCTGCGGGCTGCCACCGATGACCGTGGCATGGTCGCGCTTCTGGGCATCGATCAGGCCCGTATCTTTACCGGGGTGTTTGCCGCCGGCTGCTTCCTCGCGGGCCTCGCCGGAGGCTTGGCGGCGCCATTCGGCAACATCAATTCGCTGCTCGACACCACCGTGATCGTGACCGCCTTCATCGTCGTGGTCATCGGCGGCCTCGGAAACCTGAAAGGCGCCCTCGTGAGCGCGCTCGCCATCGGCGTTCTCAAGGCCGTCGGCCTTCTGTGGTTCCCCCGGCTCTCCATGGTGATGATCTTCGTCGTGATGGCTGTCGTTCTCATCTTCCGCTCATCCGGACGTGCCCATGCCTAGTCTCTCCACCTCCGCCTCCACCGGCTCGACCTTCCGCCAAGCCGGCATCGTGGCTCTCCTGAGTGCCGTCCTCGGGCTGGCCGTGATCCTTTTCTTCCTGCCGACGGGACTGGTCTTCGCTGCCACCGAGATCATGATCTGGGTGCTGTTCGCGGCAAGCCTCAATCTCTTGATTTCCTACGGGGGGATGGTCTCGTTCGGCCATGCGGCCTATTTCGGCCTGGGCGCCTATGGTCTCGCCCTCTCGGTGGTCCGCTTCGGGTTGCCGCTCTGGATAGCCATGGCCGCGGGTCCTCTCGTGGCGGCCCTCGCGGCAGCCGTCTTCGGTGCCCTGTGCGTGCGGCTTACGCGGATCTATTTCTCCATGCTGACGCTCGCCTGCGCGGAGATCACCTTCGCGGTGATCTTCCAATGGTACGATTTCACCGGCGGTGATACGGGCCTCGCGAGCTTCACACCGACCCGCCTCGGGTTCGACGCGCCCCAGTATGGGCTGATCGTTCTCGCGGTCGTGACGCTGTGCCTGACACTTCTATGGCGCATCGTCCGCTCGCCCTTCGGCATCGCGCTCAGGGCCGTGGGCGAGGACCCGCGCCGCGCGGCGGCGAGCGGCTTCGATCCGCGCATGACCCTTTGGGTCACCTTCGTCATGAGCGGCTTCTTCGCAGGTATCGCCGGAACCTTGTTCGCGCTGTTCCACGGCAATGTGTTTCCGGATTACGCGGGGCTCGGCTTCTCTCTCGACGTGCTCGTCATGGTCGTGATCGGCGGGCTGCACAGCTTCGCAGGTGGGATCTACGGCGCGATCATCTATAAGCTCCTCGATACCGTAGTGAGCCATCACTTCACCCACTGGCAGCTCGTCATCGGTCTCGTCCTCGCCGCCGTGATCGTTTTCTCTCCGGCTGGCGCGGCGGGTTTCGTCTCGCGGCTCTGGCCCGCCGACAGAAGAGGGAGAAGGTCATGACGAGCATTCTCGAACTCGTGGGGGTGAGCAAGAGCTTCGGCGGGTTCCGCGCGCTCACCGATGTCAGTTTCTCGGTCGTGGCCGGAGAATCCCATGCGCTCATCGGCCCCAACGGAGCGGGCAAGTCCACTCTCGTCAATGTGTTGTGCGGCCAGATCGAGGCGGACAGGGGCAAGGTTCTGTTCGAGAGCAACGACATCTCCGGGCTTGCAGCCCACCAGATCGCCCGCAGGGGCGTCGGCCGCACCTTTCAGGTCAGCCGAACCTATCGCCACATGAGCGTGTACGAGAACATGCTGAGCGCCTTCATCGGAAGCGGCGCCGGGCGCTTCAGCATGAGCCGTGCCCTCTTCGATCAATACCGCGACCGTGCGACAGCGGCGCTGCGCTCCGTCGGTCTCGAATCCTACAGCGATCTGTCCGTCGAGAAGCTTGCGCCGGGCGATCGCAAGCGGCTCGAGTTCGGCATGGCCTTGGCGGGCAGTCCGAAGCTTCTCGTTCTGGATGAGCCCACGGCGGGAATGGGTCTCAGCGAGCGGCAGGACCTCATGAGGATGGTGACGCGGGTCGTAAAGGAGCGCAGCGTGGCGCTGCTCTTCGTCGAGCATGACATCGACATCGTGTTCACGCTGGCGGACCGCATCACGGTTCTGGCGCAGGGCAAGGTCCTGGCCGCGGGGCGGCCGCAGGAGATCGCCGCCAATGAGCAGGTGCAGGAAGTCTATCTGGGCAGGAGCCTTCACTGATGCTCATTCTCGAAGGGGTCCATGCGGGCTACGACCAGGGAAATGTGCTTCATGGCATCTCCCTCGAGATCCGGCAGGGTGAGGTGGTTTGCCTCATCGGCCGCAACGGCATCGGCAAGTCGAGCACGATGCGCTCCGTCGTGCAGGACCAGATCAAGGTGCACAGAGGCAGCATCCGCTTTTTGGAGCAGGAACTTACGGGCCGCAGGCCGCACGAGATCGTCCGTCTCGGAATCGGCTATGTTCCCGAGGACCGGCGGGTTTTCTCCAGCCTGACGGTGGCGGAGAACCTCGCGACGCCCAGGCACCGTGCCGCGCCTGCGGGCTTGCTGGAGTGGAATCTCGATCGGGTCTTCGGGTTGTTCCCCAAGCTCGAGGTCCTGATGTCGCGCCAGGCGGGTGTGCTCTCCGGCGGCGAGCAGCAGATGCTGAGTATCGCGCGGGCGCTGATGACGCAGCCGCGCCTGCTTCTCCTGGACGAACCGCACGAGGGCCTCGCTCCGATCATCTCGGAGCAGGTGATCGATGCCATTAATGTACTGAAAAAGGAAGGTGTCGCGATGCTCGTGTCCGAGCAACAGATTCGGCTGATCGAGAACTGCGCCGACCGGGTCTATGTGCTGGATCGGGGCGCCATCGCTTTCTCGGGCTCTGCACAGGAATTCCTGAAGGATCCGGAGATTGCGCGGCGCCACCTGATGATCGGTTAAGAAGGGGAGCTGAATGATGGCAGACGCCCGAAGCACACAGGATTTTGCCTGGCATCCGAGTCCGGCTTTCCACGCGGCCGCGAACTGGCACGGCTTTTTCAGCATCGCAGGCGTTTCTGATTACGATGCGCTGGTGCGACGCACCTCTGCGGAGCCGGAATGGTTCTGGGATTCGCTGATCCGCTACCTGAAGATTCCGTTTCTGCGGCCATATGAGCGCGTGCTCGACACATCGGAGGGCATCGAATGGCCACGCTGGTGCCTGGGTGGGACCACCAACCTCGTGCTTGCCTGTCTCGATCGCCATGTCCAGGAGGGCCGTGGCGGACATGAAGCCATCGTTTGGGAGGGCGAGGACGGAACGGAGCGCACGCTCACTTATAGCGATCTTCATCGCGAGAGCTGCCGTCTTGCCGCAGGCCTGCAGGGACTGGGCATCGGCATGGGTGATCCGGTCGGCATCTATCTGCCGATGGTGCCGGAGACGGCTATCGCGTTCCTGGCGCTTGCCCGCCTGGGCGCCGTAATCGTTCCGCTCTTCTCCGGTTACGGCGCCGACGCGATCGCTTCCCGCCTGAACGATGTGCGCGCGGTGGCCATCGTTACCGTGGACGGGACCCTGCGCCGCGGTAAGACCGTGCCCATGAAGCCGGTTGTCGACGAAGCCGCTAGGTCCATCCCCACCCTCAAGCATGTGGTTGTCGCCTCGCGGCTCAGTCTCGACGTGCCGATGCAAGCGGGCCGGGATATCCGATGGGACGATCTCTGCCGTAATCAGCCATCGGTTTATCCGGTCGCGGAACTCGATGCCGAGGCGACGCTGATGGTGATCTACACCTCAGGCACGACCGGCAGGCCCAAGGGCACCGTGCACAGTCATATCGGCTTCACCGTCAAGACGGGCGAGGATTACCGTCTCTACTTCGACATGAAGCCAGAGGACCGGGTGCTATGGATGACCGATTTCGGCTGGCTCGTCGGCCCGGCGCAGCTCGTCGCCACGCTCCTCGCGGGCGCGACGATGGTGCTGGCGGAGGGCGTCCCGGACTACCCGGCGGCGGACCGTCTATGGCAACTCGTCGCGAGGCATAGGGTCAGCTTCCTCGGTATGAGCCCGACGCTTGCCCGCCTCATGCGCAACGCGGGCGAAGCGCTGGTGTCCCGGCACGATCTCTCCTCCCTTCGGGTTGCCGCGTCCACGGGCGAGCCGTGGGACGAAGCGTCTTGGCTCTGGATCTTCGAGCATGCGCTCAAGCGCCGGGCGCCGCTGATGAACTATTCCGGCGGTACGGAGATGGGCGGCATCCTGTCCACCAACATTCTCCAGCCCTTGAAGCCCGCGAGTTTCTCTGGCCCCATCCTCGGAACCGGCGCGGACATCGTCGATGCGGAAGGTCGCAGCGTCGGCGAGAACCAAGTTGGCGAACTCGTCATGCGCGAGCCCTGCATCGGAACCACGCGGGGATTGTGGAACGATCCGGAGCGCTATATCGACAGCTACTGGAGCAAGATCCCGGGCATGTGGGTTCAGGGCGACTGGGCCATGCGCGACAGCGACGGCATCTGGACGATCCACGGGCGCTCCGACGACACGATCAAGATTGCGGGCAAGCGCGTCGGTCCTGCGGAAATCGAGGCGCTGGCGCTGGCCACGGGAACCGTCGCCGACATCGCCGCAATCGCGGTGAAGGATGAAATCAAGGGTGCTGCCATCGTATGCATGGCCGTGCCGCGCGGCGGCGTGGATCGGGACACCGTTGCCGCAGCGGTCGCACAGGCCATCGGGAAGGGTCTCGGAAGTTCATTCCGTCCCAAAGCGGTTTACTGCGTGTCGGAACTGCCCAAGACCCGCAACATGAAAACCATGCGCCGGGTGATCCGCGCCCTTCTCGCTGGAGAAGCCCTCGGCGATCTGAGCGCGCTCCTCAATCCCTCGGCCATCGACGAGATCCAGGCTGTCACTGGAGCCAGGTCATGAGACTGTCAGGTGTCATCGCACTGGTCACCGGGGCCGGCGGGCCGATGGGTCGCAGCATCGCGGAGCGTTTTGCCGAAGAAGGCGCTTCTCTCGTCATCACCGATATTTCCGGACGCCGCCTCGAAGAGGCGCGTGTCTCTGTGGACGCCCGCCTTCGAAACGGCGCGAAAGTGGCGGCCCTGCGCGCCGATGTCACGCAGGGCTCCGAGGCGGCACAGGTCGTCGATCATGCGCTGTCGTCCCTCGGACGGGTGGACGTATTGGTGAACGTGGTCGGCGGCATTCGCTCCGCCGACATCTCCGTTCCCATGTCCGCCATGGACGAGGCACGTTGGGACGACACCTTCGCCTTCAACCTCAAGGGCGTGTTCCACCTCGTCAAGGCGCTGGCGCCCGGAATGTGCGAGCGCGGGCGAGGGCGCATCGTCAATGTGTCCTCGATCAATTTTGCGGGCGAGGCAGGCGTGGCTGACTACGGCGCAGCAAAAGCCGCCGTCGCCTCTCTGACCCGGTCGCTTGCCATCGAGCTTGCGCCTGCCGTGACGGTCAACTGCATCGCTCCCGGCCTCATCAACACGACGGTCATGCAGCGCCTGTCTGCGCAGGAGCGCGAGGCTTATGCGGATCGTACGCTGCTGAAACGGCTCGGGGAGCCTGTCGACATCGCCAATGCCGCCCTGTTCCTGGCAAGCGACGAGGCATCCTTCATCACCGGCCACATCCTGCCCGTCTCGGGCGGAATCTGGCCCGCGCTCTGAACCTCGGTTTTTGGTTATGGGAGGACGATACAGCCATGCTGTACAAGAATATATCAATGAGTTGACATATTTTGGAGAGCTTCCTAGTTTCGACGACGACACATGCATCGAATGATGCACAGCAAAGCTGCGACGGGAGCCAGACGATGAGCCAATACGACGACATCCTTTTTGAAGTGCGTCCGGAGGGGGTCGCACGGATCACGATCAACCGGCCCGAACGCTACAATTCCTTCAGGGGCCAGACCGTCGACGAACTGATCGACGCTTTCCAGCGCGCCGGATGGGATCGTTCCATTGGCGTCATCGTGCTCACAGGAGCCGGCGAGAAGGCGTTCTGCACCGGAGGTGACCAGACGGCGCATGATGGCCAGTATGACGGCCGCGGCACCATCGGCCTTCCCGTGGAGGAACTGCAGAGCCTGATCCGTGACGTGCCCAAGCCCGTGATCGCCCGCGTCGACGGCTTCGCTGTCGGCGGCGGCAATGTGCTTGCGACCGTTTGCGACCTGACCATCGCTTCCGACCGGTCTCAATTCGGCCAGGTTGGGCCGAAGGTCGGTTCGGTCGATCCGGGATTTGGAACCGCCTATCTTGCCCGCGTCGTCGGCGAGAAGAAGGCCCGTGAGATCTGGTACCTGTGTCGCCGCTATACGGCCGAAGAGGCGATGCGGATGGGTCTCGTCAACGCCGTCGTTCCTTATACGGAGCTCGATGCCGAGGTGGATCGCTGGTGCGCCGAGCTGCTCGAACGCAGCCCGACTGCGCTGGCCCTCGCAAAGCGTTCCTTCAATGCGGATACCGAGAGCATCCGCGGCATCGCGAGCCTCGGCATGCAAGCCCTGAGCCTTTACTACGAGACCGAAGAATCGAAGGAAGGCGGCAACGCATTCCGGGAGAAGCGAAAGCCCAATTTCCGCCGCTATGCAAAACCCTCCGGCTCGGGTGGAAACGGGTAGCGATCATGAGAGCGGCCTTCATTAACGGGCACGGTGGAAACGAGGTTGTCGAGATTGGCCAGCGCCCGGATCCTGTCAGGAACCCCGGCGAGATCCTGGTGCGGATGAAGGCTGCGACGCTCAACCGCGTCGATCTCTACATGCGCGACAGCGGCGCCGGCATCACGCACCGGTTGCCGCAGATCATGGGTGTCGATGGCGCGGGCGTCGTCGAGGAGGTCGGGCCGGACGAGAGCAGGATCGCCGTTAGTCAGCGCGTGGTCCTCCATCCCGGTGTCGTGTGCGGCCGGTGCGAATTCTGCCAGCGGGGCGAGCAGGTCCTCTGCGTCGGCATCCAGTATCTTGGCGAGCACCGGGATGGAACCATGGCGGAGTTCGTCAGCGTTCCTGCGGAAAACGTCTTTCCGATGCCGGACGACTTCGATTTCGCGGAGGCCGCAGCTCTTGGCGTCAATTACCTGACCGCATGGCGCATGGTTTTCACCAAGACACAGGTTAAGCCGTGGGAGACGGTGCTGATCTTCGGCGTTGGCGGCGGCGTATCGCTGGCAGCGCTTCAACTCGTGAAAGCGATCGGTGGCAAAGCAATCGTCACTTCGCGGGACGATTCCAAACTGGAGCGCGCCAGAGCCATCGGTGCCGACGAGACCATCAATGGACGGACACAGGACATCGCCCGCCGGGTCATGGAGCTGACGGGAGGGCGCGGCGTCGACGTCGTTATTGAAAACGTCGGCGAGGCCGTGTGGCCGGCGGCGCTTCGCTCGCTCGTGCGAGGAGGACGCATCGCGACCTGCGGCGCCACGAGTGGGGATCACCCGTCGGCCGATCTTCGGCGTCTCTTCGTCCGGCAGTTACAGATTTTCGGCTCGACTGCAGGCAACTTTGCCGAGTTCCGCGATCTCATCGAATTCTGCAGGCGCGGAGAGATCAGGCCGGTGATGGATAGCCACTACAGTCTCGACGAAGCCCATGTTGCCCTTGCCCGGCTCGATGCCGGCGAGCAGTTCGGCAAGATAGCCATCGACATCGATTCCCGTTGAGAGGTTTCAGAGTGGCGAACATTCCTCGCGCAACGGGTGACAGCCAGGGCTGTTCCGTCAGCCTCCGTCGGCAGGACGGGACCGCTATCATCGAGATTGGCAATCCGCCGGTGAATGCCTTGTCTGCACATGTGCGCAGACAACTGGTTGCAGCGCTCAAAGAGGCTGAGGCCGACGCTTCCCTATCCGGAATCGTGCTGACTGGAAGCGGCGGCCGTTTCATTGCAGGCGCGGATATCCGCGAGTTCGGCAAGCCGCCCATGTCGCCAACGCTGCCCGAGGTGGTCGAGGCCGTGGACCTGTGCAGCAAGCCCGTGGCCGCTGCCATCGAGGGACAAGCCCTGGGCGGCGGCCTGGAACTGGCGCTGGCCTGCGATTGGCGCATAGCGTCCGCGAATGCGACTCTCGGCTTTCCCGAGGTGAAGCTCGGTCTGATTCCGGGTGCGGGTGGAACTCAACGCCTGCCGAGGCTCGTCGGTATCGCGAGAGCGGCCGAATTCATCGCAAGCGGGAAGGTCGTCGGGGCTCCCGAGGCGGCAGCCCTTGGCCTCATCGATGATGTTGTCGATGGCTCCGTCGTGGATTCCTGCCTGGGCAGACTGCGGGAGGTTCCAAAGCGGAAGCGACGCGTGTCGTCTCTGACCGTGCCCGAGGACGAGCAGGGACCGAGTGACGCAGGGACGTCCAAGCTGAAGAGCAAACGCATTGTCAGTGAGGCGGTCCGAACGGCTGCGGAGGCGGTGGCGAATGCGTCCCGTCTCGGCTTCCGCGACGGGCTTGTCGCCGAGAGGGCCGCTTTCGTCCGATTGCGGGATGGTGAGGAGGCGGCGGCGTTGCGCCATCTCTTCTTCGCAGAGCGCGAAGCTCCGAAAGTTTCGGGCCTGAGCGCCCAGCCCATGCCCGTCAGGACGGTCGGGCTGGTCGGAGCGGGAACCATGGGGGCGGGGATTGCGGTGGCGCTCGTGGGCGCAGGCCTTCCCGTCATTCTCGTGGAACGAAGCACGCAGGCACTCGAAAGCGGGCTCGCCAGGATCGACGAAACTCTCAACAGGTCCGTGAAGTCCGGGCGGCTGCCCGCCGCCACGATGCAAAGTTATCGAAATGCGCTCGTCGCATCCACGGACATGGCGGCACTCGGCAATGCCGACCTCGTGATCGAGGCGGCGTTCGAGGATCTTGAAGTGAAGCTCGATCTATTCAGGCGGCTCGAGCAAGTCGTCACGCATGAGGCCATCCTTGCGACGAATACGTCCTATCTCGACATCGACGTAATTGCAGCTGCGACGGCGCGGCCAGAGTGTGTCCTCGGCCTGCACTTCTTCAGTCCTGCCCATGTGATGCGCCTGCTTGAAGTCGTACGCGGGCGGGCCACATCCGACAGGACTCTGGCAACAGGCCTGGCGCTGGCGCGAACGCTGGGAAAGCTGCCCGTCGTTGCGGGCGTGTGCGATGGCTTCATCGGCAACTGGATCTACTCCGCCTATCGCCGTCAATGCGAGATCATGCTCGAGGAAGGGACATTGCCGGAGGAGATCGACAACGCACTCGAAGCATTCGGCCTCGCCATGGGGCCGTTCGCAGTCGCTGATCTGGCAGGGCTCGATATCGCCTGGAGCCGCCGCAAGCGCCTTGCTGCGACTCGCGATCCACGTGAGCGCTACGTGCCCGTTGCCGACATGCTGTGCGAGCAGGGACGCTTTGGGCAGAAGGCTGGCGCAGGATGGTATCGCTATTGCGGGCCTGAACGGCGGCGCGAGCCCGACCCGGATGTGCGGGCGCTGATCGAACAGGTATCGGCATCCCGTGCCATCGCGCGCCGCTCGTTCGGCGCCGAGGAGATCCAGCAGCGTGTCCTTGCTGCCATGGTCAACGAGGCTGCACTCGTGATCGAGGATCGAATTGCGCAGCGTGCCTCGGACATCGATGTCGTTCTTGTAAACGGATACGGATTTCCTGCGTTTCGCGGAGGCCCGCTCTTCTGGGCATCGCGGCAGGAACCATCGGTTCTGAACCGGGCACTCGATGCTGTCGAAGCGTCAACCGGCCACGGATTCAGGCGTGCGCAAACCGTTCCGGACATCCTGCGGGAGGTGGCATCGCGATGAAGCTGCTGGTGTGTGTGAAGCGGCTCGTGGACTACAAGGTGAAGGTCCGGCTGAAGGAGGCCGATCAGTCGAGCGATGCTGAAGCCTTTCATAGTGGAAGATGCATGCTCAGGTCCTCGTGGGCGCGTCGTCTGCCATGGACAATCTCGTCTCGAAAGCAACCTCCGCTTCGACGCGCTTGCCCGGGCCTCTCGTTGAAATGTGGTATGCCATGAACAGACACCCGACTGATCTTGCGACGAAGTTGGTGCACCTTGGCGGCGACGGGCCGGTCGCCACGATGACGCTTTCGCGTCCGCCGGTAAACGCCATCGACGATGCTATGCTGGATGCGGTCGAGACCGCTTTGGACGAGGTTGAACGAAACGATAAGGTCTCGGTGCTGCGGATCAGAAGCGATCAGAAGGTTTTCTGTGCCGGGGCCGATCTGCGCATGGTGGCGAGTCGGCTCGAGACGGAGACGGGCGCCGGCGCGATGGTTGCGAGCGTCCGTCGGTTTCATTCCGTGTTCGACCGGATCGCGGCACTTCCAATCGTCACCTTTGCGGAGATCGAGGGACATGCTCTCGGAGGAGGCCTGGAATTTACGCTCTCCTGTGATCTGCGCGTCGCTGCCCACGAGGCGAAGTTGGGACTGCCCGAGGCCAATGTCGGGCTGATTCCGGGCGCCGGCGGCACGCAACGGATGACCGCGCTCTGTGGTGTCGGTGTTGCGTCACGGCTGATCTTGACCGGCGAGGTTGTCAGCGGCAAGGACGCGGAGCGACTCGGCATCGTACAATGGTCCTTCCCAGCTACCGATTTTAGGGCTGCCGCCGAGACTATCGTCGAGCGTGTCGCCAAACTGTCGCCGGAAGCGCTCCGCGAAGCGAAGCACTGCATCCGGCTCGGGGCGACGCTCCACGCGGCAGGCCTTGCGGCCGAGATCGACAGCATCGGGAAACTGATGCGCCACCGCGATACAGCCCGTCGCGTTGCCGCATTCGTCGCGAAAAGTGGAGCCTGAGATGCGTGAGGCCTACATCTGCGCGTATGTGCGCACGCCGATTGGCCGCTATGGCGGCGCGCTGTCCGGCGTCCGGACCGACGATCTTGCGGCGGTGCCGCTGAAGGCTCTGCAGGAACGCCTTCCCAGCCTCGACTTCGCGGCGGTCGACGACGTCATCTACGGCTGCGCCAACCAGGCGGGCGAGGACAACCGCAACGTCGCCCGCATGGCGGTTCTCCTGGCGGGGCTGCCGGGCTCGATCCCCGGCACCACCCTGAACCGCCTGTGCGGCTCGGGCATGGACGCGGTCGTCACCGCCGCCCGCGCCATCAAGGCCGGCGAGGCCGAGCTGATGATCGCCGGCGGCGTCGAATCGATGTCGCGGGCCCCGTTCGTGATGCCGAAGGCCGACGCGGCCTTCTCGCGCCAGGCCGAGATCTACGACACCACCATCGGCTGGCGCTTCGTCAACCCGCTGATCCGGCAGCAATACGGCGTCGATTCCATGCCCGAGACCGGCGAGAACGTCGCCGAGGAGTACCGCGTCTCGCGCCAGGACCAGGATGCCTTCGCCCTGGGCTCGCAGCAGAAGGCCGCCGCCGCCCAGGCCAATGGGCGTCTCGCCCGGGAGATCGTGCCGGTCACGATCCCGCAGCGCAAGGGCGCCCCGGTCGTGGTCGACAGGGACGAGCATCCGCGCGGCGACACCACCCTGGAGCAGCTGGCAAGGCTGCCGACGCCGTTCCGCAAGGATGGAACCGTGACGGCCGGCAATGCGTCGGGGGTCAATGACGGCGCGGCCGCCCTGGTCGTGGCCTCGGAGGACGCCGTGCGGCGGTTCGGGCTCGAGCCCATCGCCCGTGTCGTCGCCGGGGCCAGTGCGGGGGTGGCGCCGCGCATCATGGGGATCGGACCGGCGCCGGCCACGAGCAAGCTCTGCGCCCGGCTTGGCCTCGCGCCGGCGGATTTCGACATCATCGAGCTCAACGAGGCCTTTGCCAGCCAGGGCATCGCGGTGTTGCGCGAGCTCGGCATTCCGGCGGATGCCGGGCACGTGAACCCGAATGGCGGGGCGATTGCGCTCGGGCATCCCCTCGGCATGTCGGGGGCGCGCATCACCGGCACGGCGGCGCTGGAGCTGAAGCTGACCGGCCGGAAGCGCGCCCTCGCCACCATGTGCATCGGCGTCGGTCAGGGAATCGCCATCGCCCTCGAAGGGGTGTGAAACGTCCGCAGACACCTTGAGGACCCGCAAGACGCCGTCGTCAGTCGGACTGGTCGCAGACGCACGGCAATCTATTTTGATGTAACGGAATGACGGACGCGGGCCCGGAAATTTCCTCCAGCCCATCCCGGATCCTCATCCCCTGTTTTCGTTCCGACCTTGTGCTGCTACCTCTCTCGCTCGAATCCTAACGTCGACGAGAGCCTATGGCCCTTTACGATTTCAATGCTCCCCGCCTGTTCGTCGATGCTTCTCTGTTTGAGGGAAGTCGAATTGCGCTCGACCGGGCCCAAGCGAACTATCTCCTGAACGTTCTGCGTCTGCGGGCCGACGACTCGATTTTGATATTCAACGGGCAGGACGGGGAGTGGAGGGCGGCGCTTGCCATCGAGGGCCGCAAGGCGGCCGACCTGATCTGCCTCGCACGCACCCGCGAGCAAACTGCGCCACCGGATCTCATCTATGCGTTTGCGCCCCTCAAGCATGCTCGGCTCGACTATATGGTCCAGAAGGCCGTGGAGATGGGAGCCGGCACGCTGCAGCCGGTCCTGACCCGCCGGACCCAGAGCACGCGGGTCAATCTCGAGCGCATGCGGAGTAACGCCATCGAAGCGGCCGAGCAGTGCGGGATTCTCTGCCTTCCGAGCATCCGGGAAGAGGTAAATTTCGATAAGTTCATCAGAGATTTGGAAGAGGATCGGCTCATCGTCTTCTGTGACGAGAATGCTCCTGTCGCCAACCCGGTGGAGGCCCTGAAGAGAGCCTTTGTTCCAGGGGGGAACAACCCGGCCAAGTTCGCCGTTATTGTCGGCCCCGAAGGGGGGTTCGTCGATCAGGAGAGAGCGCTTGCTGCCGCCCACGAGAGATGCATCCGTGTATCGCTGGGACCGCGAATCTTGCGCGCCGACACCGCCGCCGTCGCAGCCCTGGCCATCGTCCAGTCGGTACTGGGGGATTGGACCTGATCGGAAAGTGCCGCGAGGAGCGAGGCTGATCCTCCACTAGTCATAACAGCTTAGCAGTTTCAGGCCGGCCTGCCCCAATCTCGCCCCAATGAAGGGGAGGTTGGACGTCGTCGCAGGCAAAAATGATCGGCTAATGCGCCGGTGTACAAGAATAAAATAAGAGGAATACGAGTATGGGTGGGGAATTCAAGTTCGGTATTGAGGAAGAGTACTTCGTCAACGATGCCGCTAAACGGGATGTCGCCCGAGCAAAGATCAATGAGTTCTTTGCAAATTGCCACGAAAACATTGCAGATAGCATTCAGCACGAGATGCTGGAGCCGCAAATCGAGGTCGCGACCCCTCCATATGTCGACTTTGCGGAAGCTCGCACGAAGCTGGCGGACCTGCGGTCGTCGGTCGGGCAGATTGCCCGGGAGCATGGCCTCTCGGTCATGGCCGCCGGCACTCATCCCCTGGCCGTCTGGTCCCGGGTGCGAGCCAATGCGCAGCCGCGATACGGCAAGGTGATGCATGACCTCCAGATGGTCGGCAGCCGCACGGTCGTATGCGGCATGCATGTCCATGTGGAAGTTCCGGATCTGGCGACCCGGGTCGATATCATGAACCGGATCCAGCCCTATCTGCCCCTGCTTCTGGCGCTTTCGACCTCTTCACCGTTCTGGCAGTCCCAGCGCACGGGACTCCTCGGGTACCGACTTGCGGCTTATCGTGAATTGCCGCGCACCGGCCTCCCGGACCTGTTCGAGAGCGGGGCTGACTATCAGCGCTATATCGATACCCTCGTGGCGGCCCGCGCCATCGAGAACTCGAGCTATGTATGGTGGTTCATCAGGCCGTCCCTGAGGCATCCGACGCTGGAGCTGAGGGTTGCCGACAGTTGCACGCGCCTCGACGATACGCTCGCCATCGCCGCCCTGTACCGCTGCCTCGTCCGGCGCCTGAGCCTCGACAGGGGCCTGAACTCAGGCCAGACGGGCGCCTCGAGGGCAATCAACGACGAGAACAGCTGGCGAGCCCAGCGTTACGGGATCCATGGCAGCTTCGTCGATGAGGCGAGCCGCAGTGCCAAGCCGGTGCGGCAGATGCTCGACGAGACCCTCACCCTCGTGGCGCAGGACGCCGACGCCCTCGGATGCCGGCGGGAGCTCGACCTCTGTCGCTGGATCATCGCCCGGGGAACGAGCGCCGACCGGCAGCTCACCCTGTTCACCGAGGCCGTAGGCCGAGGCCTGTCGAACAGGGATGCTCTTTTCAGCATCGTCGACTGGCTCTCCGCCGAAACAGTCGGGGAAGACATCGTGCGGCACTGAACGGAGGCGCCGCCAGGCACGCCGGTGCCGCCCCTGGAGGCACCGGCGGTTTCGGACAACGGCATCATAATGTCTGTATTTCCCGCCCGCACCCTCATTGCAGCTTGTCCGTAACCCGCCTATCTAGTCCCGACCTGAGTCGGCGCGCCTTGAACGCGCTTGTTTGATGAGGTGATTTATGGCGCGGGACGTATCCGATACGACCCCACTCGCCGCGCGCACGGAACTCGTCGCGTGGATCGCGGACGGTGAGAAACCGCGCGAAAGCTGGCGGCTCGGCACCGAGCATGAGAAAATTCCGTTCTACAAGGCCGATGCATCCCCAGTCCCCTATGAGGGCGAACAGGGAATCCGCGCTCTTCTGGATGGGCTGCAGACGCTTACCGGCTGGGAGCCGATCGTGGAAAATGGGCACCCGATCGGGTTGTTCGATGAGGCGGAAGGTGGGGCGATCTCTCTCGAGCCTGGCGGACAGTTCGAATTGTCCGGCGCGCCGTTACGGACGCTTCACGAAACCGCCGCCGAAACGGCGCTGCACCTGAAACAGGCCAAGGAGGTCGGCGACCGGCTCGGACTTGGATTCCTGACGCTCGGCATGAGCCCGCTCTGGACACGGGCAGAGACGCCTGTCATGCCCAAGGCGCGCTACCGTATCATGACCGCCTACATGCCGAAAGTCGGCACGCTCGGCCTCGACATGATGTACCGCACGGCCACCGTGCAGGTGAACATGGATTATGAATCCGAAGCCGACATGGTCAAAAAGCTGCGCGTTTCCCTGGCGCTGCAGCCCATCGCCGCGGCGATCTTCGCGAATTCACCCTTCACGGACGGCAAGCCGAACGGATACCTCTCGAAGCGCTCTGCCATCTGGCTCGACACGGATCGCGACCGCACCGGCATGCTTGATTTCGCGTTCGAGGACGGATTTGGTTACGAACGCTATGTGGACTGGGCTCTCGGCGTGCCGATGTATTTCGTCAAGCGGGACTCAACGTATCATGACGTGGCGGGCGCCTCCTTCAAGGATCTGTTCGAGGGAAGGCTCACGCAATTGCCGGGTGAGCGCGCCACACATTCCGATTGGGCGAACCACGTTTCGACCCTGTTTCCGGAAGTGCGGCTGAAACGCTATCTTGAAATGCGCGGCGCCGATGTCGGGCCACCCGACCACATCACGGCCCTCTCGGCTTTCTGGACCGGGCTCCTCTATGATCAAACCTCCCTCGATGGAGCATGGGAGCTGGTGAAATCCTGGAGCGCGACGGACCGCAACCGCCTGCGTGCCGAGGTGCCGACGCGGGCTCTCAAGGCCGAGATTGCAGGGCGCCCTGCGCGCGACATCGCGCGCGACGCCCTCGTGCTCGCGAAGGCTGGCCTTAGGCGCCGCGCCTTCAAAGACGAGGCGGGACGAGACGAGTCGCACTATCTGACCTATGCGGAAGAGATCATCGAGACAGGACGCACGCCGGCAGAACGTCTGCTCGAGCGATATCACGGCGCCTGGGGCGGTTCGGTGAAGCCTGCGTTCCAGGAATGTGTGTTCTGAGGAAAAAGGCCGCGACGGCTGATCGGCATTCTCGCTGATCAGCCCTTTGCTTCTCCCACCGTATCGGCCATCCGCGCACCCCGGGTGCCGAGGGGCTGATGCGGTCCCTCGGTCGTGTCCTTGGCCGTCTGATGCTCCATCTCGGCATTGATCTCCGTTCCGACCAGAATAATGATGGTCGAGATCCAGATCCAGGTCATGAAGCCGATGACGGCGCCCAGAGAGCCGTAGGTTTCATTGTAGCTGCCGAAATTGGACACGTACCAGGAGAACAGCATCGAAGCGGCCAGCCATAGGATCGAGGCCACGATGCTCCCTGGGGTGATCCAGCGCCATTTCGCGTTGTCCCGGCTTGGTCCGTAGCGATAAATCAAGGCGAGGCCGAGGATGATGCCGACCAGAAGGGCCGGCCAGCGCAGGACGGAAACAAGCGTCTCTGCGGAACTTCCAAGGCCAATATATCCAAGGATGACGGGCAGAACCACGACGGCGCCCAGGGCGATGAGCAGGAAGGCGATGGCTCCGAGGGTGAACAGAAGTGAGACCGCGTTGAGCACGATGAAGGATCGCTTATCCCTTTCCTCATAGACGATATTGAGGGCGTCGAAGATCGATTTCATGCCCGCATTGGCGCTCCACAGGGCGATCGCAAGGCTGACGATGAAGCTGACGCCCAGCGTTCCAGCACCCTTGCTGGCGATGCGTTTCACCTGCTCGCCGATGATCTCGAGGGCGCCGCCCGGCAGAAAGCCGGCAAGCATGTTCAGGTGTTCCTGAAGCGTGACGGGGTCGGCAAAGAGCCCATAGATGGAAACCAGCGCGGTGATGGCGGGAAAGATGGCGAGAAGCGCATAGAACGTGACACCCGCGGCGACGAGCATGATGCGGTCGTGCTGAACGCGTTCATAGACGCGCCAGAGAATGTCCTTCCATCCCTTGGCGGGAATCTCCGTCGGCTTCTCGGCTTGGCGGCCGCGGCCATCGTCCCGTGTCGTTGGCGGTCCTTCGGTGCGGGCGCCGAATCCCGTCGCCTCCTTCCCGGTCGCAGACCGCCCAGCCCGCAACCCTGCCGGCTGGGGCCTGCCCCCGAGGGTGACCAGGCGAACCACCGTCCAGCCCAGCAGAATCAGCCATGCCGTGGAGGTCAATGACGCCTGCGATGGCCGATCTGCGCTTTGAAGTGACATGTCGTCGTCCCGTTGGAGTGCTCTAACTCCAACATCGCAACGGATGCGCAGTTCCAAAGCAACGTTTCGGGGCTCAAGCAGCCAGCTTGAGGCCAAGGATTCCCGCGACGATCAGTCCGATACAGGCGAGGCGCGCTGCCGTGGCGGGCTCGCCGAGGAGATAAATGCCGAGGAGGGCGGTGCCGACCGTGCCGATGCCAGTCCAGACCGCATAGCCCGTGCCGACCGGCAAGGATTTCAAAGCGATGCCGAGCAGCGCGACACTGACGATCATGCTTGCGACGGTCAGGATCGAGGGCATGGGTCGCGTGAAACCGTCCGTATATTTGAGGCCGATGGCCCAGCCGATTTCGAACAGGCCCGCGAGAACGAGATAAATCCATGCCATGACAGGACCTCCGTCGATGGCAGGGCCGTCCCCACCGGGTTGCAGAACAATGACGGGGTCGTCCCCCATCCGGCCCACTATACGGGCCGGCAATGCGCCTTCAAGCCTGCCTCAAGCGCCTAATCGTCGGTCGGATGCGGTGAGCTGAGAGATTGGAGCGGGTTGAAGGGTGCGTAGGTCTGGTGCTTCCAGCCGTCGCCGCAATTCACGCAGATCGAACGGACCGAGTAGTCCGCCTGCTCCATCCGCTTCAAAAGCCGCTCCTGCCGCGCCTGCGCCTCCGCGTCGGCATCGTAGCCTGACGGCCGCACGGTGAGGACGAGGGGAGAGGATCCTGGCGTGCTCGGCGCAGCCTGAGCGAAGGCGGGCCCCGTCAGGGCTGCAGCTGCTGCCCCAATTCCGATGAGACGGCCCAGAAGGGTGGAGTGAGTTCGCGGCATCGGAAAATCCTTCCTCGACCAAATGAGTAGGAGTTCATGAAAGAGTGCTTCGTCAAGTCTCACGGGCTGAAACAGCAGGGCTAAAAAGATGAAAGCCCCATAATGAGCATAGATCGGTCCGGATCACCCCGCCCCCTTCGCATGAGGAGGGCGCTTGGCCGCGCCCCGATGCGTGCAGGGCTCCTTCTGTCGTCATGCCCAAAAAGGGGAGATGACGGTGAAGTGAGGCAGTCATGTGATCGGCATCCCAGGATGTCCCTCTGTTTCGGCGTAATGGTGGAACCTTTCGCCGCACCGGCGCTTACCCTGTCAGCTCAACCGTATGAAGGTGGAGCATGTTCCGAATGACGACGAGAGCGGTGACGTGGCTGCTCTGCGCGGCTGTGGGCGTCGCGCTCAGTGCTTCCGGAATGAAAGCGGCCCAGGTTCCTGAAGCGGATCGTATCGCCATCGTGCTCGACGTTGCGAGTGCCATCGGTCCGGCAACGACGGAATACATCTCCCACGGGCTCCAGGAGGCAGAAAAGCGCCGCTCCGCCCTGGTCGTCCTGCGGCTTGACACGCCGGGTGGACTCGAGACGGCCATGCGGGAGATCGATCGAAAAATTCTTGCCTCGCCCGTTCCTGTCGCGATCTATGTAGCGCCAAGCGGTGCGCGCGCGGCGAGTGCCGGGACGTATATGGTCTATGCCAGTCATCTCGCGGCCATGGCGCCGGGCACCAATATCGGCGCTGCAACGCCCGTGCAGATTGGCGGCGGGCAGCCCTTCGGCAGCGGAAAGAGCAAGGATCCGGACCAGCAGGGCGGCGATGACAACGCCAGTACTCTCGCGCGTAAAGCCACCAATGATGCCGTTGCCTCAATTCGTGCGCTCGCCGAGATACATGGCCGCAATGCGGAATGGGCGGAAAAGGCCGTGCGCGAAGCGGCCAGCCTTTCCGCCTCCGCCGCGAAGGAGGCAGGCGTCGTCGAGATCGTCGCTTCCGACCTGCGGGATCTTCTGGCGCAGGCCGATGGGCGCATTATTCGCGTGCAGGGCAGCGCCGTGCGGCTCGATACGAAGGGGCTGAGGATCGTTTCGATCGAGCCGGGTTGGCGGACGCGGGTTCTGACCATCATCACGGATCCGAATGTCGCCTACATTCTGCTTCTGGTGGGGATGTACGGCATCATCTTCGAGTTCTTCAATCCGGGCTCCTTCTTTCCCGGTGTCGCCGGTGCGATTTCGCTCCTGATCGGTCTCTTTGCGCTCAATCTCCTGCCGACCAACTATGCAGGCCTGGGATTGATGGCGCTCGGTTTCGCACTGCTTGTCGCGGAGGCTTTTACGACCTCCTTCGTGCTCGGTATCGGCGGCGTTGCGGCTCTTGCCGTTGGCTCGCTTCTGCTCTTTGACACCGGAGTGCCGGGCTTTGCCGTCTCCCCCGCTGTCATCCTGGCGGCGAGCGCCGCGACCGCGCTGCTACTTCTCGCCGCGGGCACGGTCGCCATGCGCGCCTATCGGCGCAAGGTCGTCACCGGAGAGGGCGTCTTCGAGGCGGGGTCGGCCGAAGTGGTGGAATGGTCCGGGGGCGAGGGCTGGGTGCTGGTCAATGGTGAACGCTGGCGCGCGCGCGCGCCATTTCCGCTGATGCCGACGCAGCAGGTTCGCGTGGTGGCCCGCCGAGGCCTGACGCTTTTGGTCGAGCCCGCATCTGAGATGCCGCTCCGTCCGTCCGGGCCGAGCTGAGGAGGCTGCGATGCCGTATATTGACGCGAATACCATTGCCTATGCTCTGATCCTCGTCGTGCTGCTCGGCATCCTTGCGACAGCCCTGCGCATCCTGCGGGAATACGAGCGCGCCGTGGTCTTCACCCTGGGACGCTTTTCAGGCGTGAAGGGCCCGGGTCTCGTCATCATCATTCCTGTCGTGCAGCAGATCGTGCGGGTCGGTCTGCGCACCATCGTGCACGACGTTCCGAGCCAGGACGTGATCTCCCGCGACAACGTCTCCGTGCGCGTGAATGCGGTGCTCTATTTTCGGGTTGTCGATCCCGACAAGGCCATCATCCAGGTGGAGGATTTCCTGGCGGCGACCAGTCAGCTCGCACAAACGACCCTGCGTTCCGTCCTGGGCAAGCATGAGCTCGACGAGATGCTGGCGGAGCGGGACAAGCTCAACGCCGATATTCAGGCCATTCTCGATTCCCAGACCGATGCCTGGGGCATCAAGGTCGCGAATGTGGAGATCAAGCATGTGGATATCAACGAGAGCATGATCCGAGCCATCGCGAGACAGGCCGAAGCCGAACGCAACCGCCGCGCCCGCGTCATCAGTGCAGAGGCGGAACAGCAGGCGGCCGAAAAGCTGGTCGAGGCCGCGCACGTCCTCTCGGAGCTGCCTGAGGCCATGCAGCTGCGGTATCTGTCGGCGCTGCACGATATCGCGGGCGAGCGGAGCTCCACCATCGTGTTTCCCATTCCCCTTCATCTCCTGGGACACCTTGCTGCAGCGCCTCGTCCGGAGCCGGGCGCACCAACCGAAGGATCGCCACGCCCGCAGCCCTCTTCCTGACGCGCGATGCCACGCGGTAAGCGGCGGGCAACCTCAGACGATGAAGAAGTCCTTCTCGGTCATCTTGAGGCCTTTCTTGAGGGTGGCGATCGCGATCGCCGCCTTGGCGCCGGAGCCATCGGCGTCGTAGTACAAGGCCCCCTTCTTGTTGTCGTAGATCAGGTAGTCGTTCTTGTCCTTGGCATGGTCGCCGAGGGTGAAGAACGCCTTGGCGAGCTTGAGCGGCTTCGTCTCCGTGCCCTTCTTGATCGCGGCATAGAAGGACTTGTTCGCCTTGAACAGGGCATTGTCGAGCCAGATCGTGTCGTCCTTGACGTTGAAGTCCGCGATCTTGTCGAGATTGGTCTTGCGGCTGAGCCCGGTGTTGAACACGAAGATGTCCTTCCCCGTGCCGCCGTAGAGCACGTCCCGGCCTGCGCCGCCGTAGAGCTTGTCATCGCCGGCCATGCCCTTGAGCACGTCGTTGTTGGCCAGGCCGTAGAGCCTGTCGTTCCCGTCCGCGCCGGTCAGTCGATCGACGCGCGGGGTGCCGCGCAGAACGAGACCGGTCAGTTCGTTGCCGGAAGCCGGAGGCGTCACGGCATCGATCAGCGTCAGGTCCACCGTTTGATCGCTGAACTGCGCGAAACCGACATTCCTGAGCAGGTCCGTGCCATCCTGGCCCGCGATGCTGATACTGCCGTCGGCGTTCCTGACGATCGTAGAGGATGCTCTCGTGCCCGTGAATATGGCGGTATTCACACCCGTGCCGCCGTCCAGTGTATCATTGCCTGCGCCGCCGTTCAGGACGTCGTCTCCGGCGCCGCCCCACAGCGTATCGCTCCCGCCTTTTCCGATCAGAGTATCGTTGTGGTAGCCACCGTCGAGCCTGTTCGCGAGGTCGGTGCCCGTCCAGGTCAGCCCCGTGACGTGGGCCGGACTCGAATAGTTCGCCGTCACGACGTCATTCGCGGGCTTCCACTGCGTCGTATAATCGGTCCAAGGGACTTGAGCGAGCGGATCCGTCATCGGATTTTCGAAGGGATGATAGCTCCACAGGAATGCGCCGCCGAGCCACTGGCCCCCATAATTCTCCATCACCTTGTAGAGGGCCGTATAGCAATCCTGCTGCTCCTGGTTATCCACGCCGGCGGCGCCGTCGAAGACCCCGGGGTCCTTGTTTGCTCCGTCCATGCTACGGTACCCGACTTCCGTGAAGAGGACCTGCTTGCCGTACTGTTCGGACAGCGCCTTGTAGTAGTCGATGGCGGACTTGCCGCCATAGAGGGTGTCACGGATCCAGGGATTGAAGTGCGGTGTCGTCCATGCCTCCACCATCTGATCGACTGTCGGGCTGTTGCTCGCCGAGAGCGGCAGATAGGCGTCGATGCCGATGAAGTCGACCTTGTCCCAGAACCCGACCTTGGTGACCTCGTCGTAGGTGGCGGCGTATGTGACCTTGCCTGAGAAGACGGCCCGCACGGCATCGACAATGTCACCCCATTTCTGGGTGTAGCTGACACCGTCGCTGCAGACCTTGGACGGGTCCGTCATGCTCTTCATTTCGGTGCCGACGCAGATCATCGCTGCGCCCCCGGCTTGAGCGACCTTCGCGTACTCGACCATCATGGCCTTGTAGTTGGCGAACCACGCCTTGGGGTCCGTGGGTGCGATCTCGGCGCGCCAAACGCGGGTGTCGGTTTCGAGATGCGGTTTCAGGACGACGTTCAGGCCATAGGTTGTTTTCGCAAGCTCAATGGCCTGTTTGACCTGGTCGAAATTGTCGCTCTCGCTCGAATTGATCCCGCCATTGACATTGAGCTTCACCGTATTGCTGAACTTGTCGGCCTGGAAGAAGTTCGGGACGAGTGTGACCGTGTTGGCGCCGGTGTTCTTGATCTGGGTCATCGCGGCATGGCCGCCCTCCCTCGTAAGGTTGCCGCCCCAGTAGGAGGGGAGGGTGATTCCTTCCCAGGTGAAAATCTGTTCGTTCGACATAGCTCCGCAGCCCTTCCATGACAGGTACGAATCTTTTATAAAAAAATATAATAACATGGCAATAAAGCTCTGTCCTGCGGCACCTCGCTCGGAATCGCCGTCGGGCGGCCTGTTCAGAACCCGCCGAACCCTGTAAGGAACGCGTTGGTTTGCTCTGGACCGGCGACGACTGACCGGAATGGCGGGCATCGGCGTTGATGCTACGAGAACCGCTTCCCACCTCGAGAAGGATACCGCATGTTCACCCTTGAAATCGCCGGCAAGGCGGTCGCTATCACCAATGCCAACGAGGACCAGGCCCGGGAACTCTTCATGAGCGAGGAGTTCCAGGAGGATTTGAAATCCTTCACGACCGAGGGGCAGCCTCTCTGGGACGGCTCCGCCGCATTCAATATCCGCCGTGCGTCCGATGACGAGATCGACGCCTTCGACGACGCCATGGCCGAGGACGAAGAGGAATGGGACGATGAGGAGCAGGACGACGACGATGACGAGTCCGGGATCGATGTCATGTTCCTCGTCGCGGTCGACGATGTGGACGATCAGGGCGACGCCTGACCACCTCACGAACCACCCGTAGGCCCTGACAGGCTTCCCTCTTCTCCAAGGAGCGGCCCGCGCCGCGCATCCATGCCCTTTCCCAAAACCAATCCCAGCCTCGAACGCGCCCTCGCCGACAAAGGCTACAGCGATCCGACCCCCGTCCAGGCCGCCGTGCTGCAGCCGGAGGCGGAGGGCCGGGATCTTCTCGTCTCGGCTCAGACCGGGTCGGGCAAGACCGTGGCCTATGGCCTCGCCTTGGCCGGAACGCTGCTGGGAGAGGCGGAGCGGTTCGGGCCGCCGGCAGAGCCGCTTGCGCTGATCATCGCTCCGACCCGTGAACTGGCACTGCAGGTGAACCGCGAACTCATCTGGCTTTACGGCCCGGCAGGGGCGCGGGTGGCTTCCTGTGTCGGCGGTATGGATGTACGTCGCGAGCAACGGGCGCTGGCGGACGGGTGCCATATCGTCGTGGGCACGCCGGGCCGCCTGCGCGACCACCTCGAGCGTGGGCGCCTCGACACATCGCAGATGCGTGCGGTCGTTCTCGACGAGGCGGACGAAATGCTCGATCTCGGTTTCCGGGAAGACCTTGAGTTCATCCTCGATGCGACGCCGAAGGAAAGGCGCACCCTTCTGTTCTCCGCCACGATTCCGCGCAACATTGCCACGCTGGCACGCCGCTATCAGCGCGACGCATTGCGCATCGATACGCTCGTGGAAAACCAGCCTCACGGCGACATCGATTACCGCGCCCTGCGCATCGCGCCGAACGAGATCGAGCTCGCAGTGGTGAATGTGCTGCGCTTTTTCGAGATGCGTGGCGCCATGGTGTTCTGTCACACCCGCGAGACCGTAAGGCACCTTCATGCGAGCCTTGTAGAGCGGGGCTTCTCGGCCGTCGCCCTGTCCGGTGAGTTGACGCAGAACGAGCGGAGCCATGCGCTCCAGGCGCTGCGCGATGGGCGTGCACGCGTCTGCGTCGCCACCGACGTTGCAGCGCGCGGCATCGACCTGCCCGATCTCGGGCTCGTCATCCATGCCGACCTTCCGAACGATCCGGAGACGCTTCTCCACCGCAGCGGCCGTACGGGCCGCGCAGGGCGCAAGGGCGTCTGCGTCATGCTCGTGCCCTATACGAGGCGGCGCAAGGCCGAGCGCCTCGTCGACGATGCCGGTATCGATGTCACCTGGGGCGGCCCCCCTTCCGCCGACGAGATCCGCAAGCGTGATCGCGAGCGCGTCCTGCAGGATCCGTCATTGACGGAGGAAGCGACGGAGGAAGACGTTGCCATGGCGCGTGTGCTCCTTGCAGAGCGGTCCGCCGAGGAGATCGCCACCGCATTCGCGCGCGTCCTGCGCGCGCGCCTGCCGGCCCCGGAGGAACTCGTCGACGCGGGCGCCGATCGCGGTCCGCGGGAGCGCCCTGACAAGCGGACACGCGACAAAGAGCGCGACATGCAGAGAACGCGCGAAGGGCGCCCGGACTATGGCGGCGGCGCCGACATGGCCTGGTTCCGCATGAGCGTCGGGCGCCGCAACAATGCTGATCCGCGCTGGCTCCTGCCCATCATCTGCCGCTTGGGCCACGTGACCAAGAAGGAAATCGGCACGATCCGCATCTTCGACCAGGAAACCAAGTTCGAGATCGCTCAATCGATCGCCCCGAAATTCGCAGCTGCCGTACGCAAGGCGAACGACGAGGATATCCGCATCGAACCGGCCGAAGCGCCGGGAGACAGGCGCGGTGGCGACGATCGGAGAGAAAAGAAGGGTCCGCCGAAGAAGGATGGTTTCAGGGAAAAGCGGCCGAACGCGCATTCCGCGGGGCGCGACAGGCCCGGGCACCATGAAGGCAAGCCGAAACGCCCCTTCGCCAAGAAGGGAAAACGGGGATAAGCGACGGAACGTGAACCCGCTTCCCTCCGTTGAGAACGGGGGCATGTCACGGAGCCTGTCATGGTGAGCAAAGAGGAACTGGAGGCGCGGGCCTCAGTCGCTTTCGAGCGGGCAGGGGCGCATCTTGAGAGCGGAACAATCGACTGGAATCACGCCGAGAAGTTCGATTCCCTGCGAGAAGCGTTGCATTGGGCCATGACGGCCGAGCCGCCGCCCGGCAAAGATGCCTATGTGCTCACTGTGACCGGGCGCGTCCTTGATCCCGATATGCTGGAGCAGATCTGGGCCAGCGTGCAGGGTCCCTGAAGATCCTGCCTGCATTCCTGTCCCGAGCCGCCGGCCAAGCTTCCATCCCGGCATCGGCTGTTGCGCCGCAGCAACCTCGCGGATCGTCATGCGTTCGTTCCCTGAGACCAGGGAGACTTACCATGCGCAACAGGCTTCAGACGGGGCATCCCCGTGTCGCGGAACGAGCGGGCGGAAAGGCTGTTGCCGCAAGGCTTGCTTCCTCTCCGTGGCTGATCCCGACCCTTCTGGGCGGTACGGCGGCCCTCGTTGCGGCTACGCTGTACACGCGCCGACAGACAAAGGACGCGGAGGGCGCGTGCCCGCCCGCAGGCCGGTTCATGAACGTGGACGGGGTGCGCCTGCACTATATCGAGCGTGGGAGCGGTGATCCGGTCGTGCTGCTCCACGGCAACGGCTCGATGCTCCAGGACTTCGTCATCAGCGGCATCGTCGACCGCCTGGCGCAGAACTACCGGGTCATCGTGTTCGACAGACCGGGCTTCGGCTACAGTTCGCGGCCGCGCCGTCTGTGGACCCCTCGTGCCTACGCTCACCTGTTCGCGAAGGCACTGGTCCTTCTCAATGCCAGGGACCCGGTGGTTCTCGGACATTCCTGGGGCACTCTGATCGCTCTTGCTCTCGCGCTGGAAGAGCCTGCCCTCGTCCGGGGCCTCGTGCTTCTCTCCGGTTACTACTACCCGACTGCCCGAGCGGATGTCGTTCTCTTTTCGTCACCTGCCATTCCCGTGATTGGCGACCTCATGCGGCATACGGTTTCGCCGCTCATCGCGAAGGCGCTGCTGCCGAAGCTTATCCGCAAGATCTTTGCTCCCGCACCTGTGCCCAGGCGTTTCGAGGAGCGCTTTCCCAAGGCGATGATCCTGCGCCCCCTGCAGTTGCGCGCTGCGTCAGAGGATACCGCTCTGATGATCCCGGCTGCGATGGACCTGCAGAGCCATTATGCTGAAGTGACCACGCCGACCGTCATCGTCGCCGGCGATGCGGATGAGATCGTCGATACGCACCGACAGTCCGAACGCTTGCAGAATGATTTGCCTAACAGTGTTTTCATAGCACTCCCGGGAGTCGGGCATATGGTGCAGCATCTCGACCCGGACGCGGTGGTCCAGGCGGTCAATGGAGCAGCCCTGCGCTCGAGGGTACGCTCCGGCATGCCAGGCTCGGTTCCGTGGCAATCCGCCGACGAACGTCAACGGGGCCTTTCAGACGTGGCCTGACAGGGCACTATTTCAGGGCCGGGAGCCTCTCCCATGACAATGACGGGTCGTGTCTTCCATGCCCTCAAGCGTTGGACCCAGCCACTCGGTCGTAATCGCCGCACCAAGTAGCCTGTTCGCCCGGGAGGCAGGCAGGGCATGCCATCGTCGCCTGCGCTCTGCCGAAGCCCGCAGCCGGTCACTTGCCATTCTTCAGGCCATTGGACTACCAACGGTCCACCGCTTTCCGCTTGTGTGGAGAAATGGTGGGGAACAGGGAGAGCCGGGCTTGGAGCGATACGATGCGGTGGTAATCGGTGCCGGCGCGGCAGGCATGATATGTGCCATCGAAGCGGCAAAGCGCGGGCGTTCCGTGCTCGTTCTCGATCACGCCGCGGCACCGGGCGAGAAAATCCGCATTTCAGGCGGCGGACGGTGCAACTTCACCAACATCAATGCCGCGCCGCGCCATTTTCTCTCGCGGAATCCGAGCTTCTGTATTTCGGCCCTGCGCCGTTATACCCAGCACGACTTCATAGCTCTCGTGGAGAGCTATCACATTGCGTATCATGAAAAGACGCTTGGACAGCTGTTCTGCGACGGCTCCTCCCGCCAGATCGTCGAGCTTCTGCTGAGCGAGATGAAGCGTTACGGTGCGGCCCTGCGCCTCGGCACCGGCATCGAGGAGATCGCGCGCGAAGAGGATGGATTTCGACTTCGCCTTGCGGAGGGGGGTGTGCGCTGCCACTCTCTTGTGGTGGCGACCGGAGGCAAGTCGATCCCGAAAATGGGCGCGACCGGCTTCGGTTACGATCTCGCCCGCCGGTTCGATATCGACGTGACCGAGACCCGTCCCGCTCTCGTGCCGCTGACCTTGGAGCCGACCCTGCTCGAACGGCTGAAGCCCCTTGCCGGCGTGTCGGTAGATGCCATCGTCTCATGCGGCAAAATACAGTTTTCTGAGGCGATGCTGTTCGCTCACCGAGGCCTGAGCGGTCCCGCCATTCTTCAAATCTCTTCATACTGGCGGGAGGGCGACGAGATCGTCATCTCCATGCTGCCGACGGTCGATCTGTTCGAGGAACTGCGGGAGGCACGCGCACAAAACGGCCGTCAGGCCGTGCAGACGGCGCTTGCAAATTTTCTCCCGAAGCGACTTGCGCAGCTCATTGCAGACACGGAAAAGGTCAGCGGTAATCTTGCCGACCTGTCGGACAAGGTCCTGCGCCGCATCGATGACGCGGTCAATCGCTGGCGATTCAAGCCGGCAGGTTCGGAGGGCTATCGCACGGCGGAGGTGACGCTCGGGGGCGTCGACACACGGGCCCTCGACTCCAGAACCATGGAGGCAAAGGCGGTGCCCGGCCTCTATTTCGTCGGCGAGGTAGTGGACGTGACCGGCTGGCTCGGCGGTTACAATTTCCAATGGGCCTGGTCGTCTGGCTGGTGTGCAGGACAGGCCGTCTAACAACACGGGTACGAGGGCACGGGACGCCACCCTTGCTTCTTCATTGTCACGCAACGACTGAGGTGTCGTCCGTGTGGGTCGCCTTACTGGCATTTTCCCGTCGGCTCGGGAGATGGAGTGCCTTCGGTCCGATGTTGAGGCCGATCTGCAGGCTGTCGGCGATACGCTGTGCCCGGTCGATGAAAAACGCGGCCGCGTCCGGCGGGCAGACATCGCGGGCGGTTGTCTCGAACAATGCCAGCCAGTGCTCAAAATGGCTTGGATCGAGGCCGAGCGAGCGGTGGGCCAGATGGGGCTTGCCCGCATAGCGACCGGTGCCGAGACTGACCGAGGACCAGAATGTCACCATCGTTGCAAGGTGATCGCTCCAGCGGTCTCCCACGGCAGTCCGGAAAATCGGCCCGAGAGTCCCGTCCTCAAGAACGCGGCCATAGAACGTATCCACAAGCTCGCGGATCATGGCTTCGGTGATCGACGCCTTGGGCTCGACGAGCGGGATGTGACGAGGGGGCATGGTGATTTCGATGGATAACTCTGTCGTGCATTGCTATTTAGGGACTTAAACAGGTATTGTAAATACCTCTTTGAGAAACTGATGAAGCTGACCGTTCATACCGACTATGCACTCCGGATGCTGATGTCTCTGGCCGTTCTCGATGACCGGCTCGTGACCATCGACGAACTGGCCCGGCGTCACCGCGTGTCGAAGAACCATCTGATGAAGGTGGCGCAGACCCTGGTCCAGCTCGGACTCGTGCGCAGCGCACGGGGAAGAGCGGGGGGATTGCGGCTTGCCCGAGATCCGTCCGAGATCAGGATGGGAGCTGTCGTGCGTCAGCTCGAGGACGACATGCGGCTCGTCGGCTGTCTTGGCGAGGGACCGCACGATTGCATCCTGAGCGGTGCGTGCCGCCTCACGGGTGCCCTGACACGGGCGCTCGAGGCCTTTCTGGCAGAGCTGGATAAGCTTACCCTGGCCGATCTGGTCCAGCAACGGCCTGGGATCAGGGAGCGACTTGCATCGACTGCAGCCTGATCGAGGGGCGGCGCGAGAGCGCATAGGGAACCTACAAACCGATTGCCCCCACCGGGCGATCGGGTTAGCCCCGGGAACGGTCGTCACTCCGCGACGATCACGAACATTCCCACTGACGTATGGGTGCGTCGGGCCCGAGTCCGGAATGCTGCCCCGAGACCACAGCGCGATGTCGACCGCTCCCGGTGCAATGTCCAGAATCGGCGCGCCGAGAGTGGTCATCAGGCCCTGCTTGTCAAAGCTCGCCTGAATGCGCGCTTGAAATGAGGGGTCCTTCGGGATCAGAGTGCTCACCGTTTTCCTCATTGGGAAAGTCATCATCCAAACGGATACGACAGTTCTTTTGGACGGCCAAAGTCTCCAGGGATCAGCGGGTCTCCGGCGGGGATGGACAGTTGCTCTGTCGTTGCAGGATCTCGGCCTCGATGCTGGCCCGCTCCCGTGCGGCATCGATTTTGAGCCACTCAACTGTGCCGGCATCCTGCTCTGCCTGCAGATGCACGACCTTCGTTGTCGCATCCGACGGATCGTTCCGCCGCGCGGAAACACGGGCCGCACGGAGGTCTGTGGAAGCGTCAAGCCAAAACCCTGAAAAGGGGACATGGCATTCGAGAGCGATCTGTTTCACCTTCTTTCGTTCGTCGGCCCTGTCGAAGACGGCATCCAGGACAACCGCGGAGCCAGCTTGCAGCGCGCATAGAGCTTCCCGTCGCAATGTTGCGTAGACGCGCTCGGAAACCTCATGTCGGTAAGCCTCTTCTGGGAGCCGTGTTTCGGCCGGGACACCGTGCATTCTTTTTCGAATCCGGTCGCTGTTGAGAATCCGAGCGCCGGGGGCCGGTCCGATATGCGGCGCGATGAGCGACGCGATGACTGACTTTCCGGATCCGCTGAACCCTCCCACCGCGACAAGGGCTGATGGCAAAGGTGTCAACAGGAACTCCGCCAGGTCAAAGTATTGCCGCGCCTCCCGAAGCAGCTCCTCGGTCACATCGGCCGCTGCATGTTGCGCCTGAGCGGCCGTGACGTGCGCGCGCACGGTTGCGCGAATGGCCATGAAAAAGGGGATGAGTCCGAGACCGTCCGTCTCGTTGTTCTCGTCGAGGTATCGGTTCAGCAAAATATTCGCCAGCTGCTTCTGACCTCGATGCCACAGGTCCATCAAAAGGAAGGCGAGATCATACAGAACGTCGATCGTGGCGAGGTTCTCATCGAACTCGATGCAGTCGAACAGGGTCGGCGTTCCCTGCCAAAGGCAGATATTGCGAAGAATGAGATCGCCATGGCAGCGCCGCACCTTTCCGGATACGCGGCGCGCCTCCAGAACCGGCGAGTGGTGGCTGAGGGCCTTCCGGAACCTTTCGGAAAATGTGATCGCAGCATCATCGTCGACCAATCCCGTGGCGCGCAGCGCGCGGTCGTTGATATCGAGGACGCCCGCAATACCGCTTGTTCCGCCATGGTCGAGGCTGACCGTTGCCTCCTTGTGAAAGATAGCGATGCGGTGAGCAAGGTCGGACAGGAGTGCAGGCGTCAGCCGGCCCTCCTGGGACATCCGGTCGAACAGGCACTCGTCGCTGAAGCGATGCATTTCAACCACGGCGTCAATCATTTCTCCGGCACCGTCGAATGCAAGATTCCCCCGATCCTCGCGGGTAATGGTACGAACGCCGATATACAGATCAGGAGCTGTTCGCCTGTTCAGATGGAACTCAGCCAGGCAGGCGGCGTGCCTCTGATGCGGCGTGGAGTAGTCGAGATACGGAAAGCGGACCGCCCGCTTAAGCTTAAAGACCGTTTCACCGGTCAGAAAGATCATCGAGGCGTGAGTGGAAATAATCTCGACTGGGGCTCGAACGCCGAGGGTGCGCTTGAGGAACTGTATTGTTTCCGTCTGCTTTTCGACGATCATCGCAAGGACTCTTTGGCACGAGACACGGGACTTATCCTACACAGGATCTTAGCGACCGTAAGGAGAGAGGGTAAGGAACTGAACGTCCTGCCAGCGCGACCGTTATCCCCAGACATGCGTCGCCAGGAACGTCATCAGTCGAATAGGTTTCGCAATGGAGAATTCATCGATCAAATTCCTCGGCTATCTTGTATCAACCGCGAGCGTCGTCCTACTCGGGATCGTTTCCTGGAAGAGCGCTGACTCCGATACCGTGCTCATGGTGTGTTTGATCGGCGGGATGGCAACATCCGTCGTAGGCATGGCGCTGCGCTGGCTGTCCTATCAGCTTGACAAGAAACCGAGCGTCGCCAGTGCCGATCTCACGAAAGGAAATGCTGGAAGAAGCGAAGCAGTTTGAGGATTGTCGTTATGATCGCCTCGGATCCGTTCAAGCTTGACCGATTTGTGACCGCACAAACGGACAATTGGACAAGTGCTCTCCAAGAGCTCAAGGAAGGGCGGAAACGCAGCCACTGGATGTGGTTCATGTTCCCGCAACTGCGCGGTCTCGGACATTCTGCGACGTCGGACTTTTACGGCATCGGCTCTCTCGACGAGGCACGGGCCTATCTCGACCACCCACTTCTCGGGCAAAGGTTGGTTCGTCTTACCCAAGCCGTCCTGAATGTCGAGGGGCGGGATCTCAAGGCCATCTTCGGCTCGCCCGACGACATGAAGTTCCGTTCCTCCATGACGCTGTTCGCGCTCGCGGCCGGTAAGGACCAGGATATTTTTCAACGGGCGCTGGACCGCTATTGCAACGGAGAGATGGACAGGCACACGCTGACACATCTCGGGTGATCAGATCTTCGGAGGAGCGCGGGCTTTCCCGCGCCCGGTGTCGGATCAGGCGGTTGCTATGTCGAGGAGGCGGCGCATCAGGGCCTCACATTTCGCGATCTCGATCCCCTCGATATATTCGTTCGGCTTGTGTGCCTGATCGATATTGCCGGGGCCACAGACGACGGCGGGAAGACCGCCGGACTTCTGGAACAGGCTCGCCTCCGTGGCGAAAGCGACTTTGGAATGTCCGTTCTGCCCGGCGAGAGCTTTGACCATGGTCACGGCGTCGTCCTCGGGCGCCATGTCCAGGCCTGGCGTCGAGGATAGCTGCTTCCAGGTGAAGCCTGCATCCGGAGCGATGGCCTTCATTTCCGGCTCAAGAACTTCACTGGCATAGCGCTGCACTTCGGCAAGCAGGGAATCCGGGTCCTGCTGTGGGAGGTGGCGGAATTCGAAGTCGAACTCACATTCGGACGGCACGATGTTGAGCGCCGTGCCGCCTCGCAGCACGCCGGTATGCACGGTGGTGTGGGGAATGTCGAAACCCGAATCGAATGGCCCTTCTGCTGCGATCCGGCGTGCCATGCCGCGCAGATAGGAAACCACCTCCGCTGCATACTCGACCGCATTGACTCCCCTCGGCGCGAGAGAGGAATGACACGAAAGGCCCTGGACCCGGCACCGTATCGCGAGCTTGCCCTTGTGAGCGCAGATCACCTGCATCTCGGTCGGCTCGCCGATGATCGCCATGCTTGGACGCACCGGCAGCGTGTTCAGATGTGCGATCAAGGGGCGAACGCCAACGCAACCGACTTCCTCGTCGTAGGAGAAAGCGTAATGAATCGGCGTCTTCAGGTCCGCCTTCGCGAAGGCCGGAGCGAAGGCGAGGGCGATCGCCACGAAGCTCTTCATGTCGGCTGTGCCGCGGCCGTAGAACCTGTCGCCCCGGCGGGTCAGCGTGAACGGGTCGCTGCTCCAGTCCTGGCCGTCCACCGGAACCGTGTCCGTATGACCGGAGAGGAGAATGCCGCCGTGATCCTTGGGCCCAATGGTGGCATACAGGCTGGCTTTCTGGCCAGTTGCATCGAACACCAGGGTACTCTCGATACCCAGTCGGGCCAGGTAGTCACGGATATAGCCGATCAGTTCCAGGTTGGAGTTCCTGCTTGTGGTATCGAAGCTGACCAGATCCCGAATCAGGTCGACGCTGACGAGGTTATCCGTTGACATCATTTCTCCAGGTTTCGACGGGGCTGCGCCGGCCGGAGACTGCGCGAGCCCGAAATGGATTGGTGGATCGGCACGACCTTCCATCCGGCTCGAATGGCAAGCCCTGCCGCATAAGGATTATTGCACGTCGTTCAGATGGCAGGCCGAAAAGCGACCGGGCGCGATCTCGCGAAGCAGGGGACGGTCCATCTTGCAGCGCGGCAGCGCGTGCGGGCAGCGCGGATGGAAGGCGCAACCGGAAGGCGGGTCGAGAGGCGAGGGTATTTCGCCTTTGATCGGGGCGAATGTGCGTTTGCGCGTATCGACGCGGGGCGCCTCGTCAAGCAATGCGCGACTGTAGGGATGATTGGGCTCGGCGAACAGATCCGCGCTGGGGGCAATTTCGACCACCCGGCCGAGATACATGATGACCGTCCGGTCGGCGATATGCTCGACCACACCCAGGTCGTGGCTGATAAACAGATAGGTCAGGCCTAGATCCCGGCGGAGCTCCATGAATAGATTGATGATCTGCGCCTGGATCGAAACATCGAGGGCCGCCACGGACTCGTCGCAAACCAGGAATTCCGGCTGAACAGCAAGGGCACGGGCGATGCCGATGCGCTGGCGCTGACCGCCCGAGAACTGGTGCGGAAACCGTGCAGCGTAGGCCGGGTCGAGTCCCACCTTGCGCATGACGGACGCGACATAGTCGGTCTGCTCGCCCCGCGAGATCAGCCCGTGTACGCGCGGCGCTTCGCCAACGATCTCGCTGACCCGCAGACGCGGGTTGAGCGAGGCCATCGGATCCTGAAAGACCATCTGAATCTTCAACTTGGCCTGCCGCGCTTGGTCAGGTGGCAGTTCGCCGATTGGCCGTCCGTGATACAGCAACTGGCCGGAACTGGGCTGGGTAATGCCCGCCACCATGCGGCCGAGCGTAGTCTTGCCGCATCCGGACTCGCCGACGAGACCTACAAACTCACCAGGAGCAATGGACAGGCTGACATCGTCGACGGCGTGCACGTCGTATTCGTGCACCTTGGCACCGAGCCATTTTGCGATCCGCTCGGCAAAGTCGAGTTCGGTGGAGAAGCGCTTTGTGAGATGGGAGAGTTCGAGCATCGGCGTGACGCGGCCAGACTCCGGCAACGCGACGTCTTGCGGAGAGATGGTGGCAGTCATGCCGCGGCCTCCTCGGGGTGGATGCAGCGCCAGCCATGGCCGCCGGCGCCGACGAGGGGCGGCAAGGCAAGGCAGGCATCGGTGGCGCGCGGACAGCGCGGCCGGAAGGCGCAGCCTTCCGGCAGACTCAGCAAGGATGGTGTCATTCCGGGGATCTGGTTCAGAGGCTGGCCGCGCTTGTTACGGCTTGGCACAGAGCCGAGTAGCCCATGCGTATACGGGTGGCGTGCGTGGTCGATGACCTGCTGTGTCGTGCCGGTCTCTACGACTCGCCCCGCATACATCACGGCGATCCGGTCGGCGAGGCCCGAAACCACGGCAAGATCATGGGTGATCCAGACCAGGGCCGTCCCGGTTTCTCGGCACAGCTTCTGGACCTCGAACAGGATCTGGGCCTGGATCGTCACATCGAGTGCAGTGGTCGGTTCGTCGGCAATGATCACGTCGGGCTGGTGAAGCAGTGCGATCGCGATGGCGACGCGTTGGCGCATGCCTCCGGAGAACTGATGCGGGTAAGCGGCGAGCCGCTCGTCCGGCGAGGGGATGCCGACCCGGGCCAGGGCGTCCCGCGCCCGCTCGCGGGCCAGTTTCCGGGAAACCTTATCATGCGCCAGCACGGTCTCGACCATCTGGGTCTCGACGCTGAGGACCGGATTCAGTGTCATCATCGGGTCTTGGAAGATCATGGCGATGCGATTACCGCGCAACTGACGCAGACGCCTCTCGCCGGCCGCCACCAGATCCTCGCCCCGGTAACGCACCGCGCCGCCGACGATGCGGCCGGGCGGATCGATGAGCCCAAGGATGGACATGCCTGTGACGGACTTGCCGGAGCCGGATTCGCCGACCAGCCCGAGGATCTCGCCCCGATGGAGTGCGAAGGATACACCGTCTACCGCCTTCGCGACGCCGCCGCGGGTGAAGAAATGGGTTCGCAGGTCTTCGACCTCGAGGACAGGATCTTGTCGCGTCACTCTGGCCTCCTCAATGCTGCAGGCGCGGGTTGAGGACGTCGCGCATCTGGTCGCCGACCAGATTGATGCTGACGATGGTGATCAGTAGGGCGAGGCCGGGGAACACGCTGACCCAGAACTCGCCACTCAGCATGTAGTCGAAGCCAGAAGCGATCAGCATGCCGAGAGAAGGCTCCGTCACGGGAACGCCGACACCGAGGAAGGACAATGTCGCCTCCAGAGTGATCGCATGGGCGACCTGCACAGTGGCGACGACGATTAGCGGCGGCAGGCAGTTCGGCAGCAGATGGCGCAGGACGATACGCTTCTTCGGCAAAGCCAAGCATTGGGCCGCCTCGACATATTCCTTCCGCCGTTCGACGAGCGCGGCGCTGCGAACGGTCCGGGCATAATAGGCCCACTGCACCGCGGTGAGCGCGATGATCACCTTGTCGACGCCCTTGCCGAGCACCGCCAGGAGGATCAGGGCGATCAGAATGGCGGGAAAGGACAGTTGGATGTCCACCAGACGCATGATCGTGCTGTCGGTGCTTCCGCCCGCATAGGCGGCGATCATGCCGACCACCAGGCCGATGGCGAGTGCCATGGCGGTCGATGAGAATCCGACCAGCAGGCTCGTGCGGAGTCCGTACAGGATCGCGCTCAAGAGGTCGCGGCCCTGCTCGTCCGAACCGAGCCAGAAGACATTGCCCTCGAAATCGGCGCTGCCCGGCGGCAGCATCCCGCTCATGATGTCGAGCTTGCTCAGGTCATAGGGGTTCTGGGGCGAGATCCATGGCGCGAACAGGGCGGCTGAGACGACGGCCACCAGCAAAATCAGGCCCAGCACGGCAACGCGACTGTCGAAGAACGCGATGATGAAACGCTTCAGAGGTGTCTGGACCTTGGGGTCGGCGGAGACGGGGGCTGCGGCGGTCATGCCTTGGCACCTCCCAGACGGATGCGCGGATCGAGCAGCGAGTAAAGCACGTCGACCACGAGGTTGATGACGATGAAGAGAAGTACGGTGACAAGCAGATAGGCCACCACGACGGGCCGATCGAGAAGGAGGATGCTGTCGATGAGGAGCTTGCCCATTCCGGGCCATGCGAACACGGACTCTGTAACGACCGAAAAGGCGATTACCGACCCGAACTCGAGACCGAGGACGGTGACGACGGGGATCATGATGTTCTTGAGGATATGGACGCCGACGATGCGGGCGGACGACAGCCCCTTGGCCCGGGCGAAGCGGACATAGTCCTGCAGGGCGACCTCGCGAGTGCCGGCACGAGCCAGGCGGATCACCAGCGATACCTTGAACAGGGCGAGGTTCAGAGCCGGGAGAATCATGTGCTTCAGGCCGTTGGCCGTCAGAAAGCTGAAGGGAATGCCCAACACCTCCACGGTCTGGCCGCGTCCGCTCGCGGGCAGCCATCCCAGCGTCACGGCAAAGGCCATGATCAGAAGCATGCCGACCCAGAAGGTCGGGAGGCTGAAGCCGAGGATCGAACCCGTCATGATGATGCGTCCGGCCTTCGAATCGGGATGGAGCCCGGCCCAGATGCCGAGGGGAATCCCGATCACGACGGCGATGAGCATGGCGAACAGCGCCAGTTCCAGCGTCGCCGGGAACCGTTCGAGAACAAGACTGACGGCGGGGACGCCGTGGACGAACGAAGTTCCAAGATCGCCTGAGAGGGCGTTGTGTGCGAAGGACAGGAACTGCTCGTGGAGCGGCCGGTCGAGCCCGAGCCGGGCGATGGCGGCAGCCCGTTCGATGTCGTCGGCCTCGGGGCTGATCAGCACGTCGATGGGATTGCCGATAGCAAAGATCCCGGTGAACACCAGGACCGACATGATTGCGACCACGATCGCGCTCTGAGCGATGCGCCGGATCAGGAAAACCAGCATCTCGGATTCCACATGACGGAGGAAGCGAAATCGGGGACGGTACGAACCGCCCCCGATCAAGAGAGTTACTTGGCCGATTGGACGGAGGCGGCCAAGGTGTACTGATCGGCGCGGGGCTCGTAGCTCAAGCCCTTGCGCATGGCCCATGAGGTGACCTCGTAGTGCAACGGCACGAGGGCGACATCGTCGATCGCAACCTTCATGGCTTCCGCCAGGAGCTTCTCACGCGCGCCGTCGTCGACCGTCGCGAGAGCCTTGGTCAGAAGATCGTCAAGCTTCGGGCTCGAATAGCCGGTGTAGTTGGTCGGGCCGAAGCCCTTCTCCTTGATCCGCGTCGCGACGAGAGACTTCAGCGGCGACGAGGCCTCGCCGGTGGCTGCGCTCCAGCCTCCGAGGAAGACGCTGAACTCGCCCTTGTTCCGGCGCGAGAAGAAGACATTGACGGTCGCAGCATCGACCTGGGTCTTGATGCCGATGCGGCTGTACATCTGGGCTGCCGCCTGAGCGATCTTCTCGTCGTTGATGTAGCGGTCGTTCGGCGTGCCGATGGTCAATTCGAAGCCGTTGGGATAGCCGGCTTCGGCCAGCAGTTTCTTCGCCTTGTTGGGATCATAGGCGAACTTCAGATCCGGATTGGTGCCGAACAGACCCGGCGCCAGCAACTGTGCCGCCGGCTCGGCAGTGTTGTTCATGATGCGCTTCACGATGGCTTCGCGGTCGATGGCCAGGGAAAGCGCCTGACGGACGCGGATGTCGCGCAGCGGGTTCTTGCCGTCGGTGCCCTTGATGGTCGGTGTCTTCTCGGCCTGGTCCAGGGCGAGATAGATGATGCGGTTGGACATCGTCTCGACGACCGTGACTTTGGGATCCTTGCGCAGACGTTCGAGATCCTGCAGCGGCGGCTCGTCGACCATATCGACGTCGCCGGCGAGCAGTGCAGCCATGCGCGGTCCGTCGCTGGTGATCGGACGGAACGTCACCTTGTCCCATTCCGGCTTCTTGCCCCAGTAGCCGGGATTGCGGTCGAGTACGATCCGTTCACCCTTGCGATATTCGGCAAGCTTGAAGGGACCGGTGCCGATCGCCAGCGTCCCATCATTGAATGCCTGCGTGGAAGGCCAGGATTCGGCTTTGCAGCCCGCCTTGTCGAAGGTGACGCCTTCGCCGCCGGCTGCCTTTGCGGAGATGATTCCGAAAGTGGTCATTTCCACGGGCAGCAGCGGATAGGGCGCGGCTGTCTTAACGATGATGGTATACGGATCGGGGACTTCGATGGCATCGATGCCCTTGGTATAGAGCGTGAACGACGAGGGGCTGTTGGCGACGTTCGGGATCCGGCAGACCGTGTAGACGAAATCCTGCGCGGTGAATTCCGAGCCGTCGTGGAATTTCACGCCTTTGCGGAGTTTGAATTCCCAGGTCTTGTCGTCAACCGTGCGCCAGGATTCGGCGAGTGCCGGAATGAGGCGCTGCTTCGCATCCTGATCGACCAGAGATTCAAAGATATGCCGGCGCAGCGTATTGTTCGGCGTAAGGTTATGATAATGCGGATCGAGGGAGCTCGGCTCGGCAGCGGTGCCGATCTTCAGTTCGGCGGCCGAGGCATGACCCATGAAGAGTGCGGCGGCGAAAGCGCCGGCAAGGACGGTAATCTGCTGTTTCATGACCTCTCTCTGGTATTTGGCACTTGGTCGGATGATTTTTCGGTCCTGTTATTAAAATACAGGCTCAAGTTATCGCATTGCGATACGAAACTAGCGCAACGCGATTATCTCAATTATAACCGTCGAGCTTGTCAAGGGATCGATGGAAAGTATGGTCGGCCGAGTGCCTGGGAGGAGAGCCGAGATGGAATCGCAACGGCCTGACCGCGACGCGGATCCGCGTGAAGATCCGGTCGTGACCGACCAGAAGGATTCCCAAGGCGGAAATTCGCGGGAGGATCCGCTCTTCATCAATTCGCTCGCGAAAGGCCTCGGGGTGCTGAAGGCGTTCGAGGGCGACTGGGACGCTCTTGGCCTGCGGGAGATCGCTGCCCGCTGCGGCATCAGCATCGGTGCCGCTCAACGCATCACGCACACCCTGGTGCGGCTCGGCTATCTGAATAAGGACGAAAGGACGCGTCGCTATCGGCTCAAGGCGCGCATCCTCGACTTCGCCTATCACTATCTTCATGCAAGCCCGCTTTACGAGGTCGCGATTCCCTTCGTTGCGTCGGCACGGGACGAGTGCCGCGAAACCATCAATGTCGCCGAACTGGATGGCCCGGAGGTTGTCGCTGTCATCCGCATGCCGAGTCAGCGCTACATGAATCCGACATCGACCATCGGACGTCGGCTGCCGTCCTTCTGCACGGCGGGCGGACGTGCGCAGCTGGCGTGGCTACCGCCCGAGGAAGTTGCGGACATCCTCGCTCGCACGGAATTCAAGGCGCGGACGCCACACACCATTGTCGATCGCGCAGAGATTGAGCAGCGCCTCGTCGTGGCACAGCGCGACGGCTTCGCCCTGGTCGAGGAGGAAGTCAACCATGGCGAAATCGCACTTGCGGCACCGATCTTGGACGGCAATGGCCGTCCCCTCGCCGCCGTCGGCGTATCGACCTCGACGGCCGACTGGAGCGTGGAGGGAGCGCGCGAGCGCCTCGCCCCTGTGGTCATGAAGACCGCGCGCCTGATCTCACGATCTTTGCACGGCTGGAAACCGTTCTAGCGTCGCTTCAGACAGCCAAGGTCAACCGCCTGCTTGCCAGAATTGCGCGAGGGCTCGCAGGCCTCTCTACCTCCGGTTCTGATAGGCGTTGGCGCGATAGGTGTCGGGCGCCGTGACCTGGGAGCCGCTTGCATTCGGGACCGGAAGCATTCGTGGACTCGACGAGTGGCGGATGCTGCCAGTACTCGTGACATGACGAGGCTTGCGCGTCACATGGCGCTTCTTCATCTGCGGATGTGTCATCTTCTGCCCCATCTGGGGCTGGTTGGCGGTTGCGCCATAAGTCTGCGGATTGGTAGTCTGCGAGCCGCTCGCATTCGGCACCGGGGTTTGGGCCATCGCTCCGGCACTTACGGCAAAGGCTGCGGCTGCGATCGTACTGACTAATAAATAGCGCATGTCGTCACTCCTCGGATCAGGCTCATCGTCGAACCGACGATGTTCGCCGATGAGCCAACGCGAAGCGGAGCCGAGGGTTGCAATATCACCACAAACGTGGCGGTTCGCGGCAGGCGCCCGTCTTGGCACTCCGACCAGTTCTGGATTAGGGCGAGGAGATCCGGGTTGGTGACGGCTGCGTGGGTCGTTCACATGCCGTGGGGAAAGCTTTTGTAGACCTTGAGTGGGCCGTTTCCACGATCTGGGACGACGGGCGCGGCATCAGCGATGGGGACGATCTGGTCGTCGTCTCCATGCATGACCGGCACGGGGAGATCGACGATCTTCAGGTCGTCCGCGAAGCCCGTCCCGTGTCGTGATCTCAGGTATGTATAATTCCCCTTTTCGATGGCATTCCCAAATCTGGGAGAAGGATCTTCTCTACCCATGCCTGTACTCATGACCTGCAAGGAATTTCGGCAGCTCGGTGACGGGTGCCAAAGCCTAAGTTGCTCGCGCGATGATTTCGGTCGGAGCGATGAGGCCGCGCTCTAAAACTGCCATCACATTTGCAAGTCGTTCCAGGGATGCCGGGCCCATGAGCACGTGCAAGCCGAGGGGAGGGGTGCCGTGTCTGGCGGAATTCTCGCGCATCTCGCGTCCGAGCTTGAGCGTGAAGTCGCGACGATCGCGCTCCTTCTGGAGGACAAACCCAGCTTCGGTCAGGAGAGCACGATAGGCCGCGACCGGCTCGACGAAGCTCGTCTCCTGCGTTGCGGCCCAGGGCATGGGGTAGGGCAGCTCACCCTCGCCAGTGCGCATGATGTCATAGACGCCGAACAGCGCTCCCGGTTTGAGAACGCGCCGCGCTTCGGCGAAGAGCCTCGCCTTGTCCGGAATGTTCATGCCGACATGGATGAGAATGGCGCCATCGAAGGTCCGGTCCGGGAATGGCATGGCAAGTGCACTCCCCTGGCGGAAGTCGACCCGATCGCTCAGGCCGCAGCGGCGGGTGAGCGCATCCGCGACGTCCACGAATTCCTGGGTGAGATCGATACCCGTGACACGGCAGCCGAGAGTCTCCGCGAAATGACGTGCCGGTCCTCCGATGCCGGATCCAATATCGAGCACGTGATCCTCGCGCCCGAAGCCGAGCTCATGGGCGAGCTCCTCCGTCTCCGCGCCCCATCCGAGATGGAACTCGTCAGCCGCCGACAGATCGGCAGCCGTCAGACGGTCTATGTCCTTCCCACCCGCCTTGAGAGCCTCCAAAATGGCTCGCTCGAGGGAGCCATGGGTGTAGTGACGCGCGACCTGCTGTTCCGTGTCCATGGAAGACCCCTGGGCTGCAAGGTTACGAACTTGGCCGCGCGAACCTATCTCCGGCGATGCGAAATGACACCGGGCCCTTTTGGCGTAAGCCGGAGGGGCGCGGGCCGACAGCCGGTTGACCCGCGCCGCCTGGCGGATCGATAATTTGCCGTCAACGGAACGGAGAGCGTCATGACGCGAAGATCCGGACGTATCCTCTGGGCCGCCGCCGGCCTCATTTTAGTTGTGGGCGTGCAACCGGCCCTGGCGGACGTCATCGACGGCGAGTGGTGTAGCGACGATGGACGCCACCTTTCCATTGCCGGGCCTACCATCGTCACTCCCGGTGGGACACGGATGCAGGGCGCCTATACGCGCCATTCCTTCCTCTATACTGCCCCAGCTAGCGAGCCGGACGGTGGAAAGGAGGTCTCCATGCGCCTTTTGAGCGAGATTGCCGTCCAGATCCGCTTCGGCGGGGAGGGGAACCCGCTCCAGACCTGGCACCGCTGCACCGAAACAACCAGCTGAGCGTTTCAGGTCCGGTCCGGTCGAAAAAAGAATCGCACCTTCGAGCCGGGGTCGTGATAGGAGCACCTGCAAATCAGCAGGGACTGCGCAGCATTGGACGAGATGAAACCTGACGGCGTGTATGGATCCCCTCCCGCCGAACTGGTGGCCGTGCCGGAGGGCGCCATTCAGTTCTCGCCCCTCGTGCCGGATGCCCGTCCCCTGGAAACCTGCGCGGAAGCAACCCTGGGCGGCCTCGTTGTCCAGGCGCCGCCGGGAACCCTCGAACGGCGCTATACCCTTGCGCTCGGCCTGAAGGCGCTGGCCCCCAAGGCCAAGCTGACCGTCCTTGCACCCAAGGACAAGGGTGGCTCGCGGTTGCGCAAGGAGCTCGTCGAATTTGGCTGCGTGGTCTCTGAGGATGCACGCCGGCATTATCGCATATGCACGGCGGTGCGGCCCGCCAACGTTTTCGGTTTCGACGAGGCCGTGGCAGCAGGTTCGATGCGATTGGTCGGGGACCTCGGCCTGTGGTCGCAGCCTGGCATTTTCAGCTGGGACCGGCTCGATCCCGGCAGTGCTCTGCTGATGGAGCACCTGCCCCTGTTCTCCGGACGTGGCGCGGACCTTGGCTGCGGCGTCGGCACGCTTGCCCGCGCAATCCTGGCCTCCCCAAGGATCGAGCACCTGATCCTCGTCGACATCGACCGTCGCGCGGTAGAGGCAGCGCGGCGCAACATTGCCGATCCGCGTGCCGAGATGCGCTGGGCCGACGTTCGGGCTACCGGCGTGGGCGCCGCCGGGCTCGATTTCGTGGTCATGAACCCTCCCTTCCATGACGGCGGCGCGGAAGACCGCGCACTGGGGCAGAGTTTCATCCGGCATGCGGCGGAGGCCCTGCGTCCGGGCGGCGTCTGCTGGATCGTCGCCAATCGCCACCTTCCCTATGAGGCCGTCATGAAACCCTTGTTCCGGCGCGTCGGGCTCAAGATCGAGACCGGTGGCTACAAGATCTACGAGGCGCTCAAATGAGTAAGACGCCCACCCTCCGTCTCGATCGGCTGCTCGCCAATCTCGGCTATGGCTCGCGTCGTGAGGTGCAGCAATTCGTGTATGCGGACAGGGTCACCCTCGACGGCGAGATCATCGAGGATCCCGACTCGCGCATCGCCGTCACGCGTGATTTGTCCGAACGTATGCACATCGACGGCGAGAAGCTCGATCCGCCGCCGGGCATCGTGCTGATGGTGAACAAGCCTGTCGGCGTCACCTGCTCGCACAAGGAGGCGGGGCCGCTGATCTACTCGCTTCTGCCGCCGCGCTGGCGCCGCCGCGATCCGGCCATCTCCACGATTGGCCGCCTTGACAAGGACACGTCCGGCCTTCTGCTGATGACCGACGATGGCAGCCTGCTCCATCGCATCATTTCGCCCCGCAACCACGTCGCCAAGCGCTATCGTGTGACGCTCGACCGGCCCCTGCGCGGCGATGAAGCGGAGACCTTCGCGTCGGGCACGCTCGTGCTCGAAAGCGACGACAAGCCGCTTCTGCCGGTCGCCATGGAGACACTGTCGCCGACAAGCGCCTATGTCACGCTGACCGAGGGTCGTTATCATCAGGTCAGGCGCATGTTCGCCGCCATCGGCAACCACGTCACCGCGCTGCATCGTGACCGCATCGGCAATCTCGCCTTGCCGGAGGACCTTCCACCCGGTGCCTACCGTGTCCTGAGCGATGAGGACATCGCGCTGGTTCTCCCGGAGCGGTGATCAGCCGATGGTCTCGACCAGCCCGATCAATTCGCCCAGATTGTCCAGGCGCTTGAAACGCGGTGCGGCAATCGGCTCGTCGGCATGCTCCATGGCCCAGGTCAGCTCATGGGGCACGTAGACGCCCCAGCTCCCCGCCTCGATGGCGGGAACGATGTCGGATCTGAGGGAGTTGCCGACCATCATGCTGCGCTCCGGTCCATCGCCGTGCCGTGTAAAAAGCCGCTCATAGGTCGTCGGACTCTTCTCGCTGACGATCTCGACGGCGTCGAACAACTCGCCGAGCCCCGATTGCGCGAGCTTGCGCTCCTGGTCGAACAGGTCGCCCTTGGTGATCAGCACGATGCGATAGCGCCCGCTGAGCTGCTCCAGGGTTTCCCGCACTTGGGGAAGGGTCTCGACCGGATGGCTCAGCATCTCCCGGCCCGCGGCGAGAATTCTTTCGATGACGGCTGAGGGCACGCGTCCTTCCGTGACCTCGATGGCCGTCTCGATCATCGAAAGCGTGAAACCTTTGATGCCGTAACCGTAGAGCTTGAGGTTGCGCCGTTCGGCTTCGAGAAGGCGGCTTGAGAGCACCGCCGGCTCGCCATGCTCCGCCAGCAGCGAGGTGAAATGGTCCTCCGTCAGCCGGTAGAAATGCTCGTTCTGCCAGAGCGTGTCGTCGGCATCAAAGCCGATGGTGGAGAGGGAGGCAGGCATGAGATCGCTTCGTTGGTTCGATTGCAGCCTGGGGAATTTACGACCAGAACAGGCCGATGGAAATATCGCCGGGCCTGAAACCGTCCAGGACGCGCGGATCTCCTTGAGGCGCCAGGCGTTTCGGAATGGCGCAAGGTCGTGTGGGAGAGGCGGGATGCCGCAACTGAACGGAGTTCTGGAGACGGCCCTGTATGTGGAGGACGTTCCCCGGGCGCGGGCCTTTTACGAGAAGGTCCTTGAACTCAAGCCGCTCTTCGCGGACCGCCGCCTCTGTGCGTTGGACGTCGCCGGGCGAAACGTTCTGCTGCTGTTCGAGCGCGGGGCTTCCACGGAGCCGGTCGAGATGCCGGGAGGCACGATCCCTCCCCACGATGGAAGCGGTCGGCAGCACATTGCCCTGGCGATTGCGGCGGGAGATCTCGAAGCCTGGGAGGCTCGCCTGACAGGGCAGGGTGTGGCCATCGAAGGGCGCACGACCTGGCACCGGGGCGGTAGGAGCATCTATTTCCGCGATCCGGACGGGCATCTTCTGGAGCTTGCGACGCCCGGCCTCTGGCCAACCTATTGAACGGATCCCGCCACTATCCTCCTGCCGCTTTCCGTTCCGCAGGCGCCGCCGTGTCGATGCTCACCACCACGGACATGCCGGGCGCAAGATGCTCCGCGAGCTCTTGGCCGGGATCGATGGCGACGCGGACCGGAACGCGCTGGGAGACCTTCGTGAAATTGCCGGTCGCGTTGTCGGGCTTGAGGATACTGAATTCCGAGCCGGCGGCCGGTGAGAAGCGCTCGACATGGCCGTGCAGACTCGCGTGCTCAAGGGCATCGACCGTGAAGGTGACAGGCTGGCCGACCTTCATGTCCGGCAGCTGTGTCTCCTTGAAGTTGGCGATCACCCAGACCGTGTCGGGCACGATGGCCATGAGCTGGCTGCCTGCGGCCACGTATTGCCCGAGGCGTGCCCCAACCTCGCTGAGTCGGCCATCCTGCGGGGCCCTGATGGTCGTGTTCTGCAGGTCGATCTCTGCGAGCTGCACGGCGGCTTCCGCGCTCTGCACAGCGGCCTCCAGGGATTGTCGATTGACGATGGTCGCGGCAAGATCCTGCCGTGCCACTTCGAGGGCGGATTGCGCCTGGCTGAGGGCCGCCCTGGACTGTTCGAGCGCTGCGCGGCTCTGATCCGCCTGGCTCTGCGTCGTGACGCCACGATGGAGCAGCGGCTCGACACGGCTCCAGTTGGCCTCCGCCGTGGCAAGTGCGGCTTTGGCGCCTGTCACCTGCGCCTCGCCTGCGGAAATCCGCGCTTCGTCCGACCGGCGCTTCTGCTCGGAATTGGCGAGTGCCGCCTTCTGCACGGCAAGGTTCGCCTGCGCCTGCTTGAGCTTCTGCTCGTAGATGCGGCTGTCGAGGCGGACGAGAACCTGCCCTGCACGGACCTTCTGGAAATCCTGGGCGTCCACTTCCGAGATGTAGCCTGCAAGTTGCGGGCTGATGAGGGTCACCTGGCCGCGGATATAGGCGTTCTCGGTGGTCTCGACAGTGCTCGTGAATGGGGGCAGGCGCCACGCGTAGAGAACCAGCATCACGCCGGCTATGCCCAGGAAGATGGCGATAAGGGTAGCAGTCGATCGAAAAAGGCGTGTCATGGGAGGCAGGGAACGTTTCGTCAGGTTGCGGCGGGTTGATGGATGGCGGCGCTTCGCCGGATGGCGATGACCGCCATGTGAATGAGCAGGATGCAGAGCGACGCCGCGGCGAGAATCGCGATCAGCAGGAAGGTGTCGTTGTAGGCGAGCACGTTTGCTTCTCGCGTCGCCTGCTGACCGAGCAGTGCCAGGCCTTCCGCGTTCCGAAGGGCCGGGTCGGCGAGAGCGCGGCCATAGGCGGCACCAAGCTGGCCCGTACGTTGCGTGACCAGCGGGTCGAACATGGTCAGATGCTGCGTAAGGGCATGCGAATGGAGCTTTTCACGCCATGTAACGAAAGTTCCGAACACCGCGGAGCCCAAGAGCCCGCCGAGATTCTGGGTTACGAGAAAGACGACAAAGAAGCTCAGGATGTAGTTCGGGCCCTTCTTCAGGGCAGTCGTCATACCTGCGGCGAGAGCCGGCGGCAGGAACAAGGCGCCGGCCAAGGCGATCATCGCCTGGCTCGCATACATCTGAACCGGTCGCGTCAGGTTTGTTGCGCGACTATCCAGGTACGCGCCGAGGGTGAGCAGCGCAAGGGATACCGCATGGATCGCGTGTTCGCGTCCGGGCTTTATCACGACGGCGCAGGCAATGCCGCCGGCAATGGTGGCAAGCAGAATGATCCAGACAAGGGTGGTCATCTGCTCGTTCTGAAGGCCGAGCACCTGGAAGAAGGCGAAGGCACCGCTCGACTGTTCCGACAGGACGATACGGAACAGCAGAAGGGCACCGGTGAAGTGAACCATCTCCCTGCTTGCCAGCCAGCGAATGTCAATCTGAGGGCTTTCGCGATTGAGCTCGATCACTGCCATCACGGTAATGCAGGCGACCGCGACCGCGAGGAGGACCCCGATCCAGGGTGCCTCGAACCACCAATAGAGGCGGCCGAGGGTCAGCACGACCGCGAGGGCTCCGAAACCAACGGCGATCAGGGAATAGTTTACCACATCGATCCACGAGATGACCTTGGCGCGCGGAGGCGGGGTGAGCGGCAGAAGATACACGGCTGCAAAACTGATTAGTGCGACAGCGATCTCGATCAGGTAGAGGCCGTGCCATTGCCCAATGTCCAGCAGGGCCGGGGAAATCAGGCGCGCGATGGGCATGGCGAGCGCGATGTTCGTCAGCGCCAGGCACAGTCCAATGTTCATCTTCTTTTCGGGCGGAAACGGCTCGAGCATGTAGAGGAAGCCGAGCGAGGACATGGGCGAGGCCGCGATTCCACTGAAGAACCTCACCACGAGGGCCGAATGCAGGTCGCTCACGAAGACATGCATCAACGAGACGAGAACGAATCCGATGATGGAAAGCTCGGCGAAGTGCCGCAATCCGTATTGCGCACGGATCTTGAAGAGCAGCAGCGCCAGGCTGACATTGGGCGCCATATAAGCCGCCATCAGCCAGGTCGCCTCGTTGGTGGTGGCGCCCAGCGATCCCTGGATCTGCTGCAGGTTGGCGGAGACAAGGTTCATGCCAAGGCCTTGCGTCAGCGAGAGCACCGTCGCGGCCGCGACGTAAGCGGCGGCAACCAGCGGAGGCTTGGGCACGAAGGAGGGAGCCGCCGGGCGCGCTTCCGCTTGTTGCGCTTCTTGGATCTGCCTCGATTCTTGCGTTTCAGTGAGGCCGGTCGCCTGTCTGGAATCCGGCGTGGCCGCTTCTGTGGTCGCAGCCCGCCCAAGCGGCATCGTCGCAGCGGAGCCAGCGGTCACGTGGCGGCCTCGATGTTGCGCGACATCGCGTGAAAGACACGAATGGCGGCCTGGAGATCGTCCTCCGTCACGTCTGCCAGAACGATCTCCCGGACATCGTCTGCGAGTTGGCTCACAAGGCTCGCCTGTGCGCGGCCGTCACCCGTCAGGGCAATGTGCTTGGCGCGCCGGTCCCCCTCGACCGGTCGGCGTTCGATCAGGCCCTGAGTCTCGAGATTGTCGAGGAGAGGGACGAGCGTCGGACCTTCGATTTCGAGTTCTACCGCCAGCTCGGTCTGGGTCATGCAATCCTTCCGAAGCAGGCGCAGCAGAGTACGCGCCCGCGCCATGGTCAGGCCGTTGGCCTTAACCTTGGCGTCGAATGCCGTGCGCAGCTTGCGGCTGACCTTTGTCAGCTCGTCGATGAACGCGACGCGGGTGCCCGGGCGGGTGGTTTTCATAGGGACAACATTAATAGATAGCTAATGATATGTACGCTATATAAACCGTGTCTGTCCCTGGCACAAGGTCGTCTATGCATTGTTTCGGCGAGCTCTGGCATGGCAGCTGGGCGACAGTCCTGGGCAAGGGGCATCGGCGGCTTGCCTGGCACAGCCGTGGTTGGAAAACCGCGCCGGAGCGGCTATGGGCAGTCGAACCCTAGCGAGCCGAAGGCCAATTCCATGACCGATACCCCTCCCGATCGTCTCTCCACGGATCCGAAGAGTCCCTATTACGACGCTGCCATCCTGGAACGCGGCGTCGGCATCCGCTTCAAGGGCGCGGAGAAGACCAATGTGGAGGAGTACTGCGTCAGCGAGGGCTGGGTGCGTCTTTCCGTTGGAAACACCAAGGACCGCGCTGGCAATCCGCTCACCATCAAGCTGAAAGGTCCCGTCGAGCCCTATTTCCGCGACGCGTGACGGCGCCCTAAATTCGCGCCAATCCGGACTAGAGTCGGGTGCCTGCGCCGAAGGTTGCAGAAATTCTCCCATCGGTCCCCAGCGAAGGCACGGTGCCATGCGGATTACCCGACGCGGTCTTCTAGCCGGCGCAGCGTCCGCTCCCTTTGTTCACCGGGTCCGGGCAGCAGACACGGATGTGCTTGTCGTCGGTGCAGGCGCCGCGGGCATCGCGGCCGCCAAGGTCCTCCGGCAGGCCGGCCTTACGACGGCGGTCCTCGAAGCGCGTCCGCGGATCGGTGGACGGGCCCACACGGATCGAATTCTCGGCGCTTATTTCGATGCCGGTGCCCATTATATCCACTGGGCCGAACGCAATCCCTGGCGGCAGATCGCGGTCGATCTGAATGTTGCCCTCAATGTCGAGACCAGTGGCGGGTTCCGCGTCTTTCGCAATGGGGTGCCCCTGCCCGAAAGCGAGCGGCGCCGACGACGGGCCGCCTATCGTGATCTCGAGGACCTGCTCGAGGCAACCGGCTCCGTCGATACGTCTTTTGCGGATGCCGTAGAAGGAAAGACGCCGGAAATCGCCGCCGCGGCCGATGGAATTACACTGTTTGCCTTGGGCGAGGAACCGGAGCGCGTGTCCGTCCAGGATTATGATCAGCTCTGGAGCGGCGACGATTTCATCCCCCTGGGCGGATATGGTGCCCTGGTGGCTCAGCATGGCGCCGATATTCCCGTTCGTCTGAACACGCCGGTGACGCAACTGCGCTGGGGCGAGGGGCGGGTCGAGGCGGAGACCCCGGATGGAACCGTGACGGCGCGCCTGGCCATCGTGACGGTGCCTGTAGGGGTGCTTCAGGCGGAAAGCCTGCGCTTCAGCCCAGGCCTTCCCCCGGAAACCCTGAAGGCGCTGGACGGCCTCCATATGGGAGCGCTGACCAAGATCGCCCTTCATGTGGACCGGGCGCGCTTCGGCGCGGTGGAAGCGACGGATCTCACCGATATCGATCCCAGCGGTGCAGTGACGAGCTTCGAGTTCTGGCCGGACGGCCAGGATATCGTTCTCGCCTATTTTGGGGGCGATCATGCCCGCGACCTTTGTGCCGCAGGCGAAAGCGCAGCCATCGACTATGCCGTCGGGCGTCTCGCCACCATGGTCGGAGGCCGCATTCGCGAGCGGCTATCGGGCGGACGGCTTGCCGGATGGTGGAACGATCCATATTCCCGTGGCTCGTATTCCATCGTGACGCCGGGCCACCTGGCTGCACGACAGGCCTTGCGCATTCCTGTCGGCGAGCGGGTCTGGCTCGCCGGCGAAGCGAGCGCAGGCGGCGGTGCCATGACCGTTGGCGGCGCCTCGCTGGAAGGAGAACGTGCGGCCCGGGAGATCATCCTTCGTCTGCAGCGCCCCTGAGGCCGGGCCTTGCCTTCCCCACCTTTGAAACACTTCGGCTTGCGCGTCGCGCCGATGCCGCAGAAACAATAGGCAAGCCCGAAACGGAGACGGTATCTTGGCGGTGCAGCCCCTTGTCTATTTTCCCGATCCCCGCCTCCACTTGCGGGCGGAGCCCGTAAGAGCCTTCGATGCAGCATTGATGGAACTGGTCCGCGATCTGGTCGACACGATGCATGCGGCGCCCGGTGTCGGCATCACGGCGCCGCACCTCGGAATCCTCGAGCGCGTGACCGTGATCCAACTCGAGCCCGCGAGGGAGCCGAGGATCTACGTCAACCCGCGGATCGTCTGGTTCTCCGATGAAACGATCCGGCATGTGGAGGGCAGTGTCTCGATGCCGGGAATAACCGACGAGATCGAGCGTTCGGCACATGTCCGAGTCGCCTTTCAGGACACCGACGGCGCGATGCGCGAAGAAAATGCGGAGGGCTTCCTGGCGGTCTGCCTGCAGCACGAAATCGATCAGCTTGATGGCATCTTCTGGCTCGACCGCCTGTCAAGGCTGAAACGGGACAGGCTGGTCAAGCGATTTCACAAGCTTGGTCGGCGCGCCGTTTCGTGACGGAACTAGTCCCGATGCGGGGGACAGCCGACCCGACAGCCATTTACCCGCGCCCTTCCGTGAAATCCCAGCAGATCTCTACCAGCCGCGCCCCCGCTGGCGGGCCGGCCGGAGCGGGAAGCAGCCACGGTTATTGCAGGTTGATTCCCACAACTCACCCGTCGACACGTCGATGCAGCGGCTCGCATTACAGTCCCATTGGCCTCCGCCCCTGCGCCGCCGAGGAGCGTAGTCATCGCGATATCCCGGAGGTGCATAACGGGGACGCGGTCCTGGATATTCTTCGTACTGACGGGACCGTGGCGGACCGTAATACCCGTCATCGTCATAATATTGGGCAGTTGCAGGACCGCCGGCGATAAGAGCACCGGCGAGCGCCAGCGAGGCCAGGACAACGCGGTTCAACATTGAACTCTCCACAGGGTCGGCCGGAGCTATCCGGACGGTCATGAAAACGACCCTATTCAACCGCCCGTGAACCAACTCTGAATGCTCACGGACGATCCTGGTTCCATCCTGGTGTCACCGACGGTCAGCGACCAGCCATCAGCGCGTTGAGTTCCCCGTAGGATTTCGCCACACAGATAGCATCAGAGTCGCCCGCCTCGAGGAACGATTTTGCGAGCTTGGACAGCTGGCTCAGAAGCGCTTCCGACAATGCCGATCCCGCGCTCAGTCGGCGCACGCCCAGTTGCCCGAGTTCGGAAGCAGGAGGCAGGCCGGGACGCGCCATCACGTTAAGAGGCAGGCCGCTCCCCGCCGCGATCCGGCGAATGTCGTCCGGCGCCGTCGCGCCCGGGACGAAGATCCCGCTCGCGCCCGCATCCCGGTAACGCGCGGCGCGGGCGAGCGTTTCCTCGACCCGCGAATCCTGCGGGGCGAGACCACGCAGGTAAACGTCCGTGCGCGCATTGATGTAGAGATCGACGCCACGCGCGCTTGCGACCTTCCGCGCTTTCTCGATCTTTGCGCAGAGCAGGTCGGGCGGTGTTACTCCATCCTCGATGTTGATGCCGACGACGCCGGCATCGATGATGCGGGCCACGATGTCGCCGACCGCGTCCGGGTCATCCGAATACCCGCCTTCAATGTCGGCACTCACGGGAACCTTGACGACGCGCGTGATGGAGGAAACCGTCGCTACGAGAAGGTCCACGGGAAGTGTGTCGCCATCCGCATAGCCGTGGGCCCAGGCGACGCCGGCACTGGTTGTCGCGACGGCTTTGCTGCCGAGACTTTCCATCATTCGCGCCGTTCCGGCATCCCACGCGTTGGTGAGGATCAGAGGCTGGGGCCCCTCGTGCAGGCGCTGAAATGCTATCGCTGCGTCAGGTCGTGCGTTCATCGGAGACTCCGTGATGAGATGACGTTGGGGACATTCGTGTGGCTTCCCGGGTGCGTCAACCCGAGAGCGGAAGTGGTGTCGTGGTCACGTCATTCGCCCCGGCTGTCGGCAGCCCAGAGATGCTGCGCCGCATAGGCACGCCAGGGACGCCAGGCTTCCGCGCGCTTCTGCAATTCGTGAGGCGAGGGTCTCGTCCCGTCCTGGCCGGCGGCGCCGCGCAGCAACCCGACATCGCTTGCGGGAAAAGCATCCGGCTCGCGGACGGCACGCAGGGCAATGTAGTGTGCCGTCCACTCCCCAATGCCGCGAATGGAGCAGAGGCGCGCCACCGTTTCCTCAACCGTAGCGAGCGGACGAAATAGATCTGGATCCGTAACGGCCGCGTCGGCAATTGCCTTCAGGGCGGCCTTGCGCGCCTGCGGCATGCCGAGCGGCGTGAGATCTGCCTGCAACACCTGCGACGCCGTCGGAAAGGCAATCGTGAGCGGCTCGCCTTGGGCCTGCGGCGCCGGGACCGCTGTGCCGCAGATCCGGGTGAGCTTGCTTCCGAGCTGGCGACCAGCCTCCACGGAGACCTGCTGGCCAAGGATTGCGCGCATGGCCATTTCGAATCCATCCCAACCTCCGGGCACGCGAAGTCCCGGCCTTGCCGCGATAAGCACCGCGAGCTGGGGGTCCTGGGCCAGGTGACTGGAGACAGTCATAACATCGGCGCTGAGGTCGAAGACCCGGCGCACCCGCGCCACGATGCCAGGCAACGCACGGACACCGGGGAATCGGATGGTCGCCTCCAGGCTTTCCTTTTCGGGCAGGTGGGAGATCGCGACCGTTCCGATCATGCCATCCTGCAGGATAGTTCTGCGGTAGACCCTCTCATCCACAAATTCCACGCCGTCGATGGCGCGCGCCTTTAGGAATGAGAGCATGGCGTCCCAGTCATACGGAGCGCGATAACGGAGCCGAACCCTGACGCCGATGGTCGCCGACGAGCCTTCAGGAAGCGCATGCACCTTCCTGTTGCGGATCGCACTCGGCGGACGACGGTAGAGCGTCTGGAAGGTCTCGTTGAAACGTCGCACACTGCCGAATCCCGCAGCCATGGCGATCTCGGACATGGGCAGTTGCGTGTCATGGATCAGCTGCTTGGCGAAAAGAATGCGCCGCGTCTGCGCAACCGCGATCGGCGTCACGCCGAGATGCTCCTGGAACAGGCGGCGGAGCTGGCGTTCGCCGACACCCAGCCGGGCCGCGAGAGCCTCGACGCTGGCCCCTTCGCCGTCCAGGGCGCCTTCCGCGATCAGGGCGAGGCCACGCGAAACGGTGTTGGATGTGCCCCGCCAGGAGCCGAGATCCGGCGCGGTCTCCGGACGGCAGCGGAGGCAGGGGCGAAAGCCTGCCTCCTGGGCCGCCGCAGCCGAAGGAAAGAACCGGCAATTCTCGAACTTGGCCGTGGAGGCTGGGCAGATCGGGCGGCAGTAAATCCCGGTCGAGGTGACTCCGACGAATATGCGTCCATCGAAGCGGGAGTCCCGGGACTGAAGGGCCCTGTAGCAGGCGGTGGGATCGAGATTCGTCATGGGCTCATCCTGCCACCACCGAAGCGGGGATGCTCGCGGTTTTCGGACATGGACGGCGACGGCCATTGCTGGCCCTGCATGACAACCTGGGTCGAATCACTGTTCTGACGGTTCGAACGATGCCAAGGATTTCGTGCCTCGGTTCTGGGCCTATCGTCCTCAAGCGGGGCTGAAGGCGTATTGTTAGGCCGAAATTCTTAATAACGACAGTCATTTAGTCGGGCTTTTACCTCTTAAGAGATATAGGGCTACGGCAAAGTTCTCCCGTACGCTCTCTGGTCCCGAACAGTACAAGGGACGGTAATGTCGAGCACAGTTTCAGTCGGGCGCACCGGCGATCAAGAGATAGATGCCCTGTTTTCGGGGCTGATGTGGAACTCAAACAATCTCACATATAGCTTTCCAACCAACGCATCGTTTTACGGCTCGGGCTACGGCCAGGGGGAGCCGCAGGACGGCTTCAGGCCACTCAATTCCCAGCAGATCGCCGCCGCGCAGGCCGTGCTTGGATCGATCGCCGCGGTCACGAACCTGACCTTTACCGAAATCCAGGAAACGGGGACCGCGCACGCAACCCTGCGGCTCGCCATGTCCGGCGCTCCCTCGTCCGCCTGGACCTACACTCCTGCGGATTATCAGGAGGCCGGGGATACCTGGTTCGGCACCGCGAATGGCTGGTACGATGCGCCCCGGTTGGGCAATTACGGCTTCTACACGTTCCTGCACGAACTGGGCCATTCACTCGGCCTGAAGCATGGAAACGAGACTGGGGTTTATGGAGCGCTGCCATACGCGCATGACTCGATGGAGTTTTCCGTCATGACCTACCGCTCCTATGTGGGAGCGGCCGGTCAATATGTGGAGAACGAGACCTGGGGATATGCCCAGTCCCTGATGATGGATGATATTGCTGCCCTGCAGCATATGTACGGTGCAAATTTCTCCACCCATTCCAGTAATACCATCTACCGCTTCGATCCGACGACGGGACAGGCCTTCATCGATGGGCAGGGGCAGGCTGCGCCCGGCGCCAATCGCATCTTCGAGACGATCTGGGACGGCGGCGGCATCGATACCTACGATCTTTCCAACTACGCGACGAACCTCTCCGTGGATCTCCGCCCCGGAGCGTGGTCGACTCTGTCGACGTCGCAGTTGGCGCAACTCGGGAGCGGCCATACGGCGCGAGGCAACATCGCAAACGCCCTGCAATTCGAGGATGATCCGCGTTCGCTGATCGAGAACGCCACGGGCGGAAGGGGTAACGACACCATCACCGGGAACGCAACGGCCAATGTCCTGAACGGCGGCGCGGGCAACGACCGGCTCAGCGGTCTCGGCGGAAACGATACCCTGATCGGCGGCGCCGGGAACGACGTGTTGACGGGAGGTGCGGGGGCCGATGCCTTCATGTTCACCGCGACGCTAAACCGCAACACCAACCTTGACCGCATCGTCGATTTCAACCCGGTCGACGACACCATCGCACTCGACCACTTGATTTTTTCCGCCGCCGGAACCTCGGGCTTTCTCGATCCGGGTGAGTTCTGGACCGGAGCGAGAGCTCATGATGCTTCCGACCGTATCATCTACGATGCGACGACCGGCTTGATCTCCTACGATGCGGACGGCACCGGCTGGGCCGCTCCTGTCCAGTTCGCTCAGGTGACGAAAAGCCTCAAGATGACGGCGGGGGATTTCCTGATCGTGTAAGCGACAGGGCCTCGTTGTCACATCGCTGTCCGTGCCCGATCAGCCGGTCCAGCCGCCGTCGATGACGTGCAGCTGGCCGGTCGTATAGGCGGCGGCATCACTGGCCAGATAGACGACCAGGTCGGCAATTTCCTCAGGCTTTCCCAGGCGTCCCATGGGTTGGCGGGCAATGAAGGCGGTGCGAGCCTTCTCGTAGTCGCCCTGCGCGAGCATGCGTTCGTGGAGGGACGGCGTCTCCACCGTGCCGGGGCAGATGGCGTTGCAGCGGATGCCTTTCGTCACGTAGTCGGCTGCGATGGACCTTGTCAGGCCGGCAACCGCCGCCTTCGTGGCACAATACGCCGCGCGGTTCGCCACGCCCTTCACGGCGCCCGCGACCGAACTCATGTTGATGATCGAACCGCGGCCCTGCTGGAGCATGGCCGGGAGATAGGCCCGGATCGTGCGGAACATGGCCGTGACGTTGAGGTCCATGGAAAGGTCCCAGGCCTCCTCGTCGCACTCGAGCACGGGACCCTGGTGGACCGTGCCGGCGCAATTGAACAGGATATCGACGGGGCCGGTGCGGGCGCGCGCGGCCTCGATGGAAGCGACCTTCCTGACGTCCATCGCCAGGGTTTCGATCGCCGGGCGCTCGTCCGCGAGCGCCGAGAGGGCCGTTTCATTGATATCCATTGCATAGACCGTCGCGCCCGCATCCGCCAGGGCCAGGGCCGAAGCGCGGCCGATGCCTTGCGCTGCCGCCGTCACCAGAGCCGTCCGTCCGGCGAGAAGAGTGTTCGAGAAGGCATTCATTGTGGAAGAGGTCCCCTGCTTTGAGAATTGGGCGGTCCCGGCCGCTCCCGGCGGATACGCGCGAGCCCTTGCGCTCCCTTGGCGCTCAACTTAAGCTCTACGATAACAATGACAAGAAACGACCGAATCGCACGAGGGCTTCAGGGAGGAGCGCTTGGAGGAACGGTTCCGCGGTGCCGGATGTGCGCGATCCCTTGGGACCGTGTCCGGACGTCTGCGTGGCGGAAGGCGGCTCGGCCCGCGGCTATCCGACCGTGGGGCGTGAGCCATGTCGCTGGTTCTCGATCACGTTGGAAAGTCGGTAGGGTCGGAGACCCATATCGCGGACGTATCCCTGTCTCTTATGCGTGGCTCTCTCAATGTACTCCTTGGCGCCACGCTCGCGGGCAAGACCTCGCTCATGCGGCTGATGGCCGGCCTCGATGCGCCGACGACGGGGCGCATCCACGTGGACGGCAAGGACGTGACGGGCTGGCCGGTGCAGCGCCGCAGCGTCGCAATGGTCTACCAGCAGTTCATCAATTATCCGTCCTTCACGGTGTACGAGAATATCGCCTCGCCGCTGCGCGTCGCGCGTCTTCCAAGAAACGAGATCGAGAGTCGCGTGAAGGAGGCCGCGAGGCTGTTGCAGCTCGAGCCCTATCTCGACCGCAAGCCACTCAATCTGTCCGGAGGACAACAGCAGCGAACCGCGATTGCACGCGCTCTCGTGAAACGGGCCGACCTTGTCCTGCTCGACGAACCGCTCGCAAACCTCGATTACAAACTGCGCGAGGAACTGCGGGAGGAATTGCCGAAAGTCTTCGCAGCGTCCGGCGCGATCTTCGTCTATGCGACCACTGAGCCCTCCGAAGCGCTGCTTCTGGGCGGCAACACGGCGACGCTTTTCGAGGGGCGGGTGACGCAATTCGGCCCGACACCGCAGGTCTATCGCCAGCCGCACGACATCACCACCGCACGGGTGTTCTCCGACCCACCCCTCAACACGCTGACGGCTCACAGAGCAGGGGCCATCGTCACCCTGAGCACCGGCGGGGACATTCGCGCAGCGGGCATCTTCGCGACGGTTCCGGACGGTGCCTACACGGTTGGATTCCGCGCCCATCATCTCGCTCTCGAAGCCGGATCGGACGATGCGATCGCCATTCCGGCGACCGTGTCCGTCGCGGAGATTACCGGCTCGGAAAGCTTCGTCCATCTGGACGCGGGACACCACCGCTTCGTGGCCCTGGTTCCCGGCGTGAAACGCCTTGAGCCGGGATCGCCGGTCACGGCTTTTCTCGATCCGCGCCGCCTGTTCCTGTTCCATGAGTCGGGCAATCTCGCCGGGACAGGCGTCACCCTAAAGGCGGCTTAGGGAGGACGCCATGGCCCGGATCACCCTCGACCATCTCGCCCACGCCTACCGGCCCGATCCGCGCGGCCCCCAGGATTACGCCCTCAAGGAAATCGACCACGTCTGGGATCAGGGTGGTGCCTACGCCCTGCTCGGTCCCTCCGGCTGCGGCAAGACCACCCTTCTCAACATCATCTCGGGACTGGTGCGTCCGACGCGCGGCCGTATCCGATTCGATGACCGCGACGTGACCGATCTGCCGACGGAGGCGCGCAACATCGCTCAGGTCTTTCAGTTCCCGGTGGTCTATGACACCATGACGGTCAGGGAGAACCTGGCTTTTCCGCTCAAGAACCGTGGCGCCCCACGGGAAAGGACGGCCGCCCGGGTCCAGGAGATCGCCCGCCTCCTCGACCTGACCCGCGTCCTCGACCGCAAGGCCAGCAATCTCACGGCGGACATGAAGCAGAAGATCTCGCTCGGGCGCGGTCTCGTGCGGCCCGACGTGGCCGCAATCCTCTTCGACGAACCGCTGACGGTCATCGATCCGCATCTGAAATGGCAGCTGCGCTCGACTCTGAAGGAGATTCACCGCGCTCTCGACATCACCATGATCTACGTCACGCACGACCAGACGGAGGCCCTGACCTTCGCGGACAAGGTCGTCGTCATGCACGATGGCGCCGTGGTGCAGACGGGGACGCCGGAGGAACTGTTCGAACGTCCGGCCCACACCTTCGTGGGCCATTTCATCGGTTCTCCGGGCATGAACATCCTGCCGTGCCGGATCGAGGGCGCGACAGCCTATGTCGGCGACGAACCGGTGGCGCTTCGGCGCGTCTATCCCGATCTGCCGCGGGCGCAGCGGATCGAGCTCGGCATTCGTCCAGAATTCGTCAGGCTCCAGCACAGCGGATCGGGCCTGCCCGTCCGCCTGAGGCGTATCGACGATATCGGACGAGCGCGGATCGCACGGGTCGAAATGGCCGGGCAGCCCCTTGCCGCAAACGTACCGGACAACATTTCCATCGAGGGCGACGAGGCTGCACTCATCTTCGATGCGGGACGCATCCACATCTATGCGGACGGGCATCTCGTCGCGGGCGAGCCGATGGAGGGACGCGCGCCGTGATGAAAACCGTCAATCACAAGGCATGGTTCCTGGTTCTGCCCGTCTTTGCCATCGTCGCGTTCTCCGCCGTACTGCCGCTCATGACGGTGGTGAACTATTCCGTTCAGGACACCTTCGGCAATAACCAGTTCTTCTGGAACGGCGTCGCCTGGTTCCAGGATCTGCTCGATCCGTCCAAGGAACTCGGCGGGCGTTTCTTCGGCGCCCTGTGGCGCACGCTTCTGTTCTCGGCGATCATCCTCTTGATCCAGGTACCGCTCGGGATCCTGGTCGCCCTGTCGATGCCACGGGAGGGCTGGGGGGTGGCGGTCTGCCTCGTGCTGATGGCGCTTCCGCTTCTCATCCCATGGAACGTGGTCGGCACGATCTGGCAGGTCTTCGCCCGCGGTGATATCGGGCTGCTCGGCTGGGCCGTCAACTCGCTCGGCATCGACTACAATTACACCGGCCATCCTCTTGATGCCTGGATCACGATCGTCGTCATGGACGTGTGGCATTGGACGAGCTTGGTGGCGCTCCTGTGCTATGCCGGGCTGAAGTCGATTCCCGATGCCTATTACCAGGCGGCGCGCATCGACGGCGCATCGCGATGGGCCGTGTTTCGCACAATCCAGTTGCCGAAGATGCGCCGCGTCCTGCTGATCGCGGTTCTTCTGCGTTTCATGGACTCGTTCATGATCTATACGGAGCCTTTCGTACTCACCGGAGGCGGGCCTGGCAACGCGACCACCTTCCTGTCCATCGATCTGGTCAAGCTGGCGCTTGGGCAGTTCGACCTCGGCAAGGCAGCAGCGATGTCGCTCGTGTACAATCTGATCATCCTGGTCATCTGCTGGGTGTTCTACACCGTCATGACGAACGTGGACGCTGACCGCGAAAGGGTCGAGGCATGAGCGATACCGCCGTCATCGGTCGGACGTCGGACGGCGTGACGCAGAATGTCTCGGCAAACCGCGCAGTAGCCAGGCCCTGGATCAACGGGAAAGCGGTCGTGATGACCATCTATCTCGTGTTCCTGATGTTGCCGATCTACTGGCTCGTGAACATGAGCCTGAAGACGAACCTGGAGATCACGAGCGGTCTGACCCTTTGGCCGAGGGACATCACCTTCGACAATTACATCAAGATCTTCACCGACGAGAGCTGGTACTCGGGCTACATCAATTCGCTCACCTATGTGATCATCAACACGGTCCTGTCGATCTCTTTCGCACTGCCGGCGGCCTATGCCTTCTCGCGATACCGGTTCCTCGGCGACAAGCATCTGTTCTTCTGGCTTCTGACGAACCGCATGGCGCCTCCCGCAGTATTCGCTCTGCCATTCTTCAATCTCTATTCGGCCATCGGCCTGTTCGACACGCCGTGGGCGGTCGCCCTGGCGCACTGCCTCTTCAACATCCCCCTCGCGGTGTGGATTCTCGAAGGCTTCATGTCCGGAGTGCCGCGGGAGATCGATGAGACGGCGGCTATCGACGGGTATTCCTTCCCGCATTTCTTCATCAAGATCTTCATGCCGCTGATTGCATCCGGCATCGGCGTCGCGGCCTTCTTCTGCTTTATGTTCTCCTGGGTCGAACTGCTGCTGGCGCGTACCCTGACCACGGTGAACGCAAAGCCGATCGCCGCCACGATGACGCGGACAGTCTCGGCTTCCGGAATGGACTGGGGCCTGCTCGCTGCGGCAGGCGTGCTCACCATCGTGCCGGGCGCTCTCGTGATCTGGTTCGTGCGCAACTACATCGCCAAGGGCTTCGCCCTGGGCCGGGTGTGAGGAGGGTCGCATGTCCGATTTCGCATGGATGGCCTGGACGTGGCAGACGGCGCTCTTCTTCGCCGGCATCGCAATCTTGCTGGTCGGGATGACCCTGCTCGCGGTCTACCGGCCCGAAACAGAGCGGGTCGGGATCTTACGCATCCCCACGACGCGGGGAGACCGCCTGTTCGTCACCCTTCTTGGCGCTGCCTTCATCCATTTGGCCTGGCTTGGGCTCGTCGGCCCGAGCTTATGGTGGGCCTTCGGCCTTTCCCTCATCTATGCGGTCCTCGTGTTCCGCTACGTGTGAGGGCGAGGCCCAAGACGACTCCGTGGCAATGCGCCGGGGAGAACAGCCGATCGGACGGGTAAGCCGATCGATCACGGGAGGAAGAACCAATGGTGCCAAGATCGCGTCTCAGACTTCTTGTGTCGGCGAGTACGGTGGCGATGGCCCTCGGAATGAGCACGGCCTTCGCTGGAATGGACGAGGCAAAGAAGTGGGTCGATAGCGAGTTCCAGCCCTCGACCTTGTCCAAAGACGAGCAGATGAAGGAGATGGAATGGTTCGTGAATGCCGCGAAGCCCTTCGCCGGCATGGAAATCAACGTGGTTTCAGAGACGATCACGACCCACGAATACGAGGCCCGCACCCTCGCCAAGGCTTTCTCGGAAATCACCGGGATCAAGCTCACCCACGACCTCATTCAGGAGGGCGACGTGGTGGAGAAGATCCAGACGCAGATGCAGTCCGGGCGCAATCTTTACGACGCCTGGGTCAACGATTCCGATCTCATCGGGACGCATTTCCGCTACAAGCAGGCCATTCCCCTCGACGATTGGATGGCAGGCGAGGGCAAGGACGTCACCCTTCCGACGCTCGATGTGAACGACTTCATCGGCAAGTCCTTCACGACGGCACCGGACGGCAAGATGTACCAGTTGCCCGATCAGCAGTTCGCGAACGTCTACTGGTTCCGGTACGACTGGTTCCAGCGTCCCGACCTGAAGGAGAAGTTCAAGGCCAAGTATGGTTACGATCTTGGCGTTCCGGTGAACTGGTCGGCGTATGAAGACATTGCGGAATTCTTCACCAACGACGTGAAGGAGATCGACGGCGTCAAGGTCTATGGCCACATGGATTACGGCAAGAAGGACCCGTCGCTCGGCTGGCGCTTCACGGATGCCTGGCTGTCGATGGCGGGCAACGGCGATAAGGGCATTCCGAACGGCCTTCCTGTCGACGAATGGGGCATCCGCATGGAAGGCTGCCGTCCGGTCGGGTCCTCGGTCGAGCGCGGCGGCGACACCAATGGCCCGGCGGCGGTCTATTCGATCGCCAAATACCTCGATTGGATGAAGAAATACGCCCCGCCTCAGGCGAACGGCATGAACTTCTCCGAGTCGGGACCGGTTCCTGCGCAGGGCAACATCGCCCAGCAGATCTTCTGGTACACCGCGTTCACCGCCGACATGGTGAAGCCAGGCCTTCCCGTGGTGAACCAGGACGGCACGCCGAAATGGCGCATGGCTCCGTCACCGCACGGATCCTACTGGAAGGAGGGCATGAAGCTCGGCTATCAGGACGCCGGCTCCTGGACCCTCCTCAAGTCCACGCCGCTGGAGCGCCGCAAGGCCGCCTGGCTCTACGCCCAGTTCGTGACCTCCAAGTCCGTGTCGCTGAAGAAGAGCCACGTTGGACTGACCTTCATTCGTGAGAGCGACATCTGGGACAAGAGCTTCACCGAGCGCGCGCCGAAACTCGGTGGCCTCATCGAGTTCTACCGCTCGCCCGCCCGCGTGCAGTGGACGCCGACCGGCAACAACGTGCCGGACTATCCCAAGCTCGCGCAGCTCTGGTGGCAGAACATCGGCGATGCGGCGTCAGGCGCCAAGACGCCGCAGCAGGCCATGGACTCTCTCGCGGCAGCCCAGGACGAAGTGCTGGGACGTCTCGAGCGCGCCAACGTGCAGGGCGAGTGTGGCCCGAAGCTGAATCCGAAGACCACGGCCGAGGAATGGTTCAAGAAGTCCGAAGCCGCCGGCAATATCGCGCCGCAGCGCAAGCTCGCCAACGAGAAGCCGAAGGGTGAGACGGTCGATTATGACACCTTGATCAAGAGCTGGCCTGCGTCGCCCCCGAAGCGCAGCTGAGCCGGAACTCGCCGGCGCCGCAGACGGCGTCTCCGCCGAACATGACCGGAGCGGGCTCCCGAGAGTCCGCTCCGCCCTTCGTTTCAGGGTGATTCTGTCGTCCCGTGGTTCAGAATTGCCTGCGATAGACGACAAAGCCCGAGCGATCCGCCACCTTGTCATAGAGCTGCATCGCCGTCGCATTCGTCTCGTGCGTCTGCCAGTAGACGCGGGGGCATCCAGCGAGGGCGGCTCGCTCATAGACTCCCTCGATCAGGGCCCGGCCGACACCTCTTCCACGTGCGGCTTCGCTGGTGAACAGATCCTGCAGGTAGCAGATTGGCGCGATAGCCGTGGTGCTGCGGTGGAAGAGATAATGTGTCAGGCCAAGGAGCTGGCCGTCGTTCTCGGCCACGAGAGCATGGACCGGCTCATAGGCGTCGAAAAAGCGCTCCCAGGTCATTCGCGTGACGGCGGGGTCGAGGGCGGTCGGTCCCGAGCGACCATAGAAGGCATTGTAGCCGTCCCATAGCGGCTCCCACCGGGCATAGTCCTCCCGTGCGATGGGCCGGATCGTGATGCTGCTCATTCTGAGCTCCGCAATTTTAGAATGCATTCGAGGCGGCGCAGCCTGCCCCGGAGGAGCTTGCCATTGCGTTAAAACCATGTCGGCGGACAGCGATGCGCCTCCGGCGATCACGCCGCCGTCGGAGCGGCTGCCGCACGCAGGATCATGCCAAAGAGGTCGCGCGGATCATCCGGGTCGGCAAGGAGATCGAGCTCTTCATAGAGGCCTGTGCGGGCGATCTGCCGCTTCACGTAGCGCAGGGCAGAGAAATCCTCGATGGCGAATCCGACCGAATCGAACAGGGTGATCTGCCGGGCATCCCTTCGTCCCGGCGCGAGGCCCGCGATCACCTGCCACAACTCGGTGACGGGATGATCGGGGCTCAGCTGTTGGATCTCCCCTTCGATGCGTGTCTGCGGTGGATATTCCACGAAGATGTCGGATCGCCTCAGGATGTCCGGATGCAGCTCGGTCTTTCCCGGGCAGTCGCCGCCAATGGCGTTGATATGGATGCCGGACCCGATCATGTTGTCGGTCAGGATGGTCGCGTTCTGTTTGTCGGCGGTGACGGTGGTGACGATCTCGGCCCCCTCCATCGCTTCCTCGATGGAGGCGCATACCTTGATGTCCAGTCCCATCCCCGCCAGATTGCGGACGCATTTCGCACTTGCTGCCCGGTCGATGTCATAGAGGCGGAGCCGGTCTACGCCCAGCAGGGCCTTGAAGGCGAGGGCTTGGAACTCGGCCTGCGCGCCGTTGCCGATCATCGCCATGGTGCGCGCCCCCCTCGGCGCGAGGTGCTTGGCGGCGAGCGCAGAGGTCGCCGCCGTACGCAAGGCGGTGAGGATGGTCATTTCAGTCAGCAGGACGGGATAACCCGTTCCCACATCCGCCAGCACGCCGAAGGCGGTGACGGTCTGGCGTCCTTCACGGGTATTCTTCGGATGACCGTTCACATATTTGAAACCGTAGACTTCGCCGTCGCTGGTGGGCATGAGCTCGATGACGCCCTCCTTGCTGTGCGATGCGACACGGGGCGTCTTGTCGAACAATTCCCAGCGGCGGAAATCGGCTTCGATGTCATCCGCCAGCTCCGTGAGAAAGCGTTCCACGCCGATGGCGAGAACCAGTTTCATCATGTGGTCGACGCTGACGAAGGGAACGACGTTGAGGTTCGCGATCATTTTCAGTAGCTCCGCGTCGGGCGGTCGAGGACGCGCCGGCCCATGAGGCTTGCGACGAAATCCACCATGAGCAGGGCGGTGCGACCGCGCTCGTCCAGAAAGGGGTTGAGCTCGACGAGATCCAGGCTGGTGACGAGGCCGCTGTCGTGAAGGATTTCCATGATCAGATGTGCCTCGCGGAACGTAGCGCCGCCCGGAACCGTGGTTCCGACGCCGGGCGCGATGCTCGGATCGATGAAGTCCACGTCGAAGCTCACATGCAGTCGGCCCCTGGCGCCTGCGACCCGTCGCAGGAACGCATCGAGCAGCGGCCCGACGCCGTTCTCGTCAATGGCGCGCATGTCATGGATCGTGACGCCCGCCGTCGCCAGGGCGGCACGCTCCGCAGGGTCGACGCTGCGAATGCCCATCATGCACACATTTTCCGGCCTGACCGGCGCATGCACGGCCGGAAAGTGGCGGTCGAAGCCGTCGCGGCCGGTGGCATAGGCCATCGGCACGCCGTGCAGGTTGCCGCTCTGCGTCGTGTCGAGTGTGTGGAAGTCTGGGTGCGAGTCGAGCCATAGGACGAAGAATTCGCGGTCGTCGTCGACCGCCCGGCGACTCAGGCCGGTCATCGAGCCGGCAGACAGGCTGTGGTCGCCGCCGAGGAAGATCGGCATGCCGTCGCCACTGGCCTCATAAGCGGCTTTCGCAATCGTCTCCGTCCAGGCAACCACCTCGGGTAGAGCCTTGATGGCCTTGTTTGGATGCGTGAGATCCCGGCGCGGAGCCGGCGCAAGGTTTCCCCGGTCCTCGACCTCGTAGCCGAGTTCGCGCAGGGCTCCGGCGAGGCCCGCCGTCCGGAAGGCGCTCGGACCCATGTCGCAGCCGAGATAGCCCGCTCCTTCCTGCACCGGAACTCCCAAGAGGATACATGGTCTGCGCGTCATTCGGTTCTCCTTGTGGCCAGCTGGGAAGCTACCGAACGAAGTTGGCGAAACGAACGATAAAGATTGACAATAACGGCGGGTTTATTTTCCAAAAAGAAAAGAATCGCTTATCAATATGGTGACTTATGGACGGACTGGACCAGCGCCTCATCACGCTCCTGCGCCATAACGGGCGGCGCAGCATCTCCGATCTGGCGCTGGAGCTCGGCGTCTCGCGGGCGACAGTGCGGGCCCGGATGGAACGCCTGGAACGATCCGGCGACATTGTCGGCTATACGGTCATCCTGCGGGCGGATGCGGTATCGCTGCCCGTTCGCGGCATCATGTTGATCGAGGTCGAGGGCAGGGCGGCCGACCGGGTGGTGGACGCCCTGGGCGGCTTCCCCGAGGTCAGCGCCATCCACACGACCAACGGCAAATGGGACCTCGTGGTCGAACTTGGCGCTGCCAGCCTGACGGATTTCGACGCCGTGCTGCGGCGTATCCGGCTCATTCCTGGCGTCATGGCCTCGGAGACCAACCTTCTCCTTGCAACGCCACGCAGTACGCGCGCGCGGCTCTGACATCGCGACATGTCGTCCATTCTCGGGTTCGACGCTGCCACAGCCACGTCACATAGATCGCTTAGTGAATCGGCCCTTGGGATGAAGCGGAGCCGCCAATGCCATATCGTCGCGAGCCCAGCCTGACGGAATTGCTGTCCGATCCCATCGTGCGTCAGCTCATGGCGCGCGACGGTACCTCGGAACAGCAGGTCCGGTCCATCGCTCTGTCCGCGAGGCGCAGGATTGCCGGCCGGTGCCGGCAGATCGTCGCCTCCCAGGCGGTGCATTCCCTGTCGAGGATTCCACAGCCCCGGCCCTGCCAGGATTGATCGACGGCTCGGCTCGGGCCATATGGCAATGGAGCCGCCGCTGGCCACCGGCTCCCTCCCTCCTGCATCGCGAAGTCAGGGAAGAAGCCACCAGATAACGCCCCAGACCGGGATCATGATGACGGCCGCCAGGATGACGGCGACGAGAAAGTGTCTGGGCCGGAACAATGCCTTCGGCTTTCCGGGGCCGCCCGGCCGGGCATTGCCTCGCTTCGGAAGGAGCAATCTCATCGCACCGCCGGATGGTCCGCCGTCATGAAGGGCGTGGCGCCGATGCGCCAGCGCTCGGGCGCAACGAGGACGCGGCGGCGCTTCTGCGCCTCGAAGGCCAAGGGCGGCTTTGCATTGTTGATGAAGCGACCGATTTGCTGGTCGAAGTCGGCGCCACTGCGCCAGATGCCCACATTCACGAAGGTGGTCCAGCGCGGATCGAGATTCCACACCATCCAGGGGAACTGCTTTCGGTCCTCCACTCGGCTGAGGAACTCGCCGACCAGGCCGGAGCGATCCGCGATCGTCGCCTGCTTCGACCAGTAATCCACGAATTCCTGCTCACGCCCCTTTTTGATGCGCCATTCCACGAGGACGATACGGGTGGAGGTAGCGTCTTTTGACGGAGCCGCCATCTCCCTCGCGGGAGATCGAACGTCCTGCGCCTGAGCCATGCCCGGTGCGAACAGCAGACCCAGTGCCAACAGGGCCGGGACCCAGCGAGAGGTCTGCAAAGTCCGAGTGAAGAGCATGGAAGTGTTCATCGCGTTGTCCCCTTGTGAAGTGCCAGGATTATTGAACAGACGCTTCGGAAAGGCGAACCGAGATTCGCTTGCTTTCTGAAATATCGACAGACTTTCCTCCATGATACGAGGAATAGAGGTGCCTATCCTTGCTTGAGGTCGGGTTCTGAGGGTTCGGTGTGTGAGAACTGGAGGGTATTTCTTGAAGTGCGATAGCTGTCCTCTAGTAAAGTGACTCTGGCCCTCCTTGCCGCAGCGAAATAGCCATCGCCTCCACCAGGCCTCAATCCCGTGGCCTGAGGCCCGTAAACCGGACCGTCCTGGCCCCGTAGCCCCTACTCGAAAGGGACGGAAATGGCGGTTCTGGAGATCCGTTACCTCTTATGAACGGTTGAAGAGCGGGGCACACTCCGTTGTAATCGGCGCGATTGAGCATCGGCCGGTCGATACAGACCCGATCAGCATCGAACGTTCCCTAAGTTCGAAACGAGCGACGCCGGATCGCCGGCTTGGCCGTAAGTGGCCGCAACACCATCGGTGGCTGCGTGGTGACATAGAGCAACCCGACCGGAAGGGGCGGGATTCGGCACGCAGCGGCATTCGTTGCGACGGACGAAACCTGGCGGATGTCGGGTGCGTGTGTCCGTCAAGCGTTCCTTGGGGGCTTCCAGCGCCAGGAGGACGACAATGGCGACTAACACCGACACAATCGACACGGACGAAACCCGAGCGCTGGCCGCCGCCGCATCGGCGGACTGGCTGTCACTGATCGATCCGGTTCATGAAACCATCGTCGGCACGAATGGCAACGACACTCTTGCCGCCGGCGCGGATGGAGATATCGTGGAGGGGCTGCGCGGCGACGACGACCTGAGCAGCACGTTCAATCGCACGGCATTGGTCGGTGACCGGGGCAACGATACCCTGACCACTAACGACGTCGTGACGGCACCGGACGACGAAACCGCCCATGGTCTTGCCATCCAGCTCGGCGGTGCGGACAACGACACCCTGAACGCGACCGTGTCGCTTCAAGGTGGCTCGTCTCCTACTCCTCACGCACAGGAACTCACCGCTGATGTCCTGTCCGACGGCGGCAGAGGCGACGACATCATCAATGCCACTGCAAATCTCGCAGGGCCGACGTCAGCCGACGTCACCCTGAGAACGGACGTCCTCGGCGGCCCGGGAAACGACACGATCAATGCCATTGCCGACGCCACCGGCTCGGTTGGCGACAATCATGTCATGAACCACATTCAAGGCGGCTCCGGCGAGGATCACATCACCGCTCTTGCACAAACCAACATTTCCGGGTTCACCGGCACGGCCATCAATGAGATCGACGGCGGCGACGGCGACGACATCATCGACGCGACGGCCAATGGCATATCCCTCGACACAGAACTTGTCAGGAACTCCGTTCACGGTGGCCGCGGCGACGACGTCGTTACCGCGCACAACACCACGAACTCGAATGGCCTTGGACCCGTCGGCGTCAATGAATTGTGGGGTGATCAGGGCAACGACGTCCTGGAAGCGACACAGGATTCGGCGTTCCGAAATGGTCTGTCCGACGTCACCAATTTTCTTGACGGCGGGATTGGCGACGACACCCTCACGGCTGTGTCCAATGCGCAAGGTCAGCATGTGCGAGCTCTCAACCAACTGGAAGGTGGCGCGGGAAAGGATGTGCTCAACGCTCGCATGGATGCCTTGGCGATTGGCGGCCCCGCACCGTCCGACCTGTACCATCTGTCCAACATCCTGAACGGAGGCTTCGGCGACGATAGTCTCGAAGCGTATCTTTCGGTTACCGTTTCGCCCGGCACGCCCGTCGGTGAATCTACCGCAGAGAACCATCTCGACGGCGGAAGCGGCGACGACACGCTCGTGGCGACGGTTGCATCGGGCTCGGCGGGAACGAGCTTCCTGAGCGGCGGCACCGGAGACGACCGGTTGACCGTCATCGGAGGGACCGACAATCACCTCGACGGCGGCACCGGAAAGGACACGCTCACCAGCGGCACCGGCGACGACACGTTCTTCGGCGGCGGCGGCGCCGATGCCTTCGTCTTCGCGCCGCCCAACGGTCACGACACGATCGGCGATTTCGACAGCGGCCGCGACCTGATCGACCTTACGGCCTTTGCCACTGCCGACATTCACGAGTTTTCTGACCTGACCATCGACACGACCAATGGCGACAGCATCATCCGCTTCGACACGGACAATGATGTCACCGTCGTTGGCGTCGCCAACTTGAAGGCGACGGATTTCCTGTTCGCCTGACCGCGAACTCAAGGCACGGCGGCGAACGATCTGGCTCCGGCGCCGTGCCAGCATTCATCGGGGCCGACGACGCACGGATGCGGCCGGTTCCGGTTCCGGACTGTCCCGACATCCGTCAGGAGGACAAATATGGCGACAGCAAACGCACCCACCGCCGATCTGAGCAATGGAGGCGAAGCCCGTCTCCGCGCCGCCCCCGCATCGGCGGACTGGCTGTCCCTGATCGACCCTGTTCACCAGACGATCATCGGCACCAATGGCAACGATACGCTGGCCGCCGCGGCCGAAGGTGACATCGTCGACGGTCTGCGCGGCGACGACGACCTGAGCAGCACGTTCAACCGCACGGCGCTGATTGGCGGTCAGGATTCCGACACACTGACCACCAACCTTACTCTGACGGCACAGCCTCATGAGAGGCTCGATGCTGTTATCGTACAGCTCGGCGGGGCGGGCGACGACTCGATGAATGCCACCGCTGACCTTCGAGGGGATCGAATCAATCCTGGTCAGCCGGTACAGGTGCTGTCGGCACACATCCTGGTCGATGGAGGATCGGGCAACGATCTTATTAATGCCACGGCGAAACTCGGCGCGGAAACGGATGCAATAATCGATCTTTTCCAGGTCGATGCCTTTGGCGGAGCCGGAGACGACACCATCAATGCCATTGCAGATAACGAAGGCCAGCATGATGCGAATAACGTCGTCAGAACCGTAGTCGACGGTGGGTCAGGGAACGATCACGTCACTGCATTCACTCGTTCGGTCGGATTTGGGTCCGCCCTTGGGAGCGCTACTGCCATGATTGATGGCGGGGATGGTGACGATTATCTAGAGTCTACCACTCTCGCGTTCGCTCGTTACGACCAGCCCATGTTGAACGAACTCCATGGTGGTCGCGGCAATGACACCATGCTGGCGACGAGTGCGGCATCGTCCAATTTCCGGGATACGGTCAGCACCAACGAGCTTTGGGGCGAAGGTGGAAACGATACGATCACTTCGGTCATGAGAGGTGAGAAGGATACGACCAATCACCTGGACGGAGGCGTCGGACAGGACATCCTGACCGCTACGACCGAGGCCAGCAGTCCCTTCGATGTGAAGGCACTGAATCTTCTCGATGGAGGCATCGGCAACGACATCCTGACCTCGGAACTCGTTGTTCGGTCGGGGACTTTCAGCATCGATGCAGAAAACCGACTCAACGGCGGCGCGGATGACGACACGCTCGTGGCCCTGCTGTCAGTGGCAGTCCCGGATCTGGTGCCTGATGGGGAAGGCTCCCGCGCGGAGAATCACCTCGATGGCGGCAATGGCAACGACATTCTGACGGCCACAGTGACGGTTGGTTCGCTGATCGGCACGAGCTTTCTAAGCGGCGGCGGGGGCAACGACGCCCTAACGGTGATCGGAGGAGTCGGCAACCACCTCGACGGCGGCACCGGAAAGGACACGCTTACAGGCGGCGTCGGTAACGACACGTTCTTCGGCGGTGGCGGCGCGGACGCCTTCGTGTTCGCACCGCCGAACGGTCACGACACGGTACTCGATTTTGAAAGGGGGCGCGATTGGATCGACCTGACGGCATTTGCGGCCGACGGCATCCATAGCCTGTTCGACCTGACCGTCGACACAGTGAATGGTGACAGCGTGATCCGCTTCGATACTGACAACGATATCACCATCGCTGGAGTAACGCAGCTGAGGGCGAGCGACTTCTGGTTTGCATGAACGCGCGGAGAGAACACGGTTTGCCGCGGCGCTTTCGTGGCGGAGGTGCATTGTGTGAAAGCGCAACGGCGCCTCGCAAGCCGCGGCAGAAGGCCGATACAGTCCTGGGACAGACCGGCTGTCTTCTTATGAGACCCGAGCGAGCCTTCGACAGTGCGGTCCTGCCACCGGCAAGAGCGGCAGGACCGTCTTGTCATTACTGCCGCTCGCTCTGAATCTGCCGCGCCTGATCGATGACGGCAGAGAACGTTTGATCGTCTACTTCCAGCCGGAGGCGGTCCCTTAACGATTCATCCAATTCAGTCTCAACAATGTAATGTTCTAAAGAACTGTCTTGTCTTGGGCTGGAGTTGTTATTCGAATACGCTGCTCTTCGAGACGTTGTCTCTCATTCCAGCTGCCGAGTGCTAGGCGATACGCTTCACCATGTGCCGGATATGATGCCCTCCAGCCCACGGCGAAGGCCTCTCCAATTCTCACCTGTGTTGCGGCGCGCAGCGGGAAACGACCGAAGATCCGGTGGGCGATCATTGCCCGACAGATTGTCCTTTCTTGCTTCATGCTATGCTTCGCCTGTGAGCAGGAGCACGGCATGGCAAGTCAGAGCGACAAATATCAGGCACTGTGCGCGTTGCATCGACGTCCGGGCGCTTTCGTCATTCCTAACCCCTGGGATGCGGGTTCAGCCCGCATTCTCGCAGCCCTCGGCTTCGAAGCATTGGCGACCACCAGCGCGGGGTTCGCCTTCTCCATCGGCCGACGTGACTCGGCAGCCGCTCTTTCGCGCGACGATATCCTGCGGAATGCACGGAGCATCGTCGACGCGACCGATCTGCCTGTATCCGCCGACCTGGAGGATGGCTTCGGGGCCGATCCAGCATCCTGTGCCGAAACAATTTCCCTCGCTTCGAAGGTTGGTCTCGTCGGCGGCTCGATCGAGGATGCGACCGGAAATCCCGCCGCTCCCATCTTCGACTTCACTCTTGCGGTGGAAAGGATTGCTGCGGCTGCTGAGGAGGCACGCCGACACCCTTTCGTTCTGACGGCGCGCGCTGAGAACTTCCTGAACGGGCGTGCGGACCTGGATGACACGATTCGCCGCCTGCAAGCCTTCGAAGCGGTGGGCGCCGATGTCCTCTATGCACCTGGGCTTCCAAGCCTGGATGCCATTCGGACGGTATGTTCATCCGTCAAGCGCCCGGTGAATGTCGTGATGGGGCTCGCAGGGCAGACATTTACTGTCAGCGAGCTCGAACGAGCGGGCGTCAAGCGGATCAGTGTCGGGGGATCCTTCGCCCGAGCCGCCCTCGGTGCCCTCATGCGCGCTGCCCGGGAAGTGAAGGAGCGCGGCACATTCACATACGCAATGGATGCGTTGTCCGCGCAGGAGGCGACTTCATACATGCTGAACATGGAGAGGTGAGCGCGTGGCCGCTTCCGCCCGCCGCAGTGCATCTGCGAGCTGGTTGCACATCTGGTCGGCACGTCCTGACCGAGTGCCATTGCGGTCAGACCCGACACTGGATCTGCTAGGCGCGCTTCCGGGTCCGAGGCTCAATCCTTCGAGCAGCGGATCGTCACCTGCGGAACAACTTCGTCACGTCCTCACTGACCCGGTTCTCTGGATCTCCACGGGGTGCTGGATCGCTTCCCATTCCCGCCGGAGGGCAGGGCTGCTTGGTACGGATGGTTTCAGCGGAGATCTGGACCTTTCGGAGATGTTGAATATAATGGACGAATGTCACCCATATCAGACGACGCAGGATCATTGATCGCTGAACGGATCCGGACCGAGCGGGAACAGCGCGGCTGGTCCCTTGCGGATCTCGCGGCGCGCTCCGGCGTCTCGAAAGCGATGATCAGCAGAATCGAGCGTCACGAAACGAGTCCGACCGCGGTCCTGCTGGGACGGCTGTCGAGTGCGTTCGGATTGACGCTGTCCACGCTGCTTGCCCGCGCCGAGCGGCAGCCAGGCCGCCTCCTGCGGGAGGCCGATCAGCCTGTCTGGCAGGACCCAGGCACGGGCTATCTTCGCCGTCAGATTTCCCCGCCGGTGCCCGATCCGCCCTTCGAACTCACCCGGATCGAGTTGCCGCCAGGGGCCGAAGTCGCCTATCCCGCCGGGTCCTATGCCTTCATCCGCCAGATGATCTGGGTTCTCTCCGGAGAGCTCACCTTCGTCGAAGGCGGAACCGTTCACGAACTTGCACCCGGCGATTGCCTTGCCCTTGGCCCACCCCAGGATTGCGTCTTTCGCAACAGGGCGGCCGATCCCTGCACCTATCTCGTCGTTGTTCTGAAGACCTGAGGACGCCATGGCCCCACGCAGACCCCCGCGCAGCCACAATGGTGGCCCGCCTCTGGACGATCCCGTCCATGTTCCCGAATGGGGGCGCGGCGGCTTCGGCACTTACTTCGCCTGGAAGGCAGCCAAGCGGAGCGCTTGGCGCAGCCCGTCATGGGACGTGGCACGCTTCCGGGACGACAGGGCCGAAAGGCTGGGACTGACGAGCGACGAATATACCCTGGAGATCCTCGAACGCGGCTGTCATCTGCAGGCCGAGGACGGGGAGCGGATCCGCGCCATCAAGGCCGCCCGCCGTCGGGGGCGGGCCGGTTGAATGGTTCGCGGTTCCATCCCCGGCGTTTCATCCAGGTTTCGAGGAGTTTCATCGAAACGCTGCGGCCGTCTCATCAGCGTTCGAAGGAAAATCGATCATATTTCATCATTTGCCTTGATGGATCGCGCGGCGTAATTCGGACGCTCCGCAGGGATGAAACCATGTCGCAAGCCACCATGACACAAGCTGGAACGATGCCGGGCGCGCCATCCGCGCGGCTCGCGGGAAGCACTCTTGGCCTCTATGGGGCCACGGTCGTCCTGTGGGGCGTGAGCTGGATCGGTATCCATGCCCAGCTTGGAGTGGTCGCCCCCGAGATGTCCGTGCTGTGGCGCTTCGCGCTGGCGGCGCTCTGCACCTGGGGCTGGGTTCTTGTGGCGGGCATGCGCGTGCGCTTCGCGCTCTCCGATCACCTGCGCTTCATGGCGGTGGGCCTCTGTCTCTTCTCGTTCAACTTCATCTGCTTCTATTATGGCGGCCTCACCGTGCCGTCGGGGCTGCTGTCCGTCGTCTTCTCCCTGGCCTCGATCTTCAACCTGGTGCTCGGCTTCGTGATCTTCCGCCAGCGCGTGGAGGCGCGGGTCGCCTTCGGAGGCCTGGTGGGCGTACTGGGAATCGTGCTGCTGTTCTGGCCCGAAATCACCGGTGCTGGCTTCAACGTCGCGGCCTTGCGCGGTCTTGGCCTCTGCGTGCTCGGCACCCTGTTCTTCTGCTCCGGCAACATGATCTCGACGGTGGTACAGCGGCGGGGCGCGCCGCTGATCTCCGCAAACGCCTGGGCGATGACCTATGGCGTGGTCGTGCTTCTCGTACTGAACCTGGTGCGCGGCAACGACTTCATCATCGAGCCGACGGTGACCTATCTCGGGGCCCTGGCCTATCTCGCCATCGGCGCGTCGGTCCTCGCCTTCGCGTCCTATCTGACGCTTCTGCGCCGCCTGGGCGCTGCGCGAGCGGGTTACGCAACGGTGCTTTTCCCCATCATCGCACTTGCCGTGTCGACGCTGGTCGAGGGCTATGTGTGGACGCCGCTTGCACTCGCCGGCGTCGTTCTGGCACTCGCCGGCAACATCCTCGTGCTGCGCCGCCCGACCGCCAAGACCTGAACGCTTCGGCGGGCTATTCGGCTGCCGGCGCCAGCAGCGTCCGGGTCGAGCCGAGATTGTCGAGCGACTGCTTGATGTGGAAGCCAAGCGCATCCGCCAACGGATTCTCCCCGCCGCGGGCGCGGATCAGGCCGATCTTGCACGAAGGCAAGGCCGGGAAGCCATCCGAGGGGCCGAGGATCCGCATGCCGGGACGCACGGCGCTCTCAGGCAGTACCGAGACCGCGAGCCCCGACAGGACCGCCGCGCCGACGGCGGTCGAGTGCCATGCCACATAGGCGATGCGGAAGGGCCGGTCGGCGCTTTCCAGCGCTTCCGTGGCGGAGTGCCGCCAGTCGCAGTTCGGGCGTCCCAGCGCCAGCGGGATCGGGGTCTCCTCGTGGACCGCGTGCCGACCGGACGTAACCCATAGGAGTTGCTCAATGCGCACGATCTCGGACGGGCCGCGCCGATCCACATGGGTGATGATCGCGAGGTCGATGTCCCCGTGCTGCACGCGCTCGATCAGGTTGTGCGTCGGCTCGCACATCACCGTCACCTCGGCCTTCGGATTGGAGCGCGAGAAGCGCGCCAGGATCTCGGGCAGGTAGCGGTCCGCGTAGTCGTCCGGCACGCCGAGCCGCACCCGGCCGACGAGCTCGTTGTCGTTGAAGGAGGCCATGCATTCCGCGTTCAGGCGCACGATGCGGCGGGCATAATCCAGCAACCGCTCGCCTTCCTCGGTCAGCTTCGAGAGGCGTCCGTCGCGTTCGAAGATTGCCCGTCCGACCCGGTCCTCAAGGCGCTTCATCTGCATGGAAACGGCGCTCTGCGTCTTGTGCACCACGTCCGCTGCGCGGGTGAAGGAGCCCGTATCCGCGATGGCGACGAAAGTCCGCAGCTGATCGATATCCAGAAGGTACATCGGCCTTTTCCCGTTCATCATAATTGCTGATGATACATATCTCAAACAATCGTTTCAAGTGATGAATCAAGCATGCTAACAATATCATGCAGACCACATAAAAACTTTTTGTTTCAAGGACTTGGACGTGATTTGCGCGTTGGAGCGTTTCGCTCATCCTGCTGAAACGAGAAGGACATCCGCTTGAGACGCGACCCTCCGTTTCAGGCGGATCAACCGACAATTGAGAGTGTCAGAGAGCAAGGATAGAACCATGATCCGGTCCACCATTAACGTCACGAAACTCCCCGGAGCGACGTTCCTGGGATCGATTTTCCGCGCCGTTGCCGACGTTGCCAAGGCTCTGCAACACCGCCGCGAGATCATGCATCTGGCCGAATTCGATGATCGCATGCTCAAGGATATCGGGCTCATGCGGAGCGATGTGGAAGGGGCGCTCTCCGGGTCCCTGCTTCACAATCCCTCACGGGTTTTGGTTCGATGTGCCGGGAGGCATGCCCGAGGCGAGAAGATCGGGCCGAAGGAGCAATCCGTTCGACCGGTTGTTCCCGTTGTGAAGACAAGTCCGTTTGCCGCGTAGCGCATCATGCGAACCGGGTCTTTCTCATCGGGCAGTGTGTCTGTTGAGGAGGGGCGTCGGATAATTCCCGAAAGTGGATTCCGCTTTTGGGGCCAACGCTCTAGCGCCCGGGCTTGCGGGTCTTCCAAGCCTCATCGAGGATCGACTGGAGGGAGGTCAGGTATTGCATCTGCATCTCCTGCCCCTTCTGCATCATGTCCTGCCAGGGGAGGGCGGCATCCCGCTGCCCGGAGGGGGATGGCTTGCGCTCCCTGGACGCGCCGCCGCCTTGATCCTTCAGGGGAAAAGCCTGCGCCCATCCGGCCCAGAGGGCTGTCCAGGGATCGGCTCCGTCGCCGGCCTTTCCAGGCGCCTTGGCCGGGTCCGGGAACATCTCGGCCACGTGCCCCTGGCCGGTCATCATCTGGTGCATGGTTCCAGCGAGGATGCCGGCCATCAGCGGCAGCATTTGCTGCATCAGTTCGACATTCAGGCCCGTGAAATCGGCGGCGCGATGTGCGATGCGCCGGCTTGCCTCGTCGGAGCCGAAGAGAGTGTCGATCAGGCGCTTTCCATTCTGCTGCGCCTGCGACGTCATGGCCGCCTGCCACGGGTTTGCCGGCCAAGAGGCGGCCATGCCCTGGAGGAGCGGGTTCGACGGTGCCGTCAGCATGAGGTGTTGCATACTGATGGCGAAGGCCGGGAGGAAGGCAAGCATGGCCTTCTGCGCCTGGTCTTCGGAGAGGTTGAACTGCCGGGTCAGCACGTCGAGGCCGGCGTTCGACTGGGCCTGCCGCATCAGATCGAACCAGTTGAGCATCACAGGGATCCTCTCGACAAACGCAATGTGCCGGGTTGGCTACAATGGCACCGTAGCTTGACGCTCCAATTTGCGAATTGTCCAGAAGGCTGTGATGACGGCCCCGATTCCGAAGGCAATGGAGCCCGCCCCGATCCCCAGGAGAGCGCCCTTCGGGCCTCCCATTTCGGCGCCAACATAGGCGAAGGGGATCATGCCGAGCGTGGCGCGGCCCCAATTGAAGAACGTCGACAACAGTGGAAAGCCGAGATTGTTGAAGGACGCGTTGCAGACGAAAACGAGGCCCACGAAGAACCAGATCAGTCCACTGTACTGGCAGAAGAACTGGACGATCTCCGCAGTCAGGGGCGGCGCATTGAACAGAAGCGTCAAAGGGACTTGAAGCAGATAGAGAAGCAGCCAGACGACCGCCACATAGACAAGGTTGAACGTGAGGGCGTCCTTCAGGATCTGCCGCACTCGATCGTATTGCCGCGCGCCCCAGTTCTGGCCCATGACCGGTCCAATGGCCCCGGCGAGGGCGAACAGGCCGCCGAAGGCAACCGGCGTGACCCGGTCGATGATCGCAGAGGCGGCAATGGCCTGGTCGCCGAAGCGCGCCATGATGCCTGTGAAGAAAGCGTTCGCGACCGGGGCGGCGATGTTCGTCAGGATGGCCGGGACAGCAATGGCGAAGAACGGTCGCGCATCCGCGATCATGTGGTCGAGGCGTGGCCAGGACAGCAGATCGTGATACCGCGTCACATAGCGATAGCTGACATAGACATAGACGACGCGCGCGAGGTCGATGGTGAGAGCGGCACCGTTCGACTTGAGTCCCAGGCCGAAGATGAACAGCGGATCGAGCAGCACGGTGACGGCTGCGACCGAGAGGGTCGCATACATGCTGCGCTTGGCATCGCCGACGGCGCGCAGGACGTTGGAGAGGGCCATCGCGAGGGCCATCAGCCCGTTGGTCGGCAGGGAGATCCAGAGGAAGTCATGGGCGACGCCGTAGGTCCGCTCGGAGGCGCCGATCAGGCCGAGGGTCCAAGGCAGGCTGGCCAGGGACGCGACGCTGACGAGGCTCGCCACGATGACCATCAGAGCGCAGCCCGAAGTTGCCAGACGGCGGGCGCGGGCGTTCTCCCGCGCGCCAAGAGCGCGCGAGACGAGGGCGCCAATGGGAATCATCAGTCCCACGTTGATCGAGATGGTGAAGAACATCACGACGGAGGCGATGCCCACGCCCGCGGTCATGCTTGGATCGTTCAGCCAGGAGATGTAGAGAAGGGAAACGAGATCGACGATGAAGATCGCGATCAGGCCGGCCGCGCCCGTTCCGGTCATGACGAGCACGTGGCGCATGGTCGAGCCGACGACGAAGCGCGGCGCGCTCACCTCCTTCGGAGGTGTTTCCTCGACACGGGGTGTGTCCATCAGAAGATGCTTTCGTTCAGGATGTCCCGGGTTTCGGCGCTGAGCCCACGTGCCTTGGTGGCGGGCTTCAACAGGGGCTCGGGCGTGATCTTCGCGCCGACGACAAGCTCGGCCCCGCCCATGTCTCCGCTCGTCTTCTGCAGGACGAGGCGCGCGATATCGCGCTTGCGGATCTCGCCGGCGCTCGCTTGCGCGGTTTCGGAATCGATGCCCAGTTCCTCCAAGGTCGCCTGTCCGAACGCTATCGCGGATTCGAAGCATTCCCTGATCTGGTAATCCACATCCATGCCCATGAGCCCGATCGCGTGGATCCGGTCATAGGCACGCACGAAGCTGCGGGCGTTCTGGAAATCCTGGTGGACAATCTCGACGATCTTCCGCGTCGTGTCGGGATGGTCTGTGCAGATGCAGACGATTTCCGCCGTGGCTGCGCCAGCGGCACGCAGGACGTCGAGGCGCGTGCCGTCGCCGTAATACACTTTGAGGCCGAAGCGGGCCGCATCCCGGATGCGCTCCACGTCCTTGTCGATGACCGTCGCCTCGATGCCCTGGGCGAGAAGCACCTGATTGACGATCTGGCCAAAGCGGCCGAAGCCGATCACCAGCACGCGGCTGGAGAGTTCGCCTTCCTGTCCTGGGAGTCCCGCCTGCTCGGGATGGGCTTCTCCCTGATCCCGGAGGTGCATGGACTTCTCCATGACCGTCGCCACGATGGGTCCCAGGAGCATCGTGATGGCGGCCAGCGCCGTCACGAGCTGCGCTTCCGGCCCGGGCATGAGGCCGAGGCTGAGCGCGAAGGGAATCAGGACGAAGGCGAACTCGCCGGCCGGACTCAGGAGCACGGCGGAGCGCAGAGCGTCGCGCCAGGTCGCACCGAAGAGGCGCGACAGAAGCGTGATGATCAGGGTCTTGCCGACCACCACCACCGGAGCGGCGACGGCGAGGACGATCCATTGCCTGTGCACGAGGGCGAGGTCGATGGACATGCCGACGCTCATGAAGAACAGGCCGAGCAGAATCCCGCGGAACGGCTCGATATCAGCTTCAAGCTGGTGCCGGAAGTTCGACTCCGCGAGCAGGAGGCCTGCCAGGAAGGCGCCCATGGCCATGGAGAGGCCGACCTCCTGCATCAGCAGGGCCGACCCGAGCACGACGAGCAGGGCGGACGCGGTCATGACTTCGCGGGCGCCGCTGCGCGCTAGCACACGAAAGAAGGGATTCAGCCCATAACGGCCCACGACCACCACGGCGGCAATTGCCCCGATGGTCGTCGCAACCGTCATCAGGCGCTCGGAGAGCGAATCGTGCTCGATGGCATCCAGCCCCGTCGCGAGGAGCGGCAGCAAGGCAAGAAGGGGTACGACGGAGAGGTCCTGGAACAGCAGGATCGAAAAGGAGCGCTGCCCATAGGCCGTCTGGAGATCGTTCCGCTCGCCGAGCATCTGCAGGGCAATCGCTGTAGCCGAGAGCGCCAGTGCGACGCCGGTCACGAAAGCGCTGTTCGGAGAGAAGCCGATCTCGACCGCGGCGGCCCCGAGGCAGAGGGTCGTGAGGACAAGCTGGGCAAGGCCGAGCCCGAAGATGTCGCGCTTCATCGACCACAGGTGGCTCAGCTTGAGCTCGAGCCCGATGATGAAAAGCAGGAGGACGACGCCGAGTTCGGCCACCGTGGCGATGGTTTCCGGCTCCCCGACGAGGCTCAGGCCGGACGGGCCGATGACGATGCCCGCGGCGAGATAGCCCAGGACCGCGCTCAGGCCAAGGAGGCGGAACAGGGGCACGGCCACGACCGCTGCACCGCAGAAGGTCAGGATCGGGGGAAGAAAGCTGACGTGGGAGGCCGTATCCGCCATCGGTATTCGCAATTGGTGAGCTGATGCCCCCCTTTCTAGGGGGTCTTTTCCTGAAGTGCGAGCCTTTCTTCAGCCTGCCGCCGGCGCGAATATGCGTCGCTCCCGCTTGACATTGCAGGCCCGGTTTCGCCACATCGCGGCATCATGACGAACCCGCCCCTCGATATCCTGCTTTGCGCGCCGCGTGGCTTCTGCGCCGGTGTCGTTCGCGCCATCGATGCGGTCGAGCAGGCGCTGACGATCTACGGCGCTCCGGTGTATGTCCGCCATGAAATCGTCCACAACAAGTACGTGGTGGAGGGCCTGAGGCGGAAAGGCGCGGTCTTCGTGAGGGAGCTCGACGAGATTCCGGACGGCGATGCGCCTGTCATTTTCTCCGCCCACGGGGTCCCGAAATCGGTGCCGGAGGCCGCTGCCGTCCGCCGCCTCTTCGCCATCGATGCGACCTGTCCGCTTGTGACCAAGGTCCACCGGGAGGCGCAGGTCCACCACAAACGCGGCCGCCACATCGTCCTGATCGGGCATCGCGGTCATCCGGAGGTGATCGGCACCATGGGGCAGCTGCCCGAGGGCGCGGCCACCCTGGTCGAGACTGTGGAGGATATCGCCCGGCTCCATCCCGTGGACGAAAACAACCTCGCCTTCGTGACGCAGACGACGCTCTCCGTGGACGACACGCAGGACATGGTGGAGGCCTTGAAAGCCCGGTTCCCGGCCATCGTCGGTCCGCACAAGGAAGATATCTGCTACGCCACGACCAACCGGCAGGGTGCGGTCAAGCGCGTGGCACCCCTCGTCGATGCGATGATCGTGGTCGGATCGCCCAATTCCTCCAATTCTCAGCGGCTCCGCGAGGTTGCGGAGCGGGAAGGCTGTCCGGTCGTGCGCCTGATCCTCAGGGCCGAGGATATCGACTGGAGCCTCTTCGGCAATATCCGGCGGCTCGGGATCACTGCGGGCGCATCGGCCCCGGAGGTCCTTGTGGAAGAAATCATCGACGCCTTCGCCGAGCGGTATGAGGTGTCGGTCGAAAGTGTCTCGACGGCGGATGAGAGCGTGTTCTTTCCACTGCCTCGCGAACTGCGCGAACAGGCGGCGGAATAAACCATGGCAGTCTATACGGAAGTCCAGGACGAGGAACTCGCCGTTTTCCTCGCCACCTACGACATCGGCACGGTTCTGTCCTACAAGGGCATCGCCGAGGGCGTGGAAAACACCAACTACTTCCTGCACACGACGGCAGGCTCGTACATCCTGACGCTTTACGAGAAGCGGGTGAAGGAGAGCGACCTGCCGTTCTTCATCGATCTCATGCAGCATCTGGCCCGGAAGGGCCTGAATTGCCCTCTGCCGGTGAACAACCGTAAGGGCGAGGCGCTGGGGAAGCTCACGGGCCGGCCGGCTGCGATCTGTACCTTCCTCGAAGGAATCGCTGTCCGGCGACCGACGGCGCAGCATTGCGGCGCCCTCGGTGCGGCGCTGGCAAAGCTCCACCTTGCGGGTCAGGATTTCGACATGGTCCGGCCCAACGCCCTCTCCATCGACGGCTGGCCGCCCCTGTTCGCCCAGGCCGAGGCCCAGGCCGATACGGTCGCCTCCGGACTGGCGAAGCGGACCCGGCAGGAGCTCGAGGCTCTCAAGGCCGAGTGGCCGGGCGGCCTGCCGTCCGGCATCATCCATGCCGACCTCTTTACCGACAACGTGTTCTTCATCGGCGGGGAGGTGTCGGGTCTCATCGATTTCTACTTCGCCTGTACCGACGCCTTTGCCTACGATGTCGCCATCTGCCTCAATGCTTGGTGCTTCGAGGCGGACGGTTCGTTCAACCTGACAAAGGGCCGGGCGCTCCTTGGCTGCTACCAGTCCGTCCGCAAGCTCGCACCGGCCGAAATCGAGGCTTTGCCGATCCTCTGCCGAGGCTCGGCCATGCGCTTCATGCTGACGCGCCTGGTCGACTGGCTCAATGTCCCGCCGGGCGCCCTCGTGAAGCCGAAGGATCCGCTCGAATACGACCGCAAGCTCAACTTCCACCGACATGTGAAGCACGCCCGTGAATTGGGGCTCGCCGCATGAGTGAGCGTGAGCGCGTCACGATCTACACGGACGGAGCCTGCTCGGGGAATCCGGGCCCGGGCGGATGGGCGGCGATCCTGATTTTCCGCGGCGTCGAGAAGGAAGTCTCCGGGGGCGAGCCGCAGACGACCAACAACCGCATGGAGTTGCGGGCTGCCATCGAGGGGCTGAACGCCCTGAAGCGGGCCTGCACCGTCGATCTTTTCACGGATTCCCAGTATGTGCGCCAGGGCATCACATCCTGGATGCACAACTGGAAGCGGCGCGGCTGGCGCACGGCGGACAACAAGCCCGTGAAGAACGAAGACTTATGGCGGGCGCTGGATGAAGCCGCCCATCGCCATCAGGTGGCTTGGCACTGGGTCAAGGGGCATGCGGATGACCCGACCAATGTCCGGGTGGATCAACTGGCGGTCGCGGCCCTTCAGCCCTTCAAGGGCAGTGGCAACGGCGCCGGCCCGAAGCCTTCGCTCGCGCGGGGCTGAGCGAAGGCCGCCGGCCGGCCAGGGTGATCAGAGGCTCTTGAGCAGGTTCTCGGCGCCGGAGACCTGCGCCTTGGAGGGAGCATCCTCCACGTTCAGGACCTTCACGACGCCGTCGTCGACGACCATGGCATAGCGCTGGGAGCGCATGCCGAGACCGAATCCCGAACCGTCCATGGAGAGGCCGAGGGCCTTGGCGAACTCGGCATTGCCGTCGGATATGAATTCGATGTTCTCGGCGCCGGTCGCTTTCGACCACGCATCGAGCACGAACACGTCGTTGACCGAGGTGACGACGACGGCGTCGATACCCTTGGCCTTGATGTCATCGAACTTCTGCACATAGCCCGGCAGATGATTGCGGTGGCACGTGGGCGTGAAAGCGCCGGGAACGGCGACGAGCACGACCTTGCGCCCCTTGAAGAGATCGTCGGTGGTTTTCGCAACGGGTCCGTCCGCGGTCATGATGCGGAACGTCGCCTGCGGCAGGCGATCTCCAACCTGGATGGTCATAGGCAGTTCTCCCAAGGTGAGGCGGTGTGTGCACCTCTCTCCTAGCGCGGCCGCCCATCCCCGTCGAGCTTCACGTCGGTTTCGATGCCTCGCTCCCCGTCGACAAGCGTAAGACGAATCGTGACGGGACCGGCTGCATCCTTCGGCTTCTCTTCAATGGTGACGGCAAAGACGTTTCCGGCGTCGGGTGCGGAAGTGGAGAGATACCAGTTCTCCGGTCCCTCGGCGAAGAGAGCGGGCTTCGAACCTGCCGGTGCCTGCACCTTGACCGCGAAACCCGGCTTGTCGCCGGCAAGGTTCTCAATGGACAGCACGGACAGATCCGTATGCGCCCCGACAGGCTGAGGGCGCGGCTGGCTGGCGAGCGCCTTCTCCAGCACGGCGCGCTGCGCCGCATCCGGCCCGAGGGGAAGGGACAGATCCGCATGGGCCGGGATGCAGATGTCCTTGCACACGCCGTAATCGATGGACAGCCCGAGCTTCACGGGCCTGGCCGGATCGACAGGCTTCACGATCACGGGAAGGATCACGGCGTCGCGGTAGATGTAGGCAGCACCGGCGGCATCGTCATGGCGGGCCGGAGGCGGCCATTTCACCTCGACGGCTGCAACGTTGTCCGAGGCAGACCAGTCGAAGCGGGGAGGGAGCCCCGAATCTCCCGGCGTGCGCCAATAGGTCTTGAACCCGGGATCGAGGGCGATTTCGATTCCGCCCAGCCAATTTGCGCTCACCGGCCCACCCGTGAGAAGGCGGACGCGGGAATGAAAGCCCTGTACCCAAGGAGAGGGAGGTTGAGCCTGCCCAATGGAGGGGAAAAACGCTAGAATGACCGAAATAGCAACTGAAGCAGAACTTAATCGAAATGTCATGGAACTGACGCCTCCCTGACGCGCTTCCCTTATGCGGTTTATAATGGGCGCGCCGCCATCCACGATCCCGTGATCGGGCACCCGCAACGCAGATGTGAGAGATGAGCCTCCTGACGACGCCGACCGATATGAAACCCGGTTACCTGGACGGCCAGCTTCTCGTGGCCATGCCCGGGATGATGGACGAGCGCTTCGCGCGGGCCGTGATCTACATCTGCGCCCACTCGGTGGAAGGCGCCATGGGCATTGTCCTCAACCGGCCTGCTGCCAATGTGAGCCTGCCCGACCTGCTGGTGCAGCTCGACATCATTCCGGAGCTGGAACGCATCCTTCTGCCGCAGAAGGTCGGTCAGATGCAGGTGCTCATGGGCGGCCCCGTGGAAACGAGTCGCGGCTTCGTTCTGCATTCGTCGGATTTCCATATCGCCCAGTCGACCCTGCTGATCGACGAGAGCATCTGCCTGACTGCGACCGTCGACATCCTGCGTGCCATTGCCCGGGGCGAGGGACCCAAGGACGCCATCCTGGCGCTGGGCTATGCCGGTTGGGAAGCCGGCCAGCTCGAAATCGAAATCCAGGCCAATGGCTGGCTCAACTGCCCCGCCGATGCGGAGCTGATCTTCAACGCGTCCGCCGAACTCCGCTACGAGATGGCTCTTCGCCGGATCGGCATCGATCCCGCCATGCTGTCGATGCAGGCCGGACACGCCTGATCCGGTCCTAGGCGGCCTCTGTGGCCGCGCCGACGAGTTGGCGTGCCTGCAGCACCGACATCGGCTCGCCGAAAACGGGTCCCTGCGCATATTCGCAGCCGAGCTGGTAGAGCTCGATGGCTTCCGATTCCGTCTCCGCGCCTTCGGCGATGATCGCCATGCCGAGTTCGTGCGCCATCTTGATGATGGAGCGCAGAATGACGGGCTTGCCGGACGCCATCTGGCGCACGAAGGATTCGTCCACCTTGATCGTGTCGAAGGGAAAACGCAGCAGGTAGGACAAGGCCGAATATCCGGTCCCGAAATCGTCGAGGGAAAGTCCCGCGCCGAGATCCTGCAGGCGGGCAAGCATCTGGGCGGAGTATTCCGGGTTCTCCATCACCAGGCTCTCGGTCATCTCGATCTTGAGCGATCCCGGAAGAACGCCCGTACGGGCGATCACCGCCTTCACGTCCTGGAGAAGATCGTGGCGGAGCAGATGATGACTCGACATGTTGACGCTGGCGAAGATCGGCGGCTCGACCTCGAGTGCTTCCTGCCAGGCCGCGAGCTCCCGTGCGGTCTGTTCCAGGAGGAAGAAGCTGAGGGAAACGATGAGTCCGGTCTCCTCCGCCAGGGACATGAAGTCCTCGGGACCGATACGGCCCAGGCGCGGATGGTCCCAGCGCAGCATCGATTCGAAGCCCGCAATGGTGCGGTCTTCCAGGCGGACGATGGGCTTGAACAGGACCTTGATCTCGTTGCGCTCGAGGGCGCGGCGCAGATCCGCTTCCATCGTGAAGCGATCGCTCCGGTCCGAGCGCATGGTCGGGCGGAAGACCTCGATCCGGTCGCCGCCCTGGCGCTTGGCGTGAGCCATCGCGATCTCGGCGTTGCGCAGAACCTCCTCGCGCCGCGCCGCGATCTGGGGATCGTGCAGGGCAAGGCCGATGGAGGCGGTCAGAAAGATCTCCCGTTCCGCGTAGGTCACAGGGGTCGTCATCGCTCGCCGCACCATGTCGGCGAAGGCGATGATCCGGTCCGGCTCGCGCTCGGAGAGGAGGATGATGGCGAATTCATCGCCTGAAATCCGGGCCACGGTGTCCTGTGGCCTGAGGAGCCGTCCCAGCCGGCGGGACAAGGTCAGAAGGATCGAATCTCCCGCCGCATGGCCCACGGAATCGTTCGTGGTCTTGAAATTATCGATGTCGAGAACGAGGACCGTCGGACGCACGTTGTCGTCCTGACTGGCGTAGGTGAGAGCCGCCTCGAGCCGGTCGTAGAAGAGCTGGCGGTTCGGGAGACTGGTAAGATTGTCATGGACAGCGTCGTGGAGCAGTCGCTCTTCCGACGTCTTCGAATCCGTGACATCCGCGAGGGTTCCGACGACCCGGATGACCTCCCCATCCGTGCCGATCACCGGGCGGGCCTTGAGACGGAACCAATGGTGCCCGCCCGAGGCTGCGCGCAGACGGAAATCCTGGGTCAGGCGTCCGCGGCGCTGTTCGATGATGGCATCGAGGGCGGCGCGATACCGGTCCTTGTCGAATGGGTGAACCAGATCGAGCCAGGCGGAAGCCGGACCTTCCAGGGCACCACGCTTGAGGCCGAGCTGGTGCTCCACCTCCGGGCTGACGAAGACGATATCGGACACCACGTCCCAGTCGAACACGATGTCGCCGGCTCCCGCGAGGGCGAGAGCCCTCCGCTCCGTATCGTTCACGAATCCCTGTGCGAAGGCACCGCCAGCAAAGGCATGCTGCATCACCGTGAAGCCGATGAGCATCACGATGAGCACGAGGCCGCCGATCAGGGCCGGGGGAACGAGATCCGAGACGAGATGACCCATCACGGTGAAGGTCGCCGCCGTGACCCAGGCGATGAGGAGAAGCCAGGTCGGGACGAGCATGACGGCGCGGTCGTAGCCATGCGTGGCGAGGTGAAGCACCAGGACAAAGCCGATTCCGGCCACGGCCGCGATCGAGATGCGCGCCACGCCGGAGGCGACGGGCGGATCGATGATGGCAAGCCCGATGAGCGCGCCGAGGAAGACCAGCCAGAACGCGGTGACGTGGCTGTAGCGGACGTGCCAGCGGTTCAGGTTGAGATAGGCGAAGAGGAACACGAGCAGAGTGGCCGCCAGCACCGCCTCCGCGCCGGCGCGATAGATCTGCTCCGCCTTCTCGGTGATCGGGAAGATGCGCTGGAAGAAACCGAAATCGATGCACGCATAGGCAAGGACGGCCCAGGCAAGCGCTGCCGCGGCGGGGAAAATCAACGCACCCTTCACCACGAATACGATGGTGAGGAAAAGGGCCAGGAGACCGGCGATGCCGATGATGATGCCCTTGTAGAGCGTCAGACCGTTGACCCGTTCCTTGTAGGCATCCGCATCCCAGAGATGGAGCTGGGGAAGGTTGTTGGACCGAAGCTCCGCGACGAAGGTTACCGTGCTGCCCGGGTCGAGGGTGACGAGGAAGATATCGGCATCCGCGCTGTCGTCGCGCTCTGGCCGGATTCCCTGGCTCGCCGTGATCGCCGCGATACGCGACGACCCGAGATCGGGCCAGATCACGCCGGAGGAGGTCAGGCGGAAATGGGGTGCCACCAGCAGCCGATCGACCTGTTCGTCGCTGTCGTTGGTGAGCGCGAAGACGATCCAGTCCGGCCGCGTTCCGGACTCGCGGGCTTTGACCGCGATGCGGCGGACGATGCCGTCACGGCCCGGGGCCGTCGAGATGCGAATCTCGTCGCCGTCCGAACGATAGCGCTCGACCATCGGCGTGAGGTCGATGGCGCGGACCTTGGGATCCACGCGGACGGACTCGACGGCCCGGCCGCTTGCCGGCCATGCAAGGCACATGAAAGCCGTCAGGATGACGGTTATGGCGAAAGAGACGATCCGCAACGCTTCGGTCTTCCGTCCGGGCACAGGGTTAAACGGGATTGGTATCGGTCGGGGGGCTCGAGGGCAAGGCGAAGTCGGGATATGCCCGGACTTGTCCGCAAGACTCACGCCGGAAGGACGTAGCCTTGGCCTGGGGCGACTTTGCGGCGGGATTGAGGAGAAGATCCTCGAATTGCAACAAGGTTCGAAGGGTCCGAGGTCGGAACATCGTGCGGAGAAGGAAACCGGTTTTCCGCACGATGCTGCTTAAAGAATGGGCATCGGATCTAGGGACGCAGAGCCTCTGCGACGTGGTTGAGGGTGGGCAACCCTTTCAGGGGACCGATAGCCGTCAAGGTGGGGGCGCCCCGAAGCAGTTGTCTCCCAGCTTCGCGAACCTGGTCGACGGTCAGTGCGTCGACCTTTTGAACGATCTCATCGCTCGGAATGATGCGGCCCCAGGACAAGAGCTGGCGTGAAATTCGCTCGAGACGTCCGCCGGGCGTTTCCAGTGCCGTCAATAGTGCGACCTTCATCTGCGCCTTGGCGCGGGTCATCTCGGCTTCGCCGATATCGCCGGTCGCTTTGCGCATGCATGCGAGCGTGACTTCCATCAGCTCGGCCACATCCTTTCCCGCTGTCCCGGCGCCGACGCCGAAGAGGCCGCAATCGGAGAACGGCCAGTGGAAGGCCTCGATGGAATAGGCCAGCCCTCGGGTCTCTCGCACCTCGTGCCAGAGCCGTGAGGTCAGGCCGCCGCCGAGGATATGGGCGAAGAGATGGGCGGCGTAGTAGCCGGGGTCCTTGAAGGAAAGGCCGGGCAGTCCCAGGACGATGTTGGCCTGTTCCAGCTTGCGCTGGATCCGCCGCTCCCCGCCACCGTAGATTCCCGGCTCGGGTTCGCGGAGCGATGCGGAGGGCATGGCGCCGAAGCAGCTTTCGGCGAGAGCGACGATGCGATCATGGTCCACGTCGCCCGCGGCGGCGACCACCATCTTCCCGGGCACATATTCCCGCGCCATGAAGGCCCGGATCGTGCCTTCGTCGAATCCGTTGACGGTCTCGGGCGTGCCCAGGATCGGGCGGCCGATCGGCTGCCCCGGATAGGCCGCTTCCATGAAGGCGTCGTAGACGAGGTCGTCCGGCGTATCCTCGACGGCCGCATATTCCTGAAGGATGACGGTCTTCTCCCGGGCGAGCTCGACAGGATCGAAGACGGACGAGGTGAGGATGTCGCCGAGCACGTCGAGCGCCACGTCGGCATTCTCACCGAGGACTCGGGCCGTGTAGCTCGTGTATTCGACGCTCGTCGCCGCATTGATGTCGCCGCCGACATTCTCGATGTCCTCGGCGATCTGGCGGGCGGAGCGCCGGGCGGTGCCCTTGAAGGCCATGTGCTCGATCAGGTGCGACAGCCCGTGCTCATGGGCCGTTTCGTGGCGCGAACCCGTTCCGATCCAGACTCCGAGCGTCGCGGTGGCGATCTCTGGCATCTGCTCAGTCGCCACCGTCAGGCCGTTGGGCAGCCGGGTGATGTCGATCCGCTTCTCGCGCACGAAGTGATGGTTCATGCCGCCTCGCCTCGGAGCGCCCGGGCGCGCTCGCGGATGAAGTGCTCGACGCTCTTCTGGTCGTTGGGAAGGATCGTGAAACGCTCCGGCCGGGTCATCAGATCGGCCATATGCGGCGGAAGCTGGGGCCGGACCCCGGTCGCGCGTTCCACAGCGTCAGGGAATTTCGCCGGATGAGCGGTGGAAAGGGCGACGACGGGGACCTCGGGCCGGTCCTTCAGCAGTGCCCGACCGGCGCGGGTGCCGACAGCACTGTGGGGGTCGAGCACGTAACCGGTCGTGCGGTAGGTCTCGGCCATCTCCGCGGCCACGCCGGGCTCGTCCACCGCCACGGCTCCAAATTCCTGGCGGATCCGGGCCAGCGGGGCCTCGTCGAGGGTGAAGGCCTTCGACTGCGCCAGCCCGGCCATCAGGCGGCGGACCGCCGCAGCATCCCGGCCATGGGCCTCGAAGAGAAGCCGTTCGAAATTGGACGAGATCTGGATATCCATGGACGGCGAGGCGGTGGGCTGGACGGTGCGGATCTCGTAGGATCCCGTCTCGAGCGTCCGGGCGAGGATATCGTTCGCGTTGGTGCCGATCATCAGCCGCTCGATGGGCAGCCCCATGCGCTTCGCGGCCCAGCCAGCGAGGATGTCGCCGAAATTGCCCGTCGGCACGGCGAAGGATACGGGCCGGTGCGGCGAGCCGAGGGCAACGGCGGCGGTGAAGTAATAGACCGCTTGCGCCGCGACGCGGGCCCAGTTGATGGAATTGACGCCGGAAAGCTGGAGCTCGTCGCGGAAGCGGGCATGATTGAACATGCCCTTCACCATGGCCTGGCAGTCGTCAAAGGTGCCTTCGACCGCGAGCGCGTGGACATTGGGTGATTCCACGGTCGTCATCTGCCGCCGCTGGACATCGGACACGCGGCCATGCGGGTAGAGAATGAAGATATCGACCTGGTCGAGGCCCTTGAACGCGTCGACCGCGGCGCTGCCCGTATCCCCGGAGGTCGCACCCACGATGGTGGCGCGGGCACCCCTTTCCTTGAGGACATGGTCCATCAGGCGGCCGAGAAGCTGCATGGCCACGTCCTTGAAGGCAAGGGTCGGCCCGTGGAACAGCTCCAGAACGAAGAGATTGTCGCCGATCTGGTTCAGAGGGCAGACGGCGGCGTGGCGGAAGGTTGCATAGGCGTCTTCGATCATGGCTCCGAGCGCGGCCTCAGAGATGTCTCCATCCACAAGGGGGCCCAGCACCGCCTTGGCCACCGCCGCGTAGGGCTTGCCCGCGAACTCCCTGATCGTTTCCTGCGTCAGGCCGGGCCAGCTTTTCGGAACGTACAGGCCGCCATCGCGGGCCAATCCGGCGAGCAGGGCGTCGGCAAAGCCGAGCGCGGGGGCTTCGCCCCGGGTCGAGACGTGAAGCAAGGGTCGATCTCCTGAAAGGTGGCCGGACATTAGAGCATTTTCACGAGAGGTGGGAACCGGTTTCCGTCCGAAATGCGACAAACGAAAGAGTTTCCAAGCGGCTCGTCACTCGATGAAGCGGAGTGACGCCCCGGACACTCAGGCGGATCGCGGGCACGGCGATGTCACTGCAGTGAGATCCGGCAGCGGGCTTTGCGGCGCAGCGGAAGGCCCGCTACGGCCCGCTTCCTTCGCTCCGCGAGGCTTCGCCCGGCTCGGGGTTCAGCCGCCGCCACACGACGGCAGCGAACACGCCGACGAGGGTGAGGGCGATCCCGTACCAGGTGACAGCGTATTGCAGGTGGTTGTTGGGAAGCTCGAGCCGAGTCTGCCCGCCCTTGGGCCACCCGCCCGGATTGGGCGTGGCATCCGCCTCCACATAGAAGGGGGCGACCCGCTCGAGGTCGTGGGCGCGGGCAATGGCCTGGGGATCGCGGGTGAACCACGTGTTCTTGGCTGCGTTGTCGGCGGGCGTGAACATGTTGCGCTCCTCCGGTGCCCGCACCAGTCCCGTCACGGTCGTCGCGCCGGAAACCTGGCTCTGGGGTCGCGATGCCGGATCCTTCAGGTCCATGGGCACGAAGCCGCGATTGACCATGACGATGGCACCGTCTTCCAGGCGCAGCGGCGTCATCACGTAGTATCCCTGCGCCGACGTCTTGCCCGGAGCGGCGGGCGCCAGACCGTAGACGGGCGTCTCGAACCGGTTCAGAAGGGTCCCGGTCACCCGGACGCGGCGGAACTCATCCGCCTGCGCCTGCCAGCGGTTCCATTCCGCCTCCGGCAGGATCGCCCCCGGCTCCCCGTAGGCGCGAGACTGGATCTGGGCGATCAGAGCTTCCTTCCAGGCCTTGCGCTGGAGCTGCCAGGTGCCGAGGCCGGTCAGGATGGCGAGTCCGACCAGGGTCGCAAGGCCGGGCAGCAACAGCGAGCGGAGAGGGTGCGGGGCGGTGCTTCCAGTCACTTCCGAAGGCGCCCTTCCTCGGCCTTATGATGATATTGGAGGGTGATCATGACACCCTTGAGCGGCCGTACCAGGACCATGCTCAGGATCACGGACAGTCCGAGCCACAGCACCATGTGGAGCCAGATCGGGGGCTCGAAGGCGAATTCGACCCACAGGGCCAGGGCGACCACGACGATGCCGACGATGGACATGACGAAGAAGGCCGGGCCATCGCCCGTATCGACGAATTTATAGTCGAGGCCGCAATTTTCGCAGGACGGGCGCACGGTCAGGTATCCGCTGAACAGATGACCCTTGCCGCATCGCGGGCAACGGCCCGCCAGGCCAGCCATGATGGGATTCGGTGGGGTGAGGTCCTGGGCCACGATCTTTCTCCCGGCCGCCTCTCTGGAGATTAGCGGGAGGCTGTCAGATAGTCGTTGGTCGTCAAAAACGAAGGGCGGCCTGTCGCCGCCCCCCGTGGAATGATGTGCTGTGCGGCAGCGTCAATGGCCGGCGACATGTCCGCCGAAGCCCCACACGTAGATGGAGGCGAAGAGGAACAGCCAGACCACGTCGACGAAGTGCCAGTACCAGGCGGCGAATTCGAAGCCGAGATGCTGCTTGGGCGTGAAATCGCCGCGATAAGCGCGCAGAAGGCAGACCGCCAGAAAGATCGTGCCGATGATGACGTGTGCGCCGTGGAAGCCGGTCGCCATGAAGAAGGTGGCGCCGTAGATGTTTCCTTTGAAGGCGAAGGCCGCGTGGCTGTATTCGTACGCTTGGAGGGCGGTGAAAAGCATGCCCAGGATGACGGTGAGCCACAGGCCCGTCTTCAGGCCGCGGCGGTCGTCCTGCAGCAGCGCATGATGTGCCCAGGTGACGGTGGTGCCCGAGGTCAGGAGGATCAGGGTATTCAGGAGCGGCAGGTGCCAGGGATCGAAGGTTTCGATGCCTTTCGGGGGCCATTGCCCGCCGAGCGCTTCGGTCCGCGCGTACTGGATCGCCTCGTTCGGATACAGCGCGACGTCGAAATAGGCCCAGAACCAGGCGACGAAGAACATCACCTCGGAGGCGATGAACATGATCATGCCGTAGCGGTGGTGAAGCTGGACGACCCGGGTGTGGGAATGGCCGTCATTCGCCTCGCGGATGACGTCCGACCACCAGCTGATCATCGTATAAATTACACCGATGATGCCGGCGCCGAAGATATAGGCGCCAATATGCATCCCGGCGACCGGGACGTCCTTCCACCAGGTCACGAAGCCGGACGCCATCACGAAGGCGCTGAATGCACCGACGAGCGGCCACGGGCTCGGGTCGACAAGGTGGTAATCGTGTTGTTTGGCGTGGGCCTCGGCCATTCGTATCGTCTCCGTGCCTCGAAGGTGTCTCGCTTTAAGACGTTTCTGTCTAGCTTGTCACGTCCGTTATTGAACGATGGGTTTCTTGGTTGCGACCTCCGCCACCGGCTTGCCCCCCTTGGAGGGGAAGTAGGTGTAGGAGAGGGTAAGGGAGCTGAGGTCCTTCACGTCGGAATCCTGCACAAGGCGCGGATCGACATAGAAGACCACGGCCGATTCCACGCTCTCGCCCGGCTTCAGGGTCTGCTCGGTGAAGCAGAAGCACTCGAGCTTCGAGAAATAGCTGCCTACCAGATCGGGCTGGACGTTGTAGGTGGCGATGCCTGTCGTCGGCTTGTCGCCCGCGTTGGTGACCCGGTACAGGACCGTGGTGGTCTCACCGAGCTTCACCTTGATCTCGGGAGTTTCCGGCGTGAAGCGCCAGTTGAGGCCAGGAGCCACATTGGCGTCGAAGCGAACCGAGATTTCCCGGTCCACGACGGTTGAATCATTCGCCGTGCGCACGCTCGGCGTGCCGTCGTAGCCCGTGGCCTTGCAGAACAGGTCGTAGAGCGGCACGGACGCATAAGCGAGGCCGATCATGCCGATTCCGGCCGCAATGCAGCTCAGGACCGTGCGACGGACGTTCTTCTGGAGGTGAGGCGCTCCGGACATCGTGACCTCCCGCCTACAGAGGACGTTGCATGACACCGACGCCCAGCTTGGCGATGGTGACCACGTAGAAAAGGAGGACGAGGGCGGCGAGCGTCAGCCCGATGGCGATCGAACGCTTGCGGCGGCGCTTCGTTTCTTCGGGAGTCAGGCGGCGCGGGTGGAACTCAGCCATGACGTCACCCCAGAACCGGCCGGAAGAAGCCGAGCCCATGCTCCGCGAGCAGGGTCGCAAAGAGCAGGAAAAGATACAGGATCGAGAAGGCAAAGAGCTGCTGCGCCACCCGCATCGCCGGCTCGCCCGTCCGCAAACGGTAAACCTGGAAGGCCAGGGCCAGCATGCCGATACCGCCGATCGTCGCGACGATCGCATAGGCGAGGCCGCCGAAGCCGTAGACAACGGGGGCAAGTCCCAGGGGAGCCAGGAGCAGGGTATAGGCGAGGATCTGGCGGCGGGTCGAATCGGGACCGGCCACGTTCGGCATCATCGGAATGCCCGCCCGCTCGTAGTCGCCGGACTTGACGAGGGCGAGAGCCCAGAAATGCGGCGGGGTCCAGATGAAGATGATGGCGAAGAGAATGATGCTCTCCCAGCCCACGTTGCCGGTCACCGCCGCCTGGGCGACGATGGGCGGCAGGGCGCCCGCCGCGCCGCCGATGACGATGTTCTGCGGGGTCGAGCGCTTCAGCCACATCGAATAGATGACGGCGTAGAAGAAAATCGTGAAGGCGAGCAGGCCCGCGGCGAGGACATTGCTCACGAGGCCAAGCACGATCACCGAGCCGACCGAGAGGATCATGCCGAAGGCCAGGGCCTCGCCAGGCTGGATTTTTCCGGCAGGGATCGGCCGCTTCCGGGTCCGGGTCATCACCGCGTCGATGTCCGCGTCCCACCACATGTTGAGGCAGCCCGAGCCGCCGGCCCCCACGGCGATCATCAGCAGCGAGGCAAAGGCCACCACGGGATGCACGTTCGGATGGACGACCAGCATGCCGACCAGCGCCGTGAAGACCACCAGGAACATGACACGCGGCTTCAGGAGCGCGAAGAAGTCGGACACGTCGCCCTGCGAGATCCCGGAGGTGACGAGGCTCTCGTCACGGGCGTCGGTCAGGCTATTCGATACAATGCTCATTACGATGAACTTCCAAATTCCCCGGGCGCGGCGCTCGGGTCCTTTCGATGTCAACTCCTCGCCGGAAGGCTTGGGTCCCAAGCCCTCTGGGGAGGAGCGGGCGGCGGAGGCCGCCCGGCTCTCGGGATTAGTGTCCCGTATCCGCAATGCGGGGCAGTTCGTTGAACTGGTGGAACGGCGGAGGAGAGGACAGGGTCCATTCCAGCGTCGTGGCACCCTCGCCCCACGGGTTCCCGGCGGCTTTCTCCTTGCGCATCAGGGCGTAGATCACACCGAAGATGAAGAAGATGAGGCCGGCGGCGAAAATGTAGGCGCCGATCGACGACACCAGGTTCCACCCGGCAAAGGCATCCGGATAGTCCGCATAACGGCGCGGCATGCCGGAGAGGCCGAGGAAGTGCTGCGGGAAGAAGAGCACGTTGGCGCCGATGAAGGCGATCCAGAAATGTGTCTTTCCGATCCACTCCGGCATGATGTAGCCGGTGATCTTCGGGAACCAGTAGTAGATGCCTGCGAAGATGCCGAACACCGCGCCGAGCGACAGCACGTAGTGGAAGTGCGCGACCACATAATAGGTATCGTGCATGTAGCGGTCGACGGGCGCGTTCGCGAGGACCACGCCGGTGACGCCACCGACGGTGAACACGAAGATGAAGCCCACAGCCCACGTCATCGCCGCGGTGAAGCGGACGGAGCCGCCCCACATGGTGGCGATCCACGAGAACACCTTCACGCCCGTCGGCACCGCGATCACCATGGTGGCGAACACGAAGTAGGCCTGCGTCTGGAGCGAAAGGCCGACCGTGAACATGTGGTGCGCCCACACCACGCTGCCGACGACGCCGATCGCCGCCATGGCATAGGCCATGCCGAGATAGCCGAAGATCGGCTTCCTGGAGAAGGTCGAGACGATGTGGCTGATGATGCCGAACGCCGGCAGGATCATGATGTACACTTCGGGGTGACCGAAGAACCAGAACAGGTGCTGGTACAGGATCGGATCGCCGCCGCCGGCCGGATCGAAGAAGGTCGTGCCGAAGTTGCGGTCGGTGAGCAGCATCGTGATCGCACCCGCAAGGACGGGCAGCGTCATCAGCAGCAGGAAGGCGGTGACCAGCATGGCCCAGGCGAACAGCGGCATTTTGTGCAGCGTCATGCCCGGGGCGCGCATGTTCAGGATGGTGGTGATGAAGTTGATCGCGCCGAGGATCGACGAGGCGCCGGCCAGGTGCAGGGCCAGGATGCCGAAGTCGAGCGCCGGTCCCGGATGGCCCGCGGTCGAGAGCGGCGGATAGACCGTCCAGCCGCCGCCGAAGCCGAGCGAGCCGGGAGCGCCCTCGACGAAGAGCGAGCACACCAGAAGGGCGAAGCCCGCGACGGTGAGCCAGTACGAAATGTTGTTCAGGCGGGGGAAGGCCATGTCCGGCGCGCCGATCATCAGCGGCACGAACCAGTTGCCGAATCCGCCGATCAGGGTGGGCATCACCATGAAGAACACCATGATGAGGCCGTGGCCGGTCACGAAGACGTTGAAGGTCTGCGGATTGGAGAAGAACTGCAGGCCGGGCTCCTGGAGTTCGAGCCGCATGCCGATGGAGAGCGCTGCGCCCACCAGGCCCGCCGTGAAGCCGAACAGCATGTAAAGCGTGCCGATATCCTTGTGGTTCGTGGAATAGAACCACCGGCGCCAGAAGGTTGGGTGATCGTGGTGATCCGCGTGAGCGGCATCAGCTGAATGTGCCATGATGAGACCTCTGTGGTCCTTCTTTCGATACTACTGTGCGGTCGCGAGCTTGAGCGGGGCCAGGGCGTCCACGGAAGCATACTTCTGTTTCGCCTCGGTAAGCCAAGCGGCATATTGCTGCTCGCTCACGACACGGATCGTGATCGGCATGTAGGGATGGCCGTTGCCGCAGAGCTCCGAGCACTGGCCGTGATACACGCCCTCGGCCTCCGCCTTGAACCAGGTCTCGTTGAGACGGCCGGGGACCGCATCGACCTTGATGCCGAAGGACGGCATGGCGAAGGAGTGCAGCACGTCGGCGGCGGTGACCTGAACCTTCACCACCTTGTTCACCGGAACGACCATCTCGTTGTCGACGGTGAGGAGGCGCGGCTGGCCGGGCTTCAGGTCCTTGGTCTCGACCATGTTCGAATCGAACTTGAAGCCGCCGCCCTGATCGGCCGGATACTCGTAGCCCCAGTACCAGGCATAGCCGGTGGCCTTGACCACGACGTCGGCAGGCGGAACCACCAGCTGCTGGCGCAGGAGGCGAAAGGAGGGAATTGCGATCGCCACCAAGATCAGCACCGGGACGATGGTCCAGGCGACCTCGAGCAGGGTGTTGTGTGTCGTCGGCGACGGGACCGGGTTCTTCCGTTCGTTGAACCGGACGATGACGACGATGAGCAGCGCCAGTACGAACAGGCAGATCGCTGCGATGAGCCAGACGAGGTAGGTATGGAAGTTGGACATGTCGCGTCCGACCTCCGTGACCATTCCCTGCATGCTAATTTCCCAAGGGGAAGGTGCGCCGGTGCCAGCGGCCGCCTCACTTATGCCCAACACAAGTGCGACCGCCGCCGTGGAGAGGGCAGTCACCGATCGAAGTCTTGAGGTCTCGATCCGCATCGGTGTTCCAAAGCTCCTAAGATGTGATGGCCAGGAAGGCCGCGAAATGCATCGGGGAGGGCGCGGGCGTGCAAAATGCGGTGCCCGGCCTGCGCCATCACCTTTGATCAGCGTCTATGACCACAGGATGGGCGGGAGCGCAACGTCTCAAGCGTCGCAATTTATGCGTCATAACCGCCAAATGCCCCATTCCGTGACTCAATATCACCATCCCGCGGGCGCTCTCGCTTGACATCCCGGCCCTAGGCATGGTCCGAACGGACCTTTACGGAAAGGTGCGGCCCGGCCCGCCCTGCATGTTGGAATCGAGGACGGAGGTGCCTGTGAGCGTGTCTCGTTGGGTTGGCCGCGCGGCGGCTGCTGTGCTTGGCCTGTACGGATTGGCCTTTGCCGGCGGCGCCCAGGCTCAGGGCATGGTCAAGAATACGTTCGGCGACTGGCAGATGCGGTGCGAGACCCCGGCCGGGGCCACGAGCGAGCAATGCGCCCTCGTGCAGAACGTGGCGGCGGAAGATCGTCCGAATGTCACGCTCGTCATTATTGTGTTGAAAACCGCTGATGCGAAGAGCCGGCTTCTTCGCGTGGTGGCACCGCTGGGTATCCTGCTCCCCTCCGGTCTCGGTCTCAAGATCGACCAGACCGACATCGGCCGCGCCGGCTTCGTGCGCTGCCTTTCGACGGGTTGCGTTGCCGAGGTGGTCATGGAGGACAACCTCGTGAACCAGATGAAGGGCGGCCAGACGGCCACCTTCATCGTCTTCCAGACGCCTGAGGAAGGGATCGGCATTCCGGTGTCGCTGAACGGATTCGCGGCCGGGTACGACGCGCTGCCTTAAGAGCAGCCAGATCAGAATAGAACTGTGGGGGTGAAGTCATGAGCGGATGGAACGCAAAGGCAGGCTGGGCTCTCGCTGTGCTTGGCCTGACCGCCCTGGGCGGCTGCGGCGCGCCGGGCGAGGGCGGGGCGACGCTGGGGAACATGGTGCTGTTCGCGGGCACATCGGTGCCCCCCGCTGCGAAGAAGGTCACCGAGGACGTTTACTGCCCGACCGTCGAGATCATGGAAGGCGGCTCCGCGATCCAGGCCTTCTCCGGTGGGCGGGTCGGCGAACAGAGCGGACTGCGTAGCCAGATCGCCATCAGCAACCTCGCCCGTGAATGCACCGGCCAGCAGGACGGTTCGACCCTCGTGAAGATCGGCGTCGAGGGCCGCGCGCTCCTCGGGGCGGGTGGTACGCCTGGGCGCTACGATGTCCCGGTCCAGATCGTCGTGAAAAACGGCTCGAGGGTCATCGCGAACCGCTCGGCGCGCACGAGCGTCACGATTCCTGCCGGGGACACCCAGGGAAGCTTCACGATCATCGCGGAGGACATCGTCGTCCCGGCGGTCGATGCGTCCACCTTCGAGATCGAAGTCGGCCTCGGCAGCGGGGCGACGGCCCGTCGGAAGCGGGGCTGAGAAAAACAGGACACGTAGCCAAAGCGGCAGCGGATCGCCCGGAACCACGTTCATCGGGTGACGTTGCCCCTGTGCTCCATGGATGGAGGACATCATGTGCTACTATCGGGCATCATCCCTATCCGACGCCAAGGCAAAGGCTGAGGCCGACCGCCAGAAAGAGGCGAGCGCCAAGCGCACCGAGACCGTCGGCACTCTGCTCCACGAAGCCGACAAGGCGGCGAAGGCCGCCCCCGAGGCCGCACCGGCGAAAGAGCCCGTCCCGGCTAAGTAATGCGCCGTTGACGCTGCAACACGACCTGAGTGCCCCGCGAGAGCGGGGCATTTTGCTGTCAGGGGCGGATTCCGTCAGGGCAATGGCGCGCTGGTGCCGGCCCGCTGGCCGAGCGGATGAGCGAGGACCTTGTCGATGCGGCGACCGTCGAGGTCGACCACTTCGAAGCGCCAGCCGAAGGCGTCCACGTGCTCGCCCACCGCCGGGAGGTGCTGGATCTCGCTGATGACCAGGCCGCCGACCGTATGGTAGCTCCTGTTCTCGGGCAGGGGGAAGGCGAGGATATCCGCCATCTCATCCACCGGCATGGAGCCGGAGAGCAGCCAGGAGCCGTCGTCCCGGCGTACGGCATCGGGCTCCTGGGTTTCCCCTGCATCCGAGCGAAAGGCGCCGACGATGGCCTCGAGCGCGTCCGCAGGGGTCACGACCCCTTCGAAATGGCCGTACTCGTCATGGACCAGGGCCATCGGCACCGGCGAATCGCGCAGAACCGTCAGGGCATCGAGGGCGTCGAGGGTGTCGGGGATGACGGGAGCTGACTTTACGTGTCTGCGGACGTCGAGTTCCTCCCCGGCCAGGATCGCCGCGAGCAGCTCCCGGGATTCGACGATGCCGATCATGTTGTCGGAATCTCCCTCGCTCACCGGCAGCCGCGAGTGTGGCGTGGTGATGAGAAGCTCGCGGACCGCCTCGGGATCGTCCTCGAGGTCGATCCAGTCCACATCCGTGCGCGGCGTCATCAGGGCGCGGGTGAGCCGGTCCCCGAGGCGGAGCACGCCGCCGATCATGCGGCGCTCCTCCTCCTCGATCACGCCGGCGCTTTCCGCCTCGCCGACGAGCATCTTGATCTCTTCTTCCGTGACGGTCGTCTCCCCGTCGGAGCTTGAGCCGAACAGCCCAAAGATCAGGCGCGTCGAAGCGTTCAGGAGCCAGACCGCGGGTGCGCCGACCTTGGAGACCAGCATCATCAACGGAGCAACGTAGCAGGCGATGCTTTCAGGGTGGCGCAGGGCCAGTTGCTTGGGCACGAGCTCGCCGATCACGATGGAGAAATAGGTGATCAGGCCGATCACGATGCCGTAGCCGAGGGGTTCCGCTGCCCCCGGTGGAACACCGTTGCCGATGAGGATCTGGGTGAGACGGCCGCCCAGCGCCGCGCCCGAGAAGGCGCCGGCCAGGATGCCGACCAGGGTGATGCCGATCTGGACCGTCGAGAGGAAGCGCCCCGAATCCTCCATGAGGGCGAGCGCGGTGCTGGCGCCGGCACGGCCCTGGTCCGCATAGGTCTTGAGGCGGGCGCGGCGGGCGGAAACGATGGCAAGTTCAGAGAGCGCGAAAACGCCGTTGAGGGCGATAAGGACGAATGCGATGACCAGTTCGAGCAACGATGTGCGGAGCTGCCGACCGGCTCGGGTCGCGCGTCTCCCCTTCTGTGATTGATGGACCTAACATGAGCCCTGGCGGACAGGCCGTCAATTGACATGGGTACAGCCCGGTTGCGGCAGCCTGCTTTATTGACAGGATTGCAAATCCTCTTCAGAGGAGAGGGAGCCGATGATCCCCGCGGGAGAGTCCGGACGTCATGTCCGGCGCCGAAGGCGCAACCGCCCCGGAAACGCTCAGGCCAAAGGACCGCGTGGGAGCTGGCACTCTGGAAAGCGGCGACGTTTCGCGACGTCGCCCACCGACGGGCGTAACCTTGCGCGCAGGCGATCAAGGGAAATCTCTCAGGTCTCGGGACAGAGGGGGCGCAGAACGGGCTGACAAGGCCCGATGAAACGCGCGCCTTTTGAGGGAATCCCATGGCTGAGCCAGTCCGTGCCGACGAGCCGCTCCTGCAAACTCCGCTCCATGCCGAGCATGTGGGCCTCGGCGCCCGCATGGTGCCGTTCGCCGGCTACGACATGCCGGTCCAGTACCCGACCGGAATCCTGACGGAGCATAACTGGACCCGCGAGCACGCGGGCCTGTTCGACGTCTCCCACATGGGCCAGGCCTTCCTGGTCGCCGAGGACAAGAACCACGCGACCGTGGCGAAGGCGCTCGAAGCCCTGATCCCGGCCGATATCCTGAACCTGAAGCCGAACCAGCAGCGTTATTCGCAGCTGCTCGCCGACGACGGCGGCATTCTCGATGACCTCATGGTGACGCGCGTGGGCGCTCCGGGCCACGAGGGCTGGCTCTACCTGGTGGTCAACGCATCGATGAAGGACGCCGACTATGCCCATATCGAGGCCCGGCTTCCGAACGGCGTCGCCCTGAGGCGCAAGGACGACCTGGCCCTGATCGCCCTCCAGGGTCCCACCGCCGCAGCGGTTCTCGCCAAGCTCGCGCCCGCAACGGCCGACCTTGCCTTCATGGCGTCCGCCGACGTGCAGATCGACGGCGCATGGGCCCACGTGTCCCGCTCCGGCTATACGGGGGAGGACGGGTTCGAGATCTCCGTGAAGGCGGCGGATGCCGTAAAGCTCTGGCGGACGCTCCTCGCCGATCCGGAAGTGAAGCCCATCGGCCTCGGAGCGCGCGATTCGCTCCGTCTGGAGGCGGGGCTCTGCCTCTACGGCCACGATATCGACACCACGACCTCGCCCATCGAGGCCGGCCTCAACTGGTCGATCCAGAAGCGCCGGCGCGAGGAGGGAGGCTTTCCTGGAGCCGCCCGTGTTCAGCGCGAGCTCAAGGACGGGCCGGCCCGCGTCCGCGTCGGCCTGAAGCCGGAGGGCCGGGCCCCGGCCCGCGAGGGAACCGTCATCATGACGCCCGACGGCCGCGAGGTCGGCATCGTCACCTCCGGCGGGTTCGGGCCGACGGTCAATGGTCCCGTGGCCATGGGTTACGTTTCACGGGACGTCTCCGCTGTGGGGACGGACCTTCATCTCATGGTGCGCGGCAAGCCGCTTCCGGCCAAGGTCGCGGCCATGCCGTTCACACCGCATCGCTACAGGCGCTGACAATCCAAGGGGGATACCAATGACCACACGCTACACCAAGGATCACGAATATATCCGCGTCGAAGGCGATGCCGGCACCGTCGGTATTTCCGACTACGCCCAGAGCCAGCTTGGCGACGTCGTGTTCGTGGAGCTTCCGAGCGTCGGCAAGAAGCTTGCCAAGGGCGACGAGGCGGCCGTCGTCGAAAGCGTGAAGGCGGCGAGCGAAGTCTATGCGCCGGTTTCCGGCGAGGTGGTCGAGGTCAACTCGACCCTCGAGGATACGCCCGGCACCGTCAACGAGGATCCGGCCGGCCGGGGCTGGTTCCTGAAGCTCCGCGTTACGAACCCTGGCGAACTCGACGGCCTGATGACCGAAGAGCAGTACCAGGAATTCGTGAAGTCGATTTCCTAAACGGAGCAGCGGCGATGGCGCACGAATATTCTGCGAAGATCTCCTGGAACCGTGACGGGGCTGTCTTCACCGACAGCCGCTACAGCCGGGGCCATCGCTGGTCCTTCGACGGCGGCATCACGGTTCAGGCCTCCTCCGCGCCGTCGTCGGTGCCGCTGCCGTATTCGCTGGAGAATGCCATCGATCCGGAGGAAGCGCTGGTGGCATCGATTTCAAGCTGCCACATGCTGACCTTCCTCTATGTCGCCGCCAAGAAGCGCTTCGTCGTCGATTCCTACGAGGACGACGCGCGTGGCGTCATGACGAAGAACGACAAGGGCAAACTCTACGTCTCCAAGGTGACCCTCGATCCGAAGATCACCTTCTCCGGCGAAAAAGTGCCGACGCCCGAACAGATCGCCGAACTCCACCACCTCGCCCATCAGGAATGCTTCATCGCCAATTCCGTCCTCGCGGACGTGGTGGTGGCCGGCATTCCGTCGCATTAACGCATAGGGTTGTATCTGATGCGCTATCTCCCCCTCTCCGATACCGATCGCGGCGAGATGCTCGCGCGGATCGGGGTCAAGTCCGTCGACGACCTGTTCGCCGACATTCCGCAGGACAAGCTCCTAAAAGACCTCATCGATCTTCCGCGCCGAAAGGGCGAGATGGAGGTGGAGCGCATCCTGACCCGCATGTCCGCGAAGAACGTCTCGGCCTCGTCCGTCCCGTTCTTCGTCGGTGCGGGCGCCTACAAGCACCATGTGCCGTCGACCGTGGACCACCTGATCCAGCGCTCCGAGTTCCTGACCAGCTACACGCCGTATCAGCCTGAAATCGCGCAGGGGACGCTGCAATACCTGTTCGAGTTCCAGACGCAGGTGGCCGCTCTCACGGGCATGGAGGTGGCGAACGCCTCCATGTATGACGGCTCCACAGGCACAGGTGAGGCGGTGCTGATGGCGCACCGGGTCACCAAGCGCCGCAAGGCGGTTCTGTCCGGCGGCCTGCATCCGCATTACGCGGATGTGGTGAGGACGCTCTCGAAGATGGCGAGCGACGAGGTCGTGACGCTTCCGGCCGACGTTTCCGCAACGGAAGACCTGCTTGCACAGATCGACGACAGCGTATCCTGCGTGGTCGTGCAGACGCCGGATGTCTTCGGCAACGTACGCGACGTGAAGGCCGTTGCCGACAAGGCGCACCAGCACGGCGCATTGCTCGTCGTCGTGTTCACGGAGGCGGTATCCCTCGGCCTGCTGCGGTCGCCCGGCGACCAGGGCGCGGACATCGTCGTGGGCGAGGGCCAGTCCATCGGCAATGCGCTGAATTTCGGCGGGCCCTATGTGGGCCTTTTCGCCACCAAGTCGAAATATATCCGCCAGATGCCCGGCCGCCTCTGTGGCGAGACCGTGGATGCGGATGGCAGCCGTGGCTTCGTGCTCACGCTCTCCACCCGCGAGCAGCATATCCGTCGCGACAAGGCGACGTCGAACATCTGCACCAATTCGGGTCTCTGCACCCTGGCGTTCACGATCCACATGACGCTGCTCGGCGAGGCCGGTCTGACGCGGCTGGCGCGGATCAACCATGCCAATACCGTGAAGCTCGCCGACCAGCTCGCGGGCGTGAAGGGCGCCGAGGTTCTCAACAAGACCTTCTTCAACGAATTCACCGTGAAGCTTTCGAAACCCGCGGCGGAGGTCGTTGAGCGTCTCGCGGAGAAGGGCGTTCTCGGCGGCGTGCCGGTGTCGCGGCTCCTGCCCGGCGCCGGCCTCGACAACCTGCTGCTGGTGGCCTCCACTGAAGTGAACACCGACGATGATCGCGCGGCCTTCGTTGCCGCCTTGAAGGAGGTTCTGTGATGTTGAACCGCCAGGGACGTCCCTCTTCCACCGGCGAGGCCGGCCAAACCGAGCATCCGACCTTCACCGGCAACAAGGCGCTGGCACAGATCGAGCCGCTCATCTTCGAGATCGGCCATGCCGGGACGACGGGCGTCGACCTCGACGAGCCGGAGGCCTTCACGCCGCGCCTCGGCGGGCTCGAGCGCAAGGAGGCCATCGGCCTTCCCGGTCTTTCCGAGCCGGAGACGATGCGCCACTACGTGCGCCTCTCCCAGCAGAACTACGGCATCGACACGGGCCTGTTCCCGCTCGGCTCCTGCACGATGAAGCACAATCCGCGCCTCAACGAGCGCATGGCCCGCCTGCCGGGCTTCGGGGACGTGCATCCGCTCCAGCCGGTCTCGACGGTGCAGGGCGCCCTCGAATTGATGAGCGAGCTTGCCCGCTACCTCGTGACGCTTACCAACATGACCACCGTCGCGCTCTCGCCCAAGGCGGGTGCCCATGGCGAGCTCTGTGGCATGATGGCGATCAAGGCCGCCATCGAGGCGCGCGGCGAAGCCGAGACCCGCAAGGTGGTTCTGGTTCCCGATTCGGCCCATGGCACCAATCCCGCCACGGCGGCGCTGATCGGCTTCACCGTGAAGCCGGTGCCGGCCCGCGACGACGGCTGGGTGCATGTGGACGACGTGAAGAAGCTGCTCGGCCCGGACGTGGCCGCGATCATGCTCACAAACCCGAATACCTGCGGCCTCTTCGAGAACCAGGTTTCGGAAATCGGCAAGGCGGTCCATGACGCGGGCGCCTATTTCTATTGCGACGGCGCGAATTTCAACGCCATCGTCGGCAAGGCGCGTCCGGGCGATCTCGGCGTCGACGCCATGCACATCAACCTGCACAAGACCTTCTCGACGCCCCATGGCGGCGGCGGCCCGGGCTCCGGCCCGGTCGTGCTCTCCGCGCGGCTTGCGCCCTATGCACCGGTGCCGTTCGTGACGGTGAAGGACGGGAAGCTGACCCTGGTGGAGCAGGAGGCGGATGCTGCGGAGGAGCCCTTCGGCCGCATGACCGCGTTCCACGGCCAGATGGGCATGTATGTGCGCGCGCTCTCCTATATGCTCTCGCACGGGACGGACGGGATGAGGCAGGCTTCGGAAGACGCCGTGCTCAACGCCAATTACGTCCGCGCCTCGCTGTCGGACCTGTTCTCGCAGCCGTTCGGCGACAAGCCCTGCATGCACGAGGTTCTGTTCGACGATGCCTGGCTCAAGGATACCGGCGTCACGACGCTCGATTTCGCCAAGGCGATGATCGACGAGGGCTATCATCCCATGACCATGTATTTCCCGCTGGTCGTGCATGGGGCGATGCTGATCGAGCCGACGGAATCCGAATCGAAGGCCTCCCTCGACCTCTTCATCGCCACCCTGCGCGATCTCGCGATGGCCGCGAAGACGGGCAACGACAAGGGCCGCTTCATCGGCGCACCGTACCACGCGCCGCGCCGCCGCCTCGACGAGACCCGTGCCGCGCGCAATCCGGTGCTCAAGTGGACGCCGCCCGCGCCGATCGCCGAAGCGGCCGAGTAGGGGGCTCTCTCTCCAAAGTGCCCACACGTGCGGAAATGGCCGGGTTCTGCCCGGCCAATTCTCTTCGAGGCAGGCTTCGCCCTTTCGCTACGCAAGTCGGGCATTCCCGGCTTACGCGATGAATCATGGCTCTCGGGCCCGGATCCACGAGACGGACGTTCGCGATCGGCATGCCGGAATAGCGCGGAGCGCTGGGCTCTGAACCTTGGGCCGCTGACAGCCCGGAATAGAACGTCGCTGTTGCTGCTGCGCCTTTTCCACGAACCTTCGTGGCGATGGGCTCTGGGCTCCGCTGGCGTGGCCCTGGAATGGCGGCGTGGTGTTTTCCTGCCGCGGAGAAATTATGACGTCGGCTCGATGGATCGACGCACCATCTCCGGCAGGTCCGCCATCCGCTCCAGGATGTCCGGTGCGCCGGCCGCACGGAGCTTGTCCGCATGCGCAGGCCCGCAATGGCCGCCACCGATGAAGCCGATGACGCGCATGCCCGCGGACCGGGCGGCGCGGACCCCGGAGGGTGAATCCTCGATCACCAGGCAGTCGCCCGGCGAGAATCCCATGCGCGAGGCGGCGTGCAGGAACAGATCCGGCGCCGGCTTGCCATGCACGACCTCCGTGGCACTGAACACATTCGTGAAAAGATCGGCCAGTCCCGTGACCCTGAGCGACAGGGCGATCCGCTCGTGCACCGACGAGGAGGCGACGCAGCGGCGATAGGGCAGGGAGAGGATTGCATCGCGGATGTCGGGGATCGGCTGCAGGTCCTGTTCGAAGCGTGCGAACAGGGGTGCATTGAGGCGCTCCTCGAAATCTTCCGGCAGGCGGCGGCCGTGCTCCGCCTCGATGCGCGCCACCATGTCCTTCAGGCTCACGCCGACAAACTGGGAGACGATCTCGTCCGCGGTGTAGGGAAAGCCGAGCCCGGTGAGGATCTCGGCATCGACCGTGCAGGCAAGGGCCTCCGAATCGACCAGGACGCCGTCGCAATCGAAGATCAGCAGCATGATCAGTACCTCTGAAACGACGAAGGCCGCCTCAGGGGCGGCCTTCGATGGGGATCCCTGTGGCAGCTTACTGCAGCTTGGTCCGAACGTCGCCGAGGCTCTTTTCCAGGAGCGACGCACCGACCGGGCCCGACAGCTCGTCGCGCAGGACGCGCTCGGAGGCCTTCACGGCGGCGTCGACGGCGGCGGCGCGCACTTCGGCGGCAGCCTGCACCTCGGCCTGGGCGATCTTCGCTTCGGCCGAGGCCGTGCGGCGGGTCACGAAATCGGCCATCTTCTCCTGGGCCTCGCGGGCAAGCCGCTCGGCCTCTTCCTTGGCGGTGGAGACGATGTCGGCAGCCTCGCGCTCGGCGGCGGCGCGTTTGGCTTCAAACTCCTTGAGGAGCTTCTCGGCATCCTGGCGCAGGCGCTTGGCCTCGGTGAGCTCGTCTGCGATCCGCTTGCCGCGGCTATCGAGCGAGCTCATCAGCTTCCCGGGGACACCATAGTAGAACAGGATGCCCCAGAAGATGAAGAAGGCGACGGCGACCCAGAATTCAGCGCTGGACAGCATGTGGATCTCCTATCAAGCCTTGGTTTGGTCGATGGCGGCTTCCACCACCTGCGGGGCCGGAGCCTTGCCGGTCAGGCGCTCGACGATGGCGCTCGCCGTTTCCACGGCGATGCCGCGGACATTGCTCATCGCTTCGGACTTTTTCTGGGCGATGACGGCCTCGGATTCGGCGAGGCGCTTTCCGAGGTCGGCTTCGAGGGCCTTGCGCTTGGCCTCGGTCTCGGCCGACACCTTGGCGCGGGCATCCTGAGCGAGAGCCTGGGCGCGGCCCTTGGCTTCCGACAGCGCCTTCTCGTAGGCAACGCCCGCCTCTTCGGCGCGGGATTTCATGGCTGCGGCCTCGTCGAGGTCGCTCGCAATGCTCACGCGGCGGTTCTCGATGATGCCCGACAGACGCGGCAGAACCAGCTTGGACAGCAGGGCGTAGAGCGCGGCGAAGGTGATGATCAGCCAGAGGATCTGGCCGGGATAGGTCTCCGTCTGGAAGGGCGGAAAGCCGACGTCTTCGTGAGCACCGCCGTGTGCTTCCGTTGCAGCATGGGTCGTCTGGGCCTGAGCCATGGAGCTGATCCTGATAGGACTTTGAACGATCCTAGAAACAATGAATGACGGCGGTGGACCCGCCGTCACCTTTCTCGAAGCGAAGCGCTGGGCGCTTCGCCCTCCCGATCACCGCGTGGATGTTAGGTGAACAGAAGGACGAGGGCGACGACGAGGCAGAAAATGCCAAGTCCTTCGGCGAGCGCCGCACCGATGAAGGCGCGGGCGAACTGGCCGTCGGAAGCCGACGGGTTGCGCAGGGCGCCCGAGAGGAAGCTACCGAAGATGTTGCCAACGCCCATAGCGGCGAGGCCCATGCCGATGCAGGCGAGGCCCGCGCCGAGGAACTTGAAAGCAACCGGATCCATCGTGATCTCCTTGGAAATAGGTGTTTGACCGGGAGGGAGGGGATTAACTCGGCGCAGACCTAGTGGCCCGGGTGCAGCGCGTCGTTGAGGTAGATGCAGGTCAACACCGTGAAGACGTAGGCCTGCAAGGCGGCGACGAGGAACTCGAGCGCCATGAGAGCGACCGCCATGAGAAGCGGAAGCGGAGCGAGGATCGACAGGGCGCCGCCGGCGCCCAGGAGGGCGACCACGAAGCCGGCGAAAACCTTCAATGCGATGTGCCCCGCGAGCATGTTCGCGAAGAGACGCAGAGAGAGCGAAATCGGCCGTGAGAGGAAGGAGACCAGCTCGATCACGACGATGAAGGGCAGGAGCCAGGCCGGCACGCCCGATGGCACGAAGAGACCAAGGAAGTGGGTGCCGTGCTTCATGAAGCCGTAGACGACCACGGTGCCGATGACCAGGAGCGCCAGGGAGAACGTGACGATGACGTGGCTCGTGACCGTGAAGAAGCCCGGGATCATGCCGAGCATATTGGCCGTGAACACGAACATGAACAGCGAGAACACGAGCGGGAAGAATCTCATTCCCTCCTCGCCTGCCGCGTCCCGCAAGGTTCCTGCCACGAAATCGTGCAGCACCTCCGCCACGGACTGGGCGCGGCCGGGAACGATGGCGCGCTTGCGGGTGGCGAGCATCAGGCCGCCGACGATGACCGCCACGGCGCCGACCATGAACAGGGACGAATTGGTGAAATTGATGACAGGAATGATGGGCTTGATCTGGAATTGCTCAATCGGGCTTGCCATGATCCGCTCTTAAACCGCTGTTACCTGTCGCCGTGAGGCCGGGGATTGGGATACGTCACCGTTTCTCATCATATCGGGCGCCCTTTACGAGGCCCGCCGCTCTCAGGAGATTGAGCATCCCGGCACAGAAGCCGAGAATGATGCAGACGATGAGCCCCCAGGGAGAGATTCCGAACAGATAATCGACGAGCCACCCGACGATCCCGCCTGCCACGACGCCGGACACGAACTCCGCCGAAAGCCGGAAGGCCTGGCCGAGAGCGGTCGAGTCGGACTTCGAACGGGACGGCGATCCTGTTGTCTTGGCTCGCTGTGCGGACGCTTGGTCGATCCGCGCATCGAGAGATTTCAGTCTCGCTGTCAGGTTAGCATCGTCGGAACTGGTCGGCTCCTGACCATTTTCGCCGTTCCGCTTCGTCGGGTCCGCCATGGCGTTCTCCTTGTAAGCGGTGCGGGAAAGGTCTGGAATCCCGGCCCCGAAAGCCGCGCGAAACATATGGGGGAGGGTCCCCCCTGTCAAGGACCGTCAAGAAAGAGTTAAGCTATTGAATTTCAAAGGTAAAACTTGATGTGGCAACAGGTTTGCGTCAAATCGGTCGCGATTCTGGGGCCGAATGATGACTGCGCCCCAAACCCTTACGCTGTCTCAAGGATGCGCTCGGCGCTCTGGAGGTCGACGGAAACCAGCTGCGAGACGCCCCGTTCCGCCATCGTCACGCCGAACAGACGATCCATGCGCGCCATGGTGATCGGGTTGTGGGTGATCACCACGAACCGGGTCTCCGTACTGCGGGCCATCTCCTCGAGAAGGTCGCAGTAGCGCTCCACATTGGCATCGTCGAGCGGCGCATCGACCTCGTCCAGCACGCAGATGGGCGAGGGGTTGGTAAGGAAGACTGCGAAGATCAGGGCGGTGGCGGTCAGCGCCTGCTCGCCGCCGGAGAGCAGGGTCATGCTCTGCGGCTTCTTGCCCGGCGGGCGCGCGAGGATTTCGAGGCCGGCCTCCAGCGGGTCGTCCGAATCGACCAGGGTCAGCTCGGCGGTGCCACCGCCGAACAGAGTCGAGAACAGGCGCTGGAAGTGGCTGTTCACCACGTCGAACGCAGCCAGCAGACGCTCTCTTCCCTCGCGGTTGAGGCTGCCGATGGCGCCGCGCAGGCGCTTGATCGCCTCGACGAGGTCGTCCCGCTCGGCGGCGATGCTGCCGTGCTTCGTCTCGAGTTCCGTCAGTTCCTCCTCGGCACGCAGGTTGACCGCGCCGAGGCGCTCCCGGTCGGCCTTGAGCGAATGAAGCTTCGATTCGATCTCCGCCTGCGTCGGGAGCTCGATCCCTTCCTTGAGACCGGCGAGCTCGATCAGCCCCGCCGGCGTCGTGTCGAGATTCTCGGCGATGGCATGGGTGATCTCGGAGAGACGCTGGATCGCCGCCTCGTGCCGCGCCTGCGACCCCGCGCGCGCTTCGCGGGCGGCGGAAAGGGCCTCGAGGGCGGCGCGGGCGGCGCGGTCCGTCTCCGCCAGATGAGTTTCCGCGTCGGCGAGCCGGTCGGCGGCTTCCTTGCGTGCGGCCTCCGCCTGCTCGACCTCGGCGATCAGGGCGCGCCGGCGCATGAGGTAGGTATCGGGCGCCTCCAGGAGCCGCTGGTGCTCGTCCTGGGACCGCTCCAGGCGCTCCCCCAGATCCTCCAGGGCCTTGGCGGCGCGGGCGGCGCGCTCCGTCCATAGGCGGATATCGGCGGCGATTGCCTCCTGCCGGCGGCGGCGCAGCTCCGCCTCATGGACGAGGGATTGCACGGCGGCGCGCGCCTCGGAGGCTGCTGCCCGGCGCTCCGCCACCCGGGTTCGCTCCTCGAGGAGGCGGTTTTCCAGATCCGGGGCAGGAGCAAGATCCTCGAGAGCCGCTTCGGCGCCGTGGGCGCGCTCCTCGGCTTCGCTCTGGCTGGTCGTGAGGCGGGAGAGGCCTTCCTGGAGAGCCGAGCGACGCTGGCCCAGTTCCGCCTCACGCCGCTCCGCGTGGGCGAGGCGTGTGCGGAAGGCGTCGAGGGCCTGGCGAGCCTGGCGGGCGGCCTCGATGGCCTGCATTTCATGGGAAGCGGCAGTGCGGACGGCGTTCAGTGCCTCCTCCGCCTCATGCCGCAGATGCTCGGCCTCCTCGCGGGCGACAGCGGCCTCCCGCTCCAGGTCGCCCAGGCGGTTCTTCTCCGCGAGCCGGCGGGCGGCCGGGGAGGGTGCTTCCGCCGCGGTGGTGAAGCCGTCCCAGCGCCAGAGATCGCCCTCCTGGGAAACAAGGCGCTGGCCCGGCTTCAGCACTCCGCGCAGGCGGAGGCCATCATCCTTGCCGACGACGCCGATCTGGCGCAGCCGGCGCTGCAGCGCGGACGGTGCCTGGCAGAGATCCGCCAGGGACGTCACGCCTTCGGGGAGGGCGGGGTCGCTCCCGCCCGTGCCGGTCTCCGCCCAGTGGGCGGGAGCGGACGGGTTGGTCGAAGCGTCGAGGTCGTCGCCGAGCGCGGCGCCGAGGGCGGTCTCGTAGCCTTTCTGCACCGTAATCTGGTCGAGGGCCGGGGGCCAGAGATCGCCCGTGGCGGAGGTGACGAGTTTCGCCAGCGTGCGGGCCTCGGTCTCCAGCCTCTGCGCCTTGCGCTCGGCCTCGTTGAGGGGCTGGCGGAGGCGGTTCTCGCCCTCGCGGGCGGCGGCGAGATTCTCGCGGGCGCCGACGACCGCCTCTTCGGCATTCTGCGCCGCTTCCTCGGCAAGCGCCGCTTCCTCGCGCAGGGTCTCGATCCCGGGGCCGTCATCCGAAGGAGCCACGAGCGCGGCGATGTCGTGCTCGATGCGCTCCTTCTCGGCAGCGAACCGGGCGGCCCGTTCCAGCTCCTCGCGGATCGTCCGCTCCAGCGCAGCACGGCGGGCGTTCAGGTCGGAGGTCTGAGCCTGCAGGGCGGCCAGGGACGCCTCGGCCTCCGCCAGATCCGCTTCGGCCCTCCGGAGCCGCTCCTCGCTCTCGGCGCGGATATCGTCGGCCCCGTCCGTGGTGAGCGCGAGTTCGGCCTCCTCGCCACGCAGGCGCTCGATGGTCGCCTCGGCATCCGTGCGCTGTGCCGCCTCGCGGGCGAGGTCCCGGTTGAGGTCGCTCACGTGGCGCTCGAGTTCCGTCACGCGCTCCTTCGAGCGGCGCTCTTCGGATTCGAGCTCGTTACGGGCATGGGTCAGGCGCTGGAGGGCAGCTGCCGCCTTGGCCTCCGCCTCCCGGAGCGGCGGGATCGCATGGGCGGCGATGGCCTGCGCCGTCGCGGTTCGCGTCTGCTCCTCGGTACGGTCGGCCACGGCCTTCAGGTCGTCGGCCGCCTGCCGCTCGGACGCTGCCGCCTGCTCCCGGGCCTCGGAAAAGCCAATGGCGTACATGAGCGCTTCGAGGCGGCGGATTTCCGTGGAGAGGTTCTTGTAGCGCGAGGCCTGGCGCCCCTGGCGCTTCAGGCTGTCGACCTGGCTTTCCAACTCGCGGATCACATCCTCGACCCGGAGCAGGTTGTCCTCGGCAGCCTTCAGCCGCAGCTCCGCTTCGTGCCGGCGGGCGTGGAGGCCGGCAATTCCGGCCGCGTCCTCGAGAATGCGGCGCCGGGCCTGGGGCTTTGCGGCGATGATCTCGCTGATCTGGCCCTGCCGGACGAGGGCGGGCGAGCGGGCGCCGGTCGCCGCGTCCGCGAAGAGAATCTGCACGTCGCGGGCGCGCACCTCCTTGCCGTTGATCCGGTAGGTGGAGCCTTCCTCGCGCTCGATCTTGCGGGAGATTTCCAGAAGGTCGGCGTCGTTGAAGGCGGCTGGCGCCGTGCGTTCCGCATTGTCGATGGTGAGCATCACCTCGGCGGAATTCCGGGCCGGGCGGCCGCCGGAACCGGAGAAGATGACATCATCCATTCCCGAGGCGCGCATGTTCTTGTGGGAGTTCTCTCCCATGACCCATCGCAACGCCTCGACGAGATTGGACTTGCCGCAGCCGTTCGGCCCGACCACGCCGGTCAGGCCCGGCTCGATCAGGAAATCCATCGGCTCGACGAAGGTCTTGAATCCGGCGATGCGCAGGCGCGTCAGCTTCATCGACGCGCCCTTCCATCCCGCCCGGAGGGGGCGGGGGGAGAGAGCTTAGGCTCCCAGCAAGGGCTTGATGATCTGCTCGAGCTCATCGATCGACATGCTTCCCGGGTGACGCTGACCATTGATGAAGAAGGTCGGGGTCGAGTCCACCTTGAACTGCTCAATACCCCGGTTCTTCACCGCGTTCACCGCGTCATAAAGTTTCTGGTCCCGCAAGCAAGCGTCAAATTTCTCCTGTGAAAAACCCGCCTGGCGCATGATCTGGCGCAGGGCATCCAGCGGTTTGTCCACAAAGGCCCAGTTCTTCTGCTGCTCGAAGAGCAGGTCGGTGATGGGGTAGTATTTGTCGTTCCCGTCACAGCGGGCGAGCATGAACCCGGCCGTGGCCAAGGGATCGAGGGGGAATTCGCGCAGGATGAAGCGGACCTTGCCCGTTTCGATGTAGCGCTTCTTCAGCTCCGGCCAGGTCTCCTTGTGGAAATGGGCGCAGTGGGAGCAGGTCAGGGACGCGTATTCGATGATCGTTACCTTGGCATCGGCCGGGCCGAGCGCCACGTCCCCGAGAGGGCCGGCAACGGCAAGGTCCTGAACCGAGGCGTTCTGTGCCAGGGCCGGCAGCGGCAGGCTGGTGGCGAGGAGGGCCGCCGCCGCGGCGGTGCCGAGAAGCTGAAGCGTTTGGCGCCGGGTGATCATCTGCAAAATGCTCCGTGAGAAATTTCGTCCTGCGGTAGAGGGAGACGCGCCGCGTGGCAAGCGCCTCCCGCGTCACGCTTTCGTGCGCGTGGCTCCCGAACCGACGATTGCCTGGCCAAGCCGGTCCAGCGCCGCCCGCAGGCGCTCCTCCTCGATAGGCTGGATCGCGGCGCCGAGGCGCTCGCGGTCCGCGTCTGTCAGGGACCGCGCAGCCGGGCGCGGCTTCTCGATTCGCCGGACCGAGCCCTGCTTGAGCACGAGCTTTCCGATGCAGCGCCACCCGTAATAGGTGTTGACCCGGTCGATCACGACAGGAGCCAGGTGCTGCATCTCCAGGGCGAAGGCACTCTCCACCCGTACGACCAGGGTCGCGGGATCAGGCCGGGCTTCCGGGTCGGCATGGGGAGCCTTCCGCTTCCATTCGATCTTGAGAGGCTGTGTGAAACCTGCCAGGCGCTCGCCGACGATATCGGGCCACGCGACGATCACATCGGACGTGGCAAAGCCTTGCGCCGCAAGGCTCGGACCGAGACACGCGTCGAGAAAGTCGGCAAGGGGTCGGGGCCGGGGCCTCGGCTGGCGCATGTTGATTTCGATCCAAAAGCCGCGTTGGAATATTCCGTCAGGACCATTATTCCACGATCATGTTAACGCCCGCCTCGCGCGTCACCAAGCCCGATCCCACCGACCTGCTTGCCTGGTACGACCGTCACCGGCGGGACCTGCCATGGCGCGCCAGGCCCGGCGAGGCCGCAGACCCGTACCGGGTCTGGCTGTCCGAGATCATGCTGCAGCAGACGACGGTGGCGGCGGTCAAACCCTTCTACCAGCGATTCCTCGACCGATTCCCGACGGTCGCCGCGCTTGCGGAAGCTCCCGTGGATACGGTGATGCAGGCCTGGGCGGGTCTCGGCTACTATTCCCGCGCCCGCAATCTCCATGCCTGCGCCAAGGCCGTGATGGAGAAGCATGAGGGACGGTTTCCCGAGACCGAGGTCGAACTCCTGAAGCTCAAGGGTGTCGGCGCCTATACGGCGGCGGCGGTGGCCGCCATCGCCTTCGGCCAGCCGGCCGCCGCCGTCGACGGCAACGTGGAGCGGGTCATCTCCCGTCTGTTCACGGTCGAGGAGCCGCTGCCACGGGCAAAGCCACTGATCCGGGCGCTGACGCAGGATCTCGTCCCTGAGGAGCGCCCCGGCGATTTCGCGCAGGCGCTCATGGATCTCGGGGCCACGATCTGCACTCCGAAGCGTCCCGCCTGCGCCCTCTGCCCGTGGATGACACCCTGCCGGGCGCGGGCCGAGGGGCTGCAGGAAGCCTTTCCGAGGAAGGTGAAGAAGGAGAGCGGGCAGCTCAGGCGCGGCGCAGCCTTCGTAGTCCTGCGTGCCGACGACAGCATTCTTTTGAGGACCCGGCCGCCGCAGGGCCTTCTTGGCGGCATGGCGGAGGCACCCACGAGCGCCTGGGTCCCTGATTACGAATCCTCCCGCGCCGTGCTCGACGCGCCCCTCGACGCGCGCTGGCAGCGCCTCCCCGGCGTGGTGCGCCACGTCTTCACGCATTTCCCCCTCGAACTGACCGTGCTCTTCGCGAAGGTGCCCAAGGGCACGCCGTCCCCGGACGACATGCGCTGGACGCCGCGCCGGGACCTGCACGCGGAAGCCCTGCCGGGGGTGATGAAGAAGGTGTTCGCCCATGCGCTGGGCGACGCGCTGGGCGACGCCGCTGCTCCGAAGAAGCCGCAGCCGAAAGGAAAACGGGCTCAATCCGCCTGACGGATGCCGGCCAGGGCCCTCCGTTCACGCTTGAAAAGGTCCACGAGAGCCGTCGAGACCTGGGCGACGCTCGCCCTGTCGCGGCCGCGCCGGTGGGTCACGAGGAAGATATCCTCGATCATCTCGTCTGGCGGCTCCATGACCCGCACGAGACCGGGATCCGCGTCGCCCATCCAGCAGGGCAGGACGGCCGCCCCGAGGCCCGCCTTCGCGGCCTGATACCGGATCGGCACGTCGCCGATCCGAGCCGCGATCGGGCGCCCGTCGGCATAGCGCGCGATCAGGGCTGCCTGCGTCGACAGGTGCGGATCCTCGGGCGGCACGATCACCGCAGAGACATCCTCCGAACTGGCATAGACCGCGAAGGCGATCCGCCCGACCTTGCGCACCATCAGGTCGTCCCCCGTCGGCAGGGTGCGCATGCGCAGGGCGATATCCGCTTCCCCGGCGGCGAGGTCGGCCTTCCGTCGCATGGGGAGATAGGCGATCTCCACCGGCGCGGTCGCCCGCGCCAGGCTCGCGGCGTGGTGGGACAGGAACAGGGTCACCGACATGGTTGCCGTCAGCCGCACCGGCGCGGACGGGTCGGGGCGAAAGGCAGCAGCGAGCGTAGGCACCGAGCCGGCGGCTTCCGCCATGGGCGACGCGGCTTCCAGCACCGCTCGTCCGGCCTCCGTCAGGATCAGGCTGTTGGGGCCGCGCTGGAAAAGATCGACGCCGAGGGTTTCCTCGAGCGTCCTGATCCGGCGCGCAATCGTCGGCTGGCTCTGGCCGAGAGCCCGTCCGGCGCTGTTCATCGATCCATGAGCCACCACGGCCAGAAAGATCTTGAGGTCATCCCAGGACGGCTCCGCCTGGGCGTTCCGGGATGTGTCGAGAGAAGAAGAATCCATGAAACGATACTAAAGGTCTTATACGGTTTTGGCATAGCAGGGTCGCATTCGGCTGAGGCTGCAGGAGCCTCCGACCATCGCGCGGCCCGGGTGTCCGACGCAGCCCGTCACAAGTCTTTGGGTAATCTTCAATTCCAGGGTACTCGGAGCGCTTCCGGTCCCGTGATCGATCGTGTCACGAGGGCTGAAGGCCGGCGCCCGGCCACCGCGACTTCAACTCGGCTATGGATTCCCTTGCGCGTCCTGTGTCATTTTCGACCTGACGTCATGGGTTGGGATGGGTATGAAGCGTTGGCTGGCCGTATGTGTGTTCCTGATGAGCATCATCGGGACCGTTTCCGCGCAGCAGCGTCCCCAGGGATTTGCGGAAGCTCAAGGGGCATTCGATCGCTTCAGCGTCGATGAGCGCATCAAGCTCCAGGTGCTCCTGACGGCGAACGGTTACTGGCCGGCGGTTCCGAACGTCAATTTCAGCAATCGGCTGTTCGACGCGATCCAACAATTCCAGAGGGAGAATGGCCGTTCCGCGAACGGCGCCGTCGATGACGATCAATTCAAGCACTTGCTGAACCTTGCGCTGCCTCTCCTGCAAACATGGAACTTCCGTTCGGTTTCTCATCCCACGCGCGGCCGCCCGATCTGGGTACCATTCGGCCTGGGGCTCTCCCCGGAGCGCAGTGCCGCCGGGACAATTTGGAAAGATTCCCTGCAGCGCGCATCGCTGAGCTACTCTTTCTTTCGCAACGCGGATCTGGCTGCGAACTACCGGAGGACGGCCTACGACGTCGTGGCGGAAGGCGGGCAGATTCACTTCCGGATCCTCAAGCCCGACTTCTTCGTGATTTCGTACTCCACGGCGAACGGACTGGACGGCTACATGCGCTATCACCGCGACGGTGATGGTATTCTCGGGTTCCTCTTGCTCTGGAGGAGCAGCGAGACCCAGCTTCACATGGAAAGGGTGGCCACACTCATTTCCGGATCGTTCTGGGCGGCGATGACGGGAGCGGCCTTCACCGAACCTCCGACGATGACCGCGCCGCGTGAATCCGTTGCCGTCGCGAGGCCGTCCGAACCGGTCGCTCCTCCGAACCCCGCGCCTGCCCCCGCCCAGCCGCCGAAAGAGCGGGCGGAAAGGCAGGGGCCGTCTTCCGGCACCGGATTCTTCGTTTCCCCCGAGGGCCATGTCCTGACCAACGCACACGTGGTGGACGCATGTGCTGCCATCGACGTGAGGGGAGAAAGCGGCGATGTCGCCTCAGGCAGAATCCTCGCCCAGGACAAGACCAACGATCTTGCGCTCCTGAAGGTTGATCTCAAGCCCTCGGCCATTGCGGCCTTCCGTATTGGAATTCGCCTGGGCGAGGGAATTGCAGCGTTCGGCTACCCGCTCAATACCCTGCTCTCCAGTTCGGGGAATTTCACGCTCGGCAATGTCACGGCCCTTGCAGGGCTGCGCGACGACAGCAGGTTCCTCCAGATATCTGCCCCGGTGCAGCCAGGAAATTCGGGCGGTCCGCTGTTCGACCAGAACGGCAATGTGGTAGGAATCGTCTCCGCGAAGCTGAACGCCTTGAATGTGATGCTTGCCACAAATGGCGACATTCCGCAGAACGTGAATTTTGCGATCAAGGGCACCCTTGCTGCAACCTTCCTCGAGAGCAATCGCATTGCAATCGAGCAGGGATCGATGACCCAGGCACTGCCGTCAGCGGATCTCGCGGAGCGGGCACGGCTGATGAGCGTCCTCATCCGGTGCGAGTGAGAGGCTGAGACCTCCCTCCGGAGCAGATCCGTTCCAGTGCCGATGGCGGCCCTCAGGCGGTCGAACGCCGCGTCGAGCCCGTTCTCAGGCCGATGGCCCAGTCGGGGCGGCCATTGGCGTCCGCGCGGGCCGCGGCCTTCTCGTGCTCGTAGGACACCGCGAGGAACTCCACATCGACCTGCCCGCCATCGCGCAGAGCGATCATCGCGTAGCGCGCATGCGGCGTGCCCGATTCGGATACGACGGGCGGGTCGTCCGAAACGTCGACGGCAGGGCAGCCGACGCTGCCGGGATTGATGACCACGACGCCGTTGGACAGGCGCACGAGATCGGGACGGTGGCTGTGGCCGCAGAGCACGATGCCAGCCGACGTGTCACCGAGATTTTCTTCGATGTCCCGCATGCGGCCACGGACCAGGCGGCCCGATTCGATGGCATCGATGAGGAAGGTATTGTCGTCCTGCGGCGTGCCGTGGCAGGCGAGCAATCCTGGCGTCACCCAAGCCGTTTCAGGCAGGTCCCGCAACCAGGCGATCTGGCGCGCCGCGAGATTTTCGTAGGCATAGACATCCGACGGTCCCATCGCCTCGACCGCGAGGCATGACACCTGACGCTCGTGATTGCCGCGAATGGTGATGGCATCGAGCCTCTCCAACCGCTCCATGGTCTCCCGTGGCCAGAGGGGCCCCGAGACGCAGTCGCCGAGATTGACGATGCGATCGGGTCCGCGTTTGTCGAGATCAGCGAGAACCGCTTCCAAGGCAAGGACATTGCCGTGAACGTCGGACAGGACTGCAATCTTCATGTCTCGGCCTCTTCAAACTGGAAATCCCCCGGCATGGGCCGAGGGATCCTATTCTTTCGAACGGATGGACGGGAAGCCCTGGCGCAACGTGCGGAAATGTCGGCCTGCGTTTTCCGCACCGAACGATGCGACCTCAGGGATCGACCTGATGCTCTAGGCCGCCAGTTCCGCCCGCACCTTCGCGCGAAAGTCGTCGATGGAGACGAGCTTGCCGTTGCGCTGCACGTTCCAGAAGGTCCAGCCGTTGCAGGCCGGAAGGCCCTGCACCAGTGCTCCGACCTTATGGATCGATCCGACGATGGCGCCGAGCGCCAGCGTACCGTCAGCGCGAACCGTCGCCTGGAAGCGGCGGCGCTCGTCGACGAGAACTTCGCCGGCCTTCACGTGGCCGCCTTCGATCAGGGACAGGAACGGAACCCGCACCTCGGCGCGCTTTTCCGGCGGTGCCGCGATGGCGACATCGGAAAGCGGCTCCACCGCATCGATTCGCGCCCGGGCCGCCTTGGCATAGACCGGGTCCCGCTCGAGGCCGATGAAATGGCGTCCGAGCTTCCTGGCCACCGCGCCGGTCGTGCCTGTGCCGAAGAACGGATCGAGCACCACGTCGCCGGGATTGGAGGACGAGAGCAGCACGCGGGCGAGCAGCGCTTCCGGCTTCTGGGTCGGATGCACTTTCCGACCGTCCTCGCCCTTCAGCCGTTCGTCGCCCGTGCAGAGCGGGATGAACCAGTCCGAGCGCATCTGCACGTCTTCGTTGCCGGCCTTCAGCGCATCGTAATGGAAGGTATAGTTCTTCGCCTCGGCGCTCTTCGAGGCCCAGATCATGGTCTCGTGCGCGTTGGTGAAGCGGCGCCCCTTGAAGTTCGGCATCGGATTGGCCTTGCGCCAGACGATGTCGTTGAGAAGCCAGAAGTTCAAGTCCTGCAGGGCGACGCCGACCCTGAAGATGTTGTGGTAGGAGCCGATGACCCACAACGTCCCGTTCTTCTTTAGGACGCGGCGCACGCCGGCAAGCCAGGCGCGGGTGAAGGCATCGTACTCGGAAAAGCTCGAGAACTTGTCCCAGTCGTCATCGACCGCGTCGACGAGGCTCTGGTCCGGGCGCGTGAGCGCTTGTTCGAGCTGGAGATTGTACGGGGGATCCGCGAAGACGACGTCCACGCTCTCTGGCGGAAGCTTCTCGAGATTGGCGATGCAATCGCCGAGAAGAATCTCATTGAGGGGAAGAGACGGCAGGACGGAGAGGGAGGCTTTGCGCCCCATCCGAGGCGCCGGCGCAGCCCGCCCGGTACGCGAGACACTGATCCGGGTGGCGGCGCCGGCGGCCCCGGTACGCGAGGTACCCATGGGTGATCACCGTTTACGCAACTGACAGTCCGGATCATGGGCCGTTAGGGTAAAGACGAAGTTTCCAAGCGCGAAAAAAGACGTCCTATTTTAGGTCGGCAAATTCTGCCTATCCATTGATATTATTGTCTTTTTCGGGTTAACGACGATTAACGTCGGTTACAGATCGAGTAACCCTTGGCGCAGAGGTGCGAAACTCAGGCGGTGGAAGGGGCAGGGACCCTCGCTCGCCAGCACGGAAAGATGCGCCCTCGTGCTGTAGCCGGCATTGGTCGCGAATCCATAAGCCGGGTAATGCGTGCCGAGCGCCATCATCAGCCGGTCGCGCACCACTTTGGCGACGATGGAGGCGGCGGCGATGGAGGCGATCTGCGAATCACCCTGGACGATGGTTTCGACGGCGCAGGGCAGCTTCGGCGGATCGTTGCCGTCGACGAGCGCCATGTCGGGCGTGCAGGGGAGGGCCGCGAGCGCCCGGCACATGGCGAGCAGCGAGGCCTGGCGGATATTGATGAGATCTATCTCGGCATGGGAGACCGACGCGATGCCCACCTGAGCCTTCGCCAGGATTTCCGGGAACAGGGCTTCTCGCTTCTGCGCCGTGAGCACCTTCGAATCGGCGAGGCCCTCAGGCACGTCCTTCAGATCGAGGACCACGGCCGCCGCGACCACGGGTCCGGCCAGCGGACCACGCCCGACCTCGTCGAGGCCCGCGACACAGCGGAAGCCCGCGCGACGCAAAGCGCGCTCGCGCTTGAGGCCGATATCCTGTTTCTGGGGCAAGCGAATCGCTTCCGTCATGGGCGCTATCAAAGCGGCAAACGCCGTTTGTCTCCAGATGCGAAAAGCACGCACCGGTCTTCCGCGTGGCTCGGTATCACTCCGGGATGGTCCGAAGGACCACGCCCGGAACCCATAACCGCCGAACGTTATGAGGAAGGCGGCGGCAATCGTCGCTTTCCATTCTTCAACGCTGGTAGCTATGGGTTCCGCGCTCGACTGCGGCGCCCCGGGATGACAGGGGACGCTAAAACAGCGACAGCTGCCCGGTCTCTTTCGCCGGCGGCGAAAACAGGTCCGTGCGCAGCTTCCACGAGCGCCGGTTGAGTCCCAGCCTCTCGGCGGCGGTTTCGAAGCGGCGGCCGACCATCCACGCGTAGGGGCCGATTCCCGTCTGCCGCTGGCCCCATTGCGCATCGTAATCCTTGCCGCCCCGTGCTTCCTGGAGCAGCGAGAAGACGTGGTTGAGCTTGTCCGGGTAGTGTTCCAAGAGCCAATCGCGCATCAGGTCCTTGAGATCATGGGGGAGGCGGAGGAGGACATAGCCCGCCTCCTGCGCGCCCGCGTTCCTGGCCGCCTTGAGAATATCCTCGATCTCGTGGTCGTTGATCGCCGGAATGATCGGTGCGACCAGAACCGTCACGGGAATGCCGGCCTCGGCGAGCTTGCGGACCGTCTCCAGTCGCTTGGCCGGTGAGGCGGCTCGAGGCTCCATGCGGCGGGCGAGCTTCGGATCGAGGGTGGTGATGGAAATCGCCACCTTGGCGAGCTGCCGGTCGGCCATGCTGCCCAGGATGTCGATATCGCGGGTGACGAGGGCGGACTTGGTGACGATCCCGACCGGGTGATTCGCCCGGTTCAGCACCTCCAGGATGCCACGGGTGATGCGGAACCGCCGCTCCACGGGCTGGTAGGGATCCGTGTTGGAGCCGAGCGCGATCACCTTGGGCTCGTAGGAGGGAGCGCGCAGTTCCTTTTCGAGAAGATCGGGCGCGTTCGGCTTGGCGAAGATCTTGGTCTCGAAATCGAGACCCGAGGACAGGCCCTGATAGGCATGGGTCGGCCGGGCGAAGCAATAGGAACAACCGTGCTCGCATCCGCGATAGGGATTGATCGAACGGTCGTAGCCGATATCGGGCGAATCGTTGCGGGTGATGATGGTCCGCGGCTTCTCGACGATCACCTCGGTGGGAAGCGAGGGCAGCTCCTCCTCCAGATCCCAGCCGTCATCGAAGCTTTCGCGCTTGGCAGGCTCATATCGACCTGTCGGATTGGCGGCCGCCCCCCGGCCGCGGCGCCGCTCCGCCTCGACCCGGTAGGCCGGGTCGTCCATCCGACGTCGCGCCGCTTCCGCAGCCTCGATGGGCGAACGCGTGACAGGCCTGGACAGGACGGGGTCGCGGGGTGCTTCCCTGAAACGGATGGTCATGGCGGCCTCGAGCGAATCCGGCAATGAGAATGTCGCTCAAATAGAGAACAAAAAAGGAACAAAATCAAGTCGTCTTCGGAGACGTCTTCGTGGCGACGGCGCTGTTGGAAAACGTTATGCTGTCCCGATGATCACTGTCCTCATCCGCTCGACGCATGGGCCCGAGGCCCTCGCCGTCACCCTGAGCGCCCTGGTTCCCGCCGTCGCCGCAGGCCTCGTGGCCGATGCCGTCATCGTGGCCAGAACCCACGACGAAGCCATCGACCGGGTGGCGGACGCGTCCGGCGCCACGCTCGTCGTGACCGGAAGCGATCCGTGGAGGGAAGGGGCGCGGAAGGCCAGACACGAATGGCTCATGTGCCTCGACGATGGAGACGTGCCGCAGGAGGGTTGGATCCGGGTGCTTGAGCGGTTCGTCGGCCTTGGCGCTTCCCAGCAGGGCCTCGGACGCCTGCGCCGCCGCCGCGGGGGGGCGATTCGCGGCGCGCGCGATGGCCTGCGCGCTCTGTTGCATCCGCGAGAGGTCAGGGCGGGCGATCTCGTCCGTCGCCGGGTTCTGCTGGAGGGCGGGCGCATTGGCGCGCCGATCAACCTCCCGGCAACCGTCGCGCGCGATCCGGTCTTCGGGTGAGGGCGCTTCAGGGCTGGAGCTTGGCCCGCTTCAGGTGCTCATCGAGGCGCGGCATGATTTCGACGAAATTGCACGGCCGGTAGCGATAGTCGAGCTGGGTGGCGAGGATCCCGTCCCACGCATCCTTGCAGGCGCCGGGCGAGCCAGGCAGCACGAACACGAAGGTGGTGCCGGCCAGGCCCGCCGTTGCTCGCGACTGGATCGTCGAGGTGCCGATCTTGTCGAAGGAGATGCGGTGGAAGGTGGCCGAGAAGCCGTCCATCCGCTTGTCGAACAGCGGCTCGATCGCCTCGGGCGTCACGTCCCGGCCCGTGAACCCGGTCCCGCCGGTGGTAATGATCACGTCGATGGCGGGATCGGCGATCCAGCCCTTCACTTTGTCTCGAATGGCGCCGATGTCGTCCGCCACGACGGCACGTTCGCCGAGTCGATGACCGGAGCGCTCCAGCCGGTCGACGAGGGTGTCGCCCGACCTGTCATCGGCAAGCGAGCGCGTGTCGGACACGGTAAGGACTGCAATGGTGAGGGGCACGAAGGGGAGCGTATCGTCGATGCCGGGCATGAAATCTTCTCGCGTTGAGTCTGATTTAATGCTCTTGCGGCACGTGATCCAGCGAAAGCGCACTCCTCATCGATCCGGAACGAGTTATGCGAGAGCCCGGCACCCATGTGCGCCGCCGTTGCCAGGGAGAGTGCCGAAAGCAGCGATCGTTCTGCATTCAGCAACGCTCTCATTCATGGGTTCCGGGGCCGGGTCCCCGAGCCGGTCCGGGACGACAGTGAAGCCCTTGCACATCTACAGCCGGCTCGCCCGGAACGTGTCGCAGGCCTGGATCTGGCCGGATTTCAGGCCGGTCGTCAGCCACCGCACGCGCTGCTCCGAGGAGCCGTGAGTGAAGGAATCCGGGACCACCTGGCCCTGGCTCTGCCGCTGCAGGCGGTCGTCGCCGATGGCTTCGGCCGCGGCAATGGCCTCCTCGATGTCGCCCTGCTCGAGGGACTGCCACTTCTCGTTGGAGTGCTTTGCCCAGACGCCGGCGAGGCAGTCCGCCATCAGTTCAACGCGCACGGACAACTGATTGCGCTCGGTCGCTCCAACCTCCTGTTGACGGGCCTGGACGCGCGGCAGGATGTCGAGCTGGTTCTCCACGTGGTGGCCGACCTCGTGGGCGATCACATAGGCATAGGCGAAGTCACCGCCGGCACGGAAGCGGCGCTGCATCTCCTGGAAGAAGGACAGGTCGAGATAGACGGTCTGATCAAGCGGGCAATAGAATGGCCCCATGGCGGATTGCGCTGCGCCGCAGCCCGAACGCGTCGCGCCCGAGAACAGCACGAGTTTCGGCACCTTGTATTGCCGGTTCGCCTGCTGCGGCAGCACCGCCGTCCACACGTCCTCGGTATTGCCGAGAATGGCGGCGGCGAAGCGGCCCATTTCGTCCTGGGGCGTGCCCGTCTTGCCCTGCTGCTGCTCGTAGCCACTGCCCTGGTTCGCGATCATCTCCGCGCCGCCGATGAGCAGGCGCGGGTCGATGCCGAGCGCCCAGCCGATCAGGCCGAGCACGACGATGGTGCCAATACCGAGGCCACCCGCGCCGCCAGGAATGCCGCGCCGGTCTTCCACATTCGATGAGGTTCGAAAATCATCCCAGCGCATGGTCCACCTTCCAGAGGCGCGCATCGCCCCGTTCGAGCGTTAAAGCTGGAGTGTAGGGACAGGTTCCGCAAGAGCGGAACAAGGAGCCCTATTCCTTTCCGTCGAGCGCCCGGCGCAGGGCCTGGAAATCCCGCCAGCCAAGCCGCTTCTGCAGGGGCTGGCGCAGGAGATAGGCCGGATGCAGAGTCGGGAGCGTCTTGATCTCGCGTCCGTCTTCGGTCCGGTACGTGAACCAGCGCCCGCGCGTGCGTAGGATCCCGTCCTTGATGTCGAGCAGGTTCTGCGCCGCGGGACCGCCCAGGCAGAGCAGGAAATCGGGGTTCGCGAGCTCGATCTGTCGGGCGATGAACGGCTTGCAGATCGCCACTTCCTGCGGCGTCGGCGTGCGGTTGCCGGGTGGCCGCCAGGGTACGATGTTCGCAACATAGACCTGGGTACGGTTCAGGCCGATCGCCGCGAGCATCCGGTCGAGGAGTTGGCCGGAGCGGCCCATGAACGGCTTTCCGATCCGATCCTCGTCAGCGCCGGGTGCTTCTCCCACCAGCATGACCCGTCCTTCGGGGTTGCCGTCGGCGAAGGCGAGGTTCTTGGCGCTGAACTTGAGCGCGCAGCCCTCGAACGTGGCAAGCAAACCCTCCAGTTCCCCGAGCGTCGTCGCATGGCGGGCCAGTTCGCGGGCCAGATGTGCCGCGTCCTCGGGCGTTCCGGCGGCTGCCTGCGGCAGGGGGCGGGCTGGGGTAGCGGGAACCGGGTTCTGCCGCGGCTGCGCGGCCCGCGGCTCCGCTGCCGGGCGTTGTTCGGGCAGCGCCGTCGGGGAGGCCTCCGCGAAGCGGTTGTGCGGGGTTTCGTCTAGGGCAAGATCCACCCCCGCCTCGACATGAAAGTCGAGGAGCGCCTGAAGGGCGTCGCGGTCGGGGGACATATCCATGGAGCCTATGTAAGCATCCTCCATGGCGCGGACAACACAAACCGCCCCAAGGGGCGTGGGGCCGGACCTCAGGCCATGAGATCGAACAGCGTCGGGCCGTCGTCACGCCTCGCACCCTCGATCTCGAGGAGCCTACGCTTGGTGGCGCTGCCACCGGTCGCAGAAAAACCGCCGAGCTTGCCGCCGGCTGCGACGACCCGATGGCACGGCACGATGATTGCGAACGGATTGCGCCCCAGGGCCTGGCCGATGGTCCGGGCATCGTCGATTCCGAGCCGGGCGGCAATCTCCCCGTAGGTCAGTGTCCGACCGGGCGGAATGCTCCGTGCGACCTCGTAAACCCGCCTGTGCATGTCGGGCACGCCGTCCATGTCGAGAACGGCGGCAGAGAGGTCGCGGGCTTCGCCTTTCAGGAGGGCGACGATGTCCAGGATGAGGTCGCGGATCGCAGGCGGGGGCGGGGTCTCGACGGCGCCGGGAAAGCGGCGGGCGATGCGATTGCGGGTTGCGCCGCCATGGGCTTCCGGAAGCTGGAAGCCGACAATACCACGGCCGTTCCAGGCCAGTCCGCAGGTGCCGATCGATGTCTCGAAAAGCGTGAAGGCCTGGTCTGTCATGATCGCCGCTCCTGTCGGGCTGCTCCGGGGCGACCCCGCCGGGGACATGGGCGGCCACATCCGCCTGTGCAGCCCATCATGGACGCGTTCGCGTCGCGATCAACCCGTTTCCTGCTCGTCAGTTTTCGATGACCAAGGGTTCGTCCGCCGCGAGATAGGCGGCCGAGGTCGTAATCAGCCCGTCGTCGGCCATGCGGGCAAGGACCCAGTCGCGCCGCACCTTGGCCCGGCCGCGATTCTCGGCCATGTCGAGACGATAATCGTTCGGCGCTTTCGGCAGCGCCGCCAAGTAGGCGGCCTCCGCGAGAGTCAGATCCGCCACGGGCTTGCCGAAATAGGCGCTCGCCGCAGCAGCGATGCCGTAGGCGCTTCCGCCGAAATAGATCTGGTTCAGGTAGATCTCGAGGATCCGGTCCTTCGACAGATTGGCCTCGATCCGCCGGGCGAGGATGACTTCCTTGACCTTGCGCTCGAGGGAACGGGGCTTGCCCGGCAGGAGCACGTTCTTCGCGACCTGCTGACTGATCGTGCTGCCGCCCGCGGGATCGACGCCGAGCGTGGCGAGATTGTGGAGTGCCGCCCGCAGGATGGCACGGGTGCTGACCCCGCCATGGTCGTAAAAATCCTGATCCTCCGCCGCGAGGAAGGCCTTCACCACATGGGGCGGAATCTGAGAGAGCGGAATGAAGATTCGCCGCTCCACAACGCGTCCAGCAAAATCGGTCCTCATCACATTGGGCGGCTGATAGGTGGCGAGCGATGCCACATCCGGCAGATCCTGCCCATAATGCGAGAGGAGCATGGCTGTGCCGGCGATCGCAGATCCGATCAGGAGGGCGGTTGCCGCCGCGCCGCCGACGAGGATCCGGCGCAGCCGAGCGGTTGCAAGCTCGTAGGGCGTCGCCAGAAGATGCGCGGGGATGGCAAAGGCCTGGGACAGTTTCTCGATCATGTCCGCCGACAAGTATCGCTTACGACTCAGAATCTCGGAGGCGCGGGAGCGTGAGCCGAGTGCGGCAGCCACGTGCTTCTGACCCTTGCCCTGAGCGCGGAGCGTGAGCTGGAGGATATTGATCGGGTCGGCGACTCTGTTGCCGCCCTGCCTTGCCTCATAGGCGGCCACAAGAGCAGCCAGGACCTCGAGCCGGTCTTCCTCGGGGGATCCCGGTTCGGCGTTCATGAGCGTTTCGATTTCACGCAGGGCTTGCTCGTAATCCGCTGGAGAGCGGATAGGTTGCACACTGACAGCCATCGCTGATTGCTCCATGGGGCGTGAAGGGATGTACGGCTTGAATCTGCGCGATCTCACGGGTGAAGTTGATCCGGACGAGAACCTCGCATCCCTCTTCCGAAAGGGTGAGCCTGATACTGTCCTTCTCCTGGCGGGCAATCGCCGGCCACTGCCGCAGCATTTCACTGACGTTGCGCCACTGGGCAGCCGACAGAAGAGCGTTGAGAGCTTCCAGTGGGGCCTTCGCCTCAGGGTGGGAGGTCCAATAGGCTTCGAGTCTCGAAGTGCCGATCACAAGCATGGAGAATTCATACATGTTCCCAATTTTGGGAGCAAGTGGAGATTTAAGCATAACTTCATGCTGAAACAGAACTTTCAGCATCATGGCAATGAAGCTAGGAATGCGTCTGGCTTTAGGTCGTATTTGAGAAAGTCGCCCGGATGGTTCATGTATGAACCATCCGGGTCCGAAGCGCGTATCAGGAGAATGCAAAATGGCCGATCTGCCTGCCCGTGAATCGATGGAGTTCGACGTCGTCATCGTCGGCGCCGGTCCTGCGGGCCTGGCAACGGCCATCCGCCTCAAGCAGGACGCCACCGCGCGCGGGAGCGATGTTTCCGTGGTCGTGGTCGAGAAAGGCTCCGAGGTCGGCGCCCATATCCTCTCCGGCGCCGTGATCGATCCCATCGGCCTCGATGCCCTGTTGCCCGAGTGGCGCTCCGATCCGGATCGTCCCCTCAAGACCGAGGTGACCGCCGACGAGTTCCTGTATCTGGGCCATGCGGGCGGCGTGCGGCTGCCCAACGTGTTCATGCCCAAGCTGATGAACAATCACGGCAATTTCGTCGGCTCGCTCGGCAATGTCGCCCGCTATCTCGGCCGTAAGGCGGAGGAGCTCGGCGTCGAGATCTATCCGGGGTTCCCGGCGGCGGAGGTCCTGATCGAGGACGGCAAGGTCGTCGGGGTCGCCACCGGCGATATGGGTGTCGGACGCAACGGCGAGCCGAACGCCAATTTCACCCGCGGCATGGAGCTGCGCGCCAGATACACGATCTTCGGCGAGGGCGCCCGCGGCTCGCTGACCAAGCAGATGGTCGATCGTTACAGCCTCAACATGGGTCGCGACCACCAGAAATACGGCATCGGCATCAAGGAGCTCTGGCAGGTCAGGCCGGAGAAGTTCCAGCCGGGCCTGGTGCGCCATTCCATGGGCTGGCCGCTGCCGAACAACGCCGGCGGCGGCTCCTGGCTGTACCATTTCGACGACAATCTGGTCTCGGTCGGCTTCGTGGTTCATCTCAACTATAAGAACCCGACCCTGTCGCCCTTCGACGAGTTCCAGCGCTTCAAGACGCATCCGATGGTGCGCGACGTGTTCGAGGGCGGAAAGCGCATCGGCTATGGCGCGCGCGCCATCATGGAGGGCGGCTGGCAATCGGTGCCGCGCCTGACCTTCCCGGGCGGCTGCCTGGTGGGCGATTCCGCCGGCTTCGTCAACGTGCCGCGCATCAAGGGGAGCCATAACGCCATCCTGTCCGGCATGCTCTGCGCCGACCATGTCTTCGACGCCCTGCAGGCGGGCCGCGCTCACGATGAGGTGGCTTCGTATGAGGAAAGCTGGCGCGCCTCGCCCATCGGTTCCGATCTCAAGCGCGTTCGCAACGTCAAGCCGCTCTGGTCGCGCTATGGCACGGCCGTGGGCGTGGCGCTCGGCGGCCTCGACATGTGGATGGCGCAGCTGTTCGGCGCCTCGCTCTTCGGCACCTTGAAGCACGGCAAGCCCGACCACGAGAGCCTCCTGCCGGTCTCCCAGGTGAAGCCGATCAAGTATGACCGCCCGGACGGGGTCCTGACCTTCGACCGGCTGTCCTCCGTGTTTCTGTCGAACACCAACCACGAGGAGGACCAGCCGGTCCATCTCAAGGTCAAGGACATGGGCCTGCAGAAGGCGTCCGAGCACGACGTCTATGGCGGCCCCTCGCAGCGTTACTGCCCGGCGGGTGTCTACGAGTGGGTCGAGGGCGAGGGCGGTGTGCGCTACCAGATCAACGCCCAGAACTGCGTCCACTGCAAGACGTGCGACATCAAGGACCCCAACCAGAACATCAACTGGGTCACCCCCGAGGGCGGCGGCGGGCCGAACTACGTGAATATGTAAACTCCCGTTGTTCCCGGACCTTCCTGTTCCCAGGTCTTCCCCCCATCATTCCGGAGTGCCGGCAGGCAAGTCCGCAATGACAGAAGCGTGTCCGTCGCAACGGATCTTTCTTCACGAGACCTCGACCAGCGGCAATGTTCCCCTTGCCGCCGGATGAGGGAGACGCCATTCTCCGGCCTGATTTGGCGCACATCTCTCCGGGAACCTTCCCCCGGATGCGCGATGATTGGAGCAGCACTGAGTGCCAACCTTTAACATGTCCATGGCCCGCAGGGGCCTGCCCGCGCTTGTGTTCGCAGCCGCCAGCCTTCTGGCGGCCCCCGTTCTCGCGGCCAGTACGGATCCGAATGAGACCTTGCAGCCGGCGCAGAGCCTGGAGGGGAACTACCTCGCCGCCTATGTGGCCGGCACGGCTCATGACACGGCGGCGGCGACGACCTTCTTCCGGGAGGCGATCCAGGAGGATCCGCGCAATCAGGAGCTCATGGAGCGCGCCTTCGTCGCCTTCCTGGCCAACGGTTCCATGCCGGAGGCCTACCGCGCGGCGGAACGCCTCTCCACCCGTGACGGCTCCAACAACCTCGCGCGGTTCGCCCTGGCGGTTCAGTCGCTCAAGGCCAAGAAATACGGCGACGCGCGCGCCAAGCTGGCGGTCAAGGGCCGCCCGGCCGATCTGACCGCGACGCTCCTGACGGCCTGGGCCTTTGCGGGCGCCAAGGATGGCAAGCAGGCGCTGGCGACGGTGGACAAGCTCAAGAGCGAGCGCGCCTTCAACCAGTTCCGCGAGTACCATGCCGCCCTGATCGCTGACGTGACCGGCAATGCGGCCGAGGCCGAAAAACGCTTCAAGGCCGCCTATGAGGGCGAACGCAACACTCTTCAGGTCGTCGATGCCTACGCCCGTTTCCTGGCCAAGCGTGGCCGACGCGACGAGGCGCTGTCGATCTACAAGACCTTCGACGAGACAGTGCCCCGCCATCCGGCCGTGCGCGCGGCGATGGCCGCGCTGAAGGACGGCAAGCCCCTCGGGCCCACCGTGACGACCGCCCAGGAAGGGGCCGCCGAGTTGCTGTATGGCCTCGGCGTCGTCGGCAACAGCCAGGGCGACGAGCTGACCGCCATCATCTATCTGCGCCTTGGCCTCGATCTCGACCCGAGCCATGCCCTCGCCCTTGTCACGCTCGGCGACGTCTATGAGCGTCTGAAGCAGTACGATCAGGCGAACGCCGTCTTCAGCCGCGTGCCGAAGGATGCACCCGTCCGTACCAGCGCCGACATCGCCATCGGCCAGAACTATGAGCTTCTCGGCCGCAGCGCCGAGGCGGAGAGCCATCTCAAGGCCCTGATGGAAAAGCACCCCGACGAGGTCGAGGTGGTCATGGCGCTCGGCAACGTGCAGCGTTCGCGCAAGCAGTTCGCGGAAGCCGCCGAGAGCTACGACAAGGCCATCAAGCTCGTCGGCACCCCGACGCGCGGGCACTGGATCCTGTTCTTCTACCGCGGCACGTCCTATGAGCGCGCCAAGCAGTGGGACAAGGCTGAGGCCGATCTCAAGAAGGCCCTGGAGCTGGTTCCCGACACCCTGCCGCAGGGTAAGGCGCAGGTCCTCAACTACCTCGCCTATTCCTGGGTCGACCGGAACGAGAATATCGACGAGGCCTTCAAGATGCTGACCCGGGCGGTCGAACTCGCCCCTCGGGACGGCATGGTCATCGATTCCCTCGGCTGGGCCTATTACCGCATGGGACGCTATGACGACGCGGTGCGCGAACTCGAGAAGGCCGTGGAACTGAAGGCCGGCGATCCGGTGATCAACGATCACCTCGGCGATGCCTATTGGAAGACCGGGCGCAAGCTCGAGGCCAAGTTCCAGTGGAACCATGCGAAGGATTCCAATCCGGAGCACGACGACCTCATCAACATCCTCAAGAAGATCGACAACGGCATGGACGAGGCCAAGGTCGATGGGGAAGCGGCGCCCGCACCGAAGCCGGAGGCGGCTTCGGAGAGCGGCGGCTAGGTCTCACGGCGATCTTCCTCATGGCCGGGCATGTCCCGGCCATTTTTTTGCGTGTCCCGGAATGATGGTGCCGCTCTGGTATGATGGCGAAGCGGTTACCGCAAACGTGTCGCCCGGATCCACCATTGCGGCCGCTGCCGCCGAATGGATTGTGCCGCTTCCTCTGCCGCGCGGGGGGCGTCATAAAGACCGAAGACCGTCGCGCCGGAGCCGGACATGCGCGCGAGGCGGCAGCCCGGATTCTCCGAAAGCAACCCGAGCGCTTCCGCGATCAGGGGCTGGAGCGCACGGGCCGGCGGCTCCAGATCGTTGCGGGCCGCTTTCAGGGCCGCGAAGGGCGCCTCTCCCGAGACCGCCGCAGGATCCGGATGCGGCTCGCCCGCGAAAGGCTGCCCAGGCTCCAACCGCAACCCCTTGAAGACCTGGGGGGTCTCGACGGGAACGCCCGGGTTGACCAGGATGGCGAAGAGACTCGGCAGCCGGAGAGCCGGGCCGAGCGTTTCCCCGGCTCCCCGCATCATGCGCGCCCGCGGTTCCAGACAGACGGGCACGTCCGCGCCCGTGAGGCGGGCCGCGTCCCGCAGGGCCGGATGGGACAGGGGCAGGCCATTCAGCCGGGCAAGGAGCCGCAGGGCCGCCGCCGCATCGGAGGACCCGCCGCCGATCCCGGCGGCTACGGGCAGTCTCTTTGTCAGGTGGAACACGCCGAGGCGAAGTCCCTCGACCCGTTCCGCAAGGAGGCGGGACGCCTTCAGCACGAGATTGTCGGAACCGCTTCCGGCAAGACCCGCCGTCGGTCCGCTCACCCGGAGACCAAGCGTCCCGCCGGGCGCGAGCCGAAGGTCGTCCCCGGTGCCGGCGAAGGCGACAAGGCTTTCCAGCTCGTGATAGCCATCCGCCCGCCGTCCAAGGACGTGAAGTGTCAGATTGATCTTGGCGGGGGCGCGGGTCGCGAGAGGCCGTGGCATGGGGGGTTCATGCCCGAGAGCGCGGCGCTTGGGAAGAGATGTGACGCGATTCCGGGACGGCCCTTCGGGTCGGGCTCCGCCGACTCGCCCGGGAAGGACAGGGTAAGAGGGGCGTACGGCAAACGGCCGGGGCAAGCCCGGCCATTCCTGGGATGTTCTCCTGCGATGCCCTGCTCGCGGTTACCACGCCGGAATGATGGCGCCCTTGAAGCGGGTGTCGAGGAAGGTTGCCACCTCCGGCGACTGGTAGGACGCGACGAAGGTCTTGATCTCCGCGCGGTTCTCCTCGCCCAGGCGGGCGGCGACGAAATTCGCGTAGGGATTGCCCTCCCGCTTCTCCACGGCGATCGTATCCTTGCGGATGTCGAGGCCGGCATTGATCGCATGGTCGGTGTTGATCACGGCTGCGTCGAGATCGGGCAGGGCGCGGGGGAGCTGCGCCGCGTCGAGTTCGGAGACGACGATGCCCTTCGGGTTCTCGGCGATGTTGAGCAGGGTCGGCGACAATCCCGTGCCAGCCTTCAGCTTGATCAGGCCCTCGGCGGCGAGAAGGTTGAGGGCGCGACCGCCGTTGCTGGGATCGTTGGGAATGCCGATCCTGGCACCTTTGGGCAGATCCGCCACCGCCTTCAGCTTCTTGGAATAGAGCCCGATCGGCTGCACGAAGGTGAAACCCACGGGGACGATCTTGTAGCCACGCGCCGCGATCTGCGCATCGAGGTAGGGCTTGTGCTGGAAGGCATTGGCATCGAGGTCGCCGCGGGCGAGGGCCTCGTTGACCAGGGCATAATCCGAGAATGGCACGAGCTGCACGTTCAGCCCCTTGGTTGCCGCGACCTTCTTGACGACCTGTGCAACCTCTTCCTCGGCGCCGGACATGACGCCGACCTTGATGGTCTGGTCGGCGGCAGCCGGCAGCGCGGCGGCCAGAACGGCGCTGATCGCGACAGTGGCGGACAGCAGGGTGCGACGGGTGAAATCGAACATGGTGGGACCTTTCAGGCAAAGTTCGTCCGGGCTTCGGATGAAGCCGGCGTGTGGTTCGGACAGTGAAGGGGGATCAGGCCGGGAGGCGACAGCCGCCGCGAAGCCGCACGGGGCGACAGCCCGTACAAGACATCGGCATTCGTGAGGCAAGAAGGCGCGTCATGGCACATCGATCCTGTGAACCACGAGGCGAAGGACGCTTCGTGGCGCTTTAGCCTTTGGTGACGCGGGGCAAGCTGCTCGTCTCAAATCGCCGCTGCTGGCGATGGCCCGAAGCCGTCGGTCAGCAGCACGAACATGCCGGGGACAAGTCGATATGTCAATCAAAATGTTCTTTTAAAAGAACGAGGCAGAAGAGAGCAAAATTCTCCGGCGGGGTCGCCTGAAAGACGAGGCCGCCGGGCGCTCAATGCGCCCGGGCGATGCAGAAATCGACCGTCTCGAGCAGGGCCTGCTTCATGGGCCCGTTCGGGAAGAGGGCGAGGGCGTCCCGGGCCATGGCGCCGTAATGGCGGGCACGCTCGATGGTATCCTCGAGCGCCCGGTGACGGCGCATGATGGCGATGGCCTGTTCGAGATCCGAATCCTCGGTCTCGCCACGCTCCAGGGCACGCCGCCAGAAGGCGCGCTCCTCGTCCGAACCGCGCCGGAAGGAGAGCACCACCGGCAGGGTGATCTTCCCCTCCCGGAAATCGTCGCCGACATTCTTGCCGAGCGTCGCGGCCTTGCCGCCGTAATCGAGAACATCGTCCACGAGCTGGAAGGCGATGCCGAGATTCATGCCGTAGGAACGGCATGCGGCCTGCTCCGCCTTCGAGCGGCTGGCGATCACCGGCCCGACCTCGCAGGCGGCCGCGAAGAGCTCCGCGGTCTTGCCGCGGATCACGGCGAGATACTCGTCCTCCGTGGTCTCGGTGTTCTTGGCTGCGGCGAGCTGCATGACCTCGCCCTCGGCGATCACCGTCGCCGCGGCGGAGAGGATGTCGAGGGCGCGCAGCGAGCCGACCTCCACCATCATGCGGAAGGCCTGGCCGAGCAGGAAGTCGCCGACCAGAACGCTCGCCTCGTTGCCCCACTTGATGCGCGCCGCGATCTTGCCGCGGCGCATGTCGCTCTCGTCGACCACGTCGTCGTGGAGCAGGGTCGCGGTGTGCATGAACTCGACGCTCGCCGCGAGCTTCACATGGCCGTCGCCCTCGTATCCGACGAGACCTGCGGTCGCGAGGGTGAGCATGGGGCGCAGGCGCTTGCCGCCGGAGGAGATGAGGTGCGTCGCCACCTCCGGGATCATGGTGACCTCAGAGCCGGTGCGCGACAGGATCATCGCATTGACGCGCTCCATGTCCGAGGACACAAGAGAGACGAGCTTCTCGATGCTCGCATTCCTCTCGGGATGCTTGTCTTCGAAGGGTACGACGACGCCCACGTTTCAGAACCCGGGTTGCCGGCGTGACAGGCCGGTAGGAATATCAAGACACCGTGGCATGGCGGATCTCATGCTGCAATGCGAAGCTTGTCGCAGGAGGAGCCCGGCGCCGATGGTCGAAATCGTGAGAACCAGCGATCTCGTTCTGATCGGCTTCCTACAATCGTTGTTGGAAAACGCCAATATCCCCGTGCTCGTCGCCGATGCGCATATGAGCGCGCTGGAGGGCATGACCGGTGCTTTTCCAAGGCGAATCCTGGTTCCGGCAGATCATGAGGCTCAGGCGCGCCGCCTGATCCGCGAGGCGGGTCTCGATACCGAGCTGCGACATGCTTGAGACGACGACCGATTCGCTCCTCGACGGGCATGTGTCCCTGATACAGCCGCGAAAGGGCCATCGCGCCGGGTCGGATGCGGTGCTGCTCGCGGCGGCAGCGAGGGTCGAGGCGGGCGATCGGGTGGTCGATGTGGGAGCCTCCACGGGCGCGGTCGGCCTCATGGTGGCGGCCCGGGAGAAAAACGCCAGCTATGTCTTCGTGGAGCGCGATCCCGAGCTTGCGGAACTCTGCCGGCGCAATTGCCAGGACAATGGAGTTGCCGGAGAGGTGGCGGTCGTGGACGTCCTCGACCGGGCGGCGCGCGGCGCCGCCGGCCTCCATCCCGAGAGTGCCGATCTCGTTCTCACCAACCCGCCCTTTCTGGAGGAGGGGCGGGCCCGCCTGTCTCCCGACCGGGGGAGGGCGGCCGCGCACGCACTCCCTGCCGGAGGGTTGGAAGCGTGGGTTCGAACCTGCATCGGCCTTCTCAAGCCGAAGGGACGGTTCGTGCTCATCCATAGAGCCGACCGGGTCGCGGGATGCCTGGAAGCGATCGGCGGAAGGCTCGGCGGCCTGCAGATCCGGTGCGTTCACCCGACCTTCGAGCAGCCGGCGATTCGGGTCCTTCTCTCGGGCACGAAGGGCAGCAGGACCCCGCTGACGATCGCGCCGCCGCTGGTGCTGCACGATTCAATAGGGCGGTTCACGCCGCTCGCAGACGCCATCCATCGCGGCGAGGCCACGCTCCCATGAACACGCTCCCATGAAAAAGGGCGCCCGAAGGCGCCCTATCCGGCGTGCTTGCAAGACTGGCTCAGCGGCAGATCCGAACCGGTCGCGTCACCCAGCGATAGCCGTTCCACACCCGCTCCGGGCGGACCCAGCAGCGCGCAACGGGGCGGTAGGGCCGGCCATAATAGCCATACCGCGGCGGTGGACGGTGCCAGCGGCGATAATAGCCACGCGGTGGTCCGTAATACTGAACGGTCTCGACGAAGGGACCCCCATGGTAGCCGGGATTATAGGGCAGAGCCGAGGCGGGCTGGGCGGTGACTGCTGCACCGAACCCCAGGGCCGCCACGCCAAAAAGGCCGTAAAGAAATCGACGCATGTGAATCTCCTTGCTCGGGCACTTCATCGGCCCGTTACAGAGTTGCGAACGGGGCTGTTCTAGGACCTAATGTTTAAGGGAGCCTAACTGAACGCAGGCCGACAGGTTCCCTAAAGGAATGTTCATCTTGGCCACATCCGGGGCATCGGATGGCGCTTTTGATTCCGTCGCACTACATGGGACCTCATGACTCAAGATTCCCTGATCTCGCGCCTGCCCGAACGGCTTCAGTTCCTCATTCCCGCCCGGTTCCGGGTCCGCCGACCCCAGGTGGCGGTGGTGAGGCTGTCGGGGACCATCGGCGCCATGATGCCTCTGCGGCCGGGGCTCTCCATCGCCAGTGTCGCTCCGGTGCTGGAGCGCGCCTTTGCCATGCCCGGGGCCAAGGCGGTGGCGATCGTGGTGAATTCACCCGGCGGATCGCCGGCCCAGTCGCACCTCATCTTCAGGCGCATTCGTGCCCTGGCGGAGGAGAAGAAGCTGCCGGTCTATGCCTTCGTGGAGGACGCCGCGGCATCGGGCGGCTACATGATCGCCTGCGCAGCCGACGAGATCTTCGCCGACCCGTCCTCGATCCTCGGCTCGATCGGAGTCGTTTCCGCCGGCTTCGGGTTCGACCGGCTGATCGAGCGCTTCGGGATCGAGCGGCGCGTCTACACGGCCGGCGAGAAGAAGGCGATGCTCGATCCCTTCCAGCCGGAGGACCCGCGGGATGTCGAGCGCCTGAAGGACCTCCAGCGGGAGATCCACGACGTCTTCGTGGGCCTCGTCCGTTCCCGCCGCGGCGCGAAGCTCGACGAGAGCAACGGCGACCTTTTCTCGGGCGCCTTCTGGGTCGGCGAGCCAGCCGTCCGCCTCGGACTCGCGGATGGCATCGGGGATATCCGCACGATCATGCGCCTGCGCTTCGGCGAGAAGGTTCAACTGCGGATGGTCGAGCCACCGAGGCCGCCGCTCCTCGGCCGTCTGCTCGGCCGCCGTGCTCTCGGCGAGACAAGCCTGGTCGACCCGGCCGCGATGCTGGATGTGCTGGAGGAGCGGGCCGCCTGGGCAAGGCTGGGGCTTTAGTGCCATCCCTGCCATTCCGGGGCGAGCGGTGCGAGGGCCCGGAACCCATAAACGCTCAGGATGCGGGATAGAGAGCGGCGACAGCCGCCGCTCTTTATCCTGGACCCTCCGCGGTGATGGGTCTCCCACTTCGCGTGGCCGTGCGGGCTGGGCTCCACGGCGCGGCCCCGGACTGGCCTGGGGGTCGATGAGAGGGAAAGCCCAACCCTTGACTTGCGCCGCCCTGCATCCCAAGGGTTCGGCTCGCAATCAGCAAGACCGGACGCCGACATGACGAGCGATGAAGCGCATATGAATCCTGCGCGGTCCTTCCAGGGCCTCATCCTGACGCTCCAGCAATATTGGGCCAGCCAAGGCTGCGTCATTCTCCAACCCTATGACATGGAGATGGGCGCGGGCACCTTTCATCCGGCGACGACCCTGCGGGCCCTGGGGCCGAAGCCGTGGCGCGCGGCTTACGTGCAGCCCTCCCGCCGCCCGAAGGACGGGCGCTATGGGGAGAACCCCAACCGCCTCCAGCACTATTATCAGTTCCAGGTGATCCTGAAGCCGAACCCGCCGGACATCCAGGACCTCTATGTGAAGTCCCTGGAGGCCATCGGCATCGACACCGCTGTGCATGACATCCGCTTCGTCGAGGACGATTGGGAGAGCCCGACGCTGGGCGCCTGGGGGCTCGGCTGGGAATGCTGGTGCGACGGCATGGAGGTGTCCCAGTTCACCTACTTCCAGCAGGTGGCGGGCTTCGAGGTCGCGCCCGTGGCGGGCGAATTGACCTATGGGCTCGAGCGCCTCGCCATGTATCTCCAGGGCGTCGAGTCGATCTACGACCTCAACTTCAATGGCCGTGACGGCGATGAGAAGGTGACCTATGGGGACATCTTCAAGCAGGCCGAGCAGGAATATTCCCGGCACAATTTCGAGTATGCCGATACGGAGATGCTGTTCCGCCAGTTCCGCGACGCGGAGGCCGCCTGCCGCAAGTATCTGGCCGACGGCGAGCCCAAGCCCGGTGCGAACGACCAGCGTCACCTCATGGCCCAGCCCGCCTACGATCAGGCGATCAAGGCGAGCCATGTCTTCAACCTGCTCGATGCGCGGGGCGTGATTTCCGTTACGGAACGTCAGAGCTACATCCTGCGCGTCCGCGAACTCGCCAAGGCCTGCGGCGCGGCGTGGCTGAAGACCGAGGGCGGGGGCGTCGTGACCGACCAGCCTGCTGCCCAAGCCCACCAGTCCTGAGATCCAAATTCCCATGCCCGACCTTCTCCTCGAACTCTTCTCCGAAGAAATTCCCGCCCGGATGCAGCGGCGTGCCGCTGAGGATCTGAAGAAGCTCGTCACCGACGCGCTCGTGGAGCGGGGCTTCGTCTATGAGGGGGCACAGGCCTTCGCGACGCCGCGGCGGCTGGCGCTCAACATCGTCGGCCTGCCCGTGAAGGGGCAGGATGTACGCGAGGAGCGCAAGGGGCCCCGGGTCGGTGCGCCGGAGGCGGCGGTCCAGGGCTTCCTGAAGAGCGCGGGGCTGTCCTCCCTCGCCGAAGCCAGGATCGAGAAGGACCCGAAGAAGGGCGAGTTCTACGTGGCGCTGATCGAGCGTCCGGGACGTCCGACGCAGGACGTGCTGGCGGAGATCATTCCGCAGATCGTCAGGACCTTCCCGTGGCCGAAATCCATGCGCTGGGGCGCGGCCTCCCGTGAGCCGGGCTCGCTGCGCTGGGTTCGTCCCCTCAAATCCATCCTCTGCACCTTCGGCCCCGAGACGGAGGAGCCGGAGGTGGTGCGTTTCGAGGTCGATGGGATTGCCTCGGCAGACGTGACCTACGGCCACCGGTTCCTCGCGCCGGGGTCGATCAGGGTGCGCCGCTACGACGATTACGCGCCGTCCCTCGAACGGGCCAAGGTCGTGCTCGATGCGGAGCGCCGCAAGGACATCATCCTGCACGACGCCCGCGACCTCGCCTTCGCGCAGGGTCTCGAACTCGTCGAGGACGAGGGCCTGCTGGAGGAGGTCGCTGGCCTCGTGGAATGGCCGGTGGTGCTGATGGGTTCCTTCGACGAAGCCTTCCTCGACATCCCGCCGGAGGTGATCCGCACCACGATCCGCGCCAACCAGAAATGCTTCGTGCTGTTCGACCCGCGCACCGACAAGCTCGCGAACAGGTTCGTGCTCGTTTCGAATCTCGTGGCGAAGGACGACGGAAGGACCATCGTCGGCGGCAACGAGCGCGTGGTGCGGGCACGGCTCTCCGACGCCAAGTTCTTCTGGGAAACGGACCAGAGGGTGAAGCTGGAAGACCGGCTCGAAAAGCTGAAGAGCATCGTCTTCCACGAGAAGCTCGGCACGCAATACGAGCGCGTGGAACGGATTGCGGTCCTTTCGAAGGAACTCGCGCCCATCGTCGGCGCCGAGCCTGTCCAGGCCGAGCGCGCGGCGCGCCTCGCCAAGGCCGACCTCGTCACCGAGATGGTGGGAGAATTCCCCGAGTTGCAGGGTCTCATGGGCCGCTACTACGCGGCGATCCAGGGCGAACCCGTCAGCGTCGCATCGGCCATCGAGGAGCATTACAAGCCCCTCGGCCCCTCCGACCGCGTGCCGACCGATCCGGTTTCCGTCTCTGTCGCCGTGGCGGACAAGCTCGATACTCTCGTGGGCTTCTGGGCGATCGACGAGAAGCCGACGGGATCGAAGGATCCTTATGCGCTGCGCCGCGCCGCCCTCGGAATCATTCGCCTGGTCGTTGAAAATAGGCTTCGTTTGAATGCACTTGGTCTGTTCGAAGGAGGGCTGCAGCTCTATCGCAATCAGAGAGAGCAGGGCTTCGGTGCTGACTTCGATGCGAAGGACCTTCTCTCCTTCTTCGCCGACCGCCTGAAAGTCTATCTCCGAGACCAGGGAGCGCGGCACGATCTCATCGATGCGGTGTTCGCGCTTCCGGGGCAGGACGACCTGCTCATGATCGTCCGGCGCGTCGAGGCCCTCGGGAACTTCCTCGACACGGAGGATGGCGCCAATCTTCTCGCCGGCTTCCGCCGCGCGGCGAACATTCTTCGCATCGAGGAAAAGAAGGACGGGCGCCCCTATGCCGAGGCGCCGAACCGCGACCTCATCCATGAGCGCGGATTGCCCGAGGAGAAGGTTCTGCTCGAGGTCCTCGATGCCGCCTCCGCCCATGCTCGCGAGCATGTGATGCGTGAGGATTTCGAGGGCGCGATGCGGGCCCTGGCCGAGCTTCGCCCGGCTGTGGACGCATTCTTCGACAAGGTGACGGTGAATGCCGAGGATCCGGACCTCCGCGGGAACCGTTTGCGGCTTCTCAATGCCATCCGCGAGGCAACGCGCACGGTGGCGGATTTCTCGCGTATCGAGGGATGAGGGTACATTCTCCCCTGGATGTTGCATGGAGGGCACAGCATTGCGGGCTGCTTCGCGTTAGGCAGGCCCCAACTCCGTTCCCAAGTTTCAAGAAAAGACCGATGATGTTTCGTCGCTTTCTGCTCGGCGCTCTGATGAGCGTGTCCCTCGCTGCCTGCCAGAGCGTCCAGACCCCGCCGCAGGCCGCCGCCGAAGCCGACCCCTATGCAGGCTGGTATGTGGGGGTCGCGCCCGACAAGCCCTACGACATTCCCCTGGTCGACCGCAGAAGGATGGACGCGAAGTACGCGCGCCAGACCGTGGAGTACAAGGGCCCCGAGAAGCCGGGCAGTATCGTCGTCGATATCGACGAGCGCGTGCTCTATCTGGTGCAGCCGGACAACAAGGCCGTCCGCTACGGCGTCGGCGTCGGCAAGCAGGGCTTCTCGTGGAAGGGTGTTGCGTCGGTTGGCCGCAAGGGCGTCTGGCCAGCCTGGTCGCCGACCAAGACCATGGTCAGCATCAAGCCAGACCTGCCGCGCTACCGCGAGGCCGGCCTGGACAACCCGCTCGGTGCCCGCGCCCTCTATCTCTACCAGGACGGCCGCGACATTCTCTTCCGTATCCACGGCACCAACGAGCCCTGGAGCATCGGCGAGCAAGTGTCTTCAGGCTGCGTGCGCATGCTGAACGAGGACGTCGCCGATCTCTACGAGCGCGTTCCTGTTGGCACCACCGTCTATGTGAAGCGCAACGGCCGCTACCGCGTCTGACGCGCAACCGTCGTTCCGGATCCCGATCCGCCGGTGCAGTTCGCGCCGGCGGATTTTTTTGCGGATACGGAGGGAGGAAGATCACTTGCCGTTTTATCTGTGTTGTTTGTTGCAGGATTAAGTATGAAATAGTTCGAATGACGGTGGATTTGTCCGGCGCTGTGCGTGGCACATCGAAAAATGCCTGTCTCTTTCCAAGGGACTGACAAGACACAGGAATTTCATTCTATCGACCATTGTCGGGTCCAGGAACCTTGGCTGTTCAGGTTGCGTTTTGGTTTGGCATGCTTCAAGCCAGCACCTGCATGACGGCAGGTCAGGTAAGCCAAAGGGTCGAACGATGACGAAGTGGGTCTATTCCTTCGGTGACGGCAAGGCTGAGGGCGAGGCGGGGATGAAGAACCTGCTTGGCGGCAAGGGCGCCAATCTCGCCGAGATGTCCAATCTGGGCCTTCCCGTCCCGCCGGGCTTCACGATCACCACCGAAGTCTGCACCTACTATTACGACCATTCCCGATCCTATCCGCCGGAGCTGAAGCAGGACGTCGACAAGGCCCTGGCCTTCGTCGGGCGCCTCACGGGCCGCACCTTCGGCGATGCCGAGAATCCGCTCCTGGTCTCGGTCCGCTCCGGCGCCAGGGCGTCCATGCCGGGCATGATGGACACCGTCCTCAATCTCGGTCTCAACGATCTGACCGTCGAGGCCCTCGCCCGGGGCGCGGGCGACGAGCGCTTCGCCTACGATTCCTATCGCCGCTTCATCACCATGTATTCCAACGTGGTGATGGGGATCGACCACCACCATTTCGAGGAGGCCCTCGACGAGTACAAGGACCGGCGCGGCTATACCCTCGACACGGATCTGACCGCCGACGACTGGAAGGCGCTGATCCCACGCTACAAGGCGATCGTCGAGAAGGAGCTGGGCAGGCCCTTCCCGCAGGAGCCTGAGGAGCAGCTCTGGGGCGCCATCGGGGCGGTGTTCGGCTCCTGGATGAACAACCGCGCGAACAAGTATCGCGAACTCCACGGCATTCCGGCGAGCTGGGGCACGGCGGTCAACGTCCAGGCCATGGTCTTCGGCAACATGGGCGAGACGTCCGCGACCGGCGTCGCCTTCACCCGCAATCCCTCGACCGGCGAGAAGGAGCTCTACGGCGAGTTCCTGATCAATGCCCAGGGCGAGGACGTGGTGGCCGGCATCCGCACGCCACAGGACATCACCGAGAAGGCGCGCGTCGCGTCAGGCTCCGACAAGCCCTCGATGGAGCGGGCGATGCCGGACGCGTATCACGAGCTCGTGCGCATCTACGGCATTCTCGAAAAGCACTACCGTGACATGCAGGACATGGAATTCACGGTCGAGAAAGGCAAGCTCTGGATGCTCCAGACCCGCAACGGCAAGCGCACGGCGAAAGCCGCCCTGCGCATCGCGGTGGAGCTGGCCTCCGAGGGGCTGATCACGCAGGAGGAGGCGATCAACCGCGTCGAGCCCGCCGCCCTCGATCAGCTGCTCCACCCGACCATCGATCCCAAGGCGGATCGCAAGATCCTCGCGATGGGGCTGCCGGCGTCGCCGGGCGCCGCTTCCGGCGAGATCGTGTTCAATTCCGAGGATGCGGAAGCCGCGAAGAAGGCGGGCCGCAAGGTCATCCTCGTGCGCATCGAGACCTCGCCGGAAGACATCCATGGCATGCATGCGGCGGAGGGCATTCTCACCACCCGTGGCGGTATGACCTCCCACGCGGCAGTGGTCGCGCGCGGCATGGGCAAGCCCTGCGTATCCGGTGCCGGCTCGATCCGGGTCGACTACAATGCCGAGACCATGACGGTCGCGGGCCAGAGCCTCAAAAAGGGCGATATCATCACTGTCGATGGCGGCAACGGCCAGGTGCTCCTCGGGCAGGTGAAGATGCTGGAGCCCGAGCTGTCGGGCGAGTTCGCCACCCTCATGGGCTGGGCCGACAAGGTCCGCCGCATGAAGGTCCGCGCCAACGCGGAGACGCCGCTCGATGCGCGGACCGCGCGCAATTTTGGCGCGGAGGGGATCGGCCTCTGCCGCACGGAGCACATGTTCTTCGAGGGCGACCGCATCGTCGCGGTGCGCGAGATGATCCTGTCGGACGACGAGGCCGGGCGTCGTGCGGCGCTGGCGAAACTGCTGCCGATGCAGCGCGCCGATTTCGTCGAACTGTTCACCATCATGAGCGGGCTTCCGGTGACGATCCGTCTCCTCGATCCGCCGCTGCACGAGTTCCTGCCGCACACGGATGCGGAGATGGAGGAAGTGGCGCGGGCGATGAATGCCTCGGTGGACAAGCTGAAGCGCCGCGCCGTCGAACTGCACGAATTCAATCCGATGCTCGGCTTCCGCGGCTGCCGTCTCGCGGTCGCCTATCCGGAAATCGCCGAGATGCAGGCCCGCGCCATTCTCGAGGCGGCGGTCGAGGCGGGTCGCGCCACGGGCAAGCCGATCGTGCCGGAAATCATGGTGCCGCTCGTGATGACGAAAGCGGAACTCGACCTGGTGAAGGCGCGCATCGTCGCCATGGCGGAAGCAGTCGCCAAGGAGACCGGCGTCAGCGTGGAATATCAGGTCGGCACGATGATCGAGCTGCCCCGCGCGGCCCTGCGGGCCGAGGACATCGCCAAGACGGCGGAGTTCTTCTCGTTTGGCACCAACGACCTGACGCAGACCGCGCTCGGCATCTCCCGCGACGATGCCGCGTCCTTCCTGGGTTCCTATACGCAGAAAGGCATTCTCCCCGCCGATCCCTTCGTCACCATCGACCAGGATGGCGTCGGCGAGTTGATCCGGATTGCGGCGGAGCGTGGACGCAAGGCGCGCAACGGCATCAAGCTCGGGATCTGCGGCGAGCACGGCGGCGATCCCGCCTCGATCCATTTCTGCCAGAGCGTCGGTCTCGACTACGTGTCCTGCTCGCCTTATCGCGTGCCGATCGCACGCCTTGCCGCCGCGCAGGCGGCACTGGGCAGCCAGGCGGCGAGTCAGGCTTAATCGCAGTGGCTTTGTCCGGCAGCAGGATCCTTTATCTGGCCGCGATGCTCGTCTCGGGCATCGCGATCGGTCTAATCGTGCAGCAGCGGCCTGAACTGAGGCATGCCGCCATTGCACCTCTCGTGTGGCCCTTCCTCGTCTCGCTCGTGCTGGACATTGCCCTGAGGCAAGCCGCCGCGCAGGGCCGGGCGGAGCCGCTCACCATGGGCGACCGCTTCGTAGGGGTCTTCGGCGCGGGCCTTATCGTCACTCTCTTTTGACGGCTTTCCAGAACGAGGAGCACGCATGTACAAGGGCTCATGCCATTGCGGGAAGGTGGCCTTCGAGGTCGAGGCCGGACTCGACCAGGTGATGGAGTGCAACTGCTCCCACTGCAGCCGCAAAGGCTATCTGCTGACCTTCGTCCCACGCACCGCCCTGATCGTGACGCAAGGGGAGGGTGATCTCTCCACCTATACGTTCAACAAGCACGCCATCCGCCACCGGTTCTGCTCCACATGCGGCTGTGCGCCCTTTGCCGAAGGCCGCAAGCCGACGGGCGAGGAGACGGCGGCGATCAACGTGCGCTGCCTCGAAGGCTTCGACGTGAAGGACGTCAAACCGATCCCGGTGGATGGACGCAGCTTCTGAAGCGTCTGCTGCCGGGTGTGGCATCGCACGGGCAGGTTTGTCTGTCGGTTGAATTGTTATATAATGGCATTTAAGTTGGGCATTGCATCTCCATGAGTCAAGGCATGGAGAGTCATCGCAGCGATCAAGCATGAGGCCGAAGGGCCTTTTTCTGAAAGATCACGATGCCGCAAGGTCTCGGCACCCAAAAGGACATTGCGTTCCATCGCCCCATGGCGAGCCCTTCCCGGATCGGCGATTCCGGCCGATCGGTTCCCGGCGCGACGGAGGTGCTGGCCGCCCTCGGGCAGGCGACCGGGTTCCTGTGCGTCCTCCAAGGGCCGATGCACACCATCGTCTGGACGAATGCGGCCTTCGGCCGGTTGAGCGCGCACGGAGTGACCGGTGTCGCGCTTACGGACCTGCCCTTTGCCTCCTGCCCGAGGTTCGTCGAGGCCCTGGACCGGGCCTATGCCGGTGGCGGCCCCTTTACCCTTCAGGATGTGCCGATCGTCGTTCAACCCGAGCCGGATGCCCTTGAGGAACAGCACTTCGTCGATTTTTCCGGCCGGGCGATCCTGAGCCAGGAGGGAAGCGTCGAGGGCGTCGTCCTCCAGGGCGTCGATGTGACGGACCGTGTCCGGGCGGCACAGCTTCTCAAGGCGAGCAGCGACCGTGCCGATCACATCCTCAACCTGCTCGGTGATGGCTTCGTGGCTTTCGACAGGGAGTTCCGGGTCGTAAAGCTCAATCCGGCCGCCCTGCAATATGACGGGCGCGAAGAGCATGAAATCCTGGGCAAGACCCATTGGGACGCGTGGCCGACCTCCGCCGGGTCCTTTCTGGAGGACGCCTACCGGCGCTGCCTCGCTGAGCAGGTCCCCGTCTCCGTCGTCCGGCGCTACCTGGGCTTCGGCAAGGATCGCTGGCTGGAACTGCGCATCTGCCCCGTGCCGAGCGGGATCGTCAGCTTCTTCAGGGACATCACGGAGCGCAAGGTCGCCGAGGAGGCTCTGCGGGCCAGTGAGGAGCGCTTCCGCGCCCTTGTGGAGGCGGTGCCGCATCAGGTCTGGGAAGCCGGCGAGAGCGGCAAGGCGGAATGGTTCAACGGCCGCTTCTATGACTATACCGGTGCGTCGGCCGACGAACTCGCGAACGGTGCCTGGAAGACCGTCATTCATCCCGACGATCTCGAAAAGACCGCCGAGGCCTGGAAGCAGGCAGTCGGAAACGGCACCATCTTCGAAAGCGAATTCAGACTCAGGCGCAAGAGCGACCACGCCTATCGCTGGTTTCTGTCGAAGGGCGTGCCCATCCACGATTCCGAGGGCAAGGTCATCCGCTGGATCGGGACCAACACGGATATCCACGACCAGAATGTCGCCGCTCAGGAGCTCGAGGCGATGAATGCCCGCCTCGAGGAAAGAGTCGTGGAGCGCACGCGCGAGCGCGACCGGATGTGGCGTTTGTCCACCGACCTGATGATCGTGATCGACGCGCAGGGACACATCGCAGCCGCAAATCCTGCCTGGAAAGCCCTGCTTTCATGGGACGAGAGCGACCTCGCCGGCACGCGCTTCTCCCAGCTTCTTCACCCGGACGAAAAGGAGAGCATCAGCCTGAGCGGCACGGGCGATGGTGTGGGCCCCTTGCGTCATGAAAACCGTATCCGCCACAAGGATGGTTCCTTCCGATGGATCTCCTGGACCGTCGTTTCCGACGAAGGCTATGTCCACGCAATCGGCCGCGACATCACCGCGGAGCGCGAGGCGGCGCAGGCCCTGCTTCAGGCCGAGGAAGCCTTGCGGCAATCCCAGAAGATGGAGGCGGTCGGGCAGCTCACCGGCGGCATCGCCCATGACTTCAACAATCTCCTGACCGGCGTTATCGGAAGCCTGGACCTCATCCGGACGCGGATCGCCCAGGACAGGAGTGACCAGATCGGGCGCTATATCGAGGCGGCCCTGTCCTCGGCCAAACGGGCCGCAGCCCTGACGCATCGTCTGCTCGCCTTTTCGCGGCGCCAGCCGCTGGATCCCAAGCCCGTCGACGCCAACATGCTGATCGTGTCGATGGCGGAGCTCCTCCGTGGAACCGCGAAGGAACGGATCGAAATCGCGGAGCGGTTCTCCAAAACGCTCTGGCTGACCCATTGCGATGCAAATCAGCTGGAGAATGCCGTCCTCAATCTCGTCATCAATGCCCGGGACGCAATGCCGGGTGGCGGCCATATCGTCATCGAGACGGCGAACCTTTCCATCGACGACGAATGGGCCGCCATGCAGCACGGCATGGCGCTCGGGCAATACGTGTCCTTGTCGGTCACCGACAACGGGTCCGGCATGTCCGACGATGTGATCGGGAAAGTGTTCGAACCCTTCTTCACCACGAAGCCCCTGGGGCAGGGCACCGGTCTTGGATTGTCGATGGTGTATGGCTTCGTCAAGCAGTCCGGCGGTCATGTGCGGATACAGTCGGAACTCGGCCGCGGCACCACCGTGACGATCTGTCTGCCCCGCTATGTCGGCGCCGGTTCACCGGCATGCGAGACTGTGGATGTCGTCGATGACAACCGCACGACCGTCGGTGCGACAGTGCTCGTGGTCGAGGACGAGCCTGTCGTCCGCGCTCTGGTCGTCGAGATGCTTCAGGAGATGGGCTACCGTGTTCTCAGCGCCGCGGATGGGATCGAGGGGCTGGGTTATCTTGAGACGCCCGTGCCGGTCGATCTGCTTCTGACGGATGTGGGGCTTCCGGGACTGAACGGGAGGCAATTGGCCGACGCCGCTCTCGAACGGCGACCCCATCTGAAGGTCCTTTTCATGACCGGCTATGTTGAGAACAGCTTGCTGAGGGAGGGTTTCCTTGGTCCCGGCATGGAGGTGATCGCCAAGCCGCTCGCCTTCCATGCGCTGGGAGAAAAGATCGAGGCGATGATCCGTCGGACCTGACGGACCACCGCCGGCCGGCGGGACCGGCCTTTTCATCCGGCTGCGCGCGCCCCTTGCGAGCGCCGCAGGCCGACATACTGCAACTCCGCGTACATGAGGACTGCCAGTCCCTGTGCGACGACGAAGACAGTCCCCGCGCGGGTCGGCTCGATCCAGCCGCTGAAGAGCAGCAACAGACTGTCGATGGCCCAGATGGCGTTGCCGACCACGACTGCCCACACGATGACCCGAGGCAGGCGATCACGCAGACCGAGATAGCCCACGAAGGCCGCATAGGGGAGCAGGACGATGCCCGACACCCGCATCAAGGGAGCCGGAAGCCCGAGAACGGGTGCCATCGGGCCAGCGGCAAGCAGCATAAGGAGACCGAGGGCGGCGCTGGTGGCTGCATCCGCCATGAAGGCCTGACGCAGAAGCGCGGAGGGGGAAATGGTGGACATGGAAAGCTCCTTTTCGAACGATGTGTCGGGGTCCGTGACGATCCGGCCTTCCGCCGTCATCGCCTCAGCGACCGTGCCGCCATGTTCGTCGTCAGGGAGGGACTGGTCGATTACCTCTCAGGTCATGGAAGCGGATTGCCGCTTCGGCTATCGTTCTCCCATGAGCACATCTCACTCCACCATCGGCGACCACCTGCGCGACTGGCGACAGCGGCGGCGCATGAGCCAAATGGATCTCGCCCTCGAGGCGGACATCTCCACCCGCCACCTGAGCTTTCTCGAAACCGGGCGTTCGCAGCCGAGCCGGGAGATGGTCCTGCTTCTTGCCGACCAGCTCGAAATTCCTCTGCGTGAGCGCAACATCCTGCTCGTTGCCGCGGGGTACGCGCCGGTCTATTCCCACCGGCAGCTCGACGATCCAGCCCTGCAGGCTGCGCGGCAGGCGGTCGATCTGGTGCTCAAGGGGCACGAGCCCTTTCCAGCGCTTGCGGTCGATCGCCATTGGTCCCTGATCGCCGCCAACGGCGCGCTGATGCCGCTGGTCGGAAGCGTCGATCCGCTTCTCCTGAAGCCGCCCGTGAACGTGCTGCGTCTCAGCCTTCACCCGGCCGGACTGGCGCCACGCATCGCCAATTTCTCAGAATGGCGCGACCACATCCTGACGCGCCTGCATCATCAGGTGGATGTGACCGCCGATGCGACGCTGATAAAGCTGATGGACGAATTGCGCGCCTATCCGACGCCAGGCGGCGCGTCGCGCGCGCCTCATCCCCGCCAGGACTACGCGGGAGTCCTCGTGCCTCTTCAGCTCCGGTCGGATGATGGCATGCTCACACTGTTCAGCACGACGACGGTTTTCGGCACGCCGGTCGATGTCACGCTCTCCGAGCTCGCCATCGAGGCCTTCTTCCCGGCGGATGCGGAGACCGCCGCGATATTGCGGAAAATGGCGATATCCTGAGCGTGACAAGCTTCGACTGTCAGTCCGGGGCGCCGCAGGCGAGTGGGGACCCATAGTCACCGCAATTGGAAGACAGGACGCGGCGGCAGCCGCCTTGTTTTATCCCGCATCGTCAACGGTGATGGGTCCCGGGCCCAGCGCTACGAGCTGCCCCGGAGTGACGGTGGGGATGTGTTCGGAATGACGGAGGCGGGCCTTTAACCCGGCATCAACCTTAATCGGCGATAACACCTGCTAGCCGGAGCAGCCTTCGCGGAGGCTCCTCGAGTGGGTTCTGGTAAGGTGTAGGTCGCGTGCGAGTTCGGTATCGTCGCTCCCGGGTGAGATGGATCTGCGTCACGACGGCGCCCTGGGCGCTCGCGGCCGGCCTTCTGGTCTCGTTCACGGCCTCTGCCAGCAACGATGTCAATTCCGGTTTCAGCTTCTCGACCCGCAGCCCCGTGACCCGCCTCACGGAGGCGGGGCTCATACCGCCCATCGGGGCCGCCGCCGCCCTTGCCGGCAAACTCGATCTCAGCCGGGACATTCTGCGGCGCACCCATCGCTACGATCTTCCCGAGAACGCGATCGTGCAGAGTGAGCCACCGCGTCCTGACATGAAGGCCGGCGCCGGCAGCTATCCTGTCGTCGAGCGCAGTCTCAAGGGTGCACGCGCCGCGCCGAGCCACGTCACACTTTCCGATCGGGCCCGCGAGCTTCACGCCAGCCTCACACCATCCGGATCGCGCCTCCTGTTCAGCCGCAACGAGAATCTCCTGCCCCCAACCATTCTCATGGAGGGCAAGCTCGAAGCACCCGAACTGGAGCCTCAGGGTTTCGAGCCCTGGCAGGCGCCGGAACTGACCACCACGCGGCAGGCGACCTCGATCCAGTCTCCGGCGGCGGCCGCCGCAGGCTCGACGGGTGCCGCGGCCAGCCCGACGACACCCTTCGTCAAGCGCGCCATCGTATTGTCCTCGACGACGCCCGCCCCAGCCGATGCGACGCCGATCGAGATCGCCGCCGCTCCTGTCTCCCGAATGGATAAGAATGGGGGCTTCGGCACCACGTCCATCGCCCGGTCGGACGACGATCGCCCGCGCTATGCCGATCTCATCGATCCGGACGACTTGAGCAAGGAGCAGCGCTGCCTGGCCGAAGCGGTGTACTTCGAGGCGCGGAGTGAATCCGAGGAGGGCCAGGCGGCCGTTGCCCAGGTGGTTCTGAACCGGGTGAAGAGCGGCCTCTATCCATCCTCGATCTGCGGCGTCGTCTATCAGAACCGGCACCGCCACCTGGCCTGTCAGTTCACCTTCGCCTGCGAGGGCAAGGCCCTGCGGGTGACGGAACCTGAGCCCTGGGATCGGGCCAAGCGGATCGCTGCCGCCGTGCTCGAGGGGAAGACCTATCTCGCCGATGTGGGCGGATCGACCCATTACCATGCCAGTTACGTAAGGCCTTACTGGGCCAAACGTCTCAAGAAGATGGACGTCATCGGCCGGCATGTTTTCTACAAGCTGCGGCCGGGACAGACCTGACCCTTCGGACGGTGTTTGCGGGCACGCGCCGAGCGACAGGAACTATTATAATGTTCCGCGATTGGGAGGTTGCAGGAACCCGCCATGGCCGCAGTGAAGGACGTTCCCGGGTCGGGCTACGGAAGTGCCTATATCGATTCCCTGGTCTGGGGCGGAAAGGCCTGGGACCCCGCCAAAGGCCCGATCAAGGTTCTTTTCGGAACCCGCGCGAATTTCGACGCCGCCAGCGCGCTTCACGGCCCCAGCCCGTATCTCACGAACCGGGCGGACGCACAGGCCTGGACCTCTGGGGAAACGGGTGTCTTCAAGGCAGCCCTGGCCGTCTATGCAAAGGTCTGCGGACTGACCTTTGCCCCGGCGCGCTCGGCTGCGGAGGCGGACATCGTCTGGTGGAAAGCGGAAATCTGGACCGGGTCGGCGGGCATCCACGAAATCCCCAACGACCGGCCGATCTGGGGGTATTTCAACCCGACCGACGACTGGAAGAACCTGCGCATCGGCGGCGATGGCCGCAATACCATCATGCATGAGATCGGGCACGGTGTCGGCCTCGCCCATCCTCATGACGGCGGATGGGAGGACGATGCCAGCCGCTTCCCGGGCGTCTCGAGCGCCCACGATACTGGCCGCAACGGTCTCAACCAGGGCATATGGACTGTCATGTCGTATAATTCCGGTTGGGCCCGGCGCGACCACGATGCGACCTATGGTGCCCAAGGAGCGCTCGGCGCCCTGGATATCGCGGCACTCCAGACGCTCTATGGTCCCAATCCCAATACGGCAAAAGGTGGAAACGTCTATTCCCTGCCGACCCGGAACGGCCCCGGCACCGGCTGGTCCTGCATCTGGGATGCGGGCGGGGGCGATACCATCAGCGCCCTCCATTCCCGTCAGGACGCAACCATCGACCTGCGGCCAGCCACCCTTCGCGCCAACGATCCCCACGCGGGGGGATTCGTCTCCGCCCAGTCCGGGACTGCGGGCGGCTATACGATCGCCAACGGCGTGACCATCGAGAATGCCCTCGGAGGGGCCGGGGACGATCTCATCCGGGGCAACGGGACAGCCAACCGCTTGCGCGGCCTGGCAGGGGACGATCGCTTGTACGGCTATGACGGCAATGACCGCCTCGAAGGCGGAGCCGGGCGGGATCTCCTTGCCGGCGGCAGGGGGCATGACACCTTCGTATTCGACACGAAGCCGAATGCCAGGACGAATGCGGACAGGATCGCCGATTTCCGACCCGGCGAGGATACGATCCGCCTCGACGACCGGATCTTCCGGTCATTGCGCCCCGGCGCGCTCGACGAAGACGCGTTTCACAAGGGCGCGAAGGCTTCCGATCCCGAGGACCATGTCCTCTACAACGGCAGGACCGGCGCTCTTTGGTACGATCCCGATGGATCGGGCGCGCGGGCCCCGGTGCAGATCGCCGTTCTTTCGGCCAATCTTCTCCTGAGCCATCATGATTTCATGGTGATCTGAGGTCTCCGTCATCCCGGGCTGGACCTGGCAGATCATAGGAACACATAGACCCGGGTTCTCCGCGCCAACCGACGCGCCACCGGGAAGACACGAGCGTCGGAAGGCTTGCGAGCGCGCGGCCGAAGAGGCTGGCGGCCCGGCACCGGCTGCCGTCGACCCATCATGTTTCCTCATGGGTTGCGCAATGAACTTTCGATATTGCTCCAGTGCGGCCGGAGATAGTATCTGCGCCCCGCGCCGATTCCATCCGCCGAGGAACGACCATGTCCGCCCCTGCCGCCCGCTCCCGCTTCTCGCCGGAACTCATCGTTCTGTGCGGCTGCCTCATCGCCCTCATCACCTTCGGGCCGCGGGCCTCTTCGGGGTTGTTCCAGATCCCGATGACGGTCGAGTACGGCTGGGGCCGAGACGTCTTCGGCCTCGCCATCGCGGTGCAGAACCTGCTCTGGGGCCTCGGCCAGCCCTTCGCGGGGGCGGTCGCCGACCGATTCGGGGCATTCCGGGTGCTCTGTGTCGGCGCGATCCTCTATGCGCTCGGCCTCGTGGTCATGGCCAATGCCTCGTCTCCCGGCATGCTGCATCTCGGCGCAGGCGTCCTGATCGGGTTCGGCCTGTCCGGCTGCTCCTTCAACCTGGTGCTCGGCGCCTTCGGCAAGCTCCTGCCGGAATCCTGGCGCCCCATGGCCTTCGGCGCCGGCACCGCGGCCGGATCCTTCGGACAGTTCCTGTTCCCGCCCATCGGCAACCTGCTGATCGACTCCTTCGGCTGGCACCAGGCCCTCATGGTCTTCGCGGTCAGCGTCCTGCTCGTCCTGCCCCTGGCGGTCGCCCTCGCGACCCGGCCCGTGGAAGCGGCGGGCCAGGGCGGCCCTGCGCCGGTCCCCGGCCAGTCGATCCGTCAGGCGCTCTCGGAAGCCTTCCGCCACCGTTCCTATGTGCTGCTGGTTCTGGGCTTCTTCACCTGCGGCTTCCAGCTCGCCTTCATCACGGTCCACCTGCCGGCCTATCTGCGCGACGCCGGCCTCTCCGCCGCCGTCGGCGGCTGGACCCTCGCCGTCATCGGGCTGGCCAATGCCTTCGGGTCCCTCACGTCGGGCTGGCTCTCCACCCGCATGTCGAAGCGGTGGCTGCTGGCGTGGATCTATTTGGGGCGCGCCGTGGCCATCGCGGCGTTCATCCTGCTGCCCGCGACGCCCACCACCTCGATCGCTTTCGGCGTCGCCATCGGCCTGCTGTGGCTCTCGACCGTGCCGCCGACGTCATCCCTGGTGATGCTGATGTTCGGCACCCGCTACATGGCCATGCTCTACGGCTTCGCCTTCTTCTCCCACCAGGTCGGCGGGTTCCTCGGCGTCTGGCTGGGAGGCTTGCTCTACGAGGCTTATGGCAACTACACCTTCGTGTGGTGGCTCTCGATCGCGCTCGGCGTCGCTTCGGCCCTGATCAACCTGCCCATCAAGGAGAAGCCCGTCGAACGGTCCCTCGGATTGCAGCCGGCGGAGTGAGGCCGGTCGCATCCGGAGAAGCGCGAATCTTCCCTTGCCCCGACGCGGGGCAGCGCCACTAATGTGGTGATGGAGCGGAGGAGCGAGGATGGGGACCTTCAAGGCGATCGTGATCGACAAGACCGAGACCGGTCAGACGGTCGAGCGTCGTGATTTCGACGAGGCCGACCTCATGGAGGGCGATGTCACCGTCCGGGTGGCGTATTCGACCCTCAACTACAAGGACGGCTTGGCGCTCACGGGCAAGGCGCCGGTCGTTCGCCGCTTTCCAATGATCCCGGGAGTCGATCTGGCGGGAACGGTCGAGCAGTCCTCGCACCCTGAGTTCAGGCCGGGCGATGCGGTGGTCCTCAACGGCTGGGGCCTCGGGGAGACCCATCTGGGCGCCTACGCGCAGAAGGTGCGCGTTCGCGGCGACTGGCTCATCCACCTGCCGAAAGGACTGACCCCTTATCAGGCCATGGCGATCGGCACCGCCGGGTACACGGCCATGCTGTGCCTGATGGCGCTCGAGCGATACGGCCTGCGCTACCACCGCGGGCCCGCCGTCGTGACCGGTGCGGCAGGGGGCGTCGGATCGGTCGCCGTGGCTCTTCTCGCCCGGGCGGGCTGGCAGGTGATCGCCTCGACCGGCCGGCCGCAGGAGGCGGAGTATCTGAAACATCTCGGGGCGGCGGAGATCATCGAGCGCAGCGAGCTGACGGGCCCAGCCCGGCCGCTCGGCAAGGAGCGCTGGCTTGCCGGCGTCGATACGGTAGGCTCCCATACCCTCGCCAACGTGCTCTCGATGACAAAATACGGTGGGGCGATTGCCGCCTGCGGCCTTGTCGGCGGCATGGATCTGCCCGCCTCCGTCGCCCCCTTCATCCTGCGAGGCGTGTCCCTCCTCGGGATCGATTCCGTCATGACGCCACGCGCGCTTCGATTGGAGGCGTGGAGCAGGCTGGCTCGCGATCTCGACCACGAGAAGCTCGAGACCATGACGACGTCGATCACCCTCGATCAGGTGGTGGAGGCGGGACGCACCATCGTTGAAGGCAAGGTGCGCGGGCGGATCGTGGTCCAGATCGACTGAGCGGCGACAGCCTTATTGCGCCCTGGCGCCGCCGCCCTCGATCCACTTCTTCTGGCGGCTGATCTCGGCGGCCATGAAATCCATGAACGCGCGCACGCGGGCCGATTGGCGCAGGTCCGGGTGGGTGAGAAGCCACAGGCCCGCCGAAAAGTCCGGGTTCACATCGGAGAGACGCACGAGGCTTCGCTTGCCGTCGGCGATGAAGCAGGGGAGAGGACCGATTCCGAGGCCGGCCTCCACGGCCTCGGCCAATCCTAGGACCGTGTTCACCTTGTAGGTGATCCGCTCGAGGGGGACGCGGTCGCGGACGAAGCGTGCCGCCTTGAGAGTGGCAAGATTGTCGCCGAGGGCGACCCAGGAGCGCTGATAGAGGGCCGGCGTATCCATGACCTCGGCGGGGTTCGGAAAATCCGCCACGCGGCCATAGATCGCCCAGGCAATCGTCGCGACGCGCCGTCCCACGAGGGTCTCGGGCGGATTGTCGGTCGCGCGGATCGCCACGTCCGCGTCGCGCTTCGAGAGATTCAAGGCCTGGTTGGCCAGTACGACGTCGAGACGCATCTCAGGGCAGGCTGCGAGAAATTTCGTGAAGATCGGCGTCAGCATGTGCACGAGGAGCGTGTCGTTTGTCGTGACCCGTAATTCCCCCGTCGGGGCTACCGCCTGTCCTGCGAGCTTGCGCGTGAAGGTGGCGACATTCTCTTCCATGTGCTCGGCAAGGGATGTCATCTCTTCGCCCGCGGGCGTCAGCACATAGCCGGTCCGGTGCCGTTCGAAGAGCTTGACCCCGAGGCTCTCCTCCATCTGGCCGAGACGCCGAAAGACCGTGGAATGATTGACGCCCAGGCGCTCCGCGGCACCTGCCAGCCCATTGGCCTCAGCGATGATCTTCACGAGTCTGAAATCGTCCCAGACAAGGTGCTGCTTCGCCACGGCTTTGCATCCACGCAAAAACTATCCTGCAATACTAACACTAGTCTTGCAGTTGGGAAAGATTATCCTGACCGAGCATAACAATTGCAGTGGACGATCGCGACCGGGAAGCCATCTTCGCATGTTTCCCGCACGCTGTCTTGAGCTCATCTGACGGGAGATTCGAATGGCTAAGGTTCTGGTTCTTTATTATTCGTCCTGGGGACATATCGAGCAGATGGCTTACGCCGTTGCCGAGGGCGTCCGCGAGGCGGGTGCCGAGGTGGTGGTGAAGCGGGTGCCTGAACTCGTGCCGGAGGCCGTGGCGAAGAGCGCCCATTACAAGCTCGATCAGAAGGCCCCCATCGCCACCGTCGAGGAGCTTCCGCAATACGACGCCATCATCTTCGGAACGCCGACCCGCTATGGCAACATGACGGCGCAGATGAAGAACTTCCTCGACCAGACCGGTGCCCTCTGGGCCAGCGGCGCCCTCGTCGGCAAGGTGGGTTCGGTCTTCGCGTCGAGCGCGACGCAGCATGGCGGCCAGGAATCGACCATCCTCACGTTCCACCCGGTGCTTCTCCATCTCGGCTTCGTCATCGTGGGACTGCCCTATGCCTTCGCTGGCCAGATGGGCGTGGACGAGGTGAAGGGCGGGTCACCCTACGGCGCCTCCACGATCGCCGCCGGCGACGGATCCCGCCAGCCGAGCGCGGTCGAGCTCGAGGGAGCCCGCTACCAAGGCCGCCACGTGGCGCAGATCGCTACCAAGATCGCCGCGAAGTAGATCGCGCAAGCCGGGCGGAGCCTGTTATCGCTCCGCCGCGGCGCGTCCGAGCCTGTCGTTGATGGCCTCGCCCAGCCCGGTTTCGGGGATGGGGCCGACGGCGATGGTTTGAGCACCCGAGGCATCGAGTTGCCTCAGGGCCGAGAAGAGATGAGCGGCGGCCTCCGTGAGGTCGCCCGTCTCGCTCAGGTTTAGAACCGCCGTGGCGCGCTCGAGGCCGTGCGGCTGGTCGCCTCCGAACAGTAGCGCCGCTTCGCCGGCGCGGATCTCCCTGGCGTCGAGGCGAACCCGTGCCCGCGGCGCGTAATGGGACGCGAGCATCCCGGGCGCGACGGGGCTCTCGCCGGTCTCGGGCATGGCTTCGAGCTTCCGGCCGATGGCGTCCTCGATGGCTTCCCGGGTGACGCCGCCGGGACGAAGCAGGTGCGGCGTGTCGCCGAGGCAGGATACAATCGTTGATTCCACACCAACCTGCGTGTCGCCGCCGTCGAGAACGGCATCGATGCGCCCGTTCAGGTCGCCGAGGACATGGTCGGCCGCTGTCGGGCTGACGCGGCCCGACCGGTTCGCCGAAGGCGCCGCGACAGGGCGGGCGACTGCTGAGAGAAGCCGATGGGCGAGGGGGTGTGACGGGACTCTGAGCCCGACGCTGCCGAGCCCGGCGCGGGCGAGGTCCGAGACGGTGCAGGTCGGCGCGACAGGGACGACCAGGGTCAGCGGTCCTGGCCAGAAGACTTCAGCGAGACGGCGGGCCGTATCGTTGAAAAGGCCCTGGGTGAAGGCAGTCGAGATGCTGTCCACATGGGCGATCAGGGGATTGAAGCGCGGGCGTTCCTTGGCCGCATAAATCTTGGCGACCGCCTCGGGCCGGGACGCATCCGCTCCGAGGCCATAGACGGTTTCCGTCGGGAATGCGACAAGACCTCCACCCCGCAGGATCTCCGCCGCACGCGCGAGACCGGCCTCATCCGCCCGGAGACGCTCCGTTTGGACCATTGACCCTTGATCGTTCACGTCTAAACTATCCTATTCCTGGCCTGTGGCGGGTTTAGCTGCGTAGCGACCTGCGTCAATATCAAAAGCCTTCCGCCGAAAGGAACCACGATGGACTATCGTGCCCCGGTCTCCGACATCGCCTTCACCATGCGTCATGTGGCGGGCTTCGACCGCGCACTGGAGGATGGCCTTTATGGCGATCTTTCCGTCGACCTGGCGGAGACCATCCTGGCGGAGGCGGGCCGGTTTGCAGGTGACGTGATCGCTCCCCTCAACCGCGGGGGCGACACGCATGGCGCCACATGGAAGGATGGCAAAGTCACCACCGCGCCCGGCTGGAAGGAGGCCTACCGCGCCTGGACGGAGGCGGGTTGGAATGCCCTCCCGGGACCGGCGGATTTCGGCGGTCAGGGGTTGCCGACGCTTCTCAATTCGGCCTGCGTGGAAATGTGGAACTCCGCCTCCATGGCCTTCGGCATTGGCCCGGTCCTCACCATGGGCGCCATCGAGGCCCTGGCGACGCATGGGACGGAGGACCTGAAGAGCCGCTATCTCGCCAAGCTTGTCTCCGGCGAGTGGACGGCGACCATGAACCTGACGGAACCGCAGGCCGGCTCGGATCTCGGCGCTCTGCGCTCCCGCGCCGAACCGGTCGGCGACGGCACGTACCGCATCAAGGGCCAGAAGATCTTCATCACCTATGGCGAGCACGATTTGGCGGACAACATCGTCCATCTCGTTCTGGCGCGCCTGCCCGACGCCCCGGCGGGCACCCGCGGCATTTCCCTGTTCCTCGTGCCGAAGTTCCTGCCCGACGGGTCCCGCAACGATCTGCGCTGCGCCGGCATCGAGCACAAGCTCGGCATCCATGGATCTCCCACCTGCACGATGGCGTTCGGCGACCACGACGGCGCCATCGGCTGGCTCCTCGGCGAGGAGAACCGTGGCCTCGCCTGCATGTTCACCATGATGAACAATGCCCGGCTCGCCGTGGGGCTTCAGGGCGTCGCGATCGCGGAACGCGCCTATCAGCAGGCGCTGTCCTACGCGAAGGAACGCCGTCAGGGCCGTGCGCCGGGCCCTGCGGGCGACGGCATGAGCCCGATCGTCGAGCATCCCGACGTCCAGCGGAACCTGCTCACCATGAAGGCGCTCACCGCCGCGTCCCGGGCCATCTGCTACATGACGGCCGCTGCGATCGACCGGGCGCATCTGGAATCGGACGAATCCGCACGCCGCAGCGCGAACGAGCGGGCCTCGCTCCTGACGCCGGTGGCGAAGGCATTCTCGACCGATATCGGCGTCGAGGTCGCGTCCCTCGGTGTCCAGGTTCATGGCGGCATGGGCTATATCGAGGAGACGGGCGCGGCGCAGCACCTGCGCGACGCGCGCATCGCGCCGATCTACGAGGGCACGAACGGCATCCAGGCCATCGATCTGGTCATGCGCAAGCTGCCGATGTCCGGCGGCGACACGGTCCGGGCGCAGATCGCCGGCATGCGTGCCACGGTCACGCGCCTCATGAAGGAAGGAACGCCTCTTTTCGGGAACACGGCGGCGCGATTGCGCGATGCCATCGAGAGCCTCGACCGGACGACCGGGCATCTCCTCAAGCTGGTGCTTGCGAATGCGCCCTCCCAGGCGCTCGCCGGCGCAACGCCGTATCTGCGCCTCTTCGCCCTCGCCCAAGGCGGAGCGGCCCTCGCCGATGCGGCGCTGGCCGCCAACAGAATGATCGGCGACGGCGACGCGGATCCCGCCCATGCAAGCCGGATCGCGCTCTGCCGCTTCTTTGCGGAAAACATCGCCGTCGGCGCCAAGGGGCTCGAAGACATGGTCCTGAGCGGCGCGGGCTTCCTCCACGATGCCCCTGCAATCCTGGCGAGCTGACATCATGAGTCTCGAAGGCAAGACGCTCTTCATCACCGGTGCCTCCCGCGGCATCGGTGTCGCCATTGGCCTGCGTGCTGCCGAGGACGGCGCCAATGTCGTGATCGCGGCGAAGACCGCCGAGCCGCATCCGAAGCTGCCCGGCACCATCTACACGGCGGCGGAGGAGATCGAGAAGGCCGGCGGCAAGGCGCTTCCGCTCGTCGTGGACGTACGCGACGAGGAGGCTGTGAAGGGCGCCATCGAAAGGACGGTCGCGACCTTCGGCGGCCTCGATATCGTGGTGAACAACGCCAGCGCGATCAGCCTCACGCGGACACCGCAGACCGACATGAAGCGCTTCGATCTGATGCACCAGATCAATACCCGCGGCACCTTCATGGTCTCGAAATACGCGATCCCGCACCTGGAAAAGGCGGAGAACCCGCACATCCTCATGCTCTCGCCGCCGCTCGACATGAAGGAGAAATGGTTCGCGCCGCATCTCGCCTATTCCCTTGCGAAATACGGCATGAGCCTGTGCGTCCTCGGGCTTGCGGGGGAACTGCGGGAAAAGGGCATCGCGGTCAACGCGCTCTGGCCGCGCACGACCATCGCGACGAGCGCGGTGAGGAATCTCCTCGGCGGCGACGACATCGTCCAGGCAAGCCGCACGCCGGCGATCCTGGCCGACGCGGCTCATGCCATTTTCGGGAAACCGGCAAAGGGCTTCACCGGCCAGTTCCTGATCGACGACACCTTCCTGAAAGGGGAGGGCATGACCGATTTCGAGAAATACCGGGTCGATCCGTCCAGGCCCCTGATGCCGGATTTCTTCGTTCCGGACGGCGCCTAGGGCACCTGCCGGCCCGGGACACAGGGGGCCCATCGGATGCGGGTGGCTGATGTTGCTCTCGCGAATGTCACAGAAAAACGCTAATGCTTCCTCCGAGCAGGCGGAGACTGGCATGATCATCGTCCACAGGCCGATCGAGGGAGCGCGAACGGAGTCGCTGGAGCGAAAGGTCCTGCGGCCGGACGACGCCATTCCAGAGGATGCCCTGTGGATCGACCTCATCGACCCGTCCCGCGCCGAGGACAAGCTCGTCGAGAGGCACCTTGCGATCGAGATCCCCACCCGGGAGGAAATGGCCGATATCGAGCCGTCCGAGATCCTCTATCGCGAGAACGACGCCCGCTACATGACGGCGCGCGTCCTCTGCGGGTCCGACAGCGAGGTGCCGAAACTCATCGACGTGTCCTTCATCCTGACCGAGCGGGCCCTGGTGACCGTGCGTTATGGAGAGCCGCGGTCGTTTTCCATGTTCGCGGCGCGCGCGGTGAAACCGGGCGGCTGCCGGCCACAGGCGGAGGCGGTCCTCGACGGGTTGATCGAGACGATCATCGACAGGGCGGCGGAGATCCTGGCTCAGATCGGCTCGCGTATAGACCGCCTCTCGCAAACGGTCTTCGAGAACGACCGCCTCGGCGCACGGCGCGCAGCCAGTTTCCGGGCGGCGCTCAGGTCCATCGGCCGCAAGGGCGATGTCATTTCCAATGTCCGCGAGAGCATGGTGTCGGTCGAGCGTCTCCTGCTCTTCCTGTCGGCCAGCATGCCGCGACCGCAGAAGTCGAAAGGCTTCCAGGCGGAATGGCGCACCGCCATTCGCGACGTGCAATCGATCGAGGAGCATGCGACCTTTCTCTCGAACAAGCTGCAGTTCCTTCTCGATGCGACGCTCGGTCTCGTCACCATGGAGCAGAACGACATCATCAAGCTGTTCTCAGTGGTGTCCGTGATCTTCCTGCCTCCGACCCTGGTGGCCTCCATCTACGGCATGAATTTCGAGATCATGCCGGAACTGCACTGGAAGCTCGGCTATCCCTTCGCCATCCTGATGATCATTGTCGCCGCGATCCTTCCTTATGTGTTCTTCCGCTGGAAGCGGTGGCTCTGAGAGGGCGATGACATGTGCGGGCGCTACGCCATCACCCTGCCGCCGGAGGCCTACCGCAACCTCTTCGGCTATCCCGAGCAGCCGAATTTCCCGCCGCGCTACAACATCGCTCCGACGCAGCCCGTCCCCATCGTGCTCGAGGATCGGGGCGAGCGGCATTTCAGGCTGGTGCGCTGGGGTTTCCTGCCGTCCTGGGCAAAGGACCCGAGGGACTTTGCCCTTGTGATCAACGCCCGCGGCGAGACGCTCGAGACCAAGCCGACCTTCAAGGCGGCCCTCAAGCGGCGACGCTGCATCTTCCTTGCCGACGGTTTCTATGAGTGGCAGCGGCATGGGCGCGAGAAGGCGCCGTTCCTGATCCGCCAGCGCCATGGCGGGCCGATGCCGCTGGCGGGGCTCTGGGAAACGTATTCCGATCCCTCGGGCGGCGAGATCGACACCGCTGCCATCGTGACGACGGACGCCAACGGCGTGCTCGCCGCGGTGCATGATCGCATGCCGGTGATCCTCTCGTACGACGACATTGGAGCCTGGCTCGATGTGCGTGACGAAGACACGGCGAAGGCCATGCGGCTGGTTCGGCCCTGCCCGGAGGATTGGCTCGACATGGTTCCCGTCAGCCGCCGCGTGAACAAAGTCGAGAACGACGATGCCGGGGTGCAGGAGCCGCTCACCACGCCCGAGGCCGCGCCCGTCGTCGAGAAGCGCCGGGCCGCGAAGCCGCGATCCAGTGACGAGGACGACCAGGGGAGCTTGTTCTAGAGCGCCGCACGGGTCCCTCTACAGGGCAGCGCGTCGTTTGCTGCGGAAAACTCCGGTCTGCTTTCTTGCCGACGGGGCCCTTTGGACTTGCACGATGCGCCAGGCGGTCCGCAGCGGCTTGCAGGCAGCAAGAGAGCCGTCGGTCGTGGGATGCCCCATCATTTTGTCTCGGTTTCTCCCTTCATGTTTGATATCCATGTGTGAAGCCATGCGAGGCAGAAGGAGTCATCGATGATTGTCAGCGGCCACTCCCTGCTTGCGGCACTCGTCCTTGCCATCGCTCCCTTGCCGGCCTCCGCCCAGGACACGGGCGATCTGCCTGCCACGCTGAAGGAAGCATCCAGCAGCCAAGTGGCTGAGACGCTGCCCGCACCCGCCAGGAACGCCATCCTCGGCGCACGTGACCGCAAGCACTATGTCGCTGCCACAGTCGAATTTGCGAGAGTGGCCGCGGGTAAGGATGGGATCCTCACCGAAGCCGATGCGAAGGGATTCGCCAACGAAGACCCTCGCGCGGTCCAGATCCGGTATTATCTGAGGACCCCCTATCTGAAATCCTACTCTACGCCCCGGAAGCTCGGCAGCCGGTCGGTCCCGAGAATTCCCGTTCGCAGGATGGGCAAGATTGCCGGAGCGACGTGGGATAAGTTCGACGCCAACCACGACGGCGTTCTGTCGACCGAGGAGCGCGCCCCGCTGCGGGTGGCTCGCGGAGGGGCGGCGAATTCCCGTCCCCCCATGTAGCGATCCGGCAGGACGAAGGGCGCGGTTTCGAGGAGGGGTCCGGGCCTCGCCTCGGGTGCTGGTCGCGGCGCCACGGCTACTCCGCAATCGCCGATGACGAGGCCTCGCGGTTGGTCCGGCCTCGGCTTGCCGCGAAGAGGGCGCCGACAATCCGCTTCATCCCGAAGAGCCATGACCGACGCGAAAGATGAAGCATCGGCGCGCCAGTCCGCGCGAATCTACCCGAAAGAGGTGTTCTACCATTGCGCGCCTGCCGGGAAAATGAACTCGGCATATCTTCCCCTGCAGCGACCTTATTCCGCGCGCGATGCCGGTCTGGATTCGCAAGGGGGCTGCGATGCGGGTAACGGACGATCAACTGCTCCAGACCATGTTGAGGCGTTTGCGGCTACTGCGCGCCGGAGCCCAGGACCAGGCCGGGATCGACCCTGAAGCAAGTGATCTCGACGATCCGCTCAGGTCGGGTAGCGCTGCGTCGGTGACCGGCTCAGCCAGTTTCGGAATTCTCACGGGATCAAGCTCGCCGCCGCCTTCGGGCAACGATGACGCCTCCCAGGGACCGAGTGGGCCCGCGGGCCACGGGTTTGGGAGTGAAAGACCACCGAGCCACCTCGATCCGCTGACCCCGACCTCGGTCTCACCCGTCGATACGCCTGGAATCGATCCGATCATCGGTGCTCCCCGGCCTCTTTCGTTCGCACCCTTCTCGTCGATGTCGAGCCGAGGCTCCGGGCCCGTGATGGTCGGGACGCAGTCGCCTATTCCGTCCGTTACCGGCTTTTCCAGTGCCGGAGGCACGGGATCCTCCGCGACGTCGGTCCCGACGGCCTCCCGGCTGACGAGCACGAGTGTGGCTGGCACGTCGACAACGAGCGATCCGGTTTCGACAGGCACGAGCTCGACCGTGGCGCCTGCGCCTGGCGTCATCCAGGGGCTGACCGCGCCATCCTCTACGAGCAACGCCATCGTTCTGGAGAACCAGAAGCTGGGCTCTCCGGAAAGCGAGTGGGGTTTGCCCAACGGCGTGGGCGACAACAACATCCAGGGCTTCGCCACCAACATCAGCGTCAATCACGGCAGCACGATCGATTTCAAGATCGCCACCGACTCCACGCATTACCGTCTCGATATCTATCGACTCGGCTATTATGGCGGTGCTGGCGCCCACAAGGTCACCTCGATCGAAAAGACCCTGGATTCGGCGCAGATTCAGCCGCACCCGATCGTTGATTATTCCTTGGGCCTGATCGATTGCGGCAACTGGTCCGTGTCGGCGAGCTGGGATGTGCCGGAGGATGCCGTCTCGGGCGTCTATTTCGCCAAGCTCGTTCGCGAGGATGGTACGGAAGGACAGAACCTCATCCCGTTCATCGTGCGGAACGATGAAGACAAAAGCGACATCACCTTCCAGACGTCGGATACCACCTGGGCGGCCTACAATGCCTGGGGTGGCGCGAGCCTTTATTACGGGCAGGTTCCCCTGAATCCCGATGACATGATCTCCTACATTCCGCCGAATTGCAGCTGCGGACTGACGGCGATCGGTCGCGCCTACGCGGTGAGCTACAACCGGCCCTATATCACGACCACGAGCCCTACCGGCGGGCCGTGGGATTTCATCTTCGGCGCCGAATATCCGGCCATCCGCTGGCTCGAGCAGAACGGTTATGACGTCAATTATATTTCGGGCGTCGATTCGTCCCGCGACGGTGCACAGCTGCTCAACACCAAGGCGTTCCTCTCGGTGGGCCACGACGAATACTGGTCGGCCGAGCAGCGGGCGAACGTGGAAGCGGCCCGGGATGCCGGAGTCAACCTGGCCTTCTGGAGCGGCAACGAAGCCTATTGGAAGATCCGCTGGGAAACCAGCATCGACGGCAGCGGAACGGCCTATCGGACCCTCGTTTCCTACAAGGAGAGCCTGGCCCACGCCGACATCGATCCTTCCGATACCGGCACCGGGACCTGGCGCGACCCGCGTTTCGCCGAGGAGGGGCAGGAGCCCGAGAACTCCCTGACCGGCACGATGTTCATGGTGGATTCATACCGCCGTGACACGATCAGCATTCCCTACGACATGTCGCAGTTCAGGTTCTGGAGGAATACCTCCATTGCGGACCTGCAGCCGGGCGAAACCGGCACGCTCGCCCAGAATCTTCTTGGCTACGAATGGGATTCCGACGTCGACAACGGCTTCCGCCCGGACGGATTGATCAACCTGTCCCTCTCGACCATCAGCGTGAACACACTCCTCCAGGACTACGGATCCACGGTCGGACCGGGGACGGCGACGCACAGCCTCACTCTCTATCGCGCGGAAAGCGGCGCACTCGTCTTCGGCGCCGGAACGGTCTACTGGTCCTGGGGGCTCGACGAAAACAACTCCGTCGAAGCGACGCAGACCGATCCCAATGTCCAGCAGGCCATGGTGAACCTGTTCGCCGACATGGGCATTCAGCCGCAAACCCTGCAGGCCAGCCTCGTTCTGGCCGCGGCCTCGACAGACCATACCGCCCCCACCGCAACGCTGAGCTTCCCGAACGGAACGGCGAACATCTACGAGGGCCAGCAGATCACGATCAGTGGCACCGCCGCCGACGTGGGCGGCATCGTCGCCGGGGTCGAGGTCTCCACTGACGGTGGCACCACGTGGCACAAGGCGTCGGGACGCGAGACCTGGACCTATACCTGGCATACCCAGGACAGCGGAACCTATCAGATCCTGGCTCGCGCGGTGGATGACAGCGTCAATCTCGGAGGTGCGACGACGCCCATCTCCGTGACTGTGCAGCCTGCCCTCACGGACAGTTTCTTCGAATTTTCCGATACGCCGGAAACCTTGTTCAACGTGGATGCCGGCAATGTCGAGCTCGGCATGAAATTCACGAGTTCGGCGTCCGGCTTCATCACCGGAATCCGGTTCTACAAGCCGGCTCAGATCCTGGGCGAACGGGTGGCGCATCTCTGGTCGTCGGACGGCACGCTGCTGGCAACCGCAAACTTCGACGACATGACCTATTCGGGCTGGCAGACGGCAACCTTCTCCGCGCCCGTCGCAATCGCTGCCGGCACGACCTATGTGGCGTCCTATCACACCAAGTACTATTCCATCACCCAGAACTATTTCACGACTCCACAGACGGCAGGGCCGCTGACAGCCCCCGTGGGCGCCTCCGTCTATGCCTATGGAGACGGTGCCCTCTTTCCGACCTCCGATGGCAACAACGCGAATTACTGGGTCGACGTCATCTTCGATTCCGGTCCGCAGCAGCCCCCCGTTGCGACGGCGGACAGCGGTTTCACGACCGTTCAGAACAACGCCCTCACGATCTCGGTGGCTTCTCTTCTGGCCAACGACACGGATCCGAACGGCGACGCCCTCGCCATCACCGGCGTGAGCGGCGCCACCAACGGCAGCGTGGCGTTCGACGCCCAGACCAATACCGTCACCTTCACGCCCACGGCCGGTTATACCGGCGCGGCGGGCTTCACCTATACGATTTCCGACGGCCATGGCGGGACGTCTTCGGCCAGTGTCGGCCTGTCGGTGATCGACGAGAGTGCCGTTCCGGTTTCCCTGTTCTCGTCATCCGCGACACCGGCGATCCTGTCGAATACCGACCCGGGTTCCGTGGAATTGGGGATGAAGTTCCAGGCCTCGACCGCCGGCACGGTCAGCGGTATCCGCTTCTACAAGGGCAGCGGTGATACCGGGGTGCACGAGGGGCATCTGTGGACGTCGACCGGGACGCTGCTGGGCACCGTTACGTTCGGCAACGAAAGCGCGAGCGGCTGGCAGACGGCGACCTTTACGAATCCCATCGCCCTCAATCCCAACGAGACCTATGTGGTCTCCTATCACAGCAACGGACACTATGCCTCGACGTCAGGCTACTTCACGTCGCCGGTCACGAACGGGCCGCTGACGGCGCCGGCCGGCAACAACGGCGTCTATGCCTATGGCACGTCGGCTCTGTTCCCGACCAATTCCTATGGGTCGGCCAATTACTTCGTCGATGTCCTGTTCAATGCGACGCCCGTGGAGAACCTCGTGCCAGTGGCGGCGGCGGACAGCGGTTTCTCTACCGTGAAGGACAGCGCTCTGGCGATTGCCGGCGCCTCGCTCCTGGCCAACGACACGGATCCGAACGGCGACACCCTCGCCATCACCGGCGTGAGCGGCGCCACCAACGGCAGCGTGGCGTTCGACGCCCAGACCAATACCGTCACCTTCACGCCCACGGCCGGTTATACCGGCGCGGCGGGCTTCACCTATACGATTTCCGACGGCCATGGCGGGACATCCTCCGCCACCGTCGATCTATCGGTGATCGAGGAGAGCGCGCAGTCGGTGTCCCTGTTCTCCTCCGCTACGACGCCGGACGTGCTCTCGAATGCCGATCCCAATGGGGTCGAACTCGGCATGAGGTTCCAGGCCAGCACCGCAGGAACCGTTAGCGGCATCAAGTTCTACAAAGGCTCGGGCGACACGGGAGTCCATGAAGGTCATCTGTGGACATCGACCGGGGCTCTCCTCGGCACCCTGACCTTCAACAACGAGTCGGCAAGCGGCTGGCAGACGGCAAGCTTTGCGAACCCCATCGCTCTCAATCCGGGCGAGACCTATGTGGTCTCCTACCACAGCAACGGGCACTACGCGTCCACCAGCAACTACTTCGCCTCGGCCGTAACGAACGGGCCGCTGACGGCGCCGGCAGGCAACAATGGTGTCTACGCCTATGGGTCGTCGGGCCTTTTCCCCACGAGCACCTACGGGTCCACGAGCTACTTCGTCGATGTCCTGTTCAACCCGATGACGACCTGAGGAGTGGTGATGACGGTCACGACCACCGGGAGTAAATCGCTCCTGCCCGTCACGGTCCTGTGCGGCTTTCTGGGAGCCGGCAAGACGTCACTGCTCAACCATATTCTCAACAACCGCGACGGGCGGCGCGTCGCCGTCATCGTCAACGACATGAGCGAGATCAATATCGACGCCGATCTCATCCGCAACGGTGGCGCCGATCTGTCCCATACCACGGAGCAATTGGTCGAGCTGACGAACGGATGCATATGCTGCACGCTCAGGGACGACCTTCACTCGGAGATCGCCCGTCTGGCCGGGGAGAAGCGCTTCGATTACCTGTTGATCGAGGCGACGGGCATTGCCGAACCGCTGCCGATCGCGGCGACCTTCTCGTTCCGCGGTGAAGACGGATTTTCCATTTCGGACGTTGCGCGCCTCGATGCCATCGTCACCGTCGTCGATGCGCAGAGCCTGGCAAACGACTTCAGCAGCCGCGACCTTCTCCGGGAGCGCGGGCAGGAGGCGACGCCGGACGACGAACGGTCTCTCGCTGACCTCCTCGTGGATCAGATCGAATTTGCCGATCTCATCGTGATCAACAAGATCTCGTCTGTGGAAGAGACAGAGCGCGGGCGGGTTCGCAGCATCGTTCGTGCCCTCAACGCGGATGCGGCGCTCGTCGAGACAGATTTCGGCAGGGTTCCGAATGAGCGCATCTTCGATACGGGCCTGTTCCGGGAAGGCAGGGCCGCCACCCATCCGCTCTGGTTCAAGGAACTCCACGGGAATGGCCAGCACACTCCCGAGACCGAGGAATACGGCATATCGAGCTTCGTCTTCCGGGCACGCCGACCCTTCCATCCGGCGCGGCTGAAGGCCTTCCTCGACCGGCGATGGCAAGGCCTGCTGCGCGCAAAGGGGCATCTCTGGCTCGCAAATCGTCCTGACAATGTCGTCCACTTTTCCGTGGCGGGCGCGCAGGTGCGGGTCAACTTCAAGGGCTTGTGGTGGTGCGCCGTTCCGAGGCACAAGTGGCCGAACGTGCCGCAGTTCCATCATTATCTGCGGCCTCGCTGGGATCCCGTCTGGGGCGATCGGCGGCAGGAACTGGTCTTCATCGGCACCAGCCTCGACGAGGCGGAAATCCGCGCCGCGCTATCGGCGTGCCTCCTCGGACCCGAGACGCATTTCGATCCTTCCGCATACGCACATCTTGGCGACGATCTCGGTCTGGGCGATGCTCCGGACGTGCTCGGTCATGAAGCGGAGACAAAAGGTGCAGCGGCGATGCAGAATCCGTCCCCGCCGGCGAGGCAGGTTCTGACCGCGTGAGCCATTCCGCCGCGGAGCCGGTGCGCGCGGCTCCGTTTCAGAGCCGGCGCGGCCTCTTTCTCGCCACCTCCCGCCGCAGGATGCCGACGACTTCGAGATGGGGGGAATGCTTGAACTGGTCGACGGGCGCGACGCGCTCAAGCGTGTAGCCGCCACCCATCAGGATCGCCGCGTCGCGGGCAAAGGTGGCCGCATCGCAGGAGACGCTGACCACGAGGGGAACCTTTGAGGCCGCGATCTGCCGGGCCTGCGCTTCAGCTCCCGCGCGCGGCGGATCGATCACCACGGCGTCGAAGGCGTTCAACTCGAGTGTGAGCAGCGGGCGCCGGAAGAGGTCGCGTGCCTCAACGGTGACGCGCCGCAGGCCGGGCGTCCCGCGCGCCGCCTTGTCGAGGGACGCCACCGAGCCTTTGTCGCTTTCGACCGCATGGACATCGGAACGCTCCGCAAGGCGCAGGGCGAAAGGCCCGCAGCCGGAGAACAGGTCGGCGACACGCTTGGCACCGGAACACGCCTCGACGGCGAGACCTGCGAGGGTCTCCTCGCCGCGTTGCGTCGCCTGGAGGAAGGAACCGGGCGGCGGAACGACGGTGGCGCGGCCCATGGCAATGGCGGGCGGGCGGCGCTCGACGATGACGTCTCCATGAAGCGAGAGGCGCGCGAGATCGAGGGTAGCGGCGAGCTCGATCAGGCTGAAGCGATCCTTGTCCTTGACCGGGCCGTGACCGCGAATATCCACGTCGAGGCCGGATTGCGTCGCCGTGATTTGGATATCGAGGGGTTTGCGGGCGGATTTCAGGTGCTCGCCGATGGCGCGCGCCACTTGCGGCGCACGGCGCTGCAATGCCGGTACGGCGATAGGGCAATGGTCGATCTCGACCACATGGTGGCTGCGGGCCGCCATGTAGCCCACGTGCATGGCGCGGTCGGGAAAGCGCACATGCAGGGTCACGCGCCTGCGTCCGTCGCCATGGGCATCGACCATCGGTTCGAGGGGAGCGTCGATCCGCGCCTGATGCAGGGTGTGCGCGAGAATGTCCCGCTTCCACGACTGATAGAAACCATGACGCATGTGTTGAGTCGCGCAGCCGCCACATTCGCCGAAATAGGGGCAGAACGGCGTCTCACGCTCCGGCGATGCTTCGACGACGTGCGCAAGCCGCGCCCGCGAGCCGTCGCGCTCGATTTCCACCGTTTCGCCAGGAAGCGCATAGGGTACGAAGACAGGGCCCTGGCTCGTCGCCGCGATCCCGTCCGCTTTGGCGCCCAGGCGCTCGATGGTCACCCGTTCATCCACGGTGCGCTCCCAACAGAAATTCCCGATTGCCGTCGCCACCTTCGATGGGCGACGGGACGAGTCCGATGATCGTGAAGCCCAGCCCGGCCACGAAGGCCGTCATATCGTCGCAGACGGCACGGTGAACGGCCTCGTCGCGCACGATACCCTTCTTCACGCGCTCGCGGCCGGCCTCGAATTGCGGCTTCACGAGGACCGCGAGGGACGCGCGGGGCTTGAGCAGGGCGATCGCGGCCGGGAGGACGAGCTTGAGGGAGATGAAGCTGACATCTGAGACGAGGAGGTCGGCCAGCTCCGGCACGAGAGCGGGTGTCAGCGTTCGCGCGTCGGTCCCTTCGAGATTCGTCACGCGCTCGTCCTGCGCGACCTTCGGATGCAATTGGCCATGCCCCACGTCCACGGCATAGACATGGGCGGCGCCGCGCATCAGCAGCACATCGGTGAATCCGCCCGTCGAGGCGCCGATGTCGAGGCAGACGCAGCCCTTCGGATCGATGGCAAAGGCATCGAGCGCCGCTGCCAGCTTCACGCCGCCGCGGGAGACGTAAGGGTGAGGCTGCTCGGCAGTGATCACCGCCTCCTCCGGCACCAGGTCGGAAGCCTTGCGGAGGGTCACACCGTCGGCAGTGACGACGCCGGCTGCAATCGCCTCCTGCGCCCGCGCCCGGCTCGTGAAGAAGCCCCGCTCGACGAGGACCAAATCGGCGCGTTTGCGGGTCATGCCGCTCTCATGGTGATGTTCCGCTCATGATGCAGGACACTTACCCCTCCCTGACCGGGAGGTCGAGCGCCCGTTCGGCCACCCTGTCGTCCTGAGGCGCCGCTCTGCCCTCGTCAGGCCCTTGCCTTGTGCGACTGGTCCTGGCCCAGGGCCTCGAACACCTTGGTGACGATTCCCGCCGCGTCGAGCCCGGCCCTGGCATACATGCGCTCGGGCTTGTCGTGGTCGATGTAGCTGTCCGGCAGTACCATGGCGCGGGCCTTGAGGGTGCCGCGATCGAGGACCCCTCTGTCCGAAAGAAGCTGGAGCACGAAGGAGCCGAAGCCGCCGATGGAGCCTTCCTCGACGGTGACCAGCACCTCGTGCTCTCGGGCGAGGCGGAGGATCATCTCCTCGTCGAGGGGCTTGGCGAAGCGGGCGTCGGCAACGGTCGTGGAAAGCCCGCGCGCTTCCAGTTCCTCCGCCGCCTTCAAGGCCTCCGAGAGACGGGTGCCGAGGGACAAAATGGCGACGCGGCTGCCTTGCTTGACAATCCGGCCCTTGCCGATGGCAAGCGGGATGCCGTGCTCGGGCAGGTCGACGCCGACGCCTTCGCCGCGGGGATAGCGGAAGGCGATGGGGCCGTCGTCGTAGGCCGCCGCGGTGGCGACCATGTGGACCAGTTCCGCCTCGTCGGCGGCGGCCATGATCGTCATTTTCGGCAGGCAGCCGAGAAACGCGATGTCAAAGGAGCCTGCATGGGTGGGCCCGTCCGCGCCGACGAGGCCCGCCCGATCGAGGGCGAAGCGCACGGGCAGGTTCTGCAGGGCGACGTCGTGCACCACCTGGTCGTAGCCGCGCTGAAGGAAGGTGGAATAGATCGCGCAGAACGGCTTGTAGCCTTCCGTCGCCATGCCGGCCGCGAACGTGACGGCATGCTGTTCCGCGATGCCGACGTCGAAGGTGCGGCCGGGGAATTCCTTGCCGAACATGTCGATGCCGGTGCCTGTGGGCATGGCCGCGGTAATGGCGACGATCCTGTCGTCCCTAGCCGCTTCCCTGATCAGGCTCTCGCCGAAGACCTTCGTGTAGGAGGGTGCGTTGGCCTTGGCTTTCGCCTGCGCGCCCGTCACCACGTCGAAGGTGACGACGCCGTGATACTTGTCGGCGGCGGCCTCGGCCGGGGCATAGCCCTTGCCCTTCTGGGTGACCACATGGACCAGGACCGGCCCGGTCTCTGAATCGCGCACGTTCTTCAGGATCGGCAGGAGATGGTCGAGATTGTGCCCGTCGATGGGGCCGACATAGTAGAACCCCAGCTCCTCGAACATCGTGCCGCCGGTCCAGAACCCGCGGGCGAATTCCTCCGCCTTGGCGGCCTTGTCGTAGAAGAATTTCGGCAGCTTCTTCGCGAGCTGCTTCGCCGTCTCGCGGATGCCGCGATAGGTGCCGCCGGAGACGAGCCGCGCGAGATAGGACGACATGGCGCCGGTCGGCGGGGCAATGGACATGTCGTTGTCGTTGAGGATGACGATGAGGCGCGAATGCATGGCGCCGGCGTTGTTCATGGCCTCGTAGGCCATGCCTGCCGACATGGCGCCGTCGCCGATCACCGCGATCACGTTCTTGTGGCGCCTGTCGAGATCGCGCGCCACGGCCATTCCGAGCCCGGCCGAGATCGAGGTCGAGGAATGGGCGGCGCCGAAGGGATCGTATTCGCTCTCCGCCCGCTTGGTGAAGCCGGACAGGCCACCGGCCTGACGCAGGGTGCGGATGCGGTCGCGACGGCCGGTCAGGATCTTGTGCGGGTAGGCCTGATGTCCCACATCCCAGATCAGCCGGTCGCGCGGCGTGTCGAACACGTAGTGAAGCGCCACCGTCAGTTCGACCACGCCGAGCCCCGCGCCCAGATGTCCGCCTGTGACGGAGACTGCGCCGATGGTCTCGGTCCGCAACTCGTCCGCGACTTGCCGGAGCCGGGCCTCGGGGAGGCGACGTAGATCCTCAGGTGACGAAATCGTATTGAGGAGGGGTGTGGACAAGGTCACTCTCGCCAGGGCGTTCAGGAAAAGGCGCTTGGTGCCGGACAGAACGTTCTGAGGGATCGCGGGCCCGGGATCTGCCGCATCGGCGACAGGTTGAAGCTATTCCTCCACGTCGAGCGGTGTCTTGCCGGCGGCCTGACCGTCGGGCCCGATGGTGATCTTCTCGATCCGGGCTTCGGCCTTCTTGAGAAGCTGCTCGCAATGTTTCTTCAGGGCCTCGCCGCGCTCGTAGATCGCAATCGAATCCTCGAGCGGGACGTCGCCACGCTCGAGCCGCCGCACGATCTCCTCCAGTTCGGCGAGGGCCTTCTCGAAGGGGAGAGCCTTGATGGAAGTGATGTCGCTCATGCCGCCGTCCGCCAAAATACCGTACTCCGAAAATGCTTACCGCGTGGCCGTGATGTCGCCCGGCCTTTGCGCGAGCAGCCTCTGATAAACGAGACCGATGCCAATGAGAACAAGACCGAGGCCGATAAAGGACAAGGCCCGCATGACGCCTTCCAGATTGGCCAGATCGACGATGAACACCTTCAGGACGGCGAGTACAAGATATACCGCCGAGGCGAGGCGGGCAAAGCGAATATCGCGCACGAGCCCGATGCCGAGGAGCAGAATGCCGGTCATGAGGAGGGCCACGGAATAGCTCCATTGCTCGCCCTGGCTGAAGCCGCGCCAGAAACCCAGTTCCGGCCCCTGGAAGACCCGCCTGATCTGCAAGCCGACATAAGCCATCTGGAGGAGAAGGCCGAGAATGGCCGAGGACCAGGAATAGAGGGGCGGCCGCACGCCCCGTTCCTGGACGGCGAGGAGGAGCGTCAGGATGGCTGGCAGCAGGTAGGCCGGGACCAGGGCGTTGAAGAAGATGCCGCCGGGCACCAGGTCGTCGGTCAGGAGCGGGTTCTCGACAATCAAAAGGCCGCCAGCGGAGAGGCCGATGGAGACGAGCTTGAAGACCAGCGATCCCCAGCGATAGACCGGATCGGTCCGGCGCAGGTCGAGGCGGGTCAGGAGAAGCGCGAAGGCGAGGCTTTCCGTCGCAACGAGGCCCGCCTCCAGAAGCTGGAAACGCGCCGCCAGCGGATCGCCCGCGTTCAGGGCATGGCGGATCTCGAAGAAAACGAGGAATGCCGCGAAGACGATGGCGAGGCTCTCCGACAGCCGGACCACGACATCGCGCCCGCTCCGCTCGAGGAGGCGGCTGGCCTGGAAGAAGGCCAGGGCTGGAACGCCGTAGCCCCAGAGCAGCCAATTGACGAGAATCGGGCCTGGATCGCCATCGACGACCGTCGGGCTCCAGGCCAGCCGCCCGAGGACAATAAGCCCGATGGCACCGACGGCAGAGCGCAGGGCCGGAATGGCGACACGTTGGGCCACCCAGGCAGTCGCCACCGCCGTCAGGGCGAACGCGACGGTCAGCATGCCCTTGTCGAGGGCGAAGGTGAGGCCGAGCGCGAGGGCCGAAAGCGCGGCCGATGCCGTGGCGCCGATGCCGAGACGAAGGTGAGCGGCCGCGCCCTCCGTGCTGCGGCGGAGCCAGACGGTGGCATAAAGGAAGGCCAGGGCGAGAAGGCCGGCCACGAGCGCAAAGGAAAGGCTCCTTTCCAGCTCCGCCACCCGCCAATAGGCCACGACAAGCGCGAGCAGGGGGGCGCAGGTCGCCGTGCCCGCATACCAGGCGGCGGCAGGCAGCCGCAGGCCCTCCCCTCGGAACAGCCGCACGAGCGACGCACCTGCGACCACGGCAGGTGCCACAGCGGCGAAGGCCAGGTAGGTGCCAAGCGCGTCGGGGCGCACCGCGAAGGCGTCGCCCGACTGATAGAACAGGTTCTCCGGGTCCTGGCCGAGCAGGGTCCTGATCGGCCAGACGGCGAGAGTGCCCACGGCGGCAAGGGCGGCCCAGGCGGCCAGCGGTGCTCCGCTCGGGGCGCGGATGCCGGCGGCGGTCAGGACCAGGATGACGGCTGCGACGAAGACCGGCCGCGCATCGCCCGCGGCGACGGCGCTGGCGACGCCCACGCTCCCCGCCGCGAAGGCCAGCAGAGCGATACTCGCGGGCCCGTCGATGACGGCAGCATCGTCGGAGACGTTCCGATAAGGGTCGACGATGAGGAAGAATGCGGCAAAGGCCGACTGGATCGCCAGATGCACCATGGCGGGTAAGGCATTGGCGCTATCGATCAGGAAGATGGGCAGAGTCCAGAGGAGGGCGCCCGTGGCACCTGCCAGCGCGAGCCAGCGCCAGAGGCGCAGCCGTGCGACGCCGTATGCCGGGAGCACGACGAAGGCGAGGTAGATCACCAGGGCCCACGGTTGCGGCTCTTCCGGGGAGACGAGGAAGGGGCTTGCCATGGCGCCGACCAGCCCGAGCGCCGCCAGCGCGGGTCCGTGCAACGTTGCGGCGACCATGGCCAGGACGGCGATGACGCCGAGCAGCCCGAAGGTCATGCCCGGCCCGATCAGGCCATAGAGAGCGTAGGCTGCGTAGGCCGAGGCGAAAGCGGTGCAGGTGCCGGCTGCGGTCAGGACGCTCGGGACGTTCGCGGCGGGAAACCCGGGAAGGGTGATGGACCGTTCCCGGCAGCGCAGCCACTCGCCGGCACCGACGAGGCCGAGGGCGAGGAGGCCGCCGAGAAGGACGCGCATGGCGGGGCTCAGGAGGCCCTCTTCGATGGAATAGCGCACCAGGAAGATGCCCCCGAGTGCCAGCGCGAGGCCGCCGACCCAGACGGCCCAGCGGGTGCCGAGCTTCTCCTCGATTCCACGCTCGCCGGCTTGCGGAGGCGGCGCGGAGGCGATGGCGGGGACAGGCGCGTGCGCAGCCTCGGATTCCGCCGGAACAGGCTCGGCTGCTTCGGCGGGCAATTCCGGCGCCAGGGAGGGCGCTTCGGACACCGGAGGCGCGGCAGGGACAGCCGTCCGCAGGCTCGCTTCGATGGTATCGAGCCTCGCGGTCAGGAGGGCGATGCTGCGCCGCGCCTTGATGGCCAGCACCAGGCCGGTGACCGCGCTGATCGGGAAGGCGAGCGCGAGCAGAACGAGAAGCAGGATCTCGATGTCCAAGGCAAGCCCCCTCGGGTTTCACCACAGGGCGAGCGACGCCTTGTCAACGGAATCGGCTAGCCCCCGTTAAGCTGTAACATGAAGGGCGTACCCTCCATAGCCTCCGCCCCGCGGCCGATCCCGCGCACCGCCTCGACCATCCGCCCCTGCCGCCTCAGGACGTCGTCCGCAAGGGCAACGAACTTGCCGTTGGGAGTCGCCGTGGGCGAGGCGAGGCGCAGGGCTCTCGCGATCTCGGCTTCGTCCCGGTCCGGCGCCAGGGCGCAGGCGGAGATGAACGCCGCGGCCGTCGAGCGGCTGATCCCGGCCCAGCAATGGAAGACGAGGGGGCTCTGCCGCTCCCAGGCCTGGACGAAGGCGAGCAGCCGCTCGATGTGCTCCGCAGCCGGCAGGATATGGCCGTCCATCGGTTCCACGATATCGCTGACGCCGAGAAAGAGGTGCCGCTCCGGCGCAATGGCGGCCGGGCGCTCCACGAGGGAGCCGTCATTGATCAACGTCACCACGTGGCTGGCGCGGGTCTCGGCAACGGTGTCGTGCAGGCGGGAGAGGGGACAGACGTGCAGGGTCGGCATGGCAATGACTCGTGCTTGAAGAGGGCCGGGAGCATAGGGCGGCCTGTTGTCCTCATCGGGGCGGCGTGACCGTGCAGGCGAGAACCTGATCGCGGTAGCGCTCTTCGGCTTCCGAGACCGGCCAGGGTTCGAGAAGATCCTGCAGGGCGCGGGGCATCGGCTCCGGCCGGCCAAAGATCCTGATCGCCTCGTCGCGGGAGAAGCCAGCCAGTCGCGTCGCTTCCAGGAAGGCGGCCTGCCTGTCGGCCCGCTTGATGAAGCGCTTGAGCGCGGGGCTCGGCTCCGCCGGCAGGCCGAAGTGGAGGTGAACGGCCGCAAGAAGCCTGCTTTCCACGGATTTGTAGGCATCGCCGATCACGGCCTTGAAGGGCGAAATGATATCCCCGATCACATATTCCGGCGCATCGTGCAGCAGTACCGCCAGGCGCGTGGACGACACCATGGCGGGGTCGAGCTGGGCGGCGATGGCTTCGACGAGCAGGCTGTGCTGCGCCACCGAGAAGATGTGAGGGCCCTCGGTCTGCCCGTTCCATCGCGCCACGCGGGCGAGCCCGTGGGCGATGTCGTCGAGCTCGACGTCGAGGGGGGAGGGGTTGAGCAGGTCGAGGCGCCTGCCCGACAGCATCCGTTGCCAGACCCTGGCCTCCTTCGCCATCATTGCTTCTCGGCGAGGGCCGCGCATTCCGCATGGCGGAAGCATCCGGTGAGATGATCGTTCACCATGCCGACCGCCTGCATGAAGGCATAGACGATGGTCGGTCCGACGAAGTTGAAGCCTTCGGCCTTGAGGGCCCTGGAGATGCGACGGGACACGTCCGTTTCCGGCTGCACCTCCGAGCGGCTCTTGAGGTCGTTCTGGATCGGTCGCCCGTCGACGAAATCCCACAGGAACTGCGAGAAGCCGCCACGTTCCTGGATGACGAGCCAGGCCCGCGCGCTGGCGACCGTGCTTTCGATCTTGGCGCGGTTGCGGACGATGCCGGGGTCCAGCATCAGCGCCTCCACCTGCGCCTGGTCGAACCGGGCGATCACCGCCGGGTCGAACCCGGCGAAGGCACGGCGAAAATTCTCGCGCTTGCGCAGGATGGTGATCCAGGACAGGCCGGCCTGGAACCCGTCGAGAATGAGTTTCTCGAACAGGGCGCGGTCGTCGTATTCGGGCACTCCCCATTCGGTATCGTGATAGGCGACATAGAAGGGGTCCGCGCCGGGCCACCAGCAGCGCACCTTGTGGTCGGGATGTTGGATCAGTCCGTCGGTCATGCGGATGGTTTAGCTTTGTCGCAGGGAGTCGGGAAGAGCTGCCCGCGACAAAAGGCGGCTCCCGCCGCGGCGGACCGTTTCCTCCCATGTCATTCCGGGACAGCGCCGAGCGCTGGGCCCGGAACCAATAAACACCAGGCTGGAAGGGTGGAGAGCTGAAATATCCTCTGCGCTTGTCCTAAACCGATACAGTTTATGGGTTCCGGGCTCCGCTAGCGCGGTCTTGGAATGACAGGCGTGCGCCCCCGGGTTGACGGCGCCTCTCGGACGGGCACTGTGCGGCCTAGCCCTTCGGCCCGGCGCCCATCATGTCCACGATTTCCGCCATGGCCTGCGACCCGGCATCGGGCTGTCCGCGCAGGCCTTCGCTCACGCCCTTCCGGTCGGCCTCGGGCCGGTTCTGACTGGCCTTCCACTTGCCTTCGATCCGGGTGATCTCGATCTCGATGCCGACAATGCCCTTGAGCTGCGCAGCGACGAAGTCGTCCGGCGCGTCGCCGACGGCCCATGGCTCGGTGAACGGGGCCTCCTGCCGAGAGGTGAGGGCAACGATCTGCCTCATGACCCATGCGGGATCGTCAATCACCGTGATGCGGCCGTAGGCCTGTACGATGACATAGTTCCAGGTCGGCACGACCTTGCCGGTCTCGCGCTTCGTCTCGTACCACGACGGCGTGATGTAGGCGTCCGTACCCTGGAAGACGACGAGAGCCTCCTCGCCCGACTGCACATCGCGCCATTGCGGATTGGCGCGGGAGAGGTGAGCCTGGAGCGTCCCCTGCGGCGAGGCCGCCTCATCGAGGAGGAACGGGATCGGATTGGCGAGAAGGCCGGAGCGTCCCGCCGTCACGAGGAGGCCGAGCGGTTGGGAGCGGATGAACCGGTGCTGGATTTCGAGGTGATCCTCGCGGAAATGCGGCGGCTGATACATGTTCCACCCGTAAGCGTGTCACGGGTGACATAATCGAAAACGGTACGGCTCGACCAATCAATTCTCAGGCGCCGGCGCATCACGCAGAACGATGCGTCGCCGGCGCCGATTGTGAGGGCTTGTCAGGGTTTGGCCCGCAGATGGCGGAGCTTGTCGGCCAGCTCCGTCCACCGATAAGGCTTGCTGATGAAGGATGCGCCATCGGGCAGCCCTTGAGTGGGAATCGTGGAGATCGGGTAGCCGGAGGCGAGCAGGATCTTGATCCCCGGGCGGAGGCGTCTGCATTCCTTGGCGAGTTCGAGCCCATTCATGCCGCGCGGCATCACCACGTCGGAGAACAGAACGTCGATATGCGTATCGCCCCGCAGCACGTTGAGCGCTGCAATGGCATCGGTCGCCGTCAGAACCTCGTAGCCGAGGCTGTCGAAGATCTCGCAGGCGATCTCGAGAACTTCCGGCTCGTCCTCGACGATCAGAACCGTTCCTGCGCTCTGCCTCATCTCGTGATCATCACCCGTCGATTCCGTCGCTTCCTCTTCGCCCTCCTGGGCCGGCAGCAGCATGATCACCGTCGTGCCCTCTCCAGGAGTGCTGTCGATTTCGATATGGCCGCCCGATTGCGTGACGAAGCCATAGACTTGGCTCAACCCGAGACCTGTTCCCTTCCCAACCTCCTTGGTGGTGAAGAACGGCTCGAAGACTCGGGTCGTGAGCTCCGTCGACATACCCTCGCCGGTATCAGAGACGGTGATCCGCACATATTTGCCAGGTTTGAGATCGCCCTTGCCCTTGTCGTTCGCGTTGAGGGTTACGTTGCGTGACGCAATCGTCAGGGTCCCTCCCGCGGGCATCGCGTCGCGCGCATTGATGACAAGGTTGAGGAGGGCGGTCTCGAATTGCGGCCCGTCGACGTTCGCCACGCGAAGATGCGGGTCGAGGGATACCTGGAAGGTCACTGTCTCACCGCAGGCACGGCGGAGAACGGGCTCGAAGCCCTTGATCAAGGTGTTTGGGTTGTTGATCTCGGGCTGAAGCGGCTGGCGGCGCGAGAATGCCAGCAGCTGCTGCGTCAGCTTCGCGCCTCTGTCGGCCGCGCGCTGCGCACTTTCGATCAGGCGGACATCGCGCGGATCGCGGGCGCTGCGGGTCAGAAGATCGAGATTGTTGACGATGATCGTCAGAAGATTGTTGAAGTCGTGCGCGATTCCGCCCGTGAGCTGGCCGACGGCCTCCATCTTCTGCGACTGGAAGAGCGCGGCCTGCGCCTGCGCGAGTGCTTCCTGGGCGTTCTTCCGTTCGGTAATATCGCGGGTGATCTTGGCAAAGCCGACGAGTTTGCCGGTTTCGTCGAAGATCGGGTCGATGACGACACTTGCGAAGAATTTCGTGCCGTCCTTGCGGACGCGCCAGCCTTCACCTTCGAACTTGCCCTGTTCGGCGGCCGTCCTGAGGGCGCGGGCGGGCAGGCCCGTCGCCTTATCCTCATCGGAGTAGAAGCGGGAGAAATGCTCGCCGAGGATTTCGGCTTCCTTGTATCCCTTGAAGCGCTCGGCCCCCGCGTTCCAGCTCACGATATGCCCGGTCGAATCCAGCATATAGATGGCATAATCCGTGATCGACATCAGAAGGAGCTGCAAATGCCCTTCCTCCCGGACCACGGCCCGGGGTAGTGTTACAGAATTCATCGAGCGCTCCCCAATCACGCCACCATCCCTCGCCATGCCCTTCCGGCTTTCGAGGTTTAACCCACGGTAACGCCATCGTGAACCGTTCCGTTCCTTCAAGCGCCTGTGTTTCCCGGATTAGGCTTTCACTTCGCCCGGAAAGGGAAAAGCTGCCCACGGCGCCTTCTCCAGCGAGATGGGGATGCCGCCGGCCCTGATCGGCTCTCCCGCCGCCAGGGCATCGGCCGCCCTGTCGAGACGGATCATCACAAGGCCGCGCCCGTGCGCGCCCGTGCCGGTCCGTCCGAGAATCTTCTCGCCGGCCGTGACCTCGACGCCGGCCTCGGCGGCGAAGCCCCCTTCGTAGACCGCCGGCACGATCCGCGTCCGCGCCGTACCGCGATGCTGCATGCGGGAAACGACTTCCTGGCCGATATAGCAGCCCTTGTCGAAATCGACGCCGTGGAGCTGGTCCATCAGCGCCTCGTGGGGAAAGGCATCGCCGAAGAGAAAATCGCGCCCGCCCTCCGGCACGCCGAGAGCGATACGGCGGGCCTGGTACTCGTCCGTGGAAACGTGAGCGAATTCAGCAGCATCCTCGGCCGCAACGATCGCACGCCAACCAAGATCCGCGAGGCGCGGATCCTCCGAGACGAGGCCTGCCTCCTCGGCAGGAGCGGGAGCGTCCCAGCCGGCGACCACCGCCAGCATCTCGGAACGGTCCTCGATGATGACCTTGGCCCTGAGCTTGTAAAATGTCAGGCGCTTGACCAGATCCGGCGCGAAGACCTTCGTGATGTCGAGGTAATATCCGCCGCCGATGTCCCCGGGCGCTGCGAAGACGATGAAGTCGAACAGGATCTTGCCCTGGGGCGTCAGCAGCGCCCCCAGCCGTGCGCGATGCGGGGAGACCCGGTCCAGGTCGCAGGTGACGAGGTTGTCGAGAAAAGACTTGGCGTCCTCGCCCGAGACCCTTACGACGCCCCTGTCGGTGAGATGGGCTGACGGCATATCCCGCTCCAGTTGCTCTTGTCTGAAGCGTGACATATGCCCGGTTGGCACCAGCCTCAAGAGAAGAGATCGCCATGCCACAGACCTTCGACCTGATCCTCAAGGGCGGCATCGTCGTGAATCACGACGGGCGGGCCGAGCGCGACGTAGGCGTCAGGGACGGCGCCATCGCCGCCATCGGCGATCTGTCCCGTGCCTCGGCGGGGCGCGAAGTGAATTGCAGGGGACTGCACATCCTGCCTGGCGTGATCGATACGCAGGTGCATTTCCGAGAACCTGGCCTCGACCACAAGGAGGATCTCGAATCCGGCTCCCGCTCAGCCGTCATGGGCGGCGTCACGACGGTCTTCGAAATGCCGAACACCGATCCGCAGACCACGAGCCCCGAGGCCCTGGCCGACAAGATCGCGCGCGGGCACCACCGCATGCATTGCGATTTCGCCTTCTGGGTCGGCGGAACCCACGAGAATGCCAAGCATGTGGCCGAACTCGAGCGCCTGCCCGGCGCCGCCGGCATCAAGGTCTTCATGGGCTCGTCGACGGGCTCGCTCCTCGTCGAGGACGACGAGGGCATCGCCGAGATCCTGCGCCGCACCCGCCGCCGGGCCGCCTTCCATTCCGAGGACGAGGCGTTGCTGCGCGCGCGCAAGGATCTCCGGGTCGAAGGCGATCCGAGCTCCCACCCGGTCTGGCGTTCGGCCGAGGTCGCGCTTGCCTGCACGCGGCGCCTGGTGCGGATCGCCAATGACACCGGTGCGCGCATCCATGTTCTCCACGTCACCACGGCGGAGGAGATGGCGCTGCTGAAGGACTGCAAGGATCGGGTCTCGGTGGAGGTGACGCCCCATCACCTGACCCTGGTCGCGCCTGACGATTACGAGCGCCTCGGAACCTATGTGCAGATGAACCCGCCTGTGCGCGACGAACTCCATCGCGCCGCGCTCTGGCAGGGTCTTGACGAGGGTGTCGCCGATATCCTCGGCTCCGACCACGCGCCGCACACGCGGGCCGAGAAGGACAAGTCCTATCCGAATACTCCCTCAGGCATGACCGGCGTGCAGACTCTCGTTCCGATCATGCTCGACCACGTCAATGCGAGTCGGATGACGCTGGAGCGGTTCGTCGACATGACCAGCGCGGGCCCCAAGCGCCTGTTCGGGATCGCCCGGAAGGGCCGCATCGCCGTGGGCTACGATGCGGACTTCACCGTGGTCGACCTCAGGCGCCGCGAGACGATCACCAATGACTGGATCGCCTCCAGGGCCGGGTGGACCCCTTACGACGGCGTTACCGTCACGGGCTGGCCCATCGGCACCATCGTGCGCGGCAACGTCGTGATGTGGGACGGCTCCGTCGAAACGCCCTCGCAAGGCGAGGTCGTGCGCTTCGAGGAGACCCTGGGCGGGTAGATCGTCGTCCCGCCCCCACCGCCATTCCTGGATCCGCTTCGCGGCCACGGAATGACACGAAACCACTCCCTCAAAGAATCTGGTTGGGCGGCGGGCTGACCGGTCGCAGCACCTTTCTTGCGGCATCGACGAAGCAGCGCATCGCCTCAGGTCCGTAGGGATTGTCGAGGACGATGGTGCGGAACAGCTCATCCGTGTCGTGACGCACCATCTCCACCATGTGCCGGAGATGGCCGAAGGACTCGGTCGTCAAGTCGAGAGGCGGCAGCGCCATCGCAGCGGTGACGCGTCCGAGCAGGTGGGTGAGGCCCTGGATATAGGCCATCTGCCGATCGTGGTCGTCGGCCGTCGTTGCGATCACATCGAGGGCGAGATGCCGCCTCAGGAACCGCGTCAGAACCCGGCTTTTCACGGCGGAAGGGCCGCAGACGGCGATCCGAAGGCCCGCAATCCCATGGCGGCCGCTGTGTGGACCGAAGAGGGGATGCGTTCCGACGACAGGCACGGTTTCCGGGAGTTCTTCGGTCAGGATTCTCAAAGGCTCCGTCTTCACGGAACAGACATCGACCACGAGGGTGCCGGGGCGCAGATGCGGCGCGATGGCCCGCGCGACGGCGCGGAGGCTGCGAAGCGGCACAGCCAGGAGGACGACGTCCTGCTGGGCAGCCGTCGGGAGATCCACGGCATCGACTCCCCACGTCCCGCAAAGCGGCTTCAGGTCCCGGCCGGCATCGCAGATCCGGACGTCGAGAAATCGACGAAGATGCGGAATGCAGAATTCGCCGAATGCGCCCACGCCGACGATGGCGAGGCTGCGCCGCCGATGCGGAAGTGCGGCCGGTCCCTTATGGGATGGAGGGTGAATCGAAGGGGGCGTTGACGTGCTCATGCGGTCCTCGGAGAGTTTGACCACCGCAGGGCAGTGCTGAAATGAAAACGCCGCCATGCGGCGGCACCATTTCGACAGAATTGATCGACCCGTGCCGCTTCTATGCAGACGGCCGGTAATAGGAAGTGGCAAAAGGCAGGGTCGTGATCATGCGGGCGATCATCGCCATATCGCGCCGCCGGTCAAGTTTTTTGATGTCACCTGACCTTCCGCGTCAGCCACGCACCCCAGAAGAGGCTGGAGAAGAAGCGTGTCGGCGGCTCGAATCCGGCTTCTGCCAGGAGGTCGGCAACGACGGATTCGGATTGGGGCGGGTCGGCGCCGTTCAGGATCTTGGCAAGCTTCGCATCGGCCTCCTGCGCGGAGGCGCCCTGCATCATCCAGCGCTGCCGCCAGGCTTTGAGCATGAGCGGCTGGCTCTCGTACGCGTAATGATTGCCGGCGAGGACGAAGGCTCCACCCGGCCTCAGGCGCGCGGCGATCGCGGCGAGAATCGCCTTCTTGGCCTGGTCTCCGGGCAGGTGATGCAGCACGCCGATCAGGGTTGCCGCATCGAAGGCCGGATCGTCGGCCAGATCCTCGATGTAGCCGAGATGCAGGGTGGTTCTGTCGAGAAGGCCCGCTGCTTCCAGACGCGTTTTGGCGATCTCGATCATCGGCGGCGCAGGGTCGACGGCAGTGAAGCGCCACTCCGGCTCCAGGGGAGCGATCGACAGCACTTCCTGGGCCGTGCCGGCACCGGCAATCAGGAGGCGAGCTCGCGTTCCTGACCCCAGGGAGGCAGAAAGCATGCAGGCCGTCAGGTCGTGGCAGGCATCATAACCCGCGAGCGCGATGCGGCTCTGCCGGTCATATTCCCCGGCACGGGCGGGGTCGAACTTCTTGGCGCTGTCGACAGCGTTTTCAGACATGATCAGGTACGGGGACGCCATTCCAGCACCCCGGGCGAGCGTCCCGGCGGTAAGGAAGATTGGTGGTTCAGCGCCGAATCTAGTGCTTCAGCGCCATGGAAAAGTTGCCGCTGCGGATCTTGTCGGGGAGGCTGGCCGCATACTCGGCCACCGCCTCCTCGCCATAGGTTGCGACGAGCTCCGCAAAGGCGGCGAAAAGGGCGGCCTGCGCCATGCAGTCACCATCGAGGCCGTCAAGCTCGGCCTCGGCGAAAGCCTCGGTCACGTAGCTCAGGGCGGCCTGCTTGATGGCGCTGAGTTCCGGCAGGTCGGAGAGAAGGACGTCGTTGTCGTTCATGATCCAGGCCCCTTGAAGGGGCGGCACGAGTTCGGTTAGCCCGAATGTAGTCGTCGCACCGGCCCATCGCCAGCATCTCCTTGCAAAGAGGTTAATGCGAGGGGGGAAGCGGCCGAAAAATGTGGATAAATCAGCCCCCGTAGCGGCTGGCGATGTTGCGGGCGAGGGTCTCGCCCTCCCGCAGATAGCGGTTCGAAGCCTCCTGCGCCGAGGCGGTGCAGATCCGATAGGTCAGGGCATAGGCCTGGAAGCCCTTGTTATAGGCCCCCGCCAGCCGCTCCTTGCGCCCGGGCGTGGTGCCTTCCGCGTCGAGCAGGGCCTGCATGCGGGTCTGCCATTCGCCCGAATCCGGTGCCGAGCACAGGGGGCGCAGGAGGGCGAGGGAGCCCATGATCTCGGCGAGACGCAGGAGTTCCTTCTCATAGGGGGCGGGGGGCGGCTCGACCGGCGGGGCGGGCTCGGCCTTCTGTTCCTTTTCCTTCGCCGGTGCCGAGCGCTGCGGCTGAGGTTGCTGCTGCGCCGGGGGGCGTCGCTGCGGCTGCGGGCGATATTGCGGCTGGATCTGAGGCTGGGGACTGACCTCCGGCTGGCGCGGCGGGCCGAACAGCCGCTCGAAGAAGTTCTGCGCATTCGCGGGCGCGGTCGTCGCGAGAATGGCCGCCCCGATCAGGAGTCCCCACCTCATCGCGCCGCGTCCAGCCGTTCGAGGGCGAAGGCCTGTTCCAGAATGGCTGCGAGGCCCGGCGTCATGTTCAGGCCGGCGATGTCCCGTTCCGTGACCCAACGGATTTCCTTTGCTTCCGGACCTGTCCGGGGTTCGCCGGAAACCCAGCGCGCGGCATGGGCGGCGATGACGATATGATGCTTTATACGGCCTTCCGGGTCCCGTTCAATGAATTCCACGGGCGCGATCAGGCCGATCAGCTTGGCCTTAACACCAACTTCCTCATGAAGTTCCCGCAAGGCGGCCTCGGCGAGCGTCTCGCCGGTCTCGACCAGCCCGCCAGGCAGGGAGAACAGGTCCTCGCCAGGCGGTTTGCCACGAGAAGCGAGGAGGATCCGCCCGTTCCGGAACACGGCAACGGAGGCGGCGAGCAACGGACGGCTGGGATAGCGGCGCTCTGCGGTCATTGGGGCAGCCTCATGAGGATGGTGTCTCCTCCGGCACGACATAGCGGGCGCGAGGACGGATCAGGGTGGCCTGGCTGCGCTGCTCGATGGCATGGGCGAGCCATCCGGCCGTCCGCCCGATGGCGAAAAGAGCGAAGGAGGCGCCGAGCGGCAGCCCATAGGCGCGCTCCACCATCACCAGGGCCATGTCGATGCTGGGCCTGTCGCCGGACATGGCTTCGACGGCCTTGAGGGTGGTGGCATCGGCGGCGAGAAGCGGGACGTTCTCCAGCAGGGCGGCGGCGCGGGGGTCGCCATCGGGATAGAGCCGATGCCGGAAGCCGGCAGGAGAGGAGATTCCGGGAGCGTCAAGAAAGGCCCGGACCCGCTCGATCATGCCGCCGTGATAGGGTCCGCTCAGGGCGACGAGGCCTCCGATAACGGCGTTGCGAAGCGACGCGCCGGTGGAGGCTGTGACCCGGACCGCGAAGGCCGAGGCGCTGAGTTCGTGATCGGCGCAGAGGACCAGCGCGCGCCGGATCGCATCGGTGGCGTGCCGTGAGGCATTCCACGCGGATGCCAGGTGGCGGTGGATCGGCTCTGTGCCAGGGTCCGCGCCGCTTCCTGCCGCCGCCATCAGGCGCAGGATCGCCGCGACCTCGGCCGCGCGGGTCTCCTTCGGGGTGGGCGTGGAGAGAAGACGGACCGCCCGTGAGACGAAGGCATGGGGTCCGAGAGCCGGCTGCGTGGGAATGTCCGGTGGAGGTCTGGAAGGATGCCGGAAGGCCGGTTCGTCCAGCCCGCCGATCAGCAGCCGGGCGGTCTCCTCGAGCGTCGCAGTCCGGGCCAGCGTCACCGCGTCCCGTCCACGGTAGAACGGTCGCCCGTCCTTGATCTGGGTGATGCTCGTCTCCAGGACCGGCAGCCCCCAGTCGAGAGCGGTGGCGGCCGCCGCTGCCGGGCGGCGGAAGCGGGTCTTGCGCTCCACCAGAATCTCCACGTCGTCGAGGGCATAGAGCCGCTGGCGCGGATCGTGGGGGGAGGAGAAGGAGCGGATCAGGCCGCGGCTCACATAGGCATAGAGGCTCGCCCGGCTGACGCCGAGGCGGCTGGCGGCGTCTTCCGCCGAGGTAAGGTCAAGCGAGGGCGTGGACATAGGTTGATATGTTGATTCAAGATTGACCGTTTCGCAATCCCGGCGCGAAGCTTGGCTCCGAAAATGGAGATCTCTCATGACGACTGGACTTGACGACGTCATCGCCGCCGAAACGATCCTCAGCCATGTGGATGGGGAGGCAGGGCGCCTGATCGTCCGCGGCCACGATCTGGAGGAGCTGGCGGGACGGGTCTCTTTCGAAGATGCGGTCGCGATGCTCTGGGACGGACTCGTGCCGCTCCCCGGAGATCCGCGCGCCGCCCTCGGACAGGCCCGGGCCCGGGCCTTTGCGCATCTCTCGCCGCTGGCGCGCCACCTGCATGGACTCAGTCCGGTGGAGGGCATGCGCCTCCTGCTCGCGGCGCTGCCGGACGCGGAGACGGACCATGCGACCCTCGCCGTCGGCGCTGCGGCCGTCGCGGCGGCCATGGCGGTGCGCGGCGCGCAGGGTCTCCCGCCTCTCGCTCCCGATCCCGCGGCCGGCCATGCGGCCGATCTTCTGCGCATGCTGCGCGGCGAGGCCTCCGATGCCAGCGAGGCGAAGGCGCTCGATACCTATCTCGTCACCATCCTGGACCACGGCCTCAACGCGTCGACCTTCACGGCCCGGGTCGTCGCCTCCACGGAGGCGGGACTGCTCTCGGCCGTGGTGGCGGGTCTCTGCGCCCTGAAGGGTCCTCTGCATGGCGGTGCACCGGGGCCCGTGCTCGACATGCTCGACGCCATCGGCAGCGCCGACAAGGCCGAGGAGTGGCTCGATGCCGCCATCGCCCGCAACGAGCGTCTCATGGGCTTCGGCCACCGGGTCTACAAGGTGCGCGACCCGCGTGCGGATGTGCTCAAAGGCGCCGTGGCGCGCCTCAAAGGACGGGACAACCGCATCGCCTTCGCGGAAGTGGTGGAAGCGGCGGCGCTGAACGTGCTCGCCCGCCGGAAGCCGGGGCGGCGGCTCGACACCAACGTGGAGTTCTACACGGCGCTGCTGCTCGAGGCGCTGGGCATTCAGCGCGAGGGCTTCACGCCCCTCTTCGGGGCGGGCCGCGCCGCCGGATGGGTGGCTCATGCGGTCGAACAGTCCAGGACCGGCCGGATAATCCGGCCCCAGTCCCGCTATCTCGGACCTTGGCCGGCGGAAGCCGCGTAGACGAACGGCCGGGGCGCGATCATTCCTGCGGGGCCGGGAGGCCGATGCGCTCCAGAACCGTCTCGGTGAGCGTCGCGCAGCGCGCTCCGGCGAACGGAAAGGCATCGACGAGCGCAGAAGAGAGCGTCTCGTCGAGCGCCCTCCTGAGAAGGCGCCGCGCGCGATGCAGCCGGGTCTTGACCGTCTCGGGACGCAGGCCGAGCTGCGAGGCGGTCTCCTCGACGCTCATCTCCTCGATGTCCCGCAGCACGAAGACGACGCGGAACGGATCAGGCAGCCGGTCGACGGCCTGCTCGAGAAGGCGGCGGACCTCCGATCGTGCCGCTTCGGCTTCCGGGTCACCGTCTCTGCGGGCTGCGGGAAAAACGATCACGCGGGACTCTCCCTGCTCGTCGATCCGGTCGAGATGCGTCAAGTCGACCTTGGGGCGTCGGTTCCGGAGGCGGCCGAGCGCCTCGTTGAGGGCGATGCGCGTCAGCCATGTCGAGAGGCGCGCGTCACCCCGGAAGTCGCCGAGATGGGTGAAGGCGCGCACATACGTCTCCTGAACCACGTCCTCGGCTTCGCTGTCGTCGTGCAGCACGCTGCGCGCGACGCGGAAGAGGCGCCGGTTGTGCCGCTGCATGATCAGGCGGAAGGCGGCGCTGTCGCGGAGCCGGGCCCGCTCGACCAGCGCCATGTCCCCGAGATCGTCCAGCCGTGATGCGGCGACCGCTGCGTGCTGCATGGCAAGCTCCCTTCCTGCCCATTGGATGGGCGAGGCGGACAAAGGTTCCCGGCAGTCGGGAGGATCATGTCACGTGCGGCGCACCACGCCGCGACGCACGATGTCGTCCACGGATGGGAACGCCTGGAGCGCCTCCGCCGGAATCGGCTCCCCGCTGCCGCCCGCCCGTGACGAGACGCCTTCCGCCGGAGTTTGACCCGGGCGTCCCACCACGATCCGCCCGACCATGCCGGCATGCTCGTGCGGGATGCAGAAGTAATCATAGACCCCCTCGATCGTCAGCGTGACCGAAAAGCTCTCGTCCGGCAGAAGATAGTCCGAATTCCAGGGGATGGCGCGGTCGGGGATCCGGAGCGGCCTCTCGGAATTCTGCGGGTGATAGGCGGTGGCGGTGTGGGAGTTTCCCGGATCGCGATTGACCCACCGCACCGTCTGGCCGGGCTGGATGACGATGCCGACCGGATCGAACCATACCTGAGAGCCGTCGGCATTGCCCCGCATCGCGATCTCGACTGGGTCGCCCGTGCTCCCTGACACCCGCCGGACGGAGAGGGGCGCGGCGAGGATGACCCCGCCGATCCCCAGGATATGGCGCCGGGACAGCATCATTTCGCCACCGACGCCTCTCCGGTCTTCGGCACATGCCACAGCACCACATGGGCGTGGGGCTTCTCGACCCCCGGATGGCCGGCATTGTAATAGACGTCCACATGGTCGACCGTGCCGCCGGGCGCGGCGAGGTCGTCGAACTTCTTGTCCTTGTTGGTCAGATCCTCGATGGGAAGCATGTAGATCGTGCTGACCAGTTTGCCGCCATGGTCGTAGGCCAGGAACGGGCCGGCCGGCAGGGTCTTGGGGTCGACATAGAGCTGGCCGAGCCCGGGCAGGAAATCGGGCAGCTTCACGAGTTCGCTGACCTTCTTGTACGCCCCCGTGGGCGGCGCCTTCTCGACCTGGTCGGCCGCGAGAGCAGGCAGGGCGAAAACCGCGAGTCCGGCAGCGACGGCGAAACGGAAAAGCATGATGTCATCCTCTCTTGTGCCAGGCGACAAGCCCGGCATGTCCGATTGGATGAAGCTTCCCCGGGAAGGTTCCCGGCTTTCCGCATTCAGGGGTTTGAGGCGGGGCGTCTCTGGCGCGCCGTGCGGAGAACCGGGTCGAGTTTTCCGCAGAATGCGCCGGCTTAGGAGATGAGCATCGGATCCGGTCCCAAAAGCGGGTCCACCTATGGGTCCGATGCCCTAGACGTGCTGCCCGCCATTGATGTGCAGTTCCGCGCCGTTCACGTAGGACGAGGCGTCAGTGCACAGGAAGTAGATGGCCTTCGCGACTTCGTCGGGCGTGCCGAGGCGGCGCATCGGGATCTGCTCAACGATCTTCTCCGTGCCGGGGGACAGGATCGCGGTGTCGATCTCGCCGGGCGAAATGGCATTCACCCGGACGCCGAGGGGCCCGAAATCGGCGGCCATCTCGCGGGTCAGGGAGGCCAGGGCCGCCTTCGACGTGGCATAGGCTGCGCCCGCGAAAGGATGGACCCGGGACCCGGCAATGGACGTGACGTTGACGATGGAGCCCTTCGCCGTTGTCAGCTCGTCCATGAGGCCGCGGGCGAGCATGATCGAGGCGAAGAAGTTCACCTGGAACACCTGCACCCAGTCCTCATAGGATGTGTTGAGCGTTCCCAGTCGCGAGCCGCCGGGCCCTTTCGGCGAGATGCCGGCATTGTTGACGAGCGCGTGCAGCACGCCGCCTTCGGCGGCCAACCGCCCCTTCACGTCGGCAATGGCCCGGCGCGTGTCGTCGGCGTCGGCGAGATTGACCTGGAGATGGTCCTCGGGACCCATTTCCCAGGGACAGTTCTCGGGAAAGGCGTGGCGGGAGCAGGTGATGACCCGCCAGCCCGCCGCCGAGAAGCGCTTCACGGTGGCATGCCCGATGCCGCGGCTGGCGCCGGTCAGCAGCATGATGCGACGGGAATTGGAGGACGATGTGGGCATGGGCGACCTGTCTGGCTGGGGCGCGGACCCTATCCTGTGGAACGCCTGGGGTCCATGGTCATATTCTAATCGTCATTCCTGGGCGCCGCAGGCGAACCCGGAACCCATAAGCATCAATGTCTCTGAATAGGGAGCCACGATGGCAGTTGCTCTTCGTCCGGCATCGTCAGCGCTGATGGATTCCGGGTCTGGTCCCTTGGACCATCCCGGAATGACGGTGGCATTTTACCCCCGCATGTCTGGAAAGGTCACGGATACAACCTCGTTTTGCGCCAGCCCTCGCCCTCGCGGGTGAAGACGACGCGGTCGTGGAGGCGGAAGGGCTTGTCCTGCCAGAACTCGATGGAGACCGGGGCGATGCGGAAACCCGTCCAGTAGGGCGGGCGCGGCACCTCGCCGAGGGCGTATTTCGCCGCGTTCACGGCCACCGCCTTTTCCAGGGCGAAGCGGCTCTCCAGCGGGCGCGATTGCTGGCTCGCCCAGGCGCCGATGCGGCTGTCGCGGGCCCGGCTTTGGAAATAGGCATCGGCCTCGGCATCGCTGACGACGGTCACCGATCCGCGGGCCCGGACCTGGCGCCGCAGGCTCTTCCAGTGCAGCACGAGGGCGGCCTTCTTCTGGCCGAGGAGCTCGCGGCCCTTGTTCGATTCCGTGTTGGTGTAGAACACGAAGCCGTTCTCGTCGAAACCCTTCAACAGCACCATCCGCACGTTGGGAAGGCCGTCCGCATCGACGGTTGCGAGCGCCATGGCGTTCGGATCGTTCGGCTCGGTGCGCGTGGCCTCGTCGAGCCAGGTCTGAATGAGGGCCCAGGGCTCGTCGACTTCGGTGAAGTCACCGCTTTTTAACTGATTCAAGGCTTTATCCTGATCTGTGACCAATTCGTTCCAGGGAGGCCGACGCCGCATGAGGGCCGATGCGCGCCGTTATAGATCAGACGCTGTCCTGAGCGAAGCTTTGAAAATGGCGATTGTCGTGCTGATGGCCCTGTCGACCAGCGCCTGCAGCTTCACCTATGGCCTCGTCGGCTATCAGGAGGAGGAGCCGCAGGCGACCGGGTCGATTGCGAGGACGTCCGTCTCGCCCCTGTCGGCCGACCTCAACGAGGAGGATTGGCGCCGGGCGAAGGCGGCTCTCGCCGTTGCGCTCGACCCGCAGGGGGCCGGCACCCAGGTCAGCTGGGACAATCCCGACACGGCCCACAAAGGCACGTTCTCTCCGTCCAGTACGCCCTTCGTCAGGAACGACGAAATCTGCCGCTCCTTCTCGGCGCATCTCGCGGCCGCGACGGTCGCATCCTTCGACGGCACGGCCTGCCGCCCCTCCGGCGGCGATTGGGCGATCAAGGACCTGAAGCCCGCGAAGACCGCGAAGAGTTAGGCGCCCTGGGCCACCGTGGCCGTTGCAAACGGGCAACACTTTCCCATATGGTCGTTTGAGCCGGTGGGCGGCTGCTCCTGCGCCCGACCGCCCCCCATTCAATGGCTGATGGAATTCACGATGCGTAACCCCTACGAGATTCTCGGCGTGCCCCGCACGGCCAGCGAAGCGGACATCAAGAAGGCGTTCCGCAAGCTCGCCAAGACCTACCATCCAGACCGCAACAAGGACGATCCCAAGGCGAAGGACAAATTCGCGGAGCTGAACTCCGCCTATGAGATCCTTGGCGATGCGGAGAAGCGCGGCCAGTTCGACCGCGGCGAGATCGATGCGGAGGGAAAGCCACGGTTCCAGGGTTTCGAAGGGTTCGGCGGCGGCCGTGGCGGCGGCGGGCCCCGCGCGGAGGATTTCGCCGGCTTCAATTTCGGCGCCGGCGGGCCTTTCGGCGGACGCCGGAGCGCCCGTGGCGCCGATACGAACGACGACATCTTTTCCCATCTGTTCGGCGAGGCCTTCCGCTCCGCCTCCGAGAGCGGGCGCCGGGGACGCGCCAGGCCGCAGCAGAAGGGCGAGGACGTCAATGCGACCCTGACAGTGACCCTCGAGGAGGTTGCCGGCGAGGCCAAGAAGCGCCTCAGGCTTCCCACGGGTCGGGATGTGGATGTGGTGATTCCCAAGGGCGTGGCCGACGGGCAGGTGATCCGCCTGCGCGGCCTGGGCCAGGGCGCTCCGGGCATCGATCCGGGCGACGCCCTTCTCACCATCCGGATCGCGCCGCATGAGCGTTTTACCGCCGAAGGCTCAAACCTGCGCCTCAGGCTCCCCATCGAGATCGAGGAGGCCGTCCTCGGCGGCACGCTCCGCGTGCCGACGCTGACCGGCGCCGTGGAGATGTCGATCCCGCCCCTGACCAATTCGGGCCGCACCTTCCGCCTGCGCGGCAAGGGGCTGCCGACCAAGAGCGGGTCGGGCGATCTTCTCGCGACCGTCGAGATCAAGTTGCCCGAGGTCGTGGACGAGGACCTGATGGACTATGCCCGCAAGCGCCGCTCCGCCAAGGCGAGTTAGCGGCCGGGCCCCCGGCTCGGGGCATTTGCCGGGGTGAAGTCCGCGAGGACACTTCCCCCTGGACACGGTGTCGGTTAAAGAAGCCATCGTTTCGACGTGTCCAGCGACGTTTTAAGGTGATTCATGGCAGAGACAACGGCGCCCGGCATCTTGGCCGGAAAGCGCGGCTTGATCATGGGGGTTGCGAACAACCGGTCGATCGCCTGGGGCATCGCACAGGCGGCCCGCAAGCATGGGGCCGATCTGGCCTTCACCTACCAGGGCGAGGCTCTGAAGAAGAGGGTCGAGCCCCTGGCGAAGGAGCTGGACGCGGCCGTCGTCGGCCATTGCGACGTGACGGACGGCGCGTCCATCGACGCGGTGTTCGACGAAGTCCGGAAGCTCTGGGGCTCCATCGACTTCGTGGTGCATTGCATCGCCTTCTCGGACAAGGACGAGCTGACCGGACGCTACGTGGAGACGAGCGAGGACAATTTCTCCAAGTCGCTGCTGATCTCCTGCTATTCCTTCACGGCCATCGCCCAGCGCGCCGAGAAGCTGATGGCCAAGGGCGGTTCGCTTCTCACGCTGACCTATTACGGCGCCGAGAAATGGATGCCCCATTACAATGTGATGGGCGTCGCCAAGGCCGCGCTCGAGGCTTCCGTCCGCTACCTGGCGGCGGATCTCGGCCCGCAGAACATCCGCGTCAATGCGATCTCCGCCGGCCCGATCAAGACGCTGGCCGCCTCCGGGATCGGCGATTTCCGCTACATCCTGAAGTGGAACGAGTACAATTCGCCCCTGCGGCGCACGGTGACCACCGAGGAGGTCGGCGAAACGGCGGCCTACCTGGTTTCCGACATGGCGCGCGGCATGACCGGCGAGATCCTGCATGTGGACGCAGGCTATCACGTGGTCGGCATGAAGAATCCCGAGGCGCCGGACCTTTCTCTCGATAAAGACTGATCGTGAACGCGCGACGCCCGACGATCTACTTCATTCGCCACGGCGAGACGGACTGGAACGTCGAGGGGCGGCTCCAGGGGCAGAAGGACATTCCGCTCAACGATGTCGGCCGCGTCCAGGCCGAGGAGGCCGGCCGCCGCCTGCAGGGCCTCGTGGCCCAGGTCGAGGACCTCGACTACGTGGCGAGCCCGATGCTGCGCACCCGTGAGACCATGGAGCGCATGCGCGCCGTCATGGGCCTCTACCCGGACTATTACAGGTTGGACGAACGCCTGGTCGAGCTCACCTTCGGCGCCTGGGAAGGGCTGACCTGGAAGGAAGTCCGCAAGCTCGAGCCGCAGCTGGCCGCCCTGCGCGAGCGGGACAAGTGGAACTATGCCCCGCCGGGCGGGGGCGAGAGCTATGCGATGCTGGCGTCGAGGGTTCGCCCCATCCTGGACGACCTCACCCGCGACACCGCCCTCGTCGCCCATGGCGGCGTCGCCCGCGCTTTTCTGGCGGTCGCCTGCGGCGTCTCCACCCGCCATGCCGCCAGCATCGACATCTGGCAGGGCAAGATCCTCGTGATCGAGGGTCGAAGCTATCGCTGGGCCTGACCCGGCCCTGCCGTTGCGTCCCGCAGGAAAATATGCTCCTGTCATGAAATTCAGTTTCATGACAGGAGGCGCCCATGCGCCGAATCGGCATAGCCCTGACGGGGCTCGCGCTCATCGCCGCGCCTGCGGCCGCAGAAACCCTGGACCGCACGGTCAAGGCCAATAGCCGCTCCGCCATTGGCGGGTTCCTCAGCTACGAGGTCGATACCTGCTATCCGTCGGAAATTCCTGATGTGAAGGTTCGCCAGGGTCCGGCCAATGGCAGCTTCCAGATCGTGCCGCACGAGCAGGCGCTCGGACAGGATACGCGGTGTCCTGGCCGCAAGGTGCGAGGGCTCGCCTATGTCTATGCGCCGAAGAAGGGCTTCAAGGGCACCGACGAGGTCGTCCTCGACGTGCCGTGGCGCTCGAACGATCTCAATCCCACGACCGTCCTGACCTATACGTTCCGGATCCGTGTGGAATAGGGACGTTCGGTTCTCTCCTCCTGTCATTCCGGGACGCACCAAAGGTGCGGGCCCGGAACCATAATCTCTAACGCTTCAGGAAAAAGCACTGCGAACACCGCGGCTCTCTGTCCTTCAGCACCGGCGTTTCCGGGTGTCCCGCTTCGCATGGCCCTTCGGGTCGGCGCAAACGCTCTGCGCCGTCCCGGAACGACGGTGGGACGGGATAGCGGGATGCCAGGCGTGACACCTCGGCGCTTTGGCTCTAAGACGCGCTGAACCTCAAGTCAGCGCCATGTCCCATAACACCTTCGGTCATCTCTTCCGCGTCACCACCTTCGGCGAAAGCCACGGCCCGGCCATCGGCTGCGTCATCGATGGCTGCCCGCCGCTGATCCCACTCGATGTCGCGGAGATCCAGGCGGAGCTCGACCGCCGGCGTCCGGGCCAGTCACGGTTCACGACGCAGCGGAAGGAGCCTGACGAGGTCAGGATCCTGTCCGGCGTCTTCATCGACGAGCGCACGGGACGTCAGGTCACGACGGGAACGCCGATCGCTCTCCTGATCGAGAATGTCGACCAGCGCTCCAAGGACTACTCGGACATCAAGGAGACCTACCGGCCCGGCCATGCAGACTTCACCTACGACGTGAAATACGGCATCCGCGATTACCGCGGCGGCGGGCGCTCCTCGGCCCGGGAGACGGCGGCCCGTGTCGCTGCCGGCGCCGTCGCGCGCAAGGTCCTGCCAGGCGTGACGATTCGCGGCGCCCTCGTGCAGATGGGGCCGCACCCGATCAACCGGTCCCAGTGGGACTGGGACGAGGTCGGCCGGAATCCCTTCTTCTCCCCCGATGCCGAGGCGGCGGCCTTCTACGAGGACTATCTCGACGGTCTGCGCAAGGAGGGCTCCTCCATCGGCGCGGTGGTCGAGATCGTCGCCGAGGGCGTTCCACCCGGCCTCGGCGCGCCCATCTACGGCAAGCTCGATGCGGAATTGGCCTCCGCGCTCATGTCGATCAACGCGGTCAAGGGCGTGGAAATCGGCGATGGCTTCGCCGCGGCGGCGCTCCGGGGCGAGGAGAATGCCGACGAGATGCGACCCGGCAATGCCGGTGCGCCAACCTTCCTGTCGAACCACGCGGGCGGGGTGCTCGGCGGCATCTCGACGGGCCAGCCCCTCGTCTGCCGCTTCGCGGTCAAGCCGACCTCCTCGATCCTGACGCCCCGCGCCAGCGTGACCCGCTCCGGCGCGGAAGCGGAGGTGTTCACGAAAGGCCGCCACGATCCCTGCGTCGGGATCCGGGCGGTGCCGGTCGGCGAGGCGATGGTCGCGTGCGTCCTTGCGGACCAGTTCCTGCGTCACCGCGCACAGGTGGGCCGTTCTCCGGAATGGCCCGCGGCGAGTTGAGAACTGCTGAAGATTTGCAAACCTGACTTTTCGCAAATTTTAGTGTTGCTAAAATCGCGCCTCTGCTAAGGTCGCGGCATGAAGCTCGCCGAATGGTTGTCCCGCAAGCGTGTGTCCCGGGTGGAATTCGCCCGCCGCATCGGCGTCACGCCGGGGGCCGTCACGCAGCTGTGCAATAACGACCATGTCTGGCTGTCCCGGGATACCGCGGCCCTCATCGCCCGCGAGACCCGCGGCGCCGTCACTCCCAACGACTTTCTGCCCATTCTCTCCAAGGAGGCCCTTATGCTGCATTCCGTCACCGAGGCCCTCGAGGCATTCGCACGGGGCGAAATCGTGATCGTCACGGACGACGACGATCGTGAGAACGAGGGCGATCTCATCGTCGCGGCCTCCTTGTGCACGCCGGAGAAGATGGCGTTCATCATCCGGAACACCTGCGGCATCGTCTGCGCGCCGCTCAGCGCTGCCGAGGCGCGGCGCCTGCGGCTCGACCCCATGGTCGCCTCGAACGACGCGCCCCTCGGCACGGCCTTCACGGTGACGGTGGACGTCAAGCACGGCCTCACGACCGGAATCTCCGCCGAGCAGCGCACCAACACCGTGCGGGCGCTGGCCAACAACAACATGGGCGCGGGCGATTTCGTGCGGCCGGGCCATGTGTTCCCGCTGGTTGCCAAGGACGGGGGCGTGCTCATGCGCTCCGGGCATACGGAGGCGGCGGTCGACCTGTGCAAGCTTGCCGGTCTGCCGCCGGTCGGCGTCATCTGCGAACTCGCCAACGATGATGGCACCGTCATGAAAGGCGAGCAGATCGCGACATTCGCCGAAAAGCACGGGCTGAAGCGCATCTCGGTGGCCGATCTCATCGCCTATCGCCAGGCGCGGGAGAAACTCGTCGAGCGCATCGCGACGTTCCCCGTCGAGACCGAATGGGGCACCTTCACGGGCTATGCCTATTCGACGCCTTTCGACAGCGTGCAGCACATGGCCCTGGTTCACGGGCGCATCGGCGACGGCGCCGATATTCCGGTCCGCCTTCACCGGGCCAATGCCCTGACCGACGTCTTCGAGGGCGGCAAGACCATCGCGGCCGCCCTGCGCCTGTTCGCCAAGGAAGGGAAGGGGGTCCTGGTCTATCTGCGCGACGGCACCGCCGGGGTGCCGACCACGAACCTCTCGGACAGCGACACGACGGCCTCGGAGGCCCTGCGTTCGAGCCAATGGCGCGAGATCGGCCTTGGCGCGCAGATCCTGAAGGATCTCGGAGTCGTATCAATCCGCAATCTTGCCACAACAAGCAGGTCTTACGTCGGCCTCAGCGGCTTTGGAATCGAACTGCTCGGCGAAGAAGCACTCGATCACTAGGCCGCTTCCGCGAGCCGATCCGGCATCCGCCCTTCCGGCTTTATTCCACCCCGAGCACATCGGGGCGCCGGCGCCTGCGTGCCTGCGCTCCGGTCGAGGAGCCTGGATGCCGCCGACGGCCACTCTCTGGAGCCGGACGATTTTGCAGACCTTCCGGCAGGTCCTGTGGGGCCGCGCCCTGCGCGATGCCGGCCTTCTCGGCCTGCGGCTCGTGGGGGCACGGGGCATGTCGGTCGTCAGCCTCGCCGTGTCGGTCTGGCTCGTCGACATCCAGGCCTTCGCCGAGTTCGGCGTCTACCAGACCCTGGCGGCCCTGGGCGCGATGTCGCTGTTTCTGCGCTATGACGCGGCGATCGTCTCCGCCCCTGAGGAGGGCGAGGCTCACGAGGTCGTCCGCCTGTGCGCCGCAATCGGCGGGACTCTATGGCTCGTCCTCTCGGTGCTCGCCCTGACAGTCGGGCAATGGTGGCTCATGTCGCCGGTGCTCGCATGCCTTCTGCCGGTTTCCCTGCTGATGCGGGGCCTGGTTCGCCTCGGCTTTGCCCAGACGACGAGGGATGGGGATTTCAAGGGTATCGGTCGCGGCTCCCTGGTGCAGTCCGTGTGCCAGCCACTCGTCCTTTTGGTCCTCGTCCTGGGGCTCCGCAATGACGCGGTCGCCTTCGCGATGGCCGATATCGTCGGCCATGCCACGGCTGTCGCCTATCTCGCCTGGCGCAGGCGCGGACGTGGCCCGATCCTCCGGACCGGCTGGACGGCGAGAGGCCTTCTCGACCTGGCGGTGCGGCGGCGGAACCTGCCGTTCTACAACCTGCCGAGCACGTTCTGCGCGCTCGCCTTCATCCTGTCGCCGCTGCTGATCCTGCCACTCTCCGCCGATACCGATTTGGCCGGTCATGTGGCGCTGGCCTACCGCATGTTCGACGTTCCGACTCAGATCGTCGCGGCCACCATGACCCCGATTTTCCTGCACCGGCTGCGCCCGTCGGGAGAGGGGCGGAACGTCCTGTTCGGGCGCCGGCTGATGATGATCCTGATCGTCCCCGTGGCTCTCGGGTTCATGGCGCTCGCCGGCGCGCTGGTCCTCGCCGATCCGTTCCTCGCCGGCACGAAGCTCGCGAACCTGGCCGACATCGTGCCTGCGGTGGCGGCATTCCACATGTTTCTCGCTTTGGCAGCGCCCCTGAACGAGTCCTGCTCGCTCTTCCCTCAGCAGAGGCGGCTGGCGGCCATCCAGGCGATGGCGCTCCTCGGCAGCGGCGTGGCCGCCCTGTTCGCTCTTTGGGGGCATCCCGAGGGCGCGCTCGTCACTCTCGCCGTCGCTTCGGCCGCGCGGGCCGTGGCGCTCGGCGAACTTCTTCGCACGCTGTCTCTTCTGACCCGCGAGATCGCCCCGGCGCGAATGCGGGAGGCGGCCGCCTAGGTGGCCACCTCCCGGCCCATCAGCGCATCCATATGCGCTGCGGTCGATTTGGAGAGACCTTCGAGGTCGTAGCCGCCCTCGAGCACCGACACGAGCCGCCCGCCGCAGAAGCGGTCGGCGAGGTCCATCATCCTCCGGGTCGCCCAGGCGAAATCGGTCTCGGTGAGGTTGAGACCCGCAAGAGGATCGCGCCAATGGGCGTCGAATCCGGCCGAGATCACGATCAGGTCCGGCGCGAAGGTGGCGATGCGCGGCAGGATGACGGCCTCGAGCGCCTCCCGGAACACCGCGCCGTCGCTGCCGGTCGCGAGCGGCACATTGACGATGGTGCCGTGCTCGCCCTGTTCGGAGGCTGCCCCCGTCCCCGGATAGAGCGGAGATTCATGGGTCGAGCAGTACAGCACTGTCGGATCGCGCCAGAAGATGTCCTGCGTGCCATTGCCGTGATGCACGTCCCAATCGAAAATCGCGACCCGGTCCGCGCCGTGCCGGCGCTGGGCATGGCGGGCGGCGATGGCCGCATTGTTGAAGAAGCAGAACCCCATGGCCCGTGTCCGCTCGGCATGATGTCCTGGCGGGCGCATGGCGACGAAGGCGTTGCTGGCCGTCCCGGTCATGACCTCGTCCACGGCGAGGACCGCGCCGCCGGCGCTGCGGAGCGCCGCCTCGTAGGTGCCCGGTGACATCACTGTGTCCTCGTCGATGCGGACAAGGCCCTCGCGGGGAGCGATGTCGCGGATAGCGACCACGTGGTGTTCGGGATGAGCGAGGGTCAGCATGTCGACCTCGGCCATCGGCGCCTGTTCGCGGATGAGGGACGCGAACCGCTCCTTTTCCAGCACGCCTTCGATGGCGCGGATGCGCTCCGGCCTTTCGGGGTGCCCCAGCGGGGTCTGGTGATTGAGAGCGGCCGGATGCGTGATGTAGAGCGTGGACATGCGGGACGGAGAAACTCTGGATGGCACTGGAAATCGGCCGTTCCACTGTCGCAGCCCGAAGAGCGCGTGTCTATGTTGTTGCGATGCAACACCCTTGCCGCAAAAGCCGTGGCATGGTGGGCGAATCGCCCCAAAGGGGTATGGGACTTTTCCCAACCCGCTACGTTTATCCAAACGGCTCCTGAAGCCGGGTAAGAGCTTTGACCATGCGCCTTTCCAGCCTGTCTCTCCTGTTCGCGGCCACGACGGCTCTCGCCGGGTGCACGTTCAAGGGTGTTCCCGATCCGCAAGTCTCGTCCCGCGACACCGAATGGATGGCGCTGGTCCCGAAAGCGGAGGAAGATCTGCGGTACGGGCGCTACCTGATGGACGACCCGACGGGCGAAGCGCCTGGAACCGTCGTGGTGGATACCAAGGAGCGTTTCCTCTACTACGTGCTGCCAGGCAAGAAGGTGATCCGTTACGGCGTCGCGGTCGGCGACGAGGCCTATGGCTGGACGGGAACCTCTCGTATCGCTCGCAAGGCGGAATGGCCGGATTGGAACCCGCCTGCGGAAATGAAGGCCCGCTGGCCGCATGTCCGCTTCACGAAGGGCGGCCCGGAGAACCCCCTCGGCGCCCGTGCGCTCTACCTGTTCGAAGGGAACAAGGACACGCTCTACCGCATCCACGGCACGAATGAACCGGAGAAGATCGGCCGTGCCGTCTCGTCCGGCTGCATCCGCATGCGCAATATCGACGTGGTCGACCTCTACAACCGGGTCGATGTGAACGCGAAGGTCATCGTCCGCTGAGCCAGGGGAGCGCCAGGGGCGCTCCTTCCTCCGTCCCGCGATCCGATCTCAGTCCGTCATCGCTTCCTTGCGAAGAATCGCAGGCAGGTCGTGCTGCCGGCTCGGCTGGGAGCGAAGGCCTGCCGCATGCACGGCAGCGGCGAGTGCGGGCAGGGCGACCGGCTTGAAGGCGGGCTGTTGCTGGCGTTCGGTCTGGGCCGCGCGAGGATGCGGTTGGCTGTCGCGCTGGGCGATTTGGTTCGTCACGAAATTCCTCCCAAGGAAAACAGGCTGTTCCATAGCCTGCTTGCATGATCAGGAGTCTCGGGGCCGATTCGGGGCAGTCTCGTGATCATTTGCTGGCTTGGCGGCAAATGCCTGGAGCAACCTTAATCCCGGATTAACAACGTTGCAGGCAGGCGGCGGGTGGTCAGTCAGCGGCGAAGCCGGGCGAGGGTCTCATCCTCCGCGGCCCGGGCCCGCTCGCGCCAGGCGAGAACGATCCGTTCGAGGTCGGCGAGATCCTCCGGCGGAAGCGTCCCGAGAGTGGTCTTCACGTAGGTCCTCTGCGCAGCGATGCCGCGCTCCGCGAGCTCGCGGCCCTTCTCGGTGAGATACAGGGCGTTGGACCTGCGGTCTCCGGGAATGGCGCGGCGTTCGACGAGGTCGGCCTCCACCATGCGGTCGAGCAGGCCCGACACATTCCCCTTCGTCACATAGAGGCGTTCGGCCAGTTCCTGCTGGCTCAGTCCCTCTTGCTCTGTGAGGGTGGACAGGAGGTCGAACTGTGGAATCGACAACCCGAGCGTCTTCAGCTCTGCGGCGATGGTGTTCGTGGCGCGCCGGTGCAGCCGGATGAAGCGGAACCAGACCCGGAACGGGTCGGCGGCCGGGTCGAATGCCTGAGTCGGAGAGGGAGACGCCAAGGGCACGGTTTCCTCGCGGAGTTTGGGATAGTTTATAGCGAAACCGTTTGCGCCGTCATCCCTGGCGATCGTCCGGATCGGGGATGCCGGCCGCAGACGGAGCTGCCAGCTCGCGACGAGCGGAATAGCGCAATAACATATCCTGATAAAGTTCCTAAGAACAATGCTCGCGATCCGACCCGATCGGGCATCCCGTTCCCGCGTTGAAGAGGCCGAAGCCGCCCGCCTGCCTTCCCATCCCAGGTCGGCCCTGCGGATGCCCCGCCCGGACGGTCCGGGCAGGGCTTAGGGCAGGTTCGGTCAGGCCGGCATCCGCCGGTCGTATTCCTTCTTCAGGCGGCTCCAGCCATCCCAGAACGGCTCGGGCTCCTGGCCCGTCGCGCGAGCGACCAGGATGTCGAGGTGCATGTGCCAGCCGGCACTGACGTTCAGCATGGTTGCGCGGTCGGGCAGGCGGCGATGGATCACGGTGAGCAGGACGCCGTCGCCCGCCTGCTCCAGTTCAAAGGAGACGCCACCGGTGCTTCCCCAGGTGATGGCGAGTTTGCGGGGCGGATCGAGTTCGGTGATGCGGCTCTGCATCCTGTGGTCCTCGGAGAAGCCTGCCGGGCGCTGGCCGCGCGGGTCGGTCAACTCGTCGTTGCGCCAGACCAGCTCGACGGGAGCGCCGACCTTCATCTCCATCTCGCCGGCCGCCAGCCACTGGCGACGCAGGTCACTGTCGGTCAGATACGCCCAGACACGCTCGATGGGGCCGGGCAGAAGCCGCTGGATCGTCAATGTGGCAGGTTCGGTCAGTACGCCATAGGCTTCCACGGTCACAAGGTCTGTCATCGGTCGTCTCCTTTAGGGGCGGGGTTTTTGCGGGCGTCCTCCTCGCGGAGGAGCCGCTCGAGCACATCCAGACGATCGGTCCAGAAGCGTTCATAGGTGCTCAGCCAATGGTGGGCACTGGCGAGCGGTCCGGGGTCGAGCCGGCACAGATGGGTGCGGCCCCGGACTTCGCGACGGATTAGTCCGGCGTTTTCCAGCGCCTTGATGTGCTTGGAAGCAGCCGCGAGCGAGATCGCGAAGGGTTCTGCAAGTTGACTGACCGTGCGTTCGCCGCCCGCGAGGTCGCGAAGCATCCGCCGACGGGTCGCGTCGCCGAGGGCGTGAAAGACGGTATCCAGCTGGGGTGTTTCATATTCAACCATGCAGTTGAATATAAGCAGGTCATTTTCGATAGTCAACCGATTGGTTGAATGTCGATGCGGCGGCTTACGGGCGGCGTCATGACGCCGACGGAACGAAAGCAGGCGTCCCGCATTTCTCCCGACCCATCCTGTCTCCGCCCAGCGTCCCGAGGCGCCCGGGCGGCTTGTCCCGGCGTAAGCCGGCCGGCCGCCTCCGCCAGATCGGGAGTGGCGCGCGCTCGAAGAGATTTGTAAGACGTTCTGATGCGCCATCTCATCATCGAAGAACCTTATTCACGACCGGCAAAATGGTCGCCGACGGTCGCGTGGTTCTCCGTGGCCGTCACGGTCATGGCCGTGGGGCTGATCCGCTTCGGCTTGATCGACTACCCGTCCGGGTTCGCGGCCCTGGGCGCCGGCCTCGCGGTGGCGCTGGTTGCGGTCGGGCTCTCCTTCGTCGCCTTCATCCGGATCTGGCAGGAGGGCCGTCGCGGCCTCGGTTACGCGGTTCGAGGCCTCTTCCTCGGCGTCCTGGTACTGGCCTACCCCTCCTGGATGGCCGTGAAGGCGGTGACATTGCCGCCGATCAAGGACATCGCCACCGATACGGATGATCCACCGGCTTTCTCGCGCTCCCGGGCGGCCCTCGAGGCGAGGGGCGGCCGCGTTCCTCCGGACGTGTCCCCAAGCGATCGGGAAGCACAGCGCGAGGCTTATACCCGCATCGCGCCGTTAACCCTCGATCTCGGGCCCGAGGAGGCTTTCCAGGTGGTGCAGAAGGCGGCGCAAAATCTCGGCTGGCAGGTCATCGAGGCGGTTCCCCCGGGCGGTCGCATGGGTACGGGACGCCTGGAGGCGGTGGCCCGGACATTCCTCCTCAAGCTTCCGGATGACGTGACTGTGCGCATCCGGCCCCGTGCCGACGGGACGCGGATCGACATCCGCTCCGCCTCGCGGATGGGCACGCACGATCTCGGTGCGAACGCGGCGCGCGTCCGCGCATTCCTGGACGAAGCATCCAACCTTGCGCTTGCGGTCGACTGACCGGGATCAGGCGAGCCGGTATTCGCCGTCCACGGAGGGCAGGCCATCGGTCGTGACCGTGCCGCGGGCCACCAGATCCTCGAGATGGGCGAAGACCGACAGCCCTGCTGCCGCGATCAGCGCAGGCTTAAGCCCCTGATAGATGGCGGCCACGATGGCAGGAACGGTTCGGTCACCGGCAGCAAGCCGGTTGAGAATCGAGATTTCCCGCTGGCGGCGGTGGTGGGCGAGGGCGCGCACGAAGCGCTGCGGCTCGCGGACGGGTCCGCCATGGCCCGGCCAGTAGAGATCGTCGCCACGGCAGCGGAGCTTTTCCAGGGACGCCATGAAGTCGCTCATGGATCCGTCCGGCGGGGCGATAACGGTGGTCGACCAGGCCATCACGTGATCGCCGGAGAAGAGGACGTTTTCCTCTGGCAGGAAGAAGGCCAGGTGGTTCGCCATGTGGCCCGGCGTCTCGACCGCCGTCAGGCTCCAACCTTGGCCCGAGACCTGGTCGCCCTCGCGCATTTCCTCGTCCGGTGCGTACTCCCTGTCGGAGCTTGCCTCCAGGAGGTTGACCTCTTCGGCACCGAGTGCGCGGGCGCTGCGATGGGGCCCGCAGCCCACCAGCCTCGCTCCCGTCGCCGCCACGATGGCCCTGGCCGCCGGAGAATGGTCCTTGTGGGTATGGGTGACGAGCACATGGGTCACGGTTTCACCACGCACCGCTTCGAGCAGTGCCTCGACATGCTCCGGCAGGTCGGGGCCGGGATCGATGATCGCGACCTGGCCGCAGCCGACAACGTAGGTGCAGGTGCCGGTGAAGGTGATGGGCCCCGAGTTCCCGGCGACGACCCGGCGCACGAGAGGGCTCAGCCGCAGGCATTCGCCGGCCCGTGCGGGAGGGGTGGTGTCGAAGGTGAGGTCGTCCGCCATGGCTGGTCTCGCATCTGTCAGGCTGCCGGGGATGAGAGGAATGTCTGCCGCTTGAGACGTTCGCCCGTCCCACCTATAAGGCCTCCCGAACCGCCTGCGAATGGCGGATATTGGATCTGGAGATCTCCTGATGTCGACTGGCGCTACGCCCCTTGCCTCGCCGTCCACTCTCGTCGGCCTGCTCTGGCCTTCCCGTGACGATGCCCCCTTCGCCGCCCTACGCGCCATGGTGCTGATGGTCGCGGGCTCGGCGCTGCTGACGATTTCTGCAAAGGTGCAGGTGCCTCTGCCCTACGTCCCGATGACCATGCAGACGATGGTGGTCCTGCTCATCGGCGCCTCCTATGGCTGGCGTCTCGGCGGCGCCACGGTGGCGCTCTATCTCGCTGAGGGCGCGATGGGTATGCCCGTCTTCGCCAACACGCCCCCTCTGCCGGCCGGAATCGGCTATTTCGCGAGCCCCACGGGCGGCTTCCTGTTCGGCTTCCTGGCCGCTGCCCTGGTGATGGGCGCCATGGCCGAGCGGGGCTGGGACCGTTCGCTCGCCCGCGTCGTCGTCATGATGGCCATCGGCCACGCGGTGATCTTCGCCGTCGGTCTCGGATGGCTCTCGGCGATGATGCCGTTCGCGAAGGCGTGGACCGTGGGCGCAGCGCCCTTCGTTGCCGCGACCGTGGTGAAGACGGCGCTCGCCGCAGCACTGATGCAGGCCGCATGGTCCATCACACGCCGGGCCTGAGCCTTATTCGGGACGACACGAAAAGCCGCCTTCGGGCGGCTTTTTTTGTTGGGCAAACCCTTCAGCCGGCCGAATGCACCACCTTGAGCTGGGGCCGGCAGGAACTGTGCCGGAAGCTCAGTTCGACGAACTCGCCGGCCTCCTGATCCTCGACCACGTGATAGCCCATCTGCTTCGCGATGGCCCGGACCTGATCGACATTGCCCCGAGCGATTCGCCGGCTGAACTGCTCGAGCTGCGAATCCATCAGCACCGCCAGCATGCCGATCTCGACACCCTGGTCGAATTCCTCACACCGGCCGGGAAACCGAAGCCGCAGGCCATTGTCGAGATGGATGTGACGCATGTCGGTCGCCCCCGATACGCCTTGTTGCGGCGCTTTTGCTGGGTCCTGTGTAGCCGCCGCAGTACCGAAGGAAAAGGCGGCACGCAAGCGCAGCCATAGCGACGCCTTCACTGAGCCTGAATCCCCGAACCGTGACCGTCTGGCGCGGAACCGGCGAACCTGTCGCACATTAGGCCCCATGGAAACTCAACAGAAAGGTCCCTTCCATGCGCCTTCTCCTCGCCGTTGCGGCAGCTGTCCTGCTGAGCAATGCGGCCGTCGCGCAGACCAATGCGGGCCGTGGCCCGGATGCGAGCACCCCGGCCGACATCAAGCCGAAGAGCGGACCCGAGGGTGCCGGCAGGGTGGTTCCGGGTGCCAACAGCTTCACGGAGGGACAGGCGCGCTCCCGTATCGAATCACAAGGATTCGCCAATGTGTCCGGGCTTCAGAAGGACGATCAGGGCATCTGGCACGGCATGGCGCAGCGGGAGGGCCGGAGCGTCGAAGTCATGCTCGATTACCGCGGCAACATCGCATGGAAATAGGACCGCGCGGCCTGCCGCACACGCAATTTCAAGGAGGACTTTGATGGCTCGAAATACGATTACCGCTTTCTACGACAATTACGACGGTGCGGCGCGTGCCATTTCCCGCCTCGAGGCGGCCGGCATTCCCCACGAGGATATCAGCCTCGTCGCGAGCAATGCGAACAACGCCTATTCCCAGCATGCGTCCCGCACGTTCGACTTGGAGGAGGACGGGAACGACGCGGCGCGAGCCGGCGCGGCGATCGGCACCCTCGCGGGGGGAGGGGCGGGTCTGCTCGCGGGGCTCGGCATGCTCGCCATTCCGGGACTGGGGCCCGTCGTGGCGGCGGGATGGCTGGTCTCGACTCTCGTCGGTGCGGGCGCAGGTGCGGCGGTGGGCGGGCTCGCCGGTGCCCTGGTAGATGCCGGCGTCAACGAAGAGGAGGCCCATGTCTATGCCGAGGGCATCCGACGGGGCGGGGCCCTGGTCACGGTACGCATCGACGAAGCGGAAATGGGCCGGGTCATCGACATCCTGGATGACGAGGGCCGGGTCGATATCGAGGAGCGCGAGAGCGCGTGGCGCGCCGATGGCTGGGAGGGACACGCGCCGCCCATCGGCGCTGCCGCCTCCACCACGACGGGGCTGACGACGGACCTGATGCCGAATCCGCTCGATGACACGGACGGGCCACGGACCGACGTCGAGATGGAAGATGAGCGGGTACGGCTTCTGAAGGAACGCGGAGCCGGCCAGTCCTGACACCAGTGGCCACTGGCGAGGAGGCGCAGGCGGCCTCCTCGCCTCTTCGCAAATCAGGCAGCCTTCCGCCTCAGATTGTCGAGGCTCCACAGGCCACCGCCTGCCGCCACGAGATAGAGGAAGACGAAGCAGTACAGGATGGCGGCATCGCCGCCGTTCTGTACCGGAAAGAAGCTGCGCGGCGCGTGTGCCATCCAGTAGGCGACAGCCATCTGCCCGGAGAGGATGAAGGCGACCGGGCGCGTGAACAGGCCGAGGGTGAGAAGTGCGCCGCCGACGATTTCGAGCAGGCCGGCGATCCACGGAAGGGTCATCATCGCCGGGGCGGGATTGGGCGAGGCCGGGAAGCCGAGCAGCTTCTGGGTTCCATGAGCCATGAAGATCAGCGCCGCAACGATGCGCAGGATGCTCAGGAGGCGAGGGGCCCAAACCGTCTTGAGGTCAGCCGTGTTCATCAATTCATGTCTCCGATGAGGGAAGGGAAAAAGCCAACAAATGTTGTGCGCTCGTCCGTTTACGGACTGAAATTCCCCTCGGCCAGACCTGGACCGGGTTCTTCCGGTAACGAATTGCTTACCACGATGGGAACGGGCCTCGATCTTTGGGCGCCCCGGCGCGTTCTCCCTGCACGACGCGTACAGGAGTAAGCCATGACCATCCTCGACCCCAAGACCGGTGAGCTCGTGACCATCGAAATACCGCCGCGGCCACGGCGGGGGTGACCCTCTGTCCATGACATCTCAGATCTCCTCGCGATGCCCGTCGGGTCGCGTCGGATGCCCTCACCGGGCGCAAGGAGGATGCCGTGCACAAGGAGATCGCCAGGATCGAGCGGCAGTTCGATTACGTTACCGAGGCCAGCGACGTTGCGGCCTCCCAAGAGCGCGATCTCAGCAAGACTGACGCACTCATCGCTCAGGACACGAACGACGCGCCGCGCTCTGGTCGACATGATCTCCGAGCGCGGTATGGCGGTTGCCCCCTCCATCATCTTCCGATGCGTCCAGAACCGACGAGACACTCGGGCGGCCCATCGCTTTCTGCACAAGGCTCTGAAGACGATGAGCGACCTCGTATCCGAAGGCAATCCGGCGCGACAGGCGAAGTCCGTTTCGTGGATCAGCTCTTCGGCCATGCCGCATGAAAAGGCGTTTTGGTTAGGTTCGCTGCGCCTTGTTCCTGCAACACAGCCGTCTCGTCTAAGTCGCAGGCCGCTGTAGGGACAGGTAGTGTCGCATGAATTTGAGAAAGCGGCTGTCGTCAGCATAGGCGATATTGATGCGCATCATCGGGACTGGACTTGCCTTCTCAGGGGTGAAGAGCGATCCGGGCGCGACGAATATTCCCTGCTCGGCAGCCTTCTTTGCGAGCTCGCGCTCGTCGATCCCGGGCGGCAATTGTCCCCAGATGTAGTATCCTCCGTTCGGGACCATGGATACTTCGATGCCGACCTCCTCAAGACGGGCGATTGCCAACTCCATTGCCGTCGCGACGCGAGCTTTGAGACGTCGCAAGTGACGTTGGTACTGGCCGCTGGCGATGATGTTATAGACGATTTTCTCGACGTACTCGGACGTGCTCGTAATCGTTACCATCTTCAGATCGCAGATCGTCTTCGCAAGGGCCGGTTCGGCCGCGATGTATCCGACCCGGAGGCTTGCCGACAGGGTCTTCGAGAAGGTGCCTACGTAAATGACCCGACCGAGCTGATCCAGGGCTGCAAGGCGCGCGCTGAACGGCGGAAGGATGTCCGCGAAGGGATCGTCCTCCACGATACGAAAGCCATGGGTTTCGGCGACTTGAAGCAGGCGGTGTGCAACGGGCAGTGTAATCGAGCCGCCTGTTGGATTATGCGCCAGTGACTGGGTGAAGAACGCCTTCGGCCTGTAGGTGGCGGCTTTCGCCGCGAGGTCGTCGAGGTCCGGACCATCCCTGAGGCGGCGGACCCCTACAAATTTGACACCCAAGAGTCTCAGTTTCGCAAACAGTGGGTAATAGCCAGGATCATCGACCAGCGCCGTGTCCCCCGGCTGAAGAAGACGTCGTGCGATGAGATCGAGAGCATGATTTGCGCCATGCGTTAGGATAATCTGGTCGAGAGAGGCCTTGATCGAACGTTCGGCAAGAGCCAGCGCCACACGCTCCCTGAGAGGGACAAATCCCTGGGGGGTCCCGTATCCATGCTCGCTCTCGCCTCCGAACACGTTCAGGTACCGGGCGGAGGGACCCAACTCGAACCGCTCCGTCCATGAGGCCGGCGGGCGGCCATCTCCAACCCTGACGGCGTAGCTCTGAACAAGTTGCTCCTCCAGGAGAGACACAAAGTCGATCGCCTCGACCACATGGGACGGCCGCTCCGTTGTCGACAGCCTTCTTGCATGCGCAACGTAGTAACCGGAGCCCTGCCTTGCAGTCAGGTAACCCATTGCAACGAGGCGGTCGTATGCCTCCGCCATCGTGTTCTTGGAGACGCCGTACTCGATTCCACCGGCTCGCACGGATGACACGCGCTGCCCGGGCTTGAGGATATCACTGTCGACGAGATGAATGATGCTCTCAACAATGCCGTTCACTCGACTCATGGCCTGTCACCTTTGTGCAGTCGTGGTGCATCGTGCGAGACATAAACGTGGGACAGTATGGGCGATAAAGTCGGCAAACTGTCCCTTGAAGTGTCCCATCCTGTCGTGGACGATTATCGCAACAAGAATGACAATGTGAATGCCCCATTCCAAGAAAAAGGGAGAACGCCATGACCTCTATAGATCGTCGGAATGCCTGTAAGGTGCTGACTGCCGGAATCACGGGTATCGTGATGGGCCTCGGCCTTGCGACGTCGTCTCTTGCCCAGGAAGCGGTGACGTGGCGTATGCAGGCGCTTTGGGATCCGGGGACCACTCCCCAGAAGTTCGAAGAACAATTCGTGCGGCGCGTGGGTGAATTAACGAATGGCCGCTTCAAAATTGAGCTGTTTGCCGCCGGCCAGATCGTCCCTGCCGCTCAGATGTTCGATGCCGTGCGCGGCGGCGCCTTCCAGCTCATGAAGACCTTCGACGGATATGAGGCCGGCAAGATCCCAGCTTTTGCCTTTACCAGCTCGGTTCCGTTTGGCTTCCTGGAGCCCGAGCAGTATGAGGCTTGGTTCTACGAAGGAGGAGGGCTCCAACTGGCCAAGGAGGCCTATGGATCCGCAGGTCTCGTCTATATCGCACCCACGGTTTATGGCCAGGAGCCGATCCATTCTAAGGTGCCGATCACCAAAATCTCGGATCTCGCGGGCAAGAAGGGTCGCTTTGTCGGCCTGGCATCGACGGTGATGGGCGCCTTCGGCGTCAGTGTGGCTCCGCTTCCAACGGCCGAGGTCTATACAGCTCTGGATAAGGGTGTGGTCGACATCGCCGATCGCGGCGACCTGACTGCAAACTACGAGGCTGGACTCGCCGAGGTGGCAAAGCACCTCGTCCTGCCGGGCGTTCATCAGCCAACGACCGCGACGAGTTACGTTGCCAACCGCGCCGCCTACGAGCGTCTGCCTGCGGAATTCAAGAAGGCTCTCGAGGACGCTGCGAAAGAAGTCTCCAGAGATCTGCGCGAGCACAATAAACAACAGGACGCCGCCGTCCTCGCGAAATATCGTGAGAAGGGTGTCACGATCCATAATCTCGACCCTGCTGATATCCAGGAAAATCGGGCCAAGGCAGTCGACGCCTGGAAGGCCGCGACGAAAGACAATGCGCTCGCCAAGAAGGTTCTGGACAGCCAGATGGCGTACATGAAGAAGCAGGGCATTCTCTAAGAGGCCTGTATCCGGGCGTCGGCTTCGCCGGCGCCCGTCCTCCATCTCGATCCGTTGCAGGAGTGGCTCGTGCCATCGCCCGTCGCAGCCTTTGCAGGCGCGGTAACGGCCGTCAACCGGGCGGCCTTCAACCTCGCCGTGTCTCTCATCTTTATCGTCGTCGCGGTCATGCTGATCGAGGTGACGATGCGCTACTTCTTCCACAGCCCGACGGTCTGGGGAATGGAACTCGCCACGCTCCTGTTTGGCCCATACTTCCTGCTGGGCGGTCCATACGTGCTGCACCTGCGGGGGCATGTCTCCATGGATCTTCTCCATCAGCGTCTCAGCCCCAACGCAAGGCGTATCGTGGATCTCGTGAACTTGCCGATCATTATGGCGTTCTGTGCGATACTGCTTTGCTACACGGTTCCCGTGTCCGTCGAATCCTTCCTTTATCGTGAGACGTCCTTCTCCGCCTGGAATCCGCCGATCTGGTGGACAAAGGCAGCCGTTCCGATCGCGCTAGTCCTTCTCTTCGCCCAGGCCCTTGCCGAGTTCTTGATGACGATCACCGGCGAGGCCGATGTTGCCGCGGCGGAGACCGGCCTATGAACTCCTCCGCAATCCTCGTTCTCATGTTCGGTGGCCTGATGCTCTTCATGCTCACCGGGCTACCCATCGCCTTCGTTCTCGGTGGGCTTTCGCTCCTGGTCACCGTAGCCCTATGGAACGCCGACGCGGTGGTGATCATCGTCCTCCAGATCTTCGATACAATGCGGTCGGAGGCGCTACTCGGCATCCCGCTCTACATCCTCATGGCAGGCATCCTGTCCCGCTCCGGCGTGATCGAGAAGCTTTACAGAGCGATGGAGCTGTGGTTCGGGCGGTTGCGGGGTGGACTTGCAATTGGGACGGTCGTGATCTCGGTTGTCATGGCTGCCATGACGGGAGTGGTTGGCGCAGCGGTCACCGCGATGGGCATGCTCGCCCTGCCGGAGATGCTGCGCCGCCGCTATGACCCAGCACTCGCGACTGGCACGATTTGCGCCTCTGGTACTCTGGGAATCCTGATCCCACCGTCTGTCTTGACGATCGTCTATGCGGTGACGGCACAGGTGTCGATCGGCAAGATGCTGATTGCGGGCATCGTACCCGGTGTCATGCTCGCTGCGCTCTACATCGCCTACATCCTGCTGGTGTCCTGGCTCAATCCGAAGGCCGCTCCCCTCCCGGACAACTTCAAGCCGGCCCCGCTTTCTGTGCGGCTGGGGGCGCTCACGTCGCTGATCCTGCCGACGATGCTCATCGTGCTCATTCTCGGCTCGATTTTCTTCGGCATCGCCACACCGACAGAGGCGGCCGCGGTCGGCGTCCTCGGCGCTTGCATAGCCGCGGCGATCGAGCGCCGCCTCACCTTCGACTCCCTCTGGGGCGCAGGCTTCGACACGCTCAAGGCGACGGCGATGATCCTCTGGATCACGATCGGCGCGAAGGCCTATGTGGCGATTTTCACAGGTCTTGGCGGCGCGGATGCGCTCCTGAACTTCATTAAGACCCTGGATGTAGCGCCCTACGTCATCCTGCTCGTGATGATGGCGCTCCTGGTTTTCCTTGGTACGGTTCTTGACGAAATCGGAATCATTCTCCTCACGGTCCCGGTCTTCATCCCGATCGTCAGGCTCCTGGGCTTCGACGAGATCTGGTTTGGCGTGCTGTTCGCGATCACGATCCAGATGGGCTACATCTCGCCGCCTTTCGGCTACACCCTGTTCTACATGAAGGGCACGCTGCCTCCGCAGCTGAACATGGGCGTGGTCTACCGCGGAATTCTTCCCTTCTGGGCGCTCCAGACCCTGGGTCTGGCGATCGCGATGGCCTTCCCGGGCCTTATGACGATTCTTCCTCGCATCATGGATCAATAAGAAGAGCTGGAGTTAACCATGGCTGACCTGCCGAACACCTCTGTTCAATCCTCGCGCATCTCGGGTTTCCATAAGCTCCCGACTCCCGACCGTCTGAAAGTCGTCGCCGAATTCTGCGGCCTTGATGACAAGGCCGTTGAGCTGCTGACGAACACCGGAAACCTCGATCCCCATATCGCGGACCACATGATCGAGAACGTCGTCGGCACCATGACGATCCCGATCGGCGTCGCCACCAATATGCGGATCGACGGCAAGGATATCCTGATCCCGATGGCCACGGAGGAATCCTCCGTCGTCGCCGCAGTCTGTAATGCAGCGAAGCAATGCTACGACGCTGGGGGCTTCACGACCTCCATGTCTGGAGCATTGATGATCGCCCAGGTGCAGCTTGTCGGCGTGAGTGATCCGGAGAGCGCCCGTATCAAGATCCTGGAGCGGAAGGACGAGATCAAGGCGATCTGCGACGCCTGCGATCCGGTCCTCGTGAAGTTCGGGGGCGGGTTTCGGGACCTCGAGGTACGAGTGGTCGAGAGCCGTGGGGGTCCCATGGTCATTACTCACCTCATCGTCGACACCCGCGACGCGATGGGGGCGAACGCCGTCAACACCATGGCCGAGAAGCTCGCGCCGAGCATCGAAGCCTGGACGGGAGGCAAGGTCTTCCTTCGTATCCTGTCGAACTTGGCCGACCGGCGCGTCGCCCGTGCCCGGGCCATGTGGCCCTTGGAGGCGATCGGCGGCGAGGAGGTCCGGGATGGGATGCTCAGTGCCTATCACTTCGCCGATGCCGATCCTTATCGTGCGGCCACACATAACAAGGGCATCATGAACGGGGTTTCGGCCGTCGTTCTCGCAACGGGCAATGACACCCGCGCTGTCGAGGCTGGGTCGCATGCATACGCAGCTCGGAACGGACGCTACGGCAGCCTGACTCGCTGGGAGAAGTCCGCTGAAGGGCATCTGGTCGGAGTTCTCGAGATGCCCATGGCGGTCGGACTGATCGGCGGCGCAACGAAGGTGCACCCTGTCGCCCGGACGTGCCTGTCCATTCTGGGTGTCCGAACGGCGGAGGAGCTCGCACGGATCATTGCGGCTGTTGGTCTCGCCCAAAACTTCTCAGCCTTGCGTGCGCTCGCCACAACCGGAATCCAGAAAGGCCATATGGCGCTCCATGCGCAGAATGTCGCGATCATGGCCGGAGCTACCGGTCCAGAGATCGATGCTGTTGCGAAAGCGCTCGTCACTTCGGGAACCGTGAGGATCGACGCGGCAGAAGCGGAACTCGCGAAGATCCGCAAGGTCTGAATGATGTCGGATCGAGTTCGTCTCGTAGAGGTTGGTCCCCGGGATGGGCTTCAGAACGAGCCCTCCCATCCGTCCACAGACATCAAGGTCGAGCTGATCAAGCGCCTGTTCGATGCGGGCCTGCGCCACATCGAGGCCGGGGCATTCGTGTCACCCCGGTGGGTGCCGCGGATGGCGGACAGCGCAGCCGTGATCGCCGCGCTCGCTCCCCCGGAGGGGGCGGAGGTCATGGCTCTGGTTCCAAACGAGACCGGGCTCAAGGCAGCTTTGGCCAGCCCAGTCGGGTCGGTCGCGGTGTTCACGGCGGCGTCTGACACGTTCTCTCAACGCAACACAAATTGTAGCATCGCCGACGGCCTCGCGCGGATACGACCCGTCGTGGAGCAAGCGAAAGCAGCGGGGCGCTTCGTGCGTGGTTACGTGAGTTGCGTAATCGGCTGCCCCTATGAAGGAAGGGTGCCTGTTGCCTCGGTGGTCCGGGTCGCCGACAAGCTCGCCGAAATGGGGTGCGACGAGATTGCGCTTGGCGACACCATCGGGGTGGCGCGTCCCGCCGAAGTTCGTGAACTCGTGAAGGCCGTGATGGGGAGCATCCCAATCGAGAACATCGCCATCCATGCCCATGACACCTATGGAATGGGCGTCGCCAATGTCCTGACGGCGCTTGAACTCGGGGTTCGCTCGATCGATGCGTCGGTCGCGGGACTTGGGGGATGTCCCTATGCGCCAGGCGCAACTGGCAACGTTGCGACCGAAGACGTCGTATATCTCCTGGAAGGGCAGGGCCTCACCACGGGCGTTGATCTCGACGGGTTGGCCCGCACCGGAATTTGGATCTGCAATGTTCTTGGTCGCTCCCAGGCGTCCCGCGTAGCTGCGGCAAGATCCCACGGCATGAAACTGTGAATGCAGTGAAGCGAAGGCGCTCCGCGATCTCTCCTGGGGCCGGTCTTCAAAATCACAGGACAAGTTCACTTCGCGGTTCGTCTGACTGCCGTCAATTGCGATCCGCTCAGGTCGACCATGCCGCTTGGGCGCCATGCGCAGGAACCGTTTCGCGGTTGTCAGGTCGCCATGGCGGGTTCCTTTCCCTGTTCATCACAAGGTGATGCCAGGACGTATCATCGGACCGGCTCAGAGAGGCACTTGATCGTCTAGTCTATCTCGGGCCTATGATGCAGCCCGATCCGAGTGGCAGCATCACTACATGCTTCGTACTGTCTCTGTTTGTTTTACTGTAATATTCGTCCATTTGGTCCTGTCGACGGCGGCTGGCATCGCAGGTGAAAAAGCGCACGTGGTGCGCATCCTTACGTCGTTCCCGCCACAGTTCTTCGAGCCGTTCCGGACCGCCTTCGGACGGCGCCGACCGTCGATCACGCTCGAATTCGTGCAGCGTAAGACCACGGCCGCGGTCGCCGACCTCCTCGGCGAGAGGCGCAAGGTGGACATCTTCTGGGCCTCGGCGCCAGACGCCTTCGAGATCCTGAAGAGCGCCGGGCGCCTCGCCCGGCTGACACCCCGCTCAACAGGGGCACCGGATCTCATTGCCGGGTATCCGGTGAACGATCCGGATCTGACCTATCTCGGCTTCGCGCTCTCGGGCTACGGCTTCGTCTACAACCCGCATTACCTCAACGAGAGAGGGTTGCCAGTGCCGAGGGGCTGGAGCGAACTGACGGCGCCGATCTATGCCGGGCATATCGGCATCAGCTCTCCGTCCCGGTCGGGCACCATGCATCTCATGGTTGAGGCCATCCTCCAGGTTTATGGATGGGAGCACGGCTGGGGCATATGGTCTGAGATTGGCGGCAATCTTGCCACGGTGACGGCCCGTAGTTTCGGCGTGTCGGCAGGGGTGGCCCGGGGCCGTTTTGGAATCGGCCCCTCCATCGACTTCCTGGCCAATCCGGAGAACGTTCCCGCAGGAGCGACCCGGTTCATCCTTCCCGAGGAGACGCTATTCGTGCCTGCGAGCATCGCGATTCTGGCCGATGCGGAGAATCGCGAAGGGGCCGAGGGCTTCGTCGATTTCGTGCTGTCGCCTGAAGGACAGGCCCTCCTGCGCGATCCGGCCGTCGCCCGGCTGCCGATCTCGCCCGCCGCCTATCCGGCAGACGAGGCGGCGGAGGGCCAGCCCTTCACCCGTGACGGGCTTTTCGCCAAGAGCCTGTTCGACGCAAGCCTCTCGGCTGCGCGCTACGAACTCGTGAACATCATCTTCGACGAGGCGATCACCTTCCGAAGGGCCGAGCTCGGGCGGCTGTGGCGCTCGGTTCGGACGCTGGAAACCGCGCTGACCGAGCGGGCCGACACGCAGGTCGCCCGCCTGGTGAGCGAGGCCAGGGCCGCCCTGACGCGGCCGCCTCTCGGCCGGGACGAGGCCATGGATCGGGAGCGCTGGAAGGGTCTGATCAGGGTGCCGCGAGGCCTGCCGAGGCCGGAGCCGCAGATCCAGCTCGAGACCCGGATCAAAGAGGGAATCGAAGAGAACATGCGGCGGGCTGCAAAGGCCTTGTCCGAGGCCGCACTTAGGCTCGATGCCGCCGGCAAGCAGGCAAAGCGCCTGCCGGAGGCCGGCCGGCCATGATCCACCGCAGGAGACTGGGCATCGGGGGACGTCTCACGATCGCCTTTCTGGGCGTGGGCGGGCTTGCGGTCGGCGCCTGCGTCGTGGGTTGGCTGTCCTATGCTCGACTCAGTGAGGAGCTGAACTCCGTCGCGAAGGCTCATTTGCCCGCTCTGTCCTTCTCAGCGCGCCTCGCAGAGGCGGGCGCCAACGTGATCGCGAGCACGCCGGACCTTGCCGTCGCCGAGCGACAGGAGGCGTACAACCGCATCCGCGGGACCCTTGTTGAGCGCCTCACGGCTCTCAGGTCCGTCCTCAACGAGCGGAACGACAACGGGTCGCTGTCGCCCGAGCTCCTCGTCGTGACGGAGGCGATCAAGACCAACCTCGACACCATCGACCGGGTCGCGGATAGGCGCTTCCCCCTGCACGAACGCTCGCGGGAGATCAGCGAGGAGCTGCGGTGGCTCCAGGCCGACCTGATCGAGGAGGTCGATCCGCTCATCGACGATGCACGCTTCAACATCGAATCGGCGATCGGCCGTGTCGCGCCAGGCGAAGCTGCCGAGGCCGGGCGCCGGACCCTGCGGGAGGAAAGCCGCAAGAGCGAGGCTCTTCTGGCCATCAACGCACAGGCCAATCTCATCGTGGGCCTGCTGGGGCGGCTCGCGACGGTCCCGACCATCGAGGACCTTCAGGAGACGAGCAATTTCATCGGCGAGATGGCGGATCAGCTGGACGTCGAGACGAAGGCGCTCGTCAGCTGGACCGACACGATCACGATCAGCCAGATCGCCGCGCGCCTGCTGGCGGTCTCCGATCCGAAGACCGGGCTTGCGGCCCTGAAGCGGGCGGAGCTCGAGGCCATCGCCGAGGCCCAGGGCCTCCTTGCTGACAACAGAAGACTTGTCACCCAGCTCGGCGCGCTCATCTCCCAGGAGGTCAGCCGGACGGAGGCCATCGCGCGGCGCGCGGCGGAGCGTTCAGCCAATGCCATCGTGGTCGGCCGCAATCTCCTCTTCGCCATCGCGGTCGCCTCCTTGGGAATCACGATCCTGGTCGGCTGGTTCTATGTGCGGCGCGGTCTCGTCGTGCGGCTGCGTGGATTGACCGTGGCGGCGACGACGATCGCGAGCGGTCCGTCCATGCCGGTCCTACCCCCGCCGACGGACGACGAACTCGGGGATCTGGCCCGGGCGCTGACGGTGTTCCGGCAGACCCGGGACGATCTGGTCCAGGCCGCCAAGCTCGCGGCCCTCGGACAGATGGCGGCCGGGATCAGCCACGAGCTCAACCAGCCCCTTGCGGCGATCCGCTCCCATGCCCACAACGGCGCGGTCCTGCTCGAACGCGGCCGCACGGACGACGCAAGGACGAGCCTCGACCGCATCCAGCAGCTGACGGCCCGGATGGCCGAGCTGATCAGGCACCTCAAGCGGTTCGCCCGCCGTCCGGCCGATGCTCTCGACAGGGTTGACCTGCGCGCGACGGTCGAGGGCGCCCTGACCCTGTTCGAGCAGCGCCTCGCGGAGGAGCAGGTCGATGTACGCGTGAGTTTTCCGGATGCGCCCCTCGCGGTGCGGGCAGAGGAGGTCCGACTGGAGCAGGTCGTGGTCAATCTCCTGTCGAATGCCCTCGACGCCCTCGACGGGCGCAAGGACCGGCGCATCGAAATCGCCGCGCGAACGGGAGGACATCGGGTCAGCCTGACGGTTGCGGATAACGGGCCGGGCATCGAGGATCGTCACCGGGGGGCGGTCTTCGACCCCTTCTTTACTACAAAGCCGGCCGGCCTGGGACTCGGCCTCGGCCTGTCCATGTCATACAACATCGCGAAGGACTTTGGAGGGGATTTGATTTTGGCGAAGACCGGACGAGACGGAACGACCTTCGTGATCGAACTGACGGCGGCAGATCCGTCATGAGCCTCCAGCCCAGCGTCGTTCTCGTCGACGACGACGCGGAGGTGCGCGACGCCTACCGGCAGACGCTGGAGCTCGACGGCTTCGACGTAACGGCGTTCGCGTCCGCCGAGGCAGGGCTGGGCATCCTGTCGCCCGATCTTCCAGCCGTCGTCGTGAGCGACGTACGCATGCCCGGGAAGGACGGCTTCGATTTCCTCGAGGCTGTCCAGGCGGTCGATCGTGAGATTCCCGTCATCCTCTTAACGGGCCACGGCGATGTGCCGATGGCCATCAAGGCCGTGCGGGCGGGCGCCTGGGACTTCCTTGAAAAGCCGGCGGATCCTGTCCGGCTCGTCGAGACTGTCCGGCGGGCCTTCTCCCATCGCAGCCTCATCCTGGAGAACCGGGCCCTCAAGGCCAGCGTGGCCGACCAGGACCCCTTTGCGGGCCGACTTGTGGGCCGCTCCGCCGCCATCGAGCGCCTGCGGCGAAACCTGCGGACACTCGCGGAGGCCGAGACCGATGTCCTTCTCCTTGGCGAGACGGGCACCGGCAAGGAGGTCGCGGCCCGCGCCCTCCACGATTTCGGCCGCCGCCGAAAGGGGAGATTCGTGGCCGTCAATTGTGGCGCCATGCCCGAGACCATGATCGAAAGCGAATTGTTCGGCCACGAGCCCGGCGCCTTCACGGGCGCCCGCGAACGGCGGATCGGCAAGATCGAGCATGCGAGCGGTGGTACGCTCTTCCTCGACGAGATCGAGTCCATGCCCATGACCGCGCAGATCCGGCTGCTGCGGGTGCTCCAGGAAAGGACTATCGAGCGCCTCGGGTCCAACAAGGAGATCCCAGTCGACATCCGCGTTATCGCAGCCACGAAGGCGGACCTTGCCGCGCTTGCCGCCAAAGGCGCCTTCCGCGAGGACCTGGTCTACCGGCTGAATGTCGTCACGGTCCGCCTGCCGCCGCTCCGCGAGCGGCGGGACGACGTGCCTCTGCTCTTCCGCCACTTCCTGGTGCTTGCGGCTGCGCGCCAGGGCAGGGCGGTCCCCACGCTTGATCCCTCCTCCCAGGAAAGGCTCGAACAGCAGGACTGGCCCGGGAACGTGCGCGAACTGCGCAACGCCGCTGAGCGGTATCTCCTCGGCCTGGACGACGATGACGCGCCACAGGCCGAAGCCGGTTCCCGCGAGATGCTGACCCTCGACCAGCAGATGGAGATTGCGGAGCGGCGCGTGCTCGACGAGACCCTCGCGCGCCTGGGAGGGCGCATCGGTGCCACTGCCGAGGCGCTCGGGATCACGCGCAAGACACTCTACCTGAAGATGCGCAAATATGATCTCGGCCGCGCGGGCGAACTCAAGGAGTGATGTTACGGTTCTGACCCATCCGGCGGGTCGACGTTACGGTTCTTTCCCTCCTCCCGTCAGGTCGGAGGGATACCAGCATCCCCGGGTGATCGGAAAAGCGAGCTGGCACGGTTCTTGCAAGAAGCATCGGCGGCCGCCTTCGAGCGGACCCAACATACAGCCATCACGCTGGAGGAAACTGATGCTTCGCCATTCTGCCGCTGCCGCGGCGCTTATCGTCGGTGCTGCCCTGTTCACGGGAACTGCCTTCGCCCAGTCCGGCAAGGTCACTGTCGTGACCTCATTCTCGAAGGACGTGACCGACCCGTTCAAGCAGGCTTTCGAGAAAGCGCATCCAGGCGTGACCCTGGACGTGCAGAACCGGAACACCAATGCGGGCGTGAAATTCGTCGAGGAGACGAAAGCCAACAATCAGGTCGACGTCTTCTGGGCCTCGGCACCGGACGCCTTCGAGGTTCTCAAGGGCAAAAGCCTGCTGCAGAAGTACAAGCCGAAAGCGGAGGGCATTCCGGACAAGATCGGCTCCTATCCGATCAACGATCCGGAAAATTTCTATGCGGGCTTCGCGGCGTCGGGCTACGGCATCATGTGGAACGACCGCTACGCCAAGGCCAACAAGCTGCCTGAGCCCAAGGACTGGCAGGACCTCGCCAAACCCGTCTACCACGACCATGTCGCCATGGCGGCGCCGTCCCGTTCCGGCACGACCCACCTGACCGTGGAGACAATCCTTCAGGGCGAGGGCTGGGACAAGGGCTGGCGGACCCTGAAGGAAATGTCCGGCAACTTCAGCCAGATCACGGAACGGTCCTTCGGCGTGCCGGAGGCGGTTAATTCGGGACAGGTCGGTTTCGGCATCGTGATCGACTTCTTCGCCTTCTCGTCCCAGGCCTCGGGCTTCCCCGTGAAGTTCGTCTATCCGACCATCACGACCATCGTGCCGGCGAATGTCGCGGTGATCGCCAACGCGCCGAACAAGGCAGGGGCCGAGGCCTTCGTCGATTACCTGGTTTCGCCCGCCGGACAGGAAGTGCTGCTCGAGCCGAGCATCCGCCGTCTGCCGGTCAACCCGGCCGTCTACGCCAAGGCTCCAGCAGATTATCCCAATCCCTTCAAGGATCCGTCCCTCGGCGCCCGGGTGAAGTTCGACGTCGACGTGTCGGAGAAGCGCACCAATGTCGTCGACGTTCTCTATGACCAGACCGTCACATTCCAACTGGACGCCCTCAAGGCGGCCACCAAGGCGATCCAGGACGCCGAGGCGGCCCTCGCCAAGAAGGACAATGCCGACGCCAAGGCTCTCGTGAAGGAGGCGCGCGACCTCGTGGCCGCCACGCCGATTACCGAGCAGCAGGCCTCCTCACCCGAGATCGCCGGCGCCTTCACGGGCGGCAAGCAGAAGGGCGCGCGCCAGGCCGAGTTCGAGCAGCAATGGGCCTCTTTCGCCAAGGAGCATTACCAGCAGGCCCAGGCCAAGGCCGAGCAGGCGCTGAAGCTCGCACGCTGATCCAACCTGCTTGATCGGACCCTTGGGCGGCTCGCCGCGGCGAGCCGCCCGCAGCATCCCCCTTATCGGATTTAGGAGAGCGTTCATGGCCGGCGCCACGACGGCCGGACGCGCGCATGCGCCGTCCGCGTCTCACAGGCATTTCTTCAGGACATCGGCGACGCCGGGGCAGATCGCTCTTGCGCTCGGAATCGCCGCCTTCCTCATCCTGTTCCTCGTCATCCCGGTCGGAACGGTGATCTACGTCGCCTTCACCGAGAAGGGGACCGGCGTGTTCACCCTCGTCAATTTCCTGGACTTCGCCCGGACGGACCTGTTCATCCGCTCGTTCTGGAACTCGTTCTATGCGTCCGCGATGTCGGTCGTCGTCGCGTCCATCATTGCGCTGCCGCTTGCCTACATCACGACTCGCTTCAAGTTCCGCGGCGCCATGATCATCCAGACACTGGGCTTTCTGCCGCTGATCATGCCGCCCTTCGTCGGCGCCGTCGCGATGCTGCTCCTGTTCGGGCGTAACGGCACCGTTAACCTCCTCCTCGACGACTGGTTCGGCTTCAAGATTCCCTTCATGGAAGGGCTGAACGGCGTCATCTTCGTCCAGGCCGTTCATTATTTCCCGTTCATTCTGATCAACCTCTCGGCGGCCCTGCGCAACATCGACCGGTCCATGGAGGAGGCGGCGCAGAATCTCGGCAGCTCGGGCTTTCGGCTGTTCCGCCGCATCGTCTTTCCGCTCGCCATGCCGGGCTACATCGCCGGCGCGTCACTGGTCTTCGTGAAGGTGTTCGACGATCTCGCGACGCCTCTGCTCCTGAACGTCAAGGACATGCTGGCGCCGCAGGCCTATCTGCGCGTCACGTCGATCGGCATTGCAGACCCGATGGGGTACGTGATCTCGGTCGTGCTCATCTGCATGTCGATCCTCGCCATGTGGATCTCGGCGCGCGCCATGCGCGGCAAGGACTATGCCACCGTGCAGCGCGGTGGCGGCGGTCTGGCGAAACGCCAGATGCGCCCCTGGGAGAGCCTACTCGCCTATGCGGCGGTTCTGATCATCCTGCTGCTGGTCCTGGCGCCCCATATCGGGTTGCTGCTCCTCTCGTTCGCGACCATCTGGTCCTTCAGCCCGCTGCCGGACGGCTTCACCCTAGCCCATTACGGGCGCGTGTTCGGCGAGAGCTTCGTGTACGTGAAGAACACCTTCATCTATGCATCCCTGGCGGGGCTGATCGACGTCGTCCTCGGCACCGCCATCGCCTACCTCGTGCTGAGAACTCGACTCTTCGGCCGGGAATGGCTCGACTGGGCGGCGACTGCCGCTTTGGCGATCCCAGGCGTGGTGCTCGGCATCGGCTATCTGCGTACCTTCTACGGTGTGCAGCTTCCCGATGGCACACCGCTGGCGGCCCTATGGGTCACGATCGTGCTGGCCCTCGCGATCCGGCGCCTGCCCTATGCCTTGCGCGCCTGCTATGCGGCCCTACAGCAGATCTCAGTCTCGCTTGAGGAGGCAGCGGAGAATCTCGGTGCTACGAAGACACGCACGATCCGGCGGATCGTCCTGCCCTTGATGACTGGCGGCATCCTGGCCGGCTTCGTCACGAGCTTCGCGACGGCGGCCGTGGAGCTCTCCGCAACACTGATGCTCGTCCAGTCGAACGCGGATGCGCCGCTCGCCTACGGGCTCTACGTGTTCATGCAGTCGGCGGCCGGGCGGGGGCCCGGGGCCGCGCTGGGCGTCATCGCGGTCCTGCTCGTCGCCCTGTGCACCTTCGCGTCCCATCTGATCATCGAGAAAAGCCAGAAGGCCAAGACGGCCGGACACTGACGGCGTCATGAGAACGAGGAAACGAGACCCATGAACCAGCCTCTTCCCGCTACGACCCTCGGGGCCAACGCCGTGGACGTCGATATCCGCAACGTCGACCTGTCCTACGGCGCCAACCATGTCCTCAAGGGCATCAACCTGCATATCCGGCCGGGCGAGTTCTTCGCCTTCCTCGGCCCGTCGGGATGCGGAAAGACCACCTTGCTGCGCCTGATTGCGGGCTTCAACCACGCCGATGGCGGCGAGGTTCTCGTGGGCGGGCAGGACGTCTCCCGTCTTCCGCCCTGGAAGCGCGATGTCGGAATGGTCTTCCAATCCTACGCCCTGTGGCCGCACATGACGGTGCGACGCAATGTTGCCTTCGGTCTCGAGGAGCGGAAGGTGCCGCGGGCCGAGATCGACAGGCGCGTCGCCGCGGCCCTGGAACTCGTCGGGCTCGCTCATCTGGCCGACCGGCGTCCCTCGCAGCTCTCCGGCGGGCAGCAGCAGCGCGTCGCGGTTGCCCGCACCATCGCCATCGAGCCGCAGGTTCTGCTCCTGGACGAGCCGCTTTCCAACCTCGATGCCAAGATGCGCGTCCAAGTGCGGCGGGAACTACGCGAGCTGCAGCAGCGGCTGGGCCTGACGACAATTTTCGTCACCCACGACCAGGAGGAGGCCAACACCATCTGCGACCGCATCGCCGTCATGAACGACGGCATCGTGCAGCAGGTCGGTACGCCCATGGAGCTCTACGAGAAGCCCGCCAATCTGTTTGTGGCGAATTTCCTCGGCACGGCCAATATCTTGCAGGGCCACGTGGTGCGCGAGGGAGGCGAGCGCTTCTTCGACATCGACGGCGGGGTTCGCCTGCCGATCCCGGCTCACGTGGTCGTGCCGGAGGGAGCCAAGCTCGTCTTCCGGCCGCAACACGCGTCCCTGGGCAGGCACGGACCAGGCGACGTTCGGCTTCCGGGCACCGTTGTGTATAGCGAGTTCCTCGGCTCCACCCTACGATACGGGGTGAGGATCGGTGCCGCGGAGGTCTCTATCGACACGGCGTTCCATTCGGGAGAGTCGCTCCACCAGCCGGGCTCCTCTACAGAGATCGGCCTTTCCCTGCGTTCGGCCCTCTGGCTCGCCGCCTGAGGGTGCGTCCGAACGGAGGGGAAATATCCCTGCCGCCGTTCTTGCCCGTTCTGCAAACACCAGCCCATCGGACCAATCCCAGTAGGGGATCCCACTTTTTGGGGTCTGAGACCTTAGGATCGACCACATGCCTCCCCTGAAAGCCGTTATCTTCGATCTGGACGGGACTCTCGTCGACAGCGCATGCGATCTTCGAGACGCAGTGAACGTCCTCCTGGCAGAGGAAGGCCTGCGGCAGGTCGGACTCGACGAGGTCAAATCCATGATTGGCGACGGAGCGGCCAAGTTCGTGGAGCGGGCCGTCTCGGCGACAGGCGGAGACCTGTCGCGCCTTCCTGCGCTTGTTGCTCGTTTCCTCCAAATCTATGAGGCGAATGCGTCTCGCCACACTAGGGCATATCCGGGGGTCGTGGAAACGCTGGCTGGCCTGCGCGGTCTTGGACTTCCGCTGGCGGTCGTCACCAACAAGCCCTACGCGGCCACTGTCGACATCCTGGAGGCGCTCGGTCTGCGGGCCTATTTCGATGCAGTCGTCGGAGGGGATACCCTTCCCGAGCGCAAGCCGCACCCGGCCCCGATCATCGCAGCGCTGAACCATCTGGGCGCAGCGCCCGAGGCGGCACTCATGGTCGGCGATAACTACCATGACGTGCAGGCGGCCAAGGCAGCCGGCGTGCGCGCCTTCGCGGTCACCTACGGCTATAGCCATAAGCCCCACGCGGAACTCGGAGCGGAACGCCTGATCCACGCAATGCCCGAATTGTTGCCCATTGTGGCGAAGGCCGCTGCCAGATGAGCCTCCGAAAGGCGCGGTCGGGCAGCAGAATCCCTATCCTGGAACAGTGAATCATGAGACTCATTTTGGTCCGCCACGGCGAGACTGTGTGGAATGCGGAGCGTCGTTTGCAGGGCCATGCAGACGCGCCCCTGTCGTTGCGCGGCATCGAGCAGGCGCGACGTGCGGCGAAGTTCTTCACGAACGGCCCCGCTCCCGGACTCGTCGTGACCTCGGACCTGAGCCGGGCGCGCCACACGGCCGAACTTCTCGGCTTCACCGATTGCGCCACCGACGAGCGCCTGCGCGAAATGGATCTCGGCGACTGGACGGGCCGCTGGATCGAGCTGATCGAGGCCTCCGACAGAGGCGCCTACCGCGATTGGCGGCTCGGGCTTTATACGCCGCCACGCGGCGAAGGGTGGGAGCAGTTTCGGGACCGCGTCGGTGCGGCGATCAGCGAAGCCGTCGAGCGGGCCGATGGTGACGTGGTCATCGTCGCCCATGAGGGAGTCGTCCGGGCTGCCTGCGACGTGCTGGTCGGCTTGGCTCCGCCTCAGCTCTCGCCTATCGCGCCGGGGGCGATCACCATATTCAACATCAATCGTTCGGCGCAATCGCACCGTGCACGACTGATGGCGTTCAACCTCACGCTCTCGCCGGACGACCTGAGAACGCAAGGTTTGGATCACGCTCCCGTCTAGCCCATGATAAGTGGCCAACGCGCAGCAGGATGACCGAGTGATCAAAATGGCAGCCCTTGAACCTTGACACGTCGGGAGCATAACGGAGACGTGGGCCGAACTGGTTACCAATGAGTTTGCGACAGATGTGCTTGCTCGCATCTGACCGCGCCAGGAATTCCGTGAGCGGGAATGATTGCGGATATGAGCCCGTCAAAATCGAAAGCCGCTCCAGGATCAAGTGCTCGTTCCGGTTTCCAGCAGGTGAGGCTTAGCCAGAATTGCATGCAACATGTCCCGTTAGTGGGCGAGCCATCGCAACTTCGGTCTGCGGTCAGGCCAGCATGGTGCCTATCCGCTGCGCCACGGTGCGGGCTGCGTTCTCGAGATCCTGGATGACCGGGCGCTGATCGTCGACGCGCCAGACCAGGGCGCTCTCGATGGGGGGCAGGTCGAGTTCCACGAAGGCGATGCCGGGATGCGTGAAATAGTTCTGGGCTCGGGCCGACAGCGTCATGACGCAATCGCCGGTGGCCACGGCCACCAGCCCCTCGCGCACGGTGGTAATCTCCGGCCCGCCGGCGATCCGGTGGCCCTCGGGTGTGGCCGTCGGGAAATGATAGGTTGTCCATACATCCGAAACGTAGCCCGGCGGAAGCTGCACCATGCATTCGTGCCGAAGCTCCTCCGGGTCGACCAGCGCAAGTCCCTGGAGGCGATGACCATCCGGCACGATGAGCAGGCGCGCATCGCGAAAGAGCGTCGCCCCGCGCGACAGTCCTGCGTTCGGCAGGGGCAGGCGGACGATGGCAACATCGACCATGCCGTGCACGACCGCCGAGCCCTGGTTGAGGTAGTTGAGCTCGACGAAGCGCAGCCTGACATCCGGACGCCGGCGCTGGAACTCTGCGACAATTCCTGAGGTCAGCTCATAGAAGCCTCCGCCGAGATAGCCGATCGCGAGCTCCATCCCCCGTCCCTGGGCCCGGCGGCGGGCGTCGCTGAGGGCCGTCTTGAGCGCCATCACCGAGGGCTGGATGTCCTTGAGAAAGGCCTCTCCGAGAGGGGTAAGGCTCACCCGGCGACTGGTCCGTTCCAGCAGCTTGCCCCCGAGTGCCTCCTCGAGAGCCTTCACCGCTTCGGAAACAACCGACTGGCGCACGCCGATGAAATCCGCCGCCCGACCGAAGTGCAGCATCCGTGCGACGGCCACGAAGCATTCGAGTTTGCGTAGGTCCATTTTTGATCTATCGGAAATCGCGATTGATAGGAGCGTCTTTTAATATTGATCAATCGGCATACTGGGCAAAAATCACGTCAAAGAGTCAATCAGATAATGATCAGGGAGGTGGGGGGCATGAACGTCGCGGAATTGTCCGTTGAGTTTCCATGTTACGATGCAACCATTCGCGGCACGTTCTACGGGCCTGAGGGGGAGGATGAGGCGCCTCTCCCCGCCGTTGTTCTCGGCCACGGCTGGGGGATGACCGCCGGCGGGGACCTCGAAGACTATGCCCGTGCCATCGCCCGCCGGGGCATCGCCTGCCTGACTTTCGACTACCGGCGTCTTGGCAAGAGCGACGGCTTGCCCCGCCAGGAAATCGATCCGGCCTGGCAGTTGGAGGATTACCGGGCGGCGATCACCTATCTCTGCTCCCGGCCCGAGGTGGATGCCGGGCGGATCGGCGTCTGGGGGACGAGCTATAGCGGCGGCCATGTGCTGGTCATCGCGGCGACGGATGCGCGCGTGCGCTGCGTGGTGAGTCAGGTGCCGACGATCAGCGGCTACCTGTCAGGGTTGCGCAAGACCCATCCCAACAACCTGAGGGCCCTGCACGATCTCTTCGCCGATGAGCGGCTGGCCCGGCTGCGGGGCGAGCCGCTTCGCACCATGAAGGAAGTGGGTCTGGAAGGCGAGGCGGGCGTGGCCTATCCGGGCGCGGAATCCTACGATTACATGATGGGGCAGGCCGCCCGCTGCCCGGAATGGCGCAACGAGGTGACGGTCCGCTCCCTGGAAATGGCGCGCACCTACGAGCCCGGACAGTGGATCTCCCGCATCGGGCCAAAGCCCTTGCTGATGATCGTCGCCGACGACGATCGCCAGACGCCCACCGATCTTCAGCTCCAGGCCTTCAACCAAGCCTCGGCGCCGAAGGAATTGCTGCTGCTCCAGGGCGGCCACTATACGGCCTACACCACGCATTTCGACAAGACCAGCACGGCGGCGGCCGACTGGTTCAGCAAACACCTGTGACCAAAAGCAGGTTGAAAGGCTCGCAAGCAGCCGAAAAGAGCCCAAGCTTCATGGGAGGACAACACATGACAAGCGCTCACATCCTATCGCCCGTCGTGGGGGCGAAGACGACGACCATGGACAAGTCGAAATCGCTGCGCTCCCTGCGCGCAGCGGCCGTCGGCAACATGCTCGAATGGTTCGACTGGACGCTCTACGGCACGTTCGCCGTCTATCTGGCGTCCAACTTCTTCGACAAGACCAACGCGACCTCCGCGCTTCTGTCCGTGCTCGCGGTCTTCGCGGTCGGCTTCGTCGCGCGGCCGATCGGCGGCATCGTCTTCGGCCGCTTCGGCGACCGGATCGGCCGCAAGAACACGCTCATCCTGACGATGTCGACCATGGCGCTCGCGAGCCTCATGATCGCGCTCATCCCGAGCTATGAGAGCATCGGCATCTGGGCCTCGGTGCTGCTCCTGGTCGCCCGCCTTCTGCAGGGTCTGGCCCACGGCGGCGAGTCGGGCGTATCCTATGCCTATGTCGCCGAGATCTCGCCGCCCCAGCATCGCGGCCTCTGGGCAAGTTCGGTCTTCGTCAGCGTGACGCTCGGCGTCATCGCAGCTACCTTCCTCGGCATCGTGCTGACCTCGGCCTTCTCCAAGGACGAGATGATGTCCTATGGCTGGCGCATCGGTTTCGCGGTGGGCGGTCTGCTTGGCATCGTCGCGTTCTACATGCGCCGTGCGGCTCATGAATCGCCGATCTACAGCAACAATTCCGCGAACAAGGCTGAGGCGCGGCCGCTGACCGGCCAGGAGAAGATGCAGATCCTGCTTAAGGTCGTCTTCTTCTCCGCATCCTCCAACGTCGCCTACTATACGTGGGTGACCTTTGCGCCGAGCATGGCCATCTCCGCTCACGGCATGGATGCGAACGGCGCCTTCATCGCCAGCCTGTGCGCGCAGGTCATCACGCTGCTGCTGCTGCCGTTCTTCGGGCATCTGGCGGACCGGCTCGGCCGCAAGCCCATGGTCTTCCTCTATGGCATTGGTATCATGCTGGCGCCGTTCCCGGTCAATGCCATCCTGGGTTCCGAGCCCTGGACCCTGTTCGTGTCGCAGGGGCTCGGTCTCGCGGTCTGGGCGCTGATCGCCTCCATCTACCCGGCGCTCATCGCCGAACAGATTCCCACCCAGCAGCGCGCCCTCGGCGTCGGTTTCCTGTCTTCGCTCTCCGTGGCGATCTTCGGCGGCACCGCGCCCTATCTGAACACCTGGCTCAACTCCATCGGCATGTCATGGGTGTTCTCGGTCTACATCATGTTCCTCGGGCTCCTCGCCGTCATCGCTGCGATGATGATCCGGGAGACGAAGGGCGTGCCGCTGAGCGAGATCCGCAGCCAGTAAATGAGACTTGCCGGCTGTCCACCCGACCGCCGGCAACCTCCACCGAGTGATCCCGAGACAACGAACAGATTCATGGAACAGAAAAAAGTTGCCGTCGTTACCGGCGCGAGCGGTGGAATCGGCTCGGCCATCTGCGGGCGGCTGAAAGCCGATGGCTTAACGATCGTCGGTATCGACCGCGTGAGCCCTGCGCAGCAGGCCGTGGACATCGATCATCTGACGGTGGACATCGCGGACACGCAGGCCCTCGCCAAGGCCGCTGAAGACATCGTCGCCCGCCACGGCGCGATCGACGTCTGGGTCAACAACGCGGGTTTTCTCGAGCGCCGGGAAGCGCTCGACATCAGCGAGGCCGAGTGGAACCGAACGCTTGCGGTCAATCTGACGGCGACCTTCTTCGGTGCGCAGTACGCGGCGCGCAGCATGCGCGCGAGCGGCCGCGGCGGAGCCATCGTCAACCTGTCGAGCTATGCAGGCCTCAAGGCACGGCCCAACTGCGCCGCCTATGCCTCCGCAAAGGCGGCCGTCGCCCATCTGACGTCCTGCCTCGCCGTCGAATGGGGCCAATACGGCATTCGCGTCAACGCGATCGCGCCTGGATACATCGAAACCGTCATGAGCGCCTGGATGCACCAGGATCCGGCGCAGCGCACGCAGCTCCTGGGGCGAACGCCGCTCGCGCGCCTCGGTGAGCCAAAGGAAATCGCCGACGCAGTGAGCTTCCTGGTCGGCAATGACAGCAGTTACATCACCGGCCATGTCCTGAGCGTCGATGGAGGCATCGTCCGCGCATGAACGAGTCTTATTGGAACGACAAAACGTTCATCGTCACCGGCGGCGCGCGGGGGCAAGGCGCAGCGGAGGTCAACCGGCTCCTGGCGCTAGGGGCGAATGTGGTCGTCGTCGACCCGCTCTCGCCGGACAGCCCCGACTGGGCCATCGACCGCACACAGAATTCCCGCCTGCGGCTTGTCGCGGGCGGCGTGCAGCTGGAGAGCACATGGCGCGAGGTGCTGGAGACCGTCATAGCCATCGGCGCGCCGCTGGCGGGCCTCGTCAACAATGCCGGCATCACCTTACGCAAGACCGTCACCCAAACCTCGCTGGAGGAATGGGAGCGCCTGCTGAGCGTCAATCTGACGGGAGCCTATCTCGGCATCCGCATGACGGCGTCGGTGATGATGGACGGCGGATCGATCGTGAACGTGTCGTCGACGGCCGGGCTGACGGGCTATTTCAGCGCCGCCTATACGGCCAGCAAATGGGGCCTTCGCGGACTCGCGAAGGCGGCAGCCATCGAGCTCGCCCCCCGGAAGATCAGGGTCAACACCGTCTGCCCCGGTCTCGTCGACACGCCGATGATCAACAGGCCGAACGGCGGCTACGGTCTCGACCAGGCGCGGGCGTTCTTCGAGGGCAACCGAGCCCTGACGCCGCTCGCACGGGGAGCCGATCCGGATGAAGTGGCCGGTGCGGTGATCTTCCTGCTCGGGCCCGACAGCCGCTTCATCACTGCGACCGATCTGGCCGTCGATGGCGGCATGATCGGAGGCGGGATCTATAGCCGGATCGGCCGTTCCGTCGGCACCGTGCAGGACAGTCTTTGATTGGACGTGCTTCGCAAAAGAGATTGCTGGCGAATCCGTGATGCTGCAGTGAAGCCATTATGAGCCTGGCGAGTACGGATTGACGGGTCTGCGCGAGCCAGGTGCCCTGCGGCCGCACCTAGATCCGGACGAGGTTTATGGCGGCGGCCATGCGGTTGCCAGCCACGGGCAGGAAGTGCCTGGCTGGCAGATTGCGTCGCTCACTGAACCAGATCTCGACGGTTTCGCCATTGCCGCCAGCGAGCGAGGCGATATTCGTGAAACACGAATCGCCACCAGCTCCACCATTGCCGCCCGCTTCATAGGTCTGAATGGCGCCGTTCTACAGGCACCTGTCTGTCATCGGCAGCCGCCTCTTGCCAAACGGCTTGATCCACTCGCCGTATGAACGGATCGTGATCTTCTGCTCCATTCCCGTCCCGGCTTCGGATTTGCGACGGAACCAGGTCAGCCTGTGACCAGGACTCTGTGGGCGAGAAAGGCCGCCAGCGCTCCAACTCCCGGGAAAGTTTCGCTTCGCCGCTGGACGGGAAACGCGCCGGACCGGAGTCGGCGGCATCAATCCTGCCCTGAAAGTAACTGTCCTTGGTTGATAATGCCGGCGCATGATCAGGAACAGATCTTGCTGCCCTCTCACCCGAACCTCTCGCTTGCAGAGCGGTTCAAGTGGCTTGCCGTGAACGAGCTGGCAAACGTTCATCCCATTCACGTCTTCTCTTCGAATTCGCGATACAACCGTATCAAATGGTGCTTGCTCGGGCAGCACCTCCGGTGCGGATCACGCCGGCTGGTCCAGGACGGTCGGATGCCCGGGAAGAGCTTTCCGGGACAACCCACTCCCAGATGTTTCGTCCCGTGGAACGGTCCACGCTTGTGCTGGGATCAAAACTGCCAAATGCTTCGCTGTTCTGTGCGATCATCGCGACCGCGAGGCACCGTCGAAGCGCGCAAGTAGGAGACACGGCGCGAACTTCGCGCGGCAAGGCGATATACGCGATGGCGATGCGAGGCGGGACGCGACAACGAAGAAGAGGGGAACAGCGTGTTGAAGTGGACGATCAAGGTAGCTGTCGGGATCGGTTTCTGCGCGCTGGCGATGCTGCCGGCGCAAACCGCCTCCGCCCAGGGAAAGCTGAAGGAAGTTCTTAGCCGCGGGAAGCTCATAGTCGGGACCGGAAGTACCAATCCCCCGTGGCATTTCCGCGACGAGAAAGGTGAACTCGTCGGTTTCGACATCGAGATCGCGAAGATCATCGCTAAAGGCCTGTTCGACGATCCCTCCAAGATCGAGTTCGTCAATCAGGCCTCCGATGCCCGCATTCCGAACATCGTGACCGGCAAGGTCGACATCGCGTGCCAGTTCGTGACCGTGACGGCGGCGCGCGCGCAGCAGGTGGCGTTCACCGTCCCGTACTATCGCGAAGGCGTCAGTCTCATGCTCGTTTCGGGAGGCCGCTACGCTGACTACGCCGCCCTCAAGGCTGCGGGGAACAAGGTGACCGTCTCGGTGCTTCAGAACGTCTTTGCGGAACAGATGGTCCGGGACGCGCTTCCCGAGGCGAAGGTCGACCAGTTCGAGAGCGTCGATCTCATGTATCAGGCCCTCAACTCCGGGCGGGCCGACGCCGCGGCGACGGACTCCTCGTCCCTGCGTTACTACATGAAGCAAAATCCTGGCCGCTATGTGGATTCCGGCTTCAGCTGGAACCCGCAGACCTACTCCTGCATCGTCCGACAGGGCGATCCTGATTGGCTCAACTTCGTGAACGTCGCCATACGCGAGTCCATGACCGGCACCACGTTCCCAGTCTACAAAGCGGCCTTCGAGCGCTGGTTCGGCGAGACGCCGCCGGAGCCGAAGATCGGCTTCCCGTCCGAGTTCCGATAGCCTTCGCATACGCAGCTCATGGGTTATTCGCTTCAGTTCGGAGCGGTCTGGGCGAGCTTCGGCAACCTGTTGTCGGGGCTCGCTATCGGACTCGGCCTGGCGATCGCGGCAGTGGCGTGCGGCACCGTCATAGGTCTGGTTGCGGCCTTCGCCAGCATTGGCCCGTCCCGCAGCGTCCGCGCGGTCGCCGCCGGCTACGTGATGCTGATCCGAAACCTGCCTCTCCTCGTCCTGGTGCTGATCGTCTATTTCGCGCTTCCGCAGCTCGGGATCCGGTTCGACAAGTACGAGAGCTTCATCGGCGCTCTCGCGCTCTACTCGGGCGCCTACCTGACGGAGGTCTTCCGCGCCGGCCTTGCATCCGTGCCGAAAGGAGTGGTCGAGGCGTCTCGGGCCATCGGCCTCACGCGGATCCAGACCAACGTCTCGGTCGTCGCGCCGATCATGCTGCGCAATGCCTTGCCGTCCATGGGCAATACCTTCATCGGCATGTTCAAGGATAGTTCGATCGCTGCGGCGATCGCCATTCCGGAGCTGACGTTCCAGGCGCGCAAGATCAACGTGGACACGTTCCGTGTCGTCGAGACATGGATCGTGGCGAGCGGACTCTACATCTCGACCTGCTTCGCCATTGCCGCAATCTTACGCCGTCTCGAGCGGCTGTTCCCGAAGTTCTGAGCCCATGCAGCCGTTCCTGAACCAGGTCTGGATCGCCCGATGGCCCCTGTGGGACGGGTTCCTGCTCACGATCGAGGTCGCAGCGGCCGCCATCCTGTTCGGCACTGTCCTGGGATGCATCTGCGGCATCCAGCTCGTCTACGGCGCCGCCATCGTCCGCTTGCCGTTCCGGATCTACGTGGACGTGATGCGGGGCACGCCCGTCCTCGTCCTGATCCTTGCGGCCTTCTATATTCCGTCCGTCGTCGGAATCAGTCTGAATGCAACCCATGCGGGCATCCTGGCGCTGTCGCTTTTTGCAGGCGCCCATATCGGCGAACTGGTCCGCGGTGCCCTACAGGCGGTCCCGCCCGGCCAGGCCGAGGCGGCGCGCAGCATCGGACTCACCTTCCCGCAGACGCTCGCCTACGTGCTTCTGCCGCAGGCGCTGCGCAGCGCCCTGCCGCCCTGGATCAACACGGGCGTTGAACTTATCAAAGGGTCCAGCCTCCTGTCGATCATCGGCGTGGGCGAGCTTCTTCTCAGGACCCAGGAAGTCATCGGACGTACCTTCATGACCATCGAGTTCTATTTCTTCGCAGGAGTTCTCTATCTTTTGGCCAACATCTCCCTCGACCAGCTCGGCAAGGCTGTCGAGCGGCGCGTGCAGGGACGCTGATCATGGAAGCTGCGCGCCCGCTCCTCGAAATCCGCGGACTGCACAAGCGCTTCGGCGCCGTGGAGGTCCTCAAAGGGGTCGACCTCACGCTCCACAAAGGTGAAGTGGTGTCGGTCATCGGATCCAGCGGCTCGGGCAAGACGACGCTGCTGCGATGCGTCAACCTTCTTGAGGAATTCCAGGACGGCGACATCGTACTCGACGGGGAGGTCATCGGGTACAGGGTGGTAAACGGGCGCCGCCATCGCCTGGGCGACCGCGAGCTGTCGCGCCAACGTTCTATGACCGGGATGGTGTTCCAGAGCTTCAATCTGTTCCCGCACCTCACCGCCGCCGGCAACGTGATGCTCGGCCTACGTAAAGTCCGCCGCCTCAGCAAGCCGGAGGCACGTGCGGTCGCGGAGCGCTGGCTCGCACGCGTGGGGCTTTCCAGCCGGGCCGATCATTACCCGAGCCAACTTTCGGGCGGCCAGCAGCAGCGTGTCGCCATCGCCCGTGCACTCGCCATGGATCCGAAGCTCGTCCTCCTCGACGAGGTGACCTCTGCCCTCGACCCGGAGCTCGTCCAGGAGGTGCTGAACACGGTCAAGGCGATCGCTGACGACGGAGCGACGCTGCTGATCGTGACACACGAGATGCGGTTTGCCCGCGATGTCTCGAACCGGGTGGTCTTCATGGATCACGGCCTGGTCATCGAGGATGCGCCGCCAGCGGAGATCTTCGGAAATCCGCGCAGCGCACGGCTCGCGGAGTTCCTGCGCAACACCCGCACTTGAGGCGATCTGCTGTACGGGACCGGGGCGGAGCGCCGAGTCAGTCGAGCCCGAGCGGATCCGGGTCGAGTGGCCAGATCGGACGCGGCAGGCGCTTGAAGGGCAGGGCGGCCCAGTCGGGATTGCTGGTTCCGGGTGTGGCCACGAACAATTGCTTGCGTGTGTTGTCGACGAAGAGATCCTTGTGCTTGTAGAGGTTCTTGATCGCGACGACCTGCTTGTCGTCGAAAGTGATGCCGTGCAGCGTGAGGAGGCTCAGCGAGTAGAGATTGGTGCGCTGCGTCGTCAAAAGGATATCGATGCCCTCGGCTCGCACGACGGCGGCGTCGCCGATGCTGATCCGTTCGTCGTTGATGTGGTCCTGGTAAGCGTCCTTCTTCAGAAACCGAACCTCCGCATCTGCATCGAAGGGTGGGCCGGAATTGGGGTCGAACTTGCCGCCAATCCGCAATCTGATCCGCGCCCCAATGCCGACCTGGAAGCAGATGCGGACCGCGAGCGGATCCCACAGAGGCGCAATCGCTGCGTTGCGAATTCCCGCCTCGATAAAGGCCTGTAGGACATGCGTGGTATCACCAGGCGCCCCGCTGCCGATCTGGTCGGACGTATCGGCAATGAGGAGCGGCTTGTCGCCCTTGACCCTTGCCTCCGCGATTGCCTCCTTGAACGGCGTGAACGGGAGCATGGCAGCCCTGCGGATGCGATAGAAGCGCTCCCCGAAATCGCGCGCCGCGCGCTCAGCCAGCGCCGTGTCACCGTCGGCGACGGCCAGCATTTTCGCGCCTGCCAGAGGAACATCTGCCCAGGGAAAGCCGTGGTTCAGGGAAAGGGAGAGGACGCCGTCTTTCCCCTCGGCGTCGAACATCGCCTGCGTAAACGCCCCCATCGGTCCTTCCATGGTGGTCGGAAATAGCCCCATGGTCCGACAGTCGAACAGGGCCATCTTGGGGTCGATCTCGCCCATGAGGGTCCGCCGCATGAGATCGAAGAGATCCTCGGCCCGCTCCGCGTGATCGATATGCGGATAGGTCTTGTAGATCACGATGATGTCGGCGGCAGCGACAAGGGTATGGTCGATGTGGGCATGAAGGTCGAGCTCGATTCCAATTTTCGCGCGGGTGCCGACGAGAGCGCGTATGCGCGAGACGAGATCGCCCTCGCAATCGTCGTAGCCATCCGCCACCATGGCTCCGTGCAGGTAGAGCAGGACCGCATCGATCGGGCCTGCCCCTCGCAGGTCGCTCAGGATGCGGTCCCGCATGGACTCGTAGGCCGCGCGCGTCGTAGGCCCGGCCGGGGATGCAAAGGCGAAGAGGCTCTGGACCACTTCCCAGCCTTCCTGGCGCGCGCGCTCGACCCAGATTTGCCCTGGCGCCGACCAGGGCGAGGCGGGAACGGCCTCGATATTCCCCTCGCACCAGAACGTATCCTTGAAGTCATCGATACCCGTCGGAAAGAACGAAAAGGTGTTTGTCTCGGTCCCAAGGGTGGCTACGAAGATGCGCATGCTGTCCGCCCCGGCGCGAGATGGAGATTCATTTGTGGGCCCCCCCGATCGGCAATGCGCCCTTGGCCTTGAGTTCGCTCACGGCATCCGCGGCGGCCAGGAGGGTTTCTTCGATCACGGCGTCCGTGTGCTCGATGGAGAGGAACCAGGCGCCGCGCTCCAGGGCCCGCACGCCCCGGCGCAACAGGGCGGTCGTGAAAGCGACGTAGGCGGCCCGGTCCATCCGGGCGAGGTCGCGGTAGTTTCGCGCCGGTTCTTCGAGGCCGAGAGCCACGTGGAAGACCTGCGGGAACCCGGCCACCTGGGCGACCACCCCGGCACGCGCAAAGATATCGCGCATGCCCGTCATGAGGCGGCCACCGCGTTCCTCGATCGTCGCGTAGAGCGAGGGCTTCAGCGACTTCAGGGTGGCGGCTGTCGCCGCCATGGCGATGGGTTGTGCGTTGTACGTCCCTCCATGCACGACACCGCCGGTGGCGAACATGTCCATGAGATCCGCGCGCCCGGCGATGGCGGCGACCGGGAAGCCGTTGGCGATGGCCTTGCCGAAGGTGGAGAGGTCGGGCGTGATGCCGAAGCGCTCCTGCGCGCCGCCGGCCGCTAGGCGAAATCCGGTGATCACCTCATCGAAAATGAGGATCGTGCCGTAGCGCGTGCAGGCTTCGCGCACGCCCTCGAGATAGCCGGGTGCGGGATGCACGGCGCCGGCGTTGCACATCGCAGCTTCCATGATGACGCCGGCGATGTCGCCCTGCGCGAGACGCTCGGCCAGGAGATCAAGGTCGTTCCAGGGCAGCACGACGAGGGCATCAGCCGTCTCTTCGAGCTGGCCCTTGCTGCCAGCCACCGGGATCGGGGCGTTCTCGGGTCCGGCCGCATTGAGGGCTGGGGCGGTCGACCACAGGACATTGTCGAACCAACCGTGATAATGGCCTTCGAACTTGATGATCTTCTTGCGGCCGGTCGCCGCGCGGGCGAGCCGGATCGCCGCCTGATCGACCTCCGAGCCCGAGCAGCCAAACCGGATGCGCTCGGCCGACGGAACGAGCTCGCACACGAGCCTCGCCGCCTCAGCCTCCACGGCTGTCTGGCCGGCGAAGAGAAAGCCCTTCTCGACCTCCTCCTTCACGGCATCGACCAGAGCCTGCGGCCTGTGACCGAGGATCATCGGTCCCATGCCGAGGTAATAGTCGATCAGCCGGTTGCCGTCCGCGTCGTACAGCCACGGTCCCTCGCCGCGCTCGAAGACCAGGGGCGTCGGCGAAATATTGAGGCGGAAGTTGCTGTTGACGCCGCCCGCCATCCATTGGGCGTTGCGTTCGATCAGTTCGGCGGATTTATCGAATGACAGGGGAGTGTCGCGGCGCCCGTGCGTCGTTTCGGCGAGGGAAGACATGTGGCTTGAACGCTCCTCAAGGGATTTTCCAGCAACAGGCCCGAGCCGGCCCGCAAAGTAAATGCCTGCCCGTTTCGCAGGGCGGAAACCCACGCGGAAGTTGGCATTCAGACATGCTTCGTCCTCGCAACGGCTACGCAGTCGATCTCGTAGCGCAAGTTGGGGCCGAGGCAATTCGTGATGGTCGTGCGAGCAGGGAAGGGTTCCGAGAAGTATTCCCGATAGACGCAGTTGAACTCTGCGACATCCCCGGGGTCGCGGACGTAGTTACGGGTCTGAACCACATGAGCGAGGTCGCTGTCTGCGTCTTCGAGGACCTTGCGCAGGTTTTCGAGGGAACGGCGCATTTCGCCCTCGAAGGTGTCGGAGACGATTTTGCCCGTGCTGTCGACGGAGGCCTGCCCCGAGATGAAGATGAGATCGCCGACACGAGTCGCCGGGCTGAAGGGCAGGTGAGAGCGGGGCGTGTCCGATCCGCCAGGGTATTCGATGGTCATTGGGAAGTCCGATCGCTGATGGGGAAGACGGCTTTGCGCAGGCGGCGATAGTCGAGTGTCGTGATGGCACTTGTACAGGGGCCGGGTGTGCTGACGGTGTAGCTTCCCGCCATGATGGGGTCGTAGGCCTTGCGATGAGCGACAGCGGCCTTCACCCCGATGGCGAAAAGCTCTTCGGGTACGATGCCTTGCGAGCGGAACTGGGCCAGATCGAAGGGCGGTGTCTTCCGGCTCGTCAGCAGCACGGTCACGCCGTCGACGCGGACGACCGCAGAGGGCCCCATCGAGAAATGGATCCCCCGCGACGCCGCGAGATGGCTGTGGCGATCTTCCAGGGTAAAATCGCCATTGGTGCGACTGACGAATTCTGCCTCCACTTCGAGTGGGGCGGCTCCGAGACGGCTGCCCTTGCCGCCGATCGACAGGCGCCGTCGCTCGCCGGACTTGGCATCCGCGAGGTTCCGCACCGCCGCGGCATCGGCGATCGCCACTGCGCAGTTGCGCAAGCCGTGGCGGAGGAAGCCGCGCAGGACGGCTGTGTCGTCACCGGGTGCACCGCCCCCGATATTGTCGGCAGGCTCCACGACGATCCACGGCCCACCATCGCGCCGGCTGATCTCGGCGAGTGCCCGGTCGAGGTCCCATTCCTGTGGAATGCCGAGATCGCGCAGCGACACGGCGAGCGCCTCGAGCCTATCGAGTGCGGACTCTGCGCCTGCCTCGCTTCCCGTCGTGGCAATCGAGAAGGCGACGCCCGCGTCGGGAACGTCCGAGAAGGAATATCCCGCCACGACGTTCGCCACCCAGATGTCCCGGTCTTCCGCCTCGATCTGCCGCGCGAGCGCTTCGAGGTCGCGCATGGGACTGTCCGCCGTTCCGGTCCCCGGAGGCGGCCACATGATCGGAGCGTTGCGGGCGAACATCCGCGGCAAGACCCCTTCGTCGAGAGCCCGCGCAAGCAGGTGAGCCGACCGTGTCGCGGATTCGCGCGCATCCGCATGTGGGTTCTCGCGGTAGGCGACGAGGACGTTGGCATGCCGCGCCATGAGGGCCGTAAAGGTCGCATGCAGGTCGAACACGCCGAAGACCGGGAGGTGCTCTGCGCCGGGAACGGAGCGCAGGCGCGCAAGCAGCTCGCCTTCGGGATCGTCGGACGCGGTCGTCACCATGGCCCCGTGCAGCCCGAGCCAGATCCCGTCGAGCCCGCCGCTGGTAAGGGCTTGGCGCAGCCCGGCTTCGATCTCCGCCCAGTAGGCCTCGAAGACCGCGTGATCCACTGTGCCGGATGGCAGCGCCGCGTACTCGCAGGTCGGGACGACCTCCCAGCCCTGAGTTTCAGCGACTTCGAGAAAGCCGTCGGTGGTAGAACCGTCGCCCCGGCGTCGGAGAATGTCCTCGCCGCGATGAATGGTGAAGTCGTCGAGCCTCGTGAGTTCGTCGACGAACGTGTGGGTCTCGTGGAAGAGCCCTGCAAACAGGATCCTGCGCTTGGCCATGTGACGTATCCAGGCTGAAATCAACGTTCGAGTCAGCTGGCGGCTGACCTCGTTCCCTGACGGACGGAGGTTCCGTCCGGCGTGCCATTCCAAGACACCGCGTGCGGTGTCTGCGTGAGCCGTTCTACATTATAAAACCGCTACCGGAGCGGGTCAGAGGAAGTGAACACGAAGGTTCGATACGATGCAAGTCGTCATTCGAGCAGAATGGCATGTACACCGCGAGAGCAGTTGACAGACGGGAAATCCTGACGGTTAATCTTCTGGCAATATTCGCAATCATCATTCTACAATATGGAATATTGCTTCGGAGGGTCAGACTTGCGCGTCTTCGTAGCCTCGCTCGCCACTGAGACGAACACCTTCTCGCCGCTGTTCGTCGACCGCCGCGCCTTCGAAGAAGCATTCTATTGCCGGCCGGGAGAGCATCCGCCGACGCCCACGCTCTGCTCGGCGCCTGTGGTCGCAGCGCGCCGTCGGGCCCGAACGGACAATTTCACACTGATCGAGGGCACCGCGACATGGGCGGAGCCTGCCGGCCTGGTTTCGCGCGAGGCTTACGAGTCCCTCCGCGACGAGATTCTCGATCAGCTCAAGGCCGCAATGCCCGTCGATATCGCACTTTTCGGCCTGCATGGCGCCATGGTCGCGCGTGACTATGACGATTGCGAAGGGGACCTTCTGGCGAGGGCTCGCGATATCGTGGGGCCGGGCTGCGTAATCGGCGCCGAGCTCGACATGCACTGTCATCTCACGCCGAAACGCGTTGCGGCCGCCGATGTGCTCCTGACCTTCAAGGAATTCCCGCACATCGACTTCCTCGACAGGGCAGAGGACCTGGTCGATCTTTGCCTCCGGGCCGCCCATCACGAGGTCAAGCCTGTCGCGGCGGTCTTTGATTGCCGTTCGATGTCCGGCTTCATGACCAGCAGCGAGCCGGGCCGCAGCTTCGTCGACCGCATCAAGGCACTGGAGGGCAAGGACGGCATTCTCAGCATTTCGGTCGCCCACGGCTTCCAGGCCGCGGACGTCTACGACGTCGGAACCAAAGTTCTTGTCGTGGCCGACGGCGAAGACAACCGTGCGAAGGCGACCTCATTGGCCGAGGCCCTCGGGCGCGAAATCCTCGGATGGCAGCGTACCGCGCCCGGCCCGTATCACTACCCGCCGGAGGAGGCGATTGCGCAGGCGCGCGCAGAGGCGGGTCAGCCGATCGTCTTTGCCGACCGGTGGGACAATCCGGGCGGAGGCGTTGCCGGAGACTCGACTGTGATGATCGAGGCTCTTCTGAAGCATCCCGATCTGCCGGCCGCCATCGGTGCCCTGTGGGATCCGGTCGCCGTTTCGCTCTGCCGCGCAGCAGGGATCGGTGCCCGCATCCCATTGCGCTTCTGCGGCAAGGCGACACCGCAGTCCGGGCCGCCGATCGATGCCGAGGTCGTAGTCCGTGGACTGAGTGACGACCTCGTGATCCCGTTCGAGGAGAGCCTCGTGTCGCTCGGACAGGCCGCGGCCATTACCATCGGCAAGCTCGACATCGTGCTCGTCAGCGGCCGGGCCCAGACCTTCAGTCCACCTGCCTTCACGGAGCTGGGCATCGATCTCGCGCAGAAGAAAATGGTGGTCGTCAAATCGTCCAACCACTTCTACGCTGCCTTCGCGCCGATCGCCGCCAAGGTCCACTATCTCAACACCGGCGGTCCCTATCCGTACGACGCGACGAAGGTCGCCTATCAGAAGGCGCGCCGCCCGATCGCCCCCCTGGATCCCCACCCATGGCTTTGATTCCCCGTCTCGACATCGCGGTGCTCGATGGCCAGCCGGTCGACCCCCTCACGAAAGGCCTACCATTCGATGCGCCGCCGATGCGGCTCGGCGATATCGGCGCTCAGGATTGGAACGTCCTGGAGGGCGACGTGCCGATGCCGATTGCGGTCATTCGCCAGGCGCGCGTGGAAGCCAACAGCGCGTGGATGTCCGCATTCACGCAGGCAAACGGGCTGGTGATTGCTCCGCACGGCAAGACGACCATGGCGCCTTACCTGTTCGATCTGCAGATCGCGGACGGCGCCTGGGCGATCACGGTCGCCACGGTGCAGCAGATGCAGGTGTGCCGGCGCTTCGGTGTGCGTCGGGTCCTGATGGCCAACCAGCCGATCGGCCGGCAGGCGGTAGATGCCTGCTTTGCCGCCCTCGCGGACGAGGGCTTCGAGCTCTATTGTCTCGTCGACGGCAGAGAGGGACTTGCGCAGCTCGCAGAAGGGGCAGGCCGCGCCAAGCTTCCGGCCGGCAATCCGCTTCGCGTGCTCGTGGAGGTCGGGTTCCCGGGTGGACGCACCGGCGCCCGTTCGCCGGACACTGCGCTGGCGCTCGCGCGCGAGATTGCCGCGACAGACGGACTCGCGCTCGCCGGGTTCGAGTGCTTCGAGGGTCTTTTGTCGACGCCCGAGGCGGTTGATGCGCTTCTGGACGAGGTTGCCACCCTTGCGCGTCGTTCGATCGACGATGGCCTGCTGCCGAAGGGGGCTACCGTCATCGTCAGCGCCGGGGGATCAGCGTTCTTCGACAGGGTCGGCGAGCGTTTCAATGCCCACGAGTTCCCGGCACCGGTTCTGCGGGTGCTTCGGTCAGGCTGCTACCTGACGCATGACTGCATGGGATATGCGGCTGCGTTCGAACGGATCTGCCGCGAAACCCGGCTTGCGCTGCCGCCAGGCGGCCTTGTTCCGGCTCTCGAAGTCTGGGCGCAGGTCCAGTCCGTGCCTGAGCCGAGGCGTGCGCTCCTGTCCATGGGCAAGCGCGATGTCGGCTTCGATGCGGGCCTGCCCATTCCCCAGTACTGGTATCGACCAGGCGGTGGAATGCCGGGCCCGCAACCGATGCCGCCGGGATTCAGGACCGCCGCGCTCAACGATCAGCATTGTCATCTGGAACTGCCGCCAGGGAGCGACCTGCGGGTCGGCGATCTCGTCGGGTTTGGCATCGGCCACCCATGCACCACGTTCGACCGCTGGTCGATGCTGCTGGCCGTCGATGAGACTTATCGCGTCATCAAGGCGGTGAAGACGTTCTTCTGAAGCCCCGGCGGGGGCACGTGCGAGGGCCGGAGCGTCTCCGGCCTGATGTGGAGGGACCGATGCGTAGGGACGGCCAGGACTACATCGTTCAGCCCGTGATGAAGGCGCTGGAGGTGCTCGACTACGTGGCGAAGCAGGGCCGCGATGTGACCCTGACGGAGACTGTCAAAGAACTGAGGCTGCCCAAAACCACCGTGTTCCGCTACCTCCAGACCCTCTCGGCGGCCTCGTTCCTGGAATACGACCTGCGGCGCGACCGTTATCGTGCGGGGCCGCGCTTCCGTCATCTCGCCGAGATCGACCGCAGCCTGCAGCGACTGCGGAATGCCGTGCAGCCGGAGATGCACGCTCTCTCGGAGCGGTTCGGAGAGACAATCAACCTCGCCATCCTGGCACAGAAGGCCATCGTCTACATCGACATCGTCGACCAGGGCCGCACGCCCAAAACCGAGGCCCGGGTGGGGCAGCGTCACCCGATCCACTCCACCTCTCTGGGCAAGGCCATCGCAGCGCATCTGCCGGACGACGAGTTCGAGGACCTCTGCATGCCGCTTCTCCCGGCGCGGACAATCCACACGTTGACGGACGGCCGGTTCCTGCGCCGGCAGGTCGATCACATCCGTCAACAGGGCTATGCACTGGACATGGGTGAGAACGAAGATGGCCACATGTGCATCGGTGTGCCCATCCTCGACGATTGCGGGCGGCCGGTCGCCGCCATCAGCCTGTCCGCTCCGGAATGTCGGCTGGCTCCGCCCCGACGCCTCGAAGCTGCTGCGGCCCTCAGGACTTCCGTCGACCGGGTCGTCGAGAAGATCTACAGCAGTGCGCGTTTCGACGGGGCGGCGCTCGTCTGATGTTGTTTCTCAAGACGGAACCGGGCGGCGTTGACGCTTGTGCCGACCGAATCCTAGCCTAGTTGCAAGGCTCGCCGCGCATCGGAAACGATGCGGCTCTGGAGCGCCCCGACCGGGAATGCCCGGCATGGCGCTGGGAGGCGGAGCAAAACGTCGAGCAAAAGGCTGCCGTCGAGCAGCCGGAAGTCGGCCTGGCGGGGCACAGCCTCGGCAGGTCCAAGGTGCAAAAAAGTTCATAAACCAGAGGATCAGGAGCGTGTGCCATGAAGAACAGGCGTAGCGCATTCACAAGGGTGCTGGGGGCGTTCGTCCTCGCCGCCGTCACCGCCGTGGCCGCTCCGGGCCACGCTCAGACGCAGAAGCTCAAGGGTACGACGCTTCGGGTCGCAGTCGTCGCCGACATGACCAACTTCGACCCGATGCAGTTCTCGCTCGTCAACTTCCACCTCATCAAGAATCTCTACGACAGCCTGATCGAATACACACCCGACGGGAAAGCCGTGCCGAGCCTCGCAACCGAATGGTCCATTGGCGAGAACAACAAATCGGTCCGCGTCACTCTGCGCAAGGGCGTTCTCTTCCACAGCGGTGCGCCTCTGACGTCGGCAGACGTGGCAGCGACGCTGAAGAAGGCTTCCGACCCGGCGAAGGGCAAGAACGTCTATGCGACGATGGGGATCGTCCAGGATTGGACCACGCCGGACGAGCAGACCCTCGTCATCAACTTCAAGAACCCGGTACCCGAGCGCCAGATCCTGGATCTCCTCCAGTTCACGATGCCGATCGAGGCTGCCGGCATCGACACGGTGGAGACCAAGCCGGCCGGCACCGGTGCCTACACCCTTGCGGGCCGAACCGTCGGCCAGAGCGTGACGCTCAAGGCCAACCCGAAATACTGGCGCGAGGGCGAACCGGTCAGCCCTGAGATTCGCTTCACCGTCTTCAGTGACGATGCTGCCGCGAGTGCGGCGCTGGAGTCGGGCGCGGCCGACATCATCTACGGTGGCGGTGCCCGGAGCGCCGTGCGCCTTCGCGACGCCGGATTTACTGTGTCGCGGGGACCGGGTCCTCTGGTGCAAGTATTCCGCATCAACACCACCCGTCCGCCGTTCAACAACGAAAAATTCCGCCAGGCCTTCAACTACCTGATGGATCGTGAAGGCATCCTGCGGGTCGGCTATGCGGGCCTTGGCGAACCGGTCGCACTTCCCTGGGCGCCGGCAAGTCCCGCGTTCGACGCCGCCTATCTGAAGGAATTCGCCTACAACCCCGAGAAGGCCAAGGCGCTCCTCGCGGAATCTGGCCTTTCGAAACAGGAGATGAGCAACTGGAAGCTCCTGGTCTACGGGACCGACCAATCGACGGTGCTGATCAGCCAGATCGTGCAGAGCACGCTCGCCGAAGTCGGAATCGACATCAAGCTCGACGTGATGGAGGGCTCCGAATATGTGAAGGCTCAGCTCGCCGGCGAGTATCAGGCCACCTTCGGGGGTGTCGGCAACATTCAGAAGTTCCCGTCCAGGGTCGCCACCAACAGCATCTACAGGACCAAGGACAATCCGGTCCTGAAGGAGCCGCATCCGTTCCCGGACTACGTGGCGGCGATCGAGCGGGTCAATGCCACCTACGGGTCCGAGAAGGACGTCAAGGCGGCGTACGACAACCTCAACCGCGTGTTGGTGAAGAGCGCCTTTGCGATCCCGACCAATTCCTACGATGTCGGACTGATCGTGTCTTCGCCGAAGCTCGATGGCTTTACGCTCGATATCGACAACCTGTTCGTCGCCCGTGCGATCGGGTTGAAGAAATGAGCAGGCCGGCGGCAACGGTCTTCCGCCGGGACAGGACGCGCCGTTGACGACGCCGGTTCTGTCCGTGCGTGATCTGATCGTCGCGTTCGGCCACGCCGAGCAATCGGTGCCGGTCGTGCGCGGCATCAGCTTCGATGTGTTCGCGAACGAGGTATTCTGCATCGTCGGCGAGTCCGGCTCCGGCAAGAGCGTTACGTCTCTCGCGGTCGCCGGCCTCCTGCCGGGCGGAGCCCGGGTTTCGGGATCGATCCGTCTGGGGGGAACGGAAATCGTGGGGGCGACGCCCGAGGCTCTGCGGCAAGTGCGGAGCAGGGACCTGGGCTTCATCTTTCAGGATCCGGCCACCACGTTGAACCCGGTCCTGCCCGTCGGACGCCAGATCGTCGAGGGCGTTGTCTCTCGGGGCAGCCTCAGACGGGCCGACGCCAACGCACGCGCGGCGGAACTGCTGCGCGAAGTCGATATCGCCGATCCCGTCAGCCGGGCTCAGCAATATCCACACCAGTTCTCGGGCGGCATGCGGCAGCGGGCCGTCATCGCCATGGCCATGGCGGGGCGGCCGCAGCTCATCATCGCGGACGAGCCGACGACGGCACTCGACGTGACAGTTCAGGCCCAGGTCCTGTCGCTCCTCGGGCGCCGGCAGGCGGACACCTCCGCAGCCGTCATCCTGATAACGCACGACCTCGGTGTGGTGGCGGAAATCGCCCATCGCGTCGCGGTGATGTATGCCGGCCGCATCGTTGAGACCGGGACCGTCGAGGACATCTTCACATCGCCCCGGCATCCCTACACCCGCGCTCTGCTTCGCAGTATCCCGCGGAGCGATGCGCCCGGTGGGAGGCTCGATGCCATCCCTGGCCAACCGCCCAACGCGGAAGCGCTTCCGTCTGGCTGCCCGTTCCACCCCCGCTGCGTCCTCGGGAAGGATCGTGCCGGCTGCTGGGTGGAGGAACCTCCGCTGCGATCCGTGGGAGATGGGCACCAGACTGCATGCCACCTCGCCGACGAAACCCGGGTTCCGGTCGCGCTGCGGCACGAAGATCCGCTTGTTCCGAGAAAGGGCCCAGTCGGACAGCCACTGCTCGAAGTGGACGACCTGAAAGTGCACTTTCCCGTACGGGCAGGCATCCTCAAGCGAATCGTCGGGTGGGTGCGCGCAGTCGACGGCGTCAGTCTCACGGTGAGGGTAGGCGAGACGGTGAGCCTCGTGGGTGAGTCCGGTTGTGGCAAGACCACCACTGCCCGCACCATCATGGGCCTTGTTCCTCCGACTGGAGGAGACGTGCGCTTCGATGGCCGTTCGACCCTCAACCTGTCGCCCAGCCGGATGCGTGAGGCGCGGCGGTGGATGCAGTACGTTTTCCAGGATCCCTACGCCGCCCTCAACCCGGTTCTGCCGGTGGAGGAGGTGGTTGCCGAGCCCCTGCGCCTGCACGGCCTCTATGATGAAGCCGGCGGGGCAGAGCGGATCGCCGAACTGTTCGAGGTCGTCGGCCTGTCGCGAAAGATGTTCGGTCGCTATCCGAGCGAGTTCTCGGGCGGGCAGCGCCAGCGCATCGGGATTGCGCGGGCGCTCGCCCTGAAACCTCGCCTGCTCATCCTCGACGAGCCGGTCTCGGCGCTCGACGTCTCCATCCAGGCGCAGGTGCTCAACCTGCTTCAGGACCTGCAGAAGGAGCTCCAGCTCGCCTACCTGTTCATCTCCCACAATCTTTCGGTCGTGCAGCACATTTCGGACCGCGTGGCCGTCATGTATCTCGGTCGCATCGTCGAGCAGGCCGGTCGGAATGAACTCTATGGCGCTCCGAGCCATCCCTATACGCAGAGCCTCCTGTCGGCGGCACCGGTCGCCGACCCGTCGCTCGGCCGGACGCGGCGGCGTATCATCCTCGAGGGCGAAATTCCCAATCCGGCGGCGCCGCCACCGGGCTGCGCGTTTCACCCCCGGTGCTTTCGGGCGAACGAGCGCTGCCACCGGGATGCGCCGGGTGCCCGGCATCTGCCCGACGCGTCAACCGTCGTCGCCTGCCATTATCCCGATATTGCCGTGCGTCCCGCAAGCCGCCATGCTCCGATGGAGTTCAGAGAATGAGTGCTGCGCCGAGCCGAATGCGGACCTTCATCCGTTTGCTCCGTCGCCACAAGGGGGCGGCAGCGGCGCTCGCCTTTCTTTCCGTCATCGTGCTCGTGGCGGCATTTGCTGACTTGATGCCGTTCGATCCGTTCCGGCAGCGCCTGGTCGATTCCCTCAAGGGGCCGTCCCGCGCCCATTGGTTCGGCACCGACGAACTCGGCCGGGATATTCTGGCCCGTGTCGTCTATGGCGCACGGACGTCCCTGGCCACCGCCGCGGGCGCTGTCGTCATTGCGGCCTCCATTGGTGTGCCGATGGGGCTGGTCAGCGGCTTTTTCGGCGGCTGGCGCGATGCTACCCTCATGCGTCTCGTCGACGTGATGATGACTCTGCCGGCGATCCTCTTTGCCATGGCACTTATCGCGATCCTCGGTCGCAGCCAGATCGCCGCGATCGTTGCCGTCGGCATTACCGGCATCCCGGGCTTTGCGCGCATCACGCGGGCCCAGACCCTGACATTGCGCAGCCGCGACTTCGTGGTGGCCGTCGAGGCCTTCGGCGGCAGCGCCCGGTATAATATGTTCCGGACCATCCTGCCCAATTCCTGGAGTCCGATCCTGGTCCAGGTTGTCGTGCTGTGCTCGGTCGCCATTCTCCTCGAGGCGGCATTGGCGTTCCTGGGCGTCGGCGTCGCGCCGCCGACCCCAAGCTGGGGCGAGATGCTGCGGACCGGCAAGTCCTACCTCCACGAGGCGCCGTATTACGCGGTTCTGCCGGGTCTCGTCCTGACGCTCACAATCCTGTCGTTCGATGCCATCGGACGAGCGATGGCCGATCTGCTCGGCGCGCGTTTCGAGCTGCGCAAGTCCAGTCCGGAAGGAGCGGCGTGATCGATGATCGGCTATATCCTTAGACGGTTGCTGCACCTCGTCCCCGTTCTTCTTCTCGGGTCCGCCGCCGTCTGGGCCATCATCTACGCGGTGCCGGGGGATCCGGTCTCGGTGCTGGTTGGAGAGAATGCGACGCCGGAGCAGATCGCCGCCGCAACCGCGCATTACGGCCTCGACCGGCCCGTTCCGGTGCAATACGCCGACTGGCTCTGGCGGGCCCTTCGCGGCGATTTCGGCACCTCCATCCACGCCAGCGAGCCGGTGCTCTCGCTGATCGTCGAGCGCCTTCCGGCCACGTTCCAGCTCGCCCTGCTGGCGACCCTCGTCGCCCTCGTGCTGGGAATTCCGGTTGCGATCGCCAGCGCCCTGAAGCCGGGATCCTGGGTCGACAGAGTGCTTTCCCTGTGGAATGCACTGACCCTCGGGGTCCCGACGTTCTGGCTCGGCATCCTGCTCATCCTGTGGTTCTCGGTCGAAATGCGCTGGCTTCCGTCCGCGTCGGCCTATGTGCCGCTGTGGGAAGATCCGGTCGCGGCCTTGCGCAACCTCATCTTGCCCGGCGTGACCCTCGGCCTCTACGTCTCGGGTGTGCTGGCCCGTTTCCTGCGTGCTTCCCTCGTCACCGAGATGCGCTCGGACTATGTCCGCACGGCGCGGTCGAAAGGACTCCCGGAATGGCAGGTGGTCAGCGTCCATATCCTGCGCAACGCACTCCTGCCCTTCGTCACCATCGTGGGCCTGATGATGGCCAATTTCATCGGAGGTGCCGTCGTCACCGAGGCCGTGTTCACCTATCCGGGGCTCGGCCGGTTGCTCATCCAGGCGATCAGCACCCGTGACTATCCGCTGATCCAGGGCTGCATCATCGTGATCATGCTGATCTACATCCTCATCAACCTCTCGGTTGACGTGATCTACGCCTATATCGATCCCCGCATCGAATACAAGTAGCCGTCAGGCCCGGCGGTAACGGCATGAGACGCCGTGGCCCGGCGCAATCTCGTGCCAAGCGGGCGTACCTGTCCGGCCGTGAACCTCGCCGAAGGCGCACGCCGCATCCGCATGCCCCGCCACCAGGACCGCCGGATCAGGTGGCGGCAAGCGAAGGCGCTGACGCTGCAGGGCAGGATCGAGCACCGGGGCGGAATCGAACAGCATCTGCGTATACGGATGGGAAGGATTGCCATAGACCTGCGAAACGCTGCCCTTCTCGACAATCTCTCCCCGATACATCACGGCTACCGTGTGACAGACCTCGCGCACGATGGCGAGATCGTGTGCGATGAAAAGGTAGGACAGCTTGAGCTTCTCCTGAAGGGAGTGCAGAAGCGCGACGATCTGGGCCTGCGTCCGCACGTCGAGGGCCGAGACCGGCTCGTCGCAGACCACGAAGTCGGGATTGACCGCAAGGGCACGGGCGATGACGATGCGCTGGCGCTGCCCGCCGGAGAATGCATGGGGGTAGCGGTCCATCACGGCCGGGTCCATGCTGACGAGGTCCAAGAGCTCCGCCACGCGCTCGCGGTAGCGCGTTTTCGGCACCGATTGGTGGACGATCAGCGGCTCCGTGAGCGTCTGGGCGACAGTCATGCGCGGATGCAGGCTGGAATAGGGATTCTGCAGCACGAACTGCATGTGCCGGCGCATTCGGCGCAATTCGCCGGTCGGCATGGTGGTGAGCTCGTGCCCGCGGAGCTTCACCGACCCCCCTGAGATCTTCTGGAGCTGGAGCACGGCCCGGCCGGTCGTCGTCTTGCCGGAGCCCGACTGGCCGACGAGGCCGAGGGTCTCGCCTGGCGCGATATCGAACGACACACTGCTGACGGCGACGAGGGCAGGATGGTGGCTGCGTGCCGGAAACGTGACCGACAGGTCCCGCACGGCAACGAGGGGCGATGCGGTTGTCATGGCGCATCTCCGTCGCGGTGGAGGCGCGGGACGGCGTCGAGGAGCGCCCGTGTGTACTCGTGGGCCGGCGACCGGAAGATCTCGTCGACCCCGGCGGTCTCGACGATCCTGCCGCCGTACATGACATTCACCCTCTCCACCATTCCGGCGACGACCCCGAAATCGTGGGTGATGAGCATCAGCGACATGCCCCGTTCCTCCCTCAGTCGGAGCAGCAGGCGCAGGATCTGCGCCTGGACGGTGACATCGAGCGCCGTCGTCGGCTCATCCGCAATGAGAAGGTCGGGATCGCACGAAATCGCAATGGCGATGAGCGCCCTCTGCCGCATGCCGCCCGAGAACTGATGCGGGTAGTCGTCGGCCCGCCGCGCCGGAAACGGGATCCCGACCTGATCGAGCAGTTCGATCGCCCGCTCGCGGGCGGCGGACCCTGTGAGGCCGGTGTGGCGGTGCAGCACGTCCTCGATCTGCGCACCGACTGTGGTCACCGGGTTGAGGGACGTCATCGGGTCCTGAAACACCATCGCGATGCGCCGCCCGCGAACGGCCCGCATCTCCGGTTCGCTCACGGCGAGAAGGTCCCGGCCGTCGAAATGGACCGAGCCGGCGAGATCGACCCGCATTCCCTCCGGCGCGAGACGCATGATGGCGCGGGCCGTTACGCTCTTGCCGCAGCCGGATTCGCCGACGAAGCCTATGGCTTCGCCGCGCCTGATATCGAAAGTCACGCCCTTGACGGCTTCGACCGTGTGTCGGCGCGAGACGATGCGCGCCTTCAGATCGCGCACGCTCAGGATCGGTTTGGGTGCCGTCATCGGTCGCTTCCCACGTCGAGGATCTCGCGCAGTCCGTTTGCAAGAACGATGAAGGTCAGTGTCGCAAACACGATGGCGACGGCTGGGCCGACGACGGTCAGTGGGGCAAGTTCCATGAACTGACGCGCATCGGCCAGCATGCCGCCCCAGTTGGGATCCGGCGGCGGCGGGCCGAGGCCGAGAAAGGACAGGGCCGTGACGGTGAAGATTGTCTGAGCCAGCGTGAGGCTTGTCGCCACAACGATGGGTGAGACGACCATCGGCAGGACGTGGCGGGTGACGATCCGGAATTCGCTCATGCCGACGCTGCGGGCCGCCTCCACGTGATCCCATTTCTTTACGCTGAGCACCGGCGCCCGCACGACGCGCGACATGGCCGGCGTGTAGACGATGGCGATGGTCAGGATGAGGTTCGGCACTGTCGGGCCGAGGGCAGCGACGACCGCGATGGCCAGAAGGAAGACCGGGAAGGCGAAGACCACGTCGAGGACCCGCATGATCGTCTCGTCTACCCAGCCTCCGGCATAGCCGCTCATGAGGCCGAGGACGAGTCCCATCGCGAGAGCCGATGCGACGGCCGTGAAGGTGACAAAGAGCGTCGTGCGCCCGCCCACGAGGATTCGGCTGAGCACGTCGCGGCCGATGGCGTCGGTCCCGAGCCAATGCTGCGCGCTTGATCCTTCGAGCGAATTGGGCGACGTGACCGATGGATCGTAGGGTGCAATGAGCGGCGCAAGAAGCGTCACCAGCACCAGGATTGCCAGCATCGCGAGACCGACGCCCAGCAGTAGGCGCCCGGGTGCACGCCGCGCCCCGTTGACGGCAGCCGGGCTTGAGCCGGCAATGGCCGGGTCGTCCGTTGTTGACATCTCGCTCATGTCTCCACCCTGGCATCCGCGTGGGCATAGGCGATGTCGGCCACCGTATTGACGAAGACGACGCAGGCAGCGGCGACGAGGACGATCGCTTGGATCGCCGGATAGTCGCGGCTCGTGATGGAGTCGAACAGGTACTGGCCCATTCCGGGTATGGCGAAGATCGTTTCGACCAGGATGCTGCCCCCGAGGAGCGTCGCGACCTGCAGTCCCGTGACCGTGATGATGGGAGTCAGGGCATTCCGCATCAGGTAGTTCCAAAGGATGGTACGCGGCAGCAGGCCCTTGGCGCGCGCCACCATCACGAAATCCTGGCTCGACACCTCAAGTACCGCAGCCCGAGTGTTCTCGGAGATTGTGACCGAAATCGCGAGTGCGAGTGCGACGGCCGGGAGGATCAGGCCGGAAATGTTGCCGAGCGGATCGTCGCGGAAGGGTACGTAGCTGAGCACGGCGAGCTCGGGAAAATAGAGCCCGACCAACAGGACGATCAGCGTGCCGACGACGAAGTTCGGAACCGCGAGGATGAGCCCGTTGTAGAGCCGCACGACCCAGTCGGCCGTTCCTCGAAGCCGCGCGGAGGCAAGGCCGGTCCCGACACCCATGACGAGTGCGATCACGGCAGCGATCAGGGTCAGTTCGAGCGTCACGAGGAACCGCGGCCACAATTCGTGCAGAACCGGCTGACGCGTGACGAACGAAGTGCCGAGGTCGCCGTGCAGGGCCGCGCCTAGCCAGGAGAGGTACTGCTCGATCAGCGGACGGTCGAGGCCGAGGTTCCGGCGCGTGGCGTCGAGCACCTCCGGCTGAAGCATCTGGGCACCCGCCGCTGCGAGGACGAAATCGCCCGGCAGGGCCCTCATGAGCACGAAGGCGACGAAGGAGACCCCGAGCAGGATCGCCACCATCCACATCGCCCGCACGATGACAACGCGCCTCATCACGCCGCACCAGCGTGCTGGATCTTCTCCGCCAAGGCGTCAGCCCTTCAGCCAGGTGGTACGGACGTAGGAGCGGATGTTCGCGGCCAGCGGAACGTAACCCTCGACATAATTCCACCAGATCTCCCAGCGCAGGGGATATTGATAGATCTGCAGAATGTATGCCTGGTCGGCGATATACTTCTGGATCGCGAGGTTCTTCTGCGCACGCTTGGAACTGTCGGTCTCGGTGCGCGCTTCGGCCATCATCCGGTCGAGAGACTCGTCGGCGATGCCCATCGCCTTGCCGAACTTGCTCTGCGAGTTGACGTACTGGAGGATGGCGTCGGAATCCGGGGTCCAGGACAGCGCCACGGACAGGAGGGTTGGCCAGGTGCCGGCGCTCCAATGGTTGAGCAGGGGCGCCGTCTCCATGGGCACGAGCCTCACCTTGATGCCGGCGGCCTGCCATTGCTGCTGGAGGATCTGTGCGCACGCGACATCGAGGGGGTTGGCGGCGACGACGATGTATTCGCCGAGATCGAGGCCGTCGGGAAATCCGGCTTCCGCCAGCAGCGCCTTGGCGGCTGCGGGGTCGGGCTTGTAATAGGGCATCTCGCCGACGCCGTCATAGCCGCCCACCTGGCTTTCCGGGATCATCGCGCCGACCTTGCCCGAGCCGCCCAGGACGGTCTGGAGGCATGCCTGCCTGTCCGTCGCCAAGCTCAGCGCCCGCCGCACCCTGACGTCATTGAGGGGAGGTGCCTTCATGTTGAGCCAGACCGGGAAGGTGCGGGACGTCTGGCCCGGCGCCGAGACGAAGTCCTTGGAGGCACGTGCCATCAGGGCCGCCACCTTGGGATCCTTCAGCCAGGTCATGTCGATGGTCTTGGATCGCAGTGCCGAGGAGAGCGTCGCCTGATCCTTGTAGAACTTGAACACGACCTTATCGAGATAGGGCTGCCCCTCCTCGAAGTACTGCGGATTGCGCACCAGCGTGAACTGCTGGTTCGGCTGGTAGGACTCGAAGATGAACGGGCCGGTGCCGACCGGCTTGGTGACCAGATCCTCGACGCCCTTGGGCACGATGGCACCGTCCGGATTGCTCGCCAGATAGCTGAGGAAGGCGGCGTCGCGCGATTTGAGCGCGAAGCGCACCGTGAAGGGATCGACGATCGTGACGCTCTCGATGCCGGCATATTGGGCACGCAGGCGGCTGGCCGTTGCCGGGTCGAGGATGCGGTCGAAGGTATGTTTGACGTCTTCGGCGCTGAAATCCTTGCCGTTGTGGAATTTCACACCCTGACGAAGCTTGAACACATAGGTTCGTTCGTCCGGCATCTCGTATCCGGTGGCAAGGTCAGGCTCCACCTGCATCTTGGCGTTCCAGCGCAGCAGTCCGGAATAGAGGAGGGCGGTGAAGTCGTTGGAGGAAAACGCCGTCACCGTCGTCGGGTCGAGGCCGATCGGGTCCGCATCAGCGCCGATGCGCAGCGTGCCGCCGCGTTTCGGTGCCTCGGCCCCGGGAGCCGCCGCAAAGGCGGAGGGGCAAGCGGCCATCACGCCGCCGGCGAGCCAAAGACGGAAGAAATGCCGGCGGTCGAGCGCAAACGCCGTGTCCGGCAGCGTCGAGAAATCCTTGTCCTTCGTCACACGAGCTTCCCTTCTTGCTTGGCGCCCATCGTGCCGGCGGAATGCGAGATCACTTGCGTCTCGCAGTCGGCCGGGCCGAACGCCTGGAACGGTTCGTCTCCGTCGTGGTCCAATTCCCGCGCACCGGCTGAATCGACGAACGCGCGGAACCCTCTGCGGAAGGCGTCCTATATGGTAGAACGCGCTCTTGCTTTTCTCGTTACGGAAAGATTAGGTTCAAACGCGCGAATGCGTCAATACGTTCATGAGAGACCTGCCAAAGAGACTTGCCGGGTTCTTGTGTCCTCTCCGTTCGGTGAGTCGATAGTCGTTCAATAATATGGTATGTGCGCGGAAACCAGGAGGGTCATATGCAGTCGGTTGCAGGTGACGACGGCATTTCCGCGGACGGGCTGGGAGCTGTCGGCGAGGCGCGCATCCAGTCCATTGCGCGGGCAAAGGCCCTGCTCGACGTGATGGCGGACGGCGGCTGGGTCTCGCTTCGTGACCTCGCATCCCGCACGGGCCTCGCGAAGACGACAGCATTCAATCTCGTCAAGGCGCTGGTCGACACCGGCCTCGCCGAGCGGAACGCGCAGGCCGGCGCTTATCGTCTCAGCCTGCAGCACCTCGTCTACGGGCGTGCCGTCGAGCGTCGGCTCGACGTCAGCGCGGTGGCCCGTCCGCACCTCATTGCGGTGTGCACGCTGACCCGTGAGACCGTGAACCTCGCGCTGCCTGGTCCGGCCGATGCTGTGATCGTCGACAGTCTCGAGGGAAGCCACACGCTGCGCGTCTCCTCTTATTCGGGAACGCGCGCTCCCTATCACTCGACCGCCTGCGGTCGTGCGCTGCTGGCCTGGCAACCGCGACATTTCCGCCAGTTCATTTACGGCAACAGCACCCTGGCTCCGTCGACGCGGCACACGATCACCGATCCCGAAATGCTCGAGGACGTGTTGGATCGCTGCCGCCGCGACGGCTGGACCGTGGAGATGGAGGAGAACGAACTCGGCAGCGCGTGCATCGCCGCGCCGATCTTCGGAGCGTCGGGGGAGGCGGTCGCCGCCGTGAGCATCGCGGGCCCGGCGGCGCGCTTCGACCCTGACACTATTTCGCGCTATGGCGATGTCCTTCTCACCTACCTGCCGCGCATCACCGCGGATCTGGTCGGGAGGCCGAGCGCTTAAGGGCACCGTCAGGTGAACGAGCTAACAGTGCGAAAGTGGAACGAACCTTGGGCCGGCCTCGGTCTTCGGCTGTCGGAGGCAAAAGATCTGCTCCAGCCACTCCAGGTGCGGATGATCGAGGGCAGATCGAGCAGAGCGCCGCCCTGGATCGCAGGTGTTGTCATTGCGTTTTGACGCGCCCGCTCCACGATCATCGGCAGCGGGTCATCCGGATCCTGCCCGGCAGGATCACGCGGCAATCATAAGTATCTGATGAAGAAGCGGCCTCCGTACCGGATACCGAGGCCGCTCCTTCACGTTCCGTCGCAAACCGTTCAGAAGCTGAGCATTGCTTGCTGCCTGAACACGCTACCACGCGTTTGTCTGTTTCCTGCCTGCTCTTCCGACTTGCGACGCGCCCTCAGATCACGCCAAGTGCGCGCATGGCCTCGGCCACGCGCTCAAAGCCGGCAATGTTGGCGCCCAGCACGTAATTCCCAGGCGCGCCATAGCGGTCTGCAGTCTCGGCACAGATGTCGTGGATGTTGTGCATAATCGTCGCCAGCCGCCCCTCGGTCTCAGCGAAGGTCCAGCTGTCGCGCGAGGCATTCTGTTGCATTTCGAGCGCAGAGGTGGCCACCCCGCCCGCGTTCGCGGCTTTACCGGGGGCAAACAAGACCTCAGCCTCTTGGAAGATGCGCACCGCCTCGGGAGTCGAAGGCATGTTCGCGCCTTCGCCTACCGCAAGCACACCGTTCTCCACCAGCTTTTTGGCATCTTTCCCGGTGAGTTCGTTCTGGGTCGCAGACGGCATCGCGACGTCGCAGGGCACATCCCAGATCGAGCCGCCTTCGACGTAATGCGCGCCCGTGCCCTTGAGCCGCGCGTACTCGGAAATACGCCCGCGACGGACCTCCTTGATCTCCTTGACCAGATCGAGATCGATGCCGTTCTCGTCGACGACATAGCCGTTCGAGTCCGAACAGGCCGCAATGATGCCGCCGAACGCGATGATCTTCTCCATCGTGTAGATTGCCACATTGCCGGAACCGGACACGATCGCGCGCTTGCCGTCGAAACCAGTTCCTTTTGTCGCCAGCATCCGTTCGACAAAGGAAACGGCACCATAGCCTGTTGCTTCCGTTCTCGCGCGCGAGCCGCCATAGACGAGGCCCTTGCCGGTCAGAACGCCGGCCTCGTAGCGGTTCGTCAAGCGCTTGTACTGGCCAAACATGTAGCCGATTTCGCGCCCGCCCACGCCGATGTCGCCGGCCGGAACATCGGTATATTCACCGAGATGGCGGTAAAGCTCGGTCATGAAGGACTGGCAGAAGCGCATGATCTCGCCGTCCGAGCGGCCGCGCGGATTGAAGTCGGAACCACCCTTGCCGCCGCCGATGGGCATGCCCGTCAGTGCGTTCTTGAAGGTCTGCTCGAAGCCGAGGAACTTGATGATGCCGAGATTGACGGACGGATGGAACCGGATGCCGCCCTTGTAGGGCCCCAGCGCCGAGTTGAACTGGACCCGGAAGCCGCGGTTGATCTGGACTTGTCCTTTGTCGTCGACCCATGGAATACGGAAAATAATCTGCCGCTCCGGTTCGCAGATCCGTTCGATCAGGGCATCGTCGGCGTAATTGGGGTGCTTGGCGATGACACGGCCAAGGCTCTCCAGCACCTCGTGGACAGCCTGGTGGAATTCGGCTTCGCCGGCGTTGCGGCGCAGAACTTCGGCCAGGATGGGTGCAAGTTTCTCGTCCACGGTCGGCAATTTCTGACCTCCAATATGTGAAATGGCATAGTCGTCATGTGTTTGAGAGCCTTACATGAGATAATCCGTGCCCGAAAACCCCAAGAATGGGGTTTCGTCGGCCCGGCATCCGCAAGGTTGTTTTTCCACGAGCTTCCCACGGAGACATTTCATGGAAGGAAAATTCGTTACATTTGAATCTTGGTAGGAGCCGCCAGCCTCGGTCTCTGACGACTGCACAGAGCGCCAGTCAAGGGATCTCCCTAATACGCCTGGCCTCGGCACGAGGACTGGTGCGTCCGGGTCTCCGTCCGGCGGCTTGTCGGCCTCGGACCGGCGCCGTTAACCACGTGGGCAGCACCAGGTGCCAAGGTGCTTCTGTCCTGGAGATTGCGCGGTAATCTCTCCGAACTTGGCCTTCGAGGCTGCGGGTTACCATTGTCGGGGGCACGATCCATGAGCACCAGCCGGCGTTTCCTCCTTGCTTCGTCCTTGGCTCGACTGATCCAAACGGAACGGGGAGGGCAGAGGATCCTCGAAGGCTATTTCCCGGAGCGGGATGGCCGATGCCCCTGTGTGCGTCTTGATGGACGCATCGGAAGTATCATTTTGACCACATATGGATCCAATGGACCTGCGGAGGAAGCCGCAGAGATTCCGCCGGCCCATGCCGAGGCACTGCTGGCCGTCACGGCGGGCGAACTGGAGTACTTCCGGGCCTCTTTGCTCCTCGACAGCTACGAAGCTCAGGTCTGCCGGTTCGTGGTGCCCAGTCGGTTCGACCTGATCGATATGACGTTCGAGCACGAGCAGGAGGCAGGAGAGTTTCAGCCGCCGGCATGGTTCGGACCTGAGGTCGGTACGGATGCGCGCTTCCGCAATCAATCCCTGGCCCTTGCACGGCTGGCACCGATGCCGGACCTGCCTCTGACGGACGAGGCACTCAATGCTCTTCTCGACGTCTTGGAAAACCGGCGATCGTCGCGCCATCGCACTTGGCTGAAGGAGCGCGCCGCCTCCTAGGCGGTGATTGCGCTGACGCCAATTCGCGAAAGCGACCGGAGGATCAATCGAAGCCTCACGTTGGGATCGATTGATCTCCCCCCGATTGGATGGATCCCAGCTAGCATGCTCTTTGCTCGGCCATTTCGAGCGTGATTTGCAGTACCAGTGCAGAGACAGCACGGCGTTCGCATCCGGAAAGCGGCCTCGATGTTGTCATTGTCAAGCGACGCGCCAGCCACGGCCTCGCAGGCACGCGCGCAGGTAGTCTGCATTCACGCACCAGCCAGGATCTCTCACCAGCAATGCTGATGACGGCAGCATCTCGGACGACACGGTAATCCCGCGCTTGGGAAGTATCTTCGCAGTGAGCCGAAAGCTTCGATCGAACCTGAGATACAATCACTCCGCATGAGCGGTGATCTGAAGCAAAAATCGACGGCACTTGTCGCATGGCGGTCCTGGTCATGCCATCGGACGAGACTCGGAGACTCCGACCGAGCACGGTGACGTCCGATGGTTCCGCCGTGTCTTGCGAGTTTGGCTTTGCCTTTGAACCACCGACAGCAACACGGAGCAAGTCCGATGGCGCTACAAGCTATCGGAGGAATGCTAAGAAAGGCGGTGGGCTTCGAGCACGGCACGGTCGAGCGTGACGCCCAGGCCCGGTGCCTGCGGCACGGCAAGCCCGCCGTCAACAAGGTGAAAAGCGCTGCCGACGAGCGGCGAGCAAAGGGCGTCGCGCAGCGGATTATCGTAGACCATGCATTCGAAGCTGCGGAAGGTCTCGGCGGCAGCGGCGAGGTGCAGGCTCGCGGCGACGCAGATCGCGCCGGACCAGCCGACATGGGGCGCATAAGCCACATGGTGAGCCGCGGCCAGCTCCGCGATCCGCCAGGTTTCGGTAATCCCGCCAGAGCGGGTGACGTCAGGCTGGATCATCCCGAGGGAACGGTCCTCCAAGGAAATGAGAGCCTCGGCCGCCACGTAGTCGCTCTCCCCCGCCGCAAGGCGGATCGGCAGATGCTGCGCGAGCCTGCGATAGCCGGCGCGGTCATGCGGAGCGATCGGTTCCTCGAAGAAGTCGTAGCCGAGATCCGTCAAGGCCCGTCCGACGGCGATAGCCTCGTCCACGTCATAGGCCCAGTTCGCGTCGACGCCGAGCAGCGCCTCAGGAGCGAGTCGGCGGATGAGGGCCGCTCGGGCGACGGCATCCTTCACCGGGCGGCCGAGCTTCACCTTGATCTCGCGAAAGCCGAGCGCAAGAGCATGGCCCACCTCCGCCTCGGCAGTGGCATCGTCGAGCCAGTTGATGGAGGAGGCATAGGCGTTCACGTGGGTGCGGCCCATGCCGCCGAGCAAGCGATGCACCGGCTCCCCGGCAATCTTGCCGGCGATGTCCCAGAAGGCGATGTCGAGGGCAGCGATGGCTTCGACCAGTTGGCCGCCCGGCCGCCCTGTGAGAGCCCCCCGCATCAGCCGCCACAGGCGGCGACGGTCGCGGGCATCCTGCCCGATCAGGCGCGGTGCCAGGACCTCGCTGACAAGTGTCGCATAGCCGCGGGACCCCCGGCGAGCAAGACCTTCGCCGATGCCGACGATTCCCGTTTCCGTTTCGACCTCGACCACGAGGATCTCGACCGCGGGAAAATCCCCCTGTGAGGTCCGCTGTGCTTTCGGCAGCGTGACCCGCAAGGGGTGGGCGCTCACCCGGCGGATGCGCCCGGTCACATCTGCGCCGGGAGAAGCGTCGCCGAAGGGCTCGTTAGGAGAGACGGACATCGCGCAGGTCCTTCCGGGGACTCAACTCTTCAGGTGGATGGTGACGAGGACGGTTGTGGTGCTCCCCTCCGGCAAGTGCGCCGACAGGCGCAGCCACGTGCCGAAATGGGATATTCGCGCGAAGGCCACCGCATCCTTCTCGGTCGGGAGAGTGATCTCCGTGCCTTCCGCCACCCAGTTCATGCCGTCCGGTGAGATTTCGACGCGCGCCCGTCCTTGCGTGCCCGCAGGCGCCTTGAGGGAGCGGACAAATATGATCGCCTCCTGCGCCCAGCCGGCCTCATAGGGCTCCGTCGCCGTCTGGCCGACCCAGGTTTCGTTGCGTGCGACGATCGCGCTCGTGCTGGTGCGCATCAGAAATCTCCCGAAAGACAGGCGGAATCGAGATAGAGAAAGGCGCGCTTGTCAGTATCCGTCTCGGCAAAGAACGCCAGATTGAGCATGCACCAGAGATTCTTCATCGCCGGCAGGCGCAAAGAATCGAAGCCCGCCATATCGAAGATCCTGTCGTTGCAGCGGAAGCCCGTGCAGGTCATCGAGGCGAGGTCGAAATCGAACCGGATATAGTGCCAGTTCACTTTGGTCGGGATTTCATTGTAGCAAAGTCGCTGATCGCCGCCGGGGAGATCCTCCCAGTCCTCGGGAGCGAGGTGATAATGGCTGATCGTCTTGTTCTCGGTGCCGAGCGGAATGATCGGTACGGAGCGACGCTTGAACTGCCAGCGCTGCACGTGCTCGCCATCGCTTGCGTTGAGGAAGCGGAGATGCGGCATAACCCGTTCGCCGCCCGCGCCGTGCCGGTCGCCGACCTGGAGGTCGAAGAGAAAGCCGAAGGAGCGGATATCGGTCTCCGAGAGCTTGAGCTCGGTGGCCTCCGGCTTGAAGGTCACATAGGCCTCCAGGCGGATGGGGCCGGCCTCGCGGAAGGTCAGACGCTTGATCGCCACATTCTGGGCCCCCCGGCGCGGCCGCGTGGCAATTTTCAAAGCGTAGTTGCCGTCCATGGCGTTGTGGGAGCCTGCATCCCAATGGGCGAGACTGGAGAGCATGGGCGAGGTGTGCTGCGCATAGCCTGGAAGCATGGAATCGAGGCTGCCCTCGTAATTGCCGACGAGCTGGGTCCAGCCGCAGAAGCCGCGATCGAAATCGTCCAGGCAGATGATCCGCGGCAGGGGATCGAAGCGGCTCAACGCCGGGTCCGCCGAGCTCGCCAGCGGGTGCGCCGTGGGGGGATGGCCTGGCATCGATCAGTTCTCCTCAATTCTCTTAATCCGGACGGAATGGGTTTCGATCAGCCCTTTGTCGCGCCGGCGGTGAGACCCGCGACGAGATGTTTTTGCGCGAGTACGACGAAGAGGAGGATGGGCAGGAGCTGCACCGTCGACGCGGCGAACAGAACGCCCCATTCGACCCCCTCGACCGCGCCGATCATTTCGGAGATCACCAGGGGCGCGGTCTTCGCCCGTGTGGTCGTGAAGATGAACGCGAACAGGAACTCGTTCCACGCATAGACAATGACGAAGACCGCCACGGCCACCATGCCTTGCGCCGAAAGCGGCAGGATGATCTTGCGCAGGATCTGTCCGCGAGTCGCACCGTCGATATGGGCGGCCTCGTCGATTTCCTTCGGAATCTGATCGATGAAGGTGCGCATCACCAACGTGCCGAGGGACACGAAGAAGGTGGCATAGAGCACGATCAGGATAAAATGTGTGTCGCTCAGGCCCAATGCGTTGACGGCGGGAAACAGCGGCAGCGTGATGACGATTGGCGGAATGAGCCGGATGAAGATGAGAAAGAATGCGCTGCCCGCCAGCAGGCGGTGGCGGAAGCGCGAATAGGCGTAGCCCGCCATCGCACTCGTCAGGACGGCGAGGAGGGTCGCACCCACGGTGACAATGAAACTGTTGAGCAGGCCGCTGAAGAAGTCGCCCCAGCGAGAAACGAGCGCCGTATAATTGGCGAGCGTCGGGGTGAAGGCGAGCCGGGGCGGCACCGCGAAGATGTCCCGATCCGCCTTGAACGACGACAGGAAGATCAGAAGGATCGGCACGAGCGACCAGGCGAGCACCGCCATCACGGCCACGATCTTGAAGAGGGTGCGGGGAATCGATCTACGGCGCATAGGTCGCGAACATGTCCCTGTAGAGGCGGCGGAGATACCACAGCGCGAGGATCAAAGAGGCGAGCACGAGCAGCCAGCCGGTGGCGGCCGCCTCACCGAAGGCGTTGTAGCGAAACGCTTCGAGATAGAGATAGACTGCCAGGACTTCGGTCTGTCGCGCAGGACCGCCGCCGGTGAGGAGCCAGACCTCCGAGAACAGGCGGAAGGCGAAGATGTATCGGAACAGCACCGCGATCAGGATCGCTGGCATCAGAAGGGGCAGAGTCACGCGCCTGAATTGCTGCAGCGGTGTGGCGCCGTCGACGTCCGCTGCTTCGTAGAGTTCACCCGGGATCGCGAGCCGGGCTGCGTAGAGAATGACGAAGGTGAAGGGCAGGTGCAGCCAGATGCTGAGGAGGGCCACGAGAATCAGCCCGTGCGTCGGGTTGATGGCCCATTCCAGCGGCGGCAGTCCGAGTGCTGCAAGGGCTTGGCTGGCGAAGCCGACATCGAGGTCGAACAGGTAGCGCCACATCACGACGGCGCTGACCTCGCTCACCGCATAGGGTGCCAGAACCGCCGCGAGCAGCAGCGGGGTTGCCCGCAGACCGCTGGCGAAGAGGAGCGCGACGCCGAGGCCGAGCAGAAGCTCCACATGGACGACGATGAGGACCACCAGGACGGTGTTTCCGAGGGCGCGCCAGAAATAGGGATCGCCGAGAACCCGGACGTAATTGTCGAAACCGATGAAGACCGGTTGCTGACCAAAGGATGATTGCGTCAGGCTGAGCCAGACCACGTACAGTGCCGGCACGAAGATGATCGCGGCGATGAGAAGCTGCACCGGTGAAATCAGGAGAAGCGCCGGCCAGGGCGTGGGGATCCGTCCCGGAACCCCGGATGCAGCCCGCAGCGATGATGCCCGACCCGCCTTCATGCCCATGCCGGGGTGGGATTTAGGGTGGTCATCATGCGCATGGGGGTCATGGCGGAATCATCCGGTCGCAGGAGGGCGCGATCGCCAGGGCAATCATGTAGTAAAATTAAAAAACGCTTTGGCTGGATGTCAAGTTTTCTCTTGAAATTGGGCATTTTCCTGTAACAATTCTACAGCGTCGTCGGAAAGGCGCCGACAGTGGATACGCCCGGCGGTCCGGCGGGTGCAGCATAAAAACGGACGCGGCACGCAGCGCATGCAGAACACGGATCGGGAGGAGAGCATCATGGTCGTGACGAGACGAGACATTCTGGCGGGCGGCTTGGCGGCAGCGACGCTACCGGCTTTCGGGGGCACGGCCCGCGCCCAGAGCAAGCAGATCAACGTGTTCGCCCACCGAGTGCTGCAGAACGTATCCAATGGCACCAAGGGTGGCGACGTTACGCAGATCTTCACCAAGGCGACTGGCGCCTCCGTCAATTGGGTGACCTTCGAGACCGGCCCGCTGCACGACCGGCTCTTCCGCGAGGCTTCCCTTGGGGAATCGACGGTGGACGTGGCCTTCATCCTCAACACCTACGCGACGCCCAGGGTCTCTTCGATGTTCCAGGCGCTCGAGCCCTACATGGCGAAGGATCCCATCCCGGACACTGACGATATCTTCCCCGGCCTGATGAAGGGCGTCACGCTCAACGGCAAGCTTTTTGCGATGCCGTTCCGGCACGCTTCGACAGGGCTTCACTACAACGAGGAAATCTTCGCCGAGCGCGGCATCAAAGGGCCACCGCAGACGATCGAGGAATTTGTCGAGGTGGCGAAGAAATGCACCTATACCCGCCCCGACGGAACGCCGGTGGTCGGCATGATCCTGCCGGGGGTCGCCTATCCGGAGGTGATCGCCCTGGCACGGGCATGGGATGCGGATTTCATCACGCCGGACATGAAGGTGGTGGCGAATGCCAAACCGATGGTCGCGGCGTTGACGATGATCCGCGACCTCTACACCTCGGGCGCGATTCCGAGGAACCTGACCGGCATGAAAGCCGAGGACGCCAATACCTGGATGCAGAACGGCCGGGCCGCCATGGCGGCAAGCTCCATGAGCCGGAATGGCCTCTACAACGACCCGGCAAAATCGCAGGTCGCTGGAAAGATCAAGACGACCTTCTTCCCCGTCGCGGCGGAACTGAAGGGCAAGTACGAGGTCGCGCCGACGAAGGTCGAGTTCTGGAGCATGGCGATCCCGAATAATTCCAAGAACAAGGACTTGGCTTGGAGCTTCATCAAGGCGATGTCCTCCAAGGAGGCCGCGCTGGCCGCCGCGCTCAACGGCAACGGCCCGGTGCGCAGCTCGACCTACGACGATCCGCGCATCAAGGCAGAGCTGCCCTATGCCGAGGCGGAGCGAAAGGTCCTCAAAGTGTCGCGCGTCCCGCTGCCCGCCTTCGACAATGCGGCACGGGCCGCGGACTTTTTCAAGGAGGAGGCCGAAGCAGCGGTGCTCGGCATGAAGAGTCCGCAGCAGGCCATGGACGATCTGACCGCGCGGGTTCAGAAGCTCATCGGCTGATCAGCGAATCCCGATCGACGTCCTCGCCCAGATGGACGAGGACGTCGCCGGGCTCCACGATAGCGGGCACGCGGCGGCACAGGACCACGCCGCCAGCGGCAAAGACGATCTCCTCCGGTGGCCGGTCGGGACGCTCGGGATCAGACAGGCGCCCGGCCAGGTCCCCGGGAGCGACTTCCTGACCGAGGACGAAGGCTGGTTCGAACAAGCCCCGTCCGGGAGAGCGGACGAAATGTGCTGCCTCGACGGCGAGGAGGCGCGTTCCAGGTGTCCCACCAGCCGGTTCGAGTATCCCCATATGTGCCAGCGCCCGCATGAGGCCCTGTTCGGCCAGTGCCACGGTCTCACGCGTGACGCCGCCGCCGCCGCCCAGCTCCGTCGCCATGGCCACTACGCCCTGCGCGAGGGCGGTGGCGACCAGGGTGCCGCGCGCCTCGGGACGTCGCACGACGGCCGTTGTCGGAGCGCCGAACGCCATCAGCAGGTTCAGGACCCGTTCCGCGAGCGCCGTGTCAGGCGGCAGCCGGCCGAAGGCGCAGGGCAGATAATCGAGGGTGCTGCCGCCGCTATGGAAATCCACGAGGAAATCCGCTTCCGGCAGCAGGAGCCGTGTGATGCCTTCGGCGAGCTGGCTCGTTGGTCCGCCTTGCGCGTCGCCAGGAAAGAGACGAGCGAGGTTGCCGCCGTCGAGAGGAGACGTGCGCCGTCCCGCCAGCGCCGCCGCCGGATTGACGCACGGAAGGATGATCACGCGCCCGCTCACCCTTTCCGGCGCGAGGCCGCGGGCGAGCGCGCCGAGCACGATCTGCCCTTCATATTCATCTCCATGAACGCCCGCGGTCACAAGGGCCGTCGGGCCGTCGCCATTCCGGATGACGATGACGGGAACGACGATCTGCCCATAGGCAGAACGATCGTGCGACCAGGGCAGGCGCAGAGCGCCGAAACTGCGTCCCGGGCGGTCGAGTGGAAGGTCGAGACGGGCCGGTCCCGCTTGTGCGCTCATGCGGCCCGATCCGTCCGGAAGGCGGAGGCGTGGGCGAACAGGCCGGGCGTGCCGCCCGAATGAATGAAGACCACGGAATCGGTCGGCCGTACCAAGCCGGACCGCAGCGCCGCCTGGAGGCCCGCGAGCCCCTTGCCCGTATAGACGGGGTCGAGCAACAAGCCTTCCGTCCGCCCGGCAAGCCTCACGGCGTCAATGCTGGCCGCGGAGGGTTTGCCGTAACCCGGGCCAATCTCGCTGTCGACGATGTCGAAATCCTCGGCCTCCAGCCGGCAGGCAAGGCCAAGCCGGGCTGCCGCCTCGCCAGCGGCGGCGACGATCCATGACTTGAGCCGCTCCGCAGGCTGCTGCGCACTGATGCCGATCAGCCGGGTGGTGCAGGAAAGATGCTTGAAGCCGAGCGCAAGCCCCGCCAGGGTCAGTCCGGATCCGCAGACTGAAACCACCGCATCGGGAGTTCCCGGGCCGGCTTCTGCATCATGCAGCAGTTCCGCAGCGCCCGACATCCATCCGGCAATGGCGGTCGAGGCACTGACTCCCGTGAGTTGAACGATGAACGGCTTTCTGCCCTCTCGCTCATATCCCTCGGCGATGCCCGCAAGCTCCCGCGCCACCTGGGGATCCCAAGGGTCCGTGACCCGCGTGAAGGTGACGGTGGCGCCGAGAATTTCGTCGAGCAGAAGGTTGCCGACGAGCGCCGTACCGGTGGCCGCCCGCAGATGCAGATGGCAGCCGAGACCCAGTTTCGCGGCGGCCCCGGCGAGGGAGCGGCAGAAGTTGGATTGGCTGCCCGCCGTGGTGACGAGGATGTCCGCGCCGGCTGCCAGGGCCTCGGCGAGAATGAAGTCGAGCTGGCGCAGCTTGTTGCCACCCAGCGCATAGCCCGACATGTCCTCTCGTTTGATCGATAGCCGCGCCGAGCCGAGGGCGGCGGCGAGCTTGGGTGCTGGTTCGAGCGGCGTCGGCAGGCGGGACAGCACCAGGCGGTCAAGCCCGGTGGTGGCATCGCGGACAATCTGCGTCATGGCTTGAAATCTCGCACGCCGATCAATTCCAGACCGACGCATTGCGCCTCGTTCCAGGTGTGTGTAGATTAATTACATGTGAGGTCGAGTCAACCCGTGCACGGTCGTCAGGCGGTGGCAAGGCCAAATTTTATGACAAGCATTCGCATGTTCCATCATAAGTAAAACGATCCAGAAGCGGAAACATGAATGATCGGTAGTCCCGAACAAAGATTGAAAGAATGCCAGATCGTGCTTCCGTCTGTGCTAGAATCCACAAAGAATTACATTCATACGAAACAATCTGGGAATCTTTTATATATTTCAGGCCAATTATGCTTCGGGCCCGATGGAAAAATTCCACCCCAGTACATAGGGAAGGTAGGGAGTAAAGTTACGGTCTCGGATGGATATGCCGCTGCGCGCCTATGCCTTCTGCACGTACTAGCCCATGCCCGTCTCGCTGTCGGCTCCCTCGATGCGGTCAGGGAATGCATCCGTCTCGGCGGCTTCGTCAACGCTGAGCCCGATTGCACAGATCTCGCGGCGGTCATGAACGGTGCGTCCGATGCGATGGTCGAGATCTTCGGCGAGCGAGGTCGCCATTCCCGCACGACGATCGGCGTTGCGACGCTGCCGCTGGGATCTTGCGTCGAGGTGGAGGCGATCCTAGAAGTCGCGGCGCCGTGACAGAGCGGCTTGTGGATGGAGGGGGGTATGAAGCCTGAGGCCGTCGCAGATCCCCTCCCGGGCACCAATCACTTCCTCGAGAAGCTTGCCGCCCAACGGGCGCAGCTGTCCCCCTCCGAGCGCAGGGTTGCCGATTTCGTGCTCGATCATCCAGAGCAGGTCATCCGCATGTCGATCGCGACGCTCGCGGAAACGGTCGGCGTCAGCCAGCCGACAGTGCTGCGGTTCGTGCGCGCGCTCGGCCTCCAGCGTTATCCGGAACTGAAGCTGCTCACCGGCCAGAGCATCGTGTCCGGCACGCCCTTTCTGCACAGCGAAGTCGCTGCAGACGACTCGCTCGACACCATCGTCGCGAAGCTTTTCGACTCCAGCGTCTACGTGCTCAATTCAGTCCGCCAGTCCATCGATCAGGCGGCGCTCAGGAATGCCATTGAGATGCTGCACAAGGCGAGACGGATCGATTGCTTCGGAACAGGAGCAGCAAGCATCCTCGCCATCGAGGCACAGCACAAGCTGATGCGTCTCGGCATTCCGGTCGTGACCTATGGCGACACTCATCTCCAGCGCATGGCGGCGGCCACCTTGCGCCCGGGCGACGCGGCCCTGTGCTTTTCCCATACGGGCGAGGTGCGGGACACGGTGAAGATGGCGCAGAAGGCCCGCGAGGTCGGGGCGTCTGTCATTGCCGTGACGCGGCCCAATACGGCGCTCGCCAGCGCTGCCGATGTCCTGCTTGCGGTAGACGCGCAGGAGAATACCGAGGTCTATGCGCCGATGACCTCCCGCGTCGCCCATGCGGTGCTGATCGATGTGATTGCGACAGCGCTGGCCCTGAGTTTCGGCGAGCCCATGCTCATGCGCCTGCGGGAGGTCAAGGATAGTCTTGCCGATCTGCGACTGCCGTCCCGCCGCGATGGCGAGGCCAGCTCATCCCGAAGGGGCCGGAAATGAAGGTCTTCGTTGCCTCTCTCGCGACCGAAACCAATACGTTCTCTCCCATCCCGACCGACCGCGCCGCATTCGAGGATGCGTTCTATGCTCCGCCCGGGCGCCACCCGGACACGCCGACCCTGTGTTCCGCCCCTTTCATTGCGGCCCGTCGCCGAGCCCGCAGGGACGGGTTCACCCTCATCGAGGGCACTGCGACCTGGGCGGAGCCGGCGGGCCTCGTGAGCCGCCAAGCTTATGAAAGCCTGCGCGATGAGATTCTTGACCAGCTCAGGGCGTGCATCCCGGTGGACATCGCCCTGTTCGGTCTGCACGGCGCGATGGTCGCGGACGGCTACGACGATTGCGAGGGTGATCTGCTGACCCGTGCCCGTGCCATTGCAGGGCCGGATACGGTGATCGGCATCGAGCTCGACCCCCATTGCCATCTCAGCGACGCCATGGTTGCGGCCTCCACCGTGATCGTCACCTTCAAGGAAGTGCCTCATACCGATTTCCTCGAGCGCGCAGAGGATCTGGTTGATCTCACCCTGCGCACGGCACGGGGTGAGATCGCGCCGGCCATCTCGGTTGTCGATTGCCGCGCCATCGCCAATTTCATCACGAGTCGCGAACCGGGACGCTCGCTGATCGACCGGATCAAGCGACTGGAGGGGCAGGGCGGGATCCTCAGCATCTCCGTCGTTCACGGGTTTCCCGCTGCGGATGTGTACGATGTCGGCACAAAGATCATCGTCGTTTCCGATGCTGCTCCCGAGACGGGCGAGATCCTCGCCAGCAGTCTCGCCCAGGACATTCTCGGTTTCGGAGGCAACCGCTTGCCGCCGATGCCGTCGCCTGTAGAGGCTGTGGAGGCGGCGCTTGCGATCGAGGGCGGGCCGGTGATTCTTGCCGACCGCTGGGATAACCCGGGCGGCGGGGTGGGCGGGGATAGCACATTCCTGATCCATGAATTGCTGAAGCACCCGGGGACCCGCGCGGCGGTCGGGGCGCTATGGGATCCGGTCGCGGTGCAGTTCTGCCTCGCTGCGGGAGCAGGGGCACAGCTGGCCCTCCGTATCGGCGGTAAAGTTGCGCCGAGTTCCGGGCCGCCAGTGGATGCCAGGGTGGAGATCTTGGCCGTGACGCCCAATCTTGTCGTGCCCTTCGAGCAGAGCCTCGTCTCGCTCGGTGCCGCCGCTGCCGTCCGGATCGGTGAGCTGTCCGTGGTGCTGGCGTCGAAGCGGGTCCAGACCTTTCATCCAGATGTCTTCCGCAACCTCGGCATTGATCTCGCTGTTCAGAAGGTCGTTGTTGTCAAATCGGCCAGCCACTTCCACGCGGCTTTTGCTCCCATTGCCCGCGAGATCATCTATGTGAATTGCGGTGGGCCCTATCCGCCAGACCCGGCGAAGATACCTTACACAAAAATTCGCCGTCCGATTGCACCACTCGATCCGATGGATACGCCCGGGGTCGGACCAGGGTTGGAAAAGACAAGGAAAGCATGAGTTTTAAGGGGCGGTCAGGGGGGCTGGCCTCGCGCCGGTGGTGTCACCTAAACCTGCGCATGAAAGCGAATTGTGCAGACGGGCCCGCCTAAGCAAGCCCTTCCGCTACAAACATCACACGCTGAGTCAGATCAGCGAGCAGTCAAAATAACGATCCTTCGAACATCACATACCTCCAGAACTTGCGAAGGCCTATATCGAACCGGCATTCGGTAGCAAACGCCACCAGATCGTCCATTGCCATGTCCCTGGTCCTGTTGACGCAACAGCTCTCACGGCCGCGGGAACAGCCCATCCGGTGTTATCGCCAATGCGAAACACCACTGGTATCATGGCAAGAGCGTTGAGACGTCCCGCGCGTTGAGGGACCGGCGGCGGACGCGTCAGGGACCTACCCAGCGGATCTCTCCGAGGAGAGACGGCTATGGCAACAGCATGGGTCGAGCGGCGGCTTGCGGCGATCCTGGCGGCGGATGTCGTCGGCTACTCCCACCTCGTCGAGCAGGATGAGGCTGGCACCCTGTCGGCCTTGAAGGACCTGCGACGCGAGGTCATCGAGCCGCTGCTGGCGGTGCACCACGGCCGAATCGTCAAGCTGATGGGCGACGGGGCCATTGCCGAGTTCGGCTCGGTGGTCGACGCCGTGGCCTGCGCGGTCGGCGTGCAGAAGGGCGCAGCGGAGCGGCAGGCCGATGTGCCGGCCGAGCGCCGGATCGTGTTTCGCATTGGCATCAATCTTGGCGATGTCGTGGTCGAGGGGGAGGATCTCCTCGGCGATGGGGTCAACGTGGCGGCCCGGCTGGAGCAATTGTGCGAGCCGGGTGGGGTTCTGGTCTCCGGCACGGCTTATGATCAGCTTCAGGGCAAGCTTGACCTGACCCTGAACTTCGTCGGCGAGCAACGGGTGAAGAACATCAGCCGGCGGGTGCGAACCTATCGGGTCCGGCTGGACGGCTCGCGGCCGAGCTTGCGACTTCACGCGCGGCGCTTTCGCAGATGGATCGCCACTGGGGCGGCCGTTCTGGTCCTGCTGGTCATTGGACCCATACTCTGGCTGCGCCCCTGGGAACCACGGCTGGAGCCCGCATCCGTCGAGCGGATGGCACTGCCGCTCCCCGATAAGCCGTCGATTGCCGTCCTGCCGTTCGCAAATCTGAGCGGCGATCCGGAGCAGGAGTACTTCGTCGACGGCATGACCGAGGACCTCATCACCGACCTGTCGAAGGTCGCGGGCCTGTTCGTCGTCGCCCGGAACTCGGTCTTTCCGTTCAAGGGCCGAGCCGTGACCGCGCGTGAGGTGGCGGAGAAGTTGGGCGTGCGCTACGTACTGGAAGGCAGCGTGCGCCGGGCCGATGACCAAGTGCGTGTCAATGCACAGCTCATCGACGCGACCACGGGCGGGTCCCTCTGGGCCGAGCGTCACGACGGCAGCACCAAGGACATATTCGCCGTCCAAGACAAGTTCGTCCAGATCATCGTTCAGGCTTTGGCGCTCAACCTCTCAAACGACGAGCAGAAGGAAATCGGCCGCGGGCAGACAAAGAGCATCGCCGCGCGTGAGGCCTTCCAGCGCGGCTGGGAACGCTATCTCCGCTTTACGCCTGCGGCGAACGCACAGGCGGTGAGCGAGTTGAAAGCCGCGATCGCTCTCGATCCGAACTACGGGAGGGCCTATGCCGCCCTGGCGCTGGTTTATATCTGGGGCTGTGCGTGGGAGTGGAACGAAGCCTTGGGAATGAACGCCAGCCAAGCGTCCGAGACGGCCGACCTCTACCTTCGTGAGGCGAAGTCGCGGCCGTCATCTCTTGCGAATGTCGCCGCGGCGCATCTCAACCTGTACGCCGGGCGACATGACGACGCCTTCGTCGAGGCAGCGCGAGCTCTTGCACTCGATCCCAATGACCCCGAAGCCCATCTCGGCATGGCCTGGGCCATGATCACCACGGGCAAGCCGCAAGCCGGCCTGGAATTCATCGAGACCGCCATGCGGCTCAATCCAAATTACCCCAGCCACTACGTCCTGGCCCGGGGTATCGCTTTGTTTGCGAAAGGCGATCTCGACGAGGCTGCGCGTGTATTCGCAAGGGCGATCCAGGCCGACCCGCAGGCCATCGAACTGGTGCCTCCCCTCGCCGCGACATACGCACGCCTCGGGCGGCGGCAGGAGGCACGCGAACTGCTCTTGATGTTGAAGCCGCGAGCGCACCAATCAGAGCTGGAGTATTATCCGGTTGCCTATCATATTCCGTACAGGTGGTCTGCGGCCGGGTCCAAAACGGAGGAGCGGCTGGCCGACGGCCTCACCGTTGCCGCGTTGCCGATGAAGGTGACGATACCGAGTCTCGTAACCGCTCTGGAACAAGGCACCGAGTTCGAGCGCACATGGGCGGCAAAAACTCTGGGGCAATTTGGGAGCCAAGCTGTGGAGGCGGTTCCAGCCCTGATCCGCGTGCTCGCGGATGGGAAACCTGCCGTGCGCTGGCAAGCCGTCATTGCCTTGAGGAAGATCGGCCCTGCGGCGCGGGCGGCCGTCCCTGCCCTTGCGTCCGTCCAGGATGATGACCTGCTCGGATCCGATGCGAGGGATGCCGTGAAGGAGATCGAGAACAGGTGACCCGTGGCTGAAAGCGCGTTCAGGCTAGGACAATAAGGACGGCTGGCTGCCCTCTCTTCCTCTTCAACTCTCACGTTCCACACAACACCAGAGGACCCGGAGGGTGCCGGGCAAGCCAAATCAGATTTGGCGGCTTTTGCTACCGAATGCCGTATCGAACTGAGCTGCCGGCGGGCGTGCGGCTGTCCCGACAATCGTGATCGGGCTCAGCTCCGACGCACCTGCACGAGCATCTTGCCGAAGTTGCGCCCTTTCAGCATGCCGATGAATGCTCCAGGAGCATTCTCCAACCCCTCGACCACGTCCTCGCGGTACTTGATCTGTCCCGCCCGGAGCCATGCGCCAACCTCGCGCCGGAACTCATCGGCTTGCGATGCGAAATCCCTCACGATGAAACCGCGCAGGGTCAGCCGTTTGCTCAGGATCGCCCGCATTAAAAGCGGCGTCCGATCAGGGCCAGAGGGAAGGGCGGTGTCATTATAGTGGGCAACAAGCCCACAGACCGGGATGCGTGCGAAGTCGTTGAGCAGCGGGAACACGGCATTCCAGACCTCGCCGCCCACGTTCTCGAAATAAACGTCGACGCCATTCGGGCAGGTTTCGGCAAGCCTCCCGGACAGGTCGGGCGCGCGATGATCGATGGCGGCATCGAAACCGAGGTCACTCCGAAGGTAGGCACACTTTTCCGGGCCTCCGGCAATGCCGACCACATGGCAGCCCTTGATCTTGGCGATCTGGCCCACAAGCGAACCAACCGGGCCAGCTGCGGCCGCGACCACGACGGTTTCGCCCGGCATGGGCCGGCCAATGTTCAGCAGCCCTGTGTAGGCTGTCATGCCCGGCATGCCGAGGACGCCCAGAGCTGTCGACAATGGTGCCAGGTTCGGATCAAGTTTGCGAACGCCGTCGCCATCTGCGACGGCGTATTCCTGCCAGCCCGAATGGCTGAGCACGAAGTCTCCGGGCGCAAAGCCAGGATGGTTCGAGGTCACAACTTCCCCGACGGTGCCGCCCTCCATCACATCGCCGATCTCGACCGGTTTGGCGTAAGACTTGGCGGCGCTCATCCGGCCACGCATATACGGGTCGAGCGAGAGCCAGAGGATCCGGATCAGGACCTGACCAGGGCCGGGCTCCGGAGCGGGTGCGGATTCGAGGCGGAAATCGTCCGTCGCGGGCTCGCCTTCCGGGCGAGCGGCGAGAACGATCCGGCGATTCGTCGGCTCCGTCACGAATGCCTCCTCATGGCTGGTCCCGAAACACGCTTGCCGTGCTGGTCACAGGCGCAGGACTCCCCCGAGACGATATCATGGCGCGCCGGGCCAGACGAGCCGATCGACTTGAAGGCCGCGCAGCACCCGCCGGAGTGCGGCGACCCGAGGGAACTCGCCTGCCCTCGGGATGACCACGGACGTGCTGGAGGGCTGCTACGGGCACCATGCGTCGACGCACAAGGAGCGCGCGCAAGGCGGTGGGCGGGCAGGGAGGGCGAAAAGGGACGGCCTGAACAAGCTCCGAATTCGAAGGACTGTCCGGTTGAACCCTTACTCGGGAGAAACTTGCCCGGGAAGGCCCTCGGGAAAAGGCCTTAGCCCTCAATCGGTTGAATGGTCGGAGTGGCAGGATTTGAACCTGCGACCCCCACGTCCCGAACGTGGTGCGCTACCAGACTGCGCTACACTCCGACACCGAAATCATCGGGAAGGCCGGTCTTATAGCGGGGGGCACCCTGCGCCGCAAGAGGGAAAACACGCTCGGCCGCGATATTGCCAAGCCCGCGAAATCGCGGTTGCCAGCCTTGCGTCCGGCGATTATGTACACCGCACTTCGCAAAGCATTGGGGCGTAGCCAAGCGGTAAGGCAGCGGTTTTTGGTACCGCCATTCCCAGGTTCGAATCCTGGCGCCCCAGCCACGCTTCCATTGAAGCACGCGAGCCGCCGGCAGGGCGAGGACGAGGTCCAAGCTTGCGTCCTTCGCCCTTGGGGGCGCTCAAGCGCGGCGCCAAAGGCCTTGCTGACGGCTTCGTCAACCGCCTCCGCGATTCCGTCGTTCATCGCGGTGTGATGGCCACCTGCAACCTCATGTTCGGTCTATGCAGGCATAGGCCGTGACTGTCATGTTACCCCTCGATTGCCTTCCAGCCCTTCTTAGGGACATTGAACATGGATTGTTCGGGGCAAATCCCTTGGTTCGCAGCCCTTTCTCCGCGCTTGAGTGAGGATTCCAAGTGCTATATGGAGTCGACCGACCATATAAAATTAAGAACTTCCCAGCTTTCAGCAGGATGAGCAGTGGATCAGTCCCTTCCGAGAAATGTCACGCGCGTGCGTGAAGGAAGTCCGAATGTCGGCCGTCACCAGTGGCAGGACATTGCGATCATTATACTACTCGTCAGTCTAAGCATTGCTTTCAAGCTGATTTTTGAATCATCATATCCCTATCATGTAAATCAGAAGATTTTGGAGAGCGTCGCGCTAATCTTGCGGGAAAGCCCATTGCGAGCCCTTTTGCCAGAGGAACTCGAGCCTGGACGATTTCATTGGGTACCCACAAGCCTTCTCCCATTCTATGCACTGTCGCAGCATTTATCGCCCTTCCAAATCTATCTTGTCCTAAGCTCGCTGACAGGCGTTACAGCTTATATGTTGTCACGACTGTCTGGGCGCCCACGCATCTTTGCCATTACGTTGGCTTTGTTGCTTATGTTTGGGACGCAACTGAGCTATGGGTCTACGCTTGGCCTGACGCTTCTGCACTACTTGGTCGTGACTTATATTTTGCTGAATATGTATGCCGTGGGGGTTTGTGTTCGGAGAGGGATATCTCTTGCGTCATTGTCCCTATTTGTATCGAGCCTTACTTTGCTCATGCTTTCCACTGAGCTATGGATCAATTACGCGCTCGGGCTTCTGCTCAGCTGCGCATTTCTCTCATTCTGGGCACGGGCAGGGCACAACAAATCCATCGCGTCCGTGTCTCGTAGTGTGGCGGTCGTCGTATTGGCTATGCTGGGCTTCTATCTTGCCATCCGCATGACCGTGGCGCGGCAATACATGCTGCCAGGAGCCGAGGAAGAGCTGATCTTTAGCTACAACAGCTTTGTTTTGATGGTGGAAGATTTCATTACGAATTTCTTCACGTTCCTCTACATGGCATTGTCGAATTTCCTACCATCCTTCCTCGCATCATCGAATTCCCTTACTTATCTCGGCGCTGACCAGATCCTTGCTGGCCAGAATGGTTATCATCCCGAGTTCCAGCATCTAGCGGTGATGAACCACCTCTTCTTCTGGCGCTTCCTAGCAGGCGTATGGGTGGCTGGGTTCCTGTTTGCCTTCTATCGTGCCCTCTGGATTTCGATTGAAGAGCAGTCGGGATTTCACGCGGCCGTGGTTTGCTGTATGCTGATCATCGCAACAGGCTGCTGTACTTATCTGCTCATTAAGTTCCGTCCTTATAACAGCACACCCGCCCTTCATTACAAAGCTATCATCAGCATTCTCGGGGTGGCGCTCCTTGTGAGTCTGTTGCTTGAGGGCGTGAAGTCCAAAATCTCCTCAAGCCGGACCTATCTTGCACTCGCCTGCGCGGTGTGGGCAGTTTTCCTGATTGGTAACATCACCCGTCCCGGAATGATCAAGGTTCAATTGCAGAATACCGGACTGACGGGCTACGGGGACCCTCTGGACATGATCCGCAGGAAGCTCGGCCCCCCGACTCGACCGGCAAACTGAGGGAGGCGGGAGAGTGCGGATCACTATTGTCAATTATGAGCTTCCGCCCCTTGGCGGCGGCGCGGGCAATGCGACGGCCAACATTGCTCGCGAGATGGCAGCCCTTGGGCACGAGGTCACAGTTCTTACTTCGCATTACAAGGAGCTTCCAAAAGCGGAAGTCATCGATGGCTATCGCGTGCGCCGCGTCTGGACGATCCGTCGAAGAGCCGATCGCTGCACGCCTCTGGAAATGCTCGTGTTCATGGTGTCCGCCATGACTGCACTACCTCGGTTCATCAGGCAAAATCGGCCATCGATTGTCGTCGCTTTCTTTGGAATCCCGTCGGGGCCAATCGCCTGGCTCGGCAAAGCCATGTTCGGAGTGCCCTACATTGTCTCTCTGCGGGGAGGGGATGTCCCGGGTTATCAGCCATATGATCTAGGTCTCTACCATAGACTTCTCCGTCCGGTGATCGTGGCGTTGTGGCGACGCGCCAGGGTCGTCGTGGCCAACAGCAGCGGATTGCGCGTCCTCGCCAACCGATCGACACCTGACCTTCCCATTCTGATCGTGCCAAATGGGGTCGATGCGGTGCGATTCCACCCAGGTGGCGGGCGCCAGCCGCGCCCCCGGGTCCGTCTCCTCTTCGTAGGGCGCCTTCAGCACCAGAAGGGTGTCGACGTTCTCCTCCGTGCGCTTGGAAGACTCGCACGGCGAGACCTCGAACTCCTAATCATTGGCGATGGTCCCGACAGGCATCTGCTCAGTTCCTTGACCGCAGAGCTCTCTCTTGAAGGCAATGTCACTTTCCACGGGTGGGCCGAAAGGGCCGAATTGCCTGAGCTCTACCGGTCCGCTGATGTTTTCGTTCTCCCATCGCGCGATGAGGGAATGCCGAACGTCCTTCTGGAGGCAATGGCCAGTGGCTTGCCAGCGGTCGCGACGCGCATCAGCGGGTCGGAAGACCTCGTCCTACACGGCGAGACCGGATTTCTCGTTCTGCCTGACGATGAGGAAGCACTAGCAAAGGCTCTTGCGGAGCTGTCCGACAATGTCGCCCTGAGAAATACCTTTGGTCGTAATGCGAGAAGTCGTGTAGAGCGCGAATTCACGTGGCGAGCTGTCGCAGAAGCCTATCTCGACATGGCGCAAGATACGCCGGGCCAGTCCCGGCCTTCCTCAAATAGGATTGTCAATGCAGTTTGACTTTGGCAAAAATTGGCTGAACTTCAGCAACAGTGCTCTGAACGCTCAAAAGGTTGAGCAGGCTCGCGACGACTTCCGCAGATTGCTGGGCGAAGTCCCGCTCAAGGGCCGATCATTTGTCGATATTGGCTTTGGTCAAGGATTGAGCCTACTCCTCGCTGCGGAAGCGGGCGCACGGGTGGTCGGATGCGACATTAATCCGAGATGCGCGGAGGCGCTCGATGCGACGTCCCAGTTTTTCGATAGGGATCTTACATCGCAGGTCTCGCTCGTGATCGGGTCCGTTCTCGACGATGGGACCGTCCGGCAGTTGCGCAAGCACCCGGTAGTTGCAGGAGCCGACGGATACGACGTTGTACATTCCTGGGGCGTTTTGCATCACACAGGAGAGATGAAACGTGCGATTGCAAATGCGGCATCGCTCGTCGCTCCGGACGGGCATTTTGTGCTTGCGATTTACAACCGTCACTGGACGTCGCTGCCATGGCTCTTGATCAAATGGCTTTATTGCAAATCACCGGCCTGGATTCAGAAGCTGCTTATTGCAGCACTCTATCCCGTGATCTGGGTTGCGAAATTTGCCGTCACCGGTAAGCCGCCAAGCCGCCAAACCCGTGGTATGGACTTTTACTACAATGTCGTTGACTGGGTCGGGGGCTATCCATACGAGTACGGCTCCCGTGACGAGATCAAGCGCATGGTCGGCGCACTTGGGTTCAAGTGTATTGCAGAGTATTCGGCGGAAGTGCCGACAGGATGTAATGAGTTCGTGTTCAGGCGTAGTCACGATTAAAGTCGAGGTCGGGGTGAATTCCCGAGAGATTTTTGAGCTGTTCAGGTCTTCGCCAAGTATGTTGATGACACGGTTGCGGCACCGTGCCGGGAGTGGATCAATGAGGACGTTTGTGTGTTGGGGCGTAAGGCGCCTCCCAGAAGCACTGGCGTCGGAAATATATGATCGTGCAGTCGATGGTGGCTGCGGCCAAGACGGGTCGCTGTGTAGGGGTAGCCTTACATGCTGCTTCTGATCAGCCAGAGCCTGCCCATCAATGCGCTGGAAATCGCGGCCGTCCTGCTAATCTGTGTGACCTGGGCGCGGCCGGTCCTGTATAAAGATGGTGCATGGGATGTCAGCATCCGCTCTCTGTTGTTCGGAGCTGTATTCGTCGTCGCAGCGTTTCTCTCCGCCAAAGAAGCGACGCAATATCTGACTGTTGACGATCAGGTCTTTGCCGACCAGATCCTGATCCCTGCCGATAGAGGCATTTCCCAGTGGGCCTACGGAGCATTTCATACCGGTCTTCTCATACTGGTTCCAATTGCCCGCGCTGCGGAGGGAGCCGGTCTTTCTCCTGCTGCGATTCACATGTTGCTGAAAGCTGTCTGGCTTCTTGTCGGATTGAGCGCCATGATTCTGATCGCTCTCCAGGCTAGTTTTCTAGCGGGCTACGACCGTTATATCCCCAGCCAGTCGCTGTTCGTTGCCGCGATACTAATACTTCTTCCGATCAACAATCTAGCTTTCAAGACGCTCAACTATGATCTCCTGTCGTTCTCGCTCGCGATCTACGGCGCGGTGCTGGCAGCGCGGGCGGTCAGGCGTGGCCATTTTCCAACACTCGCAATCGTATCCGCTGCCCTTGCTGCGCAAGAAAAACTCAGTGCCTCTCCAGTACTACTTATAATTATTATCGCAGCTTCGGTTTTTACAAAGCTAAATTCGGACGATTGCGGCCGCCAGCGCTTCAAAGACGGCACCCTTTTGGCGCTTCGTGGACTGGCAACCGCCGCAGTTGTGACGATCTCATCGACGATTTTTTTCGCATGGATTGGCCCATCAGGTCCGTTTCCGCAAGGCTTCTGGTGGAGTTGGTCCGATGCCCTTGTGAGCTGGACTTGGGCGCCTCTCATGTTCCTGGGGGGTGGAACGGCTTTTCTGCAACATCGGGCGATGGTCGCAGGCTGCTGTTTCGCTTTAGTTCTTGGAATGGCGGGGATTGCTCGGGTCCTGTGGCCGCTGGTTGAGCAGCATATCGCGAAGCGGAACTGGGCACCTCTCGCCGTAGCATCCATATGTGTTCTGATGGCATGCGGGGTAGTTGGCTTGTACCAAGTGCGCGCCTGGTGGTCGCCTTACCACCCCAATGAAGCCTCCGCATTACAAGAGTATTTTCCAGTTAATGGCGTTGTAATACACTTTGATGAGCGCACGGCTGTTCAACATTACATTCGTCATTTTCTTTATAGTGCGACGATTGTTCTGGTCTCGATGCCAACGATCTTGTCATTAGCTTTGGGTGCTTCCTTGGTGTTTGCCAAGAGTGTGCTGGGGCGTTTTCATCCTCTGGTCGCAATTTTCGCAGCTTACATCGTCGTCCAAATCGTTGCCTCAGCGGCTCTTAATGTTCCGGTCTCAAATCGCTACATCAACATCGGCTTGGCTGGAATCGGTCTGCTAGCGGCTCTGATAGTTATGACTCTCCTCGAGAGATCCCGCCTGGGCCTAGCAATCGTCGGGCCCGCAATAGTGGCGGTCATTGTCCTTGAGCTTCTTCCATTCCGTCCGAGCTTCGCCGCATTCCGCCCGTTCTGGGTAGAATATCCGAGCAGCGAGCAGGCAGAACCCGGCGGACTTAATCCCTCCTGGGTCGGATGGGGCGAGGAAGTCATGTTGGCCGGAAAACGGCTGGAGGCAGATTGTATCCGAAACGACGGCCGATTGAATGGAGTTGTCTGCAACAAAATAACATTGCGACCAGTAAAGTATTTTGGCCGATGGCTGCCTGGCCCAAAGGTAATCAGCATTATTCCGACATTTCCGGTAGGAGACCCATCGACCATGACTGAGCAGGATTACTACGTTATCGGGCGCCTGCCGCTCATGCAGGGCATGGTTATACCAACAATTAAGCCAGAGTATGCTTTGACCGCGAGAGGATATACCCTGGGTTGGGTCTGGCGCGGCGACCAGTTGAGAGAGATTGGCTTCAAAGCTGAACCATAAGGCGATGCTGTAGAGGTCGTGGGATGCACTCGAACGAGTTGCCCAGAACCTGGCCGCCTATCCTGGAGATTGCATGCGAAACATCGTTTGACGCCTTCAATGGCGGACGTTAAATCTCCCAGACACAATGGATTTGGTGCGCTTTTGGCGAAAGTTCAGCAAAGAATTTTAGCGAATGTTGGCCGGCGCAGTTTTAAGATGAGGAAAAGGGACAATGTCCCAAATCGATACAAAGACCGCCGAGTTCTATGATCAGTTCTGGCCCAAGTCGGTGCCGATCCTGGACAAGACGCGCGAATACATTATGGAGACCGTTACAGAGGCCCATGTGTCGCGGGCGCTGGACGCGGGCTGCGGACATGGTCTTTGCAGTGTCGTTCTGTCCGAACGTGCGGATGAGGTCGTCGGGGTCGACGTGTCTTCCGAATGTATCCAGACGGCACGGCAGCAGGCGGCTCGTTTCAACAGACACAACATCGCCTTCCAGCGCGAGGATCTGCAAAACCTGTCGCTTCCTGACGCAAGCTTCGATCTTGTTTGGTGCTGGGGCGTTGCGATGATGGCGCCCGACCCGATGAAGGTCATGCGCAATCTCATGCGTGTGACAAAGCCCGGCGGAACCGTCTACCTGGGGCTTTATCTTAAAACGTGGCTTTCGCCGGTTCATGAATTGACACGCCATTTCTGCCGCACCTTCATGAATGGTCCACGCCGAAAGAAGTTAGTCTGCGACTTCTTCACGGCCCTGACCAGTTTGCATGGCAGGATTGTTGGCTCCCAAACGAACCTTCGGGCGGACAACATTTCAATCCAGGCGCAGGTGGAGGACTGGTACTATCCTCCCTATAAGACTTTTTATTCCATTGAGGAGATCGTCGAGCTTTTCCGACAGAACGGCTTCGAAGCGCAATGCATCCAGGACCGCGTCGGCCGAATCAAGAGCGCAACGATCTTCGTCATAAAAGCGGTGCGGAATGGCTGAACTGTCGGAGTCCAATCGATCCGGAGTCCCGCTGGGGCCGAGCGGCGGTCGCAAGCTGAGCGATCACCCTGAGTTTGAAGACTTGAAGCAGATCCTGATCGACGGTTTCGTCCAAACCGGCTTCGACAAGGTGACACGCGTTCCTCTGCCTCATGTCGTCCGCGACATGCTGTCCGACAATCGAATCGACGAGCAGATTAAAGAAATGCGCCGTTACATGACCCTCGAAGGAAAGCGGATCCTCGAGGTTGGTTCGGGCTGTGGCGCCCTGGTAACGCGGGCCCGCATGGCCTATGGGCTCGATATTTACGGCATCGAGCCGAGTGTAAACGAGTTCACCGCAACATTAGATGTTGGAAAGCGTCTCCTCTCACATTTCGGCCTGCCCACGGATGCTCTGCGCGACGCATTCGGTGAAGACATTCCATTCCCGGACGAGCATTTCGATATGGTCTACTCGTCCAACGTGCTTGAACATGTTCAATCTCCTCAGGACGTAATTAACGAGTCGCTGCGCGTTCTGAAGCCTGGAGGGATTCTTCTCTTCGTAGTGCCGAACTATGGCTCCTGGTGGGAGGGGCACTACGGAACTCTCTGGATTCCGCATCTGCCGGCGCAGCTGGCGAAAATCTATGTTCGGATGCTCGGTCGGGACCCGCACTACATTGACACCCTAAATCTGTTGAGCAAAGGGAGGATCGAGAAGCTTCTGCGGCCGCACGAAGGAAAGGTGGAAATTCTCGACTGGGGGTTCTCCATTTTCGAAGAGCGCCTCCGCGGGCTGAGCTTCAGTGGCTGGGCCGCTCTGGCCACGGCAAGAAAAATCGCCCAGATCGTCCACAGGCTGCGTCTGGTCGAACCGGCCATTGCCTTGTCGCGTGTGTGTCACTGGGAGACCCCGCTGGTCCTTGCGGTGCGCAAAAACGTAGCAGCGGCTTAGAAGTTCACCTGCGGGCGTCAGTGCTGCCGGCCGCTCGGCGGAAAATTCCTGTCAACCGATGTCTCCGGACTTCCGAGAGAGTGGACTTGCAAGTGAAAGGTTGAGGGGCGATGTGCGGAATAGCCGGCTTCATTGGAGCGGGAGGGGAAACCACCCTTCGCAAAATGACAACAGCACTCGCTCATCGTGGTCCCGACGCAGGCGGCCATTGGGTGGATGAGAGGGCAGGCGTCTATCTCGGCCACCGACGCCTCTCCATCATTGACCTTGGTGGCGGCACTCAGCCGATGTGGACCCGGGACGGTACTCTCGGAGTGATCTTCAACGGCGAAATCTATAATCACGCTGAACTGCGCCAGGAACTCGTAAGAAGAGGGCACGTCTTCGTCAGCGATCACTCCGATACCGAAGTCCTTCTCCATGGATATCGTGAATGGGGAGAGGACATTGCAAACCGGTTGAACGGCATGTGGGCGTTCGTGATCTACGATCGTGAAGCCGCGGCCATTTGGATGTGCCGCGACCGGTTCGGCGAAAAACCGCTGTACTATGCCAACACACCGTCCTCGTTCGTTTTTGCCTCGGAGCTCCACTCTCTAGTCTTGCATCCAGGCGTCTCCCCGACGATTTCGCCGCTTGCGGTTCAGAAGTACTTCGCTCTCGGTTTCATCCCTGCGCCGAGTTCCATTTACCGAGAGGTCATGAAGCTGCCGGCAGGTCACAGTCTTCGCTATGATCTCTCCTCTCGACAAACTACCATCAGACAATATTGGGATTTCGTCCTGGAGCCTCAGGAGCGGCTTTCCGATCGCGCAGAGGACGAATATGCAGATGAGCTGCGCTTCCTTCTGTCGCGCTCCGTCAAGCAGCGTATGGTCTCTGATGTGCCAATCGGGATCCTTCTGAGCGGTGGCGTCGATTCGTCGGCGATCGCGGTTCTTGCGGCTCGGCACAGCTCTACCCCGATCAAGACGTTCTCGATGGGCTTTGCCGAGAAGACCTTTGACGAATCCTCCTATGCGCAACTGGTTGCAAAAGCCATCGGCTCCGAACATCACACCGACCGATTGAGAGGCGATAGCGCGATCGAAATCATGACGGAAGTATTCAGGAGGCTCGATGAGCCGATGGCCGATCCGTCCCTGCTTCCTTGCTTTCTGCTCTTCCGGCACGTGGCCAATCACGTGAAGGTTGCCTTGGGCGGGGATGGAAGCGACGAGTTGTTCGCTGGCTACGACACTTTTCGGGCACTGCGCTGGGCACAACTCTATAACCGGCTTGTTCCCTCCCGGTTGCGGGATCCGATCCAGTTCGTCGCTGGTCTGCTGCCACTCTCCCACCGGAATATGAGTTTCGACTTTCGGGTCAAGAGGACACTTCGCGGACTATCCGTCGAACCGCCCTTGTGGCTTCCAAGCTGGATCGGACCTCTCTCGCCCAAGGAACTAGGGGAGGTCATGGAGGCCAAGGTCGACATCGAGGAGGTGTATGAAGATGCGCTTCTGCAGTGGGGCAAGTGCAGTCAGGGCACTCTCCTCGACCGAACAATGCAGTTCTACGCCAAACTCTATCTTCAGGATGATATCCTGACGAAAGTCGACCGGTCGAGCATGATGCACTCTGTGGAGGTGCGTTCACCGTTCCTCGATAACGATGTCGTCGATTTCGTCAGGAAGATGCCAGGCCGATACAAGCTGCGGGGGGACGAAACCAAATATATCCTTAAGAAAGCCGTAGCCCCGCTGCTGCCGGACGATGTCGTGTATCGCCCAAAGAAGGGTTTCGGTGTGCCGATCGGGCAATGGATGGCTAGCGGAACGTTGCCGGTTCCAACGGAACTGGGCGTAGACCGCCTTTTCAGGAAGAAGGTGGTTCGGCGATGGAGCCAGGAGCATCTTGCCTCGAAATCCGATCACCGGAGCTTTCTCTGGGCCCGGCATGTTCTGGATCGTTTCCTCGCAAAGCCCGACGACGGCATTCTGCGAGCTTGATTTGCGCTGAGGGTTCGAAAAGATCACGATGTCACGGAATATTCGAACGCTTCTCATTGTTGCACAGATTGCCATTTCGATCGCTTGCCTGGGTTTCCTGGCTTTGGTAATCGACTGGCGAGGAGCCTTGATCGCACTTAAGGATCTTGGATTTCCGTCGATAGCCGGAGCGACCTCGATTTTCGTTGCGGCCCAGCTTCTTGCCGCGTGGCGCATGCAGCTCATGCTGCGGGCTGTAGGAGTGGTCCTGCCATTTGGTGAGGCTGCACGTTTGTGCTGGCTGGGATTGGCATCCGGCAACATCCTTCCCTCGACCATTGGGGGGGATATACTGATCATCGTTGCTCTCTCGCGGTTCGGCCGTCCCGTCGCGAGATCCGTGATGGGTCTCGTCCTCAACCGCGTCGTAAGTCTCTTGGCGACTCTACTCAGTCTGCCAGCAATGCTAGCCGTTCCAAAGCTCGTCGGCGTCACGCAGGCAATTGGCACTGCTCCACTGGCTGTATTCGCACTTCTTTGCGTGACGGTGGTAGCCGTCGGCGTCGTCGCACTGCGTCTGCGTTCGTTCCTCGCCAAGCAGTTGAGCGTGATTAGAGAGATAGCTGCATCCTGTCGCAATCAGTATCGGTTGATGGTAGGGGCGGTTTCCCTTAGCCTCAGTATTCTCGTGCTTGGGGCGATCACCATCCAGCTCCTTCTGCCGGACCTGCCCGGCGAGCAGACATTTGTACCCATCTTGGCCATCATCAGCCTCGTAATGGTCGCGCAACTAATTCCCATCTCCTTCAACGGATTGGGCATCCAGGAGGGCCTGCTGACGACATGTCTCTCGTTGGTTGGTTGGACCTTGGAGAGCGCTGCCGTTGCGGCGATTGCGATCCGGCTCATTACGGTCTGTGTCAGCCTGCCGGGGCTTCTCTGGATTGGGTTGCTTTGGCGGCATCGGGCAGAGCCGGTCGCGGGGACCTGATCCACCTGTCGGGTGTGTCCCGCTTCAGGCAAAACGCGCTTAAGCTTTTCTGGGACGCTCGCGCAACAGGCGGGCGGGTACCCCTCCGACCACGGCAAATGCCGGAACGTCCTGCCGAACCACCGCTCCTGCTGCTACGATGCTGCCTTTCCCGACGTGCGTGCCCGCCAGAATAACCGCATGGGCCCCAAGCCAGACATCGTCATTGATGACGATCTTCTTGCCCGTCGAGCCTTGATTGCGGATTGGCTGTGTGATGTCGCTGAATTCGTGAGTAGTGGAGACAATGGTCGTGTGAGTGGCGATGCTGCATGCCCGTCCGATGTCGACATCACCTCCGCCATAAATGATTACATACGGACCGAGTGCACTCTGGTCGTCAATGTGAACGGTTCCGCTCTGGCACTGGATGAAGCAACCCTCGTAGAGTTCCACGCCGCATCCCATCTCGATCGTGCCATTTGCAATTAGGGTTACACGTCCGATCAAGCGACTCCCTCGGCCGATCCTGATCCGGAATGGATAGTAGATGCGTGCGTCCGGGGACACGAAGGCTTGCCAGCGCAGGCTGAGATACACGGCCGTCAGCCAATGAGGGAGTGGACGTGCCCTGAGGGCCTCGAACAGCAATTTTCCAATGGCCCTCACGAAACGCTCCCTGAATCGACCCGCCCGACGCCGTCCATGCGACGTGATATCGCTGAGCAAATGAGAGTATAGCCGTGGTACAGGCCGGCACACATCCAATCAACCCTCTTACCCTGGGGGGCCCTCAAATGGACCACGTCGTGCTGACCTCACAGGTGGCTGGAGCGGCTGCGTCGATTGACGGACGCTCATTTTTGTAAAACTGGAAGGAGCGGGCAGGCCTTGGCCAGCCGAAGCGCAGAGCCGCTGGGCCTAAGTGCATTGGCGCCCTTCTCCGAGCAGAGTCCGAGCACGGCAGGACAGGTGCCATGGCAAGGCTGGCCCTTCCCGCGGATTCGGATAGGGTCCTACGTCCAGCATGCCTTCTTCCGAAATAATAAGCCAACGTATACAAATCCCTCGCCTGATGAGCGGCCACAACCACCTTCTGCGATGATTGAATTCATGGTCACCAAGTCCTTGCGCCTCCGCTTTTATGCGGATATTAGCCGTGGTGTGCCGAGGCTTTATTATGAACGCCGAATCTTATTCAGAAAGCTATGCTGACCGTAGGGGCGTCGCGCCCCAGAAAACGAGTTCAACACTCGCCTCTATGAGCAATCCTTCCCTTTCGATTATCGTTCCACTTTATAACGAGGAGGAAAATGTTCAGCTTCTCGTGGACGGCATTCTGCCGGCGATGGAGACACTGGGAGGCAACTTCGAAGTCATTCTTGTGAACGACGGCAGCCGTGATCGGACCGGCGAAATCATCGCAGGAATCGCTATGCGGGATGAGCGGATCAAAGTCATCAACCTCCGCAGGAATGCCGGTCAGACGGCGGCCATGATGGCCGGATTCGATCATGCAAGAGGTGACATCATCATTCCCATGGACGGCGATCTTCAGAACGATCCCGCCGATATTCCGCGCCTTCTCGCAAAGCTTGGCGAGGGTTACGACGTCGTCTCTGGCTGGCGGAGGGACCGGAAGGACAAGCTCATCGTCCGCAAGGTTCCAAGCTGGCTTGCCAATCGCATCATTTCCTGGGTCTCAGGGGTCAAGCTCCACGACTACGGCTGCACTCTCAAGGCCTACCGTCGCGATGTTCTCTCTGGTGTCCGCCTCTACGGGGAGTTGCACCGGTTCGTGCCTATCTTTGCAAGTTGGCAGGGCGGGAGAATCGCAGAGCTTCCTGTTAATCACCGCGCCCGCCAGTTCGGGGTATCGAAGTACGGGCTCAATCGTATCTTCAAAGTGGTGCTCGATCTGATCCTCGTGCGTTTCCTGACGAAGTACCAAGCGAAGCCGATTTATGTTTTTGGCTTCATTGCCGTGCTCTTCTTCACTGTCGCGTTCGTTGCGGGGCTTTATGCTGTGTTCCTGAAGATCGCGGAGGGAACCGCCTTCATTCAGACGCCCTTGCCCCTGCTCTTCGTGACCGGCTTCATGAGCGGCATGATGTGCATTCTTCTGGGACTTATCAGTGAAGTTCTGGTGCGAACCTATTTTGAATCGCAGGGACGGACGCACTACATCATCGGCTCGACACTGAATATAGCCCCTATCAAGTAATCATGTGCGGAGTAGCAGGCTTCGTTGGTAGCGGAGCGGAAGCAGATCTCGATGCGATGATCAGTTCCCTTGTGCACCGAGGACCGGATGGAAGTGGGGCCTTCATCGATCCGGCACATCGGGTCTTCCTCGGCCATCGACGCTTGGCGATCATTGATGTCGCAGGTGGCACGCAGCCGATGTCGCACCGAGAGGCCGGTACGACGATCGTGTTCAACGGAGAGATCTATAATCACCGAGAGCTGAGGCGCCAGCTCGAGTCTCTCGGGCAGCGCTTCATCACGGATCATTCCGATACCGAGGTCATCATCCGGGGCTACGACCAGTGGGGTGATGCCGTTGTCGAGCGTCTCGATGGAATGTTTGCATTCGCCATCCATGATGCAAAGCGCGGAAAGCTCCTTCTCGCTAGGGACCGCTTTGGCGAGAAGCCGCTCTTTTATCATGCGGCGCCCTCAGGTCTCGTATTTGCATCCGAACTATCAAGCTTAAGAAAGCATCCCAGCGTTGCACATCTTCCGCTGGATCGCCGATCGCTTCAGAAGTTCTTCGCATACTCTTTCCTTCCCGGCCGCACGACGCCTTATCAGAACGTCCATAAACTTCTGCCCGGTGCGATACTTTCGTACGATATCGCGAATGGTGACCTGCAGGAAAAGCGCTATTGGCGTTTTTCGATAGAGCCCGATGTCCGGCCCGAAGGTGATGAGGCCGACTGGATCGAAAGGGTCAGATCGCTTCTTCAGGAGGCTGTGCTGTCGCGCCTCGAGAGTGACGTTCCGCTTGGCATTTTTCTTTCAGGCGGCATCGACAGCAGCGCCATTGCCGCCTTCGCTCATCAGGGGCGCCCCCACACAGGAGTCTCGACATTCACGATTGGATTCAACGAGGCGTCATATGATGAATCCGCTTATGCCGAAGAGATGGCCAAGTACATCGGCTCAAAGCATCATGTCGAGCAGTGCGACGTGGCGTTCATGCTCAAGTCTGCCCAGAAAATCCTGGAAAGACTTGGGGAGCCTCTAGGCGATCCATCACTCATCCCGACATGTCTCCTGTCGGCACACGCTGCTCATCATGTCAAGGTTGCTCTTAGCGGAGATGGTGGAGACGAACTCTTTGCGGGCTACGATCCATTCAAAGCTCTGAGGCTCGCGAAGCTTTATCAGGGGCTGGTGCCACGCCCAGTCCACGCCGCGATGCGCATGATCGCAGCAAGACTCCCCATTGCGGATGCCAATATGAGTTTCGATTTCAAGTTGAATCGAGCTCTGCGCGGGATGTCTTACAAGCCATCTGTTTGGAACCCCGTCTGGCTTGCCGCGCTCGACCCTGACGATATCACCCGCATCTTCGGAGAGCGTGTTGCTATTGACGAACTCTATGAAGACGCCATCACGCTTTGGGATAGCTCCCGAGCCGCAAGTCCTGTCGATCGAACGCTTGAATTCTATACGAACCTCTATCTGCCAGATGACATATTGGTGAAGTCGGATCGAGCCGGAATGATGAACAGCCTGGAAATCAGGGCGCCATTCCTCCATTCAGAGCTTGCCGATTATGCAAGAAGGCTTCCGTTCCATACGAAATTTCGCGGCGGAACTACGAAGTGGATCTTGAAAAAGGCTCTCGAAGGAGTCCTGCCACCGGCGGTACTGAAGCGCCGGAAAAAAGGGTTTGGTATTCCGATTGCTCAATGGCTGCGGCAAATGAATACACCTGTTTGGAAGCCAATCCCAGGTTTGGATGACCGAATATTCCATAAGTGGGATATGGAACATCGGGCACGCCAGAAAGATCATCGAGGCGGGCTTTGGTGTCGTTTCGTCCTCGATAATACCGTAGGATGAATCTAATCTACCGAGTTATCTTGAAAGGATTTGCTCCCGAGCATTCCACCTGACCGGATTGTTTGACCGAGTCCGAAATCCGCGAGACGTCCATCGTCGACTCGGGCATCATGACCTCGTGTTCATGATCGCATCAGCTTTGCCGCAAACCCGGACAAGGTGGGGGCGAAGGAGCGAAGAATGGAATTCATCCCGAAACGCCTCGTGGTTGGAAGGCTCGACACGCCGATCGGCGTCGCGCTCGTGACGACAGACGAGAGGGACGTTCTGCGCGCACTGTTCTTCGACGGGTTCGAGGAGCGGATGCTTCGGAGTATCCGCTCTCACTACCACGGCATCGCGATGGAACAGGGCAAGGTTCCGGACCGCATCCATCAGGCACTCGCCGCCTATTTCGACGGCGACGGCGGAGCTTTTGCTGGGCTGGCATGGGCAACGGGCGGCACGCCTTTTCAGCGGCGGGTCTGGGCCGCGCTGACCGAGATCCCGCCAGGAGCCACATGGAGCTACGGTGCGCTCGCCGTGAGAATCGGAATGCCGAAAGCGGTCCGCGCCGTCGGTCTCGCCAACGGCGCCAACCCCATCAGCGTGGTCGTGCCCTGCCACAGGGTCGTCGGTGCCGACGGCTCATTGACCGGCTATGGCGGCGGCCTGCATCGAAAGCAATGGCTCTTGGCCCATGAGGGGGCCGTCCCCCGGGATCAGCTCCGTCTGCTCTGAAGCGGAGCGACGCGCGGCCGTCCCGGGCGGAACTCTCCACTTGTGGAGGCTTGTCCATTCAGGGCAGACAAGCGGCAGCATTCGCGGGCAATATGCTCCCGTCGCAAAGCGGGAATCGGGCACGGGTCGAATGTCACTGAATGCGGATCTCTTGAAGGCGCTTCCTTCCGATCATGGGGAGGCTGCCCTGGCGGGGAGGGTGTGGCGTCCCGGCATCGGGCCGTCGGTCGTGGCTATCCGGGCAGAAGGGGTGTTCGACATTTCGGACGCCTTTGCCACCATGAGTGCGCTGTGCGCATCGTCAGACCCGGCCCATGCCGTGAAAACCGTGCCGGGCGAGCGGATCGGTTCGCTGGACGACATTCTCGGCAATACGCCGCCCGATACCCGCGATGCGGCGAGGCCATGGCTTCTCGCACCGGTCGATCTCCAGGTCATCAAGGCCGCCGGCGTGACCTTTGCCGTGTCGATGCTCGAACGGGTGATCGAGGAACGGGCCCGGGGCGATGCGTCCTCCGCCGCCGCGATCCGCGCCGAGGTCACCCGTCTCGTCGGCGACGACCTGAGCCGTCTCAAGCCGGGCTCGCAGGAAGCCATGGATCTCAAAACGGTGCTCGTGGCGCAAGGCGCCTGGAGCCAGTATCTGGAAGTCGGAATCGGCCCGGACGCGGAGGTCTTCACCAAGGCGCCGACCCTGTCGGCGGTCGGGACTCTCATGGAGGCTGGCCTCCATCCCAAATCCACTTGGAACAACCCGGAGCCGGAAGTCGTCGTGGTCGTGACGGGGCAGGGGCGCATCGTCGGGGCGAGCCTGGGCAACGACGTCAACCTGCGCGATTTCGAAGGGCGCTCGGCGCTGCTCCTCTCGAAGGCCAAGGACAACAACGCCTCCTGCGCGATCGGTCCCTTCATCCGCTTCTTCGACGGTGGCTTCTCTCTCGACGACGTGCGGCGCATGACGGTGAGCCTGACCGTGGAGGGCGAAGACGGCTTCCGGCTCGAGGGATCGTCCTCGATCGCCAGGATCAGCCGCGACCCGGAAGACCTCGTGGCCCAGACCATCGGCTCGAACCATCAATATCCAGACGGCTTCGTCCTGTTCCTCGGCACCATGTTCGCGCCGACACAAGACCGCGACGTGCCGGGAATGGGCTTTACGCACAAGCCCGGCGACATCGTCACCATCGCCGCGCCCGGCCTCGGTGCGCTGACGAACCGCATGAAGCCGAGTTCGGAATGCGAGCCCTGGACCTTCGGTCTCGGTGCGCTCATGACCAACCTCGCCCAGCGCGGCCTGCTCAGGTCGCTGGCGGATCCTGGAATCCGAGAGGGCGATACGCCCGGCCGCCCCTGAACGGTCGGCTTGCGATCTTTTCCGCGCCTCGCGTGTTGTGTCTGACACGGTTCATCGGAAAGCGGGCGAGGATGACGGCGGACGACAGGATTCTCGATTGTCTCATCGTGGGAGGAGGCCCGGCAGGATTGACGGCCGGTCTCTATCTCGCCCGGCTCAAGCGACGTTTCGCCATCATCGACGGGGGCGACCCGCGGGCGGCGTGGATTCCGAAGAGCCACAATATTCCCGTTTTTGCGGAAGGGATCTCGGGGTCCGAACTTCTGGCCCGGCAGCAGGCCACGCTCGGGCAATACGGGGTCAGGCCCATCACCGGAACGGTCACGGGTCTGCGCAAGGAGACGGATCGGTTCATCGGTGTCGTCGAAGGAGAGGGCGGCAGCCGCCCGATCGCGGCGAAACGGGTGCTTCTCGCAACCGGCGGAATTGACGTAGAGCCGGATCTGCCGGACCTTCCCAACGCCGTTCAACGCGGCCTCGTGCGCTACTGCCCGATCTGCGACGGCTATGAATCGCGTGACAAGCGGATCGCAGTGATCGGCTATGGCGACCACGGGCTCGGGGAAGCGATCTTCATTGCGCGCACCTATTCACGCGACGTGACTCTGCTCACCCTGGGCGAGCCTCTGCAGAAGCCGTTGAAACGGCAGGAGGAGATCGATGCGCTCGGCATCGCCGTGATCGAGGATCCGGTCGAGCGGCTCGATCTCGAGGGCGACCGCATCGCGGCGCTCCATGCAGGGAGTCAGGAGCTTCGCTTCGACGTCCTCTACTCCGCGCTAGGGTTGAAGTATCGTTCCGATCTCGCCCTCTCGCTCGGAGCCGACCACGACCCCTCCGGTGGGCTGATCGTCGACAACCACTGTCAGACGAGCGTGAAGGGCCTCTATGCGGCCGGCGACATCGTGCGCGGACTCGACCAGATCGTCATCGCCATGGGCCACGCCGCCACCGCCGCCATCGATATTCACAACCATTGCGAGATGCCGACGGAGGACGAGCCCGGCGGCGCGTGAGACCATCAGCTCAGCGCCTTGGCGAGGAGGGGCAGGCTCGTGTCCATCCGGTAATCCACCGAGGAGTGATTGTCGTGAAACTCCTCGTAAATGTGGGCGATCCCGGCTGTATCGAGCTTGCGGTGCAGAAGGCGCGAGCCATAGACCATGTTGTATTGGTCGATGTCGCCGCAATCGATGTAGAGGCACTTCAGCTTGCGGAGCGCGTCGCGATGCTGCTCGTCGTCCGCCATGCGCAGCGGGTCCCAGCGCAGCCAGTTGGCCCAGCGGTCATGAATCAGCTCGCAGGTCTGCAGATCCACGGGCAGGCGGACACCATAGAATTCCTCCGGGGCGGGGTCGAAGGTCGCGGCCTGCGCCAGGATCATCATCGCGTGCCAGTCCGCGTCCTTGGCCTTCGGGCCGGCCTCGAATTTGCGGATGAAGGTCTCGGTGGACATGCCGTGATCCGCGAGGTGTCGGAGCGTGTTGGCGAATTCCCCAAGATGGTAGAGGAACTCGAAGCCGACATCGCCCGAATGGCTTGCCGCCGCCGACCACACGGATCCGCCATGGCGCAAGGCATGGACGAGGGCGCCATAGCCGCCCGAACTCTTTCCGAACACGCCCCTGCGGCCCTCTCCGCCGCATGAGAAGCGCTCCTCGACGAAGGGCAGCATTTCCCGGATCAGGAAGGTCTCCCAAGGGCCGGTGGCAGCGCTGTCGATATATTGATTTCCGCCGAGCCGCGTGAAGCAGTCGGGGAACGCGACGACGACCGGCGGCATGGCTCCCGTTCCGATCAGCCGGTCGAGACGCTCGGGGACATTCTCGCCGTAATTCTTCCAGTTCGTGTGGCCCGGGCCGCCCGCCGTGTAGCCGACCAGATCGACAAGAAGAGGGAGCCCCCGCCCGTCCTGGCCCGCCGGTACATAGACGTCGATGCGCCGGCGTGCCGGATCGCCGAGGAGGTTGCCTCTCAGGCATTGGCTGTCGAGCCAGAGACTGTGCACGGTTCCTTCCGGCTGATTGTAATCCTTCCGCATAGTCACCTCGTCTGCTGAAGGCCGAACGGTGACGGGGGAGGACGCCTTTGTCCAGTTCCGCGGCCTCTCGCGCCGTGAATAAGTCCTTTCCGGACCTAGCCATTTCACCGCTCTCGGCGCTACGGTGATTCACGAAAAAGGATTGTTTGGGGGATCGACGATGGCTGAAAGTTACCTGCCGAAATATACACTGAAGACCGAAGGCGTCATCATGCCGGACGAGCGCCTGCCCATGGGGCAGACCCTCGTCGTCGGCCTGCAGCATGTGGTCGCCATGTTCGGCGCGACAGTGCTCGCCCCCATCCTCATGGGGTTCGATCCGAACGTATCGATCCTCTTCTCGGGCATCGCCACGCTGCTCTTCTTCCTGGTCGTGGGCGGGCGCGTACCCAGCTATCTCGGGTCGAGCTTTGCCTTCATCGGCCCGGTCCTGGTTGCGACCGGCGCCGCGGTCGGCAGCCCCAATCCCAATATCGGCCTGGCGCTCGGCGGCATCATCGCGGCCGGCGCGCTCTATTTCCTGATCGGCCTCGTCGTCCAGATGGCCGGCCATCGCTGGGTCGAGCGGCTGATGCCGCCGGTCGTGACGGGCGCCATCGTCGCCGCCATCGGCCTTGTCCTGGCTCCGATCGCCATCTCCAGCGCTTCAGGGACGACGCCGGACAATCAGGCGGGCTCCGACTTTGCCCGCTGGATCGCACTCACGACCGTCGTCGCGGTCGGCCTCGTCGCCGTCTATGCGCCGGGCATGTGGCGACGCCTGCCGGTGCTGATCGGCGGCGCCGTCGGCTATCTCGCCTATTATGTCTGCGCCAATGTCCTCGGCATGGGCCAGGCCATCGACTACACGAAAGTCGGCCAGGCCGCGTGGTTCGGAATGCCGACCTTTCACAGCCCGGTCTTCGACATGCGTGCCATGAGCCTGATCGCTCCTGTCGCGCTCATTCTCGTTGCCGAGAACCTCGGTCATATCAAGGCGATCGGTGCCATGACCGGCCGCAATCTCGACCCATATCTCGGGCGCGCCTTCATGGGTGACGGCCTCGCCACCATGCTGTCCGGCTCCTTTGGCGGCACAGGCATGACCACCTACGCCGAGAACATGGGCGTCATGTCGGTGACACGGATCTATTCGACCCTGATCTTCGTGGTCGCCGCCGCCATCGCCCTCGTCCTCGGCCTGTCGCCGAAATTCGGCGCCTTCATCGGCACGATCCCGGGACCGGTGCTCGGTGGCCTGTCGATCGTCGTGTTCGGGCTCATTGCCGCCACGGCCGGACGCATCTGGGTGGAGAACCAGGTGGACTTCTCCAATCCGCGCAACCTGATCACCGTGGCCGTGGCACTGATCCTCGGCGCCGGCAACTTCAAGCTCACGCTCGGCGGCTTCACCCTCGATGGGATCGGGACCGCAACCTTCGGCGCGATCATCCTCTACCATATTCTTCATGCGGGGCAGTCAGCTGCTGCGGAGCGGCCGCAGCCGGCGGAATAGAAGAGGCTTCCCTTTAGGAACACGCTGCGAGAGGCCCGCGTTGGGAAACCAACGCGGGCTTTCCTTTTGAGCCCGGCTGATCCCTGAGCGGCCCCGATCCGGCCGGCCGCGCCCACAATGCGAAGCGGATGACGCCATGAACTCCCAACAGACCACGACCTTGCCACCGCAGACCCAGGACCGGCAGCCGGGTCACGAAACGGAGATGCATCCACGACCCGATTACGAACCACGCTACCCAGGCAGCGGGCGACTGAAGGGAAAGGTCGCCCTGATCACGGGAGGCGACAGCGGCATCGGACGGGCGGTTGCGGTGCTGTTCGCAAGGGAGGGCGCCAATGTCGCGATCGTCTATCTCAACGAGGGCGAGGACGCGCAGGAGACCAGGCGGCTCGTCGAACGCGAAGGGCAGAAGTGCCTTACGGTCGCAGGCGACGTGTGCGAGCCGGATTTTGCCAAAACTGTAGTGGAGCAGGCTGTGAAGCAGTTCGGCCGGCTCGATATCCTGGTGAACAACGCCGCGGAGCAGCACCCGCAGGGAGATATACGAGACATCACGCCGGACCAGCTGGATCGGACCTTCCGCACGAACATCTTCGGCTATTTCTACATGACGCAGGCCGCGATGCCGCATCTTCCGAAGGGAGCCGCCATTATCAATACGACCTCCGTGACCGCCTATCGCGGCAGCCCGGAACTGCTCGATTACAGCGCGACCAAAGGTGCGATTCTCGCCTTTACGCGCTCCCTGGCAAAGAAGCTCGCAGAAAAGGGAATTCGGGTGAACGGGGTCGCGCCAGGTCCGATTTGGACGCCTCTGATTCCCTCGACGTTCCCTGCCGAGAAAGTTGCGAAGTTCGGAGCCGATACACCGCTCAAGCGCCCCGGCCAGCCCAATGAGGTCGCGCCCTGTTACCTTTTCCTCGCCTGCGAGGATGCGTCCTACATCACGGGTTCGGTGCTCCATCCCAATGGTGGTGACCCTACGGAATCCTGAAACAGGAAAGGGCGGCCCCGGGGCCGCCCTGAACTCATGTCCAATCTTTTCGTAAATTCCGGTTCAGCGCCGATCGCGAATTCTGACGGGCACCGGCGCCGGGGCGGGCACGGCCCATACAAAGAACAGCATCAGCGCCGCAAGGGATGCGCCGATCAGGAAGACGACCTCTGCAATCTCCACCTGGGAAGCCCACCCGACCGTAGCCGCAAGGGACGTCAGGATCGTAAAAATAAAGAATGCGCGGAGTGCAATTGAGCGGTTCATCGGGGCAATCTCCCAAGTGTTTTGGGAAACGTGCCTGTTTGTCCTGGGTTCCATACTGTGGGGATCTCCTTCCAATACTTGAACGTGCCAGAACGAAACAGGCAAATGAGTCAGAAAGACGGAACCCCACAGTCGCGCTTCGCGTTGATTGCACATCATCGGCTGCGGCCGATCCATCAGTCAGCGAGGTAACATCATGCTTGGTTGGGCAGTCACGTTTCTGATCATCGCCCTGGTCGCGGCCCTGTTCGGTTTCGGCGGTATCGCCGGCACGGCGGTCGAGATCGCCAAACTCATCTTCTTCGTGGCCATCGTGCTCTTCGCCATCTCGGCCGTCATCGGTCTCTTGCGCGGACGAAACCCACTCTGATCCCGGATCTTTCCGGTCCGTCAAAACGCCGCCCTCAGGGCGGCGTTTTCGTGTCGGCGGAACTGGGTGTGGACCGGTCGTCAACGCACCGGCCGCAGGAAGGCAGGCCGACGTCAGCCGATGCTCTGGAGGGCGGCGCGGGTCATGCTGTCGGGACCCAGGTCCTCGACGTCGTCGACATTGAGCAGGGAGGCGAGGCGAAAGCGCGCCCGGTTGACGCGGCTCTTGATGGTGCCGACGGCACAGCCGCAGATGTTCGCAGCCTCCTCGTAGGAGAAGCCCGAAGCGCCGACGAGCAGCAGCGCCTCGCGCTGGTCGGGCGGCAGCTTTGCCAGAGCAGTACGGAAATCTTCGAAATCCAGGCGGGCTCCCTGCTCGGGCTGAACCCTGAGGCGACTGGCATAGGATCCTTCCGGATCCTCCACCTCACGGCGGCGCTTGCGATACTCCGAATGGAAGAGATTGCGCAGGATCGTGAAGAGCCACGCATTGAGATTGGTGCCACGTTCGAAACGGTGGAGATTGGAGAGGGCCCGGAGCAAGGTGTCCTGGACGAGGTCATCGGCCCGGTCGACCTGACCTGACAATGAAATCGCGAAGGCGCGCAGACTGGGAACGGCAGCGAGAAGAGCGTCTCGGAGAGCCGGCTCCGGAGTCATTTTGTCTTCTCCACGCTGCTTTTCTCAAGCTTCTCGAGGAGATCCTTGAACCGGTCCGGCACGGGCTGCTGGACCAACTCGTCGTACATGGCCCGCAGCTGGTCGCCGATTCGCTTCTGGCTCGTCTTGTCGAGCTGTGGTTCCGATACAAGCTTGTCGTCCAACGACTCCTCCGGAATGACCCGAGCCAGCTTGTTTGCCTTCTCACCTGTCATTGAGGTCCCCTTGCGATACCCAAGGCTGATTGAAGATGGTTAACCTTGGCAGTATCTGTATATTCATTTTCGAGCAATAACGCCGTTTGTCGCCGGGAGTTCCCAAAAATGGAACTTTCTTCCCTCGGTCGAGTTTAATGGTCCGTAGTGAAAACCGAGTCAAAAATTATAAGGGGAAGCGAATGTCGACAGCGCAGCTTGTCGTCCAGCACTTGCCGTATCTTCGCCGTTATGCCCGCGCTCTCACCGGCAGCCAGATGGCCGGCGACGCCTATGTGGCAGCCACTCTCGAAACCCTTGTCAGCGAACCGGACACCATCAGTCCTTCCGGTAACGTCAAGGTAGAACTCTTCCGTGTTTTCACCCGGATCTGGAACTCGCTTTCGGTGAATGGCCGCAGCGAACAGGTGCAGCGGGATCTCCCTGCGGAAGTTCGTCTGGGCCAGATCACGCCGTTGCCACGCCAGGCGTTCCTGCTGTCCTGCCTCGAAGGCTTCGGGGAGGAGGAAGTCGGACAGATCCTCGATACGGACACCAAGACCGTCCGCGATCTCGTCGACGAGGCCGGCCGTGAACTTGCTGCCGATATGGCGACCGACATTCTCATCATCGAGGACGAGCCCCTCATCGCCATGGATCTCGAGGCCCTCGTGGAAGGTCTCGGTCATAACGTCACAGGCGTCGCGCGGACGCGCACCGAGGCGGTCAAACTCGCCTCGACCAAGCGTCCCGGTCTGATCCTCGCCGATATTCAGCTCGCGGACGGCAGCTCTGGCCTCGACGCGGTCAACGATCTCCTCAAGGCCTTCGAAGTGCCGGTGATCTTCATCACCGCCTACCCGGAGCGATTCCTGACAGGCGAGCGTCCCGAGCCGGCCTTCCTCATCGCGAAGCCATTCCAACCTGCGAATGTCTCGGCCGTGATCAGCCAGGCCCTGTTCTTCCAGCAAAGCGCCCGCCGTCGCGAGGTCCGTGCCACGGCCTAACCTCAATCCCCTGTTCTCAAAGTAAATGCCCGGCTTCGCACCGGGCATTTCTTTTGTTCGTTCAGCCATGGAAATAAAAAAGACGGGCTAAAAAGCCCGTCTAAAGGTGCCGGCCAATGCACAAGGGGAATGCGGGGAGGACCAGGAGGCCGGTGCTTCAGTAACGCCGGGGCGCGGTGAAAGGTTCCGCTCATGTTCTTTGGTTTCTGAAAAGTAAATGCGCAGGAACATCGCCGATATGGCCGCGTTGTTCTGCCTGAGTGGCCAAGCTGTCGGGAGAGGAAGATGCGCAACATGCCTGCGATCATGGTTGGAGCCGTAGGAAGCGCGTTCCTTGTCGCGAGCCTTGTATCCGACCTGACCGAGGTGCACCCTTCCTACCCTGCTCTCGATGCAGTTGCGACGAAGGAGAGGACGATTGCTCCGGCAGCGTCCCTTGTTCGCTCCGGCTTCGACGGTCAGATCCTGTTCGGGACCGACTCGGTTGTGAATACGAACTATCTCTCGATGCGCATGAACAAGCCTGTCGTGACCCTCAAGGAGGAGCAGCGGAATTCGGCTTCGAAGCCCGACGTCCGGCGCCACGAGAGCAGGGACGAGCCACAGAAGGAAAAGAAGCGGCGGCTCCAGGTCTTCGGGTGTATGACGTCCGTCAGTCCCCTGGCGCAGGCCTCCGCCGACCAGCATCCGAGCCTGTGCCTGGCTCGGCGCGCCGATGGGCGCTCTCTAGGTTGACCGGCCCTGAGGGCGTGGCAACAGAGGATCGGAGGGTTGCGTGATCCAAAAGGGGCGGGCCCTTGACCGACGTCGCCTGTTTGCCCGGTTCTGGCAGGCCGCGTCGGGTTTCTGGACCGGGGTGAGGCGACACGAGGCCTGGTTTCTCACCCTGACGCTTCTGACGGTCATTCTCGGGCAGCTCTTCGTCCAATACCGGCTGAATGTCTGGAACAGGGACGTGTTCGATGCCCTGGAGAAGAAGGATGTGGGCCTGGTTGGCTGGCTCGCCCTCCTGTTTGTGCCGCTCGCCCTTGCCGCGGTGGCCTTCAATGTGGCTTCGGTCTGGGGGCGTCTCACGACCCAGCGCGCCTGGCGGGCCTGGCTCACGGATTACCAGATCGACCGTTGGCTGAAGAACGGGCGCTATTACCAGCTCAATCTGGTGAAGGGGCAGCACCAGAACCCTGAATTCCGCATCGCCGACGATACCCGCATCGCGACGGAATCGCCGGTCGATTTCGCCTTCGGCGTAACGACCGCCGTTTTGACAGCCGTCACCTTCATCAGCGTGCTCTGGGCGGTCGGCGGCGCCATCTCGTTAGATCTCGGTGGCATGTCCGTCACGATTCCCGGCTACCTCGTGTTCGTTGCCGTGGTCTACTCGATCATCACGACCACGGCGATGATCTTCATCGGTCGCCGGTTCGTCCATGTGGCGGAGAACAAGAACCAGGCCGAGGCCGAGTTTCGCTATGCGGTCACGCGATTGCGTGAGAACGGCGAGAGCATCGCCTTGCTCGGCGGCGAACCGGAGGAGCGCAGCAGCCTCAGCATTGCCCTCGGACATGTGATCGCGCAATGGCGGGAACTGTGCGGGCAATATCTTCGCACCACCGTCGTGTCCTATGGAAATTTCGTTCTGGCGCCCGTCATCCCTCTCATCCTCTGCGCGCCGAAATATCTCGCCGGATCCATGAGCCTCGGCGAAGTCATGCAGGCAGCGACCGCCTTCGTCACTGTCCAGCAATCGTTCAACTGGCTGGTGGAAAATTACCCCAAGCTGGCCGATTGGACTGCTTCCGCAAACCGCGTCGCCGGCTTGATCGTCTCCCTCGACAAGTTGGAGCACGCCGAACGGCCCGGCATTGGACATATCCAGCGCCGGGAAGAGAGCGAGCAGGCGGCGCTCGCGCTTCGGGGGGTCTCGGTGACGCTCGACGATGGAACGGCAGTCGTCGGCGAGACCGAGGTTGCGATCAATTCCGGAGAGCGGGTTCTGGTGGTCGGAGAATCCGGAGCCGGCAAGAGCACTCTTATCCGGGCCATTGCCGGCCTGTGGCCCTGGGGGGAGGGGGAAATCCTGATCAGAAAGGGCGCGAAGCTCTTTTTCATGCCCCAGCGTCCCTATGTCCCCATCGGCACGCTGAAGCACGCGGTGGCCTATCCGAACCCAACCGACAGCCTCACGGACGATGCCGTTGCGGAAGCACTTGAAAGCGCAGGCCTCAGCCACTTGCAGGACCGCATCAACGATGAGGGCGAGCCGTGGGACAGGACCCTTTCGGGCGGCGAGCAGCAGCGCCTGGCATTCGCCCAACTCTTCATCCAGCGGCCCGACATCATCGTCATGGACGAGGCGACCTCCGCCCTTGACCCTGAAACCCAGGATGTCCTGATGGAGCGCATCATCGAGCGCCTTCCCGATGCGGCGATCATCAGCGTGGGGCATCGTCCTGAACTGGAAGCGTTCCACAACCGGCGCCTGGTTCTGGCCCGCCGCGACGAGGGCGCCAGGCTCGTGGCCGACGAAGTCCTGTCACCGTCCACCTTCGCGCTCCGCCGTGCGATCGCGATCCTTTTCCGCAGGCCGTCCCGCGCGTCCAAGGGATAGGTCGCTCCAGCGGACGAAAACAACGGTGGGAACCCATCAGAGCGTGCGGCGGTTGACCCAAATCCGATGTCAGGCTGCTCGCTTGCAGCGAGCGGCATAGTATTTCATTTGTTAAGGAATGCCGTGCCCCGCCAGGAATGGATAAACCTTAGCCATAGTGAAGTTGATTGCAGAAAAACGTCTCACTTTAAGCGCGGTTCGTCGGAACGACAACGTCAAGATTGCGTTAAACCGACACGCGCTCAGGCGTAACATGCGAAATATTCATTCTAGGAGATTCACAATGCTTAAGAAGCATATGGCTGCCTGCCTCTTCGCCACCATCTTCGCGGCGCCTGCTTTCGCTCAGACCTCGACGACTGCGCCGTCCTCCGGAGCGACGGATCGTCCGGCCGCGACGGGCTCCGGTTCCACCACGTCGGGTTCGCCGGCCATGCAGCCTGGCAGCAGCGGTTCGTCCATGAGCTCCTCGAGCACGGCGGGTTCCGCGACGATGTCCCAGGCCGACAAGGGCCAGTTCATGACCCGGATGCAGGCCGATCAGATGATGGCATCCGACCTGATCGGTACGAAGGTTATCAGCGCCAACAATGAATCGATCGGCGACATCAATGACGTGATCGTCGACCGCAATGGTCAGGCCATCGCGGCTGTGGTCGGGGTCGGCGGTTTCCTCGGCATTGGTGAGAAGGACGTGGCGGTTCCGTTCAAGTCGCTGGAATTTGCTACGCGCGAGCAGGTCAACGCCATGAATGCCAGCAAGAGCGGCAGCAACGTTTCGACGACCGGCTCGACCGCAACTGGCACGACCGCAACCGGCACGACCTCAAACAACGCCGTGAATGCTACCGGTTCCACCACCACCGCGGCGGGGACTTCGGCCAGCAGCACCGACAACGAGCCGGAACGGGTGATCCTGCGCATGACCAAGGCCGAGCTTCAGGCTGCCCCGAAGTTCGACAAGAATGCTCATGACGGCAGCGCGACCGGCACGGCTGCTCCGAAGCAGTAATCGACCCGGACGAGGCGTTTCGGAAGGCGGTGCCCGGCGATCGGGCGCCGCCTTTCCCTTGTGCGATGCGCCAGGACCATCAAGAAAAAGGCGCGGTCCGGGGACCGCGCCTCAAAAGGTGCCGGCTCAGGGGGCATTTGAACCGGTTGAGCTGAGAACGCGTTCGATCGGCGACGGTTCCGGGATAATTCCGAAAATTTCGCAAAGACGCCGAAAGGGACGCATTGCCGCAGCAGGAACTGGGCAGAGGCCGGCACGTTTGCCCCATGGATGCGGAGGAAATCCATGACGGCTTCCAACGAACTCGACGCGGTTCTCGCCCAGGAAATGGTTCCGGACGAATTCTGCCGGCTGGCGTCCAGTGCGCCTTATCGCGACAAGCCTCTCGTTGCCTCGATGCTCAGCGGTATCGTCGCGGTGCGCCAGCAGGACGGCGTGATGTGTCCTCTGATGCTCCGGCGGCATCTTCTCGTTCCCCTGTCCCGGTCGAGTATGGCCGGAGAGGCCGGGCGCCACCTCTAATCTCCCGCCTCCCGCAGCGTAGGTTCCATGATCGATATCGAAAGCCAGAAGGCGGCGGACGGGGCTGTCGTCGTTTTGTTGCGCCCGGCCGTCGTCCCGCTTATCGACGCGTTTCGGTCGCTCGAGGTTCTCTCGGCTGGGTATGATGTCCATGTCCTTGACCAGCCGGAGCATGATCTTGCCCAGTTCGTCGCCCATGACGCGGCAAGGGCCATCGTGTCCGACGCCATGCTCCTGGCCTTCGCCTTGGGTCGCCAGCGCACGGAGCCGTTGTTGCACCGGCCCCTGAAATCGCGGCAGGGCAGTCTGGACGAGTACTGTATCCTGACCCTGATCGCAGCATCTCATGATCCTGATTCGGAGCTGGCCTTCGAGGCTGCCGCCGCCCTGAGAATCCTGTCCTTCGACTTCATCCTGTCGCTTGCCAGGGACGTCCTGCGTCAGATTGACCTGGGCCATCTGACGCTTGAGCGGCCGAGTGCCGCGGAGTTTCGAGCTATCGTCGGCGACGGCCAGTTTTTCGACCGGCTCGTCAATCCTCTAGGCGATCCGTCGGGGTTCAGGTTTCAGAGCTAGGGATTTTTCACAGAGGACGAGGGGTTTGCGGGCCCGAGGCGGAGAGCGGGGCAATCCTCGCGGTGAAAACAGTCGATCCGCCGGTCGAGCACAAGAATAGTCGAGCGCAAGAATAAAGGGGCCGTTGAAGGGCCCCTTTAGGTGTGTGAAACAATTTCTGCTATTCCTGGGTGGAGCGGTTGCTTCCGGATGCCTGGCCGCCTTTCCGGCCTGCCTCCGAAGCCAATTCGCGGTCCTGGGAAAACGAGCGCTTTTCGGCCGGGACGCTCTTCCCGCCCTTGCTCGCAATCTCCCGCTGCCGGTCGCCATCCATCGACGCGAAGCCACGCTTCGAAGTCGAACTTCCTGTCGCCATCACAAGCCTCCTAAGCGGTTAACTCTGCCTTGAAAACCACGGGCCTATGGGATGGTTCCGGTTGGTCTTAACAGTTTCTAAGCTTATTTCGACCGCTTCAGCAGCATAGACACGCCGTTCTTGCTTTCGTGAGCTTGGCCTCGACAGCAATATTTTCTTGGTGAAGCGAAAAGTGAATAAATTCGCCTCGTTCGTGCTGCTTCATGAGAGCGCCGACACAGGGAATTTAGCCAATGTGGACTGCGAGATGGCGCTTTCTCGCCTAAAAGCGACAGACTTTCTGGTGCCGAACCTCGGATTTGACCGAAGTCTGCGGCCGCCGGGTGAGGCGAACGACTCTGGACAGGTTGGTGCCAATCTCTTATTGCCTGCCGCTCGCTTAAATGGATTGTCATTGCGCTGAGTTTACTGTCGTATCCTATGACTGATTACGTTCCATCATCGGCGTCGGCGGGCAATCGAGATCCGTTTGATCGTTCTATAGGAATTATTGCTTTTTCTGCGATTGCCGATGACCCCCGCGTCAGGCGCCAAGGCGATGCCTTTTCGAGTGCAGGCTGGGATACCATAGGAATCGGGCTGGCTGACGCCCGATCCTCAGCCCCGGCCTGGCCGGTATTCGCCAGCGCAGATTCGGGCATCGTGAAACCCCTTCCGTCAGAATCGGAGCCTCAGACAGCTGCCGGTCATCGGCTCTTATCCTGGGGTTTCCGCCAAGGAATGCGACGGTTCAAGCAGGCCGAGTATTTGATGGGCACGCAACTCCCACGGGTTTGGCCGAAATACGCTGAACGGCATTTTTGGAAACACCGTCGGGATTCTTCGAGCTTCTATGACCTTGGCACAAGGCATAGGCCATCGATATGGCTCGCCAACGACTGGACTGCTCTTCCGATCGCCCGTCGGTTGGTCCGTGAGCAGGGCGGCATCCTTGTTTATGATACCCATGAACTCGCGGCCGACGAGTACGCACAACGTCTGCGCTGGCAGATTCTTCATCGCCCGGTCACAATGGCGGTGGAGCGACAGGGGCTAAGGGACGCTGCCCTGGTCACCTGCGTCTCTGACGGCATCGCGGACAGGCTCCAGGAGCTCTACGGTTTGAAGGATCGACCGCAGGTCATCCGCAATACTCCCGTCTTCCAGGAGATGCCTTTCCGCCCCACAGGAGAGCGCATCAGAGTTCTTTATCACGGGATCGTCGCTCCAGGTCGCGGTCTTGAGGAATCGATCCTTAGCGTCCCCCTGTGGCGGGAAGAGTTCTGCCTCACCATCCGCGGTCCCGCAGAGGAGAGTTACCGCACGAAACTCGGAGAGCTCATCGCTCGTGCCAATGTTCAGGATCGGGTGGAGCTCACTCCGCCCGTCCCGATGGTAGACTTGGTACTGAGGGCCAATGAGCACGACATCGGGTTGTTTGCCCTCCCGGATCACTCCCGGCACAACCGCTTCGCTCTGCCGAATAAGTTCTTCGAGTACACAATGGCAGGCTTGGCCTTGTGCGTTTCCGATCTCCCGGAAATGTCTCGACTGGTTAAGGAGCATAACCTTGGGCTTCTTTTCAAGGGAATGGAGCCATCGGCCATTGGCTCGGCTATCAATTCTCTCGATCGGACATCGATAGACAATTATAAGCGTCAATCATTGGCGGCAGCTCGGCGTCTAAACTGGCAAAAAGAAAGCGAGAAGCTCGTTTTTCTTTGTTCTCAGCTTCTTGATGCCAGGAGAAGGTCTTAAAGAATGTGCGGATTATTCGGATCGGTCGGCTTTCACCCTGAGCGAATGCGCATTGACCTCATTGCTCACCGCGGGCCGGATGGAGCAGGGTGGGAGGAGTTTGAATCCCCTGCCGGACCGATTGCACTGGGCCACCGTCGGCTCGCCATCATCGACGTCAGCGACGCCGGACTTCAGCCGATGACGGATGATACCGGCAGATACAATCTCGTATTCAATGGAGAGATATACAATTACATAGAACTGCGAGACGAGCTGCGCGCCAAAGGATATGTCTTCAAGTCCAACAGCGACAGTGAGGTTCTGCTCACTGCCTATCGGGAATGGGGCGAATCCTGTCTCGATCGGTTCCTGGGAATGTTTGCATTCCTGATTTGGGATGAACGCGAGAAACGCCTTTTTGCGGCCCGTGACCGGTTTGGGATCAAACCGCTGTACATTGCCGCCAATGACAAGGGAGTCGCGTTCGCATCCGAGATAAAGCAGCTTCTGGGATTGCCTGGCCTCGAAAGCCGTATGAACCTGGCACGGATCAGGGATTTTCTCGCATCCGGCATCAGCAATCATACGCCTGAGACGATGTTCGACGGCGTTGTGCAGCTTCAGGCCGGATGCTGCGTAACCATAGAGGCATCACGGCCGTGGACTGGGCAATGTGCCCCTCGTCGCTGGTACCGAATTCCCGCGCATTCGACTTTGGATATCTCGGAAGCCGAGGCGGCGGATCGCTTTGAGGAGCTCTTGCGTGACTCTGTGAGGATGCATCTACGCTCGGATGTTCCGGTCGGCTCCTGTCTGTCAGGTGGCCTCGACTCCTCTTCTATCGTTGGACTGATGTCGGAAATGCTGACAGAGGAGGGAAAGGGGGCCCGGGTCAATACCGTCTCTGCATGCTACGCAGAGAAGAGCGTCGATGAAAAGCCTTTCATGGAGGCGGTTGTCAGCAAGACCGGCGCAAATCCCCATTATATCTTCCCGCGCGCCGAGGACGTGTTTCAACGTGCGAGCGACATCACGTGGCATCAGGACGAGCCATTCGGCTCCACTTCGATCTTTGCCCAGTGGTGCGTCTTCGAAGAAGCAAAAAGGGCCGGCATCAAGGTCATGCTCGACGGCCAGGGTGCCGACGAGCAACTGGCGGGCTACCACTCGTCCTACGTCTACTATATGTCCGACCTGATTCGACGCCGCGACTATGTTACGCTACTCCGCACAATGGTTGAGCGGGACAGGATCCATGGCGTCTCGTTTTTCGAGCAGTTCAAGCGCTTTATCGGACCGGTTCTACCACCGCAGGTGCGAGGCTTCCTGCTTCGGCAGCGCCAAGTACTGGTAAATCACGACTGGATGGGCTCCGAGGCTCTTCGCCCTCTGAAATCGCAGCCATCTGCCCTTGAAACTGCGGCTCGCGTCAACGGTCTTCCACCTGTGACCGATATCGCGTCTCTTTGTGTGGTGCTCACCTTCGCCTCTAATCTCCAGATGCTTCTGCACTGGGAGGATCGCAACTCGATGGCGCATTCCATTGAGGCACGAGTACCGTTCCTTGACCATCGCTTGGTGGAGTTCAATCTCGCTCTGGGCAACTCCCATAAGATTGTCCGCGCAGATACGAAGCGCGTCCTTCGCCGTGCCATGCGAAATGTGTTGCCGGAAAGCGTCAGGGAACGCCGTGACAAGCTTGGCTTTCAAACCCCGGAGGAAAAATGGTTTCGGGGCCCCCTCAGAGGGCTGATTGAGGAAGGGGTCGAATCAACCCTTAGACGCTACCCGGATCTTTTGGACCCCAAGGGTACCCGCGCCCTTGTCGCGGACATGTTGGACGGGCGCCGCAACGTTGATTTCACCCTTTGGCGGATCGTCAATCTAGGCTTATGGGGAGAAAGGTTCTCTGTTACCTTGTAGCGAACATTGTTGGCGCTTTACCGCACGACCTGATAAAGGTGCGCCGCAGCGAGAAACATCGATGCGTTTGTCGAGAAACGCTTAAACGGGGCCACGTACAGTGTGTGGAATTGCAGGGGCTGTCTCATTAGACCGCTCGCCTATTCGGAACTTGTCATCGGTCCTGGGCGTGATGGGAAAGCTTATCGCACACCGTGGTCCCGACGGCCAAGGCTATTGGCAAGCCCCTGGTGATGTCTGTGGTCTTGCGCATCGCCGCCTCTCGATTATCGACCTTTCAACCTCTGGGCATCAGCCCATGAGAGGGCAGAACGGTTCGATGCTGACCTTCAATGGAGAGATCTACAATTACCTTGAACTGGCCGACGAACTGCAGGCGAATTGGCGCTTCCAGTCGAAATCAGATTCGGAGACCATCCTTGCGGCCTACGACCGTTGGGGATTTGACTGTCTCGATCACCTCCGGGGGATGTTTTCCTTTGCCCTGTGGGATGGAGATCGGCTATTCGCGGCACGAGACCGCTTTGGTATTAAGCCATTCTACTATGCTGTCGTAGACGATGTTTTCTATTTTGCATCAGAGATTAAGGCTCTGCTTCCAATATTGCCCGATATCGAGACCGATCCTGATGCACTAGGAGAATATATTACATTCCAATACACTATTGGCGATAAGACTCTGTTCAAGCATGTCCATGCTTTGCTCCCCGGTCACGCTATTGTTGTGGAAAGAGGAGGTATTCGCGTTCGGCGTTATTGGGATGTGCATTATGATATAGATTTCGATCACACGCCTCGGTGGTTCGCAAGCCGAATGCAAGAAATTCTACATGATTCCATCGCTGTCCACCTTCGCTCTGATGTTCCGGTTGGGGCCTATATGTCCGGAGGTATTGACTCCAGTCTGATCGCTGCTCTCGCCTCGCGGGAGAGATCTTTCGGAAAAGTTGGATTTCACGGAAAATTTACAGAATTTCCTGGATACGACGAAAGTCCTTATGCGGAGATTGCGGCGGGCCGAGCCGCCATCGACCTGCAACAGGTAACCATTACTCCAGAGGATTTCCGTAGTTCCATAGAGAAAGTAATCTATCACCTGGATCATCCAGTTGCGGGTCCAGGCTCGTTTCCGCAATATATGGTATCGAAGCTTGCCGCTGAACATGTGAAAGTTGTGCTGGGCGGGCAGGGCGGTGACGAGATCTTCGGCGGATATGCCCGATATCTCATCGCTTACTTCGAGCAGGCTATCAATTCTGCGATCGACGGCACTCATAGGAACGGGAACTTCGTCGTAACTCCCGAGTCGATCATTCCTCATCTGACGTCTTTGCAGGAGTACAAGCCCCTCATCCGGCAGTTTTTCTCGAAGGGGCTTTTTGGCCCACTCGACGAAAGGTATTTCCGCCTCATCGATCGATCCACTGATATGGAAGCTGAGGTGGATTGGAACCTCATTAACAAGGATGAGGTATTCGCGAACTTTCAAACGATCTTCAATTCGGAACGGAATGTCCGCAAAGAGGCATACTTCGATTCCATGACCCATTTTGACTTCAAGTGCTTGTTGCCGGCCCTGTTGCAGGTCGAGGACCGGATGTCTATGGCGCATGGACTGGAGTCCCGCGTCCCCCTCCTGGATCATTCAATTGTCGAGTTTGCCGCCACGGTTCCTGCTGATGTGAAGTTCAAGGGCGGCCAAATGAAGCATTTTCTCAAAACAGTGTTTGATGCAGATCTGCCCCCGGAGTTGCTTCAGCGTCGGGACAAGATGGGCTTTCCGGTTCCCCTCAAGGAGTGGTTCTCGGGGCAATTGCACGATTTCGTGCAGGATATCTTTGAAACGCAGAAGAGTCGCTCCCGACCATACTTCAACACGGATGCGATCCTCGGCAATTTCGATAAGGGCGAGCGTTTCTCGCGGAAAACCTGGGGACTTCTCAGTCTCGAATTGTGGCATCAGATCTTCCATGATCGTGCCGCCGAGTATAAGCGCTTGGTCAACGAAACTTCTCCGCAGTTGGTTGCGGTACTCTAATTTCAGGGGCACGAAATGAAGGTTTTTGTAACTGGAGGTTCCGGCCAAGTTGGCTCGACTGTCGTGGACATGCTCCTTGCTCGCGGCGATGAAGTTCTCGCTATCGACAACTTCGCGACAGGCCGACGTGACAACCTCTCCGCACATCCGCACCTGACGCTGGTCGAAGATTCGATCGTTAATGGTTCACTGGTCGACCGCCTCTTCAGCGAATTCAAGCCGCAAGTCGTCGTCCATACGGCTGCCTCCTACAAGGATCCAGAGGATTGGGAGACCGATGCTCTCGTGAATGCCGTGGGAACCGCCAATATCGCGAAGGCATGCAAGGTTCATAAGGTCGACCGACTCATCTACTTCCAGACGGCGCTGTGCTACGGCACGAAGCCGATCCAGCAGCCGATCGGCCTCGATCACCCGATTAATCCGGTAAATTCGAGCTATGCCATCTCGAAGACGGCCGGCGAGCACTACGTCCAGTTCTCTGGCGTCGACTGGGTGACATTCCGTCTCGCCAACGTCATCGGCCCTAGGAACGTGTCCGGCCCGCTTCCGATTTTCTATGGACGCCTATCCAAAGGCCAGAAGTGCTTCATCACGCCGGCCCGGCGTGACTTCTGCTATGCGGGCGACTTGGCAAAGGTGGTCGTGCAGGCTGCACAGGGCAAAGGTCACGGCACCTATCACTTCTCGTCCGGCAAGGACGTCGCGATTAAGGAGCTCTACGACTCTGTCGTCAAAGCGATGAAGCTCAACGATTATCCGGAGCCGGAAGTGAAGCCGCTTGGTCCGGATGATGCTCCCTCCATTCTCCTTGATCCGTCCAGAACCTTTGCGGATTTCGGCGCCGTTGAATTCACGCCGCTTGATGAGATTGCGCGTCTCTCCGTGGAGCGGTGGAAGAATGAGGGGGTCGTGGGCGGTTATACTCATCTCAAGGAAGCACGTGCCGAGATCCGGAGCTGAGATGTGAGCATGCGAATCCTGATCACCGGGGGCGCCGGCTGTCTCGGCTCGAACCTGACCGAGCGATATCTGGAGGCAGGCCATGCGGCCTGCATCCTCGATAATTTCGCGACGGGACAGCGCGGCTCCTTGCCCGAGACGCACCCACAGATGACGATCGTCGAAGGCTCGGTCTACGACCGTGCCCTGGTCGACAGGGTCTTTGCTGATTTTGCGCCTACCCACGTCATCCACTCGGCGGCGGCCTACAAGGATCCCGATAACTGGATCGAGGACGCGCGAACGAATGTTGAGGGAACGATTCACATTGCTGAGGCCGCTCGCAAGGCCGGAGTAAAGCGCTTCGTCAACTATCACACCGCGCTCGGATACGGCCGGCCCGACACTGTGCCGATTCCGGTGTCCGCTCCAGCACGGCCATTTACAAGCTACGGGATCTCCAAGCAGGCTGGCGAAAATTACCTCGCCATTTCGGGCCTACCCTATGTGTCCCTGCGCCTTGCCAACGTCACAGGCCCGCGTCTCGCGATCGGGCCTATTCCGACGTTCTACACGCGTTTGAAGGCAGGTAAGGCATGCTTCTGCTCACGAACCGTCCGCGATTTCATCGATATGGACGATTTCTTCTCGATTATGGACCTGGTGATGGAGGATGGCGCTCCGACCGGCATCTACAACGTCTCGACGGGATCCGGGCACACGATCAAGGAGATCTTCGATATCGTCGTCGATCACCTCGGCATCACCCTTTCCGAGCCCGTTCCGGAAGTCGAGCCGGGAGACGACGATGTGCCCGCAGTTGTCTTGGATCCATCCGAGACCATTCGCTCCTTCAAATGGAAACCGCAGTACACATTCGAACATACCATTCGAAGAATGCTGGACTGGTATGATCGTCATGGCGTTACCGCCATCTACAGCCATCTGAAGGCGCCTGCCCCGGGGCGCTGACATTGTACGGAACTAGAAGATGACCGAGAGCTTTGAAGGCAAGAACGTCCTGGTCGTGGGTGGGGCAGGTTTCGTTGGGTCAAACCTTGTCCGCCTCATTCTAAAGCAGGAACCGCGGAAGCTGACGATCGTCGACAATTTTCTGTCTGCAGATCCGGTGAACGTCCCCCAGCATCCGGTGGTTAAACTCGTTTCAGGTCCGATCACGAATGATCGCATTCTGCGCGATCTCGATGACGACCTCGACTACGCGTACCATCTCGCATGCTATCACGGAAACCAGTCATCGATTCATGATCCGCTTGCGGACCATGAGAACAACAACATCACGAGCCTCAAGCTTTTCGAGCGTCTTAAGGACGTCAAATCACTGAAGAAGGTCGTCTACGCGGCGGCGGGCTGTGCCGTCGCGGCGAAGACGTTCGACGGAGCTCAGGCTACAAAGGAAGATGCGCCTGTCTCCCTGTTTCATGACAGCCCGTACTCGATCTCGAAACTCGTGGGCGAGATGTATGGCAACTACTACTTCATGCGCCATGGCATGCCGTTCGTGAAAGCTCGTTTCCAGAACGTCTACGGACCGGGCGAAATCCTGGGTGCGGGGCGCTGGCGCGGAACGCCCGCCACGGTATGGCGGAACGTGACGCCGACCTTCGTTTGGAAGGCCCTCCACGGGGAGGCGCTGCCGGTGGAAAATGGCGGCATCGCGAGCCGAGACTTCATCTTCGTGGAAGACATGGCACGCGGATTGATGGCGTGCGGCCTGCGGGGCGAAGCGGGCGAGATCTACAATCTCGGCTCAGGCGTCGAGACGACGATCCTCGAGCTGGCAGAACGCGTCAACCAGTTGAGCGCCAATGATACAGCGATCGCAATGACGCCGGCCCGCGATTGGGATCGTTCCGGCCAACGCTTCGGAGATCCGTCAAAGGCACGGGAAAAGCTCGGCTTCGAGGCACAGGTGCCCCATCTTGAGGGGCTGCGCCGCACGGTGGAATGGGTGCGCGAGTTTCGGCCGTACATCCTGCGCTGCATGATGCAGCACGTTCATTTCTTGCCCGAGCTGCGTCGATATGAATCGACCGCGCGCTGATTGGGCGTTCAAAGGATAGACCATGTACAATTTATCGCATCAGGTATTGGATCCTTTCAGGAGTATATTCTCAAACAGGTATCTGCTGCTCAATACGGTCGCGACGGATATCCGGCAGAAATATGCCGGTTCTGTATTGGGCCGGGCGTGGTTTTTCATTAATCCGCTGATCTTTCTTGGCCTCTATGCGCTGGTTTATATTTACATCTACAAGTTGAATTTCGACGGCATTAGCCTCCGGCAGTATATTCTCTATATATTTTGCGGTGTTTTCACCTTGCAGATGTTTGCGGAGGGATTGTCTTCAGGTGCGACGTCTCTACTGCAGAACAAGGCGCTCATTTCAAATTCGGTCTTTCCGGCCGAGCTGATCGTTGTCCGTTCGATCGCCGCCAGTCAGGTTCCGGGATTCGTAAGCATGATCATTGCGATCGTCCTGTCGGTCGCCATCGGTCAGGCCAGTCCTGCTATCTTCATCGTACCTTTCGTTCTGATCATGATGGTCTTTTTTCTGTTGGGCATCGGAATGCTGCTAGCGGCGTTCTCGTTGATCATGAGAGACATTCCGGAAATCCTGAAATTCGTGAACATGGTCCTGCTGATCGTCAGCCCGATCGCTTTTTTCATCAAGGACGTCCCGGACTTGCTCAAGGCCGTGATCTACTTTAATCCGCTCGCTTATTTCATGGCGCCCGTCCAGAGCGCCCTCGTCTTTTCGCAGGTCCCGAAGGCAAGCTCGCTCATAATCATGGCGGTTGCCTGCCTGGGCTGTTTCTGTCTCGGGCACCTGTTCATGGTGCGCGTCAAGAACATCTTGAGTGACTATGCGACATAAGTGAGTATGTCATGAATATCAGCGATAGTTACAGCAAGGCCGATATTGGGATTTCTCTTCCCGAGAACGCAATTGAGGCGAGCGCGCTGACGAAAGTATATCGGCTTTACGATAAGCCCGTGCACCAGTTCTTGGATGCCATGGGGATGCGCTGGGCTGTGCCGAAGTCGGCCCAACCCAAGGAGTTCCATGCGCTTGCCGACGTCGATCTGGTGGTCCCGAAAGGCGCGCGCCTCGGTCTCATGGGTCGCAACGGCGCCGGGAAGACGACGCTTCTGAAGCTGCTGACCGGGAATTTCCTCCCCACCTCCGGTCATTTGAGCGTCAATGGCAAGGTGATTGCCCTCATCGAGATCGGTGCCGGATTCCATCCGGAGTTCTCCGGGCTGGAGAATATCCGGTCCTCTCTCTCCTTCAATGGTCTTCCGCGGGAGGACTTCGAGGCTGCGGTCGAAGACGTAATCGACTTCTGCGAGCTCGGCCCCTTCCTCGGCCAGCCGCTGAAGACCTATTCGCTCGGCATGAAATCGCGGCTCTACTTTGCGTGTGCTACGGCCGTGAAGCCGGACATCCTCATCATCGACGAGGTTCTCGGCGCAGGCGACACCTATTTCGGCATCAAGTCGGCGGAGCGGATGAAGAAGCTCACCGGGTCGGGTTGCACACTGATCCTCGTGTCGCATTCGACCGCGCAACTGATGCAGTTCTGCGAAACCGCCGTCTGGTTGGAGCAGGGGCGCGTTGTCAGCCAGGGGAAGACCCTCGAGGTCGTCAAGCTTTACGACGAGTTCATCCGTGAACTTGACGATACCCGCCTGACACGGGCGTCCGGGAGCGTCCTAGCGGAGAACAATGAGTGGCTGCGCAGCCAAATCATCAGCAGGGTGCTCACCAACAGGGCGGAGGCGACGGAAACAATACCGGGGAACAAGCCGGATGCCTCTCCATCAACTGGCCCTTCGCCCAAGCAGCGCGAGGAGGAGACGCCGGAACGGCTGGCTCTTCTGGGAGAGGAGGAAGCGCCTGAATTCGTATCGGAGGGCGGCGTGTCCCGTTGGCCGGGCGCGCCCGGGCCGAAAGTTGGGCAGGTCAGCCTATCGAGCCAGTTCGGACCCACTTCGCAGCTGATCACCGGCGACACCATGACCCTGCAGTTGCAGGTCAACTGCGCCGAAGCGGGCCACTATCGGTGTCGTTACTCCGTGATGATCTACACGCAAGATCTTCGCACCGTCTGCCGCTTTCATAGCCCGGTTCACGTGATCGAGGTGGGAGATGACCCAGTGCGATACGATGTCGATCTCATTCTCGATCGGCTGCAGTTAAGCAACGGCGAGTACATCGTGACCGTGGGAATTTTCGACGATCATGACCTCGATCGACTCCAATTCAGCACGCGGTACGACAATCTCAGCCTCAGCTTCCGATTCCGCGTGGTCGACACGATCCGGTCTGAACAGGCGATCTTCCATCATCCGTGCACATGGCGGGTACAGGCGCAGAAGGGAATCGAAGCCATGGACGCGGAAGTTCAGACGGGAACGCCTTAAATACAGGTTGAAAAGAAACAGCATATCGTTTTAATGCCGGGCAACGTATGCCAACGCGGAGTGCTCGATGCGAGTGCTGATCCTTCATGATCTACCGAGCCCGGCGATCCTGCGACGCGCGCTGGCCAACCAGACACTCTTCTATCCAAAGTATCGTCCCGATGCCGAAGTGACGCTGCATGGTGTCGGCGATCCTTTGAGTGACGACATCGTCAACGGGGAATACGACGCGATCTTCCTGGATGTTTCCTTCCTGTGCTGGCGGTGGACGCGGTCCCATATCACGTTCAAGGATTTTATCGAGAAATACAGCTGGGTGGCTGCTTCCCCAGCGCCCAAGCTGGCGTTTCCGCAAGATGACTACGATCATCATCAGGTGCTCGATGAGTGGCTCTCCGACTGGAACGTGGATGCCGTCTTCACACCGCTCGCCTCGCATGGGGACGTTCTCTTTCCCAAGATGGCCGCCAAGGCCCTGATCGAGCCCTTTCAGACGGGTTTTGTCGATGATGCGGACATTCGGCAGAGCGAGAGATTCAATACCCCGCTTGCGCAGCGCAGCATGGATGTCGTTTATCGGGCGCGTTTGCTACCCGCCAAGTTCGGCCGTCTCGGCCGCCTCAAGTCCGCGGTGGCCGAGGACTTCGCCCCTAGGCTCCTGGAGGCCGGCTTCAAGATCGACATCTCAACCGACCCGGTGAAAACGATCTTCGGCGATCGATGGCTCGAGTTTCTCGGTTCGTCGAAATTCGTGCTCGGAAGCCCGAGCGGGTCCAGCGTACTGGACCCGGTCGGCGAGATCGGTCAGCGGATCGACCGGTACATTGCGGACCACCCCCAGGCCGATTTCGACGAGGTCTACTGTGCCTGCGTGCCGGATGGCGCCGCCCTCCACTGGATGGCTGCGATCTCGCCGCGGGTCATGGAGGCGGGACTGACCCGCACTTGCCAAGTGCTCGTACGCGGCGAGTATGGTCCCATGGAGGCCGATAAGCACTACATCCCGATCGAGGCAGACTTCTCGAATCTGGACGAGGTCATGGAGCGCATGCGCGATATCGCGGAGGCGCAACGCATCGCCGACCGATGCTACGACCTGGTGACGACGAGCAAGGACCTCCATTATCGGCACATGGCCGATAGGGTGGATGAAGTCATCAACCGCTTGCGCATCGCTCAGGGCAAGCCGTTGATTCAGAGGGACCCCGACGTCGATCGCGAACTGCTCATGGAGCGTCAGCTCGCCGCAAGGCTCAGGGACAAGCATCGCGCCCTTGCGGGCATGGCCGAACAGCTGGGGGCCGTCACGGGAGGTCCGATCTCGATTGCCCGCTTTTCCGAGCTGACTTATGTGATCGATGACCGTTGGCAGCGGCTGTACAAGGCTTTCGATGAGGCGAGCACTCGTTACCAGACCTTGTCGTCGCAAGCCGATTCAATCATCCGCGAGGGCGAGAGCTTGAGGCAGGCCTACCAGATGCTCGAGCAGAAGTATTCCGTGCTTTCTGCGGAATATGAGGCGCTTTATACGCGCCCGCGAGCGTTGCTCGCTCGTCTGTTTCGCCTTGCAAAAGGTCTGCTGCTGAAGCGGATCACCGGAACGGCCTAGCTTGTCTTCGCCGAAGAACAGGACACCGCCGCGCCAAAGTGGCCACGGATCCATTTGGCGTTGCGGGTCCCGAAGTTGCGACCCGATCAAGGATAGCCTAAGCCGGCGCGGGTTGCGCGGTCGCGGTTCAAGGGTAGAACCGCTCATTTGCGTGGTTCGAGGCCTTCCGAGAGCACCCTTGTCCCTGGGCCGAAGGCACCGGGGTGGGTGACCGGGTTCTACGGGTATTCCTGATGAAACTGCTCGTCATCCACGATCTTCCTCCAGCGGCCAAGCTGCGCCGGCAGACGATCAACCAGTCGTTCTTCTATCCCAAATACCGTCCGGATACCGAAACGATATTGCATTCGGTCGGCGAGCCGATCGGCGCGAGCCTGATCGATGCCGAGTACGATGCGATCTTTCTGGATCCGACGTTGCTGGCATGGCGGTGGGCAAGGCCGCGTTCGGCTCTGGCCAAGATGAAGGAAGCCTACGCTTGGGTTGCGCAGCACCCTGCGCCCAAGATTGCCTTCCCGCAGGACGACTACGATCATCAGGCCGTCCTGGACGAATGGCTCGCTTCCTGGGGTATCGATATCGTATGCACCCCACTGGCGAATTTTGAGGCCGTGCTCTACCCAAAGACGCGTACCAAGGCTCTCATACAACCTTTCCTGACGGGCTTCATTGACGACATCGATCTGGGGATCGGGGCGCGGTTCGGCTCGAACCTTGCGGAGCGCACCATCGATGTCGTTTACCGGGCCCGCCCGCTCCCGGCAAATTTCGGGCGCCTGGGGCAGCTCAAGACCCTCGTCGCGGATAGGACCGGTGCCAAATTCCGAGAGGCTGGCTTCCGCACGGACTTGTCCACCGATCCGTCCGCGACCATCTTCGGCGGCCAGTGGCTCGAGTTTCTTGGGTCGTCGAAGTTCGTGCTCGGAAGCCCGAGCGGCTCGAGCGTTCTCGATGCGACAGGAGAGATCGGCGATTGTGTCGGCCAGTTCGTGGCTACACATCCTCAGGCTTCGTTCGATGAGGTCTATGCCCACTGCATCCCGGAGGATGCGGCACGCCATTGGATGGCGGCGATATCGCCGCGATGCCTCGAGGCGGCTCTGACCCGGACATGCCAGGTTCTGGTTCGCGGGGAATATGGTCCTCTTGTGCCCGACCGGCATTACATTGCCATCGAGCCTGATTTCTCGAACCTGGATGAGGTCGTGGCGCGCATGAAGGATATCGGCGAGGCTCAGCGCATCGCCGACAACTGCTATGCTTTGGTGACCACGGACACCTCTCTTCATTACCGCCATGCGGCCGACTTGGTCGATCGTGCCCTGGAAACGATCGGACGGGGCGCGGGGCTGGCGGGTCCGTCCGGCAGAGCCAATCTAAGCGTTGAACACGTGGTGGAGCAGCAGATCTGGTCCCGCTTGAGCGAAAAGCAGGCCCTCATCCGTGGTGCGACCGAAGCACTGGCCGGCGTGGCCGATGCGCCCATCGACGTATCCCGATTCTCGGAGGCGATCGAAGTTCTCGGAGACCGATGGGAGCGTCTAAATCGGGGATACCAAGAGACTTCTTCCGAATATCGCGCCTATAAGGTAGTCGCGTCAAAGCATATCGAGGATCTGGAAAAAGATCTCAATGAGTTGAAAGATAACTATGTTTCCTTGAGTGCGAAATATGAAGTTTTGTATACCCGCCCTGTGGCCCTGGTTTCGCGACTGCGGGAGATTCTCAAAGGGGAGTTGCTGCGACGTCTTAAACGATCGCCGTAAGCTTGCTTCTTAGGAGGGTTAATTTTATGAACTTTGAGCGAATGTATTCATGACCATGACCCAACTATTAGACCGAAAAACGTTGATCGAAGGCCTGGAGGCGCTTGGCCTGGTACCGGGTGACACGGTGCTCGTTCGCGCGGCCGTCAAAGCCATGGGGCCGACGGAGGGCAGGGCAGCCGATCTGCTGATCGAGGCGCTGCTGGAACTGCTCGGCCCGGAAGGCACAGTTCTCGGCCTGGCCTTCACGCCGGCCTGTCCGTCCTGGCGCCGGAATCCCGACCATGTCTGGACACCGGCGACCCCAAGTGCGACCGGAGGGCTCGCCGCCGCAATGGCCGGCTGGCCCAGGGCCGTCCGCAGCCTGCACCCGACCAATGGCTTCGTGGCGATCGGTCGCCATGCACAGGACATCCTTGCGGATCATGATCACACCAAGCCTTGCTTCCATCCCATGAACAAGCTTCTGGAGCGTAACGGCAAGATGATCCTGGTCGGATGCGTTGAGTCGAGCCCGGGCTTCAGCACGGTCCACCTCGCCCAAGAGCACCTCGGCCTCTCTACCCAGACGATCCGGCCCGGCCTCTTCGGAACCTATTTCGAGCATGACGGCAAAGTCGAGTGGTTCGCCCGCCTTGACGAGCCGGGCTGCAGCATGGGTTTTTCCAAGTTCTACGCCGACTATGTCAGAGAAGGACTCCTGCGGACCGCAATGATCGGCAAGGCCTATTCCATCGGTATCGATGCCAAGGCGGCCTACACCGTGGAGCGCGCGAAGCTCGAAAAGGATGTCACCGCAGCCCTGTGCGACCGACCGGAATGCTTCGGATGCCGCGGAATCTGGAACTACAACAAGCAGGACTGGCCCGCTTACTGGGCGAAGGAGGGAGCGCGCAAGGTGAAGAACCGTTTCCGTGCTCTCCGAACTGGCTGAAGAACATCTAACGCGAAGATTCGAGGGCCGCTTCTGGCGGTGAACTTCCAAATGTCTTTTCAAGAGCAACGTCCGATTACAGAGGCTGCCCGCAGCCATGTTCGAGAGACGGTCCGTCTATGGCTGGGTGTGCACAAGGATGACGCCGCGCACGTCCCAGAGATGCCGGACAATCTCGCACGCCTCTTCTTGCGTTGCGAGGAGTGGGAGATCGGGTCCAGAGACCAGTGGGGCAATTTCGAACATGGGCTGGCGGACAATACGCGCCGGCGCACGTTATGGATTCCGGAAGTTGACGAATGGATGGACAGCATCCGCGGTGCGTTGCCATCCACAGTGCAGACTGAACCGCTCTGGCCGCACGGGCACAAGTTCGCCTTGTGCCTGTCGCATGATGTGGACGCGATCAGCACTCAGTACTCCGCCTTGCAGCTCCATAGGCTGAAAAGGCGAGAACTGCTGGGAAAGCCGGCGCTTGCGGGCGCCGACCGTTCTTTCCTGACCGCCTTCGAGGCCGAAAGCACACGGCTAGAGAGCCTGCGCCCGTCGGAGCGCCCCTCCTCGGCGGTGGAATCCATGGATCGATCGATCCAGGTTGAGAAGGATTTCGGAATCAAGGGGTCCTACTTCTTCCCAATCTGGCCACCCAAAGTGGACAGTCCCTACGACTGCCTCTACACCGCCGATGACCGCTACACTTATCTGGGGCGTGTCATGACCGCGCGGGACATTATGCTGGAGCTCGCTGAAGAAGGCTTCGATGTCGGCCTGCATGGCGGCTACCACACGGCGTTGAGCCTGGAGAACTTCCTGCACGAAAAGCACCTGATCGAGGACGAGACCGGCTTGAGCATTACGACGACGCGCCAGCATTGGCTGCATTGGGATGCTCGCGTGACGCCCCGCATTCAGCTTCAGGCCGGAATTACCGCCGATTCCACTCTCGGCTACAACCGGAATATCGGCTTCCGGGCAGGAACATCGAAGCCCTATTTCTTTTACGATGTCGCAGCCGACGAACAGCTGGATCTCGTCGAGCTTCCGATGGTCCTCATGGACGGATCGGTCTTCTCGACGATGGCGCTCGAGCTCGATTTGCCGCGGGCCAAACAGATCGCGTTCGATCTGATCGATCGCATAATCGAGACGGGTGGCTGCGCGTCGCTTCTCTTTCATCCGGAAAATCTTGCAAATCCGGTAACATACAGTCTCTACCGGGAATGCACGGCGTACTGCATGGAGAAGGGAGCGTGGGGTGCCTCGCTCAAGCAGATCGAGAATTGGTGGCGGGACCGGACGGCGAAGCTGAATGCAAAATCCCTCAGCGCCTAACACCTTTCCGGGGTGCCCTGCCGGACCATGCGTGCCACGCCGAATGAGAAAATAATGTCAGCATCTCCACTCGCGGATAAGAAGCCCGCCGTTTGCTTCGTTTCGTTCTCGCCGATCGCGGATGACGCACGCGTGCGTCGGCACGGCGATGTGCTGCATGAGGAGGGATGGAGCGTCGTCGCGGTCGGACTGCCGGGGGCGAAGTCCCATTCGCCGGCCTGGACCGTGATCGACCGCGTCGCGGAAGCGGCATCGGGTGCAGAGGAAATCGATCTGGCGGGGACCCAGATCCCCGAAGCCATCAGCGAGGATGTGGTCGAGGTTCCAGCGCCACACGCCCCCGTGCGCCAGCATCTCGCAAAGCGGATCGCAAAGTTTGCGTACTGGCGGTCGCGGTGGGTTGTCGGCCGTGTGGTCGGCCCTCCCGTGCGCAAGGCGCGCTCTACCGCAGGCGCCTTCAAAGGCGCCGTCAAGGGATCGGTCGCACCTGGAACCACGACCGGACGACTTGCGCGGGCTGCGATGCGCCGGGCTATGACGGCGGCCGACCACCTGCAGATGTCATCCCTGCGCGCGGCGGGTGCGAGCAGAATCCTCCCGAATGTGCGGACCTGGCGCGAGTTCATCCCTTACATAAGGCTACTCAGGGCCCATGTTGACCGGGAGCATGCCCTGAAGATTTACTGGTCGTGGCCAAGCATGCAGGAGATGTACGAGAAGGCCCGTCAGGTCGATGCAGACCTTTGGGTTGCGAACGATTGGTCGACGCTGCCGATCATCGCCCGCATCGTCGAGGAGAAGGGTGGTACTTATTTCTACGATAGTCACGAGTTCGCTACCGAGGAGTACCCGAACAACCCGCATTGGGTCGCCTTCACGAAGCCGATCGCGAAGGCAGTGGAAGAGAAATATATCCGTGGTTCGAAGAGGCGGTTCTCCGTATCGCCCGGAATCGCAAAGGCACTCAACGAACTCTATGCCCTGAATCCTCCCTGCGAGGTTCTCAGGAACATGCCCTTACGGCAAGATCCGACGTTCCGCCCCACCGGCGACGTCATACGGGTGCTCTATCACGGTATCCTGTCTCCGGAACGGGGACTGGAGGCCGCAATAGAGAGCATACCGTTTTGGAGGCCTGAGTTCCATCTCACGATCCGTGGTCCGGGCAGTCCCGCCTACGTGGCGTCGCTCCGCAAGTTGATCCGCAGGATGGGGGTGAACGATCGGGTGAGGATTGCTCCGCCCGTGCCCATGGTGGAGCTTGTCAGGGCCGCCAAGGAGTTCGATGTGGGCTTCTTCGCACTCCCGGACAATTCCCCACACAACAAGTTCGCTCTTCCCAACAAGTTCTTCGAGTACATCAATTCCGGTCTCGCACTCTGCGTAACGAGCTGTCCGGACATGGCCGAACTCGTCGATCGCTATAAGTTGGGCGTCCTCATGCCGACGACTGGACCGCAGGACATCGCGGCGGTCGTGAATGCCCTCGATCGAGATACGATCGACTCCTACAAGCGGAATTCGATCGCGGCCTCTGAAGAGCTGTGCTGGCAGGCCGAGCGCACAAAGCTGGTGCGCGCCTGTAACGAAACCCTGAAACTGGTCGGATAGTCCCAATGTGCGGAATCTGGTTTTCGATCGGCGGTTCGCCTGATCCCAAATTCATTGACGTGGTTGCCCACCGTGGCCCGGACGGGCGCGGCTGGAAAGTCTTCGAGAGTCCGGCTGGACCGGTCGCCCTGGGGCATCGGCGTCTATCGATCATCGACGTTTCGGATGCCGGGCTGCAGCCGATGGCCGATGCTACGGGCCGATATCACCTGATCTTCAACGGCGAGATCTACAACTACGTCGAGATCAAAGCGGAACTCGAAACCAAGGGTGTTCGCTTCCAGAGCCATTCCGACAGCGAAGTTCTGCTTCAGGCGTACATCCAGTGGGGCGAAGAGTGTCTGAACCGCTTCCTGGGGATGTTCGCTTTCGCGATCTGGGATGCCCGCGACAAGGTCCTGTTTGCCGCACGTGACCGGTTCGGCATCAAGCCGCTTTATTTCCACAATGGCCGCGATATCGCGGGCTTTGGTTCCGAGATCAAGCAGGTGCTTGAGCTTCCGGGCCTGGAGCGTCGCCTGAACTTGGCGCGGACGTACGACTACCTCTACTCCGGTCTGACCGATCACGCGTCGGATACGATGTTTCTCGGGGTCGACCACATCCGGCCCGGCGAGTGCCTCACGCTCGATCTGCAGACCTGGCGGCCTGGTCAGACGTTGCCGATCCGGCGCTGGTACAGGCTGCCTGAATCCGGTTCGCTCAGGATGTCCGAGAGCGAGGCGGCCCAGCGCTTCCGTGAGCTGTTCGAGTCCGCGGTTCAGATCCACCTGCGCTCGGACGTGAAAATCGGCTCCTGTCTGTCGGGAGGTCTCGACAGCTCGGCGATCGTTGCGCAGATCGATCGTGAACTTGCCGGAACGGATGTCCGCCTCAACACGGTAAGCGCCTGTTTCGACGATCGGGCGGTGGATGAGCGGCCTTTCATAGATACGGTCGTTCGCGCCACGAATGCGATCTCGCACAAGACGTTCCCTAATTATGCGGATGTGCTCGACGCGGCCACGAAGATCACCTGGCACCAGGACGAGCCTTATGGTTCGAGCAGCATCTTCGCGCAATGGTGCGTTTTCCAGGAGGCGCACACGCAGGGTATCAAGGTGATGCTTGACGGCCAGGGGGCCGACGAGATCCTGGGAGGCTATCACGGCAGCTTCTTCTACCATTTCCGGGGGCTGGCGCGCGAAGGTCGTTACGGCGAACTGCTCCGGGGGATGATCGAGAGAAGGATCTACAACGGGGTTGGATTCGCAGACCAGATCAAGCTGCTCGATTGGCCACGCAACGCAGCGCGTCTGCTCCGGGCGCGTGCGAAGCCCGCCAGCGCTCCACCGACTATCGACTGGCTCGGTTCTGGTGTCTGGGGATCTGAACTGCGCCGAGTCAGCCCCTTCGACGCACTCGTGGCACGCGAGGGACTGCCTCAGGTAAACTCGATCGGCGCGCTCTGTCTGGCCAGCATGACGTCCAATCTTCCGATGCTTCTACGTTGGGAGGACCGGAATTCCATGGCCCATTCGATCGAGGCGAGGGTGCCGTTCCTCGATCATCGCCTCGTCGAGTTCTGCATCGGTATCGGTGATCAGCATAAGATCAAAGGCGGGGAAACCAAACGCGTCATGCGCAGGGCTCTTGGAGACGTTCTGCCACCACAGATCGCCAAGCGACGCGACAAGATCGGCTTTGCCGCTCCCGAGCAGAACTGGTACCGCGGACCTCTCCGCGAAGCCATGCTCGCAGGTGTCGAGGAGACATTGTCCCGTTTCGGTCCGCTCTTCGACGCTGCTGAAACACGCCGTCTGGCACGTGAAATGCTTGACGGCACGCGTCCCGTTGACTTCACGATCTGGCGCATCGTCAATCTTGGGATCTGGGGCAAGACGTTCGGATTGGCCGCCTGACGTCTCGAGAAGGCGATCCGGGAGCTCGGAGCGGCTCCCGGAAAGTCGAGCTTGTCGGCGCATGAGGGATCATCGAACAGAACCCGGGAGGGCGCGCGTCTGTTGAATCCGGCCCCTTAGGCAAACAGAATGTCGTCCGATCCGAACCCGTAGACACCGAGGACACGGAACGTATCCGAAATCTTCATCGAGGCATTCTCTACCGTCCATGTGTCGCCGCTGTGGGAGATCGAGATGTTGTTCTTCTCGCCGTAGCCTTTGAGGACGAGAACGTCGCCACTTGCACCGGACCCGGCGAAGTCCAGAATGGTATCGCCGTTGGCGTGGCCAGCCTCCATGATGAAGTAGTCTTTGTCCTTGTTGCGTGTTCCTATGCCGAGATAGATCTCGGATGCTTTCGTCTGCTTGTTGGTCACGACAAAATCGTCTCGGCCGTCGCCGTTGTAGTCGCCCGGCGTGATCAGGCTTGAGAGATCGAAAGGAGCGAAGGATTTCGTCAGTGAGAAGTGGTTTCCGCTCGAGAGCAGAACAGTCGACACTCCCTGGATGTCGTTGGAATTACCCACCAGATCGTCCCGTCCGTCCCCGTTGACATCGGCCACAAGCCATCCCGATTTCCCAGGAGCGTGGGTGCTCCATGCCCGGGCGAAGACGAAGCTTGACCCGTTCGACAGGAAGACTTCTGTTTTATGCGTGCTCTGGCTGTAGCGGGCGATGTCGGTCTTTCCATCTCCATTGAAATCGCCGACATACCAGGGCGCCGCACTTTTCGAGCCCGTCCAGATGGTCGGCGTGCCGAATCTGGCGCCGTCAGACAGCAGGACCTCGGGGCCGGTGTCCTGATTGGCCCGGAGCAGGTCGTCTTTTCCGTCGCCGTTGAAGTCGCCGACATACCATTGATTGTGGTGGGCGAGCCCGTCGGTGCTCCACACTGTGGGCGCCCCGAATTTCGTGCCGTCCGAGAGCGCAACCTCCGCGCCGTAATAGCCTCCCTTGGAGGGCAGGTAGCGTAGCACGTCGTCCTTTCCGTCGCCATTGAAGTCGCCGACATACCAGGCCCTGTCCCTGGGGCCGCTCAATGTCCAGTTTCCCTGGCCGACGAATTTGGAACCCGTGGAATGGAAGACCTCGGCGGGCTTGCCGGTTTGCGTGCGGATCAGGTCTTCACGCCCGTCGCCGTCGAAGTCACCTGCTTTGAAGGCCCAGGCTCCGCCTTTCGGTGTGCTCCAGCTGACGGGCTTGTTCGTGAAGCCGTCGCCGGCCAGCAGATCGGCCCCGGCGCCGCCGTCGATCTGGTCGTACGCCTGAACCTTGCCGATGGCTGACGAAACCTGCTTGCCGAAGAGGTATGCTTCGCCCTGCGGAGTCGCCCAGTGGGGAATCTCCTTGAAATAGCGCCCGATGTCGTCCGGAGTCTCGAACCAGAACAGCATATTGCCTGTTCGGAAGCTGCCTTCCTCAAGAGCCGTGAGAACTTTGGTCCGCTGAGCATCCTGATCGCCACGCCAATAGGAGGATCTGATGGCTGCGCTGCCGACCGTTTCGCCTGCTGCGAAGGAATTGAAGTCGGTGACGAGCGCCACATGGCCCATTGTCGGATCGACGACCAGCGATTTCTTGCCCGGCTGGCTGATGATCAGCTGAACGTCCAAGCCGGTCGCCTCACCATACCACCCGACCATCGAAACATCGGGACCCTTGTAGCCTACGCCGTAGTTCTGGCCCGGTATCATGAGCTTGAAAAGGTCCCATGCCAGGCCGGTCAGGCTCGGTGCATCCAAGCCGTCCGTCGCAAGCGCTTCGCCAAGCGTATAAGCCGCGTTCGTTCCCGAGGTTTTCAGGTCGTGGGCGAGCGTGGATGCAAAGGCAAGGCGGATATAGGTTTCGGGAAGCTTGCTGAACGCACTGCCGAGGAATGCTTTGAACTGTGCCTTGTACTTAACATAGATCGAGAGAATCGCGTTTGGATTGGCTACGACCGCGGCGAGATCCCCTGAGGAAACGAACGCTCCGGATCTCGCCTTCTCGATTGTGAAGTCTTTAAATCCGTCCTCGTCACGCGATGTTCCGCCGAAAATGATGTCATTGCCGTCAAAGCCTTGAATCTTATCGCTTGCAGCAGTCGCGACAATCTTGTCATTTCCGTTGCTGTATTTTCGCTGATTGAAGTTGTCGTGAAATGGAATAATGGATTTGTTGTTCGTTACGCCGAAGGTTGCGACCTCCGCTTGAGGCGTGGGAAGTTTCGCGCTGGTCCCGCCGTACACCTGATCCCGGTTCGAGTATTCATACCAGTAGAAGAGATGGCCGGCGCGGAAGTCTCCGTGGCTGTATGCGTGTTGAACGCTAGTAGCAAACTCCTCGACCTTCGAGCCACTGGGCGTAAGCGCATTCGTCCTCCAGCCCAGGTACAGCTGGTCCTCTTCGGGAATACCCAATCCGCTGGTCAGGTGATTGATTCCGTCATTTAGAACCAGTCCGAGGACTGTGGGATCCACCATGAGAGTCTTGTATCCCGGCAGAGAGATCAGCATCTCCGCATGACCGCCGACCGGGCTCGAGTTCCAACCGATATGGACTACGCTCGATTTGGATGATGGCGCCAGCTTTTCATAGAGAAGCCAAGTAAGGTCGCAATAACTTGAACACATCAGTTCTTTCTCATGGAGAAGGCCCTGGAGTGAACGGGAGGACGACGGACCATACGGCGCGCTTTCGTAGGCGAATTGTGCACTGAAAATCAGCTTTATGTAATCCTCCGGAAGAGAGCCGAACTTGCTACCAAGATAATGTTTGAAACTGCTTCTCGTAGCTGCATAGACTTCGTCAAAGCGCTCGGGGTTAGATTTAATGCTGCGAATAACGGAAGGTGAGAAGAATGCCATAGTGAGAACCTGGATCTGTCCGAACGGAATAACGTAACGTCTGATACAGGAGCCTCTAATGGAATGCAATATCGTTATATAATGCGTTTGAGGTGGACGAGCCTCAAGCTATTGCTGTTCCCGTGACGCCTCGATTAGAAAGCAGGATGGGAACCGAAGAACCGAGGAGTGGCCGATAAATGCTGGAATATGACGAAGGGAATATCTTCGCAAAGATCATTGAAGGCACTCTTCCTTGCCACAAGGTCTATGAGACGGAGCACGTACTGGCCTTCATGGACATCATGCCCCGCGGCGACGGCCATGTTCTTGTGGTGCCGAAGGCCAAGGCACGCAATCTTCTCGATGCCGATCCAGATGACCTGGCGGAGCTCATCAGAGCCGTGCAGGTAGTTGCGCGGGCGACTAAGCAGGCGCTGAATGCCAATGGCGTAACCGTTCAGCAGTTCAATGAGACTGCTGGTGGGCAAGTAGTATTCCACCTACACTTTCATGTCATTCCGCGCTTCGATGGCATTGCTCTGAAACCCCACACGGGCGAAATGGCAAAGCCAGAGACCCTGGCGAAATTCGCCGCACAAATCCGTGAAGCGCTACCCGAGTAGGGCTTCCTCAGCACGAGACCTGCAAGGGAATTCTCTCGCTGCTCTTCCCATGCACCCTGATCCGTAATTTCCCCGCTTGGCCTGTAGCCATCGCTTGTCCGCAACCGGTTCCACCCATTCCGTCTCGTCGCACAGGGTCACGCCGGGCATGCGGCGGAAAACAGCAATGCCGCCAAAGGGCGGCCAATGTTTACTCTATTGGGAAAGCGCTGGCAGGTAGATCAATTGGGTCCCATCGCGCCATGGACAGGATACCTTCATCGCTGGAGGGTTCTCAAGAAGGCGGAGAGCTGACTTTCGGCACCTTGTAGAGAAGCCGAACCTAGCGCTCAGCTGTTCGCCAGGCCAGTGGCGATCTCCTCGCTGCTCTTCCCTGCGCCATAATCCGTAATCTCCCCGCGCGGCTTGTAGCCATCGCTGGTCCACAACCGGTTCCACCCAGCCTCCACCGTCTCCACCCATTCCGTCTCGTCGCGCAGGGTCACGCACGGCACGCGGTGGAAATAGGCTTCCTTCTGCAGGCCGCCGGAATCGGTGAAGACGGCTGCGCAGTTGTGCGTCAGCCAGGCCATGTCGAGATAGCCGAGCGGGTCGATGAGACGCACACCCTCGGGAACGAGGCCGCTTTTCTCCATCAGCTTGCGGGTGCGCGGGTGCACCGGCATGACGATCGGTATCTCGCGTCCGCGGTCGGAGAGCCATTGCATCACCCTGGCGAAGCGCGCGGGATCGTCCGTATTCTCGGCCCGGTGGATGGTCGCGACCGCGTACGCTTTCGGCGTCAGGCCCTGCGTCTCCAGGATGCGCGAGCGCCCCTTGGCACGTTCGACCGCTGCGAGCGTCACGTCGTACATGACGTCGCCGACGTGATGAACGCCTTTCGTGACGCCTTCCGCCTTGAGATTGTCGACGGCCGTCTGCGTCGGGCAGAACAGCAGGGCGCTCAGGTGATCCGCCACGACGCGGTTGATCTCTTCCGGCATTCGCCGATTGAAAGAGCGCAACCCCGCTTCCACATGCGCGACCGGGATGTGAAGCTTCGATGCGGCGAGGGCGCCGGCCACCGTCGAATTGGTGTCGCCATAGATCAGCACCCAGTCGGGCTTCTCGGCAACCATGACCTCTTCGAGCTTTTCCAGCATCCGTCCCGTCATCGCGCCGTGGCCAAGACTGTTGACCTCGAGGTTGTAGGCCGGTTTCGGAATATCGAGTTCCTCGAAGAAGATGTCGGACATGGCCGCGTCGAAATGCTGCCCCGTGTGGACGAGGATTTCGCGGAAGCCGCCATGGGCCCGCAATGCGTGGCTCACGGGCGAGGCCTTGATGAACTGGGGCCTCGCTCCGACGACGGTCAAGACGCTTCGTGACATCTCTTTGTTTCCTGACCCATGTGCCGTACCGGCCGATGGGGGTGCAACGTCAATTCCAATTCAGCGAGCGCTCGACGGCCTTTGTCCATGTACGATAGAGCCGGTCGCGCTCCTCGGCAGACATCGACGGCGTCCAGCGTCGATCCACGGCCCAGTTGCTGACCAGATCGTCCGTGCCTGCCCAGAAGCCGGTGGCGAGGCCGGCGGCATAGGCGGAACCGAGAGCCGTGGTCTCGACGATTCTCGGACGCACCACCGGCACGTCGAGGATGTCGGCCTGGAACTGCATCAGGAGCTCGTTGACGACCATGCCGCCGTCGGTGCGAAGTTCCGTCGCTGCAATGCCGGTATCCTTGGTCATGGCGTCGAGCACCTCGCGGGTCTGGAATGCGGTCGCCTCGAGCGCCGCGCGGGCGATATGCCCCTTGGTGGCAAAGCGCGTCAAGCCGCCGATCAGGCCCCGGGCGCCCGCATTCCAATGGGGGGCGTAGAGCCCGGAAAAGGCGGGCACGATGGTGACGCCGCCATTGTCCGCAACGCCACGGGCCAGCGGCTCGATGTCGGTGCTCGACTCGATGAGGCCGAGATTGTCTCTCAGCCACTGCACCAGGGCCCCGGCAATCGCGATCGAGCCCTCGAGGGCATAGACGGTCTTCTTCTGTCCGAAGCGATAGCCCACGGTCGTCAGCAGGCCGCAGGTGGAGGGGTAGGGGTGCTCGCCGGTATTCATCAGCATGAAGCAGCCGGTGCCGTAGGTGTTCTTGGCTTCGCCCGGCTGGAAGCAGGCCTGGCCGACGAGTGCGGCCTGCTGGTCGCCAAGGATGCCGGCGATCGGCACGCCCTTCAAGGGTCCCACGGCCTCGCCGTAGACCTCGCTCGACGAGACGATGGTCGGCAGACAGGCGCGCGGGATCTCGAACAGAGCGAGGATTTCGTCGTCCCAGGCGAGCTTGCGCAGGTCCATGAGCTGGGTGCGGCTGGCGTTGGTCACGTCGGTGATGTGGCAGCGCCCACCCGTCAGGTTCCAGACGAGCCAGGTATCGATGGTGCCGAACAGAACGTCGCCCGAGGCCGCCTTGTCCCGGGCGCCGGGTACGTTGTCGAGCAGCCAGCGCAGCTTCAGGCCGGAGAAATAGCTTGTCAGCGGCAGGCCGGTCTTGTCCCGCAGGCGGTCGGGCCCACCGTCCTTGGCATATTCCTGTACGAGCGGATCGACGCGCGTGTCCTGCCAGACAAGGGCGGGGTAGAGCGGCTTGCCGGTGGCCTTGTCCCAGATCAGCGTCGTCTCGCGCTGGTTGGTGATGCCGATCGCGTCGAGGTCCGAGGATGTCAGGCCCTTCCTTGCCAGGGCCTCTTCGACCACGGCGAGCGTGTTGTGCCAGATCTCCAGGGGATCGTGTTCGACATGCCCCGGCCGGGGGTAGATCTGCGCGTGCTCCTTCTGCGCGATCGAGACGATGCCGCCGCTCCGGTCGAAGACGATGAAGCGGGTGCTGGTCGTGCCCTGATCGATGGCGCCGACATAGTGAGCCATGATGTCTCCCCAGGAATTCCGAGCGTACGATTTATTGGGCCGCGACGGAGGTCGCGTTGCGCCTGTCGAGATAGCGGTCGATCTTCGCCGGGGTGCCGGCCGGAACGTGGAGACCGAGCTTGGAGCGCCGCCAGAGGATGTCCTCGGCGCTGCGTGCCCATTCCCGGCGCACGAGATAATCCACTTCGGCCGCCGTCAGCCCGGCGCCGAAATCCTCGCCCAGATCCGTCATCGTCTTGGCGGTGCCGAGAAGTTCCTCGATCCTCGTGCCGTAGGCCCGCGATAGGCGATAGGCGAGGGCCTCGTGCAGGAACGGCCAGCGCTTCTTCACGTCCGCGAGGAAACGGTCGAAGTCCGCATCCGGCATGTCGCCGCCCGGGAGTTTGGCGGTCTCCGTCCAGGCGGGCTTCATCGCCGGGAAGTACGGCTTCAGTTCGTCGAGCGCGTGCTCGGCGAGCTTACGGAACGTCGTGATCTTGCCGCCGAAGATGGACAGGACCGGTGCCTGTCCTTCGGGCCTGTCGAGATCGAACACATAGTCGCGTGTCACGGCGGAGGCGTTGATCGAGCCGTCATCGAAGAGTGGGCGCACCCCGGAATAGGTCCAGACCACGTCTGCCGGCGTCACCTCGCGCTGGAAGTGATGGTTCACCACGTTGCAGAGATACTGGATCTCGTCGTCGCTGATCGTCACCTTCCTGTCGGGGATCGACTCGACGGGAATGTCGGTGGTGCCGACGAGGGTGAACTTGTCCTGATAGGGGATCGCGAACACGATGCGCTTGTCCGTGTTCTGCAGGATGAAGGCCTGCTCGGTCTCGAACAGTCTCGGGACGACGATATGGCTGCCCTTGACGAGGCGCACGTTCTTCTGGGTGTTGAGGCCGAGCCGGGCGTTGAGCACGTCGGCGACGAAGGGCCCGCCGGCATTGACGATGACCCGCGCACGAACCTCCGTCGTCGCGCCGGTCTCGACGTCCTGCAGGTTCGCCACCCAGGTCTCACCATCGCGGTGGGCGGAGACGAGCTTGGTGCGGACGCGGATATCCGCCCCGCGCTCGGCGGCATCGAGCGCGTTCAGCGCCACCATGCGGCTGTCCTCGACCCAGCAGTCGGAATACACGAAGGCGGTATCGAAGCCGGGCTTCAGGGCCTTGCCGGCCGGATGACGCGTCAGGTGGATCGTCTCGGTTCCCGGAAGGCGCTTGCGCGGCGCAAGGTGATCGTAAAGGAAAAGTCCGAGGCGGACGAACCAGGCCGGGCGGATCCCCTTTTCGTGAGGCAGGATGAAGCGCAGCGGCCAGATGATGTGAGGGGCTGCTTCCAGGAGGCGCTCACGCTCGAACAACGCCTCACGTACGAGGCGGAATTCATAATATTCGAGGTAGCGCAGGCCGCCATGGATCAGCTTGGTGCTGGCTGAAGACGTATAGCCGGCGAGATCGCCCTGCTCGCAGAGGACCACGGAGAGACCCCGGCCCCTCGCATCGCGGGCGATGCCCGCGCCATTGATGCCGCCGCCTACAATCAGAAGATCTGTCACTGTCGTCACGAAACGGGTCTTTCCTTCGAGCCGGGGCCCTCCCGGCCCTCTGCACATGTTTCCTTTAGCCGTCTAAGGCAAGCAAAAACTGAACTATGTTCACGCCCGGCGGGCGAGGGCGAGGTTTAGCACAAAAGCTGCCAGAGCGCAGAGGGCCATGGCGAGGCAGGCCACGAGCACCGCGCCGTACCCGCCCCACCAGACCCATAAGGCACCGAACGCGAAGGGCGTCGTGGCCATGGCGATCCGCACGGGCGTGGCGATCATGCCCTGGATCGCCCCGTAGTTCTCGCGCCCGAACAGCTCCGGCGGCAGAAGCGCCCGGACGATGGTCATCATGCCGTTGGAGGCGCCGTAGAGCCCGGCGAAGACGGCGATCAGCCAGGATCCGGGCGGGATGAAAGGCAGGAGGGCAAAGGCCAGCACGCTGAAGACCATGGTCAGGACCCCAAGGGCCCAGATGCTGACCGATCTCTCGCCGAAGGCCATGGCGAGGCGCGCGACCACCTGCGCCGGCCCGATCACGGAAAAGGCAGCGACCGCCGCGTCCAGGGTAAACCCGCGCTCGATCAGCAAAGGGATCAGGTGGAGTGGAACGCCTGTCGAAATCATGCCCTGGGCGATCGAGGTCGCCACGAAGCACCAGAAGGAGGCGTTGCGCAGGAGATGCCTGAGGTCGGCGGGCGGAGGTCTGTTGGCGGGCGCATGGGCCTGTTTGCGGCCCGCGGCGGGTGGAATGGCAAGGGCGTGGATCACGCCGCAGACGCCGAGATTAAAGGCCGCCAGCACAAGAAGGGCGCTGCGCCAGCCCAGGGAATCGATCAGCAGATGGGTGAGGGGAATGAAGACCGTGCTGGCGAAGCCCCCGACCAGGGTCATCACGGTGATGCCGCGTCGGGCGAGAGGGCCGAGCCGCCGGGCAAGGATCGCGAAGCCGGGCTCGTAGAGGACCGCGCTCATGCAGGTGCCCAGCCCGATCCAGATCAGGACGAAGAGGGGATAGCTCTCGATTCGCGACCAGAGCGCGAGCAGGAGAGCGGCAAGGACCGAGCCGCCGGTCATGACGGCGCGGCCATAGCCGAGATCGATGAGCCGGCCGACCGTCACGGCCGAGAGGGCGGAGGAGCCCAGGGCCATGGAATAGGCCCCGGTCAGGGCCGATTTCGACCAGCCGAGCTCCTGGCCCATGGGTTCGATGAACAGGGCGAAGGCATAGAAGATCGACCCGTAGGAAACGAGCTGGGTCAGGGACAGGGCGGAAACGAAGCCCCAGGGCATGCGGACGGGGGAGGACATCGAGGGTGGCCTTGCCGTTCCAGCACGCGGCCCCACCGGCGGGACCGCGCGTTTGTTGGTCGGCTATGGGCTTTATGTCAGCCGTTGCGGTTGACGAACAGGCCTCGAAGCCTCATATGCACAGGGACGGCGTCAGCGCTCCTCCCGGAGCCGCTTGAGCGGGGCTGCGTGACGGATATCCCAAAGTGGAGACCCCGGCCCCCTTCTTCAATCGCTTGACCGTACGATAGCCCCATCACGCGGGTTGTCGCCCCGAGCCCAAGCAGCGCCCATTCCCAACGGCAGACCTTGCCTTGCGGCTCCCCGCATCTGTTCGAAAGACCGAATCCTTGACTCTTTTTACCGATTTCGGATTGGCACAGCCGATCCTGAACGCGCTGACGGCCGAAGGCTACGAGAAACCGACCCCGATCCAGGCGCAGACGATTCCCTATGCGATGGAAGGCCGCGACGTTTGCGGCATCGCGCAGACGGGAACCGGCAAGACGGCGGCCTTCGCCCTGCCGATCCTCAACCGCCTCAACGAGACGCCCCGTGCCCGCATCCGCAAGAGCTGCCGGGTCCTGGTGCTGAGCCCGACCCGCGAGCTCGCCGGCCAGATCGCCGACAGCTTCCGCACCTATGGCCGCAACCTGAAGCTCACCACCGCGGTGGTGTTCGGTGGCGTGACCATCGGCAAGCAGGAGCGTGAGCTGTCGACGGGCGTCGACATCCTCGTGGCCACGCCGGGCCGCCTGCTCGATCTCGTCGACCGCAGGTCCCTGAGCCTGCGCGATGTGGAAATCCTCGTTCTCGACGAAGCCGACCAGATGCTCGATCTCGGCTTCATCCATGCCTTGAAGCGCATCGTCACCCTGCTGCCGAAAGAGCGTCAGAGCCTGTTCTTCTCGGCCACCATGCCGAAGACGATCTCGACCCTGGCGGACGCGTTCCTGCGCAATCCCGCCAAGGTCGCCGTGACCCCGGTCGCGACCACCGCCGAGCGGGTCGAGCAGAGCGTCATGTTCGTGGCCACAGGCCGCAAGCAGGCGCTGCTCGAGATTGTCCTGCAGGACAAGGCCATCGATCGCGTCCTCGTCTTCACGCGCACAAAGCATGGCGCCGACAAGGTCGTCCGGTCCCTGGACAAGGCGGGCATCGTCGCCGCTGCGATCCACGGCAACAAGTCCCAGCCGCAGCGTGAGCGCGCTCTTGCCGCTTTCCGCAACGGCACGTGCCGGGTACTCGTCGCAACCGACATCGCCGCCCGCGGCATCGACGTCGACGGCGTGAGCCACGTAATCAATTACGACCTTCCGAACGTGCCGGAATCCTATGTTCACCGCATCGGCCGCACGGCCCGGGCGGGCGCGGACGGGCTCGCGATCTCGTTCTGTAACGGTGAGGAGCGCGCCTACCTGAAGGATATCGAGAAGCTGACCCGCATGCAGGTGCCGGTCGCGGCGCTGCCGGAAGGGTTTTCGGCCGGGCCTATCGCCGACGAGGCTCCGGAGCCGCAGCGCAGGCCGCAGCAGCAGCGTGGCCGTCCGGCTCCCCACGCCCGTGGCCACCAGGGCCACGGTCAGGCTCGGGATGCGGATCCGAACGCCGAGCGGGGTCCCAAGCGCCGCCGTGGTCGCGGCGGACAGAAGCCTGCCGCCGGTCAGCCGAACGGCCAGCGCCCGGCGGCCCAGAACGCTCAGGGCCAGCGGCAGCCTCAGCGTCCCTCCCAAGGCCAGCCGAACCGCGCGCGCAATGACGGGCGTCGTGACGGCGCGCAGGTGGCATGGCTCGAAAAGGGTCCCCGCCGCTGATCGACTGCGGTTGCAAAACCCTGAAAGGCGCCCTCCGGGCGCCTTTTCTTTTGTTGGAATCGGTGTGGAATTGTCACCACCGTGAGAAGAATGCGAAATCCGAGCGCATCGGCCGCCAGGTCTGGACCTGGCGCGGCTCCGCCAGCAGGTCGGGCAGGCGGTCCCAGAAGGCCTTCCGATACTCGCGTCCGATCTGCACATTGGTCACGTCGTCGAGATCGGCCCAGGTTTCATAGAGCATGAACCGTCTCGGATCCTCCGGGTCCTGATGCAGCACCGCATTGATGAAGGTCGGCTCGTGCCGCATGGCGTCAAGAACGGGCGTCAGGAGGGCCAGGAATTCCTCGCCGCATCCGGGCTTGAGCCGGAAGCTAACGATAAAGGCGAGCGGTCCGCTGGGAGAGGTCTGTGCCGGGGCTCCGGTGATGTCGATTGGCGTTTCGTGTTTCATGGTCAAGTCCTTCGCTTCGGTCCGTGATGCGCGGAGAATGCCGTCGGATCGATGCGAAGGACATAACCTGGGAGGTAATGAGCCAGCCTATTCCCGGGAAAGGGCTGGCCATGTGCGCGTGCAGCCACGGGGCTGCGGATTTCGCTGCATCAGGGCCGATTTCTCTCGGACCGCCAGCACGATGGCGAGGGCGAGGAGCGGGAAGATCGTCGCTACGAAGCCGAGATCGGCCATGCGTCCGAGCGCCATGGTCTGGCCTCCGACCAGCGAGCCGAAGGCGACGCCGAGATAGAGAGCGGAGGCGTTGAGGGAGAGCGAGACGGAGGCGCTCTCCGGATCGAGGGCGACGATGCGACTGGCCTGGGTCGGAGGCACCATCCAGGCAAAGATCCCCCACGGGACGGTAAGGGCCAGCAGCACCGGCCCGGCAAGGGGCGGGGACAGGGTCTTGACGACGACCGACATCAGGACCAGCACCACACTGACGGACAGCGTCGAAAAGATCAGCGTCGGGCGCGCGCCGAAACGGTCGGCCGCCTGCCCGCCGAGAATGTTGCCGAGCGCCGAACCGATTCCGAAGGCGAGCAGCAGCACGGGAATCGTCGCCATCGACAGGCCGGCACCCTCGACAGCAAGCGGCGCGATATAAGTGAAGACCGTGAAGCCGCCCGTCAGGCAAAGGAAGGTCGTCCCAAGAAGCGGCAGCATGCCCGGACGCAGGGCGACGGCTGCGCGCTGTCCCAGGGGAATGCGCGATCCGCGGAGGTTACCCGGAATCTTGACCAGAAGGGCGAGAGCGGCGCAGGCGCTGAGGACGGCGATGGCGGCGAAGGTGCCGCGCCATCCCGTCACGGTCGCCAGCAGGGCGCCGATCGGTGCCCCGAGGGCGACTGCGACCGTGGTTCCGCCGACGACCACGGAAATGGCGCGCGCCCGGCGATCGGGAGGCGACAGGGCAATAGCTGTCGCCTGCGCCGTGGCCGCGTAGAGCCCGGCAGCGGCGGCCATGAGAATCCGGGCGAGGAGGAGGGCAGCAAAGCCCGAGGCGAGGGCGGCCATCAGGTTGCCGGCGGCGAAGAGCGCCATCGTTCCGGCGAGGACATGCCGCCGGTCGACTCCGCCGAGCAGCGTGGCGAGGACCGGGGTGCCGAGGGCATAGGCGAGGGAGAAGGCCGTCACGAGCGTGCCTGCCTGGGCGATCGAGATCCCCGCTTCCGCGGAAATCTCGGGCAGCAGGCCCGCGATGACGAAGCCTTCCGTTCCCACCGTGAAGGCGCCGAGCGCCAGCCAGATCAATTGAGAGAACATGACGAATCCCATTTGTTCAACAATCATTGAACAAATGAACCATCCGCCGGGTCTTGGCAAGGCTTATTCAAAGATCGTTGAACATTGAGATTTCCGCAAGCCTCGCTTAAATGAGAGTCATGCGCGATCCTTTCCATCCTCCGGCGGATTCCCTCGACCTGTCTGCGATCCTGTCCGCCCTGAGCGATCCGACCCGTCTGACCATCCTGGTCCGCATCGCGGATTCAGACGGGGAGGTCCGGTGCGGCAGCTTCGGCGACATCGGCACAAAGTCCAACCTCAGCTATCATTTCGCGAAGATGCGGGAAGCGGGCCTCGTGAACGTCCGAAACGAGGGGACATCGCGCTATATGTCTCTGCGTCGCGACGACATCGAAACGCTTTTTCCCGGATTGCTCGACCAGCTGATCGCTTCCGCTCGGTCGACGGCGTTCCGGGGCGAGGAGGCCGGTGCGGATCAGCCTGTGACGTCGGACGGGCCTCGCGAGGCGTCCGCAAAGAGCTGATTTCCCTTGACCGGCGCAAAGAAAAGGGGGCCGGATGGCCCCCTTCCGTGTTGCTGCCACACCCGCATTCAGAAGCGATAGGTGACGCCCGTGCCGATCAGCCACGGATCGATCCTCACCTTGCCCGTGACGAGGCCGCTGTTTACGTTGACCTTCGGCTCGAGGAACAGCTTCTTCACGTCGAGGTTGATGCCCCAATGCCTGTCGATCATGATGTCGACGCCGGCCTGCAGGGCGAGGCCGAAGGTGTTGTCCAGGTCGAAGCTGTTAAAGCCGCCCTTCGCTTTCTCGTTGAAGAACACGGTGTAGTTGACGCCCGCGCCCAGATAGGGCTTCACGTTGCCCAGCCCCGTGAAGTGATACTGCAGCATCAGGGTCGGCGGCAGCAGCCATGCATCGCCGATCCGCGTGCCGGCCAGGGTGCCCGCGCCCTTCACACGGTGGGGCGTGACGCCGAGGACGAGCTCGGCAGCCAGATTGGGCGTGAAGAAATAGGTGATGTCCAGTTCCGGGACCACGGAGGTCGAGATGTCGACATCGCCGCCGGGCACGCGCACGCCACCGAGTTTGAGACTGGCATCCTCCTGCGGATTCACGACGAGCGCGCGCCCGCGGATCATCCAGGGACTCCAGGTCTCGACGACAGGCGGAGCAACCGGCGCGGGAGCCGCGCTGCGGGTCGGAAGATCGCCCGCCTTGGCGACGAAGGGCATGGCGGAGAGCATGGCCGCGGCGAGGACCGCGACGCAATTGGAACGAGGCATGACGCTTAAAGACTCCAGTTCTGCGCGGTCCCGAATCCGGTTCCGCGCGGGGTACGTGCCAGACGGTCATGCACGTCGCGCCGTGAGTCGGACTTGATCTGAATCAATTTCGGCGGGAGGTCGCGTCCTTTGCAAAAACCCGTGGCTGTTAAACAACATGAGGGCTTCGCCACGGGATGTGCCGGTCCCTGCTGCACGTTCGCCGAAGGAAGGACGAAGCGCCAGCGCGGACAGTGTCGGACGCGCTATCGAGGTCACGCGACCAGAGCATTGTCCTGTGAAGCGGGAGCCGGGCCACCGTCAGAGAATGCGGCAGAGGAAGACTGTCGAAAGTGCTTCATGTTCCCTGCGGAAGGCAGTCCGCGAATGGGTAAGGGACCGCGATGCGGCGATGGCGGCAGCAGACGATCGAGGGCGTTTCGGTCCGGTGCCGTGCGCGTCAGCTCGACCTGCGTGGGGCGTTGGCGGTGGCTCCGAGGCCCAGTACAGCACCTTCCCGAATGATCGTCTCCGAGGTCACGACCACCCAACCGGTTCTGGACCTGAAAATGGACACGACCCGGCCCGCGCCCGGAAGAAAGCTGCCCGGCGTGACCTCGCGCATCCCGCCCGGGCCTTCCACCAATGCGCTTCGCCTCAGGATCTTCCGCAGAACATAGCCCCGACCCGCATTCTTGTCCGATGCGTCGGCGTCCATCTCGCCCTGGGCCTGATCGTCCGCAGCGGCAGAGGTGCTGCCAACCGAGCCGGTCGTGACCGGGTCCTGATCCTTGAACCGGAACGCGATGCGTCCCTCGCTGCTCGGCTCCGCGCCGGGGAGCGACGGCACGGCCATGGGAAAGTCCGATCTCCCCACGCCGCCCTGGAGCGCATAGCCCGCGAAAGCCATCGAGGATATGGCGAGGGTGCAGACGAGCCCGAGAGCGACGCGGCCCGCGAAAGCGTCCCGCCTGCGGAGGATATCCTCCATGCGCAGGTTGCGCGGCCGTTCCGCGTCCGCCGTCCGGCTGTTGGCGCGCACCACTTGCCAGAGCACCTTCTCGAAAGGAACACGCATGGGCGGCAATCTCGCTGAGGACAATTCGCCGCGAGTTTTGACGCAGTAGGATTAACAAATCGTCAACAGGACGGTCCCTTGAGTGCGGCTTCCCGACGCCATCTCCACCTGCGGGAAGCTGCTCTCCCTGCTGCGCCGCATGTTTCGACAGGGAACCGGAGCCCCTTCTCTGGCGTGGGACGAAGTGCCCTGCGGCAGAAGCCATCATCCGTCGACCTTCATGACCCGTGTTCATCGTTGCGGAACGATTTCGTCGCAGTCTGACATGCACTTCCGCCGCTTGGAGCCTGTGGGCGCGTGCAGGGCGCGGCCGTCGGGAACTCGAGGGTTTGGGGACATACCCTTGACGAATTCAGCATCCCCGGTTGACGAGCACCGGATCCCGACGCTCTAAATTGCCTGCCCATGGCGATGCCGGGGCGGACGACCGCTCCCCATTTCGGAGGCGCGGCGGGGAAAAGCCCAGAAATGGCTTCAACGCACAAGGAGCACGCAATGGCAAAGAACACGATCTGCCTCTGGTACGACAAGGACGCCGAGGCTGCCGCCCGCTTCTATTCCGAGACCTTTCCTGACAGCGTGGTGACGGCGGTGCATCGTGCGCCCAGCGACTACCCGGCTGGCAAAGCGGGCGACGTGTTGACCGTCGAATTCACCGTTGCGGGCGTTCCCTGTCTCGGCCTCAACGGAGGCTCCGCGTTCAAGCATAATGAAGCCTTCTCGTTCCAGATCGCCACCGACGATCAGGCCGAGACCGACCGCTACTGGAATGCCATCGTCGGCAATGGCGGCCAGGAAAGCGCCTGCGGCTGGTGCAAGGACAGATGGGGAGTGTCCTGGCAAATCACGCCGCGCGTCCTGATGGAGGCGCTGGCGGCAGGTGGCGACCAGGCCAAACGCGCGTTCGATGCGATGATGCACATGACGAAGATCGACGTCGCCGCGATCGAGGCGGCGCGGCGCGGTTGACCCTTCCCCTGTAGGACAGCACATCGTCTGCGGAATCGGACCCGCTCGTCACTGGCGTTGCCCTTCGGGTCGGCACCATGGGCGACCAGCCCGGTGGTCCCAACGGGGCTTCAGGTGCTCCTGCGTTGCGCGGCTCGATGCTTCGCGATGGCCTAGTGATAGGGGTCCGCTGCGTCGCGCAGGCCGTCGCCCATGAAGTTGAAGGCGAGCACGACGATCACCACCGGTACGATCGGAAAGAGAAGCCAGGGGTGGAGCTGCACCGCGGCCAGGTTCTGGGCTTCGTTGAGCAGCACGCCCCAGCTCGTCACGGGCGGGCGCAATCCCAGGCCCAGGAAGGAGAGGGCCGTCTCGCCGAGGATCATGGAGGGAATGGCGAGGGTCGCCGAGGCGATGAGATGGCTCATGAAGTTGGGGATGAGGTGGCGCGCGATGATGCGCGATTTCGAGGCGCCCATGAGTTCCGCCGCCTTGACGAAGTCCTCTTCGCGCAGGGAGAGGAGCTTCGAGCGCACGGCGCGGGCGAGGCCCGGCCAGTCGAGCATGCCGAGGATGATGGTGATGCCGAAAAAGACGAGGATCGGGCTCCAGTTGGCCGGTAGCGCCGCCGAGAGAGCGAGCCACAGGGGCAGCTCCGGCAGGGAGCGCAGAATCTCGATGAGCCTCTGGATCACGTGGTCGACCCACCCGCCGAGATAGCCCGCGAGGCCGCCGAAGAAAAGACCGAGCGTGAACGATACGGCAATCCCGACGATGCCGATGGTGAGCGAGATCCGCGCGCCGTAGATGATGCGCGAGAAGAGATCGCGCCCGAGCCTGTCGGTCCCGAGAAGGAACAGGGTGCCGTTCTCGGGCGGGCAGAACAGATGCAGGTTCGAGGTCACGAGACCCCAGAACTCGTAATAGTCGCCACGGCAGAAGAAGCGGATCGGCTCGGGCCTGGTCGTGTCGGTGGTGTAGACTCGCCGGAAGCTCTCCAGGTCGAAGGTGAATTCGTAGGGATAGACGAACGGCCCCACGAATTGCCCCTCATGCATGAGGTGGATCCGCTGCGGCGGCGCATAGATGAAATCGCCGTTCCGTTTCGTCTGATTGTAGGGCGCGATCACCTCGACGAATGGAATCAGGAGATAGAAGGCCAGGAGCACGAAGGCCGCTGCCACCGCGACCTTGTGGCGGCGGAATTTCCACCACATCAGGCGCCAGGATGACGCGCGGTAGAAGCTCTCGTTCTCGATCCCCGCCGGCTCGGTGGCGCCGGGGTCGAAGGGGTCCTTGTTGACGTAGTGCCGCTTGAGCGGCATCGCCTCGTTCATCGGCCGCCTCCCATCCGGATCCGCGGGTCGAGCCACGCGAGAAGCAGATCGGAGACCAGCATGCCGAGCACGGTGAGCACTGCGACGAACATCAGGATGAAGCCCGCGAGGAACTGGTCCTGGCTCTTCAGGGCGCTGAGCAGGATCGGCCCGACGGTCGGCAGGCTGAGCACGAGGGAGACGAGCACGGAGCCCGAGACCAGGTGCGGCAGGAGGTTGCCGATATCGGCGATGAACGGATTGAGGGACATGCGGAAGGGATATTTCAGCAGGGCCTTGCCCGGGGCCAGTCCCTTCGCCTTCGCTGTCACGTAATATTGCTTGCCGAGCTCGTCGAGAAGGTTTGCGCGCATGCGCCGGATCATGGCCGCCGTGCCGGCAAGACCGATGACCAGGGTCGGCACGACCAGATGGGCGAGGAGTGATTGAATTTTACCCCATGTCCAGGGCTCGCCCGCGTAGCGCGCGTCGAACAGGCCGCCGATGGAGATGCCGAACCAGCGGTTGAAGTAATAGAGCATGATGAGCGCCAGCAGGAAGCTTGGCGTCGCGAGACCGAGATAGCCGATGAAGGTGGCGACATAGTCGCCGATCGAATATTGGCGCGTCGCCGAATAGATCGCGATCGGGATCGAGATCAGGTGGATGAAGATCACGACGGTGACGTTGACCACGAGGGTCAGCCACAGGGCGTCGCCGACCACCTCGAACACGGGGCGGTCGTATTCGAACGACCAGCCCCAGTCGCCCTGCAGCAGGCCGGAGAAGCCGTTCTGGCCCGGCATCACCCCGAGCCACACGAGATATTGCTGCCAGACGGGCTTGTCGAGCCCGTACTGCTTGATGAGGAACTCCGCCTTCGCGGCGGCGTCCGCTTCGCCCTGGGCGCGCAGCTCGGCGATCTGGTTGGACAAGAAGTCCCCGGGCGGCAGCTTGATGATGACGAAGACCAAGGCCGAGATGATCAGAAGCGTCACGAGCATCGTGACGAAGCGACGCAACAGAAAACGGATCATCTGCGAGCCTCTTTCAGGGCAGCCTTGTCCCAGTACATTTCATCCATCCGGTGGATGCCGATCAGTGCTGTCGGCTCCCAGCTGTAGAGAGCCTTGGCCGGCAGACCCTTCAGGCCGTTGCGCACCACGATCGGCTGCAGGGCGCCCGCCACCGTGCCGATGGACCACTGGTTCTCGGCATGATTGCGCAGGATCTCCGTCCAGGCGTCCCGCTGGACGCCGCGGTTCGCCGTGTTCATCCAGATCCTGTACAGGTCGAGAAGGCGCTGCGCCTCCGGAATATCGACCGGCTCGCCGTTCTTGCCCTTGGTCTCCACGTATTGCCCCCATTGCGGCCAGGCGTAATTGTCCTGACGCATGGGCACATATTCGGTCGGGGGCATGATCGCTGTCGGAATGGCGTTGTCGAAGCCTTGCGCGGCGACCATGTTGGTCAGGCCGGCGAAGGCGCGGTTGCGCAGCACCGTCCGATCCTGTGGCTTGACGAAAAGCCGCACGCCGATTTCGCGCCAAAACTCGCCGATGAGGGTGAGCGCGTCGACGATATAGGTGCTTTCCCCGTCCGCCTCGACGATGACTTCGAGTTCACGCCCGTCCGGAAGGAGACGCGTGCCCGCCGCATTGCGCTTCTTCAGGCCGATCTCGTCCAGGAGACGGGAGGCTTCGGCCGGATCGTAGGTGGCATTCAGCTTGCGCAGCCACGGGGAGGAGAGGGGACTTTGCTCCATCACCGTGTTGTTGCCTTCGATCCCCAGGCCGAAGAGGAACACGTTGTTCAGGGTCTTGCGGTCGATGGCGAGCGACAGGGCGCGGCGATAGCGGGCATCGCGGTTCAGGGCGCGCCAGACGGGATCCTTCGCGTTCAGGTCGGGATAGAGCGCCAGTTCGGAGCCACGGGCATAGGGCCACAGCAGCGTCGTGTAGTTCTGGGCCTTCTCGCCCTGCTTGAGGACAGGGATGTCGCTCATGGAAATGCCGCGAAACAGGAGGTCGACCTCTCCTGCATTGGCCTTGGCGGCAAACAGGCTTCCGGACGACACGTCCATGATGATGCGGTCGATGTACGGAAGCTGGTGTCCTTGTCCGTCGACCCGGTGGTAATAGGGATTGCGTTCGAAGACGAAGCGGTTCGCCGGCGCTTTGGTGGTGACGTGCCACGCCTGGAGCACGGGCTCGTTCGGATTGGTATGCTCCTTCATGTCGTCGAGACGGTTGTGAAGGGCGGCCCATGATTTCAGCTTCTGCGCCTTCGCGGCCTCGTCGAGTTTCGCCTTGTCCGCGTATTTGGCATGGAACTGCTTCAGGTAATGGGCGGGACGGTAGATGCCAGGGTCGACCGGTCCCGCGAGATTGGGAAGGAAGCGGGGATTCGGCTTGTCGAACGTGTAGCGGACCGTCCGCTCGTCGAGGACTTCGAACTGGGCGGGCTTGCCCTCCACCATCATGAATTCCGGCACGCCTGCCGGCGACAGGTCCTTGTCGTTGGCGATGTCTTCCCAGTAATAGCGGAAATCCTCGGCGGTGAAGGGATGCCCGTCGGACCACCGGTGACCGGCGCGGATGGTGAAGGTGAAGATGCGGTCGTCTTCGTCGTCGTACTTTTCGAGAAGATCGGGCTGCAGTTCCAGATTGCGGTCGTAGCCGACGAGCCGCGAATAGGCATAGGTCGAGATGTACCGGATGTCCCGGGCGCGGGCGACCAGGGTGACGATGTCCCCGCCATAGGCGCCTTTCGCCTGCTCGGAGACGAGTGGCGCCTGGGGCACGCGTTCGGCAACGGGCGGCAATTCCTTCCCGGCGACTTTCTCCGCGAAGAAGGGTTGCTCCAGAAATTCGGCGGCCAGGGCTGGCAAGGCCGGAAAAGCGAGCAGAAGCGCCAGCAGGCCGGTCCTCAGGCGAAAGCTCTTCGACATCATGCAGCCTCCTCGACGGGGAGCCTCCCCATCCGGACCAGGTGGCCGGGCTCGATTTCCTTCATGATTCCGGGCTCGCCGTCCCGAAGGCGGTACGGCTCCGGCCATTCGCCAGGGTGGGAAAAGCGGTCGGCGCGCAGCTTCTCGAAATCGAGCGGACGGTCGATATCGGGATCCGGAACGGCGGCAAGCAGCGCCTGGGTATAGGGATGGACCGGGTTCCGAAACAGCGACGTCTTCGGCGCCTGCTCGACGATGTAGCCCCGGCACATCACGGCGATGGTATCGGCGATATAGTCCACCACCGCGAGATTGTGCGACACGAACAGATAGGACAATCCGAGCGCCGATTGCAGGTCCTTCAGGAGGTTGAGCACCTGCGCCTGCACCGATACGTCGAGGGCCGACACGGGCTCGTCGCAGATCAGCACTCGCGGCTCCAGCGCCAATGCCCGCGCGATGCCGAGCCGTTGCCTCTGGCCGCCGGAAAAGGAGTGCGGATAGCGCCGGAGCGAGCGACGGTCGAGGCCGACCATGTCGAGCAGCTGCTTGGCGCGATGATAGCGCATCTCCGCATCGCCGACGTCGTGGATCAGCAAGGGTTCGGTCAGGATCTCGTAGACCGTCATGCGCGGGTTCAGGGACGAGAACGGATCCTGGAAGATGAACTGAACGCTGCGGCGATAATTCTTCAGTGCATCGCCCTCGAGCTCGTACACGTTCTGCGGACCGTTCCCGTCGTCGAAGAGAACGCGGCCGGAATCGGGCGCGAGAGCCCGCATGATCATCTTCGAGACCGTCGTCTTGCCGCAGCCGGATTCGCCGACGAGGCCGAGGGTCTTTCCGGCGGGAAGGGTCAGCGAAACGCCGTTGACCGCGTGGATGGTACGGGTCTTGCCCGAGAGCCAGCCGGATCGCAGCACGAAGGATTTCATGAGATCTTCGGCGCTGAGGATCGGACCCCTGGGCTCCGCCCGCTCCGGCCGATGAGCGGTTGCGAGCGTCTCGCTCTTCACCTCGCGGATCGGCGTAAGCCTCTCATTCTCGGCCATCGCGAAACGGGGAACAGCGCGCATCAGGGCCTTCAGGTAGGGATGCTCCGCGTGGCGGAAGATCGCGTCTCGCGGACCGGACTCCATGACGCGGCCGCGATACATGACGACGACCTCGTCGGCGACATTGGCCACGACGCCGAGATCGTGCGTGATGAGCAGGACCGACATGCCGGTCTCCGCCTGGAGCTCGTTGATCAGGTCCAGGATCTGTGCCTGCGTCGTCACGTCGAGGGCCGTCGTCGGCTCGTCCGCGATGAGCAGCGCCGGATTCGTGATCAGCGCCATCGCAATCATCGCGCGCTGCCGCAGACCGCCGGACAATTCAAAGGGGTAGGTCGTCAGCGCGCGCCTCGGATCGGGGAAGCCGACACGGGCCAGCACCTCCTTCGTGCGCTCCAGTGCCTCCGCCTGGGATACCTTCGCATGGATGAGACAGGCCTCGGAAATCTGGTCCCCGATGGTGTGCAGCGGCGACAGGGACGTCATCGGCTCCTGAAAGATCATGGAGATGCGCCCGCCGCGCAGCTCGCGCATGGCGGCGCCGGCGGGATCCAGTCCGGCGATCTCGATGCTGTCGTGCCGCGCTGGATCGTTGAAAGCGATCGTGCCTCCGGCAATGTGAGCCTTCTTCGGGAGAATCTGGAGGATTGCCTGCGCCGTGACGGATTTGCCGGAGCCGGATTCCCCGACCAGCGCCACCGTCCTGCCCTTCGGGATGTCGAAGGACAGCCCATCGACGGCCCGGAAGGTCCCGGTCTCGGTCTCGAAATCGACCGCCAGGTCGCGGATCGACAGGAGCGGCTGGTCCATGAACTCCTCCAGGAGGCTACGCGTCACTCCACAATAACGCATTATGTGTCGGCGACGATCCTGTTTTCGTCACAGAATAACTCGCTGACTGATGCGAAAGTCGCATCGTTCCGTGACAGATACACCAACAGCTTCTCGCAAAATGTCCAGACCCTCTCGTCATGCACGAGATGGTGGGTAAGGAAACCGATTGGCTCTGCTGGATCGGCACGCCCCGAAAGCCTACGCTCGACCGCATCCGCGAGACTGCGGATGAGCCCCTCGGGGTCGCAGAGGCTGCGGGTCCCATGCCAGTCGATGGGATCGACATGGGTGTTGACGACTGTCAGGCCCGGCGCCCTGGGGACCCGGTCCTTGACGGTGGACAGTGCGGCATAGCCCAGGGATGGCAGCGATGCGATCAGTGCCGGAGCGATCCGGTTCCAGGGCGGCACGAAAACCGGCAGCAGCTTGGCGCCGAGCCGGGCTCGTGCCCGCTCGAGACCCTCCGCCGCCTCCGCCGCCAGGATCCCCAGGGGCCTATGGGCGCCGAATTCGGCCTTTTTCTCGCCCTCGGGAGCATAGTTGGCATGGCTGAGGCCATGAACCAGCGCGAAAGCACGCGCCTCGCCGGCGAGGCGGTCCGCAAGCGAGGCCTCGATCCCCATCGGGATGCAGGCGAGGGCGATGCCGGCGGGGAAGGAATTCGCAAGGTTCAGGAGCCGGTCGAGCTGCGGGGTCTGCGCCACCGCGTCGTCATCCCGCCACCAGAACGCGACTGGACAGGCGCTGTCCTTCGCACGCTCCAGGGCGCGATCGAGGGGCGACCAGTCGAGGCGCCCGTGGCCGGCGGGAGCAGCCAAGGCGAGGCTCTCGACGATTGCGACGCTGCGTCGCGCCCCGTCGAGGGACAGGGAGGCCGGCGCCGGCAGGGGCATCGCGAGGCTTTTTCGCACCGCCGCGGCAAGGACGTCTCCCGTAAGGCCCTTCTCGGAAACGAAGTCGGCAAGCCCGAGCGCCTGAAGGCGCTCGGCACGAAGGCGCTGCTCCGTCTCTCGCCCCGCCTCGAACGGCACCAGGAGCGCGCGGATTCCGGAGCGAAGCAGATCGATGCAGGTATTGTATCCTGCCTGGCTGATCGACAGTTCCGCCCGGGCGAGCAATCTCCGGAAATCGGGACGCGCCCGCTCGACCGCGACGTGAGGGGGCGCGCGCTGCGCGAGTTCCTCCCGATCCGCTTCGGCGACGCTGCGACCGACCAGGATGCGCCAGGGCCGGTCGGCGATGTCATGCGCGGCATCGAGGGCCGCACGGTACAGGGGAAGACTCGTGGCGCTGGAGCCGCCGGATACGACGATCCCGGCCCGCGCGCCCGCGGCCTCTGCTTCCTGGCCCTCATCCACATAGCCGGTATAGTGCAGCAGCTCCCGAAGCGCGTCGTCCACAGGCCAGGACGCATCGAGGGCGGCAAGGGCCGGGTCGCCATGCACGAGAACGGCGTCATAGAACCGGGAGAGCCGCCGGTGTGTTTCGGCGATCCGCTCCGGCTTCGACGGCGCGACGAGAATGTCGCGGATCGAGGACACGACGAGGGGCCGCGGGACCGAAGCGTGCGCCGCTTTCAGTAGAGCGTCGAACTCCTCCGCGAGAACCCGGCGGCCGAACGGGAAAAGCTCGGTGATGAGCACGTGCGGCCGCGTGGATTTCACGGTTTCGACCAGGAGCGCGCGGCGCGCGGTCAATCGGTCGTCCGCAATGGGCGTGCCGGTTTCATCGAGCAGGGTCCTGAAGTCGGTCCCCGCTGTCCCGACAGGCGGCAGCTGCACGAAGCGTATATCCGCGAGCGACGGCAGGGCGACCGGGCGTCCTCCGGAGACGAGCACAGTCTCATGGCCGGCCCGGGCAAAGGCTCGGGCGAGGGCGGCGGCGCGGGTGAGATGGCCCGCCCCGAGAAGATGTGTCACCGCGATGAGGATCCGCAGGCTCACGATGTCGCCTCCACGATGACGGCGCCCAGCGCATGGCGCAGCGTCGCTCCCGCCTGATCCAGACCGCGCTCCCGATCGATGAAGGCATAGGCCGCTTCCCCGAGGCGGAGCCGCCGGTCGCGATCCCCGATCAGGCCGGCGACGGCTCCGGCGAAGGCGTGAGCATCGCCGGGAGGGACGAGGCACCCGGTTGCGTCGTGCTTCACCACGCTGGCGACCCCGCCATAGTCCCCGGCGACCACGGGGCAGCCGAGAAGCTGTGCCTCGAGCAGGACCATGCCATAGGCTTCGTTCACCGCGGGCCAGACGAAAAGATCGGCGCGCTCGTAGAGAGACCGGAGAGCTGGACCCGCTTCCATCTGCCCGTGAAAGCGGATGCGTGGTCCGAGCGAGGCGAACAGGCTCCCGACCTCGCCGCGCGCCTCGCCGTCTCCGACGATATCGAGGGTCCAGGCCAGGTGCCCGATCTTCGCTAGGGCCGCGGCAAGGATGCGGTACGACGCGAGCTTGTCGCCCTCGCGCATCATCGCCACGGTCAAAAGGCGGGGAACGCCCTCCGGGCGTGCCGGAAGCGGTGGATATCCCCAATCGGCAGGGTCGATGAAGGGCGGCAGGTCGACAAGGATCTGTCGCGCGGGTCTCGCGGCCTCCAGAGCGATGCGGTCCCGGGCCGTCATCGTAACGATCGCATCGGCCCGGTCCAGGGCAGCCTCGGCGCCCGCATGGCCCAGGGCCCAGGGACCTTGGGCGCGCTTCGCGGACCGGGATCCTTCGGCGATCACATAAGGAATCCCCAAGGCAGCCGCGACCCGCGGCCCAATCCAGTCCGGGGCCTTGTAATAGACGTGATAGGTGAACCACAGGGCGGGGCGCTCGCGCGGATTCAGGGAGCCGAGGTGTTCCGTCAGCTTCGCTGCCAGCGCCTCGGACTCGTCCCTCAGACCTTCCTGGAGCGCCGGGTCGCCCCCCTTGTCGAGGGTCCGCATCTCGCTCGCGAGAAACACGGAAAAACCGGCCGCTCCGAGGGCCTTCATGAGCAGGCGCGCCATGGTGCGGTCGCCCGAGGGGGAAGGGTGGTTCGGGCTCTTCAGGGGTGCGTAGAACGCGACGCGCTGCGGCCCGCTCACACGGCCACCGGATCGTTCAGGCCCTGGCCCGCGGCAAGGGCGCGGAACCGCCCCTCCAGCACGTCGATGCCTCCCTCCATGGCAAAGTCGCGCCGCAGGCGCTCATAGGCCGCCGCGCCGTAGGTGGCCCGCCGCCGCGGTTCGCGCGCGAGCAGGTTCAGGGCGTTGGACAATGCCCCCCAATCCCCCGGCGGGACGAGCTGGCCCTCCACGTCGTTGTGGATGAATTCCGGAATCCCGGCGAAATCGCTCGCGACGATGGCGAGTTTCTGGCTCGCCGCCTCCATGAGCACGTTCGGCAGGCCGTCCTGGTCGCCGGAGCGCGCCTTCTTGGACGGCAGGGCAAAGATATCCGCCTCGCGCAGGAGGGCGATGATGTCGGGTTGCGCCTTGGGCCCCAGGAACGCGACCTTGTCGCCGATGCCGTCCCGCTTGGCCTGCGCCCGGAGGGACTCGAGAAGGTCTCCGCCGCCCACATGGGCGAAGCGCCAGTGCAGGTCAGGGGGCAGGGCGGCGAGAGCCTGAAGAAGGTCACTGAACCCTTTCTTCGACACGGCCCGGCCGACGGAGACGATGCGGACCGGATCGGCCGGATCGGAGCCGTCCCGCATGGAATGGCTCTCCGGCGGGGATGGAAACCGGGACAGGTCGAGCCCGTGATAGAGCAGGGTGACATGACCGGGCCGGGGGGCGAGACTCTGGAGGTGCCGGGCCCCTTCGGCGGTGCAGGTTACACCCCACAGAGCCTCGTCCAGCTTCTCGCGCTTCTCCCAGTCGGGCGTCGTCCAGATATCCTTGGCATGGGCCGAAACGGTCCAGCTGCGTCCGGTCAACAGGGCGGCGTAGCGCACGACGGAAGCGGGAGTGTGCAGGTAGTGGACGTGAAGGTGCCCGACGTCCGGAGACAATTCCCGGCCCATCACGAAGGCCTGACCCAGCCGCCGGATACGGTTGGCGCTGAGGTCCCGCTTCAGATCGGCCCAGAATGCCCTCATCAGCGCGCCGAATCCGGGCTGCCGCATGCTCCAGAAGGCGCCCTTCAGGACCCGCAGGGGCTCCTCGTAGAGATATTCCGGCAGATAGGAGACCCGCGCACGGATCTTGCGGTTCATGGGGTGGACGGCCTTCTCCGTCGGATGGCGGAGCGACCAGATCTCGAGATCGAGGCCCCGGTTCTCCAGCGCGAGGATCTCCTGGGCGATGAAGGTCTCCGACAGGCGCGGGTAGCCCTTGACGGTGACGGCGATGCGTCGTTGCGACGGAGAGAGTGGCATTCCTGGAATTTTACTCGGCGGCCTGGCGGGCTTGTACAAAAGAGCCATGTTGCAGCAGAGCCTTAAGCCGCTCCTGCACCCGGTCAAGCCCCTCCAGAAGTCCGGGAACGACCACCTCGGAGGGGCGCGGCTGCGTCGCCAGACCGCGCAGGGCCTCGGCCATCCGCCCGGGGGTGCGCGGCGCGCCGTAGTCGCTGAGCATGCTGACCAGCCCCAGCCGTTCGGCCTCGACCGCCCGGATGTGCTGCTCCAGGCGCGGCCGCGTGCGCGGCACGATCAGCGCGCGCTTGTCGAAGGAGAGGATCTCGCAGAAGGTGTTGTAGCCCCCCATCGCGACGATGGCCTCGGCCTTCTGCATCAGGTGCTCGATCTTGGTGTCGAAGGAGATCGCATCGAGCTTGGGATGGCGGGCGATCCGCTCCATGAACGAACCGCGCATGTCCCGGTTCACGAACGGGCCGAACACGATGAGGGACGGCATCGGAATCGCCTCGTCCTGCTCATAGGCCGAGATCACCCAGTCGATCAGGTCGTCCCCGTCGCCGCCGCCGCCGGTGGTGACCAGGATAAAGGGCTGCTTTGTGATCTTGGGATAGCGCGTGAGCGAGGGAGTGGCGGGGATCTCCCGGCGCAGATAGCCGGTATAGGTGATGCGGTCCTCCACGTCCGGAGGCAGGTCGAGGGCGGCGAGCGGGCGATAGATGTCCTTCAGGCCGTAGACCCAGACCTCGTCATAGGAGCGGATCAGGGTCTCCTTGGCGCCCTTGCGCTCCCATTCGGGTACGAGCAGGGCGGGCTCGTCCAGGACGTCGCGGATGCCGATCACGCGGCGGCAGCCCTGGCCCTGCAGATAATCGAGGGCGGGGACGACCTCGCCGCGAAAGCCGGTCGGCTCCTTGTCGACGATGAAGACGTCGGGACGGAACGACTTTGCCGCCTGCAGGATCAGGTCCTGCCGGAGGCCGACGGCCTCGTCCAGGTTCACGTTGAGGTTGAGGCTGCGGTAATCCCCGTCGGGCAGCTTCGTCACGCCCGGAATCCGGACATAGTCGACCCCGCTGCCGAACTCGAAGTTGCCGATGACCGGCGAGCCGGAGATGATCACGATGGAGCTGTCGGCCTGCTCCTCGGCGATGGCGTTGGCGATCGCCCGCGAGCGGCGCAAATGGCCGAGCCCGAACGTGTCGTGGCTGTAGATCAGGACCCGCGCGCCGCTCGGGTGCCTCAAAGGAAGCTGCGAGGGGAGGTCCATCTTCAAGTCCTGAGCAGGGTTGCCATAAGGGCATTCCATTGGGTTGGTGCCGGCGGACGTTAGGACACCCCCCTCTAGCGTTGCAATAGCTCCACAGGAAGAACCTATGGCGCTCACCCCCGGAGGGAAAGGGGCGAAGAGGGATGGTTTGACGGATCGAAAATGGTATCGTCGGCGCAATGGAAAAGAGCCTATTCCGATATATCTGGACGCATTCGAAGCGCGATCAGCTGATCGTGTGCGCCGTCGTGCTCGCCTCCCAGCCGTTTTATTTCGCGTCCCTCGACCTGCCGCGTCAGATCGTCAACCAAGCCATCCAGGGCGAGGCCTTCCGGGAGGGGCAGGCCACTGCCCCTTTTCTCAAACTGGACCTGCATCTTCCGGATTGGCTCGGCGGCCAGTCGTTCCACATCTTTGACGGGTTTCAACTGAGCCGCATCGGATTGTTGCTCGGGCTCTCCTGCCTGTTCCTGTTCTTCGTGATCATCAACGGCGCCTTCAAGTACTGGATCAACGTCGCGAAAGGCATCCTCGGCGAGCGGATGCTGAGGCGCATGCGGTTCGACCTGTTCACCATGGTGCTGCGGTTCACGCCCGATGCCCTCCGCACGGTGAAATCGTCGGAAACGGCGACTATCATCAAGGACGAGGTCGAGCCGGTGGGCGGATTTATCGGGGATGCCTTCATCACCCCGATTTTCCTGGGGACGCAGGCTCTCACTGCCCTTTTCTTCATCATCGTGCAGAACCTGTGGCTGGGCCTCATGGCCATTGCCGTGGTGGGCGTCCAGTTCACGGTCATTCCCTATCTGCGCAGGGAATTGCTTCGCCTCGGAAAGCAGCGTCAGCTTGCGTCCCGCGAGCTGGCCGGGCGAGTCGGCGAGGTGCTCGACGGCATCGAGGCCGTGCATGTCCACAACGCCTATGGCTGGGAGAAGGCCGAAATCGGCCAGCGCCTCTTTCGCCTCTTCGACCTCCGCGTCCGGATCTACAATCGCAAATTCATCGTCAAATTCCTCAACAATTTCCTCTCGCAGCTGACGCCGTTCTTCTTCTATGCGATCGGCGGCTATCTCGCGATCCGCGGCACCCTGGACATCGGACAGCTCGTCGCCGTCATCGGCGCGTATCGGGAATTGCCTCCGCCCCTGAAGGAGCTGATCGACTGGGATCAGCAGCGTCTCGACGTCCAGGTCAAGTACGATCAGGTGACCGAGCATTTCGCCGAGGAGAGGCTCCTGCCATTCGTGTCGCCGCGCGAGGAAAAGGTGCAGGACGAGCCGCTGACCGGCCTTCTCCATGCCGAAGAGCTTCGCGTCAGCGATCCCCATGGCGGCATGATCCTCGACAATGCCTCCTTCGATATTCAACTGCCTGCGAAAGTCGCCGTCGTTTCGAGCGGTGGAGGCGCCGCCAGCGTGCTGGCGCGCATCCTGGCGCGGCGGATGCAGGGTTTCAGCGGACAGATCCGGATCGGCGAACGCGACCTTCATCAGATTCCGCTCGCGGTCATCGGCCAAAGAGTCGCCTATGCCGGAATCGACCCGATCCTGTTCCCCGGCACGATCCGCGAGAACCTGATCTACGGCCTGCGCCACATGCCGCTCGACCGGGTCAAGGCGGAGGATTCCCGCGAGGAAATGCGCCGCATCGCGGAGGCCAAAAGGACCGGCAATCCCGTGGAAAGCATCACGGATCATTGGATCGATTATGAACGGATCGGTGCCAAGGATGCGGAGGATCTCGACCACATCCTCGTGACCCTGCTCAGCAGGCTCGGAATGGGGGGAGAGATCTATCTCTTCGGCCTCGCCGAGCGGATCGATCCCGACGAGGATCCGGAATTCGCGCAGCGGATCGTCGAGGCGCGGCGGCGCCTGCGCCAGACCTTCCAGGCCGAGGGAATGGCGGATCTCGTCGATCCGTTCGATCCCAACGCCTACAACGACCAGACGACGGTCGCCGAGAACCTGCTCTTCGGCGTTCCGAAGTCCGACGACTTCAAGGGGCGCAACCTCGCCTACAATCCGGATTTCCGGGATGCCGTCGAACGGGCCGGGCTCAGCGACGATCTCGTGCATATGGGCCTGCAGATCGCCGAAACGATGACCGAGATCTTCGAGGGCCTGCCCCCCGGCCATTCGCTGTTCGAACAGTTTTCCTTCATCGGAGCGGAGGAGCTCACGGAATTCGAGGCGCTCGTGCGCAGGCACGCCCGGGCCGGAGCGGGGCTCTCGAAGGAGGAGCGGGCGAAGCTCATGTCGCTGCCCCTTGCCTATATCGAGCCGCGTCACCGCCTCGGGCTTCTCGACGATCACCTGAAGCTGTCCCTGGTGCACGCGCGACGGCTCGTCCGCGAGATGCTGGAGGAGGCGGATGCAGGCGCCGTCGAGTTCTATGATCCGGAAAAGATCTGTGCGGCCGCGCCATTGCGGGATAATCTCCTTTTCGGCCGCATCAGCTACCGGGTCGCCAACGCGCAGGCACGGGTTGCCGAGGCGGTATCGACCGTCGTTCGGGACATGGGATTGCTGGAAGACATCGAGCGGATCGGCCTCGACCATCAGGTCGGCACCGCGGGCAGGCTCCTCACACCGCAGGAGCGCGCCTGCGTCAACCTTGCGCGGTGCCTGGTGAAGCGTCCCGACATCCTGGTGCTCGACGGCGCGCTTGCATCCTTCGACGAGGCCCGCGTCCAGAAGATGACCGAGGTGCTTTTCGAGATTGCGGAAGGGAGAAGCCTGTTCATGGTGCTGCCCAATGATCGACAGGCCGGTCCCTTCGATGTTCTGATGCGCATCCGCGACGGACAGATCCAGATAGAAGAACGGGGCGGCCCGGCGAGGAAGGCCGGAAGGCCGGCCCACGAGGCCGCCCGATCGATAGCAGGAGAGGTTGCATGACCCTTGAGGCCGAGGTTCAATCACTGCGCCAGGTGCCGATGTTCCGGGACGTCGACCCGGCCCGATTGAAGCTTCTCGCCTTCACCAGCGAGCGGGTCCAGTTCGCCGGCGGGCAACGATTCTTCTCCCAGGGAGACGCCGCGGATGCGGCCTATGTCATTCTCGACGGGCGGGCCCAGGTGCTTCTCGACACCCCGCACGGGGAGATCCGGGTGGCGGAACTGGGCGAGAACGCCCTGGTGGGGGAAATGGGCATTCTGTCCGACACACCGCGCTCGGCCACGATCATGGCGGCCATCCCGACCACGGCCCTGAGGATCGACAAGCGGGTCTTCCTCGAACTGATGGCCCAGTTTCCGCAGATGGCCCTTGCGGTCATGCGCGAGCTGGCGAAGCGCCTTGAGCAGACCAATGCGCAGCTCGTGGCCCAGTCCGGCTCCTGATTTTGGGATGGAAATCCTTCATTAACCGGAAATTCCCCAGGAAATTCACATTCTTACGGTCAAGCTGACCGATTATGGACACATCTCCCGGCCAACCCTTGTCCCAGAATGACACAAGGGAAGGGTCCTGCCGTCCGGCGGGGCTCTGCGGGAAAAAGAGATGCCGACCGATGTGAGGACGCCGCAAGGCGCTGCTCCGCGTTCCGTACGGAATGCGTTCAAAACATATGGACGACATGGCCGTCGCCCGTTCCATGTCCTCCTCGCTTTCACCATCATCGCAGGGATTCAGGGCCTGACTGCCGGTCCCGCGGCCGTTGCGACCCTGCCGAGCGCCGTCATGGCGAGGCCCTTCGCCGCAGCAGAGGCCTTCTCGTCGCAAGTCGTCGCGTTCTCACCGCAACTCGGCAGGAATCCCGATCTCTTCCGCTCCATCCTCGAGGAGGCTTTTCCGAAAGGGAAGTCCTTGCGCGAGCCCCCGCTGCGGGTCGAGGCCGACCTGGTCGAGGGCATCGGCAACCCGGACGAGATCATCCCGTTCAGCGGCCGGAGCGCGCCGCGCTGGCTCGTCCATTCAATCCTGAAGGCCGCGCATGTGACCGGGGTCGATCCGGTTTACATGATGACCCTGGCCGATGTGGAATCGAGCCTGTCGCCGGGGGCCAAGGCGCCGACCTCTTCCGCCGAAGGCCTGTTCCAGTTCATCGAGAGCACCTGGCTTGAAACCGTGTACGCCCACGCGTCGGATTATGGCTTCGGTGCCGCCGCGAAGGCGATCAAGATCGTCGACGGCGAACCGACCGTCGCCGACGAGAAGGACAAAGAGTGGATCCTGGGTCTGCGCCGCGACCCTTATTTCTCCGGCCTCATGGCCGGGGAACTGATCAAGGACGTGGAGTTCGCCTTGCGGCAGCAGGGTGAAAGGGAGCTTGCCGAGGCCGAGCTCTATCTCGCGCATTTCCTCGGCGCCAGCAGCGCCGTGCGGTTCCTGGAGACCCTCGACAAGGATCCGAACACCAAGGCGGCAAAGCTCTTCCCGCAGGCGGCCAAGGCCAATGCGACCCTGTTCATGGAAGGGAAGGGGCGCAGGCGCCGCGCGGTGAGCGTCGCCGAACTCTACAACCGCATCGATACCAAGATCGTGCGGCGCATGGACCGGTATGAGGATATCGGCCCGCTCATCGCTGAAATCTCCCACCCGCAGCCGCGGATGGTCGAGCGGACCATCGAGGCGAACGCGCTCACGCAATAAAGGTCAGCGGGAGCCGGCCGCGGGCCGATCCTCCGACGCCAAGAGCCTCAGCACCTCCATGACCTCGCCGAAGCGCTGGCGTCCGACCGTTGCGGACCACTGCTCCTGGAGGTCGCGCATGGACGAATAAATCGTGTCCGCCACACTCCACCCCCGCGCTGTCAGGTAGACCAGCCGGCGGTCGCCCCCCGGTGCGGCGCGCCGCTCGAGATACCCGAGCTCCTCCAGCTGGCCGACGAGATAATTGGTCGCCTGCCGGGACATGTGCATGCGGCGAGCGAGGTCGGCAGGCTTCACACCATCGGGAAGCGGGTATGAGAAGACGGAGAAATGCGCTTCCTGAAGATCCGTGAAGCCAGCTTCTCTCACGGCCTCCTGGAGATGGCGCCGCGCCTTCTGCCAGCAGAGCCGCAGGAGCGCGCCCACATAGGGCGGTGCGGGCGGAGGACCGGCAAGCGTCCGGTTCGCGATTTCAGGATCGGTCGGCATATTGTAAAGTCTCTTTACGTCTGGTAGTGTAAAGCCACTTTACATCGGGGAGGCGTGCCATGGAAGCAGGCAAGAGCGGGACCGTTCGAATCGGCGGATTGGAACTCGACTTCCTCATCGATGAGATCCAGAGCGCCGGGTCCGTCGTGATGTTCGAGTTCACGGTGCCCTCCAATGCCCGCGTGCCGGCACCGCACTTCCATAAGGATGCGGATGAGGTCGTCTATGGACTGGATGGAACCCTGACTACGACCGTGGATGGCGAGAAGCACGAGCTCCGCGCGGGAGACAGCCTCTTCATTCGCCGGGGATGCGTGCATCATCACGAGAACCCGCACGACGGGACCGCGCGTGTCCTGATCGTCATGACGCCCGGATCAATCGGCCGCGGCTACTTCGAGGAGATGGCACGGGAGGTGAACGTGCCGGGCAAGCCGGACCTGCCGAAGCTGAAGGAGATCATGCTCCGTCACGGGCTCGTTCCAGCCTGAACGGATCAATTCGCCGGCCAAACACTCGATGGTGGCGATCGCGGACAGGAACGAGGCTCAGAACGCCTTGAACGTGATGATCGTGTGCGTGTCGGCGATGTCGGAGATGGATTGCACGTTCTTGGCGATGAAATGGCCGATATCGACGTCGTCATCCACGTGGAACTTGGCGAGGATGTCGTAATTCCCGGCCGTGGAATAGATCTCCGAAGCGATCTCCCGGTCGGCGAGCTGGCTCGCCACCTCGTAGGTCTTCCCGAGTTTGCATTTGATCTCGACGAAGAAGGTCTGCATCGGGCGCTCCGAATTGCGAGAGGGGATCTGCGGGCCGTTGTCATATGACACGGGACGGCGTCCGCGTGAACCGGTGACGGGACAGGTGGCCGCGTCTTATTGCGGCCTTCCGACGGAGAAGTAAGTGAAGCCGTGCTTCTTCATGTCGTCGGGCCTGTAGATGTTGCGCAGGTCGACCACGACAGGTTTCGCCAGCGCGGCCTTCAGGCGCGGCAGGTCGAGAGCCCGGAAGATGTCCCACTCGGTCACGATCACCAGCGCCGCCGCGCCCCGGGCGCAGTCATAGGCGTCCTTGGCATATCCCACATCCGCCAGGACCGTTTTCGCCGCGTCCATTCCCTCAGGATCGTAGGCGCGGATCCGGGCGCCTGCGTCCTGGAGGGTGCGGATCACGTCGATGGCGGGCGCCTCGCGCATGTCGTCGGTGTTGGGCTTGAAGGTGAGGCCCAGAACCGCGATGGTCTCGCCTCGCACCGAGCCCCCGCAGGCGGCAATGACCTTGCGCCCCATGGCACGCTTGCGCTGGTCGTTGACCGCGGCCACCGTCTCGACGATGCGGATCGGCGCCTCGTAATCCTGCGCGGTCTTGATCAGCGCCAGCGTGTCCTTCGGAAAGCATGAGCCGCCATAGCCCGGTCCCGCATGCAGGAACTTGGTGCCGATGCGGTTGTCGAGCCCGATGCCGCGGGCGACATCCTGGACGTTGGCGCCGACCTGCTCGCACAGGTTGGCGATCTCGTTGATGAAGGTGATCTTGGTCGCCAGAAACGCATTGGCGGCATATTTGGTCAGTTCGGCCGTGCGCCGCGACGTGACGATCAGGGGGGCCTGGTTGAGATAGAGCGGGCGGTAGACCTCGGTCATCACCCGCACGGCGTCCTCGTCCTCCGTGCCGATGATGATGCGGTCGGGCCGCTTGAAATCGGCAATCGCCGCGCCCTCGCGCAGGAATTCGGGGTTGGAGACCACGGCGAAGGGCGCGTCGGGGCGGGTCTCGCGGATGATGCGCTCGACCTCGTCGCCGGTGCCGACCGGCACGGTGGATTTCGTGACCACTACCGTATACCCGTCCATCGCCGCGGCGATCTCCCGGGCAGCCTGGTGGACGTAGGACAGGTCCGCGTGGCCATCGCCGCGCCGCGACGGGGTGCCGACCGCGATGAACACCGCGTCGGCGGCGGCGACGGCGGCGGGAAGGCTCGTGGAGAACGTCAGGCGGCCTTCGCGGACGTTCTTGGCCACGAGGTCGGACAGTCCCGGCTCGAAAATCGGGATCTCGCCGCGGTCGAGGGCAGCGATCTTGGCCGGGTCGTTGTCGACGCAGCACACGTCGTGGCCGAAATCGGCAAAGCACGCCCCGGACACCAGGCCGACATAGCCGGCGCCAATCATCGCGATATGCATCAGGATATCCCACCCTTCTTCGCGGGTGGGTTTAAGGGGTAGGCGCCTTGGCCGCAAGCGCCTCCTGTTCGAGCCGCCGGGCGTTTTGAAACAAGGATTCCTTTGACATCCGGGCCGCCCGCGCACAAAACACCGCCTTTCAAACCGGGGCCATTCATGGATAATCCTTTTCTCGTCGAGGTTACGCGGGGACATCTTGTCGAATCGCGGCATCGGGGCAGCATTGCGGTCGTCGATGCCGAAGGCAGCACCGTGCTGACCCTGGGCGACATGGAGCGGCGCGTGTTTCCGCGCTCGGCCGTGAAGGCGCTCCAGGCTCTCCCCCTCGTCGAGAGCGGACTCGCCGACAAGTACGGCCTGACCGACGAGGAGATCGCGCTGGCCTGCGCCTCCCATTCCGGGGAGCCCGAGCACGTGGCGACCGCCGCTTCGATGCTGGCCAAGGCCGGGCAGACCGAGGCATGCCTCGAATGCGGAGTGCAATGGCCTTTGGGCGAGGCTGCCGCGCGGGCGCTGGCGGCAAAGGGCGGACAGCCCACGCAGTTGCACAACAACTGCTCCGGAAAGCATGCCGGCTTCATCTGCCTTTCCTGCGGCCTCGGGGACGATCCGAAGGGCTATGTCAAACCGCAGCATCCCGTCCAGCAGGCCGTCCGGAGTGCGCTCGAGGACCTGACCGGCGCCTCGCATACGGACGATGTCAGTGGCACGGACGGCTGCTCGATCCCGACCTACGCCATTCCCTTGCCGGCTCTCGCCTTCGGCTTCGCAAAGTTCGGCACCGGGGTCGGGATTTCCCCCGGCTGCAAGACCGCCGCCGAGCGGATCCGCAAGGCCGTCGCACGTCATCCGTTCATGGTCGCGGGCACGGGACGGTTCGACACAAGGCTCATGGAGGCCTTGCGCGAGCGCGCATTCGTAAAGGTCGGGGCGGAGGGCGTCTATTGCGCGGCCTTTCCCGAACTCGGCTACGGCGTTGCCCTGAAGGTGGATGACGGCGCGGGCCGCGCCGCGGAGGCGGTGATGGCCGCTCTCGTCCTCCGCTTCCTGCAACTCGACGACACCGAGCGCAGCGTTGTCGAGGACCTCGCCGGGCCGGTGCTGAAGAACTGGAACGGCATCGAAGTCGGCCGCATCCGCGTGACGCCGGACGTCCGGGCCTAGCGGCCGTTTCAGGTCATCAAAGCCCCAGCAGGCCTACGATCTCCTCGGCTCCCGCCGTCGGCGAGAGATGGCCCGCGGCGATCTGCCGTTCGATCTCCGGCACCCGCCGGCGCAGGGCCGGGTCGTGGGCGAGGCGGTCGTGCAGGCGCTCATGGACGAGCGCCCACATCCATTTGGTGTCCTGCGCCCGGCGCCTGGCGACAAGCTCCCCTGTCGCCTCAAGGCGCTTGCGGTGATCGAGCACCTTCGTCCAGACCTCGTCGAGGCCCTGTCCCGTCAGGCCCGAGATCGTCACCACCGGCGGCCTCCATACCGCGGAGGCGGGGGAGAGGATGCGCAGGGCCGCGCGGTATTCCGCCGCCGCGGCCTTCGCCCGCGCATCGGCATCGTCCGCCTTGTTGACGGCGATCATGTCGGCGAGTTCGAGAATGCCCTTCTTGATTCCCTGCAACTCGTCGCCAGCTCCCGGCAGCATCAGCACGAGGAAGAAGTCGGTGAGATCGGCGACGGCGGTTTCCGACTGGCCGACTCCGACGGTCTCGACCAGAATCACGTCGAAGCCGGCAGCCTCGCAGAGCAGCATCGTTTCCCGGGTCTTGGCGGCGACGCCGCCGAGCGTCCCGGAGGAGGGCGAGGGCCGGATGAAGGCATTGGGATCGGTGGAGAGCCGCGCCATGCGGGTCTTGTCGCCGAGAATCGCACCGCCGGTGCGGGTGGAGCTCGGATCGACGGCGAGCACGGCGACCTTGTGGCCGCGTTCGGTGAGCATGCTGCCCAGCGTGTCGATGGCGGTCGATTTGCCGACGCCGGGGACGCCGGTGATACCGACGCGGACCGCCTTGCCAGTCCGCGGCATCAAATCCTGCAGAAGATCGCGGGCCGCGGCCCGGTGGTCCGCCCGGCGCGATTCCATCAGCGTGATGGCGCGTGCGAGCGCAGCGCGGTCGCCGCTCGCAACGGCTTCTGCCGTAACGTGATTCCGTCTCTGATCGCCCCCGGTCATGGGAGAGGCTTAGAGCATCGGACCCGAAAGTGGAATCGGCATTTGGAATCGATCCGGTGCTCGCTTCCCGTCATGCCATGGCTTTTCCTCAGAGGACCGGATTCATGCCGATCCGCCCCCAGCCGGGAAGCTTGATCGCCGGACGCCGCAGATCGAGGCCGGCCACGAGGCCGAGGAGATCGATCTCGATTCCCTCGACCCAGCCGACCGTGAGCCCCGCATATCCCCCCAGCGAGATCTGGAATCCCGTGCGGCTCGGAGTCAGGCCGACGATATCCTGAAAGGGCTGCCAGTCCTTGCCCAAGGCCGTCGGGGGCATCGCGGCGCTCAGGCCGGGCACCGAGCGCATCACATGGGCGACGAAGGTGTTGGAATTCGGTCCCGGCCAGGCGCTGTAATCGCCCGCCTTGGCATAAGGGTAGGTCGCCACCGCCTGTCGGATCTGTGGAATGAGCCGTCCGGCGGCCTCGCCTTCGAGATAGACGATCGGTTGCGGCGCATTGCCGAACCAGCGTCCGTCCGCCGCCCATCCGTTGGTGCGGACGGGGCTGCCCCAGCCGACCTTGTCGAAGCGCGTGTAGCGGCTTGCTCCGTCCTCCTTCACGACGATCCAGGTATGATGCGCGAAGATCCCGCGCCAGCGTCCAACGCGCGCGGCGTAGATCGCGACAATGGGCTGCGGCGCAGCCTCCGGCGCGGGCAGGAGCTTCGCGCTCGACCAATCGGCGCCGCGCCAGTTCGGCGCCGCGTCGACGCGCAACGCCCACCATACGGCGTGCGCCCCGAGCGGAAAGAAGAAAAGGCCGACGATGACGATGAGGGCGCGGGCGAGCAGCATCATCGTTGCGAGCATAGGGCGGGGCCCGCACCCCAACAAGGCAGCCGGGCCCGGTCCGCGTTCACCAAAGGTTTACCATGTCGGGCAAGTCTCGGTTCGTCATCCGGCCGCCGCCTTGTCCTCGCCATCATCCCCGGCGAAAGAGCCGACCCGGATTCCTTTCGCGTCATCGGTTTCATGTTTCCACGCATCGCCCGTTTCTCCGCCCTGGGGCTCCTCGGCCTCGCCCTCTCGGGTTGCCTCGGCGGCGAATCCGTCCTGACCAGTGCGCCCTCCGCTCCGCGCCCCGGTCTTGCCAGGGATCCGCGTCTTCTGGTCGCGACCACGCGCCTGCCGGTGGGCGATCCGGTTCGGAAGCCGTGGTTCAGCAGCGAGCGCTCGCCCGACCTTATCTTCGCCGAGGCGCGCCTGACGCCGCCGAGCGATTCGCTGATCGGCCGCAGCTCATGGAGCATCGCGTCCATCGACTCCGTCACACGGTCGAATGCGGCGGGCGCCTTCGCGCAGGCGGCGTTGGGTCGTGACCTGCTGCTCTACATCCACGGCTACCGCGAGAGCTTCGAGACCGCCGCCACCTCGACGATCCAGCTCTCGGAGGGCATCAGGTTTCCGGGTGTGACCGGCCTCTTCACATGGCCGTCCGCGGGCTCGACCTTCAGCTATGTGGCCGACCGCGAGAGCGCCATGTGGTCGCGAGATTCGCTGGAGGACCTCCTGGCGGCCATAGCCAAGACGCCGAGCGGCGGAAGGATTCATATCGTGGCGCACAGCATGGGAACGCTGCTGACGCTCGAAGCGCTTCGGATGCTGCGCACGGATGGAGGGCAGGGTGCCATGGAGCGGATCGGTGCCATCGTGATGGCAGCGCCCGATATCGACATCGATCTCTTCGCCCGCGGTCTCGAGCGTCTCGGCCCGGATGCCAGGAAGATCACGGTCATCAGCTCCACGAACGACCGCGCGCTCGCGGTGTCGAGCCGCCTCGCCGGCGGCATCGTCCGTGCCGGAGCAGCGGATCGCGAGCGGCTCGAAGCGCTCGGTGTGCGCGTTGCCGACGCCTCCGAATTCGGCAGCGGAATCATCAACCACGATCTCTTCCTGTCGAACAAGGAAGTCGAGCAGGTCGTGAAGCGGGCCATCGAGCGGGAGAGGATGTAAGGACGGTTTCAACCGCCACCGTGTGGAGAAGAGACACGCGTCGCGCTCCCTCTCGCGGAGGGACGAGTGAGGATTGTGCACCGTCATTCCGGGACGGCCCGAGGCCGGGCCCGGAACCCGCGAACGCCAACGCCTCGGAACCGTGCACGCGGTTGCCGTTGCGTGTGACAGGAAGATCCGAGGGACTCTGGATTGCGGGCTCCCGCTCCGCTCGCCCCCGGACTGACAGGCTGATTCACCCGCTTCCGATCCCGAAAAGGCACCCTCGACACTTCGTCCGTCCTGTGGCTCAGTCTGGTCGTCGTGAGGATCCACCATGACCATCGAAACCTGGCTCGCCTTTACGGCAGCATCCGCCGTCCTGCTCGTCATTCCGGGACCGACGATCCTTCTCGTCGTGTCGTACGCCCTCGGCCAGGGCTGGCGCACGGCGCTGCCGATGGCCATCGGTGTCGCCCTCGGGGATTTCACGGCCATGACCCTGTCGCTCCTCGGCCTCGGTGCCCTGCTCGCGGCTTCGGCGACCGTGTTCACGATCCTGAAATGGGTCGGCGCGGGTTATCTCGTCTGGCTCGGCATCAAGCTCTGGCGGGCCGGCGGCGGGCTCGACGCCAAGCCTCGGACGGATGCGGCGTCCGCCTTGAAGATGCTCGGCCACGCATGGCTGGTCACGGCGCTCAACCCGAAGGGCATCACCTTCTTCGTCGCCTTCCTGCCGCAGTTCATCGACCCGAAAGCGCACCTCGCGCCGCAGATCGGCATCTTCGCCACGACCTTCCTCGTGCTCGCCTTCGCCAACGCCTTCACCTATGCGCTGATCGCCTCGCGGGCACGCAACGCGGTGCGCAATTCGCGAACCATGGGCATCGTCAACAAAGTGGGAGGCAGCCTGCTGATCGGCGCCGGAATTGCGACGGTGACTGTCCAGGCGGCGCAGGCGTGAGCACTGCCCTCCCGGGAAAAGCAGGCGGAGTGCCGGCTTCTTACTCGGCCGCTTCCTTCGATCCGTAGCCGAGCCTGCGGTTCAGCTCGCCGATGAGGTCGATGGCGGCATCCGCGATCACCGTTCCGGGCGGGAAGATCGCCGAGGCGCCGGCGGCCGTAAGGGCGTCGAAATCCTGCGGCGGGATCACGCCGCCGACCACGATCATGATGTCGTCGCGGCCGTACTTCGCAAGTTCGGCCTTCAGCTCGGGCACCAGGGTCAGGTGGCCCGCCGCGAGGGACGAGACACCGACGATGTGGACGTCGTTCTCGATGGCCTGCCGCGCGGCTTCCGCGGGCGTGGCGAAGAGCGGGCCGATATCGACGTCGAAGCCGAGATCGGCGAAGGCCGAGGCGATCACCTTCTGGCCCCGGTCGTGCCCGTCCTGACCCATCTTGGCGACAAGGATGCGCGGGCGGCGGCCGTCGTTCTCCTCGAATTCCTCGACGAGCCGGCGGAGCTTCTCCACCATCGGCGATTCCATGCCGACCTCCCGCTTGTAGACGCCGGAGATCGCCTTGATCTCGGCCCTGTGGCGACCCCAGACTTTTTCGAGCGCGTCGGAAATCTCGCCGACGGTCGCCTTCGCCCGCGCGGCCTTGACGGCAAGATCGAGCAGGTTGCCCTCGCCCGAGGCGGCGCCCGTCGACAGGGCGGCGAGCGCCGCCTCGACATCGGTCGCGTTGCGTTCGGCCTTGAGGCGCCTCAGCTTCTCGATCTGCTGCGCACGGACGGAGGCGTTGTTCACCTTCAGGATGTCGATGGAGGCTTCGTCCGTGGGGCGGAAGGCATTGACGCCGATGATCTTCTGGTGGCCGGAATCGATCCGCGCCTGGGTCCGCGCCGCGGCCTCCTCGATCTTGAGCTTCGGGATGCCCGCCTCGATGGCCTTTGCCATGCCGCCGAGCGCCTCGACCTCCTGGATGTGGCCCCAGGCCTTCTCCGCCAGTTCCTGTGTCAGGCGCTCGATATAGTAGGAGCCGCCCCATGGATCGATGATGCGCGTCGTGCCGCTTTCCTGCTGCAGGAACAGCTGCGTATTGCGCGCGATGCGCGCCGAGAAATCGGTCGGCAGCGCGAGTGCCTCGTCGAGGGCGTTGGTGTGCAGGGACTGCGTGTGGCCCTGCGTCGCCGCCATCGCCTCGATGCAGGTGCGCGCGACGTTGTTGAACACGTCCTGCGCGGTCAGGGACCAACCGGAGGTCTGCGAATGCGTGCGCAGCGGCAGCGATTTCTCGTTCTGCGGATTGAACTGCTTCACGAGTTTCGCCCAGAGCAGGCGCGCGGCGCGCATCTTGGCCACTTCCATGAAGAAGTTCATGCCGATGGCCCAGAAGAACGACAGGCGCGGCGCGAACTGGTCGACGGTCAGGCCGGCCTGGATGCCGGCGCGGATATATTCGACGCCGTCGGCGAGGGTATAGGCGAGCTCCAGGTCCTGCGTCGCGCCCGCCTCCTGCATGTGATAGCCGGAGATCGAGATCGAGTTGAACTTCGGCATGTGCGCCGACGTGTAGGCGAAGATGTCCGAGATGATGCGCATCGAGCCTTTCGGCGGGTAGATATAGGTGTTGCGCACCATGAACTCTTTGAGGATGTCGTTCTGGATCGTGCCCGAAAGCTTTTGGGCCGGAACACCCTGCTCTTCCGCGGCGACGATGTAGAGCGCGAGCACGGGCAGCACCGCGCCGTTCATGGTCATCGACACGCTCATCCTGTCGAGCGGAATCCCTGCGAACAGGGTGCGCATGTCGTAGATCGAGTCGATGGCGACGCCCGCCATGCCGACGTCGCCTGCCACGCGCGGATGGTCGGAATCATAGCCCCGGTGGGTGGCGAGATCGAAGGCGACGGAAAGGCCTTTCTGACCCGCGGCCAGGTTGCGCCGGTAGAAGGCGTTGGAGTCTTCCGCTGTGGAGAAGCCGGCATATTGGCGCACGGTCCAGGGCTGGTTGACATACATCGTCGGGTAGGGACCGCGCAGGTAGGGTGCGATGCCCGGAAACGTGTCGAGAAAGTCGATGCCCGCGCGATCGGATGCGCCATAGGCCGTCTTGACCGGGATGCCCTCCGGCGTGAGCCACGGCTCGGCCCCAGGATCGGGCCTCGGATGGGGCATGGGGGCCGCCGCCCAGGAAACACTCGAAAAATCCGGAATGCGGGTCATGGTGAAGGCAGGTGCCCCTCGCGAAAATGGCCGATCAGTGCGGATTCATTCTAGGTCATGTGCCTCAGGGATGCCATTGGCGCAAGGGAGCAGGGCATAGGCCCATCGTCTCAGCCCTGCACGACGGTCGAGCGCTTCTGCGCCGTCCACCGGCCCGAGCAGCCGAGCATGTTGAGCTTCCAGGTGCCGGAACCGGATCTGCCGTCCAATCGGCCGGTGGCATCGACCTTGGCGATGCTGCGATAAATGTCGAGGTCGACTGAACCGTTGGGCTGCACTTCGCCCTTCACGGTCGTGGGGGAGTCGCCGGGAGCAAGGATGTAGCGGACATTCCCGTTCTCGATGGCGATGGAATAGTTGTAGCTGCGTTCGCACAGCCCCGAATCCGTCACCATCTGCACGCTCCAGGTGCCGTTGTGGACGGCGGCGCCGGATGCGGCCATCCCCGCTCCGGCAGGAAGGGCGACAAGGCTCAGCGCGGCGATGAGATGTTGTGCGGCGTTCATGGCGCAATCCCTTTCGAAAGGGCGCGATGTCGCCGGGTCCTCAGGCTCCTGCCTGATCGAGGGCCCGGTTCAGAAGCCCAAGGACATCGCATCCCACATAAATGAAATCGGTAATACCCGCCGCCCTCAGGCCCTGTTCCAGATCTGCGGGGCGGCCAGCAAGGAAGATGGGTCCAGAGATTGACTCCCGCAAGGTTTTTGCAGCGGCAATCGCATGGTCCTGATAGATATCGTCGGAAGAGCAGATGCAGATAAGCTTTGCTTTGCTGTCGATGGCGGCCTGCTGGAGCTCAGTTAAGCTTGAAAAGCCATCGTTGGAGAGGGATTCGATCCCTCCGGCCTCGAAAAAATTCTTGGCGAAGGTGGAGCGGGCACCGAAGGCCGACAGGGGCCCGAGATTGGCGAGAAAGACCGTCGGGCGTGTGCCGGTTCGGGCAAGCAGGGCATCGGAGCGGTCGCGCAGGCGCTCGAAGGGTTCGGCGGTCCGGATCGAGGGCAGCGGCTCAATGTGCACTGCCTCGGGAACGGACGGCGCGCCCTCCTGCTTGCTGCCCGGCGGGGGGAGGGGGAGGAGCACGGCGACATCCGCCTCGCCGAGGTTCGGGAACTCGCTCGTGCCGGTGATCGGCTCCCGCCGCGTCGCGACGGCCCGTTCGCGCCGGGCGCGCGTTTCACCGATCCGGGTTTGAAGAGTGCCGCGAACAAGGCTTTCCACGATGCCGCCATCACGCTCGATCTCCTGGAACAGGTCCCAGGCCCTCTCGCAGAGGGCGTCGGTCAGGGCTTCGAAGCCGCCCGCGCCGGCGGCGGGATCGGCGACGCGCCAGAGATTCGCTTCATGGAGCAGGATGGCCTGGGTGTTCCGGGCCACCCGGCGGGCGAAGGCGTCGGGCAGGCCGAGGGCCACTGTGAAGGGGAGGACGGCGATGGCATCGGCGCCGCCGATGCCGGCCGAGAAGGCGGCGATGGTGCCGCGCAGCATGTTCACCCAGGGGTCGCGGCGGGTGGCCATCCGCCACGCGGTCTCCGCATGGAGGCGGATCGGCTTGGGCGCCAGGTCCGAGGCCTGTTCGATCCGGGCCCAGAGCCGCCGCAGCGCGCGGAACTTGGCCACCGTCAGGAACTCGTCGGCATCGGCCACGAGCAGGAAGGACAGCGTGTCGCGCGCGGCCTCGAGCGAGTGACCGTATGTTTCGAGGGCGCGCAGGTAGGCGACGCCCGTGGCCAGCACGGCCGCCAGCTCCTGGGCTTCGCCGGCTCCGGCTTCGTGATAGGGCCGCCCGTCGGCGAGCGCCGTGCGGCCGGCAAAGCCGCGCTCGGTCAGGTCGGCAAGGGTCTCGCCGAGCCGTCCGGCCACGACCGGCCAGGGGGCAGAGAGGAGGCCCATGGCCGCCATTGCGCCGATGGGATCGAGGCCGAGATCGGCGGAGATCTGCGACAGGGCATGGCCGCGCCGCTCCGCCAGGGTCGCGAAGTGCCCCGCGACGATTCTGCCATGGCCGCCTGCATCGAGGCGGATATGGATCAGGTCGAGCATCACGCCGGACAGGACGCGGTCCAGGTCATCGACCGTCTCGCCGATCCCGAAGCCCCGGGCGGAGGGCGCCTTGCGGGTGACGAGGGTGAGGGAATCCGCGCCGCCCTCCAGATCCGCCAGGGTCAGCGCATTGGCGACGCCGAGGTCCGGATGATCGACCCGCTGCGCCACGCGCCAGGGCGCCACTTCGGCCCGGGTGACCGGGGATGCGCCTTCCGCCTTCGGATAGAGCGGCTGGATCGCCAGCCCGTCATAGGTCCGGGAGACGAGCTTCTTCTCGAAATCCGCCCCCTTCAGCACTCCTTCGACCAGCCTGAGCCATTGCTCGCGTGACGGCTGGGGAAATTCCGAGGCGAGGGCAAGATCATCCATGGCGGAAAACTCTCTGGAAAGGCGCTGACGGCCTTGTAACCGGTTCGGGGAGCGAACCAAAGACCCCGCTGGGTCGCCTTTCGTCAATCCCGGCGCGACAGGCCGGTCAGGAGGGGGCGCTCCGCCGCCAGCCCGTCGCCGACCACCTCGAAGAAGGCCCGCACGCGGGCCGTCCGGCGCAGGTCCGCATGGGTGACGATCCAGAGCTCGCGGGCCAGCTCGGGGATCGGCTCGCGGACGAGCCGCACAAGATCAGGCTCGGGATCACCGAGATAGCAGGGGAGTACGGCGATGCCGATGCCGGCCTTCGCGGCAACGAGCTGGTTGACGATGCTGTTCGTGCGATAGGCGAACGCCGCCGGCGGCACGTGCTCGGCCAGCCAGTCGGCGGCATTGATGCCGCTCACGGTTTCCTCCCAGCCGATGACGGGAAAGGCGGCGAGATCCGCGAGGCCTTCGAAGGGCGTTGCGCCGGCGAGCAGCTCGCGCGAGCCATAGACCGTCCAGGCGATGGCAGAGAGCTTGCGTCCGTGAAGATCGCCTTCCCGCGGGCGTGTGACGCGCAACGCGATATCGGCTTCGCGCCTGGAGAGGCTGAGGACCCGGTTGTCGATCGCCAGCTCGACCAGAATGCCCGGGTGCAGCTGCCGGAAGCGGGCGATCTGCGTCGTCAAAATTCGAAAGGCCAGCGTTTCCGACGAAGTGACGCGCAGCCGGCCCGAGAGGCTGCGGTCCCGGCCGACGATCTCCCGGTCGAGCGCGGCGGTTTCGGTCTCGATCCGCTCGGCTGCCGCAGCCATGCGTTCCCCCGCCTCCGTCGGTAGATAGACCCCGCCTGGCAGCCGCTCGAAGAGCCGGACCGAGAGTACGGCCTCGAGCGCTCCAAGTCGGCGAAAGGCCGTCGAATGGTTCACCGCGAGTTCTCTTGCCGCGCCGGTCAGGCTGCCGTTGCGGGCAATGGCGAGCACAAGGCGAAGATCATTCCAGTCGTCCATCCGGCCATGCTACGCATGGACTTGCGGACATGCAAGCGCTGCTGCTGAAGACGCCGATGGATATGCATCTCAGCAAGTCGTAGTCCTTGTCCATCGCCGCATTCGGCTCGTCATTGCCGCGTCGGCCTCAGATGGAAAGGAAATCCCATGAAGCTCTACTTTTCTCCCGGAGCCTGCTCTCTCGCCGTGCACATCGTCGCCCGCGAAGCGGGGATCGGGCTCGATCTGGTAAAGGTCGACCTTGCCAGGCATCGGCTGGAGGGCGGCAGGCCTCTCGAGACCGTGAATCCCAAGAACTATGTCCCCGCCCTCGAGCTGGACAATGGCGAGATCCTGACCGAGGCCGCGCCGCTCCTCCAGTGGCTGGCGGACCAGTCCGGCGATCGCGATCTCCTTCCGGCCCATGGCACGCTGGAACGGTTCCGGGTTCAGGAATGGCTGAATTTCATCGCGACCGAACTGCACAAGAGCTTCAGCCCATGGCTTTGGCATCCGGAGACGGAGGAGGCGACCAGGAAGGCGGTCCATGCGAAGCTCGCGGCACGGTTCGCCATCCTCGAGGACCGCCTTGGCACGAAGCCGTTTCTCGCCGGCGAACGGTTCACGGTGGCGGACGCCTACGCCTTCACCATTGTGAGCTGGTCGAAGCTCCTGCACGTGGATCTCAAGCCATTCCCGCGTCTCGCCGCCTATCTGGACCGGATCGCTGCGCGTCCGGCCGTGCGAGAGGCGATGCTGGCCGAGGGCCTTCTCAAGCAAGCAGCGTAAAACAGCGGCTCAGGGCGCACGCGGCCGTGCGCCCTGCTCGGCTCCCATCAGAAGCAATCCGGGATCATCCCATGCCATCGCTGGAACTCGTCAGCCATCATCTCTGTCCCTATGCGCAGCGGGTCGCCATCGTGCTCCACGAAAAATGCGCAGCTTTCGTCAGAACCAACGTGGACCTCGGAGAGGGACCCGACTGGTTCAGAGCCCTGTCGCCCCTCGGCAAGGTCCCGCTTCTGAAAGTCGGCGAGGAGGTCCTCTTCGAATCCGCCGTGATCTGCGACTATCTCGACGAGACCATCGCGCCGCGCCTTCACCCGGCGGATGCCTTGCGGCGCGCGCAGCACCGGGCCTGGGCGGAGTTCGCGTCGGCAGTCCTCAACGATATCGGCAGCCTCTACAACGCGCCGGACGAGACGTCTTTCCATGCAAAGGCAGGCGACCTGACGCGCCGGTTCATGAAGGTCGAGGATGCCCTGGATGCGGGGCCGTACTTCGCAGGAGCCCGCTTCAGCATGGTCGATGCCGCTTTCGGTCCGGTATTTCGCTATTTCGACCTGTTCGACAGCGTGACCGGTCCCGGGATCATCGGCGACCTGCCCAAGGTCAGCGCCTGGCGCCAGGCTTTGGCGAAGCGCGAAAGCGTGCGTCTCGCGGTCGACGCCGGATATCCCGGGCGCTTGCGGACCTTTCTGGAGACGCGCCGCTCCTACATGGCGGCATGGATGGCCGGGCCGTCCTCCCGGGACGCGCGTTGACGAGCGGGCCCGGAAAGGCGGTCGCGGATCGTCGCGCGCCTACACGAACTGCGACAGGCCGGGGACCGCGCCGACGATGGGGCCCATCACGTCCTCGCCGGCCTTCTCGCGGCCATAGGCGAAGAGCTCGCGGCCGAGCGGCTGCATCTGGCCCATGGAGACGCCTGCGCCCATCAATTGCCCGCCGAGCGCCATGACGCCGCCGCCCATGGAACCCACCATCCCCATGAGACCGCCACCGCCGCCGCTGCCGGCCTGCGCGATGGCCTCCTCGGCTCCCGGCAGCGCCGCGATGAGCTGATTGACCTCGTTCGCCGGACCTTCCTTGCGGAGAAAGGCGAGAATGAGCCCGATGGCTTTCTTGGCCGTCGAGGCCTCGAGGCCCGTTTTCTCGGTGACGCGGGCGATGAGCTCTTCCATGGGAATCTCCTTGGGTGACGTTGGAGCGGATAATTCGCGCTGGACGGATTCGAAATCAAGGCGTGCGGCAGTGGAAACCCGAGGATGGATTCCTTAAAGTGGCAGAGGCATTTGGAGGACCATGATGCTTCAGGACGGCAAGATCTTCATCGGCAAGAGCACCAAACCGGAATACCTGGATCTGGCGCTCGCCAACCGCCATGGTTTGATCACCGGGGCGACGGGCACCGGGAAGACCGTGTCCCTGCAGGTTCTCGCGGAAGGGTTCTCCCAGGCTGGCGTCCCGGTCTTCGCTTCCGACATCAAGGGCGACCTGTCCGGCATCGCGGCGCAGGGCAATGCCAAGGATGCCTTCGTGAACCGCGCGAAGGAGATCGGCATCGACTACAAGGCGGACCGTTTTCCGGTCGTGTTCTGGGACCTGTTCGGCGAACAGGGCCACCGGGTGCGGGCGACCGTGTCGGAGATGGGACCGCTTCTTCTCTCGCGCCTGCTCGACCTCAACGACACGCAGGAAGGCGTGCTCAACATTGCCTTCCGCATCGCCGACGAGCAGGGCCTGCTGCTCCTCGATCTCAAGGATCTGCGCTCCCTTCTGCAACTCATCGCCGACAATGCGCAGGAGCTGACCACCACCTACGGCAATGTCTCGAAGGCCACCATCGGCACCATCCAGCGCCAGCTTCTCGTGCTCGAAAATCAGAAAGGCGACGAGTTCCTCGGCGAGCCCGCCCTCGACATCAAGGACCTGATGCGCACCGACCGTGACGGGCGCGGCATCGTCAACATCCTCGCCGCCGACAAGCTGATGGCCAACCCGCGCCTCTACGCCACGTTCCTGCTGTGGCTGATGTCCGAGCTGTTCGAGGAATTGCCGGAAGTCGGTGATCTCGACCAGCCCAAGCTCGTGTTCTTCTTCGACGAGGCGCATCTCCTGTTCGCCGACGCGCCCAAGCCCCTGATCGAGACGGTGGAGCGGGTCGTCCGGCTCATCCGCTCGAAAGGCGTCGGCGTCTATTTCGTGACGCAGAATCCGGCCGACGTGCCGGAGACGGTGCTGGCGCAGCTCGGCAACCGGGTGCAGCATGCCCTCCGCGCCTATACTCCGCGGGAGCAGAAGGCCGTGCGCGTCGCAGCGCAGACCTTCCGGCAGAACCCGGCCTTCGACACGGAGAAGGCGATCACCGAACTCGGCGTCGGCGAGGCCCTCGTCTCGACGCTCGAGGGCAAGGGGGCTCCATCCATGGTGGAGCGGACTCTCATCGCCCCGCCGATGGCGCAGGTCGGCCCCATCGATGCGTCGGTGCGCCAGCAGATTGTCTCCTCCAGCGTCCTGCGCGGAAAGTACGAGCAGTCCATCGATTCCGAATCCGCCTACGAGATGCTCGCCAAGCGCGCGGAAAAGGCCGCCGCCGACGCGCAGGCCGCCCAGGGCGGCGGTGGAATCCTCGACATGCTGGGCAGCCTCTTCGGCACCGGCGGTCCGCAGCGCAAGGGCACGATGACGGTCGGCCAGCGTGTCACCCGCGAAGTGACGCGCACCGTGGTGAACCAGACGGTGGGCACCCTGGCGGCCGAGATCGGCAAATCCATCGCAGGCCGCCAGGGCGGCTCCATCGGCCGCGCCATTGTGCGCGGGACCCTGGGCGGTTTGCTGCGGCGGTAGTTTCCCTCGCCGTCGTTCCGGCGGACGGCCCTCTTCGGGCCGGGCCCGCACCTCACAAACGCGCCCGGTTCAGGACAATGCGCGGCAGCACCATAGCCTTGAGCTCCGCTTTGCTCACCTCGGAGCCACGGACGTTGATCCCGTTACGGCAATCCGGAATGACAGCGTAACGGGATCAACCTCCGTCGTGCCGGAGAAAACGCAACGGCAGCCACAGCGCTTCATTCTGAAACGTCAGCGTTTATGGGTTCCGGACTTGCCTGACGGCAATCCGGAATGACAGCGTGAGGGGATCGACCTCCGTCATTCCGGAGTGAGCAAAGCGAGAGCCCAACCCGAAGGGCCGGGCGAAGCGGGAAACCCGTAGCCACCGGGCCTGAAGAATGAAGAGCAGCGGCAGCCGCTGCGCCTTTCTCGCGACGCTTCCGGCTTTGACAGATGTCTCTGATAGCGCAGCCCCGGGATGACAGCAGCGGTGCGCCGGACCGGGGAGGCGCCTCATCCCCCTTGCCGCACCCTTTCGTTCGGCGCACCTTGTCGCCCGCCTCGATTCGTCCAATGCAGCGGAAAGCCATGTCCCAGCTCGACCAAGTCCTCGCCAAGATCGATACCGACCTCGACTCTTCCCTGGAGCGGCTGTTCCAGTGGCTGACGATCCCGTCCATTTCGACCGATCCCGCCTACAAGGACCATTGCCGCAAGGCCGGCCAATGGCTGGTGGAGGAGCTGAAGGGGTTGGGCGTCGACGCATCCCTGCGCGAGACGGGCGGGCATCCGGCGGTGGTCGGCCATGCCAAAGGCGGCGCGAAGCCGCATGTGCTGTTCTACGGCCATTACGACGTGCAGCCGGTCGATCCGCTCGATCTGTGGGAGCGGCCGCCCTTCGAGCCGCGCATCATCACGCTGCCGGATGGCCGCAAGGCCATCAGCGCCCGCGGCTCGGCGGACGACAAGGGGCAGGTCCTGACCTTCGTGGAAGCCTGCCGCGCCTGGAAGGCCGTGACCGGCTCGCTTCCCATCGACATCACCTTCCTCGTGGAAGGCGCGGAGGAGGACGGCTCGAAGTTCCTGCCCGAGTTCATCGAGGCCAACAAGAACGAGCTGAAGGCGGACGTGGCGCTCGTCTGCGATACCGGCATGTGGGACCAGAACACGCCTGCCATCACCTCTTCCTTGCGTGGCATGGTCTACGAGGAGGTGATCGTGCGGTGCGCCGATCGCGATCTGCATTCGGGCTCGTTCGGCGGCGCCGCGCGCAATCCGATCCATGTGCTCTCGAAAATCATTGCCGCCATTCATGACGACACTGGCCGCATCACCATCAAGGATTTCTACGAGGGCGTGCACGAGACGCCGACGCAGGTGCTCGACCAGTGGAAGAAGCTCAACCTGACGGAGGAAGAATTCCTCGGCCAGGTCGGCCTCAGGCATTCCGCGGGCGAGAAGGGACGCCTGCTGCTGGAGCAGATCCAGTCGCGCCCGACCTGCGACGTGAACGGCATCATCGGTGGCTATACGGGCGAGGGCACCAAGACGGTGATCGCAGCCGAAGCGCGCTGCAAGATCTCGTTCCGTCTCGTGGGCGACCAGGACCCCGAGAAAATCTCCGCGAATTTCCAGGCCTTCGTGCGCGAGCGCATTCCCGCCGATTGCTCGGTGGAATTCATCCATCACAAGGGGTCCCGCGCCCTCGCGCTGCCGCACGATTTCTCGGCGCTCACAGCGGCGAAGAGCGCCCTGCACGACGAGTGGAACGTGGATCCCATCGTCATCGGCATGGGCGGCTCGATCCCGGTCGGCGGCGATTTCAAGCGCACGCTCGGCCTCGATACGCTCTTCGTCGGCTTCGGCCTCGACGACGACCGCATCCATTCGCCGAACGAGAAATACGACCTCAAGAGCTTCCACAAGGGCACGCGCTCCTGGGCGCGCATCCTGGCGGCGCTGGCGAAGTAAAAGCCGTGTACGAGCTCTTCATCGCCAACAAGAATTACTCGTCCTGGTCCTTGCGTCCCTGGGTGCTGATGCGCGAACTCGGCCTTCCTTTCAAGGAGCGTCAGATGACGTTTGCGGAGGGGTCGAGCTGGGAGTCGTTCCGGGACTTCTCGCCGACCGGCCAGGTGCCGTGTCTGAAGGACGGCAACACTCTCGTGTGGGATTCTCTCGGCATCACGGAATATCTCGCCGAGCGCCATGAAGGTGTCTGGCCGGCGGACGCCACGGCGCGGGCCTGGGCCCGCTGCGCGGCGGCCGAAATGCATTCCGGATTTGGGACGTTGCGGAACCGCTGTCCGATGAATTGCGGCATCCGCGTGCAGCTCGACGGAATGCCCGAGGCATTGAAGCGGGATATCGCCCGCATCGGTGAATTGTGGAACGAGGGGCTTTCCCGCTTCGGCGGCCCCTTCCTTGCCGGAAAATCCTTCACCGCACTCGATGCATTCTTCGCGCCGGTCGCATTCCGTATCCAGACCTATGGCTTGGCTCTCGATGACGTCTCGATGGCATATGTCGCGCGGCTTCTCGCTCTTCCCGCGATGCGCAGCTGGTACGCGGCCGCCCTTGCTGAGACCGTCCGCGAGCCGGGGCACGAGGCGGAAGCTCGCGAGTCCGGATTGTGGCTGGACGATCTGCGCGCCAAGCCGGTGGCGGCTTAGGTCGCAAGCAGGTCCTCGAGCGAAGACACTACGACGCGGGGCGCAAGCTCCGCGTATTCGTCCGGCAAACCGAGTCGGTTGATCCAGACCGCGTGAAAGCCGAAGGCCGTCGCGCCCGCGATGTCCCAGCGGTTGGACGAGACGAACACGATGTCCTCCGCCGTCGCGGAAAAAGCCTGGAGTGTAATCTCATAGGCGCGAGGATGGGTCTTGAAGACGCGCGCGGCATCGACGGACAGCACCGCATCGAGACTGGCGGACAGACCGGCCGAGGAGACGGCGGCATCGAGCATGCCGGGATCGCCGTTGGAGAGGATGCCGGTTCGCAGGCCGCGCTTGCGCAGTCCGTCGAGGGTCGCGCGAGCGTCCGGATAGGCGTCGAGGCTGCGATAGGCCTGCAGGAGCGCCGATCTCACTTGGCGGTCCACGTTCGGGAAATGCGCGAAGGCATAGTCGAGGGCCTGCTCGGTCAGAACCCAGAACGGTGCGTAGCGCCCGGCGAGGGACAGAACCCAGGAATATTCGAGCTGCTTTGCCCGCCATGTCTCTGAAAACCGCCCCGCGTCGAGGCCGACCTCGTGCATGTGGCGCGCGACGGCGGAATGGACGTCGAACAGGGTGCCGTAAGCATCGAAGACGACGGCCTTGGCGGAGACGGGGAGGGGTGCGAGCGAAGCCATGGCAAATCCTCTCATCGCACAGGGGCGCGTGCAATGGGCAGCAAATCAAGACCGTTCATGGGATCGATCACAAGTCTTTATGCCTGAGACGAAACAAGCGATTGACGCTCGCGCGGCGAGGGGATTCGATAGGGCAGCAACATTGACCTTGAAGGAAGTGACAAGTGGCCTGGTATTCGCAGACGTGGAATTGGTTCAACGGTGCATGGCATGAGGGCAATCCGCCCCTGATCGGACCTCGGTCCCATGTGTCCTGGCTCGCCTCGTCGGTCTTCGACGGCGCCCGCGTTTTCGAAGGCGTCGCCCCCGATCTCGACCGCCATTGCGAGCGCGTGAACCGCTCCGCCGCGACCATCGGCCTGAAGCCGACCATGGATCCCAAGGCGATCCAGGACCTCGTGCATGAGGGGGTGAAGAAATTCGCTCCCAACACCGCCCTTTACGTGAAACCCATGTACTGGGGTGAGGCGGAAGGCATCGCGACCATCTCGCCGGACCCGGAATCGACCCAGTTCTGCCTGTCCCTGTTCGAAGCGCCGATGCCCGTGCCCGGCGGCCTGTCGGTGATGAAGTCGAGCTTCCGCCGCCCGACCCTCGATTCGGCTCCGACCGACGCTAAGGCGGGGGCCCTCTATCCCAACAACGCCCGCGTTCTCCGCGAGGCGAGGGAGAAGGGCTTCGACAATGCCCTCGTGTGCGACGCCCTCGGCAACATCGCCGAGACTGGCACCTCCAACGTCTTCATGGCCAAGGACGGCGTGGTCCACACGCCGATTCCGAACGGCACGTTCCTCAACGGCATCACCCGCCAGCGCGTGATCAAGCTCCTGCGCGACGACGGCGTCGAGGTGCGGGAATCGGTCCTGCGTTACGAGGATTTCGCGACAGCCGACGAGATCTTCATCTCCGGGAACTATTCCAAGGTCATGCCGGTCCTGCGCATCGACAGCCGCGACCTCCAGCCCGGCCCCTTCTTCCACAAGGCCCGCGAACTCTATTGGGCCTTCGCCCACGACAAGCGCCTCGGCAAGGCGGCTTGATCGTTGCGCTGAACCTCCTCAGCGTTCGCCATCGTCGTTCCGGGCTCGCCTGCGGCGCCCCGGAATGACGGTGTGGTTGTCTTCAACGAAATCGTGATCCGGCCCGCCAGCGGCTCTCCGCGCCTTGTGCCCTAGATGGCTTCAGCATTGCGGATGGAGCCTTCGATGCGCGTCGCCTTCGCCACCCTGTTCGCCCTCGGCCTGATGACCGGCGCGGCCAGTGCCGAATCCGTCGATCTGGAACTCGTCTTCGCCGCCGACGGCTCGGGCTCCATCGACAGCGACGAGTTGCGCCTCCAGCGGCAGGGCTGGGCGGATGCACTCACCAGCAAGGACGTGCTCGACGGCATCAGGGACGGGCCCATCGGCGCCATTGCCGTCGCCTTCATGGAATGGGGCGGGCCGAGCTCCCAGGTGCTCATCGTCGACTGGCATGTGATCCGCGACGGGGCGAGCGCCAAGGTCTTTGCGGACAAGCTCGTGAATGCGCCGCGGGGGGCCACGGGCTACAATTCCATCTCCAACGCCATCGACTTTTCCGTTCGCCTCGTGGAGACGAACGAGCATCAGGGCGCCCGCAAGGTCATCGACGTGTCCGGAGACGGGCCCAACATGAACGGACGGCCCCTCGATTCGGCCCGGGCGGAGGCCCTGGCGAAGGGCTTCACCATCAACGCCCTGTCGATCCGCCGTCCGGGGGGACGGCCCGGCGGCCCCGGCGGCATGGCACTGGAAGAGTACTATGCGCGGAACGTCATCGGCGGGCCGGGCGCCTTCGTCGAGATCGCCGACGAGACGCGCCCCTTCGCGGTGGCGGCCCGCCGCAAGCTGCTGACCGAGGTCGCCGGCCGCGACGCGCCTTCGCGCTTCGCCGCGCGGTGACAGCTCAGCGCCGCGCCAGCCGCACGCCGAGGACCTTCATGCCGCCGAGCAGCACGATTCCGTAGATCACCGCCCCGCAGGCGCCGAGAACGGCGAGAAGAATCTCGCTGCGCCAGGCCGGGAGGGTGGAGGTCCACTGGGAGAGCGGCGTGGGGGCGAGCCAGGCGAAGACGCCGAGGATGGCGCTCGCCATGGCGATGGCGGCGCAGGTCCTGATCAGGCCCGAGCTCGGGTCGTTCCAGCCCCGGCGGCGGGCGAGGATGAGGAGCAGGACCAGGTTGACCCAGACGCCGAGCGCCGTGCCGAGGGCCAGCCCGACGACACCGAACGGCCCCATCAGGACGATCTTCAGGAGCACGTTGGCGGCGACCGCCGTGAGCGAGGCATAGAGCGGCGTCACCGTGTCGGAGCGGGAATAGAAGCTCGCAAGGGCGGAGCGGATCAGCACGGCGGCGGGCAGGCCGATGGAATAGGCCGCCAGCGCCGCGCCGGCGCGGGACGCGGCCTCGGCATCGAAGGCGCCGCGCTGGAACAGGGCCGTCATGATCAGGTCCGGCATGGCGACGAAGGCCACCAGGAAAGGCGCCGCGAGCGCCAGCGTCAGCCCGACGGCGCGGTTCTGTGCCGCGTGGGCGCCCGCCTCGTCGCCGCCCGCGATGCGGCGGGTCATTTCCGGCAGCAGCACCGTGCCTGCGGCGATACCGATCACTCCGAGGGGAAGCTGATAGATCCGGTCGGCGTAATAGAGCGACGAGACCGCCCCCGTCGGCAGGAAGGAGGCGATGATCGTATCCGCGAAGATGGCGATCTGGACCCCGGCCGAGCCGATCACGGCCGGTCCCAGGGTCTTGAAGAAGGTGCCCATGGCCGGGTCGGGCCGCGGCGTCTCGAGGCCGGGCGCGATGTCCTTGCGCTTCGCGTCCCACCAGACGAGCGCGAGCTGCAGCACGCCCGAGACGGTGACGCCCCAGGCCGCCGCGTGCCCCGCATTCGGGAACAGGAAGGCCAGCGCCAGCGCCGCGATCAGGGAGAGGTTGAGGAGAACGGGCGCTCCGGCCGCCACCGCGAAACGCTCATGGGCGTTGAGGATCGCGGAGAGGATCGTGACGAGAGTGATGAAGAGGAGATAGGGAAACGTGATCCGGGTCAGCGTCACCGCAAGGTCGTATTTCGCCGGCTCGTCCGAGAAGCCGGGGGCGAGCAGGTCCACCACCGTCGGCATGGCGAGGAAGGCGAGCACGAGCAGGGCGATCTGCACGATCAGCATCAGGGTGGTGATGCGGCTCGCGAACGAGCGCGCCTTCTCCTCGCCTTCCTTCTCCAGCACCTGCGCGTAGGTCGGCAGGAAGGCGTTGTTGAACGCGCCCTCGCTGAAGATCTGGCGGAAATTGTTGGGGATCTTGAATGCGACCACGAAGGCGTCGGCGATCGGGCCAGTTCCCATCACCGCGGCGATCACCACGTCGCGGATGAAGCCGGTCAGGCGCGAAACGAGCGTCCAGCCTCCGACCGAGAGGATCTTCTTGAACATGCGTCAGGCCCGGCGCAACCGAGGATCGTCCTGGACGAGACTCGAGCTGACCTCGGCGGCACCGCCCACCCGTTCCTGCACCACATAGAGCGGGCGCCGCTTCACCTCCGCGAAGATCCGGCCGACATACTCGCCGACGATGCCGAGCGACATGAGCTGGATGCCTGAGAAGAACATGACGGAGACGATCAGGCTCGGAAAGCCGGGGAGATCGGTGCCGAAAAGAAGGGTCCGGATCAGGAAGTAGATGGCGGTCGCGATGGACAGAAACGAGATCAGGAAGCCGATATAGGTCCAGACCCGCAGGGGCACGGTGGAAAACGCCGCGATGCCGTCGAAGGCGAAGCGGAAGAGCTTGCGGAAGCTCCATTTCGAGGCCCCGTGCATCCGGTCCTCGACCACGAAGGGCACGCCCGTGTTCTTGAAGCCGATCCAGGCGTAGAGACCCTTCGAGAAACGCGCCTTCTCGCCCAGGCTCCGGAGCACCTCGACACCCTTCCTGTCGATGAGGCGGAAATCGCCGGCGCCCTCGGGCAGGCTGATCTCGCCGAAACGCGCGAAGAGGCGATAGAACAGATGGGCGAAGCCGCGTTTCACCCGGGTCTCGTCGGAGCGGTCGGTGCGCTGGCCGTACACCATGAGATTGCCTTCTTTCCAGCGTTCCACGAAGGTCTCGATCATCTCCGGCGGGTGCTGCAGGTCGGCGTCCATGATGACCACGGCGTCACCCCGGGCATGGTCGAGGCCTGCGGCGATCGCGATCTCCTTTCCGAAGTTCCGGCTGAAGGAGACCGCGCCGATCCGCGGTTCGTCGTGACTGAGGGCCTTGATGCGGCCGAGGGTGTCATCCTGGCTGCCGTCATCGATGAAGATCACTTCCCAGAGGGAGGTGATACGGTTCACGACGGGCAGCAGCCGCGCGCAGAGCGGCGCGATATTGGCGCTCTCGTTATGGACCGGGATGATGACGCTGAGTTTGGGCGACGCCACACAATGTTCCTTCGACCGGGATGTACCATGGATCCGGGCCGCATTGAGACCCGAGTTTTCTCTTTTGCTCAAGAGGGATAGGGTGCGGCATAGCCGATTTTGAGGTGATAATGAGTCTGCCCCGCCAGGTGGTGCTTTGCGCCGACGATTTCGGCCTGACGGACGGCGTCAGCCGGGGGATCCTCGACCTTGCCGAGCAGGGCCGCCTGTCCGCGACGAGCGCCATGACCAATATGCCGGGCTGGCGCCGCGCCGCGCCGGGCCTGAGGCCTCATGTGGGCAAAATCGGGATTGGCCTCCACGTCAACCTGACCGTCGGCGTGCCGATCCAGCCTATGCCGCACCTCACTCCGGACGGCGCCTTTCCGACCCTCGGCGTTCTGCTGTCGAATGCCATGCGCCGACGCCTGTCGGTCGAGGAAATCCAGGACGAGATCCGCCGCCAGCTGGTGGCGTTCGAGGCGGTCCACGAGGCGTTGCCCGACTTCGTCGACGGCCATCAGCATGTCCATGTCCTGGCCCCGGTCCGGCAGGCGCTGTTCTTCGTCCTGCGGGAGAGGGGCTATGCGGGACGGGTCTGGCTGCGCGATCCGTCCGACCGGATCGCTTCGATCCTGCGCCGGCCGGTCAGTCGCGGCAAGGCGCTGATCGTCACGGCGCTGGCGAGAGGATTCAGGTCCCAGGCCCGCGCGGCCGGTTTCGACACCAATGACGGCTTTTCCGGCTTCGCGCCCCTCGACCTGACGATTGAGCCCCGGCGTGTCTTCGAGACCTCCCTCACCGATCTCGGACCCTGTCCGGTGGTGATGTGCCACCCGGGCTACGTGGATGATGAATTGCGCGGCCTCGACCCCGCCGTGGAGAGCCGCCCCGAGGAACTGTCCTACCTGCAGTCGGAGGCATTCGGGCACTTGCTCGCGGAGCGGGGGATTGCCCTCGTCGACAAGCCGACGTTTCAAGAGCGCTCGGGCCAAAGGTCCGCATAAGACGTGGAAAGGACGAACGGCAAGCACGGACGTCCGGAACAACCATGCATGTGGATAAAGCACTGAAGAGGGGGAACCATGAGGACGGCCATCATATTCGACTGCGAGTTCCTCTGCGTCCAAGGCTCGCAGAGCCGGTTCTGGTGCGGCGCTCACGACCCCGACCCGGTGATTGCCCAGATCGGTGCCGTGAAGCTGGGGCTGGAGGGTGATTTCCCTCTCTTGGATACGCACAAGACCTACATTCGGCCGGTCGACCGCTTCGGCAACAGCTATGCGATCGACCCGTACTTCACGAAGCTGACCGGGATCACCGGAGACGATATCCAGACCAAAGGGATACCGTTGCAGGAGGCCCTTGCCGACGTTGATCGCTTCTCGGGCGAAGCGCTGTTCTGGTCGTGGGGCAAGGACGAACTGAACATGATCGCCATCAGCTGCTATGTGGCGGGCATTCAGCCGCCCATTCCCGCCCACCGATTCGACAATGCGGTCAAGCTCGTGATCGCGGCTGGGATGCCGATCGAGGATATCGCGAAGACGCCCAGCAACAGGCTGGCGGATTACTATGGCGTCGAGCACCCTCCGCTGCAGGGGCACGATGCGCTCGACGATGCCCTTTCCGTAACATACGCGCTGCAACATCTGTTGAGGGCTGGAAGGCTCGCGCCGGAAATCTTCCAGCTCTCCTAGCCATTCAATCCACCTGGGTGGCATGGCTCCAGTCCGTCGGTGCCAAAAGAAAGGGGCCCTGAGGGGCCCCTTCGCAATCGCAAAAGATGTCCGCTTACCGCGTCGCGGTCTCGAACATCTCTTCCACGTGCTCCCAGTTCACGAGGTTTTCCAGGAACGCCTTGAGATAGTCGGGACGGCGGTTGCGGTAGTCGATGTAGTAGGAATGTTCCCACACGTCGCAGCCCAGGATCGGCTGGGCGCCGTGGACCAGCGGGTTCTCTCCGTTCGCGGTCTTCATGATCTGGATCTTGCCGTCCTTGACGGCGAGCCAGGCCCAGCCCGAGCCGAACTGGCTGACGCCGGCCTGGATGAAGTCTTCCTTCATCTTGTCGACAGAGCCGAGATCCTCGACGATCTTCTTCTCCAGCTTGCCGGGCAGGGCACCGCCGCCATTCGGCTTCATCCAAAGCCAGAAATGGATGTGATTGTAGTGCTGGCCGGCGTTGTTGAAGAGTGCCTGGTTCTTGCCGAAGGAGCCTTTGACGACCTCCTCGACGCTCTTGCCCTCGAACTCCGTGCCCTTCAGAAGGTTGTTGCCGGTGTTCACGTAAGCGGCATGGTGCTTGTCGTGATGATATTCGAGCGTCTCCCGCGACATGTAGGGCTGCAGGGCGTCGTAGGCGTAGGGCAATTCGGGCAGAGTGAACGACATCGGCGTCTCCTTAGAGTTGAGCGACCTGCGGGTTAGTTAAAGCGGCAAGGCCCCGAGGGCAACGGCCAAGCTTCCGACTTTTTTCCGGCCAATCTTTTCTTGATATGGCCTTTGCCCTATAAAAACCTAGCTCTGCCTTTTGAGAGATTATGTTTTGCGTAACGGAGACAGGATGGTCATCGCCCTTTTCGCCCTGGCCTTTGCGATGATCGTCGGCGGCCTCTTCGCCGCGATTCTTGGCTGGGATATCGTTCTCGTCGAGCGCGGTTGGACCATGGTCATCGCAGGCAGCATCAGCGCCGCCAGCGGTGCGCTGCTCCTGGGCGTCGCGGCGGTCGTGTCACGCCTGTCCCACATCCAGGCCGAACTCATGCGCCTCCAGGCCAACCTCGTCGAGGACGAGGAACCGGCGAATGTGGCGGACGCCGCGGCCGGCATGTCGCTGGCGGCCCTGGCTGGAGGATTGCTCGCGAAATCTGCATCCGAGGCGGCGCCCTCCGATGTGGCCGAGGCGGCGAAGAGCGAGCAGCCGTCCTTGCCTCTCTTCGGCGAAACCGCGTCATCGGTAGCCGCGCCGGAGGCGGAGCGCCCGCCGGCCGAATCCGAAGTCGTCCCGGAGCCGCCGCCCGCGCCTCGCGAAGGCTTCGGCCAGGGGCGCTTCTTCGAGCCGAGGCCGGTCCATGAGCCCGAGGCTCCCGCAGAGGCGGGCACCGCGACCTCTGCCCGGGAAGAGGCTGCCGCGGAGGAGGGCGGCGAGCCCGAGGTGCGCATTCCGGACTTCCTCATCGCGGAGCGCTACCGCGAGACGACCTACACCGAATTTTCCGTGATCGAACCCGAACCGGCCGGATCTTCCGCCGAACCCACTCCCGAGCCCGAGAAGCCTTCAACCGTGCCCGGGCCCGAAATCCCGACCCGCGAGGACGACATTTTCGAGCCGGAGCCATCGCACGGCGCAGGCGCGGAGACGGGTGCCGGAGTCGAGGCTCCGTTGGAGGAGCAGGCCGCAGCGGAGCCGGAGAGCGGCGCAACCGTGATCGGCACCTACAATTCCGGTGACAACCGCTATGTGATGTATTCGGACGGGTCCATCGAGGCGGAGACCCCGCAGGGCATGTTCAAGTTCAAGTCGCTCGACGAGCTGAAGGAGTTCATCGCCACCGGGGAGGGCGGGACCCGCCTTACTTGAGGAGCGCCGACAGGACGCGGAAATCCTCCGTCCCGGCTTTCTCGAGCCATTCGAAGATCGCCATCTCGGCCGTAATCCAATGGCAGCCCGCGTGGAGCAGGCGGGCGCAGGCGGCGGCGACGCTCGCAGGCGCCCGGCTCGACACCGCATCGCCGACGACGAAGACCGCAAGTCCCATGGCGTGAAGGCTGAGCGCGGTCTGCAGCACGCAGACGTGAGCCTCCGCGCCGCAGAGCACCATCTGGTCGCGACCGCTGGCCCGCAAGGCGGCGACACTGTCCGCGAAGGCCCTGTCGCCTGTCGCGGAAAAACTCGTCTTCGGCACGATCAGCGCATCCCTGGGAAGCGCGTCCAGCACCGGGGGGACCGTGTGCCCCAGACCCTTCGGGTACTGCTCGGTGACGGTCACCGGAATGCCGAGACGTTCCGCGCCGCGCAAGAGCAGGTTCACCCGTGGCAGCAACGCGTCGCCGCCGTCAATGGCCGGCATGAGCCGCTGCTGCATGTCGATGACCACAAGGTGTGAGCGGGCGGCGTGCAGCAGCATGCGTCAGGCCTCCGGATTGAACAGCGCCGTCTGTTCGGGAATGGGCATCGTCATGTGAAAGCGTAGCCCGGATTCGTCATAATCCATATCCACTTCCGCGTTCAGCTGCGCACTCAGAACCCGCTGCAGGAGGCGCGTGCCGAATCCCTGGCGGGACGGCTCGGTGACCCGTGGCCCGCCTTGCTCGGTCCAGGAGAAGACGAGGACGGGTTTTCCCGTTTCCGCTTCCTCGACGGTCCATTTGACGTGCACCTGGCCTCCGAAGGTCGATAGCGCGCCGTGCTTGGCGGCGTTCGTGGTCAGCTCATGAAGGGCCATCCCGATCGGCACGGCCGCCTCCGACGGCAGCTCGACGGTGGGGCCTTCGATGGTGACGCGGTTTCTCGCCTCGTCCTCATAGGGCCCGAGCTCGGTCTGGATCAATTCGTCGAGAGAGGCCTTCTGCCAGTAATCCTCGGTGAGGAGGTTGTGCGTGCGGGCCAGCGACACGATGCGGCCGACGAAGCCCTGGTAGAATTCCTCGATGCTCGATGCGGTGCGAGCCGTCGAGCCGACGATGGCCTGGACCGTGGCGAGCGTGTTCTTGACCCGGTGATGAAGCTCGCGGATCAGCAATTGCTGACGGTGTTCCGCCTGCTTGTAGCGCGTGATGTCGATATTGACGCCGACCATGCGCAGGGGCTTGCCGTCCGCATCGTAGAAAAACAGCGCGATCGTATCGATGGTGTGGACGCTGCCGTCGGGCCGGCGCATGCGATAGACGAGATTCACCTCGCCGTCGTGGCGTGCGAGCGCCTCCTGCATCACTTTGTTGGCGGGCCCCAGGTCTTCCGGAAGGACCTTTTCCTCCCAGGCGGCGAAATCGCCCTTGAAGCTGCCGGGCTCGACGCCGAACAGGCGCTCCTGCTCTGGGGTCCAGGTGACTTTTCCCGAAGGCACGTCCCAGTCGAAGACGCCGATGCCGGCGGCGCGCTGCGCCAGCGAGAGACGCTCCTCGCTGTCGCGCAGGGCCTTCTCCGTCTCCTTCATGTCGTGGATGTCGACGCTCGTTCCGACCCAGCCGGTGAATTCGCCTTTCGCATCGTGCAGCGGCGCGGCTCGGATCAGGTGCCAGCGATAGACGCCGTCGGTCGACCTGTAGCGCGCCTCCGTCTCATAGGACGAATGGGTGCGAATGAGGCCCTTCACGTCTTCCAGGATCTTGGCCAGGTCGTCCGGATGGATGGCGTTCATCCAGCTGTGTCCGAGAGCCTGTTCCGGCGGCAAGCCGGAATAGGTGACCCATCGCTGGTTGGTATAGGTGAGGTTGAGGTCCGCGCGCAGGATCCATACGAGGGCGGGCAGGGATTCCGCGATGATTTCGAACCGCGCCTGCGTTTCGCGCAGACGGCTCTCCGCCCGCGCCTTTTCGATGGCGATCCAGGTCCGCTTGGCTACGTCCTCGATCAGGGAAATGTCGTCGTCGGCCCAGGAATGCGGCTCGGATGAACTGATGTAGAGAAGTGCCTTCAATTCACCCTGGTTGAGCAGCGGGACGGTCACCGTCGTCCTCACGTTCAGGGTGGCGTAGAAAGACTGGATGGGCGCGTCGCTCAGGCGTGGATCCGTCTTGACGTCGGCGATCGCGAGGGTGCCCCCCTGCTCCAGGTCATCGACGACCCAGGACGGGAGATCGCGGAAGCGATGGCTGCGGCCCTCGTTGCTGATCACCCCCCGCGACCATTCGCGCTCCACCATGACCACGTCGCGCGCCCTGTCGTATTCGCCATAGCCGACGCTGTCGACCTTCAGGAGACGGCCGAGGCTCTGGGCGGTCGCTTCCATGATGTCGTACGGATCCTGGAAGTCCCTGAGCCGGTCGTTGAGATTCAGGAGGAATTCCTGGCGATGCTGAGCGTGCAGTGCCTCCTCGCGGATTCTTTCACGCTCGCTCAGATCCTGCGTGATGCCGACCAGGCGGACAGGCGTGTCGCCCTCGTAGAAGGCCCGGCCCTTGACGAGGATGCGCCCGATCCGACCGTCGGGTCTCAGGACGCGATGCTCGACGTGATAATCGGTCTTGGTCGCGAGGGCGTAGGCGATGGCCTTCTCGATGCGTTCCACGTCGCCGGGATGCTGAAGCCTCCGCAGGCGCTCCAGGGTGAGGCTTTCATCCGACGCAAGGCCGAGATGGGCCTTGCACGTCGCATTCGCCACGATTTCGCTGCCGGAGAGATCCCGCTCCCAGGAGCCGAACTTTCCGAGATCGAGCGTAAGGCGCAGCTTGCTGTTGGCACGGCGGAGGGCGCTCTCCGTTTCGTTCAGGCGGGCCACGAGGTCCGCAAGCCGGCTCTCATCGTCTCCCTCGAAGGAGACGGCGCCCTGGAGGGTGGTTTGGCTGCCTTGTCCGGTCATGGACGTCTGCTTTCGATCATCGTCTGCGCGGGTCCGGACCGGCTCCGCCGGGTCCCGTCGACCCATTCATCCTTACTACATCGAAAATGTAAGAGAGTTCCACTCAGCTTTGGAATCCTTCGACACAGATGAGGGCGAAGGCATAGGTCAGGGCGACTTCTTCCAGGCGGTCGAAACGGCCGGCGGCTCCGGCGTGGCCGGCCTCCATGTTGAGCTTGAGCAGGACCGGGCCACCGCCGGCCATGGCGGCCCGCAGCCGGGCGACCCATTTCGCGGGTTCCCAATAGGTGACCCGCGGATCGGTCAGCCCGCCGAGCGCCAGGATCGCCGGATAGGCCTGCGGCCGGACATTATCGTAGGGCGAGTAGGAGAGGATGGTCCGGAACGCGGCCTCGTCGTCGCCCGGATTGCCCCATTCCGGCCATTCCGGCGGCGTCAGCGGCAGGTCGGCGTCGAGCATCGTGTTGAGGACGTCGACGAAGGGCACTTCGGCGATGATGCCGGCGAAGAGATCCGGCGCGATGTTGGCGACCGCACCCATGAGCATGCCGCCCGCGCTTCCGCCATGGGCGACGATGCGCCCGCGGGCCGTGTATCCCTCCGCGATCAGCGCTTCCCCGACGGCGATGAAATCCGTGAAGGTGTTCGTCTTCTTCTCGCGCTTGCCGTCGAGATACCAGCGCCAGCCCTTTTCCGTTCCGCCGCGGATATGGGCGATGGCATAGACGAAGCCTCGGTCGACAAGGGACAGGATGTTGGTGCGGAACCCGGCCGACATGGAAACGCCATAGGAGCCGTACCCGTAGAGCAGGAGCGGTGCGGAGCCGTCGAGCGTAACCTCGCGCCGATGGACGATGGAGACCGGCACCTGCTCACCGTCCGGAGCGGTGGCGAAGATGCGGCGGGTCACATAATCGTCCGGATTGTGCCCGCTCGGGACTTCCTGCCGCTTGCGCAGGGTCCGGCTTCCCGTCCTCAGGTCGTAGTCGATCACCTCACTCGGAGTCTTGAGGGAGGAGTAGCGGAAGCGGATGACATCCGTGTCGAACTCGTAGCCCGGATCGACGCCCAGCGAATACGTGTCCTCGTCAAAGGCGATGGTCTCTTCGTGTCCCGTTGCGATGGTGCGCAGAACAATGCGCGGCTTGGCGTCTTCCCGTTCCAGGCGCACGAGATGGCGCGCCAGAGCCATCACGAACAGGATCATGGTTCCGGGCCGATAGGGAACCAGGTCCCGCCAATGGGCGCGCTGCGGTGTCGCGACGGGCGCGGTCATGATCTTGAAGTCTTCCGCCCCATCCGCGTTGGTGAGGATGATGAGGTTGTCGCCGTGATGTTCCACATCGTATTGAAGCTGTGGCGTGCGGGGCTCCACGAGCCGCGGCTGGGCATAGGGATCCGACCGGTCGAGCAGCCAGACTTCCGACGTCTCGTGATCGCTGGCCTCGATCAGAACATAGGCGTTGGACTGGGTGACGCCGACCTTCACGAAGAAGCCGGGATCCCGCTCCTCATAGACGATCTCGTCCGCTCCAGGGGCCGCGCCGAGGATGTGGCGCCTGACGCGTACTGGGCGGTGATTGTCGTCGAGTTCCACGTAGTAGAAGCCCGAGGAATCGCCGAGCCAGACGGCATCGCCCGAGGTGCGGGGCACCGAGTCGCTGCGATCCCGGCCGGTTTCGAGGTCGCGCACCTGGATCGTGAAGTATTCGGAACCCTTCACGTCGGCCGACCAGGCCATCAACCGATGGTCCGGCGAATGATCGGCGCCGCCGAGGTCGAAGAAGGAATGGCCGTCCGCCTCCCTGTCGCCATCGAGCAGGATCGTCTCCGTGCCGCCGTCGCGCGGCATCCGGCCGACGAGCGGGTGCTGCCCGCCTTCCCGGTAGCGGGTGAAGTAGGAGAACGGGCCGTCGGGCGCCGGGACCGAGGAATCATCCTCCTTGATGCGGCCGCGCATCTCCGCGACGAGCTTCTCCTGGAACGGCTCCGTCCCCCGGAATGCTTCCGCCGCATACGCGTTCTCTCGCTCCAAGCATCGGCGAATGGAAGGGGACAGGGCGTCGGGGTCCTTCAACACCTCCTTCCAGTTGTCAGCCTTCAGCCAAGCGTAATCGTCGCCGATTCGCACGCCATGAACCTCGTATTGATGGTCTTTGGACGGGATCGTGGGCGCAGGCGGCAGCGGAGGCGGCGACAGACGTTCGCGTTTCATCGGGGAAATCCAGTTTCGAAGGTGTGCCGGAAAGGCTAAGCCATCTCATACATAACTCAGATTTGCCGTTCCAGGTCCGCGGCCGACCTTTAGGCAAATGCCAAGCAATTCGAGCAAACGATTTCTAGCTACTTCTTCCGGTTGAGAAACTGCGAATTTTCTCATCCTGTTTACCTATGGTGATGGTTAAGACTTTTAACCGCACGGTTTTATTGGGAGCTCTAAGATGATATAAAGTTTTTTGGAAGATTTCAGGTCGAACATCTTGTAATCGGTAGGAATCTAGCATAGGTGGTCGGGCGGGCACGATTTCTGTGCGATTACGATGCGGTTGAGAGGCGAAGCAAGCAACGTCTCTCGTGAAACTATCCCAATATGAGCTTGCTCTAGGTTTGGGTAGAGTCCGGGGTCGGAAAGGAAGAAAAGTACAATGAGTGAAACCAGCGCTGCATCGAATTACATTGAACTGGCGGCGGATATCGTGTCGGCGTACGTGAGCAACAACTCGGTTCCTACGGCGGAACTGCCCGCGTTGATCAATGAGATCCATTCCGCCCTGATTCGCGTCGGCGGTGGCACCGCCGAGACACCGCTCGAGGCACCCAAGCCCGCAGTTCCGCTGAAGAAGTCGGTGACGCCGGATTACATCGTCTGTCTTGAGGACGGAAAGAAGTTCAAGTCCCTCAAGCGCCATCTGCGCACGCAATACAACATGACTCCCGAGCAATATCGCGAGAAGTGGAACCTGCCGGTCGATTATCCGATGGTGGCTCCGAACTATGCCCGGGCCCGGTCCGAGCTGGCGAAGGAAATGGGTCTCGGGCAGCAGCGTCGCAAGCGCCGTTCCGCCCGGGCTTGAGACGGCCCGTCCGGACTTTCAAAGGGCCGCCCGCCAGGGGCGGCCTTTTTCGTTCATCGAGCCACGGCCCGGTTGGGCTGTGATGGACCGGCCTCCCGCGCGAATTGCTTGCGATAAGCCGCTGGACTCGTGCCGAGCCTTGTCCGGAAGTGGTGGCGCAGCGTGACCGGGGAGCCGAACCCGACCGCGGCCGCAATGTCCTCGACGCTCGCCGCCGTGGTCTCCAGCAGTTCCCGGGCGCGCTGGAGCCTCTCCGCCAGCAGCCACTCTCCCGGCGGCATACCGGTTGCGGCCTTGAATCGGCGCAGGAAGGTGCGCGGGCTCATTCCGGATTCATTCGCGAGCGTGGCGATGGACTGCGCCTCCGCAAGCCGTGCCCGCATACGGTCGAAGAGGGGGCCGAGGCGCATCCCTTCCCGTGCCGGCGGCACCGGCCGCTCCACGAACTGCGCCTGCCCGCCCTCCCGGTGCGGCTGGACCACGAGCCGCCGGGCCAGGCGGTTGGCCATCTCGGGCCCGAAGTCGTGGCGGACCACATGCAGGCACAGATCGATCCCCGCAGCGCTCCCGGCCGATGTCAGGACGCTTCCCTGGTCCACATAGAGGACGTCCGGCTCAACCCGGATGTCGGGGTAGTTCTTTGCGAGCAGATCCGCATAGCGCCAGTGAGTCGTGGCGCGCCTGCCGGAGAGCAGTCCCGCGGCAGCAAGCACGAAGACGCCCGAGCAGATCGACATCAGCCGTGCCCCGCGCGCATGCGCCTGCCGCAGTTTCGCGATCAGTTCCGGCGGGACCGGTTCGGCCGGGCCATTGCTTGCGGACGAGCGGGGCCTGCTTTCCGCAGGATGCGGCGACGCTCCCCGCCAGCCCGGAATGACGATGGTGTGCGCCTGATCGAGGAGCTCCAGCCCGCCATCGGCCATGACCTGGAAGCCGCCGGTGGCGCGCAGAGGGCCGGGATCGACCGCGCAGACCGCGAAGCGATACCAGTCCGGCCCCATTTCCGGACGCGGAAGGCCGAAGACCTCGACCGCGATTCCGAATTCGAAGGTGCAGAGCCGGTCATAAGCGAGCGCGACGACGAGACGGTTTGGCATGATCTGATCGTACATTGGCGATAGCGCCACTTTCCACCATGCCTCGCTTGCGGAAGTCTCGCCACGGGTTTTCCACAAGGAGTTCGACATGCCCCAGACCCTCGCCAACCCTGTCACCGGCATTGCCGCCGCATCGCCTGCCGAGGCCGCCGCGCACTTCGACCGCCGCCTGTCGCTCGAGACCGATTGCGCCGACGTGTACGAGGCAATGCGACGGGACGATCCCGGCTTCGCGCTGCTCGACGTGCGCGGGCCGGTGTCCTACGCCGAGGCGCATGTTCCCGGCGCGCTGAACCTGCCGACGCGGGAGATCGATGCCCGGCGTCTCGGGGACTGGCCGGCGGGCACGCTGTTCGTCGTCTATTGCGCCGGGCCGCATTGCAACGGCGCCGACAAGGCGGCCCTGAAGCTTGCTTCCCTGGGCCGCGCCGTGAAGGTGATGATCGGCGGCCTGACCGGCTGGGCGGACGAGGCCTTTCCCGTCGCGACCGGTTCCGAGCCCGGCGATCCGCGGCCCGCCAGGGCCGCGTGAAACCGCACGTTTCCAACGGAATTCCGCTCTTCGCACCGGGAGGGGCGGGCCCTGCGTCTCCGTCCCCAGACTTATCCACAAGAGGCGCTGCGCCTTGACAGGTAGGAATATGGGCTCACAATTCCACAGAAGGGACTCGTCCCTTCTTAATTTATTGTTAGGAACAAAACATGAACAAAAAGGATAGTTGTGACATTGGAGAACAGGGTTCGACGCCGACGCCATTGCCGACGAAGCGTCAGGAGAAGCGCCCGCGAGGGAAGGGCCGCAAAGCGGGCGACGGGAGCAATCTGGTCCGGCCCGCGGGCGCACTGACCCGTGAGGCGAAGCGGCTGCTCGCGGCGCTCGGCCTGCCCGAGGCCCAGGCTTTCGTCGATCCCACGGACGCGGCGGAGGTGATCCTGCGCAGGCGCCGGGCGGCGGTCTCGGTCGGGGCCGGGCGCTTTTCCCGCGCTGCCGCCGATGCGCTCGCCCGGAACGACCTCGCCCGCTGGGATCGCGGCTCGGCAGGCGCGGAGGCGTTGCGCCTGACCGATGCGGGCCGCGCCCATCTGCGCCGCGCCGACGCGCCGGAGCCGGGGACGGGTTTCTTCCACCAGCACCGGGAGACGGAGGTCGTCAGTGTCGACACCGGGACGGGGCGCAGGAGCGTCCGCGTCGATGCGGAGGAAAGTCCCCTGACCTGGCTGCGCCGCCGCAAGGGCCGTGACGGACGGCCCCTGATCGACGATGCCTCCTATGCGGCCGGCGAGCGCCTGCGCACCGATATCATGCTCGCGGGCCTGCTCCCGGGCGTAACGGCCCGCTGGGACGCGGCGCCGGGTCAGGGCGGGCCGGGGACGCCGGCGGAGGCGACGGATCGCATGGTCGCGGCGCGGCAGCGCATCCGCAGCGCCTTCGACGCGGTGGGCGGCGATTTCAGCGATCTGCTGATGGATCTGTGCGGGTTCCTGAAGGGTCTCGAACTCATCGAGCGCGAACGGCACTGGCCCCCGCGTTCCGCCAAGGTCGTGGTCCGGATCGCCCTGGCGCGGCTGGCGGAGCATTACGGCATCGAGACCGTGGCGCACGGGCCCGCCGCATCGCGCGGCATCCGTGCCTGGAAGGCGGTGGTGATCGAGGGCGGGAGGCTCTGAGCAGATCGGAGGACGGTGCGGGAGAGGTGAAGGTGACACCCTTGGCATTCCGGGCCGACGGCCACGCGAAGCGGGAAGTCCATCGACGCTCTCGGTTCAGGAGAAAGACCTTCGATCGCCGCTGCGCTCTCTCCTGCATCGTCACCTGCTATGGGTTCCGGACTTGCCTGACGGCAATCCGGAATGAAACGGGTCGATCCCGCTCGTCACCTTTACCCACCGCACTCCCAGTATTCACCGTCATTCCGGGACAGCGCAGCGCGCTGGGCCCGGAACCCATCAACACGACGGTTCAGGATAATATTCGAAGATGGCCGTTGCATCTTGTCCGGCTCCGCTCAAGCGGACACTCCGGATGGACGGGACGATTCGCGTCTAGGCCGCCAGGGCCGCCTGCGCATCGTGGCGGATACGCTCGACCATGGACCTGACGCCGTTGGAGCGCTGCGGCGTCAGGTGTTCCGCGAGCCCGAGCGAGTTGAACAGGCCGAGCGCGTCGGTGGCGAGCGCTTCCTCGGCGGTCTTGCCATTGTAGAGGGAAATCAGGAGGGCCACGAGGCCGCGCACGATATGGGCGTCGCTGTCGCCGACGAGGTGCAGGCGCGGCTCACCCCGGCTCTCGTCCCGATGCGTCACCAGCCAGACCTGGCTGGCGCAGCCCCGGACCTTGTTGGAATCGACGTGCGCATCCTCGGGGAGCGGCTCCATCATGCGGCCAAGCTCGATGAGGTAGCGGTAGCGCTCGTCCCACTCGTCGAGGAGTTCGAAGTTGGAAACAATCTCGTCAATCGGCGGCAGCATGGCGTTCCGGCTCGTGTTCTCCGCCGGTCATATAGGTGTTCGAGCGCGGTTTGGCGACGCCATGCGGCGTCAGGAGCTCGATTTCTTCGCCTCGCCCTGCCAGGGCGGCTGGCGGTCGCTCGGTTTGAGCGTATCGCCCGCGGGAACGGGCGGCGTGCCGGCGCCCAGGCCGGAGGTCGCCATGATCCGGTCGAGCACCGCCTGCTTGGCGCTGTCGGGCAGGGCCTTCCACATGGTCTCGAGGCGCGCCGGCGCATCCGTCGCGAGTCCCTCCGCAGCCGCGGGAAGCGAGCCGCCCTTCTGCGTGCTCCAGGCGAGAAGCCCGGCGAGAGGCGAGGCGTCGCCGTCGTTCTGGCGGACGGGCGAATAATAGAAGATCGCCCCGATGATGAGCACGGTGCGCAGAAGAGAAAACATGACCCGCTCCTCGCTGCCCGGGTGGGGAAAGATGCTTCACCATAACCTTTGCGCGACCCGGCTCGTAGGGCGCGGGGCGGGAAGCTTGAATCAGGATGAACAAAAGGTTGACGCCACGCGGACGCTGCCCGAATGCGGCCGGATTCATGAAAATCATGAAAGAAAAAGGGCAGGGGGGCGGACCTGTGCGACGCGCATTCCCAGTGAAGGTGTGGCAGGGATGGGGCAGGATCGCGACGGGGCGCGCCCCGCCTTTAGGTTCGCTTAAGCGGCCTCTGGCAGGGTTGCCCCACGACGATGGACGCCGGAATCGGCTGCCATCCCATCAAGACGGGAAGTCCGATTTGCGTGAAGCCCTCGCCGCTCGCTCCGATGATGATTTCGTGACGTCCTCCCCGCCGGCGCGGCGTCCCACGCCCGCCCGGCGTCCCGCGTCGCCGCGCCGGGCCGCGCCAGCGAGGGCGCGCCAGGAGCCGGGTCTTGTCGCGAAGGCGCTCGGCTTTGTCCTTCAGCGCCCGCGCGAGACTTTCGTCACTCTCCTTCTGACCGGGTGCGCGGCTGCGATCGCCTGGAATGCCTTGGCCCTGCAGACCGTCCGGCACCCGGCTCCGCTCTTCACCCGCGCCTCGGAACACCCGGCCGGGAGCGCTGCTCCTCTCCCGACCCTGCTGCCGCCGTCGCGGCCTGCCGCGATCGTCGACGCCCCTGCCGCCGAAGCGCCCGCGTCCCATGCGGCGACGCCGGCGGTTCCGGTCGGCCCGGCGAAGCCGTCGCGCGGCGCCATCGCGGACCTGATCGCCAAGGGGGAAGTCACCCAGCCGCAGCGCGTCACCGCTGCGCCGCCACCGCCGCCCGTCGCGCCGGCGCCCCTGCGGGCCCAGCCCCAGCCGGCCCAGCCTCAGCCAGCGCAGGACTCCATCGCGGAGATGATCCGGATGGGCGGTCCGGTACCCGTGCCGCCGGCCGCCGTCGGCAAGTCCGACGCGGACCCCGTCCTGCTCGGCCAGCGCGCCCTGGCGAAGCTCGGCTACGGAGTCAGGCCGGACGGCATCATGGGCTCCGAGACGCGCCAGGCCATCGAGCGGTTCGAGCGCGATCGCCGCCTGCCGGTGACGGGCGAGTTCGGTTCGCGGACCTTGCGCGAACTCGCGTCCCTCTCCGGCCTGCCGATGCCGTGATGGCAGCCGATCCGGTTGTCCTGGACAAGGCGCAATGCCAGAGGGGCCGACCATGGCGCGTCTGAGATCGGACTTCTGGGTATCCGCCTATCTTCGTCGCTGCGGCATCGAAGGCGTCGAGGCCGCCTTGCGCAAGCGCGGGGCGTCGGAGGCGGGAGCTGTCTTCGTGAAGGTCGATCGTCTCGACGGCACGGCGAGCCTCTATGGGCCCGCGCCGCAGATGTTTCTCGACGAGAGCGGCGAACGCCTCTTCTCGCCTGTGATGCAGGGCGTCATGCCTCTCGATGTGGAGGAACGGATGGCGCGGGAGCTGCGCTTCGACCCCGACCTCTGGCTGGTCGAAGTCGATGATCGCGACGGCCGGCATTTTCTCGATCTCGCAAGCGAGGATTGACGTCGTCAGGCCGACGGGCCGTCCCGGGAGACGATCGCCGCCACGACGAGAGCGGCGACGGGCGGCGACACCTCGCGCATGGCCCGCACGAGACCGATCACATTCGAGAGGGAATGGGCAAGCGCAGGGTGCAGGTGCAGGAAGACCCTGATCGCGTCCTTCTCGACGAAGCCCAGGGCCCTGAGGGCAAGAGGCAGCAGGATCTGCCGGCCGGCGGCGAGAACGTGCCACCGTGTCCCGGCCGGAAATCCGAACGCGTAGGTCATGAGCGCTTCGAAATGCGCGACGTCGCCGGCCTGCGCCGCCGCGAGAAAGGCTGCGACCTCATATTCGATGAGCGTGCGGGCGGACGATGGGCTGCCTCCGGACGACGCAGCGAGCCGATCCCGGATTCGTCTGCGACGGTTCATGTCCGCGGCGAGATAGAGAGATGCCTCGTCCGCCGGCATCAGAGCCGCGCGTTCGAGAAGGACCGAGCCGAGAGGGAGGCGCCATCGCCCGCGGTGCACGAGCTCGCGCATGGCGGGCGAGGCGGCCGCGATCGAGCGGTTCGCAGCCAGCGCATCGTCGACCGCGTGTTCACGCATCACGAGGAGTTGATCGACGGTCGCGGGCGCAAGCGCAGGGTGGCGCGCGAGCCGCAAACGCCCATCCGCCGTCCCGAGAAGGTGCTTCACGAGCGGCGGCGGAAAGTGCGTCATGTGGGCGATGACGATGTCGCGCGTCTCGGGCGAGTGCTGAAGAAGATGATCGAGGATCGATGGCGGCGTGTCTTCGCAGGGCGCAACGATTCTTGCGAGCTTTACGAGCGTCGCGTCATCCATGCGCGGGAGGAAACCCAGCGCAAGTGCCTCAAAGGTCTCGATGATATCGCGGTCGCGGGTCGGAGCGTCGACGAACATTTCCGCATTCACGACCAGAAGCGCCGCGCGGGAATCCGCATTCCGGACGCCCGTCAAACCGAGACCCGACAGGTCCGGCCAATGCTCCTGTGGGACAGTGGACGCCATCTACGCAACTCTTCGAACACGACTTCGCGAGAACCCTAAAGTCGCATCTTTAGCGAATTGTTAAATGATCGCTTCGGCGTGAAGATATGACTCGCTTTCGCAAGGAACCGAAGGCTGTCAACGCCTGTTGATTCCGCACCAGGCAAAGCTTTCCTGCGAAAGTCGGCCTGCTGGAAACGGTCTGTTAACCATGGCGTTATTTTGTGAGGGGACCGTCGAAGCAGACAATTGAGCGATACGGAGGACCTCGATGAAGGATATCTGGAGGAGATCGCCGGGGACGGTCGTCATTTTTCCTGATGCCGCGTCCCGCCCGCAGCGCCCGGATTTGCCCCTGAACGAGCCAAGAGGAGAGATCCTGCTCTTCACCGGCGTGCGCTATGAAAGACCCGCGCCAAATCCCGGCCCATCGCGCCCCTTCGCGTCGGACAGCACCCGCCGGAGATCCTGATCGAATCCCTGACGGGCGCGGCAGGTCCGTCGACCCGCTCTGTGCCCTATGCCGAAAGTTCGCGACGCATCAGCAGGGCGTCGCTGCCATAAGTAGCGAGCTTATCCCGCAGGGCGGCTGTCATCGCCGCATGAAATCCACATCCCTGCCAGAAGTCCTTGGATCCGTTCACAGCCACCAATGAGAGGTTGTCGAAGCCCGCTGCCCCGGCGTGCTCCGCGAGATGCTCCACGATGGCTTTCGCGTGGCCTCTGCCGCGCCCCTCCGAAAGCAGCGCCACGTCGTGAATGTAGAAGGTGTTCGCATCCGCCGGGATCCGCTGGAGCGGCGTGTTCAGGGGAGGTGGCTCGCCGAGCCGCCAGGGGTGACTCAGCGCATAGCCTGCGATGCGGCCGTGTCCGGGCAGCACAAGGCAGCCGGCAGGATAGAGCCGGAGCCGCTCGGCGAAGACGGGCATGTCCTCCGGATGATCGAGATGGATGTGGTCCGCGAGGGCCTTCACGGCGGCGAGGTCCGTCTCCGTCATGGGGCGCCAGAACTGTCGCGACGGCATCAGCTGGCCTCGTCCTCGTCCTCGTCGACCGTGCAGGTCACGGCCTTCGCGGCCGCTTCCGCCTGGGCCCTCTGACTCGGCCGCGGCGCCGCCACGCGCACGACGATGTAGCCCTGCTCCTGCGGCGCGACGATGCGCACGTCGCGCGACGGGTCGTTCTCGTCCTCCGCGGCGCGGGCCTCGTCCAGTTGTCGTGGAGTCATGACCACGAGCTCGAGTTCGCCGCGGATGGCGGCGCGGTCGGTGACGGCGAAAAACACGCCGCGTGTCTTGGTATGGAACGAGAAGGACAGGAAGTCCTGCCCCGTCTTCGCGGTGACGCGCACCGGCCCTTCGGACAGGTCGAAGGCGCAGGCGGCCACCGCCGTCGCGGGATCGGGAAGCGGAAGCCAGGTCGGATCGCCGCCGACCGGGCTGATGATCTGCGCCTGATCCTCCGACAGGGTCTCCTGGAGGCGGCCGAACGCATCGTTCTCGGCGAAGGCGGGCGCCGCGAAGATGACGGCGATGTGCACGCCCGCCGCGAGAATGAGCCCGCAGGTCGTGGCGAGGAGGAACCGGGTCAGATTGCTCATGCTCCGCACTCCCCACGCTCGATGGTGGGCAGGTCTTCCGCATCCAGGTTCAGGCCTGCGGCTCCCGGAATATCGTAGAGGCGCAGCACGAGGATGAAGCGTCCGGAGGCGGGCAGCTGAAGCCAGTTGCCCGGCGTGACGGACCGGGACAGGGCGACGACGAAGCCGTTGTCCGGATTCCGGACGATCTCGGACGAGGTGAAGCCGCTGCGTCCGAGTTCTGACGCGGGAAGCCGTCCGTCTTCGTCGTAGAGGGTGAGGGTCCACCACCGCGCGGCAGGCATGGCGGTGCCGATCCGGTAGGTGCAGGCGGAATCGAGCTCGCGCCCCTCCTTGTCGACGAGGGCCGTCAGGGCCAGCCCTTCTCCCGTTGCCAGGGGAATGTTGCTCCGTCGCGCCACGATCGCCCGCATGTACGGGTCGGCTTCCGCGGATCCCAGCTTGGGCCAGGTCTGCCACGGGCCGAGGTGGCGGCTCCCGAAGGGCGGATTGCCGTTCATGACGGCATAGGCCGAGCCGATGCCGAGCCCCAGGGCGAGCAGGAGGGCGTAGACGATCAAAGCGGCGGACGGGATGGGTCTAGCGGTCACGGGCGGCAGCAGCGTTGGGAGCGGGCATCGAGACCCTCGATCTAGAGCGCAACCGGTCGAATGGGAGTCGGAAGGCGACCGGAAGCCATGGACTAAAGCATCGGACCCGAAAGTGGAATCCACCTTTGGGATCGAACCGATGCGCGTTCTTCAAGCGGCGCATCGCCTGTGCGGAAAGCCGGGTCCGCTTTTCCTGCGATCCCACGACAATGAAACCGGCTCCTCCGCTCCGCCCCACCTTACGGCATGGCGAAGCGCCGCGTCGCGGCCGCCGCGCCGTCGCTCGTCTCGGAGGTGCGCAGGGGACCGTTGCGCTTGGCGGCTGGAGGGGCGCGGGTCGCGGACTGGAAGAGGTTGCCGATGGTCCCCAGGACCTCGAAAGACTTCCGCGACAGGGTGCCGGCGAGATAGGCCTGCTGCATGGCGGACGTTTCGTCCGACACATGGCTGCCAGCGGCGGCGACCTTCGCGCCGCCCGCCGGCTCGAGGCCAGGAATCGGGCGGATCTCAAGGTTCTGATGCGCGACGCTCATAACCTGCTGCCAGGTCATGGCGGGGAGGGTGCCGCCGGTCATGTTGTTCATCGTGCTGTGATCGTCGTTGCCGTACCAGACGCTCGCGACGAGGTTGCCGGTGTAGCCCACGAACCAGGCATCGCGATAGGCGTTCGTCGTGCCGGTCTTGCCCGCGGCGCGGATGCCTTCGAGCTGAGCACGCTTCCCGGTGCCTTCCTCCACGACCTTGTTGAGCATGAAGTTCATCGCGTTCACGACCCGGGGCTCCAGGACCTGCGGCTGCGGCGTGTCGGTCGCGTGGCGATAGATGATGTCGCCCTGCGAGTTGCGCACCTCCCACGTGGCGTAGGGCGGCGCCTTGCGCCCGCCATTGGCGAAGACCGCATAGGAGGAGGCCATGTCGATCGCCGTCACCTCGGCGGCGCCGATCGGCAGGGAGCTCGAATCCGTCAGGGGATGGGTCAGGCCCATCTTCGTCCCCATCTCGATGATCTTCGCCCGTCCGGCCTTGGCGTTGCCCTTGCCGATCTGCAGCGACATCCAGACCGGGATGGAGTTGATCGACCGGGCCAGCGCCGAGACCATGGGCATGCTCCCCGAGAAGGAGCGCCCGTAGTTCTGTGGGCACCAGTTCCCGAGGCAGATCGGCTTGTCGACCACGGTCGAGGAGGGCGTCAGCTTCGGGTCCGCGGTCAGGGCCGCGGCGTAGACGAAGGGCTTGAACGACGAGCCGGGCTGGCGCAGCGCATCGGTGGCGCGGTTGAACTGGCTCTGGCCGTAATCACGCCCGCCGACCATGGCGCGCACCGCTCCGTCCACGTCCATCACGACGATGGCGCCCTGACCGGCCTTGTACTCGCGGCCATGCTGCCGGAGCATGGTCTCGAGGGTCTCCTCCGCATGGGCCTGGAGGGCGGTGTCGAGGGGCGTCTTGACCGTCAGGACCCGGTCATTGCCGAACTTCTTCTCGGCTGCGAGAAGCTTCACCTGCTCGAAGGCCCAGTCGAGGTAGAAGTCGGGCGTCGTCTCGCGGCTGCGGTTGACCGGCGTCGCGGGGTTGCGCAGGGCAGTCTGGATTTGGCCCTCTGTCAGGAACCCGGCCTCGACCATGTTGTGCAGCACGTCGTTGGCGCGGGCGCGGGCTGCGGGAAGGTTGATGTGCGGGGCGTATTTCGTCGGGGCCTTGAACAGGCCGGCGAGCATGGCGGCTTCCGCCAGGGTCACGTCCTTCGCCGACTTGCCGAAATAGTAATCGGCCGCGGCCACGACGCCATGCGCGCCGCCGCCCATATAGGCGCGGTCCAGGTAAAGCTTGAGGATCTGGTCCTTGGTCAGGTGAAATTCGAGCCAGGCCGCGAGGAAGGCTTCCTTGATCTTGCGCTCGAGCGAGCGCTCGTTGGTGAGAAAGAGGTTCTTGGCGAGCTGCTGGGTGATCGAGGAGCCGCCCTGGACGACGCCCCCGCCCTGGGCGTTCACCACCAGCGCGCGGAACGTGCCGATCGGGTCGATGCCCCAATGCTCGTAGAAGCGGCGGTCCTCGGTCGCGAGGGCGGCCTTGACGAGGTAGTCCGGGAAATCCTCGAGCTTGTAGGAATCGTCGAGACGGATGCCGCGCCGCCCGACCTCCTGGCCGTAGCGGTCGAGGAAGGTGACGGCGAGGTCCTGGGTCTTGAGCCAGTCCTCCTCGGTCTCGCGAAAGGCCGGCAGGGCGAGGGCGAGCATGAGGATGCCGCCGACGAGGCCCAGGGTCACGGCCTCGCTCGTCAGGTCGAGCACCACCCGGGGTGCGCCACGAAACCGCAGGCACTTCGCCCAGTCCGTATAGGTTTCCCACCCCCGGGCCAGCCCGCTGCCGCTCTGGAAAAGCGAGGTGTTCAGCCAGGCGTCGAACGCCAGGGCCGCGCGCTTGATCCTTGTCTTGAGTGGCGTACGAGGCTGCGGGCGCACGGGAGAGTCCTTTGGGGAAGGTCTTTGGACCTGGATGGGCTTGTTATGATCCTCAAGGCGCCGAGAGGCGAGGTCGTCGCCCCCGAGGCTTCTATTAACAACTCACGAAAAGGCTTGACGGTTCATATGGTTTCGTCGCTTCACGATGAAAGCCCGAAAACCCGCCGCCCCCGCCTCCTTCAAAGTGCCGTAAAGAAAGGGTTGAGACCTTCCTTATGGATACCACAGCTCTCGCGCCATCAAAGCCTGAAGATTTGCCCTTCTGGAAAGTAAAGTCCTTGGAAACCATGTCGTCCGAGGAGTGGGAGAGCCTGTGCGACGGCTGCGGGCGCTGCTGTCTCGTCAAGCTCGAGGACGAGGATACGGGCGAGGTGCTCTACACCGATGTCGGCTGCACCCTGCTCGACGACGGGGCCTGCCGCTGCCGCGACTATCCCAACCGTCAGGCCAAGGTGCCCGACTGCGTCCGCCTGACGCCCGAGGCCGTGCGCAGCCTGTCCTGGCTGCCGCCCACCTGCGCCTACCGGCTCGTCGCCGAGGGGCGCGATCTCTACTGGTGGCACCATCTCGTCTCCGGCGATCCGCAGACCGTGCATGCCGCCGGGATTTCGGTGCGCGACCGGGTGGCAGGACCCGAGGAAGAGTTTACCGTCCGAGAACTCCTCGAGCGCCTCGTCGACTGGCCCCAGAGTGACGGTACAGAGGACACTGAGGCAGCTTAAACTCAAGCTTTACGCAAGTATCCGTAGAAGTGGCGGCATGAAGCAAGTCTCTTCGGAAGATTTGCGACGGGCGATTGACTTCTTCGGAGATTGGGTGAAAGTTATCGATGTGCCACTCGGAAGGGAGGCTACGATAATGACGCCACCGGATCAGCTTTTCGGAAGGGTCGTTGTGCTGGTGACGGTATGACAAACGTCGCACAACTGCCCAACCTTAGCCTGACAACTTATGTTCCACTGCCGGATACATATCCGGAATAATCCTGGCGCATGGTCATGTCGCCGCTCAAGGGGCCGTCCTTTATCGCGAAGGCGGCTCCTTTTGCATGCGAGGGGCATCGTCATGGCCGTTGATGAAACCCGGCGATCCCTGCCCATCTTGAACAGAGCAGGCTTTTGGAATGAGGCGCGTGCCATGGGCACACTGATCCGCAGGCTCCGGACCCGCATCTCGCACTGGCCCTTCCCGGGCCTCCTCGGTGCGCAGGAACCCGTCCCTGACCAGCCCGAGGCAGCGGGCGAAGTCGCCTTCAGGTTCAAGGATTGCGGGGACGATTCCGAACCGTCGGCCGAGGAGATCGAGGCGAAGGAGCGTGACCGCGCAGAGCGCTTCAAGCGCGATCAGATCCTGCCGGTCATGGGAATGGTGATGCCGCGCTGAAGATGACGTCCCTGGCCCGGCTCGCGCGTGACGGGCGGCGGAGAGGGCCCGAGAGGCCGCTCATGACGAGGACTGATCTCTGATTCCGTCGCGGAGGTTGATGAGCGCGGCGTGGAACTCCTCGATCTGTACGCTGGAAGGCGCCATGATGGCAGCAATCTCCTCCGGCACGGCAGCCGCCTTTGTCTTGAGAGACCGACCCTGCTCAGTAAGGCTGATCCGCACCACGCGCTCGTCCTTCTTGTCCCTGGTCCGCTTGGCGATCCATGACTTCGTGATGCTCAATGTGCTCGCCGACACCCCGGCCGCGAAGGCTGCCATCGCTCAGGCCAGCGCAGCTCTCAAGTCCGCGTTCGCCCGGTAAATCTCACGACGCGGATCTGCGAAACCTGCCCCGGGTGCCTGGCCCGGGGCAGTCTCGTCAGGGCCGCGGCCGATCGACACCTGACAGTCCGAATTGCCGATCAGCCCGCTCATGGAACTGCTGAGGGACACGGCGGCTGAATGAGAAGTCCGCGTCGCCGGCTTTCCGGGTCTGCCGTCCCTCCTATCCGAGAGCCGATACGATCTCACTGGTATCGTAGTAGAAGGGCGTCCCTTCAATCAGGAGCTCATCCTGAAACCGTAAGACCTCCGCGAAAGGTTGCTTGATGGCCACCCCGCTGCTGCGGCACGTCAAATGGAGGGTGCACGCCATGAATACGGTGTCGCCTTCCCGCATTGCGGTGAGACCTTCGACTCTCATATCGCTCCAGACTTGCCGCATGCGATGAAAGAGGGCGCCGACGCCTGCGAAACCCTTCCAGTCACCTGAATAGGGCAGAGACGCCGGTTCGTGGACCACCACATCGGGATGGAAGGCTTTAGCCAAAGCCTCCACATCATCCGCCCCCGATTGGATGAATGTCATCTCGACTTCGAACATGCGCTCGAGAAGCTGCATGGCGGTCAGCCGGATTTGGGTCGTTTCGTTCATCGTCATCCTCGCCAATGGGCTGGCCATGCCAGCTCCGAACTGTGGAATGAGGATGCCTAGAAGCCGGATGCAGGAAGCAACACCCGTTTCCTGCCGGAAGAGTCGCAGGAAGAGGATTGCTCGCCGGCTGCCCACACGTTCCGATGAGCCCATCGACAGGGCGCAGGCGGCGGCGAGCTGGTAGGGGCTACAATTGGACGAAGAAAAAGCCGAGCGCGCCGATTGCGACGAGCGCGGCGCCGACCCACTTGGTGATCCTGAGTATCCTTCGCCTCTCGCTGCGTTCGGCTTGTCGCGCAGCCCATTCTTCCGGACTTTCCGGTTGCTCCAGCCGCCGCTGTTGCATCGCAAAGAGTTCCGGCGTTCGGGGATGACCAATCGCCGAGCCGTCCTCCATCTCGACGTTATAGGCGATCACCAGGGCGACAAGACCAGTCACGAGAACCGCCAGGAAGCCGACAGCGACCATCAGCACGGCCAGGAACGCACAAACGGCCAGGCAGAACGACAGGGCCGTCACGTTAGCCGCGATTGTCCCAAGGCGCATGAGGCAGCTCCCGCGGAAAGCATATCACGCGAGCAGCGCTCGCGAGCACGAAAAGCAATGGCACTCGTCGCTCGCGATTTGCGTTCAGGAATGCGGACAGGATTGCGACCTGACATGTCCGGAAGGATCGCGCAGCCGCATGAACGGCCGCCGAATGAGAACCGGAGGATCTCTCCTTTCGGGCCGCCCATGTCATACCCGTATACCGGCGTAACCTATGAGACTCCTTCACCAGGAATTTCACTCTCCGGTCGTCCCGGAGGGGAAAAAATCCTGTTCGCCGTCGGCTGGGACGGAACGTCATCGGCTCCCTCCTTGCTCGCTCGCCAGGATGCGGTCGTTTCATCTCGAAAGGTATCGTCCGATCTCCAAAGGATGAGCACCGCACCTTCCGGATGAGCAGCCACAATTGCGGCTAGGCAGGCCAACCATGCCGCAGTAACGCTGGCCCGGTAACTCTCCGGCGAATTGGTGTGTGTTGATGATGACATCCTACACCAGTAACACGAGCCTGGTGACGAAGATCCGCGAGGTGCAGCGGATTCGCCGGTGGCATGTCGAGCAGGCCGTCGCGCGGGTGCGACAGACGATGGCGGACCTGGAGGAACTCGCGGCCATGCTGCAGGCGCGCTATGACCTCACTCTCGAGGACCTCGACATTCTCGATATCGGCACCGGTCAGCAGCAACTTCAATCGGCCTGGTTTGCCCGTCACAATCGTGTTGTCGGCATCGATCTCGATGTCATACCCAAAGGCTGGTCGCCGCGGCCCTATCTGAGGATGTGGCGCGCAAACGGTGCCAATCGCGTCATCAAGACTCTCGCTCGCAAGGCTCTTGGCCTCGACAGGAAATATCACAGGGCCCTGCGCCGGGAGCTGGGGCGCACGGCCGAGGATCTCCCGGTCCTGCAGATGGATGTCACCGCCATGGCGCTGCCCTCCGACAGCTTCGATTTCGTCTATTGCGCGACCGTCCTCCAGTGTGTGCCCGACGTGGACGTTGCTTTGCGGGAAATGAACCGTGTGCTTCGCCCCGGCGCCGTCGGGTACTTTACGGTGCACCTCTATACGAGCGAGAACGGATCATTGGATCCGCGCCTTTACAGCGGCGACCGCAGCGAAATTCCCTACTGGGCGCATCTGCGGCCCGGTCACGCGCATCGGGTCAGCGGCAATGCCTGGCTGAACAAACTCCGCCTGGCGGAATGGCGCCAGCGCATCGAAGCGAATCTGCCGAACCCAACCATCGAGCTGCACCAGCCGAATGCCGCGATCCTGCGCCCCACCGCGCTTGCCCTCCAGCAGCAGGGCGAATTGGCGGACTACACGATGGAGGAACTGCTGACCCACGGATTCAGCGTGTCCTGGCGAAAGGACAACGAGGTCGACGCGCCGGTAGGCAATGCGCCACAAGCCCCCTCGGTCCCATGACACTGTAAGCTCACTCGCACGGATCGGATAAGGCCCGACACCGCGCCTCTCACGGAACGGATTGTCTCGACCATCGCTCGCCGCAACGCGAGCCAGGGCATGGAACCGGAGGGTCACGTCGGCGACAGGGAGACCCGCTCTTGCGCAATCAATGTCCCGCACTCGCGGAAGGCGCGGACTTCTCCGCGTCCTTGGGCTCGCCGGGAACCGGCGTCGCCTCGCCGAGAACCTCCCGCACGTAGAGCTTCTTGACCAGAACGAAGATCACGACCACCAGCGGGAAGCCCAGCATCAGGCCGAGCGTCCCGAAGACGACGCCTCCGATGACGATGCCGAACATGGCGAGTGCCGGCGGGATGCTGACCATTTTCCGCTGGACGAGCGGAAGGATCAGGTTGCCTTCGAGCTGCTGCACGATGACCACGGCGATCAGAGTCCAGACGATCGTGTCACCGCCGAACGTGAACGAGATCAGGACCGCCGGGACCGCTCCGAGGACGGGGCCGATGAAGGGAATGAAGTCCAGGACGCCCGCGATCAGGCCGAGCGCGAAGGGGGAGGGCAGGCCGATGATCCAGAACGCGAACGACGCCAGGAGGCCGACGCAGATCATGGCGATGGACTGGGCCAGGAGCCAGAGGCGCAGGGCCTGGCCGCAGGCGTCGAGAGCATCTTCGATGCGCTCGTGCTGGCTGATGGGGAAGAGCTTCACGAAGCCTGTGACGTAGAGGCGCGGGGAAGCGGCGATGTAAAGCCCGGAAATCACCACCAGCACGAAGTCGGTGAGGCCGCCGAGAATCGTGCCGCCGATGCCGGCGATCCGCTGCGCGAGGCCGGTGCTCGGGATCTGGCTCACCATCTCCGAGAGGCTGTCGGAAATCGGCCCGACACCGATCTTGCGCCCGAAGGCATCGAGGGCGACCGGCAACTGCTCCGCGACATTGCTCAGCTGCGCCCTGATATTGGCGCCGAACAGGAAGGCCAGCCCCAGGAACAGCGCGAAGATCAGGAGACTTGCCGTTGCAAGGCTCCATCGCGACGGAACACGCAAATAGGCCACAAGCGCATCGGCGACCGCGTGCAGGATGATGGCCACGAGGATCGCACCGAAGGCCAGCAGAAGAACGGCTGACAGCTGCCAGAGGATCAGGACGAAAACGACGAGAGCGATGAGGATGAGCGTCTTGCGGATGAACTCCTCGTTGCTGATGCGCTCCCCTGGTGGGTCATTCCGATGGTTCATGATTTCGTCCCCTGGCCTGTTCAGACAATCGGGATCGCCATGCTCGGTTCCTCACCGGCGCCGGAAGGCCGACACAGGGTGGATGCCCGTATCGACAGCCCCTTTTGGGCCGGCGAGCAGAATGACGCGGTAGAACGCTAGGAACAGAAGGTTAACGAGGGAGTTTTCAAGCACAGGAGGGTTATGAAATGTCTTCCGGTGTGATCTGTTTCTTGCTTGGAACCGTATTTCCACTTGCAACCGTGGGGTGGCTTCTTCTGCAAAGCTGATCCTGCGCGCGTCAATATCTGTTTTGCGGCACTTCCGGCCGCTATTGACCGGCTTGAGCATCGGATCCGAGAGTGAAATCGCTTTCGGGTCCGTCCAATCCATCCTCACCAAAAACTTCTCACGAAGGCAGCGCATCGGCGCCCCCGGAAAACCAGTGCCCACTTCCAAGGGTCCGCTCTTTCGGGGCCGCGCGGTGCGCTAGCCCGCGGGCGGTGGCATCCGCCTGATCAACTCCTCGCGCAGGGCCTTGGGGAGGTCGAGCCCGGTCAGGCGCCACGTGGTGCCGCTGAGGCGCCAGGTCAGTTTGAACTGCTCGTCCTTCGGCCGGTCCGGCGGCAGCGGCATGACGACGCTGCGGAAACCCTGCGACTCGGACGCGATGAACAGATCCCAGGCCTTGCGGAGGTTTTCCGTGTTCAGCGACGTCATGTCGAAGGCGAGAATATCGGGCGAGGTCGCGCCGGGCCCTTGCTGGGGCGAGCCCTTCTCCAGGAGATCCACGATCGCCTGCGGCGTCACCAGCTTCTCGATATAGGGATCGAACACCGCGGCCCCGGCACTGGCGGCCGCATTCCGGTCGAAACCGCCGATCTCTTCCCCGTTGGACGTCTTCAGGTATTCGCCGAGGAGTTGCCGGGAGAAGGAAACCCGCAGGGCGTGGACGTTGAGGCGCTGCTCGATCCGCGCGGTGTCCCGCGCCTGGATCGACTGGGCGAGGTCGTAGAGCGCGACGAAGGGCGAGACGAGAAAGATCAGCCAGGCCAGGAAGAGCAGAAAGCTGACGCGGAGCGTCCAGATCATGGTGCCGATCCCCCGGCCGGTTGCGCGTGGCGGCCTCCGCAGATCGGGTGGAGGACCGATGAATGTCCTCCAGATAAAGCTCGACGGCAGATAAAAAAGGGCGGCCCGGGGGCCGCCCTCTGCTCACGAAGTCGTGAAAGCCTTACCCGCGGGCACGGGCGCGGATCATGAACGTATCGTAGGAGTATTCGGCCACTTGGAACCAGAGATATTCCTCGTTCCGGAAGCCGCGCATGCTCTCGTACACCTTCTTGAAGTCCGGGTTCTTGGCCGAGACCTCGTCATAGACCTCGTTGGCGGCCTTGTAGGCGGCTTCGAGGATCTCCTGCGAGAACGGGCGCAGCTGGGTGCCGGCGCCGAGCAGGCGGCGCAGAGCCGCCGGGTTGCGGGCGTCGTATTTCGCCAGCATGTCCGCGTTGGCGTAGCCGGCCGCGGCGGTCAGGACCGCCTGGTACGGCTTCGGCAGATCCTTCCACTTGCCCTGGTTGATGAACAGGTGGATGGCCGGGCCGCCTTCCCAGAAACCGGGATAGTAGTAGTAGGGCGCGACCTTCGCGAAGCCGAGCTTCTCGTCGTCGTAGGGGCCGACCCACTCCGCCGCGTCGATGGTGCCGCGCTCGAGGGCCGGATAGATGTCGCCGCCCGGGATCTGCTGCGGAACCACGCCGAGCTTCGCCAGCATCATGCCGGCGATGCCCGCGATGCGCATCTTCAGGCCCTGGAGATCCTGCGGGGTCTTGATCTCCTTGCGGAACCAGCCACCCATCTGCACACCCGTGTTGCCGGCGGGCATGCCGTAGAGATTGTGCTTGGCGTAGAATTCGTTGAGCAGATCGTTGCCGGTGCCGTGGTAGAGCCACGCATTCATCTGGCGGGCATTGAGGCCGAAGGGCGCTGCCGTGCCGAGGGCGAAGGTCGGATCCTTGCCGAAATAGTAGTACGAGCAGGTATGCCCCATCTCGATGGTGCCGTTGCCCACGGCATCCGCCACCTGCGGCGTGCCGACGATTTCACCGGCGGCGAAAGGCTGGATCTGGAACTTGCCGTCGGTCGCTTCCGAGACGAATTTCGAGATCACCTCGGCGGCGCCGTAGATCGTGTCGAGAGACTTCGGAAAGCCGGACTGCAGGCGCCACTTGATTTCCGGCATCGACTGGGCGATCGCCGGGGCGGCGACGGCCGTCGAGGCCGCACCGATCGTGGCGGCCTGCAGGAACTGACGACGTTTCATGGGTTACTCCTCCCTGGATTCGTGACTGTGTCACTTGGCTCGTATTGACAACAAAACTGGATGCCCCTGCAAGACGGATTCAAGGCCCTATCGACCAATGGCTGAGACGCTTCCGCTCCGGACAGCCTTGCGGACCCGGCGGGACCGGCTCGGAAGACGCTTTCGGGCGCCGGGCCTCATGCCTAGCGGAGCGGCACGTCGATGGTGCAGACGAGGCCTGCCGTCTCGAAACTGAGATGAACCGTGCCGTCGAGCTCGCGCGACAGGCCGTCTTCGATCAGCCGCGAGCCAAAACCCTTTTGGGAGGGCGGCGCCACGGGCGGTCCGCCGCGCTCCTCCCAGCGCATCCGCAGCCTTCGCGCGTCCTCTTCGACGGCCACGGTCCAGACGATGCGCACCTGGCCGCCCGGCTCCTTCAAGGCGCCGTATTTCAGGGCGTTGGTGCAGAGCTCATGGAGGGCCATCGACAGGCTCAGGGCAATGGACGGCGGGACCCGGAGGTCGGGTCCCGAGGTGGTGATGGCGTCGGAGCCGGCCGCGCGATGCTGATAGGGCGCGAAGGCCTGGTTCACGATGTCGGCGAGGCGGGCACCCTCCCAGTTCTCCCGCGTCAGCACATCGTGGCCGCGGGCGAGGGCGAAAAGGCGGGCCTCGAAGGCCAGGCGGGCTCTTGCGAAGGCGTCGTCCGGATGGGACTCGACGCGGGCAAAGCTCTGCGCCGCGAGCGATTGCACGGTGGCGAGGGTGTTCTTGACCCGGTGGTTGAGCTCATTGACGAGAAGCCGCAGATGCTCCTCGGCACGCTTGTGATCCGTGATGTCGACCTGGATTCCGTCCCAGACATAGGCCCCGTTCGGGAGCTGGCGCGGCGCGTCGACGATCCGCTGCCAGCGGATCTCGCCGGTCTTGGCATGGCGGATCGGAAACTCGATGTCGAACGGCGTCCGGTCGCGGTGGGCTTCGAACTGCTTCCGCGCCACGGCCTCGCGATGGTCAGGCAGGATGAGCTCGAAGAGCAGGTGCGGATTCTCGAGCGCCTGTTCCGCCGGGATTCCGTTCAGCCGCTCGCAGCTCGCCGACAGGTAGAGAAATCGGCGCTCCTCGAAGCCGACGGCGTCGTTCATCTGGTAGACGACGCCGAGCGGCAGATTGTCCGCGAGGGCGCTGAGCTGCGCCTGGCTTTCGCGCATCACCTCCTCGGCCCGATGCCACGCATCCCACTCGCTGAAGCTGACCCCGACGCCCCGATGGTAGGGAAAGACCTTGACCGCGAGCGGGGCGGAGGCGCTCCGGGCCTCCGTCCTGACGAGGATCGGCTCGCCGGTTGCCAGGACCCTTTCATAGGCCGCACGCAGCGACGCCGATGCAGGAATGAGATCCCAGACGACACGGCCGAGCACCGCTTGGCGCGGAACCCCGTAATAGGTTTCCGCGGCCCGGTTGATCGACGTGACCCGCCAGCCACCATCGAGGGCATAGAACGGGCTGCCGATCTGCTCGAGAATGACGGCTAACCGCTGCTCCGCCTCCGCCTCCGACGGCTCCGGGGCCGCGCTCCGGGGAATGGCCGGCGGCGATGGATGAGAGTCCGGGGCAGGCTCGGGGAAGGCGGGATCGACGTTCATATGTTGACGAGATAACGTTGCAATGACAGGATCGACTGAGGCATGAACCGGACGGGACGTAAGGGGATCAGGCGGGGCGGTCCGGAACCGCGATCAGGGCGAGGGCGTTCAGGTGGCGAGGTGAGGGTTCAGTTGAACGCCTCGGCGGCGCAGACAAGCGTGAAGAGCGCGATCACGGCGCCGAGTTCTGCGGCGCCTCGAAGAATCGCGGCTGCATCACCGGAAAAGTAGGTGAGAACGCCGAGTGCAAGCGCAACAATTCCAGCCCAGGTAAGCATGGGCTATCTCCCCAAGAAGATCTTTGGTCCCGCCGATAAACTCCCCTTAGCAAAAGAAGTTCCGACCGTCGAAAACTTTTTTGACGTTACGTCGCTTTCGCCCGCGACCGGCGGCGCCCTATTTCCGATAGGGTAAACGTCCCGTCTTCGGCTGTACCGCCCATGCGCCCCCTGATCGACAGGATCGTTGCCGACATGCCGGCTCCCGACGCGGATCTGCTGGCGCTGGCGCGGCAAGCGCCGGCGACGCCGGATCGCCATGCGCGCTTTCTCCGTGACATCGAAGCGCTTCATGTGGTCGAACGGCGGCCCCCGCGTGATCCGCTCCCGTGGCCCGGATCTCCGCGCGTCGCGGCTTTCAACGCGGAACGGATGAAATCGCCCGCGGCGGCGCGGGACCTTCTCGCAGCGTCCGGCGCGCAGGTCGGTCTCTTCAGCGAAGTCGATCTCGGCATGGCCCGGTCGGGGAACGGACATCCTCTGCGCGAGATGATCGGATCGTCGGGCGCCGGCTATCTCTACGGCGTCGAGTACGTGGAGCTCGACCTCGGCGATGCCGAGGAGATGCGCAAGCGTGCGGGCGAGCGCAATGCGCGCAGCCTTCACGGCAACGCCCTCGTCACGCCGTTGGCCCTGGCCGATGCCCATGTGATTGCGCTCGAGGAAAGCGGCTTCTGGTTTGCCGGACAAGGCGGCGCGCAAAGGCGCATCGGCGGACGCATCGCGGTCGCGGCGCGCGTGGCGGACGCGCCCCGGCCCTTGTGGCTTGCAAGCCTTCACCTCGAAAGCAAGACCGACGAGACGGATCGCCAATCGCAGATCCGGGCCCTGCTCGGAGCCATCGACAGGCTCGCTCCCTCCGCTGCCTGGATCATCGGCGGCGACTTCAACACCAAGGCTCTGCCGCGCGAGCCGGAGGAGCGCCACCGTCTCCTCGATCGGCCCGAGCGCTACGAGCCGCTGTTCGAGGACCTCAGGCGGGCAGGCTTCACATGGACCGGCGCCAATGTCGCGGCGCCGACGCAGCGCGCCGGTCCGCAGGGCAAGCACAGGCCTCCCTTCGGAAAGCTCGACTGGCTGGTCGCCCGCGGGGTGCGCTCGGCGAAGCCGCAGGTGCTGCCCGCCCTCGACGGGCAGGGGAAGCCGATCTCCGACCACGACATGATCGCTGCGGATTTCACGTTCTGACAGCACAGTGCGCGACGGCCGAGCCTTCCGCTGGGGAAGGAGCCACGCTGCGCCGGTATCTGCGCTGGCGCGTGATATCGCGTGAGCAACTCTGAGGTCGCAGAAAGCAACTGGTATGTAATTCCATTTGACGCTTTGTATTAATGCTGCTATATAAATATATATCGTCCACAATTGTGCGGTAACGGTTGTATTTGTTCATTTTCTATTTGCGTTGTGTTCACTTTCTGATCGGCGCATCACGAAATTTTATCCATCACACCTGACCTATCGGCACAAACAGCGAACAATGGTTTCCGCCTGTTTCTTGCCGTCGATGTCCACCATATCGCGGGGAGGGGCTTTCCATGAGGCTGCTCGTCTGGAAATGCCTCACGCTGGTGGTCGCGGCGCTCAGTCTCGGTCCGTCCTTCGCCCATGCGCTCGAGGCGCCCCCGCGGCTGAGCGTGTGGCCGCCCGAGCTGTGGCGGGAAGCCACCGTGTTCAATGGCCAGTACCAGCTCTTCGGCCTCCTCGGCGGGCCCCTCGACGGCGGAGCGATCCTGGCCGCGGCCGTGCTGGCCTATGGGATGCGCCGGGACCGGCCGGGATTCTGGTACGCGCTGGTGGGTACGCTCCTCTTCCTGGCGAGCCTGGCCGTCTGGCTGAGTGTCGTCGCGCCGGTCAATGCCGTGCTCGCTACCTGGCAGCCGGGACCGATTCCCGACGATTTCTTCACCCTGCGCAACCGCTGGGAGTTCGGGCACATCGTCATCGCGACCCTCAAGCTGGCAGGGTTCACGGCCCTTGTCCTGTCGGTCCTGCACCCGCCGGAGACCTCGACGCCGATGCACTAGAAGCGCTTCCCCCGCATTCCCACGGTCAGCCGTCCTTGCAGGGCGCCGATGGCGAACCCGGGATCCATGAGCGCGGCGATTCGCAACAGAGAATCACGGCACCGTTGCGCCGTTCGATCATGCTCAGGGGGCCACGTGCCGGCGCGTCTCTTCGGGCCGCCCTGAAATGACACCGCCCCATCAATGGCAGGCTTGACAGCGTCGCGCTCTTAGAGTACAAAACAAGAACACTGACAAAGTGTGAGTGACACAGCCCCCCGTCGCTCACGTCGGTCCATCACCGCTCCGGCCTCGTGCCTGAGCGGTTTTTTTTATTGGTTTTCCCATGACGGTTATTGCGATCTCCGCTGACATGAAGCAGCGGGCCTTCGATTATTACGTTCATCACCGGTCGGTCCCGATCAAGTCCATCGCATCCTTCCTCGGCATCAGTCCCGCGACGTTCTTTCGCCTGCGGCGGGCCTGGTGCTGGCCGCCACGGGCGGAAGCGCTGACATCCTCCGTCCCTGCATCGCCGGAGGCCGGAGGAGCGATCGGCGACGCGCATGTCGCCTCCACTCGCGGTCCCTCGAGCCTGCGCGAGGCGGCGCTGTCGCTGGCGGCGGTGACACGCGCGCGGATCGACGCGCTTGTCCGCGAACAGCATTCGAACGCGCCCCTCGATCACGACAGGGCGGCCCGCACGCTCGCGGCCTATGCCAAGACGCTGACCGCCGCGCAGGCGCTTCTGGAACAGGACGATGACAGGCTCGATGACACCGGGCATCACCACGACGCGGCCCCGGCCCGCAGCATCCACGACCTCCGCGACGAGCTTTCTCGCCACCTTGAGCGCATTGTGGCGGAGGAGGAAGCTCGCGGAGGCGACGGCATCCTGGTGTGAGCGCGATTTCGAACGCGCCCTGAGCCATTGGCCGATCCGCTGCCACGACGCGCAGCGCCCGCCCGGCGTCAGCCGTGCGCGCGATCCATGGACCACCTGGCTCATGCTCGGCGGACGCGGCGCGGGCAAGACGCGCACCGGCGCGGAATGGGTGCGTGGCATCGCCCTCGGGCATCCTGATTTCGCGCAGGCACCGCTCGGCCGCATCGCGCTGATCGGCGAAACCTTCGCCGATGCCCGCAGCGTCATGGTGGAGGGGCCAGCCGGCATCCTCGCCGTGCACGCGCGCTCCGAGAGGCCGTCCTGGTCGCCGTCCTTGCGCAAGCTTGAATGGCCGAACGGCGCAGTGGCGCAGGTCTTCTCCGCCGAGGATCCGGATTCGCTGCGCGGTCCGCAATTCGAGGCCGCGTGGTCCGACGAGCTCGCCAAGTGGCGGCACGCCGACGAAACCTGGGACATGCTGCAGTTCGGCCTGCGCCTGGGCGCGCAGCCGCGCCAGATGGTGACGACGACGCCGCGTCCCATCCCTCTGCTCAAGCGCTTCCTCGCCGATCCGCTGGTCGCGGTGTCGCGCGCGAGGACCGCCGACAACGCGGACCACCTCGCGCCGGCATTCCTCGATCATGTGGTCGGCCGCTATGCCGGCACCCGTCTCGGGCGCCAGGAACTTGAGGGCGAGATCATCGAGGATCGCGCCGATGCGCTCTGGACTCGCGAGGGAATAGAATTGAGCCGCTGCGACGCGGCGCCGGCGCTGATGCGCGTCGTCGTCGCGGTCGATCCGCCGGCGTCTTCGTCCCGGCGCGCGGATGCCTGCGGCATCGTCGCTGCGGGGATCGACGAGGGCGGCACGGCCTACGTGCTGGCGGACGAGACCGCCTCGGGCCTCAAGCCACCGCAATGGGGCGAGAAAGCCGTCGCGCTCTATCGCCGTCTGCAGGCGGACGCACTGGTGGTCGAGACCAACCAGGGCGGCGACATGGCGATCCAGGTCATCCGGGAGATCGATGCGGGCGTGCCGGTGATCGGAGTCCGCGCGACGCGCGGAAAATACCTGCGCGCCGAGCCGGTCTCGGTTCTCTATGCGCGGGACCGCGTTCGCCACGCGGGCGTCTTTCCGGAGCTCGAGGACGAGCTCTGCGATTTCGGCCCGGGCGGCTTGAGTTCGGGCCGGTCCCCGGACCGGATGGACGCGCTCGTCTGGGCGCTGACGGAGCTGATGCTGCGCGAGACGGCGCAGCCGCGGGTGAGGATGCTGTGAGTGGCGGCCTCAGTTCCGGTCCACGGAGAGCCGTCCCGGCCCCGATCCGATGAGGATCAGGAAGGCGCCGACGAGGGCCAGGTTCTTCATCGCATTGATCTGGTTCATGTTGCGCTCCTGGTCGACCATGTTCCAGAAATCGTGGAAGAACGGGATCGTCAGCAGGGTGAAGACCGCGAGCGCCAGCGCCGCCCAGCGGGTCTTGATGCCGACGGCGATCGCAAGGCCGAGAGCGACTTCCGCCACCGCCGTGACCGGTGCGAGGAGCCAGGCCACGGGCAGGCCCTTCGAGGCGATGTAACCGGCGGTCGCGCCGAGCGCGTAAAACTTGGTGATGCCGGAAATGATGAAGATGGCGGCCAGGAGAATGCGGCCGATCAGAAGAAGTGTGTCGCGCATGAAACCGCTCCTCGTTTGATGTGGCGGGCCGATCCCACGCCCGGGTCCCATGCTGAATTTGCAGCGCCGCGCGGCACTGTGCAAACCATTCTTTTCCTACGCGCCGATGGGCCGGAGATTTTCATGTTGACGATGCTGACCCGCTGGTTCCGGGACCCCCCGGAAGCCAAGGCTTCGCGCGCGCCGTCGAGCGTCGCGCTCTACGTCGCCGGTCAGGCGGTCTGGACGCCGCGCGACTATGCGGCCCTCGCGCGCGAGGGCTTCCAGAAGAACGCCGTCGTGCACAGGGCCGTGCGGCTCGTGTCGGAGGCCGCCGCGTCCCTGCCGCTCGTCCTGAAGGAGCGGGGCGGGGAGGTGACGGATCATCCGCTCCTCGACCTTCTCGCGCATCCGAACGGGCGGGAGGGTGGGCAACGCTTCCTGGAAGGCGTGTTCGGTCACCTGCTTGTCTCGGGCAACGCCTATGTGGAGGCAACGTGCGTCGATGGGGCGCCGCGGGAGCTCTATGCCCTGCGGCCCGACCGGATGCGCATCGTGCCGGGAGCGGACGGCTGGCCGATGGCCTACGACTACGCAGTCGGCACGCAGGTCATCCGTTTCGCGCAAGGGGTGGGCGATGTCGTAGCGCCGGTGCTGCACCTGACCCTCTTCCATCCGGCCGACGATCATTACGGCCTGTCGCCGATGGAGGCGGCGGCGACCGCCCTCGACATCCACAACGCGGCGGGGGCCTGGAACAAGGCGCTGCTCGACAACGCCGCGCGCCCCTCCGGCGCCCTCGTCGTCGGCGGTGGCGTGCTGAGCGAGGCGCAGTTCGGCCGCCTCAAGGAGGAACTCGAGACGAACTACCAGGGCGCCGCCAATGCGGGGCGTCCGCTCCTGCTCGAAGGCGGCCTGCAATGGGTGCCGCTCGCGCTCACGCCGAAGGATATGGATTTCGTCGAGGCGAAGGCCGCTGCGGCGCGGGACATCGCGCTCGCCTTCGGCGTGCCGCCGCTGCTGCTCGGCCTGCCGGGCGACAACACCCATGCGAACTATGCGGAGGCGAACCGCGCCTTCTACCGCCAGACCGTGATCCCGCTGGTGAAGCGCACGGCGCAGGCCCTCGCGCAGTGGCTCTCCCCGGCCTTCGGCGAGGACGTTCGCCTCGAACCCGACCTCGACGCCATCGAGGCCCTGTCCAGCGAGCGCGAAAGCCTCTGGCGCCGCGTCTCGGCGGCGGATTTCCTGAGCGAGGACGAGAAGCGCGAGGCGGTGGGCTATGGACGCGTCAAGGGAGCCGCCGCAGGGAAGGGGAGGGCACTGGCTTGAAGCGTCGACCAGCGACGGCCGGTCCGGAACTGCCCGCAGTCATGCCGGGACGCACCGATTCACTGCACCGTCATTCCGGATTGCCGACAGGCAAGTCCGGAACCCATATTCACCAGCGTTTCAGGATCGGGGGTGCGATATCCGCGGTGCTTGATCCTGAACCCACAGCCGCTGATGAGGCAGGATGAGATGAGACGGCAGCCGCGATGCTTCACCGGGCCATGTCGGGGTGATGGGTTCCGGGCCCGCCTGCGGCGCCCCGGAATGACAGGGTGGGAATGACAATATACGGCGTTCCGCCTTCCATTCGAAAGCATGGGACGCCTCATGACCGCCGTTGTCGCGCTCCTGCGCGTCTTCAAGGTCGCCGTACATGACCACCCTGAGGAAGCTTGACGAGGGGGCCGGCTTCCGAAATCGATTCACCTGCGATCGCTTGGAGTTCCGCCCGACCGAGGCGGGCCATGCTCCAGAGGAGGCGATCGAATGAGCCGAGAGGATGGATGATGACGCAGACCACCGTTCGCCCGTTTCTGATGTTTGAAGGCGCCGCAGTCGAAGCGATGAACTTCTATCTGTCCCTGTTCCCGGACGGGGAGATCATCAGCGCCACTGCCTACGGACCCGGTGAAGCGGGCCCCGAGGGCACCGTGAAGGTGGCAAGCTTTACCGTCGCCGGTCAGACGGTCATGTGCTCGGACAGTTTCGTGAAGCACAATTTCAGCTTCACGCCCTCCTTTTCCTTCTTCGTTGAATGCGCGGACGAAAAGCAGTTCGCCAAGCTCTTCGACGCGCTGTCCGAAGGCGGAGCCGTGCTCATGCCGAAGGGTGCCTATGGCTTCAGCCAGCAATTCGCCTGGGTGAACGACCGGTTCGGCGTGTCCTGGCAGCTCAACCTGCCCTAGTTCCCGTACCTTCCTCCGGCGTTCTGCCGGAGGACCCGGCCTTCGAGGGACAAGGATCCAGGCCGAGCGGCCGCGATCCCCCATGCCTGCGTCTCCTGACCGTCATCAACAAGTCAATCCATGTCAGGAACAAATCATGAACATATTCGACCGGATCGCCGAGGCTGTGATCAGCCGCGGCGACCTTGCTCATCTTGCCCTGTTCGTCTGGGCGAGCGGAGCCTCCACGCTCCTCGCCATGACCCTTCGCGACCTGTTCGCGGCCAACCGCCGCTTCGACGAGTTCGTGCGCGAGCTGTCCCTCTTCAACCGCCGTCAATCGGGAGATCCGTCATGAACCGCTCCACCGCGCGCGCCGTGCGCAAGCCCAGAGCCGTGCGCGAGGCCCAGGGCCGCGCCGCGACGCATGTGTTTCGCGATTTCGTGCGCCAGCTCGAGAAGCTCGATGCACGGGCACCGAAGGTCGTCCGCCAGGGAGGCCGCTGATGCGCCGCGGCATGCCCATTGTGCGCGAGATGAAGCTGTTGTCCGGGCCGCTGCAGACCATCGATGTCGAAGGTGTCTTCGAGGGATATGCGAGCCTGTTCGGCATCGCGGATCTCGGCAAGGACGTCGTCGTGCCCGGCGCCTTCGCCGACAGCCTGAAGAAGCGCGGCACGGGCAACATCCGCCTGCTGTGGCAGCACGATCCGTCCGAGCCAATCGGGCGATGGCTCTCCATCGTCGAGGACCGGCGCGGCCTGAAGGTGCGCGGCAAACTCAATCTCGCGGTCGAGCGCGCCCGCGAGATCCATGCTCTGCTGGGCGAGGGCGCCGTCGACGGCCTGTCCATCGGCTTTCGCGTCGAGCGCGCCCGCGCCGAACGCCCCACCGGCCTGAGGCGCCTCGAAAAGCTCGACCTGTGGGAGATCTCCATCGTCACCTTCCCGATGCTGCCCGGTGCGCGGGTGGAAAGGGTCAAATACGCGAAGGAGGACCTGGCGGACAGGATCCGCAGCGCCGCCTCTCGACTATTTTCCTGAACCCCGCCCGGGAAGCGGCGTTAAGCATGAGCCCGTGGAAGAGCGGAGGCCGCGGGTCGCCCTCGGGCGGGTCCCGTATCCGCTCATTCGGAGGTTCGCCATGAAGACACTCGCTTTCGCCGCTCTTGCCACTCTTGCCGCTCTCGCCCTCGCAGGCTGCACCACCACGCAGGAACGGGTCGGCGGCGCAGCCGTCGGCGCCGGTGTCGGTGCCGTTGCGGGTCCGGTCGGGGCCGTGGCCGGTGGCGCGGTCGGCGCCGCGACCGGGCCGGCAGCCACCCGCACGGTTCGCCGCGCGACCCGCTGATCCTGTTTCGCCCGTCAACCACAAAGCCCGCCGCCCGGCGGGCTTTTCTTTTCTCACAACCCGGTGATTTCCATCATGACCTTTGTAGAAACCAAATCGACGTCCGACGACGTCTCCTCCGCGTTCGAGGACTTCGCCCGCGCCTTCGAGGCGTTCAAGGAGACCAACGACACGCGCCTCGGGCAGATCGAGACGCGGCTGGGCAGCGATGTCGTCACCGACGAGAAGCTGATGCGCATCGACACCGCTCTCGATGACGCCAAGCGCCGCATCGACCGCCTGTCGCTCGAGCGCTCGCGTCCGCCGCTCGGTGCAGGGAGCGAGAGCCCGGGCGACCCGCTTCTCGCCGAGCACAAGCAGGCCTTCCATGCCTATATGCGCAGCGGCGAGGCCTCCGGCCTCAAGCGGCTGGAGGAGAAGGCGCTGTCCGCGAGCAGCGGACCCGATGGCGGGTATCTCGTGCCCGACGTGGTCGAGCGCGAGGTGCTGCGCCGTCTCGCGAGCGTTTCTCCGATCCGGGCGATCTCCTCCGTCAAGGTGATCTCGGGCGGCCAGTACAAGCGCGCCTTTTCCGCCACGGGTCCGGCTTCGGGCTGGGTCGGCGAAACGGCGCCCCGGCCGCAGACGTCGGGGCCAGGCCTTTCCGAGATGAACTTTCCGGCCATGGAGCTCTATGCCATGCCCGCGGCGACCCAGACGCTCCTCGACGATGCGGTGGTCGACATCGACCGCTGGATCGCTGAAGAGGTCGAGGCCGCCTTCGCGGAGCAGGAGGGTGCAGCCTTCGTGAACGGAGACGGCGTCAACAAGCCCAAGGGCTTCCTCGCCTCCGACACCGTCGAGGACGAGATCTGGGAATGGGGCCGCCTCGGCACCGTGCAGACAGGCGGTGCCGACTTTCCCGCCGCGAACCCGTCCGACGTGCTGGTGGAACTGATCTATGCCCTCAGGGCGGGATACCGCCAGAACGCCTCCTTCGTGATGAACCGCAGGACCCAGAGCGCCATCCGGCGGTTCAAGGACGACAGCGGCCAGTATCTCTGGGCTCCGCCCGCGAGCCTCGGCCAGGCGGCGACCCTGATGGGCTTCCCCATCGTCGAGGCGGAGGACATGCCCGACATCGCGGCCAATGCCTGCGCCATCGCCTTCGGCGATTTCAGGCGTGGCTACCTGGTCGTCGACCGCGCCGGCGTGCGCGTGCTGCGCGATCCCTATTCCGCCAAGCCCTACGTGCTGTTCTACACCACGAAGCGCGTCGGCGGCGGCGTGCAGGACTATGCTGCGATCAAGCTGCTGAAGTTCGCGGCCTGATCCACGTCGTGGACGGGGTCAGCGCCGCGTCCACGTCCCTTCCACGCTGTCGAGGCTTCCCATCGCCTGACGGACCCAGCCCATGTGGTCGTCCAGGGAGGTCACGGCGGTGAGCCCGCCACAGGCGCTCGGTCCGTTCGTGCGCAGGGCGCCGCTCGACCAGCTGACGATCCCCGAGAGCCGATAGCCGCCGCGCGCCGCGGTCAGCACCGGACCGCCGGAATCGCCCCGGCACGCGCCGGCTCCCGCGGTCTCTGCCAGGCTGTCGCGGTCGGTGGCGATCACCACCCGGTTGGCGACCTGCACGGTCCCGACAGCGAGAAGCTGGGTCTGGCGCAGGACGCGCGCCGAGTTCTTCAGCCGCTCCGACAACACGCCGAAGCCGGCGATGGTGACCATGTCGCCTTCGCCGATCGCGCCCGCGGCCCGGAGATCGAAGGGGCTGAAATCGGCCCCGAAGGGATGCGCGAGCTTCAGGAGGGCGAGGTCGGTCCCGGGCTGCGTCCGCGGCGTGGTTCCGGCCACGAAGGTCGGGTGAACGGCGATGGCCACCACGTTGACACGCTGCGGCTTGAACGACCGGCCGACCGCCACGACGCGATACGAGGCCTTGTCGGTGAGGCAATGGGCGGCGGTGAGGACAAGGTCCCGCGCCACGAGGGCGCCGGAGCACAGCTCGCCGCCGCTGCTCTCGACCGCCACGACGGATCGGCGCAGCCCATTCGGATCGCGCAAGGGCGTACCCTGCACGACCGCGTGCGCGGGAAGGCCGAGACAGATGAGGGAGAGAAAGCCGGCGATGGCGCCGGTGATGGATTGGAACCGCATCTTGGGACTTTGAGATCTGAGTGGAGCTTACGCAAGGGAAGTGACGGATGGGCGACGGATCCCGTGTGGATGACCCCGCCGGCTGCTATTCGTTCCATCGCGCGGCGCGATTCCAGCCACTCAGAATCCGGTCGATCCAGTTTCGCTGCGGTCCGACCAGAATGCCTTGCGTGATACCGCCGCAGCTTCGCCCCTTGGCCGCCGAGGACCAGCTGGTGACGGCGACCACCGTCTGGCCCGAGGCCATGGGACCGCCGGAATCTCCCTGGCAGGCGCCCATGGCGCCGGTGCCCTGCGACCACAGGAGAATGCTGCTCGGCCCGTAGGGCTCGACCACGGCGAGGTCGGCGATGCGGAAGGTTCCCGTCGTCCTGGCCTCTCCCTCTCGGGCGAGCCCGTAGCCGCCGACCTTCACGCCTGCGCCTGCGCGGGGCTGCGCCATGCCGAGCACCGCCGTCCCGAACCGGCCGGGCAGGGGTTCCGGAAGGCGCAGCAGCGCGAGGTCGATGGAGCGCCGCCGCGCCGCGATCGCCTTGGCGTCGTAGCCCGGATGCACCGCCTTCGCCGCCGGCACGATCAGGATCGGCTCCCCCGCCTCGTCGCGGAAATGCACCCGGTGTTCCGCCGCGCCCGTCACGCAATGGGCGGCGGTGAGCACCGCGTCCGGCGCGACGACGACGGCACTGCACACGCCGCCGTTCGAACCCAGCACCATCACGCTCGCGCGGGAGAGGGGGCCCTGGTCTTCCGCCCCGCCGACGATGGCCTGCGCGGGAGCGACGGAGAGGGCCGTCGCGAAGAGCGAAAGGATGACACGTTTCATGACAAGAAGGATTCCCGTTTCATGTTTCCGATACTCGTCGAAGGCCCAGCCGTCGAGCCCGTGCCGCTGTCCGAGATGAAGGCCTATCTGCGCATCGACGACGATGCGGAGGACGACCTGATCGTCGGGCTGGTCAAGGCCGCGCGCCTGATGGTGGAGGCCGGCGCGCGCCGCGTCCTCATTGCGCAGCGGTGGCGGCTCATGCTGCATCGCTGGCCCCAGGGGGGCGAGGTGCTGCTGCCGATCTCGCCGCTTCTCTCGGTGGACGCGGTCCAGGTCTACGACGCCTCCGGCGCGCCTGCCACCCTGCCGCCCGATGCCTACGAGAGCGACGGCATGAGCGATCCGCCGCGCATCCTGTTCCGGGATATGCCGCCCCCCGGGAAAGATCATAACGGCATCGCCATCGACCTGCGCGCCGGTTTCGGCGCGACGCCGGAGGCGGTGCCCGCGACCTTGCGCCTCGCCATCAAGATCCTCGTGGCGCGCTGGCATGAGAACCGGGGCGACGTGGCCGGCGTCCAGGCTGTCCCGCCCGAGGCCCTCGCGCTCGTCGCCCCCTTCCAGCGGGCGCGGCTTTAGAATCATTTCCCGTCATTCCGGGGCGCCGCAGGCGAGCCGGAAGCCATAGCCGCTCACGGTTCAGAACAGAGAATCGCGGCCGCATCTGTGCCCGCTCCTGCATCGTCAGCGGTTTCTGGTCCCGATCTCCGGAGTGGCGAACGAATGTCACTTCCGCATCCAACACATTCCCCTCTTCTTCCTGGCCATTTCATGAAAACCAGAACCTTGCCCATCGGCGCGCGTTCGCGCCGCTTCGTGCTCGAATTGCCGCTCGACAGGCCGGACGGTTTCGGCGGCGTGATCCGCTCCTATGCGCCGGGACCGCAGCTCTGGGGAGCGATCGAGATGCTCTCGGGCGTCGAACGTGTCCGCGCCGACAGGCCGGAGCAGACGCTCACCCACCGCGTCACCCTGCGCTATCGCGACGGCGTGACCGGGGCGATGCGGCTCACCTCCGGCCTGCGGCGTTTCGCGATCCGCGCCGCCGCCGATCCCGACGGGGCCCGGCGCGACCTCGTCTGCCTCGTGGAGGAGGTGAAAGGATGACGAGCCCGATCCTTGCCCTGCGCCGTGCCATCCTCGATGCCGCGGCGGCGGATGACGAACTCAGGACCCTGATGGGCGGCGCCTTGCGTCTTTATGACGAACCGCCCCGCGCCGCGCCGCCCGTCTATGCCCTCTTCGGCGATGTCACCGCCACCGACTGGTCGACCGATTTCGACCGCGGCCACGAGCAGGTCCTGGCCGTCGTGGTCTGGGCGGAGCGGGGCACCGCGAGGACGGCGCTCGCCGTGGCAGAGCGCCTCGCCGCCATCCTCGACGATGCGGCGCTCTCTCTCGACACCCACCGTCTCGTCAATCTGCGAGCGACGGAACTTGCCGCCATCCGCGACAAGGACACGCAACTCACCCGCGTGACGCTTCGCCTTCGCGCCGTGACGGAGGCGGTTTGAGCCATGTGTCATTCCGGGATGGTCCGCAGGACCAGGCCCGGAACCCATCAACACCGGCAGCGCAGGATCGGGAGCAAAGGCAACCATGACCCCTCGTTCTGAACCGCGGTGGTTGTGGGTTCCGGGCTCCGCTGCCGCGACCCCGGAATGACAATGGCGGCGCCCCGTGCCCGGAGTGACTGTACGTCCGCCGGAGCGCCAATCCCCTCTCATCCATCTCCCCAGCATATAAGGAACACCCCATGCCTGCTCAGAAGGGCAAGGATCTGCTCATCAAGATCGGCGACGGGGCCTCGGGTTTCGTCACGGTGGCGGGGCTGCGCACGCGCCAGGTCGCCTTCAACGCCGAGACCGTCGACGTGACGAACTCGGAATCCTCCGGGCGCTGGCGCGAACTGCTCGCCGGCGTCGGCGTGCGCCGCGCCGGCATCACCGGCTCCGGCGTGTTCAAGGACGAAGCCTCCGACGCGCGGATGCGCCAGGTCTTCTTCGACGGCGACATCCTCACCTACCAGATTGTCATCCCCGATTTCGGCCGCATCGAAGGGCCGTTCCAGATCACGAGCCTGGAATATCGCGGCGACCATGCGGGCGAAGTGACGTTCGAGATGGCCTTCGAATCCGCCGGCGCGCTCACTTTCGTCGCGCTTTGACAGGAGTTCGGCCATGGCCAACAGACGAAGAGGCGAAGTGGCGCTGGACCTCGGCGATCGGCGCTACACGCTCTGCCTCACTCTCGGCGCCCTCGCGGAACTCGAGGATGCGTTCGGCGTGCAGGATCTCAATGCACTCGCCGAGCGGTTCGGCAGCGGCCGTCTCTCGAGCCGCGATCTCCTGACGATGCTTGTCGTCGCGTTGCGTGGCGGCGGGCATGACGTGAGCGACGCGGAGGCGGCGAGCCTGCCCTTGCATGAGGGTATCGGGCCCGTTGCGCAAGCCATTGCCGATCTGCTCATCGTGACCTTCGGTGGCGAGGCGCCGCCCACAAACCCTCCGCAGCCGCAGGAGGTGTGAGCGAGAAGCAGGCCTTCCCTTGGGATGACGTCATGCATCTCGGCCTCGGCCTCCTGCGGTGGAGCCCTGCTGAATTCTGGCGCGCGACGCCGCGCGAGGTGATGGCGGCGCTCGATTCGACACAGCGCGGCGCCGGAAGAGCCTCCGCGCTCGGAAGCGACCTTGCTCGCCTGATGAAAAGCTTTCCGGACGAACGGTGACGGACAGGGTCCCGCTGCCGCGAGGTCTCGTCGGTCGATCAGCCTTCGCCGGGGCGCCGCCTCTTCAGATGAGGAAACTGATCCGTCGTTCCGAGATACCTGATGCCCCTCAATTCGATGCAGGCGATGTAGATTCTCTGCCAGCGGGAGAACCTGATCTCAGGTGCGGCAGAGCCCGTGGCCTTCTCGGCCTCGTAATCGCATTCCTCCTGCATCCGTATCCATTCCGTTTGAGAAAGGCGGGCGGTGTCGAAGACCAGCGACGGGCTCTCGTGCTGACAGGCCGCGACCGCGAGAACGGAAAGCAGACAAACGCAATTCGGAAAGGTGCGCGAGATGGCCGATTCAACCGACTCAAGGAATGAACAAAAGAGCAGGGAAGTCCTCGGCGACAAGGATCGCCAGCTCAATACGCTCATCGGACTCTCCGAAAAATTCGGTGACTCTCTGTCTCATGCTTTTGCGAAGAATGTTACAGAAGGCAAGAAATTCGACGGGGTTTTGAAATCGCTGCGCCAGTCTCTTGTGGAAACAGGGTTACACCTGGCTCTCGCGCCCCTGCAGACGGCCCTGAGCCAGAGCGCCAAGTCGATCTCGACCGGGGGGCTGGGCAGTGCGACGCCGCTCGATTTCGGGGGGATGCTCGGCGGGCTCTTCAAAGGGATCGGTTCGCTCTTCGGCTCGGGCGCCGATGCCCCGTCGCCCTTCGCCAGGGGCGGCGTGTTCTCCCGCGGCATGGTGATGCCGTTCGCCCAGGGCGGTGTCGTCGGCGCTCCGTCCTATTTTCCCTTGGGGCATGGCCTCGGGGTGATGGGCGAGAAGGGCGCGGAGGCGGTCATGCCGCTGGCACGGGGGCCCGACGGGCGCCTCGGTGTCCGGTCCGGCGGGGGCGGGCGGCCCCTGTCGGTGACGGTGAACGTCTCGACGCCGGATGCGGACAGCTTTCGCCGCTCGGAGGCGCAGGTCTCCGCGGCGCTGGCCCGCGCCGTCGCGCGCGGCCAGCGTGGCATGTGATGGCTTTTCAGGCTTTGTCGGCGGCGAGCATGGCCGCGAGCTCGTCCTTGAGCTGGACGCGGCGACGCTTCAATTCTTCTTCCACGTCTTCGGTGGTGGGCTCCACGCGGCTTTCGACCCGGTGAATGGTGCGGTTGAGCTCGTCGTATTCGTCATAGAGCCGCGCGAAATGGTTGTTGCTGGTCTTCAGCCGATGAATCCGGTCGGCCTGGCCGGGGAAATCGTCGGCGAGGTTCGGGGTGTTCGTCATCGAGTCTCGTCTCCTTCGTCGGTGAAGCTTCGCGACGACAACGTCACGCGCCCGTTTTCCGTTTCATGATCGTCAAGGATGAACCATGGCATCCGATTTTCACGAGGTCCGCTTCCCCCTCGATGTCAGCCTCGGCAGCAGGGGAGGGCCGGTGCGGCGCACCGACATCGTCACGCTAGCCTCCGGGCGCGAGCATCGCAACAGCCGCTGGGCGCAGTCCCGCCGCCGCTACGATGCAGGGCTGGGGGTGCGCAGCATCGATGCCCTTCACGCGGTCATCGCCTTCTTCGAGGAGCGGCGCGGCCGCCTCGTCGGCTTCCGTTTCCGCGACCGCGCCGATTGGCGGTCCGGGCCGCCATCCCATGCGCCGACGCCCCTCGACCAGCGCATCGGCACGGGGGACGGCGCGGCGCGGCAGTTCCAGCTCGCCAAGACCTACGGGGCGGCCTACGCGCCCTATCGCCGGGTCATCACGAAGCCCGACGGTGCCACGGTCCGCGTCGCACTCGACGGCGTCGAGCAGGCGGCGGGCCCGGATTTCTCTTGCGATCCCACGACAGGCCTCGTGACGTTCGTCGCGCCGCCGGCTCCAGGGGTCGCGATCACCGCCGGGTTCGCCTTCGACGTGCCCGTGCGCTTCGATACGGACGAACTCGATATCGACCTCTCCGCCTTCGACGCAGGCGCGATCCCGCAGATCCCGCTCATCGAGGTCGTGCCGTAACCCCTCGCCGTCATTCCGGGGCGCCGCAGGCGATCCCGGAACCCATAAACGCTGCCAGTGCAGAATGAAGAGCAGCGGAGATCGCCGCTCTCGATCCTGCAACGCTGGTGGTTATCGGTTCCGGGCGCAGTTCTATGCGCCGTCCCGGAATCACGAGCCAGAACCGAAAGTGTCCCATGCGAACCATCCCTTTCGGCCTCGCCGCGCATCTGGCGGAAGGCGCGACCCATCTGTGCCATTGCTGGAAGCTCATCCGCCGCGATGGAACGGTTTTCGGATTCACCGATCACGATGGCGATCTCTCCTTCGGCGGCACGGTCTACGCCGCGCGCTCCGGTCTCGAAGCCGCGGAGGCGGCGTCGGAGCTCGGATTCGCGGTCGGCGGCGGCGAGGTCTCGGGCGCGCTCGTCTCCGCCGGATTGACGGAGGACGATATTTCGTCGGGCTTCTACGACGATGCCAGCGTGGAAACCTGGCTCGTCGACTGGAGCGACGTGGGGCACAGGCTCCTCCTCGACATCGGCTCCATCGGCGAGATCCGCCGCACGGATGGCGGCTTCGTCGCCGAGGTGAGGGGGCTCATGCACCGGCTCGACGAGGAGCGCGGGCGCCTGTTCCGTGCTACCTGCTCCGCCGATCTCGGCGACGCGCGGTGCGGCGTGAACCTGTCATCGTCGACCTATTCCGAGACGGGCGCCGTCAGCCGGACGGACGGGGCGCTCGCAATCGCGGCATCCGGAATCGGCTTCGCCGATGGCTGGTGTACCGGCGGTCGCCTGACATGGCTCACCGGCCCGAACGCGGGCGTCTCCGTCGAGGTGAAGGTTCATCGTGCCGTCGGCGGCACGGACGAATTCGACCTCTGGCAGCGCGCGCCGCAGACGATCTCGGTCGGCGATACGTTCCGGGTCACGGCCGGATGCGGCAAGACCCATGCGGCCTGTCGCGACAGATTCAGGAACGCCATCAATTTCCGCGGCTTCCCGCACATGCCGGGCAACGATTTCATCATCCGCGTTCCGCGCCAGGGCGAGCCCGGCCTCGACGGCGGCAGCTTCTTCCGGTGAGGCGCGAGGATGAAGTCCTACGGCGGCCGCTGCACTTTCTCCGGCATCGTCAGCGTTTATGGGTTCCGGGCCTGGTCCTGCGGGCCATCCCGGAATGACGGAGGTTCATGCTCTCACGCTGTCATTCCGGGGCGCCGCAGGCGAGCCCGGAACCCATAACCACCAGCGTCACAGGATAGCGAGCCACCGCAGCCACGGCGCCGAATTGTGCAACGTCGGCGCCTATGATTTCCGGGATTGGTCCCGTCGACCATCCCGGAGTGACGATGGCGTGTCTCCCCGCACCCGTGGTTCCAGAAAACCGATCTTTGAAAATTCGTCATGCCCGCACCCGCTCTCATCGTCAGTGCCGCCCGCGCCTGGATCGGCACGCCCTATCGGCATCAGGCCTCGTTGAAAGGGATCGGCTGCGATTGTCTCGGCCTGCTGCGCGGCGTGTGGCGCGAGGTTATGGGGGCAGAGCCGGAACTGCCGCCGCCCTACTCGCCCGACTGGGCGGAATCAGGCGGCGAGACGCTGCTCGCGGCGGCGCGCCGGCACCTGATCGAGGCAGGCCATTCCGTCACTCCGGGGGACGTGCTGCTGTTCCGCTGGCGCGCGGACCGTCCCGTCAAGCACTGCGCCATCGCGACCTCCGCCGACACCATGGTCCATGCCCATGACGGCGCCTGCGTCACGGAGGTGGCGTTCCGCCCCTGGTGGCGGCGGCACCTCGCGCACGTGTTCCGCTTTCCCGTCTGACAGCCATTGAAAGATCGTCATGGCCACACTTGTTCTTCAAACTGTCGGCTCCGTCGTCGGAGGCATGGTCGCGGGTCCCCTGGGGGCGCTTGCAGGGCGTGCGCTCGGCGGACTTGCTGGCGCCGCCATCGACAATGCGCTCTTCGGGTCCGCCGACGGCGGCAAGGTCGTCGAGGGGCCGCGCCTGAAGGAGATCGACGGGCTCACCTCGACCGAGGGCGCACCGATCCCGAGGGTCTATGGCCGCGCGCGCATCGGCGGACAGCTCATCTGGGCGACGCGGCTCGAGGAGGTGGCGAACACCAAAGCCGAGCGCTCCGGTGCCCAGGGCGGCAAGAGCATGGGCGGCAAGGGTGCCCAGACAAAGACCGTGACCTATTCCTACTATGCGAACCTCGCGGTGGGTCTGTGCGAAGGTCCCATCGCTTTCATCCGCCGCGTCTGGGCGGATGGCCGCGAGGTCGATCTCAACGCCATCGTCATGCGCATCCATAAAGGCCATGAGACGCAGAGCGCGGACCCGCTGATCGTCGCGAAGGAAGGGGCCGCCGACGCACCCGCCTATCGCGGCCTCGCCTATGTGGTGTTCGAGCGACTGCCGCTGGCCGATTACGGCAACCGCGTGCCGCAATTCTCCTTCGAGGTCGTGCGGCCCGTGGATGGATTGAACCGCATGCTGCGGGCCGTCTGCCTGATCCCCGGCGCCACGGAATTCGGCTATGACGACACGCTCGTCATGAAGGTCCTGGGGCTGGGGGCGACGGAGCCGGAAAACCGTCATCAGCTGCAGCGCGCAACGGACGTGAACGCCTCCCTCGATGCGCTGCAATCCCTCTGCCCGAATCTCGAACGCGTGTCTCTCGTCGTCAGCTGGTTCGGCAGCGATCTGCGCGCAGGGTCCTGCATCGTCGAGCCGCGCGTGGACGTGACCACGAAGCAGACCGACGGCGCCACGTGGTCCGTTGCCGGCCTGGCCCGCGCGGACGCGAAGCCGGTCTCGCGGGTGAACGGCATGCCGGCCTATGGCGGCACTCCCTCGGATGAAACCGTCCTCAGGCTGATCGCCGAGTTGAAGGGGCGTGGCCTAAAGGTCGTCCTCTATCCTTTCGTGATGATGGATGTTCCCATCGGCAATGCGCTGCCGGATCCCTATGGAAGGACCGGGCAGGCGGCCTATCCCTGGCGCGGGCGCATCACCTGCCACCCGGCGCCGGGCCAGCCGGGCTCGCCCGACGGGACCGCTGCCGCGGCGACGCAGGTCTCGCAATGGTTCGACCGGAGCTGGGGCTTTCGCCGCCTGGTGCTGCATTATGCGAAGCTCGCGGAGGAGGCGGGCGGCGTCGAGGGCTTCATCCTCGGCAGCGAACTGGTCGGCCTCACCCGTGTCCGGTCCGCGCCCGGCGCCTATCCGGCGGTGAACGAACTCAAGGCCCTCGCGGGAGACGTGCGGGCCATCCTCCGGTCGGGCACGAAGATCGTCTATGCCGCCGACTGGACGGAATACGGCGCCCATGTGCTGGACGGCGGCGACGAGGTGCGCTTTCCCCTCGATCCGCTGTTTGCGGACGATGCCATCGACGCGATCGGCATCGACTACTATCCGCCCGTCTCCGATTGGCGCGACGGTCCCGACCATTCGGATCTTGCCGATGCGCGCAGCGCCTATGACGTTTCCTATCTGCGCCGGAGGCTCGGAAGCGGCGAAGCCTTCGACTGGTACTACGCGAACGCCGCCGACCGAAATGCGCAGAGACGCAGGCCGATCACCGACGGCGCCTACGACAAGCCGTGGATCTACCGCGCGAAGGACCTCGTCTCCTGGTGGTCGAATCCGCATGTGGAGCGCGTCGGTGGCGCGGAAATCCGCACTACGGCTTGGCGGGCGAAGGCGAAGCCGATCTGGCTCACCGAGATCGGCATTCCCGCCGTGGACAAGGGGCCGAACGGGCCCAATGTCTTTCCCGATCCGAAATCCTCGGAGTCGGCCTATCCGCCGTTTTCCCGCGGCGTGCGCGACGACCTCGCCCAGGCACGTGGCCTGGAGGCGATCCTGTCGCGCTTCGATCCCGCGCTCGAAGGGTTCTCCAACGAAGACAATCCCGTCTCGCCGGCCTATGGCGGGCGCATGGTCGATCCGGGCCACATGTTCGTCTGGGCCTGGGATGCGCGGCCCTTTCCCGCCTTTCCCGATTTCACGTCCGTCTGGGCCGATGGCGGCAACTGGGAAACCGGGCATTGGATCACGGGCCGCGTAGAGGGTGCGACGCTCGACAGGCTCATCGTGGCGATCCTGAAGGATTTCGGCCTCGCTGCGCCGAAGTCGCTGCCCGTTGACGGGTTCGTGGACGGCTATGTCATCGATCGCCCCATGTCCGCCCGTGGCGCCCTGGAGCCGCTGATGCGGCTCTTCGGCGTCGATGCGGTGGCGAGCGGCGGTGGCATCGCCTGGCGCGGGCGTGGCGGCCGGGCCGTCGTGACGCTCGACCGGGACGATCTTGTCATGGGTGAGCGCAACCCGACCCTCAAGCTCACCCGCGCCCAGGAAACGGATCTGCCGCAGCAGGTGGAGATAGGGTACACGGACGGGGAGGGCGAGTATCGCCGCGCCGCCGTCGCCTCGCGGCGCCTGGCAGGCGTCAGCAGGCGTGAGGCGCGGGCCGACAGCGCCATCGTCACCCGCCGCGGCGAGGCGCAGCGCCTGGCCGATTCCTGGCTGCAGGATCTCTGGGCCGGGCGCGAAAGCGCCGAATTCGAACTGTCGCCGCGGCGCATCGACCTGGAGCCCGGCGACGTCATCGCCGTGCCGACCGACGCGGGCGCGAAGCTTCATCGCATCCTGCGCATCGTCGACGGCCCGACCCGCAAGGTCACGACGCGCGCCGTCGAGCCCGCGGTCTTCGAGACGCCGGGCGCGTCCCTCCCGAAGCCACCCCGGCGGCCGCCGCCGGTGGCGGGAAAGCCATATGCGGTGATCCTCGATCTGCCCGTGAGCCCCGCCGACCCGAGCCCGCTGCAATATGCGGCGATCGCGGCCTCGCCCTGGCCGAGTGCCATGGCGGTCTGGCGCTCCGTCAACGGTGCGACCTTCACGCTTCATCGGTTCATCGAGCTGCCGGCGGTGATCGGAACCACGTTGTCGGATCTCGGACCGGGGCCGCTCTGGCGCTGGGATCCCCTCTCGGCCTTCGAGGTCGAAATCTCGTCCGGAACCTTGAGTGCCGTCGACGACGAAGCCGCGCTGGGCGGCGGCAACCTCCTCGCCATCAGGGGCGGCGGTGGACGTTGGGAAATTCTCTCGGCCGCGCGGGCGGAACTGATCGGCGAACGCCGCTTCCGACTCTCGCGCCTGCTGCGCGGGCTCGGAGGGAGCGAGCCCGAGGCGGGCCGCACGGTGCCCGCCGGAGCCGTCATCGTCCGGCTGGACGAAGCGGTCGTTCCCCTGACGAGCGATCCCGACGACCTCGGACAGAGATACATCTACCGGATCGCTCCGGCAGGGCGGGACCATGCGGATCCGTCGGTCGTCGAACTCGCCGCTGCTCCCGGGCGGGAGGCCCTCAAACCATTGAGCCCGGTTCACGTGACCGGACGGCGGGAGGGTTCGGGAATCCGACTGGCCTGGATACGCCGCACGCGTCGCAACGGCGATTCCTGGGAAACGGTCGATGTGCCGGTCGCCGAGGACGGGGAGCGCTACGAGATCGACATTCTCGCCGGCGGCATCGTCAGGCGCACGCTCTCGAGCACCGAGCCTGCTGTTCTTTATACGGCGGAGCAGGAGATGGCCGACTTCGGCATTCCGCAAGCCTTCCTGAGTTGTCGCGTCATGCAGATCAGCGCCGCCGCGGGGCGAGGCTTCGAGCGAACCGTGACGCTGAGGGTCGCCTGAGCGGACGGAGCGTCGTTCACCGCACACAATAAAGGGATCGCTGGTCAAGCTCGTGCCGATAGTGATAAGGAGGCGAAAATCTCAAACTTCAAATAATAAAATGCAAAGTTCCGACTCCCCTTCCTAACGTAGCAACATCACACAGCGCCTCATGACGCTCGATCTCTACACTCTCAGCGCAGTCTTTGTGCAGATGACGGCAGTCCTCGGGGCGTTGTTGCTGTTCTCATGGGCGCTCAATCGCAAAGTCCAGGCGCTCGCCTGGTGGGGAGTGGCGTTCTTTCTGGTGCTCATCGCCATCGGACTCGTGAGCCTCGGGGGTGGCGAACCGACGCCGTTCATTCTGTGGGTGGCCAACAGCTCCCTCCTGCTGGCCTATGGAGTTCTCTATACCGGCTGCCGGGTTTTCAACGGGCGATCGCCGACATGGGTATCCATGCTTGCCGGTGTGGGCCTCTGGTGCCTCGCCTTCCCGTTCATCATGGAACATTCGGCGGTCCGGCTCGTAGCCGTAGCGATGGTTTCGGGAGGCTATGCGGCCCTGGCGGCCTGGGAGCTCTGGCAGCATGCCCGGCATCGCCTCGCCTCGCAGATGATTGCCATCTGTCTGCTCGTCGGCCTGGTCGGATACAACGCGCTTCGCGCAATGCTCGGTTTCTCCCTTGCCCAAACGCTCTGGCTGGATGGTTTCCCCCAGCGTTGGACGAGCCAGATGGCCATCGCGATGGCGACGTTCATGCCCACTCTGGCCTTCGTCTTCCTGTCCATGGCGAAGGAACAGCTCGAATACGAATACAAGCAGGCTGCGCTCGTCGACTCCCTGACCGGCATTCCGAACAGGAGAGCCTTCTTCGCCAAGGCCACGACCTTGCTGTCCCGGCACGAGGATGCGCCCGTCAGCTGCCTTCTCTTCGACCTCGATAATTTCAAGGCCATCAATGATGGCTTTGGCCACGAAGTCGGCGACCATATTCTCGTGCTTTTCGGCCGTGTCCTGGCGGACCATCTTCCCGGCGGGGTGTTCGGTCGCCTGGGCGGCGAGGAATTCGCGGCGATGGCGCCCTTGGAAGCCTCGGAGGCCGAAGCGCTGGCCGAGAAGGTTCGGCATTCCTTCTCGTCGGTGGGCAAGATCGTGCTCGGCCTCAGGGTCGAGGTGACCGTCAGCGTCGGCTGCGTGACGGGCGTCGGCTCCACCGTTCAACATCTCCTTCGCAAGGCCGATGTCGCGCTCTATCGCGCAAAAGCGGACGGTCGCAATGCCGTGGCTTCGTTCAGAAGCGCCGAAATCTAGAAACCGGGCCCGCCTCCTCCGGCCACGAGGCCTCGCTCCTCTCCGGGCATAACCGCCCCGTCCTGGGCCCTGCACGGGCCAGGGCCGGCCGCACTCGTTCGTTCGCCTTCCAACAACAGGTTTTCCATGTCGACAACGCCTCATCTGGCGCTGCCGCTGCTTGCCGCAGCGCAGGCGCAGAAGCACGTCACCCACAATGAAGCCATCGCCTTCCTCGATGCCCTCGTCCATCTCTCCGTCAAGGAGCGCAATCGTACGAGCGCACCCGTCGCGCCGGAGGAGGGGGACCGCTATCTCATCGGCGCCGGTGCGGATGGGATTTTCGAAGGTCACGATGGGGATATCGCCCTGTTCGATCTCGGAGTCTGGCGCTTCTTTCCTCCGCGGCCCGGCTGGCGCGCCTTTGTGGAAGCCGAGGATGCGCTCGTGGTCTTCGACGGTGCCGCATGGAACGGGATCGGCCACTACGTCCACGCGATCGAGCAACTCGATCGCCTTGGGATCGGTACGGCGGCCGACGACCTTAACCGTTTCGCCGCGAGGCTCAATGCCGCTCTCTTCGATGCGCAGAGGATCGCGCAGGGCGGAACGGACGATCTGCGCCTCGTTCTCAACAAGCCGCTATCCTCCGGCGTCCTCTCGCTGCTGTACCAGAGCGCCTATGGCGGGAGGGCGGAAGCGGGCCTGATCGGCCGCGACGACTTCAGCCTTCGCGTTTCGTCGGATGGAGTTCTATGGCGGGATGCGATGGTGGTCGACAGCCTCTCGGGGGTGGTGACATTCCCGTGCGGCACCACGCCGGTCGGCGACAACCTGCTGATGAATTCCGGTTTCTCGATCAACCAGCGTGCTTTCGCAGGCGGCTCTCTCGGATCAGGTGCCTATGGTTTCGACCGCTGGCGCGGCGGCCCGGGCGGCTGCAGCCTCTCGCGCAGCGCGGATGGCACGGTATCTTTTGCGGGAACACTCGAACAGGTCGTCGACGTATCCCTCGCCGAGTCTCTGCTCGAGGCGGGTGATTTCGGCGGTTGCACCCTGACGCTGTCGGTCGATGACCTCACGCTGCCGATCCTGGCGACCATCGGCGCGAAGGAGACGATGCTCCCCGCCGGCCCTGGGCGAAGCTCTGCCACCGTGACACTGGATGCCTCCGAGACCGGCCATGTCAGGTTGCAGCTGTCGAGCGGGAACGGCGTCACGTTCAGGCGCATCAAGCTCGAAATCGGCCCGAATTCGACGCCCTGGCTGCGGGAGCCTGACGAAATCGAGGAGGTGCGGTGCCGGCGCTACTACCAGAGGCTCGTCCCCGTCGGGACGGCGCCGGGTGTTCTGCCGGTTCTCGGACAGCGAAGATCGGTCAACCTGATCGACTTTCCCCTCATGCTCCCCATCCCCATGCGCGCCGCGCCGACGCTGCTGACAAACGCTTTCTCCTGGTCCGGTGCGTCTCCCAGCGGCCATCAGTTCGGCTTCCTCGACAATGTCGCAGGCGCATGGATCAATCAGACCGGAGGTGTTGTCGCATCCCTGGCCGGGCTCCCCACACCGTCGTCGATCATCCTGAGGTTCCAGGCCGGCGCTGCCTTCAGCGGCACGGCCGGCAATGTCGGAAATCTCTATCTTGGATCATCGGGCTACATCGGGCTGCAGGCGGAAATCTGACATGGCGGCACCCATGGCGGCTCCGCCCCGACTCTCCCCATCCTTCGAATCCGCCCTGACGCATGTCCTCGCGCTGGAAGGCGGTTTTGTCCGGCATCCGCGCGATGCCGGCGGAGCCACCAATTTCGGCATCACGCGACAGACCCTGTCCCAGGCGAGGGGACGGTCCGCCTCCGCAGAGGATGTGCGCGGGCTCGCCCGAGTCGAGGCGGCATCGATCTACCGCCGCTTCTACTGGGATGTGATCCGGGGCGACGACCTTCCGCCCGGCCTCGGCCTCGTCGTCTTCGACATGGCCGTCAATTCCGGACCCGTCCGCGCCGTACGCCTGCTTCAGGAGGTCCTGCGCATTCCTGTGGACGGCATTCCCGGACCGCGCACGCTCCAAGCCGCTCGCGCCACCAATGCCGCGGACGTCGTCCGTGCCCTGACCCGCAAGCGGCTCGGGTTTCTCTCCCGCCTCGCGGCATGGCCCGTGTTCGGGCGCGGATGGCGCAGGCGGGTCCTCTCCACCGAGCGCGAGGCCATCCGGCTCGCCTCTGTCTCGACACCTTCCCGAAACGGACAACCAACATGCCCGATACCAAGACGATCCTCGCCAGCCGCACGGTCTGGTCCAATCTCATCGGGCTGGCCGCCCTCCTGCTCGGCATCCTCGGCTTCGACGTCTCCGGGCTCGAAACGGAACCCCTCATCGGGGCTGTCATGCAGATCGTCGCTGCGGCGAGCTTTGTCGCTTCGACGGTGTTTCGTATCCTGGCGACGAAGCAGATCCTGAACTAGGAGGGACGCGGCGCCCGGCGGCGCGATCCCATCGGAACGGAAATGATCCAATATTACATTCAGGAACCGTTCACAGCTCCTGCGGCAAAGTCCCCGCATGCGTCTGGTTTTGTCGATCATAGCCCTGTGGGGATTGATGGGTGCGTTGCATGCGCAGAGCGCGACGTCATCGGTCGGGAACTGCCTGCTGCCGCGCGAAATGCAGGAGGCCGTCGCCTCCAAGAGCATCGTCGCGCCGGCCTCTGCCGTGATCACCGCCCGTCGCCAGGTTCCCAATGCCGATGTGGTGCGCGCCAGCCTGTGTCGCAGCAACGACGCTCTCGTTTATGTTATCATGGCCCTGCAGAAGAACGGGCGGATCGTCCAGGTGACGATCGACGGTCCGTCGGGCAAGGTCAAATCGGTTCACTAAAGGAAGCTTGAAGCGTGCGCCTTCTCGTTGTCGAGGACGACAGGACTCTCCATCAGCAGATCGTGACGGCCCTGGAACATGCCGGCTATGCCGTGGATTCCGCCTTCGACGGGGAGGAGGGGCAGTTTCTGGGCGAGACCGAACCTTATGACGCGGCCATCCTCGATCTCGGCCTTCCCAAGGTCGACGGGGTTTCCGTCCTGAACGCCTGGCGACGGGAGGGGCGCAAGATGCCGGTCATCATCCTGACCGCGCGCGACCGCTGGAGCGACAAGGTCCAGGGCTTCGATGCGGGCGCCGACGACTATGTCACCAAGCCCTTCCATATCGAGGAACTGCTGGCGCGGGTGCGCGCGCTCCTGCGCCGCGCGACGGGCCACGCCACGAGCGAGATCACATGCGGCCCGGTCAAGCTCGACACCCGCTCGGGCCGCGTCGCGGTGGACGGCAACCCGATCAGGCTCACCTCGCACGAATACCGGCTGCTGTCCTACCTGATGCATCATACGGGCCGCATCGTATCGCGCGTGGAGCTCACCGAGCATCTCTACGATCAGGATTTCGACCGCGACTCCAACACCATCGAGGTCTTCATCGGCCGGCTGCGCAAGAAGCTGGGCGTCGACATCATCCAGACGGTGCGCGGTCTCGGCTACCTCCTCGATACCGGCCAGACCAGGACGTGACCGCGAAGCCGTCGATCCTCGAGCGGCTTGCAAGCCGCTCGATCGCCGTCCGACTGGCAATGTCGGCGGTGTTCTGGAGCTTCGCCATCCTCCTGATCGCCGGACTTATTCTCTCGACCCTCTATCGCGACAATACCGAACGAGCCTTCGACCAGCGCCTGCTGGTCTATGCCAATACGCTCGCTTCCAACCTCGTGGCGCCGGGCGATCCTGACCGTGACCTCGGTCCGGTCGGCGATCCGCGCTTCGAGCTGCCCCTGTCCGGCTGGTACTGGCAGGTCGGCCGACCTGACGCGGCTCCGCGCGACGTCAGGTCCTCGAAATCGCTCTTCGGCGGACAGCTGCCGGCGCTTGCCATGCCGGGCGAGGACGGTTTCGGCCAGATCCGGCGCGGCTACGGCAAGGCTCCCGACGAACGCGAGCTGCGCGTGATCGAGCGGGACATCGATCTCGGGGAGGATGGGCGCTTCATCATCCGCGTGGCCGGTCCCGCGGACGAGATCGTCAACGACGTCCGCCGCTTCCTCTTCGCGCTCACGATCACGTTCACCCTGCTCGGCCTGGCGCTGGGCTTCACGACCCTTCTCCAGATCCGTTTCGGTTTGAGGCCCTTGGCGAACCTGCGCAATGCGCTCGGTGCCATCCGCCGGGGCGATGCGGAGCGCGTGGTCGGAGAATATCCTCGGGACATCGCGCCGCTGGCGAAAGATCTGAACCTGCTCCTCGACACGAACCGGGAAATCCTCAATCGGGCCCGGACCCAGGTCGGCAACCTCGCCCACGCCCTCAAGACCCCCTTGAGTATCATCGTCAACGAAGCCGAGGGCGCGCCGGGCGACGTGGCGGCGAAGATCCGCGAACAGGCGGCCCTGATGCGCGATCAGGTGAACTACTATCTCGACCGCGCGCGCGCTGCGGCTCTCGCCGGGACCCTCGGCACCCTGACGGAGGTCGAGCCCGTCATCGACGGACTGACGCGGACGTTCACCAAGATCTATCGCGACAAGGATCTGGACATCGAGGTGACGGTCCCGCCGGGCCTGCGATTCCGCGGCGAGCGGCAGGATCTCGAGGAGATGGCCGGCAACCTCATCGATAATGCGGCGAAATGGGCCTCGAGCCGGATCGCCGTGACGGCCGAGTTCCTGCGCGACGGCGACGAGCGCTCGCGCATCCGCCTCCTGATCGACGACGACGGCCCGGGCCTGCCGGAGGCGGCCAGGACCGAGATGATCAAGCGCGGCCGCCGGCTCGATGAGACGAAACCGGGCTCCGGCCTCGGACTTTCCATCGTCAGCGACCTCGCCGTTCTCTATCGCGGCTCGCTCCGGCTCGATGCTTCGCCCCTGGGCGGGCTGCGCGCCGTTCTTGATCTGCCGGGCGACCGAAATTGATGGTGGACAAGATTAGCGCGTGACACCGTGCCACCGTCGTGCTTCAGCAAGGCCCGCGTTAAGTAGGCTCTTATGATGATCTGGGTCATTCTCATGGCGATGACGGCCGCGGCCGTGATGGCGGTCCTGTGGCCGCTGTCGCGCTCGGTCGCACTGGCAGGACAGGTCGATCCGAACACGCAGTTCTACCGGGATCAGATCGCCGAGATCGAGCGTGACCGGGACCGCGGAATGCTGTTGCCCGAGGAGGCGGAAGCCGCAAAGGCGGAGGCGGGGCGACGCCTGCTCCGCGCCAATGGCGCGAAGAATGCAGAAACCTTCGCCGTTGGGGAGCCGGCCTTGCGTCGCCGTCGCGCCGTCTCCACCCTTGCCCTGTCGGTGCTGCCCATCGTCGCCCTGGCGGTCTACGGGGCCTATGGCTCCCCGCATCTGCTGAGCGAGCCTCCCGGGGTCCAGCTGCGCCGCGACGCGGACAAGCTCGACCTGGGATCGGCGGTCGCCCAGATCGAAGCCCACCTCGCCAAGAATCCGCAGGATGGCCGCGGTTGGGACGTGGTCGCTCCCGTCTATCTGCGAATGGGCCGCACGGACGAGGCGGTCAAGGCATACGAGGCGGCCCTGCGCTATCAGGGGCGGGATGCGGGACGCCTGGCGAATTATGGCGAAGCGCTCGTGATCGCGCGCGACGGCATGGTCACGGCGGAGGCGCAGGCCGCCTTCCAGGAGGCGCTCGCTCTCGACAAGTCCTCGGCCAAAGCGCGGCTTTACCTCGCAAGAGCCGCCGAGCAGGATGGCCAGGTCGAGAAGGCGAGGTCGGAATATCAGGCGATTCTTTCATCCTCGCCGCCGGATGCTCCATGGCGGAGCTTCGTCCAGGAGCAGATCGCCCGGATTGACGGGGATCAAAGAGGCACCCAGGAAAACGTGCGAGAAGGTCCCAATGCCGACGTCATCGCCGGCATGGTCCAGGGTCTGGCGAACCGGTTGGAATCGCAAGGCGGCACGCCTGAGGAATGGGCGCGCCTCATGCGTTCCTATGCGGTTCTCGGGCAGCGTGATAAGGCTGTGGCCGCGACAAAGCGCGCCCGCGAGGCGCTGGCGCAGGACAAGGCCGGATTGCAGGCCGTCGACGCGATGGCGCAGGAACTGAAGCTGACCGATTCCACACCATGACCCGCAAGATCCGCACCCGCAAAACCCGCCGCCTGACTCTGATCGCCGTCGCCGGATGCGTGCTCGCCATCGCGCTGGGTCTCGTACTCTATGCGATGAACGATACCATCGTGTTCTTCAACTCGCCCGCCGACGTGCAGGCGAAGAACGTTGCTCCCGGCACCCGGTTCAGGCTCGGCGGCCTTGTGAAGGAAGGCTCGGTCCACCGCGGCGACAAGCAACAGGTGGAGTTCGAGGTCATGGATGCGCAGAGTTCGCTCCGCGTCACATATCAGGGGCTGCTCCCGGACCTGTTCCGGGAAGGGCAGGGCGTCGTCGCCGAGGGACGTCTCGAACCGTCCGGCGTCTTCCGGGCCGATACGGTGCTCGCCAAGCATGACGAGAACTACATGCCGCGCGAAGTTGCGGATACACTGAAGCGCCAGGGCCACTGGCAGGGCGAAGCAAAAGCCTCGCAGCAGACGCAGCAGAACTAGGGAGTAGCCTTTCGTGTTGGTCGAGGCCGGACATTTCGCGCTTGCGCTCGCACTGGGCCTGTCCCTGATCCAGTTCGTGGTTCCGCTCTGGGGCGCGCGGGCGAACGATCCGGTCCTGATGGCGGTGGCGCCGTCCTCCGCCCTGGCCGTGCTCGGGTGCGTCGCCTTCGCTTTCCTCGCCCTGACCTTCGCCTACGTGGCTTCCGACTTCTCGGTCCTCAACGTGGTCGAGAACTCCCATTCGACCAAGCCTCTGATCTACAAGATCTCCGGCGTATGGGGGAACCATGAGGGCTCCATGCTGCTCTGGGTCCTGATCCTCTGCCTCTTCGGCGCCGTCGTCGCGCTGTCGAAGAACAGCATCCCCATGCGGCTTCAGGCCAACACCCTGGCGATCCAGGCCGCCATCACCGTGGCCTTCCTGCTGTTCATCCTCATCACCTCGAACCCCTTCCGGCGCCTCGTGCCGGCTGCCGCCGAGGGACAGGACCTGAACCCCCTCCTGCAGGATCCGGGTCTCGCGATCCATCCGCCGCTCCTCTATATCGGCTATGTCGGCTTCTCGATCTCCTTCGCCTTCGCCTGCGCGGCCCTCATCGATGGCCGCATCGATGCGGTCTGGGCACGGATCGTCCGCCCCTGGACGCTTGGGGCGTGGTGCTTCCTGACGCTCGGCATCGCCATGGGGTCCTACTGGGCCTATTACGAACTCGGGTGGGGCGGCTGGTGGTTCTGGGATCCGGTGGAGAACGCCTCCCTCATGCCCTGGCTCGCTGGCACCGCACTGCTTCATTCGACGGTGGTAATGGAGAAGCGCGATGCCCTGAAGGTGTGGACGATCCTCCTCGCCATCCTCACCTTCTCCCTGTCGCTTCTCGGCACCTTCCTGGTCCGCTCCGGCGTCCTGACCTCGGTCCATTCCTTCGCCGTGGACCCGGCCCGCGGGACCTTCATCCTCGGCATCCTCGTCATCTTCATCGGCGGATCGCTCGCCCTCTTCGCCTGGCGGGCGCCGATGTTGCAGCAGGGTGGCCTGTTCGCACCGATCTCGCGGGAGGGCGCGCTGGTCGTGAACAACCTCTTCCTGGCGAGCGCCTGCGCCACGGTCTTCGTCGGGACGCTCTATCCGCTCGCGCTCGAGGTGCTGACCGGCGACAAGATCTCGGTCGGCGCGCCCTTCTTCAATCTCACCTTCCTGCCTCTCATCCTGCCGCTGCTCCTGCTCCTGCCCCTCGGGCAGACGCTGGCCTGGAAGCGCGGCAAGTTTCTCGGCACGGCCCAGCGGCTCTATGTGGTCTTCGGCCTGTCCATCCTCGTTGTGCTGGCGACGCTTGCCTTCACGCGCGGCGGTCCCGTGCTTGCGCCGTTCGGCGTGGGTCTCGGCGTCTATCTGATGCTGGGGTCCCTCAACGAGATCGTGACGCGCTCCTGGAGCCGGGGGAAGCCCCTGGGCGTGGCCTGGGCCAAGGCGCGCGGCCTGCCGCGCTCCACATGGGGCACGGCCATTGCCCATGCGGGTGTCGGGCTCATGGTGCTCGGGATCTCCGCCACCGCCTGGGACGTGGAGACCCTCGGAACCATGAAGCCGGGCGATCGTCTCGGCGTTGGTCCATATCAGCTGCGTCTGGAGCGCGTTGTGCCGCGCCAGGAGGCCAATTACCGCGAGGATGCCGCGCTCTTCCGCGTGTTCCGGAACGGACAGGAACTCGGGACCCTCGAGAGCATGAAGCGCCTCTATGTCACGCGCGGCATGCCCACGACGGAGGCGGGGATCATGACCTCCGGCCTGAGCCAGGTCTATGCCAGCCTTGGCGAGGTGCAGCCTGATGGCTCCATCGGCGTGAGATTCTATTATAAGCCGCTCGTGCTGCTGATCTGGCTCGGCGCGGTGGTGATGGCCCTCGGGGGAGCTCTCTCCCTCACGGACCGCCGCCTGCGGATCGCCGCTCCCGCGCGGGCGAAGGCGGCGCCCGTCGCCCCAGTTCCGGCGGAGTAGGACATGCGCGTCGTTCTGGCCCTTCTCCTGGCTTTTGTCCTTGGCGGCCCGGTCCTGGCCGTGCAGCCGGACGAGGTGATGAAGGATCCGGTCCTGGAGCATCGGGCCCGCGAGATTTCGGCGGGCCTGCGCTGCATGGTCTGCCAGAACCAGTCCATCGACGATTCCGACGCCCAGCTCGCCCGCGACCTGCGGCTCCTCGTGCGCGAGCGCCTCGCCGCCGGCGACAGCGACCGGCAGGTGCGGGATTTCCTCGTCCAGCGCTATGGCGAATTCGTGCTGCTGAAGCCCACCTTCGGGAATCACACCCTCGTGCTCTGGCTCGCGCCGCTCCTGGTCCTCGTGGTCGGGGGGATCGGTGCCGCTGTGGCCCTGCGGCGGCGCCCGAAGGCCAGCGCCGCCCTCGACGAGGATGAGCGCAGGGCGCTCGATGCCCTGCTCAAGCGCGAATGACGCCCGTCCGAACCTTACGAACATTTCATGCTGGGGTGAGTGAACCGTAAGGGGGGAAGGGCCATGTTTGCTCTCATCGCGAACCCGAGAGGTTCCTCGAGGAGAGAGACACCATGTTGGATAAAGCTTCCACGCCCGCCCGCAAGCGCGTCACCAAATGGCTCGGCGCCGCTGCCGTCGCCGCCCTGATCGCCGGCGGCGCCGTCGAGAGCGGGCTCGTGGCACCCAATCCCGCCCACGCCGAACTGCGCTCCATGGCCCAGCCCATTCAGGGCATGCCGTCCTTCGCCGACGTCATCGACCGTGTGAAGCCCGCCGTGATCGCCGTCAAGGTCAAGGTTCAGAACGTGGCGAGCCGGGACAACGGCGACGACGGCGAAGAGTTCGGGATGCAGGACCTGCCTCCCGGCATCGAGAAATTCTTCCGCCAGTTCCGGGACCAGATGCCCGATCAGCGTGGTCCGCGCGGCCAGCGGCAGCAGCCCCGCCAGTTCGGCCAGGCCCTCGGCTCCGGCTTCTTCATCTCCGCTGATGGCTATGCGGTGACCAACAATCACGTGGTCGAGAACGGCTCGTCCGTCACCGTGACCATGGACGACGGCAAGGAGCTGAGCGCGAAGGTCATCGGCACCGACCCGAAGACCGATCTCGCCCTGATCAAGGTCGATGGCGGCAACGACTTCCCGTTTGTTCGTCTGGCGCCCCAGAAGGCCCGCATCGGCGACTGGGTCCTGGCCGTCGGCAATCCGTTCGGCCTCGGCGGCACGGTGACGGCGGGTATCGTCTCCGCGCAGCACCGCGACATCGGCGCCGGTCCCTATGACGACTTCATCCAGATCGACGCGCCCGTGAACAAGGGCAACTCGGGCGGACCGACCTTCAACCTCGCCGGAGAGGTGGTCGGCGTCAACACGGCCATCTATTCGCCCTCCGGCGGCAGCGTCGGCATCGCCTTCGCCATCCCGGCGAGCACCGTCGAGCAGGTCGTCGCGTCCCTCAAGGACAAGGGCACCGTCACCCGCGGCTTCATCGGCGTGCAGATGCAGCCGGTGACGAAGGAGATCGCGGAAGCCATCGGCCTGAAGGAACCCAAGGGCGCCCTCGTCGCCGACACGGTCAAGGGCAGCCCGGCCGAGAAGGCGGGTATCAAAACCGGCGACACCATCGTCGCCGCCGATGGCGAAACCATCAAGGAGGCCAAGGATCTCTCCCGAAAGGTGGCGCAGGTCGCCCCGGGCAAGAGCCTCAGCCTGACTCTCTACCGCGACGGCAAGGAACGCACCGTCACCGTCGAGGTCGGGAACCAGCCGAAGGGCGCCTGACGCGCTTTTCGGTAACCCCTAGGATACCGGGCTTTCCCCCTGTCGCTTGTCCCTCGCGTCAAGCCCGGTATCTTCGCCCGCGGCAGGCCGGCCACCCCTCCAAGGCCGGTCTGCCGTCGGGCTCAATTTTTGCTATAAGCACGGCCATGCGGATTCTCATCATCGAGGACGACCGTGAGGCGGCCTCCTATCTCGTCAAGGCGTTTCGGGAAGCGGGCCACGTCGCGGATCATGCAGCGGACGGTCTCGACGGCTACGCCATGGCCGAAGCGGGCGAGTACGACGTGCTTGTGGTCGACCGCATGCTGCCGAAGCTCGACGGCCTGTCGCTGATCCGGTCCCTGCGCGAGCAGAAGGTGGAAACACCCGTGCTGATCCTTTCAGCCCTCGGCCAGGTCGACGATCGGGTGAAGGGCCTGCGCGCCGGCGGCGACGATTACCTGCCCAAGCCTTACGCCTTCTCCGAACTGCTGGCCCGCGTCGAGGTGCTCTCGCGCCGCCGTGCCACCGCGCCGAACGTGGAAGCGACGGTCTATCGCATTGCCGATCTTGAACTCGACAGGCTTTCCCATCGCGTCACCCGCTCCGGCCAGGAGATCGTGCTCCAGCCCCGGGAATTCCGGCTCCTCGAATATCTCATGAAGAACGCCAACCAGGTGGTGACGCGCACGATGCTTCTGGAGCATGTGTGGGATTACCATTTCGATCCCCAGACCAATGTCATCGACGTTCACGTGTCGCGGCTCAGGGCGAAGATCGACAAGGGCTTTGCGAAGCCGCTGATCCATACCATCCGCGGCGCGGGCTACACGGTGCGGGTCGGCCCCGCCGAGGGCGAGGAATGAGCAGGCCCGCATCGGCGCTCTCTGCCCTCGGAGCTCTCGTCCGCACGACCGCCTTCAAGCTGTCCTTCGCCTATCTGCTGGTCTTCGCGCTCTTCGCCTTCGTCGCGCTGGGCTATGTGGCCTGGAATGCGCAGCGCCTGCTCTCCGACCAGTTCACCTCGACCATCGACGCGGAGATCAACGGCCTGTCCGAGCAGTACCGGCTCGGCGGCCTTCGCCGCCTCGTCAACATCGTCGAGCGGCGCTCGCGCGCGCCCGGCGCCTCCCTCTATCTCGTGACGACGAATGCCGGCGAGAAGATCGCGGGCAATGTCGCCGCACTGCCACCGGGCGCGATCGACCATCCCGGCCAGTTCGAGACCAATTATGCCCGTACCGAGGACGCGGACGCTCCGCCGAGCCACGCCCTCGTGCGCGTCTATCTTCTCCCCGGAGGATTTCGCCTCCTCGTCGGACGGGACATGGAGGAGAGCGCCCGCCTGCGTGACGTGATCCGGCGCGCCTTCGCCTATTCGCTTCTGTTCATCGGCGTCCTCGGCTGCGGCGGCGCCTGGTTCATCACCCGCCGCGTCCTGAAGCGCATCGACGACATGACCGATACGACCCGTACCATCATGGCGGGAAATCTCAGTGGGCGCGTCAAGGTCGCGGGGACGGGCGACGAGCTTGATCGGCTCGCCAACAATCTCAACGACATGCTCGATCGGATCGGCGAGCTGATGCACGGCATGCAGGAAGTGTCCGACAACATCGCGCACGATCTGAAGACACCGCTGACGCGCATGCGCAACAAGGCCGACGAGGCCCTGCGCCTCGCCAAGACGCCGGACGAACTGAAGGTCGCGCTCGAGGCCAATATCGAGGAGAGCGACAACCTCATCCGCATCTTCAACGCGCTCCTGATGATCGCGCGGCTCGAAGCGGGCAATGCGCAGGAGGGATTGTCGGATTTCGACGGCGCCGAAGCGGTGCGCGACATCGCCGAACTCTATGAGGCGCTTGCCGAGGAAGCAGGCGTTCCCCTCGAGGTCGATATTCAGGGCGACCTGCCCCTTCACGGCAGTCGCGAGCTTCTGGGGCAGGCGGTCGCGAACCTGCTCGACAATGCCTTGAAATACGGTGCGCCGACCGGTGCCGACGAGGCCGCCGAGCCGGTCACGGTCACGGCCCGGCGGGTCGGCTCCTCTGCCGAGATCGTGGTAGCGGATCGGGGAGCCGGAATTCCCGAGGCCGAGCGCGGCCATGTTCTGGAGCGGTTCGTCCGGCTGGAGACGGCGCGGTCGCGCCCCGGCTTCGGCCTGGGCCTCAGCCTCGCGACCGCGGTTGCGCGCCTCCATGGCGGCTCGCTGCGGCTCGAAGACAACGAGCCGGGATTGCGCGCCATGCTGGTCCTTCCCCTGCGGCCGGCGACGGGGGCGCCTCTCATGGCGGGAATCGGCGCCTGATCGGAAGCGCGGGCCGGACCAACATTTCGGTTGCCTCGCCTCCCGCGGCATGGACACTTGGCCCGCACCCAGGATTCGTCGGAGGGGCCGTGTCGGACGTGAATTCATCCCTTCTCAGCCGCCTGAAGCAGGCCCCGCCTGTGTCGGACCGCGGGAAGGCCAAAGCGCAGCTGGCGGACCTCCTGGAACGGGCTGATGACATCCCCGAGGCGGTCGCCGTCCTGCCCGCGCTCGAGGGCGGGCCCTTGCGCGACCTGCTTCTGTCCATCGCCGATCACTCTCCCTTTCTCTGGCAGCTGATCCGCAACGAACCCGCGCGCCTTGCCGGTCTCGCGGCGCGGCCGCCGGAGGAGAGCCATCGCGCCATCGTCGAGGACCAGGCCAGCCTCTTCCTCCGGTTCAGGGCGGGAGAACTGTCGCGGGATGACGTGGTCAGCGCCTTCAGGCGCAACCGCAATAGCCATGCCCTCCTCGTCGCGCTCGCCGACATCGGCGGTCTGTGGGGCATGGAGGAGGTGACCCGCGCCCTTTCCGAATTCGCGGATGCGTCCGTCCGTGGCGGCGTCAACCTCGTCCTCACCGAGATGGCCGATCTCGGCCGCATCGCCCTCGTGAATCCGGATGCGCCGGGCGAGGGATCCGGCTTTACCGTGCTGGCACTGGGAAAGCATGGGGCGGGCGAACTCAATTATTCGAGCGACATCGACCTCGTGGTGTTCTTCGATCCGGGAGCGACGGCGCTGCCCGAGAACGCCGAGGCGGCCACCTTCTATACCCGGGTCGCGCAGCAGCTCGCCCGCCTGCTCCAGGAGCGTACGCCGGACGGTTATGTGCACCGGGTCGATTACCGCTTGCGTCCCGACCCCGGCTCGACGCCCACCGCCGTCTCGCTGCCTTCCGCCTATACCTATTACGAAACGGTCGGCCAGAACTGGGAACGCGCGGCGCTGATCAAGGCGAGGCCCGTGGCGGGCGATCTCGGCCTCGGCGAACGTTTCCTCGACGATCTGCGGCCGTTCATCTGGCGCAAGTATTTCGACTTCGCGTCCATCGCCGACGTGCATGCCATGAAGCGGCAGATCCATGCGGTTCGCGGCCATGACGAGATCGCGGTCGCCGGTCACGACATCAAGCTCGGGCGCGGCGGCATCCGAGAGATCGAGTTTTTCGTGCAGACGCAGCAACTCGTCTTCGGCGGGCGCCGGCCCGCCTTGCGGGGTCGCCGCACCCTCGACATGCTGGGTGCGCTCCATGACGAGGGCTGGATCACCGCGCAGGCGCGCGACGAGCTCTCCCACGCCTATCGTTTCCTGCGCGGCATCGAGCACCGCCTGCAGATGGTGGCCGATGAACAGACCCAGCGCCTGCCTTCCGACGAGGAGGAGCTGACGCGGTTCGCCGCATTCTGCGGCTATCCCAGCCTCGATGCCTTTTCGAGGGCGCTTACCGACCAGGCGCGCATTGTCCAGGGACATTATGCGCTTCTGTTCGAGGAGGGGCCCGAACTCGCCTCCGACGTCGGCAATCTGGTCTTCACGGGCACATCCGACGATCCCGAGACGCTGGCGACCTTGGAACGTCTCGGCTTTCGCGATCCCGCGCGCGTTGCGGAGACGGTGCGCGGCTGGCATTTCGGGCGCCGGTCCGCCATTACCAGCAACCGCGCCCGCGAGGTGCTGACCGAGCTCGTGCCGGCCCTTCTCGCCGCCCTGGGCGGAACGGCCGATCCGGACGGTGCCCTGGCCGCGCTCGACCGCGCCTTTGGACGCATGCCCGCGGCCGTGGAGCTTCTCACCATTCTCCAGTCGCACGATCGCCTGCGCCTGCTCTTCGCGGATCTGCTCGGCACGGCTCCGCGCCTTGCCGATACGGTGGCGCAATCGCCCCACGTTCTCGATGCGCTGATCGATCCCGCCTTCGTCGATCCCTTGAGCGACGATGACGGCATCGAGGAACAGGTCCGGCAGATCATCGGCCGCCCGGGGGATTACGAGGATTTCCTCGACCGCGCCCGCGATGCTGCCCGGCAGATGCGCTTCATCACAGGCGCCCGGCTTCTCTCCGACATTCTCTCTCCGGCGCAGATGGGTCGTGCCTATGCCGCGATTGCCCGCGCCATCCTGCGGGCGTCTCTGGAGCAGGTCCGTGCGTTGTTCGAAGCGGAGCATGGAACGGTGCCGGGAGGAAAGGTTGCCGTCCTCGGCCTTGGCCGCCTGGGCTCCCGCGAATTGACGGCGGGCTCGGATCTCGACCTCGTGGTCATCTACGATTTCGACGAGGACAACCGCGAGAGCAGCGGACTGCGCAGGCTCGACGCCGTGGTCTACTACACGCGTCTGACGCAACGCCTCGTGGCGGCACTCACCGTGCCGACCCGGCGCGGGCTGCTCTACGAGGTCGATCTGCGCCTGCGCCCGCAGGGAGGGAAGGGGCCCGTCGCCTCGCAGTTCAAGGGTTTCCTCGCCTATCAGAGAAGCGAGGCCGACCTGTGGGAGCACATGGCCTTGACCCGCGCGCGTGTGCTGGCCGGAGACGAGGACTTCGGGAGCATCGTGCAGGATGCCGTGCGTGACATCGTCGGAGCGCCACGCGATGCCGCGAATGTTTTCGCGGAAGTGCGGTCCATGCGCGAACTCATCGCCCAGGAGAAGGGCGACGACGATCCCTGGGATCTCAAGCTGGTGCGGGGCGGGCTGACGGATCTCGATTTCATCGCACAGGCCCTGGTGCTGGCGCATGGCGCTGACCATGCAGCCCTTCTCGGCCACGCGCCGGAGGAAACCTTCATGGAGGCCTGCAAGGCGGGCCTGATCAGCGAGGACGCGGCGAGGGAATTGGTCGAGGCTCACCGGCTGTATCAGGCCATCTTCCAATGGCAGCGCCTCACCATCGAAGGACGCTTCGACCCCACATCCGTGTCGCCCGCCATCCTGAAGCGTCTCGCGACCGTCGCTGGCCTGCCGAATTCGAAGGTGCTCCTCCATGAGCTCAGGGAAAAGGAGGCGCGGGTGGGGAACCTCTACGAGCGGATATTGGCGGTTGCGTCGGGCCGGAAATCCACGGGCCGGAGGACCTGAACGGCAGGCTGTGGGACCCGCCCTGGAAAGCGAGGGCGGTGGTATCGCTCCGGACGAAACCTGTCCGTCGGGCCGCACAAGGCGAGGGACCGGTGCCCCACGGGTCAGACGCAGCATCGCCGCCCGGATCAGTCCGATGTGATGTCCTCTCAACGACGATTTCGTGCGGCCCTGCCGGCCTCAGGCCATCGTCATGCCGCGGCGTCCGCCAGCGCGATGACGGCGCTCGTCGCCTCCGTCAGGGGCAGGTGGACCAGCACGATGGTGCCGACGCCTTCCTGGCTGCGGATGCGTAGCGTGCCGCCATGGAGCTCGGTCAGGGAGCGGGCAATGGCGAGGCCGAGCCCCGAACCCTTGTAGCTCTTGGAGAACTCCGTCTCGACCTGTTCGAAGGGCTGGCCGAGCTTGTGCAGGGCACTCGCCGGGATACCGATGCCGTTGTCCTCGACATAGATGTTGATCGCGTCGCCCGCCTGGCGCGTGCGCACGGTGATGCAGCCGCCATCGCTCGTAAACTTGGTGGCGTTCTGCAACAGGTTCACGAGGATCTGATGGATGGCGCGCTCGTCGGCAGGGACGATGATGTCCTCCGGGTTGACGTCCACCGTGATGGAGAGGTTCTTCGCCTTGATCTGCTCGTTGACGAGGCGAAGCGCACGTTGGATCGACGCGTTCACCTCGATAGGCTGCTTGGTGAGGCTGGTCCGGCCCGCCTCGATGCGCGACATGTCGAGGATGTCATTGATGACGGAGAGAAGGTACTCGCCGCTCGAGCGGATGTCGCTGCAATATTCCTCATACTTGTCGGATCCGAGCGCTCCGAAGATACCGCTCTGCATCACTTCCGCGAAGCCGATGATGGCATTCAGAGGCGTACGCAGCTCGTGGCTCATATTGGCCAGGAACTCGGATTTCGCGCGGTTGGCGCTTTCGGCCTGGGCCTTCTGGTCAAGATAGCGCTCGGCGAGATCTGCGAGCTGCTGTGTCTGCGCCTGGAGCTTCTGGCGCGACTGCTTGAGGTCGAGAACCGTCGCGATCAGCTCCTTCTCGGATTCGACGAGACGCTGCTCGTGCCGCTTCAACGCAGTGATGTCGGTACCCACCGAGACGTAGCCGCCGTCCTTGGTACGCCGCTCGTTGATCTGCAGCCAGCGGCCGTCCTGCAAGCGCGCCTCGTAGCTGCGGGCACCCACATCCTGCTTCTGGGCGCGCATGAACTGGTGCTGGATTTCCGGCGGGCGGCCCTGGGCCATGACATCCGCATAGGACTTGCCCTGGATCTCGGCGTCCGGCGAAAGCTCGTGCAGCTTCAGGAATTTCGAATTGCACAGCACGAGGCGGTTGTTCGCGTCCCAGAGGACGAAGGCCTCGGAGATGGCCTCGATGGCATCATGCAGGCGCGCATCGGCCTTCGCAGTCTTCTCTTCGAGCCCGCGCTGCTCCGTCACGTCCACGGCAATTCCAACCAGGTGACTCGCCGCGTCGTCCGGATCGCTCATCAGCTCGGCGCGGGCGCGCAGCCACACCCATTCGCCGCCGGCGCTGCGGATGCGGAATTCGTAGTCGACGAGCGAGGTCTTCGCGGAGGCGAGCTGTTCGGCGAGCGTATAGAGATCCTGATCCTCGGGATGGATCATGGCGTTGACTTCGCCGAAGGACAGGAACTCGTCCTGCCGCTCGTAGCCGAGCAATTCGTACATGGAGTCGGACCAGTAGAGTCGTCCGCGTCCGATGTCCCAGTCCCAGAGTCCGCAGCGGCCGCGATTGAGGGCGGAGTCGATCCGGTCGCGCACCTTCTCGCACACCTCGTCGGCGGCGCGGGCGCGGTTCGCCTGCATCACGTAGGCGATGCCGATGCCGAGCAGGACCACGATGGTCGCGCCGAGCAGCGAGACGTGACCGATGGTGCGCGTCCACCAGCCCGACAGAACATGCGGGAGCGGCTGCACGATGGCGATCTGTCCCGACGATGCCGGAAGCGAGCGCACGGTGGCGATGCCCTGGTCGCCGGAAGCGAGCCTGATGGTCATGACGCCGGCCCGGTCGGCAAAAGTCGTCAGAGGCTGCGCGTCACCGAGAATTTCGTTGAGAGACTTGGGTGCGTTCTTCGTCGCCGGATGGACCGCGATCACCAGGCCGGACGCATCCGCCAGCAGCAGGATGCGGTTCTGAGACAGCGCGCTTGCGGGCATGCCCTTGACGAGGTTCTGCAGCTGCGATCCGGCCTCGGCCGTGTTGGCAGGAGCCTTGTGCGCGCCGAGTTTCGCAGCGGACAGCGACGCGATGACGTCAATGTCACCGATGGCGTCGAGAACGGTATCCTCGCGGCCATTGCGAACCTGGATCCACGCACTCGCCGCCAGGGTGACGAGAAAAAGCGCGAGCAGAGCAGGAACTGCCAGACGAAGCAAAGGCTCGTATTGCTCAAGCCGACGATAGGTCGGATGCGCGTCCGTCCGCGTCACCCCTAGAATTGTACCCGCGCGTGCGGGTACGCATGCGGTCGCCGCGCCCGCCATGCGATCTCCCTCCGGAATCCCTCGTTGTCCCTATTCGGAAGGACGTGCCGCATCTTCCCGAATCACTAACAATAGAATCATCGCCGCGTGATTTGTCTAGCTATGCAAAGGCCTAGGACCCCAAAATTTTTAATGCTTCGTTAGGAAAGATGGCGACGGATGCCTGTCGCCGAAAGATAATTCTTTTCAAAACCTTATTTAGCCGACGTTTCTTCGAGAGAGCGTTGCACAATGTCGCCTACATCACGGGAAAGACTCGCGTTTTGCGCAATGCGGACAAGAGCTCGTCTTGCGTGCTCGCGACGGCCCTTTTCCATGATCCGCCAAGCGCTGAAGGCCGTCAGCAACCGAGCCGCGAGCTGTGGATTCAGGGGATCGACGCGCAGGACGATGTCGGCCACGAAATCATAGCCACGTCCGTCGGGTCCATTGAACTGAGTCGGGTTGAGCATGGCGAAACTGCCCACGAGAGAGCGGACGCGGTTGGGGTTGCCGATCGAGAAGGCGGGATGGTCCATCAGGCGCCTGACCCGCTCGAGCGTATCGTGCTCCGGGATCGCCGCCTGAAGCGTGAACCACTTGTCGAGAACCAGGGGCTCGTTGCGATAGCGCTCGCCAAAGGCCGCGATCGCATTCTCCCGTGCCGCGCCCGGCAACGTCATCAGGACGCCCAGGGACGCGAGACGGTCGGTCATGTTGCTCGCTGCCGCGAATTGCGTGCTGGCGAGCTGTTCGCCACGCTCCGGATCGGCGGCGGCAAGAAAGTCGAGGCAGGTGTTGCGCAGGGCCCGGCGCCCGGCGCTCGCGGCATCCGGGCTGTAGGGGCCGGTCTCGGCCAGATATTCGTAGATATCCTGTAATTTGCCCGCGCAGGCTGCGCCGACGGCGTGGCGCAGATGCAGGCGGGCGCGATGGATGGAGTCGGGATCGACATCGGCTCCGATCTCCTGCGCCACGTCTGTCTCGCTGGGCAGGGTGAGGACCAGGGCGGCGAAGGCCGGATCCTTTTGGGCATCTCTCTCCAGGAAGGCGCGGAGGGCCGAGGCGAGGCCATCTAAACCGTTTTCGGGAAGCGCTGTCCCGGTGGCGAGACCGGCGAGCAGGCGCATGGCGACCGTCTGGGCCGCCTGCCAGCGATTGAACGCATCCGTATCGTAGCGCAGCAGGACAAGGAGATCCTCGTTCGTGAGATCCAGCGATGTCCTCACCGGCGCGGAGAAGTCCCGGAAGACCGATGGCACCGGGGCCGAGGAGACGCCGGTGAAGACGAGACTGTCCTCTGCCTTGTCGAACAGGAAGACACCTTGCGGGCCGACCCGATCACATGTGGCGGTCAGCGTCGAGCCGTCGCGGGCGACGAGACCCAGCGCGATGGGAATCGCCATGGGCTCCTTTTCCGGCTGTCCCGGTGTGGGTGGGGTCGCCTGCCTGACATCGAGCCGGTAGGTCTGCGTGGCAGGATCGTATGTGCCGCGGACGCCGACCCGTGGCGTCCCGGCCTGCGCGTACCAGCGGGCGAAATGCGTCAGGTCCCGGCCCGTCACCGTCGCGAAGGCGCCGAGGAAATCCTCGACGGTCGCCGCTGTGCCGTCGCAACGCTCGAAATAGAGATCCATCCCGCGGCGGAAGTCCTCGTCGCCGATGATCGTCTTGAGCATGCGGACGATCTCGGCTCCCTTCTCGTAAACGGTCGCCGTATAGAAGTTGTTGATCTCGCGATACTGCTGCGGCCGGACCGGATGGGCGAGGGGACTCGCATCCTCGGAGAATTGCCGCGCTCGCAGGGTCTTCACCTCGGCGATGCGGTGCACGGGCCGCGACCGCTCGTCGGAGGAAAATTCCTGGTCGCGGAAAACCGTCAGGCCTTCCTTCAGGCAGAGCTGGAACCAGTCGCGGCAGGTGACCCGGTTGCCGGACCAGTTATGGAAATATTCGTGCGCGATGATAGCTTCGATGTTGGCATAATCCGCGTCGGTGGCCGTCTCGGGACTCGCGAGCACGTATTTGTCGTTGAAGATGTTGAGACCCTTGTTCTCCATGGCGCCCATGTTGAAGTCCGACACCGCGACGATGTTGAACTCGTCGAGGTCGTATTCCCGCCCGAAGACCCGCTCGTCCCACCGCATCGAGCGCTCGAGGGCGTCGAGGGCGTAACCGGCGCGATCCTCCTTGCCGGGCTCCACATAAACCTTCAGCCGTACGGGACGGCCGTTCATGGTGACGAAGTCCTTGCCCACATGACCGAGCCGGCCTCCGACGAGGGCGAAGAGATAGGATGGCTTCGGGTGTGGATCGTGCCATACCGCATAGTGCCTGCTCGTGCCCTCGACCGTACCGCTTTCGACCGGGTTGCCGTTGCCGAGCAGGACCGGCGCCTCGTTCCGATCGGCCTCGATGCGCGTCGTGTAGACGGAGAGCACGTCGGGACGGTCGAGGAAATAGGTGATGCGCCGGAAGCCGTCGGCCTCGCACTGGGTGCAGTAATTGCCACCCGACCTGTAGAGTCCCATCAGCTTGGTATTGGCGGTCGGATCGAGCTCGGTTTCCACGGTCAAGGTGAAGGGCTGGCGCGGCGGCTGGCTGATCGTCAGGGAATGCGGGCTCGACTCGAACTCGCTGTCGGGAAGGGATCGGCCATCGAGCGTGACGTTCCTCAGCTTGAGATCGTCGCCGTCGAGCACGAGCGGGGCATCGGCACGGCCTCGCGGATGGGGCCGGACCGTGAGCGTGGCCGTGACCCGTGTCGCCCGCGGATCGAGGCGTACGTCCAGCTCGACCCGATCGATCAGGAAATCGCTCGGCCGGTAATCCTTGAGCTGGATGATGTGGGACTCGTCGGGCCGCATGCGCTCTCTCATCAAAGTGAAATTATATTACGAAATAGGGCCCATGCCGAATTCCGCAAGGCCGTGCAGAGGAAGGCAGGGAAAGGTAAACGACTTCTGAATAATGAGCGCGCGATGCCCGATCCGGAAGGCCGGGACTTGATCTATGCGCCAAATGCGCCATCACCTACCCGCGATCATATGGGAGACGATAATGGAGTACCTGCATACGATGGTTCGGGTCTCGAACCTCGAGCAATCACTCGACTTCTTCTGCAACAAGTTCGGCCTCGTCGAGGTCCGCCGGATGGACAACGAAAAGGGGCGGTATACCCTGGTCTTCCTGGCCGCTCCCGGCGACGTGGAGAAAGCCAAGGAATCCCGGGCGCCGCTGCTGGAGCTCACCTATAACTGGGACGAGCACGACTATGCCGGCGGGCGGAATTTCGGCCACCTGGCCTATCGCGTCGATGATATCTACGCCACGTGCCAGAAGCTCATGGACGCAGGCGTGACCATCAACCGGCCGCCGCGCGACGGCAACATGGCCTTCATCCGGACCCCGGACAACATTTCCATCGAGCTTCTCCAGCGTGGCGAACCGAAGCCGCCGCAGGAGCCCTGGACGTCCATGCCGAATACCGGAACGTGGTAAGCTGAGCCGCTCTGCGCGGACCGGGACTCCTCGAGGCCTCCCGGAAGTGGGATATTTGCCGAAAAGGCCTTGCTCCCTCCGGCGACCCGGCTCACCATGGCGAGCCGGGTTCTCCGGCGGAGGACGAATGTGATACGGGAAGCGATCCGCTTTTGGCGGCAAGGACGGCTGGTCGAGATTGCCGATTTTCACCCCCGGACTACGCTTCTGGATTACCTGAGACTGCAGCAGCGCCATTTCGGAACCAAGGAAGGCTGCGCCGAGGGCGATTGCGGAGCCTGCACCGTCGTGCTCGGACGCATCCGCGGCGGGCGCATGCACTACGAGCCGGTCAACGCCTGCATCCTGCTGCTGGGCCAGGTCGATGGCGCCGAGCTCGTGACCGTGGAGGATCTCGCGGCCGGCGGCCGGCTGCATCCGGTCCAGGCCGCCATGGCCGAGAGCCATGGCTCGCAATGCGGCTTCTGCACACCCGGCATCGTCATGAGTCTCTTCGCGCTCTACCATGCGGGCGAACGCCCCTTGAGCCGTGAAAGCGTGAACGACGCGCTCGCGGGCAATCTCTGTCGTTGCACGGGTTATCGTCCGATCGTCGAAGCGGCTTCGAAAGCCTGCGATGGCGATCCCTCCGATGCATTCCATGCCAATGCGGAGCGGACGATAGAGGCCTTGACCGCGCTGTCCGACGGCCACGACGTTTTCGTCGGGAGCGACACACGGTTCTTCGCCGCTCCAGCCACCGAAGCTTCCCTGGCAGCGCTCTATGCCCGGCACCCGGACGCCACTCTCGTGGCCGGAAGCACCGATGTCGGCCTCTGGGTCACGAAGGCCATGGCGGATCTCGGCAAGGTCATCTGGCTCGGGCGCGTGGCCGGACTCGACGTGATCGACGACAGCGCCGAACTCCTTGCGATCGGCGCAACCGCGACCCACGCGGAATCCCATGCGAGCCTGGCCCGCACCGATCCCGATCTCGGCGAGCTCGTCCGCCGATTCGGCTCGGCCCAGATCCGTGCCTCCGGCACGGTCGGCGGCAACATCGCCAACGGCTCGCCCATCGGCGATCTCGCTCCGGCCTTGATCGCCCTTGACGCGACGATTGAACTTCGCAGCGGCGATACGCTGCGCACCATCCCGCTCGAGGACTTCTTCATCGCGTATCGCCGGCAGGACCGCGCGCCCGGGGAATTCCTCCGTCGAATTCTCGTGCCCAAACTTCGGCCGCGCGAGGCTTTTCGCGCCTTCAAGGTGTCGAAGCGCTTCGACGAGGATATCTCGGCCGTCATGGGTGCCTTCCGGTTCCTGCTCGACGGGCGACGGGTCGCGTCGGCCCGCATCGCGTTCGGCGGCATGGCAGGCATTCCGAAACGGGCGGATGCGACGGAACGGGCGCTTGCTGCCATCTCCCTCGACGAGCCGGAGACCTGGGGCGAAGCGATGGCAGCGCTCGGGCGCGACTTTCAGCCGATGGACGATCATCGGGCGTCGGCCGACTACCGCTCCACGGTTGCGCGAAACCTTCTCTTCAAGGCACTGAGCGAGGTTGCGTCGGGCGAGACGAATGCGACACGCATCGCCGGCCGCCGTGAAGCGCTACAGGCGGCGGAGTAGGGCGATGAACGAGACGGTCAAAACCGGCGCGTCCCTCACGTCTCCCTCGATGCAGGAGCATGCCGATCCGCTCCGCCACGTCCATCGCCCGCTGCCGCACGATTCCGGCGTCAAGCACGTGCAGGGCACGGCGCAGTATATCGACGACATCCGTGAGCCGGATGGCACGCTTCACATTGCCATCGGACAGTCGCCGAAGGCGCGCGGGCGGCTCGCTTCTCTCGATCTGACGGCGGTGCGTGTGCAGGCGGGTGTCGTCGCTGTGCTGACCGCGGCGGATATTCCCGGCAAGAACGATATTTCCCCGGCCTTCGGAGACGACCCGCTTTTCGCCGACAGCGAGATCAGCTTCCTCGGTCAGGCGCTGTTCGCCGTCGTCGCCACGAGCCGTGATACGGCGCGGCGTGCCGTCCGGCATGCGATCGTCGAGATCGAGGCGGAGACGCCGAGCATCACCGTCGAGGATGCGCTTGCGCGCGGGGAGACCGTGCTGCCCGACTACGCCTTCGGGCGCGGTGATGCGCACGGCGCGATCGCGGAAGCGAGGCATCGCCTCGACGGGCAATTCCGCGTCGGCGGGCAGGAGCATTTCTATCTCGAAGGTCAGGTTGCCCTCGCGGTGCCCGGCGAAGATGGCGATATCCATGTCTATTCCTCCACCCAGCATCCGACCGAGGTGCAGCATGTGGTGGCCCGCGTGCTTGACCTGCCCGATGCCTTCGTGGTCTGCGAGACGCGTCGCATGGGAGGCGGTTTCGGCGGCAAGGAAAGCCAGGCGACGCAATGGGCCGTGATGGCCGCGCTCGCGGCGCGGCTGACCGGGCGGGCATGCAAGCTGCGGCTCGACCGTGACGACGACTTCATCCTCACTGGCAAGCGGCACGATTTCCGCTGCGACTGGCAGGTCGGCTTCGACGACGATGGCCGCATCGCGGGATACGCGATCGACCTTCTCGCCCGTTGCGGGTATTCCGCCGACCTGTCCGGCGGCGTGGTCGACCGCGCTATGTTCCATGCCGACAATGCCTATTGGATGCCTGCCGTGCGGGTGGCCTCGAAGCGGCTGAAGACCAACACGGTGTCGAACACGGCGTTCCGTGGCTTCGGAGGCCCGCAGGGCATGCTTGCCATCGAGCATGTCATGGACCAGATCGCCTGGGCGACGGGGCGCGATCCGCTCGACGTGCGCTATGCCAATTTCTACGCGCCGGGGCGCAATCTCACGCCCTATGGCATGGAGGTCGAGGAGACCGACACGCTGTGCCACCTCGTGCGCCGCCTGGAGCGCACGTCCCATTATCGTGCGCGCCGCGAGGAAATCGCGGCGTTCAACGCGTCCTCGCCGATCCTGAAGCGCGGAATCTCCCTCAATCCGGTGAAGTTCGGCATCAGCTTCACGCTGACCCATCTCAACCAGGCGGGCGCGCTGATCCATGTCTATCAGGACGGATCAGTGCATCTGAATCACGGCGGCACCGAGATGGGGCAGGGGCTCTATATCAAGGTGGCACAGGTCGTCGCGGAGGAATTCGGCATCGCCATCGAGCGCGTGCGCATCACTGCGACATCGACGGCGAAAGTGCCCAACACGTCGCCGACGGCGGCGTCCTCCGGCTCCGATCTCAATGGCATGGCGGCGCGGATCGCCGCCGGCGCCATCAAGCGGCGCATGGCGGCGCATGCGGCGGGTCTCTTCGGTGTCCCGGAGGACCAGATCGAATTCCGGGATGACCGGATCTTCGCCGGCAATGAGTGCCTCACATTCACCGAGCTTGCCAGGAAATGCGTTCTCGCGCGCGTTCCGCTCTCGGAAGCGGGTCACTACAGCACGCCGAAAATCACATGGGACCGGGAGAAGGCGACGGGCCGTCCGTTCTTCTACTTCGCCTATGGCGCGGCCTGCTCGGAGGTCGTCATCGATACCCTGACGGGCGAGAACAGGCTGTTGCGCACCGACATTCTTCACGATGTCGGCCGTTCATTGAACCCGGCCATCGATATCGGCCAGATCGAGGGCGGGTTCGTCCAGGGCATGGGCTGGCTCACGACGGAAGAGCTCGTCTTCGACAGCGAAGGGCGCCTCCTCACTCACGCGCCCTCCACCTACAAAATTCCCGTCGCCTCCGATGTGCCGGCCGATTTCCGTGTGGCGCTGTTCCCGAATGCCAATCGCGAGGAGACGGTCTATCGCTCCAAGGCCGTCGGCGAGCCGCCAATCATGTTGGCGAACAGCGTGTTCTGCGCACTGAGCGACGCGGTACATTCCCTCGATCCATTGAAACCCGTGCCCCTCGACGCGCCCGCGACGCCCGAGGCGATCCTGCGCGCCTGCGAGGCGCTGCGGGGGAGGTCGCTGGGGTGAGGATCTGGCATCGCCTTGCCGAACTCCTCGGCGCACACGGCGCCGCCGCCCTCGTGAGCGTCCACGAAGTCAAAGGGTCCGCACCGCGAGAGACGGATGCGCGCATGGTCGTGCGGCCGGATGGCGGATTCTACGGATCCATCGGCGGCGGGCAGCTCGAAATGAAGATGCTCGCCATCGCGCAGGAGATGCTGAAACAGGGACGCCAGCCCGCGCGCATCCTCGACCAGGCGCTCGGCCCCGATCTCGGCCAATGCTGCGGCGGGCGGGTGAAAATTCTTGTCGAGACTTTCGACAGGCGCGACCGGAAGGATATCGAGGCGATGGCGGCGCAGGAGGCGGAGGGCGGCCTGTTCACGGTCGAATGCCGCCTCGAGGACGGCCGCGTCAGGCGCGAGATCTCCTCCTCCGTCGGCGACGATACCTGGACGGAGTGGCGGGAGGTTCACGGCGAGGCGCGCACGCCTCTCCTTCTCTTCGGCGCCGGCCATGTCGGGCGGGCGCTGGTTCTGGCACTGGCGCCGCTTCCCTTCGAGATCCGCTGGCTCGACACGCGGGAGGATGTGTTTCCCGCGCACGTCCCGGCCCACGCCACGCCCGTCCTGATGAAGGATCCGGAGGCTGAGATCGCCGCGGCACCGCCGGATTCGTTCATCCTGGTCATGACCCACGATCATCCCCTCGACATGGCGATCACCGCGAGCGCCCTGAGCCGGGGCTTCCCTTTCGTCGGCCTCATCGGCAGCGCCACCAAGCGGGCCCGGTTCGAGAAGCGCTTCCGCGAGCTTGGGCTGGGGGAGGAGCGCCTCCGAGACCTGATCTGTCCCATCGGTGTCCCCGGGATCGCCGGCAAGGAGCCGGCCGTCATCGCGGCCTCCGTCGCGGCGCAGCTCCTGCAGGTGCGGGAGCGAATCCCTCCCAGTTCCACCGCCGTCATTGCGGGCCAGGAATCCGTAACCTCCACAGGTTCAGGATGAAGGGCAACGGCAGCCGTTGGTCTTCTTTCTGCACTGTCAGCGCCTATAAACTCCGGGTTCGCCTGCGGCGCCCCGGAATGAGCGACCATCAAAAATTCTCGCTTCCCCTCCCGTCAAACGGTAAAACCGCCCTATGAGCGATATCAAGAATGAAGACCAGCGCTACCTGTCGCGCGCCATCGCCCTGTCGCGGGAGCACATGCACAACGGGGCCGGTGGACCGTTCGGGGCCGTCGTCGTCCGCGATGGCCGCGTTCTCGGCGAGGGGTGGAACCAGGTCACCTCTACGAACGATCCGACCGCCCACGCGGAAGTGGTGGCGATCCGCCGGGCCTGCGAGGCGGTGAGCGATTTCGCGCTCCAGGGAGCGGTCCTCTATACCAGTTGCGAGCCTTGCCCCATGTGCCTCGCCTCGGCCTATTGGGCGAGGGTCTCCCGCATCGTCTATGCCAATACCCGCGACGATGCCGCCGAGATCGGCTTCGACGACAGCCTGATCTACGAGGAGATTCCGAAGCCGGTTTCCGAGCGCATCATCCCGATGGATCACGTCCCGAGCCTGGAGGCCAAGGCGGTGTTTGACGCCTGGGCCGAAAAGCCTGACAAGATGGCCTATTAGCAGGCAGCCCGACGATCCCCATCTCCCATTCCGTTTGCAGCTTTTGACGAGACATTCCATGCACCGCGTCGCCACCATCGTCCGCAAGCCCGCCGTGAAGCCGGATCGCGTCGTCGACACGATCACCCTCGGTCATGCCGAGCGCAGCCGCCGCCATGCCCATCTCAAGGGCGAAGGCGGCACCGAGATCCACCTCGATCTCGATATGGAGACCGTCATCAACGATGGCGACGCCCTGCGGCTGGAGGATGGGCGCCTCGTGCAGGTAAAGGCGGCGGCGGAATCCCTCCTCGAAGTCCGGGCTGAGAATCCCCTGCGCCTCATGCGCCTCGCCTGGCATCTCGGCAGCCAGCACGGCCTTGCCGAGATCACGGCGGACGCCCTCTACATCGAGAACGACCCCGCCCTGGCGGAGCTTGCCCGCGGGCAGGGATGCGTGGCGACGCCGGTCGACCGCCCCTTCAGACCCGAGCAGAGCGTCCATCACTGCGACCATGATCACGGCCATGGCCATCATCACCATGGACACGATCACGGCCATCACACTCACGATCATGCCGCTCACGATCATGCTCATCATGAGCATCAGCACGGGCACGATCATGACCATGATCACGGCCCCGGCTGCGGATGCGGCCATGACCATGGGCACAAGCACGAACATTGACCGCGCCGGCGGTCAGGTTCCCGAGAGGCCGATCATGTCCAGGACGACCCGCGCCACGCTCGCCCTTCAAAAGGCGGGCGTTTCCTTCACGGTGCATTCCTACGATTACGATCCTCACGCCGAGCGCATCGGCCTGCAGGCTGCGGAGGCCCTTGGCGTCGATCCCAACGGGGTGCTCAAGACCCTGATGGTCACGGTCGATGGAAAGCCGGCCTGCGTGGTCGTGCCCTCCGACCGGGAAGTGAACCTGAAGAAGCTCGCTGCCGCTCTCGGCGGCAAGTCCGCCGAGATGATGAAGCCGGTGGATGCGGAGCGCGTGACCGGCTACCACGTGGGCGGCATCAGTCCGTTCGGGCAGAAGAAAAAGGTCCCGACCCTGGTTGAGGAAACGGCTATCGCCCACGAAAGCGTCTTCATCAATGGCGGCCAGCGCGGGCTTCAGGTGAGACTCCGACCGGCCGACGCCGTCAAGGCTCTGGATGCCAAGGTCGTCGGCCTGATCTGAGACCCGCGACACGACCGCGCCGCGGGTCCAGGGATACGTTCAGGGATGCAGTCGGGCCTATAGCACGAAGTCGTGATGCGCCGCTCCGGCCAGCTTTTGCACGAAGGCCTGCAGGTCGGCCGGGAGAGCCGTGTCGGCAACAGCTTGCTGTCCGGGGCCGGAATCATTGCCGGTAACGTGGCTCCCGAGGGTGTCGAGAGGCAGCCCGGCGATGAAATCCACCACCTGCTCCAGCGGCGGCGTCGAATCGGAAAGGAAGTCGAACGGATTGTCCTGGAGGACGGCCTGGAGATGTGCCGCATCCGCAGGATCGAGGGCGGCTGCGAGATCCTCGATTATCCGCGCAGCTTGGGCGAGGTTCGGATCTCCTGTCGATGCGAGGGCCCGGCCAGTGCTCTCGATCCACGGAACGATCGCGGCGATTTCCTGCGCATCGGGCTCGACGCGCCCCTGCTCGATGAGGCCTGCAGCCTGCTGCACGACCTCCGGAAGATCGAGCTGGGTCAGGAGCTGCGGCTGCTCGTTGACGACGCTGATCTGATAGATCAGGGCCAGGACGGCCGCCCCGGCATAGAGGTCGCCTTCGCCCGTCACCGCGTCGTCCGGTAGCGCCAGGATGCCCTGGATCAGAGCGAGATCGGCATTCGCGAGATCTTCCTGCGTCGCATCCGGGTCGTAATAGGCCTCGTCATGCTGCTGGAACAGCTGGTCCAGCGGGTCTGTCGGCTGCACCGTGAAATCGGGTGTTTCGCCGGGGCCGATAATATCCCCCCCGGAGTAATCGGGGCCGCCGTAATTGCCATAGGTCGGAACCGGAATGTCCTGCGCGCTCTGAGCCGTGATGAGCCAATTGATCGACATGAATATTCCCTTTGGATTGCAAGTCGCATGAAAAATGTTCGGCTGGAGACAGGCTGTGCTCCCAGGCCTGCCGTGAGAGCCAGCTAAGAGAGCCAATCGGGCGACAATGCGTTGCCTTGGCTGTAGGAGGGCACCGCAGCGCGCTCCGGTGCCGTCTGTGACGTTGGCATCCGCTGATTTTCCTTGAGATCACAGCCGTCCTGTTGGAAAAGCCCGCCTCAAGGGTCATTTGTCTCGCCATGGATCAGAAATTCTTCACCGTCGCCCCGATGATGGACTGGACGGACCGGCACTGCCGGGCCTTCCATCGCGTTCTGTCGCGCCGGGCGCGGCTTTATACGGAGATGGTGACCACGGGCGCGGTCATCTTCGGACCGCGGGAGCGGCTGCTCGGCTTCGATTCCTCGGAGCACCCGGTCGCGGTGCAGCTCGGCGGCTCCGATCCGGCGGAGCTGGCGAAGGCCGCGCGCATCTGCGCCGATTTCGGCTATGACGAGATCAACCTCAATGTCGGCTGCCCGTCCGACCGGGTGCAGAACGGCCGCTTCGGTGCCTGCCTGATGCAGGAGCCGGACCTGGTGGGAGACTGCGTTGCCGCCATGAAGGCGGCCGTGACCCTGCCGGTGACGGTGAAGTGCCGCATCGGGGTCGATGACCAGGATATGGAGACGGCGCTGGACCGGCTGACCGATGCTGTCGTCGCCGCCGGCTGCGACGAATTGACGGTCCATGCCCGCAAGGCCTGGCTGCAAGGGCTCTCCCCGAAGGAGAACCGCGATATCCCACCCCTCGACTATCCGCGGGTCTACCGGCTGAAGCAGGCCCGCCCAGGGCTCCCGGTCGCCATCAATGGCGGCATCAAGACTATGGCGGAGGTGCATGAGCACCTGCGCCACGTGGACGGCGTCATGCTCGGTCGGGTGGCCTACCAGGAGCCGGAGATCCTGCTCGCGGTCGATCCGGAACTCCATGGGGAAACGCCGCCCGTCGCGGACGGGTTCGAAGCCATCGAGGCCTACGAACCCTATCTGTCGGCCCGTCTCGCTGAGGGCGAGCGCCTCCACACCATGACCCGTCACATGCTCGGCCTCTTCACCGGCCGCCCCGGCGCCCGGGCCTATCGCCGCCATCTGGCGACCGAGGCGGTCAAGCCCGGAGCTGGCCTCGAGACCCTGCGCGACGCGGTCGCCCATGTATCGCGCGCGACGGAGCGCCTTGCATCCGGCAACAGGATTCCTGTCATGGCGGAGGAGTGACCCTCAAAGAATGCCCGCCCAGGTTGCGATTTGCAATCTTAAGTGACGGGCAGGTGCGTTTTTGCACAGCCGAACGCCTCCCTGATCCCGACACCCCTTTTATGTAATAATATTCGCATTAGGATTGCTCCCTGTTAAGGTTGGTCTCATGCGAGACTTCAATCGCCTACAAAGGGAGTACGAACATGCGTCTTTCTACCGGCGCCGCGATTCTCGCGACAGCCCTGGGCCTTTCTCTGGCCACGGAGGCAGGGGCAGCTGTGGTTGCGAATGGCCTGACCCTCAATGGTCTGACCCTCAATGGACTGACCCTCAATGGCTTTTCGACAAACGGCCTCGCCACGAATGGAGTGAGATCCGGCGCGACCGTAGTGAAGGGCGTGGTCCTGCCGGACGGCTCGTCCGTTTCTCTGAAATAGCGACCTCTCCCGATCCCACGTCGCGACAAGCCCTCCCGCCGTGGCGGGAGGGCTTTTTCGTCGGTGAAGTCGGTCACTTCGTGCGGAGCGTCACGCCAGGAGGGACCATCCTTCGGCTGCATTTTCCGGCATTCGGAAGCAAAGACCGTCAAGGGGCAAGCATGCCGCTGGTTGGAATGGGTTTTCCGCGTGGCAGCCCTTGCCGTCAGCGCACCTCATTCGAGCGGCTGCGCCTCGTGCAGCCGGGAGAGCTTGTCGGGATTGCGCATGATGTAGATGTTGGTGACGTGGCCGCGCTCGTCGTAGGCAAAGGAAATCGATGCCGTCGTCGCGCCGTCCTTGCGCAGGATGATGCTCCGGCCGCCGTTGAGCTCCGCGGCCACCCAGTCATAGGTGCTCCACCACTGGCGGGCCTGGTCGAGGAATGCGAGCACCGCGGCCTTGCCGTGCAGGATCTGCTGGATGGTGGGAACCTTGCCACCGCTGTCGGCGCTGAGTTCGATCTCGTCCGACAGCAGGGCCGCCAGCGGATCGGCGGTGCCGCTGGCGATCGCAGCCTCGAAGGCGGCGAGAAGTTCCTCCTGCCGGGCGGCCGGCGTGACGTGCCTGACCTTGCTCCGGGCGATGTTCTCGCGGGCTCGCGAGACGAGCTTGCGACAGGTCACCTCCTGAAGGCCGAGCGTCTGCGCGATTTCAGGATAGGGCATCTCGAAGATGTCGTGGAGCAGGTAGGCGGCCCGCTCCTTGGGCGTGAGCCGCTCCAGCATCAGCAGGAAGGCGGTCGAGAGCGTGGACGCGAGCGGCAGCCCGTCCTCCGGGAAATCGCTGGTAACGGTCTGAATCGGCTCCGGCAGCCAGGGGCCGACATAGTCGACCCTGGCCTTGTTGGGGGCTCTCAGCATGTCGATGCAGCGCCGGGTGCAGGCGGTTGTCAGCCAGGATGCCGGATTTTCGATCAGGCCCCGGTCGGTCCCCTGCCATTTCAGGAAGGTATCCTGAACGGCATCGTCGGCATCCGCCCTGGAGCCGAGGATGCGATAGGCCAGTCCCAGGAGCCTGGACCTCGATTGCTCGAAGGCGAGGATGTCATTGCGCTCCAGCATCACGTGGTCTCCCGGCGTCAGTTCGATCCACCCTTCACCCACACCGGGGTGATGGCGCGGACCTCCGGCGCTCCGGCGATCAGGGGTGTCACCTCCTCGATGTAGGCGGCATACCACGGAGCCCTGACGAAGTCCTGCGGCGACACGCGGTCCCTGTACTGCTGGAAGGCGCAGATGACGTCGGGATCATTGTCGTCATAGCAATAGAAATAGGCCTCATGCGCCGGGTTGCCGGCAATGTTGGGCTTGAGGTGCCTCTCCCAGACCTGACGAACCTCGTCACGTTTTCCGGGAAGGGTCTTGTGCGTGATAAGAAGAGCGGCCTTGTTCATCGGAACCTCCGGGTTGTGCTGATCGATGGTGAGATGTCCCGCGGCTCGGCCGCAGCCATCTGGTCCTATGACGGACCAGCGGGCAGGGTTGTGACGCCGCCCCACAAAAATTCACGCCACTTTTTGATCGAGCGTCAGGTCGGCCGGAGGCCGGGTGAGCTTGCCCTGTCGGAGACAGGCAGGGGGCAGTTGGTGTTTTTGCTTCCGAATGCCGCTTTTTCTGCCTGCACGGTGAGGTGCCTGAAGGGCAACTCGGGCCTTCACCGTTCATTTCTGTGAAATTGTGGCTGTGGCCGTAGAGTTAACATTCTCTTAACGTCCGATGCGACATGCAATCTAAGATTGATAACGCGTCAATATACATAATCTAAGAATGTATTTACACGAATTGAAAACGATAACACTGTAAAATGAAACGAAATAACTTGACTATAACGATATCACGTTGATAGTCACTTGCGTCAGCGGGGCCATTGTCAGGCTACGCCAGCAAATTTCCTTCCAAAACCCTTTCATGGAGAAGAACGATGTTGAAGCATTTTCATGGTGTGCTGCTCGGGACCGCCATGGCCTTGTCGGCAACTGCCGCCACGGCCCACGAGACTGCGAATGGCCTTAGCGTCAATGGACTCAGCGTGAATGGCCGTGAGGCCCGGGGCCTCGTCGCTGCCGCTTCGCGGCCCGCGACCCTTCGGTTGCAGGATGGGGCGGCCGTCCGCCTTCGCTGAACGACAACACTGCCGGAGCCTTCCGGAAACGGAAGGCTCCGTCTTCCGCGAGGCTCCCATGCGAAACCTGGCAACCATTGCTCTGTCGCTTCTTCTCGGATCGGGCATCATGAGCCGCTGTCACGCCCTCGATGGCAGCCTGCGGATGGAGGGCGCCGATCTCGTCCTGTCGCTCGGCGACGGGCGTGTTCTCAAGCGCGAGGGCCTCGTCGGCCTGACCCTGAAACTCGCCGATGCGACTGGCGAGACTGAGGTCGACATCGACAGCGTTACGATGGATGAGGTCGCCACGGGCGGCGCGGTGCCGCTTCTCAGCCTTTCCCTGCACCGCCGGGGGAGCGCGCCGGAGAACATCTGCCAGCCTGACCCGAAGGGGCGCAGGCTCGCTCTCGCGCTGCCCGATGAAAAGGGCGGCTTCACCTTCACCTGTACCAGCGGTGCCGAGGGCAAGTGCGTGCTGATGGGTTACAGGCCCTGGGAAACGCCGGAAGGCATCCCGATGCGCGATCTGCATCGTGCCTGCATCCACATGCTGCGTGCCGATTACGGCGGCGACAATCGCCCGACGACGCGCGATGGCACCCTCGTCGATCTCTACGACCGGTTCGGCATTCAGCGGTCGGATCCGAACGATGACCTGGCCTTCGAGGCGGCCTGGGGGCCGGAGGGAGCCCTCTGCGTCGCCCACCCGCGCATCTCCGAGCACGTGAGCCTTTCCGATCTGGCACAGCGCTATCCCCGGCTGCGAGGCCATCTCGGGCCGCAGGCCTGCACGGAGGAGGCGATGCGCACCGAACCGAAGGCTCTGCTGTTCAACCGTTCGGCCGCGGGACAACGAGGCGCCACGCTTCCCTCGCCGTAAGGGAGAAGGGATCGCACCTTCATCGGGGGGAGGGAACAGCCGCGATCCGCGATAGGTGAGATCGGGCGCTGTCGCGGCCGCAGCTTTGGCCGCACTTGCCCTGGCGGTCGATCTCCGTCACATATCCTGTCCCTGGCTTGAAAGATCTCCTGATATGTTCGGCATTTCCCTCTTCGACCTGTCCTGGCTCGTCGTCGCCCTCCTCGCCGCCGGGGCGGTGACGGGACTTCTGGCCGGCGTGTTCGGCGTCGGCGGCGGCGCGGTGGCGGTGCCGATCCTCTATGAACTGTTCCGGTTCGTCGGCGTGCCGGAGGAGGTGCGGATGCCGCTCTGCGTCGGAACCTCGCTCGCCATCATCATCCCGACCTCGATCCGTTCCTTCCGCGCCCATCAGGCGAAGGGCGCGGTCGACATGTCGATTCTGCGGGTCTGGGCCGTGCCGGTGGTTGTCGGCGTGATCATGGGCAGCGTCGTCGCCCGCTACGCGCCCGCCGACCTGTTCAAGACCGTGTTCGTCGCCGTGGCGGGCATCTCGGCCATCCGTCTGCTCTTCGGCAAGGACACCTGGCGGTTCGGGCTCGACATGCCGGCAAAGCCGATCATGATCGTCTATGGCTGGATCATCGGCGTGCTGTCGGCGCTCATGGGTATCGGCGGCGGGCAGCTCTCGAACCTGTTCATGACCTTCTACAACCGCCCGATCCACCAGGCGGTGGCGACGTCCTCCGGGCTCGGCATCCTCATCTCCATTCCCGGCGCCATCGGCTACATCTATGCCGGCTGGCCGCGCATGGCGGAATATCCGGACGTGATCGCGCTCCAGCCGCCGCTGGCGCTGGGCTACATCTCGCTCCTGGGCTTCCTGCTGTTCATCCCGACCAGCACATGGCTGGCGCCGGTCGGCGCGCGCCTTGCGCACAGGCTCTCGAAGCGCAAGCTCGAAGTCGCCTTCGGCCTCTTCCTGCTGACGGTCTGCATCCGCTTCTTCGTCAGCCTGCTGGCATAGGCTCCTTCGGTCGCAGGATCAGCCGGTTGCCGCGCACCTCGTAAGACGCGAGCCGTTCCAGGAAGCTCATTCCGAGCAGATTGGCATGCAGCGCACCGGAGCGGGTGACGAGTGCCGGCACATTGCGCTCGGTGATCGACCCGACCGTCAGCGAGCGGATGATCACCGGCGCGGCGAGTGCGACGCCGTTGGCGGTCGCCACCGGGATCGAGAAGGTCAGGTCCTCGTCCGTGAAGCCGAAATCGGCCGCGTGCTCGGCGCGCAGAACCACCGTGCTCGCGCCAGTGTCGAAGACGAAACGGGCTCCGCGCCCGTTGACCTGGCCGTTCACCGTGAAGCTGCCGTCGGTGCGCCGGGCCGCGACCACCTCGCCCTTGTCCGTCACCACCGCCCGTCCATCGGCGATGTCGCCGATTGTCCGGTCGAGGACCATCTGCAGGTCTTCCCGGGCCGCGTAGGTGACAAGGGCCGCGAGCAGCAGGCCGCCGCTGACAGCAACCGCCTGGACGCCGTGCGTCCAGTGCCTGGCGAATCCGTCGATGATGGCGCCCGCCATGAGCAGGAGGCAGCCGAACAGGGCGAGAAGGCCCGCGATCTCGCCCGGGCGAAGCCCTGCAGCGGGAGCCTCGCCCATGGCGCCGATGAGAAGCGCGGAGGCGAGGAGGGCGGCGCCGAGGGCACGGATGCCGGGCATGGTCATTCCGGCTCGTTCTCATCCAGGGCGAAGGCCTGGCGCATGCGCTCGGGCAGTTCGGCCATGATGCGCAACCGCTCCTCCTCGCTCATGCGGAACCAGTGACCGATCTCCTCGCGCGTGCGGCCGCAGCCCTCGCAGAGACCCGTCTCCGGATCGAGGATGCAGACGCGGATGCAGGGGCTGGAAGCGCGGCTCATATCATCCATCATGTCGTCAGGGACGAAGCGCAATCAAGAGGCCGATCAGCGCAGCGATCTCCGCCACCTGCTGCGCCGCGCCGGCGATATCGCCCGTCCCGCCCTGGACGTGGCGGGCCGCAAGCCGCGCCAGGGCGACCCCGCTGAGGCCCGCGAACAGGATCATCAATGCGAGACCGGAGGAAGGGAGTCCCGTGCCGAGCCCGATGAGAAGCGAGAGGGTTCCCGCCAGGGCCGCCGAGAGCCAGAAATTCTCCCGCTCCGGCCGTCCGACCGCCTTCGCGGCACCGTCCTGCCGGGCGGGCGGCAGAAACACCAGGGGAATCAGCCCTGCAACCCGGGACAGGCTCGCACAGAGGAGGATTGCCCCGACGACGGCGATGACATCGGCCCTGAGGACGAGCGTCGCGAGCGTCGCGATCCGCAGGGCGAATCCGAGAACGAGCGCGGAGCTGCCGAAGGAGCCGATCAGGCTGTCCCTCATGATTGCAAGGCGCCGCTCGGGGGTCGTGCCGCCGAAGCTGTCGGCGGTGTCGGCGAGCCCATCCTCGTGAAAGGCGCCCGTGGTGATCGTCGCCGTCGCGACCGACAGGATCGCGGATATCCACTCGCCCAGGCCGAGCCAGAGGGATGCGGCCAGGACGACGGCGGGCGCCAGGCCGAGAACAAGCCCGGCGACGGGGAGGACCCGCGCGATTCGCCCGCCGTCGGGCGGCCCATGCGGATCCCCCTCCCAGGGCAGGACGGGAACCGGCAATCGGGAATAAAAGCGCAGGGCCCTTGCTGTATCGGACATGAATTCCTGCCATGCAGGCAGCGAAAGGCTGCCGGCCTCCTTCAATCGATCGGACATGCTTCACCCAGGTTGCCTTGACCGTTATAGGTCACGCCTCTGCCTCTTCCGCAATGCCCATTGGGCCGGAGCTTTCCATGACCGCATCCGAGACCTCGCCCTTCGACGATATCCGTCGGCTGATCACGACGATGCCGGGCCCGGATGAAGCGGCGGTGGCGGCGGTGCGCCAGAGGGAAGGCCAACTGACCAAGCCGGCAGGCAGCCTCGGGCGCCTCGAATGGCTGAACGAGTGGCTCGCGGCCTGGCAGGGCAAGGCCACACCCTCGGCGGACCGGCCGCTCGTCTGCGTCTTCGCCGGCAGCCATGGCGTGGCGGAGCGCGGCGTGTCCGCCTATCCCTCCGCGGTCAACCGCCAGATGCTGGAGAACTTCTCCGCCGGCGGCGCGGCGATCAACCAGATCTGCGCCGGCCTCGGGCTGGGCTTCAAGGTCTTCGACCTCGCCATCGACCTGCCGACCGGCGACATCACGATCGAGGAAGCGATGGACGAGAAGTCCTGCGTCGCCACCATGGCCTTCGGCATGGAAGCGATCGCTGGCGGAACCGACCTGCTCGCCATCGGTGAGCTCGGCATCGGCAACACTACGGTGGCGGCGGCGATCTACGCGGCCCTCTATGGCGGCGAGGCCGCTCAATGGGTCGGGCGCGGCAGCGGTGTCGACGAGCAGGGCCTCGCCCGCAAGATCGCAGCGGTGGAAAGCGCGCGCGCCCATCACCGCGACTATCTGAAGGACCCGCTGGAAATCCTGCGGCGCCTTGGTGGGCGCGAAATCGCCGCCATGGCCGGAGCGATCCTGGCGGCGCGCCTCCAGCGCATCCCTGTGATCCTCGATGGCTATGTCGCCACCTCGGCGGCGGCGATCCTCCACGCCATCCACCCCGCCACCATCGATCATTGCATCGCCGGACACCTTTCGGCGGAAGGGGCGCACCAGGACGTGCTGGAGCGCCTCGGCAAGATCCCGCTCCTGGCGCTGGGAATGCGTCTCGGCGAGGGAAGTGGGGCTGCCCTCGCGATGGGGATTGTCAAAACTGCCGCTACGGTACATCGTGACATGGCGACTTTCAGCCAGGCCGGTGTCTCGGAGCGGTTGCCCTGAATGGATATACGATCTTACCGTTCCAGCCTGTCCGGCCCCGTGCAGACGATCCTCGGCCTTGCCTCCCTTGGGATCGCGCTGCTCATGGCCGCCGGCGCGCATCTGTTCCTCGAGGGGAGCGACAGGGTGGTTGCCGGTCGTGCCTTTGCCATCGATGGCGACACGATTCGGATCGGCGACAGCAAGATTCGCCTTAAAGGCATCGACGCGCCTGAGATGACCCAGTCCTGCATCCGCGACGGCAACCCCGTCCTGTGCGGGGAAAAGGCCCGCGACACGCTGCTCAGCATGATCCTCAACCAGCATGTGGAATGCCGCGTCTCCGGCCGGGACCGCTACCAGCGGCAGCTTGCCCGCTGCTTCGTCAGTGGCGAGGATATCGGCGCCCGCATGGTGGCCGAGGGCTGCGCCGTCGCTTACGGCGATTATCGGCTTCTCGAGGCCAAGGCGCGACTGCAATCGCGCGGCGTCTGGGCGACGTCCTTCGAGCGACCGCAGGAATGGCGGCGGCATCAGGTGTATTGAGCGCGATGCGCGACGTCATGTCGTGACGGGTCGCCTCGATCCGCCCGGCTTCGCATCCCATCTCTGCGGTATGACTCCAACCGACGATTTCCACGCGCTGTCGCAACGCCTCAGGGCCTGCCGGATCTGCCGCGACGAACCCCGCTACGGATCCGCACTTCCGCACGAACCCCGTCCCATTCTCCAGGGCAGCCCGACGGCGCGGCTTTGCATCGCGAGTCAGGCGCCGGGAACGCGGGCTCATGCCAGCGGCATTCCCTTTTCAGACCGTTCGGGAGCCCGTCTCCGGGACTGGCTCGGCCTCGACGAAGCGGCGTTCTACGACCCGGCGCGGGTCGCCATCGTGCCGATGGGCGCCTGCTTTCCGGGCCAGGATTCCAAAGGCGGGGACCTGCCGCCGCGCCGGGAATGCGCCGAGACATGGCGTACGCCCATCCTCGACGCACTTCCTCGCCTCGAACTCGTCCTGCTCATCGGCCAATATGCCCAGGCCTGGCATCTTCGGGAAGACTTCCGCGACGGCCTGACCCTCACTGTGCAGCGCTGGCGCGGGCTTCTCGCCGAGCCTCGGACTCCCCGCATCCTCCCGCTTCCCCATCCTTCGTGGAGGAACAACGGCTGGCTGAGGAAGAATCCGTGGTTCGAGGCCGAGCTTTTGCCCGTGCTTCGCAGCCAAGTCCGCTCTATGCTCGCGCGCGACGAGAAGGAGCCCGCCGCATGAGCCTGACGACCCTGCACGCGACGACGAACGGACCGGTTGCAACCATCACGCTGGCAAGGCCCGACAAGCTGAATGCGCTCAACGGCATCATGCACGCGGAGTTGCGCGAGACGCTTCATCGCTTCGCGGCCGACGGCTCCGTCAAGGCCGTGGTGTTGACAGGCGAGGGCCGCGCCTTCTCCTCGGGCCAGGACCTGACCGAGAACCTGCCCACGGACGAGAGGGGCCGCATCGATCTGGGACCACCGCTTGCCCGCGACTACAACCCGCTTATCCTTGCCCTTGCCGATTATCCCAAGCCGACCATTGCCGCCCTCAACGGGCCGGCTGTCGGCGCCTCCATGAACATCGCGCTCGCCTGCGACATCGTGCTGGCCGCGCGCTCCGCTTATCTGCAGGAAGCCTTCGCCAGGATAGCGCTGGTGCCGGATGCGGGCGGGACCTGGATCCTGCCGCGCCTCGTCGGACTCAAGCAGGCGCTGGCGCTGATGCTGACGGCGGAGCCCATCTCGGCGGAGGAGGCGAAGGCCATGGGCCTCGTGTTCAAGATCTTCGACGATGAGACCTTTGCGGAGGACGTGGCCGCCTTCGCCGCGGCGCTCGCCCGCGGGCCCGGCCTTGCCCATCGCCTGACCAAGCAGGCAGTGGCCCAAAGCCTGTCGAACGACCTCGGAACGCAGCTCGCCCTTGAAGCGAAGCTGCAGCGCGAGGCGGGATTCAGCGATGATTTCCTGGAAGGCGTCACGGCGTTCCGTGAAAAGCGCGCGCCACGTTTCCAGGGCCGGTGAGGGGGGAGCGATGCGGATAAACTACATCATCCTTGCGCTTCTGGTCTTCATCGCTTTCCTGAGCATCCTGGTTTCCCAGGATCCCGACAGATCGGCTGCGCTCTCGCAGATGTATCGCGATGCGGCCTTTACGGGCGAGACGCGCCAGATCGTGCTGGCGCTGCTCGCGATCGGTGTCGGCGGCTTCATCGTCTACCTGACGATGACGCGGCGGTAGAGCGGCCGGACCTGCAGTCTGACCTTCTTCCAAAGGTGACGTGAGACAGCGCGGCTCTCACCGCTCAAGTCGCGAGATCAGGCTCGACGTGTCCCAGCGGTTGCCGCCCTTGGCCTGCACCTCGGCGTAGAACTGGTCGACAATTGCGGTGACGGGCAGGCTGGCGCCGTTCTTGCGGGCCTCGGCGAGGACGATGGCGAGGTCCTTGCGCATCCAATCGACCGCGAAGCCGAAATCGAACTTGCCCTGGTTCATGGTCTTGCCGCGGTTTTCCATCTGCCAGGACCCGGCGGCACCTTTGGAGATGACGTCGAGCACGGCCTCGATGTCGAGGCCGGCGCGCTTGCCGAAATGGATCCCCTCGGAGAGCGCCTGGACGAGACCCGCGATGCAGATCTGGTTGATCATCTTCGTGAGCTGTCCGGCACCCGCCGCGCCCATCAGGCGGCTGGCGCGGGCGAAGCTCATGATCGCCGGCTCCGCCCTGGCATAGGCCTCCGCATCGCCGCCGCACATCACGGTCAGCACGCCGTTCTCGGCGCCGGCCTGTCCGCCGGAAACCGGCGCGTCGATGAAAGACGCACCCTTCTTCTTCGCGGCCTCGTAGAGTTCGCGCGCCACTTCGGCGGAGGCGGTGGTGTGGTCGACGAAGATCATGCCGGGCTGAAGGGCATGGAAGGCGCCGTCGGGGCCGAGGGTGACCTGGCGGAGGTCGTCGTCGTTGCCGACGCAGGCGAAGACGATCTCCTGGCCTTCCGTCGCCTCGCGGGGCGTCTGGGCCGCGCGGCCGCCGTTTTCGGAAACCCACCGGTCCGCCTTCGCAGCGGTGCGGTTATAGACCGTCACCTCGTGGCCCTTGGCCTTCAGGTGCCTTGCCATGGGGTAGCCCATGACACCCAGACCGATGAAACTCACCTTCGCCATCGTTTTCTCCCTGACCGTCGATTCCGGTTCTATGGAGTGAGCGAAGGAGCGTCAAACGCCACTATTTGATATCGAACGAAAAATACTTCGCGCGGATCCGGTCATATGTCCCGTCGGCGATGACCTGATCGAGGGCCGTGTCGAATTGCGCTTTCAGAGCGGCATCGTCCTTGCGCATCCCGACGCCGTAGAACTGACGCTTGTAGGGCGGCGTGTCGGGCGCGCGGCCCAGGATACGGCAGCACTCGCCCTCGCGGGTCTTCAGGAATTCGGAGAGCGAGCGCTGCCCGCCGAACACCGCATCGATGCGCCCGACCAGGAGGTCGAGGTTGGCCTCGACCGGCGAGCTGTACGGAATGACTTCCGAGTCCTTGTAGAACTGCTTGAGATACTCGGCATGGTCGCTGCGATCCGCGGCGCCGATCTTCTTTCCCGCCAACGCCGACGGCGTTACCCCTTCGAGGGAGCCGTCCTTCGGCGCGATGAAGATGGCGGGGATGTGATAGTACGGCTTGGAGAAGGCCAGACGCTTCTGGCGCTTCTCCGTGATCTCCAGGGAGGACATGATCGCATCGTATTCGCGGTTGAGAAGCCCGCGTATGATGCCATCCCAGTCGTGCTGGACGAGGATGCATTCCGCCTTCATGGCCTCGCAGAGGGCCTTGCCGAGATCGACCTCGAAGCCCTGCAGCTCGTTGTTTTCCATGTAGTTGAAAGGTGGGAAGGCGCCCTCGACGGCGATGCGGATCGCGGGTTTCTGCTGGGCCCATGCCGGCAGGCCCGAGGCAAGCCACAAACAGAGGGCCGCCCAGGTGGCCAGTCGTCGCCCGAAACTCAACACGATCACGATGCTGCAGCCTTGAATGTCGCCGCGATATTCCGCGAACCCTTCGAATAGTCAAGAATCCTTCCGGGCCAATACTGTCGCGGGGCAGTATCCCTGGAGGCTAGCCGCCGGTGAGGCTCATGTGACGTCCGACGGCCGGACGGTTATGGCGGCGGTCTATGATGAAATCGTGACCCTTCGGTTTCCGGGATATGGCCTCGGCCATCGCCTGCCGGAGCGCCTCGTTGCCCTGCGAAGCCCGCACCGGCGCCCGCAGGTCGGCGGCGTCCTCCTGGCCGAGGCACATGAAGAGCTGTCCCGTGCAGGTCAGGCGCACGCGGTTGCAGCTTTCGCAGAAATTATGGGTCATGGGGGTGATGAAGCCGAGCTTGCCGCCGGTCTCGGCCACCCGCACGTAGCGGGCCGGACCGCCGGTGCGCTCGTCGATCTCATCGAGGGTGAAGCGCTGGGCGAGGCGTGCCCGCACCAGGGACAGGGGCAGGAACTGGTCGATGCGCTGCCCGTCGATCTCGCCGAGCGGCATGACCTCGATCAGGGTCAGGTCCATGCCGCGCCCATGAGCCCACGTCAGAAGCCCCTCGATCTCGTCCTCGTTCACCCCCTTCAGGGCCACCGCGTTGATCTTGACCTTGAGGCCAGCCGCCTGCGCCGCATCGAGGCCGGCCATCACCTTCGCGAGATCGCCCCAGCGGGTGATGTGGCGGAACTTCTCCGGATCCAGGGTGTCGATGGACACGTTGACGCGCCGGACGCCGCAGGCGGCGAGTTCCGTCGCGAAGCGGGCAAGCTGCGACCCATTGGTGGTCAGGGTCAGCTCGTCCAGCACTCCCGTCTCCAGGTGGCGGGTCAGGGACCGGAACAGGTTCATGATATCCCGCCGCACCAGGGGCTCGCCGCCGGTGATGCGCAGCTTGCGCACTCCGTTCTCGACAAAGACCGAGCAGATCCGGTCGAGCTCCTCCAGGGTGAGGAGGTCCCGCTTCGGCAGGAAGGCCATGTCCTCCGACATGCAATAGACGCAGCGGAAGTCGCACCGGTCCGTCACGGATACCCGCAGATAGGTGATGCTCCGGCCGAACGGGTCCACGAGCGGCCTTGGCATGGAGGCGAGGGGCGGGTGCACTGGTGCCGGCATCGGCTGCCGTTCCTTTGTCGTTGTCGCAGCTGGGCTTGCTTTCAACCTAGTTATCGAGCAGCTAGCGTCAATTCACAAACGGGGCAAATGGAGCGGAACATGACAACGGAACGCTGGCCCACCGAACTTCGTCTGGCGCCCGGCAAGCGGAGCCTGCGGATCACGTTCGACGACGGCGCGGCCTTCGACCTGCCGGCCGAATACCTGCGCATCGCCAGCCCCTCGGCCGAGGTGCAGGGCCACAGCCCTGCCGAGCGCAAGACGGTGCCCGGCAAGCGCAACGTCGAGATCATCGGGGTCGAGCCCATCGGGAACTATGCCGTCAAGCTCGTCTTCGACGACATGCACGACACAGGGATCTACGGCTGGGACTACCTCTACAAGCTCGGCACCGAACACGAGGAGCGCTTCAGCGCCTATCTCGAAGAGCTTGCCGCGAAGGGATTGTCACGGGATCGGTAGGACTATCGTCATTTTCCGGAATCCGTAACCGCTGAGCGTTACGAGAAAGGCCCCGCGGCTATCGTCGCTCTCTGACCTTGAACCGTCGTGGTCATGGGTTCCGGGCTCGCCTGCGGCGCCCCGGAATGACAGGGGGTTCATCTCTCGCGCCGTCATACCGGATCGCCGAAGGCCAGTCCGGAACCCGTAACCGGGGACCACCCAGAACAGGATGCAGCGGCGGCCGCTGCGATCGATCCTGCAACGCGGGTGGTTATAGTTTCCGCGCCGGCCGAAGAGGGCGCAGCGGATCGTGTTACCGCTGCACCACGACCCGTGTGCCGACCTTGGCGCGGCTGTAGAGGTCGATGACGTCGTCGTTGGTCATGCGGATGCAACCGGAGGAAACGGCCTGTCCGATGGTCTCAGGTTCGTTGGAGCCGTGGATGCGATACATGGTGCCGCCGATATACAGCGCGCGGGCCCCGAGCGGATTGTCCGGGCCGCCGGCCATGTGGCGAGGCAGGTCGGGACGGCGCTTGAGCATGGCGGCCGGCGGCCGCCAGTCGGGCCATTCGCGCTTCATGGTCACCGAATGGCTGCCGGCCCATGTAAAGCCCGGGCGGCCGACACCGACGCCGTACTGCAGGGCCTTGCCGTCGCCGAGCACGAAATAGAGGCGCCGCGCGCTGGTGGATATCACGATGGTCCCCGCCGCATAGCGGCCGTCGAAGGCAACGACCTGACGCGGAATCGGAGAAGCCTGGGGCGTCAGCGACTCCTCGGCACCATAGAGCGGCTGGCGGGTCAGGGGGTCGATTGCCGTGAAAGCCGCGGCCGGCGTCGCAAGAGCGGCGAAGGCGCAAGCAAGCCCAAGCAGGGCAGCGCGGGTGCGTCCCATATTTGCCTCGAAATGAACATGGTTGATGCGGGTTTGTCATTGCTCAACGCAATGGCCGCGTTTCGGATCCGTTGGATAACAAAGGTCCGTTGCCAAATCACCGCGCAGGCCGCCTTCATTTGGCCATGTCGTAACCGGGAGGTTAAAGCCATGCTGCCATATTCCCTGGAGCGAAATGTCTGCCGGTCCGCTCCGGAAGCGCTTGACGCCGGGGGATCAACGACCTTAGAAGGCCCTGGTCAGGGCGCGTAGCTCAGCGGGAGAGCATTCGCTTCACACGCGAAGGGTCACAGGTTCAATCCCTGTCGCGCCCACCATTCCTTCCTGGCGGAACATCTTCACAATCGTGTGTACGGCGGCGAAAGCCGGGCCGATCACGCCGCGGCGAGGCGCACCAGCGTCCCGACGGCATCGAACAATTCGTCGAAATGGCCAATGACGAGGTCCGGATTGAGGCGGCGGACAGGGACGTCCGTATAGCCGAAGGGCACCGCGATCGAGGGAATGCGGGCGGCCTGCGCGGTAACGATGTCGGTTCGTGAGTCGCCGACCATCACCGCCCGGTGCGGGTTGCCTCCGGCACGCTCGATGGTCAGAGTGAGATGACGCGGGTCCGGCTTGAAGACCGTGAAGGTATCGCGGCCACAATTGGCGGCGAATCGGTGCCCGATCCGCAGGGCCTCGAGCAGCCGGACCGAATGATCCTCATACTTGTTCGTGCAGATGGCGAGAACGAAACCCGCCTGCCGGAGTCGTTCGAGGGCCGCCTCGACCCCGGGATACAGCCGCGTCTTGACGCAGATGTTGTCCCGGTAGTGGACCATGAACTGCTGGAAGAGGTGGTCCAGGCGGTCCGGCGCGAGTTCCTTCTGTCCGGCCTCGAAGCCGCGCTGGAGGAGGGCGCGGGCGCCGGCTCCGACGAGGTCACGCGCTTTCCGCACGGGCAGGGGCGGCAGGCCTTCGCCCTCCAGGATCACGTTGAGCGTCCCGATGAGATCGCCTGCCGTATCGGCCAGCGTGCCGTCGAGGTCGAACACGACGATGGGCGGGGCGACGCGGGGCGCCAGGGACGGGCTATGAATGGCCATGGACGTCGGCTACCTGCACAGGACGGGGGAATCAAGCATGAGGGGATGATATGGTCGTCTGGTTGATTCGTTCTTACCGGACTCACCAAGAGGGAGTGTTGAATGCGGCTCGCCGGTTCCTTGGCATATCTATCGTCGATTGTCGTGCTGGGAAGCCTGGCCGTCCCCGCCATCGCCGCTCCCTATGATTTTGTGCCTGCGCCGCAGACGGACCTGAACCGGATCTACAGGATCGACCGCATCACGGGCGAGGTCAGCTCCTGTCAGTACGGTCTCCAGGAAGGCACCATCGGCGTGACGCTCTGCTTCGGCTCCGGCGAAGGGGCCGGCCCGCAGGTCCCCGGCGAATATGGCCTCGTCGCGTCCCGCCACGAGCGCGAGGGCGGCGTGTTCCGGGTCAATTACCGGACCGGGGACATGAGCATCTGCTACGTCTTCGACGAGAAGGTGGTGTGCACGCCGCAGACCAATCCATCGGCGCAAGGAGCCCCCCAGGCCGCTCCGGGAGCGACCCCGAGCGTCCGGTCCGGCACGGGCGCATCGCCGCAGCGGCCCTGACAAGGCGTTCCGGCTATGAAAAGACCCTGAAACAATCTTTCTTCCCGTGGCGGCAACGTGCTAGACGCGTCCCTGGCCGTCCTCGCCACGGGGACGATCTGCGTTAGGAAGCAACAGTGAGCGACAATCTGAAGCGCGATGCGGCGGAGAAGGCCGCGTCCCTCGTGACGGACGGGATGAGGCTGGGACTCGGTACCGGCTCGACGGCGGCCCATTTCGTGGCCGCGATCGGAGCGCGCGTGCGCGGCGGCCTGTCCGTCGTCTGCGTCCCGACCTCGGAGGCGACCCGCAACCAGGCGGCGCGCGAAGGCATTCCGCTGACGACGCTCGATGAGACCCCGGAACTCGACCTGACGGTCGACGGAGCCGACGAGATCGACGACGACCTGCGTCTGATCAAGGGCGGCGGCGGCGCGCTCCTGCGCGAGAAGATCGTGGCCTCGTCCAGCCGCCGCATGATCGTGATCGCGGACGGATCGAAGCGGGTCACGCGGCTCGGGCGCTTTCCGCTGCCGATCGAGGTCGTGCCTTTCGGCCTGCGCGCGACCCAGATCGCCATCGAAAAACTGCTGGAAACACTGGAGATGAGCGGAGAGCTGCGCCTGCGCAGAACCGCCGACGGAACGCCCTACATCACGGATGGCGGGCATTTCATCCTCGATGCGCATCTCGAGCGCATCGAAAAGCCGAATGTCCTTGCCTCGACGCTCAACAACATCCCCGGCGTCGTCGAGCATGGTCTTTTCATCGGCCTTGCCACCGGTGCGATCCTCGCCACCGGGCAGGGTCTTGTCGAACTCGGTCAGATCTGACCCTCATCGTCATGACTGGAGCCTAACCCCATGATCCGTTCCGCCTCTCGCCTGGCTGCGACGACCGTCGCGCTGTTCATGCTCGCGAGCCCCGTCCTCGCGCAGACAGCGCAGCCCACCGCCAATCAGCTCACGCTTGCCCGCGAGGTCGCCATCAATTCCGGCATGACCCGTTCCTTCGACGCCATGACCGAGCCCTTCTTCACCCAGCTGGAGCAGATGAACGTGACGCGCCCCGAGATCCGGAAGGATCTCGACGAGGTCGTGGCGCTCCTCCGGCCGGAGGTGGAGCAGCAGAAGCAGAAGATGATCGACACGGCGGCCCGCGCCTTCGCGACCCGGCTGTCGGAGCAGGAGCTCAAGGAGATCTCGGACTTCTACAAGACCGCGGCCGGCAAGAAATACGTGGAGGTCCAGCCCGGCCTCCTCGACGACATCGTGAGGGAGCTCGCGACCTGGTCCCAGAACATGTCGGAATACATCATGATCCGCGCCCGCGCCGAAATGGGCAAGCGCGGCCACCAGCTGCAGTAAGCCGCGAAGGTCTTTTCACGATTTGGGAAAGCCCGGGCGACCGGGCTTTTTCTTTGTTGGCCTTGCCGCGACCAAGCTCGGCGTTAGCTCTCTTCCTGTTGGTCGTGTGTGCCTGCTCGACAGGCGGCGCATCCGGAAGGGGAGAGGGTCATGTCCGAAGACTGGGCAGCCGACGTCAAGAAATATGTCCCGAATGCCGATGACAAGGCGATCGCCGGAATTGTGAGGCATTGTGGAATCTCGCTTCAGAAGCGGGATTCCGCGCTCGTTGCATTCTCGGACAAGGACGAGGTCGCGCGGGTACGCGAGAACTTCTTGAAGAAAAAACTCGGGTTGACCAATCCCGATTCCGATCTCGACAAGGCGATCGCGCAGGTCGGCGAAAAGCTGAAGGGTGACCGGACCAAGAACCGGGTGACGGTCTATTACATGCTCGCCGAGCAGTTCGGGAAACTGTCCGCCTTTTCATAGGCCGCGGGCACCGCATCCCGGACGAAGGCGGGGAAGCTCTCCGGCGAGGGAACCGGGCGCGTCGCGCCCGATTCACGCATTCCGTCAGGGGCAGGAACGACGACCGCGCGACGTGCGGCCTAATCCTCCTGCATCTTGAAGCGGTTGAGCCCCTTGAGCACGAAGGGCAGCACCAGGGCGATGAGGGCGATGCCGAGCAGGGTCGCCGAAATCGGGCTCTGCAGCAGGACCATCGGGTCGTTGAGGCTGATCGAGAGCGCGCGGCGGAGCTGTGCCTCCGCGATCGGCCCGAGGATCAGCCCGACCACCACCGGCGCGATCGGGTAGTCGAACCGCCGCATGAGGAAGCCGAGGACACCGAAGGCGCCGAGCATCGTCAGCTCGACCACGGACGGCTTGGCTGCGATGGTACCCATGGTGGCGAAGACCAGGATGCCCGCATAGAGCCACGGCTGCGGAATCGCGAGCAGCTTCACCCAGAGCCCGACGAGCGGCAGGTTGAGCACGAGCAGCATCGCATTGGCGATGAAGAGGCTGGCGATCAGGCCCCAGACGAGCTCCGGCCGCTCGGCGAAGAGCAGGGGGCCGGGATTGAGGCCGTACTGCTGGAACCCGGCGAGCATCATGGCCGCCGTGGCGGAGGTCGGCAGGCCGAGCGCCAGGAGCGGCACGAGCGTGCCGGCCGCGGAGGCGTTGTTGGCGGCCTCCGGCCCGGCCACGCCCTCGATGGCGCCCTTGCCGAACTCCTCCGGATACTTCGTCAGCCGTTTCTCGGTGGAGTAGGAGAGAAAGGTGGGGATCTCGGCGCCGCCGGCGGGTAGGGCGCCGATGGGGAAGCCGAAGAGCGTGCCGCGGATCCAGGGCCACCAGGAGCGCTTCCAGTCCTCCTTCGTCATCCACAGCGAGCCGCGCACAGGCTCGACGACCTCTTCCTGGATGTGGCGCCGGGAGGCGACATAGAGCGCCTCGCCTACGGCGAACAGGCCGACGGCGAGGGTCGTGACCTCGACGCCGTCGAGCAGTTCGGGGACGCCGAAGGTCAGGCGCGCCTGACCGGTGAGCTTGTCGATGCCGACGAGTCCGAGGGCGAGGCCGATGAAGAGGCTCGTGAGCCCCCGGACGGGAGAATCGCCGAAGGTGGCGGAGACCGTGACGAAGGCCACGCACATCAGGGCGAAATAATCCTCGGGGCCGAACCGCACTGCGAGCTCGACGAGGGTCGGCGCCAGGAAGGCGAGGCCGAGGGTCGCGATGGTGCCCGCGACGAAGGAGCCGATGGCCGAGGTCGCGAGGGCGGGGCCGCCGCGGCCGGCCTTGGCCATCTTGTTGCCTTCGAGCGCCGTCGCCATGGAGGCGCTCTCGCCGGGTGTGTTGATGAGGATCGCGGTCGTCGAGCCGCCATACATGCCGCCGTAATAGATGCCGGCGAACATGATGATCGAACCGCCCGGATCGAGCTTGAAGGTGATGGGCAGGAGGAGCGCGACCGTGAGTGCCGGGCCGATGCCGGGCAGCACGCCGACGGCGGTGCCGAGCAGCACTCCGATCAGCGCGAAAAGCAGATTCATCGGCTGGATCGCGACCGTCAGGCCGTGGGCGAGGGCGAAAAGCGAATCCATGGCGTTACGCTCCGATCAGACGCTCGAGGGGGCCCATCGGAAGGCTCAGGGTCAGGAGCTTGGCGAACAGGACATAAATCACGAGGCCCGCCGCGAAGCCGATCGCGAGATCGGTGAAGAAGGCGCGGCGTCCAAAGGCGGCCGAGGTGCAGGCGAACAGGATCGCCGTGGCCGGGATAAAGCCGACATTGAACTTGATACAGGCGATGAGCAGGGCCAGCCCGCCGACGATCAGGACGATGGGCTTCCAGTCGAGGGTCTCCCGCTCGGGCAGATCGCCGCGAAAGGCGGAAATCGCGTTGCCCAGGCCAAGGATTGCAAGGCCCACGGAAACGACGATCGGCATCGCCTTGGGTCCCACACCATAGACGGAGGAAAGCTGGAGGGTGCTCATGTCCAGCCAGATCGTGCCGGCAAGAACGAAGAGGAGCAGGGCGATGAGGAGTCCCGCCTTGTCGACGCGCCTGGGGGTTCGTGTCGTCATTGTTCTTTTTCCTAAAAAGAAGCGCCGCACGGGGCGGCGCTTCCAAACGTCGATCCGGGCTGTCCTTTTATGACTTCACGAGGCCGACCGAGGTCAAGACCTCTTTCGTGCGGATCTGATCGTCGGCGAGGAACTTGGAGAAGGCGTCGCCCGACTGGTAGGCGTCGTCCCAGCCCTTCTGCTTCAGGATCTCGGTCCACTCCTTGGACGAGTGCATCTTGTCCATGGTGTCGGTGAGAGCCTTCTTCTGCTCGGCGGTGATGCCGGGAGGAGCCACGACCGCGCGCCAGTTGGCGATCTCGAGGTCGATGCCCTGATCCTTCAGGGACGGCATCTCGGCGGTGCCTTTGCCGGCCGGGGTCGTCAGGCCGATGAGGCGCAGCTTGCCCGCCTTGATCTGGCTTTCGAACTCGCCATAGCCGGAGATGCCCGCGGTGACCTTGCCGCCCAGGATCGCCGCAAGGGACTCACCGCCGCCCGAGAACGGGATGTAGTTGATCTTCGTCGGATCGGCTCCCACGGCCTTCGCGAAGAGCGCGACGGCGATGTGGTCCACGCCGCCGGCCGAGCCGCCGGCCCAGGTGACCTTCGCCGGGTCGGCCTTCACGGCCGCCGCAAGGTCCTTGGCGTCCTTGATCGGGGAGTTGGCGGGGACGACGATGGCCTCGTACTCGCCGGTCAGGCGGGCGATGGGGGTGGTCTGGTCGAGGGTCACCGGCGACTTGTTGGTGAGCAGCGCGCCGACCATGACATAGCCCATGACCATGAGCTGGGTGCCGTCGCCCTTGGCGCCGTTCACGAACTGGGCGATGCCGATGGAGCCGCCGGCGCCCGGAACGTTGGTGACCTGGACGTTCTTGACGATCCCAGACTGGGTCAACGCCTGCTGCATGGAGCGGGCCGTCTGGTCCCAGCCGCCGCCCGGCGCCGCAGGAGCCATGATCTTGAGCTCCGACTGGGCCGAAGCCGTTGAGACAAGACCCGCGACGGCAGCCGCGGCGAGCATGCCCCGCCAGAGTCCCTTGCGATACTGGCTCATTCTGTTTCCTCCGATACACGAGATTTGGCGCGGTCGCTCTGCGAGCCTACACGCTGGGGCGGACGGTAAAGGCGGAAATTCGAAGCTGCAAGCGCTTGCTGCTTTATCGATGTTGAACCTTCGCGTAAGAGCCTCGCCATGACGATTCACGCTCCGGCCTCCGCCGAAGGATCCTCGACCGGCGCCCGGGCCCCCGTGGCCGAGGGGCTGTGGCGCGCCGCCATGGCGGCGCTCGCCCTCATGCCGGTCGGGATGGCGGTCGCCCATCGCTCCAGCCCCGCGTTCCTGGGGCTCGCAGCCGTCTTCGCCCTCGCGGCGGTCGTCGCGGAGGGGCGACTCCCTGACTTCGCCGACAAGGCACTCGCGGCACTGAGGTCTCCACTCGGTCTCGCGGCCCAGGGTTTCCTCGCCTGGTGCCTGGTCTCCGTGAGCTGGAGCGAGTTCAAGGGCGTCTCGATCTCAGCCTTCGGCGAGTTCGCGATTTCCGTCGCGGGCGGCTTCATACTCGCCGTTGCGCTGCCCGAACGGATGACCCGAGGCGCCTTCTGGCTTCTCGCCGCAGCCTCGATCCTGGCCTGCGGCATGATGCTCTTCGAGCTCCGGACCGGGCTCGCCCTGCGCCGGTCTCTGGGAATGCGCTGGCACAGTTTCATCTTCAACCGTCCTGTCCTCACCCTTCTCTGCCTGACCCCGGCGGTGGCCGCCTGGATGCTGGCCCGGATCCGCCATGGCTGGGTGCTCAGCCTGGGCTTCGCGGCGCTGGCCCTCGTCACCATGGCCCATTCGGAAAGCGGCGCTTCGGTGCTCGGGTTCGCCGCCGGCCTTGCCACGTTCCTGGCGGCGCTCGCGGCCCCGAGGGTCACGGCGCTCCTCGCCGCCATCGCGTTCGTGGCCGTGACGGTCGCGGCGCCGTTCCTCGGACAGATCACGGACCGGATGATTCCGCCCAGTGTCCATCAGGAGCTTGCCGACGATCATTCCCGCGACCGGGTCGACATCTGGCTCAGCTTCGGCGAGGCCATCCGGCAGCAGCCGGTCTTCGGCGCGGGCTTCGGCGTCAGCCCGCGCCTGCGCGACACGTCGGTGGCCGAGCGCGTCCCGACCGAGGACGAGACCCTGCTCGGGGTCGGCCATCCCCACAACGCCCTGATCCAGATCTGGGTCGAGCTCGGTGGCGTCGGAGCACTTCTCGTCCTGGCCGTGATCCTCCTGCTCTTGCGGCGCATTGCGCGGCAGCGCCGGCTGGTCGCGGCCGCGTCACTGTCGCTCCTGGGGGCTGCGTCGGCGGTCGCCATGGTCGGCCATGGTGCCTGGCAGGGGTGGTGGGCGGCCTCCATCGGTGCCGCTATCGTATGGATCCTGGCTGCGCGCCGGAAAGAACTGGAGACCAGACCATGAGCAATTACGACGTCGATCTGTTCGTCATCGGCGCCGGGTCGGGGGGCGTGCGGGCGGCACGGGTCGCGGCGGGCTACGGAGCCAGGGTCATGGTCGCGGAAGAGTACCGTGTCGGCGGCACCTGCGTCATCCGCGGCTGCGTTCCCAAGAAGCTGATGGTCTATGCCAGCCGCTTCCCCGAGGAATTCGAGGAGGCTGCCGGGTTCGGATGGACCTTCTCCCAGCTCCGCTTCGATTGGGAGACCCTGACCCGCAACCTGCACAAGGAGGTCGACCGGCTGGAGGGTATCTACCGGGCGAATCTGGACAAGGCCGGCGTCGAGGTCGTCGACAGCCGCGCGGTGATCGTCGATCCGCATACGGTGCGCATCCTTGCGACGGGGAAGGAGGTCCGTGCCCGATACATCCTCGTGGCGGTCGGAGCCCATCCCGTCATGGGCCCTGCGATCCCCGGCGGCGAACTCGGCATCACGTCGAACGAGGTCTTTCACCTGAAGGAACTGCCGAAGCGCATCCTCGTGGTCGGCGGCGGCTATATCGCGGTCGAGTTCGCGGGCGTCTTCGCAGGGCTCGGCAGCGAGGTCACGCTCCTCCATCGGGGCGACAAGCTCCTGCGCGGCTTCGATGAGGACATCCGCGATGTCCTGGCCGATGCCTATCGTCATCGCGGCATCGATCTCGCGCTGGAGCGGACGGTCCACCGCCTCGACCGGGAGGGGGACGGCATCGCGGCGACCCTGAACGACGGCTCGGTCCTGAGGATCGATCAGGTTCTCGTCGCCACCGGCCGGCGTCCGAACACGGCCGATCTCGGCCTCGAACAGGCCGGCGTCAGCCTGGACGAGGCCGGCGCGGTCATTGTGGACGGCTATTCGCAGTCGATCGTCCCCTCGATCTACGCGGTCGGCGACGTGACCAACCGTGCGAACCTCACCCCCATCGCCATTCGCGAGGGCCATGCCTTCGCCGATACGGTGTTCGGCGACAGGCCAACCATGGTGGACCACGACCTGATCGCGACCGCGGTGTTCTCGACTCCCGAAATCGGCGTCATCGGCTGCAGCGAGGCGGCCGCGCGCGAGCGCTACGGCGAGGTCGACATCTACAAGACCTCCTTCCGCCCCATGAAGGCGACGGTCTCGGGCAGCGCCGACCGCGTGCTGATGAAGCTCGTGGTGGAGAAGGCGACCGACAAGGTGGTCGGCGTCCACATCCTCTCCCACGATGCGGGCGAAATGATCCAGCTCGCCGGCATCGCCGTCACCATGGGCGCCACCAAGGCCGATTTCGATCGCACCATCGCGGTCCACCCGACAGCCGCGGAGGAGCTGGTGACGATGCGGGTACCCTTCGTGGTGAAGAAGCCGGTCGATGTGGGGTAGGCCCGGGACCTGCCCCCATCGCTCCGGGGATGGTCCGAAAGGACCAGGCCCACTATCGCCGGGCCTTACGAATGGGGCGCGGCAGCTGCCGCCGCTCTTCAACCTGCATCGTTGGTGATTATGGGTTCCGGGCCCGCACCTTTGGTGCGTCCCGGAATGCCAGCGTGAGGGGATCACCCTCCGTCATTCCGGGGCGAGCGGAGCGAGAGCCCGGAACCCAGAACCACGACGGTTCAAGGTCAGAGGGGGACGGCCGCCGCCGCACCCTTCCGGTAAAGCTCGGCCGCTATGGGACCCGGAATGACAGCTTGCCCAGCGCGACCTCTCCGCACTCGCCTTTTTGTTTATGTCGTGTATAGGTGCCCGCTCGTGCCGCTTGTTGCGGTGAACGACAGGGATATTCGAACGACACGGGGAGTGTGTCATGACCGAGCGGTGGACGCCCGATAGCTGGAGAAACAAGCCGATCCAGCAGGTCCCGGCCTATCCGGACCTTGAGGCGCTTGGAAACGTCGAGCGGCAGCTCGCCGGGTTTCCGCCGCTGGTTTTTGCAGGCGAGGCCCGCAAGCTGAAGCGCGCCTTGGGCAAGGTGGCCAAGGGCGAGGCCTTTCTCCTCCAGGGCGGCGACTGTGCCGAGAGCTTCGCCGAGCACAACGCCGACAACATCCGCGATTTCTTCCGCCTGTTCCTCCAGATGGCGGTGGTGCTGACCTTCGCAGGCAGCTCGCCGGTCGTGAAGGTGGGCCGCTCGGCCGGCCAGTTCGCCAAGCCGCGCTCTTCCGATACGGAAACGGTGGGCGGCGTCGAGCTGCCGAGCTACCGGGGCGACATCATCAACGATATCGAGTTCACCCCGGAATCGCGCGTCCCCGATCCGCGCCGCCAGGTCGAGGCCTACCGCCAGTCGGCAGCGACCCTGAACCTGATCCGCGCTTTCGCGACCGGCGGCTACGCCAATCTCGAGAATGCGCATCGCTGGATGCTGGGTTTCGTGAAGGATTCGCCGCAATCGTCGCGGTACCGCGAGCTGGCCGAGCGCATCACCGAGAGCATCGACTTCATGCGGGCCATCGGTGTTGATCCGGAGACGCATCCCGAGATGCGATCGACCGACTTCTACACCAGCCACGAGGCCCTGCTGCTCGGCTACGAGCAGTCTCTGACCCGGGTCGATTCCACGACCGGCGACTGGTACGCCACCTCCGGCCACATGCTCTGGATCGGCGACCGGACCCGGCAGGACGACCATGCCCACGTGGAATACATGCGCGGCATCAAGAACCCGATCGGCCTCAAATGCGGCCCGTCGCTGACGCCGGAAGGGCTGCTCAGGCTCATCGACAAGCTCAACCCCGAGGACGAGGCGGGACGCCTCACGCTCATCTGCCGCTTCGGGGCGGGCAAGGTCATCGACCATCTGCCGGCACTCGTGCAGGCCGTGAAGCGGGAAGGGCGCACCGTCGTATGGTCCTGCGATCCCATGCACGGGAACACGATCAAGGCGGCGTCGGGCTACAAGACCCGGCCGTTCGAGCGCATCATGAGCGAGGTCCGCGACTTCTTCGCCGTCCATCAGGCCGAAGGCACCTATGCGGGTGGCATCCATCTCGAGATGACCGGCAAGAACGTCACGGAATGCACCGGCGGCGCCCGCGCGCTCACGGATGCGGACCTGATGGACCGCTACCACACCTATTGCGACCCGCGCCTCAACGCGGAGCAGGCACTGGAGATCGCCTTCCTGACCTCGGAAATGGTCAAGCAGGAGCGCCAGGGCCGGGAGCGGCCGGACGCGGTTGCCGCCGAATAAAGGTTTGCTTCACAGGCGGATAAAAAAGAGGGGCGCTTTCGCGCCCCTTTGCTTGAAGTGAGGGTCTTTGGAGGTCGGCTATTCTTCTCAGTGCAGATAACCGAGGAAGAAGAGAATAAGAATAATCGGCAGCGGAATGCCGATGAGCCAAAGTAAGCCACCTTTTAACATCGCTGTCTCCGTACGTTTCGTGGGAGGACAACGAACTAAGCTGTGCCGGGTTCCCTCTAAGCTTGGCGTATTTGCCGGATCAGGCCCGACGGCAATCGCCGCCTGCCAAATGAACATCCATTGCTCCCGCCCACCCCGGAGGGTGGCGACGGACACGGACGAAGGCGTGGGGAAACCGCGCCCCGCGGATTGCTGAGCCGCAGGCTGCGCGCTACATGCGAAGCGTCATGGCTCAGAACATTCTCAAGATCGCCCTCGCGCAGCTCAACCCCATTGTCGGCGACGTGGCCGGCAACGAGGCGAAGGCCCGTTCCGCACGGGCGGAAGCGGCCCGGCTCGGCGCCGATATCGTCATGTTCACGGAACTGTTTCTCGCCGGCTATCCGGCCGAGGACCTGGTCCTGAAGCCCGCCTTCCAGGATGTCTGCCGCGCCGCGCTCGAGCGGCTCGCCCGCGAGACCGCGGATGGCGGGCCCGCGATGCTGATCGGGCTTCCCTGGCGGGACGACGGCAATCTGTACAACGCCTATGCGCTGCTCGACCAGGGCGCCATCGCCGTGCGGTTCAAGGTCGATCTGCCCAATTATGGCCCCTTCGACGAGAAGCGCATCTTCGAGCCGGGCCCGCTTCCCGGCCCCGTGAATTTCCGCGGCATCCGGTTGGGACTTCCGATCTGCGAGGATATCTGGTCCGGCGACGTGGTGGAATGCCTCGCCGAGACCGGCGCCGAGATCCTCCTGGTGCCGAACGGCTCACCCTATTGGCGCGGCAAGACGGAGGAGCGGTTCAACATCGCCGCCTCGCGCGTCACGGAAACCGGCTTGCCGCTGGTCTATCTCAACGAGATGGGCGGGCAGGACGAACTGGTCTTCGACGGCGCATCCTTCGCCCTCAATGCCGATTGCGCGCTGGTCTGCCAGCTGCCGGCCTATGAGGAAACCGTTGCCCTCACTGTCTGGGAGAAGGGCGAGGAGGGCTGGGCCTGCCGGGATGCGCCGCTGGTCACGGTCGAGGAAGGCGAGGAGGCGGACTATGCCGCCTGCGTGCTCGGCCTGCGCGACTACGTGGAGAAGAACCGGTTCCCCGGCGTGGTGCTCGGCCTCTCGGGCGGCATCGACTCGGCCCTCTGCGCCGCGATGGCGGTGGACGCCCTGGGAGCGGATCGCGTCCACTGCATCATGCTGCCCTACCGCTACACGTCGAGCGAGTCGTTGCAGGATGCGGAGGCCTGCGCCAGGGCCCTCGGTGTCCGCTACGACACGGTTCCGATCGCGCCCGCCGTCGAAGGCTTCGAGGCATTGCTTCAGCCGCTCTTTGCCGGAAAGCCCCGGGACATCACGGAGGAGAACCTCCAGAGCCGCGCCCGCGGCACGATCCTGATGTCGATCTCGAACAAGTTCGGGCCGATGGTGGTGACCACGGGCAACAAGTCGGAAATGTCGGTCGGCTATGCCACCCTCTACGGCGACATGAATGGCGGTTTCAACCCGATCAAGGATCTCTACAAGATGGAGGTCTATCGCCTCTCGGCACTGCGCAACCGCTGGAAGCCGAATGGGGCGCTGGGCCCCGACGGCATCGTGATCCCCGAGAACATCCTCTCGAAGGCCCCGAGCGCGGAGCTTCGCGAGAACCAGACGGACCAAGACTCGCTGCCGCCCTATCCGGTTCTCGACGACATCCTGCGCGGCCTCGTGGAGGACGAGCTGCGGGTCTCGGAGATCGTCGCACGGGGGCATGACCTCGAGACGGTCAAGAAGGTCGAGCGGCTGCTCTATCTCGCCGAATACAAGCGCCGCCAGTCGGCCCCCGGCGTGAAGGTGACCCGCAAGAATTTCGGCCGCGACCGCAGGTATCCGATCGTCAACCGCTTCCGCGACCAGGGGCTGGTGGCGCATCGCCCCGACGAGGCCCTGGAGCGCGCGACGGCGAAGCCGCGGCAGGCCTCGGTGGATGTGTAGCCAGAACTGTCACTCCGGGACCTTGCACCGTTATATTCCGCGCCCGGCGCTGCGCGTTGTCCCGCGATGACAGGGGATGCGCCGCCCACCCCTTGCGCCGACACCCGCCCTTCGCCATAGGGTTGATCCCATGTCCAAGCCCATCGTCCGCTTCGCCCCGTCCCCGACCGGGCACATTCATATCGGCAACACCCGCGTCGCCCTGCTCAATGCGCTCTTCGCACGCCGCGAGGGCGGCACGTTCATCCTGCGCTTCGACGACACCGATCTCGCGCGCTCGAAGAAGGAATATGCCGACTCCATCGAGACGGATCTCGCATGGCTTGGAATCCCGCCGGATGTGGTGGTGCACCAGTCGGAGCGGTTCGAGCTCTACGACGATGCGGCGGAGCGGCTGAAGGACCTCGGCCGGCTCTATCCCTGCTACGAGACGCCGGAGGAGCTCGAATTCCGCCGCAAGCGCCAGCTCGCCAGGGGCCTGCCGCCGATCTACGACCGCGCGGCGCTCAAGCTGACGGCCGAAGACCGCGCGGCGCTGGAAGCCGAGGGCCGGCGGCCCCATTGGCGCTTCCGCCTCGATCACGAGACGGTCGCCTGGGACGACCTCGTGCGCGGCCCCGCCCATGTGGATTGCGGCTCGCTGTCCGATCCGGTTCTGGTGCGCGAGGACGGAACCTATCTCTACACGCTCCCCTCCGTGGTGGACGACATCGCGCTGAAGGTCACCCACGTGATCCGCGGCGAGGACCATGTCACCAATACGGCGGTGCAGATCCAGATCTTCGAGGCCCTCGGAGCGAAGGTGCCGACCTTCGCCCATCACAGCCTGCTCATCACGGCGAGCGGGGAGGGGCTCTCGAAGCGCCTCGGCCACCTGTCGGTCCGGAGCCTGCGCGAGGCCGGGCTCGAGCCGCAGGCGGTCGCGTCGCTCGCGGTCCTGGTCGGATCCGCCGAGGCCGTGCGTCCGGTCGCGGACCTCGACGAGCTGGCGCGTCTCATCGACTTCTCCCACATTTCCCGCGCACCCGCGAAGTTCGACGAGCATGAGCTCGACCAGCTCAATGCCCGCCTGATCCACGAGATGCCCTACGAGGCGGTCCGCAGCCGCCTCGCCGCCCTCGATGCCGACGGAGGCGAAGCCTTCTGGTTCGCCGTGCGCGGCAACCTGACGAAGGTGGCGGAGGCCGCCGAATGGTGGGTCGTGGTGCAAGGGCCCATCGTCCCGATCATCACCGAGCGGGCCTTCATCGAAACGGCGCGAGACCTGCTTCCGCCCACGCCCTGGGATGGCGGGACCTGGAAAACCTGGACCGATGCCGTGAAGGCCGCGACCGGCGTGAAGGGCAAGGCCCTGTTCATGCCCCTGCGCATGGCGCTCACCGGCCTCGACCACGGCCCGGAGCTCGGCGCGCTGCTGCCGCTCATCGGTCCCGAGCGGGCGAGGGCGCGGCTGTCAGGGGAGGCGGCTTGAGAGGCAACCGACCCGTCATTCCGGGGCGAGCGAAGCGAGAGCCCGGAACCTATAACCGCTAGCGAGTGAAGCCTGTGCGCAGCGTTAGCCGCTGCGTTCTGATCGACATCGTGCGCGTTTATGGGTTCCGGGCCCGGCCCTTTGGGCCGTCCCGGAATGACCGTGGGGAGGTGTCAGAGCCCCGCGCCGCTCTTCAGGAGCTTGTAGACCATCGAATCCGTCAGGGCCTGGAACGAGGCGTCGATGATGTTGGGAGAGACGCCGATGGTGGTCCAGCTGTCGCCTTTCCCATCCGAGAACTCGATCAGCACGCGGGTCACCGCGTCCGATCCGCCCTGGTAGATGCGAACCTTGTAGTCGATCAGCTCGAGGTCCTGGATCAGGTCCTGGTACTTGCCCAGATCCTTGCGGAGCGCCACGTCGAGGGCGTTGACGGGGCCGTTGCCTTCCGCCGCCGAAATCAGCACTTCGTCCCCCACCCGCACCTTCACGATGGCCTCGGAGGCGGTGACCATTTCGCCGACCGCGTTGAAGCGGCGCTCCACGTTGACCGAGAAGCGCTCGACCTGGAAGAAGGCGGGCACCTCGCCGAGCATGCGCTTGACCAGGACGTAGAAGGACGCGTCCGCGCCTTCGAAGGCGAAGCCCTCCGCCTCCTTGCGCTTCACTTCGTCGAGGATGCGCGACACCCTCGGATCACCCTTCTCGAAGGTGAAGCCGAGACGTTTCAGCTCGGCCAGGATGTTCGACTGCCCGCCCTGGTCTGAGACCAGGACCTTGCGGATGTTGCCGACGCTTTCCGGGACCACATGCTCGTAGGTGCGCGGATCCTTCAGCACGGCGGAGGCATGGATGCCGGCCTTGGTGGCGAAGGCGCTGGCGCCGACGAACGGGGCGTGGCGGTTCGGCTGCCGGTTGAGGATCTCGTCCACCTGGCGCGAGAGATGCGTGAGTTCGCCCAGCGCCTCGTCGGAGACCCCGAGATCGAAGCGGGAGGCATACCCGTCCTTCAGCTTCAGCGCCCCGATGAGCGTGACGAGGTTGGCGTTGCCACAGCGCTCGCCGAGCCCGTTCAACGTGCCCTGGATATGGCGCGCGCCCGCCTCCACGGCGGCGAGCGAATTCGCCACCGCGCAGCCGCAATCGTCATGGGCATGGATACCGAGATGCGCACCCGGCACCGTCCCGGCGACCGCCGAGACGATGACCGACACCTCGTGGGGAAGCGTGCCGCCATTGGTGTCGCAGAGCACCACCCAGCGCGCGCCGGATTCGTAGGCCGTTCTCGCGCAGGCCAAGGCATAGTCGGGATTGGCCTTGTAGCCGTCGAAGAAATGCTCGCAATCGACGATGACCTCGCGGCCCTTCTCGCGTGCCGCACTGACGCTGTCGCGGATGCCGGCGAGGTTCTCCTCCAGCGTCGTCTCCAGGGCCACATGGACGTGATAGTCCCAGGACTTGGTGACGAAGCAGATCGCATCGGCCTGCGCCTCGAGCAGGGTCACGACACCGGGATCGTTCGACGCCGAGCGGCCGGGCCGCTTCGTCATGCCGAAGGCGGTGAACTTGGCGTTCCGCGTGCGCTTCTCGGAGAAGAAGGCGGTATCGAGCGGGTTCGCGCCTGGATAGCCGCCCTCCACATAGTCGACGCCGATGGTGTCGAGGAGGCTGGCGACCGCGCGCTTGTCCTCGAGGGAGAAGTCGACCCCAGTCGTCTGCGCACCGTCGCGCAGGGTCGTGTCGAAGAGGTAGACGCGTTCACGGGTCATGACGAAAGGGTCCTGTCCTCGGGCGACCCGAGACGCTTTTCCATGGTGGTGTTGCCGAGCCATTCGTCCCCGAGGGTCACCGTGTTGCGGCGCTGCGCCTCGAAGCCGTGCTTTTCGAAGAACGGCCGGGCGTTGTCGCTGGCATCCGCGACGAGACGCTTGGCGCCGCGCGCCGTGGCGAGTTTTTCCACCGCGTCGTAGAGCATCGAGCCGATGCCCTGTCCCGCCACGGCTGGGTGGACGTAGAACAGCGCGATCTGCTCATTGTCCTCGAGCGCGATGAACCCGACGGGGGAACCCTCGACGGTGGCGACGAGGGTGAGCCCGCCCGCGAGAAGCTCGACGAACTCCTCCTCCTCCGCCACGGCGGCCCAGGCCTCCTGCTGGCCCTCGCTGTAATCCTCGCCCGTCAGCTCCTCGACGCTGGCCTGGAGGATCCCGGCAAGCAGCGGCACGTCGGCGGGCAGGAACGGCCGCAGGCCGGGTTTCGGCAATGATTGTCCCATCAGCGTGCAACCTCCCAGGTGGTGGTGCCGTCCTTGTTGTCCTTGACCACGACGTTGAGGGCGGCGAGCTCGTCGCGGATGCGGTCGGACTCGGGCCAGTTCTTCGCTGCGCGGGCTTCCTTGCGCGCGGCGATGAGTGTCTCGACGGTGACAGGATCGACCGCAAGCGACGCCTGGCGGCGCGCCTTCCAGGCTTCGGGGCTGTCGGCCAGGAATCCGAGGCTCCGGAGATTGGCGGCAAGCTCCGTGTGCGCACCCTTGCTGTCGAGAGCATGCAGCTCGGCCATCATCCGCGGCGTGTTGAGATCGTCGGCGAGCGCCTCGACGACTGGCGCGGAGAGGGCGGCGGTCTTTCCGTCTCCCGCCATGCCGTACCAGCGGTCGAGTGTCTTCTCGCTCTCCTCCAGCCCTCTCACCGTCCAGTCGATGGGCTGGCGGTAATGGGTGCGCAGCATGTTGAAGCGCAGCACCTCGCCTGGCCAATCCTGCAACAGGTCATGGATCGTGAAGAAGTTGCCGAGCGACTTCGACATCTTCTCGCTTTCCACCTGCAGGAAGCCGTTGTGCATCCACACATTCGCCATGCGCGGCATGTCGAAGGCGCAGCAGCTCTGCGCGATCTCGTTCTCGTGGTGGGGGAAGACGAGGTCGATGCCGCCGCCATGGATGTCGAAGGTTTCACGCTCGGCCGGATCGCTGCAGGCGAGCCGCGTCTCGAAAGCCTTCACGAGATGCCGCCAGGACATGGCCGAGCATTCGATATGCCAGCCGGGGCGCCCCGGCGTCGCGATGCCGGCGGGGGACGGCCAGGCCGGGTCGTGCGGGCCGGAGGGCTTCCAGAGCACGAAATCCATCGGGTCGCGTTTGTAGGGTGCCACATCCACCCGGGCACCGGAGAGAAGCTCGTCGAGCGAGCGGCGGGAGAAGGCGCCGTATTTCGGTACGTTCGGCAGGTTCTGCATGGCCGCGACGCTGAAGAGCACGTGGTCCTCGGCCACATAGGCGGCGCCGCGGGCGATTAGCCGCTCGATGATCATCCTCATCTCGGCGATATGCTCGGTGGCGCGCGGTTCGACGAAGCGGGGGGGCTGGCCGGCTTCGTTCACGTCCTCCGGCATCAGGACGCCGAGTGCGCGGATATCGGCGTGGAACTGGTCCTCGGTCTTCCGGGTGACGAGGCGGATCGCCTCGTTATGGGGCAGGTCCGGATAGTCGCGCGCGGCCCGCGCATTGATCTTGTCGTCCACATCCGTGATGTTGCGCACATAGGTGACCGCTTCCGCTCCGTAAACGTGCCGCAGGAGCCGGAAGAGGAGGTCGAAGACGATGATCGGGCGCGCATTGCCGATATGGGCGTAGTCGTAAACGGTCGGTCCGCACACGTAGAGGCGCACGTTCCTCTCGTCGATCGGGACGAAATCGTCCTTCGACCGGGTCAACGTGTTGTAGAGCCGAAGCTTCGACGCCATGAAACCATACCTCTTCAGGCCGCAGGCCGGAGGATGGTTTCGATCTTGGAATGAGAACGAGACGGCTCCAGCCAGCGGGTGCGCTAGCTGCAAATAATCCCGGAAATGAGGATCGCTGCCGTTCTCATGCCTCGATCAATGCCTTCTCCGGCCGTCTTCGTCAAGGTTCCCTTCCGATAGGCAGAATTTATTTGCAATTTTGGCGGAAACCCGCATGAGGACAGCGCGTTAGCGGTTTATTCACGTCCCATCGTGACAATGGTTCACGAGTTCCAAGTAGTGAGGTCTACATGCGCCGTGCATATGCCATGCTCGGGTTGGGTACTGCTATGTTCGTGGCGGCGACGGTGTCGCTGACGCTTCTCCCCAACGGCACCCAGGCCTCCTCGACGGAGGCCACCTTCATCGTTCCCGCCGCGGACGGATACGGCGTCGCGGAATGCCTGGTCACCGGGCATACCTGCGGACAGGCCGTGGCCGATACCTGGTGCGAGGCGCAAGGGTATGCGCGCGCGGTGTCCTTCCGCCAGACCACGCCCGACGAGGTGACCGGCTCCGTCCAGAAGGTCTCGATCGCGACGCAGGAGCTTCTGCCCGTCGCCATCACCTGCGCCAACTGACCCTGCTACGCTGTCGTTCCGGATGGCCGACGGCCAGTCCGGAACCCATAAACGCGACGGTTCAAGGAAAGCCGCTGCGTCCTATCCTGAATTATGCCCGGGCTTCGCTGAAGCGGCCCCGAAAGGACAGGGGCAAACCCGCGGTTCCACGAATCTTATCCGGTCACCCACTCCCCGCATTTCGGCGGCTGCTCGCTGCCCCAGGGCATGAGCGGCACGCTCGAGGTCGAGTTCTTGGGCGAGCCTTCGATGGGGCGGTCCGAATAGACCATGTAGACCAGGGTGTTGCGCTTGGCGTCGCAGCCGCGGACGATGTGCATGCGCTTGAAGATCAGCGAGCGCCGCTCGCTGAACACCACATCGCCCTGCTCGAACTTCCTCTTGAAGCGCACCGGCCCGATCTGGCGGCATGAGAGGGAAATATCGGAGACCTCCTCTGCCACGCCGAAGGTGCCCGAGATCCCGCCCCGCTCCGGCGTCGTGTAATGGCATGCCACGCCCTCGATGTCCGGATCGTCGATGCCATAGACCGCGAGCTTGTCGTTCGGGGTCAGGGCGCGCCAGACCGTGGACTTCTTGAAGATCACATCCGGCTCCTGTGCGGCAGCGCCGGAAACGGCTCCCAGCATCAGGGCGGCGGCCAGGGCAAAGCGGGCGAACATGACAACTCTCTCCAATGGTCAAGCTGCTATGTGGGGATCCCGGGCGAATTTGGCGAGGGTTGCTCTGCGTGAAGGCGGCAGATGCGGATCCTGTGGCCGGCGCGGTCATTTGCTCCGACGGTCGTATGAGGGTACATGCTTTTCCAACGGTCTCGCCGTAAAAGGGATTCTTCTGCAGCGGGGATGATGTCCGTTTCCCGGTGACGGGCAGGGCGATCATCACATTAGGGTCAATTTCACGACGTCATTTGACCCCCAATGCGGGGCAGGGACGGCTTGAACGATTATCGGTTTCGCGACGCTCATAATGGCAAAGACATCTTTTCTCCGCTCCCTCGTCGCCGTTGCAGCCTTTCTGGCCGCCGGCGGAACCGCGGTTGCGCAATCCGCTGAATGCCAGCGGTTCCGCGCCGAATTGGCGGCCCTCGAACGGAGCGGCGGCCGTTCCAGTTCGGGCGAAGCGGAGAACATGCGCGTCGAGATCGGCCGCCTGGTCGGGTATTACCGGTCCATCGGCTGCGAGCGCGGCCCCCTCGGCTTCCTGGCCGGGCCGCCGCCGGCGGAATGCGGCGCCATCTCCCAGCGGATCCGTCAGATGGAGGCGAACTTCGCCCGGCTCTCGGCGCAAAGCTACGATTCGGGGGATTTCGAATTCCGCCGGCGCCAGCTCGTGGCGGCGGTGCAGCAGAGCTGTGCCGTGGACCAGCCGCGAGGCTTCTTCGAATCCCTTTTCGGCCCGCCCCGCGGTCAGCAGCCGCAGCCTTCCGAGATCATGCCCGAAGGGCAGCCGATCATCACCGAGGAGCAGCATGCCTATGGTGGCCGCAAGCTCATCTGCGTCCGGACCGGCGACGGCTCCTTCTTCCCGTTGAGCGTCTCGCCCGGCGGGCGGGAGGGCGCCAATGAGATGTGCCAGGCCCTCTGCCCCGAGACCGAGACACTCGCCTTCGCCTATCCGGGCGGCGACGATGGGCTCAACCGGGCCGTTTCCGTTTCCGGCAACCGGCCCTACAACTCGCTGCCCAATGCCTTCAAGTTCCGTAAGAACTTCGACCCGGCCGTGGCGTGCAAGAAGGACAGCGAGAGCTGGGCCATCGTGCTGCGCCGGGCCGAAAGCATGCTCGAGCAGCGCAAGGGCGACGTCATCGTGACCGCCGAGAAGGCGGAGGAGATGTCGCGGCCGAAAGTCGTCCAGGCCCGCAAGGCGGTCGAGAAGAAGACCGACGAGGAGGCCAAGGCCGCCGCCGAGACAGCCGCTGCGGCGCCCACCGCCAGCAAGGAATCGGCGGGTATCGGCCCGAAATCCATCGAAACCGGCAAGGTCGTGACCCAGAGCGAGGGCGGCAAGCGCGAGGCCGTGCTGAGCGATGGCAAGAAGCACAGTGTCCGCGTGATCGCTCCCGAACTGATCCCGGTGCCGAACGCGAACTGAGGCACTGGAAAGTGGCGGCTGCGCCTCCCCTGTCATTCAGGGACAGCTCGAAGAGCTGGGCCTGGAATCCATAGCCGGTGCGCCTGACGAGAAGCGCGCAACCGCACCCCTGGCCCGTCATTCCGAGCCGTCCCGGAACGACAGCGTGAGGGGATCACCCTCCGTCATTCCGGGCGAGCCCAGCGAGAGCCCGGACCCATCAACTCTATCGGCTCAGGATGACGGGCGACGACAGCCGCTGCTCCATTCTCACAAAGCTCACAGCTTATCGATTTCCCCACATCGCGTGGCCCTTCGGGTCGGACTGGCCTTCGGCCATCCGGAATGACAAGGTCTTAGAGCAAATTCCTAGAACTGCTGCTCGATCATGTCCTCGTTGGCGACGACGCCGACCCGGCGGGCCGAGGCCTCGAGCATGGGGATGACGTCCTCCACCTGCTCGGCCACCAGGTAGTTGAGCTCCAGTCCCGGCCGGATGAAGCCCTCGTTGCGCATATGGGCGAGGAGACTGAGCAGGGGCCTCCAGAAGCCTTTGGTGCTCAGCATCAGGATCGGCTTCGTGTGCCGCCCGAGCTGGGCCCAGGTCATCTGCTCGACGAGTTCCTCCAGGGTCCCGATGCCGCCGGGCAGGGCGACGAAAGCGTCGGCCTTCTCGAACATCAGCCGCTTGCGGGTGTGCATGTCGGGGACGGTGATCGTTTCCTGGACCGCGTCGAGGAGCTTTTCCCGGGACTTCAAGAAGTCCGGGATGATGCCCGTGACGTAGCCGCCATGGTCGAGAACGGATTGGGCAATGGTGCCCATGAGGCCCACATTGCCCCCGCCGTAGACGAGACCAATGTCCTGTTCCGCCATCGCGCGGCCTAATGCCGCCGCATTTTCAGCAAAAACGGGGTCGTCTCCGAAACCGGAGCCGCAGTAGACGCAAATGGATCTGATCGCAGTCATTCGATGAATATCGGAAAATTGGGGGCTATCCCCCGTTGAGTCGTAAGGCATTACGAATATTCCTTATGGCCGTAGCCTTTTGAAAGATAAACAGGTTTAATGCACGAAAGTGCCAATAACGAGAAAAGGCATCATGGCGGACGTGAAGCAGGCTAGGGGGACAATCGCCATTCTCGGCGCAACGGCGGTCGCCGTCGTGCTGGCCCTTTTTGGTGTTCTGAACTGGACCGGCGGCGAAATGACGACAAGCGCCGACAAGGCCGCCCCCACGCCGGCCACCCAGGGACAAGGACAGGGGCAGGCCAAGCCGCAGAACCAGGCCTCTTCACAGCCGGCCGCGCCGCCGGCAGCCGATCCCGGGGCTAAGCCGGCCGATGCAAAGGCCGCCGGCCCGATCGCCCCGTCCTTCGACATCGTCCGCGTCGAGCCCGGTGGAGACAGCGTCATCGCGGGCCGGGCGGCCCCCGGTGCGACGATCGAGCTCCTCAGCGACGATCAGGTCCACGCCCGGAGCGTGGCCGACGCCTCCGGCCTGTTCGCCATCACGCCGCCGCCATTCCCCTCCGGCTCCCATCAGATCATCCTGCAATCCATCGCGCCGGACGGTACGCGCCAGCGCTCCCGCGAAAGCGTGACCGTGGCGATCAACGGCGATGCCCGGCCGCTCGTGGCTCTCGCCGCGCCGGACAAGCCTACGGTCCTCCTGTCCAATCCTGAGATGCCGGCGTCCAAGGCTGCCGATGCGGCTCCTGCCGCAACGCAACCTCCGAAGCAGGCGGGCGCCGAGCCCCCGGCTGTCCAGGCGGCCCCTTCGGCCCAGCCGGCTTCCCGGGCGGAGATCAAGATCACCAGTGTCGAATCCGAGCCGGGCAGGCTCTACGTGTCGGGTCAGGCGGCGCCGGGTGCCACGATCCGCCTCTATCTCAACGAGACCCTGGTCGCACCGGGCGGTGCAGGGGCGGACGGGAAGCTCTCCTTCGCCATTGCCAGCGGGGTGAAGCCTGGCGATTACCGGGTGCGGCTCGACGATGTCGACCCGGTGTCGGGGCAGGTGAAGTCCCGCGCCGAAGTGGCCTTCAACGTGCCGGTCGAGACGGCCCAGAGCCAGGCCGCAGCGAACGCTGACAGGCCGGCCCGCGACCAGCCCCCTGCGGCGTCGGCGATGCCCCAGGCCGGCACAGGCAGCCGCATGGCTTCGGCCCTTCCCGATGCTCCGGTGCCGCCGAGCACGATCGTCGTGCCCAATATCGATACGGCCATCGTCTCCCGTGGCGACAGCCTGTGGCGGATCAGCCAGCGCATCTATGGCCGGGGCATGCGCTACACCGTGATCTACGGCGCAAACCAGAAGCAGATCCGCGATCCGGACCTGATCTATCCCGGCCAGGTGTTCGTGCTGCCTGCGGACCAGGCCAGGCAGACGAACTGATCCCGCACGGAGAGAGGTCGCCGCACAGGGCAGGGTGAATTCGTCCCGCCGATGGCTTATATGCAAGTCCGGCAGCTTCATCGGATTCTCGTCAAAATGTCCTCTTCGTCAGCGTCCTCCCCGCGCGAGGCCGCGAAAACAACGCCCGGCTTCGTGACCACCGTCAACCGGCTGTGGCCCTATCTCTGGCCTCATGGCCGGCGCGACCTGCAGATGCGGGTCTTCCTGGCATTCGGGCTGCTGCTGGTGGCCAAGGGCGCGACGATGATCACGCCCTTCGCCTTCAAATGGGCCACCGACGCCCTCGTGGCCGTCACCTCCGGGACCCAGGGGGCCGAAGCTGCGGCCACCGCCGGATCGTGGCTGTGGCGCGCGCCGATCCTACTGACCGTGATCTACGGCTTCACCCGCATCCTCATGGCGGTGCTGACCCAGGTCCGCGACGGGCTTTTCGCCAAGGTCGCCATGCATGCGGTGCGCAAACTCGCCATGCAGACCTTCGAGCACATGCATCGGCTTTCCCTGCGCTTCCACCTGGAGCGCAAGACCGGCGGCCTGACCCGCGTGCTCGAGCGTGGCCGCAACGGCATCGAGGAATTGTCGCGCCTGGCGGTTCTGACCCTGATCCCAACCATCGTCGAGTTCGCCCTCGTGCTCGGCATCCTTGCCTGGCAGTTCGACTGGCTCTATTCCGTCGTCGTCTTCGTGATGGTGGTGATCTACCTCGCCTATACCTATCAGGCCACGCAGTGGCGGATTTCGATCCGCAAGCGCATGAACGAGTCGGATGTCGACGCCAACACCAAGGCGGTGGATTCGCTCCTCAACTACGAGACGGTGAAGTATTTCGGCGCCGAGGCGCGGGAGGCGATCCGCTACGACCATTCCATGGAGCGCTTCGAGAAGGCCTCGACGCAGACCTATACCTCGCTCGCCGTGCTCAATGCGGGGCAGGCGGTCATCTTCACCATCGGCATGACCGTCGTCATGATCCTCGCCGCGCGGGACATCATGGCGGGCCGCACCTCCATCGGCAGCTTCGTGCTGGTCAACGCCATGCTGGTGCAGCTCTACATTCCGCTGAACTTCATGGGCATGCTCTACCGCGAGATCAAGCAGGCGCTCATCGACATCGACGACATGTTCCGGATCCTCGACAGCAATCCCGAGATCGAGGACAGGCCCGATGCCAAGCCCCTGCACGTCGCGGACGGCGTCGTGCGCTTCGACAACGTGCATTTCGCCTACAATCCGGACCGGCCGATCCTGAAGGGTGTCAGCTTCGAGGTCCCGGCCGGGCACACCGTCGCCATCGTCGGCCCATCCGGCGCCGGCAAATCGACCATTTCGCGCCTGCTGTTCCGCTTCTACGAGCCGACGAGCGGGCGCATCCTCATCGACGGGCAGAACATCGCCGACGTGCAGCAATCTTCGCTCCGCAAGGCCATCGGCATGGTTCCGCAGGATACAGTGCTGTTTAACGACACCATCGGCTACAACGTGCAATACGGTCGCTGGGACGCAGCGGCGGAAGAGGTGAGGGAGGCCGCCCGGCTTGCCCAGATCGACCGTTTCATCGGCCAGTTGCCGGAAGGCTACGAGACGCCCGTGGGCGAGCGGGGCCTGAAGCTGTCCGGTGGCGAGAAGCAGCGCGTCGCCATCGCCCGGACCATTCTGAAGGGTCCTCCGATCCTCGTCCTGGACGAGGCGACCTCGGCCCTCGACTCCTTCACCGAGAAGGAGATCCAGGACGCCCTCGACCGGGTCAGCCGCGGGCGAACCACCCTCGTCATCGCCCATCGCCTGTCCACCATCATCGGCGCGGACGAGATCATCGTCCTGGACCACGGGCGCATCGTCGAGCGCGGCACGCATGCCAGCCTGCTGGCGCAGGGCGGCATCTATGCCGCCATGTGGAACCGCCAGCGCGAGGCGGACGAGGCGCGGGAGACTCTCAAGCGCGCCGAGGAGGAAGAGCGCAGCACCGAGAGCGTGGCGGGTTGACGGAACCCGCCGCCCCTGCCATCCCCCTGTTCGTCACAGAGGCCTGAGGAAGAATGTCCGATATCCTGGAATCGATGCGCCGCATCCTCGTCCCGATCCACAAGGAGGGATATCCCTTCATCCTGATCGCACTGATCGCGACGATCCTGCTGGCCATGCTGTGGTCGCCGCTGGGCTGGGTCGGTACGATCCTCACAGTCTGGGTCTGCTACTTCTTCCGCGACCCGCCGCGCGTGACGCCGATCCGCGACGGCCTCGTGGTGTCGCCCGCCGACGGGCGCGTGAGCCTCATCACCACCGCCGTCCCGCCGGCCGAACTCGACCTGCCCCACGAGCCGATGACCCGGATCTCGGTCTTCATGAACGTGTTCGACTGCCACGTGAACCGCTCTCCCGTGGCCGGTCGCATCGTCCAGATTCTCTACACGCCCGGCCTTTTCCTCAATGCGGAACTTGACAAGGCGAGCGAGGACAACGAGCGCAGCGCCCTCGTCATCGAGACTGGAAACACGCGGATCGGCGTTGTCCAGATCGCCGGCCTCGTCGCCCGCCGCATCGTCTCCTTCGTCAAGACCGGCGATGCCCTGAGCCCCGGCGAGCGCTTCGGCCTGATCCGCTTCGGCTCGCGGGTGGACGTCTATGTCCCGCTCTCCACGCAGGTGCTCGTGGGCCTCGGCCAGACGGCGATTGCCGGAGAGACAGTGCTCGCGGATATCTCGGCCCATGAACCGGCCCGGCAGTATCGGGTGGGTTAGGGGCGCCTTGCCGCCCCTGTCCGCACCCCCTACAACCTTCCCATGAGCGATCTTTTCCCCCCCTTCGCGCCCGATCCGGACGAACCGCGCAAGCGGCTCTTCAAGCCGGTGCCGTTTCGCGTCATCGTGCCCAACATCATCACGCTGGTGGCGCTGTGCTTGGGGTTGACGGCCATCCGCCTCGCCTATGAGGGACGGCTGGAGCCGGCGGTCTTCGCCATCATCGTGGCGGCGGCGCTCGACGGGGTCGACGGGCGGGTGGCGCGCATGCTGAAGGGGACCTCCCGCTTCGGCGCCGAGCTCGATTCGCTCGCCGATTTCGTCAATTTCGGCGTGACCCCGGCGCTCGTGCTCTACAGCTTCGTCCTGCACGAGCTGAAATCGGTGGGCTGGATCGCGGTCCTGGTCTTCGCCATCGCCATGGTGCTGCGGCTCGCCCGCTTCAACGTGATGCTCGACACGCCGAACCGGCCCGAATGGCAGAAGAACTTCTTCACGGGGATGCCGGCGCCCGCCGGAGCCATCACGTCGCTGCTGCCGATCTACCTGCATTTTCTCGGCGTGCCGGTCGTCGGCGCCTCGGTGGCGCCGGTGGTTCTCGTCTACCTGCTCGGGCTCGCCTTCCTGATGGTCTCCACCATCCCGGTCTATTCGGGCAAGACCATCGGCAAATACGTGCCGCGGCATTGGGTGCTGCCGATCTTCGTGCTGTCGGTGGCGGCCTTCGGCCTCCTTGTCAGCTTCCCGTTCGAGATGCTCACGGCGATCACGATTCTGTTCCTGGCGACGATCCCGATCAGCGTCATGCGCTACCGGCGATTGGAGCGCCAGGAGGCGGAGTCGATGGCCGAGCCCGAGTTGCCTCTGCCGGACGCTTGAATCGAAGCCTCACGGTTCCATGTTGTGGCGGGCGCAGGTCCCCTATGACCGGCCCGCCTGTCTCGTCGAAGGGGCCCCTGAGCCCGCAAGAGTGTGGAGAATATCGTGGCGTCCTCAACCGAGATGTCGACATCGGGCTGGCATCCGAAGCTCGTCCTGGCTTCCGCATCGCCGCGCCGCCTGGCCCTCCTGCAGCAGGCCGGGATCGAGCCCGATGCGCTTCTTCCGGCGGATGTGGACGAGACGCCGTTGAAGTCCGAGAATCCCCGCGAACTCGCCAAGCGCCTGGCGCGGGAGAAGGCCGAGGTGGCCCGTCGCACGGCCCGCGGGCGCGAGGATTTGCGGGAGTCCTTCATTCTTTCGGCCGATACGGTGGTGGTGGCCGGCGGGCGGATCCTTCCCAAGGCGGAAGTGGTGGACGAGGCAGCGGCCTGCCTGCGGCTCCTCTCGGGCCGCGCGCACCGGGTCTATACGGCCATCTGCCTCGTGACACCGAAGGATGCGGTGCGGATCCGCATGGTCGAGACGAGGGTCCGCTTCAAGCGCCTCTCCAGGGACGAGTTCGAGCGCTATCTCGCCTCCGGCGAATGGCGCGGCAAGGCAGGCGGATACGCCATTCAGGGGCTCGCAGGCACCTTCGTGGTGAAGCTCGTCGGCTCCTATTCCAACGTGGTGGGGCTGCCCCTCTACGAGACCGTCGCCCTGCTCGACGGGGAGGGTTATCCCGTCCGCTTCAGCTGGCTCAATGCCGCCTGAAAAGCCTGTAGGGACACGCATGAACCCGGCCAACGAGAACAAGCCCAAGGCCGTCGCCGGCAAGTGCCCGATCTGCGGCAAGCCGACCGATCCCGACTACAGGCCATTCTGCTCCAAGCGCTGCGCCGACGTGGATCTCCAGCGCTGGTTCTCCGGCCGCTATGCCATCCCCGCCGTCGAGGACGACGAGGACCGCGACGAGAACGACAGGGAATCCTGAGTCGAAAAAATTTCCTCGAACTTGCCGCGGAAGAAAGCTGGACATGTGCGCCGGCTCTGACTATACAACCGGCCTCCGACGCAAACGGCCGAAACGCCGCGACGGACGCCCAGGTAGCTCAGTTGGTAGAGCATGCGACTGAAAATCGCAGTGTCGGTGGTTCGATTCCGCCCCTGGGCACCATTTTTCTCATTCTTGCGCATTCATTTCCTGCCTTTCCCACAGCTTTGGTCCCGCCCGGCATTTCTGGCGGGAGCAGCGGGACTTTGAAAGCCTTTCCATCTCCCTTCTTGCCTCTTTCCTGACTGCTGATGGGCATCCGCCGCGCCGCGCCGTCGGCCAATCGGATCCGCCTCCGACTTTGCCCGGGGTTGCAACAATAGGACATTCATGGGATGTCTCGATCCGGCACGGGGAGATGAATCCGGAGGCACCTTATGACGGCATGGCTGCCGCAGCTCAAATCGGCTGTGATGATCGGCGCGCTGGCGGTGGGCGGTTGCGCTGGTTCTGACGAGCTCGCCGACGACAGGACGAGCTGGACAGGCATGCTGGGTTCGAAGCTGAAGGCGGGGCTCGAGGCCATTCAGGACGCCAGCCCGGACCTCCCTCCCTTGTCTCGCGTCGTCTACGATTCCGATCGCTGCATGATCGCCCCGGAGGGCGGAGCCGATTGCAAGGAGGCCGCGAAACGGATCTGCAAGTCCCGAGGATACAGCTCGGGCCGCGCGGTCGATACCGCCAGCATCAACTCCTGCCGGCCACGATCGTTTGCGCAGCTTCAGAGTGGAGATGGCCTTTTCTGCCAGACGAAGTACCAGGTCACGGCAGCCTTGTGCTGGTGACCGGGCCGCAGCTCGAAAAGGCTCGCCTCAAGGAGACCTTAGGCCGCGTTCCATGGCTTTGCGCCAGTGAACGAAGGCGATGACCTTGGAGAAGAGGCGAGCCTCGTCTTCGGCCTGGCGGACACGGGCTAGGGGAAGCTGCTCAGGAGAAGTGAAACTGCCCGGGCTTGAAGGTTCTAAGCTGCCCAGGATTGCGCCCGGATGCGTCCGTCGAGAAAGTCATCGTTTCGACCCTCCTCGATCGTGAGAAGCGCCAAGGCATCGCGAGCATACATACGAAACTCATATTTAAGCAGTTCCGGCGCGTCGTCCCAGCTGTAGTCGTCGGATTCGGCGCAATAGAACGCCTTCGCCACACGTTCGATGTGTGATTCCACTTCGTCGCCCCCCATTTTAAGCGTCTATGGAAACAGTCAGAAAAGATTTATGCGCCTAGATACTTCTACTTACTTCTGCGCATTGCCATTGAAGCCGGCGAATTGCTTTTAGGGTACTGATTCAGCGATTCGCAATGAACCGAAAGGGGTAGTTCGAGAGTCGTAGGTCCGGACGGACCGGGTCCAGGCGCAGCGACCGCCAGCGAACACCCGCCGGTCGCCCAGGCGGCGCGACGGCCCGACCTTTCCGAGCATTCCATCCCTCGGGTCTCACCCCGCCCCACCACCTCCCTGCGGCACGACGGAGCCTGCACGACCCCGCAGGCGGACGCCGTTCGGGTGAGGCGCTTGTTGACGGGTGACGCGGTCCAAACGCTCACATGGAGCGTCAAACCTCCGCCGTCGCCGGATCGATGATGCGCTCGACCTTGCTGATCTTGTTTGCGGGGAGATGGGCCCGATCGGCATGCTCGCGGATCAGGCCCTCGTTCGTCGCATGATAGACGCAATAGATCTTGTCGGCGGTCACATAGCTCTCGATCCATTGTACCTCGGGCCCCATGGCCCGGAGCACGTCGCAGGAATTCTGGGCTGCACCCCGGAATTCCTCGTTCGACAGCTTGCCGACATTCGGCATGTCACGTTCGATGACAAATTTGGGCATGTCCGTCCTCCCTCGTTTTCCCGTATTCGGTTCACGTCATCATTGGCTCGGCATCATTGGCTCGGATTGTCTGCCGGATCGACATACTTGATGACGAAGGGGCCTTCCGAGTCGATCTGCACCACGGCATCCGTGCCCATGAACGCGTAGTGGTTCATGTTGGCGGGCAGGTCGACGAAACCGCCGCTTCCGAGTTTCTCGGCCTTGGCCTGATCGAGCTTGTCGCCCATGCCGAAATGGAAATCGCCGGAGATGACGGTGACCCGCTCGGCCGTGGGATGGCTATGCGCCGGGACCTTGTAGCCCGCCGGGGCCTTCAACCGGATGGTGAACGGACCGGCCTTGCCGGGATCCCCCGACAGGACCGCTGCTTCCGCACCTTTGGGCAGCACCGATGGGGCAGGCATCCACTTGAGTTGGTCCGGCCGCATGGCAGCCCCTGCCTTGTCCTGAGCCGGAACGCTGGTCGTAGCAATGAGCAATAATGCGGTCGATGCGATGAGCAGGCGCATGGCGAACCTCCATTGTCCTGACGACAACTTCACCCGTCCGCCGAACCGGCGCTCCATTCCAGGAGAGGCGCGGCGGAGACGGACCCGAGCAGTGCGATTCCTGAGACGGAGCCCGACAGGCCGATCGCAAAAGGTCGCGGACTCAGGCTCGTTCGGATGTGGCGGCGGTTACGCAGCCAGGTTCGGAGGTGGTTCCATGCTGAACCTCTGTCCGAGCGCCGCGCTCGTCGTCGCAGCCTAGGTGTGCTGCCATGCCGGCAGCGGGGAAAGGCTCCGCCTATTGCCAGCCACTGTCAAGAACGAAGGATGGCGTCGAGCCTGACATGTGCGCGGAAGCACATTGAGCGATGAAACGAAGCGGAGAGACCGTCTGCCCACAGGGCATCGGCCTTGCGGAGAACGAGGGTCTGGCGTCGTTCGCGCCGGTATGGTTCCATGTGCCGTTCACAGGGAGAATGCCCATGGCATCGAAGGCACGCATGAGACCGTCCTGGAAAAGGCGCACGATCCGCTGGAAGAAGGTTGTGGCCCCGGCCAAAGTTCTTGAAGGACAGAAGGACCTCGCCAAGAAGAGACGCTACGCCAACCGCCATGGCTGACCTGTCGCGGGCAGAGCGTCTGATCCGCAGAAGGGTTGGCGACCGGCCTCATCGTTCGCGCATCCCGATTTCCTCCGAGCCGTGTGCCTGAAGAAAGCCCGTTGGAGGCCCAAGGCCGTCTTCGAAGATGCCGGCGGTCAGGGCGCCACCGAACACGGCGGCGGTGTCGAGATTGGTACGGTAGGGGAGCGTCTCGGGAGCGGTGCTGCGCAGGGGCGTATGCCCGTGCACCACATGCTTGCCGAAATCGTAGTCGGTATCGAGGAAGGGCTCGCGGATCCAGATCCGGTCGAGGTCTGTCTGATCGCAGCGTGCCCGTCCCGGCATCAGGCCCGCATGCACGAAACAGCGCCATTCGTCCTCGTGGGAGGTCGGCAGGGTCCGCAGCCATGCCAGCATGTCGGACGGAAGATCGCGGGGGCTGGCCACGCCATACGAGGCCAGGGTCTCCAGGCCGCCGTTGATCAGCCAGTTCGGGAGCATCGAAGCATGCTTCACCGCCGCGAGGAGCATGGCTTCATGGTTGCCCATCAGCGCGACGACCCGTTCCGGACCGTCCGCCTGGATCGCACGCACCGTCTCGACAACGGCGGCGCTGGATGGCCCGCGGTCGATATAGTCGCCGAGAAAGATCAGGCTGTGGGGCCGACCGGCGGCGTGATCACGGATCCTCCCAAGCAGGTCCAGGAGAAGGTCATGCCGTCCATGGATATCGCCGATGGCATAGGTCAGCATGCCGCGTATGTAGGTGCGTCTCCGACCTCCCGAAAGGGGAGGCCGGTTCGTCATCATGGCAGGCGCTGAAGGCCTGCTGCCGGTTCGGCTCAGAAGGTCTCCGTCGCCGGGTCGCCTTCAGAGACGCGGATCCCGTCCGAGGGCTCGGACGGCCGTCCCCTGTTGAGCACCACGACGGGCGTGCCTACCGGGACCCGGCTGAAGAGGTCGATCACATCCTGGTTGAACATGCGGATGCATCCGCTGGAAACCGATTGCCCGATCGACCATGGCTCGGATGTGCCATGGATCCGGTACAGGGTGTCCTGGCCATTCCGGTAGAGATAGAGCGCACGCGGGCCGAGAGGATTGCCGAGGCCGGCAGGCATGCCGCCCGCCCAGGGTCCGTTCCGCTTGGGCTCGCGCCTGATCATGTCGGCCGTGGGTGTCCAGCGCGGCCAGGCGGCCTTGCGGCCCACCTGGGCACGGCCGCTCCAGGCACGACCTTCCGCACCCACCCCGATGCCGTAGCGCAGGGCGCGCCCGTTTTCCCTGACCAGATAGAGGTAGCGGTCGTCAGTATCCACGACGATGGTCCCGGGCCGCTCCGGACCGTTGTAGGCAACCTCGCGCCTCAGGTAGCTCGGATCGACCTCGGAGATGTCCGTCGCGGGGAGGGGGAAGCGCTCGTCCGGTCTGGGCCCATACATGGCGGCATAGGTGGGATCGATGGCGCGGGCAACCGGCTGCGGGGGTTGCTGAGTGGATACGCATCCGGCCATCACCAGCGGCAGGATGAGGATTCCAACACGAAGAAGCATTGTCCGGAGGACCCGGACCGGGATCAGGTCGACAACAAACATCAGGGGGGACTCGTCGTTTCTTGGTTTTGAGAACATCGCTCGATGTCCGGAAATAGGGCACAAGCGTTGAATAAAAGGTTCAAAACCCGGACGTGGCCGGAAAGTGGATCATTCAAGGCCGCAATGAGGCGGAGCCCGGCTGTGGTCCGAGGGCCACACCCCTGCGCCCGACAAGGTCCCGTTTCTGTGAAGTCTCAATGGGTTGGGGTGGGACCAGGCTAGCGTCTGTCGGTGCGACCGGACTTCGGTCCGATGCGGCTGGGCCCCGGGGAGCGCCCGAACAGGGATCCGGATGTCGCGCAATTGTGAAGATCGTCCTCTCCGGCCAGTTCCTCGAGAATGGGGCAATCCGGCCGTTGGTCTCCATGGCAACTCGTCGCCAGATGCTTCAGCGTATCGGTCATGACGCGCAGTTCCTCGATCTTGCGCTCGAGAGCCTGGATGTGCCCGAGCGCGATAGCCTTCACGTCGGTGCTGGCGCGGCTGCGATCCTGCCAGAGGGAGACGAGTTCTCCGATCTGTTCCACCGAGAAGCCGAGGTCCCGCGCGCGGCGGATGAAGCGGAGCGTATGAACATCGGCGTCGGAGTAGACGCGATAGCCCGCTTCCGTGCGTATGGTCTTCGGGATGAGTCCGATGGATTCGTAGTAGCGGATCATTTTTGCGGAGACGCCCGAGCGGTCCGCTGCCTGCCCGATATTCATGCGGTTTCTCCGGCGATGCGATGAGGCTCTATTGAACGGGCGCCGCCCGGGATCCGAGGATGAAAGCGGCGCAGGCGCAGTGCATTGCCGACGACGAAGACACTCGACAGCGCCATTGCGCCTGCCGCGATCATCGGCGACAGAAGCACGCCCTCCAACGGATAGAGAATCCCTGCGGCGATCGGAATGAGAACGACATTGTAGGCGAAGGCCCAGAACAGGTTCTGCCTGATGTTGCGGATGGTGGCCCGCGACAGATCGATGGCCTTGACGACGCCACGCAGGTCATCCGACATCAGCACCACATCGGCACTCTCGATGGCGATATCCGTGCCGGTGCCGATGGCGAGCCCGATATCGGCTTCGGCGAGCGCGGGGGCGTCGTTGATGCCGTCTCCGACGAATGCGATTCTGCCATGGTGCGCCCGAAGACGTCGGACCGCGTCGACCTTCGCATCAGGCAGAACCTCGGCGACAACCTCGTCGATCCCAACCTGACCGGCGATGGCTTCCGCCGTCCGCCGGTTGTCGCCGGTGACCATGGCTACCTTCAGGTTCAGCGCGTGCAAGGCGGCGACAGCATCTCTGGCCGACGTCTTGACCGGGTCCGCAACGGCGATCACGGCCGCGAGTTTGCCGTCCACGGCAGCATAGAGGGGACTCTTGCCTTCCATGCCGAGGCGGGAAGCAGTCGGCGCGAAGACGGCGACATTCAGGCCGAGCCTGTTCATGAAGCGGTCGGCGCCGATCTCGACCCGGCGGCCGTCGACTTGGGCGGAGACCCCGTACCCGGTGACCGCCTCGAAGCGGTCCGGAACCGACAGGTTCAGGCCACGGACCGCGGCCGCTTCGACGATGGCTTCCCCGATGGGATGCTCCGAGCGGCTCTCGACGGACGCGACCAGCCTCAGGATATCGGATTCCGAGAATCCGGCCTCCACGGTGAAATCCGTCAGCGTCGGCTTTCCGAGCGTCAGTGTTCCGGTCTTGTCGAAAGCGACGATGCCGATGTCCTTCAGGCTCTGGAGGGCCTCGCCCTGGCGGAAGAGGATTCCGAGCTCGGCGGCTCGGCCGGTCCCGACCATGATCGAGGTCGGTGTGGCGAGCCCCATGGCGCACGGGCAGGCGATGATCAGCACGGCGACCGCATTGACGAGCGCGAAGGACAGGGCCGGCTCGGGGCCAAGCCAGAGCCAGGCCAGGAAGGTGAGGGCGGCTGCGGCCATGACCGCCGGCACGAACCACCCGGTGACCCTGTCCACCATGGCCTGGATCGGCAGCTTGGAGCCCTGGGCCTCCTCCACCATCCTGACGATCTGGGCCAGCACCGTGTCCGCGCCGACCTTCGTCGCGGCGAAGGTGAAGCTGCCGGTCTTGTTGATGGTCCCGCCGACGACGGCGTCACCTTCGGATTTCTGCACCGGAACGGGTTCGCCCGTGATCATCGATTCATCCACGAAGGACGACCCTTCGATCACATCGCCGTCGACCGGGACCTTCTCTCCCGGGCGGACCTGGACGGTGTCGCCCACCTGCACCTGGTCGAGCGGGATTTCATGCATCGTCCCGTCACGCTGCACCCGGGCCGTCTTGGCCTGCAGCCCCATGAGCCTCTTGATCGCTTCCGATGTGCGCCCCTTCGCGCGGGCCTCGAGATAACGCCCGAGCAGGATCAGCGCCACGATCACGGCCGCGGCTTCGTAATAGACATTCCGCGTGCCTGCCGGGAGAACCCCGGGCAGAAAGGTTGCCACGACCGAATATCCATAGGCTGCGCTGGTGCCGAGCACGACGAGGGAATTCATGTCCGGCGCGCCCCGCAGCAGGGCCGGGACCCCCTTCCTGAAAAAGCGCAGGCCCGGTCCGAAGAGAACCAGCGTCGTCAGGACGAATTCGAGATACCACGTCTCGCGGTGCCCGAGGGTCTGCAGGACCCAGTCGTGAACGCCGGGGATGAAATGCGAACCCATCTCGATCGCGAATACCGGAAATGTCAGCATGGCAGCAACGATGAGCGACCGGTAAAGCGCAACGCGCTCCTCCTCGCGGGCGGCGGCCTCCCGTTCGGCATCCTGTCCGGTCGGATCGGAGAGGCGTGCCTCGTATCCTGCATCGGCCACCGCCGAAATGAGACGGGCAGTCGTATCGGCCCCGCCGAGATAATGTATGGAGGCGCGGCCCGTCGCGAGATTGACGTGGGCGGCGAGGACACCGGGGACACGCGTGAGGGCTTTCTCGACGCGCCCCACACATGAGGCGCAGGTCATACCCTCGATCGCCAGTTCGACCTTGCCGGTCCGAGCTTCGTAGCCGGCCCTCCGGATTGCGTCCGCCGCCGCCTCCGGATCGGCGCGGGAGGGCACGAAGGAAACCCGCGCCCGCTCCGTCGCCAGGTTAACGCTGGCGGAGGTGACGCCCTCGACCGCGCGCAGCGCCTTCTCGACCCGGCCCACGCAGGACGCGCAAGACATTCCCTCGACGGGTATATCGATCGTGACATCTGAGGGCGAAGCATTGGCCATGGCGAACCTCTCGGGTGAACGTTCCAGGCCGGTCTTATGATCCTTCCCATCATGGGAAGGTCAAGGATGATTTCACCGGATGCCGCGATGCGGATGCCAGTGGGGATGAAACCTTGTGTATCCTAGCCTATCGTTGGGGGCGCATCCGGCCGCAAGCCTTGCCATAGTGGCAGTTGCAACGGGAACCTTGACCTCTCTCCGGTCATTGATCCGACATGTTTGCTCAATAGCCGGACGGAAACCTTTCATGCGCGGACACCGTGAGCCGCAAGTCCCCAGATGATCGAGACTGAGCTTTGAAGCACGTGGATAAGCCGGGGCGGAATGTCCGTATTCTCACCTACAACGTTCACCGCTGGCTCGGAACGGACCGGCAGATCTCACCGGGTCGCATCGCCGAGGTCATCGCCTCCTGCGAGGCCGACATCGTTGCTCTCCAGGAAGTCCGCGCCGGACGGATTCACAAGGGTCATCCCGACCAGGCGGAAATGGTCGCGAAGCTGCTGGGGATGGATCTGCATTTCCAGCCGACGATTCGGATCCTGGGTGATCAATACGGCATCGCCGTCCTGACCCGGCATCCATCGGCGATCGTCAAGTCTGGCCGCCTGCCGAGCCTTTCTAGCGGACAATCTTTCGAGAAGCGCAGTGCGCTCTGGGTATCCGTGGATGTGGATGGCCACGGGCTGCATGTGATCAATGCCCATCTCTCGCTCCGTTCGCGGGAAAGGCGGGCGCAGGCGGCGGCGCTCCTGGGAGAGGAGTGGATGGGCCATCCGGACCGCGCCGAATCGGCGGTGCTGCTCGGAGATTTCAATGCTCCACCCTATTCCCGTTCCTATCGCCTCATGGCCGGCTGCCTCAGGGACGCGCAGCTGTCGAACCCCACCGGGGATCCGCAGCCGACCTTCCACACCCGCGCCCCCGTGCTGCGGCTGGACCATGTCTTCACGACGAAATCCGTCGACACCATTGCGGCGGCGCCGGTGCGCAATGAGCTCACCCGCGTGGCGTCCGATCACTTTCCGCTGCTCGCCGAGCTGCGGGTCCGGCACAGTGCACAGACGGCCGACAGCGCGGGCCTTCCTCTCTCCGCAGAGGAACTCCTGTGAATTTTTGCAAGATTGCAAGGATTCATTGCATCGCGCATAGAAGAGAATATTGCTACGTTGCAATTGTCATATTAGCTTCCGCCGAACTCGCCGTGCGTTGAAGACCTGGTCCCGAGTCGGAGATTGCCATGAAGCTCTATTATTCGCCGGGAGCTTGCTCGCTGGCTCCTCATATCGTTGCTTCGGAAGCCGGTCTCGACCTTGAACTGGACAAGGTGAACCTGACGACGAAAACGACTGGTTCCGGGCGGGATTTCCTCAGCGTCAACCCGAAAGGGTACGTTCCGGCCCTGATGCTCGATAATGGCGAGCTGCTCACCGAGGCAGCGGTGGTGGTCCAATTCATTGCCGATCAAGTGCCGGATTCGGGCCTTCTCCCGCGGTGCGGTTCTCCCGAGCGGCTCCGGGTCCAGGAATGGCTCGCCTTCATTGCCAGCGAACTTCACAAGGGGTTCGGCCCATTGTGGAGACCGGTCTCGGATGCGTCCAGGAAGGCAGCCGTCGAAATCCTGCACCGGCGGTTCGCGCTCCTCGACCAGACCCTGGAGGGACGATCCTACCTGATGGGCGATGCGTTCACGGTCGCGGATGCCTATGGCTTCACGATCCTGAACTGGTCGCATTTCCATAAGATCGACCTTGGGGCCTACCCGCACCTTGTGGCCTATATGAAGCGGGTTGCGAACCGGCCTCGGGTGCGCAAGGCCATGGAGCACGAAGGCCTTCCCCTGGCGGTCTGAGAGGCTCAGGCAGGGCGGATCGACGCTCGGCCGGAGCAAAACCCTTGCAAGACACGCCGCCTGCGGCTAGGCAGCCCGATCATTCGGCTCCTGTCACCATGCTTCCTGTTTCCGTTTTCATCATCGCCAAGAACGAAGCCGACCGCATCGGCGACACCATCCGGGCCGTCCGCGACCTGACGGACGATCTGATCGTCGTCGATTCCGGTTCCACGGACGGCACGCAGGCGGTGGCGGAGGAACTCGGGGCGCGGGTCATCTTCAACCCCTGGCCGGGCTATGGCCCTCAGAAGCGCTTCGCCGAGGATCAGTGCCGCTACGATTGGCTCCTGAATGTCGACGCGGACGAGGTCGTGCCGCCGAAGCTGGCGGCCGAGATAAGGGCTCTCTTCGCCAATGGCGAGCCGCCCCGCCAGGCTTACCGGATCGGAATTGCCGAGATTTTTCCGGGCGAGGCGGCGCCGCATCCCTTCGCGTACACCCTTTTCCCCGTGCGTCTCTACCGCAAGGACTGGGGGCGCTATTCCCCCTCGCTGGTGCATGACCGGGTCGATCTCATGCCTGGCACCAAGGTCGGAAGGCTCAAGGCGATCATTCATCACTGGTCGGTGCGGTCCCTCGGCGATCAATTGGCCAAGCTCAACCGCTATTCGGACCAGCAAGCGGTCGATCTGGAAATCCGCGGTGTCTCGATTCCGACCTGGCGGGTGTTCTTCGAGCTGCCGGCGGCATTCCTCAAGGCTTATATCGGCCGTCGCCACGCCCTGCGGGGAACCTACGGCTTCCTGACGGCGATGAACTACGCCATCTCCCGGCACCTGCGCCTTGCCAAGCACTACGAGAAGCGCCGGCTCAACGCCTTGAAGGGGCCTGCGTCAAGGGGCGACTAGACCCTTCTCTCCCATGCCGGATCACTTTTTCCCGAAGAGAGACGGTGGCCGTCCCGGCTCCTCGCTGGTCCACTTCTCCGACAGCTCGAAGGCATAGGATCCCAGCCAGGAGAACAGACCGATCCACAGGCCCGCCAGCATCAGCAAGGCGGCTATGGCAAACCGCCCCGGCAGCGTCCGCGGCGTCTCTTCGAGAAATTGCTCCCTGATATCGGACAAAGCCCCGACGCGTGACGGTGCCGCATGCTCCTGAATGTCCTGGTCCGAATCCACGCGGGAAGCCTCTCTCGTGCCGTTGCCAGGAGACTAGGGGGATCGGGCTGGGCCGGACGTGCAACTCCGCACAAGTTGACGCAGGGGTGGGCGCGAGCCGCGGCAGGTTCAGGATCCTATCCCGCCGAGGCTCGTCAAACCGAATTGTTCTGTCCGACCGACCTTGACGAGGGGGGCATTATCGCGCCATATGCGCCGCCGGTGGGGCGGACTGGAACGAGATTCCACTCCCTGTCGATGGAGACGTGGCCGAGAGGCTGAAGGCACTCGTTTGCTAAATGAGCATACCCCAAAAGGGTATCGAGGGTTCGAATCCCTCCGTCTCCGCCACCACAATTCCTTGAATGTCCTTACCCTGAAAGACTTTCTAGCCTCCGGAGGCCGTTTCCCGCTCGCGTGGCGCAGATCTGTCCGGCAAAGCGCCCAGCACGGGGCAGCCGGTTGGCCGACTGTCTGACCAAGCGGAACCGGTTCTGGCAGTTTGCCCGCCGCGTCCTGATGACTTCACATGCCTTGAAGTGAGAGGCGTCGCAAAGCTGCCCACCAAGATCGGGGCTGCTGACGAACCAAAGGCCGTCCGGGCCCGGACGATCGCCACCCGTGGCCACCGAAAGGACGCAGCCCTGGTGAAGCGCGTGGTCCGCTTTGTGCCAACAGCGGCGGTCTTCGCCGGGATCTGACGGCCCTGACCGGCAAGCCCGACCCGCGCCTCGACGACCGAAAAAGTAGAAGCGTCCGGACGCAAGTACGGACCATAATTACCAAGAGTGATGGATCGCATTCCATCGCTTCATTGGCTTTGCGCCGGTGTCGCTGGTAGGAACGGCTGAGCCTGACCCGCCTTCGGAGTCCGCCATGCCGCGCTTTCCGTACGAAACAGTCGACGTCTTCACTGACCGCCCCTTCGGTGGCAATCCGCTCGCTGTCTTCACCGATGCGCGCGGGCTTTCCGACGCGCAGATGCAGGCACTGGCGGCGGAAATGAACTACAGCGAGACGACCTTCGTCCTGCCAGCCGACGATCCGGCCAATGATGCGCGCGTGCGCATCTTCCATCGTAAGGCCGAGATGCCGTTCGCTGGCCATCCCAATGTCGGAACGGCTTGCGTGCTGGCGCGCCATGGCCGCGACCGCGACGGCGTGCTGCGCTTCGAGCAGAAGGCCGGCCTCGTCGAGATCGCTGTGGAGCGCGATGCGACCGGAGAGGTGACAGGGGCCGAAATCGCGGCGCCGCAGGCCTTGTCTCTCGGTACGGTGCTGCCTGTCGACGAGATCGCCGCCTGCGCGGGGCTTTCGGTCAAGGATATCGTCACGACGGCCCACAAGCCGGTGCCTGCCTCGGTCGGGGTCAACTTCGTGTTGACGCAGGTCGCAGCCGAGGCTCTGGCGGAGGCCACTCCCGATCTCACCGTGTTCCGCAAGCTCGTGCGACAGCATTCCGAGCTGGCCGGGCGCTTGTCGCTGTTCCTCTATGCCCGCGACGGCCAGACCATCCGGGCACGGATGTTCGCACCTCTCGCCGGCACCTGGGAGGACCCGGCCACAGGCAGCGCCAGCGCCACGCTCGGCGCGTTGCTGCTCTCGCTCGACGGCGGAGCCGAGGCGGCCTTCACCATTACGCAGGGCGTCGAGATGGGTCGACCAAGCCTGCTGAAGGTGACGTCGCGGCGCGCAGAGGATGGCTTCCGCTCCCGCGTCGGAGGCAGCTGCGCGCCCATGTTCCGGGGTGAGGTGCTGCTCTAGGCCGTCGTGGAGCTGCCGCGCCGAAGCTTGATGGAGCGCGGCCGCATCCTCGATTGCAAGGGTCGCCACTCTGTTGAACGGGCAGGGAGAGAACTACGGCTCGTCGCGGAGGCTCTGCACCATCAGCCGCCGCACGAATCCGGGAGTCGGCAGGTCTCACGCGCCGGCCCCTCGAACGCCCATCTTTTGGCCAGCATTGGGGAATAAATCGTCCGTAGCAGGAATTTTGCCTTGTCTCGAAACGCATGAGGCCCATGTCCTATCGGCCCGACAAAACCGGCTTGGCGATCGCCCTGGCCCTGGGTCTCTCGGCCTGCTCTACGGCCAGCGGGTCCCTGTGGAGCTATGCACCGGGAAGCGGCGTCGCGATCAAGGCAAGGTGCAGCGCCTATCTGGTGGCACTCCATCCGGACGGCTCGAGACTGCTCGTGACCCCATACGCCGGCAACATCGTGCAGCCAATCTGTGAGGGCATGAGAGGCGCCCGGAGTGTCAGTTCGACGACCGGCGTATCCTTCGAAGAGGGGGCGCGGGAATACCTCGCCGCCAACCGTCCCACCTGCCGGGTCGTCGCTGGCGAGCGGCTCACCCCGCTCCATTCCGAGTTCGTCTTCGCCTGTCCGGAAAAGGCGAAGCCTCGATCCAAGGTGAAGTGAGACGCGACAAGCAGGGCCATCCCGGCTCGTCGCCACGATATGACCTTCGAGCGTTATCAGGAGCCGGATTCGGAGCCGGCATAATCTCTTGGTGTCACGCCTTCATCCGATATCCCGTCCGGAACATGACCCCGATCACGATCAGACATAGCGCCATGAAGACAACGGTCATGCCGAGGCTTATGCCGACGGCGACGTCGGAGACGTTGTAGAAGCTCCAGCGGAAGCCGCTGACGAGATAGACGACCGGGTTGAACAAGGTCACCTTCTGCCAGAAGGGCGGGAGCATGTTGATGGAATAGAAGCTGCCGCCGAGAAAGGTGAGTGGTGTGATGATCATCATCGGCACGAGCTGCAGCTTTTCGAATCCGTCCGCCCAAATCCCGATGATGAAGCCGAACAGGCTGAACGTCACCGAAGTCAGGACCAGGAAGGCGATCATCCAGAACGGATGCACGACCGAGAAGGACACGAACACCCGTGCAGTCACGAGGATGATAAGACCGAGGATGATCGACTTCGTGGCCGCCGCGCCGACATAGCCGATGACGATCTCGAGCGCGGAGATCGGAGCGGAGAGAACTTCGTAGATGGTGCCGGTGAATTTCGGCATGTAGATGCCGAACGATGCGTTCGAGATGCTCATCGTCAGGATCGAGAGCATGATCAGGCCGGGCACGATGAAGGCACCGTAGCTGACGCCGTCGATCTGCGCCATGTGTCCGCCGATGGCGGAGCCGAAGACGATGAAATAGAGCGATGTCGAAATCACCGGGGACGCAAGACTCTGCAGCAGGGTGCGCCACATGCGCGCCATTTCGAAAAGGTAGATCGCCTTGATCGCGTGAATGTTCATGAGCGCGCTCCTACCAGGCTGACGAAGATTTCCTCGAGCGAGCTCTGCTTCGTGTTCAGATCCTTGAAATCGATCCCGTGGTCCGTGAGGCGTCGGAGCAGGTCGGCGATTCCCGTCTGTTCGCTCTGTGCATCGAAGGTATAGGTCAGCTCCGAGCCGTCGGCGGACAATTCGAGCCGGCCGTCTCTCAGATCGGGCGGAAGCGCCTGAAGCGGTGCCTGCAGATGCAGGGTGAGCTGCCTCTTGCCGAGCTTGTGCATCAGCGCCGCCTTGTCCTCGACAAGGATGATCTCGCCCTTGCTGATCACGCCGACCCGATCGGCCATTTCCTCGGCCTCCTCGATGTAGTGCGTGGTCAGGATGATGGTGACGCCGTTCTCACGCAGGCGGCGGACCATTTCCCACATATCGCGCCGCAATTCCACGTCGACGCCCGCGGTCGGCTCGTCGAGGAACAGGATCTCCGGCTCGTGCGACAGGGCCTTGGCGATCATCACACGGCGTTTCATGCCGCCCGAGAGCGCGCGGATCTTGGTGTCGCGCTTCTCCCACAGGGAGAGATCCCTGAGAATCTTCTCGATATAGGCAGGATTCGGAGGTTTACCGAAAAGCCCGCGGCTGAATTTCACCGTGTCCCACACGCTTTCGAAGGCATCCGTGGAGAGTTCCTGCGGGACAAGGCCGATCTTCGTGCGGGCCGCGCGATAATCGCGGACGATGTCGTGACCGTCGACCGTGATGCGGCCGGCACTGGGGCTGACGATGCCGCAGATCGTGCCGATCAGGGTCGTCTTGCCGGCGCCGTTGGGGCCGAGCAGGGCGAAGATCTCCCGGCGGCGGATGTCGAGATCCACGTTCCGCAGGGCCTGGAAGCCCGAAGCATAGATCTTGCTGAGTTGCGAAACCGCGATCACGGCATCCGATGTGCCGGGAAAGCGTGCGGTCTGCGTCTTGTCGAGCGGCCTCATGAGCCACCTTTTCCTTTGGCGCAGAATGCACGGCGCCTGGCGCCCAGCCGATTCTCACGCCCTCTGCGGGGCACGCGGTTTACGACCGCGGCCGCGTTTCAGCAAGCCCGGACCGGGAAGAACCATCCGGGCACCCGCACTCCTCCCGCTGGGGCGGGATCAGCCCCGTCGGTCCGGCACAACGAGCGGGACGCTGGCAAGGACATCGAGCGGAACCGGCTTGGGCGCGGGACGATCGCCCGGTGCCACGTTCGAATTCGCCGGAGTCAGGCGACGCTCGAGGGAGGCGATCTGTTTGGTGAGTGCATCGATGCTGGCCTTGAGCGCCAGGATGTCGGCGGCGTCGGGCACGTTGGGATGCGGGGCGGGGTGGACAGGATTGAGAGCAGGCTCGCGGCGGGTGGAAACCGGCTCCGGGGAATCCTGGAAGGCTGGTTCCTGGCGCTCCGAGCGCGGTGCCGCCACGAGGCGGCGCAAGGCACGCCAGGCCAGCCAGAGCAGGCACAGACCCAGGAAGAGCGCCGCTGCCATCGGAGCGAGGTCGGTCAGTCCAGATGTCATCACATTCTCCTTTGTCCGAGGGCTAGTGGCCGAGTGTGGTGACTTTCAGGCACTGCAATGGGACACAGCAGCGATCGGCCGCACCCTTCGGACGCCGCCGGGGCGGGGAAGAATGCCGCCTTCTTAACTGTTCGGTAAGCTCCGGCTGAAAAGGTTCGCGCATTCTCGAAGAACGAAAAGTGAGTATTTTCTGGATGAAACGATCCTTCGCTCCAGCATTGGCGCTAGTCGTCATGACCTGTTCCAACGTTTTCGCGCAGGATATCAAGCCGCTCGGGACGTTTCAGAGCTGGAGCGCCTGGACCTCATACGAAGGCAAGACCAAGGTTTGTTATATCTATGCAGAAGCGGAGACGCTGAAACCTGAGAATCTCGATCACGGTCGTGTAAGCATTGCTGTTCGGCACCGCAGGCAGGGAGCATCCGAGACGGAGGCCAGCCTCCGTGCGGGCTACGAATTCGCCCCCGAGGCCATCCGGGTGTCCGTGGATGGCGCCGCATTCGTCATGCTTCCTCGCGGGCACTACGCCTGGCTCCGCCGCGAGGAGCGCGAGGGGGAATTCATGGCGGCGCTGCGAAAAGGACGAAACCTGACCGTTGAAGCCATGTCCCGGCGCGGGAACAGGACGGCCTACAGCTTCTCGCTCAAGGGAGTCTCGGCGGCGATGAAAAAAGCGGTACGCGCGTGCCGATAGCGGGCGAGGGAAGGTCCATGCCGCATCGCTTCGCAAGGCTTTCGGGTCTCGGACTGTCCGGTCTCGGCGCGGTCCTTGCCGTCCTTCTGGCTCCGGTGGCGGCCCGATCCGCCCCGGATCACCGGCGCGCCGTGGAAATTCCCTATTTCGCGTCCCTGAAGCGGCCCGTGAGCAATGTCCGCGTCGGCCCGGGCCGGTCCTATCCGATCCGCTGGGTGTATCGTAAGCGCGGACTTCCTGTCGAAGTTCTTGCCACTTTCGGCAATTGGCGGCGCGTCCGCACCAGCGACGGCGGCGAGGGCTGGATCAGCGCGGCTCTCCTGTCGCTGCGGCGCTCCGCCCTGGTCGACCCCTGGAGCAAGGAGCCTGTCGAATTGCGTTCGACGAGAAACGTGCACGCGGCCGTTGTCGCGCGCCTGCAGCCCCGCGTGCTCGTTGGCGTGCAATGGTGCGACCTCACCTGGTGCTCCATCCGCCTGCCTGGGCGCGACGTCGGCGGCTATGTCAGACAGACACGATTGTGGGGCGTGTATCCCGACGAGGTGATTCCCGACCGGAGTGTCTGGGGCGCCGTTCGCAATCTTCTGTAGATTTCCGCGGCGCCCTAGGCGCCTGCCCGCCGGTAGGCATCCTTCTTGCGGTGCAAGCCTTCGGCCAGATCGGCGCGTGGTGGGGCCGTGTAGGCGACCTCGCATCCCTTTCCGGCGATCAGGTCGCCGCCGAGGGCCCTGCGCGCCAGCCGTGCCGCGCCGAGCGCAGGGCCGAACGCGGCGCTCAAGGGAGCGCTCAGCGGCCGGTCGATGGCGCTGGCGATCAGCGAGGCCCAGAACGGGCTGCGCGATCCTCCTCCGACGAGCGCGACCCGATCGATGGCGACCCCGCTCGACAGAAGGGCCTCGTGGCAGTCACCCAAGGCCAGGGCGACGCCTTCCATCACCGCCTGAACGAGGTGCCGGCGCGTGGTTGCGAAGGTCATGCCCGTAAACGAGGCGGTCAGGTTCGGGTTGTTGTGAGGCGTACGCTCCCCCGCGAGATAGGGCGTAAAGACCGGTGTCTCTCCGGGGGGCAGTGGATCGGCCTCGATGGAGCGCACGAGCGTGCCGACATCCTCGCCGCCCGTGACCTCCGCGATCCAGGAGAGGGCCGCTGTGGCGCTGAGGATGACACCGTGCTGGGCATACAAGTCCGGAATCGCGTGGCGATGGGTGTGCATGCCGCGATCGTAAGCAGGAAGGAATGCGTCGTTCGCGACGAAATACACGCCGGAGGTGCCCAGGCTGATGAAAGCCTGGCCCGATGCCACGACACCCGCGCCGACCGCGCCCGCCATGTTGTCGCCCGCGCCGCCCACGACGGGTACATTCGCCTTCAATCCCCACCGGGTTGCCAGGATTGGCTTGAGCGTGCCGCCGATCGAGGTGCTCGCAATGATCGGCGGCAACTGGGACGCATCGACCCCGCAGGCTGCGAGGATCGGCTCGTGGTATGCGCCGCGGCTCGCGTCGACGAGAAGGGTCGCCGATGTGTCTGCGAGATCCGACACGATATCGCCGGTGAGTTGCAGCCTCACGTAGTCTTTCGGGAGGAGGATCCAGCGGGCGGCGCCGAGCAGGTCCGGTTCGTGCTTTGCGAGCCAGCGAAGCTTCGGCGCCGAGAAGCCCGGCATGGGCTGGCTGCCGGTGATGCCTGGGAAGTCGGGAACGATGTCGCGCAATTCTGTGCATTCCATCTCGGCACGCCCGTCGTTCCAGAGCAGGGCAGGGCGCAGAGCGCCGCCGTCGGAATCGAGCAGGGCGACGCCGAGCATCTGGCCGGACAGGCCAATGGCGTCGACCTCTTCCATGGCCGATTTCTCTCTCGCCGCGAGGTCGTCGAGCGTTCTTGCGACCGCTTGCCACCACGCGTCGGGCGCCTGCTCCGACCAGAGCGGCCGAGGACGCTGGATCGTCAGCGGCGCGCTTGCCTCCGCCCTGACCCGATCGTCTTCATCGACGATGACAGACTTGACCCCGGACGTGCCGATATCGATGCCGAGAAACACGCTCATGCTGCACGCTCCCCGCACAATTCGGCGTAGGCCTCGCGCGCGGTATCCTCGTCGCAGACGAGAACCGTGGCGCGCTTCGCCCGCAGAGCGCCAGCGACGGCAAGCGTCTTGTTCGCCCCGCCCGACGCCAGAACGACGGTCGGAATCTGCGAGAGCCCATCGAGCGGCAGGGCGATGGCGCGGCGGTTGAGCGGGTGGTCGATGGGCTGGCCATTGCCGTCGTAGAACTGACCCATGATGTCGCCGACCGCTCCCTTGTCTCTCAACTCGCTTGTGGAGACGTCCCGCGGCAGGCCATAGCGCACCAGGAGGGAACGATCCGACAGATCGCCGATGCTCAGCACGGCGATGTCGTTGGTGGCGATGCGCTCGAAGGTCTCGCGAAACACGTCCTGTGCCAGGATGATGTCCCGAGATTCGGGACTGCCGGCATAGATCGGCGCGGCTAGATACTGGCATTGCGCCTTGAGCCTGTCGGCGAGGCCGCTCGCGGTCTCGAAGGTGTTGAGCTCGAGCCCGTGGGTCAGGCCGCCCATCATTGAGTTGACGCAGAGCTCCGGATAGCGCCCTGCGCGCATGTTGCGGATCGTCTCCCGCAGGGTTGCGCCCCATCCGACTCCAAGGCCGGACACCGTATTCTCTTCCAGATAGGTCGAAAGAAATTCGCCCGTCGCCTGCCCGAGAAGGACGGGGATGAGGTCCGGGTCCTGCGGCGTCGGAATGATGATCGCAGCCTTGAGCCCGAGCTCCCTGACGAGAGTCTGCTCGAGTTCGAGGCAGCTCGCGAAACGCGAATTGAGCGTAATGCTGACGAGGCCGCTGGTGCGCGCTTCCACCAGCATGCGGTTGACCCGCAACCGGGTCATGCCGAGCTTCTCGGCGATATCGGCCTGGGTCAGTCCCTCCATGAAATAGAGCCAGGCGACCCGGGCTTCGATCTGCTCGTCGGAATGGTTCATGGCCGGAGCCTTCGAGAAACGCTGTTGCGGACCGCCATTGTCATAAGTGCCCTCGCTCCACAAGGCGGCTCGCCGAAGAGAGCCTGGCCCTGAGCCGGAAACAGGGCCGTTGCCATGGTCATACAATTGTAATACAAACTATTCAAATGTAATTTCCATGAGGGATCGATGGCCGACCAGGCGCGAGTGCTCGACAGGGCGATACGGAATGCTGCAGTGACCCGCAGTGTCTTCGTGGCGCCATCCGCCCTGACTGCGCTGCCCGAAAGTGCCAGGGATTTCAGTGGGAAGCCGTTGATCGTGATTGCCGACGACAACACAATGAACGTAGCAGGGCGCCATGCGGCGTCCGTGCTCGAACAGGCGGGCTTCTCCGTTGCCGAGCCGATCGTCCTGGGAGAAAAACCACGCGTGAAGCCCCACGCAAAAACGGCGCGCGAGATCGCTGCGACGATTCGCGAGCGGGGTGCCGTTCCAGTCTCGGTCGGATCGGGCGTCATCAACGACCTGACGAAATACGCGGCCGAGGTGGCAGGCGTGCCCTACATCTGCGTGGCGACCGCCGCGTCCATGGACGGTTATGCGGCCTCCGGCGCGGCGCTGCTCGACGACGGTTTCAAGCGGACACTCGACTGCGCCCCACCCGTCTCCGTGGTGGCCGATCTCGATATCGTCGCCAAGGCTCCGGGGCGGATGGCGGGATGGGGCTATGGCGACCTTGCCGGCAAGATCGTCGCCGGTGCCGACTGGAGGCTTGCCGACGCGCTTGGCGAGGAGCCCATCAGTCCCGAGCCATTTGCAATGGTGCAGGACAATGTCCGCGAATGGCTCTCCAGGCCCGGCGATATCGCGGTCGGCGATCCGGCGGCCACGGGCGATCTCGTCAATGGTCTTCTCGTCGCGGGTTTCGCCATGCAGGCGCATGGCAATTCACGTCCGGCGAGCGGCGCGGAGCATCTCATCTCCCATGTCTGGGAGATGGAGCGTCTCACGTTCCAGGGCGAGCCCGCCGCGCACGGCGCGTGCGTGGGCATCGGCACAGTCGCGCTTCTCGCGCTCTATGAGTGGTTTCTGGATCAGCCCATCACCGCCGGTACCATCAGGGATGCCATCGGTGCCGCTTCTTCGCCCGAACGGGTGGAGGCTGAAATCGTGGCCGGATTTCCGGAGGGGCATCTCGCGGACAGCGCACGGAAGGAGATGGCCCTCAAGGCGAAGGGGACAGCCCGCCGCAGCGAGCGGCTCGCGATCCTCGTGGAAAGCTGGCCGGCGCTGCGCGAGGAGTTGCGCGCCTCCTGCGTGCCTGCCGCCAGGATGGAATCCTGGCTTCGTCTGGCGGGCGCGCCGGCGCATCCGCACGATCTCGGAGTGCCGCTGACGAAGCTTGCAGCGGATTACCGGCGCGCGCGCCTGATCCGCCGACGCTACACCATTCTCGATCTTCTCGACGATCTGGGATGGCTCGACAAGGGAATCGCCGCTCTCTTTGCCGCGAACGGCTTCTGGGGACGGCGTTCAGGAGCGGAGACGCGTCACAGCGCATCTGCCTGAGCACAACGAAACGACAATCAATAGGGAGGATCTATGGTGACATATCTTTCTATCAAGGCTCAGGCCGCCGCGGGCGCCCTTGCTCTGTGCCTGTCGAGCGCAACGGCAATGGCGCAGCCGGTCGAGGTGCAATGGTGGCATGCCATGAACGGCGTCAATGGCGAGCGCGTGGACGAACTCGTCAAGAAATTCAACGACTCCAATGAGCAGTACAAGGTCGTTGCCGTCAACAAGGGCAACTACGACGAGGTGATCAACAGCACCATCGCCGCTTACCGCGCCAAGCGTCCGCCCCATATCGTTCAGATCTACGAGCGCGGCTTCATGACCATGCTGCTGTCGGACGCCATCGTTCCTGTGCAGGAGCTGATGGACAAGACCGGCCACAAGGTCGACTGGAACGACTTCATCAAGCCCGTCGCCGGGTTCTACTCCTACAAGGGCAAGCTTGCGGCGATGCCCTTCAACTCGTCCTCGCCGATCCTCTTCTACAACAAGGACCAGTTCAAGAAGGCGGGCTTCGACAAGCCGGCCGAGACATGGGGCGAGTTCGAGAAGCAGATCTACGCGATCAAGAAATCCGGCGCTGCCGAATGCGGCACGGCTCTTGCAACCGACTATCATTGGAGCCTGATCGAGAACTACAGCGCCATCAACGACCAGCCCTACGCCACCAAGGCGAACGGCTATGAAGGGCTCGATACGGAGTTCGTCTACAACAAGACCCTCGTGGTCCCGCAGGTGGCGCGCCTGAAGCGCTGGCTCGACGACGGAGTCCTGCAGATCGCCGGCCAGGGTTTCAGCCCTGAACAGCTTTTCACCTCCGGCACCTGTGCCACCTATTTCGCCTCAACCGCGGCTCATAGCGGCATCGAGCGCAACTCGAAGATTGCGTGGAGCGCAACCTTCCTGCCGTGGGAAGAGGGCCGCCAGCCGAAGAACAGCACCATCGGCGGAGCCGCTCTCTGGGTCATCAAGGGCCACAAGCCTGAAGAGGAGAAGGCTATCGCCGCCTTCTTCGACTATTTGGCAAAGCCGGAGACGCAGCTCTGGTGGCACAAGGCTACGGGCTATGTACCGCTGACGAACAAGGCCTACGAGCTTGCCAAGTCGCAGGGCTATTACAAGGAAAGCCCGACTCGTGAGATCGCCATCCAGCAACTCAACCGCGGCACGCCGACGGAGAACTCCCTCGGCTTCCACTTCGGCAACTTCACGCAGAGCATGTTCGCTCAGCGCGAGGAGGTCGAGGCCCTGTTCGCCGGCAAGAAGGACGCCCAGCAGGCCATGGATGATGCCGTGAAACGGGGCAATGAGATCCTCCGCCAGTACGAACGCCTCAACAAAGGCAAGTACTGACCGGTCGGAGCGGCACGGGGAATTCCTCCCTCTCCGTGCCGCCTCCACATCCGTTGAGCGGAGCTTTGACGTGGTTGCACGCATTCACGAGCCTGGCCTGAAGCAGGCGCATTTCGGGACGGCGGGCCTGCCGACCCTGCTGCTCCTGCCGCAGCTTCTGATTCTGCTGTTTTTCTTTTTCATTCCCGCCATCCGCGCCCTGATGCAGGCGTTCCTGCTCGCGGATCCGTTCGGCGCAACCGTCCATTTCGTCGGGCTCGACAATTTCACGGCGCTTCTCCAGAGCGAAAGCTATCGCAACTCGGTCTGGGTCACGATCTGGTTTACCCTGTCGCAGAATGTGCTGACCATCGTGGTTGCGCTGATCCTCGCGTTCGCTACGGACCGGGTCGTACGCTTCCAGTCCGCCTACAAGGGCGTGATCCTTCTGCCCTACGCGATAGCGCCGGTTATCGCCGGCGTGATGTGGGCGTTCCTGTTCAATCCGGCGGTCGGTCCCATCGCTTTCGTCATCAAGTCCCTGGGCTTCGCCTGGGATCCTAACCGCAATGGCAACGACGCCATGCTCCTGGTGGTGCTGGCCGCATCCTGGAAGCACATCTGCTATGATTACATCTTCCTCGTCGCGGGTCTTCTCGCGGTGCCGCAATCGCTCATGGAGGCCGCCGCCGTCGATGGGGCCGGCCCGATCAAGCGCTTCTTCCAGATCGCGCTGCCGCTCCTTGGGCCGACCCTGTTCTTCCTGGCCACGATGAACTTCGTCTATGGATTCTTCGAAACCTTCGCGATCATCGACGCCGTCACCCATGGCGGACCCGCAGGAGCCACCAACATCCTGGTCTACAAGGTCTATCAGGACGGCTTCATCAACCTCGATCTCGGCTCGTCGGCGGCACAATCCGTGCTGCTCATGACCTTTGCGCTGCTGCTCACGCTCCTGCAGTTCAAATATGTCGAGCGCAAGGTGAACTACAGCATCTGAACATGGTCGAACGCTCCCCCCTTCTCACGGCTATCTGCCACCTGGTCCTGCTCGGCGGCATCGTGCTCGTATGCCTGCCGCTCTATTTCGCATTCATTGCGGGCTCGCTGACCATGCAGGAGGTTCAGCAGGTGCCGATGCCCTGGCTGCCCGGCGGTCATTTCTTCGAAAACCTGGCGACAGCCTGGAGCAAGGTGAATTTCGGCCGGCTGCTGGTGAACTCCTTCATCGTCGCCATCGGCATCACTGTCGGCAAGGTGGCGATTTCACTTCTGTCAGCCTTCGCCATCACCTATTTCCGCTTCCGCTTCCGGATGCTCGCGTTCTGGCTCATCTTTACGTCGCTGATGCTTCCCGTCGAGGTCCGCATCGTGCCGACCTATGAATCGGTTGCGAATGCGGCCCTGCCGATCCAGTGGATCGTCGATGCCCTCGATCTCTCCGCTCTCTGGGAGTGGATCACGGGCTACCGTGTCGAAATCGCCCTCGAATGGAACATGCTGAATACCTATCAGGGCCTGATCCTGCCGCTGATCGCCTCGGCTTCCGCGACCTTCCTGTTTCGCCAGTTCTTCCTTACCGTTCCCGAGGAATTGCTGGAGGCCGCCCGTCTCGACGGCGCCACCGCGATGCGCTTCTTCTGGACGATCCTTCTGCCCTTGTCGCGCTCCAACATCATCGCGCTCTCGATCATCCTGTTTCTCTACGGCTGGAACCAGTATCTCTGGCCACTCCTGTTCACGACCGACAAGGAGATGGCCACTGCGGTGATCGGCGTCAAAAACCTCATTCCCCGTTCCGACACCGAGCCGGCCTGGAACGTCGCCATGAGCGGCGCGCTCCTGACCATGCTGCCTCCGGTGCTCGTGATTCTCGTCATGCAACGCTGGTTCGTCCGTGGCCTCGTGGACAGCAGCAAGTAAGGTCGATCCCATGGTCATGATCATCGGTCATCGCGGCGCCCGGAATCTCTGGCCCGAGAACAGCCTCGAAGGCTTCCGCAATCTGGCGGGGCTTGGCGTCGAGGGCGTCGAGTTCGACATTCACCAGACGCGGGACGGGAAGCTCGTCGTGATCCATGACCCGACCCTGGAGCGCACGACCCGCGGCTCCGGCCCCGTCGGGGCAAAGAGCCTTGCGGAGTTGAAGGCGATTGGCCTGCGGGACAGTCGCGAGACCATCCCGAGCCTCGACGACGTCCTGGACACCCTTGGCAGGAGCGACCTTGAACTTCACATGGAGATCAAGACCGATGCTGTCGGCAATCCCTATGAAGGAGTCGAGGCCCGTATCCTGGACGTCATTCGACGACATGGGCTTCAGGACCGCTCGATCCTGACCTGCTTCGCGCCTGACGTACTGGAGCGGGTGAGGGGGCTGGATGAGACAATCGGCGTGCTCGCCTCCCTCGACCGGCGCTCCGCGGAGATGATGGGCGGTCTGGAACGCGCTATCACCCGCTTCACCGCCATTCCCGGCTGTATTCTCGCCGTGGAGAAGGCTCTCTTGATCCACACCATGGACCGGTTCCTTTCCGCCGTCGGTGCGGACCGTCTCGGTGCCTGGGTTCCCAATGATGAGGACGATCTGGCCTATTGGTTGGGCCAACCGATCCGTCGGATCACGACGGACCGGCCGGATCTTGCCCTCGAGATCCGGAAGCGCCAGGACGGGGCGGCGGCCTGACCCGGGCACTGTCCTCAGTCCCTGAAGACGATCGTCTTCGATCCATTCACGAGGACGCGTCCATCCAGGTGCCAGGCGATGGCGCGGGCGAGGACCCGGCGCTCGATGTCGCGGCCCTTCCGTATCAGGTCATCCGGCGTGTCGTGATGACTGATCCGCTCCACGTCCTGCTCGATGATCGGCCCCTCGTCGAGATCCGCCGTGACGTAGTGGGCCGTCGCACCGATAAGCTTCACGCCACGCTCATGCGCCTGATGGTAGGGCTTGGCGCCCTTGAAGCCCGGGAGGAAGGAATGATGGATATTGATGCAGCGGCCTGAGAGCTTTGCCGCGAGATCGTCCGACAGGACCTGCATGTAGCGGGCGAGGACGACGAGGTCGGCCTTGGTCGACTGCACCAGGTTCCATAGCGCAGCCTCCTGTTCCTTCTTCGTGTCCCGGGTGACCTTCAGATAGTGGAAGCCGATCCCCGAGAAATCGTGATGGGCGAAAGTCTCCCGCGGATGGTTGGACACGATCGCGGCGATGTCCATGGGCAACTCTCCGGTACGCCAGCGATAAAGCAGATCGGCCAGGCAGTGGTCGAACCTGGAGACGAGGAGCAGGACGCGCTGCTTGTCGCTACGACTCCTGATGGAGAAATCCATCCCGTGGACCAAGGCGATGGGGGCAAAATCGCGGATCAGAACCTCCAGCGGCTGCGGCTCCTGCATGAAGTCGAACACGACCCGCATGAAGAAGCGGTTGCTCTGCAGATCATCGTATTGCTGGGCTTCGAGAATGTTGCCGCCGATTTTGAAGAGATGGGTGGCCACGGACGCGACGATGCCCGGGCGGTTCGGACAGGACAGGGTCAGAATGAACTGTTCGGCAGACATCGCGCTTTCCAGATTGCAGGTGCCTCTCCATAGAGAAGTTTCGGGCGCGGGGGAATCCTCGCCCGATCGATGGAAGACCATGACCGCGTTCTGTGTCTAGAGGAGCGGGCGGAGGGTCTCGGTCGCCTCCAGGAGCGGCGGCAGGAATCGAGCCTTCATGTCCGCCGCCGGTACGCGGGCCGCCTGAGTGCTGATGTTCAGTGCGACTCGGACCGTTCCATTCGCCTGGAAGAGCGGCGCCGCGATCGAGCGTAGCCCGAGTTCGAGCTCCTCGTTGATGATCGCGCATCCCTCGCTGCGGACGGCTTCCAGCGCCGCGCGCAGCGCCTGCTTCTTCGTAATGGTCTTCGGCGTACGCGGCTCGAGCCGCACGCGCCTGAAATAGGCGTCCAGCACATCGTCCGGCTGGTAGGCCAGGATCGCGCGGCCGAGCGAGGTGCAATAGGCGGGGAGGCGCGTCCCGACGCCGAGGCTCACCGACATGATGCGCTGCGTCGCCGAGCGCGCGATATAGACGATATCGTCCCCGTCGAGGATCGCTGCCGAGCTGGATTCGCCGGTCTGCTCGGAAATCTTCTCCAGGAAGGGCTGAACTCGTGCCGAGAGGGACGTGGAGGCGAGATAGGCATAGCCGAGGCGCAGGATGCGGGGACTGAGGCTGAAATAGCGGCCGTCGAAATCGGCGTAGTTGAGCCGCGTCAACGTCTTCAGGTAGCGGCGGGCGGCGGCGCGCGTGATCCCTGTCAGTTTCGCCACATCGGTGAGAGTCAGGCGCGGTCGATGGGCATCGAAGGCCTCGATCACGGCCAACCCCTTCTCCAGGCTTGCAACGAAGTCGCGGTCCTCCGTCGCGCCGGTCTCTGCTTCGATCTTTCGCATGCAAACTCCGCAATCGCTCGATGCGATGGACTTTGGTAGCCTTGACACTGTCGAGGAAGTTGTACTTCATGTTCGATATGGCTTTCAATGTTCGCGATGCGCACAAATTATGAGACCATAGGCGAATGCGAGACCGCGGGTCCTGATCAACGAGGCCGATGCGGCTCCTGGGAGGAGTGTAAGGAATGTCTGGACGGAAGCTTCTCGGCGCTGCCCTCGGCGCGCTGCTCGCCAGCACGGTCGCCGCCTCGGCGGATACCGTCAAGGTGGGCATCATCGGCCCGTTCTCGGGGCCGTTCGCCCTGCAGGGCAAGAATTTCCAGGCCGGCGTCGAGGCCTACATGGCCCTCAATGGAAAATCGGTGAAGGGCCACGATGTCGAAGTGATCTATCGCGACCTTCCCGCCGCGAACCCGCAGCAGTCGCGCGCTCTCGCGCAGGAGCTGATCGTCAAGGACAAGGTGCAGTATCTCGGCGGCGTCTATTTCACGCCTGATGCCATGGCGATCACGCCGCTTCTCACCCAGGCCAATACGCCGCTTGTCATCTTCAACGCTGCCACCTCCGCCATCATGACTCAGTCGCCCCTGGTCGTGCGCACGTCGTTCACAACCGCTCAGACGACAACTCCGCTGGGCAAGATCGCCATCGATCGCGGTATCAAGAAAGTCATCACCGCGGTGAGTGACTACGGTCCGGGCGTCGATGCGGAAGTCGCCTTCAAGAAGGCTTTCGAGGCAGCCGGCGGGCAGGTGGTCGAGTCGGTCAGAATGCCGCTGAACACGAACGACTTCAGCCCGATCATGCAGCGTGTGCGCGATTCGAAGGCCGATGCGGTGTTCGCCTTCCTGCCGTCCGGGCCGACGACCCTGGGCTTCGTCAAGGCCTATAACGAGACCGGGCTCAAGCAGGCCGGCATCAAGTTCCTCGCCCCCGGCGATCTGACGCAGGAATCCGACCTGCCGGCGCTCGGGGACGCCGCGCTCGGCCTGCTTACGACGTTCCACTATGCCGTTTCCCACGATTCCCCCGAGAACAAGCGCTTCGTCGAGGCGGCCACGAAGGCTGTGGGCGGGGCCGAGCAGCTCTCATTCCCTGCGGTCGGCGCATTCGACGGCATGCACGTCATCTACAAGATGATCGAGGCGACGGATGGCAAGCAGGATGCGAAGAAGGCCGTCGACGCGGTCAAGGGACTTGCCTGGACCAGCCCGCGCGGCCCCGTGAGCATCGATTCGGAGACACGCCACATCACGGAGAACATTTATCTCCGCGAGGTCGCCAAGGACGCCAATGGCCATCTCTACAACAAGGAAATCCAGACCTTCCCGAACCAGAAGGATCCGGGACTCGCGGCTCCGTAGGAAGGACTGATCGAGCGGGCCGAAGGTGCAGCCCGGCGGGCTGCACCTTCGGCCCGCTCACTTCCACCGCTGATCGGAACGTCTTCATGCAGACCATTTTCAGCATCGCGATCGACGCCTTTGCCTATGGCATGGCGTTGTTCATCATCTGCATCGGCCTGTCCCTGACGATGGGCCTGATGCGGGTGGTCAATCTCGCCCATGGCGCCTTCGCGATGATCGCGGGCTACATCGCATCCTATGCGCAGCGGGAGCTCGGCACCGGCTATGCGGTCGCGATCCTGCTGTCCATTCTGGGGACGATCGCCATATCGATCCCGCTCGAGCGGTTTCTCTACCGCAAGATCTACGGCAGCCCGCAGCTGACACAGGTCCTGATGACCATCGGCATCACCTTCTGCGTGATCGGCATCACCAACTTCTTCTTCGGCCCGACCCTCAAGACCATACCGCTGCCGGCGAGCCTTTCAGAGCCCATCGATCTTGGCTTTCGTACCGTCGTCGCGCATCGGCTCTTCGTGATGGCCTGCGGCGTCGTCGTCGCAGCGGGGCTCTGGTTCCTCATCGAGAAGACCGCGTTCGGCATCAAGCTGCGAGCGACGGTCGACAATGCCGGCATGGCCGATGCGCTCGGGGTGCGCACACAGGTCGTCTACGCCATCAGCTTCGCCATCGCCATGGGCCTTGCCGCCTTCGGCGGTGTGGTCGGTGCGGAGTTCCTGCCGATCGAACCCTACTACGCACTGCGCTATATGGTGACGTTCCTGGTCGTGGTCTCCGTCGGCGGCGCGGGCTCCATTCCCGGTGCGCTGATCGCCTGCCTCGTGCTCGGCGCCATCGATACGACAGGACGTTACCTCATGCCGGATTTCGGGAACTTCTTCTTCTATGCCGCCGTCATCGCCATCGTCTGCGTCTTTCCGCGCGGATTTCTCGGAAGGGCTCAGTAGCGTGCAGGCGGTCGCCAGATCCCGACAGGTTGCAAGCGCTCCCACGACGCACTCTCCATGGCTGCGCGATGCGATTGGCGTGCTCGTCATCGTGGTGGCGGGGGGCGCCGGCTACTGGTTGTTCCCGGACAATCTCGCGCTGCTCACCCGCGTGATCTCGGTGGCGCTTCTCGCCCTGTCACTCGACCTGATCGTCGGCTATGGCGGTGTCGCTTCGCTCGGCCAGGCAGCGCTCTATGGCGCGGGTGCCTATGCGGCCGGCATGGCCTGCCTGCGCGGTGTCACGGAGCCGATGACGCTGATCATCATCGGGGCCGCAGCGGGAGCCGCCGCCGGGCTCGTCATGGGCACGATCATGCTTCGGGCCCATGGCCTCGCGCAGCTTGTCCTTTCCATTGCCATCGTGCAACTGGCCCATGAGGCGGCCAACAAGGCGTCCGCCTATACGGGCGGCAGCGACGGACTCGCCGGTTTCAGCCCGATGCCGCTTTTCGGCATCTTCGAGTTCGATCTCTGGGGTCGCACCGCCTATCTCTTCGGCCTCGCACTCCTGCTCGTCGTCTTCGTCTCCCTGAAATTCGTGGTGGCATCTCCGTTCGGAATGCTCTGCCGTGGCATCAAGGAGGATCCCGTGCGCATCCGGGCCATGGGAGCGTTCGTATTTCCCGTGCTGTTGAAGATGTTCGTCATCTCCGGCGCGGTCGCGGGAATGGGCGGGGCACTCGCCGCCATCTCGACCCAGGTGGTCGGTCTCGACAGCGTCAGCTTCGAGCTCTCCGCCAATTCGCTCGTCATGCTGGTGCTCGGCGGCCTTGGCAATCTCTATGGCGCCCTCATCGGCACCGTGATCTTCATGGGTTTCGAGCACATCGTCTCCGCGTTCAACCCTTTCCACTGGATGACCATGGTCGGTGCCCTGCTGATCGCGGTGGTGCTCGTGGCTCCGGGCGGTCTCGGCGGCCTGGTGGACAGCGTTCTGCCCGCGAGGCGCGGCAAGGGGGTGGGGCCATGAGCGAGGTCTTTCGCGTCGAGGGCCTGTCGAAATCCTTCGGCGGCCTAGCGGTGAGCCGCAACATCCATCTCGCCATGGCGGGCGGCGACCGGCTTGCGCTGATCGGTCCCAACGGCGCAGGCAAGACGACCTTCGTCAACCTGGTGACGGGCCAGCTCCGCCCGAGTGCGGGACGCGTCGTCCTCAACGGCGAGGATGTGACGCGCCTCGGTGCCGTCCGCCGGGTCCGCAAGGGGCTCGTGCGCACGTTCCAGGTCACGCGGCTGTTCTCCGACATGACGCCCGAGGAACACCTGACCCTCACTGTGCTCCAGCGGGAGGGCAGGGCATCCCGTATTCTCGGCCGCTTCCGCGGCGATGCGGACGTCTTGGCGGAGGTGGAAACCGTGCTCGGCACGCTCGGACTTCTGGATGTGGCACGGCGCAAGGTCGGAGAGATCGCCTATGGCCAGCAGCGACTCCTGGAGATTGCCATCGCCCTGGCGCTCAAGCCCAAGGTGCTGCTTCTCGACGAGCCGGCGGCGGGCGTGCCGTCGAGCGAAACGCCGCGGATTGAACAGGCCCTGGAGCATTTGCCTCCGAGCCTCGCCGTGCTCATGATCGAACACGACATGGATCTCGTGTTCCGCTTCGCCAAACGCGTCATCGTCCTGGCGGCGGGCGAGATCATCTTCGAGGGATTGCCCTCGGACGTCGCCGCGAATGAAAAGGTCCGCGAAGCCTATCTCGGAAACTATGCCCATGCCCGCAGAGTCGCTTGAAGTCCGCCATTTGAGCGCGGGCTACGGCCCGACATTGGTGTTGGAGGACATCTCCTTCTCCGTGCCGGCCGGCGCGCGCCTGTCGATTCTTGGTCGAAACGGCATGGGCAAGACGACGCTTCTGTCGAGCCTCATGGGCCTGACGAAACGCCATGGCGGAGAAATCCTGCTGGACGGCAAGGATGTCGCGGGACTGAAAAGTTGCGACCGCGCCATGAAGGGAATGGGGATTGTCCCGCAAACCCGCGACATCTTCCGCTCTCTGACGGTGGAGGAGAACCTGCTCGCGGGCTTGAAGAACCGCCCGCGCGCTGCCATCGAGGAAGCCTATGAGATGTTCCCACGCCTGAAGGAGCGACGGCGGAATCTTGGTTGGCAATTGTCCGGCGGCGAGCAGCAGATGCTCTCCACGGCCCGCACCATTCTCGGACGCCCGGCGGTCCTGCTTCTCGACGAACCTCTCGAAGGCCTGGCGCCGGTGATCTGCGACGAGCTGATGGCGGCCTTCGCCCGCCTCGCATCCGGCGGCGACATGACGATCCTCCTCGTGGAGCAGCGCATCGAGAGCGCCCTCGATTTCGCGGACAGCGTCATGATCCTCGAACGCGGCCGCATCGTCTGGCAGGGCACGAGCGCGGCACTGCGTGCCGACGAGGACCTTGTCGAGCACTATATCGGCGTCGGCTCTCTGCATTGAGGAATTCATTGAGGAATTCGATGGCATTCATGCGCGTCAACGGCATCGTCCTTCACCATCAGGTCCTGGGAAATCCCGACGGGCCGAGCCTCGTCTTCTGCAACTCGCTGGGGAGCGACTTCCGCATCTGGCAGGATGTGGTTCCCTCCTTCCTCGACCGGGTTCGTGTCGTCCTCTACGACAAGCGCGGGCACGGCCTCTCCGACGCGCCGACCGCGCCCTATTCCATCGACGACCACGCAAACGACATTCTGGCGCTGCTCGATCACCTCGGCATCGGGAGCGCCGCCCTCGTCGGCCTTTCCGTCGGCGGGATGATCGCACAGCGCATAGCGGTACGCGAGCCTGCCCGTGTCACGGCTCTGGTGCTTTGCTGCACCGCGGCGAAGATCGGCACGGCCGAGAGCTGGGCCGAGCGGATCGGCACGGTTGAAAAGCACGGCCTGGAGGCGATTGTCGAAAGCGTTCTGACGCGCTGGTTCACGCCGGCCTTTCGCGAAGAACGCGCCGACGAGTGTTCCGGATGGCGCAACATGCTCGTGCGGACCCCGCGCGAGGGATACGCGGGAACCTGCGCCGCGATCCGCGATGCGGACCTGACGCCGGATGCGGGACGCATCGCCGTTCCAACGCTCTGCATTGCCGGCGATCAGGACCTTTCGACACCCCCCGACGTGGTGCGCGGAACGGCTGAACTCATTCCGGGTGCCACGTTCCATGTCATCCAAGGGGCAGGGCATATCCCGTGCGTCGAGCGTCCCACACAACTGACGGCGCTGATCCAGAACCATTTCAAGGAGGCTGGTCTTGTCTGAGAGCGAACGTTTCAAGGCCGGAATGGCTGTACGCCGCGCGGTTCTCGGCGACGCCCATGTGGACAGGGCCACCGCGCAGATGACGGAGTTCGATGCGGACTTCCAGGCATTCATCACCGAAGGCGCCTGGGGAACGGTATGGTCGCGACCGGACTTCACGAAGCGCGAGCGCTCCATCGTCACCATCGCGCTGCTTGCGGCACTGGGTCAGGACGAGGAGGTGGCCATGCATGTGCGGGCGACCCGCAACACGGGCGCCACGAAGGAGGATATCCGCGAGGCATTGCTTCACGTGGCCGTCTATGCGGGCGTGCCGGCGGCCAATCACGCCTTCAAGATCGTCAAGAAGACCTTCGCGGAAATGGATCAGGCCCCGCAGCAGGGACAATGAGAGCGCCGCTCGAGGGAGAGCATGTCATGTCGGACCAGGGATCATTCTATCAGCGCGACCGAGGCTGGCATCCGCCCGCCTTGACGCCGCAGTACAAGACCTCGGTACTGCGTTCGCCGCAGTATCCGCTTCTGTCGCTCGAGAACACCGTCTCGGAGATGACAGGACCCGTCTTCGGGCATGGCGCGCTCGGGCCGCTCGACAACGACCTCATCCGCAACTACGCGAGGACCGGCGATCCCATCGGGCAGCGCATCATCGTCTATGGCCGCGTGCTGGACGAGAATGCCCGCCCGGTGCCGGGCGCGCTGCTCGAGTTCTGGCAGGCCAATGCGGGCGGGCGCTATCGCCATAGGAAGGAGACCTATCTCGCCGCCCTCGATCCGAACTTTGGCGGCTGCGGACGCGTGATCACGGATCAGGAAGGGCGATACTCGTTCCGGACCATCAAGCCCGGCGCCTATCCGTGGCCGAACGGCGTGAACGATTGGCGGCCGGCCCACATCCATTTCTCGGTATTCGGCCACGCCTTTGCCCAGCGGCTCATCACGCAGATGTATTTCGAGGGCGACCCGATGATCTGGCAATGCCCCATCGTGTCGACCATTCCCGACAAGGCGGCTATCGAGCAGCTGATCGCAGCGCTCGACCGGAACAATACCATCCACATGGATGCGCTGGCGTACAAGTTCGACATCGTCCTGCGGGGCCGGCGCTCGACTCTTTTCGAAAACCGGATGGAGGGGAACTGATGGTCCAGAAGCTCGGTCAACTGAAGGAATCGCCCTCGCAGACGGCAGGACCCTACGTCCATATCGGCACCACGCCGAACTGGGTCGAGATTACGGGCGTCTGGAAGGAGGATCTCGGCCTCGTGCTGGTCGGGCCCGAGACGAAGGGGGAGCGCATCGTCGTCAAGGGCCGGGTCTTCGACGGCAGCGGAACACCGCTGAAGGATGCCCTCATCGAGATCTGGCAGGCCGATGCGAACGGCCTTTACAACAGCCCGCAGGAGCGGCGCGGCCAGGCGGATCCGAACTTCGCCGGCTGGGGTCGCCAGGCGGTGGACGGCACAACGGGTGAATACCGCTTCGAAACCATCAAGCCCGGACGCGTGCCCTTCCGCGACGGTCGCCCGATGGCACCGCACATCACGTTCTGGATCGTCGCTCGCGGCATCAATACGGGTCTCCATACCCGGATGTATTTCGGCGACGAGGAAGCGGCGAATGCGGAGTGCCCGGTTCTGGCGCGTATCGAGCATAAGGTTCGTGTGCCGACCTTGATCGCCACGCGGACCGAGGAGGGCGGACTGCCGACCTACACCTTCGACATTCGTCTTCAGGGCGAGAAGGAAACCGTGTTCTTCGACATCTGACCGTTATCGAAAGCGTATCATGGCCAAGTTTCAAAGCCTCAGGGAGGCAGTTGCCGAAAACCTCCGCGATGGCGACACCGTCGCCTTCGAGGGGTTCACCCACCTCATCCCTCACGCCGCCGCCCATGAGGTCATCCGCCAAGGAATCAAGGACCTGACCCTGATCCGCATGACCCCGGACATCATCTACGACCAGATGATCGGCATGGGGCTCGCGAAGACGGTGATCTTCTCCTATGCCGGCAATCCCGGCGTCGGTCTGCTCCGGCGGATGCGCGACGCCATCGAGAACGCATGGCCCCGCGCCATCGAGACGGTGGAGCACAGCCATGCGGCCATGGCCAATGCCTACGAGGCGGGAGCCGCTGGCCTGCCCTGCGCCATCTTCCGAGGCTATCGCGGCGCCGGCCTCAAGGAGGTCAACCCGGCCATCAAGAGCATCATCTGCCCCTTCACGGGCGAGGAACTGGCTGCGGTGCCTGCACATCGGCCGGACGTGTCCTTCGTTCACGCCCAGAAAGCGAGCCGGCGCGGGGACATCCTCATCGAAGGCATCGTCGGCGTGCAGAAGGAGGCGGTGCTCGCGGCCAAGCGCGCCGTGGTGACCGTGGAGGAGATCGTGGACGATTTCGGGGATCTGCACCCGAACCTCTGCGTCCTGCCGCATTGGACCGTGGCCTCGGTGGTTCATGTCCCCGGCGGTGCGCACCCATCCTATACCCATGGCTACTACAGCCGCGACAATGCAGCGTATCTCGAATGGGACAGAATCTCGGCCGACCGCGACCTCTTCACCCAATGGATGAAGGCGAATGTACTCGATGTCGGGCCCGATGTGTTCGCATCCCGCGTGAAGGGACTCTGAGGAAATGACCATCTCCGCCTTCACCCCTAACGAGATGATGACCATTGCGGCGTCACGCGCGCTGTCCAACGACGATGTCTGCTTCGTCGGCATCGGCGCTCCGTCCGCAGCGTGCAACGTCGCACGACTGACCCATGCGCCCGACATCACCCTGATCTACGAAAGCGGCACCATCGGCACCGCGCCCGACGTGCTGCCGCTTTCCATCGGTGACGGTGAACTGTGCGAGACTGCGCTGACCACGGTCTCGGTACCCGAGATGTTCCGTTACTGGCTGCAGGGCGGGCGGATCTCCATAGGCTTCCTCGGCGCTGCGCAGCTCGATCGTTTCGGCAATATCAACACCACTGTCATCGGCGACTACCATCATCCCAAGGTGCGCCTGCCCGGTGGCGGCGGAGCACCCGAGATCGCCACCTCCTGCAGGCAGGTGTTCATCACGATGAAACAGGCGACCCGCGGAATGGTGGAGAAGATCGATTTCTACACCTCCTTCGGTCACGGCGAGGGCGGCGATCACCGCAAGCGCCTTGGCATCTCGACCGAGGGGCCGACCCTGCTCATCACCGATCTGGCCCTGTGGAAGCCAGACCCGGAGACGAAGGAATTCACGGTCGTCTCCATGCATCCCGGCGTGACGCGCGAGCATGTGCAGGAGACCTGCGGCTGGAAAGTGCGCTTCGCCGAAGCGATCGAGGAGACGCCGCCTCCGACCGACTTGGAACTCGCCACCCTGCGCGAACTCCAGGCCAGGACCGAGAAAGCTCACAGCGGCAAGAAGGGTGTTTAAGATGCGTGAGGCCTACATCTGCGCGTATGTGCGCACGCCGATTGGCCGCTATGGCGGCGCGCTGTCCGGCGTCCGGACCGACGATCTTGCGGCGGTGCCGCTGAAGGCTCTGCAGGAACGCCTTCCCAGCCTCGACTTCGCGGCGGTCGACGACGTCATCTACGGCTGCGCCAACCAGGCGGGCGAGGACAACCGCAACGTCGCCCGCATGGCGGTTCTCCTGGCGGGGCTGCCGGGCTCGATCCCCGGCACCACCCTGAACCGCCTGTGCGGCTCGGGCATGGACGCGGTCGTCACCGCCGCCCGCGCCATCAAGGCCGGCGAGGCCGAGCTGATGATCGCCGGCGGCGTCGAATCGATGTCGCGGGCCCCGTTCGTGATGCCGAAGGCCGACGCGGCCTTCTCGCGCCAGGCCGAGATCTACGACACCACCATCGGCTGGCGCTTCGTCAACCCGCTGATCCGGCAGCAATACGGCGTCGATTCCATGCCCGAGACCGGCGAGAACGTCGCCGAGGAGTACCGCGTCTCGCGCCAGGACCAGGATGCCTTCGCCCTGGGCTCGCAGCAGAAGGCCGCCGCCGCCCAGGCCAATGGGCGTCTCGCCCGGGAGATCGTGCCGGTCACGATCCCGCAGCGCAAGGGCGCCCCGGTCGTGGTCGACAGGGACGAGCATCCGCGCGGCGACACCACCCTGGAGCAGCTGGCAAGGCTGCCGACGCCGTTCCGCAAGGATGGAACCGTGACGGCCGGCAATGCGTCGGGGGTCAATGACGGCGCGGCCGCCCTGGTCGTGGCCTCGGAGGACGCCGTGCGGCGGTTCGGGCTCGAGCCCATCGCCCGTGTCGTCGCCGGGGCCAGTGCGGGGGTGGCGCCGCGCATCATGGGGATCGGACCGGCGCCGGCCACGAGCAAGCTCTGCGCCCGGCTTGGCCTCGCGCCGGCGGATTTCGACATCATCGAGCTCAACGAGGCCTTTGCCAGCCAGGGCATCGCGGTGTTGCGCGAGCTCGGCATTCCGGCGGATGCCGGGCACGTGAACCCGAATGGCGGGGCGATTGCGCTCGGGCATCCCCTCGGCATGTCGGGGGCGCGCATCACCGGCACGGCGGCGCTGGAGCTGAAGCTGACCGGCCGGAAGCGCGCCCTCGCCACCATGTGCATCGGCGTCGGTCAGGGAATCGCCATCGCCCTCGAGGCTGTCTAGGTTCAAATGGTCATGAGCGATCCACATTCCTCGTCCCTGCTTCAGTCCCTCGTCGGCGACGAGGAGGTCGGCGCGCTCTTTTCCAACGTGTCCGAGCTCGCCGCCATGCTGAAGGTGGAGTCCGCTCTCGCAGAGGCGGAGGCAGAGCTCGGCCTGATCGGAGAAGATGCTGCATTCCGGATCGTCGTGGCGTGCCGGGACTTCGAGCCGGACTGGAACGGGCTTGCGAAGGGAATGGCGAAGGACGGCGTGGTGGTGCCGGAACTCGTCAGGCAGCTGCGCCGCGCCGTGGGAGAACCCCACGACAAGGTCGTGCATCTGGGGGCAACAAGCCAGGATATCGCGGATACCGGCCTGATCCTTCGCCTCAAGGATCTCGCGGGATTGCTCGAACGCCGCATCGAATCCCTGGTGCAGGCTCTCGGCCGGTTGAAGGTCCGGGATGGCACCATTCCTCTGATGGCTCATACGCGCATGCAGCAGGCGCTGCCCTTTACGGTCGGCGACAAGGTCGCCACCTGGGTCCAGCCACTGGAGCGGCACGGAGAGGTCCTGCGTGAAATTCTGCCGCGCCTGCTCGCCATCCAGCTCGGCGGCCCCATCGGGACGCGAGGCGAGTTCAGGGGCCACGGCGATGCCGTCGCCGACGCGATGGCGGAGCGACTCGGTATCGGCTTCGCCCCCTCCTGGCACTCTCAGCGCGACCGGATCGGCGAGTTCGCCGCGTGGCTTTCGCTCCTGTCCGGGACCCTCGGAAAGATCGGGCAGGACATCGCGCTGATGGCGCAGAACGAGATCGGCGAGGTGCGCCTCGCCTCAGGTGGCGGATCCTCGGCCATGCCGCACAAATCCAACCCTGTCCAGGCTGAGGTGCTCGTGGCACTGGCCCGTTTCAATGCGGGGCTGGTGGGAACTCTTCACCAGGGCCTCGTCCACGAGAACGAACGCTCCGGCGCTGCCTGGACCCTGGAATGGCTGGTCCTGCCGCAGATGGCCGAGGCTGCCGGGGCAGGCCTTGCAAAAGCGCGCATGCTTGTCGAGGGGATGCGCTTTGTCGCTTCTCCTACGGCGAACGCCTGAGCGTTGCGGTCGGATCGCCGCTGGAGGGAAACGGAACATGCGCACCCAGGTCGTCATCATCGGTGCCGGGCCGGCGGGCCTGTTGCTCGGCAGCCTTCTCGAGAAAGAGGGCATCGAGACCATCATTCTCGAACGGCGCAGCCAGGACTACGTGCTCGGTCGCATCAGGGCCGGTGTGCTCGAACAGGGCAGCGTCGATCTGCTCGACAAGGCCGGTGCCGGCGCGAGGATGCACACGGAGGGCCTTGTGCACGATGGCGTCGAATTCTGCTTCGACGGCGACAGACATCGCTTCAATTTCCGTGACCTCATCGGCCGCACGGTCATGGTCTACGGCCAGACCGAGGTCACGCGGGACCTGATGCACCTGCGCGACGCATCCGGCGCCAGGACGATCTATGAAGCCGAGAATGTGTCTCTCCACGATTTCGATGGAGACAGGCCACGGGTCCGTTTCATCAAGGATGGCGCGGAGCAGGACATCGCTTGCGACTTCATCGCCGGATGCGACGGTTTTCACGGCGTTTCCCGTGCGAGCGTGCCGGCGGATGCCCTTCGGACCTATGAACGCGTCTATCCCTTCGGCTGGCTCGGCATTCTCGTCGACAGGCCGCCGGTTTCGGACGAGCTGATCTATGCACATCACGCGCGCGGTTTCGCCCTCTGCTCCATGCGCTCGCCGACGCGAAGCCGATACTATGTCCAGGTGCCGGCCGGGGAGAAGGTCGAATCCTGGTCTGACGACCGGTTCTGGGACGAGTTGCGGAGGCGCGTTGATGCCGAGACGGCGGACAAGCTGATCACTGGTCCATCCATCGAAAAGTCGATCGCCCCTCTGCGCAGCTTCGTGGCCGAGCCGCTCCGGTTCGGCCGTCTGTTTCTTGCAGGCGACGCGGCGCACATCGTTCCGCCGACGGGCGCGAAAGGCCTCAACCTTGCCCTCAATGACGTCGGCTGCCTCGCGGAGGCACTCGCCGAGTTCTACCGCGGGAATTCCGTGGCCGGAATCGATCATTATTCGAACCGCGTGCTGGGGCGGGTCTGGAAAGCCGAACGCTTTTCCTGGTGGATGACGTCGATCCTCCACACCTTCCCGGAAACGGACACGTTCGGGAGACGGATCCAGCGAGCGGAGTTCGACTATCTTGTCGGCTCGGAATCCGCATCCCGCTCGCTTGCGGAAAACTACACCGGCCTGCCGGCGTGAGGGGAGGGGCCGTTCGCGGCCTCCTTGTCATGCGGCCTTGTGGCGCTCCTGTTCCTGCCTGTAAAGCGCGGTCTCTTCCGAGAGGGCCCGGGCGATGCTCGGCCGTTTCTTCAGGCGCGTGTAGTAAGCCTGAATGGCCGGCCATTTCTTCAGGTCGACGGGCGTCGCAAGTTGCCAGTTGAGGACCGTCAGGAGATACGCATCCGCGACGCTGAACGCGTTGAGCAGAAATTCCCGTCCTTCCAGATAGTCGTTGAGATAGGCGAGGCGGGTATCGCCCTTTGCCAGAGTCCGCGACTTCACTTCTTCCGGCATGTTCGGATCGAAAAGGGGCACAAAGAGTGCCTTGTGCAATTCCGTGCCGATGAAGCACAGCCACTGGTGCAGGCGCGAGCGGGCCATGCCGTCGCGCGGAGCAAGCGCCGCGTCCGGGAACATGTCCGCGATGTACTGCAGGATGGCCGCATTCTCCGTGAGAACCTCGTCGTCGTCGGTGCGGATGACAGGCACGAGGCCGAGAGGGTTGATCGTGAGGAAGTCCTCGCCGTCGAGCGTGAACTTGCTGAGCGGATCGACTTCGCGAAAGCGCACTGCCGCATCGGCTTCGTAGAGTGCGATGCGCGAGGCCATCGAGCAAGCGAGAGGAGAGAAATAGAGATCCATGGCGGGGCTCGCAGGTTGAATTTTGTACCGATGCGAATAAATTATTCGAGGAATGACGATCGTCAAGGATTTATTTTCGAAATGGTACAAAAAGCGGGAGATGAGGAACGGAAGCGGCGTGGGCGCCCTCGCGCCTATGATCCGGAGACCGCGCTCCGCCGGGCGACCGAAGCCTTCTGGAATGCGGGCTATTCCGGCACATCGCTCGACGATATTGCCACGGCAACCGGCATGAACCGCCCGAGTCTCTATGCGGCTTTCGGGGACAAGCATGCCCTCTATGTGAAGGCGCTCAACCATTACTGGACCGTGGGCCTCACGGCGATGCGCGATGCACTCGCGAACAAGCGGCCCTTGGCGGAGGAACTGATGCGCGTCTATGAAGGCGCCCTGGCGATCTATTTCTCCGGAGAGGGGCGACCGCGCGGCTGCTTCGCGATTGGTACCGCCACAACGGAAGCTGTCCAGAACGCCGAGATCCGGTCTGCTTTCGCGAAGGGGCTCCAGGTTCTCGACAAGGTTTTCGAGGCGCGCATCCGGGCCGCGCAGGAGAAGGGCGAGATCAGCCGCGATGCCGATGCCGAGGCGCTTGCGATGGTTGCGTCCTCCACCCTGCATACCATCGCCATCCGAGCGCGGATGGGGACGTCGCGTACAGCGTTGCGCAAGTTGGCTCAGAAGGCGGTCGGCGTGATCTGCGGACAGCAAGCCGGCTCGCCGATGGATGTCTGATTTCCGACCGGACGCCTATGTCGGCCCAGCACTGCTATAGTTCTTGGAGAGATAGTCGATGATCGTCCTGGCGTCCTCATCGCCGATGGGGGCGCCGTATGTCTTGATCATCTTCGTCACTTCGGCTTCCCACATCTTCCGGTCCGGGAAGGGGGAGTTCATCTGAATGTAGTCAAGGCTGTGGCAGGCCGCGCAGTTGTTCATCAACGTGTCGTGGCCTGGCGCGTTCTTCAGTGCAATTGCCGCCTCATCGGCATGGGCAATGGAGGAAGCGAGAAAAGCCAAAACGGACAGGCAAAATTTCCACATGGCGGACCTCACACGACGACAATGCTGATATTGTGCGGCAGGTTGTGGTGATAGCCTGCCGGGTTCTGGATCAGCGTCGTGACCTGTGTCTGGCCGACGGCGTTCCTTGCTCGGGCCATCAGAATCATCTCGCCCGCGCGGTCGGGTGCCACCGTGGTGGACCATTGCCGGAAGGAATACCGGCCCGCGTCGGATCCCAACTGCGCCGGCGTCCAGGTGCGGCCGTGATCTGCGGAAAGCTCCACCGACGCGATGCCGTAACCTCCGTCCCAGGCCACGCCCTTGACCGTCAGGGCTCGCCCCTTCTGGACCCGTTCACCCGCCGCAGGCGCCGTGATGACGGAATTGACGACCATCTCGGTGATGGGTGTATTGGCTGCGGTCTCCTGGCTGAGAAAGCGCTGGACGAGCGGAAATTTACCGACCGGGATTCGATAGGCGCCCTTCATCCAGAAATTGTCTTCCGGCGTGGTCCGCGCCTTGATTGCGGTGACGTGTTTCATCCAGTAGGTTGCCGTCCACCCCGGGACGACGATACGCGCAGGAGCGCCATTGAAATGGGGCAGCGGCTGCCCGTTCATTTCGTACGCCACGAGAGTGTCCGGATCGAGCGCCTTCCAGAGCGGAATGCTTTTCACGAAGTCGGGCGTCTGCTCCAGAGGCGGCCCATCGGCGCCTTCGAAAGCAATTTCCAGCGTTTCCTTGGAGAGACCCGCCCGGTCGAGGACATCCTTCAACCGGGCACCCTTCCAGCGCGCATTGCCCATGGCGCCATAGCCCCATTCGACGCCGGGAACATGCGGCTGGAACAGGCCACGCCGGTTGCCCGAGCACTGGCAGACCGCTGCGATCTCGATGGCCGGGAAATCGCTCTTGAGAGAGTCGAATGTGAGTTCAAAGGGCTTGGAGGCGCCATCGCCGCCCACGGTCAGGCGCCATTTCGCGGGGTCGACCTCGGGAATGTCCGACAAATGATACCGGACAAAGAACGCATCGTTCGGCGTGAAGAGGTCATTGAAATAATGCAGGGGCGTCTCGTAGTTCGGCGGCCTGTAACTCAGCTTGATCAGCGGCACTTTGCCGGGCAGCGCTTCAAGAACCGCAGTCGACTGCAAACCGGCAGGAAGCTGCGGATCGAGGGTCAGGCCCTCGGCGGCCTTCACGGCCCGCATCAGGGAGGGACAGGCCAATGCGGCACCTCCCGATCCGATCAGGAACGTCCGACGCGTGACCATGGCCGCATCTCCGTATCGCTCAAGTCGTTCACTCACGTTACAACAAATTGCGCGTTCGCGCCAATCGCGCCGCGACAGGATCGGCCAGGACACCATTCGAGCCTGCCGTTCTGCGGTCGGGGCGTTGCTGGTCTTCCCTGAAAACGGTTTACGCTGGCCATGCGATGACGCAGCATGGCCGGCAACGATTCCGGGTGTGGCTCCAGGAGAACGGACATTTGAACGCGCGATCATTTTCACAGTCTGGCGATACCGGAAGAGCGGCGGATCCGGCGGATTGGACGGCAACCGAGATGCTGGAGGCCTATGCCCGGAAAACGACATCCCCCGTCGAGGTCGTCAGGGCAGTGATTGCGCGCATCGAGACCTATGAGCCGAAGCTCCAGGCTCTCTACGCGTATGATCCGGATGCGGCGCTGAGGGATGCAAAAGCCTCCGAGGAGCGCTGGATGCGGGGCGAGGCCAGGCCTCTGGACGGCATACCCGGAACGATCAAGGAGAACATTGCCACGCGCGGCACGCCTGTTCCTCTCGGAACGGCCGCGCGGGATCTGGTCCCAGCGGGCGAGGATGCGCCGCCCGCCGCGCGCCTGCGGGAGGATGGGGTCGTGATCCTCGCCAAGACCACGATGCCGGATTACGGCATGCTGTCGTCCGGCCTCTCCAGCTTCCATCCCCTGGCGCGAAACCCTTGGGACCTGTCGAAGAACCCGGGCGGGAGTTCCGCCGGCGCAGCCGCGGCGGCGGCGGCGGGATATGGTCCGTTCCATGTGGGCACCGACATCGGCGGATCGATCCGCCTTCCGGCAGGGTGGTGCGGCATTTTCGGCCTGAAGCCGAGCTTCGGCCGGATCCCCATCGATCCGACCTATTACGGCCGCGTGGCAGGCCCGATGACACGCACGGTCCAGGACGCGGCGCTCATGATGAGGAGCCTCGTACGCCCGGATGTGCGCGACGGCATGAGCCTGCCGTATCAGGAATTGCCCTGGCTCGATCTCGACATCGACATCAGGGGCCTGCGGATCGGCGTCATGATGGAAGCGGGAGTGGGCATCGCTCTCGACCCGGAGGTGCACGCCTGCATCGACGCCGCCGTGGAGATTTTCGCAGAGGCGGGTGCGATCATTTCGGAGATTCCCGCCTTCGTGACGCGCGACATGCTGGACGGTCTCGACGACTTCTGGCGCCAGCGAGCCTGGATGGATATCGGTGCGCTGAACGACGAGCAGCGCGCCCGCGTCCTGCCTTACATTCTCGCCTGGGCCGAAGGCGGGAAGTCTCTGACCGGAGCGGAGGTCTATTCCGGCATGAACCAGATGCTGGTCATGCGCAGTGCCGCGATTGCCGCGACCAAGGATGTCGATTTCGTCCTGTCGCCCGTTGCGCCGGTCGTCGCCTATCAGGCGGAACTCGCATCCCCGGTGCACGATCCGGAAGAGCCTTTCGAACATATCGGCTACACGGTCGCCTTCAACATGTCGGATCAGCCCGCGGCATCGATCAATGCGGGCTTCACCGCGGCCGGTCTGCCCATCGGCCTGCAGATCATCGGCCGCCGCTTCGACGATATCGGCGTGATGCGTCTCAGCGCAGCGTGGGAGCGGATCCGAGGCGAGCAGCGAGCCTGGCCGGTAATCTAGGGAATTTGTCTCGAGAGTGCGACGATGAAAGGCGGGAGAAGCGAATGAAACGTGAAAAGGGTGAGTTGCCCGAGCCGCTCGACTCGGATGAGCGCCGGAGGATCGCACCTGTCATCTGCTATCCCGTCGACAGTCTGGCTCCGCCCGATCTTGCGGCGTACCGCGCGGCCCGGGAGGGCTGGCGGAAGGTGGACGAGGTGGTCGTGCCGCCACGCGATGCAAGATGCTTCGAAGTTCCCGCGGGCAGCTTTTTCCGCATCGTGTCCGTGGAGGGGCCCCAGGTCGGGGACTTGAATCTCTGGGCCGCCAGCGATCTCAATGAGCGCTTCTTCTCCGGAAAGACGCGGGCCCTGCACGGCACGCATCTTTCCACAGGAGACCGACTCTGGTCATCCCTGCCTTATCTGCGCCCTATGGCGACGATCACGCAGGATACCCTCGACTGGTATGGGTTCGATGAATGGGGCGGTTCCGTGCACGATGTGATCGGCACACGGTGCGATCCCTACACGCACCGGCTCCTGTCCGGACACGACTACCATTATTGCTGCCACTCGAACCTGACACGGGCCCTCGCGCGGCGTCTCGACCGTCCTCGCGAAGCGGTCGAGCCCGCGGTGCACGATGTGCTCAATGTCTTCATGTGCACCGGCTTCACGCGCGACACGGGGCAGTATTTCATGAAGGCAAGTCCGGTCAGGCCAGGCGACTTCCTCGAGTTCTTTGCGGAGATTGATCTTCTCGGCGCGTTGTCGGCCTGCCCCGGCGGCGATTGCAGCACCAAGCATTCCAGTGACGAGGCGGCCTGCCACCCGCTGCTCGTGGAGATTTACAGGCCGAGGGCCGCGCCGATGGGTTGGACGTCACCCGCACGCAATGCCTATGGCGGAGGGCATGGGGACTGAGCGTCTCCGCAGATGGCTGGGGCAGGCGGACCCGGCCGTCCGTATCCAGGCCTAGGGTTTCGACGAAGGCGCAGCGGCGGTTGCGTCGGCTCGCGGCGCCGTCGACCCGGTCGTTTCATCGGGCGAAGCCTTGCGGATCTGATTCACGAATTCGGTGAGACTTCCCGAACTGTCCTGTTCGAAGGCGAGCTTTGACAGCATGTTGCTGTCGAAAGGCTCCTCCTGGATCGAGCCGTCGGACATGATGATGGTCTTGATCCCGGATTCGATATCGAAGGACACCGATTTCACCATTGGCTTGGAGCCAGCCTGCCGTGCGGCAGCTTCATCGGTAGGTTCGGTCGTGGTGACATTCGCCGGCGCCTGCTGGCGCTGATCGAGGGCCGTGTCCTTGCCCTTGTCCTTCTTGTCGCGTCCGTCTTCCGCCGTTCGCGCCTGATCCTCTTCCGGCTCGCGAGCCTGGGCATCCTTTCTGGATGCGGAAGCTCGCTCCTGCTTTCTGGCTGTCTCGGCAGCGTCCTCCTCGGCGAGAACCTGTTCCAGGTGCGCTTTCGCCTGCGCCGCCTCGTTCTGCGCCTGGGAGCCGAAAACGGACACGAGCGGCGTCGATGCTTTTTCCGCCTCGGCCTTCGCCCGCGCCGCATCCGCCGCGTTGGCGGCCTCGATGCGCTTGCGCGCCGCGGCGACCTGCTTTGGATCGTTGGTATCGTACGTGAAGCGCTTGCCGTTGATCTCGTAAGACACCTTGCGGGCCTCAGCGCCGCCGCTCATCAGCTGCAGGGCCAGAACCGTCGCTCCAAGGCTCATCCAGATTTTCTTGTTCATCGCCACCGGGTCCCTTCGATGGGTAAAACTCTGTTAATGATTATGGCCAGGGTATGACGTAACGGGATTGGGGCCCGCGCAAGGCATTGATGATGAAAGGTTATTTCATCCACAGAGCGGTGGCTGACGGAAACGGGCGTCCAGCCTTGCAACCAGCCGGCATCGTCCTGATCTCCTAACCTGCTCGCGATACCGTCGCTTTTGGGTCGAGGGTCTGCCTCGTCCCCTTTTCAGGGAAGTTCTTTGCCATGCCACCGCTCTCGGTTCTCGATCTCGCTCCCGTTCCTCAAGGCCTCGCCCCCGCCGACGCCCTGCGCAACACGCTGGATCTGGCTCAGCATGCCGAGCGGTGGGGCTACAACCGCTATTGGCTGGCGGAGCACCACAACATGGTGGGCATCGCGAGCGCAGCAACGAGCATCGTCATCGCTCATGTGGCAGGGGGCACGCGAACGATCCGCGTCGGCGCGGGAGGAATCATGCTGCCAAACCACGCGCCCCTGATCATCGCAGAGCAGTTTGGCACGCTGGAGGCCTTGTTCCCGGGCCGGATCGATCTTGGCGTCGGCCGCGCTCCCGGCACGGATCAGCTCACGCTCCGGGCCCTGCGCCGCGACCCGTCGAGCGCGGATGTCTTTCCGCAGGATGTACTCGAATTGCAGGCACTGCTCGGGCCGCTTCAGGAAGGTCAGGCGGTTCAGGCCGTGCCTGGAACCGATTCCAACGTTCCGATCTGGATCCTCGGATCGAGCCTGTTCGGGGCGCAGCTTGCTGCCATGCTGGGCCTGCCTTACGCCTTCGCGTCCCATTTCGCGCCGAACGCGCTGATGCAGGCACTCCAGGCCTACCGTGAGCGCTTCCAGCCCTCGAAGCAGCTCGACCGTCCCTATGCGATGGTGGGCATGAATGTGATCGCCGCCGACACGGACGAAGAGGCGCGTTATCTCTTCACGTCGCCGCAGCAGCAGTTCACCAACATGTTCCGCGGCAAGCGCGGTCGGCTTCAGCCACCCATCGAGGATATCGAGAGCTACTGGACGCCCGCCGAGAAGGCGCAGGCCATGAACATGCTGGCGTGTTCTGCCGTCGGGTCGCGGGACACGATCCGCAAAGGGCTCGAGAACATCATTGCCCAGACCCAGGCGGACGAGCTGATTGTCGCCTCCGCCATCTTCGACCACGCCAAGCGTGTGCGTTCCTACGAAATTCTGGCCGATGTGCATAAGGCGATGAGCCCGGAAGCGGCGCTCACCTAGGGATGCGTTTACGCCGCTGCGCTGCGGCTCCTCAGGGTCGGATCGAGGGCGTCGCGCAATCCGTCTCCGAGCAGATTCAGCCCCAGCACCGAAAGTGCGATCGCCAGGCCCGGCGCGATGGCGAGGTGAGGGGCCTGGGAGAGGTAGGTCTGCGCATCGCTGAGCATGCGGCCCCAGCTCGGATTCGGGGGACGAACCCCAAGACCGAGATAGCTCAGTCCCGCCTCCGTAAGGATGGCGAGCGCAAGCTGGATCGTCACCTGCACGATCAGCGCCCCGGCGATGTTGGGGATCACGTCCTCGAATGTGATGCGCAGGGGCGGCTTGCCGAGCGCCCGCGCCGCCGCGATGTAGTCGAGCGTCCAGATCTGCTGAGCGACACCGCGCGTCACGCGGGCGAAAACCGGGATATTGAACACGGCGATGGCGAGAATGGCCGCCATCGGTCCCGATCCGACCAATGCTCCGATCATGATGGCAGACAGAACCGCGGGAAAGGCGAACACCACATCCGATACGCGCATGGCGATCTCGTCGGCAATGCCTTTCCACGCTGCGGCGGCACATCCTACGGCCGTTCCAATGGCGGCGCCGAGGAGAACGGCGGGCCATGCAATGGCGAGTGAGTTCCAGGCCCCCGCCATCAGAAGCGAGGCGACATCGCGGCCGAAATGATCGGTGCCGAGAAGGCCCACTTCGAGAGGGCCTTTCAGCCGCAGGGCGACGCGGACGCGGGTCGGCGGCTCCGGCGTCCACACGAGGGACAGGAGAGCGGTGCCGATTAGAAGCGCGGTCAGGATGCCGCCGATGACCAGCGCCGGGTTGAGACGCAGACGCGATGCGGAATTCATGCGCGGCTCCTCAGGCGCGGGTCGAGGATCGCGTAGCCGATATCGACGAGGAAGTTGATGACGATGACAAGCCCGGAGAAGATTAGCACGATGTCCTTGATCACCACGAGGTCGCGCTGGTTGAGCGCCTGATAGGCGAGGCGGCCGAGGCCGGGCAGGTTGAACACGTTCTCTACCAGAATGGCGCCGCCGAAGAAGAACGAGAGCTGAAGTCCGAGAATGGTGGTGATCGGAATGAGCGCGTTCGGCACCACATGCCGGCGCAGGGTCGCGCCCCTGTCGACGCCCTTGGCCCGCGCCGTCCGCACGAAATCGGCGCCGATCACCTCCAGCGTCGCCGAGCGGGTGACGCGGGTGAGCACCGCGGCCTGGGGCAGGGCGAGCGCGACGGCCGGCAGAAGCAGAGCTTGGAACGCCGGCCAGATTCCCGCGCCCCATCCCGGAAAGCCGCCGGCGGGAAACCATCCGAGCTTCGTTGCGAAGAACAGAATGAAAATGAGGCCGATCCAGAAATTGGGGATGGCCACTCCCAATTGGCTGAACACCAGCACGGCCCGGTCCACGGTGGTATCGCGCCGCGCTGCAGCCGCCACGCCGAGGGGCAGAGCGAGCGCCGTCGAGATCAGGATGGCGAGGAGGCTGAGCGGCAGAGTCACGGCCATACGCTCGGCGACCAGAGTCGAGACCGGTGTCTTGTAGGTGATGGACTGACCGAGATCCCCATGGAGCAGCCCCCCGATCCAGAGGACGTAACGGGCAAGCGCCGGCTGATCGAGCCCCAGCTCATGGCGCAGGGCCGCCAGCGTATCCTCCCGCGCGGCGGTGCCGAGCATGATCGCGGCCGGATCGCCCGGCAGGACCTCCAGGATCAGGAAGATCGCAAGCGATACCGCGACGAGCGTCACGAGCAGGGAGACGAGTCGGGAGATGACGAGACGCAGCATGAAATCGGATCATCCGGCGGTTGTTGGTCAATGTATATCGGCGCGTCCGCCGTCGTTCCGAGGCCGCGTGGGCGGAGTCCGGAACGCATTACCATGACGGTTCAAAATAGCACGCAGCGGTCGCTGCTACGCCGTTCTCGTCAAGCTCAGCGTGTATGGGTTCCGGGCCCGGCGCTTCGCACTGTCCCGGAATAACGGTCGTACTGCGCCGGGAAAGGAAGCGCTTCCGATCGAAGCCCTCGCTACTCCGTCCAGGTCACCTCCGTCACGTCGTTCGACGGGATCGGGGTATTCTCCCACAATCCTTTCAGTTTCGCATTCCAGACGCCCAGCTTCGGCAACTGAAAGAGGAAGAGCGCGGGCACGTCCTCGGCGAGGATCTTCTGCGCCTCAGCATATTTGGCGAAGCGCGCCTTCTCGTCCGTGGTCTTGCCGGCTTCCGCGATCAGCGCCTTGAACTTGTCGTTCTTGTAGTTGAAGTAGTAATTGTCACGAGCGAAGATATCGATGTCGAGTGGCTCCGCGTGGGCCACGATGGTGACGTCGTAATCCTTGTTCTTGAAGACTTCCTCGATCCACTTGGCCGGGAATTCCGTCGGGATGATCTTCATGTCCACGCCCACTTCCGCGAACATGGCGGACAGGAGCTCGGCCGAACGGCTGGCATAGGCCATCTGCGGCGCCTTGATGGTAATCGACAGACCGTTGCCGTAGCCCGCCTCCGCCAGCAGCGCCTTCGCCTTCTCGGGGCTGTAGGGAATGACGCCCGTCATGTCGACGAAAGCCGGATGGTTCGGCGAGAAGAAGCTGCCGATGGGCTGGCCGTAGCCGGAATAGGCGCCTTCCACGAGCGCCTTGCGATCCACGGCATGCATGAGCGCGCGGCGCACGCGCACATCGTCGAATGGCTTCTTGGCGTTGTTCATGCCGGCGACGATCTCACCTTCCGTGTTGCCAGCGACGGCCGTGAAGCGGGGATCCTTCTTCAGCTCGCTGAAGAGCTCCGGAGCGCCGACATTGGGGAAGGCATCCACGTCGCCCGCACGCAGGGCCGCGACCTGCGCCTGTGGGTCGCTGATGAAACGGAAGGTGACGCTCTCGAGCTTGGTCTTGTCCTTCTGCCAGTAATCGGGATTGCGCACGAGGTCGACGCGGTCGCCCCGGGTCCAGGACTTGAACTTAAAGGGCCCCGTGCCGACCGGATTGGCCTTGTTGTTCTCCGCCGTCTCGGGTGCGACGATCACCGCATCTCCCCAGCCGAGATAATAGAGGAAGTTTCCGGAGGTCTCCTTCAACTTGATGACGACGGTCGCGGGATCCGGCGTCTCGATGGACTCGATGGGCGCGAAAATCTGCTTCTGCGCATTGGTCGAGTTTGGAGCACGGGCACGGTCAAAGGCGAACTTCACATCGGCGGAATCGAAAGCCGAACCGTCGTGGAATTTCACGCCTGTCTGGAGCTGGAAGGTATAAGTCAGTCCGTCGGGCGAGACATCCCAGCTTTTCGCCAGGAGAGGCTTCACCTTGCCGTCCCGGTCGATCCGGACGAGGCCCTCATAGAGGTTCGCCCAGGTAACTTCGCGAATGGCGACGGGAGCGGCAATCGTCGGGTCGAGGCCCGGCGGCTCGATGGGCATGCCGATGACGAGGGAAGTCTTCGCGGCGTAGGCCGGAACGAAGCTGGCGGAAACAATAAGGGCGGCGGCCAGTAAGCGCTTCGACATTGAACGATGTCCCATCCGGTTTTTTGGCGAGCAAGCTCGGTCGGAGGCAGCTTAGACGCAGTCGAAGGCCGGATGGAAGATACCTTGTGGCGGTTTGTCGGTGGACGATGACGAGGAGAGGGGGCCCTGTCATTCCAGGGCGAGCGCAGCGAGAGCCCGGAGCCCATACTCACCAGGGTTGAAGGATGGAACGCCGCGGTAGCCGCTATGCCCTATTCGTGAAGCTCGGCGGCTATGGGTTCCGGGCCCGCGCCAAGGGCGCGTCCCGGAATGACAGGCATAGAGGCGGGAAACGAGTACCGCTCGATTAAATGCAGCGGCCGCCGTCGACTTCCAGAACGACGCCGGTGATCATGCTCGCTTCGTCGGACGCCAGGTAAAGCGCGGCATTGGCGATGTCCTCGGGTTTGGAGAAGCGCCCGAGCGGAATCGAGTTGACGAACTGCTCGCGCCTCTGCGGCGTGTCCTCGCCCATGAAGGTGGCAAGCAGCGGTGTTTCGCCGGCGACGGGCGCCAGCGCGCAGACACGGATCTGGTTCGGCGCAAGCTCGACCGCCATGGACTTGGTGATGGTGTGAACGGCGCCCTTGGTGCCATTGTACCAGGTGAGCCCGGGACGTGGTCTCAGACCCGCTGTCGAGCCCACATTGATGAATACGCCGCCGCCCTGATCGCGCATCTGCGGCACGGCGGCCTGGGCGAAGAGATAGATCGACTTCACATTGACGGCGAAGACGCGGTCGAACTCCTCCTCGTCGACCTCCAGCATCGGCCGGTTGCGGTGACTGATGCCGGCATTGTTCACGACGATGTCGAGCCTGCCGAAGGCATCGAGAGTCTTCTTTACCGCCGCCTTCACGTCGGCGGCCTTCGAGACGTCGGCGGCAAGGCCGATGGCGGAGGCGCCGATCTGCGCGGCGGCTGCCTTTGCGGCCTCCTCCTTGATGTCGACGATGGCGACTTTCGCGCCCTCTGCTGCAAATTTTTCGGCGATGCCCAGGCCGAATCCCGAGCCGGCACCCGTGATGAGCGCCACCTTGCCTTCAAGGCGTTTCATGATTTTTCCCCTGATGTGCTGATGCCGGACCTATCCGTGCGCGATGACGAGGGTCCTGGTCGTGGTGAACTCGATCAGTCCTTCGAATCCCTTTTCGCGGCCGTGGCCGGAGCGTCCGAAGCCGCCGAAGGGCAGCTCAATGCCGCCGCCTGCGCCGTAGCAGTTCACGAAAACCTGCCCGGCGCGCATGGCGCGACCGACGCGTGTGGACCGCATGGCGTCGCGGGTCCACACGCCTGCGACGAGTCCATAGGCCGTGCCGTTGGCGAGCTTTACCGCTTCCGCCTCGTCCTCGAAGGGGGTTGCCACGAGGACCGGGCCAAAAACCTCCTCCTGGGCCAGAACGCTCTGGTGAGGAACGGGCGCGAAGAAGGCGGGAGCCACATAGTATCCGCCCGCCGGCACGTCGGCAGCGATTCCGCCCGACGCTGCGATGCTCAAACCTTCGCCCTTGCCGCGCTCCAGATAGGTCTGGACACGGCGCTGCTGCGCCTGGTTGATCATCGGGCCGAGATCGGGGTCGGCCTCGGGGCGTCCGGCTTTCAGGGCCGCGAAACGCTCGGAAACGGAGGCGACGACCTTGTCGAAGATCCCGCGCTGGATCAGCAGGCGGCTTCCGGCCGAACAGGTCTGGCCGCCATTCTGGATGATGGCGTTCACGAGGGTTGGCAGCGCCCGCTCGAGGTCGGCGTCGTCGAAGACGACCTGGGCGGACTTGCCCCCCAGCTCGAGGGTGACGCCGACATGGTTCTGGGCGGCCGCCGTCTGGACGGCCGTGCCCGTTTCGGGGCTGCCCGTGAACGACAGGAAATCGATGCCGGGATGGGCGGCGAGCGCTGCGCCGGCCGTGCGGCCGAGGCCAGTCACCACATTGAGCGCGCCATCGGGGAGGCCGACATCGCGAGCGAGCGCGGCGACGCGAAGAATGGTGAGGGAGGCGTCCTCCGCCGGCTTCACGACCGTGGCGTTGCCCGCGGCCAATGCCGCGCCGACCGAGCGGCCGAAGATCTGCATAGGGTAGTTCCAGGGCACGATATGCCCGGTCACTCCGTGCGGGACGCGCTCGACGCCGACGAAATGCGTCGTAAGGTAGGGGAGCACATCCCCATGCAGCTTGTCCGCGGCGCTGCCGTAGAATTCGAGGTAACGGGCCAGCGCGATCGCGTCAGCCCGCGCCTGGCGCAGGGGCTTGCCATTGTCGCGGCTTTCCAGAGCGGCGAGGGTGTCCGCATCGGCCTCGACGGCGGAAGCGAGCTTGATGAGGAGGCGGCCGCGCTCGGTCGCCGTCAGCCTCGACCAGGCGCCGTCGAAGGCGCTGCGGGCGGCCGTCACGGCTGCGTCGATATCCTGGGCCGTGCCGGAGGCGATGCGGGCGAAGACCTTGCCATCCACCGGCGAGAGGACGTCCAGCATCTCGCCGTTCGAGGCCGGCACGAACCGGCCGCCAATGAGGTTCTGGTGCACCATGTCCGGTGCGACGCTCGCACTGACCTGATCGTTCACGTGTCCATTCCTTCCTATGTCATTCTGAGCGTACCCGGCACGGCGGCCAGGAGCTGTCGGGTATAGGCATTCTGTGGCGCGGCAAAGAGTTGCGCAGTTTCCGCGAGTTCCACAATCCGGCCTTTTTGCATGACTGCCACGCGATCGCAGATCTGCGCCGCGACCCGCAGATCGTGGGTAATGAACAGGATTGCAAGTCCGAGCTCCTCCTGCAGGCTACGGATGAGCTTGAGGATTTCGGCCTGCACGGACACGTCGAGCGCCGACACGGCCTCATCCGCCACGAGCACATCCGGCTTCATGGCAAGCGCCCTGGCGATCCCGATTCGCTGGCGCTGGCCTCCGGAAAACTCGTGCGGGTAGCGGTCGACCGCCTGGGCCGGAAGGCCGACTTTAGCCAGGAGGTCCCGGGTCCGGGCAAGGGCATCGCCGGGGTCCTCTCCCTGCATGATCGGCCCCTCCGAGACGATATGCCCAACCGTCCGGCGTGGATTGAGGGAGGCGAAAGGATCCTGGAAGACGATCTGGATCCTGCGCCTGTGGGGGCGCAGTTCGCGCTGCGAGAGCGCGCCGAAGGGAAGGTCTCCGATCGTGATGCTGCCGCCATCCGGTTCGATCAGCCGAAGCACGCATCGGCCGACGGTCGATTTGCCGGATCCGGATTCGCCGACGAGGCCCAAGGTTTCGCCGCGGCGGATGTCGAAACTCACGACATCCGCCGCCTGAACCTGACGGCTCTTTCTGAAAAAGCCATGCCCGCCATACGATTTCGTGAGGGAATCGACCTTCAGGAGGATCGGTTCGCCGGCCAGCGCCTTGGGCGGCGGGGGCACGAGGGAAGGCACTGCGGCCAGCAGGCGCCTCGTGTAGGGATGTTGCGGCCGCGTGAGAACCTTTTCCGCCGCGCCCTGCTCGACGAGCTGTCCCTGCTGAAGCACGGCCACGCGGTCGGCGATTTCCGCGACGACGCCGAAATCGTGGGTGATGAACAGAACGGCGGTGCCCTTCTTGCGCCGCAGGTTGTCAATGAGCTTCAGAACCTGGGCCTGGGTGGTTACGTCGAGAGCGGTCGTGGGCTCATCCGCAATCAGCAGTTTCGGCTCCAGCGCCAGGGCCATGGCGATCATGACCCGCTGACGCTGGCCGCCGGAGAGTTCGTGCGGATAGGCGCGGGCAATCAGTTCCGGGTGGGGAAGATTGACCTCGGCGAGGAGATCGAGCGTTCGCCGGGTGCGTTCGGCCTGGGTCAGCATTTTGTGAGTGCGAAACGTCTCCGCGATCTGGTCCGCGACGCGCATGACGGGGTTCAGCGATGTCATCGGCTCCTGAAAGACGGTGCCCACCTCCCGACCCCGGACATCGCACCAGCCAGCCTCGCTCAGGGACAGGAGGTCGGTTTCGCCGAGCCTGATCGATCCGGAGAGCACTTCAACGCCGTTCGGCAGCAGGCCGATCGTCGCCATTGCGGTCATCGACTTGCCCGATCCGGATTCGCCGACGACGCAGAGGGTTTCTCCCGGAGCAATGGACAGGGAAAGGTCCTGGATCGCGTATTGGCGGTCCGCAAGCCGCGGCAGTCCGATGGAAAGATCCCTGATCGACAGCACCGGAGCGCCACTCGCCACCATGCAACATTCTCCCTGAGGTCGCCCGGACACGAAGGCGCGGCTCATCCTCGCCATATGAACGGCTCCGTCAATCCGCCCTTGCCCCCGGGAACACTGGCGGAAGCTCAGTCGAGCGGTATGAGAAAATCGTAGACGACGCCTGCGGGATGAAAGTCCAGTGTCATCTTCCCGGCCATCTCACCCTCGATGCTGCGCTGGATGAGGCGCGAGCCGAAACCTTTGTGCTTCGGCACCTGCGTCGGCGGGCCATTTCTCTCCTTCCAGCGCAGATGGAGCAGAGACCTGTGCTGCTCGTCCTCACTCAGGGTCCATACCAGTTCGATGATTCCGGACGGGGTCGAGAGTGCGCCGTATTTCACCGCGTTGGTTACGAGCTCATGCAGGACCAGGCCGAAATTGATGGCATAGCGGGCGGACAGCCTGACATGGGGTCCGTCGATGATGACGCGCTCGTCGCCCTTCTTTCGATAGGGCGCCAGTTCCTGCTCCACGATGTCCCGAAGATAGGCCTCGCGCCAGGAGCTTCGGGTCAGTAGATCATGCGTCTTCGACAGGGCCATGAGGCGTCCCTCGAACGTCTCCTTGAACGTCGAAAGATCCGGAGTCGCGCGCAGGGTCTGGCTGGCGATGGACTGGACGGTCGCGAGCGTATTCTTGACCCGATGGTTCAGCTCCCCGAGGAGCACCTTCTGCTGGCTCTCCGCGCGCTTGCGGTCCGTGACGTCGTGGAAGATTCCGACGAAGGTGGCGGGCCTGTTCTGAGCATCCATGAAAACGCGGCCCTTGGCGCTCAGCCAGCGCATCTCCTCACCGGGGGGGCAGACGCGATACTCGTCTTCGTAATGGCCGTCCCCGGTGACGGCGGCGCGCATTTTTCCGAGCACCCCGTCGATATCGTCCGGATGCACGATGTGACGAAATTCGGCAACGGTGATGCTGGTCTTCTCGGGCGGCAGCCCGAGCAGGTGGGCGGCCTGGGAGGACAATCCTCCCAGGCCCGTCACATGATCGTACCACCAGGTACCCATGTGACCGGCCTCCAGAGCAAGCCGGGCCTGCTCCTCGCTCGCTTCGACGGCCCGCTGCCGCTCCGCAACGTCGTCCATCAGGTCGTTGAAGGCCTGCGCCAGGATGCGCAGCTCGGTCGGCGCGCCCCGAGGATTGATCCGTGCATGATAATTGCCCCGTCGCCAGGCTCGAACCGCGTCGGTCATGGCCTCGAAGGGTTTCGTGATGAATGCGCGACTGGTCAGGGACGACAGGGACAGGGCAAGGAGAAGCGCGGCGGCGATCAGCATGAAACCGCGCTTCGCTGCACGGTTGACGGCGTCGAAGGCGGCCTTCCATGGCAGGCCGAGCGCCACATACATGTCGCGGGGCGGTAAGCCTATGCTCACGTATCCGAGGATCTGCTTGATGTCGTCCTGCGTCGCCGTCTCGACGGCCTCCGTTCCGCCGCGAGCCACGTGGGCCATGAAGTCTTCGGAGATACTCTTGCCGATAAATCGCTCGTGGGACGGTTCGCGGGCGATGATGGTGCCGCCGGAATCGGCAATGGTCAGGGAGCCGCCCGGGGGCAGGGCCCGGGCTTTCAGATTCCGGTCCAGCCAGTTCAGATCGAGCGCCGCTGCCAGCACGCCGACGATTTGCCCGCCGTTGCTCTCGATCGGCAGGGCCAGGGGAAGCACCGGTTGGGTGCCGAGCCCGCCTTCGGCGAAGTCGGGGGTATATTGTCCGACCACAAATTTCCGGGTCGCGACAGCATCGCGAAAATAGGTGCGGTTGCTGAAGCTTCCCAGTTTCTCCGCCTCCGCATGCTGGCAGCGAACCGTCCCGTCGATGTCGAATACGACGAACGCCAGGATATGGGGGACCCGCTGCCGGAGGGCCCGCAGGTACACGTCGCACGATGGTCGCTCGAACCGCCGGATCACGGGCGTCTCGCTCACGGCGACGAGGAGGATCTGGATGCCGTCGAAGACCCGCTCCAGCTCCGATCCTGCGAGCCTCGCCTGACGAATGACCAGATCGCTGATCTCGGCTTCACGGGCACGGCGAAGTGATACTTCCGTGTAGGTCCAGATTACGATCGCCGGCAAAACGGAAATCACTGCCAGAAGGAGCAATCGCCTCGTCAGAGTCATGCACAGGTCCAGCTCAATGATGGCAGGGGACCATAAAGATCCTCCAGCGTCCACCCCGCAGCCGCCCGGACAAATCCCGTGCGATCTTGCATCTGCCTTCCGGAGGTGTCACGGAGCGTAAATGGCTCCTCCCCTTCTTACCCTTCAGGATATCGCTCTCACCTTCGGCGGAACGCCGCTGATTGAGAGCGCCGAACTGGCCGTCTCCCCGGGCGAGCGCACCTGCCTCGTGGGCCGCAACGGCTCCGGGAAATCGACCCTCCTCAGGATCGCCGCCGGCCTCGTCGAACCCGACCGGGGCAAACGCTTCATCCAGCCCGGCGCCACCATCCGCTACCTCGCGCAGGAGCCGGATCTCAGTGCCTTCCCGACGGCGCTCGCCTATGTGGAGGCGGGCCTGAGCCCAAGCGACGATCCGTATCGCGCCCGCTATCTCCTTGAACAGCTGGGGCTTTCCGGGGAGGAGCGGCCGTCCGAGCTATCGGGCGGCGAGGCGCGCCGCGCCGCGCTCGCCCAGGTTCTGGCACCGTCGCCGGACATTCTGCTGCTCGACGAGCCGACGAACCATCTCGACCTGCCGATCATCGAATGGCTCGAAGGCGAGCTGAAGAACCTCCGCTCGGCGCAGATCCTCATCAGCCATGACCGCCGCTTCCTCGAGAATCTGTCCCAGGCCACGATCTGGCTCGACAGGGGCATGACCCGCCGGATGGATCGGGGCTTCGCGTTCTTCGAAGCCTGGCGGGACGAGGTCCTCGAACAGGAGGAGCAGGAACGCCACAAGCTCGACCGCAAGCTGGCGGCGGAGGCGGATTGGCTGCGCTACGGCGTCACAGCGCGGCGCAAGCGCAATGTCCGGCGGCTGGGCAATCTTTATGCCCTGCGCCAGCAGCAGCGCGATCAGAAGCGCGCGGTCGGAACCGTTTCCTTGACGCTCGCCGAGGCCGAGCAATCGGGAACCCTGGTCGTCGAGGCGGAAAAAGTCTCGAAATCCTACGGCGACCGCCCCATCGTCACCGATCTTTCGATGCGCATCCTGCGCGGCGACCGCCTCGGGATCGTCGGGCCGAACGGGGCCGGCAAGACGACGCTGATCAACCTGCTCACCGGGGTCCTCGCTCCCGACGAGGGGCGGGTCCGACTCGGAGCCAACCTGCAGATGGTGACCCTCGACCAGCGCCGGATGAGTCTCGACCCCACGGCGACCGTCGCTGAGACCCTCACGGGCGGGCGCGGCGACACGGTGACCATCGGCGGCCAGACCAAGCACGTGATCGGCTACATGAAGGATTTCCTGTTTTCGCCCGAGCAGGCGCGGACGCCCGTCGGCGTGCTCTCAGGCGGCGAGCGCAACCGGCTGATGCTGGCCCGCGCCTTGGCGCAGCCCTCCAACCTGCTCGTCCTCGACGAGCCGACCAACGACCTGGATCTCGAGACCCTGGATCTCCTCCAGGAAATGATCACGGATTATGCCGGTACGGTCATTCTGGTCAGCCATGACCGTGACTTCCTCGACCGGACGGCGAGTTCCGTGCTCGTATCGGAGGGCGCGGGGCGCTGGGTGGAATATGCGGGCGGCTATACGGACATGGTCGCGCAGCGCGGCGAGGGGGTGCAGGCCCGTGTGGTCGGGAACATCCGGCCGAAAAGCGAGAAGGCCCCGGCATCTTCCCAGGCAGCGCCGTCCCCGGCCAAGCGCAAGCTCGGCTTCAACGAGCAGCATGACCTCAGGACCCTGCCGAAGCGCATGGAGGAGCTGGAGGCCAAGATCGCCAAGGTGCAGGAGATTCTGGCCGATCCGGATCTCTATGCACGCGATCCGGCTCGTTTCCAGAAGGCGATGGATGCTCTGACGACGCTGCAAGCCGAGCTCGGCGTCGCCGAGGAGCGGTGGCTCGAGCTGGAGATGCTGCGGGAAGAGCTGGAGGGATAGGGCGACGTCCCGCCCTGTCGTTCCGGACGCCGCCACCGTCATTCCGAGGATGGTCGGAAGGACCAGGCCCGGAACGACGGCGAGTGTCTCTCGAAACAGCCGGTCAATTCGGTGTCACGCCATCCTGTGCCGAAGCGCGTTCACCTGGGCGTCGAGATGGGCCACGAGATCGGGCGGCAGCTGCATCTGCGCCGCCAGTTGCTGGAGATAGGCCCTTTCCTCGGGCGTGTCGGCATCGCCGATCGCCATGAGGGAGGCCGCATACAGCTCCGAGGCCTGCGCCTGGGTGCTGGCCAGCCGCGCGATCGCCGCCGCATCGGCGGGCTTGCCCATCACATCGAGAAGGAAGCCCTTCTCCTCGGTGCCGAGCCCGAGTTTCTGGATCGTGTCCTGGATGCGCGTGGTCTCTTCGCCGTCGAGATGGCCGTCTGACTTCGCCGCCGAGATCATCGCCTGGATGAGGGCGACGCCCATTTCCCGGCCTTCGACGTCCTTTTCCTCGCCGAGGTGGAAACCGCTCCCGGATGGAATCTGCCTGGGCAGGTTCGCCGGTCCGGCGGAGGCGCCCGGGGCCTGCCTGTTCTGCCAATCCTGATAGGCCTTCATGGCGACGGCGGACAGGACGGCGAGACCGCCGGCCTTGAGCAGCGATCCGCCGGCGGAGCGGCCCGCCTTCGAGCCCAGAATCAGGGACAGGAGCGCGCCTCCCGCGAGGCCTCCCATGCCTCCAGGAATACGAGAGGTGAGGTCCCCAAGGCTTCCCTGCAGGTCGCCGAGACCGCCCTGGCTCGCGGGTCGCGTGCCGGAGGGCGACTGTCTCTGCCCGTTGCCCTGATTGCCCTGGCTGTTGAGAAGGCCTTCGAGGATGCTGCCGAGATTCATTTCCGTTCTCCCCTTCGTGCTGACGTCCTGCGGTTGGACAGGCAACCCGCTCGAGACCGTTCCGCAGCGATCCGTCCGGGATCGGTCACGTTCCTATCGCAACGTCTGCGCTGCGAGGAATTCGAGCCTGTTGCCACACGGATCTGCCACGTAGAAACGGCGAATTCCGGGCAAGGCATCGTCCCAACCAGGCTCGTGTCCGGCATCAGCGAGGGTTGCCGCCAAAGCATCGAGATCGTCGGTGATGAAACCGGGATGCGCTTTCCGCGCGGGGCGAAAGTCCTGCTCGACACCGAGGTGGACTTGGACATCGCCGCTGCGCAGCCAGAGACCGCCGCGCGACGCAAGGGAGGGCGGCTTCTCAACCTCTTCCATGCCGAGGATGCCGATGTAGAAGCGGCGGCACGGCTCTTCCGCGCCGGGAGGAATGGCGAGCTGGATGTGGTCGAGACGGATCATCAAGTCTCCGCGCCGGGCGCCATGACCGTCTGTTCGATGGCGCCGAAGATCGAATGGCCATGCCGGTCCTTCATCTCGATGCGGACCGTATCGCCATAGCACAGGAACGGCGTTTTCGGCTCGCCCTTCAGAATCGTCTCGATGGTGCGTTGCTCCGCGATGCAGGAATAGCCGACGCCGCCTTCCGCGATCGGCCGGCCCGGACCGCCATTCGCATCCCTGTTCGACACCGTGCCCGATCCGATGATCGTGCCTGCCCTAAGGGGCCGTGTCTTGGCGGCATGGACGATCAGCTTCGGAAAATCGAACGTCATGTCGGCGCCCGCATCCGGCCGCCCGAAGGGGTGGCCGTTGAGGCTCGAAAGCAGGGGCAGGCGGACCTTGCCGTCCTCCCATGCCTCGCCCAGCTCGCCAGGGGTTGCTGCGACGGGAGAGAACGCGGATGACGGCTTCGACTGGAAGAAGCCGAAGCCCTTCGCCAACTCCGCGGGGATAAGGTTGCGGAGCGACACGTCGTTGACGAGCATCACGAGACGGATGCTGTCCGCCGCCTGCTCCGGTGAGGCGCCCATCGGCACGTCGCCCGTGACGACGGCGATCTCGGCCTCGAAGTCGATCCCATGGGCCTCGTCCAGGGCGACAATGGGGTCGCGCGGGCCGAGGAAAGCATCCGATCCGCCCTGGTACATCAGCGGGTCGGTCCAGAACGAGGCCGGCATCTCGGCTCCCCGTGCCTTTCGCACGAGCTCCACGTGGTTCACATAGGCCGACCCGTCGGCCCATTGATAGGCGCGGGGCAGGGGGGAATCGCAATCGTGCTCGTGGAAGCGGAACGAGGGCACGGAGCCGTGTTCGAGCTGCTCCGAGAGGTCCCTCAGCCTGGGGGCGAAGCGGTCCCAGTCGTCGAGGGCTTGCTGAAGAGTCGGAACGATGAAAAAAGCATCCGTTGCGCGAGTGAGGTCCCTGGAGACCACCACGAGACGGCCATCACGGCCTTGCTTGAGGGAAGAAAGCTTCATACTGACCGACCGGGTTGTTATGCTTCACTGAGCTTGCAACGGATTGCATCGCGGGGAAACGCCTATGACGACGAATACAATGAAAAGACGAACCTTCCTGACCGGCGCCGGACTTGCGGCCGCCGCCGGAACGGTGGCAGCTCCCGCGATTGCGCAATCCGCGCCCGAGATCCGGTGGCGGTTGACCTCGAGCTTCCCCAAGTCGCTCGACACGATCTTCGGCACGGCGCAGACCTTCGCCAAGTACATGGCGGAGGCGACGGACAACAAGTTCCAGATCCAGGTTTTCGGGCCGGGCGAGATCGTCGGCGGCCTTCAGGCTCTCGACGCTGTCCAGAACGGCTCGGTGGAATGTGCTCACACGCCGGTCTATTACTATATCGGCAAGGAGCCGGCCCTCGGACTCGGCACCGGCCTTCCCTTCAGTCTCAACGCGCGGCAGCAGCAGGCCTGGTGGCACTTCGCGGGCGGCAAGGAAATCATCAACGATGTCCTGGCCCGATATGATGTCACCTCCCTCGTCTGCGGCAATTCCGGTGCGCAGATGGGCGGGTTCTTCCGCAAGGAGATCAACACGGTCGACGACCTGAAGGGGCTCAAGTTCCGCATCGGCGGCCTCGGCGGCATGGTGCTGGCCAAACTCGGCGTCGTGCCGCAGCAACTCGCTCCGGGGGATGTGTATCCGGCTCTCGAGCGCGGAACGCTCGATGCCGCGGAATTCGTCGGTCCCTACGACGACGAGAAGCTCGGCTTCCTGAAGGTCGCGAAATATTACTACGCCCCCGGCTGGTGGGAAGGCGGCGCGATGCTCCATCTCGTCATCAACCAGAAGAAGTGGAACGAACTGCCGAAGACCTATCAGGCCATCATGGCCCAGGCCTCCGAGGCCGCCAACAACTGGATGCTCGGCAAATACGATGCCGTGAACGGCCAGGCCCTGCGCCGCATGGTCGGAAACGGCGCCGAGCTGCGCACCTTCTCGCAGCCGATCATGGAGGCATCGCTGAAGGCGGCGAACGAGCTCTACGGCGAGCTCTCCGCCAAGAGCCCCGATTTCAAGAAGGCCTACGATTCGATGGTCGCCTACCGGGCCGACGTGCTGCCCTGGTGGCAGCTCAACGAATACGCCTTCGACACCTTCATGATCCGCACCCGCGGAAAGGTGTGACGCATCGTCCTCATTGCGGAACCCAGCACTGTCATTCCGGGATGCGCCTTTGGCGCGGGCCCGGAATGACGGGCGCCTGGCTCGGGCCTGCCTCACTTCGGCTCACGCCGGTCCGGATCGAAGTGCTTCTTCAGGTCCCGCCAGCAATCGATGTAGTTGTCCTGCAGGGCGGATGATTCTGCGGCGAACGTCGTCACCCGCTGCGGGAAGCGCGTCTCGAACATGAACGCGAGAGTTCCTTCCAGCTTCACGGGCTCGAGTTTCACGTTGCTGGCATGTTCGAAGGCCGTCGCGTCCGGCCCGTGCGGCAGCATCTGGTTGTGCAGCGACATGCCTCCCGGCACGAAACCTTCGGGCTTCGCGTCATAGACGCCGTAAACAAGGCCCATGAATTCCGACATCAGGTTGCGGTGATACCAGGGCGGGCGGAAGGTGTTCTCGGCCACCGCCCAGCGCTCGGGAAAGATCACGAAGTCGACATTCGCCGTACCGGGCGTCTCGGACGGTGCGGTGAGGACGGTGAAGATCGACGGATCGGGGTGATCGAACATGATCGCGCCCACCGGCGAGAAATGCCTGAGGTCGTATTTGTAGGGCGCATAGTTGCCGTGCCATGCCACCACGTCGAGGGGTGATTGGCCGATCTCCGTGCGATAGAGTTCTCCGCCCCATTTCACGAACAGGCTGGAGGGTTCCTCCTTGTCCTCGTAGGCTGCGACGGGCGTCAGGAAATCACGCGGATTGGCGAGACAGTTGGCGCCGATGGGGCCCCGGTCGGGCAGGGTGAAGGCACCGCCATAGTTCTCGCAGACATAGGCCCGCGCCGGACCTGCGAGCAGTTCGACCTTGAAGATCACGCCACGGGGAATGACGGCGATCTCGCCGGGCTCGATGTCGATGATCCCGAACTCGGTCCGGAAGCGCAGCGGATTGTCCTGCGCCACGACCAGGTATTCACCATCCGCATTGAAGACATACTCGGCCTCCATCGAGCGGGTGACGAGAAGCATGTGCGCTGCCATGCCGACCTGGGTATCGGAATCGCCCGCAGTCGTGATCGTGAAGAGCCCGGTGACGAAGGTCGTGTCGTGCTCGGGAAGGGGCAGCGGATCCCAGCGCAATTGGCCGAGGGGCAGATCACTCTCTTCCCGGGCCGCGGGAGCGGTGCGCATGAAGCCCTTGTCGACCTTCACGTAGCGGCCGGAATGCTTGACCGTTGGGCGGATCCTGTAAAGCCAGGACCGCTGGTTGGTCGCCTGCGGCGCGGTGAAGGGCGAGCCGGAAAGCTGCTCCGCGTAGAGGCCGTAGTTGATTTTCTGCGGGGAGTTGCGTCCGACGGGGAGGGCACCTTCCAGAGCCTCGGTCTCGAACGAATTTCCAAAACCCGACATATAGCCGGGCACGATCGCGCTCCTGCGCTGATCGCCTGCCTGAAAACCGGAGACGTTCTGAACGTTCATGGCGATCTCCTCGGCTTCGAGCGCGGCTCCGCGGCCGTGGCTCGCAGGTGGTTGCCAATGCAACGATTATGGCTTATTAGTTGCATGAGCAACGGTTTATGTCAATGACGGCATCTGGTTCCACCGCCCGCGAGGAAACCTTCGAACCCTTGTTGGTTCTTGAGCGATTCCTGCCATACAGGCTCAACGTCCTCGCCAGCCTGACGTCGAACGCGCTCGCGCAGATCTATGCCGAGCGTTTCGGTCTCTCGATTCCCGCCTGGCGCGTGGTGGCGACCCTCGGGCAATACGACGTGCGGACGGCGCGGGACATCGCGGCCCACGGGGTCATGCACAAATCGACCGTCTCGCGCGCCGTCGCAGCCCTGGAGCAGCGTGGTCTGATCGCCCGCAGGCCCAACCAGGACGACCGGCGTGAGGAATGGCTGGCGCTGACGGAGGAGGGGCGGAAGATCTACGATGCCGTCGTGCCCGAGGCCCTCAGTTTCGAGGGGCGGCTCCTGTCCATCCTGAACCCGCAGGAACAGGCGCTCTTCGCCGCTCTCGTCGACCGTCTCACGCTGCGGGCCCGCGCGATGGCGCCGGAAGGGGAGGGGGAGGCGTGAAGCTCTATACCTATTTCCGCTCATCCGCGGCCTACCGGGTCAGGATCGCGTTGCATCTGAAGGGCGTTGCCTACGAAGCGGTCCCGGTCAATCTCCTCAAGGGCGAACAGCGGGGAGAGAGTTACCGGCACGTCAACCCACAGGGACGCGTGCCCAGCCTGGATCTCGGCGACGCGACGCTGATCCAGTCCCCCGCCATCCTCGAATATCTGGACGAAGTCTATCCCGAGCCGCCGCTGCTGCCGGTCGGTGCCGTCCAGCGAGCCAGGGTCCGCGCCGTGTCGAGCATCGTCGCCTGCGATATCCACCCGCTCAACAATTCCGGCTCCCTCGCATATCTCAAGAACCGGCTCGGCCAGGATCAGGCGGCCCTGGACGCCTGGTACGGCCATTGGGTCCGCGAAGGGTTCGATGCGATCGAGAGGCTGATCGAGCCCGGCCCCTATGCCTTCGGAGCACGGATCACGCTGGCGGACCTCTATCTCGTGCCGCAGGTGTTCAATGCGCGGCGCTTCAATATCCCGCTCGACGACTATCCGAGGATCGTTGCCGTGGACGAGGCCTGCTCCCACCACGCCGCCTTTCGCGATTCCGCTCCCGCCCGCCAGCCGGACGCGACCTGAAACCCGCGCGCCTCCGCTCTCGGCGGAAGCGCAGTCGTAACAGCCAGTCCGCCGAAAGCGGACGGGCGTTGAACAGGAGGAAGATCATGGGACCGTTTCCGCACGATGCGCCACCCCCGACCATCTCGGCCGAGAACCCGATGGGCACCGATGGCTTCGAGTTCGTCGAGTTCTGCCATCCCAATCCCGAGGAGCTCGATCGCCTGTTCAAGACGATGGGGTTTTCACGGGTCGCAAAGCATCGTTCCAAGAACGTCACGCTCTATCGCCAGGGCGATATCAACTTCGTCGTCAATGCACAGCCCGGCTCCTTCGCGGAGCGTTTTGCCAGCCAGCACGGGCCGAGCGCCCCTGCCATGGCCTTCCGGGTGGTCGATGCGAAGCTCGCCTATGAGCGCGCCCTGTCACTTGGTGCCAGGCCTGTCGAGACCCAGGCCGGGCCGAACGAGCTCGAGATTCCGGCCATCGAGGGAATTGGCGGGTTGCAGATCTACCTGGTCGACCGCTACGGGGCGAAAGGCTCCATCTACGACGTCGATTTCGAGTGGATCGGCGAGAAGGATCCCAAACCCGAAGGCATGGGCCTCTATTACATCGACCACCTGACGCACAACGTCTTCCGCGGCCGCTTGAGCGAATGGGCCGGATTTTACGAAAAGCTCTTCAATTTCCGCCAGATCCGCTACTTCGACATCGAAGGGAAGCTCACAGGCCTCCATTCCCGCGCCATGACCAGTCCCGACGGGAAGATCCGCATCCCGATCAACGAGGATGCGGGCGAGAGCGGGCAGATCGAGGAATATCTGCAGGAATACCGGGGCGAGGGCATCCAGCACGTCGCCCTGGGCTCCCGAGATCTCTATGAATCGATCGAGAAGCTGCTGGCGTCCGGCGTCGATTTCATGCCGGCACCAAATGAGATCTACTACTCCCGCATCGACAAGCGGCTCCCCAATCACGAGGAGCCGATCGAGCGCCTCAGGAAGAACGGTATCCTCATCGATGGCGAGGGCGTTGTGGAGGGCGGGTTCACCAAGGTCCTGCTCCAGCGCTTCGGCAAGACCGCGATCGGCCCCATCTTCTTCGAGTTCATCCAGCGGAAGGGCGACGAGGGCTTCGGGGAAGGCAATTTCAAGGCGCTCTTCGAGTCGATAGAGGAGGACCAGATTCGCCGCGGCGTCCTGAAGCCGAAGGTGGCCTGAGCCGACTCGACAGACCGCGCAACGATTCGAGGAGGCCGGGCCATTCCCGGCCTCTTCCATTTTCGGCCCGATCACGGGCGGCGGACTTATCCACTGCCCCTTCCCATTCGGCAGGCGCCGAATCCGGAAGCTGCGCCGCAGGCCACCGAGCCAAAAAATGCTTTGTCCTTAAGGATTTGTTAGGAATTCCCGCCAAATCTTTACGAAGCGTAAATGGCCGCTCACGTAAACGTTGCCTTTGTGCAACATGCCTTCGAAAACCCCCGCTTCCGGCCCCTTTTGCGCCTTCATTTGGTTGCCTGCGGGGGCTGTCTCGGTAATGTGACCACAGCGACGGGGGCACCCCAGTCGTGATTTGTCGGTTCCAGCCACTTGGTGGGGCTGTCAGGTCTCTAGGGGAAAGGGACGTGTTTTACGCTTCGTAGAAGCTGTCGAGGCACAAAACCCGGCCCCTCAGGGTCTCGAAACTTTGGAGGTCAACCAATGAAGCTCGTTAAGAGCCTTATGCTCGGATCGGTCGCGGGTCTCGCCGCCGTTGCGGGCGCTCAAGCTGCCGATCTTCCCGTGAAGAAGGCGGCTCCTGTTGAGTACGTTCGTGTCTGCTCCACCTACGGCGCAGGCTTTTTCTACATCCCCGGCACGGACACCTGCTTGCGTGTCGGTGGCCGCGTCCGCGCTCAGTACATCTACGGTGAGCCGCTGACCCGCGCCCAGGATGCTACCGGCTTCTATACCCGTGGCCGCATCCAGGTCGACGCTCGTACCCAGACCGCTTACGGCCTGCTCCGTACGTTCGTCCGCTACGAGCTCACCCGCACCTCCGCTACGCCGTTCCGCGGCCCCGGCGGCAACGGCGTCTCCGCCGTCAGCTCGAACCTGGCTGAAGCCTTCATTCAGTTCGGTGGCCTGACCGCCGGTCGCGTCGTGTCGATGTTCTCGAACGGCGACCTGCCCACCGGTCACTTCGGCACGCTGCGCTTCGACGACGCTCCGGACGTCGACCTGTTGGCCTACACCTTCACCTTCGGCAACGGCTTCTCGGCGACGATCTCGCTCGAAGACGGTCTGCAGCGTCGTGAAGGCCTGACCTTCGGCGATACCTGGGCTGCCGCTCAGTACGCTGGTCAGCGCGTTCCGGATGTTGTCGGTAACATCAAGTACACCGGCACCTGGGGTACGGCTCAGCTCTCGGGCGCCGTTCACCAGATCCGCAGCAACAACCTGTTCTCGGTTGCCACTCCGTTCGGCGTGGTCGCTGACTACCCGGACACCGAGTACGGCTTCGCCGTGTCGTTCCAGGGTAGCGTGAACCTGCCGCAGCTCGCCCCCGGCGACGCTCTGTGGCTCGCTGCGACCTTCGCTGATGGCGCTCCGGCCTATCTCGACGGTGGTAACGCTGGCACGATCATCTCCCCGTTCGCTGCGTTCGAGAACGGCACCCCCACCCTCGTGGATGCCAGCATCGATCCGCTCACGGGCGATCTGAAGAAGACCCGCGCTTGGTCGGTTGCCGGTGGTCTGCGTCACTACTGGACCCCGCAAATCCGTTCGAACTTCTTCGGTTCGTACCTGAGCTCGGACAGCCGTCAGGCCTTCAACACCCCGGCTGACTTCCGTGAGTACCGCCTCGGCGCCAACGTGATCTGGCAGCCGGTGTCGGGTCTCGACCTCGGCGTGGAAGTCATCTACGCCAACACGGATCTGCGTGGCGTCAACCCGGCGACGGGCCTTGGCTTCCGCAACTCCAACGGTTGGGAAAGCCGCATCCGCGTTCAGCGCGACTTCTAATCGGTTCAATCCGATTGGTGAGGAAAACCCCGGTGGCGACACCGGGGTTTTTCTTTTACTGGCGCGTCATGCGGAATCTGAGATCCGCGCAGGCGGCCCGAGGGGCTACGCCGGTGAAAGGTGGAGACCGATGTCAGCAAGCGGCCATGCGGCGCTCGAGGGAACAGGCATCGGATCGATCTGAAGCGTCCAGCCCGCTGTCGGACCCGATCCCCTTGAGGCGCTCGTCCGAGCGCCGCCGTCCGGCCATCATCGCATGGGGGACAAGCCTGTTCCTGTCGTGCCCTGCGTCCTTCCGGTGCGGCGGAGCTGGCGTCTAGATAGGCCCGGCGAGGGACTTTTCGGTCTCCACGACCAGGTGCCTGATCGCTGTGATCAGATCGCCCTCCAGCGCAGGAGCGTGTCCCTGGTCCGGCACGGTGATCGCCTTGAGGCGCGGATGGGCCTCCTGCATCGCCTGAAGGGTGCCGGCGCTCAACAGATCCGAGTTTGCGCCGCGGATCGCCAGAACGGGAAAAGGCTTCAGGCCCTCGAACAGCGGCCACAGGTCCGGCAGAGGCAGTTCGAGGTCGAGGGCTTCGAGCGACTTCATGAGGAGCGGGTCGTATCTCAGGACAAGGCGTCCATCGTCCTCCCGCCAGGTGCCCCGTGCCTGCTTGAGCCATTGGTCGTCGGTCAGGCGCGGGAACTGGGTATCGGCCATCCGCTTCAGGAGCTCCGCGCCCTCGTGCAGGGTCCCTGGGACGGGAAGCTTGCCGACATAGCCGCGGATCCGCATCAGGCCCTTGCCCTCGATCGCCGGGCCGACATCGTTGAGCACGGCCCCGGCAATGACGGTCGGATGCAGGGCGCCAAGCGCCATCGTGATCAGCCCGCCCCGCGATGTTCCGACAAACACGGCCTTGTGGATGCCGGCAACGGTCAGGACCTGGAGCACGTCGTTGGCCTCGATCCGGACATCGTAGTTGCGCCAGTCCTTGTCCCAGTCGGAGCGGCCCCGTCCCCGATAATCGACGGACAGGACGCGGCGGGGGCGGGACGGGTCCGCGCTCAGCGCTGTTGCGAGGTCATGGAAATCCTCGGAGGTCCGGGCAAGGCCCGGGAGGCAGATGACGGGCAGAGCATCACCGAGATCGGGTCCGTAATCGCGGGCATAAAGGCGCAGGCCGTCCGCCGCCGATACGAAAAGATCCCGATAAGGGCCATTCATCTGTCGCTCCGAATCCATCCCTGAGAGGCCCGCCATCCTGCCTTAATTGACCGGTTGTGTCGCCTCGGCGGTGACGTCGGCGGGGGCCGGCTGAGTCGGCTCGGCAGGTCGGGGCGCCTTGAGACGCTGGCGGTAGACGTTGAGGTTTTCGACGACCCGCTGAACGTAGTTGCGCGTCTCGGAGAAGGGAATCCGCTCCACCCAGTCGATGGCGTCGACCTCCGGGTCGCGAGGGTCGCCATAGGCCTTGATCCATTTTCTCACATTGCCGCCGCCGGCATTGTAGGAGGCGAAGGCGAGGATATGCGACCCTTTCCAATTGCTCATGAGCTCGCTCAGATGGGCTGAGCCGAGCTTCGCATTGTAGGCGGCATCCGCGACGAGCTTGTCCAGGTCGAAGCCGAGACCGAACCGACGGGCCGTCTCCTTGGCGGTTGCCGGCATGAGCTGCATCAGACCACGGGCTCCGGCGCTGGACAGGGCGCGGGGGTTGAAGGCGCTTTCCTGGCGGGCGATGGCATAGACCATCGCCGGTTCCACCTCGTCGCCGACCGGTTCGAAATCGGGGACGGCGGCCAGGGGATAGGCATGCATGTCGAGGGGGAGGCCCCGCTGCGAGGCCAGCTTGCCGACGATCAGCACGGCACGGGGATTCCGGCTCTCGGCCGCAAGGCGGGCCAGAGCATCGAGCTGACCGGGATCGTCGAGGGACTGGGCCAGTTCGGTATAGAGCCCGAGGACGAGATCCGGCTCGGCGAGCTGCTGGAGGAGCATCAGAGCCTGGATCGGGACGAGGTTACCGAAGGCGTTGCGCTCCTCGGCCGAGAGAGGTTCGACGGTCCGCAACGTGATCGGCTGTCCGAGCTTGGACTTGGCGAGTTGGCCGTAATAGGTCGTCGGCCGGTCCGCGGCGCGTTCATAATAGAGTTGTGCGTCCCGGAACGATCCGGCCGCTTCCGCCGCTCGGGCGCGCCAATAGGAGACGCGGGCGAGGGAGATCGGAGTGGTGGCGGCCTTCTCGGCGGCTGCGAAATGCCGCGAGGCGGCGTCTGGATCCTTCAGGAACCGCAGGGCGATCCAGCCGGCATGAAAAGCCGCTTCGATCTGCTGCGCCGGAGATTCGGGAGCCGCCTGGCTGGCGAGCTGATAGGCCGTCTTTGCGTCGCCCTTGTCGAGAAGCGTGCGGGCGAGGAGCCGGCGCTCGGACCACCATTCGTCCCCGTCCACGAGGGATTCAGGGTCGCGGGGCGCCTGCGCCATGACGGCGGCGGCCTCGGCGAGCTTGTTGGAGCGGCGCAGATAAAGGGCGCGGGAGAAGAGATAGGAAGCATCCTTGCGCAGGGCCGCAGGAACGGCGGAGAAGGCCTTCTCCGCCTTGCGCTTGCCCTGATAGATGCCCATCCGCGCCTTGGCGAGGGCCTCGTAGTCCTTACCGGCATAGCCGGCTGCGCGAAGCGCGGCGCTCCAGGATTCCTTGAAAAGCAGCCGCTCCATCCGGAACCGATGATCGGCGCGGTCCAGCGCGCCGGGGAACCGGTCGAGGATCCGGCTCTCCCACTCGCTCCCGAAGGAATCCTCCCGCCACACGTTGCGGATCTGGGCGTTCGCTTCGCTGTCGAGGCCCTCGGATTTGTCGGCAAAGGCGAGGGCGATCCGGCCCGACGCGGTCAGAGGCTTCTGGTCAGCGAAGAAGGCCCGGACCTGGGGCCCAGGCCTGCGCTCGGCCACGAGAGCCTCCTCCGCCCGTCGCCGGAACCGGGTCGTCCGCGGCCAGTCCGGATAGCTCGTCCCGAACGACATGATCCGATCGAAGCCCATGGGGATGCCGCTCCGGATCGCGAACCATTCGGCGAGCGCCTGGGAGGCGGGCTGGGACAGCTTCGTTTCGAGAATGACCGCCTCGGTCCAGTCGCCGCCGCGATAAGCCTTGAGGATCAGGGGCAGATAATCCTGGTCGCGGAGCGGCGCGATCGGCGGAACATAGCCATAGCCGTCGACCGAGCCGGTGGTTTCGGGATCGGGCAAGGCCCGCGCCGATGCCGGCTGTGGGGCCAGGCTCTGCCCCTCCGGCGAGGTGGCGGCCATGGCGGCCGGATATGACAACGGGACAAGGACAGCCGACGCCATGAGGCGGCGCAGAAGATGGGTGCTGAGGCTCATCGCGATCCCCTTGTCGTCGCCCCATGCCCTGTTTCGGCGACGTTACGCTTGAGGAAACACCATGTCACGGGCTAGGACAACTCTCGACAAGGCAGTTTGCGCGGATGCGCCGCAGCCCCTATGTGTAGGCCTCACGCCTGAAATCCCGAACGGACGCTGCATTTCTCGAGGACGAACATGACGCAATTCAAAGGCTCCATCACGGCTCTCGTGACCCCATTCAAGGACGGGGCCGTGGATGAGGCGGCGTTCCGTGGCTTCATCAACTGGCAGATCGAGAACGGCAGCCACGGCGTCGTTCCGGTCGGCACCACGGGGGAGAGCCCGACGCTCAGCCACAAGGAGCACGAGCGGGTCGTTCAGATCTGCGTCGAGGAGGTGAGGGGCCGGGTGCCGGTCATCGCCGGGGCCGGGTCCAACAGCACGGAGGAGGCCGTCGGATTCTCCAGGCACGCCGAACAGGTCGGCGCCGACGCCGTCCTGATCGTGACGCCGTATTACAACAAGCCAACCCAGGAAGGGCTCTATCAGCACTTCAAGGCGATCAACGATGCCATCGGCATCCCGATCATCATCTACAACATTCCCGCCCGGTCGGTGGTCGATATGTCCGTGGACACGATGGCACGGCTCTTCGAGCTGAAGAACATCGTCGGCGTCAAGGACGCGACCGCGAACATCGCCCGCGTCAGCCAGCAGCGGCAGGCAATGGGTCCGGATTTCATCCAGCTCTCCGGCGAGGACGGCACCGCTCTCGGCTTCATGGCGCACGGGGGGCACGGCTGCATCTCCGTGACCGCCAATGTGGCGCCGGGCCTCTGTGCCGAGATGCAGTCTGCCTGCCTCCAGGGCGACTTCGCAGCGGCTCTGAAGATCCAGGATCGGCTCATGCCCCTGCACGAGTCCATGTTCATCGAAACCAACCCTTCACCCGTGAAATATGCCGCCTCCGTGCTCGGACTGATGGACGACACCGTGCGCCTGCCCATGCTGCCCGTGTCGGAGACCACCAAGAAGAAAGTGCGCGCGGCCATGGTGAATGCGGGCCTGATCAACGCGTGAGACCATGAAAAGCGATCCGAAAAACGCCCATCGCATCGTTGCCGACAACCGGAAGGCGCGGTTCAACTACGAGATCGTGGACACCTACGAGGCCGGAATCGCCCTGACCGGAACGGAGGTGAAATCCCTGCGCCAGGGCAAGGCCACGATCGGCGAAGCCTATGCCGGTCCGTCCGGGGAGGAGTTCTTTCTCTTCAACGCCTATATTCCGGAATATCTCCAAGCCAACCGCTTCAACCACGAGACACGCCGGCCCCGGCGCCTTCTCCTGCACAAGCGCCAGATCAACAAGCTGATCGGCGCCACCCAGCGCGAGGGGTTCACGGTCATTCCCCTCAAGGTCTATTTCAACGACCGCGGAAGGGCGAAGGTCGAGCTCGGTCTCGGACGCGGCAAGAAGCTGCATGACAAACGCGAGACGGAGAAGGAACGCTCCTGGAACCGCGAGAAGGCACGCCTGATGCGCGACAAAGGCTGATCCGCCAGGGTCGGTCTATCCCCGCGCCCTCAAGGCGTTCTCGACCAGTGTCGCGGCGGCCTCGCCCGCGGTCTCCATGTAGGATGGGTCCCGGTGAAGGAGGACCACGGCGAAGGATCCGTCCAGCAGCAGGACGATCTTTCGCGCGAGGGATATCGCATCAGCCACGCCCTCGGCCTCGAAGGTGGCGCGCAGCCAATCCTCGAACTTCTTCTTGTGCGCAGCGCCGATCTTCATGGCCGGGTGGCCGGGCATGTTGGCAAGCTCCGCCGACGTTCTGAGAAATCCACACCCCTTCCATTTCGGGTGGCGCGCCGAGCGGGCCAGATTCAGGAAGATGGCCTGCACTTTCGCGGGCAGGCCACCGTCCCGCTCCGCGAACCACCGTTTGAACAGGGTGAGATTGGGCTGGTCGCGGGCCTCGAGATAGGCCGTCACCAAATCATCCTTGCTCTCGAAATGGTAATAGAGCGTGCGCTTCGTAACGCCGGCCTTCTCGGCGACGGCGTCCATGCTCACGCTCCGGATTCCTTCGTCGTAGAACAGCTTGATCGCGGCCGAGACGATGCGTTCCCGGGTCGGGATCTCAGGGATGGGTTTCGCCGCCATCGGGCCTCCATGTATACCGACCAGTGAGTATACACGATCCGCGTTCTCGCCATACCCTCTCCCAACCATCCCATGGCTGAAAGAGAGCTGGAAAATGTCAGAAACCGTGATCCTGGACATCAAGGACCGCATTGCCTGGTTGACCCTGAACCGCCCCCATAAGCTCAATGCCTTGAACTACGAGACCATCGATTGGCTTCTCGAGCTTCTCGACGAGATCGAGATCGCCGCCGACGTGCGGGTGGTCATCCTCACAGGTGCCGGGCGCGCCTTTTCAGCGGGCGGCGACATCCCCGAATTCTCACGGAGCGTCGGAAAGGGAGCGTCGACGGCCTTGCGCGATTTCGTACGGCGCGGGCAGACGCTGACGGCGCGCCTCGAGGCATTTCCGAAGCCGGTCATCGCTGCCGTCAACGGGCTTGCCTATGGCGGCGGCTGCGAGATCACGGAGGCGGTGCATCTCGCCGTCGCGAGCGAGAAAGCACTCTTCGCCAAGCCTGAAATCGCGCTCGGCATGCCTCCCACCTTCGGTGGCACCCAGCGGCTGCCTCGGCTCGCCGGGCGCAAGCGCGCCCTCGAGCTTCTGCTGACCGGCGATGCATTCCCGCCGGAGCGGGCGCTGGAACTCGGCTTGATCAATGCGATCGTGCCGCACGAGGCGCTTCTTCCGGCAGCCCAGGCCTTGGCGGAGCGCATCATGCGCCATTCGGCCTCGGCGACCCGCAGCATCATCACTGCCGTCAGCCGGGGACTGAACATGGGGATCGGCGAAGGTCTTCACGTGGAAAGCGAGCAGTTCGCCGCGCTGGTTCCAACCCACGACCTGAAGGAGGGTCTCGCAGCCTGGATGGACCGCCGCACGCCCGTCTATGCCGGACGGTGATCTTGCGAGCCGGCGGAGCTCATGACCGCTCCGCCGCCGCAGCTGACATTCGGGGGAATCTATCTCTGGCGGAGCCGTGTCCGCTCAGATCTCGAAATCGTCGTCCGAGGCCTGCCGGATGCCGTAGCGGCGCTCGAGCCCGCCATTCTGCGGCGGCTGGTGCCGCGCGGGACGCTCCGGACGTTCGGCGCGCTCGCCATTTTCGCCGGACGCCCGCTGCGGGCGATCAGTCGGGTCACGGCCGATTTTCGACGCAAGCTGGGAGAGGTCGAGAAATTCGTCGGCCTGGCGGCGCAGCTCGTCAGCGACCATCGGCGGCTGCGTCGTAACGGTCGAGACGACCGAGACCCGCACGCCCCGGCGCTGCATGGCCTCGACAAGGGAACGGAAGTCGCCGTCGCCGGAGAACAGCACCATGTGATCGATATACGGAGCGAGTTCGAGCGCATCGATGGCGAGCTCGATATCCATATTGCCCTTGACCTTCCGGCGCCCGGCGGAATCGACGAATTCCTTCGTCGGCTTCGTCACCACCCGATAGCCATTATAGTCAAGCCAGTCGATCAGCGGGCGAATGGAAGAATACTCTTGGTCTTCCACCAGTGCAGTATAGTAAAAAGCACGAATAAGCGTGCCTCGGCTTTGAAACTCTTTGAGCAGCCGCTTATAATCGATATCGAAGCCAAGGGTTTTTGTCGTAGCGTAAAGATTGGCTCCGTCAATGAAGAGCGCGATCCGTTGCTGGCCTGCCATTCCTAATCTCTTGCTTGATCCGGCTGGGCCCGTCAAAACAACTTGCTTAACAAAGCGACATCAAATTTTTCGCGTCTTAAATACAATCACGCGACTTATTTGCGACGTGCCTGGAAACAGGCTGTTTTAAAAACCCATCAGACGAGTAAAAACGAAAACAGTAATAGTAAAGCCACGTGGCATCTTCATGTCAAGTTAATGCTCTAAAAAAGCCTTATTTCCCGACAAGCTATCAGTCACTTATTATGTTGTTATGTTACGACTGCCTGGCTTGACCGCCGGCAGGGCGGCGAGTTCTGGCGGCAGCTTGTCTGCCGGATAGGCCGGAATGTCGAGTTGGATCAGGGAGACCAGGGGTACGCCGAGGTCCGCCTTGCCTCCGGAGCGGTCGATGAGGCAGGCCGCACCGAGAAGATGGCCCGGATGCTCGCGGAGCGCCGCCAGGCACTCCCGCGAGGACAGGCCCGTCGTGACGATGTCCTCCACCATGGCGACCCGCGCTCCCTCCGGGATCGTGAAGCCCCGCCGCAGGGCGAAGACGCCGTTCTCCCGCTCGACGAAGATGGCTTTGCAGCCCAGGTGCCGGGCGGTCTCGTAGCCGGGAACGATGCCTCCGATGGCGGGCGAGACCACATAGTCGACAGGCCCATAGACATCCCTGATCCGCTGCGCCAGGGCGCGGCAGACACGTTCCGTGCGGGCGGGATCCTGGAAAACGAACATCTTCTGCAGGAAGACCGGGCTGTGCAGGCCGGACGAGAGAATGAAGTGGCCTTCCAGGAGCGCGCCGGCGGAACGGAATTCGTCGAGAACGTCGTCGGGGGTCATGCCTGTCTCTCCTGCGTTGCCGCTGTTTGGCAGGCACATGGGCGGGACGCAAGGGGGAGCATGCCCCATCGCGCGAGCTTCCAGCAAAGAGTTACGGCATGATGCGATCACTGAGGGCGACGAAGGACCCGCATGCGGAGAGAATGCCGAGCGCAGCGATCGCGAACGCCCAGTCCCGACGGCCGAAACCCGGCGCGTCCATCACCGTGCGCGGCCCGTCCGGCGCGAGGCCGCGCGCTTCCATGGCGATGGCGGCGCGGCCGGCCCGGCGGATCGCGAAGGCGAGGAGCGGGATCACCAGGCTGAGGAGCTCGAAGGGTCCAGGGATCCGGCGGGGCGCGCGGCCGGACCTCATGGCACGGGCGATGCGCATCTGCTGCGCCTCCATGGCGAGATCGGGCACGAGCTGCATCGCCGCGAACAGGGAATAGCCGATCCGTGCGGGCAGCTTCCAGGACATCATCATCGCCCTGACCGCCGTGTTCGGATCGGACGTGAGGGCGAAGAACACGGAGATCATCCCGCAGGCGATCGCGCGCAGGAGCAGCGTCAGTCCGGCGGAAAAGGCAGGGGTGGAGAAGAGGGATTCGCCAGCCACTTGCAGCGCGAAATCGCTTTCCTTGTGGAAGAGCAGGGATGTGGTCAGAAAGCCGAATCCGAACAGGGCGAACGGAACCGTCAGGGCCAGCAGGAGAAGCGGGGAGGTGCGATTCAGAAGCACGAGCGCCAGTGCCGGCACCAGGATGCAGGCGGCTTGAAAGCGTGTATCGAAGACCAGCATGGCCGCGACGAGCCACACGGCGCAGACGACGAGCTTGGTGATCGGGTTGACCGCCCTCAGCATGACGGAACCTGGCTCAACCACCGGCGGGCCGGTGCGCAGGATGGTTCCGCCAGTCCCGCGCGGGTCAGGAGTTCGGAATCGAACAGCAGCGACTCTGGCGACCCGTCCGCCATGATGCGGCCCTGCCCGACGATGACACAGCGCGTGCACAGGCTGAGCGCGAAATCCATGTCGTGCGTGATGACCGCGACCGCGCGGCCTCCCCGTTGGAGGGAGACGATTTCATCCATGAGCACCGCCACGCCGTGAGCGTCGAGGCCTGCGGTGGGTTCGTCGAGGACAAGGAACGGCCACCGGTCGCCGACTGTGAGCGTGGCCAGGACCAGACGCCGCTTCTGGCCTTGCGAGAGCGTGAACGGGTGACGAAGGTCCAGACCTGCAAGTCCCCAGTCGCCGAGCGCCTCGGACACCCGGCGGCGCTTTTCGCTCTGTTCCATATGGCGTGGCAGGACGCCCGCAATCTCATCGTGGACCGTGCCGGCCACAAACTGGTTCTCGGGGCGCTGGAACGCGAGTGCGCCCGGTGCGCCATGCCTTGTTCCGCCCTTGAGAGGGACGAGGCCCGCCAAGCACGCGCCGAGCGTGGACTTGCCGGCGCCGTTCGCCCCGAGGATCCCGAGAATCTCGCCCTCGTGGATCGACAGGTCGACGTCACGCAGAACGACAGGGCCGAGAAAGGGCGCGCAGGCGGCAGCCCCCAACCGGGCGAGAGGCGGTTCATCGCCTCTGTCCGATGGCGCAGCCGGAGCCAGACAGGTTTCGAGGAAAGCGCGAACCACAGGTTCGGCCTTTGCGATCTCTCCCGCCGGGGCCGACGCAGGATCGAGATGCGCGAGCGCCTCCGCAACAGAGAGAGGCGGGACCGTTGGAGCGACGCCTGCCTCCGCAAGCGCGGCGTCGAGCGCGCTGGACGGTGGGCACCAGATGCCGAGGGAGTTCAGCAGTGCGCGCTTCTCGCGGAACAGTGTGCGGGGCTCGCCCTCCGAGACGACAGTGCCGTCCGGGCCGAGGACGACGACCCGGTCGATCGATGCGATCAATCCGTCCAGCCTGTGATCGACGATCAGGATGCTGTGGCCGCCATCCATCTGCATCAGCAGATCGTGCAGGCGGCTCGCGGCCAGAGGCGCCAGATGCGCCGTCGGTTCGTCCGCGACGAGAAAGGGCGCATTCTGCACGAGCGTCGCGGCGAGCGCGACGAGCTGGCGCTCGCCCCCCGACAAGGTCGAGGTCCTGCGCCGGCGCCAGGCATCCGGCAGGCCGACCCGCTCCATCGCGAACCGGACGGATTCCGCGATCAGGGGAGGCGGCAGGGCGCGGTTTTCGAGCGCGAAGGCAATCTCGTCCTCGACGCGCATCCCACACAGGGTCTGGTCCGCGTCCTGGAAATACTGGGCGACGTCAATCGCCCAGGCCCAGGGCTCGCGGTCCGAGGCCGGCAGCCCGAAGAGACTGACCTGTCCGCCGATCTCGGCGGGGATGCTGCGCGGAATCAGGCCTGTCAGGGTCAGCAGCAGGGTCGATTTGCCGGATCCGGAGGGCCCGAGCAGCAGGAGCCGTTCCCCCGGCCGGATCTCGATATCGACAGGTCCGACCGCATCCCGCTTCTCGAAGGGGTAACGGACCGAGGTCCGCTGCCAATGCGCGACCGCATTCTCAGGCAAGCGCGGCTCGCTTGTCGTTGTCGATGGCGAGGCCTGCGAGGGCCCCGGTTTTGTACAGAGCTTCGACGATCAGGTGGCCAAGCCAGCCGCCGAGCACGGCGCCGCTCACGCACCGCAGGGCGAACATGGCGACGAGCACGCCGGGCTGCAGGGCGCCATAATTGAAGCGGACCCAGGTATAGGCGAACGAGAAGATCGCAGCACCGACGCCCGCCGCCATCAGGACCGGCAGTGAGTAATTGCGCCACCGGGTGGCCGCGAAGACCGCTTCCGCCCCAGCGCCCTGGATTGCGCCCGACAGGACGAGGATCAGGCCGCCCGGACTGCCGAGGAGAATCTCCACGCCGGCTGCAAGGACCTCGGCCGCGAAGGCCACGCCCGGCTTGCGGACGATGGCGGCGGCAACGATGGAGGCAACGAACCAGAACCCCATCACCACGTCCATGGTGAGGGAGCCGAACACCGCCTGGGCGACCAACCAGACCTGGACCCAGCCGATATAGAGCACGGCGAAGACGGCGCCGAGCACGGTGACGATGAGAGTTTCCTTGAGAGTCCAGCCTTGGTGAGCAGACATGAATACGATCCCGCAATGTGGAGGGCGAAAGACAGGCAGCGCTTACGCGGCGGTCGGGCTGTTGGCCGAGACCTTGATGTCGAGGGCGACATGCCCTTCCGGCGCGCCGAAACGCAGGAAGGCTTCGCTCAACGTCGCGAAGACCTGGCCCGCATCTCCGCGCAGCTTGGTGCAGAAATTCTTCGACCTGTCGAAGACACCGGACTGCTTGAGGAAATCGATGCAGCCGTAGATCTCGTCCATGTGATGACCGCTGCCGAGCGGATAGAGCGAGAACTGTGCAGCAACCGTCCGACCGGTCCTCGGTGCCGTCTGCACATTGTCTATGGCCGAAGAGATACGCTCGGAGAGGGGCCGGTCATGGCCGGATCCTGCGATCGGCGTGCAGATCGGATCGTCCGGCTCTCCGGGACAGCCGCGCGACACCGTCGCCGCGAGAACGCAATGCGTTCCGGTGCCTGCCGCCGCGACGAAGAGATCGCGCATGGCGGGAAAGAGTTGGTCGGGAGGGCCGACGAGCAGGGTAGAGATGTCGTCAGTCTCGATCCTGAAGGCGGGCCGGTACGGCTCGAGCGCGCCGATGGCATCGAGAATGACGCGGACGAAATCGTCCGTCATGGGGTAGAGGGAAATCTGTGCGCCGGAAAACATGGTCGCCTCGCTCCGCTGGTATTACCCAGATCAGCTTGAGGGTCCGTCGGCTTCGCGCCGCCATCTCAGCCCCGGCAATACGGAGCACCCCTGTCGAAGTGCGGGAGCTTTAGCACCTTTCCTTGGGGAAATGCAATTCCCACGTCTTTCCGGGAGAGGATCGCGCCCAAGGTCAATTGGGAGCCGCGAAGCGGAGCCCGGAAGCCATAGCCGCTACCGGTACAGGGCAGAGCACAGTGGCGGCGGCTGCGATTTTCCTTTGAGGCGCAGCGTTTATGGGTTCCGGGCCGCCTGCGGCGCCCCGGAATGACGGTGTCCGGTTCCCCGTAGAGAGATTACGCCCGCCGCGACGCGTCCACGAACGCATCGAAGACCCGGTGGCCTTGGTGGTCGGCGGCCATCGCCTCGGGATGCCACTGCAGGCCGATGGCGAAGCGGTAAGCAGGAATCTCGATGGCTTCGATGACGCCGTCGGGAGCGTGAACGCTGGCGATGGCCTTGTCGGAGACCTCGACCACAGCCTCCCGATGGAAGGTGTTCACATCGAGTCGGTCGGTGCCGAGGATGCGCGCAAGTGCCGTGCCGGGCGCGACATTCGCCGTGTGCACGAGATCGTCGCCGTCGTGCGGGATGATGTCGGGTCGCGTGGCGCGGATGTCGGACACCATGCGGCAGCCATGGAGGCAGGCCAGCATCTGCATGCCATTGCAGATTCCGAGCACGGGCTTGTCGCGTTCGAGAAAGGCTTCCATCAGGGCCTGGTCGACGGCGAGACGGTCGGAGAGGGGGAACTGCGAGGCATCGCCATCGACGTACCAGCCCGTCGGAAAGTTGATACGCCCTCCGACGCTGATGAAGCCGTCGAATTCGTCCGCCACCGGCGAGACCAGATCCGCCACGTAAGGAATGCCGAAGGGCAGGCCGCCCGCGCGTGCGACGGCATTGAAATAGCCCTTCGCCATGTCGTAGCGGGTTCCGCCCGCGCTGGTGTTCTCGCCAAGGATGATGGCGATGCGAGGCTTCGATGTCATGGTGTCCTATCCGTTGACCCGATCGACGCGGCTGACCACCGGCTTGGCGCGCAGTTCCGCGATGATGGCGTTGAGATGTTTCAGGTCCCACACGGCGAGATCGATGGTGATGTCCGTGAAGTCCTGCGTGCGGCGCTTCATGGCCACGTTGTCGATGTTGCCGTCGTGGTCCGCGATCACCTGGGTGATCTGGGCAAGCGAACCCGGTTCATTGATCGACTGTAGCTTGATGCGGGCGGGAAAGCGCTGCGGATCGTCAGGCTCCACGTCCCAGCGCACGTCGATCCAGCGGTCGGGCTCGTTGTCGAAAGCCGCCAGGGACGGCGACTGGATCGGATAGATCGTGACACCCTCGCCCGGCGTCATGATGCCGACGATCCGGTCGCCCGGCACAGCGCCGCCTTCCGGAGCGAAGCGCACCGGCATGTCGGCATTGAGGCCGCGGATCGGAATCGCGCTCGTGCCCTGCTCGCCCGGGCCCTTCGCCGTGCCGTTGGGCTTCTTCTCGCCCTGCGCGGGGGCGCCATCCGCCCCGGCCGTGCGCCGTTCCTCCTTGTAGTCGGGATAGACGGCCCGGACCACGTCGCCGGAGAACATCTCGCCCCGGCCGACGGCCGAGAGGACATCCTCGATGGAGATCCGTGCGAGGCGGGGAAGGGCGCCTTTCAGCTTCTCATCGGAGAAGGCGCGGCGCGCCCGCTCGAAGGCGCGTTCCAGGATCTGCCGGCCGAGTCCTGTATATTGCTGGCGCACGGCGGCGCGGGTCGCGCGGCGAATCGAGGCGCGGGCCTTGCCGGTCACGACGAGGGATTCCCACGCGGCCGGCGGGGATTGGCCCGCGGCGCGGACGATCTCGACCTCGTCGCCGTTCTGGAGTTCGGTGAGCAGGGGTGCCATCCGACCGTTGATCTTGCAGCCCACCGCCGTATTGCCGACATCGGTATGGACCGCGTAGGCGAAATCGATCGGCGTGGCCCCGCGGGGCAGGGCGATCAGGCGCCCCTTCGGCGTGAAGCAGAAGACCTGGTCGTGGAACAGCTCGAGCTTGGTGTGCTCGAGGAACTCCTCCGGCGTATCGCCCTCGGCCAGGAGGTCGATGGTCCGGCGCAGCCATTGGTAGGCGCGGCTCTCGTTGGCGAGGCGGGAATTGTCGTTGACGCCTTCCTTGTAGAGGGCATGGGCGGCGATGCCGTATTCCGCGACCTCATCCATGGACTGGGTGCGGATCTGAAGTTCGACCCGCTGGCTCCCGGGGCCGATCACGGTGGTGTGGATCGAGCGGTAGTCGTTCTGCTTCGGGGTGGAGATGTAGTCCTTGTAGCGCCCGGGAACCATCGGCCAGCTGGTATGCACGACCCCGAGCGCCCTGTAGCACTCGTCGACCGTGCCGACGATGACCCTGAAGCCGAAGATGTCGGAGAGCTGTTCGAACGAAACCGATTTGCGCTCCATCTTGCGCCAGATCGAATAGGGTCGCTTCTGGCGGCCCGTGACCGTCGCGTGGATCCCCTGCGCTTCCAGCTTCGCGGTGAGGTCGCGCTCGATCTCGTCGACCAGCTTCTCGCTCTTGGCCGTCACTTCGCGCAGATGGCGGCAGATCGCCTCGTAGGCCTCGGGGTCCAGATTGTGGAAGGCCAGGTCCTCCAGTTCCTCGCGCATTTCCTGGATACCCATGCGCCCGGCGAGCGGAGCGTAGATGTCCAGGGTCTCCTCGGCGATGCGCTTGCGCTTCTCCGGCGGCATGAACTGGAGAGTCCGCATGTTGTGGAGCCGGTCCGCGAGCTTGACGAGAAGCACCCGAACATCGTCGGCGATGGCGAGCAGCAGCTTGCGAAAGTTCTCGCCCTGGGCAGCCTGCTTGGAGACCAGATCGAGCCGCTTGAGCTTGGTCAACCCGTCGACGAGGGCGCCGATCTGCGGCCCGAACGCCTTGTTGATCTCCTCCAGGGTGGCCTGGGTATCCTCCACCGTATCGTGGAGAACGGCGGCGGCGATCGTGGCGTCGTCGAGTTTGAGATCCGTGAGAATCGCAGCCACCTCAAGGGGATGGCCGAAAAACAGGTCGCCTGAAGCCCGCTTCTGGTTGCCATGAGCCATCATGGCATACACGTAAGCGCGGTTGAGAAGCGCCTCATCGGCCGAGGGGTTGTAGCGCTTGACCCTCTCGACAAGTTCGTATTGGCGCATCATCCGGCGGCCATCTCCTTCCCGTATCCGTGTAGCTGGCTGAAGTTAAAAGGATATTGTGGAAGGCCGGACAACCGCAAGGTTTCTCCGGGGCCAAATGTGCCGCGCATGAAAAAAGCCCGACCGCGAGGCCGGGCTTTCTTAGGCAGTTCCATGGAAACGAGGCTTACTCGCGCTCGTCGTCGTCCGCGCTGCTGCTCGGGGGGACGAGGCCCTCGAGGCCACGGAGCAGGTCTTCCTCGCTCATGCGGTCGAACTGTACATCGGTGTCATTGTCGCTGCGGGCGGTCGCCGTCGCGGCAGCGGCGGTGTTGCCCAGGAGCGGCACGGTCTCGGCTTCCGGCTCGTCCACCTCAACGTATTTCTGCATCGAGTGGATGAGCTGCTCCTTCAGATCGTCCGGAGCGATGGTCTCGTCCGCGATTTCGCGGAGAGCCACGACAGGGTTTTTGTCGCGGTCGCGGTCGACCGTGAGCGGCGAACCCGAGGAAATCAGGCGGGCGCGATGGCTGGCCAGCAGCACGAGCTCAAACCGGTTGTCGACCTTGTCGATGCAATCTTCGACGGTCACACGAGCCATGAAGAGGCTCCTTCTCAAGGTTTGGGAAAATCGGAAGAGGCTCCCGTTACACCGGATAGCTCAAGAAAACAAGGGAGTTGTCGATCCCTTGACCTAGTGCGGGGCCGCACACCCGACGTCGCCCGCAATGGTTACGCTACGTTATCCTCAAGGCTTGGCGGTATCATGACGCGCGCGCTCGGATACGTGGTCCTGACATTTCTTTTCCTATGGACGGCCCTGTGGTCGTGGGCGAACTTCACCGAATCCGGCCGGATCGTCGTCTGCTTGGACGACGGCGGACGGTGGAGCTATGAACAGCGCAAGTGCGAGGGGGCGCGGTCTCCACCTTGACTTGCCCGCCTCCGGGTGCGAGTCCCGCCCGGTTTCTTTGGAATAAAGGCAGTTCTCGCATGAAGCGCGCATTCATCTTCCCGGGCCAGGGGAGCCAGTCGGTCGGGATGGGCAAGGCTCTGGCGGACGCCTTCCCTCGGGCCCGGGCTGTTTTCGACGAGGTGGACGACGCGCTCTCGCAGAAGCTCTCCACCCTCATCTGGGAGGGTCCGGCGGACGAACTCACGCTCACGGCCAATACCCAGCCCGCCCTGATGGCGATGAGCCTCGCGACGATCCGGGTGCTGGAGGCCGAGGCCGGTCTCGATCTGAAAACCCATGCGGCCTTCGTTGCCGGCCATTCCCTTGGCGAGTATTCGGCCCTTGCGGCGGCGGGAAGCCTGTCCATCGCCGATACGGCCCGCCTCCTGCGGATCCGCGGCAACGCCATGCAGGGCGCGGTCCCGGTCGGACAGGGGGCCATGGCCGCGCTCCTGGGGCTGGAATACGATGCGGCCCTGGAGGTTGCCCGAGAGGCGGCTCAGGGAGAGGTCTGCGATGCGGCCAACGACAACGGCGGCGCCCAGGTGGTCGTCTCCGGCCACAAGGCGGCCGTGGAGCGGGCGGTCGCCATCGCGCAGGGCAAGGGCGCCAAGCGGGCGGTGATGCTGAACGTCTCCGCGCCCTTCCACAGCGCTCTCATGGCCCCGGCCGCCGAGGCGATGCGGGAGGCGCTCGCCGAGGTGCCGGTCAAGGCGCCCGTGGTACCCCTCGTCGCCAACGTCACGGCCGCTCCGGTCACCGACCCGGCCGCCATCCGCGATGGCCTCGTCCGGCAGGTGACGGGCACAGTCCGCTGGCGCGAAAGCGTCGCCTTCATGGCGGCAGAGGGCGTCGACTCGTTCTATGAAATCGGCGCGGGCAAGGTTCTGACCGGGCTCGTGAAGCGCATTGCGCCCGGAGCCACTGGCACGGCCGTCGGCACGCCCGATGACGTGTCGGCCTTCAAAGCGTCTCTGCAGGGATAAAGGAGAGCCCATGTTCGATCTGACCGGCCGCAAGGCCCTCGTCACCGGCGCCACGGGCGGCATCGGCGGCGCTATCGCCCGCGCGCTGCACGCCCAGGGCGCTACCGTTGCCCTGTCGGGCACCCGGCGCGGCACTCTCGACGAACTCGCCTCCGCTCTGGGGAGCCGGGTGCATGTGGTCGAGGCGAACCTGTCCGACAAGGACTCGGTCGAAGCCCTTGTTCCTGCAGCGGAATCGGCCATGGACGGTCTCGACATCCTGGTCAACAACGCCGGCGTGACCCGCGATAACCTGTTCCTGCGCATGAAGGACGAGGAGTGGGACACGGTGATCGCGGTCAACCTCACCGCGGCCTTCCGGCTCTCCCGCGCCGCGGTGAAGGGCATGATGCGCCGCCGCTACGGGCGGATCGTCAATATTGGCTCGGTGGTGGGCTCCACGGGCAATCCAGGACAGGGCAACTATGCCGCTTCCAAGGCAGGCCTGATCGGCATGACCAAGGCGCTGGCTGCCGAGGTGGCGAGCCGCAATATTACGGTGAACTGCGTGGCGCCGGGCTTCATCGAATCTCCCATGACCGATGCCCTGAACGACAAGCAGAAAGAGACCATCCTGGCGACGATTCCCATGGGCCGGCTCGGCCAGGGGGATGAAATCGCCTCCTCCGTCGTCTATCTCTCGTCCTCGGAAGCCGGCTACGTGACGGGCCACACGCTGCACGTCAACGGCGGAATGGCCATGTTCTAGAGGCCGTTAGGGCCCGAGGCGGAATCTGTTCGTGAGCGTGGGCGTACCCCTCGCCAGAGACGATAAGCTTGTGTTAATCATGAGCTCGTTCGGCTCGGAGGGGTTGACCGACGCTGAAAAATGCGGCTTTCCACGGCATAAGGCAGTCGTTTCGGCGTTACCAGCTGAGCAGCTGATCTGAGTTTCATTTTCAATCCGCCCAGTTCCTGAGGCGGCAGCCACTGAGGAAAAAACGATGAGTGACGTCGCTGATCGCGTGAAGAAGATCGTTGTCGAGCACCTGGGCGTCGACGCCGAGAAGGTGACCGACAATGCCAACTTCATCGACGACCTGGGCGCCGACAGCCTTGATACCGTCGAGCTCGTCATGGCGTTCGAGGAAGAGTTCAACGTCGAGATCCCGGACGACGCGGCGGAGACCATCGTGACGGTCGGCGACGCCATCCGCTTCCTCGAGAAGAATGCGGCCTGACAAGGCTGTCGGGCGTCGGGCGATTCCGTCCGACGCCCCTTTTTTGTTCAAGGGGCAGGAGACGGTATGAGGCGCGTTGTCATCACAGGTCTTGGCATGGTCACGCCGCTCGGATGCGGCGTCGAGACGACATGGTCTCGGATCCTGAAGGGTGAGAGCGGCGCCAACAGGATCGAAGGTTTCCAGATCGACGATCTCGCCTGTCAGATCGCCTGCCAGATCCCGACCGGCGACGGCTCCGACGGTACCTTCAACGCGGACCAATGGATGGAGCCGAAGGAGCAGCGCAAGGTCGATCCCTTCATCGTCTATGCCATGTCCGCGGCGACCCAGGCCCTTAATGATGCAGGCTGGAAGCCGACCTCCTACGAGGATCAATGCGCCACCGGCGTCCTGATCGGCTCCGGCATCGGCGGCATCGGCGGCATCTACGAGGCGTCCGCGACCCTCATCGAGCGCGGGCCCCGCCGCATCTCGCCCTTCTTCATTCCCGGCCGCCTCATCAACCTCGCCGGCGGCTACGTTTCCATCGCCCATGGGCTGAAAGGCCCGAACAACGCCGTGGTCACGGCGTGTTCCACGGGATCGCACGCCATCGGCGACGCGGCGCGGCTGATCGGACTTGGCGACGCGGACGTGATGGTGGCGGGCGGCACCGAATCCCCCATCAACCGCCTGTCGATTGCCGGATTCGCGGCATGCCGGGCGCTGTCCACGGGCTTCAACGACGATCCGACCCGGGCCTCCCGCCCGTACGACAAGGACCGCGACGGCTTCGTCATGGGCGAGGGCGCCGGCGTCGTCGTGCTGGAGGAGTACGAGCACGCCAAGGCGCGGGGCGCCAAGATCTACGCCGAGGTGATCGGCTACGGCCTGTCCGGCGACGCCTATCACATCACGTCCCCGTCGGAGGATGGCGACGGCGCCTATCGCTGTATGAGCGCCGCCATCAAGCGCGCCGGCATCTCGGCTTCCGAGATCGATTACATCAATGCCCACGGCACCTCGACCCCGCTCGGTGACGAACTGGAGCTGAAGGCGGTGGAGCGGATCGTCGGCAACGCGGCGGGCAAGCTTGCCATGTCGTCGACCAAGTCGGCCGTCGGCCATCTCCTCGGGGCAGCCGGCGCCGTCGAGGCGATCTTCTCGGTCCTCGCGATGCGGGACGGGGTCGTTCCCCCGACCCTCAACCTCGACAATCCGTCCGTCGAGACGGCCATTGACCTGGTGCCCCACACAGCGAAGAAGAAGGAGGTCAACGTGGCTCTTTCGAATTCCTTCGGCTTCGGTGGGACCAACGCCTCCCTGGTCTTCCGTCGCGCGGCATGATCTGCGCGGCGGCGCGTTACGGCTTTTCGCCATAATCCCCATTAGGGTGTTCTGCGGACCGGAATCCCGCCGGCAGGCACCAGAAAAGCGACGTGATGTTCGGCAGAAAAAAGCAAGCTCCTCCTCCGGCTGATACGGCGTCCCAGGACACCCAGCAGCCGCGCGTCGCGCCCCGCTCCCCGAGCGAGGCCATCAAGCCGATGACGGCACCGCCGCCACCGCCGAGGCTTCGCCGTAAGCGCGGCGGGATGTTGTCCGTGTTCAGCGGATTGCTCACCCTCTTCATTGCCGTCGCCCTCGCAGCGATCTTCGGGTTCGGCGTGATGCAGCGTGAGATCACGGCCAGGGGCCCGCTCCAGAACGACAAGATCGTCGTCATCCCCAAGAATACGGGCACCAACGAGATCGCCGACATCCTCAAGCAGGAGGGGGTCATCAACCAGCCTCTGCTGTTCGAGGTCTACGCCCTGATCAACCGGCAGCGCGGCCAACTCAAGGCAGGAGAGTTCCAGTTCAAGGCGGGAACCAGCATCGAGGAGGCCATCGATACCCTCGTCCAGGGCAAGGCCATCCTCCATTCCGTTACGGTTCCGGAAGGGCTGACGAGCCAGCAGATCGTCGCGCGTCTTTACGAGAACGACATCCTGTCGGGCGACGTGCTCGAAACCCCCCGTGAGGGCACGCTGCTTCCGGATACCTACAAGTTCGAGCGCGGCACGACCCGTCAGCAGATCATCAACTCCATGCAGGCGGCGCATCGCCAGGCATTGACCCAGATCTGGCAGCGCCGTTCGCCGGAGCTTCCGGTCAAGACGCCCCAGGAACTCGTCATTCTTGCGTCAATCGTCGAGAAGGAAACCGGACGCGCCGACGAACGTCCCCGCGTCGCCGGAGTCTTCATCAACCGCCTCATGAAGCGCATGAAGCTGCAATCGGACCCGACCATCGTGTATGGCCTCGTCGGCGGCAAAGGCACGCTCGGGCGCGGCATCATGAGGAGCGAGATCGAAACCGCGACGCCCTACAACACCTATATCGTCGAAGGGCTGCCACCGGGGCCGATCGCCAATCCCGGCCGCGCCGCCCTCGAGGCCGTGGCCAATCCCTCGCGCACGAAGGATCTCTATTTCGTCGCCGACGGATCGGGCGGGCACGCCTTCGCCGAGAGTTACGACCAGCATCAGCGCAATGTCGCCCGCTGGCGGCAGTTCGAGAAGACGCGGGCGACGCCGGATGCGGACGTGGACCGCGTCGAGCCCGACGCGGACATGCGCGGTTCGATTTCCCCGCCCGGGACGGGTGCGCCCGACGGCAAGCGCAGCAAGGCCTTCGATGCCAGCGAGGGGACCGAGAAGGATCCGCTCAAGAACAAGACCTTCGACCTGAACTCCGCGAAGACGGTTCCTGTCCTGAACCAGCCGTAAGGGGCTTGGTGCTTGTGGCGTGGCGCGCCGGCGACTATGGTCGCGCCAACTTTCAAACGCGCCCGAGGTTTACCGCATGTCCATTGCGAGCATGACCGGCTTCGCCCGTGAAGCCGGCATCACAGGTCCCTATCAGTGGGCCTGGGAGATCAAGACCGTGAACGGTCGGGGGCTCGAAGTAAGGGTGCGGACGCCGGTGGGTCTCGACGCTATTGGCGAAGAGGCACGCAGCCAGATCCTCAAGGCTCTGACCCGCGGCCAGGGCCAGCTCAATCTGAGCCTTACGCGGGCCTCTTCCGCCGCAAAGCTGCGCGTCAACCAGGATGCGCTGCAATCGCTCCTCGCGGCGATCGGCGATCTCTCGCTGCCGGAGACGGTCAAGCCGGCCTCACTCGATGGCCTGCTCGGGGTCCGCGGCGTTGTCGAGGTCGACGAGGGTGTTTCCGATCCAGCGCAGGATTCCACGCTCCTGCCGGCGCTCAAGGCGGCGGTGACAGGCCTGATTGCATCCCTGAAGGCGGCGCGGCTCCAGGAAGGCCAGGCTCTTTCGGGAGTGTTGCTGCAGCAGCTCGACCTGATCTCCAGCCTTGTCGATCAGGCCGAGGCGGCCCCGGCCCGCCAGCCGGATGCGATCCGCGCCAGACTGGAAGCCCAGGTGGCGCAGATCCTCGAAGCCGGGTCGGCGCTGGATCCGGCACGGCTGCACCAGGAGGCGGTCCTCATCGCCGCCCGCGCGGATATCCGGGAAGAGCTCGACAGGCTTCGTGCCCATGTGGAGGCCGCCCGTGGCCTGCTTTCCGAGGGAGGAGCGGTGGGACGGCGGCTCGACTTTCTGGCGCAGGAATTCGGTCGTGAAGCGAACACGCTCTGCGCCAAGGCGAACGATGTCTCCCTGTCGCGGATCGGGCTTGATTTGAAGGCTGTGATCGAGCAGTTCCGCGAGCAGGTTCAGAACGTGGAGTGACGGAGTTGAATGTGGTGGAACTCAAGCGGCGCGGCCTCCTGCTGATCCTGTCCTCTCCGTCCGGCGCCGGAAAGTCGACCCTGACCCGCAATCTCGTGCGCGAGGACAGGGGAATCCGCCTGTCCATTTCCGTCACCACGCGTGCCAAGCGTCCGTCCGAGATCAATGGCGTCCACTATCACTTCATCGATGGCATCGCCGATTTCGAGGAGATGCGGGACCGGGGCGACCTGCTCGAATGGGCACAGGTGCACGGCAACTATTACGGGACTCCGCGCAAGCCCGTGGAGCAGGCTCTCGCCCGTGGCGAAGACGTGATGTTCGATATCGACTGGCAGGGCACGAAGCAGATCGTCGAGAAGATGCGCTCCGATGTCGTCAGTGTCTTCATCCTCCCGCCTTCCATGGCCGAGTTGAAGGCGCGACTGGAGCGCCGGGCGGAGGACACCCCCGAGGTGATCGCGCGGCGCTTGCGCAATGCCCGCGACGAGATCGCCCAATGGGCTTCCTACGACTACGTTCTCGTCAACGACGACCTCGATCGCACCTTCAGCGACCTGAAGTCGATCCTCGCGGCCGAACGCCTGCGCCGGGAGCGGCAGACGGAGCTGGGGAGCTTCATCGACTCCATTCTCTCCGAGCCGGTCGAGTAGGGTGGGACGGCCTTATATCAGAGCGAGGGCGTTCCGGCGCTTGTGGCGGGCGACGGCGTGTCCGATCAGGACGTCCATCAGTTCCCCCTGTGGCAGGCCGCCCGCTTCCCAGAGCTTCGGATACATGCTGATGGCCGTGAAGCCTGGCAGGGTGTTCACCTCGTTGACGAACAGGCTCTCCTCCTGCCGCGGATCGACGAAGAAGTCGACGCGGGCCAGTCCTTCGCAGCCCAGGACCCTGAAGGTCTCGATGGCGAGATCCTGAATTCGGCCGACCTGTTCCGAACGCAGTTCCGCCGGAATGCGCAGGAGTGCGCCGTCCGCATCGATGTACTTGGCATCGTAACTGTAGAAGCCATGGCTGCCGGCCGGAACGATTTCGCCGAGCGGAGAGGCGCGGACCTCTCCCGAGGCGTCCTCCAGGACCGAGCACTCGATTTCCCGGGCTCCGGTGACGCTGCGCTCCACGAGGACCCGGCTGTCATAGCGGAAGGCCTGCTCGCAGGCCTTGTCGAATTCTTGCGCGGAGGTCGCGCGCGAAACGCCGATGGAGGAGCCCATATTGGCAGGCTTGATGAACAGATCGGGCGTGCCGAGCGCCTCGGCTGCTGCTCGGTAATCGACGGGCTGCCCCGTCGTCACGGTCAGGAACGGGACGACCGGCAGGCCGGCATCGCGCAGAAGGCGCTTGGCGACATCCTTGTCCATGGCGGCGGCGGAGCCCAGGACGCCGGAGCCGACGAAAGGAACGTTTGCCAGCTCCAGCAAGCCCTGGACCGTCCCGTCCTCGCCGTTCGGTCCGTGGAGGACCGGAATCACGGCATCGAGGTGCAGGGAGTGCGGGTGCGATCCGCTGCCGAGGACGATCATCTCGCCGGCGCCCCCGGGAAGCAGGGCAACCTGAGGGGCGTCTTCCGGAATCTCCAGGGATTGCGCGCCTCTGCCTGCGCCGTTGCCGGAATCGCAGAGCAACCAGCGCCCGTTCCGGCCGATCCCGATCGGCACGGCGTCGTAACGGTCCGGATCGAGAGCCCGAAGGATATTGGCCGCCGACAGCTTCGAGACCTCATGCTCCGCCGAGCGACCGCCGAACAGAAGCCCGATCCTCTTGCGCGGCTGCATCATTCCCGTCCCCCTGACGCGAGCTGGCACTGGCCGCTCGGATGATCCCATCATGGAGGGGGCGGAGTTAAGGTCTCATGAACCAATCGCCAGCGCGCCCTCACTGCGGACGCCGGTGCGGCGCTTTCAGGCGGGGCGTTCCTGGCCCTGCCGGCCGCGGGCCGCATCGAAGGCGTTGGCCAGGGCCACGTAGCCTTCCACGGGCACGTTCTCGGCGCGGATCGTTTCATCGAGACCGGCGGCAGCGACGATGGCGGCAGGATCGGGCACCAGTGACTTCAGGCTCTGGCGGAGCATCTTCCGCCTCTGCCCGAAGGCGGCACGGGTCACGGCCTCCAGGCTTCGAACCTGGCAGGGCAGGGGCAGCGGGCGCGGCGTCAGGTGAACGACGCTTGACGTGATCTTGGGCGGCGGCACGAAGGCGGAGGGCGGCACGTCGAAGAGGATGCGCGCCTCGGTGCGCCAGCCGCAGAGTACGCCGAGGCGCCCGTAATCCTTCGGACTGCTCTCGTCGGCGACGATCCGCTCCGCCACCTCGCGCTGGAACATCAGCGTCAGGGAATGCCACCACGGCGGCCAGGTCTCGCCCGTGAGCCACCCGGTCAGAAGCGCGGTGCCGACATTGTAGGGCAGGTTCGAGATGATCCGCACGGGCCCGTCCCCGACCAGGGGCTTCGGGTCGAAGGCGAGGGCATCGGCCTCGATGACCTGGAGGCGGCCGGGATAGCGCGTGGCGATCTCCGCCAGGGCCGGAAGGCAGCGCGTGTCACGCTCGATGGCGATCACCTTGGTCGCGCCCGCAGCCAGGATCGCGCGGGTCAGCCCGCCGGGGCCCGGACCGACCTCGATAACTGTTGCCCCCTCGAGTGACCCGGCGGAGCGCGCAATGCGGCTTGTCAGGTTGAGATCGAACAGAAAGTTCTGCCCGAGGGACTTCTTCGCCATCAGTCCGTGGGCGCGGACGACCTCGCGCAGAGGGGGCAGATCGTCGATCTGGCTCATGGCCGACCCGCCCTCCCGGAGAGGCGGGCGGCGAGCCGCAGAGCGGCGAGGAGGCTGTCCGGCCGTGCGATGCCCTTGCCCGCGATATCGAAGGCTGTGCCGTGGTCCGGGGACGTGCGGACGAAGGGAAGGCCCAGGGTGACGTTCACGGCGTCATCGAAAGCAATCGTCTTGATCGGGATCAGAGCCTGGTCATGATACATGGCGAGTGCCGCATCGTAACGGCTGCGGGCCCGGGCGTGGAACATGGTGTCCGCCGGCACGGGACCTACCGCCTCGATGCCTTCCGCCTTCAGGATCGCGACCGCCGGCGCGACGATCTCGCCGTCCTCCCGTCCCATGGCGCCGCTCTCGCCCGCATGGGGGTTCAGTCCTGCAACGGCGAGGCGCGGGTGGGAAATGCCGAACCGGTCCCGCATTTCGCGCGCCACGATGCGTCCCGTACGCACGATCAGGTCCGTCGTCAGGGCGGATGGAACGGACGACAGGGGGATATGCACGGTCACAGGCACGACGGCGAGCTGCTCGCTCCACAGCATCATGACCGGATGGGGCGTAACCCCGTCACGGGCCGCCAGGGCGGCCAGGAACTCGGTATGGCCGGGATGCTCGAACCCCGACTCGTAGAGTACATGCTTCGCAATCGGGTTGGTGACGACCGCCGCGCCGGCCCCGCTGTTCACCAGGGCGACGGCGGTCTCGATGGATTCGATCACGGAACGGGCATTCGCCGGGTCCGGCCTGCCGGGCTCGGCCGAAACCCTGGATACAAGCGGAATGACGGGGAGCGCCTTGTCGAACACCGGCGCCGTCTCGGCCGGATCGACGACCTCTATCGGGACGTTCCAGCCGAAGGACTGCGCCGCTGCGGCAAGAAACGCCGGATCGGTCAGCACGGCGAAGGGAACCGATCCCGCCTCACTGCGCCGGAGCCACGCCTGCAGGGTCAGTTCGGGTCCGATTCCCGCGGGGTCGCCCTGGGTCAGGAGAAGCGGGCACGGCGCCGAAGCGGTCACTGGGTCGCGACACCGTCTTGCGAGGATTCGCTTCCGCTGAGGCTCTGGTTGAACGAAACCTCGCCCAGGGTGCGCAATTCGAGGCGCAGCAGGACCGTGTGGTTGCGGTCCTTCTCGCCGGAGGTGATCGCGACGTCGCGCGGCGACACCGAGTAGCTCACCGAGAAGGTCGTGCACTCGTCGATGTAGCCGAGGCCCACGGACATGGAGCTGACATAGACCGAATTCTGGCGGCTGTAGACGGCCGTGGTCGGATTGGCGGCGTATTGCAGCGCGAAGGTGTCACGGGCCACCAGATAACGGTCAAGATCGAGGAGAAGCGACCCCGTCACGTACCAGTTCGGCGTGATGTTCCAGGTTCCCGAGGTCAGGATGCCTTCGCGCCGATGGTCGAAGCCGATCTCAGGCTGAGCCGCATAGCGGGCATAGGTCAGGCTCGCCGAGAAGGGAATATAGGGATTGAAGTTGGCCGTCACACCGGTTTCGATCCGGTTCAGATCCAGATTGTCCTTGTCGAACCGGCCGCGGGTCACGAAGGTGAAGTTCTTGTTCGGTTGCAGCTGGAATCGGCCCACATAGTCGGAGGCGCGCGAATCCAGTCCCGACCCCAGGCCGGTATTCACCAGATCGGGTTTCGCGAAGGAGTTCGTGCCGGCGACCTGATAGGATTGGCCGAACAGGACGTTGGCGTAGAAATCGTTCGCACCGGTCACCGTGTACTGGATGCCGACATTGGCACGTGTGCCGCCCTCGGCCCGGTCATATCCCGAGAACTTGTCCCAATCGAAGAGCGACGTATCCTCGAAGACGAGGCTCTGGGCGTCCTCGTTCGGGAGCTTGCCGATCCGGGTCTCGCTCGGGCGGGCGATGATCTGCGCGATCGGCTCGATCACCTGCTTGCCCGAGGTGCCGAGGCTGGCGACGAACGGGAAGCGGTATTCGAGGCCGATGGCCGGCATTCCACGGAAGGCCGTATCGTCATCGCCGCTGATGAAGTTCGGCAACTCGTTGTTCTGATAGCCGGTCAGGTCCGGCGAGATCCTGTAGGCGTCGCCTCGCACATAGGCGAACGGCGTCCAGAGCTGGCCGACGGGATCTACGAATTCACGTCGCCACGACAGGTTCAGCGACGCACGGGTGGTCGTGCCGCTCATCCCGCGCAGGAGGCAGGAACTCCTGTCGAACACGGCGCAGGTCTCGTAGAGACCGAAGAGATAGGTCAGCTGCTTCGGAACCTGCTGGTACTGAGCGGCTTGCCGGGACAGACTGGTAACGTTCGCATCGATGGTCAGCTCGCCGCCGATGCCGGCGGGAGTAATGCGCTTGTTGTAATCGACGACAGGGTGGACGACGGGCTGCTGCTTCTGCCAGTCCGTGCTCGAAAGGCCCTGGAAATAGTAGCCCCGCATATCGAAGAACGAACGGTCGCCCTGGCCCTGCAGGTAAAGGGTCGAAATCGACTCCTTCACGTAGATGGCATTCAGGCTCTCGCTGCGCACGCGGTAGTTCTGCAGGAACCACTTGTCCGACAGAAGCGCGACGTCCCAGCCCCATTTCCAGCGCTCGTTGAGGTAGAAGAGGCCGGCGGATTCGAGGGACCCGCGCTCGGTCCTGTCTCCGGGTCCGAGGGGCGATTGCAGAAATACCGTCGGATCCTGCTGCGAAATCCCGGTGGCGCGGATGTTGTAGGTGCCGTTCTCGAGCCGGTGGCGCCACTCGACCTGGGCGAGAAGGCCCTGCCGGCTCAGATAGGTCGGCGTGAATGTCAGGTCGTAATTAGGCGCGAGATTCCAGAAGAACGGGATCGACGCGCCGTAGCCGAGCGAGCTGGAATAGACGTAACGCGGCGACAGGAAGCCCGTCTTGCGCTTGACGGTCGGATCCGGCGTCCAGAAGTAGGGCAGATAGGCAACGGGAATCCCATAAACCTCGAGCGTCGCATCCTCGTAATAGATGGTCTGCTCGCTGTTGTTGTGGATGATCTTCGCAGCCTTGACCTGCCAGAGGGGAGGCTTCTCCGGATGCTCCTTGCACGGTTCGCAGGCGGTGTAGGTGCCGCGTTCGAAAACCGTGGTCTCACCCTCCGAGCGCTCGGCGCGGGGCGAGGAGAAACGGGTCGTGACCGGAACGCCGTTGTCGACGGTCTGTTGCACGACGCGGAGCGAATCGATGAAGCCGCTCTTGAAGTCGTCGGTGAGCTCGAACCGGGAACCGGTGGTGACCCCGCCCTTCTCGTCCGTCAGGCGGGCATTGCCCTCCGCATAGACGCGGCCCGTATTCCGGTCGTAGATGACACGGTCGGCCTGGAGCGTCCGGCCCTGGTAATTGAGCTGGACATCGCCGGAGGCGGAGATCGTGTTCTTGTCGTTGTTGTAGATGATTTCCTTGGCATCGACGAGGAGGCGGTCCGTCCCGGATCCCGGCTGCGCCTGGGCACCGAAGCGCTCATTCAGGGTCTGAGCGAGAACAGGCGTCGACCCGACGGCACAAAGAAGTGCCATCGCGACCGCAGACATTGCGATCGTTGTCTTGACCCGGACCATCGTCACTCCTTGCAAGGCCTTTCCCTAGAGAACTCAACCGTCCTCTTGGTACAATAAGGCGAGAGTCCCCAACAAACTGCCTACGATGGCAGGGAGCCAGGCAGCAACCACCGAAGAGATGATTCCAGAGGCTCCAAGCTCCGCCATAAGCTCCGTGGCGACATAAAGCACGAAGCCGGCGGCGACGCCACCCAGAACCATCATCGCCACACCACCAAATCGAAAGAATCTTAACGAAACGGATGCCGCTACGAAAACCATGGCGATGAAGAGCAGCGGGCGGGCCAGGAGCACGTCGTAGTGGAGCCGGTAGGCGGTGGTGTTGAGGTCCGCTTTCTCAAGGCGATCAATGGTTTCCTTGAGCTTCCAGAACGGCACAGCATCCGGCTCGGTGAAACTCTGGCGGACCTGTGACGGCTGGAGATTCGAGGCGATCATGTAGCGGTCGTAGACATGCGGTTCCTCGACAGCCGAGAGGACCCGCGCGTCCTTGATCTCCCAGTAGCCCTCGTGGAGGGTCGCCTCGTTCGCTTCGATTCGCTGGCTGAAGGCCCCCGAATTGTCGAAGGTGTAGATCGTCACGCCGGTCAGGGTCGCCGAATCGGCGAGAGACCCTTCGGCCCGGAAGATCGCCTGGCCATCGGTGCTCTTCTGGCGCAGCCACAGGGCCTTGCCGTTGGGCTGGAAGGTGCGGGCGAAGACCTTGGCCTCGATGTTCGTGGCCCGTTGCTTGAGCACCGCGGAAACCGGGTTGTAGACCGTCACGGACACGACCCCGATCAGCAGGGCCACCAGGAGGCCGGGCTGAAGGAACTGCCAGGCGGAAACGCCGGCGGCGCGGGCGACCACCAGTTCGAGCTTGCGGCTGAGCTGGAGGAGGCTCGCCATGCTGCCGAACAGGATCGCGAAGGGCATGATCTGCTCGGCGATCGCGGGGGTGCGGAACAGGGCCAACTGGGCCATCAGGGCCGGGGTTGCCCCTTCCGCCTCGCCGGCTCGACGCATGAGCTCGACGAAATCGAGAGTATAGGCGAGCGCGAAGACCGTGGCGAAGACGAGAAAGATCATCTTCAGGAATTGCCTCGAGAAATAACCCCCGAGCGTGGCGCCGATCAGCATGGTCAAGCCTTCTCGAATTTGGTGCCGCGCGTCGGAACAATGCTCCGGAGGAGGCTGGCCGCCTTCGACCGCAGGGTGCGCAGCGCGGAGCCCTGGAAAATCAGAGCCAGGGAGATGGCGATGGCCCCGAGGGGGGCACCATAAACCCAGATGACGGCGAGCGGTGTCCGGACGAGGGCGCTCGAGGCGGCGAAGCCGGCGATGCGCAGGGCGACCACCCCTAGAACGGCCGAGGCCATGGCCAGTCCCCGGCCCTGGCGGGTGGTCCGAGCCTCGCCCAAGGCGGCGAAGGCGATGGTCATCATGGCAAGTGGGTAGAGCCAGGCGGAGAGCCGGTCGTGCAGCTCGGCCCGGAAGCGTCCCTCCTGGTACTGATAGAGAAATTCGGACTTGTCCGGGAAGAGCAGCTGCGTCGTGCTCCGCTCGCGGGGCTTGTAGACGATGTCCCCGTTTTCCTCGTTGAAGGCGGCCAGGTCGACCGCATAGCGCTCGAAGGCGACGATGGAGGAATCCCGGCTGTTCGGCTCCTTGCGCTGGACGCTGCCCTTCTCGAGCACGAGATAGGCCTGGCCGTTCGATTCGACCGTCTGGCCCTTCTCCGCGAGATAGACCACTGCCTTGTCCTTCACCCGCTGGTCCTGCATGAAGATGCCCAGGAGCGCATCGCCCGATTTCTCGCGGTAGTGGAAGGTGATGCCGTTATCGAGGGTGATGAACTGGCCTTCCTTGGCCATGGTCGCCACGAAATCCGCGCGGATCTTGGTCACGAGATTGCGCAGTTCCTGGAAGCTTGCCGGCATCAGGTAGATCGTGATGATGCCCACGACGAAACACACGAAGGCCGCCAGAACCACGAAGGGTCTCAGGAGCCTTCGCGGCGGCATGCCGGCTGCGCTCATGACGATCAGCTCCGAATCGCCATTGAGCTTGTTGAGCGCATAGAGGGTCGCCAGGAACAGGGCCACCGGCGAAATCACGTTGATCAGGGCCGGAAGCGACAGCCCTGTCACCGTAAAAAAGATGAACAATGTCTGACCCTTGCCGGTCAGGAGATCGAGTTCGCGCAATGCCTGCGTAATCCAGATCACCCCGGTGAGGGCGATGAGGCACGCGGCAAATGCCGAAAAGGTGATCTTGAGAATATAACGTTCGAGAAGTGTCATGAAGCCCATCACGGCCGGCGCCTTGGCCCTGGGTACTCTGTCACATGCCCAAAAGGCAAGACCGGCGCTCTCTCCAACAGCTTGAGATTGCGCCGCTTTCGCGGCAATGCTGCGTGATCCCGCGGGTGAATTGCTATATGCCACCAAAAGGTCGCAGCCGGGCCCGCCGGCTCGGTTCCGCAATGGACAGGTTCAAGAGGATTTCATGGCCGACAGCATCAAGATCGATTTTCAGGCTCCCGGCGCCGTGGAGGGCGGGGACGTCGTCGTGTTCGTGGGCGAGAACCTCAAGCCGTCCCCGGCTGTTGCCAAGCAACTGGGCCAGAAGACGGTCGACCTGATCGCGAAGGTGGCCGCGGTCGAGAGCTTCAAGGGGAAGGCAAAGACCGCCATGACCATCGCCGCGCCCGCGGCCCTCTCGGCCGACCGGCTCGTCGTCGTGGGCATTGGCGGCGAAAAGGACCGGGCGAGCCTGGACTGGGCCCAACTCGGCGGGCTGGTCGCCGGCAAGGTCTCGGCGAAGTCCGCCACGATCGTGGTGGATCTCCCCGGCGTCGCGTCGACTCCCGAGGGAATCGCCAATATGGCGCTCGGGGTCCGGCTGCGCCGCTACAGCTTCGACCGGTACAAGACGAAGAAGGACGAGTCCAAGCCGAACGGCACGGGCCGCTTCGTCCTGTCCGTTGCGGATCCGGCGGCGGCGAAGAAGGCGTACAAGGCCGCCGACGGAATCGCGACCGGCGTCACGCTCGCGCGCGACCTCGTCAACGAGCCGCCGAACGTTCTCGGCCCGAAGGAGTTCGCTGCCCGGGCCGAGGCTCTCACCAAGCTCGGGGTCGAGGTCGAGATCCTCGATGAGAAAGCCATGCAGAAGCTCGGCATGCGGGCGCTTCTCGGTGTCGGGCAGGGCTCGACCCGGGGAAGCCGCGTCGCCATCATGCGCTGGAACGGGGCCAGGGCCGGCGCCCAGCCCATCGCCTTCATCGGCAAGGGTGTGGTCTTCGATTCGGGCGGCATCTCGATCAAGCCCGGCGGCGGCATGGAGGACATGAAGGGGGACATGGCCGGGGCAGCCTGCGTCGTCGGCCTCATGCATGCCCTGGCGAGCCGCAAGGCGAAGGCGAACGTGGTCGGCGCCATCGGTCTCGTCGAGAACATGCCGGACGGCAGCGCCCAGCGCCCCGGCGATATCGTCACCACCATGTCGGGCCAGACCATCGAAATCATCAACACCGACGCGGAAGGCCGCCTCGTTCTCGCCGACGTGCTCTGGTACGTGCAGGACCGGTTCAAGCCGAAGTTCATGATCGATCTTGCGACCCTGACCGGCGCCATCCTTGTGGCCCTGGCTCAGGAATATGCGGGCCTCTTCTCCAACAACGACGAACTGGCCCAGCGCATCGCGGCGGCGGGGCAGGCGACCGGCGAGCGCGTGTGGCGCATGCCGCTGGGCCCGGAATTCGACAAGATGATCGAGTCGAAATTCGCCGACATGAAGAACTCCGCTGGCCGTCACGGCGGTTCGAGCACGGCGGCCGCTCTTCTCGAGAAGTTCGTCAACGATGTTCCCTGGGCCCATCTCGACATCGCAGGAACAGCCATGGGCTCGCCCCAGACGGAAACCAACAAGGGCTGGAGCTCCGGCTGGGGCGTGCGGCTGCTCGACCGTCTCGTGCGGGATCACTACGAGGGCTGAGGATGACCATGCTGGAAAGGGACTTCCGACATCTCTTCGCCGAGACGTGCGGGTCTCCATGACGGAAGTCCTTTTCTACCACCTCCAGCAGCAGCCCCTCGAGGCGGTGCTGCCGACCCTGCTCCAGAAATCGCTGGAGCGGGATTGGCGCGCCATCGTGCAGGTGACGACGGAGGAACGCCTGTCCGCTCTCGACGATCACTTGTGGACCTTCACGGACGAGGGCTTCCTGCCGCATGGCACCGACCGCGAGGCTCATGCCGCGGACCAGCCCGTGCTGATCACCATGAGCGAAGGCAATCCCAACGGCGCCTCGATCCGCTTCCTCGTCGAGGGGGCGGGCCTGCCGGAGGATCTCTCCGCCTATCAGCGGATCGTCATTCTCTTCGACGGGAACGATGTCCAGGCTTTGGCCCTGGCGCGCGATCAGTGGCGTGCCGTGAAGGAGGGCGGGCATGACGCGACCTATTGGCAACAGGACGAGCGCGGACGCTGGCAGAGGAAAGCCTGAGGTCCGGAACCGCCAGGAACGGAGGATCGCCTGCTCCGTTTCACCAACGCCGCAAGGATGACCAAGATGAACCGACAGACGCGCATTTCTCTGCTGGCCGCCCTCTGCCTGTCCCTGCTGGGCTCTCCCATGTTGCTGGCCCAGGAGCGGGCAGGGCAGGAGGGCCGGGAGCAGGCGCAACAGGAGCAGCGCCAGCGTTCAGCCGGAGACGCGCAGCGCCTTCCGCCCGCCTCCGTCACCCAGCATACGATCGAGCTGCCCGGCCGGGCCCTTCGCCTGACGGCGACGGCGGGGAGCCTGACCCTCGCCGATCCACAGGGAGTCCCTCAGGCGGAGATCGGCTTCGTGGCCTATACCCAGGACGATGCGGATCCCGCGGCACGGCCGGTGACGTTTGCGGTGAACGGTGGTCCCGGAGCATCGTCGGCGTATCTGAACCTGCTGGCGATCGGTCCCTGGCGGCTCGCTCTCGATGGTCCGACGATCAGCCCTTCCGCTCCACCCGCCCTCGTGCCGAACGCGGAGACCTGGCTCGACTTCACCGACCTCGTCTTCATCGATCCTCCAGGGACGGGCTATAGCCGCGTCCTGGGCGGCGATCAGGTGCGCGAGCGCTTCTATTCCGTCCAGGGCGACATCGATGGTCTCGCGGCCGTCGTCATGCGCTGGCTGAAGGAAAAGAACCGGTTGCAGTCTCCGAAGTTCTTCGTCGGCGAGAGCTATGGCGGCTTCCGCGGACCCATGCTCGCCCAGAAGCTGCAAAACGACCAGGGGATCGGTTTCAGCGGGCTCGTGCTCGTATCGCCGGTTCTCGATTTCGGCTGGCTCGATCAGCGCGCGGGCGCGCCGTGGACGGAGGCGGGACTGCTACCCTCGCTCGCGGCGGCCTCGCTCGCCCGGCGCGGACCCGTCACGCGGGATGCGCTCCAGGAGGCCGAGCGCTATGCCTCGGGCGAGTATCTGACCGATCTCATGCGTGGACTCCAGGACAGGGAGGCCGTCGACCGCGTGAGCCGGCGCGTGGCCGATCTGACGGGACTCAGTCCCGACCTCACGCGGCGCCTTGCGGGGCGAATCGATGCGCGCACATTCCAGCGGGAGGCCCGGCGCCCATCCAATGAGGTCGTCAGCGCCTACGATGCCAACATCGCGACGGCGGATCCGGAGCCGCATGCCAATGTCTCGCGCTTCGAGGATCCGGTCCTGGCGGCGATGACAGCGCCGCTGACGAGCGCGATGATCGATCATCTGACCCGGACCCTGAACTACAGGGCGGAAGGGCGTTACTACCTTCTGAACGAAAACGTGAACCGCGCCTGGCGCTGGGGGAGCGGTCGCAATTCGCCCGAGAACACAGAGGAACTGCGGAGTGCGATGGCGCTCGACGGCGCAATGCGCGTCCTCGTCGTCCACGGCTTCACCGATCTCGTCACGCCTTATTTCGCGAGCCAGCTGCAGCTCAACCAGATTCCCGATCTCGGCCCCGAGCGGCGGTTGGCGCTGAAGGTTTACGACGGCGGCCACATGTTCTATTCGCGCAACGGATCGCGGCAGGCCTTCAGGAGCGATGTGCAGGCGCTTTTCGAGAAGGCGTTGCAGGCGCGGGACGCCGTCAAAAGGGACTGAACACAGCATGCGCATATCGCTTGTCTCTACGCTTGCCGTCGCCGCCGTCGGGCTGGCGGCCTGCAACAGCAGCCGGACCGAAGCTCCGACAATGGCTGCGGCACCGCAGGCCGCCGCTTCGGCGATGCCGGCAGCCTCGGCCTATTCCGGCCCCGTCCTCGGCCCCGATGGGCAATGCCAGGGCAGCGCTCCGGGCATTGCGACAGCCATCGAGCCCGGCATCGGCGAATGCGATCTCGTGCGCCTCAAAGGGAAGGTGCCGACCGACGTTCTCGTCGGCGAGAGCGGCAAGGGACAGCGCGAGGTGCAGGTGCTCTATTCCGAACCCGGTGGTCGGGAGCTCTATTTCTTCGTCAACAACCGGCTCGACCGGATGGTGAAGTAGATCCCGCCAGCATCGTCCGTGGTACGTCCCGTCATGCCGGATTGCCGGCAGGGGAAGCCCGACCCCGGGATGACGGGGTTACGAGACTGACGCTGTCTCGATTTCGCTGCTGACCGCGAGCCATTCCTCCTCGACGGAGGCGAGGGTCTCCGCCGCTTCCGCGCGCATCCTGGACAGTTCCGTGGCCTTTGCCGCGTCCTTCTGAAACGCGGTCCCGTCGGCGAGCGCCGCATCGACCTTGCCGATGACATCGGCGAGCTTCGCCATCCTGGATTCGAGAGTGTCGAGCTTCTTGCGCAGGGGCGCCAACGCCACCCGGCGCTCGGCGGCCGCCCGGCGCTCGTCGGTGCGGGAGGTCGTGGCGGCCTGAGTCCTGTCCTCGCGCTTGTCCGGCTCGAGGTCTCCGGACAGGACGATCTGGCGGTAATCGTCCATGTCGCCGTCGAAGGGCTTCACGGTGCCGTTGCCGACGATCCAAAGCCGGTCGGCGCAGGCCTCGATCAGGAAGCGGTCGTGGCTGACGAGAATGACGGCGCCCGTGTAATCGTTGATCGCTTCCATCAGGGCCGTGCGGCTGTCGATGTCGAGATGGTTCGTCGGTTCGTCGAGAATGAGCAGGTGGGGGCTGTGAAACGCCGCCAGTCCCATGAGAAGCCGCGCCTTCTCCCCGCCCGAGAGGGCGGAGACCGGCGTATCCGCCTTGGCGCCCGGGAATCCGAAACGTGCCGTTCGGGCACGGGCCTTCGCGACCGGGGCGTCGGGCATGAGTGCCGCGACATGCTGGAATGCAGTTGCTGACGGATTCAGTTCGTCCACCTGGTGCTGTGCGAAATAGGCGACTTCCATCTTGCCCGGCCAGCGGATGTCGCCCTTCAGAGGCGGCAGCCTTCCGCCCACGAGCTTGCAGAAGGTCGACTTTCCATTGCCGTTGGCACCGAGGAGGGCGATGCGGTCGTCCGGCTGGATCGTGAGATTCAGCCGGTCGAGGATGGTACGGTCTCCATAGCCGACGGCAACGCCCTCGACGGCGATGAGCGGAGGAGCGATGGGACGCTCCGGGCCCGGCAGATCGAAGGGAAGGACCCCATCCTCGACGATGGTTGTCACCGGTTCGAGCTTCGCGAGCCTCTTAACGCGGGACTGCGCTTGGCGGGCCTTGGACGCCTTGGCCTTGAAGCGATCGATGAAGGATTGGAGATGCTTGCGCTCGGCGTCCTGCTTCGCCTTCATCTTGGCCGTCAGCTCGCGCTTCTCGGCCAGCTGCTTCGCGAAGGAGGAATAGCCGCCGCGATAGATCGAGAGCTTGCCCTGGTCGAGATGGAGGATGTGGTTGACGGAGGTGTCGAGCAGTTCCCGGTCGTGGCTGATGACGAGAACCGTATGCGGATAGCGCCCGAGGTAGTCGTAGAGCCAGAGCGTGCCCTCGAGATCCAGGTAGTTGGTCGGTTCGTCGAGGAGAAGCAGGTCCGGAGCGGCAAACAGGACCGCGGCGAGGGCCACGCGCATGCGCCAGCCGCCCGAGAATGAAGAACAGGGTCGGCTCTGCGCTGCGGCATCGAACCCCAGGCCGTGGAGGATCGCCGCCGCCCGGGCCGGGGCGGAATAGGCGTCGATATCCATCAGTCTGGTTTCGATCTCGGCCCGCCTCAGTCCCTCGGCCGTCTCCGCCTCCGCAAGGAGGGCGGTGCGCTCCCTGTCCGCCGCCAGCACGACTTCGATCAGGCTCTCCGGTCCCCCAGGCGCTTCCTGTGCCACAGCGCCGATCCGGACGCCCCGGGGAAGGGAGATTTCCCCGCTTTCCGGGGCAATCTCACCCTGGATGATCCGGAAGAGCGTTGTCTTGCCTGCGCCATTGCGTCCCACGAGGCCAACCTTGCTGCCCGTGGGCAGGGCGAAGGAGGCCCGGTCGAGGATGATCCGGTCGCCAATGCGATAGGTCAGGTCGTTGACGTGAAGCATAGGCGCCTTTTGGCCCGAGGATGCGCCCAAGGCAAGGCGGAAGGACGACGAGGACGGGCCGCCGGATCCCCATGGCGACAATGCCTCCACGATCAAGCGCCGCCGTGGCTTTCACTTGACTTTGCTGGGTAATGCCATCACAGACACGCCGAAAATAATGACGCGGCCTCAGCTCGCACCGCCTTCGGCGGATTGTATCGATTCGGCGGGTTCTGGGCTGCGAAGGGGTTGTCAGGAGCCTGAAAATGCATGCAAATCGCGCGGTGAAGACCGATGCGGCGCCCGTGAACGTTGCCGAGCTGCTCGCAAGCTTCAAGGCCCGCAAGGCCCGAATCGGCATCGTCGGCCTTGGCTATGTGGGAATTCCCTTGGCGCTGGCGGCGACGAAGGCCGGCTTTGACGTCGTCGGCTTCGACATCGATGCGCCGCGGGTCGACAGGCTCAATCGCGGCGAGAGCTTCATCAAGCATATCCCCGCGGAGATCATCGCCGACGCGGTCAAGAGCGGCAAATTCCAGGCCACCGCCGACTTTGATCGCCTGAATGAACCGGACGCCATCCTCATCGCCGTCCCGACCCCCCTGACCAAGCATCGGGAGCCCGATCTCTCCTATGTGGAGAATACCGCCCGCGCCATTGCACCACGACTCCGCAAGGGACAGCTGGTCGTCCTGGAATCCACGACTTATCCCGGCACGACGGACGAGGTGATCAAGCCGATCTTCGAGGCGACCGGCCTCAAGAGCGGGACCGACTTTTTCCTGGCCTTTTCTCCCGAGCGCGAGGACCCGGGCAATCCCGATTTCGGCACCTCGACCATTCCGAAGGTCGTCGGCGGTGACGGCGCCGATGCCCTGGCCCTGGCCGAGGCCCTCTACAGCCAGCTCATCGTCAAGACGGTCCCCGTCTCCTCCGCCGCGACCGCCGAAGCGGTGAAGCTCACCGAGAACATCTTCCGCGCCGTCAACATCGCACTCGTGAACGAGCTCAAGGTGGTCTATGCCGCCATGGGCATCGACGTCTGGGAGGTCATCGACGCGGCAAAGACCAAGCCGTTCGGCTTCATGCCCTTCTATCCGGGCCCCGGCCTCGGCGGACACTGCATCCCGATCGATCCCTTCTACCTGACCTGGAAGGCCCGCGAGTACGACATCGCGACCCGCTTCATCGAGCTCGCCGGCCAGATCAACACCCGCATGCCCTATTACGTGGTCAACAAGCTCGCGGAAGCCGTTGACCGGAGCGGCAAGGCCTTCACGGGTGCGAAGGTCCTCATGCTCGGCATTGCCTACAAGAAGAATGTCGACGACATGCGGGAAAGCCCGTCCCTGAAGCTCATCGAGCTCATCGAGGCCCGCGGCGCCCATGTGGACTATTACGACCCCTTCATTCCCGTGATCCCGATGACCCGCGAGCATGCGGATCTGGCGGGCCGCAAGTCCACCGCCCTCGATGCGAAGACGCTCGCCGGCTACGACGCGGTACTCATCGCCACGGATCACGACAATGTCGACTACAAGCTGGTCGTGGATCACGCGAAAGTGGTCGTGGACACGCGCAATGCCTGTGCCCGCGCCGGTATTCCGGAAGGTCGGGTCATCAAGGCCTGATCGCGTCAGACAGCAAGGTAAGAAGAACGGATAGGGACGCATGACCATGGTCAGCGATGTACGGGTAGCGGTTGTCGGTTGCGGCTATTGGGGCAAGAACCTGGTTCGCAACTTCGCGGAGATCGGTGCGCTGGAGGCCCTGGTCGATGCCCATCAGCCGACCGTCGAGGCGCTCATCGCCAAGCATGGGGGACGCTCTCTCGGCTTCGAGGCGGCGCTGGCGGATCCCGGCATCCACGCCGTCGCCATCGCGGCGCCTGCCGCCCTGCACTACAAGCTGGCCAAGCAGGCGCTGCTGGCGGGCAAGCACGTCTTCGTCGAGAAGCCGCTGTCGCTCGAGGTGGATGAGGCCAAGGAACTCTGCGCCTTGGCGGAGCGGCTGGACCGGCGCCTGATGGTCGGCCATCTGCTGCAGTACCATCCGATCTTCCTCGAGCTGAAGACCCTCGTGCGCGAAGGCAAGCTCGGGCGGCTGCAATACGTGTATTCGAACCGCCTGAATCTCGGAAAGATCCGTCGCGAGGAGGATATTCTTTGGTCCTTCGCCCCGCATGACCTTTCCATGATCCTGTCGCTCTTCGGGGCCGAGCCGGAGAAGGTGGAGGCCGTCGGCGGATATTATCTGCACGATGCCATTGCGGATGTGACCACCACCCATCTCGCCTTCCCGGGCGGGGAGCGGGCGCATGTTTTCGTGTCCTGGCTCCATCCCTTCAAGGAGCAGAAGCTCGTTGTCGTGGGCTCCGAGGCCATGGCCGTGTTCGACGACGGCGAGGCATGGGATCGCAAGCTTCTGCTCTATCCGCACAAGGTGGAGTGGAAAGACAACATGCCCGTGCCGGTCAAGGCGGATGCCATCCCGGTCAGCGTTCCCCAGGACGAGCCCCTGAAGCAGGAATGTCTGCATTTCATCGATTGCGTCCGCACCGGCGCCACGCCCCGGACCGACGGCCGCGAGGGCCTGCGCGTCCTCACCGTGCTTTCCCGTGCAGCGGAATCGCTGCGTCAGGCCCGTGGCAACGGTTCCCAGGCAGCGGTCGCTTCGCCGGTCAATGGAGCCAAGCCGCGCGTCGCGAAGGACTATCCAGGCGTGACGATCCATGAATCGGCTTATGTTGATGCCGGCGTCGAGATCGGGGAGGGGTCCAAGATCTGGCACTTCAGCCACGTTCTCGGCAATGTCAGCCTCGGCAAGAACGTCAATATCGGCCAGAACGTCGTCATCGGACCGAAGGTGACGGTCGGCAACAACGTCAAGATCCAGAACAACGTCTCGGTCTATGAGGGCGTGACCCTCGAGGACGGCGTGTTCTGCGGCCCGTCCTGCGTCTTCACCAACGTGAACAATCCACGTTCGGAGATTGCCCGGAAATCGGAGTATCGCCCGACGCTGGTGAAGCGCGGCGCGTCCATCGGCGCCAATGCCACGGTCGTCTGCGGCCACACCCTTGGCGAGTATTCGTTCATTGCCGCGGGAGCCGTCGTCGCCAAGGACGTCCCTGCATTCGCACTCATGGCGGGCGTTCCCGCCAAGCGCATCGGCTGGATGAGCCACGCGGGCGCCAAGCTCGGTCCCGATCTCGTCTGTCCTGAAACCGGCCGCCGCTACCGCGAAACCGGCCCCCACACACTTGAGGAGATTGCGTGATGTCGGAACCGATTGCCTTCATCGACCTGGCTGCCCAGCGCAACCGCATCGGCTCCGCCATGGACGAAGCCATCCTGCGGGTGGTCAATCACGGTGGCTACATCATGGGCCCCGAGGTCAAGACGCTCGAAGCCGACCTCTCAGCCTTCTGCGGCGCGAAGCATGTGATCTCCTGCGCCAATGGCACCGATGCTCTTGCCATGGTGCTGATGGCCAAGGGCGTGAAGCAGGGCGACGCCGTGCTCTGCCCGAGCTTCACCTTCGCCGCGACGGCGGAAGTGGTGGCCTGGGTCGGCGCCACGCCGATCTTCGTGGATGTTCTCGAGGACACCTTCAACCTCGACATCGTGAGTCTCGAGGCCGGCCTCAAAACCGCCAGGAAGCTGAACCTCAACCCGGTCGGCGTCATCCCGGTCGACCTGTTCGGCCAGCCTGCCGATTACGCGCCGATCGAGGAATTCTGCAAGCGCGAGGGCCTCTGGCTGATGTGCGATGCCGCCCAGAGCTTCGGCGCTTCGTACAAGGGCCGCAAGGTCGGCACGATCGGGGATGTCACCACGACCAGCTTCTTTCCCGCCAAGCCTCTCGGCTGCTACGGCGATGGTGGTGCCATCTTCACCAATGACGATGAACTCGCCGCCGTGCTGCGGTCGATCCGCGTCCACGGCTCGGGCACGGAGAAGTATGACAACGTCCGCATCGGCGTGAACGGCCGTCTCGACACGATGCAGGCCGCCGTTCTCATCGAGAAGCTCAAGATTTTCGCCAGCGAGATCGAGGCGCGCAACCGCGTCGCGAAGTATTACAACGACAATCTGCGCGACGTGGCCGTCGTTCCGGAAGTTCCCGAGGGCTACACCTCGGTCTGGGCGCAGTACACCCTGCGCATGGCCGGCTTCAACCGCGAGCAGTTCCAGGCCGATCTGAAGGCCGCCGGAGTCCCCACTGCGGTCTATTACCCGAGGCCCCTGCACCAGCAGACGGCCTACAAGGGCTATCCGGTTGCCGGCAACGGCCTGCCCGTGTCCGAGCGCCTCGCGGCGGAAGTCGTGAGCCTGCCCATGCATCCTTACCTTGCGGAAGAGGTGCAGGACCGCATCATCGCCGCGGTCAAGGACGCCCTCGTGAAGCAGCGCAAGGTTGCCGCCGAGTAGGCGCGCACAAGCCATTCTGCAAAAAAGGGCCGGGTCACAACCCGGCCCTTTTTGTTTGACGTAATGTTATTTGACCCTAGCTTGACCTTAAGTTGCTGCTATGAAAGCGGAATGGTCGGTGAGGGGATGGATAATGACGCGGCTTTCCGGCGTTCAGCTCTTCAAGGATTTGGGACTCGATCTCGCACCTTACGAGGCGCGGGCGAACTGGCGTCGCTTCGACCCGGAGGAGATCCTGGTCGATTTCGACGACCTGTCCACGGACGTGTACTTCCTTCTTTCGGGTGAGGTGCGGGTTCTCATGCGCACGGCGTCGGGCAAGGAAGTCATTCTCGACGAAATGAAACCCGGCGAGCTCTTCGGCGAGCTGGCGGCCCTGGACGGGATCAAGCGCTCCGCCAATGTGACGGCACTGACGAAAGGTGAGGCCTGCGTCATGCCCGCTGCCGTGTTCCGGGAGCTCATTTTCGCGCATACCAAGGTCGCAGGGCGTCTGTTCACCCTCATGGCGTCGCGGATCCGGGAACTCAACGCCCGCTTTGTCGAGCAGACCGTCCTCGATCTGAGGCATCGGCTCTATTCCGAGCTCCTGCGCCTCTCCATTCCCCGGTCCGACAACCATGGGGAGCGGGTGATCACGCCGCCGCCCTTCCACCATATCATGGCGGCGCGGATCGGCTGCCGCCGGGAGCAGGTCACCCGGGAATTCACCATGATGACCCAGGAGGGCCTGATCGAGCGCACCCGTGGCGCCCTGATCCTGCGCCAGCCGGAGGTTCTCAGGGCCCGCGTGGCGGAGGCGCTTCGCGAGGACGCCTGATAACCGGACAGACGCGAGGACAGCCCGACAGGCGCCTCAAACGTCCGGAGACTCGTTTCGCCCGTATGCTGCGAAGAAGACCCGCAGGGCATTGGCGACATTCTTCCTGATTTCCTCCTCGGTCGGGCGGGCCCCGACGGCGAAGAGAAGGCGGCGCATCACGGACGACTGGATGAGATCCAGAAAATGCTGCGCCGCGACGCCGGTATCCTCGATGTCGAGGCGCCCCGCCTCGACCTGCCGGTCGAGATAGCTCTTTAGCCGCGCTATCCCCTGGCAGGGGCCGGCCTCATAGAACATCTGGCCGAGTTCGGGGAGCTTGTTCGCAGCGCCGATGATCATGCGAACCGCCGAGATATGCTCGGGCTCGCCGATATGGCTGAGGAAACTGCTGCCAAGACGTGCGAGGACAGCCCTGACGTCGGGGTTATCCACATCGATCTGGAACATGGCCTCGGCCAGGCTCTTCTTCTTTTCGATCGTGAGGGCTGCGAAGAGCGCCTCCTTGCTGCTGAAGTAGACGTAAAGGGTTCCCTTGGACACCCCGGCGGCCTTGGCGATCTCACCCATGCTTGCGCCGTCGAAGCCCTCGGCCAGGAAGACCTGCCGGGCTCCTTCGATGATCTGCCGGCGCTTGGCGCTGTCCCCACCGTCGTCCAGGACGGGATGTTCCAGCGCTGTATCGAGATTGCTCATGTGCGTTTTGTCACCTCCCAACCGCTTTGCCATTGACCGAACCGTTCAGTCAATCCATATAGAGGCTCCCGCGGAGAGATTCCAGTGCGCAGTCCTGCGGCAAAGGGCACGCGGCGCTCCGCTTCGAAAGCTTGATCCTAATGGCATATCGCGACGAAGATAACCGTTCCAAGGGCGAAGGTCCCTCCAAGCCGGACAATTCCTCCTACACCGCGCAAGCGCCCCGTGGCGACGGGGCCTCGCCTTCGGAAAATCCGAAGGGACGGGGCAGGGCCCGGCTCGGGAAGAAGCCGATCGTCCTCGCCATCCTCCTCGCAGCCTTCGGGTTCGGCGGGTACGAGGGCTATCAGTGGTGGGAGACGGGCCGTTTCATGGTGTCGACGGACGATGCTTATGTCCAGGCCGACATCACCATCCTGTCTGCCAAGATTTCCGGCTATGTGGCCTCCGTCGCCGTCGCCAACAACCAGAGCGTCAAGGCCGGGGACCTGATCGCCAAAATCGATGATGGCGATTATCGCCTGGCCCTGCAATCGGCCCAGGACAAGCTCGCGACCCAGCAGAGCGCCGTGACCCGCATCGGACGCCAGATCGAGGCGGCCAAGGCATCTGTCGAGCAGGCGGAAGCCCAGGTCGCGGCCGCAAAGGCCGATGCGGAGCGCACGGAGGGTGATTTCTCGCGCCAGCAGCAGCTCGCGCAATCCAACTATGCCAGCAAAGCCACCTTCGAGACCGCCAGGGCAGAGCGGGACCGGGCCGCCGCGAATGTACGCAGCGCCCAGGCCGCCCTTTCGCTCGCGCAGGCCAATGTGGCGGTCCTGTCCGCTCAGCAGGTCGAGGCGCAGCGTGTCTCCGCCGAGCAGCAGACCGCCGTCGAGAAGGCCGAGCGCGACCTGTCCTTCACGGAAATCCGCGCGCCCATCGATGGCGTGATCGGCAACAAGGCCGTCGAGGTTGGAACCTTCGTTCAGCCGGGAGCACGGCTTGCCGCGCTCGTGCCGCTCTCCAGCGTTCATGTGGATGCCAATTTCAAGGAAACCCAGCTTGCCGCGCTGAAGCCGGGACAGAAAGTCCATGTGGAGGTCGATGCCTTCCCGAATGCGGACATCGTCGGCACCGTCGAGAGCGTTGCGCCGGCCTCCGGCGCTGTGTTCAGCCTGCTGCCTCCGGAAAATGCCACCGGCAATTTCACCAAGATCGTTCAGCGGGTGCCCGTGCGCATCGCCTTTGGCGAGGATGCCGCGCAGAAGGGCATGCTGCGTCCGGGCCTGTCGGTCGTCGTGAACGTGGATACCCGCGAGAGCGAGCGGGGCGCGAAGACAGCGCAGCGCTGACCTCCAGCGAAAGGCGACAGCACCATGGCCGCAACCGCCGCCATCGCCGGTAAGCCGTCGGCTCCCGCGCCAGCCGCGACGTCGGCGCCGCTCGACCGGCGCCGGACCTTCGCGTTCTTCTGCATGGTCTTCGGCATGTTCATGGCGATCCTGGACATCCAGATCGTCTCGGCATCGCTCTCCGAGATCCAGGCGGGCCTGTCCGCGTCGGCGGACGAGATTTCCTGGGTGCAGACCAGCTACCTGATCGCGGAAGTGATCATGATTCCCCTGTCGGGAACCCTGTCCCGCGTGCTTTCGACACGCTGGATGTTCGTGATCTCCGCCAGCGGCTTCACGCTCATGAGCTTCATGTGCGCCATGTCGTCGTCAATCAACGAGATGATCGTGTGGCGCGCGCTTCAGGGCTTCATCGGCGGCGGCATGATTCCGACGGTCTTCGCTTCGGCCTTTACGATTTTCCCTCCGGAGAAGCGCCCGGTGATCTCGCCGATCATCGGCCTCGTCGCGACCCTGGCGCCCACGGTCGGCCCCACCATCGGTGGCTATCTCACGGAGCTGTTCTCCTGGCACTGGCTGTTCCTGGTCAACATCGTTCCCGGCATCTTCGTCACCATCTCGACCTATCTTCTGGTCGATTTCGACGAGCCGGATCTCGAGCTCTTCAAATCCTTCGACTGGGCGGGGCTGGGCTTCATGGCCGCCTTCCTGGGGGCCCTGGAATATGTGCTGGAGGAGGGGCCGAACAACGACTGGTTTCAGGACGAGGCCGTCGCCATTCTGACGGTTGTGTGTGTGGTCGGCGCGGTCGGGTTCTTCTATCAGGCGTTCACTGCGAAGGAGCCAATCGTCGACCTGCGCGCCTTCTCCGATCGAAACTTCCTGGCGGGCTCCTCGTTCAGCTTCGTCATGGGCATCGGGCTCTACGGCCTGACCTATCTTTACCCGCTCTATCTCGCGCGGGTGCGAGGCTACTCGTCCCTGCAGATCGGCGAGACGATGTTCGTGTCCGGCGCGTTCATGTTCATGACGGCTCCCATTGCCGGCCGGCTGTCGCGAGTGCTCGATCCGCGGGTGATGATGGCGATCGGTTTCGGGTCGTTCGCCCTCGGCACGTGGCTCATTACCGGCCTGACGAAGGACTGGGATTTCTGGGAACTGTTCGTCCCGCAGGTTCTGCGTGGCATCGGCCTGATGATCTGCATGGTGCCCATCAACAACATCGCTCTCGGCACGCTTCCTCCCGAGCGGATGAAGAACGCATCCGGCCTCTACAACCTGACCCGCAATCTCGGTGGCGCGGTCGGGCTGGCGCTGATCAACACGATCCTCAACAATCGTCTGGACCTGCACCTCCAGCGGTTGCATGACAGCGTCAACTGGGCCCGCTCGGCAGCCGTCGAGACCCTGGACGCCATGACCCGGAGCTACCACAGCCTCGGATCCGACGCCGGTGCTGCGGCTCTCAAGACCATGACCAAGATGGTCCGGCAGCAGGCGATGGTGATGTCCTTTGCGGACGTGTTCTATCTCCTGACTTTCCTCTTCCTCATGCTTCTTTTCGTGCTGCCTTTCATCAACAAGCCACGGGGTGCTCCGGGCGGCGGCGGAGGGCACTAGCGTCCGGTGGGGATCCGGGCGGCCCCATCGGCGATCTGAAGGGGTGCCCCGTCCCACTCCCTTGACCGCTGTCGCCTCGCTTCCCATCTATGAGGGGCCAGGGCTCAGTTAAGCCTGGCGGATCGGGCGCCGGCGGTGTCCCGGCGCTCTCAAGTCCATGTTGCTCGACGGAGGATATGGTCATGAGAAGCTTTGATTTTTCCCCTCTCTATCGCTCCACGGTCGGATTCGACCATCTCTTCGATCTGCTCGATCAGACGCGCATGGAAGCCATGCCCAGCGGGCCGCCCTACAACGTCGAGAAGCTCGGCGACGATCGTTATCGCATTGTCATGGCCGTCGCAGGCTTCGCGCCGGAGGAGATCGAAATCGTCCATCTGGAGAACAGCCTGACGATCGCGGGGCACAGGCAGCCGGAGGATGAGGGCTCGCAGTACCTGCATCGCGGAATTGCGACGCGCGATTTCAGACAGATATTCAATCTCGCGGATTACGTGACCGTGACGGGCGCTCAGCTCGAAAACGGCCTGCTCTCGATCGACCTTACGCGCGAGGTGCCCGAGGCGATGAGGCCGCGCCGGATCCAGATCGCGACAGGCGACGCCCTCAAGCCTATCGAGCACGACAAGGCTGCGTAGCCTTCGGCCCGGATAGGGCCGTTGCCACGCGGCGCGATGCATAAGCTGGAAAGGAGGATATCATGAACATGCGCAATCTCATGCCTTGGGGCCGTCAACAGATGACCTCCGGGCGCCCTCGCGATGAAGGCGACCCCTTCATGACCCTGCATCGCGAAATGAATCGGCTCTTCGACGACATCATGCGGGGCTTCGACCGGAGCCCACTCGGCACCACGGGGCGCATGGGCGGCGCATGGCCGAGCATGGAGGTGGTCGAGTCCGACAAGGATATCCGGATCACGGCGGAGCTTCCCGGGCTCGAGGAGAAGGATGTCGAAGTGCTGATGAACGAGGGTGTCCTGACAATCCGTGGCGAGCGGAAATCGGAGACCGAAGACAAGGAGAAGGCCTTCAGCGAGCGCTATTACGGCCGCTTCGAACGGCGGATTCCGATTGCCTGGGAGATCGACGCAGAAAAGGTCGAGGCTTCGTTCAAGAACGGGCTGCTGACCGTCACGATGCCGAAGACACCTCAGGCCGCCTCGCAGGTCAGGCGCATCGCCATCAACTCGGCCGACGCGACCAAGCATTGACGAACTGACCTTAGGGCCTCGGGAGCCTTCCCCCGAGGCCCGGATCCGTTCGAGAACCCGGCGCACAGGGCCGCTGGTTTCGGCTGTTGTTCTTGTGGCACGTTCATCCTAGTTTGCAGGCTCCGTCCCCTCAGAGTTTCAAGCCGGATACGTCACAATCTTGCCTGCTCCCCTTAAGTCAGCCTCCGTGGGCGCGGTGCGCCGCTCGTTTGCGCCCTGGTCGGACCCCAGCGTCATCCCTCTGATCCGCGTCGAGAACGTCACCAAGCGCTTCGGCGATGCCGTGGCCGTCGACAATCTGTCCCTGGACATTTTCGAAGGTGAGTTCTTCTGCCTGCTGGGCCCATCCGGATGCGGGAAGACCACTCTCATGCGGATGATCGCCGGGTTCGAGGAGCCGAGCGGAGGCAACATCACTCTGGCCGGGAAGAGCCTCGCAGGGGTTCCGCCATACCGGCGGCCGGTGAACATGATGTTCCAGTCCTATGCGCTTTTTCCGCATATGAACGTGGAGAAGAACATCGCCTTCGGCCTGAAGCAGGATGGCCTTCCCAAGGGTGAGATCGCAGCGCGGGTCGGCGAGATGCTGCGCCTCGTCCAGTTGGAAAAGCTCGCCAAGCGGTCGCCCGGCCAGCTGTCCGGCGGACAGCGCCAGCGCGTTGCCCTGGCGCGGGCGCTCGCCAAGCGTCCCAAGGTGCTGCTCCTCGACGAGCCGCTGGCCGCCCTCGACAAGAAGCTCCGGGAGGAAACCCAGTTCGAGCTCATGGATATCCAGCACGAACTCGGCATGACCTTCATCGTCGTGACCCACGACCAGGAGGAGGCGATGACCATGGCTGACCGCATCGCGGTCATGGATCACGGGCGCATCGTTCAGGTCGCAACCCCCGGCGAGATCTACGAGCAGCCCAAGAGCCGCTTCATCGCCGAGTTCGTCGGCGACGTGAACATTCTCGAGGGGCGCGTCATGGGGCAGGAGCAGGGACTCTGGCGGGTTCAGTCCAACCAGGCATCCGCGCAGCTGACCATCGACGATCCGGATGAGGTGCTTCATACCGATCAGGCCGTGGCGATCGCCGTCAGGCCCGAGAAGATGGTGATCCAGCGCGATCGGCCCGGCGCCGACGCCGTCAATGTCCTCAGCGGCCAGGTCTGGGACATCGGCTATCTGGGCGACTGGACGGTCTATCGGGTGAAGCTCGGTTCCGGGGCGATCATCCGCGTCACGCGTGCCAACCGGTCCCGCTTCGTGGACAATCCCATCGATTGGGATGAGCAGGTCCATGTCACCTTTGCGCCGGATGCGGCGGTGATCCTGGCGGAATAGCCATGATCGTGCGCTCCTTTCCGAAGAGGCTCGCATCGGCATTGGTGCCGGCGGTGCCCTATCTCTGGCTCGGCATCCTCTTTCTCGTGCCGTTCCTGATCGTCCTCAAGATCAGCCTCTCCGACCCGGCGGTGGCGCAGCCTCCCTACAAGCCGGTCTTCGAGTGGACCGACATTCTTGGCTTTTTCAGTCGGCTCGACCTGGAGAATTTCGAAACTCTGGTGGGCGACGACCTCTATCTGAGTGCGACCCTGTCCTCGGTGCGCATCGCGGCCGTCTCGACGATCCTCCTGCTGCTCGTCGGCTTCCCCATCGCCTATGCCATGGCCCGCGCGCCTGCCCGGCATCGCCCGTTGCTGGTGGCCCTGGTGATCCTGCCGTTCTGGACGAGCTTCCTGATCCGGATCTATGCCTGGATCGCCATTCTCAAGCCCGAGGGCCTTCTCAACCAGGCCCTGATGGCGGTCGGCATCATCGGTGAGCCGCTGACCATCCTCAACACCGAGACGGCCGTCTTCATCGGCATCGTCTATGCCTATCTGCCGTTCATGGTGCTGCCGCTCTACGCGACCCTCGAGAAAATGGACGACACTCTCATCGAAGCGGCGCTCGACCTCGGCTGTCCCCCCTGGCGCGCCTTCTGGGCCATCACGGTGCCGCTCGCCCGGCCGGGCGTCATTGCCGGATCTCTGCTCTGCTTCATCCCGGCGGTCGGTGAATTCGTGATTCCGGACCTTCTCGGCGGGTCGGAGACCCTGATGATCGGCCGTCAGCTCTGGAGCGAGTTCTTCTCGAACCGCGACTGGCCGCTCGCCTCCGCGGTCGCCATCCTGCTCCTGATCATTCTCGTGGTTCCCATCGTGACCTATCGCGACGTGGAAGCGCGGCGCGTGGAGACGCGGCCATGACCCGGCGCCTCAGCCTCTTCAACGTCACCTCCCTGGTTCTCGGATTTGCCTTTCTCTACCTGCCGATCCTGCTGCTGGTCGTCTATTCCTTCAACGCGTCCCGGCTCGTCACGGTCTGGGGCGGGTTCTCGACCCAGTGGTACGTGGCGTTGTTCCGGAACGAAGCGCTCATGGAGGCCGCCTGGGTGACTCTGCGGATCGCACTGCTGTCGGCGGCCCTGTCCACGGTTCTCGGCACGCTCGCCGCCCTGGCTCTGACGCGCTATGGGCGCTTCCACGGCCGCACGCTGTTCACGGGCATGGTCTATGCGCCGATGGTCATGCCGGAGGTGATCACCGGCCTTTCGCTGCTGCTGTTTTTCGTCGCCATCGGCCTGGACCGTGGATTCTGGACCATCACCCTGGCCCATACGACCCTTACCATGTGCTTCGTCGCAGTGGTGGTGCAGGCACGCCTGATGAGCTTCGACCGTTCTCTCGAGGAAGCGGCGATGGATCTGGGTGCGCCGCCCCTGCGGACGTTCTTTTCCGTCACGCTGCCCCTGATCGCGCCCTCGGTCGTGGCCGGGTTCCTGCTCGCCTTCACGCTGTCGATGGACGATCTCGTGATTGCCAGCTTCAACGCCGGGCCTGGCGCGACCACGCTGCCGATCAAGATCTACAGCCAGGTCAGGCTGGGCCTGTCGCCGGAAGTCAATGCGGCCTCGGCCATCCTGATCGGCATCGTCGCGGTTGGAGTCGCGACCGCGACGCTCTTGAGCAAAAGGTCGCTCCTGCGCTCGCGGCGCAACGCTCACTGAACGGTGGCGAGGGGAGCGCCCACGGGGCCGAAGAGGGGACGGGCTGCGCCCGAACGCTCGATGAGCGGGCGCGCATTGGGAGTGATGGCGATGTCATCCCATCCCCCCGACACGTCGAAGACGATGGCCGGCGCGATGCTCGGGCTCGTCGTGATCGGCGACACCTCGGCCTTCATGTCGAGCGCGCGCTCCGGAAGGGAGATCCGGCCATTGATCTGGGTGGAAAAGGTCGGAGCGCTGATGCGGCTTTCGATGAACTCGCCGATTCCGCCCGTGACGGCCAATTGCGCCTGAGCCTGATCGAAGGGTGTGCGGCCTCCCTTCCACGACAGGGAAGCGGACAGGGGACGCTTCTCCACCCGTTTCAGGGCGTCGTTGAGGGCGATGCCGACGAGTTCGCCCTCCTTGATCGTGATCGTCGAACGGCCCTGCGCCCGGCGCATCACTTCCGCCGGGGTGGCCCCGAGGCCCTCGAGGGAAAATTGCCCCTGGGCTGAGCCGGTGATCCAGCGCGGCTGGCCGATCTCCGCCAGGAAGGTGGCGATGTTCACGCCGGCGAATGCGCCCTGGCTCTTCACGTCTACCCCGGTGTCCTGGGCGATGAGCGAAAGCCGGCCCTTCAGGGTGCCCTCATGGAAGTCCGCGCGCCCAAGCGAGGCCTCGATCCGCCCCGGCCGAACGAGAATGCTCGCGGCCATGTCCCCGAGGTGGAGGCGTCCGAGTTCTGCCTTCATGGCCGAAAGGCGCAGGTCCAGGTCATTTCCCGTGACCTGAAGGAGATTGATGAGCTCCTCGCTCCATGCGCCCGATCCGGTCCGGGCCTGGGCGAGGGGCTGCACGAAGCCCGAGAGGTTCAGCTCGCCGGCCGCAAGGGTCCCGGCGATGACCGGCCGTTCGGAATCGAGGCGCACGGCCAGCGTGCCTTCGAGCTTGTCCGATCCGAGGGTGACTGCGACCGAGGGCCAGGAGACGCGACGGCGATTGGCGGAGAGGTCGCCCTCGATGGCCACGGCTTCGACGAGGGAGCCGAAGGGCAGGCCGATCCCGCTCCAGCGCAGGAAGTCGCGAAGCGAGGTCGCGCTGACGAGGCTCTGCCCCGTAAAGCGCGGATCGTCCCCGACCTGTGCCTCGCCCTGGAGCACCAGACGACCGAAATTGGTGGATAGGGTCAGGGCCAGGGGGCTCAGCTGATCGGAGGCGAGGCGAATCGGGTCGAAGGACGCCTGTTCGACCATCAGCTTCTCGCCGCGCCAGGATGCCGAACCGACCGCGTAGAGGGGAGCGCCGGCACCGCTCCAGTTGACGAGTGCGTTCACGTCGCTCAGAGCCGCATCCGCAAGATCCGTCCACTGGATCGACGAGGCTGCGACGATCAGGCGGCGGGCATGGGTCTCGCCCATGCGGTCCTTCAGCAGGCGTGCCCAGTCGATACCGCGCAGTTCTACGGCCGAGGCGGTGATGCGGGCATCGTTCAGGGCGATTTCGGAGAGTTCGATTCGTCCCATGAAGAGCGGGAGAAGCCGCAGTTCGCCGCGCAGGGTCGCGCCTTCGGCCTTCAGGGCCTGTTTCGGGTAGGAGAGAGCAACGTCCTCGAACTTCACCCGCGGCGTCGGCAACAGTGCGAACGTGCTGCGTCCGCCCACCTTCATGGTGAGCCCGTAGCGGCCCTGCAGGTGCTCGGTGACGGCAGCCGCCAGACCCCCAGGATTGAGCTTCCAGGGGGCGGAGGCTGCGCCCAGGAGGGCAAGCGTGACCAGAGCGATGAGGAATACGACGCGGCGGGACATGAAATTCTAATCGAGACCTTTGATCCCGCCGCGACGTGAGCCTCGTCGGCCGGGAAGAGTGCGGCAGCGGAACGGGAGCTGCCCGACGGTATCCTTATATCCACACGAAGGGATTGTCTAAATTGAGGCTAGGTTGCAGGGTGTCGCATAACCGCCCTGAGGCGGAAGCGAAACAGGCAAGAGCCCAAAAGAGGGTCTGATGGACAAGGTTTACAAGGACGCGAGCTCGATACTGGCCGGGCTTGTGAAGGATGGCATGACCATCATGGCGGGCGGGTTCGGCCTATGCGGCATTCCCGAGGCGCTGATCGAGGCGATCCGGGATTCGGGCGCGAAGGACCTGACCTTCATCTCGAACAATGCGGGCGTCGACGGCGTCGGCCTCGGCCGCCTGCTGGAGACCCGCCAGATCCGCAAAATGATCTCCTCCTATGTTGGCGAGAACAAGCTGTTCGCCCAGCAATACCTTTCCGGGGAGCTGGAGCTCGAATTCAACCCGCAAGGGACGCTGGCCGAGCGCATTCGCGCCGGCGGCGCGGGCATCCCGGCCTTCTTCACCAAGACCGGTGTCGGCACCCTGATCGCAGAAGGCAAGGAGGTGCGCGAGTTCGACGGTGAGACCTATGTGATGGAACGCGGGCTCTTCGCCGACATCGCGGTGGTCCATGCCCATACCGGCGATACGGAAGGAAACCTCGTCTACCGCAAGACGGCGCGGAATTTCAATCCGATGATGGCGACCGCCGCAAGGATCACCGTCGCCGAGGTCGAGCACCTCGTCGAGGCGGGGGAGATCGACCCCGACCATATCCACACGCCGGGCATCTTCGTGCAGCGCATCGTGCACGTGCCGAATCCGGTCAAGCATATCGAGCAGAGGACGACCCGCAAGCGCGCCGACAGCGCGGTGCCGGCGGGCGCAGGGGAGGAAATCTGATGGCCTGGACCCGTGAACAGATGGCGGCGCGCGCAGCCAAGGAACTGCGCGACGGCTTTTACGTCAATCTTGGCATCGGCATTCCGACGCTCGTGTCGAACTATATCCCCAAGGGCATGCGGGTGCAGCTGCAATCCGAGAACGGCATGCTCGGCATGGGACCCTTCCCTTACGAAGGGGAGGAGGATGCCGACCTGATCAATGCCGGCAAGCAGACCATCACCGAACTGCCGAGCACGAGCTTTTTCTCCAGCGCCGATTCGTTCGGCATGATCCGCGGCGGCCATATCGACCTGTCGATCCTGGGCGCCATGCAAGTGGCTCAGAACGGCGACCTCGCCAACTGGATGATCCCGGGCAAGATGGTGAAGGGCATGGGCGGCGCCATGGACCTGGTGGCGGGCGTCAAGCGCGTCGTCGTGGTGATGGAGCATGTGGCCAAGGGCAAGGACGGCTCGGAGGATCCCAAGCTCCTGACGGCCTGCACCCTGCCGCTGACCGGCGCTGGGGTGGTCGACCTCGTGATCACAGATCTGGGTGTCTTCACCATCGATAAGAAGGGCGGCACCGGCATGACCCTGATCGAGCTTGCCGACGGCGTCACGGTCGAGGAAATCAAGGTTAAGACGCAGGCCGAGTTCAAGGTCGCGTTGCAGGGGGCCCGCTCGAACGCGGCGTAACGGTCAGTTTTTCTGATCACCCGGTACAACGCTGTCATTCCGGGACGCGCCTTCAGGTGCGGACCCGGAGCTCATAAACGCCAGGGTTGGAAGAACGAGCGCAGTGGCTGCCGCTGCGTCATATCCAGCATCGTCTGCGGTTGCGGGTTCCGGTCCTGGTCCGGAGGACCATCCCGGAGTGGCAGTCCGAGATTTACGAATCCGAAGGAGACGCGCCTGCCACTCTCTTCGGGCTGGCCTCCGCGCTCCGCACGAGCTGGATGACCGGCAGGAGACCGACCAGGACGATCACGAGGGCGGCAAGTGAGCCATCTTCGAACGCGCCGCGCGAGGCATGCCCGTAGACCAGGGTCGCGAGCGTTTCGGTGTTGAGCGGGCGCAGCAGCAGCGTCGCCGACAATTCCTTGATGCAATCGACGAATACCAGCAGTGCCGCGCTCGCCAGGGCCGGACGCAGCAGCGGGATCTGGATCTTCAGGACGAGCTCCCGCGGCCTCGCGCCAAGAATACGGCCGGCATCCTCGATGCCGGTCGAAACCCGTTCGAGACCGGCCGACAGGGAGCCGGTTGCGATCGGCAGGAAGCGGATCAGATAGGCGATGACGATGCCGCCTGCCGAACCCATCAGGATCAGTCCGATGCGCTCCCCGGTCAGGGCCCGCCACAGGGATCCGAGGCCCGTATCGATGGCGACGAGCGGCGTGAGGAGGCCGAGCGCGAGAACCGTGCCCGGCACCGCATAACCGATGCCCGCGATCGCCAATGCGATCTTCGTGACGTGCAGTCGTGCGAGGCGTGAAGCGGTCACGAGCACAATACCGAAGGCGAGGGTCGCCACCGTGGCCGCGCCCGACAGGCCGATCGTCGTCAGGAGATGGCCGACGAAGGCATCGTCCACCTGTTCGGCGAAACCGCGCCGCAACACCTCCCGGATGAGGAAGCCGATGGGCAGCATGAAGCCCATCAGAACCGGAAGAGCGCAGAAGACGGTCGCAAGCCAGCGCACCCGGCCGGAGAGGCTGACGGGTTGCGTCACCCGCGGCCGGCGCGTGGACAGGGCATAGCGCCTGTCCCGCCGCCCGTAACGTTCGATGAAGATCAATGCGATGACCAGCGCCAGCATCACGCAGGCGATCTGCGCCGCGCCGGCGAGGCTTCCGCGGTTGAGCCAGGTAGTGAAGATCGAAACGGTCAGGGTGCGCACGCCGAGATACTCGCTGGCGCCGATATCGTTCAAAGCTTCGAGCAGGACGAGGGAGAGGCCGACTGCCAGCGCTGGCCGGGCGAGGGGAATGGCGATGGCCCGGAACAGCTTGAAGCGGCTGGCGCCGAGCGTGCGGGCGACCTCGATCATGCTGGCGCTCTGGGTCAGGAACATCAGCCGCGCGGCGAGATAGACATAGGGATAGAGGACGGCCGACATCACGAAGATGCAGCCGTAGACCGAGCGGATCTCGGGAAACCAGTATTGGCCGCGCGAGGTCCAGCCCATGAGGCTGCGAAGTCCCATCTGCACGGGCCCGGCCGCATCGAAGATTTCGACGTAGATATAGGCGGTGATGTAGGTCGGCACGGCGAGGGGCAGGGGGAGCAGGACGGAGAGCGCACGGCGCCCCGGAAAACGGTGTGCCGTGACGAGCCAGGCCGTGCCGATGCCGATCGTTCCGGCCAGGATGGCCACGCCGCCGAGCAGCATTCCCGTATCGAGGAGGGCCGCCGGCAGGATGTCAGCCGTCACCTGCGCCCACAGGGTCGCTTGTCCCTGCGCCGCGATGTGCAGGAGCGAGACGAGCGGCGCCAGCACCAGGAGTGCGATGGCGATGACAATCGCAACCGACCAGAGCGGCGCACCGTTCAAGGCGCGCCGCAATGTCGTCGCGGAGAAGCGTTGCGTAACAGCGAGCGTGCTCATGTCGCGGGCGTCGAGGGACGCGCTCTCCCATATGCGAGAGAGCGCGACACCTCAGCGGTCAAAGCCGACCTTGTCGACGAGGGCGCTGGCCTTGGCGCGGTTCTTCGCCACCTCGGCGAGGCTCATCTCCTCGGGCTTCAAGGGTCCGAAGGACTTCACCAGCGGATTGATCTCGATGCCGGCCCGAACGGGATATTCATAGTTCACATCGGCGAAGACGTGCTGGGCCGCGGGCGTCGCCATGTATTCCATGAGCTTCAGTGCATTTTCCCGGTTCGGCGCGTTCTTCATCATCGCGATGCCGGAGATGTTCACATGGGTATTGCCGCCCTTGAAGGTCGGCAGGATGACGTTGATCGCTTCAGCCCATTTCTTCTGGTCGGGATTCGTGCCGTTGGTCATCAGGCCGACATAGTAGGTGTTGCCGAGGCCGATGTCGCAGACCCCGGCGAGGATGTCCTTTGCCACGTCCCGGTCGCCGCCCGACGGCTTCTTGGCGAGGTTTGCTTTCACGCCCTTCAGCCATTCCTCGGTCGCCGCCTCGCCGTGCTTGACGATCATCGCAGCGGTAAGGGCGATATTGTACTGATGCTGGAACGACCGGGTGCAGATCTTGCCCTTCCATTTGGGATCGGCGAGGTCCTCATAGGTGATCGCCTTGTCCTTCACCCTTTCCTTGGATGCATAAACGGAGCGTGCCCGCATCGAGAGGGCATACCAGCGCCCGTCAGGGTCGCGCAGCTGGGAGGGAATGGCGGCCTCCAGCGCTTCCGACTTCACCGGCTGGGTGATCCCGAGATCGACCGCTTCCTGAATGCGCCCGATATCCACGGTGATCAGCACGTCGGCCGGGCTGTTCTCGCCCTCGGCCCTGATGCGCTCCGCAAGGCCCTGTTCCGAAAAGATGGCGTTGACCTTGATGCCGGTCGCCTTGGTGAACTCGTCGAGCGTGGCGGAGTAGAGCCCGGGCTCACGGTTGGTGTACACGTTCACGACGCCCTGCGCCGAGGCGGAAAGGCCAGATCCCGCAAGGGCGCCGAAGGCGGCCGCGCCGAAAAGCAGACCACGTGCTATTGCCATGTTCATCGTCATGAAATCCTCAGCAAATCAGGCGGAACCGTCAGGTCCCCATCTGGTCTGCAAGAACCATGCCGGTGCCCGTGCGTCAACGAAAAACGAAGCAATTTCAATGATTTATAGGAATTCTAAACTGGCATCAGCTTATAAGAGTTCTAAGCTGAAATCGCCGGGTCGGCTTCCTTCGCATGTCCCACCCGGCTGCGGAGACGGGCAAGTTCGGTCTCCATGCGCTCCATGTTGGTGAAGAGCCGCTCTGTCGTGAGGCGGAGGAAGTAGAACCCGAATTCCGGGTTCTGGAAGTAGAGCTGGCGCACCTGGTCATAGGTGATGCTCAGGACCTCGCCGCTTTCGAGGCATTCGAGGGTTTGCGTGCGCTTGTTGTCGGGGGAGAGGAAGCCCATCTCACCGACCACGCGACCCTGCGGCAGCTCGATCCCGAGCTCGCGCAGGCGAAACCGGCCCGAAAGCGTGTAGTACATGCAGTTGGCAAGGTCGCCCTTCGCGAACAGGATCTCGCCCGCCTTGACGGAACTCTGGCTCATGAAGGGCTTGAGCCAGTCCATGGACAGGTCGCTCTTCGAAGCGACCTTCACTTTCTGAATCAGGCGCAGCATCTGGTAGAGGCGAACACCATTGAGCGGGAGCAGGATCAGGTTGACCGTCATGCTCGGGTAGAGGCCCATGAGGCTCGCATAGGTCAGCGAGACAACATTGGTGGCCACGCCGATGCAGCGCAGCGGAATGATCGTGCGCATGGCACTGCCGGTGATGGCCAGCGCCGCGCCGAGCCAGCCGATCGCCTCAACCCATGTCATGACGGATCCCTCGTCGAAATTACCTTTGCGGCATATAACATTTCGATGACAAAGTCAGGCCGATATGCGTTGTCGCACATGGCGCCAAGCAATGAAGAAGAACTCTTTGGAAGTACGGAAGACATGCCGTTGAGGAACGGCGAGAAGTCCATGCTTCAGCGTTCACCGGAAGCAGGAATCTATACTCATCGATTTGGATTGCCCCTGCCATCTCTTCCAGGCACTTCATACGGCCGGAGGGCTGGATCGAAGAGCTTTAATCGGCGCGGTTTACTTTCAGGCGAGAGATCCCGCCTTGCGCATCGCATAATCGGGGTGCGATTCCCGTTTGCCTGAAAGGGCCCGGCCGGCAACTGCGCGCGTTCGTTGTTGGCGCGGACCGCCCGTCGTTCACTCCATTGCGTGGCTATCGTTCCTCACAGACAACGCAGGTCGCCATTTCGCCTTGCGCGGCCCTGCGTGTCGCTGAGGCGGATCTTGGTTCCGGACGATGCGCTAGAAGCGGAAGCCTGCGCCCATGCCGCGGCCGGTCATGACCGGTTCGATGGTGGGAGAAGCAGGGCGCGGCGCTTCCAGGCGGTCCGGCACGTCGAGCGAGCGACGTGCGGCGGCGGTGCTGGCCTGGCGGGAGACCGTGGTCATATTCCGGGCGTTGCTGGAAACGGACGGTGGGGGCGGAACGGGGGTGCGGGGCAGGACGCCCTGAGGCGCGCCGGTATTGCAGGCGGCAAGCGTGCTGGAAAGGAGGAGAAGGGCAGGAATTGACGCCAGGATACGCATGGTGCTGTTCCACTGTTGACGCAGAGTTACCTAAGCCTTTGTGCGCTGATGTCGAGTCTTTGGACGCCGCGTCCAGCTCTCATTCGGTCCACCAGAACTGATAGCCATAGAGGGCAAGCGCGAGAATCATGAGGACGACAACGACGGCTGTCGCGAAGCGGATGTGATGCCGTTGAATCATGGGGCGGCGAGCAGGGGGGCGATGGCCCATCGAATCAGCCTCTTCCGGTCAAAGCCTGTCTGGCGCAGATGGCGCAGGGGCCTGCGCCTGCGCACGCGACGACGCGCGATATGAAAAAGGCCCGGTGTTTCCACCGGGCCCTGTCGGTCGCGGATGCGATCGATCTTAGTACGACGAGAACTTGTAGTTCAGGCCGGCGCGGATGACGCCGAACTCGGCGTTGTTCTTGTCGCCGTAGTAGCCGTAGTAGTTGTTCTTCGTGTCGAGGTTCACGTACAGGCCTTCGACCTTGGCGGTCAGGTTGTTCGTGAAGGCATACTCGACGCCGCCGCCGAGAACCCAGCCGGTGCTCGTGCCGTTGTCCGAGCCATAGTAGTAGGCGAGACCCGGGTAGTAGGCAGAGCTGGAGCCGTTCGCCACGTCGCCATAGGCGAAACCGCCGGTGACGTAGATGAGGGCGCGGTCGAAAGCGACGCCGGCGCGGGCGCGGACGGTGCCGAACCAGTTGCCGTCGTTGCTGTCGCGATAGTAGCCGCCCAGGTAGTAGTTCTGGTTGCCACCGCCGATGTCGGCATACTGCAGGTCGGCCTCGAGGCCGAGCACGAACATGCCCATCTGGTAGTTGTAACCAACCTGGCCACCGCCGACGAAGCCGCCGTCGCTGCCGCCGCCGCCATAATAGCCGAGGATCGGATCATAGTAGCGGCTGTTGTCGTTGGTGTTCCAGCCATAGCCGGCGTTCACGCCGACGTAGAAACCGGTCCAGGTGAACACCGGAACGGCCGCGATGATCGGGGCCGGAGCGGCGCGGGAGGGAAGATCCGCGGCCTGAGCGGCCGAAGCGGCGATGGCGAGAGCCGCCGTACCAGCCAGCAGGCTGAGGAGAGACGAACGCATGAGAGGCTTCCTCTTGCTTGAGTTGAGAGGTCGCACATTACTCAGAGTCACTCGGTTTGGGTATTGCTGTTTAGCAACACCACTAACAAAAACTAAAACGATACAGTGGTATGTAACTGTGTTTCACGTTAATAATGTTGAAACTACGAAATAGTATGAAGTTGACGGAGCCATGACCTTATGCACTCAATATACAAGCGATTTTCCAGCGACACTGGGAACTTGCCTTGAGGAGAGAACTTGGCCCTGCTGCAGCTGCGGCAGGGCTTTTTCTTTTCTTGAGGCACGTGCGAAAATGAATGCGTTCACCGAACCGCCCCGACGCCTCGAAGCAGGCCGGCTGATTCCGACGGGCGGCGGATGGACCCAACGGATGAATCCAATGCAATTCGACCCGAATCGTGGACTGCGGACTATCGGCGCGCTGAAGCGGCGTCCGGCTTCGTGGGCTCGGCGCGCGGGCGGGACGGTGATTCTCATTCTTCTGGCGTCTCTTGCCGGTCCCGCCGCAGCCGGCTGTCAGGACTCGCCTGGCCCAGGCGTCAACTGGGCCGGGTGTTCCAAGGTCCGTATCGTGCTTTCCGGCGACGACATGCCAGGAGCGGTTTTCGACGGGGCATTTCTCGGCGCGAGCGATTTCGCGAAGGCGGATCTTGCCGCTGCCAGTTTCATCGGCGCGGAAGTCAGCCGGACTCGATTCGACGGGGCCAACCTGTCGAAATCCAATTTCAGCAAGGCCATGGGTTGGCGCACGAGCTTCATCGGCGCGAATCTGCAGGGGGCGACCTTCGCGTCCGCCGACATGAGCCGATCGAGCTTTGCGAAAGCCAGGCTCTCCGGTGCCAACCTCTCGAAATCGGAATTGAACCGTTCGGATTTTGCCGGTGCCGATCTGGCGGGTGTCGACCTGTCGAAGGCTGAACTGGCCCGGGTTTCGTTCCAGAACGCGAAACTCGCCGGCGCGAATATCAGCTTCTCGAATCTGTCTCGGGCGGATCTCAGCACCGCCGATCTGACGGGTGTCAACTTCACCCGCTCCTATCTCTTCCTGACCCGGTTCGGCGCGGTGGATCTCGCCAGCGCCACCGGACTGACCCAGATGCAACTCGACATGGCCTGCGGTTCAGCCGAGACGAAGCTGCCCGCCGGCCTGACGCGGCCGTCCACATGGCCATGCAGCGAGTCGGATGACTAGCGCATTGTTCGGAAGAGCAGACCCGGTCTTCCGCAACCGATGCGCCCGTTGAGCGCATCAGCCTGGAGTGGAGCCCTGGAGCCGACGCCGCCGCTGGGCTTCCTGAGCGAAGCCTCTCGCAAGCGCGCGTCAGACCTCGCTCATCATATGCCGTCGGTCCCGGTCATGCTCGCGGCTCGATGCGATCTTCGCATCGATGATCCGCTCGATCGCTGCCGTGACCTCGCCGGCGAGATCGGGGTCGCCGAGGGCGTTCTTGAGAAGCCTGAAGAGGCTGCCTGCCGCGAACTCGGTCTCGCCCAGCGGAAAGGCGTGGGGGAGGTGAAGATCCGAAGCCATGTCGCCGTCTCCATGCTGATACGGTGCCCTGTCTCGCAGGGCGCCGGGAACGATCCGACAATAGACCAGCGCTGTGAGCGCCCGGATTCCAAAAGATAGGTACTCCTGAACGGAAAGGGGAAGGGGTTGCGGGCCAGGATTTCCTCTATTTTGCGAAGTGCCTCATCGATTCGGCCGGCCGCCCACGCTACTGACGCGAGTTCCCATGTCGATCTTTCCCCATGCCTCTTGTCCAGTCCCCGTGCTCGAGACGGAACGTTTGCGGCTGCGGCCGCATCGGGTCGACGATTTCGAGGCCTGCCTGGCTCTCTGGTCCGACCCCGATGTGACCCGATTCATCGGTGGCCGACCCTCGACGAAGGAGGAGGTCTGGTCGCGCATCCTGCGCTATGCGGGGCATTGGGTCCTCCTCGGTTTCGGCTATTGGGTCATCGAGGACAAAGCCACGGAAAGGCTCGTGGGAGAAACCGGCTTTGCGGACTTCAAGCGCGCCATCGAACCGCCTCTCGACGGCATGCCGGAGATCGGTTGGGCCCTGATGCCGTCGGCGCAGGGGAGGGGCTACGCGACGGAGGCGGTCCATGCCGTCGTCGCCTGGGGAGACCGGCATTTCGGCGAGACCGCGACGGTCTGCCTGATCGCTCCCGAAAACCTGCCCTCCATCCGTGTCGCCGAGAAGTGCGGATATCGACCCTACGTCACCACAACCTACAAAGATGGGCTAACGCAACTGATGCGCCGCGAGTCGCCGAAGATCGCATCGCTTCCGACCCTTGAGAGCGCAAATCTGCATGTTCCGTAACGGGGGCCGCCCGCAATCTACATGGCGGATAGGTATATTAGCCAGGCCATTACTTAAATCATCTGGACAACTCTTGCGGAGTAATGCAAAAATTCCTCTCGAAGCCTTTATTGAGGGGAATGCCATGTGTCTTGACTGTCAGATGACGGGGCGCCTGTCGCGCCGCCATTTTCTTGCCCTTGGGGGAGCCGCTCTTGCCGCGAGCCAGCTGCCGTTGCCCGCTCTGGCCCAAACGGCCGGGGCCGCACCCAATGCGATCAGCCCCGATGAGGCTCTGAAGCGGATCATGGAGGGCAATGCCCGCTATGCGTCCAACACGTCGACCAACAAGGATTTCTCGGCCGGCCGCGCCGCCCGCGCCGCTGCGCAGTTCCCGATTGCGGGAATCATCAGCTGCGCCGATGCCCGCGTGGCCCCGGAGCTGGCCTTCGACCAGGGGCCCGGAGAACTCTTCGTGGTCCGGGTGGCTGGCAACTTCGTCAACGACGATGGCCTCGCGAGCATCGAATACGGCGTCAAGTTCCTCGGCGTTCCCGTCCTGATGGTTCTGGGTCACACGGGCTGCGGCGCCGTCGATGCGACGATCAAGGTCCTTAAGGACAATGTGAAGCTTCCAGGCCATCTGCCAGGGCTCGTGAACTCGATCAAACCCGCTGTAGAGGCTGCGAAGAAAAAGAACCCGGCGGACCTGCTCGCGGAGGCGACGGCCGAGAACGTCCGCCTCAACGTGAAGAGGCTGGCCACGTCCGACAAGATCCTGAGCGGTTATGTGAAGGAAGGAAAACTGAAGGTCGTCGGCGGCGTTTATGACATCGCCACGGGCAAGGTAAATCTGGTCTGACGGTCGACGCCAGCAGCCTCGCCGGCACCTCGGGTCCGGGCGAGGCTTGCCAGCTGAGTGATTTCGGCACCGGTCACCCGTAACAGCGCCGTGGCGGTGCCGTTCTCGTTTCCGGATGCGAGTCGGTCGATGCCGAGGTTCCGGCCATGCGCGGTCGCGTCGCCCGCCACGGGCCGGGAACGTCCAGGGACGAAGGGGCGTTGCCCATCCTGAGCTTGGACAGGTGGAGCATGACCGGGATTGTTCATGACAATGCCGCCGGAGGGCGCTTCGAACTCGATGTCGATGGACAGATCGTGTTCGCGAACTATGAGCGGCGGGGATCCGCGCTCGTCATCCGCTATGTGGAAGCCCCGGTGCCGCTGCGGGGCACGGGAGCGGCCGACGCCTTGATGCGCGGCGTCGCAGAGATCGCCCGCCGCGAGGGACGCACCATCATGCCCCTGTGCGGCTACGCCGGCGCCTGGCTGCGCCGCCACCGGGAGTATCACGATCTCGTCGGCTGATCCGGCCCTATGCGACCACGTGCAGCCGCGGCGCGAACCAGTTCCGCGCAAGCGTCACCACCTTTTCCAGCGTTCCCGGTTCTTCGAAAAGGTGTGTCGCGCCGGGAACGATTTCGAGTTTCTTCTCGCAGGCGAGGTCGGCGTAGGCTTGCCGGTTCAGATCAAGGACATCGCGGTCCTCCCCGCCGACGATCAGGAGGGTCGGGGCGCGGACCCGGCCGAGGGCAGCTCCGGCGAGATCGGGCCTGCCTCCGCGCGACACGACGGCTGCGATGGGGTGTGGCGTTATCGTTTCCGCCACGAGAGCCGCGGCTGCGCCCGTGCTCGCTCCGAAATAGCCGATGGGCACCGCGCCCAGATGTGTCCCGGCGCGTATCCAGTCAGTCGCGAATGCCAGACGGTCCGCCAGAAGGGCAATGTCGAATACGTTGCGCCTGTCCTCCGCTTCCTCGTCGCGCAGGAGATCGAAGAGAAGGGTTCCGAGCCCCGCTTCCTGGAGCTTCTCGGCAACGAAGCGATTGCGCGGACTTAAACGGCTGCTCCCGCTGCCATGCGCGAACAGGACGAGACCCGAACCCTGCACGGGATCCACAAGGGATCCTTTCAGCTGCAACGATCCTATTATGACATCCGTCATCGGCCGGGCCATGACAACCTCCCGAAGTGCCGGCTCGGAGACAGGGGCCCGCCTCCTCAGCCGGCCGGTCAGCCGGGAGCCCGGGGAAGGCACCCGGCGGTTTGCGCGCTGCGGACAGAGGCGGCCATCATAGCGCAGCAACCCGTCCATATCACCCCAGCAGCCGGGCAAACGCGATGGCGATGAGGCAAAGGCCGGCTATCCTCTTCACAAGGCATAGGAATTCGTGCAGCTTGTGCTCTCAAGTCATGAAGCTTGACGACCGTTCCCCGCCGCGCCGGCAATGAATGCCGGCGCGGACGCTGCATCGAAAGTAGGAAATGGCTTCCGTCCCGCCGAAGCTTCGGCGCGTCTCCGCCGGCAAGGATGCCCTGGACAGCTTCGAGGCGCTTCTCTCCCGACACGGAACGGATCCGTCCGCCGGGGCGCAGACGCGCGAGGACAAAGTTGATCCGACCGCGACCGCTGCCAAGGACATCGCCGCGAAGATCCAGGCAGCCGTTTTCGACGCGAGCGCCTCGGAGGAGCGGGTCGGCGAGGCAGGGGACGACAATCCTGGCATCCCCGAGGAAATCGTGGCGCCGCAGCTCTTTGACGACGAATTCAGAGCGCGCGTCATTGCACTCGTCCGGCATGGACTGGTGAAGGAAGCGGAGGCCGGGGCGGACATGGACCGGCGGCAGCTTGCCTGTTTCGAGAAGGCCGTGGCGGAACAAACCATCGTCGTCATGCGCGCCGAGCAGGTCGAGGGACTCTCCTACCGGGCGACCCGCTCGGTGATTTACGGCGCCGACGGTCGGATCGTCGACGACGGCTCCAGCGAAAGCTGGGACGACGAGTTCGTGTATGCGCAGATGGCCGGTCCCCAATCGGTCATCATCGGCACGGCGGAGGCGATCGGAGACGTCGAAGCCAGCCACTACTATGTCAGCTTTCCCAATCCCGATGTCCTGCTTACCTTCGACCAGCAACTCTATCGTCTTGCGCGCCAGAAAGCGGAAGAGCCGTGACGCAAGAAGGGCGAGCGCTGGACCTCAGCATAGTGACCTAACGTCAACAAAACTCCCGGCACGTTAACCTTTCGTTAACCATACTGAAGCGAACATGTCCTTGCCGGCCCGGGATCATGGGTCGGTGAACCTCCCAAAATGCAGACGGGGCGCGGATGTACCGTCCCGCTCTGCATGGGAGAGGGCATATTGCCGCCCTTTGTCTCCAGCGTTCGAGTCAATTTCGTCACGGCAGGGGTTCCGGACCTCCAGAGGAAGAGGGTTGCCGATGTTTGTCTTCGATCCGATTTCCGGGGAGCTGGTCGAGATCAAGCTGCTGCCATTAAAGCATTAGACTTTAAAACGTATAAGTCGGAAGCAAATTTCGGGTGGGGCAGCCGAAGGAGTTCTTCCGAAAAGAAACTCATTGATAGGTGGAGACTTCAAGAGCGCCGGCAGCGGCGCTCTTTCTTTGCCGGGATTGCTTTCATGACTTTCGAACAACGGAACAGAAACCACTGAACGGTCGTCCTCGAGGCCCGCGTCATCATCCATCGTGAGCACGTCTGCCAACAGGGAGTACAACCTTGGGGCGCAAAGCGTTGCTTTTTCAGGCCCTGTATCCGAGCATGTCTTCTTGCGCTCCGGCCGCCCTCAAGTTGCAAACTTAACGTTTCTCGAATCTTTGGATTCGCCCCTGGGTCGAACGAAATACGAACCTTCGCCATGCTCAGCATTAAGCCTTGCCTGACGCAAGATGAACAAACCGGGTGAGCCGATCACAACTTCACTATTTCTTGGAAGCCCCGGTTCTGGATGGCAAAGCCTGCGGCCGCTTTTCGTTCCTTAACTCTGAAGGATAGCGGGAGTTACATTACGGATAGGGCACGGTGCGAAGTCTCATGTGCTGCGTTTAGTCTCAGGGGATGATCCATCCTGAGGGAGAAATACATGCGCGCCTTACCGAAGCTTCTGATCGCCGCGACGGCATCCTTTGCGGTGGCAAGCACCGCTGCTCCGCCTGCCCAGGCAATGGGAAAATGGCGGGCCTGGTGGGCGCACTACAATCATGGCGGAAGCCAGCCCGGAGGTTCGCCGGGTGGTTCTCCGGGCGGTTCTCCTGGCGGGACTCCAGGCGGGTCTATTGGCGGAGGATCCAGCCGTGGGGCTCCCGGACCGATCGCCGGAGCCGGACTGCCCTTCCTGCTTCTGGCTGGTGGCTATGTCCTCGTAAGGCGATACCGCAAGCGGGCGCAGCAGGAGGCCGCCAGGCCCCTCGTAGAAACCATCGAGCACTGACTGCCACCGTTGCCTACTGTTGGAGCTTGAGCAGGAAGGACGCCCCGGCGGCCCTTCCTGCTCAAAACAGAGAATGATCCTCGCCTTCGCAGTGCGCTCCCCACCTCTGTCGGACCGCGTCGCAATTGCTCAAGGGCAATGTCACAGGTCGAACGCCACGACCATTTCGCTTTCCCGCCTCCCCGACGCAGCGCGACTTCCATTCCGATTCTGATCCCGCTGAAGCGCATTCTGGCTGCACCTGGAAGAGAGAAGACCGTCGGTTCGGTCGTTCCTTTGGACTCATGGGCAAATCTCTGTGGCCGAAGGGCAGATATCCCCTTGAAATGCCGTGGAACGAGGCATTCTGCTTCAACATTCGCCTCGAAGCTGAACGAGACGATGATAAACTGTCATGAGAATCGCAGACCATAATCGGCAGACGACCTGACAATCAGGAGGGCTGATGGGCAGACGAGTTGGTTCCAAGCATTTGGATCGCAGCACGGCGTCGCCCCTATCGCTCCGTCCCCGAACCCATCTCTACTACCATCCCAGTGTCTTTGCCCGAGCACTTCTACGCGGCGCTCGGGAGCGAGTGCCTGCGTAGATTGCCATGGGGGAGTGACTCTTGAGCAAGCGCCACGACAAGCAGAGACGGAAGACCCGCCGTTCCTTCGAAACCGTCGAAGTCATCGAACTGCACGATGCAAAATTCGGCGCCGAGCGGAACCTCCCCCCGATCAAGCCTCTCAACCCGACCCAGGACGCCTATCTCGACGCACTCAAGAACCATCCCCAGGTGATCGTGCTCGGGCCCGCCGGCACCGGAAAGACCTGGATTGCCGCCACATATGCCGCCGATCTCTATCGTCAGCGCCGCATCCGCAAGATCATCCTCACACGTCCCAATATTCCAGCCGGGCGGTCGCTTGGCTTCTTCCCTGGAAGCCTGGAGGAAAAGTTCGGCCCGTGGGCGGCTCCGGTCATCGAGGCCATCAAGGAGCGGATGGGGCCGGGGGCCTACGAGATCGCCTTGAAGGCCGGCGACATCGAGATGGTCCCCTTCGAGGTGATGCGAGGCCGGTCCTGGAAGGATGCCTTCATTCTCCTGGACGAGGCCCAGAATGCCACCCCTGCCGAGATGAAGACGTTTCTGACCCGTATCGGCGAGGACTGCGCTGTCGTGGTCAATGGCGATGTCGGGCAGTGCGATCTTCGGGAGACGTCGGGATTGAGCATGGTCCTTCATCTCATCAGGTCGCGGCAGATGCCGGTCCCTGTCATCGAATTCACTCTCGATGACATCGTCCGCTCGGGAATTTGCGAGATGTGGGTCCGCGCATTCGAGGAAGTCAGGGTTTGACACGCACAGAGCCCGGGCATCCACAGGCCCCATGAGGACCGCTGGAGCCGCGCGGCGCCTGGGTTCCTAGCGTAATGGGCGAAAGAGACGCTCGGCCGCGGTTGCATTCGCGCCGGGATAGAAACTGTCCACCGCCCTTGGCCTGTATTGGCCATCGGATGACGCTTGTGCGGCTCGTGGCATTCTCGTTGGGAACTCCGTATTCCGCGTTGCGCCATGACGGCGTCCCGCCCTGCTCCAGCACCCGGGCCGTCGCAGGTGTGCAAACGGCGCATCGCGCGGGATTTTCACGCCAGAGGCTTGTCAGCCATTCTCGCCGCAGCAATCTACGCTGTTGTTTTTTCTCAGGAATTTCGGTGCACTGATAGGTGGCACGCTTTTTGCTAGCCTTTGCTTGTCCGCGCAACATAAAGTCTCGGGGAACGCTGGCCGCGGACTGGAGAGGAACAATGCTTCGCAAGGCTCTCGCTATCACGGCGCTTACGATCACCGCGGCGATGCCCGCTCAGCTCTTGGCAAGCGAGCTCCGGGTTGGTTTCACGCTCGACGCGCTGACGCTGGATCCCGCCAACCATCGCAAGCGCGAAACGGAAACCATCATCCGGAACATCTATGACGGTCTGCTGACGCGGGACGCCAAAATGAAGGTTGTTCCGGAACTGGCGGAATCCTGGACCCAGGTCGACCCGCTGACCTACGACTTCAAGATCCGGCAGGGTGTGACGTTCCATGACGGTTCGGCCATGACCGCCGACGACATTGTCTTCACCTTCGAGCGCCTGACCAAGGACGGCGCGATGGGAGGGCAGACCAGCCCGCGAAAGGACCTCGTCGGGCCAGTCAAGTCGATCGCGAAGGTCGATGACCGGACGGTCCGCTTCACCTTGAGCGAGCCATGGCCGATCCTGCCGGCGATGCTGCCGGTTCAGGAGGTGGTGAGCAAGGCCTTCACCGAGAAGGTCGGCTCGCAGGGGCTGGCGACACAGACCAACGGCACGGGACCCTTCAAGCTGGTGGAATGGCGCAAGGGCGATTCCATCATCATGGAGCGCTATGACGCCTACTACGGCGGCGCAACCGACATTCCTCCTGTCGGAAAGGCGTGTGTCGATCGCGTCATTTTCCGGATCATCCCCGAGAACGCATCCCGCGTCGCAGCCCTGCTGGCCGGAGAGGTCGACATCATCAACGAACTCCCGCCCTTCGATATGAAGAAGGTCGAAGCCAATCCCAACACGAAGGTGATGAAGGTCAACGGCACCCGGACCTTCTTCGTGGCACTCAACAATGCAAAGAAGCCCTTCGACGATCCGCGCGTCCGCAAGGCCGCGAACATGGCCGTGAACAAGGCTCTCATCATCGACCGGATCCTGCTCGGAACCGCCGTGCCGCTCAACGGCGTGATGAGCCCGGATGCCTTCGGCTACAATCCCGATCTTCCGGCCTATCCCTTCGACGCCGACGGCGCCAAGAAGCTGCTTGCCGAGGCCGGCTATCCGAACGGGATCGATGTGACCCTCGACACGGAAGGCGCGTTCAAGGAGACGGTGGAAGCTCTCGCTTCCATGCTCACCAAGGCCGGCATCCGCGCCAAGGTGAACGTGGGCGAAGGCTCGACGCTGCGGGCGAAATGGTCGCCCACGGGCGACAAGACCGGCGACATGTACTTCACGTCCTGGGGCAATGGCTCCCTCGATCCGGCCGATATCTTCGTGCCGACCCTGCGGACGGGGGATCGCGGCAACAGCGCCTTCTACTCGAACAAGGAGGTCGACAAGCTCCTGGACGCGGCGAATGTCGAACTCGACCAGACCAAGCGCGCCAACCTCTACAAGCAGGCGCAGGTGCTCGTGAACAAGGACGCCCCCTGGATGTTCCTGTGGCTGCCGCAGGACCTCTACGGCGTATCCAAGCGCGTCAGCGGCTGGGAGCCCAGCGCCGACAGCCGCATCAATCTCCACGACGCCTGCGTGAAGTAATGCTGACCGGCTGCACCTGCTCGGAGGGGAGAGCTCGATGAAACCGCTGGCACTCATAGGGCGCGTGGCCCAGCTCGTGCCGGTTCTGCTCGGCGTCAGCGTCATCGTCTTCGTGATGATGGCGCTGACACCCGGTGATCCCGTCGAGATCATGCTGGCGGATCAGCAGGCGACGCCCGAGCAGGTGCAGACCATGCGCCACGACATGGGACTGGACCGCCCCCCGTTGGAGCGGTTCGGCGTCTTCCTCGGAAATGCCCTGACCGGGAATTTCGGTCTCAGCTTCTTTCATCGCCGTCCGGTCCTCGATGTCATCGCCGAGCGGCTCCCGGCCACCGTCGAACTGACTCTCGCGGCGCTGCTCCTAGCCCTGGCGATCTCGATCCCCCTCGGCGTCGTCGCCGCGGTCAAGAAGAACCGGCTGGTCGACAGGCTCGCCGCGCTCGGATCCCTGTTCGGCATTTCCCTGCCAGGCTTCTGGTTCGGCATCATCCTGATCATTCTCTTTGCGGTGCAGATGAAGGTGCTTCCTGTTTCGGGAAGGTTGGATTTCGCCTGTGAGGTGGCGCCGATTACTACGCTCATGACGATCGACAGTCTGTTGCGCGGACGTCCGGACTGCTTCGCCAACGCCCTGTCGCATCTGATCCTGCCGGCCCTGACCCTCGCGCTGCCGATGGCCGCCGTCCTCACCCGCGTCCAGCGTTCCGCGATGCTGGAAGTGCTGCGGTCGGATTATATCGTTTTCGCCCAGGCGAAGGGGCTGTCGCGCCGCCGGGTGCTCTGGCGGCACGCACTCAAGAACGCCCTCGTGCCGACGGTCACCGTCGCCGCCATCGAGACAGGGTCGCTGCTCGGAGGCAACATGGTGGTCGAGACCGTCTTCGGCTGGCCCGGGCTCGGGCGACTGGTGGTCGAGAGCATTTTCGTGCGCAACTATCCGCTCGTGCAGGCCGCCGTGCTCTTTTACGCCGTGACCTACGTGCTGCTGAACTTCTTCGCCGACGTGCTCTACACGATGCTCAACCCGAGGGTCCGACTGTGACCGCCGCCGTGCAAGTTCCCGCGACGATCCCCGGGCGGATCGAAACGCCGACCTGGCAGAGCCTGCGCCGGTTTGCGGCCGACCGCTTCTCGCTGACCGCGGCGATCGTCGTCCTCGCTTTCGTGCTCATGGCCCTGCTTGCGCCCTGGATCGCACCTCACGATCCCTACGAGACCGACCTCCTGCGGCGGCTCCAGCCGCCGGCCTGGATGGAGGGCGGAGAATGGAGCTATCTCCTCGGCTGCGACGCCCTCGGCCGCGATATCCTTTCGCGCATCATCTATGGCGCGCGCGTGTCGATCACCATCGGGCTCGCCGTCGTCCTGATCGCGACCGTCATCGGAACCGTCCTGGGACTCGCCGCCGGCTATCTCCGAGGCTGGGTCGATATCGCGATTTCGCGGTTCGTCGATATCCTGCTCGGCTTTCCCTATCTCATCTTCGCGATTGCGCTGATGGCGATGATGGGCCCCGGCCTGCAGAACATCATTCTCGCGCTGGTCCTCAAGGAATGGGTCGTTCCGGCCCGCGTGGTGCGGGGCGAGGTGCTCGCCGCGCGCGAGATGGAATATGTGGAGGCAGCCCGCGCGGTGGGTGCGCCGCGTCTGCACATCATGTTCCGCGAAATCCTGCCGAACATCCTGTCGCCGGTGATCGTCGTGTCCACCATCCGCATGGCGCACGTGATCATCCTCGAAGCGAGTCTGTCGTTCCTCGGCATCGGAGTTCAGCCGCCCACCGCCTCCTGGGGCTCGATGGTGGCCGATGGGCGCGCGTTCATCCTGGACGCCTGGTGGGTCTGCACGTTCCCCGGCATCGCGATTCTCCTTCTCGTGCTTTCCATCAATGTCGCCAGTCAGGGCCTTCGCGATGCATTCGACCCGAAGTTCAGCGATTGAGCCGATGACCGAACCCCTCCTGTCCATTCGCGGTCTCAAGACCTGTTTCCCGACCCGGGCCGGCCTGGTTACCGCTGTCGATGGCGTTGACCTTGACGTCTATCCGGGCGAATGCCTGGGCATCGTCGGCGAGAGCGGCTCCGGCAAGAGCGTGACTTTTGCCAGTGTCATCGGGCTCGTGCGCTCGCCGGGCTATGTGGCCGATGGAGCGATCCTGTTCGACGGCGTGAACCTCCGCAGCCTGTCGGCGGAAGGCTGGCGCAGGCTGCGCGGCCGGGACATCGCCATGACGATGCAGGACGCGCTCACCGCGCTCAATCCTGCGCTGACCGTAGCCGAGCAGATCGAGGAAGTCCTGCTCGCCCATGCGACGGACCTGCCGCGCAGGGGGCGCTGGGACGCCGCCCGGTTGCGCGCTGTCGAGATGCTGCGGCTCGTCGGCATTCCGGCTCCCGAGAAGCGGATCGACGATTACCCGCATCAGTTTTCCGGTGGCATGCGCCAGCGCATCATGATCGCCATCGCTCTGTCCTGCCGCCCGAAGCTGCTGATTGCCGACGAGCCCACCACGGCCCTCGATGTCACCATCCAGGCGCAGGTTCTCGACCTGATCAGCGATCTCAGGCGCGAACTGGGAATGAGCGTCGTGCTGATCACCCACGATCTCGGTATCGTGGCCGAGCACACGGACCGCGTCGCGGTGATGTATGCGGGCCAGGTCGTGGAGACTGGCCCGACTCGCGAACTGATCGACCGTTCACGCCATCCCTATACCCGTGGGCTTATCGGACTGATCCCGCGTTTGTCGGACCTCGATGCACCGATCCGGCCGATCGAAGGGCAGGTTCCGGAACTGATCGGACTCGGCGGCATCTGCCGCTTCTACGACCGGTGCGAGTTCCGGACGCCGCGGTGCCGGACCGACATTCCGATGGAAACGGTCGGGCCCGGCCATCGGGCACGCTGCATCCGTGTCGGGGAGATCCTGCAATGAGCCAGACGCAGCAGCGCCCCCTCCTCGAGGTGCGGGATCTCGAAAAGGTCTATCACCTCAACAATGGTCTTCTCCAGCGGCTCACCCGTCAGCCCCCTTTGAACCTCACGGCCGTCGACAAGGTGAGCTTTTCCGTCGAGGCCGGCGAGACGCTTGGCCTGATCGGCGAGTCCGGCTGCGGGAAATCGACGCTGGCCCGGACCGTCCTTCGCCTGCACGAGCCGACGGGCGGCAGCATCACCTTTGACGGCACCGACATCACGACGCTTCAGCATCGGGAGATGACGGTGCTGCGCCGACGCATGCAGATCATCTTCCAGGATCCCTATGCCTCGCTGAACCCGCGCAAATCGGTGGAGGAGATCGTCGGGCTGCCCCTGGCCCTTCACGGCATCGCCAGGCGCAGCGAGATCCGGGACAGGGTCGTCACCATGCTCGAAAGCGTGGGCCTGAAAGGCGCGCATCTGGGACGCTTCCCGCACCAGTTCTCCGGCGGGCAGCGCCAGCGCATCGGCATTGCGCGCGCCCTGATCCTCAATCCCAGCTTCGTGGTCTGCGACGAGCCTGTCTCCGCGCTCGACGTGTCCGTCCAGGCGCAGATCATCACGTTGCTGGACTCCCTCAAGCGCGAGCTTGGGCTGACCTACCTCTTCATCTCGCACGATATCGGGGTGATCGGCCATGTGAGTGACCGTATCGCCGTCATGTATCTGGGCGACATCGTGGAAATCGGCCCTGCGCGCACCTTGCTGCGAGAGCCGAAGCACCCCTACACCAAGGCCCTGCTGTCGGCGGTGCCGCAAATCGATGCCGGGCCGAAGCGCGAACGCGTCAAGCTGACGGGAGACCTGCCGTCGCCGCTGGCGCCGCCGCCGGGATGCAAGTTCCATACGCGCTGCCCCTTCGCCGTCGAGCGCTGCCGTGTCGAGATCCCGGCTCTGCGCGATCTCGGCAACGGGAGACGGGCCGCCTGCCACTTCGCGGAGTCGATGTGATGCGGATCGAGCCAGGTGTCCCCGTCGTTCTTACCGGCAACGCCTATGCCCGCGGTCGGGCCCAATCCCATTGCGATGAGCATCTGGTCGCTGCCGTGCAAAGCGCCATCGACACGCGTCTCGCACAGGCTGCGGGCCTGCTGGAGAAGCCGGTGGTCCGTGCCTTTCTCGACGAGCAGATGCGGATGCTCGGGAGCCTCGATCCGGATTCCGCTGCCGAGATCGAAGGTCTTGCCGACGGCTTCGGACGCTCCCCGGAATCCATCATCGCCTATCTCCACCTCGGCATTCTCGGCGACTTCGCTGCGGATGGGTGTTCGGCCTGGAGCTGGGGAGCTGCCTCGAACGGGCCGATCCTGGTGAAGAACCGCGATTATCGGGGCGAACACGCGCTGCTGCAGCGGGTCTTCCTTCATCGCGATCCGGGACAGCCCGGCAAGGCGGTTCTCTGCGTCGGAAGCCTGGGAAGCCCCGGAGCGTTTTCGAGCGGGATGAACGCCGATGGTCTCGCTCTTGTCGACACCCATGTCTCGACACGGGACCATGGGCCGGGCCTGCTGCGATATTTTCTGATGACCCGCCTGCTGTGGACCTGCCGCTCCGTGGAGGAAGCCCTGCAGGTGATCGCCGAGGTTCCGCATGCGGGCGGTGGGACCATCGTGATGGCCGATGCGTCGGGGGCCTGCGCCGCCATCGAGCTCGGGCATCGGGCCCGAGCAGCCGAGACGGGCGGCCCGTATGTGGCGCGCACCAACCATTTCCTTTCCCCCGAATGCGCGCCGTCCTGGCTTCCCTCGGCGAGCGACCCGATGGCGACGAGCACGAAGGGCCGTCATGCGAGGATCCAGTCCTGGCTCGAGACCCTGGATGATGGTCCCGGTCCGGCGGAAGCCGCCGCTCTCATGGCCGCCCATTCCGATGACGGACGGGAGGCCCTCTGTCGCCACGGCGAGGATGGGGACGCCCGGACGATCTCCTGCGCCATATTTGCGCCCGCTCAGCTTCGCCTCTACTTTTCCGCCCGGGAACCCTGCGCCGGCATGTGGAATTCATTCGACTGCCGGCTTCGGGGGTGATGTCACGCATCCGCGCACGAGGAGGCTTCGGCCGCCCGCGGATGCCATAGCCGGGATGGAAGTGCGTGGCCTACGAAGCGGGTCTGATCGGCGAACACAGCTCGGTCGTGGAGGTCAGACGACTGATTGATCGCGTTGCGAAAAGCGCGGCCCGCGCCGTGCTGATCTATGGCGAGACAGGGACGGGCAAAGGGCTCATCGCCCGTCTCGTGCATCAGCAATCGTCCCGCGCCTCCGAGCAGTTCATCGATGTGAATTGCGCCGCCATTCCCGACCAGCTCCTCGAATCCGAACTGTTCGGCCATGAGAAGGGGGCCTTTACCGGCGCGGTGGCCCGCAAGCCGGGCTTGATCGAGGCCGCCAACGGCGGCTCGATCTTCCTGGACGAGATTCGCGACATGAACCTCGTCATGCAGGCAAAGCTCCTCACCGTCCTCGACACACAACGCCTGCGCCGGGTCGGAGCGGTGACCCCCGTCGAGGTCGACGTGCGCTTCATCGCCGCCACGAACCGCATCCTGCTGTCGGAGGTCAATGCCGGCCGGTTTCGGGAGGACCTCTATTATCGACTGCAGATCGTCGCCATCAATGCGCCGCCCCTGCGCGAGCGCGGCGACGACATCTTCGTGCTGACCGACCACTTCCTTCGCCGCCTGAGCAGCCGCTACGGCCGCATCATCCGAGGGCTCGAGCCGGATGTGGCCGACATCTTCCGGCGTTATCGCTGGCCGGGCAATGTGCGCGAACTCGAGAACCTGCTCGAACGCATCTTCATTCTCGAAGACGAAAATACGATCATGCTGCGGCATCTGCCGGCGCGCATTCTTCGCGACGTAAAGGAATCCGAAAAATCCGGTCTGGCGGAGACGGCTGAGCCGGTCGGGGAGGGGCCGCTGGACTATTACGAGGCCACCGCGTCGTTTCAGGTCCGGCTGATCCGCCACGCCTTGGCTGCCGCCAATGGCAGCCTGACGGAAGCTGCGGCGCGGCTGGGATTGTCCCGCCATGCCCTGCGACATCAGATGGCGAAGCTCGACATCGCTTGAGGCCTCCCGGCTGCAATGGATCGTGACGCGGCGAGCCCATCGACGGGTGTCGTGCGGCGAATGCGCGGAACCCGCGCAGGGATGCGTGGAAATCGCATGTGTTTCCACGTCGATCTCCATAATGGATGTTCTGCCGGCGGGATTTCGTCGGATTGACAATGACTTACATGGCAGTGAGGCGAGTGGCATGAAAATTGCTTAGGTGGGTTAGGCATTTCATGACGCCCACCGGAGAACGCTTCGTATGTCGTCCATATCGATCATCTGCCCAAACGGTCACCTGGGCTTTGCTCCCCTCAAGCCCGACAGCTTCGAACGCGGCGTCGCGGCGGGTCCCGATTTCATCGCCGCCGATTCCGGAAGTGACGATATCGGGCCGGTTCCTCTCGGCACGGATACCTCGACATCGCCCGAGGCATGGCAGCGGCAGGACCTGGAAGCCATGCTTCTCGCCTCGCGCCGGATCGGCGTTCCGATGATCATCGGCTCGGCCGGCGACACGGGCACGAACGGGCGTGTCGACCGCTACGTGGAGATGATCCGGGAGCTTGCGAAGAAGCATAAGCTTGCTCCCTTCAAGCTCGGTTACTTCTATTCCGAGGTGGACAAGGAGCGCGTCCGGAAAGCCATCGGAAGCGACGAGCCGGTGCTCGGCCTCGACGGCCGCGATCCGCTCGACGAGGCGGAGCTAGACGCGACCGACCGGATCGTCGCCATGGCGGGAGTCCATCCGTATCGCAAGCTTCTCGAAGAAGGCTGCGATGTCATCATCGGGGGGCGGTCGAGCGACTGCGCCATCTTCGCAGCCGCCGCTCTCCATCGCGGCACGAGTGAAGCCGACGCCTACTACCTGGGGAAGGTGCTCGAATGCGCCTCGTTCTGCGCCGAGCCGTATGGCGCGAAGGAGACTGTGCTCGGTGCCGTCAACGGCGCCGGCGTCACAGTCACCGCCATGCATCCCGACCAGCGCTGCACCATCGCGTCGGTCGCTGGCCATGCCATGTACGAGCGCTCCAACCCCTATGACGAGTTCGTCGCCGGCGGCCGCCTCGACATGCGCGAGTGTCATTACGAGCAGATCGATCCGCGCACGACCCGCGTGACGGGGCAGCGCTTCATTCCGGCCGAGCGGGTGAGGGTCAAGCTCGAAGGCGCGGGCAAGGTCGGCGAGCGTTTCGTCGGCATCGCGTCCGTGCGGGATCCCTACACCATAGCTAATATCGACAAGGTCATCGACTGGGCCAAGGAGCAGGTAAGAGAGCGCTTCGGAGCCTCGGGCTACGAGCTTTTCTACAATGTGTTCGGAAAGAACGGCGTGATGGGAGACATGGAGCCGATCAAGGTTCCCGCTCACGAGCTCTGCATCGTGGTGCAGGGTGTCGCTCCCACGCCCGAGATGGCGGAAGAAGTCTGCATGACGGGGACGCGCCAGCTGTTCTATGCCCGCCTGCCGGAGGTCAAGGGCACCGCCGGCGGTGTCGCCTTCGTGCTCGACGAGGTCCTGAAGGCGTCTCCGGCCTATCGGTGGACAGTCAATCACACGCTGGCGGTCGATGACCCTCTCGAACTCTTCCCCACCCACACCGTCACCGTCGGCGCCTGAGGACATCACCATGAAGAAGTTGTCGGAACTTGCGAAGACCATTCGCAGCAAGAATGCCGGTGTCGACAAGATTACCTTCGACATCATCTTTACCGACCGCAATATCTATAACCAGGTCCTGAAGAGTCAGGCCCTGACCCGGGAATCGGTCGCGAAACTCTACGGGATCGATCAGGGCCGCATCGCCGACTTCGTCGAATACGACCCAGCCTGCGCGATCAAGTTCACCGTCTACAGGCCTCGCCCGAGCGGGAGCGCGGGGGATTCCGATATCTTCGGGGCGCAGCAATATGCGCCCCTGCTCGACGTGCCGGTGAATATCTGAGCAGCCCGCCCCCGAGGTCGTTCGCAGGACCTCGGGGGAACCTTGAGACGGCTATTCCGGAATTCCCGCGGTACGAAGCGCCTGAAGGTACCGCGTGGCGAATGCCTCGTCCCGCCACGGGTTGATCTCTTTCTGCAGGCTGAGAGAGTAGGTCGGAAAATTCTCCATCAGACGGTGGGCCGCCGCTTGGGCCTCGTCCAGCCGCCCCAGCCCGACAAGCGCTGCGATCACGACCCGATGGGACGAGCCGTAATTGGGCATTTCCCGCAGGGCGATCGCTCCCCACTCCAGGGCTTCGTCGAAGTGTTCGAGCATCAGGTAGCTCATCCCGATTCCTGATAGCGCAATGCCCTTCTCGGGATCGACCGGGCTCAGGCGCATGGCCTTGTGGAAATGGTCGATCGCGACGAGCGGCCGACTGGCATGGGCATTGACCCAGCCGCCGCCGGTGTAGCTCTGGGCCGAATTTGGGTTGAGGTAGAGCGATCGGTCGATAGCACCCAGGGCCGTCTCGTAGTCCTTCGCGCTATACGCGAGGACCTGGGCCGCAAACCGAAGACTCGTTGGGTCGTCCCGCGCTTCGGCCAGGACTTCGCGTGCCATGCGGACGGCGACCCGAACGTCATCGGGCTCATGCCAGCATTGGCTCACGGAAATGCTGCGGATATACGCCCCCAAGGCTTTGGCCAGCGTGAAGCCAGGATCGATGCTGAGAGCCTCGTTGGTCAGTTTGCGGACAATGGAAAACCCTTCGCGGGTCATGTTGTAGAAGCAGGGCAGGGCCCGGAGGTACAGGTCGTAGGCCGTCACATAGTTTGTCGGCTTCGTTCTGGAATGTCTTATCTCTTCCAGGCGGATGCTCGGCTCCACGGCGCCAACGACGCTCTCCGTCACCTGGTCCTGCAGATCGAATACGTCCTTCATGTCGCCGTCGAAGCGATCGGCCCAGACATGATGTCCGGTGGTCGCGTCGACCAGCTGGCCGGCAATCCGAACACGCGAGCCGACTTTCCTGATGCTGCCCTCGAGGACATACCGGACGCCCAGTTCCCGGGAGATCTGCCTGACGTCCAGCACTCTGCCCTTGTAAGTGAAGGACGAGTTCCGGGCGATGACGAAGAATGCCTTCACCCGGCTCAGTCCCGTGATGATGTCCTCCACCAGCCCGTCGGCGAAGTATTCCTGCTCCGGGTCGCCGCTCAGATTCGTAAAGGGCAGGACGGCAATCGAGGGTTTCTCCGGAAGGGGCAGGGTCTTGGTACGATCCGTGCTCGCCGGAGCGAACGAGGACGCCTTCATCATGTAGGCCCGCACTGGTTCCTCGATGTTCTTGACGTGCTGCGGCCCGAGGTCGGTGAAGGTCACGGGCAGGGCTTTGCGCACGTAGTGGTAGGCGGCCTCCGAGATGCAGACGCCGCCTGGATCCGCCAGGGACTGGAGGCGGGCCGTGACGTTGACGCCGTCGCCCAGGAGGTCGCTGCCCTGAACGATGACATCGCCGACATGAACCCCGATGCGGAACTGGAGCTTTCGTTTTCCCGGTGCGGATTCGAGATGCTCCTGCACCTCGACGGCGCATTCGACAGCCTCGACGATGCTCGGGAACTCCGCCAGCACGCTGTCGCCGGCCGTATTGGCGATCCGGCCGCCATGTTCGAGGATGAGCTGGTCCATGATCTGGCGATGGGTGGTCAAGGTGCGGAGCGTCCCGACCTCGTCCTGCTCCATGGAACGCGAGTAGCCGGCGACGTCGGCCGCGAATATCGCCGCCAGTCGACGTTCGACTTTGTGCTCCTGCGGACCCATGGGACCCCCGGCACCCTTCGAGAGGGGATTCTGCGGCGGGTCGGGCGTGCTGTCCAGCCGTGGCCCTGAAAGGGAACCCGGCAGCCACGTTCGGGCGGTTCCGCCGTAGGTTCCCGCGTCCCTCTCGGGATTGCAGGTCAGGCGTAACCGCGGACAGGGACATGGTTTCGCTCAGTCCCTTGAGGGGGAAAGCGGCATTGCAGAGGGGGGCGTCCGCTGCACGGAGGCGGCTGTTGTCTCAGTGGGTATTGAAGGTCCAGAGGAGGTTTGCCTTGAGGGTGTGGTCCTGGGCGCGGCGGCCGATCTGGCCGCTGTAGCTGAGGCCGAGGCTGAGCCGGTCGGCGGCCTGCCAGGCAAGCCCGGCCTCGGCGACGAGGGCATCGCGGTCGAGCGGCACGCCGGCGACCGCAAACGGGCTGGTGCCGCCGGCAAAGGCCAGGAGCGCCGCCGGCGCGACATCGCCATAGGCATGGCGCCAGCCGAGCAGGCCGCGCAGGGTCAGCGGCCCCTGGTCGCCGATCTGGGCCGCGCCGCGCAGCCCCACCGTGGTGGTGGCGAGATCGAAGCGCTGGCCAAAGCCGGTGAGCGCCGCCGCGCCGCCGGTCTCCTGGAAGCGGTCGGTGTCGAGCCGCAGCACGGATGCGCCGGCGAACGGCTCGAGGGCGGCCGCTCCGAGGCCGATCCGGTAGCCGATCTCGCCAAACGCCTGCAGGGTCGAGCCGTCATAGGCGGCGCTCACGGCATCGGCAAAGCCGGGAAAGGCGATGCTGCGCCGGGTGGCGATGTCGTGGCGGGCATAGGCCGCGCCGAGCCGCAGATTCAGGTCGCCCCACGAGCCTGTGCCGTAGAGGGCGCCGACCACGCTCTCGCTGGTGCCGGAGGAGAGCCGGGCATCGACGTCGAAGCGGGTGCGGGTGAAGCCGCCGGCGAGGCCGAGGCGCAGGCCGTCGGAGACGAGCGCATCGGCGCCGAGCAGGAAGCCGCCGGTGGCGGTGGCGAGGCTGGCGGCATTGCCGTCCGAGCGGCGGCGGCCCCAGGCGCCGAAGCCTTCGCCCCACAGGGCATAGCGCGGCTCGACCGGGGCCAGGGCCACGGGCTGCGGCGCTGTCCCGGGCCGGTCGGCGGCAAAGGCGGCGGGATAGGGGCCCTGGGCCAAGAGCGGCACGGACGAGCCGATCAGGGGCTGGCGCAGGCGGGCGAGCAGGGCGGTCTCGACCAGGCGGGCATCGCCATACGCCGCCGTCACCGCACCCGCATGCGCCTCGCCCGACAACGCATCGAACGCCTGCCTGGCGCCGACGACGCTCGCACCCAGCACCGTGTTGTAGAGGCGGTTGCCGGCGCGCAGCGCCTCGATGGCGTCGGCGGTGCGGTACTGGTTCTTCGTCACCGCCACGGAGTGGAAGGCCAGCGGCCGGGGTGCGGGAGGCTGCGGCGCGGGCGGTTGTTCGGTCTTGCGCACCATGGTCAGGGTGACGGCATCGGTGCTGTAGCCCAGCGTCGGCGAGATGAAGGCGAACTCGCTGCTCTGGAGGCCGGCGAAGGTGCCGGTGACGCCGCCCGAGGCGGTGAGGATGGTATAGGGGGTGTCGGCGACGAAGTTGACGCCGGCATCGGGCAGGATCGTCACCGTGCCGCCGGTGAGGCTGGCGGCGCCGGTCGCGGCGATGCGGTCGGAGCGGCCGGCGCCGTCGATCTCGACCGCATAGAAGGAGCCCGGGCCGAAGGCGACATTGCCGGCGACGTTGAGCGTGCCGATCGAGTTGCCCGGTTTGACAAAGCCGCCGCTCTGCACCGACAGCCCGCCAATCCTGCCGATGCCCCCAAGCGCCCCGCCATTGAGCACAGTCACCGCGGAGGTCAATGAACCGTTCACTCCCAGAAAGCCCTCCCGGACCGTCGTTGGGCCCGTATAGGTATGGGTGCCCGAGAGATTCAACGGATCCGACGAGACCTTCTCGAGCGCAACATTGCCGCCAATGCCGCCGGCGAACTCGCCGCTTGCCATCTGAAGCGTGCCGCTGCTGCCGGTGAGCGTGCCTTCGCCCCAGAGATCGCGAAGCGTTGCGCCGAAGCCTGCGAGGTCGAGGGTCGCGTTGCGGGCAATGGTGACCCTGTTGGCGGCGGCCATGAGGCCGGCAAGTTGGGAGCCGCCGGCGCGTACCGTGCCGCCATTCACCTCGACGGTGGCGGAGCCGGCCATGGTGATGCTGGCGCCGGTGGCGACGAGCGTCCCCGTATCAGTGGACGAGCCCAGGAGCACGATGGCGCCATCCGCGACATTTGCGAGATCGATGTTGACGGTCTGCCCCGAGGCGGCCGATATGACGCTGCCATGCACAAGGCTCAAAGGGTTGGGCAGGGTCGCGGTGCCGGCGATGTTGGAGCGCAGATGCCCACCGTTCAGGGTGACCCCTCCGGTGCCGAGCGCGCTGGCGTTCTGGATCTCGAGCGTGCCGGTCAGCACCGTCGTTCCGCCGCTATAGATGTTCGCCCCGGAGAGAGCGAGCGTGCCGTTGCCGACCTTCGTGACCGACCCTGCGCCCGACATGATGCCGGACAGAGCGAGAGCATTGCCTTGGGTGTCGATGGTCGAGACACCGCCCACCAATGCAATCGGATTGGCGAGGGTGCGGCCGTTTGCTGCGGCCTGCAGCGTGGTACCGGAGGCCATGGCAAGTGCGCCATTCCCAAGGGCCTTGTTGTGGCCGACCGCCAGGGTACCGGCGGATAAGGTCGTGCCGCCGTTGTAGGCATTGCTGCCCGTGAGCGTCAGCGTGCCGGTTCCGGTCTTCACCAAGCGGGCGCCGCTGCCGCCGCTGTCGCCACCATCCGTGATCGTGCCGCTGACCGTGGTGGACAGGCCGTTACCTCCCACTGTCAGCGTGCTTCCGCCAAGGAAATAAGTTCCCTCTCCCTCGATCGAGCCAACGCTCATTCCTGAGGAGCTCAGGGGAGAAATATCGAACTGGCCTCCGGTCTGGGTAATAAAACGGGCCAGGCCACCACTCGAAGTGCCCTGGAACATAGTCAACGCAGAATTGGTGGTGGTGATGGTCGCGTTACCAGCAGTGCTTGTATCGTAGAAGTAGAGACCTGCAGTGTTGACGATGTTGGCACCGTCAGCCGTGCTGCTACCACGGAAATTCATGCTCCAGCTGCTGGTGATGTTCGCGGTGCCCGCCCTGCTGCTGTCGCGGAAATACAGGCCAAGCGTATTTATGATGGTGGCGTTGCCGGCTGTGCTGGCATTGAGGAAGTTCAGCCCCCCGCCGTTGTTGGTGAAGGTCGGAACGCTTGCCGAGTTGTTGACGATTCCTGCACCGTTGATGTTGAAGGTTACGCTAGGATTAATCGTGAACGCATAGGCCGGTGCCGCGGCGTTGAATTGCAGCGTCCCGACGGTGGCGGCGCCCGTGATCGCCAGGGAAGTCGTGCTCGACGCCCCAAAAAACGCTGTGCCTGTGGGAGCCGTCGCGAGTGACCAGTTCGTCCCAGTGGACCAGTCGTTCGATCCCGGGGTCGTCAGCCAGGTCGCATCCTGGGCCTGCGTTGTTGTGGCAGACGCGAGCGCCAGCAGCACCGTCACGAGTGCTGTCCTTGCCGAGTCCAGGCAGCGTTTGCTCAAGGAACGACAGGTCTGCTGGACGAGACGCGCCATGGAGATCTCCGTAACGGTTCCGAGGCGCAAATCAGTCGCTTCCCGGGGCGCCAGATCATTAAGAGAAAAAGCCTAGGGTGCCACTGCGTAATCCGCACCGGAGAGCGATTTCAGGACTGTGTTACCTTGCGGCAACTTATGCCCCGATGACATCGGCCCAGACCGGAAAGCTTGGCCCCCTCTGAATCTCTGCCGCCTGTTGGATGCGATGACGGCGAGATCCCTCCGGCGCAGGACCTCAGGCAGCTTGCGGCGCACCGTCGCCCGGGTCTCGGCGATGCCCTTGCCGGTCGAAACCGGGTCCTGTGCGGTGCCTCGGGTCATGGGCCGCCTCCCAGTGCGAGGCCGGGAAGGGTGCAGGCGCAAAGCGATTTGGCCAAACCTCGCGGATAGGCGTGTCCAACCACCCGCGAGGGAGGTTAGATTCTGCGCTGACCATTTGGAAAACAGGATGGCTGGCGGACCTGGACGGGATTCAGCCCGAGGAAGCGGGAAACCGGACGATCGCGCGTGTGCCCGCCCCGGGGCTGTCGGACACGATCCTGACGGTTCCACCCAGTTGGGTTGCCATCGAGCGCACGAGGCGCTGCCCGAGACCTGAAGACGTGCGAAGGCTGGTGGCCGGCGCGACGCCCACCCCATCGTCAACGACCGTCAACTCGTAACAATCATCCTGGCGGACGAACTGAATGGTGATCGTGCCGCTGCGATCGTCCGGAAAGGCGTATTTCAGGCAGTTCGTTACCAGTTCGTTGACGATGATCCCCAAAGGAACACTGCGCTCTTGCGGGAGCCAGTGCCGCTCAGCTTTCGTCCGTATCGCGATCGGGCGAACGCCGATGAGCGACGCTGTGATCTCCTCGCACAGGTCAGTCATGAATGCGGCAACGTCGATCACCGACGCCGTTCCCGCGCCCGGACGCAGGCGCTCGTGCACGCGGCTCAGCACATGAATTCGGTTAGCCGTGGTTGCAAGCATATCCTGCACGAGCGGATCTTCCGCTGCGCGCTCCTGAAGGCGCACCAGCGCCACGAGAGTGGCGAGATCGTTCTTGATGCGGTGCCCGGCTTCCTGCAGCAAAAGCTCCTTTTCCTGTTCGGCTGCGGCAAGGCGTCTGTTTGCGTCGATCAGACGATGAGTTGTGCTGTGGAGAGCTTCGATGATGACGCTGGTCGTCAGACCGATGCCAATGAACAGCAGAAGGCCGACATTGGTGCGGGGATCGGCAACCGCAAAGCTGCCGGCCGGTTCGATCAGGAAATAGCGCGCAAATGCTGCGCTGAGCACGACCGAGTAGATGCCGCTGCCGCGATCGAACAACATGGCATTGACGACAATGGCCGGAAAGAACAGCAAATACGGGTAATCCGGCAAATATGCTGTAAGGCTTTGCCGCAGAAGCAGCATCCCCGTCACGACGAGGGTGGCTGCGACGTAGCGGCCCCAAGCGGGCCAAGCTCGTGACCGGAAGCAATAGGCGAGAAGCTTTTGCATCTCGAGGCAAAGCCGCTCAGGCTGGGTCAGTTCCCCGAACAGGGCCGCGCGCCCAGACATGTAACCTAGGCCTAATGAGGAACTGGCGCGCCCCTGCACAGGTTGATCTCCAGTGAGCATGATCTGAGGTGACGCGCCCCTCCTGACGTAGCAGGGGCCGGCATTTTGGATTGCCTCCTGCTTGAGAGGGCTCCTTTCGCCCGCGCTGTCACCAAGGGATTAGTATGGCTTCCCGCCCGTTGTGCCTGATTGCCGAGGATCAAGGTCCAGTCGGTCTCACTCTTGAAGCTCAGTTGAACGACGCCGGATTTGGAGTCGTCAGTGCCTTTCCGGACAATCGCTCGATCCTCCACTGGCTGGCCCAGAACACGCCCGACGTGGCCCTGCTGGACTTCATGTTGCGAGATGGCTCCTGTGTGCCAGTTGCACGCGAGCTGAAGGTTCGCGGAATCCCCTTCGCCATCTATTCTGGCATGCCTCCCCGCGAGCGGCTTCCAGCAGAGGTGCAGGGGGTGCCCTGGTTGAACAAGCCTGCCCGCCGTGAGCAGATCGCAGAAACGTTGGGGTCGTTGTTTGAGCGTCGATCATCCCACCCGTAACCGTCAGGACATTGACCGGGGGCGATCGCCAAAGCATCGTAAAGGACAAGCTGTCGATCCGATGGCAGCGTCCCTGCGTCGATCCGGCCGAGGCTGGATAGAGATCTTGCATCGCTGCGGAGTGTGAGTAAGGCATCAGGAGCAATTCAGAACCCGCGCAGGCTTTGGAAGAGCATCTCCAGAACCGGAGCACTGCAAAGACGGCGCTAGATGTTGATCCAAAGATCGCCGACAAGCGACTTCGTGACCAATGGACAGGGCCACAATGACCGCTGCGGCCCTGTTCCTACTTTTGGCCCACATCAATTTTGCAGTGGAGCAACCTGTCTTGCCCGGTTGCGGCGCCGCTTGAGCCACAAATAGCCGCCAGCAGCGATCAGGAACGGCAGTCCCTCTCTGCGTCTCGAGCAGAGCTGGAACCGTGAAATTGGCTGGCTTGTGGCCTAGCTGTGACACGGATACCCAGCCTCATGACACTTTAGAGTAATTTCTCTTGAGTCTCAGAATGTTGGGTTGGCTGGGGGACCTGGATTCGAACCAAGACTAACGGAGTCAGAGTCCGCTGTTCTACCATTAAACTATCCCCCAACGGGAACCGGCGAAGTCCTGTTTCGTCCCGAAGATTGGCTCGATTCGGGAAGACGAGGCCTGCGGCGTCCGTGGATGGCGGTCAGATAGGTGCTTTTTCGGCTGCCGTCAACAGCTTCCCTGCGCCTTTGCGGGGGGCGGGGAGCCTGCATGGCGATTCAGGGATTATTCAACTAAGCCGTATCATTGTGACGTCCATGGCGGCCCGGCCTGAGTGCGGGCCCGCAGGAGAACGATAATTATGATGTTTGGTCGATCGGTTCCGAGATGGGCTCTGGGGGTAATTGCGGGGGGCCTGGGTCTCGGTGCCTTGAATGTTCAGGCTGCGCCCATGCCTGTCGGGTCCGCCGATGCCCCGGCTGTGGTTCAGCAGGTGCAGTTCTATTATGACGGGCCGGATTATTACGATCCTCCGCCGCGGCAGCGCTATTACGGGCCGCCGCCCGGCTATCGCCGCCCGCCGCCGCCTCCCGGCTATTATGGCCCTCCGCCGCGCCACGGTTATTACAACCGCGAGGCGGCCAAGGAATACATGAAGGACTACAAGCGCGCCCAGAAGGAGATCACCAAGGACCAGATCCGCTCCTGGAATCGCCGCAACGGCTTTTGAGGCGTCGGTGAGAAGCGGCATGCATGCCGTCCGTCGCCTGAGCCTGGAGCGGTTCGATGGGAACCGGAAAAGCGCTTCTGGAAGGCCTTGCCAGGTGCATTTTCAGGCGGACCGGTTCCCATCTCGCCTGAAAACGCACTAATCGTCCATCGCGCCGCCTTCGGGCGGCGTGTCCATGTCCAGCTCCGAACGCAGACAGGCCTCGTCCGAGGCGTCCTCGTCGGCGGCCACGATTCGCTCATAGCGGTCGAGCGCGCCCTGGAGGATGTAGGCGGCCGCCATCTTGTCCACTGCCTCGGCGCGGGCGGCGCGGGAGGCGTCGGCATCGAGCAGGGTCCGGGTCACGACCATGGTTGAAAGCCGCTCGTCCCAGAACAGGACCGGCCCGTCATAGATCGGCTTCAGGTTGCGCACGAAGGCGCGGGTCGCCTGGGCACGCGGGCCTTCGGTTCCATCCATGTTGAGAGGCAGCCCGAACACGAGGCCTCTCACGTCGTAACGGTCGGCAAGGGCCTTCAGGCGCTGCGCGTCGGGGGTGAACTTCACCCGCTTGATCGTCTCGAGCGGCGTTGCGATCCGCCTTTCCACGTCGGAGAGGGCGAGGCCGATCGTCTTCGTGCCGAGATCGACGCCCATCAGGCGCGCGCGGGGCGCAAGCCCCTCCATGAGCGCGACGAGTTCCTGGTCCTTGGCGAGCAATGGCGGTCTCCCTTTCAGGACGGCACCCTACAGGAAGATGGGGAGCAAGTCGTCCCGTACCGGGGTGCCACACCTTTCTTCCGACGGATTTATTGCCTAGCTTCGCCAGCCCACATTGGGCCGCGTATCGTCGCACCATGGCCTAGCGCCGCTCCCGCCCCATTTCATTCCAGATTCGAGGGTCCCTTCATGAAAATCACCTGGTTCGGGCATTCCGCCTTCCGCCTTGATTTCGGAAACAACGTCGTCCTGATCGATCCGTTCTTCACCGGAAACCCGGCTTTCGAGGGCCGCCCGGAGCAGGCCTCCGAGGGCGTCACCCACATTCTCATCACCCATGGCCATGCCGACCATATCGGCGACGCGGTGGCGATTTCCAAAGCGACCGGGGCCAAGGTCGTTACCAATTTCGACCTGTGCATGTATCTGGCGAGCCAGGGCCTGGAGAACTTCGATCCCATGAATACGGGCGGCACGACAGACCAGGGCGACTTCTCGGTCACCCTCGTTCGGGCCGATCACTCCGCCGGCCTCGTGGAGACCGGTGTGAACTTCCCGCTCGGGAGCGCCAACGGCGTCATCGTCAAGGCTCCGGGAGAGCCGACGGTCTATCACATGGGCGATACCGACATCTTCGGCGACATGGGCCTGATCGCCGAAATCCACCAGCCGGAGGTGGCCATGGTGCCGATCGGCGATCGCTTTACCATGGGCGGGGAGGTCGCGGCCCTCGCGGTGCAGCGCTTTTTCAAGCTCAAAGCCGCGATTCCCTGCCATTATGGCTCCTTCCCCATGATCGACCGGACGGCGGACAAGTTCGTCGCGGCCCTGGACGGGAAGGGCACCCAGGTGGTGGTGCCGCACAAGACGGTCGGCGTGAGGATCTAGCCGTCCCGTCATCACCGGCGGCCTAGGGCCGGGAAGGGCTTATACCCTTGTCATTCCGGGACGGCCCACAGGGCCGGGCCCGGAATCCGTCACCGCCGGCCTGATGAGAAGGGTGCAGCGGCTATCGCCGCTCTCCGACCTCGAACCGTCGTGGCTATGGGTTCCGGGCCCGCACCTCCGGCGCGTCCCGGAATGACGGTGGGGGCTGATCTGCCCCTCCCATGAGCCACATCCAACATTGCGGCCCAAGGCGGGCGGGTGTTATAGCCCGCGCAACAGCATCAAAGGGTTTGGCCATCCATGTCGGTCGATCAGAAAACCGTTCGCCGGATTGCGCATCTGGCGCGCATTGCCGTCACGGAGGAGGATGTTCCGCACCTCCAGGGCGAGCTCAACGCCATCCTGTCCTTCGTCGAGCAACTCAACGAGGTGAACGTGGACGGCGTCGAGCCGATGACCTCGGTGACGCCGATGACCATGAAGAAGCGCCAGGACGGCGTCACCGACGGCGAGTACGCCGAGAAGGTCCTTCGCAATGCCCCGGCGCGGGAGGACGACTTCTTCGTCGTGCCGAAGGTGATCGAATAGGCACTCATCCTTCCGGTCGAGCGAAGCTCAGGAACCGGAATCCTGTCGTCGAGCGAAGTCTCATCACGTTCCCGGATCGCCTGCCGCGGTCCGGATGACGAGGAACAAGTCCCGTGACCGAACTGACCCACCTCACCATCGCAGAGGCCCGTGACGGCCTGAAGGCCAAGACCTTTTCCGCCACGGAACTCGCCCAGGCCCATATCGATGCCATCGAGAAGGCGAGGGCGCTCAACGCCTTCGTACTGGAGACGCCGGACAAGGCGCTCGCCATGGCCAAGGCCTCCGAGCAGAGGATCGCCGGGGGCGAGGCCGGGGCGCTGGAAGGCATCCCGCTCGGCATCAAGGACCTTTTCTGCACGGATGGTGTGGAATCCACCGCCGGGTCGAACATCCTGAAGGGATTCAAGCCGCCCTACGAGTCGACCGTCACGCAGAACCTCTGGAACGACGGCGCTGTCATGCTCGGCAAGCTCAACATGGACGAGTTCGCCATGGGTTCGTCCAATGAGACCAGCGCCTTCGGACCGGTCGTGTCGCCGTGGCGTCGCCAGGGCTCGAACGTGTCGGCGGCGGCATCGGGCGCCATCGAGGGCACTCACCTCGTTCCCGGCGGCTCGTCGGGCGGGTCGGCGGCGGCCGTCGCGGCCCATCTCTGCCTGGGCGCCACCGCGACCGATACGGGCGGGTCCATCCGTCAGCCGGCTGCTTTTACCGGCACGGTCGGCATCAAGCCGACCTACGGCCGCTGCTCGCGCTGGGGCACCGTGGCCTTCGCCTCGTCCCTCGATCAGGCCGGGCCGATCACCCGCACGGTCCGCGATGCCGCGATCATGCTGCGTTCCATGTCGGGGCCCGATGCCAAGGACACCACCTGCGCCGACCTGCCGGTGCCGGATTTCGAGGCGGCCGTATCGCGCGGCGTGAAGGGCCTGAAGATCGGTATCCCGAAGGAGTATCGGGTCGACGGCATGTCGCCGGAGATCGAAAAACTCTGGCAGCAGGGTACCGAATGGCTGCGCGCGGCCGGGGCGGAGATCGTCGAGGTCTCGCTGCCGCACACGAAATACGCGCTGCCGGCCTATTACATCGTCGCGCCCGCGGAAGCCTCGTCGAACCTCGCCCGCTATGACGGCGTCCGCTACGGGATCCGCGAGAACGGCAAGGACATCACCGACATGTACGAGAAGACCCGCGCCGCCGGTTTCGGCCGCGAGGTCAAGCGCCGCATCATGATCGGCACCTATGTGCTGTCGGCCGGATACTACGATGCCTATTACGTGCGTGCCCAGAAGATCCGGACGCTGATCAAGCGGGATTTCGAGGAGGTCTACGCCACGGGCGTTCACGCGATCCTGACGCCGGCGACCCCCTCCGCCGCCTTCGGCATCGGCGAGAAGGGCTCGGGTGATCCGGTCGAGATGTATCTCAACGACATCTTCACGGTGACGGTGAACATGGCGGGCCTGCCCGGCATCGCCGTTCCGGCCGGGCTCGATGCCCAGGGACTGCCGCTCGGCCTCCAGCTCATCGGACGCGCCTTTGACGAGGAAACTCTCTTTGCTGCCGGCCAGGTCATCGAGGACGCGGCGGGCCGCATCGCGTTGCCTCAAGCCTGGTGGGCGAGGGCGTGACCCCTCCCTCCGTACCTCTCGCCGTCTGGCTCTGGGGCGCCTTCGATCCGGTCCTGGTCGTCGTCGCCGTGATGCTTGGGTGGAAGGCCGACCAGTTCGGCAAGGTCTTCATCGCTGCAATCGCCGCCCTGGTCGCATCCGTGCTGGTATCGTGGCTGATCACCGGTCTCGGCATTCCCTGGTTCGCCCCGGTGAGCCATGATTCACCGATGCTCCTGCCCGTTCGTGCCATCGCGGCGCTTCTCTGGGCGACCGGGGCCTATGCCGTGCGCCGGGCGGCGGGACGATAGAATGGAGGCCGTCCCATAACTCCCCGCCGTCATTGCGGGACAGCGCGGAGCGCTGGGCCCGTAACCCATAACCACTAGCGTTTCCAAACAGAGAATTGCCGCAGCCGCTGCGCCTTATCCTGCATCGTTAGCGCTCATGGGTTCCGGGCTTCGATTCGCGGCCCCGGAATGACGGAGGTTGAAACGCCTCACGCCGTCATTCCGGATTGCCGTCAGTGGTGCAGGATCGAAAGCAGCGATATCCGCTACGCGCTATCTAGGTCTCGGCGATTCCAGCGGGTGCACCGCTGCCCGACAGCGCGGTGTCGATTTCGGCCAGCGTTGCCTTCTCCGCTTCGCTCACCGCCACGCCGCCGAATCCGAGGAAGCCGCCCTCCTTGCCGGCCTCCGCCGCTTCCTGGGCCACATGCCGCAGCCAGGCCTTGAAGGCGGGCGCGTCCTCGGGCGCCTTCGCCGCCAGGATGCCGGACACGGCCCGCAATTCGTCGATGGCCTTCTGCTTCACGGCGCTGAATTCGCTCCCCTTGAACCGGTCCTGGAAAGACTTGCGCACCGCGTCGCGGGTCGTCGGATCCGCGATATCGTCCGCGACGGCCTTAACGAGTGGATTGGCATTCACGTCCTGTTTGGCCGCGAGAAGGGCCCAGCCGCCGGACATGGATTCCTTCAGCAGGCCCCAGAGCCCGCTGGGTTCAGCCGCCGTGATCGCCATCCCTGCGATCATCGGGCTTGCGACGATCCGAGCCCATTCATCCGGGGTGAAATTCGACTTGGTGGCCATGTCCTTCCCCTTCGGTTCGAGCGCATCGGTGGCGCCTGCCGACGGCTCAATCGCCATAAACTTGGCTTTGTTCCGTCATCCCGAAGGTTTCAGCGAGACCCTTCTCACCCGAAGGGGTGATGGCGAGCGCCCGGCTGTCCTTGATCCGCTCAATCCAGCCGAGATCGAAAAGGCGCGTGCAGAGGGCCGAACCCAGCCGGCCGGCGAGATGCGGCCGCCGCTCGCTCCAGTCGAGGCAGGTCCGGCAGAGGGCTCCGCTACGGCTGCGGTCCTGTTCTGGATCGATCCCGAAATCGCAGAAGAAGCGGCGTCCCTCGTCCGTGAGGGCACCGGCGCTATCGGAGAGGACGATGTAGCGGCGCTCGGTGAGCGTGTCGGCCAGAGCGATGCCGAGCCGGCCTGCCAGATGATCATAGCAGGTGCGGGCGCGGCGCAGGGCCCGGTCCTTGGGACCGACCGGGCGATGGCGTCTGGGGCCGAAGGAGGCGACCGCCATCAGCGCCTCGATCGCCTGGGCGATCTCGGGCGAGGCCAGGCGGTAATAGCGATGGCGGCCCTGACGGGTCATGGCGATGAGGTTCGCCTCAGCCAGCTTGGCGAGGTGTCCGCTTGCCGTCGGAGCACTGACGCCGCTGTGCCATGCGAGCTCGCCTGCCGTCAGGGCGCGACCGTCCATGAGAGCGGAGAGGATGTTGGCGCGGGCGACATCGCCGATCAGGGCTGCGACCTCCGCGAGCGTGATGCCTGAGACCATGTTCGTCATGGAAACGATTGTAGCGAACCGGAGAGGCGGGGTCAGCCACTAACGCTTCGGTCCTGGCCGAAGCGTTCCCGCAGGACGGGGAGGGGGCCGCGTGCCAAGGTCCCGCGTCACGCGAAATCAGAAGGAACCACGGCCCATGAGTCCGGCCCGACCCCCCAATTATACCCTTGAGCTTTCCCTGCTCGCCGCGCTCGCGACCCTGTGGGGCGCCTCTTATACGTTCATCAAGATCGGGATCGAAACGATCCCGCCCGTCACGCTGATCGCAGCCCGCACCGTGATTGCCGGCGGCGTCCTGCTGGCCATCCTGCGCCTGCGCGGGATCACCTTGCCGCGCGATGCGGTAACGTGGCGGAAATTCGCGTTCCAGGCCTGCCTCAACAGTGTCGTACCCTTCACTCTCATTGCCTGGGCCGAAAAGTCGGTGGATGCGGGGCTGGCGGTCATCCTGAATGCGATGACCCCGGTCTTCACTTTTCTCATCACATCCCTCTGGACCCGGCACGAGGCCACGTCGTTCCGCAAGATGGCGGGGGTGATGATCGGCCTGTCCGGGACCTGCGTCATCGTCGGAACACAGGCCTTCACCCATGTGGGGCAGGAATTGCTGGCTCAGCTCGCCGTTGTCCTGGCGACGGTCTGTTATGCCGGAGCAGCGATTTTTGGCCGCAGTTTCAAGGAGCTCGACCCGATGGCACCTGCCGCCGGATCGCTGCTTTCCGGCGCCGCGCTCCTGATCCCGATCAGTCTCGTCGTCGACCGGCCTTGGACGCTCGATCCGTCAGGGGCTTCGCTGGGGGCCCTCGTCGGGCTCGCGGTCTTTTCCACCGCCCTTGCCTTCGTGCTTTATTTCCGGCTCATCCACACGCTCGGATCGCTGGGCACCACGGCCCAGGGCTACCTGCGGGCGCCTATCGGGGTCGCGATCGGCGCCTGGGCCCTTGGCGAACGCCTGGAACCGTCGGCCTGGGCCGGGCTCCTGCTCATCCTCGCCGGCGTCGCACTCATGACAATCCCGCAGGAGAGGCCTGGGCCGGTGATCCGGGCAACCTGACGCGGTGCGATCGCGGGCCCGGGGAGGTCCTTCCGACCGTCACGAAAATGGGCCTGACCGGGGGTCAGGCCCATGACGCTACTTCCGACGCGGCGAAAGCTTACGGCTTCGGCGCGGTGGTGTTGGACGGAGCCGACGGCGAGGCCGGCGCGGGGTTGGCCGGGGCCGTCGTCGAGCCTGTGCCGGTCGAACCGGTGTTCGGCGCGGCCGGGGAGGCAGGCTCGGTCTGGGATTGCGGGGCAGTCGTGCTGCCGGTCGTGCTCACGTCCCGGCTGCCGCCATCGTAGAACAGGAAGGCGAGTAGGCCGAGCGCAATCACCAAGCCGCCAATCAAGTAAGCAAGAGTATTGGAACCACGAGCCTCGCGCTCGTAAACCTCGTTTTCACGGTTGTAGAGGTTCGGATCCCGATCCATCGGATCTACAGCCATCATTATCTCCTTGACCATTTACCGACCGAACAACGCTCGATGTAGGGCACGGTTTCATGGAGGCTGGGCTTTATGGCTAAATAACTGTGCACAAATTATAAATGACCTTAACAATACTCGGCATTAATCTGAACGGATGTTCAGATTCGAAAGGGGTTGACCGGAGCCGCCTCAGGCTCTTACTCCGGTTTGAAATCACCGCAATTCGAAGGCGCGAGGCCCCATGAACGCTCCGGTCAATCCAAAGAAGCTCATCAAGGGTGCGACAGGCGATTGGGAAATCGTCATCGGCATGGAGATCCATGCCCAGGTGACGAGCCAGGCCAAGCTGTTCTCCGGGGCTTCCACGGCCTTTGGAGGCGATCCGAACAGCCACGTTTCGCTGGTGGATGCCGCCATGCCCGGCATGCTTCCGGTCATCAACGAGGAGTGCGTCCGCCAGGCGATCCGCACGGGGCTCGGCCTGAAGGCCCAGATCAACCTCAGGAGCACCTTCGACCGGAAGAACTATTTCTATCCGGATCTGCCGCAGGGCTACCAGATCAGCCAGTACAAGAGCCCGATCGTCGGGGAGGGTGAAGTCATCGTCGACGTCATCGAGACCGGCGAGACGATCACGGTCGGCATCGAACGCCTGCACTTGGAGCAGGATGCAGGCAAGTCGATCCATGACCTGCATCCCACCATGAGCTTCGTCGACCTCAACCGTTCCGGCGTCGCTCTGATGGAGATCGTCTCGAAGCCGGACCTGCGCTCGTCCGACGAGGCGCGGGCCTATGTGACGAAGCTGCGCACGATCCTGCGCTATCTCGGCACCTGCGACGGCGATATGGAGAAGGGCAACCTGCGCGCCGACGTGAACGTGTCGGTCCGCCGTCCCGGCGACCCGCTCGGCACCCGCTGCGAGATCAAGAACGTCAATTCGATCCGCTTCATCGGGCAGGCCATCGAGGTGGAAGCAAGGCGCCAGATCGGCATCCTCGAAGATGGAGGCGCGATCGAGCAGGAGACGCGGCTGTTCGATCCCGGCCGCGGCGAGACCCGCTCCATGCGCTCCAAGGAAGAGGCGCACGATTACCGCTACTTCCCCGATCCGGATCTGCTGCCACTCGAATTCGACCAGGCCTATGTGGACGATCTTGCGCAGCACCTTCCGGAGCTTCCGGACGAGAAGAAGGCCAGGTTCATGGCCGATTATGGGCTGCCGGCCTATGACGCCAGCGTTCTGGTGGCGGAGCGCGCCTCGGCCGATTTCTACGAGAACGTCGCGAAGGGCCGCGACGGAAAGGCTGCGGCGAACTGGGTCATCAACGAACTCTTCGGACGTCTCAACAAGGAGGGCAAGGACATTGCCTCCTCACCCGTGAGCGCGGCTCAGCTCGGCGGCATCATCGACCTCATCGGCGAGGGCGTGATCTCGGGCAAGATCGCCAAGGACCTGTTCGAGATCGTCTTCACCGAAGGTGGCGATCCACGCGAGATCGTCGAGACCCGCGGCATGAAGCAGGTCACGGACACGGGCGCCATCGAGACTGCCATCGACGCAGTGATCGCCGCCAACCCGGACAAGGTCGAGCAGGCGAAGGCCAAGCCGACCCTGCTCGGCTGGTTCGTCGGCCAGGTCATGAAGCAGACGGGCGGCAAGGCCAACCCGCAGGCAGTGAACGAGATGCTCAAGGCGAAGCTCGGCATCGAGTGATCCTGACCACCGTCCTCCCGGCGCGCCGGGACGGGTCGGACCCTCTGCCAGCAAGCCAGCCTTTCGATCGGGCGGGCTCTCGGGTTGTTCCTTCCCTGTGATTCCGGCGCGACTCGAAAAGACGCGCCCGGAACCGCTGGCCGCTGAGCTTAACGGCGCAGAGGCTGCCGCGATTGCCTGCTTTGAAACGTTGGCGGCGATGGATTCCGGATCTGCCGACGGCTATCCGGAATGACGCCTTTCCCGAAAATGCGATGGGGGTATGAACCCCTGTCATTCCGGGGCTGCGCCATTCCGCAATGACGGCGGATTTCTCCCTGATTTTTCGCCATCCTGGCGAAATCGCCGGACCTGCTGTAATCTTCACCACGCGGCCCGAGTCGTCGGCCGCTTTTCATCAACCTCAGCCGAAGGAGGCGTCACATGTTCTTGCTTCTTGCTCCATGCGCTCACGCCGCATTCCTTCACCCCATTCACGCTGTAGGTTTCGATGAAGCAGATCACACTTCCCTTTGTCTGGCTGACTATCCGCATTGATATCGCCCCGGCCACGCTCCGACGCGCCAAGCCGGTCAAGACCACACGCTCTCCATCCGACCCTGAACTCATTGCCGGCCTCCGGGCGTGGCTCAATCCCCATCTGCTGAGGGATATCGGGCTGGATCGGGATCGGAGTGATTGAGAGTTCGCGCCGGGCCGGTCAGGGAATCTCGTAGACTGAGAACTCTTCCTGCATACCGCGCAGGGCGGTCCTTTGCAGTGTCGGGTGCAGGCCGCGCGCCGCGATGATGCGCGACGCGTTCGGATCCTCCACGACGGAGCCCGTGGCGAAGATGGCCCGCGAGAGGGCAAGGCCCTGGACTCGCGAGGCGATGTTGACCGTCTGGCCGAAATAATCCTGCCGGTCGTTCAGGGTCACGGCGAGGCAGGGCCCTTCGTGGATGCCGATCTTCAGCAGGAGGTCCTCCTGCCCGCGCGCCTCGTTGAGGGAGCGCATGGCCTCGCGCATCCGCAGCGCGGCCGACAGGGCATGGTCCGGTGTCGGGAAGGTCGCCATGACCGCGTCGCCGATGGTTTTCACGACGGCTCCGGCCTCGGATGCCACGATCTCGTTCAGCACGCGGAAATGCTCGCGGACCAGGTCGTAGGCCACGAGGTCGCCGACCCGCTCGTACAATTCCGTCGAGCCTTTCAGATCCGTGAAGAGAAAGGTCAGGCTGGTGATCTTCAGGCGCTGGTCGATATCGAGCGTGTCGGTGCGATAGAGATCCCTGAAGGTCTGGTTCGACAGCAGGCGCTTGGCCGTGACGAACGGCCTGCGCCGACCGAGCAGGGCATGCAGCTTGTCATTGGCGATCCAGACCGCCGGTAGGACCCGCTTCGCCGTCCGGTTTTCCAGCGACAGCCGCAGAGGGCCCGGCCTCAGTTCCACCGTATCGTGGTGCGCGTGGCCCTCGTTGTAGACGATCGACAGGTTCTGGCGCTCCTTGGATGGTTCGCCCTTCACGTCGATGAACTGCGCCTCGTGGGTGACCGGTTCGAAGACGATGATGAACTCGGCCGGAAGCTGCAATGACAGGGACGCACGCTCTCCCGGCGCGATTTCGATCGAATCGAGGACAATCTCCTCGATGATCGCCTCGAAATCCTCCGGAAGGTCGACCCCCGAACTCCAGAAGAACTGCCGGGCGTAATGCCACATGGGCAGGGTGTCGGGGTCATGCGCGGCGATCCTGCGTACGCGCGGGCTGACGGTGAAGGTCACCTCGACCATCTCGTCGAGGGTCGGCTCATAGCCCGCCCCGCACAGGGCGCAGCTGTAAGCCTCGTGGGTCACGGTCTTGAGGCTTGTCCCGGCATCCAGGACCCCGCCGCATCCAGGGCACAGCACGTTCCAGGACATTTCGAAAATGCCCAGGCGCGCGGCGTGCAGGAAGGCCGCGATCAGACGCTCCTCGTCGACGCCCGCCTGGCCTGCGAGGGAGAGCACGTTGATCCGGTTCAATGCGTGGTCCGGGGCCTCCCGGACCAGGCGCTCGATCACTGCAACGGCTGCCGGATCCGCCGACTGGCGCAGGACCGTGAAAAGCTTCTGATCTTCGCCCATGGTGCAGCCTCCTTGGAGGGCTCCACCCGGTGCCTGACATCGGATCGACCGTCGCCACGCGGCACCGGGCCCCGTTACGGGAAACGGCACATCAACAGCTTATAATATCACCACTTGGGAACAGCCGCTCACTCTTTGGCGACAGGGAAGCGTGCCGGAACCTCGGAGGGTGAGTGGATTCTGAGAGTCGATTGCGGCCCCGCCATGTCCATGCGGGGACGGTTTCCGTCACGCGACGCCGAATTCCTCCGCATAACGGTTGGCGACGTGGGTCTGCCAAAGGCACAGGGCGGGAGTGACGATCAACTCCAGGAAAAGTCCACCCAGCATGAAGAGCGATGGCAATCCCGTCAGCATGAGCCCCACCAGCCGTCCGAGGCCGCCGATGACCACGAGCAGCGTGAGGAGCCGGAACCTGTTGGTCCTCAGCTCGATCCTCGGCACGGTGCTCCAGAAGCAGAGACCGATGCCGAGGAGGAGCGCGGACAGAAACCGGAAATGGCTTTCCGCCGAGATGCTGACCGCATCGCCGGTCAGCGCCTGGCCGAACAGAACCCCGAAGAGACCCGCCGCGACGGGAATGATGGCGAGGACCGCCACCGCCTGCTGTAAAAGTCGCCGTTGCTTGTCCATGCGCGCCCCGTCGTTCCGATCTGAGATTTTGGTCCTTTCGACCCGTGAATCAATCGAATTCATGCCGGTCCCGGTTTTGCGGCCCGAGAGAATCCTCTAGGGTCGGCGCGTTCCATCGCACAGGTCCCATGATGTCCGCACGTTTCGATCTCCACGGCATGTTCGTTTCCGGCCCGACCTACAAGGTCGGCCTGATGCTCTCCCTGGCCGGAGAGCCCTTCGACTACACGCACATGAACCTCATGGAAGGCGAACACAAGCGCCCGCCCTATCTGTCGAAGCAGCGTTACGGGCAGGTGCCTCTGCTGGTGGACCGCTCCAACGGCCGCCATCTCTGCCAATCGGCGGCGATCCTGGAATATCTCGCCGATACCTTGGGCAAGTTCGGCGGCTCCAGCTTGGACGAGCGCCTGCAGGCCCGCGAATGGCTGTACTGGGATTTCGATCGCCTGGCTGCGCCGCTGTACCGCGCCAGGATCATCAAGGCCGGCATCCGTCGTGCGCCGGCGGACGTCCTCGAGGATTGTCAGAATGCCGCCAAGGCAGCGCTGAAGGTGCTCGATGGCCATCTCGCCGGTCGCGACTGGCTCGTGGGCGAGGGCCCGACCATCGCCGATATCGATATCTACGGGGTCGTGGCCTTTGCGGGAGGCGCCGGTCTCGATCTGGCCGACTATGCCCAGGTCGCAACCTGGGTGAAGCGCGTCGAGGCGCTTCCCGGATTCAAGCCGGCCGATGCGCTCCTTCCCAAAGAGTCCCGTGAGGCCGCATGAGTGCGCTGACGATCCGCGAGGCCGAGCCGCAGGATCTCGAAGCCATCATCCGCCTCCATGAGGAGGATGAGCTCGGGACCAATGGCGACGCCTGGACGCAGGAGAACGAGCCCGCCTATGAAGCTGCCTTCGCCGCGATCGCGCAGAGCCGCGAAAGCAGCCTCTACGTCGCAACGGATGGGAAGGAGGTCGTCGGCACGTTCCAGCTCACCTTCATCCCCAATCTCACGGGACGCGGCGCGCTTCGCGTGAAGATCGAGAGCGTGAAGGTGAAGACTTCGCGCCGGTCCGGCGGGATCGGCTCCCGGATGATGGTCTTCGCAGAGGATGAGGCGCGCCGGCGCGGCGCCAGGATGCTCGAGCTGTCCTCGAACAAGACGCGCAAGAACGCTCATCGGTTCTATGAGCGCCTCGGCTTCGCCTGCAGCCACGAGGGCTTCAAGAAGAAGCTCTAGAAACTCCTCTCCAGCATTCCGGGGCCACGCCGCAGATCGCCCCGGAATGGTAGGAAGAGCCTCTTCAGGCCTTGTCGCCGCCCTTCAGGCGCTTGTTGCACTCGCTCCAGAATTTCGGCCACTTCATCTCCTTCGTGACCTTCCCGGCGGCCTTGGCGCCCTTCCACTCGGCGCTGCACTTGGTCATGCGCTCGCGGGCGGCGAGCTGGCCCGCCGTCGGCTCCTTCTTAGGCATGGTCTGAGCGAAGGCCGGGAGTGGCGCGGCGAGAAGAAACACCGTGGCGGCGGCAAAAACGGTGCGCAGAATGCGATGTGTCATCGAATGCCCCTATTGCGCCCATGGTTCTGAATAATGGCGCTTGGGGCATCTGATATGAAACGTTGGAACATGCAAGGCTCGAGGGGCCGCCATTCGCCCTGTCCACGGAAATTCGTTGCCTTCCGGGACGACTGTCACGATCTTATGTCTTAACGTCCTGAAACGAGCGTTCAGTGAACAAGACCAGGAGTGGCATGCTATGGCGGGGTCCGTCCAACAACCGATCGAACTGTATTACTGGCCGACTCCGAATGGATGGAAGATCACCATCATGCTCGAGGAGACGGGGCTGCCCTATACCGTGCATCCGGTGAATATCGGCAAGGGGGACCAGTTCAAGCCCGAATTCCTCGCCATCTCGCCCAACAACAAGATGCCCGCCATCGTCGACCCCAACGGACCGGACGGGAAGCCGATCTCGGTCTTCGAATCCGGGGCGATCCTGCAATATCTCGGCCGCAAGACCGGCCGGTTCTACCCCGGGGACGAGCGTGGCCGCGTCGAGGTGGAGCAATGGCTGTTCTGGCAGATGGGCGGCTTCGGACCGATGCTCGGCCAGACGCACCATTTCCGCATCTACGCACCAGAGAAGGTTCCCTATGCCATCGACCGGTATACCAACGAGACCAACCGGCTTTATGGCGTCCTGAACAAGCAGCTTGCGGACCGCGAATACGTCGCGGGCGAGTATTCCATTGCCGACATGGCCATCGTCCCCTGGGCGAAGATGTGGGAGCGGCAGGGGCAGAACATCGAGGATTTCCCGCACGTGAAGCGCTGGCTCGCAACCGTGCTTGGCCGTCCCGCCGTCGCCCGGGGCATCGCGGTCAGTTCGGAGGAACGGGAGAAAACCGACCTGACGGACCCCGCCGTCCAGGCCGTGCTCTTCGGGCAACGGGCGCGGTAGGGCCGCAAGAGCATCGCTCTGTCATTCCGGAACGGCCCAGGGCCCAGCCCGGAATGACAGTGATGCGGTCCTGTCAGTTCACCTTCGTCCAGGTCTGCGAGCGGCAGATGAGGCCGCCGAGGACGCAGCCGGAGAGTTCCATGGCGTTCCCGCCCTTGAAGTTCATCTTGCCCGTATAGGTCTTGCCATCCTTGTAGTTGTAAAGCTGCCCGGTGAACGTATCGCCGGCAGGCTGGATGTTCGAGATCATCTGGACACCCACGAGGTTGCGTCCCTTCAGCTTTGCGTCCGGGTTGTTCACGTCCTTCGTCTCGCCCTGGACGGACACGATGGTGCCGCAATAGGCGCCGCCGCACCTGGCGATCCTCACCCGTGTTTCCTTGCTCTCGCTGAGATAGATGCCGCTGGGGTCGGCGGATTGGGCCAGCGCAGGCCCCGTCAGAACGGCGAGGCCGAGGGCGGCGGCAAGGTGGGCAGGCTTCATGGTCAACTCCCGGAATATCGGTCTTCGGACGGACCTCGGAGGGAAAGATTAGAGCATTTCGGACAGGAGGCCATCGGATCGGCGGTGGAAACCGGCGGCTCTGGAGGACGGACGAGGCCTTCGCAGGCGCGAAAAGGCGCTTGAGGCATGGAGGACCCGCCGGTATAAGCGCGGCACTTCCCATTTTTCTCTTCAAGAGTGAGTTTCATGGCCATCGAGCGCACCTTCTCCATCATCAAGCCCGACGCGACCGAGCGGAACCTGACGGGCGCCATCAATGCCGTCATCGAGAAAGCCGGCCTGCGCATCGTGGCGCAGAAGCGCATCCTCATGAGCCGCCGCGAGGCCGAGACCTTCTATGCCGTCCATAAGGAGCGTCCCTTCTTCGGCGAGCTCGTGGATTTCATGATCTCCGGCCCGGTGGTCGTGCAGGTGCTCGAGGGCGAGAACGCCGTGCTCCGCTACCGCGAGATCATGGGCGCCACCAATCCGGAGAGCGCAGCCGAAGGCACGATCCGCAAGCTCTACGCCAAGTCCATCGGCGAGAATTCGGTCCACGGCTCGGACAGCCAGGACAATGCCAAGATCGAGATCGGCCAGTTCTTCTCGGGCAACGAGATCGTCGGCTGACGCAGACGACCGCGCCTCTCGTCGCACCGACGGGAAACCCCTTCCATCCCCGGGCTTGTCCCGGGGATTTCCGTTCTCGGGCCGTCGTCCTTCACCTCTCCCCCTGAGGCGCGCTTTCCATCCGGCCGCATTTGTCGGAAGATGCCCGCGCCATGAATCAGAGCCCTCGCATCGAACGTCGCCCGTCCGTCTGCCCGCATGACTGCCCGTCGACCTGTTCTCTCGACGTCGAGGTGATCGACGGGCGCGCCATCGGCCGGGTCCACGGGGCGAAGTCCAATTCCTACACGGCGGGCGTGATCTGCGCGAAGGTGGCGCGCTACGCGGAGCGCATCCATCATCCGGAGCGCCTGCTCCATCCTCTCAGGCGCACCGGCCCGAAGGGATCGGGCCTGTTCGAGCGGATTTCGTGGGACGAGGCGCTCGATATCGTCGCGGCGAAATTCCTGGAGGCGGAGAACGATTTCGGCGCCGCGTCGGTCTGGCCCTACTATTACGCGGGGACAATGGGCTATGTCATGCGCGACGGCATCAACCGCCTGCGCAACGTCAAGAAGTATTCCGGCCAGTATTCCACGATCTGCACCGGCACGTCCTATGTGGGTTTCATCGCCGGAACGGGCAGGCTGGCCGGGCCCGACCCGCGCGAGATGGCGATGTCGGACTGCGTCGTCATCTGGGGCACCAACGCGGTGCATACCCAGGTCAACGTCATGACCCATGCCATGCGCGCCAGAAAGGAGCGCGGGGCGAAGATCGTCGCCATCGACATCTACATGAACGCGACGATGAAGCAGGCCGACATGGCACTTCTCCTCAAGCCCGGCACGGATGGGGCGCTCGCCTGCGCAGTCATGCATGTCCTGTTCCGGGACGGCTATGCCGACCGGGACTATCTCACGCGCTATACGGATCATCCCCACGAGCTCGAAGCTCATATGACAAGCCGAACGCCCGAGTGGGCGGCCGCGATCACAGGCTTGAGCGTCGAGGAAATCGAGGCCTTCGCCCGTCTCGTCGGCGAGCGCCGGCGCACCTATTTTCGTCTTGGCTTCGGATTTTCGCGCCAGCGCAATGGCGCCATCAACATGCATGCTGCCTCCTGCATTCCGGCGGTTACGGGTGCCTGGCAGTACGAGGGCGGCGGCGCCTTCCACAGCAACAGCGGCATTTATCATTGGAACAAGGCGCTGATCGAAGCCCACGACGCCGCGGACAGGACGATCCGCCAGCTCGACCAGTCGCAGATCGGCCGGGTTCTCACCGGCGACCCCGACGCATTGGCTCATGGGCCGCCGGTCAAGGCCATGTTGATCCAGAACACGAACCCGGTCTCCGTCGCGCCCGAGCAGGACCGCGTGAAGCGCGGATTTTCCCGTGAAGACCTGTTCGTGTGCGTACACGAGCAGTTCATGACCGAGACGGCCGTGATGGCCGATATCGTGCTGCCGGCGACCATGTTCATGGAACACGACGATCTCTATTCCGCCGGTGGGCACCAGCATTTCCAGCTGGGTCCCAAGCTCGTCGATGCGCCGGGCGAGTGCCGCTCGAACCACGAGGTGATCCGTGCCATCGCGGCACGTGTCGGCGCCTCGCATCGCGGCTTCGACATGGAGCCGCGGGAACTGATCGACTGGACCCTGAAACATTCCGGCTGGAACTCCATCGAGGACCTTGAGGCGAAGGTGCATGTGGACGCGCAGCCGGAGTTCCGCGAGGCGCATTACCTCGATGGCTTTGCTTATCCGGACGGCAAGTTCCGCTTCAGGCCGGATTGGACGCATGTGCCCTCCGGCAATAACGGGCCGATGGGGCCTTGGTCTGCGATCCCGACATTTCCCGACTACTGGCCCGTCATCGAGGAAGCGACGGAGGAGAATCCCTTCCGCCTCGCGACGAGCCCCGCCCGGCAGTTCCTCAATTCGACCTTCAACGAAACGCCGACCTCGCGGGCGAAGGAGGGGCGGCCCGAGGTCATGATCCATCCGCAGGATGCTGCGCCGCTTGCGATCGCCGATGGCGACTGGGTGGTGCTCAGGAACCGACGCGGCGAGGTCTACCTGCGCGCGCGTCTCTTCGACGGCGTGCGGCGCGGTGTTCTCATCGCCGAGGGGCTCTGGCCCAACGAGGCGCATCCCTATGGCCGCGGCATCAATACGCTCACGGGAGCGGATCAGCCCGCTCCTTACGGCGGCGCGGCCTTCCACGACAACCGGGTCGCTCTCGCAAGGGCGGAGCCAGGCAGGGACTTCTCGCTGCCGTCCCACCCGGCGGAATCGACGCGCGACGCGCAACCTGTTGCTGGGTAGTGCCTTTTTAGGGAAACGCGGGAACCGGTTTCCCGTCCGAAGAATGCGGCCCGTCAAGGAATTCAGGGCGGGTTCGCGGCTCCGTGACCACGAAATCGACCCTGAGTTTCAAGGCTCTTCGAGTCCGCCTCTTGATCCTCCCGCAATCGGCCTATCCTTAGGCTGAGCCATTCTTCATCAGGAGTCCCCATGAGAACCGTCCTCCGCCCGGTGCTGGCCGCCATCGCCATCGCCGCATCGACCAGTGTTGCCTTTGCGTCAGCCTCCAACATGCCGACCCAGTACCAGCCCGATCCGGCCCTGAAGACCGCCAGCATGGGCGAGTTGCAGTCGCGCGTACGGCAGGCCTGCACCATCACCCAGGCGAGGATGCAGAATGTGAGCGAGGCCTCCCTGTCGCGCAAATGCGATTGCTATGCCGGCCGCACCCTGCGCGCCATGAGCGCCAACGAGGTGCAGTCTTATCGCGACACCGGCGTGTTCAACGACGGCGCCCGCGCCAAGGCCTTCGGCGCCCTCGATTCCTGCAAGCTGCAGCGGCCTCAGATCTGAGGGAGAGGCACTTCCACCGTCATTCCGGGATGGTCCGAAGGACCAGGTTCGGAACCCATTACCGCTGAGTTTTACGAATAAAACGTGGTCTTAGAGCATCGTGCGCAGAAGTGGGCACCGGTTCTGCGCAAAAAAGATGCTCAGACCCATAACCTTAGAGCCGCTTCCACTTACGTGGAATCAGCTCTCTTGATTGTTGTGCCGCATTTTTTGACGGCGAACCGGATCCACTTCGCCGAAAAATGCTCTAGACCATCGGACGTGCGTCCGATTTCACGTCCGATGCTCTACCCGTTGCGCTCTATCCTGATCTGTCAGCGGCTATGGGTTCCAGGCTCTCGCTTCGCTCGCCCCGGAACGACAGGCGCTGTCTTCATACTGGCGAGCTTCGCCCGGTCGTCGTAGATCAGGCGCAGGCCCGGAGAGACAATGCCTCGCTCCTCATCGCATCGCTCAAGCTTTCTGATCCGTGAGAGCTGAGTTCGGCTAAGGCGGATCGTCTTGTGCGAGCCAGTCGCGGACTTTGAGCAGGAAGGCTCGGGCAGCTTCCGGGCGGAAGAACATGATGTCCGTTCCAGTCTTGTCCCACAAGGCATTGATCTCTTTGTCGCTATAGCGGCCATCGAGGATCTCGGTGAGGTAGGATTCGAGCCGTCGCCGGCTCTCAGGCTTGAAATCTTTCAATAGATAAAATCGCAACTCTTCTTCAGATTTCACATCGCTCAATCTCGCACACAGCACGTCGAAGGCTAGTTTCTTAAACTCATCGGGAAAGTTCATCGGTTATTCCTATTGAGCATCGTTGCGTGGATAAGCTGTCTGGATACGGAATCCATTTCGCGAGAGCTTGTCGTGAAAGATGTAAACACCTACCCCGTAGGTTCTACGGAGACTGCTTGTCCGCTTTTCTGGATTTACGATTGCCTCTCGGCCAGTAACGAAGCCGAAGCGGTACGTTAGAAAGGCTTTGCGTACTCGGCCCGATGCAACCTCATCGACAGTAGATTGGTTGGCTTCCAAGGTCTTGCCGATGTATTCATTCGCTTCTCCGAGCGAAAAGAACGAGCCGGCCCGTCGGGTTCCTCCCTCGACAAACCACAAATCCCAATGTTCCCGCTCCAAGCGCTCCAGGAGCTCGGTATCTGTTTTTCCAACATGCCTTTCGAGCGTGTGACTGCCGCGCTCTTCCTCTTCCTGTAAGTCGATCTTGAGAGGAGCTCTATCATCGTCGCGAGAAGCGGCTGGGGTGACCGAAGCGTCAGGAGAGACCGCACCTTCTCCAGTTCCTTCACCAGCCCATCGGCCTCCGCCGGGTTGCCCGGCTGGAACGCGTGGCTGGCTCGGATTGTACCGCTTGAGCAGGGTAGAGAGCCTCAGACACCGCAATTCCAACTGGGCGAGCGCTAAGGAACGGCGGATCGCCAGTAGATCGCAGGTGGACGAAGAGGACAAATTCATCGGTGATCCAAATGCATCGTAAATACGTTGCATTATAGGAACAAAATATGAACATTGTCAAGCTTGATCTATTCACTAGGCTTTCCGCCTGTCCCGCGCGCAAGCACGATGGATCTGTGATGCAGCAAGCCTCAGCCCGGCGAGCACAAGGCTCCGTTGGCGCACCAGCTTTCCGTGAACACGACACGCCCGCCCTCGAGCTTCGCCCGGCCGTCGCAGATCATGCGCAGGGCCTGCGGGTAGAGCAGGTGCTCCTGCACCAGGACGCGGGCCGCAAGGCTGTCCTCGGTGTCGCCGGGGACGACCGGTACGGCGGCCTGCGCCACGATGGGGCCCGCATCCAGTTCCGGCACCACGAAATGCACGGTGCAGCCGTGCACCAGCACGCCTTCCTCCAGCGCCCGCTGGTGGGTGTGGGTGCCGCGGAACAGCGGCAGGAGGGAGGGGTGGATGTTGATCATCCGGCCTTCCCAGCGCTCCACGAACCAGGAGGTCAGGACGCGCATGAAGCCGGCGAGGCAGATGAATTCGATCTGCCTTTCCCGCAGGGCCTCGTCGAGCGCCTGCTCGAAGCTTTCGCGGGTCGAATAGGCCTTGTGGTCGATGGCGAGCGCCTCGATGCCTGCTCTTCTCGCCCGCTCCAGCCCACCCGCATCGGGGCGGTTGGAGAGGACGAGGGCGATCTCGCCGGGAAAATCGGCGACGCCGGCCGCCTCGATGAGCGAGACCATGTTCGATCCACGCCCGGAAATCAGGATGGCGATGCGACGACGGGCCATCACAGACTCAGACGTCCCGATGTCCGCACAGGCTCCCCGTCCCCGAGGGCGACGGTCTCGCCGATGCGGACCGGACTTTCGCCCGCGGCGCGAAGGCGCTGCATGACATCCTCCGCCCGGTCGGGGGCCGCCACCACGATCATGCCGATGCCGCAATTGAAGGTGCGCAGCATCTCCGCCTCGGCGACGCCACCGGTTGTCGCCAGCCAGCCGAAGACGGGCGGAACGGGAATGGCGTCGAGGTCGAGCCGTACGCCGATGCCGTCTGGCAGGACGCGCGGAATGTTGTCGGGGAAGCCGCCGCCTGTGATGTGGCAGAGCGCATTGACGCCGTCTCCGCCTTTAAGGGTGGCGAGAAGGCTCTTCACATAGATCCGGGTCGGCTCCAGGAGGGCCTGGGCGAGGCTGCGACCCGGTGCGAAGGAAGCCTCCGCGTCCCAGGCGAGGCCCGACATCTCAACGATCCGGCGTACCAGGGAGAAGCCGTTGGAATGGACGCCGGACGAGGGCAGGCCGATAAGCACATCGCCCGCCTTCACCTCCTTGGGCAGCAGGGTTCCGCGTTCGGCGGCGCCGACGGCGAAGCCCGCGAGGTCGTAGTCGCCCCTGGCATAGAGGCCGGGCATTTCCGCGGTTTCCCCGCCGATCAGGGCGCATCCGGCCTGAAGGCAGCCCTGTGCAATTCCCTTGACGATGGCGACGCCGACATCCGGCTCGAGCTTGCCGGTGGCAAAATAGTCGAGGAAGAGCAGGGGCTCCGCGCCCTGGACGATGATGTCGTTGACGCACATGGCCACGAGGTCGATGCCGATCGTGTCATGAATGCCGGTGTCGATGGCGATCTTGACCTTGGTGCCGACCCCGTCATTGGCGGCTACCAGGATCGGATCCTTGAACCCAGCCGCTTTCAGGTCGAACAGCCCGCCGAACCCGCCGATCTCCGCATCGGCGCCCGGGCGGCGCGTGGAGCGCACCAAAGGCTTGATCTGATCAACCATGGCATTGCCCGCGTCGATATCGACGCCCGCCTGCGCATAGGTGAGTCCGTTCTGCTGTTTCTCGGTCATCGGCCTACCCCGTCCATGCGGGGCAGTAAGGCGAGAGGAAGCCGGAGGCAAGGGGGTATTATGATCGGGCGGGCTTGGGGGACGATCGGGGAGGCAGCCAAGCTTGACCGTTGCAGCCGCGCTACCGAAACCCCATCATCTCCTCGATGACGATCCCGAACCTCATCACGATTGGCCGTCTCATCATCGTCCCCTTCCTGATCGTCATGATCATGCAGGAGCGGTGGGAGATGGCCTTCGTGCTCTTCGTCGCGGCGGGGATCTCCGACGCGGCCGACGGCTTCATCGCGCGGCACTTCGACATGCGCAGCGAGTTCGGCGCCTATATCGACCCGATCGCGGACAAGGCCCTCCTGGTCTCGATCTACGTCACGCTCGCCATCGTGGGCGCCATTCCGGGCTGGCTTGCCATCGTCGTGGTGTCCCGGGACGCGATGATCGTCGGGGCCGTGCTCCTGTCCTGGATCATGGGGCGCCCCGTCGAAATCAAGCCGCTCCTGGTCAGCAAGCTGAACACCACCGCACAGATTGCCTTCGCGGCCTTCGCCCTCGGGTCGAATGCGTTCGCAATCGACGTCGGGGAGGCGGCCAGACTCGCCATGATGTGGGTCGTCGCCGCCTTGACCGTTGCCTCTGCGGGTGCCTATCTCGGTGGGTGGCTCCGGCACATGTCGGGCTGAAGCGCGAGCGAGGCGGGAAGGTGAGATGACGGTCCAACGGCAGATCGCATTCTGGATCGTAGCCCTGACGGTGGCCGTCGTGCTGCTCCTGGTCCTGCGGACGGTGCTGCTGCCCTTCGTGGCGGGTTTCGCGCTTGCCTATCTCCTCGATCCCCTGGCCGACCGGCTCCAGAAGATCGGGATTGGCCGCCTGGGTGCGAGCCTCGTCATCCTGATCCTGTTCGTCCTGATCTTCATCGTGCTGCTGGTCGTTGTGGTGCCCCTGGGAGCACAGCAGGTCGGTGCCTTCGTCCAGCGCCTTCCAAGTTATGTGGCCAGGCTCCAGCAGCTCGCGGTGGAGCAGGGCGGCCCCCTGATCGAAAAGCTCGGCGGCTCGACGGCGCTGTCGGAGATGCAGACCTCAGTGGGCAATCTCCTGAGCCAGGGCATCGCCTGGGTGGGAACCTTCCTCCAGTCGCTCTGGTCCGGCGGGCAGGCCCTCCTCAGCATCTTCTCCCTGCTGGTGGTGACCCCGGTCGTCGCCTTCTACATGCTGGTGGACTGGGATCACATGGTAACGACCGTCGATTCCTGGATGCCCGTGAGGCAGCGGGACACCATCCGCTCCATTGCCCGGGACATCGATACGGCCATCGCGGGATTCGTGCGCGGCCAGGCCCTGGTCTGCATCATCCTGGGCACATTCTATGCCGTCGGCCTGTCCATGATCGGGCTGAATTTCGGGGCGATGATCGGCCTGACCTCGGGAATCCTGAGCTTCATCCCCTATGTGGGCTCGCTCACTGGCCTGATCCTGTCCATGGGCGTGGCGATCGTCCAGTTCTGGCCGGACTGGACCTGGATTCTCGCGACATTGGGCGTCTTTGTGTTCGGCCAGTTCGTCGAGGGCAACATCCTGTCCCCGAAGCTGGTCGGCGATTCCGTCGGCCTCCATCCGGTGTGGCTGATGTTCGCCCTGCTCGCCTTCGGCGCCCTGTTCGGCTTCGTCGGCCTGCTGCTGGCCGTGCCGCTGGCGGCGGCGATGGGAGTGATTGCCCGTTTCGCCCTCAAGCAATACCTCGCGAGCCCTCTCTATCGCGGGACCGAGCCGGTCATCCTGATGCCGGGTCCCGAAGCCGAAAAGAAGCGGATCGAATTCGATGCGTGAGCCCCCGAAGCAGCTCGCCTTCGACCTGCCCCTCGATCCCCGGTACGGACGCGAGGATTTTCTCGTCAGCCCGTCGAACGAGCAGGCCTATGCGATGATCGAGCGCTGGCCGGAATGGCCGGACACGGTGTTGCTGCTCAACGGGCCCCCCGGCAGCGGGAAGAGCCATCTCGCGGCGATCTGGGCGCTGGATGCCCATGCCTGGACGGTTGATGCATTCGAGGTGACGCGGGACCGGGTCCCGCATCTCGTCTCGAACGGGGCACTGGTGATCGAGGACATCGACCAGGCCGAAAGGGACGAGGCTGCCCTGTTCCACCTGCTCAACCTCGCGCGGGAGAAGCAGGCCTATGTGCTGATGACCTGCGTGGCATCCCCGGACCAATGGGGCATCCGGACGCCGGATCTGCTGTCGCGGCTTCGCCTTGCCACGAGTCTCGCCCTCGATGCTCCTGACGATGCGCTTCTCAAGGCGGTCCTGGTCAAACTGTTCGTGGATCGGCAACTGGTGGTCGATACCAGCGTTGTCGATTACATTGCTCTGCGCATCGAGCGGTCGCTGACGAAAGCGGCCGAGGTGGTGACGCTCCTCGACAAGGAGGCCCTCAGTCGGGGACGCCGCGTTTCGCGGGCCATCGCATCGGAAGTTCTCGGGGCCCTTCAGGACGCGGATGAGATCGATTGAAGACGACGTGAAGCCTCCGACAGCGCGCCGTCGTGAAACCGTCACGGCCTCCAAACCAAAACGGATCCCGCGAAAGAAAGCGGAGGCGGACGTGCGCAGTACCCTTGCATTGGACGAAGCCGAAATCGTCAGCGAGACCCCGGCGCCCAAGGCGCCGCCGGATATCGAGCTCGACGGGTCCATCCTGCGCCAGTTTCCCCAGCGCTTCATCAACCGCGAGCTCTCGTGGCTCCAGTTCAACAGGCGGGTTCTCGAAGAAGCCGCGAACCGGAACCATCCGCTCCTGGAGCAACTCCGGTTCCTATCAATCTCGGCGGACAATCTCGACGAGTTCTTCATGGTGCGCGTCGCCGGCTTGCGCGGGCAGGTCCGCTCGGGCGTGGCGACGACTTCTCAGGATGGCATCACGCCACTGGAGCAGCTGGCGAAGATCGCCGTCGAGGTCTCCAAGCTCGCCTCCGACCAGCAGGGGCGCTGGCGGGAACTGAAGGAGGTCCTTCAGGAGGAAGGCATCGTCCTGGTGGATGGGGCGGGCCTGACCAGGCCCGAAGCGTCGTGGCTGGAGGATTTCTTCCTCAACCACATCTTCCCGGTCCTTACGCCTCTCGCCATCGACCCGGCACATCCGTTCCCGTTCATTCCCAATCTCGGGTCCTCCATCGCCCTGAAGCTCGCGCGCCAGAGCGACGGCAAGGTTCTGAACGCGCTGATCCGCCTGCCCGTGAAGGCGGAGCGCTTCATCCGCCTGCCGGATTTCTCGGAGACCGGCTCGACCCGCTTCATCGCCCTCGAACAGATGATCGTGCTCTATACGAGCCGTCTTTTCCCGGGCTACAGCGTTCAGGGGCAGGGCGCCTTTCGCGTCATCCGCGACTCCGATCTCGAAGTGGAGGAAGAGGCGGAGGACCTCGTGCGGCATTTCGAAACCGCTCTCAAGCGCCGCCGCCGCGGCAGCGTGATCCGGCTGGAATTCGAGGCGGCGATGCCGGAGGACTTGCGGCAATTCGTTGCCGAGGAGCTGGAGATCGCGCAGGACGAGCTTTTCGTCGTCGAGGGAATGCTGGGACTGAACGATCTTGCCCAACTGGTCGCCCTCAACCGTCCCGATCTCAAGTTCAAGCCCTACAATCCCCGCTTCCCCGAGCGGATCCGCGAGCACAGCGGCGATTGCTTCGCCGCCATCCGCGAGAAGGACATCATCGTCCACCACCCTTACGAATCCTTCGACGCCGTGGTGCAGTTCCTGCATCAGGCCGCCCGCGACCCGAACGTGGTCGCGATCAAGCAGACCCTCTACCGCACCTCTTCGGACTCGCCCATCGTCGCTGCGCTCGCGGAGGCTGCGGAGGCAGGAAAGTCCGTCACCGCGCTCGTCGAACTCAAGGCCCGTTTCGACGAGGAGGCGAATATCCGCTGGGCGCGGGACCTCGAGCGCGCCGGCGCGCAGGTCGTATTCGGATTCATCGAGCTCAAGACGCACGCCAAGCTGTCGATGGTGGTGCGCCGCGAGGGCGGCCAGCTCATCACCTATTGCCACGCGGGCACGGGCAACTACCACCCGATCACCGCCCGCATCTACACGGATCTGTCCTTCTTCACCGCCGATCCGGTGATCGGGCGCGACGTCTCGCGGATCTTCAACTTCATCACCGGCTATGCGGAACCGGCGGAGCTGGAGCGAATGGCGGTATCCCCGATCAACCTGAAACAGCGTCTTCTCCAGCATATCGGAGAGGAGGTCGCCCATGCGAAGGCGGGGCGTCCCGCCACGATCTGGGGCAAGTGCAACTCCCTCGTCGACCCCGTCATCATCGACGCGCTCTACGACGCCAGTACAGCGGGGGTCCAGATCGACCTCATCGTGCGGGGCATCTGCTGTCTGCGTCCGGGCATCAAGGGCCTGTCCGACAACATCAGGGTGAAGTCCATCGTCGGGCGCTTCCTGGAACACACCCGGATCTATGCCTTCGGCAATGGCAGCGGGCTTCCCAACCCCAAGGCGCATGTCTACATCTCCTCCGCGGACCTCATGCCACGGAATCTCGACCGGCGGGTCGAAGCGCTGCTGCCGATCCTCAACCCGACCGTCCACCAGCAGGTTCTTGATCAGATCATGCTCGCCAACCTCCTCGACAACGAGCAGAGCTGGACGGTGCTTCCCGACGGCACCAGCCGGCGCATCGTTCCCGCCAAGGGAGAGGAGCCATTCAACGCCCACAGGTATTTCATGACGAATCCAAGTCTGTCCGGCCGCGGGAAGTCGCTCAAGACGTCCAGTCCCAAGGCGCTCGCAAAGCGTGGGCAACGCTGAGATGATCCTTCCCGAACGGAGCGAGGCACAAGGCCGGCTCAAGATCGGCCGTCCGATCGCCATCATCGATATCGGCTCGAACTCGGTCCGCCTTGTCGCCTATGAGGGCCTCTCCCGAGCCCCCACGCCGATCTACAACGAAAAAGTGCTCTGCGGCCTCGGGCGCCACGTGGCCACCACGGGACGGCTCGACGACGATGCGGTGGACCGGGCCCTGCGGGCCCTCGCCCGCTTCCGGGTGCTCTGCGATACGATGGACGTGTCTGATATCTATGTGCTGGCGACCGCGGCTGCCCGCGACGCTTCCAACGGTCCTGCCTTTCTCGAAGCCGCGGAACGTGCCTGCGGATGTCCGATCCAGCTCCTTTCCGGCGCCAGGGAGGCCCAGTTCTCGGCCTATGGAGTCGTCTCCGGCTTCTTCAAGCCGGACGGCGTCGTCGGCGACATGGGCGGCGGCAGCCTCGAACTCGTGGATGTGAAGGGCGCACAGGTCGGGGAGGGGGTCACCATGCCTCTCGGTGGCCTTGCTCTGCAGGACATGAGCGGCGGATCCCTGAAGAAGGCCCAGCGGATCATACGCTCCTCGCTGGAGAGGGCCGCCGGCCAGCTCGAAAACCTCCAGGGCCGGACCTTCTACGCGGTCGGCGGGACCTGGCGTGCCCTGGCGCGGTTGCATCAGGCGGTGAGGGGCTACCCGCTCCACGTGATGCACAACTACATCATCGACCCGAAGGACAGCATGGACTTCCTGCATCTTGTAGAGGAAGCCGATGCGAAGACGCTCAAGGACATCGAAAGCGTCTCGGAGGCCCGCCGTCCGCTGCTGGCCTATGGGGCGATTCTCCTCGAGGAAATCATCCGTCTCGGCGCGCCCCGGGAAATCGCTATCTCGGCCCTCGGCGTCCGCGAAGGCCTGCTCTACGACAAGCTCGACCAGGACAAGCGCCAGCTCGACCCCTTGCTGCGGGCGGCGGGCGACCTCAACGTGCTCCGCTCCCGTTCGCCGCGTCACGGGCAGGAACTATGGGAGTGGACCAGCCGGTTCATCGAGTCCGTCGACCTGCCGGAAACGGATTACGAGCGGCGCCTGCGCCATGCCGGCTGCCTCCTGGCCGATATCGGCTGGCGCGCCCATCCGGACTATCGCGGGGAGCAGAGCCTCAACCTCATCGCTTATGGCGCCTTCGTCGGGCTCGACCATCCCGGGCGGGCCTATCTCGCCCTGTCGATCTTCTTCCGTCATGAGGGGCTGTCGCCGGACAAGGTCGGCTCGCGGATCATGGCCCTCGCGGGAGCACGCCTCATCGAGCGCGCCCGCCTGCTCGCCGCGATGATGCGTGTCGCCTACCCGGTCTCCGTCGCCATGGAAGGCGTCCTGCCGGAGACGCCCCTGGTGGCGAGGGGCCGCAGCGTGATCCTGCAACTGCCGGGGCACCGGGCGGACCTTGCCAATGAGCGCCTCGTCGGCCGGGTCCGCGCCCTCGCCAAGCTGCTCAATCTGGAGCCTGTCATCGAAATCCTGTGACAGCGGGGCCGGAATGCGTTGTCTCGTCGCGTATGGTTCGGAGCGGCCAGGAGACGGGACCCGACGGCTGGCAAAATGTGACGTTTTCTTCTAACTAGGGTAGAAAATCGCGGCCAGGTGGCCTGGGAGACCCTCATGCAAACGATCGATCTGAATGCCGTCCGCAATGCCAAGACGTCCAAGGAGCCTTACGATTTCCTGCTGACGGAGAACATTCTCAGGGCGGATGCCATCGATGATCTCCGGCGTGATTTCCCCGAGATCACGAAGCCCGGCTACCTGACCGTCGACGAGGTCAAGCTCCACGGGCGCTTCAAGACCCTGATCGACGAGCTGGAAGGGCCCGAGCTGACAGAGGAGCTGTCGAAGAAGTTCGGTGTCGACCTGCATCAGTATCCGCGCCTTACCACCATCATGAAGCGCTCGCAGCCGAAATACGGCGCGATCCATACGGACGGCCCGTCCAAGGTCATGACCATGCTCGTCTACATGAACGACGACTGGAACCAGGGCGACGGTGGTCGTCTGCGTGTGCTCTACGACGGCCAGAACTTCGAGCCCTACGCGATGGAGGTCCCGCCGACCATGGGCACCATGTTCGCCTTCCTGCGCTCCGACAATTCCTGGCACGGCCACCGCCCCTTCGTCGGCGAGCGCCGCGTGGTCCAGATCGCCTGGGTCAAGAGCCAGGCCGACGTGGACCGCAAGAAGAAGCACAACAAGATGGCCCAGTTCTTCAAGGGCATCTTCGGCCGCTGAGGCGACTGCGCGGACACGGGCCTGTCCTGCGCGGCGAACGGCAAGGTCGGGGAGGGCCGTTTCCACTCCCCGCCCGGCAACGTGCCGGCGGCCTCCGACTCCGGAGGACCACGCCGTTGGACATCATGGTCCGGCTGCCGGTGACGGCTGCTCCGACACAACCTTTCCATAGTCTCCTGTCACAAGGATTGAAGTCGGTTCGGCCAGCGTAGGGGCTGATAGCCGTCGTTTCGCTGGAAAGCAGGACGACCTCTATCGCCGTCGGCTCCCCTCGCGCATGAGGGATGCGATGAATGGCTCGACACGTCCAGGAACCCAGCGACGCCTCGCAGCGGTCCTCGCCGCCGACGTGGTCGGATTTTCGTCGCTGATGGAAGGGGACGAGGAGGGCACTCTCTCCCGCATCAAGAGCCTCAGACGCGACGTGATCGACCCGATCGTGGCAGGGCATTGGGGACGGGTCGTCAAGACGACCGGCGACGGATTCCTGATGGAGTTCGGCAGCCCGGTGGAAGCCGTGCGCTGCGCGGTGGAGGTGCAGGAAGCCCTCCGGTCCAAGGCGATCCAGGACCCGGCGCTCGCCCTCGAGCTGCGGATCGGCATCAATCTGGGCGACATCATCGTCGAGGCGGACGGAGACATCTACGGGGACGGCGTGAACATCGCGTCCCGGCTGGAGCAGCTGGCCCAGCCCGGGGCGATCTGCATTTCCGGAAAGGTCTATGAGGAGGTGGGCGACAAGCTGCCATACGGTTTCCAGGACCAAGGGGAAAAGTCGGTCAAGAACATCGCCAAGCCGGTCAAGATCTACAGCCTTTCCACGCACCAGACAAACCAGCGCCCGACGCTGGCCGTGCCGGACAAGCCGTCGATCGCGGTGCTTCCCTTCGACTACATGAGCGAGACTCGGGAGGGCGAGTTTCTCGCGGACGGCCTCGCCGAGGACATCATCGCGGCCCTCTCGCGCGTCCGCTCGTTCTTCGTGATCGCCCGCAACTCGACCTTCACCTACAAGGGACGGGCCGTGAATGTGCAGAAGGTCAGCCACGAACTCGGCGTCCGGTACGTGCTCGAGGGCAGTGTCAGGCGCATCCGCGACAAGGTCCGCATCACGGCGCAGCTGGTCGATGCGACAACGGGCGCGCATCTCTGGGCGGATCGGTATGACGGAACGGTCGAGGATATCTTCGATCTCCAGGATCGCATCACGACCCATGTGGTGGGCGCCATCCAGCCGTCGATCCGGGCCGCCGAGGTCGAGAGGGCGCGGCGGAAGAGGCCGGGAAATCTGAGCGCCTACGATTTCGTCATGCAGGCCTTGCCGTGTGTCTGGTCCCTGGATGCCGCCTCGAACGATATCGCGACGAAGCTGCTGGATCACGCGCTCGCTCTCGACCCGGACTATCCCCTGGCCCTGTCCCTCTCGTCCTGGTGCAGCGCCCAGCGGGTCATCTATATGTGGTCGAAGGATCCCGAGCACGATCGGCGGGATGCATTGGAAAAGGCCCTTGCCGCGGCCGACCTCGCCGCGGACGATCCCTTCGTCCTGACGGTGCTGGGTGCGACGCATACGATCAGCCGTGAATACAAGGCCGGTCTGCTTCTGATCGAGAAGGCGCTCGCGCTCGATCCCAATCTGTCCTGGGCCTGGAACCGGAGCGGCTGGCTTCGCACCTTCCTGGACGACCCGGAAACCGGAATCCAGCATTTCGAGCGAGCGATCCGCCTCAGCCCCTTCGACCCGACGATCTTCAACTCCTATGCCGGCATAGGGGATGCGCATTTCGTAGCCAAGCGCTACGCGGAGGCCGTCACATGGCTCGAGAAGGCGCGTCTCGCCAACCCGAAAGCAGCTTGGATCAATCGTTTCCTCGCGGCTGCCCATGCCTTTTCGGGCAATCAGGAGCAGGCCGAGGCCTGTGTGAAAAGGCTGATCGCGGCCTATCCGGGGCTGACCGTCGACGCGGTGAGAGCGGCTCCGCCTTTCAGTCCCGACGCGATCGCCCGTCTGTGCGAGGGGCTTCGACGGGCGGGGCTACCTGAGGGATCCTCAGACCGGAAGAAGGGTGCCTGAAGAGGAAGCGGGCGCCGCCTGAGCTTTATCAAGCTCCCCCTGTCATTCCGGGACGACCCCGGGGCCGGGCCCGGGACCCATAAGCATCCGCGATTCCGAATGAAAAGCTGCGGCAGCCGCTGTGCCTTATTCGTAAAGCTCCGTGTTTATGGGTCCGGGCTCTCGCTGCGCTCGCCCGGAATGACGGGGGGTGATCCTCTTACGCTGTCATTCCGGGGCGCGCCAAAGGTGCGGGCCCGGAACCCATAACCAAGACGGCTCGGAATGACGGGCCAGGGGTGCGGTTGCGCCCTCCTCGTCAGGCGCAGCGGCTATGGGTTCCAGGCCCAGCTCTTCGAGCTGTCCCGGAATGACTGCAGCGAGATGAGAACCGGACTTCAGCTTTCCGATGCCGGAATCGGGTGGACGAAGACCTTGTTCCTGCGGACCGACACGCCGAGCTGGCCGTTCTTCAGCGCCAGGGCCTTGTCTCCGAACAGGGCCCTGCGCCATCCATGGAGAGGCGCCACATCCGCCCCGTCGTTCTCGGCGATGGCCTCGAGATCGTCGACGGTGGCGATGATTTTCGGTGCGACGCCTTCCTGCTCGGCGATGGCCTTGAGCAGGACCTTGAGGAGATCGACGACCGCGCCGGTATTGCCGCGTCCGCGGCTGCGCTCCGGGACCGGTATGGCTGCGAGGTCCCGGGCGAGGCCCCGCTCGACCGCTTCGAGGATGTCGGCTCCTGTGCGGGAGCGTTCGAACCCGTTCGGAATGGTGCGCAGGCGTCCCAGAGCCTCGACGCTGCGGGGACCTGAGACGGCGATATCGATCACGGCATCGTCCTTCAGGACGCGCCCGCGCGGCACGTCGCGGTTCTGTGCCTCCCGCTCGCGCCAGGCCGCGACCTCCATGAGGACCGCTATCTCCTTCGCCTTGCGCAGCCGCCCGGACAGGCGCTTCCAGGCATTCTCCGGGTCGGCCTGATAGGTTTCCGGAGAGGAGAGGATCGCCATCTCCTCATCGAGCCAGGCGAGGCGTCCGTTCTTCTCCAGCTGCGCTTCCAGGGCTTCATAGACCTTCACGAGATGGGTGACGTCGGAGAGGGCATAGGTCAGCTGTGCGTCCGACAGGGGGCGGCGCGACCAGTCCGTGAAGCGGGAGGATTTGTCGATGCGGGCCTTGGCCAGATCGTTGGCAAGCTGTTCGTACGAAACCGAGTCGCCATAGCCGCAGACCATGGCGGCTACCTGGGTATCGAAGAGGGGTTCGGGCACGATGCGCCCGAGGTTCCAGATGATTTCCAGGTCCTGCCGGGCGGAGTGGAACACCTTGACCACCTTCCGGTCCGCCATCAGCGCCATGAAGGGCTCGAGGTCCATGTCCGGGGCGAGGGGGTCGATGAGGCAGGCATCCGAAGGGTCCGGACCGGCCACTTGGATCAGGCAAAGCTTGGGATAATAAGTCGTCTCGCGCAGGAATTCCGTGTCGACGGTGACGAACGGATGGGCGGCAAGGCGCGCGCAGGCCCGGCGGAGAGCTTCGGTCGTAGAAATCAAGTCCATAAGGGCGTTTTAGCCGAAGCTTGGCGATCCGGCGACTCTTTGTCTTGGGGCAAAAGCATTTTTCGGCGAAGAGCCTCTCCGGCTCCGCTCTAGCCTTGGATTTTCTTCCGCTCCTTGGCCTGGCGTTCCGCGCGCTTGATCAGCCAGTCGATGATGTTGCGGTCGACCACGAGGCCGGTTTCCGCATCCACCAGACGCTCGATCCGGTCGGCACGGAACCCCCGGTAGCCATCATCGGCCATGTCGATCCCGCCCAGAAGGGTCTTGCCGGGGCCGACCTTGAGCTCGCGCGCGATGATCCAGCGCCGGCTCGGGTTGCCGGCCTGGTCCGTATAGTGAAGCTCCAGCGCGCCTTCCATCGGATAGACGTGCCATGCCCCCTCGACACGCTCCTCGACGGAGCTGTTGCGGGCCGGCTTCAACAGGGATGTTATATGAGCCTGAATCATAAGCAGGATATGGTGATTCATGCTTTGTTCTGCAAGAATCGCCGAGGGCGGAAAGGTCGGAATTTCGGATCTGGAGGAGCTCGAATCTGCCTCTCCCCGAAGAGGCGGCGCGATACGTTTTCCTGCTTGGAGAGGTAGGGACGGCGGCGCCACCCGTCCACCGGTCTCTGGGGGTGCACGTGGGCGAACCGGGGTGAGGGGCGGGCCCAGAGGGCTCCGCCCCTCACCCGGATCCTCTCTCGCCGGGAGAGAAGAGCGAGGGCTCGTCCTCGTCGTCCGCGGCCTGTCGCCGGCAGGGCGGATCTGCCTGCGCCGCGTTCGGCGGCTGAACTTGGCCGCGAGAAATGACCGTTCCGCCTTGACATCCCCCGGCGCGCATGAATGGTGCGCGTTTGATCCGAACCGTCTCCCAGATGCAGGCCTCCATGTCCGCCCCTATGCACCGTTATCGCTCCCATACCGCCGGCGCTCTGCGCGAATCCGATGTCGGCCAGACGACGCGTCTATCCGGCTGGGTTCACCGTATCCGCGACCATGGAGGCGTCCTCTTCATAGACCTGCGTGACCACTACGGCATGACGCAGTGCGTGGCGGATCCGGATTCTCCCGCCTTCAAGTTGGCCGAGACCGTGCGGTCGGAATGGGTCGTGCGGGTGGACGGCAAGGTGCGCAAGCGGCCTGCCGGAACCGAGAATCACGATTTGCCGACCGGCATGGTCGAAGTCTACATCACGGAGATGGAGGTGCTCGGCCCTGCGGACGAGCTTCCGATGCCGGTCTTCGGCGATCAGGACTATCCGGAGGAGACCCGGCTCAAGTACCGCTATCTCGACCTGCGCCGGGAGAAGCTCCACCACAACATCATGAAGCGCGGCGCGATCATCGACTCGCTTCGCCGGCGCATGAAGGACAGCGGCTTCTTCGAGTTCACGACGCCGATCCTGACGGCGTCCTCGCCGGAGGGAGCGCGCGACTTCCTCGTGCCCTCGCGCATCCATCCCGGCCACTTCTATGCACTGCCGCAGGCCCCGCAGCAGTACAAGCAGCTGATCATGATCTCCGGCTTCGACCGGTACTTCCAGATCGCACCCTGCTTCCGCGACGAGGACCCGCGCGCCGACCGCCTGCCGGGTGAGTTCTACCAGCTCGACGTGGAGATGAGCTTCGTCACGCAGGAAGACGTGTTCCGCACCATGGAGCCGGTGATCCGCGACACCTTCAAGGAGTTCGCGGACGGCAAGCCGGTCACCGACGTGTTCCCGCGCATTCCCTACTTCGAAGCCATGCTCAAGTATGGCTCGGACAAGCCTGACCTGCGCAATCCGCTCGTGATCGCCGATGTCTCGGAAGTCTTCACCCGCGAGGACGTGACGTTCAACGCGTTCAAGAACGTCATCAAGTCGGGCGGCGTGGTGCGGGCGATTCCGGCGCCAGGCGCCGCATCGCAGCCGCGCTCGTTCTTCGACAAGCTCAATGACTGGGCGCGTTCCGAAGGCGCCCCCGGCCTCGGCTACGTCGTGTTCGAGGAAGAGGGCGGCCAGATCGCCGGCAAGGGGCCGATCGCCAAGTTCATCCCCGAGGCGGCTCAGGCGGTCATTCGCGAGAAGACGGGTCTCAAGGCAGGCGATGCGGTGTTCTTCTCAGCCGGCGCCGAGGACAAGGCGGCGGCGCTCGCCGGCAAGGCGCGCGTGCGCATCGGCGACGAGCTGGGCATCGGCGACAAGAACCAGTTCGCCTTCGCCTGGATCACCGACTTCCCGCAATACGAGTGGAACGAGGACGAGAAGAAGATCGATTTCTCGCATAACCCGTTCTCCATGGCCGACATGGATCATGATGCCTTCATGGCGCTCGATCCCACGGACAAGGACAGGATCCTCGGGATCACCGCGCTCCAGTACGACATGGTCTGCAACGGCTATGAGATGGCCTCCGGCAGCATCCGTAACCATCGGCCCGAGCGGATGGTGAAGGCCTTCGAGATTGCCGGCTACGGCGAACAGGAGATCATGGACCGCTTCGGCGGCATGTATCACGCCTTCCAGTACGGTGCGCCGCCGCATGGGGGCATGGCGGCGGGCATCGACCGTGTCGTGATGCTGCTCTGCGGCGCGCAGAACCTGCGCGAGATCACGCTGTTCCCCATGAACCAGAAGGCCGAGGATCTTCTACTCGGTGCGCCGACCGAGGCGACGCCGAAGCAATTGCGCGAGCTGCACATCCGGCTGAACATCCAGGAGAAATGAGCCTGATCCCTCGCGACGGGGACACGCCCGTGGTCACCGCCATCGTCGTGGCTTTCGACAGCGCCCACGCGCTTCCCGATTGCCTCGACGCCTTGCTGGCGGAGCGCGTCCCGGTCGTCGTCGTCGATAACGCTTCGACGGATGCCAGTACTGCCATCGCGGAAGGGAAGGGCGCACAGGTCGTTCGCAATGCCCGCAACGAGGGCTATGGCCGCGCCAACAATGCCGGCGTGCGGGCCGCGGAGACGGAGTTCGTGCTCATCGTCAATCCCGACGTGACGGTCGGGGAGGGAGCCGTGGCTGCTCTCGTCGACGCGGCGCGGCGGTATCCGGACGCGGCGCTTTTCGCTCCCCGGATCGTGGAACCGAGCGGGCGGGTCTTCTTCCAGCCGCGCTCGCTTCTGGCGAAGAATCTCACCAATCCCGGCGGAAAGCTCGTCCTGCCCGAGGGGGAGGCCTGCGCGCCGTTCTTCTCCGGCGCCTGCTTCCTCATGCGGCGCGATTTTTTCCTGATGCTCGGCGGCTTCGACGAAAGGATCTTCCTGTTCTATGAGGACGACGATCTCTGCCGGAGGATCGCCGATGCCGGCGCGGCGCTCGTCTATGTGCCGCGGGCGCTTGTCCGCCACGGGCGAGGGCGGTCCAGCGGGCCGAAACCCGGCCTCGTCTTCAAGTCGCGGTGGCATCAGGCCTGGTCGCGGGCCTATGTGAGCCGCAAATACGGGCTGCCCGACCCGGCGCCCGCGATGTTCGCAGTCAATGCCTTGAAAACTTTGGGCGTGAGCCTCTCTTTCCGGCGCAGTCTTGTTGAGCGCTATGGCGGGTCGGCTGCCGGCGCGCTCGCGTTCATGCGGGGACGGAGCGCCCTGCGCCAAGAGGGACTGTCATGAGGGGACTGTCATGAGATTGCCGGTCTTTCTCACCGACGCGCCCACCCTGTCCACGGCGATGGGGCAGGACAAGAACAATTTCACCCTGATCCGGTTGCTCCTGGCGCTGGCCGTCGTGGTGTCCCATGCCTTCAGCGTCACCACCGGCGAGGTCGCCGACGAGCCTCTGATGGCCTGGACGGGCTTCACCCTCGGCGAGCATGCGGTCAACGGCTTCTTCGCCATTTCCGGCTTTCTCGTCACCATGAGCTTCGACCGGCGCGGCTGGCGCGATTACGTGATCGCACGCAGCTTGCGCATCGCGCCGGGCCTCATCGTCGCGACCCTCGTGGTCGCACTCCTACTCGGGGGGGCGATGACCCGCCTGCCATTGACGGACTATCTGGAAAGCGACGGATTGCGCCGTTTCATCGGCGCGACGCTAACGAGTTTCAAGAGCAACATCGCATTGCCCGGGGTCTTCGCAGGCAACCCGTTCCACTTCCCCATGGGTACGGTCTGGACCCTCAAATACGAGGTCCTGTGCTATGCTGGCGTGCTGGCTTTGGGATTGGCCGGGCTGGTCCGGTGGCGGCCTGCCGCACTCGCGCTGATTGCGGGTCTGGCCGTGGCGCTTCTCGGTTTGGATCTTGTCCGCCCGGATGCTCCCAAGGGTCTCGAAACGGCTTTGCGCCTGCCGCTGATCTTCGCTTTCGGCGGCGCTCTCTACGTCTGGCGCAACCGGGTCCGCCTGTCCGGGGTCGTGCTTCTGGTTCTCGTCGTCGCCACGCTGCTCGCCCAGGGCACGTTTCTCTACAAGACGTTGCTCTTCCTCGGCTCCGCCTATGGGGTGATCTGGCTTGCGCTCGCGCCTGTCGCGACGCGCTTTTCCTGGGAGCCGGAGGCGGACCTCTCCTACGGCACGTATCTCTATGGCTGGCCGGTCCAGCAGGTACTGCACGCGCTGTTCCCGACGATGGCCGCCATCCTCCTGCTCGTGCCCTCGCTTGCCCTGGCTCTCATCGTGGCCGCCCTATCCTGGTACGGGGTCGAGAAGCCCGCACTCGCCCTCAAGGCGAAGGCCCTTGGACGGCGGACCATCAAGACGATTGAGCCCGCAGGACCTTGACCGCGGCGATCAGTTCCCGAAGCCGGTCGCTTTGAAGAAGCGGGATCAGGACGGCGATCCTCTCGCGCGGCAATTCCCACCAGGCGGCTTCCAGCAGCCCCTGGATCGTCGCCTCGTCGAAGCGGTAGCGGATGATCCGCGCCGGATTGCCGCCGACGATGGCGTAGGGCGGCACGTCCTTCGTCACCATCGCGTGGGCGGCGATCACCGCCCCATGGCCGATGGTGACGCCTGAAAGGATGATGGCGCCGGAACCCAGCCAGACATCGTTCCCAATGGTCACGTCGCCACGGGACGTATGGTAATCGTCGCTGTCAGGGGCGGTGGGCCACAGGTCGCGAAGTGCGGAGAACGGGTAGGTCGTGCCCCAGTCGGTGCGGTGATTGCCGCCCAGCAGGATCTCGACCTTGTCGGCGAAGGAGCAGTAGCGGCCGATGGTCAGCTTCCTCCCCGATTCAGGGAAACGGACCTTCGGGCGACCATACGAGAACTCGCCGATCTCGAACCCGTACCGCTCCACGAGCCGCGCGAGATGGAGCTTCGTCTGGTTGTGCGGGTTGCGCCAATTCTTGAGGCGATGACGAAGTCTCATAGGATACGGGTTCCGGCGGATAAGAGCGTTGACGAGGGGAAACAAGGCGCGCACAAGTGCGCCGACTTGAAACGACGCCCGTTGGCGTGAGGAGCGTTGGGGATGGCTGACAACATCTCGCAGGATCTGAAATCGGGAGCGATGTTCTATCACCGCCACCCGCGTCCGGGAAAGCTCGAGATCCAGCCGACCAAGCCCCTCGGCAACCAGCGCGATCTGGCGCTCGCCTATTCGCCCGGCGTCGCCGCCCCCTGCGAGGCCATCGCTGCCGATCCTTCGGAGGCCGCCAATCTCACCTCCCGGCAGAATCTGGTCGCCGTCATTTCCAACGGCACCGCCGTGCTCGGTCTCGGCAATATCGGTCCCCTGGCCTCGAAGCCGGTGATGGAGGGCAAGGCGGTCCTGTTCAAGAAGTTCTCGGGCATCGACGTCTTCGACATCGAGGTGGCGGAAACGGACGTGGACAGGCTCGTCGAGGTCATCGCTGCTCTCGAGCCGACCTTCGGCGGCATCAACCTCGAGGATATCAAGGCGCCGGAGTGCTTCGAGGTCGAGGAGCGCCTGCGCGAGCGCATGGACATTCCCGTCTTCCACGACGATCAGCACGGGACCGCCATCATCGTCGCGGCCGCCGTGACCAACGCCCTCGAACTGTCCGGCAAGCGCCTGGATGAGGTGAAGATCGTCACGTCCGGCGCGGGCGCCGCGGCGCTCGCCTGCCTCAACCTCCTGGTATCGCTCGGCGCCAGGCGCGAGAACATCTGGGTGACGGATATCGAGGGCGTCGCCTATGAGGGCCGCGAGAAGCTCATGGACCGGTGGAAATCGGCCTATGCGCAGAAGACGGATGCCAGGACCCTCGCCGACGTGATCGTCGATGCGGACATTTTTCTCGGCCTTTCGGCCGGCGGCGTCCTTAAGCCGGAACTGCTGGCCAAGATGGCACCGCGTCCGCTGATCATGGCGCTGGCGAATCCCTATCCGGAAATCATGCCGGAGGAGGCGGAGGCCGCGCGGCCCGACGCGATGATCTGCACCGGCCGGTCGGACTATCCGAACCAGGTCAACAACGTCCTGTGCTTCCCGTACATTTTCCGCGGCGCGCTCGACGTGGGGGCGACCACCATCAACGAGGCCATGAAGGCCGCCGCCGTCAAGGCGATTGCCGGCCTCGCCCGCGAGGCGCCGTCCGAGGTCGTGGCTCGCGCCTATGGCGGCGAGGCGCATCCGTTCGGACCCAAATCCCTGATTCCGAGCCCCTTCGACCCGCGCCTCATCCTGCGGATAGCACCTGCGGTGGCGAAGGCCGCCATGGTGAGCGGCGTGGCCACCCGGCCGCTCGCGGATCTGGAGGCCTATGCGGATTCGCTTACCCGCTTCGTTTTCCGCTCCGGCTTCATCATGAAGCCGATCTTCTCCCAGGCAAGGCAGGACCCCAAGCGGGTGATCTATGCCGAAGGCGAGGCGGAGCGTGTGCTGCGGGCAGTCCAGGTCATCGTCGAGGAAGGTATCGCCAAGCCGATCCTGATCGGGCGCCCCACCGTCGTCGAGACGCGCATCAAGCGTTTCGGCCTCTCGCTCGAAATCGGCCGCCATTTCGACCTCGTCAATCCCGAGGATGATCCGCGCTATCGGGACTACGTGGCCACCTATGTGGAGGCAGCCGGCCGCAAGGGCATCACGCCCGACGCCGCGAAGACCCTGGTGCGCACCAACTCCACCGTGATCGGCGCGCTGGCGGTACGGCGCGGCGATGCCGATGCACTGATCTGCGGGCTCGAGGGCCGCTTCCAGTCCCGGCTCAAGCACATCAAGGACATCATCGGTTTCGCCCCGGGCGTCCACGAGATGGCTGGCCTGTCCCTGGTCATCACGTCGAAGGGGGCGTTCTTCCTCGCGGACACCCACGTTCAGTACAATCCGGACGCGGAGGAAATCGCCGACATGACGATCGCCTGCGCGAGCCATGTGCGCCGTTTCGGCATCGAGCCGAAGATCGCGCTCCTCTCGCATGCGGATTTCGGGGCGGCCGATACCCGTTCCGCGCTCAAGATGCGCGAGGCGCTGAGGCTCATCAACGAGCGGGCGCCCGATCTCGAGGTCGATGGTGAAATGCAGGCCGACGCCGCGTTGTCGCCGCTGATCCGGGAGCGGGTCTATCCTGGCTCGCGGCTGAAGGACGAGGCGAATGTTCTGATCATGCCGAATCTGGATTCAGCCAATATCGCGTTCCAGTTCACGAAGATGCTGGCGGATTCCCTGCCGGTCGGACCGATTCTCATCGGTCCCGCCAAGCCGGCGCATATCCTGACGCCGTCGGTGACCGCACGCGGCATCGTCAACCTTACCGCCATCGCGGTGGTGGAGGCGCAGGCGGCGGAAGCGGAGCGGGTACGGACCTAGGCGAAAGGGCCCGCTTCACGGCTCCGACATGCCAGGGCCCTACCTCTGTCATTCCCGGGCAGCGCGTAGCGCCCGCCCGACGATGACGGCGCGGCCCGCTATTCCGCGGTAGCGGTGATGTCGAGTTTTTCGACCACCGCTGACGGATCCGGTGCCGCGACGATGTCGGCAATTCCGACACCTGACGGATCCTTCGCCCGTGCCGCAACGGCGAGGCGGCCGGGCTTGGCGATGAAGCGGGAAATGGCCTGGCTGAGGGTCTTGGCCTGGCTCGAATTGCCGAGGACGGACGGCACGACGACAGCAGCACCGGCGGCGAAGGTCCGGCGCAGGGATTCGGGCGTCGTCTTCTGCTCCTTCGCGGTCTTGTCGAGGTAGCGCTCGAAGAGGCCGCCGTTCTCCAGGGTGAACTGGAGCGTTTTCGCCTTGGCTTCGATCAGCGCGACCGTGGCCAGGGCGGTATCGGCGTTGAAGAGATCCTTCCCGACATCGCCGAGGGTCCCGGTCAGCGCGACGCGGCCCATGTCCCGGCCCTGGAGCGATATCTCCTTCAGGGTCAGTTCCTGCGCGCTCTCGTTCCAGCCGGCGGAGACGAGCATGGATATGTCGAGGGCCTTGTAGCCGAGATCGGCCAGGCTCCTGAGGCCTTCGTCCCTGCTGTTTTCCGGCACCGGCATGGCGAAGTTCTGGATGCCGATCCGGAGATTGGTCGGGATCGCGTTGACCGGATGGTCGGCGGTCATCTCGAAGCCCTTGAGGCTCGCCTTGATCCGCTCGGGGCCGACAGACTTGCCGGCCTTGTTCGGCATGTCGATCTCGATGCCCGACATCCGCATCGTTCCGATCGTGGGAGCGAGACTCCGGAGCGTGCCGGCGTCGAGATCCTTCAGCGACCTGCTTTCGAGATTCTTGAGACCCTCGAACGTCGCGGCGAAAGAGAAGCCCGTGAAGGCAATCGTCTCGATGCCGATGCGACCGTCGTCCTGCCGGACGTCGAATCCCTCGATGCGGGCATCGGAAGGCTCGGTTCCCTTCGCGCTCGTATAGGCCATGCGTCCGATGCGGGAGACGGCCTCATCCTTCCCATTCTCAGGGCGTGCCCGGATCTCGATCCCCGTCGCTTCCATGAAGCCGATATCGATGGCACTCAGGACATCGGCCGCTGTGGAGAGAAGACGCTTCTGTTCGGCCTCGGAGAGGTCTTCCTTGTCCGCCAGCTCGGAAAACACGGTCATCGAGCCGGCCCAGGACTCCCTGGTGGGGCGAGCCATGAAATCGCGACCGCTCAGCCGGGCAATCCTGGCATTCGTACGGTTTCGGCCATCCACCAGGTCGATGTCATCGATGGAGAAGGCCCCGTAGATCTTCGTCAGCGGGCCGGTAGAGGCGCCCGCCTTTGTCTCGTAGAGATAGGCAAAGGCCGGGGCGTCGATGTCGCTGACGGTCAGACGGCCATAGCTGAACACCGTCCGGTCCTCTCCCTCCGCGATCTCGGCCCCGGCCGCGCTGGCGACCGCCTCGGCAATACGACCCTGTCGGACATTGCGGAGTACGATATTCTTGTAGGTGATCGTCTCCGTCTTCGAGCCCAGCTTCTGCTGCACCCTCAAATCCGGAATTGAAACCTGCGCGGCATCGATACGGGCGAGACGGACGGCGACGGGCTCGCTCGATGACGTGGCAAAGAGCGCCTCTATCTCGGCGCGGGGCGTCGTCACGCCGGAGAATTGAATGGTCTTCGCCAGATAGGTCGCCGAGCCGAAGGCAACCTGCACGTTCTCCAGGCTGAACGTATCGGCCGTCTCGGCGAAGGCGGCACTCCAGAGCGGTGCCCGAACGGCATCCACGGAAATGCGAAAGCCGGGCGCCTCGGCCACCATGTCGCGCAGGAAAGCCGGCTCCAGCTGGAGTCCGGCGGCGCCGGTCGCAAGTGCCAAGGCACAGAGGCCGGAACGATAGGAAAAGCTCATGATGATCCCTGAATCCGCCTTAACCCTGAGCCGAAGGACTTCGGGCAGGCAAGGGAAATGTACTGGGCAGGCCTCTCCTAGAGCGAAAACGATGTGCCGCAGCCGCAGGAGGCGGTGGCATGGGGGTTCTCGATCTTGAAGGACTGGCCAATGAGGTCGTCCACGAAATCGATGACTGAACCATCCATGTACTGGATCGAGACCTGGTCGACGAGAACGGCGGCCCCGTCGCGCTCAACGAGCAGATCATCGTCCTGGCGCTGGCGCTCGACGTCGAAAGCGTACTGGAACCCGGAACAGCCGCCTCCGTTGACGCTGATTCTCAGCATCGAGCCGGAGGGCTCGGCAGCCATGATTTCGTTGATGCGTTGCGCTGCGCGGGAAGTAAGGGTGATCTCGGCCATTCGTGGATCCAGTCCGTCAGAACGTAACCTTGGACAATGTCTTAAGAGCAAGGTAAGTGCCCGCTGACAAGGCTTCAACCCGGGGAAGACGCGTGCGGCCCTTTGGCGAGAGATGGCAAGCGCCCTATGCCTGCGATCCGCGGGCGAGCCGCGGGCGGCTCTATCCTGAGGCCATTTCCCCGACACGCAGCGAATTCCAGCGCGACCGGGACCGGATCATCCATTCCACCGCCTTCCGGCGCCTGAAGCACAAGACGCAGGTCTTCGTCTACCATGAGGGCGACCACTACCGGACGCGCCTGACGCATACCATCGAGGTCAGCCAGATCGCCCGTGCCATTGCCCGCTCCCTCGGGCTCGACGAGGACCTCGCGGAGGCCCTGGCCCTCTCCCACGACCTCGGCCATACTCCCTTCGGCCATACGGGCGAAGACGTGCTCGAGGAGTGCATGGCCGGTTTCGGCGGTTTCGACCACAACGCCCAGGCCCTGCGGATCGTCACCCGTCTCGAGCGGCGCTATGCGGCCTATGACGGCCTCAACCTCGCATGGGAGACCCTCGAGGGACTGGTGAAACATAACGGTCCTCTGATCGACGCCGATGGCCGGCCGACGCTCCGCTATGCGGCGCGAGGGGTTCCGCTCGCCATTCTCGAATACAATGCGGTCCAGGACCTGGAACTGGCGACCCATGCCGGCGGCGAGGCCCAGTCCGCCGCGATCGCGGATGACATCGCCTACGATTCCCACGACATCGACGACGGCCTGAGAGCCGGGCTTTTCCAGATCGAGCAGTTAAGGGAGGTGCCTTTCCTCGACGGCATCCTGCGCGAGATCGATGATCGCTATCCGGGCCTCGAACTCTCCCGGCGCATCCATGAATTGACCCGGCGGGTCATCACCCGATTCGTCGAGGACGTGGTGCGGGAAGGCGAGCGCCGGCTGGAAACCCTCGATCCGAGGAGCGCGGACGACATCCGGCGGGCGCCCGAGCCGGTCATCTGCTTCTCGAAGGAAATGCGGGAAGCGGACGCGGCGGTGAAGAAATTCCTCTACGCTCACATGTACCGCCATCCGGATGTCATGAGCGTCAGGCGGAAGGCCGACGATATCCTCCGGGACCTGTTCCGGCGCTTCAAGGCCGAGCCGGAGACGATGCCCGAGGAGTGGCGAGAGGGCGTCTCCAGGGATGACGAGCCCCGTCTCGCCCGCCGCGTCGCCGACTATATTGCCGGAATGACGGACGGCTACGCCATCCTCGAACACCGGCGCCTGTTTGACGTAACTCCCGAGTTGCGCTAGCGCACGATCCGCCGAGGCGGCCCGGACCGGCGGCACGATCGCGCACTTGCTCGAAAAGAAGGAGCGATCGGACGCGAAACCGGTTTCCGCTTTCGCGGGTCACGCTCCAGGCATGCCAGGGCTTCCAAGGGCCGTTCGCCCGATCGAGACAGAGTACCATGAATATCTTCGGACTGTTTGAGCAGCGTGTGGCGGAGGCGCTTGGCCGGTTGGCCGGGGCGGATCAGATCCCCTCGGGCCTCGACGCCAGCCGCGTGGTCGTGGAGCCGCCGCGGGATCCTTCCCACGGGGATCTCGCCACCAACGCCGCCATGGTCCTGGCCAAGGAGGCGCGCATGAACCCGCGCGCCCTGGCCGATCTCATCGCGGCCGACCTGCGCAACGATCCGCGTGTGGCGAAGGTCGACGTGGCCGGGCCCGGCTTCATCAATCTCAAGCTCTTCCCGCAGGCCCTCTATGATGTTCTGCGTGCGGCCGTCGTCGACGGCGGGAGCTTCGGCCGGAGCGGGCAGGGGGCGGCAACTCCCGTGAACGTGGAATATGTCTCGGCCAATCCGACGGGTCCGATGCATGTGGGCCATGGCCGCGGGGCCGTGTTCGGAGATGCCCTCGCCGCCCTGCTTGCCTTTGCCGGGCACAAGGTGACGCGGGAATATTACATCAACGACGCCGGCGCGCAGGTCGACGTGCTCGCCCGGTCGGCTTACCTGCGCTATAGGGAAGCCTTGGGCGAGGACATCGGCGCCATCCCGGAGGGACTCTATCCGGGCGATTATCTGAAGCCCGTGGGCGAAAAGCTTGCCCATGAGCACGGTCGCAGCCTTCTCGACAGGCCTGAATCCGAGTGGCTCTCCCTCGTCCGGGAGGCGTCGATCGACGCGATGATGGACATGATCCGGGAGGATCTGGCGGCGCTGAACATCCGTCATGACGTGTTCTTCTCGGAGCGGACGCTCCAGCAGGACAATGGCGGGGAGGTGGCCAGGACCATCGCCGACCTCCAGGCGCGGGGCCTCGTCTATATGGGCCGCCTGCCGCCGCCGAAGGGCCAGAAGGACGAGGACTGGGAGGACCGGGAACAGCTTCTGTTCCGGGCCACCGAGTTCGGCGACGAGGTCGACCGTCCGCTCCTGAAGTCCGACGGCTCCTTCACCTATTTCGCTTCGGACATTGCCTACCACCGCTCCAAATTCGAGCGCGGCTTCGCCTCGATGATCGACGTCTGGGGCGCCGATCACGGCGGCTACGTCAAGCGCATGCAGGCTGCGGTGAAAGCCGTGACCGCCGGCAAGGGCGATCTCGACGTGAAGCTCTGCCAGCTGGTGCGTCTGCTCCGCGGTGGGGAGCCGGTAAAAATGTCCAAGCGGGCCGGGGACTTCGTGACGCTGCGTGATGTGGTGGATGAAGTCGGCCGCGACGCCGTCCGCTTCATGATGCTCTTCCGCAAGAACGACGCGACCCTCGATTTCGACTTGGCGAAGGTCGTGGAGCAGTCCAAGGACAACCCCGTTTTCTACGTCCAGTACGCCCATGCCCGCTGCGCTTCGGTATTCCGGCAGGCGCGGGAGGCATTCCCGGACAGTGACTTTTCGCCGCGGCAGCTTGGCGGCGCCGACCTTTCGCTGCTCCGGGACGAAGCGGAGATGGACCTGATCCATCGCATCGCGCAGTTTCCCAGGATGGCCGAGGCGGCAGCCGAAGCGCACGAGCCTCACCGGGTCGCATTTTACCTCTATGATCTGGCCAGTGCCTTCCACAGCTTGTGGAATAAAGGCAAAGACTTGCCGCAATTACGCTTTGTTAATCAAACTGATAAAGATTCAACCCAAGCGAGGCTCGCTCTCGTCCATGCCCTGAAGGGCGTGCTGGCAGCGGGGCTTGCAATCCTGGGCGTTACGGCTCCCGACGAGATGCGTTGACGTTCCGAGGCGGGACAACCGTTTCCGAACGCATGTGCCGGGTTTCCTAACGTCGTGCCGATGCGGGCGATGGGCGTCCGCATCGCGTTACCCGGAGGTCCGGCGCAATGAGCGAATCAATGAAGCCCCGTTTTGCCGTCGATCTGAACGAGATCGAGCGGCAGATCGCCCAGGCGCAGAGCGTCGCCCCCCAGCCCGCCTCCGGCGGACGCAGTGATCCGCTTGCGGAGCTGGCGCGCATCGTCGGGCAGGACGATCCCTTCCAGTCTATTCTGGCGAACGAGGCGCCGCAGCGGCCTCGCGCGGCCTCGCCCGCGCCGGCCGACGACTTCTTCGCGGCCCATCCCGGCGGCGCGCGCGCCCCGCAGCCGGTCGCAGCCGCCCCGCACGCGGCGTCCTACGATCCGCGCCATTACGGGCAGCCCGTCTCCCAGCCGTCCGAGCAGCCCTATGGCTACCAGACGCAGACTCCGGGCTATGACGACAACGTCTACGGCCAGGACTACTATGACGGGCAGAACGACCCGCAGGCCATGGGCTATGAAAGCCATATGGACGACTACGGAGCGCCCGAGCGGCCGCGCTCGCGCAAGGGCCTCATCGCCATCGGCGCCGTTCTGGGTGCCGCCGTCCTCGGCGGGGGCGCTGCGCTCTTCATGGGTGGCTCGTCCTCGGCGATCACCGGCGAGCCGCCGCTGATCAAGGCGACCAACGAGCCGATCAAGGTCCAGCCGCAGAACCCCGGCGGCGTGGAAATTCCCAATCAGAACAAGCAGATCTACGAGCGTTCCAACCAGAATGCCGAGACGAAGGTCGTGAACCGGGCCGAGCAGCCGGTCGACGTCAAGCAGGCTGTGCGCATGAACGCGGAGGCAACCGGCGCGACGGCGGGCGCTCCGCCTGCGAACGGCCTCAATCTCGGCGAGCCCCGCAAGGTCCGTACCGTGACGATCCGTCCGGACGGAACCGTGGCGCAGCCGGAAGACGCCGCCAAGCCGACCACGGTCGCCGCCGCCCCGCCGGCCATGACCATGCCCGCCGCGGCACAGCCGCAGCCCGCGCCCATGGCCCAGCCGAAGCCCGCCGCTTCAACGCCTTCGACCGCGACGCCTCCCAAGCCGGCTCCCGTGGCCGAGACGCCGAGCGAGGCTGCCTCGCAACAGAAGCCCCAGCGTGTCGCCTCGGCCCAGCCGACCCCTGTCGCCCCCGCCGCGGCAACCCCGGCCGAGACGGCCTCGGTCGGCGGATTCGCCGTCCAGCTCGGCCTCGCCACGTCCGAGGCCGGTGCGCAGAAGGCGCTGGCCGGGTTCCAGAAGAAATTTCCGGATCTCGACGGCCAGCCTGCCCTGATCCGCAAGGCGGAGGTCAACGGCAACACCATCTTCCGCGTACGGGTCGGACCCATGTCGCGGGACGATGCCTCGACCCTGTGCTCGAAGCTTCAGGGCCAGGGCGGCCAGTGCTTCGTGGCGAAGAACTAACAGGCCCTTTCGCATGCGGCCGGGCGATCCGGGCGGATGTTCTTGACCCTGCCCTGCAGGGGACTTAAGGCGCGGGGATGATGACCCGCGCCCTTATCGCCGGCTGTTCCGGTGCAACCCTGACCCCCGACGAGGCCGCCTTTTTCAGGGCGGCCGCACCCTGGGGCTTCATCCTGTTCAAGCGCAATGTCGAGAGCCCGGAGCAGGTGAGGGCCCTTTGCGACGCGCTCAGGGACACGGTCGGACGGGCAGACGCGCCGATCCTGGTCGACCAGGAGGGCGGACGGGTGCAGCGGCTGGGGCCGCCGCACTGGCCGAGATATCCGGCCGGCCGGGCCTACGGCCAGGTCCATGCCAACGATCCCCTGGTCCGGCGCGAGATCACCCGCCTCGGCGCACGGCTGATCGCACACGATCTCCGCGCGGTGGGGATCACGGTCGATTGCCTTCCCGTGCTGGACGTGCCGACGCCGGGAGCTCATGACGTCATCGGCGACCGCGCCTATGGCCGATCCCCCGAGCAGGTGGCCGTTCTCGGCCGCGCGGCGGCGGAAGGGCTTCTGGCCGGCAGCGTCCTGCCCGTGATCAAGCATATGCCGGGCCATGGCCGGGCCGGCAGCGACAGCCACCTGGCCCTGCCGGTGGTGGAAACATCCCGTGCCGAACTGGAGCGGCACGATTTCGCGCCCTTCCGCATGCTCTCCGACATGCCGCTCGCCATGACCGCCCATGTGGTCTATGCCGCCCTCGACCCCGAAAACCCCGCCACGACGTCACCCACCATCATGTCGGAGGTGATCCGCGGCCATCTCGGCTATGACGGCCTCGTGATGACCGACGACCTGTCGATGCAGGCCCTCACCGGGTCCTATCGGGAGAGGACGGAGGCCGCTTTCGCTGCCGGATGCGACATGGCTCTGCACTGCAACGGCAGGATGGAGGAAATGAGTGCTGTCGCCGAAGGCGCGCCCCTGCTCGAAGGCGACGCCCGGCGCCGGGCGGACGCGGCCCTTCAGCGCATCCGCCACGAGGCGGAGCCTTTCGATCCTGTGGATGCCCGCGCAAGGCTTGACGCCGCCCTTGCGATGGTCGCCTAAGCGACCGATGCTGCGAATCGGCGAGTTGAGTTCTCTTGATGTCTGAAGCCTTATACTTCGAAGACGTCGCTTCCGTGGAGCGGGCCGAGAGCGAGCCCGCCCTGCACGTCGACGTGGACGGTTTCGAAGGACCCCTCGACCTCCTGCTCGAGCTGGCCCGCCGGCAGAAGGTCGACCTTCACAAGATTTCGATCCTGGCGCTGGCCGAGCAATACATCGCCTTCATCGAGGAGGCGCGCCGCACGCGGCTGGAACTTGCGGCGGATTACCTGGTCATGGCGGCCTGGCTCGCCTATCTCAAGTCCCGCCTGCTGCTTCCCGAGCCTCCCAAGGGCGAAGAGCCGAGCGCCGAGGATCTCGCCACGGCCCTGGCGCTGCGCCTGCGCCGCCTGGAGGCGATCCGCGAGGCGGCCAAGAGGCTGGGCGAGCGCGACTGGCTCGGTCGCGACGTGTTCGCCCGCGGCGCGCCGGAGCCGGTCGTGATCCGGCGCGACGCACGTTACGAGGCGAGCCTCTACGACCTGCTCAAGGCCTATGCGCGGCAGCGCCAGATCCAGCTCAATACCCGGGTCTCCCTGCACAAGCGCAATGTCTGGTCCCTGCTCGACGCCCGCGAGGCCCTGGAGCGGCTCGTGGGTCATCTGAGCGACTGGACGACCCTCGATACCTATCTGATGCAATACATGGTCGAGCCGTCCATGCGCCCGACCGTGATGGCCTCGGCATTGTCCGCGACCCTCGAAATGGTGCGCGAGGGCAAGCTCACGATCCGGCAGGACGAGGCGTTCGCGCCCGTCTGGGTCAAGCCGGTCGCGGATCCGGCGGAGGCAGGAGCCTGACATGGAAGCCACCGAAGATACTGTCGACGAGACCTCCGTGGGCGCGGAGGCCGACGTTCCGCAGGTGCCCGATCACTACGAGGCGACGCGGATCGCCGAGGCGCTCCTCTTCGCCTCCGCGACACCCCTGAGCGCCGACGATCTGACTGGCCGCCTCCCGGAAGGGGCGGATGTCGGCGCCATTCTCGAGGACCTGATGGGCCTTTATGCCGGTCGCGGCGTCAATCTCGTCCGCGTGGCCGGCGGCTTCGCCTTCCGCACCGCGAGCGATCTCTCATTCGTCCTGGCGCGCGACGTGGTCGAGCAGCGCAAGCTGTCCCGCGCGGCGATGGAGACCCTGGCGATCGTCGCCTATCACCAGCCTGTGACCCGCGCGGAGATCGAGGAAATCCGCGGCGTCGCCACGTCCAAGGGCACGCTCGACACCTTGCTTGAAACCGGCTGGATCCGCCTGCGCGGCCGCCGCAAGGCGCCGGGGAGGCCGGTGACCTATGGCACCACGCCGCATTTTCTCGAGCATTTCGGCCTCGATGCCATCGAGGACCTGCCGGGCCTCGAGGAGCTCAAGGGCGCAGGCTTTCTGGAGGGCAGGGTGCCGCCGGATCTCGCTGTGCCCGTGCCCTCTGACGATCAGGCCCTGCGCGAGGACGAGGACCCCCTCGACCATGATGACCTCTTCCAGCCGCTCGACATCGACGAGGGCGGGACCGGCGCGGAATGACGGACAAGCGGTCGCACGTCCGGGATCGTTTCCGGCTTCCCCTGTGGGGACAGCGGGGAACGGCGGGCGCCTCCATCCCAGCCCAGCTGACGTTCGACAAAGTCGGGCAGACCTATGGCAACATGCGCGTCCTCGACGGGGTCTCGCTCGTTGTCGAGCCGGGCGAGCTCGTCTGCCTTCTCGGCCATTCCGGATGCGGCAAGACGACCCTCCTGCGCATCGCTGCCGGTGTCGAGACGCCGACGGTCGGGCGTGTGCTCATGGACGGCCTCGAGGTCAGCGGTCCCGGCGCCTATGTGGAGCCGGAGCGGCGCGGGATCGGCCTGATGTTCCAGGATTATGCCCTCTTCCCGCACATGACTGTACTTCAGAACGTCATGTTCGGCCTGAAGGATCTGTCCGCTTCGGAAGCTGGCGTCGCGGCGCGCCGGGCGCTTTCGAGGGTCGGGCTCGACCACTACGCGGACGAGTTTCCGCACACGCTTTCCGGCGGCGAGCAGCAGCGGGTGGCCCTGGCCCGGTCCATCGCTCCGCGCCCCGGGGTTCTTCTCATGGACGAGCCCTTCTCCAACCTGGACCGCCGCATGCGCGATGCGATACGGGACGAGACGGTTGCGATTCTCCGGGAGACGGGGGCGACCACCATCGTCGTGACCCACGATCCGGAGGAGGCCATGCGCATCGCCGACCGGATCGTCCTGATGCAGGCGGGCACGGTGATCCAGGAGGGGACCTCGGAAGAGATCTACAAGCACCCCGTCAGCCTTTTTGCCGCACGCTTCTTCTGCGATTTCAACGAGGTCCGCGGCGTGGTAAGAGGAGGACAGGCATCCTGTCCGGTCGGAATCTTTCCGGCGCAGCATCTTCCCGACGGCCCCGCCGTCGTCTGTGTGCGGCCCCAGGGATTGCGCCTCCGGCCCTCCGGCTGCTGCCTGCCGGGCCGGGTGGTGTCGCGCCGATTCCTTGGCGAGGTCGAGATGGTCCACATCGACGTCCAGGGCGTCGACCGGCCGTTTCAGGCTCGCATTCACGATCCGATCTCCGCTAGGGAAGGACAGGATGTGGGAATCGAGATCGATCCGAAGGATGTCCTTGTTTTCGCCGCCTCAGATCCCTAGGTTGGCGGCACGTTTCAGTTGAGTGACCGCGCCCTTGGGAGGCGCAGGAGGATTGCCATGGGTGGCGCGAGTATCTGGCATTGGATCGTTGTGGGTCTGATCGTTGTCCTGTTGTTCGGGCGCGGCAAGATTTCCGACATGATGGGCGACGTGGCGAAGGGCATCAAAGCCTTCAAGAAGGGAATGGCGGAGGACGATACCGCCGCAAAGCCCGTGGAGCCGAACGAGCCCGTCCGGACCATCGATCATCAGGCGACCACGACGACGACGGCGACCACACCCAACAAGGTTGGCTGATTGCCGTCCGGGGGTCACCCTCGAAGCTTTACGGTTTTGAAGTCAGAGTAGCGTTCTAGGCAGGGTTGGGACCGCCATGTTTGACATGAGCTGGGGTGAGGTGATGGTCATCGGCGCCGTGGCGCTGATCGTCATCGGTCCGAAGGACCTGCCCAAGGCGTTGCGGACGGTTGGACAGGTTACGGGCAGGCTTCGCCGGATGGCGGCGGAGTTCCAGGGCCAGTTCCAGGAGGCCATGCGCGAAGCGGAGCTGGACGACGCCAAGCGCCAACTCCAGGGCTTGAACGATACCGTCTCGTCCATGAATACAGGTTTCAATCCGATGCAAACCATCCGGGACGAGTTGAAAGGCGCCATCGAGACGCCGGTCGTCTCGGAGAAAAGCCCGACCGAGGCTGTGTCCGCGGCGACCGCCCAGGCGCGGGGCGAGGCCAATCCCCCGGCTCCCGTCGACCCGCTGGTCGCGCTGCCGATTTCCTCCGTTCCGCCGATCGTCGATCCAGCGGAATCCATTGCCACCGTCCTGAAGCATGAAGCCGAGGTCAAGGTAGCGTCCGCGCCGCCTGCGGCCCTTCCGGCCGCGCCAGCGACAGACAAACCTGACGCGAAATCCGAATGACGAATGTCCCCGAGGATGAGGTCGAGGCGTCGCGCGCGCCTCTGATCGAGCATCTGACCGAGTTGCGCTCCCGCCTCATCAAGGCGCTCGTAGCCTTCGTCCTGATGTTCTTCGTCTGTTTTGCCGGGGCGAAGTACATCTACAATGCCCTGGTCTGGCCCTATGTCGTCGCCGTCGGATCGCCCGAGAAGGCGCATCTCGTCTATACCCACGGCCTCGAATACCTCTTCACCCAGATCCAGGTCGCGGCCTTCGGGGCGGGCTTTCTCGCCTTCCCGATCATCGCCATGCAGATCTACAAGTTCGTCGCGCCGGGACTCTACAAGAACGAGCGCCGGGCCTTCGTGCCCTACCTGTTCGCGACTCCGGTTCTCTTCACCATCGGCGCCGCGGTGGTCTACTTCATTGCGATGCCGCTGCTCATGCGCTTCTCCGTAGGCATGCAGCAGCTCGCCACCGACTCGTCCCCAGGCATCGAGTTCCTGCCCAAGGTGAGCGAATACCTCTCGCTCATCATGACGCTGATCTTCGCCTTCGGGATCTGCTTCCAGCTTCCTGTCGTCCTGACCCTGCTGGCCCGGGCCGGGATCATCGATTCGGCGTTTCTCAAGAGCAAGCGCCGCTATGCGGTCGTCGTGGTGTTCATTCTCGCCGCCGTTCTGACCCCGCCGGACGTGATCAGCCAGTTCGCCCTTGCGGTCCCCACCTTGCTTCTTTACGAGGCGTCCATTCTCTCCGTCCGTATGGTGGAGAGGAAGCGTGCGGAAGCCGAGGCCGCGCGCGCGGCAGCCGGATAGGAAGAGAAGTCCTTCACCGTCGGCCGCCAACCTTGGCATCCTGAAGGGGGCGGCCGTGTTGCAAGGACGGGGCCGCGTCTCGCATCACGGTCGGTCCCATGCATGACATTCGCTCCATCCGCGACAATCCCGCGGCATTCGACAAAGGCCTCCTGAACCGGGGCATGGAGCCCTTGTCCGCGTCCCTCATCGCCCTCGACGACCGTCGCAAGAGCACCGTCTCCGCGCTCCAGGCCGCCATGGAGAGCCGCAATGGGTTCTCGAAGGAGATCGGCCAGGCCAAGGCCAAGAAGGACGAGGCCCGCGCCCAGGAGCTGATGGCCGAGGTCGCGCGGCTGAAGGAGAGCATTCCCACGCTCGAACACGAGCAGCGCGAGGCCGAGAAGGCCCTGTTCGATGCCCTGTCCGCCATTCCCAATATTCCGAAGGACGAGGTCCCGGTCGGAGCGGACGAGACCGGCAACGTGGAGCGCCACCGTTTCGGCAATCCCAGGAACCTGGCCGCCGCGAAGCAGCATTTCGAGATCGGCGAGGCCCTCGGCCTCATGGATTTCGAGGCGGCTGCCAAACTTTCGGGCTCGCGTTTCGTGGTGCTCAAAGGCGGCCTTGCCCGGCTGGAGCGGGCCCTCGGCCAGTTCATGGTCGACCTTCATACCACCGAGCATGGCTATACCGAGATCAACCCGCCGCTGCTCGTCCGCGACGAGACCATGTTCGGCACCGCGCAACTGCCGAAATTCGAGGAGGACCAGTTCTGGGCCCTTCCCGGCTCGTCCCTCGAGGAGCTTGTGTCGTCGGCGCTGGAAGGATCGACGACACACGACGCGCTTCGGAAGGCCATCAAGGACGCGCGCTACGGCCTCATTCCGACCGCCGAGGTGTCGCTTACCAATCTGGTGCGCGAGCAGATCCTCGCGGAGGAGGAGCTTCCCCTGCGCTTCACGGCGCTGACGCCCAGCTTCCGTGCCGAGGCCGGTTCCGCCGGTCGCGATACGCGCGGCATGATCCGCCAGCACCAGTTCGTGAAATGCGAGCTCGTCTCGATCACCGCTCCGGAGACCTCGGCCGATGAGCATGAGCGCATGCTCACCAGCGCCGAGAATGTCCTGAAGAAACTCGATCTGCCGTTCCGCACCATGACCCTGTGCACCGGCGACATGGGCTTTGCCTCGGCCAAGACCTACGACATCGAGGTCTGGCTGCCGGGGCAGGGAATGTATCGCGAGATCTCGTCCTGCTCGGTGTGCACGGATTTCCAGGCGCGGCGGATGAATGCACGATACCGCCCGGCGGACGGGAAGGGACCGCGTTTCGTGCATACCCTCAACGGCTCGGGCCTCGCCGTCGGGCGCACGCTCGTCGCCGTGCTGGAGAACTACCAGAACGAGGACGGCAGCGTCACAATTCCGTCGGCGCTGCAGCCCTATCTGGGTGGACTCTCCCGTCTCGAGAAACAGGGCTGACATGCGTATCCTCTGCACCAACGACGATGGCATCCACGCGCCGGGCCTCAGGGTCCTGGAGACGATCGCCCGGGCCCTGTCGGACGATGTGTGGATCGTCGCGCCGGAAACCGACCAGAGCGGCGTCGCCCATTCCCTGTCCCTGAACGATCCGCTGCGTCTGCGCGAGGTCGGCGACCGCCAGTACGCGGTCAAGGGCACGCCGACCGATTGCGTGATCATGGGCATCCGCCACCTGATGCGGGAGCGGAGGCCGGATCTGGTGCTCTCGGGCGTCAATCGCGGCCAGAACGTCGCCGAGGACGTGTCCTATTCCGGCACCGTCGCGGGGGCGATCGAGGGGACAATTCTGGGCGTCCCCTCGATTGCGCTCTCCCAGGCGTATGGCGCAGGCCGCCGCCACGACCTCAAGTGGCATTGCGCAGAGCATCACGGACCGAAGGTCGTCCGCAAGATCCTCGATGTCGGGATCGACAGGGGCATCCTCATCAACGTCAACTTTCCGAGCTGCGAGCCGGAGGAGGTCGAGGGCGCGGCGATCTGCAACCAGGGCCAGCGGACGCAGGAACTCCTGCGCCTCGACGAGCGCGAGGACGGGCGCGGCAATCCCTATTACTGGATCGCTTTCGAGCGGAAGCCGTTCACGCCCGGCAACGGCACGGATCTCTGGGCCATCGCGAACCGCCGCATCGCCGTCACGCCGCTGCGCCTCGACATGACGGACGAGCCGAGCCTGACACGCTACGCCCAGGCCTTCGAGTGAGGATGTCTGCGACGCGATGAAAGACACTCCTCCCCGACAAGCTCAGTTCGACCTGCCCTTGGGCGGGGAGGCGGAACGTGCCGCCGAGGAGCAGGCGGTCGGTGTCGCCTCGTTCATCCTGTCGCTCCGGGCCCGGGGCATCCGCGACACGGCGCTTTTGCGCGCCATGGAACTGGTGCCGCGAGAGGTCTTCGCGCCGCGCCGTTTCACGGATCTCGCCCGCACCGATGTCGCCTTGCCGCTTCCGTGCGGACAGACCATGACCGGACCGCGCACGGTCGCGGCCATGCTGCTGGCCTTGCGCGTCGGACCCGGACAGCGCGTCTTCGAAGTCGGAACGGGCACGGGCTATGTGACGGCGCTTCTCGCGCGCCTCGGTGCCGAAGTCTCCACCATCGAGCGCTTCAACACGCTCGCCGAGAGCGCCCGCCAGCACTTGAAGATCGTTGAAGCCGGCAAGGTCCGGATGGAGGTCGGAGACGGGCTCGGCCTTCGTCCGCGCGAGCGCTTCGACCGCATCCTCCTGAACGGCGCGGTCCCGCAGATTCCCGAGGCCGTCACGGGGCTTCTCGCTCCCGGTGGACGACTCGTCGGCGCGCTCGCGATCGATGGTCTGCCGCGGCTCGTCTCCGTCGAGCGGAACGAGGAGGGCGAGCTGCAGCAGGAACTCGGGGCGACGCTGCGCCTCTCGCCCCTGGTGCGGGGCGTCGCAGAAACGCTCTGACGCCGGCAGAAATTTTTTGCTTACGGTTACGACAAAATTCGGACCGGAAACGGTTGCTTAACCTCAATAGGGTTTTAATGCCCCATCGAGTTGCGTCGGTTGGGGTTGAGTTATGCGGCAGCGTAGGAGTTCTGGGCATTGGGTCGCGATTTCGCGGATCGCTCTTGTGAGCGTGATCGGCAGTGCAGCGGCGGCCTGTAGTTCGGACACGGTGCGGTTCGCGGACAACCCGTTCTCGAATCCCTTCGCGACGAGCGAGCGGTTCGAAGGCAATGCAACCGCAGCGGCCGCCCCGGCCCAGCCGCAGCAGATGGCATCTGCGGTGCCGACGCCCTCGGTTCAGTCGCAGGCGCTGCCTCCGGTCCACTCCCAGCCCCTGTCCCCGTCCCAGGTCGCTTCGGCGCCGACGCGCATCACGCCGGGCGGAGCTGGCGGCTGGTCGGCGGCCGGCGGAACAGCCATCACGGTCGGCGGCAACGACAATCTCAACACGATTTCCCAGCGCTACGGCGTGCCGGCGAACGCGATCCTCGCGGCGAGCGGCCTGTCGAGCCCGAGCCAGGTGAAGCCCGGCCAGCGCCTCGTGATCCCGGTCTATGGCGCATCGTCCGGAACGCAGGTCGCCTCGGCCGCCCCTGCCCATTCGGCCCCCATGGCCGCTCCGTCCGCGCCTCCGCCGAAGTTCCGTCTCGTGGAGAACAAGAAGGCCGCAGCCACGCCTACCGAGCCGGTCGAAGCGCCCAAGCGCGTCCGTCCCGGCATGGCCGTTGCGAAAGCCGAGCCCGTCGCTCCGGTCAAGGTCGCGACCGCTGGTTCGGAGCCGCTCGTCTCCGCCCCAAGGCCCGTGGAGCCTCAGAAGGTCGCGGCAGTCGCCGAGCCTCAGCCGCTGAAGCCGGTGGCCGCCCCGCAGCCAGCCGCGCCGGTTGTGGCAGCCCCTGTGCCGCAACCCGTCGCCAAGAAGGAGCCGGTCAAGGAGCCCGAGCAGACCGCCAGCGTCGCCGACCCGTCCGGCGACTTCCGCTGGCCCGCCCGTGGCCGAGTCATCGCCGGTTTCGGCGCCAATGGCGGCAACGAGGGCATCAACATCGCGGTTCCGGAAGGAACCCCTGTCAAAGCCGCCGAAGCCGGAACCGTCACCTATGCCGGCAGCGAGGTGAAGGGCTACGGCAACCTTGTCCTCATCCGTCATGAAAACGGTTTCGTGTCCGCCTACGCCCACAATGGCTCGCTCAGTGTGAAGCGCGGTGAGCAGGTCAAGCGCGGACAGGTGATCGCCACCTCCGGCCAGACCGGCAACGTGACCTCGCCCCAGCTTCATTTCGAGATCCGCAAGGGTGCGACGCCGGTCGACCCGCTCAAGCATCTCGGCGGCTGACGCTTCCACGAGTTTCGATCGGCTTTCGGGACCCCGAGGCTGATCCCAAGAGGGGACGGTGGAGCTCAGCCACCGTCCCTTTGTCTTTTGTGGACGAACGGCGTTCGCAACGCCCGTGATTTCGGACCTCCTCCGCCGTCGGTCCGGGATCGCCCGCGGCGCCCCGGAAGGACAGCGGCGGGTCCCGAACGGACGGGCTGCGGTCTAGATCGCCTTCCCCAGCCGTCCCGCCAGGTCCTGAATGTATTGCCAGGCCGTGCGGCCGGAGCGGGCGCCGCGGGTAGTGGCCCATTCGAGGGCCTCGGCGCGGATCGCATCCCGGTCGCCGGAGAGGCCGAGGTGATCGACATAGCCGAAGACCATGTCGAGATACTCGTCCTGGCTGCATTTGTGGAAGCCGAGCCAGAGACCGAACCGGTCGGAGAGGGACACTTTCTCCTCGATAGCTTCGCCCGGGTTGATGGCGGTGGAGCGCTCGTTGTCCATCATGTCCCGCGGCAGGAGGTGGCGCCGGTTGGAGGTCGCGTAGAAGATCACGTTGTCGGGCCTGCCCTCGATCCCGCCCTCCAGGACCGCCTTGAGCGACTTGTAGGACGTGTCGTCGGAATCGAAGGAAAGGTCGTCACAGAAGATCACGAAGCGGTGCGGATCTGCCCGGAGCAGCGCCATCAGGTCCGGCAGGGTCTCGATGTCCTCGCGGTGGATCTCGATGAGCTTCAAGGGGCGCGAACCGGCCGCCCTGGTGTGATTGGTCTCTGCATGGACAGCCTTCACCAGAGAGGATTTGCCCATGCCGCGGGCACCCCAGAGCAGGGCGTTGTTGGCGGGAAGCCCAAGGGCAAAGCGTCGGGTGTTCTCGGCCAGCATGTCCCTGACCCGGTCGATGCCGCGAAGAAGGCTCATCTCGACCCGGTTGACCTTCGGGACCGGAGCGAGCCGCCGGGTTGCCGCCTGCCAGACGAAGGCGTCCGCCGCCGTAAAATCTGCGTGAACGCGGGCGGCGGGCGACAGCCGATCGAGGGCATCGGCGATGCGGCGCAGCAGGTCCATCGCTTCGGGAGGCGTGGCAGGCGAAACCGAGGACGGGTTGTCGGAAAGAGGCTTGGACATGGAGCTTCCGGCAGATAAAAGGCCTGCTTATCGCGGAAGCCGGGGATCGTCCATGGAGGTGTACCCGGGAAATCCCCGCAACTTCATTGATTTCGTGAAGTCGATGGGTATAGTCCGCCCCGTTCCAACCCTGTCCGGCGCGGGTAGGACAATACGGTCCGCCACGCGCCATACTCCATGGAGAGCCGCTTGTTCATTACGCCCGCCTTCGCGCAAGGGGCCCCCTCTGGGGGAGACATGACTTCGCTGATCACGAATCTCGTCCCCTTCATCCTCATTTTCGTCATTATGTGGTTCCTGATCATTCGTCCGCAGCAGCGGCGGGTGCGTCAGCATCAGGAGATGATCAAGAACGTGCGCCGTGGCGATACGGTGGTGACCTCCGGCGGCATCATCGGCAAGGTGACGAAGGTTCTCGAGGACACGACCGACATCGAGGTCGAGATCGCTGACGGCGTGAAGGTGAAGATCGCGCGCGCCAATATCTCCGAAGTCCGGACCAAGGGCGAGCCGGTCAAGGCCTGATCGAGGCCTTCTCCTAAAAAGGGTTGAGTTGACGATGTTGCGCTTCTCGAAGTCGAAGATCATCGCCACCGTGGCAATCATCCTGATCGGCCTTCTTCTCGCCGTTCCGAGCTTGATGGGCCGCGAGCAGCGCGAAGCGCTCCAGCGCTCCCTGCCGGGATGGGTGCCGTCGTGGCTGATCCCGTCCCGCGCCGTCGTACTCGGCCTCGACCTTCAGGGCGGTTCCCACGTCCTCCTCGAAGTGGACGTTCCGGATCTCCTGCGCACCCAGAGCGTCCAGCTCCGCGACGATGTCCGCCGCGTGCTCCGCGAAGCGCGCGTCAATCCGCAGGGCGGCATCCAGCTCAACCAGCGTGGCGTGCAGATCCGCGTGCCGGATGCAGCCGAACGGGACAAGATCCTGCCGCGCCTGCGCGAGCTCTCCCAGCCCATCGGTAACGCCGTGCTGGGGCAGGGCGGCAACCGGGACCTCGACATCGCCACGACACCCGATGGCCTGATCACGCTGACCTATACGGATGCGGGCATCAACGACAAGGTGCGGCGGGCCGTCGATCAATCCATCGAGGTCATTCGCAAGCGCATCGATTTCGGCGGCACGACGGAGCCGAGCATTCAGCGGCAGGGGACGGACCGGGTCCTCGTCCAGGTTCCCGGCCTCCAGGACCCGCAGCGGCTCAAGGAGCTTCTGGGCCGCACCGCCAAGCTCGAGTTCCGGATGCTGGGGCAGCAGGGGGCCACCGATGTCGACATGCTTCCCATGCGCGACGCCGGCGGCCAGAAGGTGCCCGTCGAACGCCGGGTGATCGTCGAGGGCGGCGATCTCGTCGACGCCCAGCCTGCCTTCGATAGCCGCACCAACGAACCCATCGTCAATTTCCGCTTCAACATCCGCGGCGCGCAGCGCTTCGGGCAGGCGACATCGGAGAACGTCGGCCGGGCGCTTGCCATCGTCCTCGACAACGAGGTCATTTCCGCGCCGACCATCCAGACGGCGATCACCGGCGGGTCGGGCCAGATTTCCGGTCGCTTCACGGTGCAGCAGGCGCAGGATCTTGCCGTTCTCCTGCGCGCCGGCGCCCTGCCGGCCAAGCTGACCATCGTCGAGGAACGCACCGTGGGTCCCGGCCTCGGTCAGGACTCGATCGAGGCGGGCAAGAAGGCCACCTATGTGGCGGCGATCCTGGTCATGATCTTCATGTTCGCCACCTACGGCGTGTTCGGCTTCTTTGCGAACATCGCGCTTCTGGTCCATGTCGGCCTCATCTTCGGCCTCATGTCGGTGCTCGAGGCGACGCTGACGCTTCCCGGCATCGCCGGCATCGTGCTCACCATCGGCACCGCCGTGGACTCGAACGTGCTGATCTACGAACGCATCCGCGAGGAGGCGCATGCGGGACGCTCGATCCCCTCTGCGATCCAGGCCGGTTTCGAGCGCGCCTTCGCAACCATCGTGGACTCGAACAGCACCATGGCGATCGCCGCCGTCATCCTGTTCTTCCTCGGATCGGGACCGGTGCGCGGATTCGCGGTGGTCTTCATTCTCGGCATCCTGACGACGGTCATCACCGCCGTAACCCTGACGCGCATGATGATTGCGCTCTGGTATCACAGGATGCGTCCGAAAACCCTTCCTTTCTAAGGAATTCGTATCGTGCGCCTTATTCGAATCTGGCCCGAAAGCGCCCATTTCAACTTCATGCGCCTGCGGCGCTACTCATTCCCGCTGTCAGCGACCCTGTCGCTTCTGACGGTGGTCCTGCTGCTGACCATGGGCCTGAATTTCGGCATCGACTTCAAGGGCGGAACGCTCATGGAGTTGCAGGCGAAATCCGGGCATGCCGATGTGGCCACGATCCGCCAGTCCGCGCAGGGCTTCGGGTTCGGCGACGTCGAGGTTCAGGAGTTCGGCACGGCAGGCGGCGTCTCGTTGCGCTTTCCGATCCAGGAAGGCGGCGAGGCGGCACAGAGCGCGGTCGTCCAGAAGGCCCGCGATACCTTCAGTGCCGATTACGAGTTCCGTCGCGTCGAAACCGTGGGGCCGCGCGTCTCCGGCGAACTGGTGCAGTCGGGAACGATCGGCATCATCCTCTCGGTCATCGCGGTGTTGTTCTATCTCTGGTTCCGCTTCGAGCGCGAACTGGCCATCGGCGCGATCGTCGGCACCCTGCATGACATCGTGCTGACCGTCGGGTTTTTCGTCATCACCCGGCACGAGTTCAACATGACCTCGATCGCCGCCATTCTGACCATTGTCGGCTATTCGCTGAACGAGACGGTGGTCGTGTTCGACCGCACACGTGAACTGATGCGCCGCTACAAGGCGATGCCGGTGACCGAGCTGCTGAATCTGTCGATCAATACGACCATGTCGCGCACGGTGATGACAGCGACAACCACGGCGCTGTCCCTGGTCGCGCTCGTCATCTTCGGCGGCCGTGCCATCGAGGGCTTTGCCCAGGTCATGCTCTACGGCGTCGTGGTCTGTACCTATTCCGCGATCTTCATTTCATCCCCGATGCTGATCTATATCGGCCTTCGCAGCACCGAAGCGGTGAAAGCCCCGGAAGGCAAGGTCGCTCCGGCGGAGTGAGCAGCATGAGCGACGGCCGCATCCATGACGGCTTCGTGCCGGGGCGTCATCCCATCGACGCCTACGGCAATGGCGGCTTCCGCTTCGCGGACATGTCCCATCGCGGCTCAATCCTCATCCTGCCGTCGGGTATTCGCGCCTGGCCGGTCGCTTCGGTCGCTGACATCACGGAGGAAGCGCTGGCGCCGGTTTTCGCCGAGGCGGACGAGACGGACCTGCTGTTGCTGGGCACCGGGCTGGACGTGGCGGCAATTCCGGAGCGCCTGCGTCTCCGCTTTCGCGACGAGCGAATCGGACTTGACGTGATGCAGAGCGGTGCCGCTGCGCGAACCTACAACATTCTCCTCGCCGAAAACCGCAAGGTTGCGGCGGCGCTGATCGCTGTGCCGTGACATGGCATCCGAGGACCTGACCTTCGCCTACTCCCACTGCGAGGCCCTTGTCCGAGAGGGCGACCCCGATCGCTTCTGGGCGAGCCAGTTTTCCCCCTCCGACAAGCGCCCGCACCTTCACGCCCTTCATGCCTTCAACCACGAGATCGCCCGCGTGCGCGATTCCGTGCGCGAGGCCATGCTGGGGGAGATCCGCCTGCAATGGTGGCGCGACGCGCTTCAGGGCGAGTCGCGGGGGGACGTGCGTGCCAATCCGGTCGCCGCGGCGCTCGACGACACCATTGTCAAGTTCCGCCTGCCGCGCTCCGCTCTCGTGAGCCTGATCGATGCGCGGATCTTCGACCTCTACGACGATCCGATGCCGTCATTGAACGACCTCGAGGGCTATTGCGGGGAAACCTCATCCAGCCTCATCCGCCTCGCCAGCATCATCCTGATGGGCGGCTCCGATCCGGGTCATGCGGATGCGGCGGGCCATGCGGGAGTCGCCTATGCGGTGACGGGCCTGCTGCGGGCGTTCCCCTGGCACGCGCGGCAGGGCCAGGTCTTCGTTCCGGCCGATATCCTCTCCCGCCATGGCGTCGTGCGTGACGATATCGTCACGGGCCGGGGAGGGCCGGGTCTCAAGTCCGCACTCGCCGACCTGCGTGCCGTCGCACGCCGGCATCTCGATCAGGCCCGGACTTTGCGCGCCACGATTCCGGCGAATGCGCAGCCGGCCTTCCGGCCTCTCGCACTCGTCGAGCCATATCTCAAGGAAATGGAACGGCGCGACTACGATCCCTTCCACTCGGAGGTGGATGTGCCCCGCTGGCGGAAGATCTGGGCCCTGTGGCGGGGCGGGTTCTGATCCCAGGCGTCATTCCGGAGCCGCGAAGCAAGGCCCGACCTGAAGGGCCACGCAAAGCGAAATCCATTGCCGCTCACGGTTCAGAATGAAGGGCCCGGTTGCCCATTGCGCCTGATCGCGCACCGTCGTTTTTCTGGGGTCCGGGCTCGGCGCTGCGCCCTGTCCCGGAATGACAATCCGCTGTTCATCCTACGGAACAGAACGCCGCTTACTCCGCGGCCGCCGGCAGATCCTGCCCCGCCTTCCAACCTGCGAGATCGGCCCGCGCCCGGTCCGTAAGGGCGCGCTTTCGGGCAACCGCCTTCGCCGGTCCACGCAGGCGTTTGCCGTTCTCGTCCTTCGCCGAGAATTCGATGGGTGGAAACAGGCCGAAATTGACGTTCATCGGCTGGAAGGAGCGCGGCCCCTCGTCGATGGTCTCGATATGCCCGCCGGTAATGTGGTTGATCAGGGCGCCGAGGGCGGTCGTGGGTGGGAGCGGCGGCAGTGCCCGTCCGAGACGCTCCGCGGCCGCGAAGCGGCCGGCCATCAGGCCGACGGCGGCGCTCTCCACATAGCCTTCGCAGCCGGTGATCTGGCCCGCGAAGCGCAGCCGCGGCATCGCCTGGAGCCGCAGGGTCGGGTCGAGGAGTTTCGGCGAGTTGAGATACGTGTTGCGGTGGATGCCCCCGAGACGAGCGAACTCGGCGTTCTCCAGGCCCGGGATCATGCGGAAGACCTGGGCCTGCTCGCCGTACTTCAGCTTGGTCTGGAAACCGACCATGTTGAACAGGGTGCCGAGCGCATTGTCCTGACGCAACTGCACCACGGCATGGGGCTTGCGGTCCGGGTTGTGCGGGTCGGTGAGGCCGACCGGCTTCATCGGCCCGTGGCGCAGCGTCTCGCGGCCCCGCTCGGCCATGACCTCGATGGGCAGGCAGCCGTCGAAATAGGGAGTGTTCGCCTCCCACTCCTTGAAGCTCGTCTTGTCGCCGGCAATCAGCGCGTCGATGAAGGCCTCGTACTGCTCCTTGTCGAGGGGGCAGTTGATGTAGTCGGCCCCGGTCCCGCCGGGACCCGCCTTGTCGTAGCGCGACTGGAACCAGGCGACGTCCATGTTGATCGACTCGCGATAGACGATCGGCGCGATGGCGTCGAAGAAAGCAAGTTCCTTCTCGCCCGTGAGGGAAAGGATGGCCGCCGCCAGATCCGGCGAGGTGAGGGGGCCCGTGGCAATGATCACGGAAGACCATTCCTCGGGCGGAAGCCCGGCGATTTCCCCGCGCTCGATCGTCACCAGGGGATGGGCCTGAAGCGTCGCCGTCACGGCATCGGAGAACCCGTCCCGATCCACGGCCAGGGCGCCCCCGGCTGGCACCTGGTGGGCATCGCCCTTCTCCATGATGAGCGAGCCGAGTGCGCGCATCTCCTGATGCAGCAGGCCGACCGCATTGGTCTCGGCATCGTCGGAACGGAACGAATTGGAGCAGACGAGTTCCGCCAGTCCCTCGGTCTTGTGGGCATCGGTGCCGCGAACCGGACGCATTTCGTGGAGCACGACGGGAACGCCCGCCTGCGCGATCTGCCAGGACGCCTCCGAACCGGCGAGGCCGCCGCCGACGACATGAATCGGTTGAAGCTTGCTCATCATCTTCCTCTCGAACGGGGATTGGTTGACCCGCAAGAAGGCGCGGGTCAAGCTGAGCCATTCCAATTCAAGCTCAGGTGCAGGACCCATGGCCCCAACGCGACCCGTCATGCTTATAACAGGAGGAAGCCGCGGCATAGGCGCCGCGGTGGCGCATCTGGCTGCAAGGCGCGGCTACGATGTGGCGGTCAATTACAGGTCGGACGCGGATGCGGCCGAGCGGGTGGTGAAGGCCTGCCGCGACGCCGGAGCAGCGGCCCTATCCTGCCAGGGCGACATGGCTGACGCCGCCGATGTGGTACGCGTCTTCGACGAGGCGCAATCGGCCCTCGGCCCGCTCTCCCATGTGGTGAACAATGCCGGCATCACGGGGCGTTCGAGCCGTCTCGATCAAGCATCCGACGAGACGATCCGTGCCTGCATCGAGCTCAACGTCCTGGGCGCCCTCTGGGTCGCCCGTGAAGCGGCGCGGCGGCTCTCGATCCGCAACGGCGGCAAGGGCGGGTCCATCGTGAACGTCTCCTCGGTGGCCTCCCGCCTCGGCAGCGCCGGGGAATATGTCTGGTACGCGGCATCCAAGGCCGCGGTCGATGCGATGACGATCGGATTATCGCAGGAACTCGCGGGCGATGGCGTGCGGGTCAACGCGGTATCGCCGGGTATCACGCGGACGGAAATCCACGAGAAAAGTACCGGCGATGCGGGTCGCGTTGAGCGGTTTCGCTCGAAGATCCCTCTGAACCGGATCGGCGAGCCGGAAGAGATCGCGGAGGCGATTCTGTTTCTGGCGTCGGACGCGGCGTCCTACATCACCGGAGCGAATATCCCGGTTTCCGGGGGACGCTGAGATGCTGGCCTGAAAAAGCAAACGCCCGCCGGAAGGCGGGCGTGGGTCTCATGCTGCACTGCAGCAATCACTTACGCAGCAGCGTGCTGGCGAGCGATGTTGTCGATCTGGAAGCGGGAGATGCCCAGGTCGTCGAGCTCACGATCGGAGAGCTGCGAAAGCTCACGGACGGTCTCGCGGTAACGCAGGTAAGCACGGACTTTAGAGAGGATGTAGGACACGAACATTTTGAAACTCCTGAGTTAGCCGGCCCCGGCGACCGGCGGCCTTTGTTCTTGCGTGTGCAATGCAGCATATAAGGGCGTGCGGTGCCGAAGAGGAGTGGTGATATTGTAGGGCTGTTATGCTTTAGTAGCATGGCACGGTAAGGATCTGTTAAGAGACATGCCTCTCGTGCATTTAAGGCGGCGCCAGCAAATTATCTGGAAAATGAAGTCTTAAAAGGCAGAACTGCCAAGCTATAGTGGCAGCAGAATGTTTACCGCAATATCGGCATGAATATGAACGAATATTCATGAATAATTAGCAAGTATAGCATGTGATCAATAGTTGTTCCTCGGGAACCAGTGCTCGCAGTTGGCGTTTTCTCCCCACATCATTGCTCTGGAGGAGATTTCGCAATGAAAGGGATCGCTTTTGGCCTGGGGCTTGCTCTGCTTAGCACCGCTGCCTGGGCTCAGACGCCAGGCATGCCGGATACGACTGCACCGGCGCAGCGAACGGAATCGAGCTCGGCAATCCGCCGCCCGGCGGGAGACGCAGCACGGTCCAGCGGAATTGAGACCCGCGTCCGGACCCGGGTCGACGGCGGCATCCGCGCTGGTGTGGAAACCCACGACCATTCGGGAGTCACCGTCCACCGCACCCGGACCATCCGTGCGGTCGAGGAGCCCAGCGTCACCGTCAGGCGTCGCCATACCGTGACGACCTATGACGAGCCGGACACGGTGGTACACCGTACGGTCGTCAAGAAGAAGCCCGCTGCCACGAAGGTGGTGGTGAAGTCGAAGAAGAAGAAACCCACCAAGGTCGTCGTGAAGAAGCGTCGCCACTACGTGGTGCACGAGCCGGTGGAGGTCGGCCGTCGTACGGTCCATCGTTACGAGGTCGACGAGCCGAGCGTGTCCGTAACCCGGCGGACGGTCCGGCACGTTCGGGAGGAGACGCCTGGAATCGGCGTATCGATCGAGCAACGCCGGCGTGACGTGAATGTCTCGACGACGCGCCGTTCGACCGCCCCGGAGACGACCGGCTCGGTCACGACCCGCAGCCGGATCGGCACCGAGAATGGGGTTCGGACCAATTCCAGCGGATCGACGAACCTGCACCTGCGTGCGCCGGACAGTTCCTCGTCCGGCGGAAGCATGGGTCAGTAGCCATCGGTTCAGCGTCAGGAAAAGGGGCCGGCTTCCGGCCCCTTTTACTTGGTTCAACAGCCAGTGACCCTTATGCGCCTTGCCGCCGTGCGGACGAACCGCCAGAGTGCGCAACAAAACAGCAGAGCGCATCGGGGGCATTATGCAGCAGGTCATCGTCTTTCTCTTGAGCAACTTCACGCTGACGCTCTTCGTCGTCGGCTTGGTCGCTGCGTTGGCCTCGCTCCTGCGGCACCCGCGTCCATGGGACCCTTCCAAGGTGACAGAGGCGCTCCTGTCGTGGTTCCTGTTCTTTTCATTCGGCGTCAGCTTCTTCTACAATTTCATCATGCACGTCTTCTTCTCCGAGATGGCGGCGGCCTTCATCGGCTGGCAGACAAGTCCGTTCCAGAAGGAGGTCGGCTTCGCCAGCCTCGGGTTCTCGCTCGTCGGATTTCTGGCGTTCCGGGGCAATGCCAGCCTGCGGCTCGCCGCCATTCTCGCTCCGGCCTGCTTCCTGTGGGGGGCCGCCGTGGGGCATGCGATTCAAATGGTGGAGGCCGATAACTATTCTCCCGGCAATGCCGGCGTCATCTTCTATACCGACATCCTGCTTCCGCTCTTCGGCTTCGTGCTGCTCTGGATGAACGAAAAGCACAGGCCGACCCTTCGCGACGCGCGCTGAGGCGGTTGCTGTCTCACGTCTCGGGGAATCATTGGGCCGGATGCGCAGGCCGGACAACTCCGGCCCGCGGTTTCCGGTGCTAGTGGCGTGGAACGATGCTGCCCATGGCGGTCCGGCACGCGGATTCGCAGCGACGGCAGGCCTCGGCACAGACCCGGCAATGCTCATGCTGCTTGGCATGGCGCGCGCATTCCTCGGCGCAAAGACCGCAGGCGGTGGCGCAAGCGTCGAGCATTCTGTGCAAGACCTCCTCATTGGAGCCGGTCCGCCGCGTGGCTACGGCGCCCGTCGCCATACAGATATCGGCGCAGTCCAGGTTGAGGCGGATGCATTGCCTCAATTGCTGGACCATATCCTCCCCGAGGCAAGCATCCGCACAGGACGTGCAGATCTGCGCACAATCGTAGCATTCCTCGATGCAGCGGATCAGCGCGTCGTTGGTGCTGCCCTGGACCTGGGGATGGGAGCGGATCATCTCCTGTGCGTGCATAGCGGCTCTCCTGCGGCTTGAGCGGGGTGATGGAGGGCGACGTCGCCCGTGAGCCAAAGCGGGAGCCTCCGCATGGTTCCGGATCACTCCGAACTCGGGGTAGGCATTTTGGGGCTTATCACGCCGCTTGCCAGCAGGACGCCCAAGGTTGCGAAGGCGATGCCGATGGTTGCGCCAAGACTCGGAATTTCGTCCAGCAGAGGAATGGCGAGGATAGCCGCGAGCACCGGGCCAAGCGGCGAGAGCGCCGCCGCCCGCGATGGGCCGAGCCGATCGATGGCGTAGCCATAAAGCACGATGCCTACGACACCCGATAGAAAGCCCTGCAGCAGGGCCTGGACGAGAATAGCGCCCGTCAGGCCGTCCATGGCGGCACGGACGAGAGCCGGCGCTCCCAGTGGCAGGAGGAGCAGAACCGACCAGAGGCCGATGAGCCCGGCGGCCTGAAGGGCGGAGAGGCCGCTGCGCCGATAGGCATGAGTGTAGATGCCCCAGAGGCATGCCCCCCCGAGCAGCAGCATGTGTCCGCGCCATGCGCCGGAGGCGCCACTGACGAGGCTACCGCCTGCGATGGACAGGACCGCGGCGAGGATCATGACGAAGCCGACGACGCGCATGCGGCCCAGGGTCTCGCCGAAAACGAGCCAGCCGATCAGCGCCACGAAGAGCGGCATCGTTCCAGGAAGCAGGGGCCCGATATCCGCCGCGGGGGAGAATTGCATTCCCGTGGCAACGATGAGGAAGAACGGGGCGCCGGAGCACAGTAGTCCAAGCGCGGTTTTCAGTGGCAATCCCCTGGGCCAGAGCCCGATCCGCCACGTGACGGGGGCGAGAAGGAGGGCGGGGACCGCGAAGCGCACGATTCCGACCGCGGCGGGGGGCAGGGAATGGGTGACCGCATGGCGCGTCCCGACCATCCAGAAGGCCCAGATGATGACGGTGATCAGGCCCGCGCACCATCCGAGCACGAGCGGGCGGCCGGTGAGAAGGGAAGGGGCGGGCGGGGTGGCGCGGAGAGTGTCGGACATGACGATTCCCTCAATCGAGACCCTTAGCATGACTCGAGAGGCGGGGGCATGTCCTTGCGAAGTTCCGCCACTTCATGCTCTCTTTCTGGCAGAAGATTGCGCAAACGGACCGGAAAGGCGCAGAAATGCCCTATATCAATCTCGACGCGATCGATTTGAGGATTCTCGCCGCCCTGCAGGGCGATGGCCGTTTGAGCAACAACGAACTCGCGGACCGGGTCGGGCTTTCGCCATCCCCATGCTTGCGGCGGGTGCGCCGCCTGGAGCGCGACGGTTTCATCAGGGCCTACCGGGCGGTGCTCGATCGGGAATCGGTAGGGCTGGGCCTGACGGTGTTCGTGGAGATCAAGGTCGAGAAGCACTCCCGCGACAACGCCAGGGCCCTGCAGGACGCGCTTTCCGCAATGCCGGAGGTCGTCTCCTGTCACATGGTGTCCGGAACAGCCGATTTCCTCGTTGAGATCGTGGTGCCAAACCTGAAGGCCTATGAGCGGCTTCTGACGGAGACCCTCCTGACCCTCCCGATGATCGGCGATATCCGGTCCAATTTCGTTCTGACGCGCGCCAAATCCGACATGCCGCTCTCCCTCGCCCACCTCAAGCGCGAACCCGGTGCCCGAGAGGCTGCGCCGGATTGCGACTGAACCACAGGCTCGAGGACCATGATTATAAGAGGCTCGCCTCGAAGACGTAGAGCTTGATCTCCGCAAGTCTCGCAAGGGCGCTGTTGGGATCGGCCGTGCGGACGACACGAATGGCAAGCTTGACATCCCGTATCGTATGACTGCGGCCATCGTATATGCCGGCCCAGGCCATATGCGGTTTCATAGGGCAGCTCCACTACAATGCCACTTTCGCATACCGATATGGTCAGTACCTCTTTGCAATCCGGTCCGGTGTGTCAGGGCGCACATGCGGAGCACTGTTCCGGCCATGAGTCCGGGGCATGGCTGCCCGGCTCCCCGCGTCGTTGGCGCCGCATTCCAGGCGTGGACGGATGGACCGGCCCATGTAATAAACCACCGCCGCCACGGCTCGTTTCGAAATATTAGGTCTCGCTATGCCGCAATATCGTTCCCGTACCACCACTCATGGCCGCAACATGGCCGGCGCCCGCGGATTGTGGCGCGCCACGGGCATGAAGGACGAGGATTTCGGCAAGCCGATCATTGCCGTAGTGAACTCGTTCACCCAATTCGTGCCCGGCCATGTGCATCTGAAGGATCTCGGCCAGTTGGTGGCACGCGAGATCGAGAAGGCGGGCGGCGTCGCCAAGGAATTCAACACCATTGCGGTCGATGACGGCATCGCCATGGGCCATGACGGCATGCTCTACAGCCTGCCGTCCCGCGAGATCATCGCGGATTCGGTCGAGTACATGGTCAACGCCCATTGCGCGGACGCCATGGTCTGCATCTCGAACTGCGACAAGATCACCCCGGGTATGCTGATGGCATCCCTTCGTCTCAACATCCCGACGGTCTTCGTGTCCGGCGGCCCCATGGAAGCCGGCAAGCTCAACCTGCGCGGCAAGCTGAAGTCGATGGACCTCATCGATGCCATGGTCGTTGCCGCCGACGACAGCTACTCCGACGAGGAGGTGAAGGCCGTCGAGCGATCCGCGTGCCCCACCTGCGGGTCCTGCTCGGGCATGTTCACGGCCAATTCCATGAACTGCCTCACGGAGGCGCTGGGCCTTTCCCTGCCCGGCAACGGCACCGTGCTGGCGACCCATGCGGATCGCAAGCGCCTCTTCGTCGAGGCCGGCCATCTCATTGTCGATCTGGCACGGCGCTATTACGAGCAGGACGATTCCTCGGTTCTGCCGCGTTCCATTGCGAGCTTCGAGGCCTTCGAGAACGCCATGACGCTCGACATCGCCATGGGCGGGTCGACGAACACGGTGCTGCATCTTCTCGCCGCCGCCCATGAGGGCGAAGTCGCCTTCACCATGAAGGATATCGACCACCTGTCCCGCCGTGTCCCGGTCCTGTGCAAGGTGGCACCTGCCGTGGCTGACGTGCACATCGAAGACGTGCATCGCGCTGGCGGCATCATGGGCATCCTGGGCGAACTCGACCGTGCCGGGCTGATCCATCGCGATGCCGGCAGCGTCCATAGTGAAAGCCTTGGTGACGCGCTCGACCGCTGGGATGTGATGCGGACCTCGAGCGAGGCGGTTCATACCTTCTATCAGGCCGCTCCGGGCGGGGTTCCGACGCAGGTGGCCTTCAGTCAGGACCGGCGCTGGGAGGAACTCGATCTCGACCGGGCGAACGGCGTCATCCGCGACCGGGATCACGCCTTCTCGAAGGACGGCGGCTTGGCCGTGCTCTACGGGAACATCGCCGAGGACGGGTGCATCGTGAAGACGGCGGGCGTCGACGAGAGCATTTTGACCTTCAGCGGGCCGGCCCGGGTCTTCGAGAGCCAGGACGACGCAGTGAAGGGCATCCTCGGTGGCGCCGTGAAGGCCGGCGACGTGGTGGTGATCCGCTACGAGGGCCCGCGTGGTGGGCCCGGCATGCAGGAAATGCTCTACCCGACGAGCTATCTGAAGTCGAAGGGCCTGGGCAAGGCCTGCGCACTCATTACCGATGGGCGCTTCTCCGGCGGAACCTCGGGCCTTTCCATCGGTCATGCTTCGCCGGAAGCCGCGGAAGGCGGCCTTATCGGCCTCGTGGAGGAGGGTGACCGGATCGAGATCGATATCCCCAATCGCACGATCAGGCTTGCCGTCGCAGACGATATCCTCGCCGAGCGTCGCGCGGCCGAAGAGGACAGGGGCGACAAGGCCTGGAAGCCGCGGGCCGAGCGGCAGCGCAAGGTTTCGACCGCGCTCAAGGCCTATGCAGCCATGGCCACCAGCGCGGCGCGCGGCGCCGTCCGCGTCCTGCCGGATTGATGCCTCGGAGGCGGCGCGGGTGGCTGCGCCGCTTCTCTCCCTCCGGGAGCGATCTATCGTCTCACGTAGGTTTGAACGGCAAGGGTCCCGCAGCTGACAAGCTCGGGTAATCATGCCGATTCGTGAATATTTTCAGCTACTTGTGCCTATTGCCTCATGTGCGCTCCTTGCGCTCGGGGGCGTTATCGTCTCGCAATCCCGATCCGAACTTTGAGACGCGGCCCGCGTTGGTCACCCGCACATAGGGTGATTTCCCACCGCAACTCAACCGAGGAGAGATGATATGCGACGGATCATGTTGACGACGGCTTTTGGTGCGCTCCTGGTTGGGGCGACCGGTGCCATGGCGCAGCCTTATCTGTATCCGACCCCTGTCCCGAATGCGAGCGGCTCGCAGACCACCAACCCGGGGACCTATGGCGATACCAGGGGCGTGGTCGCGCCAGGAGAGCCTATGACGGCAGGAACCTGCCCGCCTCCGCCCAATGCGAGCGGCTCCCTCGCGACCGCTCCGTGCTCATATTACAACATGGGTACCGCACCAGGGATGGATGTGACGTCGACCGGATCGATCGTCATGCAGCCGGCGCCGATGTATGGGCCGGGACCCGTGTATGCACCCGTTCCAAATGCGAGCGGATCGCAGACCACCAACCCGATGACCTACGGCAACACGCGGCCCCGCTAAAACGCTCGGAAGCGTAGTTCGACCAGAGCCCCGTCCGGCTTCCCGGGCGGGGCTTCATCGTCGAAGAAGCGCATCTTCCCTGCACAGCAGAGCGCCGCCGCTGAAAGATTTCCAGACAAGCTGCATCAAGGTTTGACTGAGAAAGGCCTTTCGGGCCACGTAAGACTACCGCACCCCCTCGGCACGGATCACGGCACGCAACGGCCCGTATTCGGTCTGCTTGCGGACATCCATCTGCACCCGGCCGCTGGCGCCGGATCGGACCGAGTCCGACGCGCGCGTGCGGCTGGAACCGATCATCGTTTCTGCCCGGACCCGGCCACTGATGCGCACGCAGGTATCGGAGTTCTGAAGCGCGGAAAAGCCGGGTGGGCAGACGGGCGCAGCACCGGCAGGAGAAACAAGGCCCGCGACGGCAAGGCCTGTTACTGCAAGAGTCCAGCAGTTTCGCATGGTGCCTCCAGGATGTACTTGCGGACACTAGCGCAAGATCGAGGGGGTGGACACCCTCGCGCCGGGAGACCAGCATGGAACCGGACACGACCTTGTGGAGGGACGATGGCGGATTGGCTCGACGCGGCGCTTGCTTATGTTTCGTCATGGATGGCGTTCCAACTTCGCTACCACGATCAGCCCGGCTGCGCCGTCGCCATCGCACACAAGGGGAGGGTGGTCTTCGACGCAGCGTTCGGCAGCGCCGACCTGTCGACGGGCGAGCGACTGAGGTCGGAGCACCGCTTCCGCATCGCCTCTCATTCCAAGACATTTACGGCTGCGGGCATTCTGAAGCTGCGCGAACAGGGCCTCATCCGGCTTGACGATACGGTAGGCCGGTTTGTCCAAGGTCTTCATCCCCGCATTGCCGAAGCGAGCATCGAGCAAGTGCTGACACATAGCGCGGGTCTCGTCCGCGACGGTGACGACAGCGGCCAGTTCATGGATCGACGTCCTTATCTGACCGCGGAAGAGCTGCGCGCCGACCTTTCGAAGCCGCCCCCGCTCGAGGCCGGTGAGAGGTTCAAATATTCGAACCATGGTTATGGGCTTCTCGGTCTGGTCATCGAGACCGTCGTGGGTGAGCCCTATGCGGTGTGGATGAAGCGGGAGATCGTCGATGCCGCCGGTGTGGATGGCATTGCACCTGACATGGCATTTCTCGACGGAGCGCCCGTCGCGCGAGGACATAGCGCGAAGGAGCCGCTCGGCCGCCGGGTCGTGATTCCCGGCGACAATCGCACGAATGCCATCATGCCAGCTGGCGGATTCGTGGCCAATGCCGGAGATCTGGTGCGGTTCTACGCACAACTTTCGCCGAATGCCGAGGAGAGCATCCTCACGCGTGCGAGCCGCCGCGAGATGGCCCGTCGCCGGTGGCGCGACGAGGGCGGCCTGCTGGAGCGCTATTACGGACTTGGGGCGATCATCGGACGGTCGGGGGACTGGGCGTCCTGGGGCCATTCCGGATCCTTGCAGGGGTTCATTTCGCGCACGGCAGTCTATGCGCAGCAGGATCTGGCGCTTTCGGTCCTTGCCAATGCCATCGACGCACCGGCGGCGCTCTGGCTCGACGGCATTGTCAACATTCTGAAGACGTTCTCCCAGCGGGGCGCGCCGCGTGTCGAGCTCGCCGATTGGCAGGGCCGGTGGTGGAGCATTTGGGGTGCGACGGACCTGGTGCCTATCGGTGATCGGGTGGTTGTGACCGCGCCCACGTCTTTTCTGCCCTTTGTGGATGGGAGCGAGGCCGAGATCACCCAGAACGATGGCGGCCTGATCGTACAGGGCTCCGGATTCAACCCTCTCCGCGAGAGGTTGCGCCGTGTCCGGGATGCGGAGGGGATGGTACGCGAGATATGGATCGGCGGGAGCCGTCTCGTCGATGAGGATGTCCTGCGCACAGAGATGATCGCCCGCTACGGCGAGAACTGACGCCGTTCCCCGGTTCAGCGCGCTGGCGGTTCAGTCTAGGGCCGAAAGGCCGCCGTCGCGATCTGCAGCGGGAGATGAGCGGCCGCGTGAGCCACCATCGCGGCCTCGATACCGAAGAGAACATAGAGCCTGCCGCAGAGCAGGCCGACGATACCGTTCAACACGATGGCCCGCACGACGATAAGCGGTGTCAAGGCCGTGAGCAGGCCTGTGAACGGGAGGTGGCTCACACCGAACAGGACCGCCGCAACGATGATGGCCGTCCATGTCAGCCATGATGGGAGGGCGTCGTCCTTCGCGACGATGCGGGAGAGCACGTATACCAGCCCGGAGACGAGGAACAGCCGCATCAGCACCTCTTCGTTGATGCCACCGTACAGAAAACCTGTGAGCAGGCGCAGGCCGAAGGTCGCGTCGATGCTGGGTACCCCCACACGGGCCTGCCCATTCTGAAAGAACAGAAGATCAGTTGCGACGACGACAAGCCCAGAGGCGATGCCGAGACCCGCTGACGCGATCAGAAACCGCGTGATACGCGGAGCAGGAGGGCCGCCGGCCGCCCGAAGGACCAGCGGGGCTCCTGGCAGCCCGGTGGCGGTGGCGGCCCGCAAACCCAGGAATGCGGCGAGGCCGAACGTGACGATGGTCTGAAGAGCGGCAAGGCCTATCAGACCTGGCAACCCGCCCGCATAGGGCTGGCCTGCGTGCTCGCGCGCCGCAACAAGGAGGGGCAGGGCGCTCCACGAGCCGAGAAGACATAACGCGACCAGGATGGCTGTTGCGCGCAGATGCAGGCTCAGGGGTCTGCTCATGATGACACCTCCTGTCGCCCCGCGGGGCCGCCGAGCCTATTGACTCAGGTATTGAGGGTACAGGCTCCGCCAGAAGGCACAGTGATATTCGGAGCCTGCGTCGAAGCTCGCAATCCCGCCTGGCTCGAACCTGAGGGTGCGGCCGGTCGAATTGAACGTTTCCCATGCAGGCGCACCGTCGCTCTTGGGAGCGCCCGTCTGCACGAACGCGGCCCAGTAGGCGACCATCGTGTCTGCCAGCGCCTGTGAGGCGGCGCCAAGATCGGGCCCGTTGATCGCGGCGGTATTTGAGAACTTCGGGAAGAAGTAGTTGAGCTCCGAAGAGTGAACCGCACCCATCTCGAAGCCAGGATCGGGTTTCGCAGGAATGGAGACGCCGAGCACCGGCGCCGTACGGTCGGCGAAGTCGAACTGGTACACGTCCACGAAGCGCGAGGCCAATTTCGCCGTTTCCAGATAATAGCAGTGATTGATGCCGTTGTCGGGTCTGAAATCCGACATGACCGAACCGAGTGCGGCCGGGGCGGATGAATAGGCTTTGGCCGGATAGCGGGCTTCAACGGCGCCGGATTTGTCGGCGTAAATCGCCTTCAGAAGCTGCGGGTAATTGTCGGCTGTGACGCTCTTGCCGGCCTGTATGTCGTAGGCGACATAGAGGCGTAGCTCGTCGCGTGTTCCCCCGTTGATCAGCGGCACCTTGACGAACTTGCCTGCCGACAGTGCCTCTGCGCTTTGCAGCGGTACGGTTCTGTTGCCGTAGCTGGGCGCGTAGGTCATGAGATCGTCCGCGCCGACCTTATCCCCCGCATCCAGCAGCTTCTCGATGGATTGCCCGCGCATGCAGGACAGTGCCGAACTCGGATCCATACAGCCGACCAATTCGGCGACCTTGGTGCCGACCTTCAGATTGTCCCGGACCGATCGGAGCGGGAACGCACAGCCCGCGCTCTGCACGACCGCTTTCTGGAACAGTCCTGTCGTCGCCTCGGGCGCGATGAGATGCATGCAGACACCGGCGCCGCCGGCCGATTCTCCCATGAGCGTTACGTTGTCCGCGTCACCTCCGAATGCCGCGATATTGCGCTGGACCCACCGTAGGGCCATCCGCTGATCCTCGAGGCCGTAGCCGCCGTTGGAGTCGGCATCGAAGGCGGGATGAGGCATGAAGCCGAAAACCCCCAGCCGGTAGTTCATGGATACCACGATGGCATTGGTGGCGCGCGCCAGATGCTCCAGCGGATAGAGGCCGCTCGACCCGCCCACGAACGCGCCCCCATGAATCCAAACGAGCACTGGCCGCTTGCCGCTGTCGGCTTGTTGGGCCGACGTGGGCATGACGACATTCAGGTAAAGGCAGTCCTCCTGAGTGCTGGCTTCGGTCAAACCGTAGCGGGCCGTTTGTGGGCACGCCGGCGGGTATGTCGACGCATCGAGAGGATCATCCCACGACGGTGGCTCCTGCGGCGGCGCCCATCGCAGCCGGCCGATCGGTGGAGCAGCAAAGGGTATCCCCTTGAACGCGACCGTGCCGTCCCCTGCGGTGCCGCGAACCGGCCCCTTGTCGGTTGCGACCACGGGTGCATCCGACGATCGACCGGTCGTGGCGGGAGAGACGGCGCCGGCACTCACTGACACCGTGAGGGCCACGCCGAGTCCGGCCAGCATTGCGGCGACGCGGGTGAAGGCTGTCGACGTCCTCGTCATGATGAACGGTTCCCATACGGCATTCGATGAAGTTTGCGCATTATCCGAAACGGCCAGACAGGGCTAGGCCCGCCGACGGGATCAACGCAGATTCCACCATGGCACCCGTGAATGCGAAACAGGGCTGCCGTCGCGCGCAGGGCTTTTCGGAAGGGGTGCATCAGTGACGGCGACCAGCTACCGGCCCCAAAACGATCTATTGTAACGATTTGGACTTGGCCAAAAGTATACTGCTCTGGCCAGTAAAGTGAAATCTTTACTCAGGAACGAATACACTTATTATTCGCGCAATTCATTGACCGCGGTAGCATATGCTTGACACGAAGTCCCCCCCTTTGGGAGTGAGGGAAGAGCCCATTCGGGATCCGGAGCAGCTCAACCGCGCCCTTCATCTCACCTCGCCCTCGACCTGGATCGCATTGGCCGTGCTGGCGCTCTGCGTCGTGACCGTCGTCGGATGGGGAGTTCTCGGACGGCTCTCGTTTTACGCCCAGGGAATGGGTGTCATCCTGATGCAGAGGGGCGTTGTCTTCGACATTGCTGCGACCTCGACGGGGACGGTGAGCGCCATCCATGTGAAGGTCGGCCAACGGGTGGAAAAAGGCGATCTCCTCTTCACGATCCAGCAGGATGAACTGGCGGCACGGCGCCAGGCGGCCTTTCAGGCGCTCAAGCAACAGCAGGATGCCCTTGCCGCGTACCAAGCATCGTCTCAGGCGGACGTGGCGCGGCGCAAGGCTAATCTCGAGCAGCAGCTGCAATCCACGCAATCAAGCCTGAAGGATGCACAGAGCAACTTCGCCCAGCTTCAGGACATCTATGCGGGGCTTCAGCAGGAGCTTCAGCGCGGCTACACGACGCGCCCCCAGGTCCAGGCCGCCTTCGACCGGATGACGTCGGTGCAATCCTCGATCCGCGACATGACGGACCGGATGGGTTCCCTTCAGACGCAGCAGATCGAGTTTGAGAACGATGTCGCCCGCACGCTCGCGGACCTGCGCACGAAGGTCGTCAGCGCGGAGGGTGCTCTTCAGGATCTCGATGTGCAGCTGCAGTTCGGCGGCTTGATCCGCAGCCCTTCGAAAGGCTTCGTGACCGAAATCTCGACCCAGCCGAACGCCATCGTCTCCGCCTCGAGTCAGCTTGCCGTGGTCGAGACCGGCGAGGAGGATCTCGTCGTCCATGCCTACCTGCCGATTTCGGGCGGAAAGCGCGTTGCGGTCGGCATGGAGGCTCAGATCAGCCCGACCTCCGTGGAGCGTGACATCTACGGATCGCTGCGCGGCCGCGTGACGAGCGTCAGCGCGCTGCCTGTGACGCGTCAGGGCCTGATGAACGTGATCGGCGACGAGGCGCTCGTCTCCCAGCTCATGGCCGCCGGTGCACCCATCGAAGTCCAGCTGAGCCTGGAGAGCGATCCCAGCACTCCGAGCCGCCTGAAATGGACCTCGTCCTCCGGGCCGCCGCTCCGGATCACCCCCGGCACGACCGCCCAGGCCATGATCATGGTGCAGAGGGAGAGGCCTGTCGCCCTCGTCATTCCCCTGGCCCAAACTTGGCTGAGCCTATGACGGCCGGAATCCTTCCCCGTCCGTCCTTCCTGCGGCACGGAAGCCGGGTCTCGACGCCTACCGTGCTCCAGATGGAGTCGATGGAGTGCGGTGCTGCGGCCCTCGGCATCATCCTGGGTTACTATCGCCGCTTCGTCCCCCTGGAAGAACTGCGCGTCACCTGCGGCGTCTCCCGCGACGGTGTCAAGATCGGCAACATCCTCCGCGCCGCCACCAAATACGGCATGAAAGGCAGCGGTTTGGAGCTGAGCGCCGACCAGGCGCTGCGGCTGAAGCCGCCTTTCATCGCCTATTGGGATGCCAATCACTTCGTCGTGGTCGAAGGGGCGAGCGCGCACAGGGTCTTCATCAACGACCCGGCTTTCGGACGCCGGAGCGTCGGTCGCAAGGATTTCGCGGATTCGTTCTCCAATGTGGTGCTGCGCCTGGAGCCCGGCCCCGACTTCAAGCCGGGCGGCCGGCGCGGACATCTCCTGGCGACGCTCTATGCCTGGACGGAAGGATCCCGACCGGCGCTTGGCGTGATCGCGGCCGCCTCGCTGCTGCTTGTCCTGCCCAACGTTCTTATGCCGGCCTTCCTGAAGGTCTTCATCGACGAGGTGCTGGTCAGGGGCTTCAGCACTTGGCTCTTTCCCTTGCTCATCGGCTTCGTGCTTGCCGCGCTCCTGAGCGGTGCGCTCACCTGGCTGCAGCAGGCCATGCTTCTGAAGCTGCAGACCAAGTTCGCGATCACCATCTCGACGCGATTCATGTGGCACATGCTGCGCCTGCCGATCATGTTCTTCAAGGAACGGTATGCCGGCGACGTAGCCTCGCGGGTCCAGTCCGCGAACCACCTCGCATCGCTTCTTTCCGGGCCTCTGCCGACCATGGCAGTGAACGGCATCACGGCGCTGGGCTATGCCCTGATCATGAGCCTCTACAGTCTTCCGCTCACGCTGATCGCGGGTGCGCTGACGGCCCTGAACGCCATTGCCGTCAGTCTGCTTCAGCGACGCCTGCGCGATCTCAACGCCTCGCTCCTCAACACGGGCGCCAAGGCCTCCGGAGCAGCGATGGCAGGGTTGCGCTCCCTCGACAGCATCAAGGCAACGGGAACGGAAAGCGATTTCTTCCGCGTCTGGTCCGGTTATCAAACGAACAGCCTCAACACCTCTCAGGAGCTCTCGCGGACCTCGATCGGCCTTAGCACGGTCCCATCGGTGCTGAGCCATGTGACGACGGCCGTCGTGCTCGGCGTCGGCGCGCTTCTCATCATCGACGGTCGGATGAGCATCGGCGGCCTCGTCGCGTTCCAGATGCTGCTCGGATATTTCGTCGGACCGATCCAGCAGCTCATCGGCTTCGCCTCGCAGCTTCAGGAAGCCAGCGGCCACATGAGCCGCCTCGACGACGTGCTGAAGAGTCCCCTCGACCCGATGCTGAAAGCCTTGCCCGCTCCTGAGCAGGTGCAAGCCGGAACGGCCGCCCTCCTGACGGGTAACATCGAGCTGCGTAACGTTTCATTCGCTTTTGGGAGCCTCGATCAGCCCTTCATCAAGGATCTGAGCCTGACAATCAAACCGGGGCAGCGAATCGCCATCGTCGGCCGCAGCGGCAGCGGAAAATCGACGCTCCTGCGTCTGCTTCTCGGTCTATACCGGCCGAGCGCGGGCGACGTTCTGTTTGATGGTCGCTCCCTTGAGAACGTGCCGCGCGAGGTGCTGACCGGATCCATCGCATGGGTGGATCAGGACATCTACCTGTTCGAGGGCACCATCGCCGAAAACCTGACCCTTTGGGATCCGGTGACTCCGTGGGAGGCCGTGGTCCAGGCGGCGAAGGATGCCTGCATCCATGATACGATTATGAGCCGCGCAGGCGGCTACGATGGAAAAGTGCTGGAAGGCGGGACCAATTTCAGCGGCGGTCAGAGGCAGAGGCTGGAAATTGCCCGCGCCCTGGCGCGCCAACCCTCCGTGCTCGTGCTCGATGAGGCGACGGCGGCGCTCGACACCTATACGGAAGCGATCATCGACGGCAATATCCGCCGCCGCGGCATGACTTGCGTCATCGTCGCCCACCGCCTGAGCACCATTCGCGATTGTGACGAGATCCTTGTCATTAAGGACGGCGCTATCCTGGAGCGAGGAACGCATCATGAGCTCGTCGCGCAAAATGGCGAGTATGCCGAGCTGATCGCTGCATCATGAGCATTCTCGACAATCTCCTCGGCGGACAGGACAAGCTCGATGCCATCGTCGAGCAGGGCTGGGCGGACCCCGCCGCCGGTCTCGCCAAGGCGCTCGGTATTGCGGAGAAGCGCGTCATCGTCGGCGGCAAGGACGCCTTTCCACTGACCGGCACAGGGCGGTGCTGGCTCGTCCTCGCCGGCTCTGTCGACATCTTCTGGGATGATTCGGCCGGCCGCACTTTCCTGACGGAAATCGAGGCCGGCGGTCTCCTGGATGCCGTCATGGCCCAAGACGGGCCGGCGCGGGTCCTCGCAGTGCCCGGCGAGGATACGGAAATCGTCGAGACGACCCGCGGCGCCCTCTATGCGCTCCATGTCGCCCAAAAGGACGCCGACCAGTTCGTCGAGACCTGGAGCATCTGGATCGGTGCTCTCAAGGGCTGCATTCAGCGGGGCACGGTCGTCCAGCCGTCGGAGGGCGCCCCATCCGCCGGGTCCGCCTGGGACGGACCGCTCGACCGGCTGAACGCCACGCTGGTGGCGAGCGTTTCCGCAACCCGCGAGGCGATGCTGCGCGCACGCCTTCAACGCGTGAAGCAGACGCAGAATGCCACCGCTCACGACTTTGCCAGCGGGCTCGGCATCATCGCGGATATCTTCGATCCCGATGCGCTCCAGCGCACCGGGATCGACCGGATGGGCCTCGCGGAGGCGGCACGCGCCGTCGTCCATGCGGTCGGCATCGAGCAGGAGATCGTCACGCCGGATGCCATGGAGGCGCTACCGGAGAGCGACGCGATCCAGGTCTTCGCGCAGGACAACGGCCTGCAGACCAGGAGCGTGCAGCTCGACGAGGATTGGTGGACGCAGGATCACGGCCCGCTTCTCGCCTTCACGAATCCGGGCCGGCAACCCTGTGCGCTGCTGCCCGCGCCGCGCAATCGGTATTGGATCTGCACCGGCAATGCGCGCGCCCGTGTGGATGCCAGGATCGCCGCATCGATCGATGCTGCGGCCTATTCCTTTTTCCCGCCGTTGCCTTCCGGGCCCCTGACGCCCTGGCGGATCTTCCGCTTCGGGCTCGGCGGTGGCCGCCGGGATGTCCGCAATGCGATCCTATGCATGATCCTGTGCGGCCTGCTCTCCCTCATCACGCCGCTCGCCATCGGGTGGCTGATGAATCCGATCATTCCGGGCGCCGAACGGGATCAGGTCTATGTGGTCATGCTCCTGCTCGCGACGACCGGCATCTCCGCCGCGCTCACGTCCATCATCCAATCCCTGGCGACAGTCCGGCTGGAGGGCAGGATGGACAACCGGATCCAGGCTGCTGTTTGGATCCGCCTGCTCAATCTTCCGGCCTCCTTTTTCCGGGACTACACCGCGGGCGACCTCGCCAATCGTGCCGACAGCATCGACAGCATGCGGCAGATCCTGGCGCAGTCGCTCAACCTCTTCGTAGTCAGCGGCATCGGTGCCGTGTTCAGCTTCGGCCTGATGCTCTACTACGATTGGCAGGTTTCTCTCATCGTTCTCGTCGCCTGCGCGATTTTCGGCGCCGTAGCCTATACGGTGGGCCGCCGCGTGCTGGAGTATAACCGCCAGGCTCTCGATTTGGGCGGACGGATCCAGGGCCTGATTCTCCAGATGCTCGGCTCCATCGCGAAGCTGCGGGTTGCGGGCGCGGAGCGGCGGGCTTTTCTGCAATGGCTCGACCTCTACCGCCGCAGCATCGATATCGGTTTGCGTCAGCGCGTCCTCAACAATCGCCTGCTGATCTTCCGCGCGATGTTCGAGTACCTGATTCCGCTCGTCGTCCTGGTCGTCATCGGCTACCAGATGGGCATCCTGCTCGCATTCTTCCAATGGGGCACCGACACGGCAACTGCGGGCGCGACGCCGCCGTTGAGCACGGCGCAGTTCGTCAGCTTCAACGTCGCTCTCGGGCAGTTTCTCGGATCGGCCTTCTCTTCGACCCGGGGCTCCCTGCTCCTCGTGATGCTCCGTCCGCTCTACGACCGCGTGAAGCCGATCCTCCTTGCGCAGGAAGAGGAGCGGATCGGCCACGGCCATCTGGCGCCGATCAAGGGCGACATCGAATTCAGAGACGTCTCGTTCCGCTATGGACCCGAGGAGCCGCTCGCTCTTCGCCAGGTGTCCTTCCGGGCCGAGCGGGGCAAGGTGACGGCCATCGTCGGCCCATCGGGCGCCGGGAAGTCCTCGGTGGTGCGTCTGCTTCTCGGTTTCGAGGCGCCGGAGACCGGTTCGGTGCTGGTGGATGGAAACGACCTGAGGTTCATCAATCGGTGGGATCTGCGTCGGCAATACGGAGTCGTCCTCCAGGACGGAGGTCTCCTCAGCGCCTCCGTTTACGACAATGTTGCGGCCGGGCTCCCATTCTCCGCCGACGACGTCATGGCGGCGCTGCGCGCAGCGGGGCTCGAGGAGGATATCAAGGCCTGGCCGATGGGCCTGCGTACGGTGGTCGGTGACGGCTCGTCGGAAATCTCCCGCGGCCAGCGGCAGCGTCTCATGATTGCGCGGGCGATCATCCGCAAGCCCAGGGTGCTGATTTTCGACGAGGCGACCAGTGCGCTGGACAATGTCGCCCAGGCGGAAGTTACGAAAAACCTCAAGGCCCTGGACTGCACCCAGGTCGTCATCGCCCATCGTCTGTCCACGATCATGGATGCGGACAAGATCATCGTTCTCGATGCCGGCAAGGTTGTCGAAACAGGCACCTACACGGATCTCGTGGCGAAGGATGGCCTATTCGCCCGCCTGGTGGAGCGGCAGGTCGAATGACCGTTGCACTCGCGTCCGCGTGGACAACCCTCTGTCATCACTGCGACGGCATCGCTATCGCCTCGACCCTGGAGGCCCTGCGCCGGGCGGGCGCTCTCGACCTTCTGCTGTGCCGCCCGGCCTCGCCGGAGGCCCTTGCCGGCGCTTCGGGCATGGCATCCGGCTACGCCGGCCTCGCGGGAAAATTGCTCCGGTCCCAGGGCTTTGCGACGCTGCGCGGCGAGGAGCTGGTCCTGACCAATTCAGGCCGTGCCGTCGCGAGCGAATCCCGCCTCGTCCATGGGGCTCAGGAGCGGATCAAAAGCGCTGCCGTGCTTCTGAACGCGCTCGTCGGAGGTGGAGGCGCAGTGCCCGACATGGACCTGTCGCCATTCGAAGACCCTGCCATGTTCGAGCGGTGGCGCCAGCAGGCGCTCGGGCCATTGGCGGCCGCAGCCTGGTTCGGCCTCGACCGTCGCGGCGTTCTCGCGCACTTGCGCGAAGGATATTGCCGTGCCGCCGATGCGGCCGAGCAGCAGGCCGTTCGAGTCCTGCGCCTCGTCGGGTGGGTAGAGACCGGCGGAGCCGAGCATGTGCGTATCACGGAGCCGGGACGGGCCGCTCTCGGCCTCGTGGTGCAATATGCCTATCCGCTCTCCTACCTACCGACCTTCGCATCGGTTGACGCGCTCCTGAGTGGCGGCACTCGCCTTGCGCGCGACGGCGACGAGGAGACACATATCGATCGTTCCCTCGACATCGCCTTCAGCGGCGTCGTCTTCTCGAAGAGTTGCCGCGAGCCGTTCCTCGAACTCGCGTTACCGCTGTTCGACACGCCTGTCGCCGCCGACCAGCCGATCGCCGTTGTCGACACCGGCTCGGGCGACGGCACCGTGCTCGCGGCTCTCTTCGAGGCTCTGTGCGGACGTACGCGGCGCGGAGGCATGCTCGACCGATATCCCCTCGTGCTCGTCGGTGTCGAAGTGAACGAGGTCGCGCGACGCGCAACCGAGGAGCGGCTCGCCGGTCTCGGTGTGCCATCCCTGGCCATCCTCGGCGACGTCGGTCAGCCCAGACGCATTGCAGAGTCCCTGGCCGCCTCCGGGATCGATCCGCTGCGGGTTCTTCATGTGAACAAGTCCGTCATTCACAACAGGTCGTTCCGTCCCCCATCGCAAACGTATCCGGCGCCGGCGACAGCGGCGGTCTTCGTCGATGGTGATGGGGAAAGAATTGCGCAGGATCGGCTTTTCTCGAACCTCGTCGAATTCTTCGCTGACTGGGCGTCGATCCTCGGCCCGCATGGGATGATTTCCATCGAGGCGCATACCGTCGCACCCGAGCGCGCGGCTGATCACGTGGGCCGCAGTCTCATCTCCCTGCTCGACGCGGCGCACGGCTATTCCGGCCAGTTTCTCGTAGAGATCGATTTTCACCGGCATGCCCAGGACATGGCGGGCCTTTCGCGCATCCAGCAACGCGACCTCGGCGCCGGAATGGTCGGCGCACCGATCATGTCCGTCGATCATCTCGTCCGGCGCTGAGGTCGGCACGCGGTCGCAGGAAATCGGCCAGGATCGGCTCCAGGCTCTTGAAGTCATAGAGAAAGGCACCGTGGCCGATGGGGCTGTCGAGCGTGACGTGCTGGACAGGAGTGCCACGCGGCAGGAGGGCCTCGCGGATCTCGTCCATCTCCTGGGGCGGATAGCGCCAGTCGGTGGCATAGCTGACGAGGAGGAGAGGGGAGGTATAGCGGGCCAACGCTGCTGTTACAGAGCCTGCTTCGCGCGAGAGGTCGAAATAGTCGATGGCGCGGGTCAGATAGATCAGCGCATTGGCATCGAGACTGCCGGCAGCCGCGTTGCGGTGCACCCGCTTGAGAAAATCCTCGATGGCGAATTCCGGCTCGAGGGTGTATCGCAACGGTCGGTTCTCGATGGTTTTCAAGCCGAACTTGTCCTGGAGAGCATCGCGGCTCATCCAGAACAGGGCGCCGGTCATCGCGAGAAGGCCAAGTCCCGCGTCCGGCGCCGGACCGTCATAATAGTCGCCGCCGTTCCAGGCGGGATCGCTCATGATTGCGGCGCGCAGGACGCTCCAAAGGGCGGTATTGTGGGTGCTCGTCCGAGCCGTCGCGCTGATGAGGACAGCGCTGCCGACACACTCAGGAAAGCGTGACATCCATTCCAGCGCCTGAAACCCGCCCATGCAGCCGCCGACAATAGTATGGAGCCGCGCGATGCCGAGCGCATCCAGGAACCTGCGCTGCACCTCGACCATGTCCGAGATGGTGACGACCGGAAAACGCATGCCATAGGGCCGCCCCGTTGCCGGATCCGGAGACATGGGCCCCGTGCTGCCTCCGAAACTGCCGATCACATTGGGGCAAATGACGAAGAAGCGATCGGTATCGATGGCAAGACCTGGTCCGACCGCCTGGCACCACCAGCCTGGTTTTGCGCCGTCGCGCCAGGGCGGCCCTGCCGCATGCTGGTCCGCCGTCAGGCCATGAAGGAGCAGGATGACGTTGTCGCGCTCCGGCGAGAGCGTGCCGTAGGTCTCATAGGCGACCGACACATCCTGGAGCGCGCGTCCGGACATGAGCGGAAGGGCCCCCGCGAGCCGCAGCGTTTCGCGGACGATCTTCATCAGATCGCGGCCAGAAGCTGCTCGACTGCCTCTGCGCCTTGCATGAAATAGCCGCCGGGGAAGGCGCTCGGCGCGGGAAGCAGTCGGTGAGGGCGCCACAGCGCCAGGCCGATCAGCCTGGAATCGAGGCGGATCGCGAGGCGGCGGGCGAGAAGCTCGTCGATCGACCGTTCGACCGAAGCTTCGTCGCAACCCATCTCCGCCATGCGGCCGCGGAGCTGCGCTTCAGGCAATGCATCGTCGGCCAGCTTCAGGATCGTCCGCGCGAGACCGTCGATGCGATGATGCCGCTCCACGGCGCAATCGCGCGTGTCCTCGACGAGGAGGGCTCCGTCCTCCTCGACCATCGTGAGCATGGGCAACGGACCACGCGTCCAGGCTGAAAACCATGCTCCAATGGCCTGCCGTGCCGCTTCGAGACCGGGACGCGCGGGCAGCGATCCGCGCCCTGCATCGCCAGAACCGTCATCCTCGAAGAAATAGACCTGATTTCGCAGGTCGGACTCGGCGAGGGGGTATGCGTAGCGATAGAGTTCAGACGGCGTCAGGCTCAGGCCGAAGGATGCGGGACTGGTGAAGTAGGGGCTGTAGCGATCGAACCGCAGGGTGACGGCGCCGCCCGGCTGGAGATGAGAGACCAGGGGCAACCATTCCGCCATTTCCGTATACCAGGCATCATCCTCGCCCGGAAAACCGCAGAGCAGACTCCAGCTCACGCGGATGCCGAGCTGCCGGCTCCACTTGAGGAGTTGAAGATTCTGCGCGGCCGTGCAGCCTTTGCGCATCAGGCGAAGGATGCGTGAATCGAGGCTCTCGATGCCCGGCTGGATCCAGCGGACGCCCGCCGCGGCGAGCGTTTCGAGTTGCTTCTTCTTCATGTTGGATTTGACTTCGAAGAAGATCGAGAAATCATGACCTTCCTCGGCGAGACGTGGCATCACGTGCTCGAAATAGCCCATGTCCAGGATGTTATCGACCGCCTCTATCCGTTGTACCCGGTAGCGCTCAGCCATCCGCACCATGTCGCCGACGACGGTCTCGGCAGGTTTCGAGCGGTAGGACATGGTCCCGCCGTTGAGGCCGCAGAACGTGCAGTGACTTTTCGCCCCCCACCAGCAGCCGCGGGAGAATTCCATCGGCAGGCCGGGAACGATGCTTCGGGCATAAAGTGATTGTGACAGTTCCTCGAAGTAGTCGTCATAATCGGGCAACGGCAGCGCGCGGATATCTTCCGTAATCGCCCTCGGCACGCCATCACCCGTATTCGTCACGGGGTAGCCGGTTGTGCGGTGGACCGGCGCAAAGACGCCGAACGGCAGGTCTTCCGGCGCAATGTTCCGTCCACTCTCCAGAATGGTCTCGGCCAAGGGAACGATGAAGCCATCCGCCTCGCCCGAAACGACGAAATCGACCCAGGGATACTGCGCGTGAGTCGTCCGGCCCATCACGGATTCACAGTTCGCGCCTCCGATCAGGGTCACTACGTCCGGGGCCAGTTCCCGGATTCGCCGCAGGAGAGCGAGAGAGGCGACATGCTGCTGGAAGGTCGACGTGCAGCCGACGATGCGCGGCTCGAGGGCGAGGACCTTCCGGGCCGCCCAGTCGATGAAGTCGATCATCTGTCCGCGCAGGGACAAGAGCTGCGTCGCGTCGGGCGGCTGGCGTCCGCGGCGCGGGTTTCGCGCCGCGAGACGTGTCAGAAAATGACTATGATCCGGTTGGAAGTCGGGGAAGGCCGCGGCACCGAACAGCCAGTCCACCAGAGCCTCCTCCGGACGGATGCCTTCGAGCGCCCGATAGCTCTTGATGCCGACATATTCCAGGAACCAGAGGCTCGGATAGAGAACCTTGGTGGTGATCTTTGCTTCGGTCAGGATGGATTTGAGGAGCCCGAGGGCGATGGAAGGCCGCTCGACCCCCGAAAGGGGCATGTTCACGAGGCAGATGTCCGCTCTTGCTGCCGAGCGGTTCGCTTCGGAGGCTGTCACCCGTTCGGACTCCTGTTGCGGAAACTGACTTAGTGTCTATCGGATGCGTGGAAGAATACCAAGGTGCTTGACGGCCACCAATACCTCAGCTTAACTTGCTATCAATATATTCCGCAAGGTGTCTCTGCCTTTCAGGGATATACCCTCCGCAATGAATCCGTTCATCACAGTATATCCCGCGAAGAGGTGACTCATGTCCGTCGAAGACGCAGAGCGTTTTGCGAACAACCTGGTCGGTAACTCAGAACTGCTCGCCCAAGTCAAACAGCATGCCACTGGCCTCGCGTCGGTTGTGGCTCTGGCAAAGCAGCATGGCTACGACTTCACCGTCGACGAAGCCAAGAAGTACATCCAGTCGCGCAGCCCCTATGAGCTCAACGATCAGCAGCTCGACGCCATCGCGGGCGGCAAGCACCACCATTCCAGCGTGGCGACCAGCACGAAGGTCGCCCAAACCGCCTATGTGGCGAGCAGTGCGGTCGAGGCGGCCGAGGTTGCCACATCCGCGGTGCAGGTCGCGGAGGCTGCAGCCGACGTAGCAGCGGCCGCCGAGGTCGTCGCAGTCGTCGCCGCCGTTCTCACCTGATTCGCCTCCTTGGCCGAGATGCTCGATTGCCTCCCCGAGGCGCGAAGCAACAATGACGCCCTGGCGGACCTGAACGATCCCCGCGCGTATCTCGCGCGGGCGCTGCGCCGGCGCACCCCGCGCGAACTGTCGATTATCGCCGAGACCAAGCGCTTCCGCGAGCGCCTGATCGGCGACGAGGCGTTTCGTGTGGCGCTCCGTGCGGAGGGCTCGCATCTGGCACACGATTACGAGCGGTACCGTCCACTCTGGGACACCGGGACCGGTCACAAGGTTTGGAATTCCGGTGATCTGGCGGCTTGGCCCGAGGTCAGCCTGTGGCAGGCCTGGCACCAGGATCTCGTGCGCTATCGCGATCTGATGACGGCCTATCCATCCCGTTGCGGGACACATGCCGCATTCACGGCCTGGCGTCGGCGTCAGGCGGCGCGGGCGGCCAGCGAACTTGGCCCTATGCACGCGGCGATCACCCATCCTGTCGTCGCCTATGAACTGGCCAGCGGCTGCTCGGTGGGATGCTGGTTCTGCGGCATCTCGGCGAGCGCCTTCAGCGGGTCCGCCTCCTATGACGAGTACAGCAGCCTGTGGCGGGCCGTCCTCTCCGTCATGTCGGATCGGCTCGGTCCCGCTGCTCGGACCGGTTTCTGCTATTGGGGCACCGATCCTGCCGATACGCCGGACTATGACCGCTTTCTTGAAGATCACCGGCGCATCACAGGCTGGGTGCCGCAGACCACCACGGCCGCCCCGTTGCGCGATGTGAGCCTCATTCGCCGGATCCTCGCACTCTCCGACCGGAATGGGCCGGTTCTGAACCGGTTCTCGGTTCTCACCACGCGCCAGCTTCACCAGATTTTTGCCGCGTTCACACCGCTTGAACTGCTGCTCGTCGAACTCGTCCCGCAGATGCGCGGGTCCCTGATGCCCAAGGCCCGCGCCGGGAGGGCGCTCGAGCGCGAAACCGCGCAGCCCGATCGGGACCTGGGCCTCAGCGGCGTCGCCACGACCATCGCCTGCGTGTCAGGTTTCCTGATCAATCTCAGGGAGCGGCGCGTTCGGCTGATCACCCCATGCCGTGCCGATGCCGACCGGCCAGAGGGATACAGGACTTTCGCGGACGAGAGGTTTTCCGGCGGCGACGATTTCGCAGACGTTCTCGATGGACTGATCGCGCAACATATGCCGGAGGATTTGCCGTCCGATACACTGCTTGGCTTCCGGACCGACCTCTCCGTGACCGTGGAAGCAGACCATCTCCGCCTCGAGAACGATGTGACGGTCCACAAGGTCGGTGGTTTCCCGTTTCTGCCGCGACTTGCCGAACTGCTCGTACGCGCTCCGCGCTGCGCGGGCGATATCACCGAGACTCTCGTGATGTCCGGTGCCAATTTCTTTGACGTACACCGACTTTTGATCGACCTTTACGACGGCGGTCTTCTGGAGTCGCCCATCCCTGGCCCAATCCGGCGCGACGGCGCCGCGACCGTGAATCGAGACGCGCGATGAATACGACGGAAGCGACCCAGCATTATCGGGGCATCTTCGAGAAGCGGACGCCGGAAGAGTTGCGGACCCTGGCGCATATCAAGCGCTTCATGGAGCGTCTCGTGGCCGATCCAGGCTTTCGTCAGGCCCTCGCAGACAATGTGGACGATCCCAAGGGCGTCGCCGAACGTTACGGGATCGATATCGATCCGCAACAGATGCTGCCCCTCTATCATCGGCAATATCTTCGTTTCCGTTTCACGGAGGAGGAGGCTCGCTGGCCCCTCGCGCTGGCCTGGGACGAATATATGAAGGACATGTTCCGGCATCGCGATCTGCTGCGCGAAGAAGGAAGCATGGAAGGAATTCACCCGCGCTTCCACGCCTGGCGGGAGCGGCAGATCCGTCGCTCCATGAGCGAACTTGGAGGCTCCGGCCCATCCATCACGCATCCCATCGTTGCTTTTGAACTCAGCGAGGGCTGCACCGTCGGCTGCTGGTTCTGCGGTCTCTCCGCGGACCGCTTCAAGGGATACTTCCCCTATTCCGACGAGAATGCCGACCTCTGGCGGCAGATCGTGTCGACGATCGATGCCATGTTCGGAACAGCGGCCCGCACCGGTTTCTGTTACTGGGCGACCGACCCGTGCGACAACCCGGATTACGATCGCTTTATCGCCGACTACTACCACATCACAGGCGCGCTTCCGCAGACCACGACGGCCGCACCGCTGAAGGATCCGGCCCTGACCCGTCGCATCCTTGCGTTGTTCGAAAAATACCGCACCGTGACCAATCGCTTCTCCGTGCTCACCGTGAAGCATCTCGAGAAGATTCACGCCGCCTTCACACCGGAAGAGCTGATGGGCGTGGAGCTGGTGATGCAGAACCGCGAGTCTCTGACCGCCAAGGCCGACGCAGGGCGGGCGCGCGAGCGTCAGGCGAAACTGCGGGAAGCAGGCAAGCCCGACAAGATCGCGGAGCTGTCGCGCGACCATACGACCATCGCCTGCGTTTCAGGCTTCCTCGTCAACATGATGAAGAAGACGGTTCAACTCGTCACGCCCGTTCCGGGCAGCGCGCGCTGGCCCCTTGGCTACCGGGTCTTCGGTGAGCGCCAGTTCTCGACCGGCGCCGAATTCCGGGATGCCATCGAAAGCCTTATCGACGAGCACATGACCGAGAGGCTCCCGAGCGACTGGCCGGCCCGTTTCAGGCCGGATCTGCGCTATGAGCCTATGGCCGGAGGGTTCAAGCTGCATTCCCGCTCGACCGAGCACACGATTCAGAATGCAATCTGCGGAGAGGCGGCGGGAGCTCTCATGGCCCGCGGCAATCTCCTGGTCTCGGACGTGATCGAGCAGCTTGTGAAAAGCGGCGTGAGCGTGCTCGTGGTCGCGGATCTTCTCGAAAAGCTCTTCCAATGTGGGCTCGTGGAGGAGCCGGACTCCGGCGACGGCGCGCCCGCCCCCGTCGATGCGGACGTGACCTCCCTGGCCGTCTGACGATCCGGCCCTCGACGATGCGGATCGCGCGAGTCCCGCTGCAGGATCTCTCTGCGCTCCGTTCCCTCACGTTCCCGGCAGTCTATGATGTGATCCGGGAACGGTTTCCCTCAGAGGCGGTCGCTTTCGCGGCCTATAGCGGGGAAGACGCGGTAGGCCTCGCCATCGGCGTGCGAGGACCACAGCCGCAATTCGAAATTCTTTCCCTCTTCGTGGTGCATCTCTTCCGAAGGCAGGGGATAGGCGCATTGCTTTTGTCCTGCATCGAGCATGAACTCGGCGCTCACGGCCACCACACCGGCGTGCATTTTCTGACAGTCGATCCGCAGGATCAGGCGCCAGTCCGGTTCCTCATGCAGCAGGGCTGGAGCAGGCCGTCCATCGTGAAACTGATCTGCCGCAGCACGCTGGCGAACGCATTCGACACACCCTGGCTGGTCCGGGCGAAATGTCCCGACCATCATAGGATCGTGCCCTGGGCAACCCTGACGGATGTCCAGCGCGAGGCGGTCGCCGCAGGTGTCGGGACATGGGTCCCGGAGGACCTCGATCCCTTCGGTTTCGAAGGCGGAATCGATGAAATCACGAGCGTTGCGCTCATCGCAGGGGAGGGAGACAAGGCCAGGGTCGCGGGCTGGGTGCTGACCCATCGCATCGATGCATCCACCCTCCGCTGGAGCTGCTCATTCGTCGACCCTGCGCTTCAAGGCAGCGCGCGCATCCTGCCTCTTTGGCTCGATGTGGCATGTCGTCAGAGGTCGCTTCCCGGGCTGGAGAACTTCGTCTTCACGGTGCCATTGACGCAGCCACGCATGGTGCGCTTCGCCACGCGCTACATGCGCCCATGGCTGACGAGCCTGAGCTACTCGTGCATGACCATGAAACGGCTTGCACCCTAGGGGACCTGAGATGACGGGTTAGAACCGAAGGATGAAATTGCCCTTCACTGCGTGCTCCTGAGAACGGGAGCCGATCTGGCCCGAATAGGCCGCACCCAGGCTCAAGGTTCGTGTCACCTGCCAATCGAGACCGGCTTCCGCCACCAGCGCGTTTCGATCGACGGGAATGCCGGAAACCGTGAAAGCCGAGGCGCCTCCCGCGAAGGCCAGCAATGCCTTCGGGTCCGTATCTCCGAAGGCGCGGCGCCAGCCGAGCATGCCCTTCAAGGACACCGCGGCGTCTGTGCCCAGGTGGGTCTCGGCTCTCAGGCCGAGCGTTGTCGTGCCAAGGTCATGCTCGTCCTCAAACCCGGTGAGTGCGGCCGCACCTCCGTTCTCCTGGAAGCCGTTCGTGTGAAGCCGCAGGACGGATGCGCCGAGGAACGGTTCGATGCGCCCGCGGTTCCACTCGACGCGATAGCCGATCTCGCCGAAGGCCTGCACGGTCGACCCGTCGTAAGAGGCCGTGGTGGTGCCGGAGAAGAGGGGAAAGACCACGTTCCTGCGCGTATCGACGTCGTGCCGGGCATAGGAGGCACCGATGCGAAGCGCGAGCGCGCTCCACTCCGCCGTGCCGTAGACGGTGCCGAAGATGCTGTCGTTCGTTGCCTCCGAGAGCCTTGCGTGGATGTCCGATGACGTGCGGATGTTTCCTCCCGCGATGCCGAGCCGATAGGTTGGATCGAGCTTCGTTTCCGCACCCAGGATGAACCCGCCGGCGGATGTGTCCAGGCTCGCCGCGTTGCCATTAGAGCGGGTTCTACCCCATGCGCCCAATCCCTCCCCCCACAGGGAGAAGCGGGCCGTATCGAAGACTGGAGCCGGCATGGGTTGTGGCGCGGCGCCGGGCCGGTCGGCCGCATAATTGGCCGTTATCGATTGGTGCCCGATGCTGAGACCGGATGGGGACATGCGGCTCAGGTGGCCTAGAATGGCGTCCTGCACCAAACGTGCATCGCCATAGGCGGACGTGACCGCTGATGCGTGCGTCTCGCCGGACAGGGCATCGAACGCTTCGCGGGCTCCGACGGCGGTCTGGCTCAGTACCGTGTCGAACAGCAGGTTCCCCTCGCCGAGGGCTTCAATCCCATTGGCGGCGCTGTACTGGTTTCTCGTAACCGCCACCGTATTGAATGCAATCGGTGCGACCGGGTCGATCGGAGTGGGCGGAATGACCGCCCGGGTCAGGGAGAGCGTAACGCTGTTGGAGCCGTAGGAGAGCGACGGCGTTAGGAAGGCCAGGGTGTCCGTCGTGCTGGAGAAGCGGCCGGTAACCCCGCCCTTGGCGGTAATGATCGTATAGACCGTCGAAGGACGATAGATCCCTTGTCCCGAAACGACCTGGAGCGTTCCGCCCTGCAGGTTTGCCATGCCGTCCGCGTCGATACGGTCCGCCTGGCCGGCGGGAGTCGCAGCGATTGTGAAGGTGGACCCGGCATAGAAGAGCAGGTTGCCGTGGACATTGAGGGGATCGGTCACATTGCCAGGTGCGACGGTCGCACCTGCCTGCGCGACCAGACCGCCGATGGCGCCGGTCCCGGTGAGCGATGCGCCGGATGCGATGGTCACGGGCGACGTCAGCGACCCTGTGACATTGAGCCGTCCCGCCTGGACCAACGTCTGGCCGGCATAGGTGCTGTTACCCGCCAGCGTGAGCCCGCCAGCGCCTTGCTTGGTCAGCGTTCCCGGGCCGGAAACCGACGCCCCGAAGGTCACGTCGTCCGAATGGTTGAAGATGATGGACCCGGCATTCGCCACCGAAGACGTGGAAAGCGTCCCGGCACGCCCGCCGGCGCCGATCTGGAGAACACTGTCCTCGCCGACCGAGACCGAGCCGGCGGAAACACGCCCGCCATTGGTGAGGACCATGGTGCCGGGACCAGCACTGTCATCGCCCACGAACAGCTTCTGCCCGACGGTCCATAGCGAGGTGGCGCCATCGACTTTTGCCGTGACGTTGACGCCGATCTCCGCATCGCCGACGGTTTCAAGGCGTCCTCCGTCGGACACGGTGACGGTTCCCGGATCCAGGACAGCGAGGAAGGATGCGACGCCGGACGTGGCTCGGGACCTGGGACCGGTCACGGTGAAGTTGCCGCCGGTGACCGATCCGAATGCACTGGCGTCGAGCGTGCCTCCGCCTTCCACCCTCAGGTCACCGAACATGATGCCGGCCGCACCGGCAGCGTTGAGATGCCCCCCGGTCGAGACGGTGAGGCTTCCACCCTGCACGATCGCGTCGCCGAGAATGTTGAAGTTGCCTTTGATGACGAGGTTGGCGCAGCAGGTGGTGATGTCCCCGCCCAGAGAACTGTTGCCGGTGACGGTGAGGGTGCCGGAGCCATCCACCTCCAGCGACCCGCCGCCCGAGAACGACCCTGAGAACGTGGTGTTCCTGTCGGTGTCGGTCACGAAGTTCGAGCCGCTTCCGATGTTGACCGATCCGGAACCTTCCAGAGAGCCGAACTCGACATCGCCCATGCCCGGCGAAACCGCCGTGGTGCCGTTTACGATCATCCGTGCATTGCCGCCGGATGCCGCGCCGCTGAGCGTGAAAGTACCGAGCGGGTCGACCTGGATGGTCGTGTCCTGGATCATGGCACTCCTGTTGAGGAGCAAGTTCGCACCCGATCCGATCCTGACGGTCTGAATCACGTCCGGGTCGCTGTTGATGATCCCTGTGCCGCCGACGGTCAGGAAGCCTGTCGGTCCAAGGAGGTTGATCGTATAGGCGGATGTCGCCGCGCTGAAGGAGAGGGTGGAAATGCCGATGGTCTGGTCGAGGTTGACCGAGAGGGTCGGGACTCCATCCACAAAGATGGCCATGGCCCCGGCAGCGTTCGGGATCGTCGATGGCGCCCAGTTCAAGGCGTTCGCATAGCGGCTGTCGCTCGCCCCGGTCCAGGTCTGGGCCTGAGCGCATTGCGATGACATGAGCCAGACCGACGCCGGCAGCAGCGCGGCGAGTACCCTTCTCGCCGTCGTGTCACCGGCAGGAAGGGTTCTGCCCACGAGGGCCCGGTGAAGGGATCGCTTGGAAAGGCTCATGAAGGTCCCCCTGGCCGCGGGACATCACGGCCATGCATTCCATTAGGTGCAATACTCTAGCGGGAGCTGCCCGGCGGGCCAGCATCTTCCGCAGCGGAAGGGAACTTTTTCCCGCGCTGTGACCATGAGACAACGCGCCGCCCGGAAGAGATCTCTCAGAATCGATCCTGACCTTCCTTAAATGTGGCACAGGATATTGACGAGCCTGCCGAACGGGTCGCGAACATAGAACCGCTGTATCCCCCAGGGCTCGACGACAGGTCCGTACTCGATCCGAAGACCCGCCCGTCTCACGCGCTCCAGGACCGTCGCGATATCATCGACCTCGATCGACAGGTCGAGTACCGGCGTTCCGGACCCGCCTTCAGAGGCAATGCTGATCTGGATGTCCATGGCCTTGTGTTGGCCATAGGTGACGATCCAGCCGTGATCCATGAGGACCTCGAGGCCAAGCACATCCTGATAAAAGTGTTTGGCTGCCCCGGGATCATCTGTAGCGATATTGGCGACAATGCGTTGGACTGTCATGGCGCAGCCGGGGTTCAGGGTGTCACCCGGGTCGGCACCGGTGTCGAATAGCCTTTCGTGGTCAGGTTTTTGCACCAGGCTGGACCCAGAGGGCGGGGTTCCATGGGGCAGGCGAACCGGAAGCCCCACACGAAGTCCGTCTGCACCGCGAGAACCCGCGGCGCTTCCCGCTGGGCGCCGACACCGAAGAAGGCGTTGACGGAGAACCAGGCCGGGTTTGGCGCGCCATTGACGCTCTCTGCCAGACCAGCATCGCTCATGCGGTCGGTGAAGATCGCGAATGCGGGGACGCCGTCGCGCGTGACGGTTGCGCGGCTATGGCAGGTAATGCAGGAGGCGCTGTTCACGAAACCGGCTTCGGTGACGGAATTGCCGAGCCGCGTCGGAACCCCCGTGGCCGTGACGAAGTCCACCTGGGTGCCCTTCAGGCGATAGGAGCGCCATGCTGCATCCTGGCGGGTCGGGCGGCCGGAACGGTTGAGACCTGAACCGGTGCCGATATCCGCCTGCGCAAACAGCGATTGAAGGACGGGGCTGATCTCGCCGCCGTCGGGATACACGCGTGCGAGATCGAAGGCGTCGACGCCGGAACCGTCGACATTGTTCTTCTTGTTCGGCCCGACATAGTTCGTCGCCAGCGGAGCGGAGGCGCTTTCGCTCGTTGACGCGATGGGATAGCCGAAGCTGTCGTTGCAGCCTGTCCAGTCGCACCGGCCCTGATTGTTGACGTGCTCGAAGGTCGCCCATGTCCAGTTCGGCACATCCTTGCTGGAGATGTGCATGGACAGCAGGAGATAGGGCTTCGGCGCAGGAGCAGGTTCTCCGGGCGCCGACTTCGGCACCAGATTCATGACGATGTAGGGATGCGCCTCGTCATTCGGATCAATCCCGACCTGCGCGGCACGATCGGCAGCGAGCCAGTTCGCCTTCACCATGATCGATGCGATAGGAAAGTCGATCCGCGTCAAATACGGCGGCGCAGCATGTTCCGAGGACGGGTCGGGCGGCGCAGCCCATCTCGGTGCCTTGCTGCCGAGCAGGGAGACGAAGTTGTCGAAGACGCGGATCAGGCCCTCGGTGTGATAGAGCTCGTTGTCGAAGACGTAGTCGACCATCGGCTTATTGCGGAAGATCAGTTCTTCCTGAAGTGCGCCGATCACGGGCGATTTCAGGATTGCTGGGACATCGTCCCAGCGCCCGGAATTTCTCCCGAGCACACCCAGTGCCTGCTCCATGCTCATCTGGTGGGCGGTCACGGGAGTGCGCACCTGATGGCTCGGAACGCCGGGCGTCGGGCCAGGATAGACGGGGCAATGGTCGGGCGCGCCCTTGTTGGAAATCTCGACTGCGGGGCAGCATCGCTCAGTCGACCCGGGGCGGCACCGGGGCAGGGGATCGCTGGGCCACAACTGACGATCCGTCGTCCAGTCTTCCCAGAAACTGTCGCGGACCGTGCGCACGAAAAGCGTCCAGGCGAAAGCGTCGGGACAACTCATGGACGGGTTGGAGATGGCCGGGTCGAAGGAAAATGTTTCGCCTGTGATCCGAAGACGGCACTGCGGCGAATCCCTCACATCCGCGAGAGGAAACATCGCATAGTCGATCTGATCAGGGGGAGGGGCCGGTTGCGTTTCCGCCGCTCCGGCAGCGTCGGGGCCGACGAGCGACGCCAGCACCAGTCCCATCAGGACAACCCAAAATCTCTGCATCGCTCGTGCCCCGCCGGCCAAAGTGTCGTTCCAGATGCGCTGTTCCCGCGCCTATAGGAATAGTGCCATACCCGGATTGCCGATGGCTAGGGCAGGCGGATGCAGCGGCGTCAGCCCGGCGCAAGCTTCAACCGGTGTCATGGGGAAGGCTGAACGAGGTGTGGGATGAGACCGACATTTGCCGAGATCTTCCAGTCCGGTACGGTCTTCGTCACCGATGGCGGGATCGAGACCCGCCTGATCCACGAGTTCGGACTGGACCTGCCGGACTTCGCATCCTTTCTTGCCCTTTTCGACGGGCGCGGCCGAAAGGCTCTCGAGGAGATCTACCGAAGCTACTTGGCGATTGCCGCCCAGTCCCGCATCACGATGCTCGTTGGTACGCCGACTTGGCGGGCGCATCCCGATTGTATCAAGCGTGTTGGGTTTACCGGGGCTGACGACCTCGACCGCGTCAATGCGGAGGCGGTGGCCTTCCTTCGCGCGTTGCGGCGTGAACTCGGCGTTGAGGACCGCGTCTTCCTTGCCGGCGTGATCGGTCCCCGTGGCGATGGCTATCGCGCCGACGGCGCACCACGGAGGGAGGAGGCGCACGCCTATCACCGTCCCCAGGCCCGGGTCCTCGCACGGCACGGAGTCGATGTCCTTTATGCCCCGACCTTTGCCAGCCAGGGAGTACTGATGGGTGTCGCGCTTGCCGCGGCCGAGACCGGCATCCCTTATGCCCTGGCTCCCGTCATCGACGACCATGGCCTTCTGCCCGACGGGTCTGCGCTTTCCGGCACCATTCGGCAGATCGACGATGCCGTTCGACCGCCGCCGCTCTATTACCTCACCGGATGCGTTCATTCGTCAACGCTCCGCGGAGCAGCGGAAGACTCGCAGGGCACGCTCGTGTCCCTGATGCCCGGCCGCCTCGTCGGCCTGAAGGCAAATGCATCGCCCCTGCCTCCGGATCAACTGGACCGCATCGATCATGTGGAAGCCGACGAGCCTGCCGTCTTTGCACGCAGTATTCTCGGTCTTCGCCACAGATACGGCCTCAGGATCCTCGGTGGCTGCTGCGGGACCGGTGCGGGGCACATCCGCGCCCTCGCCGAGGGATTGGGCGAACAGGGACCATAGGCCCTGAAAGTGACGCGCAATGACATCGCCCGGCGCATCCGTCCGCACTCGGAGCGGTGTTCCGGCTCGCCGTCAAGGAATTCGGCACAGCAAGGAGGACAGCGTTTCCACGCAAGTGGAAGGAGGTTCTAGACCCCCTTCTCGAGAAGCGCCGGCAGGATTTGCCTCGCGATGAGCATCGCCGGCTCAACGTGGCATTCGTCATAGACGCCTTCGCGGTCGAGAAGGTTGACGGTGCCGAGGACCTCTCCGCCGAAGACGACCGGCAGGTTCATGACGCAACCGAGGCCGAGGCCCGTGATGGTCTCGTGATCGGGAAACAGCGGCGCAAAGCCGGCCGGAGTCCTGGCCAGAAATGGCTTCATCTCCTGGCGCACACGCTGGGTATAGGCGTTCGGCAGAACCGCCTTGCGGCCGCCGACGGCATAGATTTCGGGCATGGTCGAATGGATGCGCTCGACTTCCCGCCCGCCGGCAAGCATGCGTGTTACGGTGTAGAGCCGGTAGCCGACGGATTGGGAAAAGGCCTCGCCGGCCGCTTGGAGGACTGCCTGTGGCTGGTCCGGCGCGGCCCAGGCTGCCTGAACCTGGAACGCCCATTGAACAGTATCGGTCATCGCCTCGTCCTTTGCCTCGATGCGATCAGGCCGGACCTCTCAAGGGTCCGGCCTGACGCTCATTCACCCAACACGTCGCTCAAGTGACCGTCAAGCCGCCTTCACGTCGTTCAGGAAGTTCGCGACCTCCTCGCTAAGGCTGATCGAATGCTGAGCCAGCCCCTGCGCCGCGCCCAGGACCTGTGAGGCTGCGGCACCAGTATCGCCGGCGCCGTGACGGACATCGTCGATGCTGCCCGTCACCATTTCGGTGCCCCGTGCCGCCTCCTGCACATTGCGCGAGATCTCGGCGGTTGCCGCGCCCTGCTGCTCCATGGCGGCAGCGATGGAGACGGAGATTTGCGACATCTCCGTGATCGTCTGCGCGATGGAATGGATAGCGTTGACCGCCTCCGTCGTCGCCTGCTGCACGGATCCGATCTGGCTCGATATCTCGCCTGTCGCCTTGGCCGTCTGGTTCGCCAGTTCCTTGACCTCCGAAGCGACCACCGCGAAGCCTTTGCCGGCTTCGCCTGCGCGCGCGGCCTCGATCGTTGCATTGAGCGCGAGAAGGTTCGTCTGGCCGGCGATATCGTTGATGAGCTGGATCACGGTGCCGATCTTGTCGGCAGTCGTTGCCAGCTCCTGGACGATGCCATTGGTGCGGTGTGCGTCCGAGACCGCCCGCTCCGCGACCCGCGAGGACTGATTGACCTGCGAGGCGATCTCCCGGATCGAAATGGACAACTCCTCTGTTGCCGCCGCGACCGTCTGCACATTGGCGGACGTCTGTTGTGCGGCAGAGGCGACGCTCACCGCCTGATGCGTCGTCCGATCCGCCACATGGGCCATGGATTGGGCCGTCGCCTGCATTTCCGACGAGGCGGAGGACAACCCGTCCGTGAGGGCGAGAACATTGCCTTCGAACTGTCTCGTCAGTCTGTCGAGGGCCTCGGCCCGACGGGACTTGGCATCTGCTTCCTCGGCTGCGGCCGCATCGGCGGCGTCCTTGGCGATCATCGCATCCTTGAACACCTGGACCGCGCCGGCCATAACTCCAATCTCGTCATGGCGCGAGGTTCCCTCGATCCGCACGTTGAGATCGCCCGCAGCCAGCGATCTCATATTCGCGACGAGTTTCTGGATGGGACGCGAGATGCTGCGTCCGAGGCCGAAAGCGATACCGATCTGAAGGGCCGCGGCCACGGCGATCAATCCCAAGAACAGGTTCCTGTAATAGGCGGCAACTGCTGCAAGGTCGTCGATGTACACACCCGTACCGATCATGAGCTGCCATTTCGGGAAGGGTGCGACATAGGTCAGCTTGGGGCTCGGCGCGGTCTGGTTCGGCTTCGGCCATTGATATTCCACGAAACCGCCTCCGGCCTTGGCAGCATCCACCATCTTCACGACAAATGCCTGGCCGCTGGAATCCTTGAGACCGGATTGATCCTTTCCGATCAGCTGCTTGCTGAACGGATGCATCACGGTGACGTAGTCAAAGCCGTGACTGAAGAAATACTCGGTACCGCTGTAGCGAAGTGCCTCCACGGAGGCCAAGGCCTTCTTCTTGGCCTCATCCGTCGTCATTTCACCCCGGGCCGCCCTGGCCTCGAAATCCGCCATGACGCTGATGGCGACCTCTGTCAGGCTTTTCAACTCATTCTGCTTCTGGGTGGTCAGAATTTTCGAGATCGTCGTCGATCCGAAGATGGCGACGACGATAAGCACGATGATGCTCGTTGCCGTGCCTGCATAGAAACGCCCACTGATATTCCACAATTTTGCTAACGACATTTGCCCCACTCGTCTCTGTTGCCGACCAAGGAGCAAACCGTTCCCGCGCGCCTGGTGCGTTCTTGCCGGCACGATGCTGAGGCGCCCGTGATTCCTCCTGGTCGGACGATGAAGAGGTATAGAGAGATACCGTTACGAGGAACTTACATCAGCGACGAAAAGCTCGCCGGATGCCCAGTTTTTGCTGCCTTCATCAACGTCAGGCGGCCGGCGATACTGTACCGCTTTCCGGATGTTGACGTAATCCGGCTTCAATGCGCAAGCTTGTCGGCTCCGGATGGGGTGGGCGCGGCTGCGCCGACCTCGCCGCGCCGGCGGCTGAAGCGGATGAGGTCCGCGAGCCTTCGTACCGCCACGTAGAAGACCGGCGTCAGGAAGAGTCCGAACACGGTCACACCGAGCATGCCGGCGAATACGGCAGTGCCGAGCGCCTGGCGCATCTCCGCGCCGGGTCCCGTCGCGATGGCGAGGGGCAGGACGCCGAGGATGAAAGCAAAGGCGGTCATCAGGATGGGGCGGAGACGGAGCCTGCAGGCCTCGATGACGGCGGCAACGGGATCGAGGCCCTGCTCTTCCTCCGCCTGCCTTGCGAATTCGACGATGAGAATGGCGTTTTTCGCCGCGAGCCCCACGAGGACCACGAGGCCGATCTGCGTCAGGATATTGTTGTCCATGCCGCGGACCATGACGCCGACGAGAGCAGAGAGCACGGCCATGGGCACGACGAGAATGATCGCGAGGGGAAGCGACCAGCTTTCATATTGGGCAGCCAGGACCAGGAAGACGAAGAGGACCGACAGGGCAAAGATGAGGATAGCGGTATTGCCGGTCTGCTTCTCCTGGAAGGCAAGCTCCGTCCACTCGAAGCTCGTCCCGCGAGGAAGCGTTTCTTTCGCGAGTTGTTCCATCGCGTCGAGGGCCGTACCGGAGGACACGCCGGGCGCGGCCTGGCCCTGGACGGGGACCGAGGTATACATGTTGTATCGTTGGATGAGATTGGGGCCAGACACCTCCCGCATTTCGACGAGGGTGCCGAGGGGAACGAGCGCACCTGTGGAGGAGCGGACCCGCAGCCGGTTGATGTCGGATGGCTCGACGCGGAAGCGCTGGTCCGCCTGGGCGCGCACCTGCCAGACGCGGCCGAGAAAATTGAAATCATTCACGTAGGCAGCGCCGAGATTGACCTGCAGCGCCTCGAAGATATTGGCGATCGGAACGTTGAGGATGCGAGCCTTGGCGCGATCGATATCGAGATAGACCTGTGGGGAATTGGCGGAGAAGGTCGTAAATACGCCGGCCAGACTGGGGTTCTGGCGGGCGCGGCCCATGATCTCGAAGGCGGCGGCGAGCACCCGATCGACCTCGTCGCCGGTTCGCTCCTGAAGCTGGATCCTGAAACCTCCGGAATTGCCAAGCCCACGGACCGGCGGAGGAGGAATGGCGATGATGAAGGCCTCTTCGATCGCCTGGAGGCGCCCGAACAGCTGACCGATGATGGCACCCCCCGATTGGCCAGCGGGAACGCGCTCCTCGAAGGGACGGAACGCCGCGAAGATGGCGGCCGCATTCGACGCGTTGGTAAAGGTCGCGCCGGAAAAGCCGGCAAAGGCTACTGCGTTTTGTACGCCCGGCGTCTCCTGGATGATCGTCGAAGCGCGCCGGACCACCTCGTCCGTACGAGACAGGGAGGCTCCCTCAGGAAGCTGGACGACTACGATGGCATAACCCTGGTCGAGACTCGGGATGAAGCCTCTCGGAACGGCGTTCGCGATCCAGACCGTTCCGCCCAGCAGGCCCCCATAGATGGCGAGCATGATGAGCTTGTGCCGAACCACGCCGCCCACGGACCTGGCGTAGGCGTTCGCGGTCATGTCGAAGCCGCGATTGAATTTGCTGGCCGCCCAGCTTCCGGCACGGACAAGCGGATTGCGTGGGCGCTCCTCGGAGTGAGGCTTGAGGAGGAAGGCGGCGAGCGCGGGCGACAGGGTCAGCGAATTGAAGGCCGAGATGAGGGTGGATACGGCAATCGTCAGGGCGAACTGCCGGTAGAACTGCCCCGATATTCCCGGAATGAACGCCGTTGGAATGAAAACGGCGCTGAGAACGAGCGCAATGGCGATCAGTGCAGTCCCGACCTCGTCCATGGTCTTGTGGGCCGCATCGCGCGGCGACAGGCCAAGCGCGATATTGCGTTCGACGTTTTCGACAACGACGATGGCATCGTCCACGACGATGCCGATCGCGAGTACCATGCCGAAGAGGGTGAGCGTGTTGATGGAGAATCCCAGGAGCGACATGACCCCGAATGTTCCGATCAGGGAGACGGGGATCGCAATGATCGGGATCATGGCCGTGCGCCAGGATTGCAGGAACACGATGACGACAAGAACAACCAGCAGGGCTGCCTCGAACAAAGTCTTGTAAACCTCGTTCACGCTCTGGGCGATGAACTCGGTGGGATTGTAGACAATCCTGTATTCCAGGCCGGGCGGAAAGTTCTTCGCAAGCTCGGTCATCGTCGCCTGAATCGCCTCCGCCGAGGCGAGGGCGTTCGTGCCCGGTCGCTGGAAAATGCCCAGAGCGACCGCAGGCTTTCCGTTCAGATAGGAATTGGTGACGTAGTCCTGCGCTCCGAGCTCAACGCGGGCGACATCCTGCAACCGGACCAGCCGCCCATCAGTTGTGGCGCGGACGATGATCTGGCGAAACTCCCGTGGATCGTCGAACCGCCCCTGTGTCTTCACCACGAGCTGGAATGCGGTGTCCGACGGGGCCGGCTCTGCGCCGAGCGCGCCGCCCGAGACCTGCACGTTCTGTTCCTGCACGGCCTTCACGACATCGCCGGAGGTCATTCCGAAGACGGCGAGCTTTTCCGGATCGAGCCAGACACGCAAGCTGTATTGCCGCTCCCCGAACAGTGTCAGGTCTCCGACACCCTCGAGCCGCAGCAGGACATCGCGAACGTTGTTGCGTGCATAGTTCGAGACATAGAGTTGGTCGTAAGTATTGTCCGGTGAGAGCATGTGAACGACCATCATCAGGTCGGGCGAGCTCTTGGCCGTCGTCACTCCCAGCGCCCGAACCTCAGGCGGCAGGCGGGGCACTGCAATTGCGACCCTGTTCTGGACGAGCACCTGTGCCGTATCGAGGTTCGTGCCCAGCTTGAACGTGACGGTCAGCACCATGCTGCCGTCTGCGGTGGAATAGGAGGACATGTAGAGCATGTCCTCGACCCCGTTGACCTGCTGTTCGAGGGGCGTCGCGACGGTGGCCGCAACCGTCTGGGCATCCGCACCCGGATAACTTGCACGAACGACGATGGTGGGCGGGGCAATCTCCGGATATTGCGCGACCGGCAGCGTCGTGTAGGCGATGCCGCCAACGAGCAGAATGATGATCGACAGCACAGTTGCGAAGATGGGCCGGTCGACGAAGAAATGGGCGAACCGCATAGGAAGCTCCGCTACTCGTTCGGACTACGGTTCGCCGCCTCACGGATCGGCGGCAGGGTAGAGACCTGCGGGTTCACTTTGATGCCGGGGCGAACGCGCGCCATGCCGTTGACAACGATCGTCTCGTCGCCGTTCAGGCCGGTTCGGATCACCCGGTATCCGTCAATCCTCGGTCCGGGGCGCACGGCCCTTGTGCTGACATTGTTGTCCTGGTCCACCACATAGACGATCCGGCGGTCCTGATCGCTGCCGACCGCCTCGTCGGGAACGAGGACGCCCTTGTATGGGTCGGAACCCTGAATGCTGATGCGGCCGAACAATCCAGGAGTGAGGAAGAGGTCCTTGTTCTCGAAGATGGCCCGCATCCGGATCGTACCGCTGGCGGAATCGAGCCGGTTGTCGACAAAATCGAGCTTTCCCGTCCTCTTGGCCGCCTGTTCATCGGTCATGGTAAGCAAGACCTTGTTGACGGAATCCCCGGTCGGAGTACGGCCGCCTCCGTTCGCCTGGCGCGAATAGGCGAGGTAGGAGCGTTCATCCACGTCGAAATAGAAGTGGATCGGGTCGAGCGAGACGATGTTGGTCAGCACCGTGCTGTTGGCATTGACGAGGTTTCCGACCGAGACGAGCTTGCGCGAGATCCGGCCCGCAAGCGGTGCCTTGATCTCGGTGAACTCCAGGTCCAGCCGGGCGTTGCGAAGCGCGCCCTGCGCTCTGTCGAGCTCCGCCCGCGCCGTCAGGTAGTTCGACCTGCGCTGGTCGAGAAGCTGCTCGGCGATATTGCCCGATTTGCGGAGTTGCTCGGCCCGGTCGAGGTCGTTCGATGCAAATTCGACGCGCACCTGCGCCGAGGAGACAGTCGCCTCGGCCTGCTCGAGCGCGGCCTGATAGGGGCGTTGATCGATCGTGAACAGCGGATCACCCGCCTTCACGAGAGCGCCGTCGGTAAAGTGGATCTCGGCGAGATAGCCGGAAACCCGGGCGCGGATATCGACCTCGTCGATCGCCTCGAACCGGCCGATAAAGTCATCCTGCTCCACGATCTCCTTCACGACGGGCTTGGCGACGGTCACCAGCGGCGGGGGCGCCTGGGAGAAGGAGGCGGAAGGCGAAAGCAGCAACAACACAGTGGCAACGGCAGCGGTCCTGAGACACGTCATGGTCTCCTCCGTCCGGTGTGGCGGCAGCGCGGGGCGCCCCGGCCAATCACGAGAAATAGACTTGCTACGCAGTACGTGTGCGACGCGAAACGCCAAGGCACGGCTCCCGCGAAACTGTCACGGCAGGGAGCGTGGTGGCTGTCCGCCGGCATGTTACGCTGCCTTCGCCTTTCCGAACAAGGCGTTCATTGTTACGGCCGAGCGCGGCTCACCCTCAAGCTGCTCAAATTTTCATCAGATGTCCGTGCCGAGACGCACATGGCGGCTGTGTTGCGTTCCCCTCAATGGGACTCGGCGGGAACTTCGCTGGCCCGCATCGCCTCGACGCGGATCTCTTCCGTCAGCTGCGCCTTGAGGTTCGAGAATGCCACGCTCGTCTTCATCGTGTAGTGCCGCGGGTGGGGGAGATCGACGGCAATGTCGGCTTTGATCCGTCCGGGGCGCGCCGTCATGACGATCACGCGGGAAGCCAGGAAGATGGCCTCTTCGATATCGTGGGTCACGAAGAGCACGGTCTTGCGTTCGCGCTCCCAGATACCCAGCAGCAGTTCCTGCATGAGGGACCGGGTCTGGTTATCGAGCGCGCCGAAAGGCTCGTCGAGGAGCAGGATGGCAGGATCGTTCGCCAGCGCGCGCGCAATGGCGGTGCGCTGCTGCATTCCGCCGGAAAGCTGCTTGGGATAGTGCTGGTCGAAGCCGCGCAGGCCTACCTTCTCGATATAGGACGCGACGATATCCTGCCGCTCGGACCGGGGAATGCCCTTCTCGCGCAGGCCGTAAGCGATGTTGTCCGCGACGGTCAGCCAGGGAAACAGGGTGTAGGACTGGAACACCATGCCACGGTCGGCTCCAGGTCCCTTGATCTCCTTGCCCTTCAGGAACACCTTCCCGGCGGAGGGGCGGTCGAGACCCGCGATGATGCGCAGGAGCGTTGATTTCCCGCAGCCCGAGGGACCGAGGATCGTAATGAAGTCGTTCTCCGCGACCGTGAGGTGTGTGGGCTCGAGCGCGCGCACGGGTCCGCCGCCGCGCACGCCGGGGAAGACCCGGGAAACGCCATCGATAGTGAGGATCGTGTTTGTCATGCGAGCCGCCAGGGGAAGAGCGTGCGGTTCAGGCCCTTGAACAGAAAATCGGAAATCAGGCCGATGATCCCGATGATGATGATGCCGAAGATCATCTGCCCGGTCGCCAGGAGCGCCTGGCTGTCGATGATCATATGTCCGATGCCGGAGGATGAGCCGATCAACTCCGCGACGATCACATAGGTCCAGGCCCAGCCGAGCACGAGCCGCAGGATCTCCGCGATTTCCGGGGCATTGGCCGGAATCAGCACCCGTTTCACGACGCCCGGGTCGTTGGAACCCAGGGTGTAGGCAGCCTCGACCAGGTCGCGGCGGGTGTTTCCTACGGCGACGGCCACCATGAGGATGATCTGGAAGACAGACCCGATGAAGATGACGAGAAGTTTCTGCATCTCGCCGATGCCTGCCCAGAGAATGAGGAGAGGCACGAAGGCGGAGGCCGGAAGGTAGCGGGCGAACGAGACGAACGGCTCGAGAAAGGCTTCGAAGGGCTTGTACGCGCCCATCAGAATGCCGACCGGCACGGCGACGGCGGCGGCGAGGATGAAGCCGCCGACCACCCGCCAAACGGTCACGCCGATATCGCTCAGGAAGCCGAACTTGGTCAGCAGCAGCCAGCCGTCGTTGAGCATGGTGATCGGGTCGGCCAGAAAGGTGCGCGATACATATCCCCCGAGCGTGGCAAAGGACCATGCTGCGACGAAGAGCACGAAGAATGAAATTCCAAGGACGACGCGGGTGCCCTGGCTGACGGGTTCGAGCGGTCGGTTCATGAAGAGATTTGTCCCGCCTCCCGTGCCGGAGGCGATTCCGGCGGGTCGGCATCGGAGGATGGAGAATGGCGTGGCGGCCCGGATGGCGGGCCGCCACGGAACGGCGGTGCTACTGAATGTAGCTCGTATCGGCAAGCGCGTTCATGTCCGGCTTCTGCTTGATGATGCCGGTCTCTAAAAGAAGATCCGCCGCTTCGGCCGAGAAGGTCTTGAACTCGTTGTCGAAGAACTTCTTGTTCGCCTCGCGATCCTGCCAGCGCAGGAACTTGGCCGAGGCGCCGAATGCTTCCCCGGTCTGCTTCACGTCGGCGCCCATGATCTCGTACGCTTTCGCCGGTTCCTTGGCGATCATGTCGAGCGCCTCGAAATAGCTGTTGGCGAGAGCCTTGGCGGCCTTCGGATTGTCGCTCAGGAATTTCGGGGTGCAGCCGAAAGTGTCCATGACCATCGGATAGTCGAGAGTTGTGGCGATGATCTTGCCGGCTTGCGGCGCCGCGCGCACGGAAGACAGATAGGGCTCATAGGTCATGGCGGCATCGTTCTGGCCGGCGATGAACGCCTGGGCTGCCGGTCCAGGCTCCATGTTGACCACGGTCACGTCCTTCACCGAGAGCCCGTTCTTCTTGAGCATCCAGGCCAGCGCGAAATAGGGCGAGGTGCCGGGTGCCGAGGCTGCCACCGTCTTGCCCTTGATATCCTTGATCGAGGCGATCACATTGCGCACGACCATGCCATCGGCGCCGTAGCTCTTGTCCAACTGGAAGATCTGCTTGGTCGGGACGCCGTTCGCGTTCCAGACGATCCATGTTTCCACCGTCGTCGCGGCGCATTGGATGTCCCCGGACTGGATGGCGAGATGGCGGCTCGCCTGTGGAACCTTCTTGAGCGTGACGTCGAGACCGTTCTTCTTGAAGATGCCGGCTTCCTGGGCGAGCGTGAGGGGCGCGAAACCCGTCCATCCCGAAATTCCGACTGCTACCTTCGTGTCCTGTGCTGAGGCCGCGCTCGCCCCCAGGGCCAGCAGCGCCAAACCACCTATGATCGCCTTCATTATGACCTCCACATCACCCAATCGCCTTGCCGGATCGGACCCTTCGAGACCCTCTGTTCGGTTCCCGTCTCTTGTTGTCGCGGGTTGTTGCAAGCGCGCCGGCGGATGGCATCACGCTCGCGCTCCGATGTCAAATGTATAGACATGATGAGGTGCCGGAACTTTCCGCATCATGACCGAACTTCGCTCCCGGCTGCTGCTTCGTCGGGCGCAATCTCGATCAGGATGGCGCGGCCCGCGCCCGCGAGGGGAATCAGATCCGGCAGCGGATCGAGCAACAATGTGTCGAGCGGGCCAAGGGAGTGGATCTCCCCCTCCATAGTCACGTCCATACGTCCGTCCAGCACGACGAGGAGGGCGACCTCGGTCTCGTCCGACAGGAGGGCGGTTCCGGCCTTGAGAATCCGTGTGCGATGTCGGAACCATCCGCGCCGCGTCATGACGTTGAGATCGCGGATGGGTCCCGCGATGAGGCGCGCGGCCGTCGGATCGTCTCCCGAGAATGACAGTTTCGACGTCGGCCCGTCGAGGCGATAGGGCACCCCGCCCACGGCAAGTTCAATGCCGTTCCCTTCGACCACGATCAATGTCCTCTCGATTCCGGGAAAGTCCGAGAAGGGGCCGTCCGTGGCAACGTCCGCGACGCTGATCCGCCAGCCGAAGCTGGCGAAACCGGCGCCGGGCGGAAAGGTGGCGATTTCCGCGGTCGTTCCGCCGCCGTTCTTCCACGGAACCCGGACCAGTTCGTCGGAACGGATGACACGACTTGGCATCGTCTCAGCCGAGGCTCGGGAGGTTGAGGCCATGCTCGCGGGCACAGTCGATGGCGATGTCGTAGCCCGCGTCGGCGTGGCGCATGACGCCGGTCGCGGGATCGTTCCACAGGACGCGCTCGATCCGCTTGGCTGCCTCCGGCGTTCCATCGCAGACGATGACCATGCCCGAATGCTGGGAGAACCCCATGCCGACGCCCCCGCCATGGTGAAGCGAGACCCAGGTCGCGCCCGAGGCGCAGTTGAGGAGCGCGTTCAGCAGCGGCCAGTCCGACACTGCGTCCGAGCCGTCCTTCATCGATTCCGTTTCCCGGTTCGGACTCGCGACCGATCCTGAATCGAGATGATCCCTGCCGATCACGATGGGCGCCTTCAATTCGCCCTTCGCCACCATCTCGTTGAAGGCGAGGCCGAGGCGATGCCGATCACCCAGCCCAACCCAGCAGATTCTTGCCGGAAGGCCCTGAAACTTGATGCGTTCCCGAGCCATGTCGAGCCAGTTGTGGAGGTGCCTGTTGTCGGGCAACAGTTCTTTGACCTTGGCGTCGGTCCTGTAGATATCCTCCGGATCGCCCGAGAGTGCCGCCCATCGAAACGGGCCGATGCCGCGACAGAACAGCGGTCGGATATAGGCTGGGACGAAGCCGGGGAAGGCAAAAGCGTCGTCGACACCTTCCTCCTTCGCCATCTGGCGAATATTGTTGCCATAATCGAGTGTCGGCACGCCCGCTTTGTGAAAATCGAGCATGGCGCGTACGTGCGCGGCCATCGAGCGTTTGGCGGCGTGTTCGACGGCCTTGGGATCGGTTTCGCGCTTGGCCTCCCATTCCGCCAGAGTCCAGCCCTTCGGAAGGTAGCCATTGATTGGATCGTGCGCGGAGGTCTGGTCGGTCACCGCGTCAGGACGAACGCCCCGGCGGTAGATTTCCGGGAAAATGTCGGCGGCATTGCCGAGGAGCCCGACCGAGATCGGCTTTTTATCGCGGCAAGATTGCTCAATGATGCTCAGTGCCTCGTCCAGCGTGTCGGCGCGCCGGTCGAGATAGCCTGTTTTGAGCCGCATCTCGATTCGGCTCGGCTGGCATTCCACGGCGAGGCACGAGGCCCCCGCCATCGTGGCCGCCAGCGGCTGCGCGCCGCCCATCCCGCCGAGGCCCGCGGTGAGAATCCACCGGCCGGATAGATCGCCGCCATAGTGTTGGCGACCGACCTCCACGAAGGTCTCGTAAGTTCCCTGCACGATGCCCTGGCTGCCGATATAGATCCAGGATCCGGCCGTCATCTGGCCGTACATCATGAGGCCCTTGCGGTCGAGTTCGTGGAACTTGTCCCAGGTCGCCCAGTGCGGAACCAGGTTCGAATTGGCGATCAGCACGCGCGGCGCGTCGGCATGGGTCCGGAAGACTCCGACCGGCTTTCCGGATTGCACGAGCAGTGTCTCGTCCGCCTCGAGGTTCTTCAGGGCCGCGGTGATGCGGTCGAAGCTCTCCCAGTCGCGCGCGGCGCGTCCGATGCCGCCATAGACGACGAGTTCACCGGGCTTTTCGGCCACCTCCGGGTCGAGGTTGTTCATCAGCATGCGCAGGGGCGCCTCCGTCAGCCAGCTCTTGGCCGACAGGTCCGTCCCGTGGGCGGCTCGGATCACGCGAGCGTTGTCAATGCGGTGCATGGAGGTTCCTCGATCAGGCGTTGTTGCGAGCGAAAGTCAGGCAAGCATCCAGAATCCGCGCGAGAACGGCACGCATCGGTGCTGCTTCGCTCTCGTCATAAGGGCTGGGCCACAGGTTCTCCGTCACGGGTCCGAGCGGCTCCTTCATGTATCCGCGGCAGGCCAGCTCCATCTGGATCGCGTGGACGCCGGCATCCGGCCTGCCGAGACTGCGGGTGATGTAACCGCCTTTGAAACGCCCGTTCACCACATGGGTGAGGCCGCTCTCCGCACAGGGGCCTTCGACCGCGCGGGTCAGCGCGGGAGCGCAGCTCGCGCCGCCGTTCGTACCGATGTTGAAATGCGGCAGGGTGCCCTCGAAAAGACGCGGGATCACGGACCGGATGGAGTGGCAGTCATAGACGACGATGGCTGCGTGCCGGGCGCGCAGTCGCCGCACCTCCTCCCGCAGGGTCGCATGATAGGGGTCGAAGAATCTTTCTCGTCTTTCCGCAATCGCGTGGTCGGACGGCTCCATTCCGGCGCGGTAAAGCGGTTCGCCGTCGAAGGTGGTCGTCGGGCAGAGCTCGGTGGTGGCCTGTCCCGGATAAAGCGAAACGCCGCTGGGATCGCGGTTCACATCGATCACAGTCCGGGACGTCGCCGTGCGGACCACCGTCGCCCCGAGCCCGGCGGCGAAGTCGTAGAGCCGATCGATCCACCAATCCGCGTCCTTGCGGGACAGCCACGTCGAAACCAGGCCAGCCTCGTATTCCGACGGGATCTCCGTCCCCGTATGTGGAATGCTCACGATCAGAGGCGCTTCGCCCTGGGTCACAGTCAGCCATGGCAAGGGTGATTCCGGCGTCATGACAGCCTCGTGATCGAGGGCAGCAGGGAGTCGCCGGCCGCATCGGCGAGCGCTCCGGAGGCGACGAGCGCCGTCGCCTGTTCCATCTCCGGCGCCAGATGCCGGTCGTCGCCGAGATGAGGCACCCTGGCACGCAGGAGCGAGCGGGCGCGTTCCAGTGGCTCGCTTGACCGCATCGGCGCATGGAAGTCGCAACCCTGCACGGCGGCAAGCAATTCGATGCCGATCACATTCGCGGCGTTCTGCGCCATGGGCACGAGCCGCCGCGCGCCATGGGTCGCCATGGAGACATGGTCTTCCTGATTGGCCGAGGTCGGAATGGAATCGACGCTTGCGGGATAGGCGCGCTGCTTGTTCTCGGAAACGAGCGCGGCCGCCGTCACCTGGGGGATCATGAAACCCGAATTGAGCCCGGGCTTCGGCGTGAGAAAGGCCGGAAGGCCGGAAAGGGCAGGGTCGACCAGCATGGCGATGCGGCGCTCGGCAAGAGATCCGATCTCGCAGAGCGCCATCGCGATCATATCGGCGGCGAAAGCCACTGGCTCCGCATGAAAGTTGCCGCCCGAGATGACGTCTCCGGTCTCCGCAAAAACGAGGGGGTTGTCGGACACGCCATTCGCTTCCGTTCCGAGCGTCTCGCCGGCCTGCCGCAGCAGGTCGAGCACAGCGCCCATCACCTGCGGCTGGCAACGCAGGCAATAGGGGTCCTGCACGCGATCGTCGTTGGTGAGATGGGAGGCGCGAATGGCACTGTTTCTCATCAGGGCTCGCAGGGCCGTGGCCACTTCCGCCTGGCCGCGATGGCGCCGCAATTCCTGGATGCGCGGATCGAAGGGACCATCGGAGCCTTTCGCCGCATCCGTGGAAAGCGCGCCGGTCACCAGGGCGGCCTGGAAGACCCGCTCGCCCTCAAAGAGTCCGGCCAGGGCCAGGGCCGTGGAGACCTGCGTTCCATTGAGAAGGGCGAGGCCTTCCTTCGGCCCCAGCGACAGTGGTGCGATCTTCGCGTCCTGCAATGCGTCAGCAGCGCGGATTCGTCCGCCTTTCACGAAGAATTCGCCGAAGCCCATCAGGGCCGCTGTCATGTGGGCGAGGGGGGCCAGATCGCCAGACGCGCCAACAGAACCCTGCCCGGGAATGACCGGAACGAGACCCGCATCGAGACAGGCCTTAAGATGCTCGATCGTGGACCAGCTTACACCCGACGCTCCCTGCGCGAGGCTCGCGAGTTTCAGGGCCATGACGAGCCGGACCACCGGCGCGGGCAGAGCCTCGCCTACGCCGGCCGCATGGGAAAGCACGATGTTGCGCTGGAGCGTCGCCAGATCGGCGGATCCGATACGGACGCTGGCGAGCTTGCCGAAGCCGGTATTGATGCCGTAGACCGGATCGCCCTTCGCGACGATGGCCTCGATGGCGCGCGCGGCAGCCTCGACCTTCGGGCGGCACCGTGTATCCAGCGCAACGGCAGCGCCGCGATAGACGTCTCGCCACTCAGCGAGCGTGACGGCACCGGGCTTGAGCATGACGGTTCCGGTCAATGTCCCCTCCAGACGCGGGCATGTAGTGGATTGAAGCCGATACGGTAAACCAGCTCGGCCGGGCGCTCGATGTTCCAGATCGCGAGATCGCACCATTTGCCGGCGTCGAGCGTACCGATCTCGCCGGGGCGTCCGAGTGCGCGCGCGGCTTCGCGGGTGGTGCCGGCAAGGCACTCCTCCACGGTCAGGCGGAAAAGGGTCGCGCCCATGTTCATGGTGAGAAGGAGCGAGGTGAGCGGCGACGTGCCGGGGTTGCAGTCGGTCGCCAGGGCCATGTGCGTCCCATGCCGCCGGAACGTCTCGACCGGCGGAACCTTCGTTTCACGGAGCATGTAGAACGCTCCGGGCAGCAGGACAGCAACGGTGCCTGCCTTCGCCATGGCAGCCGCGCCGTCGTCGTCCGTGTGTTCGAGATGATCGGCCGACAGCGCGCCGAATTCGGCGGCGAGCTTCGCACCATGAAGGTTGGAGAGCTGGTCGGCATGGAGCTTGACGTTCAGCCCCAAGCCCTTTGCGGCCCGAAACACCCGGGCCGTCTGCTCTGGCGAAAAGGCAATCCCCTCGCAGAAGGCATCGACGGCATCGACAAGTCCCTTGCCGGCAAGGGACGGCAGCATGGAGTTGCAAACGAGGTCGATATACGCGTCCTTGTCGCCACCGGCTTCCGGCGGGAGCGCATGCGCGCCGAGAAAGGTTGTGGTCACAGCGACCGGGCGTGCTTCACCGAGATGGCGGGCCGCGTGGAGCATGCGCGTCTCGGTTTCAAGGTCGAGGCCGTAGCCCGACTTGATTTCCACCGTCGTGCATCCCTCGGCGATGAGGTGGTCGAGCCGGGGCAGGGCGCTCTGGACGAGGGCGTCTTCGGTCGCGGCGCGGGTCGCTTTCACCGTCGAGAGGATGCCGCCGCCCGCGCGGGCGATTTCCTCGTAGCTTGCCCCCTTGAGACGCAGTTCGAACTCATGGGCCCGGTCGCCGCCGAAGACGAGATGGGTATGGCAGTCGATAAGACCGGGCGTGATCCAGCGGCCTTCGCAGTCGATTCTCTCCTCGGCGTCCCAGCCGCTCGGCAGATCTTCCGTCGGTCCGACGAACGCAATGCGCCCATCCTTTGCAGCGATGGAGCCATGCTCGACGATTCCGAGGCCTTCTCGGCCGTCGGACAAAGTCGCCAGGCGCGCGTGGTGCCATATCCGGTCGAAGCGCATGGTTCTGCTCCGCTCACCTTTGGTTAATGTCTATACATAAGCTCGAAAGAAATTTATTGTCTAGACTTATTCCCGCGGTCCCGATGAATTTGCAGGGAGCGATCCGGGTCAAGGGGAGGCATGGGAACATGGCGGCATCGGTGACGCGCAGGCTCTTTCTCGAACAGGCCCTTTTGCCCAGCGGCTGGGCACGGAATGTCGCCGTGGATATCGCACGGGGGACGATCCGTGCCGTCATTCCGGAGTCCTCACCGGATGGATATGAGCAGATCGCCGGTATCGCGCTGCCCGGACTTCCCAATTTGCACAGCCACACTTTCCAGCGCGGCATGGCGGGGCTCGCGGAAACACGCGGCCCAAGCGGCGATTCCTTCTGGACGTGGCGGCAGGTCATGTATCGTTTCCTCGCGCATCTCACCCCTGATGATGTCGAGGCCGTGGCGGCCTATGCCATGATGGAGATGCTCGAAGGCGGATTTACGTCCCTCGCCGAGTTCCATTACCTGCACCATGACCGGGACGGGCGCCCTTATGCGGACGTCGCCGAACTCGCCGGCCGTATCGTCGCGGCCGCGGGCGAGACAGGCATGGGACTCACGCTCCTGCCCGTCTTCTATGCCCAGGGCGGCTTTGGCGGCGCCCAGCCTAACGAAGGACAAAGGCGTTTCGTGTGCGATGTCGAGACATACGCGCGGCTGCTCGATCGAAGCCGCAAGGCCGTGTCACATCTGGACAATGCGGTGGTTGGAATTGCCCCTCATAGCCTGCGCGCCGTAACGCCGGAAAGTCTCGATGCTGTCCTGGCGATGGCGCGGGGCGGCCCTGTTCACATCCACATCGCGGAACAGACAAAGGAGGTCGAGGATTGCGTCGCCTGGTCGGGCCAGAGACCCGTCGCCTGGCTGCTCGATCATGCGCCCGTCGATGAGGCCTGGTGCCTGGTTCACGCCACACATCTCGACCCGGGCGAGACGAAGGGAATCGCCGCCTCCGGCGCGGTTGCTGGTTTATGTCCCATCACCGAAGCCAATCTGGGCGACGGGATATTTGGCGGTGTCGATTTCCTTTCGGCCGGAGGCTCCTTCGGTGTCGGTTCGGATTCGAATATCGAGATCACCGCGTCCGGCGAACTCAGACAACTTGAATACAGTCAGCGCCTGCTCAATCGTGGCCGGAATCTGCTGGCCGAGCGTGAGGGACAGTCGACGGGGCGAAGCCTCTACGACCGTGCCACGGCTGGCGGCGCACGCGCTCTCGGCCGCCACATCGGAGCCATCGCAGTCGGGAACCGGGCGGACCTGGTCGTGCTCGATGGCGCGCATCCGGACTTTGCCGGTCTGTCGGGTGACCGCTGGATCGATGCGTATGTGTTCGCGGCCGGGAGTGCCGCCATCGATGCGGTGATCGTCGGCGGGACAACGGTTGTCGACAAGGGGCGGCATCGGCACCGCGATGCCATCCGCGCGCGGTATTCCCGCGCCATGAAGAGGATTCGGGCATGAGCACGGCTGTGGGCGCGACGCCTGGTCCATCCGGGGCGAAACACCTTTATCAGCGTATCCGCGATGACATCGAGGCGCGCATCATGTCCGGCGAATGGCCTCCCGGCCATCGCGTGCCCTTCGAACATGAGCTGATGGCGGCGTACGGCTGTTCGCGCATGACCGTGAACAAGGTGCTCTCGACTCTCGCTGCCAACGGTCTCATCACCCGACGGCGGCGCGCGGGCTCCGTCGTCGCGGAGCCGAGTACCGAGCGCGCCGTCCTGGAGATCCAGGATTTCGCCCTCGAAGCGGCACGCGCCGGGACGGTCTACCGTTTCAAGGTTCTACGCCGAGCGGTCGAGCCGATCGATGCTGGCGCCGCGCAGCGCATCGGCCTGCCCGTCGGGACACCCATGCTGAGCCTCACGACGCTGCACTTGATGGATGAGGTACCGAGCGCTTACGAGCAGCGACTGATACATCTTGCGACGGTTCCCGAGGCCGCGGACGAGCCATTTGCCAGCGATCCGCCGGGGACATGGCTTCTTCGGCGCGTTCCCTGGACCGATGCGGAGCACATCGTCCGCGCCGTCAATGCCGACAGTGTTCTTGCCAAGCGCCTGCATAGCCAGTCCGGCGCGGCGTGCCTCGTTCTGGAACGTCGCACATGGCAGGCGGGTGCATTCGTCACCGAGGCACGCATCACCTATCCGGGCGACAGGCATCACCTCGTCGGCCGGTTCTCGCCCGCAGCTTCCTGAGGGTGGTGCGCTGCGCCATCCTGCGCGAACGGCAATGCCGTGCCCCTCGAATGGAGGCGGGGGCTGGTCCCCGCCGCCTTCTGCCCGCTTCGGTTCATCCCCTCTTCGGACTGTCGAGGCCGCGTTGGACCGCCGGGCGGGCCAGACCACGCTCGAGCCAGGCCGGAACCTGTTTGAGCGTGTCGAACTCCACCAGGTCGCCCGCGCCGTAAAACCCGACGAGATTTCTGACCCAGCCGAGCATCGAGATGTCGGCGATGGTGTATTGCTCGCCCATGATCCACGTCCGACCCTCGAGGCGCTTCTCCAGGACGCCGAGCAGACGTTTCGATTCGGTCCGGTAACGCTCCAGCGGCCGCTTGTCCTCGATCTCCCGGCCCGCGAACTTGTGGAAGTAGCCGAGCTGACCGAACATCGGTCCGACGGATGCCATCTGGAAGAAGACCCATTGGATCGTCTCGTAGCGGCCCGCGGGATCCGCAGGTAGGAGCTTCCCGGTCTTCTCGGCGAGATAGAGCAGGATCGCGCCGGACTCGAACAGGCCGAACGGCTTGCCGCCAGGCCCGTCGGGGTCGATGATCGCGGGGATCTTTCCGTTGGGGTTGAGCGACAGGAATTCCGGCGTCCAGGTCTCGTTCTTGCCGATGTCGATGAGATGCGGTTCGTAGGGGATCCCCAGTTCCTCGAGCGCGATCGAGACCTTCACGCCATTCGGCGTCGGGAGGGAATAGAGCTGCAGGCGGTCCGGGTGCTGGGCCGGCCAGCGCGCAGTGATGGGAAAAGCTGAAAGATCAGGCATCCGAAACTCCGATGGTTCGCGGCGCCATCGGGACCGATGGAGGGGCGTGCGTCAAGAGACGAAATTGCAATGCAGATCGTCGTGGGATGCTGCTGCCGGCAGGCATGCGACGAGGCAGGTTGATCGGGCATCCCTCCCGAGCCATAACCTTTGACCGTGAACGGCTCGTGCGGAGCCGGATCGAGGCCATTTCTGGCCCGGTGGCCTCAGGTTTCGGGGGAAGGCATTCATGTTCCTGACGAATCAAGACGTGGTCGAGCTGACCGAATGGCGGCGCAAGCTCCACCGCATGCCGGATCTGTCGGGAGATGAGGCGCAGACCGCCCGCGAGGTGCATTCACTCCTGGAATTGGCGGGTGCAGACCGGATCGTTACCGGTCTCGGTGGGCACGGCGTCGCTGCCGTTTTCAACGGGAAGGACCCGGGGCCGACGGTGATGGTTCGCGCTGAGCTCGACGCCCTTCCCATCGAGGAGATATCGAACTCTCCGCATCGCTCAGCCACGCCCGGCAAGGCACATCTGTGCGGACATGACGGGCACATGGCGATCCTCGCGGCCCTGGCAAGGGGCCTGGGACGCCAGCGTCCGCAGCGGGGACGCGCGATTCTGATGTTCCAGCCGGCCGAGGAGGATGGGTCAGGGGCTGCCGCCGTGGTCGCCGACCCGAGATTTCATGAAGTCGCGCCGGACCTTGCCTTCGCGTTGCACAACCTCCCTGGCATGCCCCTGGGCCAGGTCGCGCTCGCCGAGGGCCCGGTCAGTTGCGCATCCCGAGGCATGCGCATCGTCCTGACCGGCAAGACGGCCCATGCTTCCATGCCCGAGTTCGGGATCTCCCCGGTGAACGCGGTTGCAGGGCTCATGCCTGCGTTGACGGCGCTGGGCGGCAATGGTCCGCTGGACGAGACATTCAAAATGGTGACGGTCACGCATGCGACGGTGGGTGAGCCCACCTTCGGCGTCGCGCCGGGGCATGCGGAGATCTGGGCGACCCTGCGGACGCTCACCGACAGAGCCATGGACGATCTGCGCAGGCGCGCCGAGGACCTGGCATCGCGCCTTGCACGGGAAAGCGGCCTGGGCATCGAGATCAGCTATCAGGATATCTTCCGGCATTGCGAGAACGCGCCCGCGGCCGTTGCCCATCTTCGCCGCGCGTTGGAGCCCGAAGGCATTCCCTTTGACCGGGGTGACCTCCCGATGCGGCCATCGGAGGATTTCGGGCGCTTCGGAGACAATGCTCCGGCAGCGATGTTCTTTCTCGGCGCTGGGGAGAACCATCCGAGCCTGCACAATCCCGACTACGACTTTCCCGACGATCTCATTCCCATCGGCGCCAGAGTGTTCATGCGCACACTCCGCAACGTGCTGGGATAGCGGCGGACACGCAAGGACGGCCGCGTTCCGGCAGAGACCTAACGAAGCGCTCGGGCCGTCGTTGTCTCTCCAAGTCATCCTGCGGCGACCGGTGCTTTCGGGCGCTACATCGCCCCCTGGCGCAGATAGCGGCTGTGCCAGCTGAGTGCCTCGTCGAGAAGGTGCGGTGTGTGCTGTCCCGGAGCGTTGCGCAATGCGCGCTCGTAGTAGTCCTGCAGCGCCGGGCGATAATGCGGGTGGGCGCATTTCTCGATGATGAGGGGCGCGCGGTGACGGGGCGACAGGCCACGAAGATCGGCGAGCCCCTGTTCGGTCACGATGACCTGCACATCATGTTCGGTGTGATCGACGTGCGAAACCATCGGAACGATGCACGAAATGGTTCCGCCCTTGGCCTGCGAGGGGGTCATGAAGAACGAGATGAAGGCATTTCTCGCGAAATCGCCTGAACCGCCGATACCGTTCATGATGCTCGAACCCATGACATGGGTCGAGTTGACGTTGCCGTAGATATCGGCCTCGATCATGCCGTTCATGGCTATCACCCCAAGCCTGCGGATGATTTCCGGGTGATTGCTGATTTCCTGTGGCCGCAGAACGATCTTTCGTCGGAAATCATCGATGTTCCCATTGAAGCTGGCGTTGGCTTCATGGCTCAGGGACAGGGCCGTCGCAGATGCGAATGTCAGCTTCCCGGCAGCGATCAGATCGAGCATGCCGTCCTGCAGGACCTCCGTGTAGGCGGTCAGGCCCTCGAAGGGGCTGTCCTTGAGCCCCGCGAAGACGGCATTGGCGACATTTCCGACACCCGATTGAAGCGGCAGAAGAGAGGGCGGCAGGCGTCCTTTCTTCACTTCGTGCTGCAGGAACTCGATAACATGGCCAGCGATCAGCTCGGATGCCTGGTCCGGCGCCGAAAAGCGCGTGTTCCGGTCCGGTTCGTCGGTCTCGACGATGGCAACGATCTTCGCCGGATCGCAGAGAAGATAAGGGCTTCCGATGCGATCGCTCGGGTGGGTCAGTGGAATCGGCTGCCGGTGCGGAGGCAGCCTCGTTCCATAATAGACATCGTGCATGCCCTCCAGGTCGAGGCTCTGCCGCCGGTTTACTTCGAGAATGACCTTGTCGGCTTGATCGAGCCATGTCTTGTTGTTGCCGACCGACGAGGATGGCAAAAGGCGTCCGCCTTCGAGAACAGCTGCGACTTCGACGACGGCGACGTCCAGATGGCCGAAGAATCCGGACCAGACGAATTGTGCGACATGCGACAAATGGATGTCGATATAATCCATGCGGCCAGCATTGATGCGTTCGCGGCAGGTCGGGTCCGATTGGTAGGGAAGGCGCATTTCGATGCCGTCGACCCTGGCAAGTGCGCCGTCGAGTTCCGGTGCCGTCGAGGCGCCCGTCCAGACTCCGACCTTGAACGCGTCGCCGTTCTCGTGGGCGGCTACGATACGTCGTGCGAGAGCGAGCGGAACTTCCTTGGGATAGCCGGCGCCCGTGAACCCGCTCATTCCGATATTGGCGCCCGATGGAATGAGAGCCGCCGCATCGTCCGTCGGCATGATCCTGCCACGCATCGTCGGATCGAGAATTCGGGTACCGTCAGCCACCGTCGCTGCTCCTCCTTGTCGAGGGAACCCCGGCAATGGCCGGAGAATGCCGTCATTGCCGAGCTAAAGCCGACCGGACTGGACGGGTCAAGCTCTTCGGATCCCGGCGTCCTGTCGCATCCGAGATCGGGATCCAGGCCATTTCGACAAATTCACGCTGCCGCGAACCCGCTGGAAACGGCGAGGAGGCGAACGGGGTTCACGACTCGATATTCTGTATCGATATCCCGGTCCGCATCGAATCAAATCCGGCTCCGGGGCATCCAGAGGCGCAGCAATACAATCACGCAGGATGGAAACGAAGACGGGCGCCGCAGCGCCCGTCCTGTTTCCGCGAAAAACGCCAATCAGCGTTCGATCATCTTGTTCCAGCGGTTGTTCCACTCGGGCCGCTTTTCGTTGATCGCATCCCAATCCAGCGTCACGGCGGTCTTCATGTAGGAATGGAACTTCTCAAGCTTGGCTTCCGCTTCCGGCGTCGTCGCCTTGGCCTTCACGTTCGAGGGAACGACATTGCCGTATTGGAGCGCCTTGCTCTGCGCTTCCGGTGAGAGAAGGTAGGCGGCGAGCTTCTGGGCCAGGTCGGGTTCGCTGTTGTTCGCGATGACGCATTCCGCCACCATCAGCACAACGGATCCTTCCTTCGGTTGTGCATATTCAACCGGAATTTTCTTTTCCTGAAGGGCCGCCACGGCCGTCGGCGTCAGCGGGAAAATCGCTGCTTCCCCGGTCTGCACCATCTCGGAGATTTTTGCGGAACTCGGAATGAATTCGAGGACGTTCGGGCCGATCGTCGTCTTGAACTTGGAGAAGCCGGGCTCGACGTTCTGCTCGGAGCCGCCCTGAATGCGGTTGAACATAAGGAACGCGTGAAGGCCGAAGGAGGACGCCGATGCCGACTGGAAAACAACCTTGTCCTTGAACTTCGGATCCGCGAGATCCATCCAGGAGGTCGGGGCCGCCCAGCCCTTCTCGTCGAACATCTTCTTGTTGTAGGCAAGCCCGGTCATGCCGAGATCGACGCCGACGGCCATGTCGTTCTTCAGCCGTGCTCCCGGAGCGAGATCAGCCAGGACGGGCGTTTCCTTCATCTTTTCACAGAGACCGGCGCCGATCGCGCGAACCATCACGCCGTCGTCCAGAAACATCACGTGCATCTGGGGATTGCTCTTGGCCGCCGTGGCCTTCGCCAGGATGTCCGAGGACGTGCCCGGAACGACGACGACCTTCACATTGTTGGCCTTCTCGAATTCCGGGAAGACGTGCTCCGTAAAGGTTTTCTCGAAGTTGCCGCCATTCATGCCGACATAGAGCGTCTTCGTCTGGGCATGAGCCGTGCCGGCAGCGGCGATGGAAAGCGCGGCGAAGGCCGTGGCGCGCAGAAGTCTGGTCTTGATCATATGGATCTCTCCCTCTTTGTTGGCTCAGTAACGAGACCCGCACCCGAGCCCTGGTCAGTGCGGGCAAATCGATCGATGGCGAAGGCTTGAATGGGCGTCGTGCTTTCGCCGTCGCGGACGAGTTCGGCCAGGACTTCGCCCACTCCTGGCGCGATTTGAAATCCAGCCCCCGAAAAGCCGAAGGCGTGAATGAGGTTTGGCGTCGTGCGGCTGAAGCCGATGACCGGGTTGCGATCTGCCATTTCACCCTCCGTGCCGCTCCAGAAGCGGATGGCGTAGGCGTGGCGCAACGCCGGAAACAGTGCCGCTGCACGGTTCATGATGGTGACGGCGCCGGAATCGGTAGGCCGGGAGAAGTCGGGATCTGCGTTCGGAAGGCCTCGCATGCCGCCGACGATGCAATTGCCGCGTTCTACCTGGCGCGCATAGATGCCGCCGCCCTCGGCGCCGATATTCACGCTCATGAAGGCAGTGAGCGGCTCCGTGACGATCATGCTCGGATAGATTCTGCTGAGGGGCACAGGCTCCCCGAAAGATTCCGCAAAGGCTCCGGCCCAGGCCCCGGCGCTGTTGATGACGAAGCGAGCCCGGATTTCAGCTCCGATTGCCGTTGCCAGACGAAATCCCTCCGGCACCTTCTCGACATGGGAGACGGGAGTCTGCTCGAGGACCTGCGCACCGGCCCGCTCGGCCGCGCGGGCGAACGCGGCGGAGACGAGGCGAGGGTTGGCGTGGCCGTCACCCGGGCAGAGCGACGCCCCGGCGATGTCGCCCGCAATCCAGGGAAAGCGTTCCCGGAGCTGATTGTGTCCCATGAGCTCGAGATCGAGTCCGAGGTCCGCCACACGTGCAGCATAGGTTTCGAGAGACGCCATCTCGGCTTCGGTCCGGGCGAGCTTGAGATGGCCGGACCGAACGAATTCACCATCGATGCCGATGATGTCCTTGAGGCGCGGCCAGATGGTATGGGCTCTCTGGGAGAGGGCGATCTGCTCCGGTGGACGACCTTGGCGCCGAACACCGCCGTAATTTACGCCGCTTGCCTGCGCACCGCAGAAGCCCTTGTCGAGAAGAACGACCGAAAAGCCCATACGCCTGAGGGCGAGCGCGGCGGAACTGCCGACGAGGCCGCCGCCGATGATAGCCACATCCTTCACGAGGACGGAGCTCATGCCGCCTCTCCTTCGACGACAGTCTCGAGCGGCAGTGGCTTGATCGGCGGCTGCGAGCGCAGGCGGCCGACGGCCTCGAGGCTCTGGCCGCTCGTGTTTGCCAGGATTTCCGCGGCGGCGCTTGCGCATATCCGTCCCTGGCACCGCCCCATGCCGACCCGTGTCAGGGCCTTCAGACGATTGAGTTCCGTAATTCCCTGCGCGGCGGCTGCCGCCCGGACCTGACCAATGGAAATTTCCTCGCACCGGCACAGCAGGACATCGTTGCCGATGCTTCTCGCCCAGGCCTCGGGGTACGGAAAGGCCGCCTCGAGAACGTCGCGGAATCGCAGGATCCCGGCAAGCCTGCGTTCCAGGGTGATCACCCGCGAGCGGTCGACTGCAAGGCCGGAGTCCTCGAGAAGCGCAAGGCCAGCCCTCTCCCCGGCCAGCTCGGCGGCATCCGCTCCCGCGATTCCAGCGCCGTCGCCGGCGATATAGATGCCCGGTACGCTCGTGCGTCCCGCGGCGTCGCGTTCCGGCCGCCACGCCCGATCGCGCTTGTCGAAGACGAAACGGCATCCGGCGAGATCCGCCAGCTGTGTTTCGGAGCGCAGAGCGAGGCCATAGCCCACCGCATCGCAGTCCAGGCGATGTTCCCGCCCATGTTCGCGCCAGGCGATGCCGGCGACACGGGTGGCGCCGTCAACTCGGACCGGCTCGACACCGAAGCGGACGGGAATGCCCCGTGCCTTGAGTTCAGCGACGTAGCGCATGCCGCGCAGGACCACGCCGGGTTGCGCCAGCAATCCTCTCGCGAGATGGAATTTCGCCGAAAATGGTGCCGTATCGAGTACCGCTGCGACTTCGGCACCTGCCTTCACGTATTGCCAGGCGACGAGATACAGCAAGGGTCCGGAGCCAAGAAAGACCACCCGCTCGCCGATGGCGCAGCCCTGCGACTTCAGGGCGATCTGCGCGCCGCCGAGCGTGAAGACGCCTGGCATGGTCCAACCCTGGAAGGGCAGGATGCGGTCGGTCGCCCCGGTGGCGAGGACGAGGTGACTGAATCCGAGGCGACGCGTCCGGCCGTTCGCCGCAAGATCGGCCGTCTTGTCCCGGACGTTCCACACGAGTGTCTCCGGGAAATAATCGACCCGATCCTTCAGGCGTGCGAAGGTATCGTGAAGCCTCGCCGCCTTCCTCGCCTCGGAGCCGTAGAGATCGGCCGGGGAGCGCTCGTCGGGAACGAGTCGCTGGCGATAGATCTGCCCGCCGGCGAGTGCGCCCTCGTCGACGATGGCGGGCCTGAGCCCCGCCCCGACCATAACCTCCGCGGCACGGATGCCGGCTGGTCCGGCACCCACGATCAGCGGTCGAAGCGCGTCGCTCACGATTGCGGCTCCATGGCGGTCCGAAGGTTCATTCCCGGTTCCAGCATCGTGCCGCAGGCGCGGATGCGCTTGCCTTCCGCCGTCAGAACCCAGCAATCCTGACAGGCTCCCATCTGGCAGAAGCCGGCGCGCGGTCCCCCGGAAAAGTCGCTGAGACGAAGCCGGTCCGTCTGCGTGAGGATCGCGGTCATCACGGTGTCGCCTGCGCGACCGACACAGGGGGTGCCGTCCAGGACGAAGGCGATGGGAGGAAGGTCACGGCGGGCGAGGCGTTTGAGAAGTGCCATATCAGGTCTCTCAGCGTTGTCCGACGAGAATGCGATCGAGGCCGAATGCGCGGTCGAGCACCAGCATTGCGGCCGCCGTGAGTGCGATCATAAGGGCCGAGACGGCAGCCATCATCGGGTCGATGGACTCCGTCGCGTACATGTACATGCGAACCGGCAGCGTGACGGTGGCAGGCGATGTGACGAAGATCGACATGGTCAGTTCGTCGAAACTGTTGATGAAGGCGAGCAGCCAGCCGCCCGTAATGCCGGGCAGGATCATCGGCGCCGTGATGCGGCGGAACGTGGTCCATTCCCCTGCGCCGAGCGTACGCGCAGCCTGTTCGGCGCTCCGGTCGAGGCCCGAGAGGGCGGCAAGAACCAGGCGCAGGACATAGGGCGTCACGATGACGATGTGGGTCGCGACAAGCCAGGCGAAACTTCCCGTGGCGCCGATGAGCGCGAAAAGGCGCAGGAAGGCGACGCCGAGCACCAGATGCGGAACGATCAGCGGTGACAGAAAGAGCGCGTTGAGAAAGTCGCGTCCAGGGAACGTATAGCGGCTGATGGCGAGCCCTGCGGGCACGGCGAGCACGATGGAGAGCGTTGCGGCGAGGGTGGCCAGCCACAGGCTGTTCCAGAAAGAGGTCACGAAGTCCGGATGCACGAAGACGGCCTTGAACCAGCGCAGGGACAGGCCGCTTGTGGGCAGGCTCAATGTATTCTCGGGCGTGAATGCGACGAGGCAGATGATGACGAGTGGCGCCAGGACGAAGGCGACCACGAGAGCGTGGAAGACAAGAGCGACGGGGCCGTTCTTCTGCATGACGATCACCCGAGGGTCCGGCGGGCCCGCGCCTCGACCATGCGATTATAGGCGAGCATGATGCACAGGTTCGCGAGGAGCACGATGATGGCGATGGTCGCGCCGAGCGGCCAGTTCAGTTCCTGCAGGTACTCGTCGTAGACCAGGGTTGCCGCCATCTTGAGGCGGCGGCCGCCGAGGAGGGCCGGCACGGCGAAGGCACTGGCGGAGAGGCCGAAGACGATGAGGCTGCCGGAGAGCATGCCGAGCGTGACCTGAGGCATCACCACCCGGCGCAGTGCCGTGAAGCGCGAGGCCCCGAGGGTCCAGGCTGCGGCCTCGACCATCGGATCGAGCTTCTGCAGCGCGGTCCAGACCGGGATGACCATGAATGGCAGCATCACATGGACGAGGGCGATGACGATCGCCGTCTCGGTATAGAGAATTTTGGCGGGCGCGAGGCCGAGGAGCGTGAGCGCCTGGTTCACGAGGCCTTGCGAGCCGAGCAGCATGCTCCACCCGAAGGCGCGGACAACGACTGAGACCAGCAATGGGCCGATGATGACGAGAAGGAAGACCGACCGCCACGGGTCACGCATGCGCGAGAGGATATAGGCTTCCGGAACCCCGATGACGGCGCAGATGAGCGTGGTCAGGGCTGCGATCCGCAAAGTCCGCAAAAAGATGCTGAGGTAGTACTCGTCGGTGACGACGGTGGCGTAGTGGGACAGCGTGAAGGTGTTCTGGATGCCGGTATTGTAGTCGTAGGCGTGAAACGACAGGATGACGGTCAGCGCCAGCGGCAGGAGCACCAGCCCGAAGAAAAACAGAGCTCCGGGACCGGCGAGGAACCATGGGGCAATGGAGAATGAGGGGCGCGGGGTCATCTCGTTTCCTCAGGCCGCCTTCGCGGCACCCGCGATAACGCGCAGACTGGCGAGTGCCCAGTCGAGGCCGACCACGGCGCCTTCCGCCGGCGGCTCGTCGCCTTGGTTCGGCGACGAGACGATCATCGCTCCGACCGGCGTCTCGATGCTGAAGAGCCATTGGCTGCCGAGGAAGAAGCGGTTGACGACGCGCCCGTCCATCCGGCCCGCACCGGCCTCACGCAACAGGATCTTCTCCGGGCGGATCGACAGGGTAACAGCTGCGCCATCTGCGAATTCCTGCGCAGGGACCTCGAGGCGGAAGCCATCGATCTCCACGGCAGTTGCCGCGCCGTTGCGACGGAACACGCCGTCGAGAAGGTTGGTCTTGCCGACGAACGAGGAGATGAAGGCGTTCGAGGGCCGCTTGTACAGGCGGTAGGGGGCATCGACCTGGGTCATCCGTCCCGCCTCCATGACAACCACCCGGTCACTGATGGAAAGCGCTTCGGCCTGATCGTGAGTGACCATGATCGTCGTCGTCCCGACCTTGCGCTGGATGCGGCGCAGTTCGAACTGCATCTCTTCGCGCAGCTTCGCATCGAGATTGGACAGGGGTTCGTCGAGCAGGAGGACGGGCGGGGCGATGACCAGGGCCCGGGAAATGGCGACGCGCTGCCTCTGGCCACCGGAGAGCTGCCGGGGGTAACGGTCGGCAAACGCCGAGAGCTGCACAAGAGAGAGCGCTTCCTGGACCCGTTGAGCCCGTTCGGCGCGCGGGACGCGGCGCATCTCGAGGCCGAAAGCGACGTTCTCGGCGACGGTCATATGAGGAAAGAGCGCGTAGCTCTGGAAGACAACCCCGAGGCCGCGCCTGTTGGGCTTCTCTCGCGTGATGTCGCGTCCATCAAGGGAAACCCGGCCCCGGGTTGGCTCGACGAGTCCGGCGATGATCTGCAGGGTCGTCGTCTTCCCACAGCCGGATGGCCCGAGAAGCGAAACGAATTCGCCCTTCTCGATCTCGAGGGTGACATCGTCCACGGCGGTGAACGTTCCGAATTCCTTGGAAACCCGTTCGAGTGTCAGGAATCCCACGCGATCCTCCGATGCTTTGCGAGCCAGGGGACGCAGCCCGGATGAGCACCGTCCCGGGCGTGCATCACGATCAAGACAGAGGCTCAAGTCAACGCAACTATTTCAGAATATGAAATAATTTTGACTTTTCTTTCTCTCAATGGAATAGAAATGGCAGTTGCATGTGGAAAATTTTAAATGGCGGAAGATAGTGCCTCCGGCGTCAGGCGAACCCTTGGACTTCTCAGGCTTCTCGGCGCCGGGGACCCTCAGGGCATGCGTCTCACCGACATCGCTGCAGCGAGCGGATTGAACCAGCCGAGCGCGCATCGGGCCATGAAGGCTCTCATGGCCGAAGGTTTCGTCGAGCAGGTGGGCTCCAGCCGGCGATATCGCCTCGCTCTCGACTTCTTTGTCCTGGCGGCGCGCGCGGGTCATGCGGACGGCCTTCGCAATCAGGCAAGGCCGGCGTTGCTGCGGCTCTCCGCAACTCTCGGCGATACCGTATTCCTGCTCGTCCGCAACGGTTTCGATGCAGTGTGTCTCGACCGCGTGGAGGGGCCGTTTCCGATCCGGTCCTTCACGGGCGACATCGGCGGCAAGGTCCCTCTCGGGCTCGGGCAGGGGAGCCTCGCCATGCTCGCCTACCTGCCGGAGGACGAGCGCGAGGCCGTCATCCGTTTCAATGTCCCCCGGCTTTTGGACCGGGGCTTCCTCGACGAGGTCGGGCTGCGAATGCAGATCGAAGCCGTCCGCAGGACTGGCTGGGCCAGCATCAATACCGGACTCATCCCCGGCATGGCCGGAGTCGGTGTCCCCATCCTCGACGCGGAGGGCCGGGGTGTGGCTGCCCTGAGTATCGGCACGTTGGCCGAGCGGCTGAAGGAAGATCGCCTGCCGGTGGTCGTGAAACTGCTTCAGAAGGAGGCCGAAGGGCTCAGCCAGCGCCTCAATCCGTTCGACCGGACCCTGCGCTATCCGGCCCGAAGCCTAGGGGCGGGCCCGGGTTAGTCCATAGGCGTGATGGGCGGCATCCGGCCTGAAACGTCATGCAGGGCGCGAAAACGGTCGAATGATTGCCTCCTCGGTCGATTGCCACGTAGAGTGTGCGGTGGATACGTTCCGCGACCTACGGGGTCTTCGCCATGAGCACACATGTTCCGGCGCACAACGTCAGGCTGAAGCGAGCTTATGAACCTCCGTCGGGCCAGGATGGAAAACGAATCCTGGTCGATCGCTTGTGGCCCCGTGGCGTCTCCAAGGACGCTGCGGCTCTCGATGAGTGGATGAAGGATATCGCACCGAGCACCGATCTGCGAAAATGGTTCGGCCATGACCCTTCCCGCTGGGAGGAGTTCCGCAGGCGCTACGCCGAGGAGGTGCGTGGCAGGCCGGAATTACTCGGTCAGTTGCGCTCGCTCGCCAGGCGCGGTCCCATCACATTAGTGTACTCGGCTCACGACGAGGCGCACAATGACGCGGTTGTGCTCCGGGAGCTCATTCTGGCTTCATGACGGCTGCCAGCATCGACCGTCGCCGATCGATGGGAGCGCCATGTTGGCGCGGGCGGTCACTTGCCGGCAGCCTTCCTGAGGGCCTCGTTGATCCGGTCCTGCCAGCCAGGCCCATCCTCCTGAAAGTAGTCCAGCACATCGCGGTCGATGCGCAACGTAACGCTCTCCTTCAGGCCAGGGACCGAGGGCGATTTCGGCGGTCCCTCGATTGGCTTGGTTGTCGCCTTCTTGAAGGCGGCTTCGGCGGTCTTGAAAGGATCTGTCGGACGGCGTGAGCCTCCGGATGAACGGGTCATCAACTTTCCCTGCGAGTTTTGCCTGACATCCCAAGCACGGGTGAACGCCAGGTTCCAGTGTAGCATCCTCGAATTTGGGCTCGGCTCCAAGCCCCTTGAAGGGCGTTTTCCAGCACCCGATCGCATTTGCGGATCCGCATCGTGAACGGAGGTCCAAAGCAAGTGCCCTGGGCGGAGAACGAAATTCTCCCGAGAGGATAATGTTCCCTTGGAGCCTGCTGCAGTTTGACACTGGAATTCGTCAAAACTACTCTATCTCTGAGACTTAGAGTTGCTGCATTGTGAAAAGCAGGGAGGGTTGCCATGAACGTGGAACTCTCACGGCGCGGCTTCCTCAAGGCTGCGGGCGTGGGTGTTGCAGGGACCACCTTGGGAGCCTTCGGGTTCGGAGAACTTGAAGCGGCACAGGCCGCGGCCATTCGGCCCTTCAAGCTCACCAGCACGATGGAAACGCGCAATACTTGCCCCTATTGCTCGGTCGCCTGCGGCATCATCATGTATTCGAAGGGTGACCTTCGAAAGGGCGAGACGGCCGACATCATTCATATCGAGGGCGACGCCGACCATCCGACCAACCGGGGGACTCTGTGCCCTAAGGGAGCGGCCCTCAAGGATTTCGTGAAGGCCGAGACCCGGCTGAAATATCCGATGGTCCGCAAGCCCGGCGCAGACAAGTTCGAACGGGTCTCCTGGGACCAGGCGCTGGATCGCATCGCGCGGCTGATGAAGGACGATCGCGATGCGAACTTCGTCACCGCGAACAACGCCGGGGTGCCGGTCAATCGCTGGACGACCGTGGGTTTCCTCGCGGCCTCGGCCACGACCAACGAGACCGCCTATCTGACCTATAAGGTCGTCCGCAGCACGGGAATCGTCGCATTCGATAATCAGGCGCGCGTTTGACACGGCCCCACGGTGTCCAGTCTGGGCCCAACTTTCGGTCGTGGCGCGATGACCAACTCTTGGACCGATATCCGGAATACGGATCTCGTCATCATCATGGGCGGCAATGCCGCTGAGGCCCATCCCTGCGGCTTCAAGTGGGTGACGGAGGCAAAGGCCAACCGCGGTGCCAAGCTGATCGTCGTCGATCCGCGCTTCACCCGCTCGGCATCCGTTTCCGATTTCTATGCGCCCATCCGGCAGGGGACGGATATCGCGTTCCTGCTCGGAGTGATCAATTACTGCATTCAGAATGACAAGGTGCAGTGGCCCTATGTGAAGGCCTTTACCAACGCCAGCTATGTGGTGAAGGACGGCTTTGCCTATAAGGATGGCCTGTTCACCGGATATGACGAAAGCAAGCGCGACTACGACCGCTCGACCTGGGAATACGAGATCGGGCCAGACGGGTTTGCGGTTGTCGACGAGAGCCTGCAGAATCCGCGATGCGTCTGGAACATGCTCAAGGCCCATGTGGCGTCCTATACGCCAGAGCTGGTCGAGCGGATCTGCGGTACGCCCAAGGACAAGTTCCTGAAGGTGGCGGAGATGATCTCCGAGTGTTCGACGCCGACAAAGACCATGACGTCGATGTATGCGTTGGGCTGGACGCAGCATTCCAAAGGGTCGCAGAACATCCGCACCATGGCGATGCTGCAGCTCATCCTCGGTAACATCGGCGTGCGTGGAGGCGGAATGAATGCCCTGCGCGGGCACTCGAATATCCAGGGGCTTACCGATGTAGGCCTGATGTCCAACCTTCTCCCGGGCTATCTCAACATCCCGGTGGAAAAGGAAGTCGATTTCACAACCTACATGTCGAGCCGTGCTTTCAAGCCGCTACGCCCTAACCAGACGAGCTACTGGCAGAACTACAAGAAGTTCTTCGTCAGTTTCCAGAAGGCCATGTGGGGCGACGCGGCGACAGCGCAGAACGACTTTGCCTATCATTACCTGCCCAAGCTCGATGTGCCGGCCTATGATGTGCTGCGCATCTTCGAAATGATGCATCAGGGCCGGGTGAACGGCTATGTCTGCCAGGGGTTTAACTCGCTTCTCGCATTCCCGAACCGCAAGAAGATCACCGAGGCGTTGTCGAAGCTGAAATGGCTCGTGACGATAGACCCGCTTGAGACGGAAACAGCACGGTTCTGGGAGAACCACGGCGAGTACAACGACGTGAATACGGCTTCGATCCAGACAGAGGTCTTTCAGCTTCCGTCGACCTGCTTCGCCGAAGACGACGGCTCGCTCACGAACTCCGGACGCTGGCTGCAATGGCATTGGGCGGGCGGCACGCCTCCCGGCGAGGCCAAGCACGATACCTGGATCATGGCGCAGATCTTCCTCCGCCTGAAGTCCCTGTACGAGAAGGAAGGCGGGCCCTTCCCGGACCCGATCCTCAATCTCACCTGGAACTACCAGGATCCGAACGAGCCGACGGCCGAGGAACTGGCAAAGGAGATCAATGGTTACGCCGTCGACACCCTTACCGATCCCGCGGACCCCACGAAGGTGGTTCTGGAAAAAGGAAAGCAGGTCGTCAATTTCTCCGTGCTTCGCGACGATGGCACCACAGCCTGTGGCTGCTGGATCTATTCCGGGTGCTACAACGAGGCCGGTAACAACATGGCGCGCCGGGACAACTCGGATCCCGACGATACGGGCGCCTATCTCAACTGGACCTTCGCCTGGCCGTTGAACCGGCGCATTCTCTACAACCGTGCGTCGGCGGACCTCCAGGGTAATCCCTGGGATCCGACCCGCAAGCTGATCGCATGGGAAGGCACGAAATGGTCCGGCTACGATGTGCCCGATATCGCTCCAACGGCGAAGCCCGGGGAGATCGGACCCTTCATCATGAACCAGGAGGGGACCGCGCGCCTCTTCGCTCGCGGTCTGATGCGTGACGGACCCTTCCCGGTCCATTACGAGCCCTTCGAGGCACCGATCGCCAACGTTATCGCGCCGAGGATCCGGGGCAATCCCGTAGCGCGGATCTTCCAGGACGATGTGGCCCAGTTCGCAACGTCCGAGGAGTTTCCCTACGCGGCGACGTCCTATCGGCTTACCGAACATTTCCACTACTGGACGAAGCATAACCGGGTGAACGCAGTGCTTCAGCCGGAGTTCTTCGTGGAAATCTCGGAACAGCTCGCGGCAGAGAAGGGTATCGCGCCCGGCTCATGGGTGCGGGTGTGGTCCAAGCGTGGCGAGGTAAAAGCCAAGGCTGTCGTGACGAAGCGCATCAAGCCGCTCGTATGCGATGGCAAGCAGGTGCATGTGGTCGGAATTCCCTTGCATTGGGGCTTCATCGGTCAGGCGCACAAGGGCTGGGGACCGAACTCCCTGACCCCGTTCGTGGGCGACGCCAATATCGAAACACCCGAATACAAGGCGTTCCTGGTCAATATCGAGCCGACGACGGCTCCGGCGGCGGTGTGAGGAGGGTTGAAATGGAACCGAGTCCCCATACCGCCCAGAGCAATCCTCCGGTCACTGCCACACCCTCGAACCTGACCGAGCGGGATCTCGTTCGCCGCTCGGCCTCCACCATTCCGCCACCGGCCAGACAGCTGGAGCCGGTGGCGAAACTGATCGACGTGTCGAAATGCATCGGCTGCAAGGCCTGCCAGTCAGCCTGCATCGAATGGAATGATACGCACCCGGCTGTCGAAACCAACGTCGGCGTCTATGAAAATCCGCATGACCTGACGCCTGACATGTTCACCCTGATGCGGTTCACGGAGTGGGACAATCCTCAGACCGGCAATCTCGAATGGCTGATCCGCAAGGACGGCTGCATGCATTGCGCTGATCCCGGATGCCTGAAGGCTTGTCCTGCCCCGGGCGCCATCGTCCAATATTCCAACGGCATCGTCGACTTCGTCCACGAGAACTGTATCGGCTGCGGTTATTGCATCAAAGGCTGCCCTTTCAATATCCCGCGCATCTCGAAGGTCGATCACACGGCCTATAAATGCACGCTCTGCTCCGACCGTGTCGCCGTGGGACAGGGGCCCGCCTGTGCAAAGGCCTGTCCAACCCATTCCATTTCGTTCGGTACCAAGGAGGACATGAAGAAGCTGGCGGACAGCAGAATCGAGGATCTCAAGTCCCGTGGCTACAAGAACGCCGGCCTCTACGATCCGCCCGGAGTCGGCGGCACCCATGTCATGTACGTCCTCCACCACAACGATCAGCCGGAGATCTATTCCAATCTGCCGAGAGATCCGAGGATCAGTCCCGTGGTCACTGCCTGGAAGGGCCTGGCGAAGTATGTCGGCTTCGCGGTCATGGGAATTGCAGCCGCCGCCGGCATTCTCCATTCCAGCCTCGTCGGCCCCAACCGCGTCACGCGTGATGATGAGGAGAAGGCCGAGGATCTCGTCAAGGAGACGCTCTGATGGCGCAGGATGACATCGAGAAGGGCGATGCGATCCATCCCGGCAAGCCGGTCGTCGTCGATCGGTACAATGTGCCGACGCGGATCAATCATTGGATCACTGCCACCTGCCTCGTTCTGCTCGCCCTGTCGGGACTTGCTCTCTTCCATCCTTCCCTGTTCTTCCTCACGGGGCTCTTCGGGGGAGGGCAGAACACCCGCGCCATTCATCCCTGGATCGGCGTTCTTCTGTTCTTCAGCTTCGCGGGCCTGTTCGTGCGCCTCTGCCGCGCCAATCTGCCTAACCGGACCGATGCGGAGTGGATTGCCCATGCCAACGACCTGCTAGCCGGACATGAAGAGAAGATGCCGGAGGTCGGAAAATACAACGCGGCCCAGAAGTTCAATTTCTGGAGCATGACGACATTGATCGTCATCCTGATCCTGACGGGACTCGTGATCTGGGATCAGTATTTCGCTCAATGGACCACCATTCCGCAGAAGCGCATCGCCGTTCTGATCCATTCCCTTGCCGCAGTGGCGATGATCTGCATCTGGTTCGTCCACGTCTACGCGGCAATCTGGGTCAGGGGCACGATCCGTGCCATGACGCGGGGATCGGTGACGGGAGGCTGGGCCTGGCGGCATCATCGGCGCTGGTTGAAGGAACTGGCGGAGCGACATAGAATCAAGAAGCCGGCAGCGCCCGCCGAGTAGGGCGTCCCATGGCACGTGGCCCGTGTGGTTCGTGAGGTGGCATGACAAATCCAGGTTCCGTCGGACCCAATCCTGCTGCCATCGGCCGTGTTCCGGCGCCGCCGTTTGTTCGCCTGCCCGACCCGCGGCGATTGTTCGAGGCCCGCCGGCACCGCCTTGAGGTCCTGGCGCAGGTGAGCGACCTTGCCCCCTACCTCCGGTTCGTGGCTGGTCTCGCTGCGGCGCAAACTGCCATCCAGGCAGAGTTGCCGGAGGCCGATCTTCCGCCCTCGGATGTCCTTGAACGCGCTTACGAGTTCAGCATGCCGCCGGTCGATCGCGATCGGGAAACCCTGGACGGCGTGTTGGGCGAAACCCTCGACCGTCTTTTCGACGCGATCATGCCTCTTGCCAAACCAGCCGAAGCGCAGGTGGCGCTCGATCGGATCAGGACCGCCTCGCCGGAGCACCTCTGCGGACTCGTGCGAGGCGTCCTCGAGGATGCGATTCCGGCGGATGCCATCGCCGAGCATGCCTATGTGGCGGCGGGGTTGCAGGTCCATTTCGCACGCCTCGCGACCAAGCTCGAGGCCGGCAGGCTTGGGCGGATCGGCGATGGCGCATGTCCCTGCTGCGGCGGGCCTCCCGTAGCCTCCCTTGTGGTTGGATGGATGGGCGCCGAGGGCGCCCGCTACTGCTGTTGTTCCCTTTGCGGGACCTTGTGGAACGTCGTGCGGATCAAATGCGTGCTGTGCAGTTCCACAGGCGGCATCGGCTACCAGGAAATCGAGGGCGGGTCCGGAACCGTCAAGGCGGAGTGCTGCGACAATTGTCGCGGCTATGTGAAGATCCTCTATCAGCAGAAGGAGGTCGATCTCGATCCGGTAGCGGATGACATCGCAAGCCTCGGGCTCGATCTGCTTCTCCGGGAAGGGAAGTACCGTCGCGGCGGCTTCAATCCATTTCTGCTGGGAATCTAGGCATGGCCGAAGCGGCGCTTTCTCCTCATCGTGTCCTCCCCTCGGTGGATCGATTGCTGCGCCATGCCGACCTGGCCGCCGCGGCCGAGCATTACGGTCGTCCGGAAACCACGAAGGCGATCCGGGACACGCTGGCGGATTTGCGTACCGAGCTGCAGCTTGGCCAAGACATCGAGGAAGCCGCCGTCGTCGCGTCCATCCTGTCCCGTCTCGGCATCAGGGCACGGACGCGGCTGAAGCCTCTCTTCAATCTCACCGGAACAGTGCTTCATACCAATTTGGGTCGCGCGATCATCGCGGATGAGGCCATTGATGCGGCGACAGCCGCGATGCGACACGCCGTATCCCTTGAATTCGACCTCGATACCGGCAAGCGCGGCGAGCGCGATGATCACGTGCGTGCTCTCATCTGCGAGCTCACGGGGGCGGAGGATGCGACACTCGTCAACAACAACGCGGCGGCTGTCCTTCTGGTGCTCAACACGTTTGCGCAGGGGAGGGAGGCGATCGTGTCCCGCGGCGAGCTCATCGAAATCGGGGGTGCATTCCGCATGCCCGAGATCATGGCGCGCGCCGGCGCCCAGCTCCATGAGGTCGGGACGACGAACCGGACTTATGCGCGCGATTATATCGATGCGATGGGGTCGGAAACGGGGCTCGTCCTGAAGGTCCACACCTCGAATTACCGGATCGAGGGCTTCACCGCCGAGGTCGCGGCGCCTGTCCTTGCCAGGATCGCACGGGAACATAACGTGCCCCTCGTGAACGATCTCGGTTCGGGCACCCTGATCGATCTCTCCCGGTACGGCCTTTCAAAAGAACCGACCGTCCGCGAGGCTGTGCTGGAGGGGGCGGATGTCGTCACTTTTTCTGGCGACAAGCTCCTGGGCGGTCCGCAAGCGGGTTTCATCGTCGGACGAAAGGACCTCATCGCCGCGATCAACCGCAACCCGATGAAACGTGCCTTGCGGGTCGACAAGGTCAGGCTTGCGGCGTGCGAGGCGACCCTGAGGCTCTATCGCAACCCGGAGCGACTTGCCGACCGTCTGCCCACGTTCCGCCTCCTGGCGCGCCCAGTGGAGGACATCGTCCAGCAGGCAACCCGACTTGCGCCTTGTCTCGCCGATATGCTGGATGAGGTCACGGTCGATCCCATACCGTGCCGCAGCCAGATCGGGTCCGGAGCCTTGCCCCTGGAGACCCTTCCGAGCGCAGGGCTCGCCTTGAAGCCGAAGGGTGGGGGAAAGGCGCTGGAGCATCTGGCAGCCGCATTCAGGCATCTACCCCGGCCCGTCATAGGCCGGGTGACGGAAGGTGCCCTCGTCTTCGACCTCAGATGTCTCGAGGACGAGCCCCTGTTTCGCGAAAACCTCTCATCACTGAGGAGCGGTGCATTGCCATGATCGTCGGGACGGCCGGGCATATCGACCACGGCAAAACCGCGCTCGTCAAAGCCCTGACGGGCACCGATGCGGATCGTCTCAAGGAGGAAAAGGCGCGGGGTATCACCATCGATCTCGGCTTTGCCTATTGGCCTCAGGCCAATGGCGATGTGATCGGCTTCGTCGATGTGCCGGGTCACGAGCGTTTCGTGCATACGATGATCGCCGGCGCGGGCGGCATCGACTTCGTTCTGCTCGTCGTGGCCGCGGACGATGCCGTCATGCCGCAGACTGCCGAACATCTGGCCATCATCGACCTTCTTGGCATCGACCGGGGCATCGTTGCCCTCAGCAAGGCCGATCTGGCGGACCATGAGCGCCGCACTGTGGCATCGGCGCAGATTCGTTCGATCCTGGCGGGAACGTCTCTTGCGGATTGCCCGATCGTCCCCGTGTCTGCGGTGACCGGGGAGGGGATCGAGGCTCTGAAAGAGCATTTGCAGGAGGCTGCACGGCTCCTGGCACAGCGGCGGTCGGATGGCCTTTTTCGGCTGTCCGTGGATCGCAGTTTCAGCCTTTCTGGAGCGGGCACCATCGTCACCGGGACCGTCCTGTCCGGCGCGGTGTCGGTTGGTGACCAGGTCGCCATCAGTCCATCAGGGCGACTTGCGCGGGTGCGCTCGATTCACGCGCAGAACCGTCCGTCCGAGCAGGGCAGGGCGGGCCAGCGTTGCGCGCTGAACCTCGCGGGAGAAGGCGTCGCAAAGGATGCGATCACCCGCGGCGATGTCGTCGTCGCGCCTGCACTTCATGCGCCGACCGACCGGATCGATGCCCGGCTCCGTCTTCTTCCGAACGAGAAAAGGTCTATCGGACAATGGCATCCCGTCAGGCTCCATCATGCGGCTGCGGACGTGGGCGCCCGGGTGGTTCTTCTGAGCGATGAGCAACTCCCGCCAGGTGCCGAGTCCGTCGTCCAGCTCGTCCTCGACCGGCCCATTGCCGCCGCCGCTCACGACGCGTTCATTCTGCGCGATACGTCCGCGCAGCGGACGATCGGAGGCGGGGTTTTCCTCGATCTGCGTGCGCCCGCCCGCCATCGGCGGGGGCGCGAACGTCTTGCGCAACTCCATGCCTTGGAACACGCCGATCCGGCGGCCGCGATGATGGCCTTGACCTCCACACGTCCTTTCTTCTTCGATCTCTCCGCTTTCGCCCGGGATCGGGCGCTATCCTCCGTTGCAGCAGCGGATATCGCCGAGAGGCTAGGCCTGATCCGTCTGGTCGCCGGTCCGGCCATTCTTGCCCTCGATGGCGATGCCTGGAGGAAATTCGAGGATGGGATCGTCGACACCCTCGGCAAGTTCCACTGCGAACATCCGGATCTGCAAGGAATGGGTTTCGAGAGGCTGCGCCTCCAGAGCGAGCCACGCCTCCCTGCAGCAGGATTCCGGGCTGCGCTTCAGGCCCTTGTCTCAGCAGGACGGATCAGGGTCGAGGGCTCATGGATCCGCCTGCCCGACCATGAGGTCCATCTCGACGCCGAGGAAGAGCGTCTGTGGCACGCCATCGGGCCGCTCCTTTCCGGCGAGGAGCGCTTTCGTCCGCCACGCGTTCGCGACGTGGCAGACATGCTCGGCGCGCCGGAGGAGACCATTCGTGACCTCTGCAAGCTTCTGTCCCGGCTTGGTCAACTCGACGAGATTGCGCATGATCATTTCTTTCTGCGCAATACGGTCGCCGAGATGGTGGACATTGTCCGAGGCCTGGCAACGGTTTCGCCCGAGGGGCGATTCACGGCTGCGCAATTCCGGGATTGCGTGTTGAACGGACGCAAGGTGGCGATTCAAATTCTTGAGTTCTTCGATCACCATGGCGTCACCTTGCGGCGCGGCGATCTTCGTCGCATCAATCCCCACCGTCTCGACCTTTTTCAGAGGATGGAGACGCTGGGAGAGGGTCAAGGAGGAGAAGCGCTCCCGGTGGAGCGTCCGGACTTCAAATCCGGGTGGGGCTGCGAGCCGGTCCTAGGTGGGTTCGACTCCCACTCTCTTCCGCCACGTCCCACGCCGGGCGCGGGACGGCGCGAATTCTAGTCGCATTTCTTCCCGGCATGGCCGGATTGCATGGGATCGAGCCCGCTCGCCGTGGCCGGATGGTCCGATTGCGAGTTCGGCGTCGGACCCTTGGGGGCCGTGCCGATGTAGGAGCCGCCCGTTCCGCCCGTCCAGCCCGTGGATCCCGCCGTTCCCGGCGAGGTTCCGGAGGCCTGGTGGCCAGGATCCGGAGGTGTTGCCGCCGTGGTCGAGGGCTCGTTGTCGCAGCCCTGCGTCGCCGGCTGCGCCCAGCAGGGCGTCGAGAGCCCGAAGGCGACGGCGAGGATCAGGGATGGGCGCATCGTGTCTCGTCCTTCTGGCAAAGGTGCCTGAGCAACGTTGTGAGGCTCTGCGGGTTCCTGAACGCCGTCAAATGACCTTGATCTGCGCGGGTCCAGCTTCCGCATGACCGATGATGCGGGCCGACGCGTAGCCTGCCCCGACAATGACCCCGAGAAAGTCGTCGGCCCGCTCCGGTGCACAGGCGACAAGGAGGCCGCCGGAGGTCTGCGGGTCGGTCAGAAGCTGCCTTTGCCAGAGTTCGAGCGCATTGGGCAGAACGATATGGTCTCCATAGCTGTCCCAGTTCCGGTTCGATGCGCCCGTGACGTAGCCCTTCTGGGCCAGGACCTTCGCATCCTCGAAGAGAGGCAGGCGGGCATAGTCGATCGTCAGCGCAAGGTCGGAGCCGCGCGCCATTTCAAGACCATGGCCGAGAATCCCGAAACCGGTGACGTCCGTCATGGCATGGATGTCTGGATCCTGCGCGAGCACGGCTCCGATCTTGTTCAGCCGTGTGACCGAGGCGATCATTTCCGCGTAAGCCTCGGGGGAGAGAGCATCCTTCTTGAAGGCGGCCGAATAGATGCCGACGCCGAGCGCCTTCGTCAGGAGCAGTACGTCCCCGGCCTTCGCGCCGCCATTGCGGCGAATGTCGCTGGGCTTCGCCGTGCCGATGACGGCAAGCCCATAAACCGGCTCCGGGCAGTCGATGGAATGTCCGCCTGCCACAGGGATTCCTGCCTCTGCACAGATCGAGGCCCCGCCCTTCAGGATCGCCCGGACCGTCTCTACCGCGATCTTGCCGAGCGGCATCCCGAGGATGGCCAGCGCCATGATCGGCTGCCCGCCCATGGCATAGACGTCGGAGATCGCATTTGTCGCTGCAATGCGGCCGAAATCGACCGGATCGTCGACCATCGGCATGAAGAAATCCGTGGTCGCGATGATGCAGGTGTCATCGTTCAGTTGCCAGACGGCGGCATCGTCTGCCGTCTCGGTGCCGACAAGGAGCTCTCGAAACGGTCCCACCGCCGGCTGTTCGGAGAGGAGTTGCTGCAGGACGCCCGGCGCCAGTTTGCAGCCGCAGCCGCCTCCATGGGACAGATGGCTCAGTCGGAAATGCTGCATGTCCATGGCCGGTCTCCTGATGGCAGGATGGTGCCAAACGACGCTGCGCAAGGCAAACAGGCAATATCAATTTACAAAAATAGAATGTGATTTAAATAAAGATTCTGAGCAGTATGTAAAATTATTTGAAATGCATTACATTCCCGGAAATTGTCATCGGGAGAGCGACTCCATGTCGAGCGTCTACGTCATTCATGAAAACAGCGTCTGGGTCGAACCGCTCCGCGCGGCCTTTGGGGACTTGGGGACCCCGTTCGAGGAGTGGTTCCTGGACCAGGGCGTCCTCGACCTGCGTTCGCCGCCTCCGGAGGGCGTGTTCTACAACCGCATGAGTGCCTCGTCGCACACCCGCGACCATCGCTATGCGGCGGAATATACGGGCGCAGTCCTCGCGTGGCTGGAACGGCACGGGCGTATGGTGGTCAACGACAGCCGCGCGCTTCGACTCGAAATCAGCAAGGTGGCCCAGTACGAGGCCCTTGCCGCTTTCGGTATTCCGACGCCGGAGACCCTGGCCGTCGTCGGACGGGACCATATTCTCTCGGCTGCGGAAAAGCTGGGCTTCCCTCTCATCCTCAAGCACAACAGGGGAGGAAAGGGGCTGGGTGTCCGCCTGTTCCTGAGCCGTGCCGCACTGGAGGAGCATCTCGCCTCTCCCGAGTTCGAGGATCCGGTCGACGGCGTTACTCTTGTGCAGCGCTACATCCAGGCGCCCGAGCCATTCGTGACGCGGCTTGAGTTCGTCGGAGGGCGTTTTCTCTACGCAGTTCGCGTCGATACCAGCCAGGGATTCGAATTGTGCCCGGCGGATGTCTGCCAGGTCGATGCCGCCGCCATCGGCGCGGCGGCCTGCCCGGCCGTGGCGCCATCGGAAAAGTTCCGGATCATCGAGGACTATCGCAACCCGCTGATCCCGACTTACGAGCGGTTCCTGGCGGCCAATGGGATCGGCATCGCGGGGATCGAGGTGATCGTCGACAAGGACGGAAGAAGCTTCACCTACGATGTCAACACCAACACGAACTACAACCCTGATGCGGAAGCCCGCGCCGGGCTGTTCGGCATGCGGAGCATTGCCCGCCATCTCGACAGCCTGCTGCGACGGGAGCAGACGGCCCGCGCGGCCTGAGGCCGCTCGGTTGCCTCGTGGCAACCGGCACGTTTGATGACGTGCATGGCGCGGCGCCATCGTTGCCGCGCCGCGAACCTTCGGGCACGGCCCGAGAAGCACGATTGCTTACCACTTCTTCTGCGACGGCACTTACCGGCAGACCGTGTCGATGGCCAAAGCCCGAATTGATCTGCGCCTTGACAAAGAACAGGCACGCCGCTTCCGCCTCCGGGCTGTGGGCCCGGAGGGGAGGCAGGCTCGAGGGGGGCGCGGTGTCGGCTCCGGCTCGGGTGGGATGGGAGTGAAGCGAAGAGCCGAAGCGTCATCGCGCACGGTTTGTTGCGGCGGACAGGCGGCGCAGGGCGGGCCTGCTGCCCGGCGCGGACACCGCTGTTCGCGACAGCGGGCGGCGGCGGACCAACCGGCAGCCCCGGGCACAGCCTGGGCCCCCCGCCCGGCAAAGGCGGCGTGACCTTGCCTGCGGGACCGTTCCCACCGCCACACCAGCGACGCCTCGCGCGCGCGCCCCTCGCTGCGGCGGGACAGGTCATGATATAGCCTAGCTTGAGCGCGGCGTCAAGAACGAACAGGGAACATTACGCGCCTGTCATGGAGCGAGGGGCGGAAACGATGGTGCGGATGCACTGTCGCTGAACGCGTCGCCGCATGTCGGGCTCAGCGCCCCCGTTCGAGCATAAGTGGGAGTGGACCGCTCATGTCAGACATCGCCGAGCATCCGAGCCGACTTGCCCGGCCACCTTTTCCTTCGCGATCATCGCGGCTTCGCAAGTACTTGTAATATTCGGCGACTATTCTGGAGTAAGGCCAAGCTTCGAAAGGCCGAATAATTGACGCTGATCCTGCCTGAGCTTACGATAGCTCGGCCGACGGTGGCAGGTTTCTTGCAGGTCAAAACAACGCACAAATAAATCAAGGCATCAGCAAGCGTCCGGCAACTCGGCTCGGTGGCGATAAGTCGGAAATAATGAGAAGTTCCAAGGGAGGAACTGACATGAAATCGCGTTCCTATATGCGTTGCATCGTAGGTGTCGGCGGTGCCTTGCTTCTTTCCAGTGGCTTCACTTTGGATGCTCAGGCCGCCGGGCCCAAGATCGTGACTGCGGCGAGTTCGGATCCGGAATGCTTCGTTCCGTGGTCCGAAAAAGTGAAGATGTTCCAGTACCCGCAGAAGAAGGGACCGTACCGGATCGCCCTCGCGAATGGATTCGTTGCCAATACATGGCGCATCCAGATGATCAAGACGGCCAAGGCCTATGCCTCCCAGCCCGACGTCGCGGCCAAGCTCAAAGAGTTCAAGGTCGTCTCGACTGGCGAAGACGTCGCCGCCCAGATCGCGGCGGTCAACAACTTCATCGATTCCGGCTATGACGCCATCGTGGTGAACGCGCAGAACCCGACCGCCTTCAGGCCTGTGATCAAGCGCGCCAACGATGCCGGCGTCGTTCTCGTTGCCTTCGACAATACGCTGGATTCCGAGGACGCCATCAACGTCAATGTCGATCAGAAGGGCCTCGGAAAGTACTGGGCCGACTGGCTCATCAAGAACATTCCCAACGGCGGCAAGATTCTCGAAGTGCGCGGCGTCTCGGGCACGTCGGTGGATCGCGACCGGCACGAGGGCATCCAGGAGGCCTTCAAGACATCCGGCAAGAAGTGGGACACCGTCGAAGTGTTCGGCAAATGGGACGATCCGACGGCTCAGAAGGTCGCTGCCGACGCCATTGCCGTGCACAAGCACTTCGATGGCTTCACGGCCCAGGGTGGTGATACCGGCGTGGTCCAGGCGATGATCGATGCCAAGCATCCCTTCGTGCCATTCGGCGGCGAGACTGAAAACGGCTTTCGCAAGTTCTGCGCCAAATATGCGGGCGAAGGATTGAAATGCGCCTCCGGCGGCACCGGGCCGGCGCAGGTGGCCGTTGCCATCAAGACCGCGCTCGCGGCGCTCGAGGGAAAGGTCGTGCCGCAATCGATCAAGCTTCCGCTGGCGCAGGTGGAGGACCCGAATTTCAAGGAGGGCAAGGATTACTATCCCGAGCAGTCCGACAATTTCTTCGTCGGCAATGCCTTCCCGACCTGCGGGATCAATTTCACCGCCCAGGAGATCATGGGGCAGTCGGAAGCCAACCAGTAGGTTGGCGGAAGGAGCCAGTGCCGCGGATGGCGCGGCACTTCTCATGACCCGGGACGAAACAGGACTGAGATGGCCTTCTTCCAGATTGAGGGTGTTTCCAAGCGCTTCGGTGGCGTTCACGCGCTCCGAGGCGCTGATCTTCGAGTCGAGTCCGGCCAAATCCATGCGATCCTCGGCGAGAACGGCGCCGGCAAGTCGACCCTGATCAAGATTATGGCTGGGGTGATCCAGCCCGATGAAGGACGGATGATGATGGATGGCCGCGAGGTGCGCTTTGCCTCGCCCTCCGCCGCCAACGACGCCGGCATCGTCTGCATCTTCCAGGAATTGTCGCTGATGCCGGACCTGACGGTGGCGGACAACATCGCGATCCGTCATCCCCCCAAGCGCTTCGGCATGATCGACCGGCGTGCCCAGCGCAGGCTTGCCGAGGAGGCGCTCGCCCGCGCCGGGGGAGAGGATATCCACCCGCTGACACCGGTGAAGGAGCTGCCGCTGTCGCGACGCCAGATCGTCGAGATCGCGAAGGCCTTGTCGCGAAATCCGCGCATCCTCATCCTTGACGAGGCGACATCGGCCCTGACGGCGGCAGACGTCGTCACGATCTACAGGGTCCTGAAGCGCCTGCGTTCGGAGGGGCTCGCGCTCCTCTACATCTCGCACCGGATGCAGGAGATCGCCGAACTCGCGGACGAGTGCACCGTCTTCCGCAACGGGCGGAACGTCGCCACGTATGCGGCCGGTACGAAATCCGACAGCGAAGTCGTCGAACTGATGATCGGGCGCGAATACACCCATGTGTTCCCGCCCAAGCCCCCAAATGGGCCAGGCGAGAGCCGGCCACCACTTCTTGAAGCACGGAACCTGTCCTGGACGCACCGGCTCAAGAACGTATCGATCGATGTGCGGCCCGGCGAGATCGTGGGGCTCGGCGGACTTGACGGGCAGGGTCAGCGCGAGCTGCTGCTGGCCCTGTTCGGAGTGCTGCGCGGCGTCTCCGGTCAGGTGCTGATCGACGGAAGGCCCGCTCCGGCCATGAGTCCGAGCCGTGCCAAGAGCGCGGCCGTGGGAATGGCTCTCATCCCGGAGGATCGCAAGACGGAAGGGCTGATGCTGCCGATGTCCGTCAAGGACAATCTCTCCTTCGCGGCTCTCGACCGCCTGTCCCACCTCGGCGTCATCGACCAGGCGGCGGAGAGCGCCGCCATCGACCGCATGATCGGCCTCCTGATGATCCGCACGGACGGCACTGCGGTCCCCGTCGGCGCCCTTTCGGGAGGCAACCAGCAGAAGGTGCTGATCGCCAAATGGCTGATGGTGTCGCCACGGATCATCCTTCTCAACGATCCGACGCGGGGCATCGATGTCGGCACCAAGCAGGAATTCTATCATCTCCTGCGCAGGCTCGCTGACGAGGGCGCCGCCATCATCTTCTATTCGACGGATTATGCCGAGTTGATCGGGTGCTGCGACCGCGTTCTGGTCCTCTATGACGGTGCCGTAAAAAGGGAACTCGCCGGGTCCGAGATCACGGAGCGTGCCCTGGTCGGGAGCGCGCTCAACATCACGGCGGAAACCGGGGAGGTTGGCGCCATGCCGGCTGTCGACGCGTGAGGGACTGGGGATATCGCATTCGCGAGCAGAGAGGAACGCTGCTGGCGTTCCTGGTCTTCGTCCTCATGTTCGCGATTTACGCCAGCAACCACCCGGCCGGATTTACGGCGAACGTGGTGACGACGGCCGCCAACAAGGGCGTCCTCCTCGCTCTCGTCGCCATGGCGCAGACCGTCGTCGTACTGACGTCCGGGATCGATCTGTCCGTGGGCATGGTGTTCGTGCTCACCAATTGCCTGGCATCGACTCTGGTCGTGGGTTCGCCCGCCGCAACGGCATCCGGGGTCGCCGCCGTTCTCATAGCCGGACTGCTGTGTGGAATCGTGAACGGCCTCATCGTCATCTATGGCCGCCTCCAGCCGATCGTCGCGACCATCGCCACGGGAGCGATCTATTTCGGGATCGCTCTGGCTCTGAGGCCGGTGCCTGGCGGCGACGTCAATTCGGATCTCGCCGATGCCCTGACCGGACAGCTCGTGGGAGGTATACCGGCGAGTCTCGTGGCGCTCCTCGTCATCGTCCTGGTCATCTGGGTTCCGTTCCGGCGCTCGGAGATCGGACGGGCCGTCTACGCTGTCGGCTCGTCGGAACTGGCTGCCTACATGTCGGGCGTGCCGGTCCGCCGCGCGAAATTCGTCGCCTATTGTCTCTCGGGGCTTCTGGCGGCCATGGGCGGGCTCTTCCTCACGTTTCTGACCTACTCGGGCGAGGCGTCCGCAGCCAACGGCAATACCTACACCCTCTATTCCATCGCCGCGGTAGTTCTCGGCGGCGTCTCGCTCTTCGGCGGGTCCGGCAGCGCCATCGGGGCGATTTTCGGGGCACTGATGTTCCGTACCATCGGTGATCTTCTCTTCGTCTTCGATCTCGATCCCCTGTGGCAGCCCCTGTTCCAGGGCGTCATCCTGCTCGCGGCCGTCTGTCTGGGGTCTGTCCGACTGTTCCAGATCCGCAACCGCCTCGACCTGTTTGGATAAGGAAGTTCAATGTCGACATCGGGCGGCACCCTCATGCGGCGCATCGAACCGGCGGTTGCCATGGCGTTCGGATGCATCCTCGCGCTGCTCTTTTTCGGCAGTCTCTACTCGACGAGCTTCATCTCCCCCGAATTCCTGCTTCAGCAACTGAAGGTGGCGTCCTTTCTTGGGGTGATCGCCACGGGCATGATGATCGTCATTCTCCTCGGCCAGATCGACCTTTCCGTCCCCTGGGTCGTCGCCGTGGGCGGCATGATGTCCACGGCCATCGCCTCGTGGGGGGCAGCCGGCGGCGTGATGGCCATCCCGTTCGGCGTGCTATGCGGCGTTGCCCTCGGACTCGTGAACGGTTTCGGAGTCGCCTATCTGCGCATTCCTTCCATGATCATCACGCTCGCGGTCAACGCGGTCGCGCAGGGGCTGATGGTGGTCCATACCGGCGGATACTCGCCGCAGGATGCCTCCTCCGCCGCGATGCGGACGCTCGCCACGGGGACCACTCTGTTCGGCGTTCCCAATTCCCTCCTGGTATGGATCGCCGTCGGGGCGGCGGCCGTCTTCCTCCTTACCCGCACGACCTTCGGACGCGCCGTCTATGCCATCGGCAACTCCGAACGCGCCGTCTATCTCTCGGGCGTCAGGTCGCAGCGGATCGTCATGCTGGCCTTCGCCCTGTCGGGCGGTCTTTCCGCTTTCGGAGGCGTGCTGCTTGCGGGCTATGCCAGCAAGGCGGCGCAGGGCATGGGAGATGCGTATCTGCTTCCGTCGATTGCGGCGGTGGTCCTCGGCGGGACCTCCATCCTGGGGGGACGCGGGACCTATCTCGGCACGGTTGCCGGCGTGATCCTCATTACGCTGCTCCAATCGATCCTGTCGGTCATGCAGATCGAGGAGGCCGGACGTCAGATCATCTACGGGGGCGTGATCATCGCCATGCTCCTGCTTTACGGGCGCGAACGCCTGGTTCGCTAGAACGGACGATCGGATGCCTATTCCTGCCCGCGCTTGCGCCGCCGCTGCTCCACCTCCTGCTTGATCAGCATGTCGAGAATCTCGCTGGGCACCGCCTTGGAGGCCCGGCCGTTGATCGCGCGAAGGCGCGCCGGGTCGAATTTCGCGGCCCGGTCGACGGTGAGGAGGCCGTTGGTCTCCTGGGCTGTGTCGGTCAGCTGCGTATAGCAGAACCCGGCCAGGGCGGTGGATTCCAGCAGCGCGTCGACGAGCTCCTCGTAGCGGGCGAGCAGCTCGTCGGCGCTGGCGAACTGGCCGTAGCCGAACCAGTCCTCGCTGGCTTGCGGCACGAAGGCGAGCCCGCCGAACTCGCTGATCACGATCGGCTCGTCCTCGATCTCGACGCCTTCCCCCAGGAGGGGATGATGGTGTGGGCGCACTTCGCGGAACGTCCGTGCGATGGTCTGCCGGTCCACATACCGCTCCCGCAGCATCTCTCCCGTCGGCGCGTAATCGTGGACCCCGAAAACGTCGCCGACCGCATGCTGCCAGCCGTCATTGGCGATCACCGGCCGGGTGGGGTCGAGAGCGCGGGTGAGGTGATAAAGTGCCCGCACGAAGTCGCGTTGCTGGGGCGAGCGGTCGAGGTCGGGCACGCCCCAGCTCTCGTTCAGGGGCACCCATGTGATGATCGACGGATGATTGTAGTCGCGGCGAACGGCCTCGAGCCATTCCCGGGTCAGCATCTCGGCCGCACGATCGGAATAGACATATGCGTTGGCGGCTTCGCTCCAGACGAGCATGCCAAGCCTGTCGCACCAGTACAGGAAGCGTGGGTCTTCGATCTTCTGGTGGATGCGGATGCCATTGAAGCCTAGAGACTGGGCCAGTTCCACTTCGCGCCTGAGCGCATGGCCATCGGGCGGTGCCAGGAGAGAGTCGGGCCAGTAGTTTTGCGCCAGGACCAGGCGCAGGAAGATCGGGATCCCGTTGATGATGAAGCGCCCGTCGCGGGCCTCGATCCGGCGCAACCCGAAATAGCTCTCGACGCGGTCGATGACGGTATCGCTGTCGTCGACAAGTTCGATGACCGCCTCGATGAGGTTGGGGTGCTCGGGTGACCACAGGAGCGTGCGGCGTCGACGGATCGCCGCGTTGTTGATGTCGAGGAGGAGGTCGCGCCGGAGCTCGCGCCCCGCCAGCAGGCAGGTGTCGTCGACGAGGATCCGGGTCGGCCGGTCACCCGTGAGCCGCACGCGCACGCGCCAGCCTTCCGGAGGGGCGCGGTCCAGCCTGAGGGTCAGCGCGACTCCGAAGCGGTCGACATCGGGTGTCCATCGCAGCTCGGCGATGGCAACCTGCGGGATGGGTTCGAGCCAGACCGGCTGCCAGATGCCTGTGGTCCGGTGATACCAGATGTAGCCGGGATTCAGCTCCCAGTACTGCTTGCCGCGCGGCTGCTGCAGATCCTGGGGATCATCCTCGGCGCGCACGGCGATGACCTGCGTCTCACCGGGAACAAGCAGGTGGGAGATCTCGGCCGAAAATGGCGTCTGCCCCCCGGAATGCTCGGCTGCGAGGCTTCCGTTGACCCAGACGGACGCCTTGTAGTCGACCGCGCCGAAATGGAGGCGAAGGCGACCCCGCCGCTCCGCCTTGTCGATGCGGATCTCGCGGCGGTACCAGACGATGGGGTGAAACCCGGTCTCGTGCACGCCGGAGAGCTTGCTCTCGGGCGGGTAGGGCACGACGATGTCCCGGCCAAAGGGCGCGGCCTGCTCGAACCAGCGCTCCGTCAGGCCCCGGTCATCGTCGTCGTAGGCAAAGCCCCAGCGACCGCAAAGGTCGGTCCAGCGCGCGCGACGCAACTGGGGGCGGGGATGATCGCCTGCTTGGGATTTCGCCTCGGTCATTGTCTCGCCCCCCTTGCGGGACTCTCCCATTGAATCCTCCAAGAGCCCATCCGTCGCCGCGACGCCAGAAGGAAGCAGGACGTCAGGATCCGGCGTGGACGCCCCCTGGACGATGTGTGGATCGGCCCTCTGCGTCACCAACGCGCAAGGAGGGGCGTGGTTCTGACCGTCCGGTGCGATGCAACTTTCTCGAGGGTCGGTCGTTTCCTATCCTGGATCACGTGACGGCCGAGGTTCTCCCACGGCCCGACCACTGTGCTGCAGTGGAAGCACTGACGCTCAAGGGACGGCCTCGGCATGACCCAAAGTCTTCCGACACGGTCTCAGCTCCAGCGCCTCATGGCGCCCGATGCATTCTGGTGGTCCACCGGAATCGAGGATACGTTCATCACGGCCCCACACCCCGTGACCGGGCGGACCCTGGATGAGTACGAGCTGACCGGGCATTACGACCGCTGGGACAGCGATCTTGGCCTTGTCGCCGAGCTCGGCGTGCCCTGCGCCCGCTACGGCGTGCCCTGGCATCACATTCAGCCCGAACCGAACCGCTGGGACTGGTCCTTCCCGGACAAAACGTTGGGGCGTCTGCTCGACCTCGGAGTGGAGCCCCAGGTCGACCTTGTCCATTACGGGTTGCCGGCGTGGATCGAAGGCGCGTTCCTTCATCCAGACTACCCGAAGCTCGTCTCCGATTATGCGGGCCGCCTCGCCGAGCGCTTCCGCGGGCGGATCACGTGGTACACGCCGCTCAACGAGCCCCGTATCACCGGTTGGTACTGTGGGCGGCTCGGCTGGTGGCCACCGTTCCGACGCAGCTGGCCCGGCTTCGTGGCGCTGATGCTGGCCATCGCGCGGGGCATGGTCGAAACGGTCAAGGCGCTGGAATCGGTGGATCCCGAGATCGTGCCCTATTTCGTTGATGCCACCGACCTCTTCGACACCGACGAGCCCGAATTCGAGGACGAGGCGAAGCGCCGGCAGGAGATCGTCTTCCTGGCGCTCGATCTCGTCTCGGGACGGGTGAACGAGCGCCATCCGCTGTGGACATGGCTGTTGAAGAACGGCGCACGGGAGGCCGATCTCACGTATTTCCTCGACAATGCCGTCGCGCTTCCCGTCATCGGCATGAACCTCTATCCGATGTTTACGCAGAAGAAGTTGCTGCGCGATGCCGGGGGCCGGTTCCGCATTCGGATGCCCTATGCGGGAAGCGACCTCATCACGCGGCTTGGGCGCCTCTATCATGAGCGCTATCGCGCTCCGCTCATGATCTCTGAAACGGCCTCGATCGGCTCCCTGCGCCGCCGACTCGACTGGCTCGACCAATCGGTCGCGGCTACGAGGCAACTGCGCAGCGAAGGGATTCCTCTGGTCGGATATACCTGGTGGCCCATGTTCGCCCTCGTCACCTGGGCCTATCGCCAGGGCCGACGGCCCGTAACGGAGCATCTTGCCCAGATGGGCCTGTGGGACATCGTTCCGGATTCGACGGACCAGCTGCGCCGGGTGAGAACCCCTGGCGTGGATGAGTACCGACGTCTTGTGCAAAGCGGGACAGAGATCGTCGGCAGACGGCCGGAACCCGCGCCGCTCGCCGCTGCGGCGGCGCATCGAAGCAGGGGGAAACTTGATGTTTCGTAGCTTCTTTCTGGCCGGGTTCGAGGGCTCCACGGGTTACAACCGGCACGGCCAATGGTTTGACCAGGTGGTCGCGACGGGCCACGAACAGACGGTCGATGACGATTACCGGCAGCTTTCGGAGCTAGGCATTCACGCAGCCCGCGAGACCGTCCGCTGGCCTCTGGTGGATATCGGGAACGGGCGCTACGACTTCTCCACGGTCGATCCGTTCGTCAACGCGGCGCGCCGCCATGGCGTCGAGGTGATCTGGGATCTCTTCCACTATGGCTATCCGGAGGGTCTCGACCTGTGGGGCGAAGAGTTTCCGATGCGCTTTGCCGACTACTGCTATGCGGTTGGCCGCTACATCGCCCGGCGGACCGAAGGAGTGTGTGCCTTCACGCCCTTGAACGAGCCCTCCTTCATGGCCTATGCGGGAGGTGAGAAGGGCCTGTTCGCACCCCATGTCACCGGACGCGGATGGGACCTCAAGGTCGCCCTCGCGCGCGCCGCCATCGAAGGCATCAACGCCTTGTGGGCAGCCTGCCCGGGGGCGCGCATGATCAACGCCGATCCGCTGTGCCGCGTGGCCTGCCCGCCAGGTCGTCCCGACCTCCAGGAGGAGGTGCGCGACTTTAACGAGCGACTCGTGTTCCAGAGCTGGGACATGCTGTGCGGGCGGCTTCTGCCCGAGCTCGGGGGCAGTCGCGAGCATCTCGACGTCGTGGGCATCAATTACTATTGGACGAACCAGTGGGAATGGAGCGGCACGGCGGATGCCGACGGGGTCATCCCGCCGCTCGACGATGACGATCCGCGCCGGCGGTCCTTGAGCGGTCTCGTCCGCTCCGTATGGGAGCGCTACGGCGGGGAGGTAATGATTACGGAAACCAGCCACGTCGGCGATCGCCGGAGCCACTGGCTGCACGAGGTCGCGCGAGAGGCGGAATCCCTGCTCCATGCCCGCGTTCCGCTCCGCGGTGTGTGCCTCTATCCCATCCTCGGCATGCCGGAATGGCATGACCCGGAAACATGGACGCCGATGGGCCTGTGGGATCCTGTCTGCCACCGGGAGCCGCACGGCGAGCGGCTGATCTGCGAGCCCATGCTCGAAGCCCTTCGGTCCGTACGACATGTGGATGAACTTCACCACGCATTGCTCGCCCGTGGGGAGGCGAACGACAGACGCAGGGCGACAAGGCCTATCGCGGCCGAGTAATCGTTGCGCCGCCTTCCCTGCGAATGTCCTCGCCGGCCGCGAGGACAGGCGTGAGTGGAGACCGCATGTTGTTCAGGATCGTATCGGCAAGACCCTCGCCACGTTGTGCACTCTTCTCATGGAGGCCTGGCACCTAGAGGGTCTTCGACCACGATTTCTGGCAGGCCCGACATTTGCAGCCAACCGGCTTGATGAACATGTCGAAATAGTTCTTGCCGTAATTGTAGGTGATTTCGTCACCGGGCCTGATGCGCTTGATCGCCTTGATGCGGATCCTGCCCCGCGACACAATTGCCTGGGCATTCGGCCGACAGGAATGATTGATGTAGCGGGCCGTGTTCCAGCGCGGAGACCCATCGATGGTCCAGCGGCTATTGAGCTCGAACAGGTAGCGCGTGTTTCGGCGGCGGCTGACCTCTTCGCCCGAGATCCGCGGTCCGATATAGTCGATGATGAACTTTCCCTTCTCGATGACCTCGGTTGCAAACAGGCCGAGGCCGGTCTCGGACCGGCCGATGCGAAAAGGATTGTTCGAGGGTGTTGTTGTCATCGCGACGGAACACTTCAATGCGTTGCAGGCCAGGGTGCGGTTTCGATGATCTTCCGCGCCGGGTCAAGGAGGCGCCGTGGCTAGGAAACGATCGAGCCGGCAAAAGTATCCTCGCCATGCTCTTCACGGCGTCTCAGCCAGGACCGCCATTCGATATAATCGGATGGAGCACTTGTCCCGCAGGAGGCCGGATCGTAACAGTTCCTGCCGAACGGACGAATGAAGTGCAACGGGGCGCATGCCCTGCCGGAGAGCGACAGCCATGGAGATCGGCCTCTACACCTTCGGCGACATCGGCGCCGACCCGGCAACGGGACAGCGGATCGGTCCCGCCGAACGTCTCCGAAACCTCATGGAGGAGATCGCGCTCGCCGATCAGGTGGGGCTTGATGTGTTTGGCCTCGGAGAGCATCACCGGCCCGACTATGCGATTTCGGCGCCGGCGGTGGTCCTGGCCGCGGCGGCGGTCCAGACGAAGCGCATCCGCCTCACGAGTGCCGTTACGGTTCTGAGCTCCGACGATCCAATCCGGGTGTTCCAGCAGTTCGCCACGCTCGACAATCTCAGCGAGGGGCGGGCGGAGATCATGGCTGGCCGCGGCTCCTTCATCGAGTCGTTCCCGCTCTTCGGCTATGACCTTGAGGATTATGACACGCTCTTTACGGAGAAGCTGCAGCTTCTCATGCGGCTCAATGAAAGCGAGCGCGTCACTTGGCCCGGCGGTCAGCACACGCGTCCGATCGTCGACCGCGGCCTCTATCCGCGGCCCTACCGAGGGACGTTGCCGATCTGGATCGCGGTGGGAGGAACACCGCAATCCGTCGCCCGTGCGGGGATGCTCAATCTGCCTCTGGCGCTCGCCATCATCGGGGGCGAGCCCGCGAGGTTTGCGCCCCTGTTCGAACTCTACCGGCAGGCGGCCCGGCGAGCGGGCCACGACCCGGAGAGGCTGATGACGTCCATCAACGTGCATGGCTTCGTGGCCGATACCTCCCAGGACGCCGCCGACACATTCTATGCCCCGCAGGCAGAGGTGATGAACCGGATCGGGCGCGAGCGCGGCTGGCCACCGACCAGTCGTTCGCACTTCGATGCAGCCCGGGGGCCGCGCGGCGCACTCTTCGTCGGAAGTCCCGCTGAGGTGACGGACAAGATCCTGGCGGCCCATGAGATCTTCCGGTTCGACCGGATCATGATTCAGATGGCGATCGGTGTCCTGGAGCACGGCAAGCTGATGCGAGCCATCGAGATCCTGGGCACGAAGGTGGCGCCCGACGTGCGCAAGGCGATTGGATCGGGGACATAATCCGGCGCCGGCAATGCTCTGGGGCCAGGTCGTCAGGGACCTCTGGTCACGATGCCGCGTGTGGAGCTCATGGACGACCGCAGGCGGATGGCATGGGCGATGATTGGCCGATGCTGACTTGAGGCGACAGCTCGCGACCTTGTTCCACCTGCCCATCCTCGGAGACAAAGGTGCAGTTCCGCCCCGCCGCCTTGGCGCGATAGAGGGCGGCATCGGCTGCCTCGAAAAGGTCCCGGCTCGAGCCATCGCGCGATGGTCGCGCCGTGGCGACGCCGATGCTGACGGTTGCCACCTCGCAGGGGGCGCCAGGATGAAGAATCCGCAGGTCGATCACGGCCTGGCGGATGGTCTCGGCAACCAACCGGGCTCCGGACGAGTCGGTTTCGGGAAGGAGGACAGCGAACTCTTCGCCGCCATAGCGCGCGGCGATGTCGCGCGGACGCCGGATGCTTCCGTTCAGCGTGCGGGCGATGGCGCCGAGCACTTCATCGCCTCGCCCGTGACCACAGCGATCGTTGTAGTTCTTGAAGAAATCCACATCGATATAGAGCAGCGAGAGCGCCGCTCCCGAGCGCGCCGCCTGCCGCCACTCGCGCTCGAAGGTCTCGCGAAAGCCGCGCCGGTTCGGCAGCCCTGTCAGGTCGTCGGTGCGGGCCAGGCGCCGCAGCTTGATCTCAGCTTGCTTGCGTCGCTTCAACTCCCGCTGAAACAGCACCATAAGTCCAACGACGCCCAGGCACAGGGCCCCGGTGACAAGGCCCTGGATGACAGCCCTTCGTTTCCAGGCCGCGAAAACCTCATCGACGGAAAGTGCGACCGTGAGAATGAGAGGGAACCTGTCCAGGTGTTCATAGGAGATGAAACGGCGAACGCCGTCGATCGGCGAAATGGATTCGAAACTGTCGGACTTTGTCTGCAGCAGGCGCCGGACCTCGGGCGAAGTGCTGAAATCGAGGCCGACCTGAGTCTCATTGAAGGGATACCGTGTCAGCAGGATTCCATCGCTTCGGAAAAGGTTGATCGTGCCCTTCTGACCCAGCCGAAGATTTTCGAACATCTGGTTGAGACTGGCGAGGGGAATGGCACCCATGACAATGCCCGTAAAGCGTCCATCGCGCTCGGGAAGTCTGCGGCTCATCGCGATGCTCAACTCGCCGCCTCTCAGCCTGCTGCCGAACGGTCGGCTGACATACAGGCCGATATACGTGTTGTCCCTATGGGCGGTGAAGTAGTCCCGGTTGGATACGTTCAGAGTGCGCGGTGCGATGATCGGACCCGCATCGGCGATCAGGCTGCCGTTCTCGTCGGTAATCAGAAGCGAGCCCATGAAGGGAGCGGAGACGGAACGGTCGAACAATACCCGGTGCTGGAGCTCCGGAGGAAGTTCGCTGAACCCGACGGTGCGCAATCCTTCCAGCGATCCCTTCAGCGAGAGGTCGAGCAACTCGAGATCGCTCGTCAGATCGCGCGCGAGGGCTGTCAGGACGTTGCGGGTCGACTTTTGAGCCTCCTGCCAGGTGTCGATGCGATCAGTCCATAAGACATTTGCCGAAACTGAAAGAATACCTAGCGCGATGGCGCCAGCGATTAGGTTTAGATAGACGCCCGACAGAAGACGCTTCATTATATCTTAACACGCAGCCCCAACTGACCACATTTATAGCAACGAATGGCAAGGGGATGATAGAATGAAGATTGTAGTTATCACATTAACTTGAAGATCAATTCTCGGTTCTGTTGGCCGGAGTGACGGGTCCGGGCGCGGGGCTGCTTCAGAGCGCGCACAAAGTTTCATCATGATCACAGGACCGCGCGGGCGCCGCTTCAAGGCGCCTGCGACGGATTCCGTGATCAGATGATATGATCGCGACCGTTAGAATTATCGATTGGAACTGATCGGCATTTGTCTCTAGGATTCTGAAAAAGATGATCCGCAGCGATCCCGTCGTCGACAACGACGCGATCGGCTTGCGACTGATTCTGCGCCGGATGGGGGGCTCCAGGAATAAGGCCACGGCCGAAAGAGGAGACAGCCATGGACAAGAAGCCCACAGACACACATTCCGGCAAAACGGCATCGCCGGGCGTGTCGGATAAGGTCCTGACCAACCGCCAGGGGCACCCGATCACCAACAACCAGTCGCAGCGCACCGTCGGCAGTCGCGGCCCGGCTACCCTGGAGAATTACCAGTTTCTCGAAAAGATCACGCATTTCGACCGCGAGCGCATTCCCGAGCGCGTCGTCCATGCCCGTGGGTTCGTTTGCTACGGCGAACTGGAAGCGACCGGCAAGATCGGGGATGAGCCCGCTTCCAAATATACGCGGGCCAAGCTGTTTCAGCAGGCAGGAAAGAAGACTCCTCTCGCCATCCGTTTCTCCACCGTCATCGGCGGCCGCGATTCATCCGAGGTCGCGCGCGATCCGCGCGGATTTGCGGTCAAGTTCTATACGGAAGACGGCAACTGGGATCTCGTGGGCAACAACCTTGCGATCTTCTTCATTCGCGACGCGATCAAGTTCCCGGATGTCATCCATGCCCTCAAGCCCGATCCCGTCACTTTTCGCCAGGAGCCGAACCGGATCTTCGACTTCATGAGCCAGACACCGGAATCCATGCATATGCTGACGCACCTGTTCAGCCCGCGTGGAATTCCCGCCAACTACCGGCATATGGAAGGTTTCGGCGTCAATACGTACAAGATGGTCAACGCCCAGGGCGAAACCGTCCTGGTCAAGTACCACTTCCATCCGCGCTGCGGCGTCGCCAGCCTGACCGCGGAGGAAGCGGCCAGGGTTCAGGGCCAGGATCTCGGCTCCGCCTCCAAGGATCTCTACGAGGCCATCGAGCGTGGCGATCATCCGAAATGGGATATGTTCGTCCAGATCATGGAGGACCACGACCATCAGGAGCTGGACTGGGATCCCCTGGACGACACCAAAATCTGGCCGGAGAAGGATTTCCCATTGCGGCACATCGCCGTCATGACCCTGAACCGCAATGTCGAGGACCATTTCAACGAGAACGAGCAGATTGCCATGGGAACGGGCGTCCTCGTGGACGGGCTCGACTTCTCGGACGACAAGATGCTGGTGGGCCGCACCTTCTCCTATTCCGATACCCAGCGCCATCGTGTCGGCACGAACTACCTGCAGCTTCCGGTCAACCAGGCCAAGAACGCGCATGTGGCGACCAACCTGAACGGGGGCCAGATGTCCTTTCAGCGGGACCTGGCTCCGGGACAGAACCCTCATGTGAACTATGAACCGTCCGTCCATGACGGATTGCGGGAATCCCCCCATGAAGCGCCCAACAATCCGCCAGAGATCCGAGGGCGGCTGACCCGCAGCGTCATCGACCGGCGGAACGACTATGTGCAGCCACGTGGTCGCTACTGCACCATGATGGAGTGGGAACGGGATGATCTGGTTCTGAACATGGGCACGCTTCTGGGCCAGTGCGAGCGGGATGTGCAGGAGCGCATGGTCTGGCACATGTTCCTGGTCCATGACGATTACGGTCGCCGCGTGGCCGAGATGTTGGGGATGACGGCAGACGATGTCCGTGGCCTCCCGCCGCTGCCGAAACAGGTGCTCACGGACGAGGACCGGCGGCGCTTGCAAAATCTCGGCAAGAACGGCGACAAGATCGACCCGTCTGTTTGGGGCCAGTGGACGAGTTCGGTGAAGAACCACAAGGCCACCGCGGAAGAGGTTCTCGGCGGCATGAAGCAGAGTCCTGCCAAATCGGCGATGGGACAGGCGGCGGAATAGGGCGGACGCGACTATTGCTGCGGGCGGCGACACCATCGCCGCCCTTTCTTCGCGTGGAAGAGCGCCCCCGGGAGTTTGTCCGCCTGCTTCGCGATCAGTCAGGCGGCGTGCCCGGCAGTGTCGTGCCGGTCACGCTTGCGTACAGGCGGGCGAGGGAGGAATCGTCGTCACGCCCCATCCCGGCTCCGGATGTCATCAGAAACATCTGCAGCGCGGCGGCCGCGATCGGCACCGGGAACTTCGCGCTGCGCGCCATGTCCTGGATGATACCGAGATCCTTCACGAAGATGTCGACCGCGCTGCGGGGTTGGTAATCGCCGTCAAGCACGTGCGGGATGCGGTTCTCGAACATCCATGAATTGCCGGCGGAAGCGGTGATGACTTCATAGACCTTCCGGATATCGAGGTCCTGCTTTGCCGCGAAGGTGATCGCCTCGCAGGCGGCCGCTATGTGCACGCCCGCCAGCAGTTGGTTGATCATCTTGAAGGCCGCCCCCTGTCCCGGCTGGTCGCCGAGTTCGTAGACGGTCGCGGCCATGGCCTTCAAGGCGGGGGCTGCTGCGGCGAATGCCGGCCGGCTTCCGGAGGCGAGAATGGTGAGGGCTCCTTCGGCAGCCCGCTGGGCTCCCCCGCTGATCGGCGCATCGAGATAGTGACGTCCGCTCTCCTCGAGCCGCGCCGCGAGATGGCGCGCCGTCTGCGGATCCATGGTCGCCGACGACACGAAGGCAGCGCCTTCCGGCATCGCCGCGGCAACTCCATCCGGCTGGAACAGAATGGCCTCGGTCTGTGCCGCGTTCAGCACGACCGAAACGACGATCCTGGCGCCTTGGGCGGCTTCCGAAGGGGAGGCTGCGCCACGGCCCCCTTGCGCGACGAACCGCTCGACTGCGGCCTTGTCCACATCGTAACCGACGACATCGAACCCGGCGCGCCTCAAGGAGGATGCCATGCCGAACCCCATCGAGCCGAGCCCGATGACGGCGACGCGAGGCAACGTCGTGTTCGCCGCATCCGATTGAAAGCTCATCGTTTCCTCCGCCGACCTTGCAAGCCTGACGAGCCGCCCACGTCCGCGCGGTGCGACAGGCTGCTGCCTGCAACGTCGCGGGCCTATTGACACCCTCGCCAGCATGCGATGCTATTGGCTTCATAGGTGGTATGACAAGTGGCATTATCAGTGAAACGGACAGGATCCGTGCCATCCCACTCGCCCGCTCCCAAGATCCATGAGCAGATTGGGCGGCAGCTCGAGGCCATGATCCTGGACGGGACCTACCAGCCTGGCGACACCCTTCCATCGGAACGCCAGTTGATGGGTACCTTCGGTGTCGGCCGCCCCGCCGTCCGCGAGGCGTTGCTCTCCCTCGAACAGGCCGGGATCGTGCGGCTGCGCAGCGGCAGTCCCGCTGTCGTGACGCGGGTAACGCCGCGCAAGGTCCTGTCGGGCCTCTCCATTCCAGTGCGCGCGTTCATGAACGACGAGGCCGGAATCCGCGAGCTCCAAGGGGCGCGCAAGATTGCCGAATGCGCCATCGCGCGCCACGCCGCTCTCCACCGCACACCGGAGGATCTCGACAGAATCCGCCGGGCTCTCGATGGCAACGCTGCCGCGCTCGGCAATCTCTCCCTCTTCGAGCGGACGGATATCGACTTTCATGCCGAAATCGTCCGGACAGTTCGCAACCGCATCTTCGAGGAGACGCTTCTGGCCTTGAGCGACTGGCTGCTCGAACAGAGACGGATGACCCTGAGGACCCCGGGCCAGGCCGAGACGGCGCTGGCCTTCCACACCGCTATCTTTGCGGCGATCGAGAAAGGGGATCCGGACGCGGCGGAGCGCGCCATGGCGAGCCATATGGACCAGACGGCGGATGTCTATTGGAAGGTTGCACGATGAAAGAACCCCGTTCCAGCAGAGCCGGGCTGGCATTCGGAGCCGTTGCGGACGATATCACCGGGGCTTCGGACCTTGCGAACACCCTCGTGCGCGGCGGCATGTCCACGGTGCTGGCGATCGGTGTACCGGATGCGGATGTTCACGACGCGTCGGCTGTGGTGATCGGCCTGAAGACCCGCACGATCCGTGCCGATGATGCGGTTCGGGAATCGCTCGCAGCCTATCGCTGGCTTGCCGACCGGGGGGCTGGTGACGTGATGGTCAAATACTGCTCGACCTTCGACTCGACGGAGCACGGAAACATCGGACCGGTTGTCGATGCGATCCTTGAGGCGTCGGGTCGGCGTCTGTCGGTGATCTGTCCCGCATTCCCGACCAATAAGAGGACCGTCTACAAGGGCCGTCTGTTCGTCGGGGACGTGCCCCTCGACGAGTCGAGCATGCGCGACCATCCGCTGACGCCCATGCGGGATGCGAGTCTCGTCCGTCTCATGGGCCACCAGACGCGGCACGCGGTCGGCCTCATACCCTGGGAAATCGTCGCGCAGGGAGCGGGGGCGATTGCGACGGCGCTTCAAGACCTGTCGGGCCAAGGCAAGCGCCACGCTGTCGTTGATGCTCTGACGGATCAGGATTTGCATGCGATCGCGCAGGCCGCGCGGGGAAGGGCGCTGCTGACGGGCGGATCAGGCATCGCTGTCGGCGTACCTGCCCTCTGCCGGTCATCGGGAGCATTGGAAGGGGGCCAGGCAGCCGGCCTCCCTCATATTCCTGGGCCGTCCATCATCCTGGCAGGGAGCTGCTCGGCTGCGACCAACGCACAGGTCTCTGCCTTCGAGGCTGCCGGGGGGGCCGCCTTCAGGATCGATCCGCTCGCACTCGCGGCCGATCCGGGCGCCCTGAACGCAGCTACCGAATGGATGCGCCGGAACCTTGGAGACCGGCCCGTGCTGATCTACTCGACGGCCAAGCCCGACTCCTTGCGCGATGCGCAGTCGAGAATTGGGACCGAGGTGGCGGCCCATCTCGTGGAGGATGCCTTCGGACACCTCGCCACGCGGGCGGTCGACGCCGGTGCGAGGAGGATCGTGGTCGCGGGCGGCGAGACGTCAGGGGCGGTCATGAATGCCCTTGGCGTGCGGCTTCTGCGGATCGGCCCCGAGATCGATCCGGGCGTGCCGTGGACAGCGACCGTCGACGAACGGCCCATCGCGCTGGCTCTCAAGAGCGGTAATTTCGGCGCAACCGATTTCTTCACCCGCTCTTTTCAGGTGCTGCCATGACGAACGAAGAACATCTGCGTGAGCGGATGGTCCTTCTGGGGCGCTCGCTCTTCGAGCGTGGATTCGGCGTCGGAACCTCCGGCAATATCTCGGTTTGGAGCGGCGACGAACTGCTTGCGACGCCGACCAATTCCTGTCTGGGCCGTCTCGACCCCGCTGGCATCGCCAAGGTGGACAGGAACGGTCGCCATGTCGCCGGGGATCCCCCTACGAAAGAGCTTCCGCTTCATTTCGCGGTCTATGCGGCGAGGCCGGACGACCGGGCCGTGGTTCATCTTCACTCCAGCCATGCAACAGCAGTGTCGTGCCTGGCGGATGTGGATGCCGCCAATGCGCTCCCGCCGCTGACCGCATATCAGGCGATGCGCTTCGGGCGCCTGCCGATTGTTCCCTACTTTCGCCCTGGGGAGCCGGACCCGGGCCGCATGATCGGTCCATACGCGGCATCGTCGCGCGCCGTTCTCCTGGCCAATCACGGATTGCTCGTCAGCGAGACGACACTCGATGCCGCGGTTGCCGTTGCCGAGGAAGTCGAGGAGACATGCAAGCTCTTCCTGATGCTTCGTGGAGCGCAATACAGGACACTGTCGACAGGGCAGCTCGACGAGCTCGCTGCGGTGTTCGGAACCTAGGAGCCGATCGTGCCACGTTTTGCCGCGAACCTGACGATGATGTTCACCGATCGCCCGTTCCTCGATCGGTTCGAAGCTGCCGCGGTGGCGGGTTTCACCGCTGTCGAATTTCTCTTCCCCTACGAGTTCGATGCCCGGGACATTGCCGGCCGGCTGAAGGAGCACGGCCTGACGCAGGCACTGTTCAATATGCCGCCCGGGGATTTCCAGGCGGGAGAGCGCGGCGTGGCCTGTCTGCCCGGGCGAACGGACGAATTTCGCAGGGGCGTCTCAACAGCACTGGCCTACGCCGACGCCCTGGAGTGCGGGAGACTGCACTGCATGGCCGGTGTGAAGCCCGCCGGACGGGGCGACAGTGATAGTTATCGGACCTACCTGGACAATCTCGCCTACGCGGCATCTGAATGCCTCGCGGGAGGTCGCATGCTGCTCATCGAGCCGATCAATGGGCGCGACATCCCGGGCTATCTCCTCCATACCACGACCATGGCGCGCAGGGTGATCGAGGATGTGGGCGCAGAAAACCTTAAGCTGCAGCTCGATCTTTACCATTGTCAGATTTCGGAGGGAGACCTTGCGACCCGCATTCGGGCGAATGCGGACCTGACCGCTCATGTCCAGATCGCAGGTGTCCCGGAACGGCACGAACCGGATCTGGGCGAGGTCAATTACCCCTATCTATTCGACGTGCTCGACGGGACCGGCTTCGAAGGCTTCGTCGGTTGCGAGTATCGGCCGCGGGGGCGTACGGAGGACGGTCTCGGGTGGCTTCAGCCGTATCTCACGGGCTCTCGCAGATGATTGGAGATCGAGCCGGGACAGGAGATGGCAGGAGCCTTGCGGGACCGGCGCCCGCAGAACAGAATGATTTTGACGCGACAGTGGCAGGGAGCTGCATTCTCGATGGCCGCTTCATGCGGTGGGCGGAGACCGGTACGGAAATCGCGTCTGTCCACGAGAGGAAGGAGACGAGAACCTTGGCGATGGCATGTGCCTTGCAGAGTGAAGAGGGATGAATCTTCGGTTTGTGGAGACGTTCCTCTGGGTGGCGCGGCTCGGGAGCTTCAGCGCGGCGGCCGAACGCCTGAACACGACCCAGGCGGCCATCTCGAACAGGATCGCCACATTGGAGCGCGACCTGGGCATACAGCTGTTCGAGCGGGATGCCCGCTGCGTGCGCCTCACCGATCTCGGTCAGCAGGTCATTCCGAAGGCCGAAGAATTGATCCGGGTGGCGGACGAGTTCCGTGACGCGGTCAGCGATCCCGGTAGCCTGCGCGGCACGATCAGGATCGGCACGATCGATTCGATCGTCTATGCGTGGTTGCCGCAGCTCATCGAGAAGATCAGGGAACGCTATCCCAGCGTCGCCATCGATCTGAATACGGACACCAGTCTCAATCTGGGACGGGAGGTGATCGACCGCAAAACCGATCTCGCATTGATCCTGGGGCCCGTCACGGCGCCGGGGATCATCAACCTTGACCTCTGCACCTTCGCTTGTACATGGCTTGCCAGCCCGAGCCTCGGATTGCCACCTGGGCCACTCAGTCTTGCCGAGATCGCCCATCACCCCATCCTGGCCTATTCCCGTGCCAGCATTGCCCATCTTCGCATTCAGCGGCTTCTGGCCGACGAAGGGATCGAGAATCCGACCATCTACAATTCCAACTCGCTGGCGACGATCATGAGGCTGGCGAAGGACGGAATTGGGATCACACCGCTCCCGACCGTCATCGTCCGCGAACATCTCGAGGCGGGCACCCTGGTGGCCCTCGATGTCACTCCGGCCTTTGCTCCGCTGACCTTTCACGCCGTCTACTCGGATCATCCAGGCAACCTGATTTCGGCGGTGATCGCCCGGATGTCCCAGGAAGTGGCACGGGAATTTTCCGAAGCCCAGGAGGACGGGGCCTCCTGGTGACGTGCTCAGGCGCTGCCGAAAAGATTCCTTGTGCAGTGCAGAACAAGCAAAACTTGTCCTTCAGGGAAAGTATTTCACGTTTGCCACGGTTCGGACCGCACGCTCACATTCCGGCCTCAGTTCCAACGGAGGCCGGACGTGAAAGTCAGTCTAATCCAAATGAACTCGCAGAATGACAAGGCGGAAAATCTCAAGACCGCCGCTGCGATGATCGAAAAGGCAGTCAAGGATGAGGCGCCCGACCTCATCGTCCTGCCGGAATATTATGCCTTCCTCGGGGAAGGCCGTGACAACATCCACGCCAGCGCCGAGACGTTTCCGGACGGCGATGCCTATCGCCTGATGTCGGACTTGGCGGCCCGACACAAAGTAACGATCCATGCGGGCAGCGTGGTCGAGCGGCATGGCAACAATCATTACAACACGACCGTGGTCTTCGGACCGAAGGGCCAGGAACTCGCCCGCTACCGCAAGATCCATCTGTTTGATGTCGATATTCCGGGCGGTACCAGTTACCGGGAATCGGACACCATCAGCCGAGGCGAGGACGTCGTGACCTACAAGGTGGGCGACGTCACCGTCGGTTGCGCCATCTGCTACGATATTCGCTTCCCCGAGCTCTTCCGCAAGCTGCGTGATGCCGGCTCGGACGTGATCGTCCTCCCCGCCGCCTTCACCCTCATGACCGGCAAGGATCACTGGGAGACGCTCGCCCGCGCTCGCGCGATCGAGACGCAGACCTATTTCCTCGCGGTGGGCCAGGTGCTGTCGAATTCCGATGGCAAAAAATGGTGCTGGGGGCACTCCATGGTCATCGATCCCTGGGGGCATATCGTCGCCCAATGCACGGACCGGGTGACCAGCACCGCCGCGCGCCTCGAGCTCGACTATATCGATCATGTGCGCCGCAACGTGCCGGTAGCCCAGCATCACGTTCTGTCCTAAGGAGCAATTTCGATGTTCATCGTCAATGACATGCCGAAGCAGATCTCCAGGGAACTCGTGGAGCTGCTGGAGCGAGTGGAGACTGCCACCGTCGGTCACTTCCTGCATTCCGGCTTCGTGGACCGCGAGCTGCGGGCGGTGCTGCCGGAGAAGCGTGTTGCAGGAACCGCCGTGACCGTGAGGCTGCCTCATGCCGACAGCACGATCCTGCACTATCTCACCAAGCTCGTGCGGCCCGGCGACATCGTCGTCGTCGACCGCTGCGGGGACACCCGGCATGCCTGCTGGGGTGGAGTGATTACCCATTCCATGAAGATCGCCGGCGTGAAGGCCGGCATCGTCGATGGTCCCGCGACGGATTTCTCGGAGATCCGCAATGTCCAGATGCCCATGTGGTGTCGCGGGCCGTCGCCCATCACCACCAAAATTCTCGGCCTCGAAGGCGCCATCAATGTGCCGGTGACGGTTGGAGGACAGGTCGTGGAGCCCGGCGATGCGATCCTTGCCGACGAGAGCGGCGTGATCGTGCTGCATCCTTCCGAGGCGAAGGCCGTGGCCGAGCGCGCCATCGGGATGCAGGAGAACGAGATCAAGCTGCTCGAGCGGTTGCGCAACGGCGAGAAACTGCCCGATATTTCCGGCGCCACCCGCCTCGTGGAAGAGAAGGCCCTTCGCGTCGCCTGACGCGGAGGCAACGAGAAAAGTCACGCAACAGAGGGAAAACGGACCATGACAAGAATGCGTACCTTACTCGGCATCTCGGCGATCGCCTTCGCGGTTTCGAGCCCGGCCTGGGCGGAAACGGTGACCCTGGCGGCTTATTCCGGCATCTTCCAGGATCATTATACGAAGGCGGTCGTCGAGCCTTTCATGAAGGCGCATCCCGATATCAAGGTCGAGTTCTACGGAATGCCGAACTCGGCCCAGATGCTCGGCACGCTCCGTGCCCAGAAATCGGCCCCCCAGATCGACGTCGTGATCATGGACGTATCGGTCGCGAAGGCAGGCACGGATGAAGGCCTGTTCGACAAGGTCGATGAGAGCGTGTCGAAGAACGTCGCCGATCTTTATCCTTCCGCCAGGGCCCAAGGCGTCAACGGCGTCGCGGTGACCTTCGACAATCTGGTTCTGCTCTACAACAAGGATCAGGTGAAGGCCGCGCCGACCTCGTGGAACGCATTGTGGGACAAACAGTATGCCGGCAAGGTGGCCATCCCGGCCGTGCCCGACATCCAGGGCACTACGCTGACCGTCATCGCCAACAAGATGGCGGGCGGCGACGATTACAAGAAGAGCGTCGAGTCGGGCATCGCCAAGCTCGGAGAGTTGGCGCCGAACGTGCAGACCTGGGATCCGAAGCCGGACGTCTATGCCCCTATCGCCAACGGACAGGCCGCCTTGGGTATCGGGTGGAACGCCCGCGCGCAGGTTTATGCGGACTCGTCGGGCGGGAAGCTCGGCGTGGTGTTGCCGCAGGAAGGCAGCGGCTTCCAGATCAACACCATCAACCTCGTGAAAAGTGCACCGAACAGCAAGGCAGCCAAGACCTTCATCGACTATGCTCTCTCGCCCGAAGCGCAGGCCGCTTTCACGGAAGAGATGTTCTACGCACCGACCAACTCCAAGGCGAAGATCTCGCAGACTGCTCTCGCGCGGACAGCCGCCGGGTCCATGGACAAGATGATCGACATCGACTGGATCGCCGTCGCCGGGATCCGCGACAAGATCACGGAGCAGTGGCGCCGTCGCGTCATTCCACTCAGCCGTTGAACCGGTCGTCCACTGCCCACGAAAGGTTTCGGAGCGCGTCATGATGCATCAGAAGATTCTCACCGGGTCACCAACGGCGTTGAACGATCATAGCGCGCATCTGTGCCTTCAGGGCCTTACGAAGCGCTACGGCGATGCCCTCGCCGTGGCAGCTCTGGATCTCGATGTCCCCAAAGGGGAGCTTGTCGCGCTTCTCGGCCCCTCCGGTTGCGGCAAGACCACGACCCTGCGCATGATCGCGGGGCTGATCCATCCAAGCGAGGGGCGCATCGTCGTGGGTGGCAACGACATCACCCAGATGCCGGTCTACAAGCGCGACATGGGCCTCGTCTTCCAGAGCTATGCCCTGTTCCCTCACATGAGCGTGGCGAAAAATGTGGCGTTCGGCCTGGAAATGCGCTCCGTGCAGAAACCTGAAATCGAACGGCGGGTGAGGGAGGCGCTTGCCATGGTTCGACTCGAGGCCTTGGCCGAGCGCAAGCCCCGTGAGCTGTCCGGCGGTCAGCAGCAGCGCGTCGCGCTGGCCCGGGCCCTGGTGATACGCCCCTCGATCCTGCTCCTTGATGAGCCGCTCTCGAACCTCGATGCAAAGCTGCGCGACGAAATGCGCAACGAGATTCGCGACATTCAGCAGAACCTCGGAATCACGGCTGTGTTCGTGACGCACGATCAGGTAGAGGCGCTCAGCATGTGCGACAAGGTCGTCGTCATGAAGGGTGGCAGGCTCGAGCAGGTCGGGACGCCGGTCGATGTCTACGAGCAGCCGGCCACGCCCTTCGTGGCGTCCTTCGTCGGTCGGACGAACCGCCTCGAGGGAATGGGCAAGGGCGATGGCACCGTCTCGGCCGGCGGAGCGGTGCTGCGTGTCCCTGGACACCCGGTAGGCCCGGTCGAGATCATGATGCGGCCGCATCGCGTCCGGCTTGCGGAACCGGACGGTGCGCAGGGGACCGCGGGAGAGGGAAGCAACAGGCTCGACGGCCGCCTCACCCGTGTGACCTTCGTGGGTGATCTGCTGCAATACCATGTGGACGTGAACGGGGCGGAGCTGATCGTCGAGGCAGCGTCCGATCACGGCCGGGTCTTCCGCACCGTCGGTGCGCCGGTCTCGCTCACCTGGCGTGTCGACGACACCCTGGTGTTCGGGAGGACTGCATGAGCACGGCCGTCGTCGCGCCGGTCAATGCCATGCCGCGCCCGGCTCTCGGCCGGGCCGGAACGGCGACCCTTCTGCTGCTGCCGATTGCGCTCGTAAACGCCGTCGGATTCCTCCTGCCTGTCCTCAATCTCCTACGGATGTCCTTCAACGAGGCGCTCTCAGGGGGCGGCATCCGCGAGACCGTCACCCTCGCGAACTGGATTGGCCTGTTCGGCGATGCGTTCTACCTCGATCTGATCGTCAACTCGGTCGTTGTGAGCCTCACGATCACGGTTCTCACGTTGATCCTGTCCTACCCCATCGCCCTGTACCTGCACCGCAGCACAGGGCGCTGGCGCACATTCCTGACGGTGCTCGTCATATCGCCGCTGCTCACGTCAGCCGTCGTGCGGACCTATGGCTGGATCGCGCTTCTCGCCGATCAGGGGCCGATCGTCGGCGCCATCTCGGGTCTCGGTTTTTCGCCGCCGCGCCTGATGTTCAATACCACGGGCGTGGTGATCGGCCTCGTCGAGATCCTGATGCCATACATGATCCTTTCCTTGCTCGCCGGGTTCGGACGGCTCGATCCACGGGTGGAGGAGGCGGCCATGACCCTTGGCGCCCGCCCTGTCAGAACCTTCTGGCGCGTGATCCTGCCGCTGACACTCCCGGGCATCGCGCTCGGCTGCCTCCTCTGCTTCGTGCTGGCGGTTTCGTCCTTCATCACGCCGAAGCTCCTGGGCGGAGGACGGGTCTTTCTCCTGGCGACGGAGATCTATGATCAGGCCATCGTCACCCTGAACTGGCCACTCGCCGCGACGCTCTCGATCCTCGTGCTTGTCATTTTCGGAGCGGCGCTCGCCATCTATGCCCGAATTCTGCGCGCCATCGACTAGGAGACCATCATGGAAACACACCAGACATCGTGGCCCATGAAGATCCTGGTTGCGGCACTTTTCCTGTTCCTGCTTGCCCCCGTCATCCTCGTCGTGCCGATTTCATTCAGCGGTGAGCAGATCCTGTCGTTCCCGCCCCAGAGCTGGTCCTTGCGCTGGTATGCGGCCTTGCTCGAGAACTCTGCGATCATCTCGGCTTTCTGGACGAGCCTCCTCCTGGGAGCCATCGTCACGATTCTGTCGCTCGCGATCGCCATTCCTGCGGCGTATGTGATCGTCCGCATGCGAACGGCAGGATCGGGCTTTCTCTACAACCTGTTCACCGCCCCGTTGCTGCTTCCAACCATCGTTCTCGGACTTGCGATCCTGATTGTCTTTGCGTCGGCGGGGTTCCTTGGCTCATTCTGGGGTCTCGTCATCGGGCATCTCGTCATCACTCTGCCCTATGCGCTGCGCGTGCTGGCGACGACGCTCGGCAATCTTCCCCTTGCCTGCGAGGAGGCGGCCTCGACCCTGGGCGGTCGCCCACTGACGGTTTTCCGACGGGTGACCCTTCCGATGATGGGGCCCGGCATCGTCGCCGCCACGGCCCTCTGCTTCCTGGTGTCGTTCGATGAGGTGGTCATCACGCTCTTCCTTACCGGCCCGCGGCTGACCACGTTGCCGGTGGAGCTGTTCCATCACGTGGAGAGTCGTGCCGACCCGCTTGTGGCAAGCGTCTCCGTGCTTCTCATTCTGCTGACGCTCGGCGTCGTCATGATCGTGGATCGTACGGTCGGCCTGTCCAAGACCTTCGTGAAGTAACTATTCGCAGGCCTAGGCCATGGACGAAGCAGCGCCGGCCAGCGACCGGTGGATATGGCCATATCCCACAGGGGTATAAGGGGTCACACGGACGAAGAGCGATGCCCAGGCCACTTTCAGACAAGGCTGGAACCGGTTCGCCGTCCGAAAACGCGGCAGATGTCGACCTTCAGAAGCGCCCTACGATGCCCCAAGGCGCGATCCGGCCTAGCCGGCGGTGTCCAGCTCCAGTGCGTAGGCCGTTGTTGATTTCACGCGCTGCATGGCAAAACGGGAGGTCACATTCTTGAGGGGGATCGCCTCGATCAGGCGCTTGTAGAAGCGGTCATAGGCGGCCATGTCATGGACGACCACACGAAGCATGTAGTCCACGTCGCCTGCCATGCGATAGAACTCCATGACTTCCGGCATGGCGGAGACGAATTCTGCGAAATGCTGCAGCCATTGGCCGGAGTGATCCGAAGTTTCAATCGAGACGAACACGGTCAGCCCGAGGCCGACCTTTTCGGGATCGACAAGCGCGACGCGTTTCTGGATGACCCCAGAGGCCTCCAGGCGCTGGACCCGCTTCCAGCACGGCGTCTGGGACAGGTTGACCCTCTGGGCAACCTCGGCAATCGAGAGACTCGCATCCTCCTGAAGGAGCATGAGAATCTTGGTGTCGATGGCATCCATCAAGAGTCCTGTAAACTTAGAAACATTTTCTTGAAATTTGCGCTATGTCGAAAGATTTCGCCTCCTTGCGGCTCGGTTCGAGCCGCAAGGAGAATAACTTTCTAGATAAAATGAAATTCACGACAAGGGAAGTTCCGTCCATTCTGGTCGATCGGAGTCCTGGCCCAACTCAGCGTTCAGCGTCGGCGAGGCTCTGTGGAGACACGCCCCGCGCATGTCAGAGAATGCCTTCAGAAAATCCCTGCGCGCTTGTCGAAGCCGCCGCGGTCTCACGTCGCCACCAGATTGAACGGCAGGTTGCGGCAGCGCTCAAGGAGGTCCGGCAAACGTGGAGCGCCGTAACGGCCACCAAAGTGCTCGCATTTCATTGCCGCAGCGATGTTGGCCATTTGCACGGAACGCGGCAGGGGCCAACCGTTCACAAGGCCGTAGACATAGGTGCCGTGCCAGACATCGCCCGCATTCAGTGTATCGACGGCTTCGACCGGTATCGACGGGAAATGACTCAGGCTCGTCGGGTCGCTGCGCTGCCATATGAGCGCGCCATGCTCGCCCAACGTGACTCCCGCGACCTTGGCCCGAAGCTGCGGCGCGATTTCCAGCAAGGCCTGTCCGGGCGAGGCACTGGACGCGAGAGAGAGCAGGGCAGGCTCCGAAAAGAGGACATGATCTGCAAGGGACGTCAATTCGCGAAGCACGTTCGGCGGGGCGACGTCCGCGTCCACGACGGTCGGGACGCCCTGGCGGCTCGCTTCCGACAGGATGGCCGTCGCGCCTTCGACCCAGCGCATGTCCACAAGCACGGCACCGGCGCCGGCGACCTCGTCCAGTGGCAGCCAGCTCGGATCGGGATCGAGCGCGGGGTCGGTATAGGGGACCACCAGCCGCTCTCCGCGACTGTCAACCAAAATCGTCGAGAACGCCGTCCGTGCTCCTGGGATGCGACGGACCCGATCAAGGCCGACCGCCTCCCGTGCGAGGTCGAGCCTGAAGCTGTCGCCCGCAGGATCGTCGCCGATCCGGGCCCAGAGATCGACCTGCCCGCCCAGGCGGGCAATCGTGACGGCAGCGGCGGTCGCCATGCCGGATGCCGCCTGAACAGCCTGTTCAGGCAGAATCTTTGTCCCGGTTCCCGGGATTCTGTCGACCTTGAAGATGGTGTCCCAGAAGGCACACCCGAGGCAGATCACCGGCTTATTGCCCATGACGCACTACTTGGGTTCCGTCAAACACGGCCACGGCACTGAAACCTCACCCCAATCTGAGCGCCCGCGCCCGGGCATTCATGATGTGCGCCGCCGCCGCCTCGACGGCAGCAGCCGTGTTGCGCGATTTCATCGCCGCGATGATAACGAGATGCTCCTGCATCACCGGTACCACGAGGTCCTTGTCCAGGCTGGTTTCGTTCTGACGAATGAGCCGAACCTTGATCCAGTTGACCCGATAGGCCTTCGAGATGATCTCGTTGTTGAGGTCGTCGATTACAGCCTCGTGGAATTCGCGGTCGACCTGCTGCGCTCTGGCAACGATCTCATCCGTCACGCCCTCGCTGGCCGAGGCGATGATGGTCTCGTGCGCCTCTTCAATGCGTTTGATCGTTGCAGTGCTGGCTGTTTCGCTGAAAGCGGCGATCGCCTCCTTCTCGAGGATCAACCTGAACTGGAAGGCATTTCTGACCAGGGCGACATCGAGGGACAGGATTTGCAATCCGCGGCGCGGAACGGTGACGATGAGCCCTTCGGCTTCGAGACGCGGGATCAGCTCCCGAATGGCTCCGAGAGGCTGGCCCGTGAGGGCCACGAGTTCGCGTTGGCTGAGAAACTGGCCGGGCTTGATATCGCTCCGTAAAAGATGATGCGTGAAGGCGTCGTAGGCCCTTTCGCGCAGCTTCGGTTCGGGGTGGTGTGCGCGGCGTGTCATGCTGACACGACAGCCTTCGACAGGGCTCCGAACGGCTCAAGAAGTGTCGCGACATCGGCGGTGGTCGCCTCGTCGATGGCTGCGAGTGGCGGGCGCACAGCCGCCCATGCGCGATCCCCTCGCACACGGGCCACCAATGCCTTTACCGTCGGGATGACGGGGTGACCCGTGATCCGTTGCACGAGAGCGACGACACGAGGGTCGTCACGCCCGGCCTCGGCCAACGCGACGATGGCTTCCGGCACGATGTTGGCAAGCCCGCAGATCGAACCGGCCGCACCTGCGGCGCAGGCCCGGCCAAGATACGTTTCGTCGCCGACGAGGATATCCAAATCCGGAAAAGCCTTGATCAGTGCGAAGGTTGCCTCGGGATCGCACGCACTGTCCTTGACGCCGCGAATGGCACCGGGGAATGTGTCCGCGAGGCGGCGGATGACCGCGTGAGACAGCGGCACCCCGGTCATGCCAGGAATATGATACAGGATGATGCTGCGCAGCGCCGCGCCGACACCTTCGAAGACTGAAGCATACCAGGCGAAGATCGCTTCGTCGGGTACCGGGCGGAAGTAGTACGGTGGCGCCAGCAATACCGCGTGGGCTCCGCGGCGCAGAGCCTGGCCGGTGCTGTAGACTGCTTCTTCGACAGAGCAGGCAATCACACCCTCGACGAGATGCCCCGGCGCGACTCCGAGTTCGATGAGTTTTTCCGCAACGGCGTTGCGTTCTTTTGCGCCGACGGAAGGCCCTTCTCCCGTCGTGCCGAATACTGTTGCAGTGCGGCACCCGCGGGCGAGGCAGTCCATCGCATGGCCGGCAAGGCGCTGAACGTCCACTTCACCGTGATCGAACGGTGTGACAAGCGCAGGGCTAATCCCGAAGTTGAGGGACAAGGAAATCTCCACTGACGGACAGGAGGCTGAACACAAGTAACTGTTGCGTTGACACTGACATGTTACATGGTGCTTAATCTGTTGCAAGCGTCGAAAACTCGGCCCGCAGAGGCCGGCAACGTTGAACCCGGGAGGAGACTGACAATGGCTGAAACTGCAGGATCGATCACCCGCCGCACGTTCCTTGCAAGCACCACGGCTGCCGCCGCCTATGGTTTGGGTGGCACGTTTCCTGCCTTGGCCGATGTAAACTGGAAGAAGTACGCCGGCACGAAGATCGGCGTGAACCTCGTCAAGAGCCCGCGCGGCGACATCCTTCAGAAATACGAAAAGGAATTCACCGATCTGACGGGCATCCAGGTCGCATCCGAGCAGACACCCGAACAACAGCAGCGGCAGAAGGCTGTGATCGAGTTGAATTCCGGCAGTCCGAGCTTCGATGTCGTCCATCTCAGCTACCACGTCCAGAAGCGCCAGTTCGAGAAGGCCAATTGGCTCGCCGACCTCGGTCCCTTCATGAAGAATCCGGAGCTCACGGATCCGAGCCTCACCGAAAGCGATTTCTCCCAGGCCGGCCTGCTCTATGCGAAGAACAAGCAGGGCCAGATGTTGTCGCTGCCGTTCTCGGTCGATTACTGGATGATCTATTGGAACAAGGACCTCTTTGCGAAGAAGGGGCTCGCGTATCCGCAGACATTCGAGGAAATGGTAAAAGTGGCCGAGGCTCTTACGGACCCGAAGGAGGGAACGTATGGATTTGTCGCCAGGGGCCTGAAGAATGCCAATGTCCCCGTCTGGACGAGCTTCCTCCTCGGTTATGGCGTTGACCCTGTCGACGCCAATGGGAACCTGATGACGGACACGCCGGAGGCGATCGAGGCTGCCGCGCTCTATCAGCGCCTCCTGACCAAGGCTGCTCCGCAGGGCGTCGCCGGCTTCAACTGGTCGGAATGCCAGTCGGCCTTCCTGCAGGGGAAGATCGGTATGTGGCTCGACGGCGTTGGTTTCGCGCCCCCACTCGAGGATCCGGAAAAGTCCCGCGTGGTGGGCAAGGTCGGTTACGGCGTGATGCCGCGCGGGCCAAAGGCCCAGGCCTCCGCGACCTTCGGCGACGGTATCGGAGTGGCTGCCGCCAGCAAGAACAAGGAGGCGGCCTATCTCTATTGCCAATGGGCGATTTCGAAGCTGATGGGCGCGCGCCTGCTGCAGGCAGGCGGCGGCGTTCCGTTCCGCCTTTCGATCCTGAACGATCCTGAAGTCCGCAAAGGCGTGAAGATGCCGCCGGCCTGGATCGACGCGGTGGTGGAATCCGGCAAGATCAGCAAGCTCGGTCTTCCCGTCATTCAGCCGGTGACCGAATTCCGCGACATCATCGGAATCGCCCTGACCAACCTTCTCGCGGGTGGCGATCCGGCAACGGAGATGAAGAAGGCAACAGAGCAATTCAAACCGATTCTCGAGCGTAGCGAGAAGGCTTGATGATCCTGCATGTCGGACCGGACAGCGTAGTGGGCGACATCCATGGCGACCATCGTTGAACGGCATCCGGGAACGGCGGCGCAGGCGGTGCCCGAGAAGGGCATTCGCCGGCGCAGCTCCTATTGGCCTTTTGTCGTGCCGGCCGTCGCCGTGGTTGGATCGGTCATCGTCTTTCCATGGGTCTTCACGATCTGGATGAGCCTGCATGAATGGACGGTGGGGGGCGAACGCCACTTTGCCGGGCTGGCAAATTATGCGCGTCTGACGACGGATGTCCGCTTCATCGCCTCCATCGGTCACACGCTGGTCTACACGGTCCTGGCCGTCATCCTGCCGCTGGTCCTCGGGACATTGGCCGCCCTGATCTTCAATTCACGGCTGCCGTTCAGGGGGCTCCTGCGTGGACTGTTCGTCATGCCGATGATGGCAACGCCGGTTGCCATTGCACTGGTATGGACGATGATGTTCCACCCGCAGCTCGGCGTGCTGAACTATCTCCTCTCGCTGGTTGGCATCGGACCTCAGAGCTGGGTCTTTCATCCTGCGACGGTAATCCCCTCGCTGGTCCTGGTCGAGACCTGGCAATGGACGCCGCTCGTCATGCTGATCGTGCTCGGAGGTCTCGCGGCCATTCCGACCGAGCCCTACGAGAGCGCCGCCATTGACGGGGCGAACGTCATTCAACGCTTCCGCTACATCACTCTGCCGATGATCGCGCCATTCCTGATGGTGGCCGTGATCATCCGAACCATCGATGCCCTGAAGAGCTTCGACATCATCTACGCGATCACCCAGGGCGGGCCGGGCACCGCCTCGGAAACGATCAACCTTTATCTCTACAGCGTCGCCTTCGCCTATTACGATGTCGGCTACGGATCGGCGATCGCTGTCGTGTTCTTTGCGCTCGTCATCGCTTTGTCGCTCCTGATGCTCCATCTTCGCCAGCGGACGAAATGGACCGATGTCAAAGGTGGCTGATGACCCTGCGACGTATCCTGAACACGGTCGGTCTCTGGTTCGCGGCGCTGGTGCTCGTCTCTCCGGCTGTGCTGTTCTTTCTCTGGATGATCTCGCTTTCGCTCAAGTTCGAGGTCGATAACGCGGCCTATCCTCCCATCCTGATTCCTGAGCGCTTCGCATGGAAGAACTACACCGGCGTTTTCGAATCGAACCGCTTCGGCCTGTTTTTCCTCAACAGTCTGATCGTAACCGGTGCGGCGACAGGGCTCGCGCTGCTGATCGGTGTTCCGGCCGGCTATGGCATCGCACGCATGCGCGCGACCAAGGCCGCCGTCGTCGTGCTCATCGCCCGCATGACCCCGGGCCTGTCCTACCTGATCCCGCTGTTCCTGCTGTTTCAGTGGCTAGGGCTGATGGGAACCCTTCTGCCACAGATCATCGCTCATCTGGTGATCACGGTCCCTATCGTGATCTGGATTATGATCGGATACTTCGAAACGACCCCCCTCGAACTGGAGGAAGCGGCCGTCATCGACGGTGCCAGCAACTGGGAGGTGTTCCGATATGTGGCCTTGCCGATTGCAAAACCCGGTATCACGGTCGCCTTCATCCTGGCGGTGATCTTCTCCTGGAACAATTTCGTCTTCGGTGTCGTCCTGGCGGGGCGTGAGACGCGCACGCTGCCGGTCGCGGTTTACAACATGCTGTCCTTCGAACAATTGAGCTGGGGACCGTTGGCGGCGGCGGCGTTGATCGTGACGTTGCCCGTGCTCATCCTGACCGTTGTCGCACAGCGCCAGATTGTGGCAGGGCTGACGGCCGGGGCGGTCAAGGGCGGTTAGGCCCGACAGGGAAAATTCGGTTTGCCGGCGGGAGGGGATCGATGGCTGCGATCTATACGGATCTGAACGGTAAGGTCGTGCTGGTAACGGGTGGCGGTTCGGGCATCGGCGAGGCCATCGTCCGACGATTCGCCGAACAGCACTGCAAGGTCGCCTTCGTCGATATCGCCCGCGACGCATCGGAAAAACTCGCGAACGAGCTGACGGCGAGAGGCCTGAGCGTCCATTTCGAGTATGCCGACCTCAAGGATATCGCGGCCTTGCGCGCGGCCGTCGGCAGCATCAGGGAGACGCTCGGCCCCATACAGGTTCTCGTCAACAACGCCGCGCATGACGAGCGCCATCCCACTCCGGACGTCACACCCGAATACTGGGACGATCGCATCGCGGTGAACCTCAAGCACCAGTTCTTCGCTGCCCAGGCCGTACTGGCCGATATGCAGGCAGCAAACCAGGGAGTCATCATCAATTTCGGGTCGGTGTCCTGGATGGTGGGGCAGGGCGGAATGGCCGTCTATACGGCCGCGAAATCTGCCGTCCTCGGCCTCACGCGTTCCCTGGCACGGGATTACGGTCCCTACAATATCCGCGTCAACGCCATTGCGCCGGGCTGGATCATGACCCAGCGCCAGGTCGAGAAATGGCTCACGCCGGAGAGCGAGGAGGAACTGATGCAGCGGCAGTGCCTCAAGCGGAAGCTGATGCCGGACGAAGTGGCCCGGTTCACGGTCTTCCTGGCGTCGGAAGAGGCGTCGGCCTGCACGAACCAACAGTATGTGGTCGACGGCGGTTGGGTGTGACGGGCATCGTCACGGTCGCCCGCGGCGTCCGAGATAGATCTGCTCCGCGTTGCCTCCGAGCACCGCTGCCTGCGCCGTCCCGGAGAGCGGAGCCAGCAGTTCCTGGGCGGCGCTCCACCAGCGATCATATCCTCCCGCCAAATTGACCACCGGCCAGTCGCTTCCCCAGAGAAGCCGGTCAGGACCGAAGACATCGAGGAGGTGAGTCACGTAGGGCCGCAGGTCGTCGACCCTCCAGTCCGGGTGTGCCTCCGTTGCGAGGCCGGACAATTTACACACGATGTTCGGCCGCTCGGCGACGGCCGCCATATCAGCCCGCCACGGGTCGAGATGCCCCTCCCGGATCGCTGGCTTCGCTCCGTGATCCACGACAATGGTCAGACCCGGATACCGATCTGCGAGCGCGAGCAATCGCGACAGGTGCCGCGGAAGGACGAGTGCGTCGAAAACGAGGCGTTGCGCGATCAACGCATGGAACGCCGCCGCAAGATCAGGACGGAGCAGCCATTCGTCGTCGGAGATATCCTGGACCATAGGGCGAAGCCCGACCAACAAAGGGTCGTCGGCAAGATGCTCTATCGTTCGGGCAGCATGGGGATCGGCGAACTCGACCCATCCGACGACGCCGGCAACGAAGGGGGCGGCCCTGGCAATGTCCAGAAGGAACATCGTCTCGTCCACGGTCTGCGCCGCCTGCACGAGGATGGTGCGATCGATGCCATGACGCCCGAGGAGCGGCAGAAGGTCGTCGGGGCCGTAGTCGCGATAGAGCGGCTGGAGTTCGGGACCCAGCCAGAAGTAATCGCCACGGGCTATGCGCCAGAAGTGCTGATGGGAGTCGATCAGGATGACAGCCTCGCTCAATCGTCTCGGGAACCTGGTTCGGATCGCCGGGTAGCGGGTCGGCACCCTGCGCCCGGTTTACATGGATGCCAGCAAGCCACCATCGACATAGATCACCTGTCCATTTACGAAATCGGATGCCGCCGAACACAGGAAGATGGCCGTGCCGACCAGTTCCTCGGGGTCGCCCCACCGGCCGGCCGGCGTCCTTGAGCGCACCCAGTCGTCGAACGCCGGATCCTCCTTCAGGGTCGTATTCAGCGGCGTCGCGAAATAACCGGGCCCGATACCGTTCACCTGGATGTTGGACCCAGCCCATTCGACGCACATCGCCTTCGTTAACTGCTTCACTGCACCCTTGGCAGCAACGTAGGGCGCAATCGTCCTGCGGGCGACTTCACTGGCAAGAGAGCAGATGTTGACGATCTTGCCGCGACGGCGCGCCACCATACCCCGGGCAACGGCCTGGGCGACCAGAAATACGCCGGTCAGGTTGGTGCGGATGACCTCGTCCCATACTGCGGGGTCGATCTCGAGGAGGGGCGCACGGCGCTGGATTCCCGCGTTGTTGACGAGAATGTCGATAGGCCCGACCTCCCGCTCGATGCGGGCGATCTCGGGGATGATCTCGTCCCCGAGCGTGCAGTCGAAGCGCGAGCCATGGACCTGCAGGCCCTCCCTGCGCAGAGCCTCGACGGTGAGGTCGATCCTGCTTCGATCGCGCCCATTCACCACCACCACGGCGCCGGCCTGGGCAAGGCCTCGCGCCAGCGCGAGGCCGATCCCGGATGTAGCACCCGTCACAAGGGCGGTCCGCCCTGCCAGTTCAAAGAGACCTGCTGCCATGGAACACTTTGGGAATAAGGTATTACGATGACCAATTATTCATTCTAGTGTTTCCTGGCGCAGAGAAAAGGACTTTACGACTGTTACGATTACGGTAATTCTCTATTGAAAGAGATCCCGAGGGAGGTGCTTCGTCTCGGAGCGAAGTGCCAAGTGGGAGGACGGATGGCACTCCTGGAGCTTCAGGATATTGCCAAGCATTTCGGTGCCATCGAAGCACTGAAAGGCGTCTCTCTTTCTGTCGAAGCTGGCGAGGTGGTCGGCCTCATGGGCGACAACGGCGCCGGCAAGTCCACCCTCGTGCGTATCATCGCAGGAAATTTCCGTCCCTCTGAAGGCGAGATCAGGATCCAGGGTCGGGCAAAGCACTTCCACAAGCCTGTCGAGGCGCGGGCAGAGGGCATCGAAGTCGTCTATCAGGACCTGGCCCTCTGTGACAACCTTACTGCTGCCGCCAACGTCTTCCTTGGCCGGGAGCTGAAACGCCGGGTCGGACCGTTCAAGATCCTGGATTATCCCGCCATGTATGGCCGGGTGGCCGAGCTCTTCAAGGAGTTCAAGTCCGAGACGCGCCCGCGGGACTTGGTCAAGCAAATGTCCGGGGGCCAGCGCCAGGCCGTGGCGATCGCCCGGACGCGGCTCTCCGATGCGCGCATCGTGCTCATGGACGAGCCCACAGCCGCGATCAGCGTCAGACAGGTCGCCGAGGTGCTAGACCTGATCCGCCGGTTGCGGGACCAGGGCATCGCCGTCGTGCTGATCAGCCATCGCATGCCCGACGTCTTTGCCGTCTGCGACCGCGTCGTCGTCATGCGTCGCGGCACGAAGGTCGCCGACAAACCGATCGGCCAGACATCCCCTGAAGAGGTTACCGGCCTCATCACAGGAGCCATCCATACGGCGTGACCTCCGAGGAAGCATGACGACACTTACGCCCCGTCCCGTTCAGAGCAGTGTTGCAATCGAGGATATCACAGGCCTTCAGGGACGAAGCGTGGGTCAAAGGCTTATGGCGAGCCAACCCTTCTGGGTCACGGTCGCCCTCGTCATCCTCTGTGCCGTCATGACGTGGGACCAACCGGAGGCCTTTGCCTCAGCCGACAATTTCTACAATATCACGCGCAACTTCGCCTTCATCGGCATCATGGCCGTCGGCATGACCGCTGTCATCCTCACCGGAGGGATCGACCTGTCGGTCGGGTCTTTGATGGGGCTCGTCGGCGTCGTGTGCGGTCTGGTTCTTCAGGCCGGCGAGCACTGGAGCCTCGCCATTCTGGCTGGGCTTCTCGCCGGCGCGGCCGCTGGCGCAGTCAACGGCTTTCTGATTGCCTATGTCGAGCTTCCCGCTTTCGTTGTGACGCTCGGCATGCTCTCCATGGCCCGCTCGCTCGCGATCGTGCTGTCTCAGAACAGGATGATCTATGACTTCGGGCCGTGGGGCGACACGTTCAACGCCATCGGGGGAGGTTCGATCCTCGGCATCGCCAATCCGGTCTGGGCGCTGGCGATCCTCGCGCTCATCTTCGGCTTCGTCTTCAATTTCACGGCCTGGGGCAACTATCTCTACTCGATCGGTGGGAACGAAAATGCCGCGCGCCTTACCGGCGTTCCCGTGCGACGGGTGAAGCTCCAGGCCTATATCGTCTCCGGGCTGACCGCGGCGGTCGCGTCGATCCTGATCGTGGGATGGCAGGGTTCCGCTATCAACGCCCTGGGGCAGGGCTATGAACTGCGTGTCATCGCCTCGACGGTGATCGGTGGCGCGGACCTTATGGGTGGGCAGGGAAGCGCATACGGCGCCGTCGTCGGAGCCGCCCTGATCGAGATCATTCGGAACTCCCTTCTGATGGCAGGAGTCGATGCCAATTGGCAGGGCGCCTTTGTCGGCCTCTTCATCGTGTTGGCGGTTCTGCTCCAGCGGATCCGCGGCAAACGCTCGGCCTGAGACGGATGCCGGGCGATCATAACCAGCAGGAGGAACACCAATGAGAGTACTGGCTTTAGGTGTCGCGACTGCGGCACTCCTCGCAATGGGTGCCGGCGCTCAGGCGCAGGGGAAGAAATACACTTTCGCGCTCGTGCCGAAGAACATGAACAACCCGTTCTTCGATCAGGCCCGCGACGGCTGCAAGAAGGCCGAGAAGGAATCGAACGGCACGATCGAATGCCTCTATATCGGCCCGGGCGAACATGGCGGCGGGGATGAGCAGGTCCAGGTCGTGAATGACCTGATCGCCAAGAAGGTCGATGGCATCGCAGTGTCGCCATCCAACGCTGCTGCGATGGCGAAAGCGCTCGAAGGCGCGAAAAAGGCCGGCATTCCCGTTCTGACCTGGGACTCCGACCTTCTCGACAAGGACAAGGCCCTGCGCACCGCCTATGTCGGCACCTACAACTACGACATCGGCGTCAATCTCGCAAAGATTGCGATGCAGTTGAAGCCGAAGGGCGGAGAAATCTGCATCCAGTCCGGTGGCGCCGCAGCAGCGAACCACAATGAACGCATGCAGGGAATTCGCGATACGCTGTCCGGTGCGAAGTCATCCGCGTCACCGGGAACGCGGCTGACAGGGCAGAACGGCTGGCGGGAGATGGAGGGATGCCCTCTCTATACTGACGACGACTTCCCGCGTGCCGTGCAACAGATGGAGGATATCCTCGGAAAGAACCCGCAACTCGATGCGTTCATCCCGACTGGTGGCTTCCCGCAGTTCATTCCGCAGGCCTATCGCAAGGTCGCCGAGAAATACAAGGAACGGATCGATAACGGCTCGCTTGCTCTCGTCGTCGCAGACACGCTGCCTGTCCAGATGGATCTGATGAAGGCCGGCCTCTCCAAGGGGCAAGTGGGCCAGCGCCCCTTCGAGATGGGGTATAAGACCATGCTTTTCCTCAAGGATATGAAGGACGGTAAGACTCCTCCCAAGGATCCGACATTCACGGGGCTCGATGTCTGCACGCCTGAGAACGCAGCCACCTGCATCGGCGGTTCCGGCAGCTAGAGCATCGGTCCGTCCCGATGCTCCCTCCGTAAAGCAGCGCACCGGCTTCTGCGGAAGGCCGGGCCCACTTTGTGCTAACATGGCCCCTTGGGCCTGCGCGATGCGCTGATGGCTTCACCGACCGAAATCGTCTCGGAACCACGGTTCCGAGACGATTTCTGGCTCCCGTCATGCCGGGCGCACGACGCCTTTTCTCAGAATGATATTGCCATAGAGCCGGGCTTCTCCCGTTGCGACAATGGCATAGGCCGCCTTGGCACGCTCGTAGAAGGCGAAGCGCTCAAGGGCCGCGAGGCGGAACCCGGGGCCTTCGCGGCTCGCGAGGATGGCTCTGAATTCGTCAAAGATCGGCACTTCGGCCTGTGGATCGCCTACAACCTCCATGCGCCATGCCGCCTCCGGCACGAAATCGTCCAGCGGCATGACCGACAGGACGGCATCCAGCACGGCGGTGGTCGTGAGCCCATCCAGCCTCACCAGGCGCCGTGCCATCGATGCCGCAGGAAAGTTGCCGTCCACCACTACGATGTCATCGCCATGCCCCATGGAGCGCAGCACCAGCAGGAGCTCAGGGGAGAGGAGCGGGTCGATGTTCTTCAGCATGGGAAGGCGGTCCGCAAATTCTCTAGGCCTGTACGGGGGCTGCGGGATGCAACAGTCCCTCCGTCTTGAGATCCGACCAGAGACCTTTGGGAATACGGGCCCGGATGATCTCGGCATTGCGGCGCACCTGCTCCGGTGATTGCGCACCAGGGATGACGGATACGACGGCAGGATGGGCGAGTGGAAAGCGCAGAGCCGCTTCGATCAGCTTCACGCCGTGCGCCCGGCAGACCTGCTCGATGCGCTGGACCCGATCCAGGATATGCGGCGGTGCAAGGTCGTAGTTGTAGAACGCGCCGGACACGGGACCCGAGGCGAGGATGCCGGAATTATAGGGCCCGCCGAGGATGATCCCGATGCCGGACCTCGTGCAGTAGGGGAGGAAGGACTCCAGGGCCTCCTGCTCCAGCAGCGTATAGCGGCCGGCGAGCAGGAAGAGATCGAAATCCCCTTCGTGGGCCATTTGCTCGCAGACCTGCCATTCGTTTACACCTGCTCCGAGGGCGGCGATGACGCCTTGATCGCGCAATTCCACCAGGGCGCGATATCCGCCATCCATGAACTCGCGGATTCGACGATCGGAGGCCTCGCGGGAGCCATGGGTGAAGACGTCGACATCGTGACAGAGAAGAATATCGATCCGGTCGACACCGAGGCGCTCGAACGAATCCTCGATGGAGCGCATGACGCCATCATAGGAATAGTCATAGATTTCCAGACGGGCCGGCGTGTCGAAGAACTTTCCAATCCCCGTACGTCGCTCTGGCGGGCAGACTTGAAGACGCCGTCCGACCTTGGTCGAAAGGACATAGCTGTCGCGTAAACGGCCACGCAGGAAGTGGTTGAGGCGCGTCTCGGCAAGTCCGAGGCCATAGAGGGGCGCGGTGTCGAAGTAGCGGCAGCCAACATCCCACGCGGCCTGCAAGGTCGCTTGCGCGGTTACCTCGTCGACCGGCCTGTACAGGTTTCCAAGAGGCGCGGTGCCGCAGCCGAGCTCCGTGAACGACAGGGTCCTGCCGGAACGCGTTGTAAATAAACGTGTGACCTGAGACCCGACGTCGTCCATGACTCTGTCGCTCCATGTCGATGGCGCGCATCAGCTTAGCAGAATCGGGCACGAGGAAAAGCCGGGAAGGCGATGAGTTGGAGCGGCACCTGAAACGAGGCCATTCGAGGCGCCGCACGTATTTCCCGCATGCGTGAAGACCGGTGCGTCAACGACCGATGCGCTCCTCCCGTCAACCCCACTTGAGTTCCTGCTCTCCTTGCAGCACGAATTGATGCAGCTGTGCCTTCTGGTAGGCGCGATGCGCCCTGAAATAGGCCTCCGCCTGTTCAACGGGCACGGCCGGACTGAAGAAAAAGCCCTGTCCGAAGTCGCAGCCGAACATCTGAAGACATTTCAATTGGGCGATGTTCTCCAGGCCTTCGGCGACGGTCTGCATCCCGAGGCGTTTGGCGAGGCCCAAGGTCGCGCGCACGATCGTCCGGTCGTTGGCGTTCGAGGTAAGATGAACGATGAAGGAGCGGTCGATCTTGATCTGATCCACGGCGAAGCTCTTCAGGTGCGTAAGGGACGCGAAGCCGGTGCCGAAATCATCGAGGGCAACAGAGACTCCGAGCCGTCGCAGATCGCCAATGGTTTGCGTAATATCCGCTCCCTTGTCGTCGAGAAGAACCGACTCCGTGACTTCGACAGTGAGTTGCGAGAACGGGATATTCTTGGACGAAAGGAGACGGGCAACCTTTTCCGGATAATCCCCACGCTTGAGTTCCGGGGCCGTCGCGTTCACCGAAACTTTGCAGTGCGGCATGCCCGCCAGTCGCCAGCGCTCAAGATCATGGCTGACTGAATGAAGCATGTGTTCGCCGAGGAGGATCGCAGTATCCGGATCCTCAAGAGCTGCCTTGAACTGAGCCGGATACAGCATCTGGCCGCTCGGTTTCAGCCACCGGGCCAATGCCTCGAACCCGTAGGACCGACGGTCCGACAGCCGCATCTGCGGCTGATAGAAGGGCCTGACCTCTCCGCCCTCGACGGCTCTCTGGAATGCCGCGAGCTGTTCCAGCCGGCCCAGTGCCGTGACCCGCATATGGGGCTCGTAGATCTGTACCTGTCCACGTCCTTCGGCTTTCGCCCGGTGCAGCGCAATGTCCGCGTTCTGAATCAATTCATCGACGTCCGACCCGTTCTCCGGGAAGCGAGCGACGCCCAGGCTTGCGCCGGATCTCAGGGTCGGCATGTACCGGCGCATAATCCGCGCCGTGCTCTCGAGCAGTTTTCCGGCAATGGAGGTCACGTCGTTCCTGTCGGAGATGCCGGTCAGCAGCAACGCGAATTCGTCTCCTCCGAACCGGCCGATCGTATCGTTGCTGTCCAGGAGAGACTTGAGGCTTTGGGCGACATTGACCAGGACTTCGTCGCCGACCTTATAGCCAAGGGTATTGTTCAAGTCCTTGAAGCGGTCGAGGCCCATCAGAACGAGAGCGATCTGCCTCCCGGCATCGCGAGCCTGCGCGAGCACCTCGCTGCAGCGTCCCCGGAAATGGCTGCGACTGCACAGGCCGGTCAAGGCATCCTGCCGTGAGGGATCATGGCCCTGGCGGGCGGGCGCACCATGAGACCCTGGGCCGGAGAGAGTGACGGGAGGGCGGCCGGATCGAGGCTTGTCCGGGGAGCCTCCGACGCCTGGACCCTGAGATGACCTGAAGGCTCCCTCCGTGGTGTGAGACGTCGCACCTGTCTCGACGACCTTGGTGGAGTGAAGCGCGGAGCCGCCAAGAAGCTGAAGGGTGTCTTTCCCCGAAGGGTTGTAGATGGCGAGGATATCGTCGCGCGTTAGCAGCTTGCGGGTCATCCGACAGCCTTCCACTCCACAGCGTCGGATTCCTCTTCCCTGCGCGGGCTGACCACGACGAAGTCCAAACGTTCAGAAGAAATTGCCTTCGAGTTGAAGCGAAATTGCCAATTTGCCTCTGTTGAACCCTGGCATTTCCGGATTAACATTCCTTGAAACAACAGAGTTAACCACTTTCCAAGATACAAATCCTACGGCTTCCCTGTGCGCCCTTTCCTGCGCAGGATCCAATTCGCCAGAAAGCCGAGGCCGACCTTCGACATCCAGATCCCGAAAATGCCGGCTCCGTCCGCGGGGGTGCCGGCGGAGCTGTTGCTTTTCAGCCAGAAGCGACGGCCCGTGGGGATACGCGTCACGTCGATATCCTTGAAGCCGAACGGAGGCACACGATGAGCGGCATGTCCCGGATAGCCGGCATATCCGCCGCTGCCGGGATGGACGATGAACCCGGCTTCACGCTTTGTCGGGTCTGGTGACGTCTTCTGGTAGAAGCGGTCGCCATCCATGACCGTGCCGAGATATTGACCGTTGAGGTCTACGACGTCGTTGTCGTTCCAGGGAAACCAGCCAATCCAGTTTCCTTTCCGATCGAACAAATACCGATCGTTCCGATGGCGACGGAAGGCGATCCAGTCGCCGAAAGAGTTGAAGTAGTGCTGCACCCTGGAAGGCGGTTCGCCGATCCGCGTTGGCAGGTTGGGATTGAGCCGCGTGGCCTCGATCGCAAGAGCTTCGGGGTATGTATCGATGGGTTCGTTCAATGGGGCAGTGGAGAACGAGCGGGATTGCGTCTCGGCCTTGCGGCGCTGCTTCAGCGGCAGGAGGGTGTGAGTGGACACCCAGCCGATCTCGCGATCCGCCGGAACCAGATAGGCGCGGCCGTGCTCCATCTTCTCGATGCGGCACGGGAACGTCCTCTTGTCGCCGGGCGGACGATACTCGACGTTTGCTCCGACATTGAGTTGATCCGCAACGATCGTACCGGACAGTTCATCCTGTCCCGACTCGTCGAATGCAGCGTCGTCGTCCGTACTCCGCCTTGTTGCGTGCAACCGGTCAACGGCGTCAACGATGAGTTGTGCGACCTCGCGATGGCGGCTGCCGACCGGCCGAGGGGCGGAGTCTGTCCGGTCCGGATACCAGGTGCCGCCGATCTTCGCGAGCAACTCCGCTACAAGTTCGACTTCTTCATCGCTCAATGTCGTGTCTCCAGAGCGCCGGGCTTCTTGGGTTTGCATAAGGGACCTCCGTCTGGGCAGAACGCCCAATCGCTCGCATGGAGGAGGTCCGAAGGTGGGCTGGGTTGCGTGGTCGACATTGTGAGCGCCTGCATATGAACTGCATCCGGTACGAAAGTCTGTCGCGGGATGCGCGGCGCCGATTTCAGCTGCATGACAGGCTGCAGACCAACCCGCTGTAGGAGTGACAGGAACCTCAATTCCGAGAGTTCCGTGTCAAAAGCGTCCCAACCCGACGGCTGTCCCCGCATCGTATGTCAATCTGCAAAATGGCCCCTCCGCTCATTCCGGGCGAGGGCTCAGGACTTTGAGGGCAGGAGGGTGTGAGTGGACACCCAGCCGATCTCGCGATCCGCCGGAACCAGATAGGCGCGGCCGTGCTCCATCTTCTCGATGCGGCAGGTGAGAGCACGCTTGTCGCCTGGGCGGCGGTAGATGACGGTGGCCCCTACGTGGAGTTGGTCCTCGCCGGCAAAATTGAACGCTCTGCCTTCCGTGGCCCCGTCCCGCGGCGTGTCAGCTGACGCATTCTGCGCTACGGCGGTAGAGCTTTGAATGGTCTTGAGGATGAGCCGCGCGACTTCCCGGTGGCGGTTGCCAACCGTTCGGAGAGCCGGACGCGTCCGCTCCGGATACCAGGTGCCGCCGATCTTCGCGAGCAACTCTGCTACAAGTTCAACTCTTTCGTCACTCAACACACGTCTCCCCCCGCTATCCCAATTCTTGGCCTATACTTCATAAATTTAACGTAAACCCCTTGTGCTGACTGACATTGAAGCAACCGCCACATCAGCTGCGAACATTCGCCGTCTGCGGAAAAGGCATGCGCAAACAGGACACGCTCATTGGGCGCGAAAGATGAAACATTCCGATGGACCCGGGCATCCGCAGGCTCTCCTTCAGGCTTCGTCGCGGTGAATGTTCCGAAAGAGAGCGTCAGACAAATCAAGAACTGCATCCGGCGTTGCCAGTAAAAGCATAAGCGTCATCTGGAGTTTATGATATGTTCTCTCTCGACGACGGCGCGAAAGCTTTGTACATTATTGTCGCCAGGCAGCGCGTTTCAGCCTCGGCTCCCAATATGTCCAGCGAATTGCGTACGAAGCCGTCGGAGGCTTGGTCATGAGCGAGGTCGCTTTTGCCATCCACATGGGTGGTGGATTCTATATGGACAGCAACGGAGGCCTGCATGACGGCCCTCCTCCTGACGTGCCCATCTACAAGGCGCCGTACGAACTGCCGGTCGATCCCAAGAAGGTGAAGAGCGCCCTCGCTGACGTGAAGGACGTCTTGAAGGACATCGACAAGCAACCCGATCTGGTTCTTCTCTTTCATGTCTGGAAAGCGGAGAAGACCGTCCTCAACATCCTGTCCCAGGTGGGCAAGATCGCAGGAATGATTGCGCCCGTGTTCGCCGTCGTCGGGTTCGCCGTCGACATCGCGAAGTTCCTCGGATTCCTCAAGGATGGACCGTCGGCGCTGGAGAGGCTGGTCATCCAGCGGTTCGATCAGCTTGAGCGTGAGGTCAGGGCCATCGCCGACCTTATTCATACGAAGGACCTGCGCAATGGCCGGATCGCCGTGGAGAATTTCACTGCAGCGGTCAGAAATTACGTGGCCATGCTCGGACAGCTCAATCCGAGCCTGACCCAGCTCCAGCAGGACTACAACCGTTTGCTCGGACAGCATGACGCTCATATCGACTGGATCTCGACATTGCTCGATCAGCAGACATGGCTGACGCCTTTCGACAGAACCGAGCATGAAACCGTTTGGCCTCTGGTGCAGCATGTTCTGTACACATTGCCGGGAGGACCAAAAAGCCCCCCCAAAGCCGCTCCCCTCCCGGCCGCGGGAAGTCTCCATTTCGATCACCGCCTCATGGTTCCCATGGCCACTTTCGCGGCCGAGAGTTATCTGGCGGGCATACGGGGCATTTCTCCCGAGTACAGAACGACCGGCGACTTCCGGTATAATCTCCGGACCTTTGCGCAGAAGCTGGGCGACTGTGCCCAGGCGATGCGCGAGCACGTCCTGGCACGCACGATCTACACTGCCGATCATTTCAAGGGCCTCATTTCCCCCCATGAGGTTGACCATAGCGGTGTGTTCCCGGGGACCGGCGTGCTATCGATTTCGCCTCTGTGCAGCCGTTGGCCGGTCGGCGCGCTGGACCTGCGCTACCATACCGACGAATACTTCGACGCCTTCCTCAAGACACTATGGAAGAGCGAATTCCTCGGGTGGGCGCACGAGACGAAATACGCCGGTTTCAACTTCCGCTGGATACCGCCTGCGAAACTCGAACTGGCCGAATTCGGCAACTACCGGATCACCAATCCCGAGGAGTGCGCCGCCACAGCGAACGCACAATCCGAACAGGACTACGCCGAGCTCCTTTCCTTGAGCGGCTATGCCGAACTGCTCCAGCTCACGACGCTCCTGCGCAACGAGGCCACCGAGCCCAACAAGAGCCAGACCGTCCGACCCGGCAAGGTCAATCTCCTGCGCAATCCGCAGCCTTCGGAGCAGGTGACCGTCGAGAGCAAGCCCGTCCGTTTCACGGGAGAGGTGATCAAGGCAAAGGCACGACGAGAGCCACAGGAATGCTTGGCCAGGGTCAGGATCAGGACGCAGGCGCTGAATCGCGCGCTTCCTGTCAAATACCAGATCCGACTGCGTACGCTGGACTCGGTCCTGTCGCAGGATTCCTGGTATGAGCGGACATATGCCAATCATCAGAGGGTCGACTACGAGCCCGATCCTGCCGATCCACGCTTCCTGCGTCTCGTCCTCACCATGAACAACCTGGCGCTCGACGAGCACGGCATCGTCGAACAATGGACCATCAGTCCACGTGACGATGCTGTTCATCGCGAAGGCACCGCCGAGATGACGGCCGACACCTTCGACTGGTGGATTCCGGTTCCCACGCCGTTCTCGATAACCACGCCGTTCCACAAGACATTTACTGCGCTGCAATCCGTTGGCTGGAGTGTCGGCCAGGAGGATCGGCTTTCCTCTTCCAGTGCCATGGACATCATGTCGGATGGCAACGGTTTCGCGTCGGCGAGCCTCGTCCATGTGCCGATAAACCTGGCACCGGAATTATTCTGGAAGCCGGGCGCGCAGGATTGGGATGGCCAACATCGCGAGGTCAAAAGGAAGAAAGTCAGCGTCAAGTACACTCTCGACTGGGAGGCCGATGTATTGACGGTCTCGATCCGGAACGACGTGCCGGACCGCAACTACGTTGTCTATGTCGTTATCGAGGAAATGTTCACGGGCTCGGGAAACATCCTTCACACGGCGGTCCCGATCCCCATGAACGGTCTGCTGACCTATGTGCCGGAGAAGTTCTTTGCCGATGAACTCGAGGCATTCGCAAAGACCGCGGCGATGATCAGGGATTTCGCGGGGCGCTATATTCCAACGGTCGATGACATAGGCCCCTCGGATCCTATCGCATGGCTTCGCCCGGGCGACCTCGCGAGCCCGGCCGCGACGGCAAGGCTCGCCGAATATATCCAGCTCAACCATCCGGACCTCCTGCGAAGTTTCCTGTCCGAGGCTGCCGCCGTCGAACAACGGAAGAAGGTGGCCCGAAGGAAGGGGACGGCGACGAAACGAAAAGAGACCCGCCGAGCAAAGGTATCAACGCAGGCATGATCCACGCGGCGCGTAGTGCGTCGATCGTCCGGACTGGAGCGGAGACCCGTGGGAAGCGCTGGACCCGGCACCCTTACGGCGAGCGGAAGTATATGGCGGGCTTTGGCTTGAAGAGGTATGATTTCGTTAGGGCGCCGGGCAGGTTCATACGGACGGGAGCTTCCCCATGTCAGGGCACGCGGTCCATATCAAGATCGACGGGAGAACGTATTCGGGAACATTTGCGGTTGACCGGAAGATCATGACGGTCACCACGAGCTATGGCAGGAAGTCCGCGGAAATTGTGCCGCGAATGGCGCATGAAACGCTCGCGCACCAGCTTTTGCAGGAGCTCGTCCAGGAGGAAAAGGCTCGCAAGGGCTCGATCCTTTGACGATGTGCCGCGGCACATCCCGGGTGCACACCTCGTTCCGGATCGGAGCAACTGGGCGACTGGAGAAAGGCCGCATCCTGATCCCAGGGCCAGCTCAGGGCTGTCCCCTTGTCGCCCGCAGGAAGGCAATCAGATCGGCCCGTTCGCGCTCCTCGGTGACCCCGGGAAAGGCCATGTTCGTCCTCGGGACCAGTTTGTAGGGAGAAGCGAGAAACTGCTGGAGGAGCCCGTCGCTCCAGTGATCCTCCCTTTGAGCGAAAGCCAGCATTGCCGGCGAATATGAGAATCCTTCCTGCGCGGCGATCTTGCGTCCGACGATTCCGTACAGGTTCGGTCCCTCCAGGTTCGTCTCGCCAGGTTGGACCGAGTGGCAGGAATAGCAGTACTGGAATGCCCGTTCGCCACGGATCGGATCGCCGGTTTCGGCTCCTGTGCCCGGCGAGCCGGCAGCGACCAGAAAGGCGAGGGTCGTTCCTGTCAAATGCCGCTTCACCGCGCCGACCTGGACGTCCGGATGACCATGAGCCGGTCGGTCCCCGATTCCGGTAGCCAGACCTCGCCGCTCCGTCCGAGGATTTGACGGACATTGGCATCCGCCTCCGACATCGGATAGCGCGTGAAAGCCTCGGTTGCAGGGTCGAAGGAGAGGATCGCATCCGACCCCCAATCCGATACCCAGACGATGTCGCGGTCGTCCACATACACCGCATAGGCCTGCGGCTTGTCGCCGGGCAACTTCCACTCGCGCCAGGAACCGCCCTTGGGTTCGTAAACGCCCAGCTGACCTGCGGTCCACTCCGACACCCAGATGCGGCCCTTCGAGTCGGACCACACTCGCCGCGCTCCCTGGCCCTTGGTCGGTGGCTCGATGACGGTCGCTTCGCCGGTGGCCGTGTCGATGCGCGCAATGTGGTTGCCGGCGAGGGAGGCATAGTAGATGTCGCCGTCCGGCGTCGCCGTAATGCCGTAGGGGCCACGGCCTTGCGGCGCCTTCCAGACCTTGACCTCGCCGGTCTTGGGATCGAGGCGGCCGTAGAAACCGTTCTGCCCGGTGAACCAGTGCACCCCGTCCTTGCCGAAAACGCCCGTATTCAGATTTGTGTAACCGGTGTCGTCGGGGAGTTTCCAGACCGTGATCTGCTCTGTTCGAGGGTCGACCCGCACGATGGCATTCTGCCCGCCGTCGGTCAGCCAGGCCGCCCCATCGGGACCCAGGATGACACCGTGCGGTGCCGATTTTGAGCCAAGCTTGATCTCGCGGCTGCGTCCTGTGGACGGATCGAGGACCCCGAGGGCGCCGTTTCGCTGGGCCGAGTACCAGACGCGGCCATCTGGAGCCGGCGCGACATCGTGGGGGGAGGAGCCCTCCGGCAGCGGAAAGATCTGCGTCTGATTTTGAGCGCCGGCCGGTCCGTGCAGCAGAATGAAGACGGTGGCGGCGAGGGAAAGGCTGCGTTTCGTCAACATGGCAGGATCCTTTCAGGCCGCCATGGTAGCGTTCCCCCGCTCTGCGTTCAAACCGCATGCGGGAGGTCAGCAAAGTGGAGCTTCCTGCTCCGGAAGGTCGAGGGCAGAACCCGATCAGGCACTCGTGACGGGCAGGGGACTTCCGGACCCGAGGCATCAGAACAGCAGGGCAAACCGTGCGGCAGCGCCTCAGACGATCCCCTGTGGTCGCTTCGACCCGAGGACGCTACGGCTGCAGTGCCGATTGCGAGAGGACGTTCAGGGCCTTCCGCAGGTCGGCAGGCTCGAGCCCCGGCAAGCCGGCTTCGATGGCGGCGTGGGTATCGCGCCAGATCGGAACAGCAGAAGCAAGCACCTTGCGCCCTTCGTCCGTGAGGCGGAGCAGGCGATTGCGACGATCGTTCGGGTCAACGGCGATCGCGACAAGGCCATCCCGTTCGAGGGGCTTCAAGGCCGCGGTCAGCGTCGTCCGGTCCATCGCGAGCAATCGCGCGACCTTCCCCACCGCCGGCGGCTCCGGCCGGTTGAGGGCGTTCAGGAGCGAGAACTGGCCGCTTGTCAGTCCGACCGGTCGCAGCACCTCGTCGAAATGCCTTGCGAGGGCGCGAGCGGCGCGCTGAACGTGCAGACACAGGCATGTGTCGCGAATGTGCAGCGTAGCTTCGTAAGGGACCGACTTTGACATGATCCAAATATGTTGATATCAACTTTTCAGTCAAGAACGACATCCGGCAAATTATGCCATTGCGACGATCTGCCGTCGAATAATCCGAGGGAGAGCAAGGATGCGCTATGTGGAAGGCTTCGTGCTAGCCGTGCCGGCTGCGAACAAGGATGTCTATCAGCAGCATGCCGCGGAGGCCGCGTCCCTCTTCAAGGAACTCGGGGCGACGCGGATGGTGGAATGCTGGGGCAACGATGTGCCGAGCGGCAAGCTTACGGACTTTCACAGGGCTGTGCAGGCAAGGGACGATGAGGTCGTGGTGTTCAGCTGGATCGAATATCCCTCGAAGGAGGTTCGCGATTCCGTGAACGAAAAGATCATGACCGACCCGCGCATGAAGGCGATGGGCGAGCAGATGCCGTTCGATGGCAAGCGCATGATCTTCGGCGGCTTCACGCCGATCCTCGACGTCTAAAGCATTTTCAGGCGAAGCGGAAACCGGTTCGCCGTGCGAAAACGCGGCAGACAAGAACTTCCCGAAGCGCTTCGCAACTCCATCAAAACGCAAACCGCTCCAGGAGATGCGGCATGGGTAACCGGCACGGCGATTTCATCTGGTATGAGCTGCTGACAAGCGATGCCCATGCCGCCGCCGATTTCTACGGCAGGGTCGTCGGGTGGCAGGCCCGGGCGGCCGAAGGGTCCGATCGCGACTACAGGATCTTCATGATCGACGGCACGGATGTTGCCGGCTTCATGACGACGCCCGCGGACGTCGACGGGCAAAACAAGATGCGCCCGAGGTGGCTGGGCTATGTCGGGGTCGACAATGTCGACGCCACGGCGTTGGAGATCGTTCAGGCCGGCGGCGCGCAACATATCCCACCAACGGACATCCCCGGCGTCGGCCGTTTCGCGATGGTCTCGGATCCGCAGGGAATTTCCTTCTATGTGCTGCGAGGTGCGACGGACGGGACGAGCACGTCCTTTTCCCAGACCGAGTCCGGCCATTGCCATTGGAATGAGCTTGCAACCAGCGACCAGGGCGCGGCGCTCGCCTTCTACGGCGGCATTTTCGGCTGGGAAAGAGGCGACGCGATGCCGATGGGGGACGCGGGCACCTATCAGTTCATCATTCACGGTGGCGGGCCGATGGGCGCGATGATGACCCGCAGCGAGAACGGGCCTCCTCCTGGCTGGACGTTCTATTTTGGTGTCGCGGACATCGACGTTGCTGCCAAAAGCGTTTCCGCCGGCGGCGGTACGATCCACTATGGCCCCGCCGAGGTGCCGGGCGGCGTCTACATCATCGTCGCCACCGATCCGCAGGGAGCGCTCTTCGGCCTGGTGGGTCCACGCAGGCAATAACGGTGACTGCACGCGAACCGCTCTCATGACCACACGTGGTGCTGACGGCGGCCATCCGGCACGTGTCGCGGGACTGTCCCTCTCAGGTATCGCCGGCGGACCGCAGGGACGATCCGGTGCGGTTGTTGACGATGCGGGGTAGGACATCCTGCTTGCGCCCGGCGACGACAACCAGGCGCTTCACCTCGCCTCTCAGATAGGCCTGAAGGAAGCGGTCGTAGTTCCTGAACGATACACAGCCGTTGGAGTCGCCGTTGGGCCCGAGCATATAGGTATGAGCCAGCAGGCCGTCGCGTCCGTAGACGGCAGCGCTGCCGCCTACCGGATTGAGGCGCAGGGCGCGAACGCCGTGGAACAGCCTCTCGCGCTCGGTGAGGTCGTAGGTGCCCGGTGGTGTCGCGCCACGCATCCGCACATTCACGTATCGCGGGTCGTCGAGCTTCTCGCCGAGGCCGGAATGCGCCTCCAGCTTCTCCCCGTTCGGCATGTGCACGACCTGCGCACTGATGTCGTAGACGGCGGTTCCCGCGCCTGTCGCCGGCTGAGGGCCGACATTGAGGCGGGAACTCGGCGCGATGCTGCCGGTACCGTTTTCCAGCGCAGCATAGCCGAGGGCGGATGAGGGTGGGGACGCCGGTCGAATGCCGAAAAGCTTCTCGATGAAGGACGGGCTGTTCGCGGGCGCGTTCTGCGGAGCCGCGTTTGCCAAGGCCGCGCCTCGTGCCGGAACTGGCGACGGCACGCTGGCGATCCGCGGTGTCTCGGACGGTCTCGGAGCGCGGAGGTCGGCTGGCCGCGGCACGGGCAGGGGCACCGGCATCGGCTGATCGGACTGGGCCATCCTGGCAGGCGGGAGAGGCGGGAGGGGCAAGGCCTGCTCCTGGGACGCTGCCTCCTGTGAAATGGCCGGCACGGGTGGCTCCTTGCCTGCCTCACGCGATGGGAAGGGCGACCGGAAGGCGGATGCAAGCGGCTGGTTGTGCGCGAAGTCGAGCGTCTCGGGCCTCAATGTGGGGGTGGGATCGACGAGCGCCCGGTCGACCAATGGCGGTGAGGCCGTCACCGTCGCGCCCCGCGCGGGAAGCAAGGCGCCGAGGCTGCGCGCGGGTGGTGCGGCGTCTTGATTGGGGCGATCCCTCAGGAAAACGAGGGGACTGATCGCGAGCAACGCGAGGGTGGCCGTCACGACGAGCTTGCGCCGGTTGCGGCGCCGGACGCGGCCGCCTGACGGATAGACTTCGTGCACCATGGCAAACTCTACGCAACAATGCGACTGCGCACGACGTGCCCCAATCAGACATGGAGCCGAGAGCGGACCGGTCGCATGATCGGGGGCCGCCGTGCGCGGAGGAGGATTTCACACCGCCCCATTAAAGGAGGGTGTGGTTAAATTATGGATAATCCCTCGCGTCTTCGCTGCTCGGGGCTGCCCAGGCTGCGACATGGTGCCCGGACGGACCCGCCGCCCGATCCCGCAGACGTCTATGGCGAGGGGCCGGTGGACGCGGACCGTTCCAGGCACGGGCGAAATCCGGCCGCCATTTTATGTCCAGACACCCGGAAACGGGGCCAGGGGATCGTTCTCGTTCGCGGCAACGGGCTGTTTAGGCTTGAAAGCCCCGAGAGGGAGGAACCCACGCAAGAACATGCTTACCGTACAGTAAGATAACCGTTGGGTCATGGCAGCCTCCTGAGAGGAGCGCTGGATCATGATCCTTGGCGAGCGAAGCTGATGTGCTCCGCCGCACGAGGACGAGGATCCGGCCGCGCAGGCGGGCCCGGAGCGCAGGGGGCCGGGGGAGGTCGCGCAGGCGCATGTCCGAGGCGAAATCCCCAAGAGCGACGCGGCCGTCTCCGTGCGGCTTCTCAACTCCCCGCCACCAGGGCCCCCGGTGGCCGTCTCAATCGATAGGGGAGCTGATCATGGGCCAGCCCTAAAGCATCGCGGCCGACTGGCTCTCGAAACTCCACACCGCGCCCGAATTCAGGCGCTCCGGATGGCCGGGATGTGGCCGGCCAGGACGACGGGAGGAAGGTTAGGACATCCCTGCGTCTTCGCACGCCGTGACGAAAGCGAGGAGCCCGGCTCGCAGGGCCTGCGCCATGTCCGGCTCGTCGGCGCTTCTGTTGCGCAGTTCGACCGTCACGTCCGCCTCCGGGACGAGACGCGCCGACATGGTGGTGAGCACTTCCCGCAGAGCGGCCTGTGCATGCGAAGCGCGCGGCGACGTGTTGACCAGCATCACCGGTTTGCCGGGAAACTCCGGCATGCCGACGAGCCAATCGAGCGCGTTCTTGAAGGAGCCTGGAATGCCATGTGCATATTCGGGACAGGCGATCACCCGCCCGTCCGCAGCCGCCACCCGCTGCCGGAGTTGCACGACGCTCTCCGGCAACGCGCTCATCTCGACGTCATAGTTGAAATGGGGCAGGGCACCGATGCTCTCATAGAGGGTGACGACAACGCTCTGCGGAGTGAGTTTCTGCAGGCTGCGTAAGGCACCGGTGTTGTAAGAGCCCGCGCGCAGGCTGCCGGAGAGGGCAAGGAAGTGCATTCGGTGTTTTCTTTAACACATCTCAACCATGTTGGCAGTGTTGAGGCGAGTGTCGGACACAATCCAGCAATTCTCCCGACCGCACAATGCCAGGCGGTGCCGCGGCCCTGGGACATCTGTTCGACCGGATTCATCGTGGTCAGTCAGGATCACTGCGACAAGGCCCCGTCATGCGCTTCCTCGGGAGCAGGCTCATCGGCCGGGTACTTTGTCGCGGTGAACAGCAGCCAAAGGCCCAGCGCCAGCACGACAACCTCGATAAATGTCATGAGAATGACGACCGTCAGGCTGAGGATATCACCTGCCGAAACCCAGGTGGCCGGCCCGCCTGTGGTCTGGATCACGTTGATGCCGGCTTGCGGCGCGCGCAGGAAGTACATGAACAGTTGCACGGCCTCGAACAGCATGATGAGCATCGAGAGAACGAGGCTTATCGTACTCGCCGCGACGCCCGTCCAGACGATCCGGCGCAGGGAGGTCATGGATGGGGAGCGTGCCGGATCGGCGATGCGTTCCGCGAGCAGGATGTACCGATAGGACCAGACTGTCGTGAATGCCAATCCGAGCAGACTTACCGCGGTGAGGTATTGGATCAGCGCCAGGGGGCCCCGTGTCCCCATGCTCGTCCTGCGGTCCAGGACGAAGGCGGAGATGGCCATGGCGACGGAGACCAGGCCGACGCCGACCTGCGCCCAGAAACCGACTCTGCCCGTCCGCAGGAATGCCCTGGCAAGATCGCCCATCGTGCAACCTCCCGTGCGAGGGTGTCCCGCCACTCAGCCGGCGCCACGGGAGCATGTCCCATTGCCGTCGGCGTCGCTGCGCATGTCAGGGAGTTTGCGAGTCCCGCGGGCCTTTTCAATTGGGGAAATCCCTGATCCACCGCGGGAAATGCCCGCGGACGGCCCCTGGCGATGCCCCGGCTGTGTCGGAAGCCGATGCGGGCGACTTCCCGTGGCCATCCTTGCACCGGCGGGTTCTCGATTGCGGGCATTGGAAATTGCCTCCCGAGCAGCAAATGCGAGAATGAGGTGCGTGGCACGCATCTGGGCGAATCCCCTTTCCCTGGCCTCACTTTGGGAACGGATCGAATGGCACAGCTTAATGAACTCAAGGCAGCGTTCTCCGCCGCAGTCGGACATCGCCGATATGTCTTGCCGTCCCTGACGCTTGCCGCCGGCGGCCTGCTCGACCTTGCGATGCTCAAGTTGGGCATCCTGATCGACGCGGACGGTCCCTTCGCGTATCTGCCCTTCGCCATTGCCGTTGCGCTAGCCGCTGCCATGATCATGTGGTGGCTGCTGGTTTACGCCGCGAGCGGCAGGTCGGAGCTGAGAGGTATCGTTGATACCGAAAGGGCGCTGGACGAACTGTCCTCATTTTTCGACGAGGGAAGTTCACAGGTATTCAACGCTGTGGTCGAGAGCGATGCCGATTTGGAGGAATGGCAGCGGCGACGGGAGCAATGGCATGAGAAGGTGCAGCAGTACCTGCAGGTGAACTTCGGGCTGCGCGAGCGAAACATCTTTCGCAATGTGATCCTCACCCAGTCCGTGCAGATTCCAGGCAGCTACAACGACCAGCACAATCACGGGCGGTGCCTGCTCATCCAACAGCTCGAGACGATCCGCGAAACGATCATCCGATACAGCGACCTTGCGGCAAAGCGCCGGGCGGAGAGCAAGTAGACGGCACGGTTCGCCCGCGTGGTCAGGGGGCCTGCCGCGGCAACCGGTCTATGTCTTCGCCCACCCTGCGCTCGATATACGGGTAGAACGGGTTCGATGAGATCCGCACCAGCGCGTCGAGGGGAACGACGAGTACGCCGCGTTCGCCGCGTGGCGTGAGGGCACCGAGGTTGATGCCGAAGCCCTCGGTCTTGTCCGGCTGCGAGCCGTAGAGCGGATCCGTGACCGGGAACGGCAGGGCGACATGGGACAGCGAGAAGGCGGCTGGGGGAAACGCCAAACCGATGGGCGCAACCGCCTCGGCCGTCTCATCTTCTTCGACGGATAGTTCGATGGCCTCCAGTGAGGACGGGTCGGCGTTGGTGACAAGCGTGGTCCGGAAGGCGCGGGGAGCCGGGGGCAGGAGCCGCGCGACGATCGTCTCCATCGAGCGGTCGATCAGGGGACCCAGCCCGATCGCACGGTTGAGGTCGAACAGAGTCAGCTCGCTGCCATTTCGCGGAAGGCGTGCGTAGAGGTTCGTCACGATAGCCCGGGTGCTGACGGTGAAGTCGGCGACCGACTGGAACGTATGGATCGGCGGGAGGGCGGCAATGCTGCCATCGGCGACCGCCCGGTTGATCTGGTCCTGGAGGGCCTGGGTGACCTGAAAGGCCTGCCGTGCCCCGTTGACGGGGAAGGAGTTGTACTTGAACGGGTTGAACTCCGGCAGCACGTCGAGCCAAGCGGCGTTCGCGAATGCCGGAAAGAACGCAGGCAACCCGGCAAGCCCGGCGTAGCGAGCGAAAACTGTGATGCCGACCATCGGCGAGAGCAGGACGAGACGCTCGGGCCGCGGAAGGTCATCGCGCGCGATGGCGTCCAGCGCGTATTTCACCGCCAGCGCGCCTCCGTTCGAGAAGCCGACGACGTGAAGCCGCTTGCCCGCGCCAGCCCGGCGGACGGCCTCCCGCACCGCCAGGCGGGTGGCGGCCATCCAGTCCTCCCATTGCACCTCAGTGAGCGCAGCGGGAACGGTGCCATGGCCGGGCAGGCGGATGCCGACGGCGACGAAGCCGTGGTCGCGATAGACGGCAGCGAGATGGCGGAGGCTGTACGGGGCGTCCGTGAGCCCGTGCAGGAACACGGCGGCCCCGACTGGGGCTCCGTCAGGCTCCATGACATAGGATCGGTTCCAGTCCGTTCCGAAGGTTCCCGGGTCGACCGGGCTGCCCGTGACATAGCGGCTGAGCGGCACTGCGGCGCCGTCCCCGGGGGGGCGGAAGGCCTCCCGCCTCACGTCGGCCATCAGCCGCTGCTCCACCTGGAGGTAGCCTGCCCAGTCGAGACCATCGATGGCCTCCGCATCGGGTTCGTCCGGCACGAAGGTGTGCCACGGCTCCAGCGGCGGGGCACGCAGGGCATCCCAGGCCCGGAACGAGAGGCCGGCGATGACGAGACACGCGGCCAGCGTCATGAGGATGCCTGCGCCGAGCGCAATTCGCTTCAGCCATGCACGGGTGGTCGCCCTCAAGGTCCGCTCCTCGGTGCACCGAACCGGGTCCAAGCGGCAAATCGGGCTCGGTCCCGTAACGGGGCGGCCTTTGAGGTTCGCCTCGACAGATCGCCCTGGCCATTGTGGAAAACCCTGACCCGTCGGGGAAGAAACCCTGAACGGGGATGAATTGTTGGACTTGTCCGGTGGTGCGCTCCTGCCCGGTTGCCGTTGCAGCCCTGCTCCCGATCGGCCGTTCGTCAGTCCGGCTTGGGCGCAGGCTTGCCGAGGCACACATCCAGGAGGTCCCTTGGCACGCTGTCCGTGAAGAAGGGTTCGTGCCGCGAGAGCGCCTCGACCGCCGCGATCAGGAACCGGCGGGCCTCGGACTTGGACAGGTAGCCGCGGGCACCCGCCTCGAGCAGCCTCCGGATCAGTTGCCTGCCCCCATGCATGGTAAAGATCAGCACCTCGGTCCTGGGGCATGACGCGCGGATCGCCCGAGCGGCATCGATGCCGTTCATGAGCGGAAGCCGGTAATCCAGGACGGCGACGTCCGGGCGGGTCTCGACGGCGAGATCGACCGCCTGCCGGCCGTCGGCGGCTTCCGCCACGATCTCCCACCCCGGCTGCGCCCCGAGGATCGCGCGAAGGTTGGACCGGACCTCGTCGTGGTCATCTGCGATCAGGATGCGGGTCGTGGCCGGAGACATCATTGACGGAGGGCCTCGCAGGGATCACGGGCGCCATGCCCCATGGCCCGTGAGCGACCTCGGACGCTGCGTGAATGGCGCCTGGGACGAGGCACGCGGCGAACGCTCACCACGCCGTCATCCCTTTACCGCCACGAACAGCGACTGTCCGTCGCGACTGACCCGCAGCAGGACCGGCCTGTTCTGCCGCTGAGCCTCGGCCCACGCATTCGCCAGGTCGGCGGGAGCGGTCACGGCCTGGTTGTTGGCCGAGACAATGACGTCTCCCTGCCGCAGCCCGGTCTCGGCCGCGGGGCTGCCGGGCTCGACCTGCTGGATCAGGAGACCGGACGTTCCCGGCTCGAGGCCGAGCCGGCCGCGGGCTGTGTCCGGCACCGGAGCCAGGGTCACGCCGAGGCGCCTGCCACCGCCGCTCGGGCCCTCGAGCGCGGCCTGCTGCGACTGCTCGTCCGGCCGCGACCCAATGGTCATGCTCAGCTCCTTCTTCTGCCCGTCGCCGAAGATGGTGATCCGGGACTCGGTGCCGGGCTTCGCCGCCGCGACCGCCCGCGACAGGTCGCGTCCGCTCTCGACCGGCTTGCCGTTGAAGTCGGTGATCACGTCGCCGACGCGGAGTCCCGCCCGCGCGGCCGGGCCGCCGGGCTCCACCGCCGCGACGATTACGCCCGTCTCGTCCGGCCGGCCCAGCGCCTGCGCGATCGCGGGGGTGATTTCCTGCAAGCTCACCCCGATGTGACCGCGCTCGACACGTCCGGTCCGGATCAACTGGTCTGTGACGCTCCTGGCGACACGGGACGGCACTGCGAAACCGATGCCGACATTGCCGCCGGTGGGCGAGAAGATCGCCGTGTTGACGCCGATCACCTCGCCGCGGGCGTTGAACAGCGGGCCGCCAGAATTGCCGCGGTTGATTGAGGCGTCAGTCTGGAGATAGTCATCGTATGGCCCGGATCGGATGTCGCGCGATTGCGCCGAGATCACGCCGACCGTGACCGTGCCCCCGAGTCCGAAGGGGCTGCCGATAGCGATCGCCCACGAGCCGGGCTCGGCCGCATCGGAGTCTCCCCACGAAGTGACCGCGGTCCCGGAGGGCGGATCGACCTTCAGCACCGCGAGGTCCGTGGCCGGATCGCGGCCGACGAGACGGGCCGGAACGCGGGTGCTGGTCCCGAACACGACTTGGATCTCCTCGGCATCGCCGATGACGTGATCGTTGGTCACCACATGGCCATCCGGGCTGATCACGAAACCCGACCCGAGGGACTGCCGCGGCTGCTGCCGCGGGTCCATTCGCTGCTCGAAGTAACGGCGGAAGAACTCGCGGAACGGCAGGTCCTCCGGCAGGGACGGAACAGCCTCCCGTTCCTGGACCCGCTGCCTGGTCGTGATGGCGACGACCGTCGGCATCTTCGCGCGCACGATGGCCGTGAAGTCGGTCGGAACAGGTGATCCCTGGGCGAGGGCCGGAGTGATTATCGCCGGACAGCCTGCGGTGAAGAGGGTGCCTGCGAGCACCCCTGAGCAAAGGGTGGATTTCCATTTCCAAAGGGGCATGCGGCGTCTCCTGGGCGATGCCGGAACCAAGGCCAGTCTTGTCCCCGTCCGGCCGCCTGCCTATTGGGGCGAACCCTGAGATCGGGAAGCATGACGCCTGAGAGGCCGCGGGCACGAATCCTGACCGGAGCCCTCGTTCGGCCCCTCGCGACCCTGTTCGGATGACTGCTGGCGCAGGAGCGGGGTGCAATCGCCTTCGCGCTCAATGACATCCCATTCATCGGTCCCATCATTGCCACCCTGTTCCCGACTCTGCTCGCAATGCTGGAGTTCGAGAGTTGGCAAGCAAACCTGGCGTTCTTGCCGGCCCCAACGTGACCCAGTCGCTGGTCGGCAGGTATGTCCAGCCGCGCCTGTCCGGCAGCGTGCTTTCGATGTCGCCGTTCATGGTCCTGTTCTCGATCATCACCCGGGCGGTGTGATGCACGCCGTCGAACGACCGTGCGGCGACAGGCTCAGGTCGCCGAGGAGGGCGGCTGGGCGAGGTTCGCGGCGATCGGGAGCCCCGCTTCGCCGGATGCCAGGCTGGGTTGCCCTGCGTCCGACCTGCCTAGTGGTGCCGCGCGGGCCTGAAGGCGAGGGCCAGCGTCAGCAGGGGACTTGCGATATTGAAGAAGCAGAACGGCAGGTAGAGCAGGGTGGGAATCCCGAGCACGGCTGCCATGTATGCGCCGCACGAGTTCCAGGGCACGAGCGGCGACGTGACCGTTCCGGCATCCGCGATAGTATGCGACAGGCCCGTGGCCGGAAGACCGCGTCTCTCGAACTCCTCGCGGAACAGCCGCGCCGGCAGGATCACGGCTACGTACCGGTCGCCGACGACGATATTGAGCCCGAATGCGGTAACCGCCACGGCGATAGTGAGCTGTCCCGGCGTACGGGCCCACCGGATCATCGGCATCACGAGCTTGGAGAGCAGGCCGAATTCCTGGAGCAGGCTTCCGTAGACCAGTGCGCCCAGGATCAGCCAGATGGTCATGAGCATGCTGTCCATGCCGCCGCGCGTCAGCAGGCTGTCAACGACGGGAATGCCTGAGTTGGCATGGTACCCGGTCGCCATGGCCTGCCAGACGCCCTTGAGGAAGGCGGCCGAAGTGCCGAGGTCGGCCACGCCGACGAAGCGCAGGACGGCGTCGGGTTGCAGGAACGGCGCCAGCAGTCCCGCAAACAACGCGGCGGCCATGATCGCCAGGGAGGCCGGAACACCGACGGCGGACAGGGTGAACAGGACCAAGAGGGGCAACAGGTTGAGTGGCGTGATCCTGAACAGGGTGTCGAGGGCCGCCAGCTCCGAGGCGATGACGGCATCGCCGGCCCCGTCGGTACCGTCGGTCAGGCCAAGGATCGCGAAGATCATGGCGGCGAGGATGAACGTGGGGGCCGACGTCTTGACTTGGTGGCGGAGGTGGGTGTGCACGGTGTTCCCGGTGAGTTCGGCGACCAGGACGGTGCTGGGCGAAAGCGGGGAGAGCTTGGCCCCGAAGAAAGTCCCCGAGATGACGGCACCAGCCGTGATCACGGGCGAGACACCGACGAGGGTGGCCAATCCCATCAGCCCCACCCCGATGGTCCCGGCCGTGGCCCAGGTGCTGCCGATGCCGAAGGCGAGGACGGCGCAACCGACGGCCGCGGCAAGGTAGAACCAATCGGGATGGAAGAGCCGGAGACCGTAGAACACCAGAGTGGGGATCGTGCCCGACAGGTTCCAGGTTCCGATGAGGGCGCCCGTCGCGAGCAGGATGTAGGTGACGCCGACCATCGAGGCCATGCCCCTGCGTCCCACGGCCTCGACGTCCTCCCACCGATGGCCGTTCCAGAGCCCGATGAGCGCGGCGACCATGGCAGCGAGGATCAATGCCACCTGCAACGGTCCCTCGGTCGCGTCGAGCCCGAACAAGGCCATCGCTCCCCCGATCAGCACGGCAAGGGCCACGATCGGCGAAATCGCGTCGAGATAGGATGGCTCCTGGATCCGGCCGGGCAGGGAGGTTTCTTCCGTCATGCCGGCCCCTTGACGCAGCGGGACGGGGTCCGTCCCGCGATCAGGCGGGCGGAGCCGGTGAAACCACCCGTCGTCATGATGGCGTGTAACCTCATGGCCGGCATTCCTCCGGTTGCCGTGGAACGTCCGCCCGCTGCTCGTCGGGCTGGGCCAGCCCGACGAGCAACCTAGGGCTCGACCAACTTGTTGCGGATAGCGTAGCGGACCAGGTCGGCGGCGGAATGCGCGTTGATCTTGCGCATGGCGGCGGCGCGGTGGGTCTCCACAGTCTTCAGGTTGATGGCGAGAAGCTGCGCCGCCTCCTTGTTCGTGCGCCCTTCCGCGATGAGCTGCACCACGACGCGCTCACGGGGCGATAGTGCGTCGCCCGGCGCAGTTCCCCTCGCCAGGTAGGCCGCCAACAAGGCCTCCGACACGCGCCCGGTGAAGAACGGCTGGTGCCGGGCCAGGGTTGCGACCGCCGCGATCAGGAAGCGCCGTGCGTCCGACTTGAGCAGGTAGCCCCGGGCGCCCGCCTCGAGGAGTTCCCGGACCAGCGGCTCGCTCTCGTGCATGGTGAAGATGAGCACCTCTGTCTCGGGTTGGAAAGCCCGGATCTCGCGGGTCGCATCGACGCCGTTCATGAGCGGGAGCTGGTAGTCGAGGATGGCGACATCCGGCAGGGTCGAGGCGGCCAGCTCCACCGCCTGCTTTCCGTCCTCGGCCTCGGCGACCACCTCCCAGCCAGGCTGGCTGCTCAGGATGGCGTGAAGGCCGGAGCGGACGACATCATGGTCGTCGGCAATCAGGATGCGGGTCATGGTCGAGGACCGTGTCATTCGGCGCGATCCTCATTCATACGCCGGAAGGCTCGGTGGTGGCACTCCGGTGAAACCCTGAAATCCAGCGGGATGACTCCGCAGGCGCATGGAGTGCAGCGCGGGGGACGGACGCCGGTCTGGGGACCATGGCCTCCAGGTTTTCCAGGTTCTCGAGGTTGCGGGGAACGCGGGCGCGGACCACCGTCCCGGTGCTTCCCGTGCGGATCCTGAGGGTGCCGCCGAACTGGTGCAGGCGAATGCGCATGCCCGGTATGCCCACGCCGAGGGTGGGCTTGCCGGTCTTTGATGCAGCAGGCTTCGCCTGCATCCCATGTCCGTCGTCGGCGACGCACAGGAAGACCTCCCCCGGTGTGGTATGCACATCGACGACGACCCTCGTGGCGCCGGCATGGCGGTGGACGTTTGACAAGGCCTCCTGGACGGTCCGGAACAGGGCCCGGCGGACCTCGACCCGCAGTTCGTCCGCACCCTCGTCGATCCTACACGTGACCTCCAGGCCGGTGCGGTCGGAGAAGCCGTCGGCAAAGGCCTGAACCGCCTCCCTGAAGCCGCTCTCCTCGAGGCTGGCCGGATGAAGCAGGTAGGTGAACAGGCGCAGCTCCTTGAGCGCCTCCTCCAGCAGATGGTCGATCTCGCCGAGAAGCCGTTGCCCATCCCGCTGCGGCAACAGCCGCTCGACCTTCATCAGGTTGAGCCCGACGGCGACCAGGTACTGTGTCGTGGAGTCGTGGAGTTCCGACGCGATGCGCTGGCGTTCCTCTTCCTGGAGCGATAGCAGGCGCTCCGACAGCTCGCTGACCGCGGCCCGGGCGGCCATCAGTTCCGTGACGTCCTCATGGGAGACGAGGATGCGGGCCTTGTCCCCGATCCGGAAGCGGCGCGCCCGGATCGTGAACCAGCGGTCGTCGCCGGCAGGAGAGATCCGGAAGAGGCCTTGGCAGCTGGAGCGGGAGCCCGCAATCACCTCCTCCGTCGCGCTGAGCCACCTCTCGCCGGCGACGGCGACATCGAGGTATCGGCATCCGACGCCCTGCGCGGGGAAGCCTGGCCCTGTGGAACCGATGAAACGGCGCCAGGCCTGGTTCACGGCGATGATGCGGCCGTGCTCATCGAGGATGGCGATCTGCTTGGTGAGGGCGTCGAGCGACGATTGCAGAAGCTCGCGCTCCTCGATTACGGCGCGATGGGCGAGGACCCGGTCGGTGACGTCGCTGAAATAGACGCTGGCGCCCTGGGCCGATGGGAACGCGCGCAGGTCGATGAAGCGATCGGGGCGCATGAAGGAGGGGACTTCGCCGCCGAACGCCTTGCTGTGCTCGAGTGCCTGCATCACAGCCTGGGCGCAGGCGGCGTTGCGCTCCACCAGGTCGAGATAGGAGAGCCCGATGAACTCTCTGCGCCGTCGGCCAAACCAGCGCAGGGTCGCCGAGTTGGCGTCCGTGATCCGGTAGGATCGATCGAGCGTGAAATAGCAGTCCGTGATGCTCTCGAGGATGTTGCCCATCCGCGCGTTGGCGGCCAGGAGCTCGCTTCCCGTCGCCGCGGCCGTGAGCTTCAGGGAGTCAACCGGGCCGACGTTCCGGAGCAGGGCCCGGACGGCGATGCCACCGATCAGGATGAGGGCGAGGCTGGCGAGCGACGATTGGTAGAGCGCACTGAGGAGGGGCGCATTGGACACGGCGGTGGGGAGGACGGAAACGGCCGTATACCCTGTCTCTGGTGACCGTTCGAAGGTGGTGAGATAGCCTCCCACGGCCTCGACCTGGCCGCTGCCGCCGGAAAACAGTGTGGCCGGCTCAGGCAACAGGGCAGCGCCCGAAAGGGCCGCACCGGTGACGAGCTGCTGGAACTTGCGGTCGAGCAGGACCGTCCCCCACTGGGTCGGCCGGACGGCGTTCCGGACGGCCTGATTGAGGTGCTCTTCCGGCACGAGAAGCGACAGGGCTCGGTTCATTTTGCCGCTTGCGTCGCCCAGCCTAAGGCTGATCGCGACGATCCACCGCTTCGCAAACGGGGAGTATATGCGGTCCGACACGCTGAGTCCTGCGGTACGGGCCACCTCAAGGCGATCACGGACGCCGGGAAGCTCATCGATGCGGGGGAGGTCCGACCCAAAGGGGTCCGTGCTCCTGAGCAGCACCCTGTCACGGTCCCAAAGTGTAAACCAGGCCCCGTCCGGCCGGGGTGTCGCCTGGAGCTGGCGATGGAACCCCTCGAGATTGTCCGTCTGGAGCAGCGGCGAGCGCGAGAGCCCCTTGAGGAGATACCCCATGGCTTGCACCTCGCGCTCGACCGCGTTGGTCGCCGCGATAGCCGCTACTAAGCCGTGATGCGCGATTTCGTGCCGGGCCCCATAGGCATGCCAGAACAGGGTCGTCCACATGGTCAGGAGGGAGAGGCCGATCGTGGACGCGGCAATGAGAATGATCGATCGGTGAGTCCCGCTGCGGTCGGTGGCTCCGAGCGTCGGGAGCCTGAGATCCACCGAGGAGAACATGTCGCCTCCAGCCTAGATCGTGTTTCGGGCACGCTGACGGGCTTACCAAACCGTACCGGGCCGGAGATCTCCACCGGAGCGGGACGATGCTTCCTGCGGGAAGCTTCCCTTGATGGAAGGAACAATCTCTCAATCCCTGATGACTTCGACCACCCGATGCCGTTCGGAAACACGGCATCGGTTGGTTGGCCACCGATCTCGAAGGTTAAACCTAAGTTAATATGGGCACAAGCAAGGGCGAATACATTCCTCGGCGACCTGATCGGAATGCATCCCGCCCCAGGCCGTGGACGACCACGTGCACAAACCATGGCGGGCCATGAGCAATACCCGCCAGGTCGACGTTGGAGTGGCTCTTGCAATGACTGGTTCTCAGGAGGGCCGTAGCGGACGGGGAATTTCTCCCCGTTCCGGCCCTCCCGGTACTCAGCGGCAGAAGATGTTGCCGAAGCGGTCGCGATAAGTGCCGTAGGGGCACTGGTTGCGCGGGGCGGTCGCGCTGCCGACGATGGCGCCGCCCGCCGCACCGATCGCTCCTCCGGCCAAGGCACCGCCAACCCGGCCCGTTGCCGCACCGCCGATCGCGGCGCCCGCGAGGCCGCCGACTGCGGCCCCGCCGACCGCACGCTCGCCCGGGGTTTCGCACGCCGCGACGGAGAGCGTGAGCGCAGCGGCGGCGATGACTGTCGTGATTTTCCTCATCGGACCTTCCCTTCTCGGTTACGGAACGCGGACCCGCGATGCGTCGCGGATGCCGACAGGTTCCGCCATTGCTGCGTGTTCGGATATTGGGGGAAACCCTGGGATCGTCGGGTGCGAGGCCCCAAGCGGATTGGTTTCAACCAGCCTCCGGCGGACAGGTGCGGAAGGCCGCGGATGGCGGACGGACGGCAGATCGCGGGGAGAACGCGGCATGACGGTCGGCGAAGGCTGCATTTTTCAACACGTCCTCAGGACAATCCCCGCGCCCGACGGGGGTTACACCCGATGGTGTCGTGACCCGCCAGCGGTACTCTCGTGCGGGGCCACGCGGCCGGCGAGGGACCGCGTGGCCGTGGTGCGCCGCCAAGCAAGGGATCCGCCGCAGAGGGAGCAGGTCGATCGTGATGGGAGCGAAACATGCGCATTCGCATAGGGATCAACATCTCGGCTCTCCTGCTGTATGGCCTGAGCTGGATCCTGCTCGGCGCCGCCGTGCTGATGGTAATCCTCGCGATCGCGACGGCCCTGGGCCTGGCGAATGTCCCGATGACGGTCTCCGCGGACCTGATCGGCAGCATGATCTGTGCCCTGCTCGCGCTCCTGTTGCGCTTCCTGGCCGGCAGGCTCGACCAACCGGCCTGATCGGCGGACTGGTCGCGATGGCGATCGGCGGTCCGGCGCTCGCCCAGGCGCCGCTGCCTGCAGTCGGCGTGATGCCCGTGCTGGTCGAGGACGTATCGCCCTCGTCGGAGTTCATCGGGCGGGTCGAGGCGATGAACGCTGTCGACATTCGGGCACGGGTCGAGGGCTTCGTCGAGCAACGGCCGTTCGCCGAAGGGCAGGCCGTTCGCCAGGGACAGGATCTTTTCATCCTCGAGGAGGGCGCCTACGAGGCAGCGCTTGCGGCTGCCCGCGCGGGCCTCGCCGGGGCGGAGGCGGCACTGCGCGACGCCGAGGGACGGCTGCAACGCAACCAGGAACTGCGCCGGACCCAGGCCGTCTCGCAGGCTGCTCTCGAGGAGATCCAGGCGGCCCGCGATACGGCCCAGGCCAACGTGATGGCCGCCGAGGCAAGCGTGCGGCAGGCCGACCTGAATCTCGGCTACACAAGGATCAAGGCGCCGATCGCCGGACGGATCGGCGCCGCCGCCTTCGCCGTGGGAAGCTTCGTCGGTCCGTCGTCAGGACCGCTGGCACGCGTGGTGCAGGTCGATCCGATCCGGGTGGTGTTTTCCGTCAGCGACCGCGTCATCCTCGACTTCAGGGGAGCAGCAGGCGACGCAAGCAAGGAAGAACTCGCCACGGGATTCGTCCCGACCCTGAGGCTGTCGAACGGACGGGACTACCCGGCCAAGGGCGAGATCGAGTTTGCCGGCAACGAGATCGATCCGGCGACCGGAACGCTTCCGGTCAGGGCCCGCTTCCCGAACCCGGATGCCCTGCTGGTGCCGGGTCAGTTCGTGACCGTCGTCATCCGCCCCTCGGCTCCCCAGCGCCGGCCCGTCGTTCCGGTCGGGGCCGTGCAGCTCGACCGTGAGGGGCGCTTCGTCCTGATCCTGGAGGATGGCGACAAGGTGGCCGTGCGGCGCATTCGGACGGGCACGCAGCTCGGACAGAACTGGACCGTGGAGGAGGGGCTCAAGGGTGGCGAGAACGTGATCGTGCAGGGCTTCCAGAACGCCCGACCCGGCGCCGCCGTTCGGGTCGTGCCGGCGCAAGGCGGCGTGCCCGCTCCAAGCACGGGAGCGGCGTCCCGATGATCTCGTCCCTGTTCATCGACCGTCCGCGCTTCGCAATGGTGATCGCGGTCGTGATGACGCTGGCCGGGTTGCTGGCCCTGACGCAGATTCCGGTGGCGCAGTTCCCGCCGATCACGCCACCGGAGGTTCAGGTCACGGCAGCCTACCCGGGCGCCAATGCCGAGGTCGTCATGGACAGCATCGGAGCGCCCATCGAGGACCAGGTCAACGGGGTCGAGGACATGATCTACATGTCGTCCTCGAGCACCAACAACGGCGGCTATTCGCTCACGGTCACATTTGCTGTCGGAACCGATCCGGCCATCGCCCAGGTGAACGTGCAGAACCGCGTCGCGCTCGCTACGCCGCGGCTGCCGCCCGCGGTCACGCAAACCGGGGTCTCGGTGCGCAGCCGTTCAACCAGCATGCTGATGGGCGTGGCGATCTATTCCCCGAAGGGCACGCGCGACGAGATCTTCATCAGCAACTACGCCTCCATCAATGTGCGTGATGCGCTTGCCCGTGTCGCTGGTGTCGGCGAGGCCGGCATCTTCGGACCCGTCTACAGCATGCGGGTGTGGATGAACCCAGACCGCATGCAGGCCCTCGGCATCACGGCCTCCGATCTGACGGCGGCGATCCGGGCCCAGAACGCCCAGGCCTCGGCAGGCCTGATCGGCTCGGCGCCGGCACAGCCAGGGCAGCAGCTCCAGATGACGGTCATGGCCCGCGGGCGACTGGCCAGCCCGGAGGAGTTCGGTAACATCGTCGTGCGCACGAATGCCGATGGCGCGATCGTCCGCCTGCGCGACGTGGCCCGGCTCGAACTCGGGGCGCAGTCCTATGATTCCACCTCCAGGTTCAACGGGCAGCCGAGTGCGACGGTGGTCGTGTACCAGTCGCCGGAGGCCAACGCGCTGGCGGTCTCCAGGGCCGTGCAGGAAGAGATCCAGCGCCTCTCGACACAGTTCCCGGAAGACCTCGCCTACACGGTCGTGTTCGATACCACGGACTTCGTGAGCGAGACGATCCGCGAGATCATCGTCACCCTGATGATCACCTTCGTGCTGGTGATCCTGGTCACGTACCTTTTCCTCCAGGACTGGCGGGCGACGCTGATCCCGACCCTGACGATCCCGGTCTCGCTCGTCGGCGGCTTCGCCGTGCTGTACCTGCTGGGCTACTCTGCCAACACCGTCACCCTGTTCGCCATCGTGCTTGCCATCAGCCTCGTGGTGGACGATGCCATCATCGTGGTCGAGAACGTCCAGCGCGTGATGAAGGAGGAGAGGGTCGACGTCGTCGAGGCAACCCGGCGCACGATGCGGCAGGTCACCGGGCCGATCGTCGCCACCACGCTGGTGCTCGCGGCGCTGTTCGTGCCCATTGGGTTCCTGGCCGGGATCACGGGCCAACTCTACCGGCAGTTTGCCGTCACGATCCTCGTCACGATCACGTTCTCAACGATCAATGCCCTCACGTTGAGCCCGGCGCTGTGTGCCCTGCTGCTGCGCCCGTCCACGGAGAATCGCGGGCGGGTGTTCGGCGCTTTCAACCGGGCGCTGGACACCTCCCGCGGCTGGTATCTCGGTCTGCTGGCTCGGTTCGGCCGGCAGCTGATGCTTGCTTCGGTGGTGCTGGTCGCGATTTTCGGCGGCATCTACGGACTGTTCCGGCTGCTGCCGACCGGGTTCATCCCCTCTGAGGATCTGGGCTATCTCTTCGTGAACGTGCAGTTGCCGAACGCCGCCTCCCTCGAACGCACGGAAGCCGCTCTCTCCGAAATCACCGGGATCGTGCGCGCGACGCCTGGCGTCGCCAACGTCATCGGCATCGCGGGCAGCAGCCTGATCGGCGGCGGCGGTGCCGAGGCCGGCATGGTGATCGCGGCCCTCAAGCCGTGGGGCGAACGCACCGGACGAGCCGAGGGGATCGACGGCATCCTGGCTCACCTGCGCACGCAGTTCGCCGGGATTCCCGCCGCCACCATCGTGCCGTTCAACCCGCCGGCAATTCCCGGTCTTGGCACGACAGGTGGCTTCGACCTTCGCCTCCAGGCGCGCGCCGGGCAGAGCCCGGAGGATCTCGCCGAGGCCATGCGGGCCTTGATCTTCAAGGCCAACCAGACACCGGGCCTGACGGGCGTGTTCAGTACCTTCACGGCGGACGTGCCCCAGGTTTACCTCGACATCGACCGCAAGCGGGCGGAGCTTCTCGGCGTATCGCCGGCCGCCATCTTCGCGACGTTGCAGGCGCATCTCGGCTCGGCCTACGTCGACGACTTCAACATCTTCTCGCGCGTGTTCCAGGTCCGCATCCAGGACGAGCCGGAATTCCGGGGCCGCGTCGAGGACATCCAGCGCCTGCACGTTCGGAGTCAGGGCGGCCAGCTCGTGCCGCTGCAATCGTTGGTGACAGCGTCAACCTCTTTCGGCCCAAACGCGCTCAGCCGCTACAACCTGTTTTCCGCAGCCTCCATCAACGGCCAGGCAGCCCCGGGAACGAGTACCGGACAGGCGCTTACCACAATGGAGGCGGTGGCGCAGGAGACGCTGCCCGAAGGCTTTGGGTTCGAGTGGACGGGACTGGCCTTGCAGGAGCGGCAAGCCGGCAACCAGACCGCGATCGTCCTCTTCATGGGCATCGTCTTCACCTACCTGTTCCTGGTAGCCCAATACGAGAGCTGGAGCGTGCCGGGCGCGGTCATGCTGTCGGTGTCGGTGGCGGTTCTGGGGGCGCTCGCAAGCCTGGCCCTCACAGGCATTGCCATCGACATCTACGCCCAGATCGGCCTCGTCCTGCTCATCGGCCTTGCGGCCAAGAACGCGATCCTGATCGTCGAGTTCGCCAAGGCCCGGCGAGAGGATGGCATGGGCATCCGCGAGGCGGCCGCCGAAGGCACCAGCCAGCGCTACCGTCCGGTCCTCATGACGGCCTGCGCATCGATCCTGGGCGTGATCCCGCTCGTGGTCGCCACCGGCGCCGGGGCGGGCAGCCGCCGCTCCATCGGCATGACGCTGTTCGGCGGGCTCCTGGTCGGGACTGTCGTCGGCCTGGTGCTGATCCCGGTTCTCTACGTGATGGTCCAGACCGCCCGCGAACGCATCAAGGCACGGCTGTTCGGCTCCCGCACCGACGTGCCGGCCCCGGAACCTGTGTCGGGAGAGTGATGGGGCCGCATCCTGCCCGGATTCGAATTGCTCGGCGCGGCCGACATCATCGGTCGAGGAGGACGTCATGACGATCCGTGATTCCGTTCCCGACCCTGCGAAGGGCTCCCCGATGAGACCTGCCGGTTGGGTTCGTCTGTTGCTGAGTGCCGCCATGATCCTAGCGGGACTTGCCGTTCTGGCCGACGTCGCGTTTGCCTCCCTCGTCAGTTCGGCCTTCATCGGGGCCGCTGCGATCGCCGTCGGCGCCTTCGAGATCCTCCATGCCGTATGGACGAGGGGTTGGGGCGGCTTCGCCTGGCAGATGCTCCTTGGCCTCCTCTACGTGGCTGTCGGCATCGTTCTCCTCGGCGGGGCCAGTTCGGGCGAGATGGTCGTAGCCTCTGGTGTCGCACGGTCCGCCCGTTCGGGCGCACTGCTGCTCACCTATGGGCTCGGCCTGCTGCTTCTGCTGTCAGGCATCGCCAGGATTCTGCTCGGATGGAGCCGCCGGCGGGAGAGCGGTTGGGTAATGCTGCTATCAGGCGCCTTCGGCGTCGTGGCGGGCCTCGTTGTCCTGGCCGAGTTCCCGAAGGCCGGGCTCTGGATCTTCGGGCTGCTGCTGGGGATCGATCTCATCGTGCACGGTACCGCATGGCTCGGTTATGCCTTTTCTCGGAAGACCGGATCTGCCTAGCGGCGCAGCATCACCTGAAGGCCACCGTTAGGTCCTGAACGAAGCGCACCCGGCTGAACTCTGCAAAACTGACGCCGAAGGGGCCACGGGCCACCAGGAGGAACTCGCCGCGCATGGCCTGGCGGAAGCCCGGCTTGGTCATCACCGTCCGTCGTGGCAGGCGCCAGCGGGCCCAGATCCGTTCGCGGGCATCGGAGTAGAGCTTCAGCCGGTCATGACGTTCGGCCAGCGGGCGCAGGCCGAAGTCGAAACGCCGGAACTCCGCGTGCGAGAGCCTCCGGTCGCCGTTGGTATCCAGCACGGTGAAGGTCCGGTCGGCGTAGAGCCTGATCTCGGGATCCTTGATCAGGCCGTCACCGTTCGTATCGATCCTGTCGAACAGCGCCCGAAGCGCCTGGTCGAATTCCGCAACCCGGTCCGCATGCACCGGGGCTGTTTGGACTGCCATGGCGGCTGCGATGGCGGCGACGGTTTTCCTCATCGTAACCTCCCTGGCCTGTCCAATGTCGTGCCCCGGCTCCCGCGGGTGTCTACCAGCGGCCCCTGCGGCGGGCCCAATGGCCTGACACCCAGACCCAGCGTCCGCGGCGGGCGCTCCAGACCCAGCGGCCCGGCACCCAGACGAAGCCGGGACGAGGCCGAGGCCGCCGCTCCCGCCGGCGCGGCGGCGGAGGCCGGCTGGGCCTTGGCCTTTGAGGACGACGGTCGGGCCGCGGCTGGGCTTCCGCGTCCGTCGATGCGATCGTGCCGAGCGGGATGGCCACCACCGCGCCGAGCAATCCCGCCAGAAGGGAACGTCTGGACAGCATGTCGATCTCCTTTCCCGCGTGGTGCGCCGCGTCAGGTCGGCTGTGGCGCCATGGTGCCGGCGGCCTCGACGCCGTCGCTTGGGCTCGGCGGGTGTGCCCGCGAGAGGGCGGCCTGGAGCTTCGCTTCCTGCTCCGGCGACAGCGAGGAGCGGATCACGTGTCCCTTGAACCCCGACAGCTCGGCCAGGACCTTCTCGGGCTGTGACTTGCGAACCAAGAGGAACAGGGCCGAGGTGTCGGGCTTGAGCGTATCGCCGATCGACTTGATGAAGTCGTCGTTGATGCCGTAATCGATCATGCTCCCGGACAGGGCGCCCGAGCCCGCGCCGACGGCGCCGCCGATGGCAAACCCTGCGAGCGGGTTGAGGAACAGCAGACCGATCAGGCTGCCCCACAGGGCTCCACGTAGGCCGCCCCCGGCAGCACCGAGGGTCACCAGGTTGACACTCTGCTTGATCCGGACCACGCCGCCCGCGTCACGGATCGCGACCACCGCGTCCTCCAGGTCGATGAGGTATTCCTTCTTCAGGCGGGTCAGCTCCGTCAGGACCCGGTCCGCGTCTTGCGGGTTGTCGAACCCGACGACCACCAGTTCAGCCATGGCTGTCCTCCTCGCGCGGCGACCCAGACGGTCGCGACAAGCCGCAAGAGTACCGCATCCGGACGACAGGGGTATCGGGTCTAACCCCGAACCGAAGCCGGGGATGGCCTGAGATCCCGTGGGAAAATCAGTCCTTTGTCAGGTGCCCTCGGGTTGTTCCGCGAGCGGCGCGCTCGTGTGCGGACTTCGACCTCCCGATCGTCGGCTAGACCCTCCCGAGGTGCCCGCGGCGAGTGGGCGCGCACGCCGCCCAGGACGGCTCGGTGTTCATTCTGCGCTTTCTCGGTATGGAACGACCATCCGCACCGAAGCGAAACAGCCACGTCATGGCGGGCTGGCGTCGATAGCACCGGGGACGGTCGATGACGGTGACTCAACACAGCTCCGCGGCAGGAAGAACAGCCATGTCACGAGCACGAAGGGGGCCGTCAGTGCCGGGATGGCCAATGGCATCAGGGCGACGTTCAGGGCCGACTGTGCGATAACCGTGAACACAGTCCCCACCGCAGCATACGCGGCGGTGCGACCACTCGGCCGATACAGGACTGTCCCGAGCGCGATCGCCGTCAGGACCGGACTAAAGCCCAGAAGCCCACCCGTAATCAGGTTACTCTCAGCGCCTAGGACGTGGGCTGTTAGAACCGCCAGAATTGCGCCCGCGAGTGCGAACGCAGCTGCGGCAAGTGAATTCACCGCGAGACCGATGAGAAAAATCAATGCCGCCACACCGCTGGCCTTCAGGAAGACCTGCGAAATGCTCAGGAGGACTCCTCCGGCAAGATCGATCACGTGGAGCGGGCTGGCCTCGTAGGATTGGAAGGGAACGACAACACTGCCGGTTGGGAGCGCCGTTCCCGTCAGCCCGGAGAAGCCGTAGGTCGCCAGCAGTAGCAGCCATGTGACGACAACGAATGGAAAGGTCAGGGCGGAGGCACCCCAGGGCTTCAGCGCGTTAGCAATCCCACACGTTGCGACGACCGAGACCGCGGCTCCCAGCACCACGTAGCCCCAGAGCAGTGCCCCGGGTGCGAGAAACGTCGCCAGGGCGAGCCCGACAAGAACTCCGTTATAGCCATAGAGTCCTGCCGCGATGGACGCTCGGTCGAGCCGAAGCCAATAAGCCGTCAAAGTTGCAACGACGACGGCGACCACACCCGCAATCGCCACGTGCGGCACGCCAGCCGCGTATGAGCCCCAGGCAATAGCGACGAGGAAGAGAAGGCCGGTCAGCGGATTGTCCTGAAACATCACCTGCCCGATGCCACGCAGGTTGGCGTCCACGAACCGCAAAGCGGCCGACGACGTGCACAGGCTTTCCCAGTTCGTCAGAAGCTTCTGCATCGCCACCTCCACGAAACTTCTGGTCCTCACAAAGGAAGATCAGCGGCAAGGTCAGTCGCCTCATCGCCATAGGAACGGAGGCGGGAGCTCCGCGCCAGTGACTTCCTTACGCACGATTCCCCAAAACTCCCGCACCTTTGCCTTCACCTGGGCCGTATCCTGGCCCAGCACCTTGTAGATCAGGCCAGCGTCATTCGGCAGCCGGCAGGTTCCGAATGCCACTCCGTCGGCCGTTCGAACGTCGGCCTCCACCCGCTCAAGGATGCGCTCCGCCTTGTCCTTGGACGTGCAAAGGATCACGTTGCCGAACACATCAAACGTATTCATCACGCCTATCTGCCGCATCGCAAATCGCTCAGGCTCGATCACGAGCTTCTCCGTGAACAACGTGCGGCCATTAGGGCGCGCCGCCGCGACCGATAGCGAGATCACGGTTGCGCCAAAACATTCGTCAGGATGATGATGCTTCCGGCCGGGCTGGAGGATCTCCGACAGGAGCAGCGTGGCCGACGGTGCGACACAGACCTGTGTGTTGCTGACAAAGCGGGCACGGCGATGAGGGATGATGGGCTCGGGAACAAACTCGAGATAGGTGTCCTCGGCCAGGGTAATGGTCTGGGTCTGGACCGCGTAATTGGCGTCCATCCCATGGACCTTGGTTGCCGATTGTGACGTAACGTGAGCCTGGGCCCCATGACGGAGCTCGAGGTCCAGGGCCATCCTGTCCCCCTGGAGGAGACAACCCGTTGTCGTGATGAGAAATACAGTGGCCAGACCCGGCATTTCCTGGTCGCAGTACAGCGCACGCTGGGCCAGATACGGGACACGACGCTCGAGGGTAGCCAGGATGGTCCGGCTGCCGCGGGTCTCGAATCCGAGCCGCAGGTAGCCCGTCTTGCCGACCGTGCCGCTCTTCATCTGAGCCGGCTCGTCCTGAAACGCAGCCAGTTCCGGAACGGAGGCGCCCAGGGCTTCGGCGGCGGCCCACGGCAGCGAGCCCGCCACCATCATGCCGGTGTCCTCTCGGCCATATTGATGTCGAACAGGAATTCCCGTTCGATCATCTCGACCAACTCCGGGATGCCCTCCTCGGTCTTGCAGTTGGTGAACAGGAAGGGCTTGCTGCCTCGCATCAGTGCCGAGTCGTCCCGCATGACGTCAAGGCTCGCGCCGACGTAAGGGGCGAGATCGGTCTTGTTGATGATCAGGATGTCGGAATGCGTGATGCCGGGCCCGTTCTTCCGCGGGATCTTGTCCCCTGCCGCAACGTCGATGACGTAGATGAAGTAGTCGACGAGCGCCGGCGAGAAGGTGAGGGTCAGGTTGTCGCCCCCGCTTTCGATCAACATCACGTCGCTGTCCGGAAAGCGCTCCTCCATGTCCTCGACGGCTGCAAGGTTCATGCTCGGATCCTCGCGGACGGCGGTGTGAGGACATGCGCCGGTCTCGACGCCGAGGATACGTTCCTGCAACAGGACTCCCTTGAGGGAGCGCTGCACGTGCTTTGCGTCCTCGGTTGTGACCACGTCGTTGGTGATGATGAGAACCTTGATGCCGCGCTCGAGCAGCCGTGGGGTGATGGCCTCCACGATCGCGGTCTTCCCCGACCCGACGGGGCCGCCGATGCCGATCCGTGTGATTTTCTTGGTCATTCACGTCTCCCGTCAGTTCATGAACAGGCGCACGTGCGCCTTGATGTGGACCGCGGCCAGGATCTCCATGAGAGGCGCGTAGCCAGCCATGTCCGTCAGCCGCGCCCTGGAGGCTCGCTCGTAGGCTGGCTCGATCTCTCCACTCAGTTCGTAGAGGATCTTCTGCGTATCGAGATGGCTCACCTTCATCAGCCGCAGCGCCGCGCCGAGAATGGGCGCCGCGACCCCATATTGGTGCACGGCAAAGGCATGAAGCTCGGACAGGCCCTGGACGGCAAAGTTGATTGCCAGCGCAACCGGGTAACATCCGGGTCCCTGTCCTTGCCGGATACGATCCTGCCACGCGTGGAGCAGCGGAGCGCCCAGGACATGCACGCCCATCTCGGTGAACTTCCTGCCCATGCGCACCGACATGGTCCGTGCCTCATCCGAGAGCTTGCGGGCGTAGACCGCCTCATCGATGCAAATGAGTTCGGTGACGTCGCCTGACATCGCCGCACGATGGGCGGCGATCAAGGCGATCCCGTCGCCGCGAGCCGCTTGTTCCGCGGCCGTTCGCGTGAACGCCAGCAGGGTCGGTGCATCGGTGACGACGCCTTTCTGGACGGCCGATTCCAGCCCGGACGAGAAGGCGAATCCGCCGATCGGGAACATCGAGTCACCGAATTGCAGCATGTGTGCGAGCGCTGACACCTGGCCTGGCGTGACGGCATCAGCCATGGTGATGCTCTCGGTGGGCCTGCGCCGATCGTTCGTGTTCATGGACGTGCGAGTGCACCGGGCCTTCGGCCCCGCCGAAGAGCCGACGTGACTCATGGGGCGTGAGATACGAAATGACCTCGGTTCCGGGTGCGAATTCGTATCGAACGTGCTCGAAGGCGTGCGTTCTCATGACCGAATCCATCACTTTCCGGTCAACCGTCAGCGGTACGTAGACGACATGACCCTTGACCAGGGCCGGCCAATGCTGGTTGCCCATTGCGTGGCCGAGTTCGATGCAGGTCCGCATGGCCAGCTCGGGGGCAAGGCGCATAAGGCTGTCCAAATGCACGATCATGACATCACGCAGCTCGATCCTGGCAATGACGGCCAAGGATGCCTGGGGATCCCAAAGCATCACGTCGCCGTCACGGATATGGGTGTCCCGGCTGAGGGAGACAGCCAGCACCGATCCCCTTTTGGTGGCTTTTCGGAATCGGCTCTTCTGCGCTTCCCATTGATCGAGTTGCAGCACGTCGAATTCGGCATCCTTCAGACGGGCAGCCCATTCCGGATCGCGGATATTGCCCAAGACCGTTTCGATGATGACCATGCGACAATCCTGTCAGCTAAAGAAATACTTCTGGTTCAGGGAGACTGACTTCAATGGCTGCACAGTCGCGTGCTCGCCGTCGACAGTGACGGCGAATGTCTCCGGGTTCACTTCGATGTTGGGTGTGCCGGTATTGCGAACCATGTCGCGTTTGCCGATCTTGCGCACGTTCTTGACCGGATGAACCTGTCGCATGAGTCCCAGCCGCTCCTTGACGCCGGCGGCGTGCGCGGCGCCGGACACGAAGGTGATGCAGGTTTCTGCCAGAGCATTGCCGTAGGCGCCGAACATCGGTCGGTAGTAAACCGGCTGCGGTGTGGGCAGGGATGCATTGGGGTCTCCCATGACCGCCCAGCTGATGAACCCGCCCTTTATGACCATCTTCGGCTTCGCCCCGAAGAATGCCGGCTCCCAGAGGACGAGGTCCGCAATCTTGCCGACCTCGATGGAACCGAGCATGTCCGCAATGCCATGGGTGATGGCCGGGTTGATGGTGATCTTGGCGACATAACGCAGGACCCGGTAGTTGTCATTGCCCGGCGCATCCTCGGGAAGTTTGCCGCGCTGGGTCTTCATCGCATCCGCCGTCTGGATGCACCGCAGCCAGACCTCGCCGATCCGGCCCATAGCCTGCGAATCGCTCGAGAACATCGATATGACGCCCATGTCCTGGAGAACGTTTTCCGCCGCGATGGTCTCGGCCCGGATCCGGCTTTCGGTGAACGCCACGTCCGACGGGATGTCGGGGCTGAGGTGGTGGCACACCATGATCATGTCGTAGAGCTCTGCCTGCGAGTTGATCCCGTAGGGAAGCGTGGGATTGGTGGAGGACGGCAAAACGTTGGGGAGGCCGGCGATCTTGATGATGTCCGGGGCATGGCCGCCCCCCGATCCTTCGGTATGGAAGGAATGCACGGCGCGGCCCTCGAACGCCTCAATCGAGTCATCGACGAATCCGGACTCATTGAGCGTGTCCGTGTGAATGCAAACCTGAATGTCCATTTCGTCCGCGACCGTGAGCGCCGACCGCAGTACCGCCGGCGTGGTCCCCCAGTCCTCGTGGCACTTAAAGCCGACGGCGCCAGCCTCGATCTGCTCGATCAGTGCGGCCTTGCCATGCCCATGGCCCTTGCCGAGGATGCCGACATTGATCGGCCAGTTCTCGAACGCGCGCAGCATCATGGCTATATTCCCGGGACCCGAGGTGACCGTGGTGGCATTTGAGCCGTCCGAGGGGCCGGTGCCGCCACCGATCAACGTGGTGGTGCCGTTCGAGAGGGCCGCCTGGGCCTGTTGGGGGCTGATGAAATGAATGTGCGAGTCGATGCCGCCCGCCGTCAGGATCAGATGAGACCCGGAGATCGCATCGGTGGCGAGTCCGATCTCGAGGCCGGGCGTGATGCGGTCCATCGTTTGGGGATTGCCGGACTTGCCAATGGCGCAGATTCGGCCGTCCTTCACGCCGACATCGGCCTTCACCACGCCCAGGACCGCGTCAATGATGGTCACGTTGGTGATCACCAGGTCGGGAGCCCCGCCGGGCCGTGTCACCTGGTTGTCGATCCCCATGCCTTCACGCATGCTCTTGCCGCCGCCGAAGACGAGCTCATCGCCATAGCCGCCACGGAGATCCCGTTCGATCTCGACGAACAGGCCCGTGTCTCCCAGGCGGATGCGGTCACCGGTTGTCGGGCCGAATAGGCCGACGTACTCTTGTCGCGAGATGGTTGGCATGGGTGCCTCCAGGCAAGCAGATCGACGCGAAATCTTGACCGATAAGCCGTATCAGGACGTTCGCGATGACGAACGGAAGCCCCGTTGCTCCGCAAGTGTCACAGCCTTCGACTTGCGTTCGGCAGCGTCCTTGCCATCCGTTGGGCCGTCGACAAGGTTGTTGAACCCATAGACGGCGCGCTTGCCGGCGTAGGGAACAAGTTGCACGTCACGTTCGTCGCCGGGCTCGAAGCGGGTCGCGGTGGACGATGGAATGTTGAGGTGGAGACCGAACGCCGCGGGACGATCGAACTCCAGGGCAGGATTGACCTCGAAAAAGTGGAAATGCGATCCGACCTGGATTGGACGATCGCCGGTATTGCGCACCTTGAGTGTCGTTACCGCCCTGTCGCCATCAAAGGTGATCGGCGCAGGGCTGCAGACGTAACCACCAACCGGTACGTCGAATTCAGTCGGGTCCACATCGGCAGCAACGGCCGGTCCTATCTTCGGTCCACCCATCCTGCCGCCTCCTCGTTGAACGAGCTATCGTGGTTATTGAATCGGTCTGTGCACAGTTACGAGACGACTCCCGTCGGTGAAGATAGCTTCGACCTGTACCACGGGAATGAGATCGGGGACGCCGTCCATCACATCGGCTGCGGTCAACGCCCCGCCGGCATCCCTGGTCACGTCCTCAATCGTCTTGCCAGCTCGGGCCCCGTCGAGCGCAACCGCGGATATGACCGCGACAGCCTCCGGATAATTGAGCTTCAGGCCCTTGGCTTTCCGTTTCAAGGCCACATCAGCCACCATGTAGATGAGGAGTTTGTCGAACTCGCGCGGGGTGAGTTGCATCGCTTCCTCCAGGCCTTGGACTTCAGGTCACGGACGCTGGATCAAGTGGTGCTCGATGACCATCGTCCGATAGGCTGGCAACGACGTGGGATCGCTGCTGGCCGAGAGAGTATCCCGTGGGAGCCATCCGTCCATCGGGTGTAACCCTGAACCCGTGTCGGAAATGTCCGGAGAAGCACCGAAAAATTCAACTATTACGGTCGGTAGGCTGCACTCCGCGTGCACGATAGGCTGCACTGCGCGCGCAGAGGGTAGCAGAGGGTATCTGTCATGCCGGCTGGGCCGGCAGTCGCCACAAGGTCGGCATTCGTATCCGTCTGGCTCCGTATTGTCCCCAGGCGATCCAAGGGTTTCTCCTAATGGTCAGTCGTCCCGGGAGAGGGGAAGATGTGCCCGCCGTGCAGGACCGGCTCGCTTGCCGGAGGTCCGAAGCAAGATCTGTCGCGGTACATCTGCTTCCCGGTTGGCTCACCGGCGCGGGTAGCGGAGACCAGGATTGTCCTCGGGCGAGAAGGAGAATGCCATGAACCGTCCTATCATTGCGGCACTAGCCTCGGCAGTCATGTTAGCTCCAACCGCTACGCTTGCGCATACCGGGCACGGTGATACGGCGGGATTCATGCACGGCATAGTTCATCCGGTGAGTGGGATCGATCATGTCCTGGCCATGGTTTCCGTCGGCATGGTGGCCGCGTGGATGAGCGGGCGAGCCCTGTGGCTGCTGCCGCTCACATTCATTTCCGTCATGGTTGGAGCAGCCGCTCTCGGAATGACCGGGTTCGACCTCCCGTCCCTCGAGGTCTGGATCGCCGGCTCCCTGGTCGCATTGGGGCTCGCCGTCGCCTATCCGTCCCGTCTGTCATCCCTGACGGGCGCAGGCCTCATTGCCTTGTTTGCCATCTTCCACGGTTATGCCCATGGAGCTGAGATGCCCGCCGGAGCATCCGGTCTCGGCTACGCAGCGGGCTTCGTGATGGGGACGGTTCTGCTGATCGGCACGGGCGCCGGCCTAACACTGCTGGCTGGCTTCACGGGCGGACAACTGGGCCTTCGCATCGTGCGATGTGGCGGAGCGGCCATTGGCCTGTTTGGCCTCGCTTCTCTGTCGATGGCCCTGTAGGCGGCCATGGGCCCGCCACGACACGTGTTGGCCCGATCCTCACCGTGAGCGCTCCTCTCCGAAATGCGGAGGCAATCACCCGGTAGAGGGCGAATTTTGAGCAAGGTGCCCTGGCAGCTGGCTCACTGGGCCGTGGTTCCGCATGGTGGACGGTCCATCGGTCGTAGCTGCCCTTACGATGCATCGGACGGGCGAGCAAAATGCTTCGTCATTGCAGACGGTTCGGCTGTCGAAATGCCCGTCGTGTCGGTGAGTGGAATTGTACTCGGTGAGCTCCGGGCCGTAGCGGGGCCGGAGTTCGGGCATCGCGGCACTTGAGCCGCTGCACCCGGGTCTTGGAAGGAAGGTCTGCCCATGGGTCTCATCGGGATACTGGTTGCACTCGCGCTGCTCATGTGGCTGGCCTACCGGGGATGGAGCGTCCTTATGGTAGCCCCGGCAGCGGCACTTCTGGCTGCCCTGATTTCTGGTGAGCCGCTGCTTGCCCACTGGACGCAGACATTCATGAGCGGGGCTGCACGGTTTGTCGCGCAATGGTTTCCGATGTTCCTGCTCGGTGGGCTGTTCGGCAAGCTCATGGACGACAGCGGTTCGATCGCTGCGATCGCGCGCTTCCTGACCCAGCAACTGGGAGTGCGTCGAACAATGCTTGCGGTCGTGCTCGCCTCGGCCGTCGTTACCTATGGAGGGGTCAGCGTCTTCGTAGCATTCTTCGTTCTGGTTCCAATGGCGCGGGAGATGTTCAAGGCCGCGGACCTCCCGGCCCGGTTGATGCCGGCGACCATCGGTCTCGGTGCATTCACGTTCACCATGTCGGTGATGCCGGGAACCCCCTCGGTCAATAACGCCATTCCGATGCCATATTTCGGCACGACGACCTTCGCGGCCCCCGGGTTGAGCATCATCGCGTCGGCTATCATCTTCGCCTTCGGCATGTGGTGGCTCGGCCGCGCCGAGGCGGCCGCGCGCAAGGCTGGCGAAGGTTATGTTGACAAGGCGGGAACCAATCCTGCCGTCAACGAGATGGTTCGCGAGCAGGCGGCGCCGGCAGGCGACTTCGACCCGGCCGAGCTGCCGCACGGCAAGCGGGCCGAGAACGGGCCGCCGTTCGTCCTGGCCGTGCTGCCGCTCGTCGTCGTCATCGTCACGAACTTCCTGATGTCGCTTGTCGTATTCCCGCGACTTGACTTCTCGTTCCTATCCGAGCCCCAGTGGGGCGGTACGACCTTCAGGGCCGTGAGCGGCGTCTGGTCGGTTATTGTGGCTCTCGCAGCAGCAAACCTGACCGTCCTCCTCGTGAACTTTCGACGCCTGCCATCTCCCCGCGAAAGTCTGGATGCCGGTGCGAATTCCGCAGCCCTGCCGATGCTGATGATCGCCAGTCTTGTCGGCTTCGGCGCGGTGGTCGCCGCGTTGCCTGCGTTTGCGATGGTTCGCGATGCGGTATTCTCGATTCAGGGAGGGCCGCTGGTCTCGCTGTCCGTCGCCATGAATGTATTGGCGGGGTTGACCGGTACTGCGTCCGGCGGAATGGCAATCGTACTCAATGCGTTCGGCGGGGACTTCATGCGCCTTGCCAGTGAGCACAACATCGACCCTGAACTGATGCATCGGATCACGACAATGAGCGCCGGGACCCTCGACGCTCTTCCGCACAACGGCACGGTGTTGCTGCTTCTTCAGATTAGTGGTCTGACCCACGGTGAAAGCTATCTGGACATGGTGATGACCGTGATCGTCAGTTGCGTTATCGCACTTGTTGCCGTCCTGATACTAGGTTCGGTTTTTGGTTCGTTTTGACCGCTGGGTTTTCGCAGTCATTGGGAGGCCAGCCGCCGGCGTGACTTCCCCAGTGGTGATGACGAGAACCAGGAGTTGGATGTCCTCGCCGATCTCATCCGGTGTCTGCTGATCTGCCGCACCAGCTTCCGGATAAGCGCCTGCTCAATCGTTTGCTCCCGGCAATGCAGGACGAAGCCGTCCTTCCACGGCTGCTCGACTGGAAAGAGCAGCTGCCCGCTCCGGCCTGCGAAGGCGCGCTCCATGACTGCCCCTGACTGAAGGACTGTCGCTCTCGTCCCTGTTCGGCTTTGGGACGGGCGAGATCACGCCTGCTCCAAGGTTTCACCCAGGTCTGGCATTCAGCTGTGCTGAGAGCATAAAAGAGTCCGCTGCTGGGTGTGGCGGACTCCTTCTTCATGCCGTTAGCGAAATTCTCGCCAACCTATGTGAGGGTCCTCAGTGACTGAGGTGTGAAGCGAAGTTCCCCGTCGGTGGGTCCCCTAAGCTATTGAGATCGCTCGTGGGCCAATAAGACATGTTCGGACAAAGTTGCCGCAATGCGAATCGAAGTCCTGCCGCAAATCAGGGCTGGCGAGTGAGCCTTCAATCGAGCGCAGTGTCCAAATGGCAACGAACAGCGGACATTCAGACGCTCACGCTCTTTGTCTCAGTTTGACCCTACTCGGACGTTCCGTGGATCCATATTGACGCCAATGGACGATCCTTGGAGCTGCATCATAAGAAAAGCTATCCTCGTTCAATTGCTTAAATCGTGATGCGTGCGCCCACTTCGACGGCTTGGTCCTCCGGGATGCAGAACTGATCCGAGACATCGCTAGCCGACCGGGCCATCGGAATGAAGAGATAGTCTTGCCAGAGCGGCAATCCCGCTTGGGCCGAGGCTTGCAGCGCCCGCCGCGACAGGAAGAACGAGGCGTCCTCCAGATCGAAATTCGCTGCCTTCAGCGCCTTGGGCAAGTTCGGGTGTTCCATGAACCCGAACCGCACCGTCACCCGCGAGAACCGGTCTGACAGCTTTTCGCTCGTGACGCGGCCCTCGTCCCGCAGCCGCGGCACCTCCTCCGTCACGACCGTCAGGAGCACGTTGTGGTCATGCAGCACCTTGTTGTGCTTCAGGTTGTGCAGCAGGGCGGCCGGCACATCGTGGGCGTTCCCGGTGAGGAAGATGGCGGTTCCCGGAACACGGGGCACCGGGCTGGTCTCGGCCCCGCGCATGAACTCGGCCAGCGGTGGGCGGCCCCGATGCGAGATCTCGGCCAGCAGGCGTGTGCCCTTGCGCCAGGTCCACATCAGGGTGAACAGGCCCATGCCGACCAGCAGCGGGAACCAGCCACCGTGGGGGATCTTGAGCGCGTTGGCGCCCAGGAACACAAGCTCGATGGCGAGGAAGGGCGCAATGACCAGCGCCACCACAGCCGGCGGCCAGCGCCAGAACTTCCAGGCCACGATGAACAGCAGGCACGAGGTGATGACCATGTCGCCGGTCACGGCCAAGCCGTAGGCGGCCGCCAGGGCGCTCGACGACTCGAACAGGACGACGACCAACACCACCGCCGTGAGCAGGAGCCAGTTGATGAATGGAACATAGATCTGGCCCTTCTCGGTCTCGGACGTGCGCATGACGCGGAAGCGGGGCAGCACGCCAAGATGCATTGCCTGCTCCGAGATCGAGAAGGCACCTGTGATCACCGCTTGGCTGGCGATGATCGTGGCTACGGTGGCGAGGATCACCATCGGCAGCAGCGCCCAGGAGGGGTAGAGCAGAAAGAACGGGTTCTGCAGCCCCTCGGGATGGGCCAGCAGCATGGCACCCTGGCCGAGATAGTTGAAGGCGAGCGCCGGCAGGACGAGGCCGAGCCAGGCGGTGCGGATCGGGGCCCGACCGAAATGGCCCATGTCGGCATAGAGCGCCTCGGCCCCGGTGACCGACAGGAACACCGCGCCAAGAGCGAGGAGCCCAGCGGTGCCGTGGTTCACCAGGAAGCTGAGGCCGTGGACCGGGTTGATGGCGGCGAGGATGCTGAGATCATCCCGGATGTGCACCAGCCCGCCCAGGGCCATGACCAGGAACCAGAAGGCGGTGATCGGCCCAAAGAACGAGGCCACGCTGGCCGTACCGAACCGCTGGACGGCGAAGAGGGTGATCAGGATCACGAGGCTGAGCGGCACCACGTAAGGGTCGAAAGCGGGCGTGAGCAGCTTGAGGCCCTCAACCGCCGAGAGGACGGAAATGGCCGGGGTGATGATGGTGTCGCCGTAGAACAGGGAGGCTCCCACCATGCCGAGAACGATGGTGATCCCGGTGCTGTGGCCCAGGGCCCGTTGGGCCAGGGTCACCAGCGAGAGGGTGCCGCCCTCGCCGTTGTTGTCGGCCCGCAGGACAAAGACCACGTACTTGATCGTTACGATGATGATCAGCGTCCACAGGATCAGGGAGACCACGCCGAGCACCATCTCGCGGGTGAGGGCGCCGGCACCAGCATGACCCGTCGCGGCGGCGAGGCTCTCCTTGAGAGCATAGAGCGGGCTGGTGCCGATATCGCCGTAGACGACACCAATTGTGCCAAGGGTCAGGGCCCAGAAGGAGGTCGGGGCAGCGTGCCCGTAGTCCGATGAACCTGCGGCTGCGTGCCCGCTGATTCCTGATGCGGCCATGACTGCCTCCCAATCGTACCCATGAGGAATGGCCTCCCCCCGGCCCAACGTGACCGTGCCACGAAGGGTTTCACCTCAGGCGGACTTGGGCGTGGTGCCCGCATCGTGGGGGCCGCGGTCACCTATGCGGGCATGCGGCGCGGCTAACATTGCCATCGATGAGGCAGGAACTGGCCCCGCAAGATACGACATATCGTTTTGGCTGGCGCGCACGAGCCCAGCCTCATCTCCAGAGGAAGATGCAGGCATGTCGCCGAAGCCAAGCAAGCTGACGTCAGCGGTTCTTTATGCCGTCTTTATTTTCGGGGCCACACTTCCCAATCGAGAATTGATGAGGCTTGGACGTAGCCTTCAGCACCTTCAACAGGGTGCTGTCATGTCCGACGTTGTCTGTCTCCTCACCGGCCTCGGTTTCTTCGCGCTGATGGCGCTGTATGCCCGCGCGGCCGAGCGGCTTTGAGGGAGGCTGCCATGTCCCTCGATCTTCTTCTCGGCGGCATCTTCGCCCTGGGGCTCGCCGGCTATCTCGTCCTGGCGCTGCTCAAGCCCGAACGTTTCTAGGAGGCCGCACCCATGACGTTCAACGGCTGGCTCCAGATCACCATCATCCTCGCGGCCGTCCTGCTGGGGGCGGTGCCGCTCGGCGCCTCCATGGCCAAGGTTTATGCCGGCAAGCGCACCTTCCTCTCGCCTGTGCTCGGCCCCGTCGAGCGCGGCTTCTATGCCCTGGCGGGCGTCGACCCCGCTCGGGAGCAGAGCTGGCGCGCCTACGTGCTCGCCATGCTCCTGTTCAACGCGGCAGGTTTCGTGCTGCTCTACGCGATCCTAAGGCTGCAAGGCTTCCTACCGTTCAACCCGCAGGGCTTCGACGCCCTCTCGCCCGATCTTGCCTTCAACACCGCCGTCTCGTTCGTCACGAACACGAACTGGCAGTCCTATGGCGGCGAGACCACCATGAGCCACTTCTCGCAGATGGCAGGGCTGACGGTGCAGAATTTCCTCTCCGCCGCCACGGGACTTGCTCTGGCTGTGGCGCTGGTGCGGGGCTTCGCCCGCTCCAAGGCGGGGACCATCGGCAACTTCTGGGCCGACATGACCCGCTCGACCCTCTACGTGCTCCTGCCCCTCTCCTTGGTCACGGCGGTCCTGCTCGTGGCGCTCGGCGTGCCGCAGACCATGCTCGCCTCGGTGGACGCCACAACGCTGGAGGGTGCCAAGCAGACCATCGCCCTTGGGCCTGTCGCAAGCCAGATCGCGATCAAGCAACTCGGCACCAATGGCGGCGGCTTCTTCAATGTGAATGCCGCTCATCCCTTCGAGAACCCGACGGCGCTCGCGAACGCCCTCCAGGTCTGGCAGATGCTGGTGATCTCCGTCGCCGTGGTCTTCGCCTTCGGCCGGCTTGTCGGGGACAATCGGCAGGCGCGTGCGCTGGTCTGCGTCATGGGCGTGCTGCTGGTGGCGGGCATCGCCATCACCTATGCGGCGGAAGCGGCTGGCACGCCGATGCTGCACGCGGCGGGCATCAACCCGGCCGACGGCAACATGGAGGGCAAGGAGGTCCGCTTCGGGCTCGCCCTGTCCGCGCTGTGGGCCGCCGTGACCACGGGCCTCTCGTGCGGCGCGGTGAACGCCATGCACGCGAGCTTCACGCCCGTCGGCGGCCTGATTCCGATGTTCCTGATCCAGCTCGGCGAGATCCTGCCGGGCGGCGTCGGATCCGGGCTCTACGGCATTCTCGTCATGGCGATCATCGCCGTGTTCGTGGCGGGGCTGATGGTGGGCCGCACGCCCGAGTACCTCGGCAAGAAGATCGAGGCGAAGGAGGTCAAGATGGCGATGCTGGCCGTCCTGATCCTGCCGACCGCGATCCTGGGCTTCTCGGCCGTCGCCGCCGTGCTCCCGCAGGGATTGGCCGGGCTGCTGAACGCCGGACCGCAAGGGCTCTCGGAGATCCTCTATGCCTACTCGTCGGCGGCGGGCAACAACGGCTCCGCCTTCGCCGGACTGACCGCCAACTCGCCCTGGTACAACACGACGCTTGGGCTTGCGATGCTTTTGGGTCGCTTTGCCTACATCGTGCCGATGCTCGCCATCGCGGGCTCGCTGGCGGCGAAGACAAGGCTGGAGGCGTCAACGGGGACCTTCCCAACCCACGGCCCGCTGTTCATCGGTCTCCTGATCGGCGTGATCCTGATCCTCGGCGGCCTCCAGTTCTTCCCGGCTCTCGCCCTCGGCCCCATTGCCGAGCAGGTGCTGATGCTGGCCGGCAAAACCTTCTGACAGGTGCTCCATGAGCAAACACATCCAACCGACCATCTCGATGTTCGATGGGGCGATCCTGCGCCAGGCGGTCCTCGACGCCCTCAGGAAGCTCAATCCCGGCGACCTTATCCGCAACCCGGTCATCTTCGTGACAGAAGTGGTGGCCCTTCTGGTGACTGTTCTGTTCGTCCGTGACGTCGTGACAGGCGCCTCCGCGTTCTTCACCGGGCAGATCGCGGCCTGGCTCTGGTTCACGGTGATCTTCGCCAATTTTGCGGAAGCCGTCGCCGAAGGGCGCGGCCGGGCGCAGGCCGATACCCTGCGCCAAGCCCGCACCCAGACAATCGCCAAGCGGCTCCACGATCCCGCACACAAGGACCAGCATGTGAATGTGCCGGCCCTTGACCTCAAGGTGGGAGATCACGTGCTGGTCGAGGCCGGAGACCTGATCCCCGGGGACGGCGAGATCGTCGAGGGCATCGCCTCGGTCAACGAGGCCGCCATCACGGGTGAGTCCGCGCCCGTCATCCGCGAGTCGGGGGGCGACCGTTCCGCCGTCACGGGTGGCACGACGGTGATTTCCGATTGGCTGGTCATCCGCATCACGGCGGCATCTGGTTCCTCGTTCCTCGATCGGATGATTGCCCTCGTGGAGGGCGCCGAGCGCCAGAAGACACCGAACGAGATCGCCCTCAACGTCCTGCTCGCCGGCATGACCATCGTGTTCCTGATCGCCGTGGTGACGCTGTCCGGGCTGGGACGCTACTCCGGAGCCGACGTCCCGGTCCCGGTGCTCGTGGCGCTTCTCGTGACGCTGATCCCCACCACCATCGGCGGCCTTCTCTCGGCCATCGGCATCGCCGGAATGGATCGCCTGATCCGCTTCAATGTGCTCGCCATGTCTGGGCGGGCGGTGGAGGCGGCGGGCGACGTGGACACACTGCTCCTCGACAAGACCGGCACCATCACTTTCGGCAACCGCATGGCGTCGGAGATCATCCCTGTGTCCGGCGTCTCCGAGCGGGAGGCCGCAGAAGCCGCTCTTCTGGCCAGCCTCGCGGACGAGACGGCCGAAGGCCGCTCCATCGTCGCGCTGGTTCAGGACAAGTATTACGTCAGAGCGCCGGGGCAGGCGCCGGAGAATGCGCGCTTCATCGAGTTCTCGGCAACCACACGTCTCTCCGGCGTCGACCTCGGCGATAGGTCCCTGCGCAAGGGAGCCGTCGATGCCGTGCTCCGCTTCGTACGCGATGCCAGCGGGCGAACCGTGTCGGATCAGGGCTTCGCCGCCGCCGTGGACCGCATCGCCCGCTCCGGCGGAACGCCTCTGGGGTTGGCTGACGGAAACCGGTTGCTGGGCGTCATCCATCTCAAGGACGTGGTGAAGCCTGACATCAAGGAGCGTTTCTCCGAGCTGAGGCGCATGGGTATCCGCACCGTCATGGTGACCGGCGACAACCCTGTGACGGCGGCGGCGATTGCCTCGGAAGCGGGCGTCGACGATTTCATCGCCGAGGCGACCCCGCAGGACAAGCTCGATTATATCCGCAGGGCCCAAACGGAGGGCCGCTTGGTTGCCATGTGCGGCGACGGCACGAATGACGCTCCCGCCCTGGCGCAGGCCGATGTCGGGGTCGCCATGCAGTCTGGCACGCAGGCGGCCCGCGAGGCCGGCAACATGGTTGACCTCGACTCCAACCCGACCAAGCTCATCGAAATCGTCGGTATCGGCAAGCAGCTCCTGATGACGCGCGGCTCGCTGACGACATTCTCCATCGCGAATGACGTGGCCAAGTACTTCGCGATCATCCCGGCCTTGTTCGTGGCGGCCATTCCCGAACTCGGCGCGCTCAACGTCATGGGCCTGTCGACGCCGCAGAGCGCCATCCTGTCGGCGGTGATCTTCAACGCGCTGATCATCATCGCGCTGATTCCGCTGGCCCTGCGCGGCATTCCCTATCGTCCCCTCGGGGCCGCGACCCTGCTGCGGCGCAACCTTCTGGTCTACGGCCTCGGCGGGCTCGTCGTGCCCTTTATCGGCATCAAGATTATCGATCTCGCCGTCACGGCGATCGGCTGGGCCTGAGAGGAGCTGCCATGTCCCATCTTCGTCCCGCACTCGTTCTGCTCGTGCTGTTCACAGCCCTGACGGGGATCGTCTATCCCTTTGCCGTCACGGGCATCGCACAGCTCGTCTTCCCTGTGCAGGCGAACGGCAGCCTGATCGTACAGGACGGCCGTGTCGTCGGCTCGGATCTCATCGGGCAGGTATTCACGTCCGATCGCTATCTCTGGCCGCGGCCCTCCGCCACGGGCGGCGCCGATCCCACGGATCCCGCGAAGACAGTCGATGCGCCCTACAACCCGGCGGCCTCGACAGGCTCCAACCTGGGTCCGACCTCCGCGAAACTGGCGGACCGCCTGACGGCATCCTCCGAGGCTTGGCGCAAGGCGGGTCTGGCGCAACCGATCCCGGGCGATGCCGTGACCACCTCCGGCAGCGGTCTCGACCCGCACATCTCGCCGTCCTTTGCGTTGGCACAGGCGCCCCGCATCGCTGCGGCCCGGAACCTCCCGGAGGAGCAGATCAGGCAGGCGATCGAGACCGCGACCGAAGGGCTGACCTTCGGGATCTTCGGGGAACCTCGCGTCAACGTCCTGCGCGTCAACCGGGCCCTCGACGGGCTGGGTTCCCAACGAGGGCGCGATGTATCCTGAGACGATGGAGGGTTGAGCTCTCATGGCCCTGACCGAGATGCCGCGTGCCTCGCCCGACGCGCTGCTCACCCTGGCCAACCGGGAGGGACGCGGCCGTCTCAAGATCTTTCTCGGGGCGGCGCCCGGCGTGGGAAAGACCTATGCCATGCTCCAGGCGGCCCGGACGGCGCGCGAGGAAGGCATGGAGGTCATCGTCGGCCTCGTCGAAACCCACGGGCGCCAGGAAACGGAGGAACTCCTCCAGGGCTTGGAGATACTGCCCCGTCTTGCCGCTCCGTACCGCGGGCGGATGGTGCAGGAGTTCGATCTCGATGCCGCCTTGCTGCGCCATCCACGGCTCATCCTCGTCGACGAATATGCCCACACGAATGCTCCCGGTAGCCGTCATCCGAAGCGGTGGCAGGACATTGAGGAGTTGCTGGCGGCGGGGATCGACGTCTGGACGACACTGAACATCCAGCATCTCGAAAGCCTCAATGACGTGGTCCAACGCATCACGCGGGTCGGCGTGCGCGAGACCGTACCCGATGCGGTGTTCGACGAGGCAAATGAGCTGGTCCTTGTCGACCTGCCGCCGGACGAGCTTCTCAAGCGATTGGCTGAGGGCAAGGTCTATGTCCAGGACACGGCAGCACGGGCGGTCGACAACTTCTTCCGTCCCAACAACCTCGTTGCCTTACGCGAGCTCGCCTTACGTCGGGCCGCTGAGCGCATCGACAGTGACCTGCTCGAACGGATGCAGAGCAGCGGACTTGAGGGACCCTGGGCGGCAGGGGAGCGCATCCTGGTCTGTGTCGGTGCCGACGAGACCTCCCCGGCGGTGGTTCGTCATGCCAAAAGGCTGGCTGAGGCGATTGGTGCCCCCTGGCTTGCTGTGACCGTGGAGCGGCCAGGCGCGTTAATCGGGAGCGAGGGGCGGCGGCGCATCGATGAAACGCTCCAGCTTGCCGAGCGCCTCGGCGCCGAAGACGCTAAGACGCTCGTCGCAGATGATATGGTTCAGGAGCTTCTGCGGTTCGCCCGGTTTGAGAACGTCACCCAGATCGTGGTAGGACGATCCCGTGGTGGCTGGTGGTCCGAATTGGTTGGGCATTCCTTGCCCCATCAACTGGTTCACCACGCCGAGGACATCGCCATTCACGTCGTGACCGCCAAGGACGGGCAGGCCCAGGAGATGCGATGGTGGAACCGCCTCCCACGGATGAAGGTCAGCCAGTCATGGGCTCCGTTCCTATGGTCGGCCTTTGCTGTTGCTGCGGCTATTGTCGTCGGGCTGGCAATGACCTCTGTGGTTTCGCTGCCGAACGTCTCCATGATTTTCCTGGTGGCCGTGCTGTTCGCAGCGGTCCGGTTCGGAATCTGGCCTGCCGTCGTCAGCTCGATCCTATCGTTCCTCGGCTACAACTTCTTCTTCATCGATCCGGTCTACACCTTCACGGTCGCGCGCCCGCACGAGCTGCTGGCTCTGTTCATCTTCCTTGGCGCTGCCGTTTTGACCTCGGCCATTGCCGGACGGGCGCGGGAGCAGGCAGCGGCGGCGGTCAGCCGGGCCCGGGCGACGCGGCGGCTCTACGAGTTCACCCGCAGGCTGTCGAGCTTTCCTGATGCCAATGCGGTCGCCGAGGGAGCCGTCGTTGAATTGAACGGCTACCTCCACCGTCCGGCGGCCATCCTCCTGCCCACAGGCGATACGCTTGAGCTTGCAGCTTCCTGGCCCCCGGAAGATCAATTGGATACCGCCTCGGCATCGGCGGCTCGCTGGGCTTACGAGAAGGACGAGGCGGCTGGTGCTGGGACGGACACGCTGCCATCGGCGCGCTGGCTCTTCCTGCCTCTGCGCTCCTCCCATGGCCGTATTGGAGCCATGGGCCTTGCCCTCGATGGGAATATCCTGGACTCGGAAGCTCGGACCCTCGCCGAGACGGTGGCGGAGCTGACGGCAGCGGCCATGGAGCGGGCGCGGCTGGCACGGGAGATCACGGCAGCCCATACTGCGACCGAGACGGAACGGGTGCGCAACACGCTGCTGACCTCGATCAGCCACGACTTCCGCACGCCTCTCGCCTCCATCCTCGGTGCAGCGACCACTCTTAGTGACTACGGGCCGAAAATGACCGAGCGCGCACGGCAGGATCTGCTCGAACAGGTGAAGGACGAGGCGGAGCACCTCGATCGGATGGTCCGAAACCTGCTCTCGATGACACGCGTCGAGGCAGGAGCCCTCGAACTGCGCCGCGATTGGGTCGATGTCCGGGAGGCGTTCGACCGGGTTGTGGCTCTGGCCAAGAGAAGAGGCGCAACGCAAGCCTTTCGTCTCGAAATCGACCCGGAGCTGCCCTTTGTCTGGGCAGATCCCTCTCTGCTCGATCAGGCTCTGGCCAATATTGTTGGCAATGCCGTTCGCTACGCGGGACGGGATGCGAAGGTAGAGCTCGCGGCTCGCCGGGGTGGCGGAGAAGTCGTGCTCTCTGTGACGGACAATGGACCAGGCATCTCCTCAAGGCTGCTCCCCAAGGTTTTCGAGAAATTTGTCCGTGGTCGCCAACAAGATGGCGATGGGGGCGAAGGTACAGGGCTGGGATTGGCCATCGCGAAAGGGATTGTCGATGCGCATGGCGGAGCGATTACTGCTGACAGCCCCATCGCAGACGGCCACGGCACACGTGTCTCGATCCGGCTGCCGCTGAAGGAAGCAACATCATGACCAGCCCGATGCGAGTGCTCGTCATCGATGACGAACCGGCGATCTTCCGCTTCCTTAAACCAGCCCTCGAAGCGAATGAATACGAGGCCATCAGTGCCGGCACCGCCGCCGAAGGGCTGAAGCGCATCGCGGGAGAGGCTCCCGACGTCGTCGTGCTCGACCTCGGTCTGCCCGACATGGACGGCAAGGACGTGATCACCCGCGTGCGCGAATGGTCGGACGTGCCGATCATCGTGCTCTCCGCCCGCGACCGCGAGGCGGAGAAGATCGCGGCCCTTGATCTCGGGGCGGATGACTTTGTCAACAAGCCGTTCGGCATGGGCGAGCTCATGGCCAGGCTGCGGACGGCCTTGCGTCATCGCATGCAGCGCAAGGGCGAGACCCCGGTCGTCAGCGTCGGAGGATTGGAAATCGACATTCCCCGGCGCCGGGTGACGTGGCAAAGGGGCGAGGTGCTCCTCAGTCCGAAAGAGTTCGACCTTCTCGCGTTCCTGGCGGGGCATGCGGGCAAGGTGGTGACGCACAAGCAGATCCTCACTGCCGTCTGGGGCGCGGCACACGAGAGCGACACCCAATATCTTCGCGTCTATGTCGGCCAGCTCCGGCAGAAGATCGAGCCGAACCCGTCTGACCCGCGCTTTATTCTCACCGAACCGGGCATCGGCTACCGCCTGCTGGATGCCGTCTAGGCGCTGTCCCGGCAGGCGTCTTTATGCGGCGTTTATATCGGGCCCCTCACTTCCCAATCGATTTTTTATGCGGCCCTGGCCATGTCTGATCGGTGAGGTCGGGAGCCATTGCCGGCCTTGGGGCGCGGGTTGTCCGGTCCCGACCTATTTGGACAGCCGAGATGTGGCCAAAGCAAAATCCGGATCAGGACCTCCGCTCCCTTCTGTCTCGGATCGAGACAGCTTCCCAACCGCAGGCTGGCCTCGTGGCCGACGTCCTGCAATACGCCTGTCCCCGGCTCAAGTCGGCCATCGGGCCAGACACGCTCGTGCAGCGTCTTATCGAAGCTGAGGCTTGGGTTGATCTGGGCTTCCGGCTCATCGGCTGGGAGCTGCCCGATTGGGCAATTCATCGCCTGTCCTGCGACGACTGCCGCTGGAACTGCGCGATCTGCGTCCGCGGGCTGGCAATCAACTGGGTCGAGGACGTGGCCGAGTTCCAGCACGACGACCCGGCGCTCGCGATCTTCGGCGCTCTCGTGCAGGCCCAGATCCTGAAAGCCGAAGGGCGGGCTCCCAGCAATGTCACGGCGTTCCGGCGGATGGAGAGGTCCGAAGCGGCCTCCATGGGCCACGGAGCGGAGAAATAGATGACCGCAACGGCTTCCAGCCCGCCCCATCCCACGGAGCCAGCAGTCCAACCCACGGTTCCGCAGGCATCCGGATTTTGGACCCTGACGCTCGGCACGCTGGGGGTCGTGTACGGTGACATTGGCACGAGCCCCCTCTATGCCCTCAAGGAGTCGCTTGCGGCGGCCGCTGGCGGCGGAAGCCCAACCCGGGAGATGGTATTCGGCATCGTGTCGCTCATCCTTTGGGCGCTGATCTTCATTGTGACCGTCAAGTACGTGCTGTTCATCCTGCGCGCCGACAATAACGGCGAGGGCGGCACCCTCACCCTCATGGCGCTTGCCCAGAAGGCCATGGGCCACAACGTGTTCGTCATCACTCTGCTCGGCATGACTGGCGCTGCCCTGTTCTATGGCGACGCCATCATCACGCCAGCGATCTCGGTGCTCTCGGCCATCGAGGGTGTGACGCTCGTCACGCCCACCTTTGCGGAGTACGTGCTGCCGCTCAGCGGCCTCATCATGATCGCTTTGTTCGCGGTGCAGAGCCATGGCACCGCGAGGGTCGCAGCTTGGTTCGGCCCCATCATGGCGCTGTGGTTCGCTCTCATGGCAGTCGGCGGGCTGCTTCACATCGCCGATGATCCGAGCATTCTTGCCGCGATCAGCCCGACCTATGGTGTCGTGTTCCTCGCCACCCATGGCACGGCGGGCCTATTTGCTCTTGGGGCCGTGTTCCTGGCCGTCACCGGCGCCGAGGCACTCTATGCCGACATGGGCCATTTCGGTCGGCGCCCCATTCAGCTTGCCTGGCTCAGCTTTGTCCTACCCTGCCTCGCTCTGAACTATTTTGGTCAGGGGGCGCTGCTTCTCGACGATCCCGGCAAGATCGAGAACCCCTTCTTTCTGCTCTACCCGAATTGGGCATTGCTGCCGATGGTTGGCATAGCGACTGTTGCCACCATCATCGCGAGCCAAGCGGTGATCACGGGTGCTTTCTCGCTGACCCAGCAGGCGATCCAGCTCGGCCTTCTGCCACGGATGGAGATCCGTTGGACGTCAGAGACAGAGAGAGGCCAGATCTATGTGCCGAGGATCAATTTCCTGCTTCTGGGCGCCGTCTTGCTTCTGGTCGTCATGTTCAGAAGCTCAAGTGCCCTGGCGCATGCGTATGGTCTTGCGGTCACCGGAACGATGGTGGTGACTGCCATCATGGCATTCTTCGTGGTCTGGCGGTTCTGGAAGTGGCCGCTCTGGGCCTCGGCCGCCGTGCTCGTGCCCTTCCTAGTGGTCGACATGATCTTCCTGGCCGCCAATGCCCTGAAGATCCCGCAGGGAGGCTGGATGCCGCTGGTGGTCGGTGCGCTGCTGGTCCTGCTCATGCTGACTTGGCGACGCGGTACGCGCATTCTGTTCGAGAAAACCCGGAAAGTGGACGTGCCGCTGCTCGAACTGATCAGCATGTTGCAGAAGAGCCAGCCGCATCGGGTGAGGGGCACCGCCGTCTTCATGACCAGCGATCCTGAAGTTGCGCCGGCGGCGCTGCTGCACAATCTCAAACACAACAAGATCCTGCACGAGAAGAATGTGGTGCTGACGGTCAAGACCGCCGACGCTCCACGCGTGGCGGACGAGGAGCGCGTCCGGATCGAGCCTCTCGGGGACTCGTTCTGGCGCGTGGACATGACGTATGGCTACATGGAAGCCCCGAACATTCCGCGCGGGCTCGCTCTTCTGCGCAAGCAGGGCTTCAAGTTCGACATCATGGCGACCTCGTTCTTCGTCTCGCGCCGTTCGATCCGGCCCTCGGTGCATGGCGGCATGCCGTTCTGGCAGGACAAGCTGTTCATCAGCCTCGCCAAGTCGGCGAGCGACGCCACCGATTTTTTCCAGATCCCCACCGGACGGGTGGTCGAGGTTGGCACCCAGGTGACGGTCTAATCGCGCTGGAGCGGAAGACCAGGTCAGTCTGCGTCCAGCGGATCCGCTGGGACCGGAAGCCAATAGGACGGTTGCAGCACGACGCTGGTATCGATGTAGGCCAGCCATTTGCCCCTGAACCACACGCCGGTATGCCAACCACCCTGCTCAGGACAAAAGAGCAGGAGAGGCTTGTCATCCTCGGGTGGAGCGGTCGAGATCGGTTGACGCATCATGCGGGCACCCTGCGGCAGCGGGCTCTGTGCCGCAAGGAAAGCCTTCTAGGCAAGGGCGCAACCTGCCCGGTGGGAGGAATGTCCCTAGGAACGCGGAGAACGACTGCTTTTGGCACGTTTCAGACATAAGCCGAACGTCTGCCCGTGAGGCGAAAGCGGACAAAGGTCAGTTGTGTTCGCAAAAGAAAGGCCGCCTGAGTGGCGACCTCCTTCGGGTCGATTGCGGCAACAATCGGTCAATTGGGCCGAACTTTGGCTCTCATCTCAGTGACAGCGCCCCAAGCTGTCGTTACGAACACCCCGTCGTGCTTCCGCACGTGTCGCACTTCAGGCAGGTCCCGTTCCGCACCAGCGTGAAGTTCGCGCATTCTGGGCAGGCTTCGCCCACATAGCCCTTCATCTTTGCTTCCGCGCGCCGGTCGGCAAGGGAGGGGGCGGTGAAGGCGAGTTTGGCGAGGTCGGCTTCGCCGACTTTCTCCTCGGCCTTCGTTGCGGGTTCCTCCTTCAGCGCGGTGGCGCCCATGGTGAGGCCGGTGGTGCCCGTGCGGCCTGCTCCGACGCCGCCGGGGATCAGCATGAGGCGGTCGGAATTGCCGCGCACGAAGCCCTTGGAGATGTAGGGCGTGGCGGGAGCGGGCTCCGGCGCCTTCGACTGGGCTTCGCCCTGGCCGATGGTGGTGGGGCCGAGTTCCGACGGGTCGACATGGGCCAGGTCGTTGCGGGCCAGGTAGGAGATCGCAAGCTCGCGGAACACGTAGTCGAGGATCGAGGTCGCGCTCTTGATGCGCTCGTTGCCCTGGACGAAGCCGGCGGGCTCGAAGCGCGTGAAGGTAAAGGCCTCCACATACTCCTCCAGCGGCACGCCGTATTGCAGGCCGAGCGAGATCGCGATGGCGAAGTTGTTCATCATCGCCCGGAAGGCGGCGCCTTCCTTGTGCATGTCGATGAAGATCTCGCCGAGACGGCCGTCGTCGTATTCGCCAGTACGCAGATACACTTTATGGCCACCGACGACGGCCTTCTGGGTGTAGCCCTTGCGGCGGTCGGGCATCTTCTCGCGCTCCCGCACCGCGACCACGCGCTCAATCACCTTCTCGACGATCTTTTCCGAGAGGTTGGCGGCCTTCGCCGCCGCGGGGAGGGCGGCGAGCGCCTCGGCCGCATCCTCCGCATCCTCCTCCTCGTCCGCGATGAGGGCGGAGTTGAGGGGCTGCGAGAGCTTGGAGCCGTCGCGGTAGAGGGCATTCGCTTTCAGCGCCAGCTTCCACGAGAGCATGTAGGCGTTCTTGCAATCCTCGACCGTCGCATCGTTCGGCATGTTGATGGTCTTCGAGATCGCGCCCGAGATGAAAGGCTGTGCCGCCGCCATCATGCGGATGTGGCTGTCCACCGAGAGGTAGCGCTTGCCGATCTTGCCGCAGGGATTGGCACAGTCGAAGACCGGGTAGTGCTCGGGGTTCAGGTGCGGCGCGCCTTCGAGGGTCATCGCGCCGCAGATATGGATGTTAGCGGCTTCGATGTCGGCTTTCGAGAAACCGAGGAACGACAGCAGGTCGAAGGACGGATCGTTGAGTTTCTCGGCGGGCACGTTGAGCGTGCCGGTGAGGAAATCCTCGCCCAGCGTCCAGCGGTTGAACACGAACTTGATGTCAAAGGCCGATTTCAGGCCCTTCTCGACCGCGTCGATCTTCTCCGCCGTGAAGCCCTTCGCCGCAAGCGAGCCAGGGTTGATGGCGGGCGCCTGGCGCATGGAGCCGTGGCCCACAGCATAGGCCTCGATCTCGGCGATCTCGGACTCGCGATATCCGAGGACCCGAAGGGCATCGGGCACGGCGCGGTTGATGATCTTGAAGTAGCCGCCGCCGGCGAGCTTCTTGAACTTCACCAGGGCGAAGTCAGGCTCGATGCCGGTGGTGTCGCAATCCATCACGAGGCCGATCGTGCCGGTCGGCGCGATCACGGTGGCCTGCGCGTTGCGGTAGCCGTTCTTCTCGCCGAGTTCGAGGGCCTGATCCCATGCACGCTTGGCATGGGCGATCAGGTTCTCATCCGGGCAGGAGGCCGCATCGAGCGGCACGGGATCGACCCCGAGGCCTTCATAGCCGCTGCTCAGGCCATGCGCGGCACGGCGATGGTTGCGGATGACGCGCAGCATATGCTTCGCGTTCTTGTTGTATTGCGGGAACGGCCCGAGTTCGCCGGCCATCTCGGCGGAGGTGGCATAGGATACGCCGGTCATGATGGCGGTGAGAGCACCGCCGAGGGCGCGACCCGCGTCGGAATCGTAGGGCAGGCCCATGGTCATGAGCAGGCCGCCGATATTGGCGTAGCCAAGGCCGAGGGTGCGGTATTCGTAGGAGAGTTCGGCGATCTCCTTCGAGGGGAACTGCGCCATCATCACCGAGATTTCGAGCACCACCGTCCAGAGGCGGCAGGCATGTTCGAACGCATCGGCATCGAAGGTCTTGGTCTCGCGGTCATAGAACTGCAGCAGGTTCGCGGAGGCGAGGTTGCAGGCCGTGTCGTCCAGGAACATGTATTCCGAGCACGGGTTCGAGGCCCGGATGCGGCCGCCTGCGGGGCAGGTGTGCCAGTCGTTCATGGTGGTGTTGAAATGCAGACCCGGATCGGCGGAGGCCCAGGCCGCATAGCCGATCTGCTCCCACAGGTCGCGGGCCGTGAGGGTCTTCAGCACCTTGCCGTCCTTGCGGGCGGTCAGCTTCCAATCGCCGTCCTTCTCCACCGCGCGCAGGAAGTCGTCGGTGATCGAGACTGAGTTGTTGGAGTTCTGGCCCGAGACCGTGAGATAGGCCTCCGAGTCCCAATCCGTGTCGTAGATCGGGAAGTCGATATCCGTGTAGCCCTGACGTGCGAACTGGATGACGCGCTTGATGTAGTTGTCCGGGATCTGTACCCGGCGTGCCATCTTGATCTCTTTCTTGAGAGCTGGGTTCTTTTCCGGGTCGAAGCAGGCGTCGCCTTCAGCCTCGCAGTTCACGCAGGCCTTGAGGATCGCTTTCAGATGCTTGGCGGCAAGCTTGGAGCCGATGACGAGGGCCGCGACTTTCTGCTCCTCCTTCACCTTCCAGTCGATATAGGCCTCAATATCCGGGTGGTCGACGTCGACCACCACCATCTTGGCGGCGCGGCGGGTCGTACCGCCCGACTTGATGGCACCCGCGGCGCGATCGCCGATCTTGAGGAAGGACATCAGGCCGGAGGAGCGGCCACCGCCGGAGAGCTTTTCGCCCTCGCCGCGCAGGCGGGAGAAGTTGGAGCCTGTGCCGGAGCCGTACTTGAACAGGCGCGCCTCGCGGACCCAGAGGTCCATGATGCCGCCTTCGTTCACCAGATCGTCCTCGACGCCCTGGATGAAGCAGGCATGCGGCTGAGGATGCTCGTAGGCCGACTTGGACTTTGTCAGCTTGCCGGTCTTGTGGTCGACATAGAAGTGGCCCTGGCTTGGTCCGTCGATGCCATAGGCCCAGTGCAGGCCGGTGTTGAACCATTGCGGGGAGTTCGGTGCGACCATCTGGTTGGCGAGCATGAAGCGCAACTCGTCGAAAAATGCCTGCGCATCCTCCTCGGACGAGAAATAGCCACCCTTCCAGCCCCAATAGGTCCAGCAGCCGGCGAGCCGGTCGAAAACCTGCTTCGAGGAGATCTCGGATCCGTAGCGTTGCTCTTCCGGAAGCTTGGCCAGAGCGGCCTCGTCCGGCACGGAGCGCCACAGCCAGGAGGGGACGTCGTTCTCCTCGACGCGCTTCAGACAGGCAGGCACGCCAGCCTTGCGGAAATATTTCTGGGCCAGGACGTCGGACGCCACCTGGCTCCAGGTATCCGGAACCTCGATATCGTCGAGCTTGAAGACAACCGATCCGTCCGGATTGCGAATCTCGCTCGTGGCCAGCCGGAAGGCGAGGGAGGAATAGGGTGATTGCCCAGCTTTGGTATAACGCCGCTCGATCCGCATCGGTCTGATCCTTCAGTTCAGAGACAAAAAGCCTCCGGGCTGCGAAACTCGTCCGCAGCGCTTTGCCCCACTAAATTTTTTGACGCCCCCACGGTCCGTTTTTGTCGAACCGCCACACAGCACGCTCGAATACGCCTCCTTCGGGCACCACGGACCCCGCGGCATTCGCTCTGCCACGCGGCTCTGACGCTGACTCTCGGGAGATTCCAACCTCCCTTTTCAGGGGGGCTGCCGGTCTCGAAACGGCACTCCGGCAAGCTAGTCATTCCGTGAGCCTTACGTCAAGAACTTGTAGCGGTGGCCGTGGTTCCAACTATATATAGTGGGCAAATGTTAAAAATGTGGAAAAGTCACTAAGCCTCGGAGAATCCTTTCAGAATCCCAGGACATCTTCCGGGGAGGCAAAGCTGTGCCGACTTAATATGGGGACGGGTAGGCCTCCAATGGACCCGAAAATTTCGCCGTGCATGAAAATCTCGCCACGCGCTCCACTCCATCCCCAGGGACGGCAAAAGGGCGGAATTTTCCGGGCAAATCAGGAAAATGATCCAGCGAATCGCGGCGGCAACGAATGCGGGAATCAGAATTGGAATCACCTTGCGACGAAGGCTGGACTTCGCGCGGGCGTGAAGCCATATTCCGCGCACCTTCACGAACCCCTCCGGCGGCAGCGATGAAACAGTTCTGGACTCAGTTCTTCACCTGGTGGAACGGGACCACCCTGGGCACCCGATTCTATACGTGGCGACACGGCCAGTTCGTCGGCACGGATGAGTTCGGCAACAGGTACTATCGCGCCCTCGGGCCGCTGATCGACCCGTCCGTCGGGCCGGAGCGTCGCTGGGTCGTCTACAATGGCGACATGGATGCCTCCCGCGTGCCTCCGGGCTGGCGCGGCTGGCTGTGCCACAATTTCGAGCGTCCGCCGAGCGAGGAAGCCTACACCCCTCACGAGTGGGAGAAGCCCTACGTGCCCAACATGACGGGAACGGTGATGGCCTATCGTCCGTCCGGTTCCATGCTGTCCACGGGCAAGCGCCCCTCGGCGACCGGCGACTACGTTCCCTGGTCCCCCGGGGAGTAGGGGCTCCGCCGCCTCCGCAACATGTTGAACAGCAAAAGTCCCAAAGCCTGCATCGAGTGCGGACTGCCTTTCGGCCATCAGGATTTCGCCTACCATGCGGGGCGGGTCCAGAAGGGGCCGGCCTATTGGTCGGACCAGGGCATCCTCTGCTCTTATTCCTGCTCCGTAGTGCATTTCCTCCGCCGGGAGAAACAGGGCAACCCCATGATGGATCCGGCTCCGAACCCTCTCGAAAAGCGGTCTTTTTTCGACTGACGGCCGGTCGACCGTTTACCGGGGATGGAAGAAGGATTGGCGACGCAACGGCGCATCCTTGAACAGGCCGAACGCCTGGATCACGTGCCCCTGTGGCACATCGAGGTCACGGGCGACCCCGGAGCCCTTCAATACTCCCCCGCGCGTGTCCGGATCGACGTCGCGATGAGTGCCACCGTCGCCAAGGCGACAATTCTGGCAGCGGATGGGACCGAGGATTTGGCCGCCCTGGCCGATTCGATTCGACAGGGCCAGCGATCCGCCTCCCAGAAGACGGGCTCCGGCACCGATCTCGATCCTGTCGCCGCTCCCCGCCTTGATCGTGAATCCGCCTTCCTCCCCGATCTCGACACTCGAACCCAGGGTGACGATCCCGTCGGCGGCGACGATATGGGTGCCAGGAGCACATATCGTGCCTGATCCGATGGCAAGCCGGCCGGCGGACAGGCGCTGCAGGATGACATGGGGCCAGAGGACGACACCGTCTCCCAGCATGACATCCGGGGAGATCAGGACGGATTCGGGGGCCGGAATCATCACGCCCCGGCCGGCGAGCGCGGTCGTGGCCTCGAGGCTCAGGAAGCCGAGTGCGCGTCGCGCAGCATCACTGGTCGAGTTCATGGTCCCGAAATCTCCGCGGTTGCCGATCTGGCAACTCTAGATCATGCGCTGTCGAAGGCTATCCTTCCTATAGCGTCGGGCCGGAAGCGGCTTGCTCTTTTCGGGGCATCCGATGTTTCCCCCATTGAGGAGAGCATCGTGCCGCCAACAAGGCCGGGGCCACTTTTGCGCACGATGCTCGAGGCTTGCCCTTTTTCCAACACCGTTACCGTGTTAACGCGGGAACACGGCGCAAAAGACGGCCAAGCTTGGCTGTCTGATACGAGGCGTGGGCGAACACTATGAATTTCGGTTGGAAGCGAGCTGCTCTGGTGCTCGCAGCGGTCTTGGGCGGCACGAGTGTGGCCCATGCGGACAGGATCAAGAACCCGACGGGGGTCTTCTCGGGGCTCGACAAGATCACCGGGCGAATCGTGTCGTTCGAAGTGGGAGTGGGCGAGACGGTCCAGTTCGGCTCCTTGCAGATGAAGGCCGATGTCTGCTTCACCAAGCCGCCGACAGAGAACCCCAATACCACGTCGTTCGTGGAGGTTGACGAAACCGGCGGCGATGGAAAGCCACGCCGGGTCTTCTCGGGCTGGATGTTCGCTGGAAGCCCGGGCCTGCACGGGATCGAGCACCCCGTCTACGACATCTGGCTCGTGGATTGCAAAGGCGGTACGGAAGTCATCGCCGAGCCGAAGGACGTGGCGGAAGAGCCGCCGCCGATCGAAACCGAGACAAGGCGTCCCGTCGGTGCGGCACGACCCGGTGACATCATGAGCCCGCCCGTCGCGCCGGCGCAGGCGGCTCCATCTCCGCCTCCGGTCCAGGTGGCTCCGCTGCCCCGTCAGCAGCCTGTCCGGCGCGCGCCGGCAGCCCCGATCATCAACACCGACCGGCCGAACGACCACTAGGATTCGGTCGGCTCCGCGATGGCGGCAAGGGCTTCCTCGCCGCTGACGGTCGTTCCAGGCGGCCAGATATTCCAGTCTGCGTCCAGTTCCATGGCGTTGCGGAGCATCTGCTTATAGCTGCGCCTTGGCACCTCGATAGCCCCGAACTGCGCGAGATGAGGCGTCACGAACTGCGTGTCGAGCAGGGTGAAGCCACCCCGCTTGAGACGCGCCACAAGATGGGCAAGCGCCACCTTCGAGGCGTCGCGCTCCACATGGAACATGCTCTCGCCGAAGAACGCGCTTCTCAGGCGCACGCCATAAAGCCCGCCCACCAGACGTCCCGCCTCATAAACCTCGACCGTGTGGCAGTAGCCAGCGTCGAAAAGCTCACCATACAGTTCCCGGATCCGCCGGCTGATCCAGGTCTTCTCCCGGTCCGGTCCGGGCGCCGCGCAGGCGGCGATCACGGCGTCGAAATCCTCGTCGACTCGGACCTCGAAGCGATCGGATCGGATCGTGCGTGCCAGGCGCCTGCCGACGTGGAAACCATCGAGGGGGATGATGCCCCTTTCCCGCGGCTCAACCCAGAACAGGGAAGGATCGTCCGCATCCTCCGCCATGGGAAAAATTCCAGCGGCATAAGCCCTAAGGAGGATCTCAGGGGTAATTTCAAGAGCCCGATCCGAAGCCCTGCTCATCGATGATGACCTGCTGACAGCATTCTCGTCAGAGAATAGGGCGTCTGCGGGGAGTTGTCAGGCTGGAATGGTCACGCAAGCGAGAAGTTCGGTCGTGCCGCCGTTCAGATCCCGTCCCTGGTACTCGCATCGGGGGAAAACTGTGCGTCCGCCGGGCCGTTCATCTGGTCGGCTTGAGGTAGGCGGCTGCCATGTCGCGCAACTCGGATTCGCTCTTCACGGCTTTGGTCGCCAAGGCCCACAATTCATACTTTGTTGGGAGCCGCAAACCGAGGAAGCTCTCGAACCCGGCGTGTCCAAAGGTGTTCCTGAGCGATGCCATCGTGAAGCCTGTGTGATGGGCCATGTAGAGGTTTCCCCGACGCAATGACGGCCTGAAGCCATAGAGAATGTCGATCGGAGAGACGGGACCTGCCTGGCTTCGATAGATCGGGCTCTCGACGTCGCCGGAGGCAAGTCGCTCGCCCAGGGCCTGCAAGTCGGGACAGGTCACGATGGCGAGACCGTCAGGACGGAGGACCCGATGGAAAGCCGTGAAAGCCGTCGGGACATCATGGGGATAAAGATGCTCCACATTGTGGGACGAAAAGACGGCGTCGAAGCTTCCGGTTCGGACCTGCGCCAGCTCCGGGAGGCTGTCGACGATGTCGGGCCGGACTCTCTCGTCGATGTCGAGCGTCACCTCCTCCCACGCCGGTGAAGCGAAGGCCTCGACCGTGTGTTCCCTGCGCTTCGCGCCGCAGCCGACGTGGAGAAATCGAGGCATGTAGAAGCTTTCCGATGGGTGGATGCATCGGAAAGCTAGAGTCAGTGCAACGCTATATCAAGCCTGGTCGGCGTTCTCGATACCGCCCGTCTTCAGGAAGTTCTCGAGCCAATGGATGTCGTACAGGCCGTTCTGGATATCCGGGTTGCGGACCAGTGTTCGGAACAGGGGCAGGGTGGTATCGACGCCGTCCACGACGAACTCGTCGAGCGCGCGCCGCAGACGCATGAGGCATTCATTGCGTGTGCGGCCATGCACGATGAGCTTTCCAACGAGGGAGTCGTAGTGCGGTGGAATGCGATAGCCCTGATAGGCAGCCGAATCCACACGCACGCCGAGACCGCCCGGCGGATGGAAATAGCTGATCGTGCCCGGCGAGGGACGGAAGGTGGAGTGATGTTCGGCGTTCACGCGGCACTCGATCGCGTGGCCCTCGATCTTGATGTCGCTCTGCTTGACCGACAGAGGGGCCCCGGCGGCGACACGAATCTGCTCGTTCACCAGGTCGATCCCCGTAATCATCTCGGTGACCGGGTGCTCCACCTGGATGCGGGTATTCATTTCGATGAAGTAGAATTCACCGTCCTCGTAAAGGAACTCGATGGTTCCAGCGCCGGCATATTGCAACTCCTGCATCGCCTTCGCCACGACACCGCCGATGCGCTCGCGCATCTCGACGTTGAGTGCGGGCGATGGACCCTCTTCCCAGACCTTCTGGTGCCGGCGTTGAAGGGAGCAGTCACGCTCACCCAGGTGAATGGCGTTGCCCTTGCCGTCGCCAAGGACCTGGATCTCGATGTGCCGCGGCTTCTCGAGATATTTCTCGATGTAGACGGCATCGTCGCCGAAAGCGGCCTTCGCCTCTGTCTTGGCGGTCTGGAGGGCGTGGACGAGATCCTCCTCGGAGCGGGCAACTTTCATGCCGCGTCCGCCGCCGCCGGCGGCAGCCTTGATGATGACCGGATAGCCGATATCCTTGGCGACGCGCTTGGCCTCGGCCTCGTCGGTGATCCCGCCCTCCGAGCCTGGAACGCAGGGAATGCCGAGGCGTTTGGCGGTGCGCTTGGCCTCGATCTTGTCGCCCATGATGCGGATGTGTTCCGCCTTAGGGCCGATGAATGCGATGTGATGATGCTCCAGCACCTCGGCGAAACGAGCATTCTCGGACAGGAAGCCATAGCCCGGATGGACCGCATCCGCACCGGTGATCTCGCAGGCGGCGATCAGGGCCGGGATATTGAGATAGCTGTCGCGGGCGGCCGGCGGCCCGATGCAGACGCTCTCGTCCGCAAGGCGCACGTGCATGGCATCCGCATCGGCCGTGGAATGCACGGCGACAGTGGCAATTCCGAGTTCCTTCGCCGCCCGCAGAATGCGCAAGGCGATCTCGCCGCGGTTGGCGATGAGGATCTTGTCGAACATCGCCGTCACTCGATCACGAGCAGCGGCTCGCCGTACTCGACCGGCGTTCCGTCCTCGACGAAGAGGGCTGTCACGGTCCCTGCGCGCGGTGCCGTGATCTCGTTGAACGTCTTCATGGCCTCAACGAGGAGGAGCTTGTCGCCGGCTGCAACCTTGGAGCCGACCTCTACGAAAGGCTTCGCCTCCGGTGAAGGGCGCCGATAGGCAGTGCCGACCATCGGCGAAAGCACGGCGCCAGGGTGGGCTGCGACGGATTTCGCAGAGGGGACTTCCGCAGCCACCGGCGGCGGCGCGACCACCGGGGCTGGAGCAGAAAGTGCCGGAGCCGCGACAGGAACTGTGACGGCAGCGGTAACCGTTCTCGCCACGCGGATGCGAAGGTCGCCCTTCTCCACTTCGATCTCGGTGAGATCGGTGTCGGCGATCAGGGTCGCCAGCTCACGCACGAGATCGGGATCGAAAGGGTTGTCCTTGGCCATGGGGCTCACCTCTTATTCTTGAGGAATTCAATGGGTGGAAGGCTTCGCTTGCTGCGAGCGCTCGATCATCACGCGGTGGATCGCCTCGAGGCCCAGCAGATAGCTCATCGAGCCGAAACCGCAGATCACGCCCACGCAGACCGGAGCAATCAGCGACCGGTGTCGGAAGCTGTCGCGGGCATGAACATTGGAGATATGAACCTCGACCGTGGGAACGCCGCTGCCGGCAATGGCATCCCTCAACGCGATCGAGGTGTGGGTATATGCGCCAGCGTTGATCACCACGCCGGCTCCCTGGGCGCCCGCTTCCTGGATCCAATCGACCAGATTTCCTTCGTGATTGGATTGGCGGAACGTGATCGAGACGCTCAACGCCTCCGCCTTCTCGCGCACGAGCTGTTCGACGTCCGGCAGGGTCAGCCTGCCATAGATGTCGGGCTCCCTGCGTCCGAGCAGGTTGAGGTTCGGTCCGTTGAGGACGTGGACGTTGATCATGGCGCGTGGAGCATTCCAGAAGGCTCCGGTAAATGGAGCCGAAGCGCCCTCTTAGCCAAAAGGCGAAGCCGGGGAAAGGGGAAAACCAATCCTTTCCAAAGCTTAGCTTGACCGATCTGAAGGTGGATATCCCAGGACGTGGCCCGGCCCGGTGCTTCCTGCGGTCTGGTTGGTCAGCAATTCGCCTTGCCGCACTGGCGCACGTTGGCGACGACATGCTTCAGAGGCTCGAGGCCGACGGCTCCGGGAATGACCTCATCCCCGATGATGAAGGCCGGAGTTCCCGTCAGGCCGAGCTTGTCGCCAAGGCCGGCATTCTCCTGCAGGGCGCTGCGCACCTCGGCGCTCGCCATATCCTTCTGGAGGCGGGCCATGTCGAGGCCCATGTCCTTGGCGACGGAGAGCGCCCGCTCGCCATTGACCCGGCCGCGGGTGCCCAGAAGCTTGGTGTGGTAATCGAACAGCTTTTCGCCCTGAAGCTGGTTCTTGACCGCGAGCCCGACCCGGCTGGCCTCCACGGAGTCAGGTCCGAGGACAGGGAAATCCTTCAAGACGACCCGGAGCTTCGGGTCACTCTTCACGAGGGTCTGGACGTCGGCGAGCGCCTGCTTACAGTAGCCGCAATTGTAATCGAAGAACTCGACCAGCGTCACGTCTCCGGCCGGGTTGCCGACCACCAGCGAATGGGGCGCGCTGAGCAGGGGCTCGCGCGTCTCCTTAAGGGCGCTCGCCTGGGCCACCCGCTGGTTCTCCGCCTGACGTTTCTCCAGTTCGGCGATGACCTCCTGGAGAAGCTCGGGATTCTTGAGCAGGTAATCCCGGACGATCTCGCCGATCGCCTGGCGCTGCTGATCGGAGAAATCAGCTTTCTGAGCCATGGCGGGCGCGGCAAACGCGACGCCGGCAAGGACGAGAGCGGCCTGGCAGGATTTGAGAAGCGAAAAGCGCATTGTCCGTCCTTTGCGGGGGCTCGACGCGGGCCCGGGCGAAAATGGGGCCCGGCATCCGGCAGATTGGCAACAGGTCATTCGGCGCTCGGTACCGGTACCGAAGACCATCCACATATGGGGCGAGAGTTACGGCTTTGCCGACGGGGCGTCAATTCACGCCTTCGTGGACGCGAAGCGCCTTGAGGCCCGGCGCTCAAGGCGATACGACCCCATCCATGACAAAGACCCTGCCAGACCTCCTCCTGCCCTCCGTCGCCCGTCGCATGGAACGCGTGTCCTCCTTCCTTGCCATGGATGTCCTGAGCGCAGCCGCGGCAAAGGAAAGGCGAGGGGAGAGCGTCATTCACATGGAAGTCGGCCAGCCGTCGGCGTCGGCGCCGCGGGCCGCCCGGGAGGCTGCCAAAGCCGCGCTGGAGCACGGCCGCATCGGCTATACCGAAGCTCTCGGCATGGCAGCCCTGCGCGAGCGCATCGCGCGACACTACCGGGATACCTATGGCGTCGGCCCGTCCCCTGAGCGCGTGATCGTGACCACCGGGTCCTCGGCCGGTTTCGTGCTGGCCTTCCTGAGCCTCTTCGATCAAGGTCAGCGGGTTGCGATCACGGCACCGGGCTATCCGGCTTACCGGAACATTCTGGAAGCCCTCGACCTGGAGCCCGTGGTCATCCCGCTGACAAAGTCTGACGGCTGGATCATGACGGCCGACGCGGTGGCGCGGGCCCATGCGCAAAAGCCTATCCATGGTATCCTTGCGATGAGCCCGGCGAACCCGTCCGGCACCATGATCGGCCGCGACGCGCTGGGAGACCTTGGCGAAACCTGCCGCAGGCTGGGGCTCTGGTTCGTCTCGGATGAAATCTATCACGGGCTGACATATGGCGAAGCCGCGACGACGGCCCTCGGCACCGACGACGACGCGGTCGTGATCAACTCGTTCTCGAAATATTACTGCATGACCGGCTGGCGCATCGGCTGGATTGTGGTGCCAGATCGCCTGGTGCGGCCCATTGAGCGGCTGGCGCAGAACCTTTACATCTCGCCGCCCTACCTTTCCCAGGTCGCCGCTCTGGCGGCCTTCGACGCTATCGATGAACTGGAGGCCGTGAAGGCGACCTACGCCGACAACCGCGCGATGCTTCTGGAGGAACTGCCGAGGCTCGGCATCACCGAGATGCATCCGGTGGACGGCGCCTTCTACATCTATGCGGATATCGCCCGCTTCACGAACGATTCCATCGGATTTTCGAAGCGCATGCTGGAGGAGGCGGGGGTAGCCGCGACTCCCGGCCTCGATTTCGACCCTGTTGAAGGCTCGCATTACCTACGGCTCTCCTTCGCAGGGTCCGGAGCGGATTGCCGCGAGGCCATCAACCGACTGCGGTCGTGGATCGGGCGCGGGGCATAGCCGCGTCCTCTCGACATTCCATTCCCTGAGAGAATTGCACCATCGTCATGAATGCGATCGACCCCAACCTGCCGGTCCGCCAGTGCACGATCGGCGCCGATGTCTTTCATTATGCCGATGCCGGCGCCGGCGACCCGGTGTTGTTTCTGCACGGCGCCCTCGGCGACCGGCGGACTTTCGAGCCGCACGCGGCGATCCTGTCGCGCCGCTTCCGCTGTCTTTCCCTGACCCAGCGTTACTTTGGTGACGTCGGTTGGCGCACGGATGGTCCGCGTTTCGGCGTGGCGACCCATGCCCGGGATCTTGCCGCCTTTCTCGACGCGCTCGGCCTTGGTCCCGTTGACCTCGTGGCATGGTCCTATGCGGGGCACGCGGCGCTGGAGGCCGCGCTGACCCGCCCGGACCTCTTTCGCCGGATCCTGGCGTACGAACCCGGTGTCCGGACGATACCGCTGCCACCGGAGGATCTCGCGTGCTTCCAGGACGATGCGCAGTCGGCATTCGGGCCGATCTTCGAGGCCGTAGCACAGGGAAAACTGAAAGAATCGGTCCAGCGCCTGATCGATGCCTCCGGCGGCCCGGGCCATTTCGATGCCGCTCCGGCCGAGCGTCGCCGAGTGATGCTGGAGAACGCCCATACGATGCCGCTCCTCCTCAGCCAGGAGGAGCCGCCCGCGATGAGTTGCGAAGCGCTTCGCGGACTTCAGGTTCCCGTCACGATCGCGTGGGGAGCGAAGACGCGACCTCTGTTCAAGATCCCGGCGCAGGCCGTGTCGCGCTGCGTTGGAACGGGCCGGGCGGTCGAGATACCGGAGGTCGGCCATCTCTGGCCCGATGATGATCCGCCAGCCTTCGCCGCCTTCGTCGAGCGGTGGCTCGGCGGGAAGCTCTGACGGGCTCGTTCTCCAGCGAACGAAAATCCCCGGCGCGAAGGCCGGGGAGTATCTCAAGTTCAGTGGCCGCTCAGGACCGATTTGGCCTTCGACCACCATCCGGCCCGCTTCGGGCGGTCGGGGTCGGGCGGAGTTAGAACGACCGCCACCGGCTCGGGTTCGGGAACAACCGACTGCGGGGCCGGAGTCGGCTCCTCCGCCTGGGCAGGGGCGACGGGCTCGCGCTCCACGGCTGGGGGAGGAACCTCCTGAGCCGCGGCTGGCACGGGAGCTTCGGCCTCTGCGGACCCTGTGGGAGCTTCTCCTTCGCCCTCCTGGGGTGCCACGAAACCCTCTTCCATGGCGAACTCGACCGCCGACTCGTCACGTCCGCGTCCACGTCCGCCCCGGCGCCCGCGACGACGGCGACGGCCCGGACGCTCTTCGTCCTCGGCGGCCACGGTCTCGCGTCCAGCCTCGCCTGCTTCCGATGCGTCCTCCTCGCCCTCTTCGCCTTCGTCGGCATGGACGGCGGCCTCGCCTTCACCGTCCTCGGGCCCCGCATGCTGTTCGGGCCGGGCGCCCTCGCGGTCCCGCCCGCGCCGACGCCGACGGCGGCGACGGCGACGGCCATTGCCGTCAACTTCACCCTCGCCGTCCTCGCCCCGCTCCTCGCCGGCGTGGGCCTCCTCGGCCTGGTCCTCGTCATCCGTCGGAATCTCGACCTCGACCTCGTCTTCTTCCGCGGCCTCGTCGATGGGGATGATGGCGTCGATCTGGATACCGGTCGCAGCCGATTTCTGCTCGAGCCGCAATGCGGGTTCGCCCCGGTCGATGACATAGGTGGTCGTGCCCATCAGGCTCTCGTCCGCGACGATGCTGATGGCGACGCCGAACCGTTTCTCGAGTTCGCGCAGATGGATGCGCTTTTGGTTCAGAATATAGAATGCCGCCTCGATCCGCGTACGGATGATGAGGTTGTAGCCGGCGTTCTTGATCAGGGTCTCCTCGATCGATCGCAGGACATGCAGCGCGATGGATGGCGTCGACCGGACGAATCCGGTGCCCGCGCAATGGGCGCAGGGGACGGAGGACGATTCGAGCACGCCCGTGCGAATGCGCTGGCGCGACATTTCCAAGAGGCCGAATGGCGAGATGCGGCCCACCTGGATGCGGGCGCGGTCGTTCTTCAGGCACTCGTTCAGCTTCTTCTCGACCGCGCGGTTGTTGCGCTTCTCTTCCATGTCGATGAAGTCGATCACGACCAGGCCGGCGAGATCCCGGAGGCGCAGCTGCCGGGCAATCTCCTCGGCTGCCTCCAGGTTGGTGCGCAGGGCCGTATCCTCGATGTTGTGCTCACGGGTCGAACGGCCGGAGTTCACGTCGATGGAGACCAGCGCCTCGGTCGGGTTGATGACGAGATAGCCGCCCGATTTCAGGGTGACATGGTTCGAGAACATCGCGTCGAGCTGAGCTTCGACGCCATATTTGGCGAAGAGCGGCTGCGGCTCGCGATAGGGTTTGACGATCTTGGCATGGCTCGGCATGAGCATGCGCATGAAGTCCTTGGCCTCACGATAGCCCTCGTCGCCTGAGACCAGGATATCGTCGATATCCTTGTTGTAGAGATCGCGGATGGCGCGTTTGATCAGCGATCCTTCCTCATAGACGAGGGCGGGTGCCGACGAGGTCAGGGTCAGCTCGCGCACGCTCTCCCACAGGCGCATGAGATATTCGTAGTCACGCTTGATCTCAGGCTTCGTGCGGGAAGCCCCGGCCGTGCGCAGGATGATGCCCATTCCTTCCGGGACCGCGAGATCCTGGGCAATTTCCTTCAGGCGCTTGCGGTCGGCGGCATTGGTGATCTTGCGCGAAATTCCGCCGCCCCGGCCGGTGTTCGGCATCAGCACCGAATAGCGGCCTGCCAGGGACAGATAGGTGGTGAGGGCCGCGCCTTTGTTGCCCCGCTCTTCCTTCACGACCTGGACGAGCAGGATCTGGCGGCGCTTGATGACTTCCTGGATCTTGTACTGCTTGCGGGGGGTGCGGGGGCGTTGCGGGACATCCTCCAGGGCATCGCCGCCGCCCAGCTGCTCGACCGTATCGTCGTGGTCGTGATCATCCTCGTCGTCGTGATGGTCTCCCTCGTCGTGTCCGGCCTCGCCATGCTCGTCGGTGGACGTCCGGGCCTCGGTGACGGTCTCGCCGTCCGTTTCGGAGACCCCCGGCTCGGCGGCCTCGCCGTCGGGCCGCGGCTCCGGGATCTCGGATGCGGCTTCCACCCCATGGCCTTCGCCCGCGGTCTCGGCCTCTTCGGTCGGATTGCCTTCCTCGGCCTCGGTCTCCGCGGAGGAAACGGCTTCGTCCGGCCGCGCCCGCTTGGCGGATGACCGGCGGCGGTTGCGACGGCGGTCCTCCTCAAGCTCCTCTTCGCGCTGCGCCTCGGCTTCCGCCTCCAGGAGCGCAATCCGATCCGCTACGGGGATCTGGTAATAGTCGGGATGGATTTCGCTGAAAGCGAGGAACCCATGCCGGTTTCCGCCGTACTCGACGAAAGCAGCCTGGAGGGAGGGTTCGACCCTCGTAACCTTCGCGAGGTAGATATTGCCTCGCAGCTGCTTACGGTTAGCGGATTCGAAGTCGAATTCTTCGACCTTTTGACCACGCACCACCACGACCCGGGTTTCTTCCGGGTGGGAGGCATCGATGAGCATCTTGTTTGCCATGTTGAACTCTCGACATGGCGACCGTGGGCAGAGCCTGAGGCATGAGCCGCATTAAGGGCGGGTGACCGCGCCGCTTGAGAGGGCGGCGGGCTGAAATTGCGTTCGGATTGCTTTCGGTCGCCATCGTGCGCCTCACTGGGGCGCATTCTGGGTTAAACCGGGCCGACGCCATGCCGAATGGAGCGGAACATGGGGCGCGAAACCGCTCGCGCGCATCGAACGGTGCTGTGACGAGAGTCAGGACTGACTTCGCTTGCGCAACCATTCAACGACGGCCCTTTCGAAATCGATGAGCCAGTTTGAACTGACCACCGGGCATATAAGGCGAAATCATCGCCATCTGAGCCTGTCCGCGAGCCTGTCGAGGATGACGGAGGGGTCCAGAGGATCGGTCAACACAACCGTCTCCACGGACTCCCCGCCAGAATCGGCCATGCCGGACGGGATCATCATCATTACAGATCGAACCATGCGTTTGGCAAGGTGCTGAGACACCGTGTCATCCTTGCCACAGGTGTGAAACAATAAAGCCTCAATGGTGAGGTTTCATTAACGAAACCGGATCTATGGAGGTAGGAGGGGCGCACGAATACCGCTGGCGGTCGGAATGCTCATGACGCGCTTCATTCGCCTTTTCTGCCTTTCGATCCTGGCATCCCTCGCGATGGCCGGGGCCGATGCGGCGCGGGCGGGCGGGGGTACGACGCCGGCAGCCGCACAGGCCGGCGCAGCCGTGATCGCCGTGGATGTCGCCGTCGAGGCGGAGGCGACCCGGACCCGGTTCAAGATTACCCTGTCCCGCGAAGTTTCCGTACAGACCTATGTGATGGAGAGGCCGGACCGGCTGATCGTTGATCTGCCCGAGGTTGCGTTCCATCTCGCGGCCGAGCTCGGCCGCAAATCCACTGGCCTCATTTCATCCTATCGCTACGGTCTTTTCGCTCCGGGACGTTCCCGCGTGGTGATGGATCTTGCGCAGCCGGCGATCGTCTCCGCGATACGGACCGAGCCGAGCGTTCTGAGCGGCGCGGTCGTGCTGGTGATCGAGCTGGCCCGGGCGGAGCGCGAAGATTTCCGCAAGGCTGCGGCCATGAATGCGGCCGGCGCCGGGCCGATGCCGGTCGAGGACAGCATGGCCCAGGTGACGAAGGACAAGCGTCCCGTCATCGTGATCGACCCGGGCCATGGGGGCGTCGACCCGGGTGCCTACGCCCTGACCGGGGCGTATGAGAAGGATATTGTCCTGTCCTTTGCCAGGGCTCTGACCAAAAAGCTCGAGGCGAAGGGCGAATACCGCGTGGTCATGACCCGGGATCAGGACGTCTTCATTTCCCTCGGCGACCGGGTACGGGCCGCCCGGGCTGCCCGGGCCGACCTCTTCATCTCGATCCATGCCGATTCCATCTCCGGCGGCCAGGAAGTCCGCGGTTTGACCGTCTATACCGGGTCGGAGCGTGCGTCCGACGCGGATTCAGCCCAGCTCGCCGACCGCGAGAACAAGGCCGATGCCGTTGCCGGGATCGACGCGGGCGACGGCCCGGACGAGGTCACCGACATCCTCCAGGATCTGACCTTGCGTGAGACGAGGAGCTTCTCCCACCGCTTCGCCGGCGGACTCGTCGGGGAACTCGATTCGATCGCGCGCCTGAACAAGAATCCCCGTCGCGAGGCGGGTTTCCGGGTGCTGCGAGCCTATGATGTGCCCTCGGTCCTCGTCGAGCTCGGCTACCTGTCGAGTCGTCAGGACCTCGACCTGTTGATGTCGGACGAGTGGCGCGGCAAGGCCATTTCGGCCATGACCGTCGCCGTCGACCGGTTCTTCGCCACGCGGCTCGCCCGGCAGCGCGCTGCCGCAGTTTTACCATAGAAACGGTGTGGATACCGATGGCAGGAGCGTGATTCCTCAGGTAACAGGGCAGTGGGGCCGACGTCCCGGCTGCCCGGTCGGGGGCAGCGTTGCAGATCAGGTGTGAAAGGCGCTGCTGGCGCCGGGAACGGATTACTTTCGGATGCGCTTCGTCCTACGATTTTTCGGCTTTCTCTTCAGCATTGGAGCGATCTTCTTCCTGATCGGCGCCGCCGGTCTCGCCTATGGCTACTGGACCTTCTCCAAAGACCTGCCGGATCACGCCCAGCTCGCCAATTACGAGCCGCCGGTCATGACCCGTGTCCATGCCGCGGACGGCAGCCTGATTGCCGAATATGCGCGCGAGCGGCGCCTCTATGTGCCGATCCAGGCCATTCCGAAGCTCGTCGTCGCAGGGTTCCTCTCGGCCGAGGACAAGAACTTCTACAAACACGCCGGCATCGATCCCGAAGGCATCGTCCGAGCCGTGGTGGCCAACCTCCGGTCCGGCGGCAAGCGCGAGCAGGGGGCCTCCACCATCACGCAGCAGGTCGCGAAGAACTTTCTTCTGACCAATGAGCGGACCTATGAGCGCAAGATCCGCGAGGCGTTGCTGGCCCTGAAGATCGAGACCGCCTTCCCGAAGGACAAGATCCTCGAGCTCTACCTCAACGAGATCTATCTCGGCCTTGGCAATTACGGCATCGCCGCCGCGGCCCTGAACTATTTCGGCAAGTCGGTGCACGAACTGAGCATCGCGGAGGTCGCCTATATGGCGGCCCTGCCCAAGGCGCCGAACAACTACCACCCGTTCCGCCAGCGCCAGGCTGCCCTCGACCGCCGCAACTGGGTCATCGACCGCATGGTCGAGAATGGCTACGTCACCCGGGAGGCGGGGGACGCGGCCAAGAAGGAGCCGCTCAACGTCAATCCGCGCGTGATATCGCCCAACAGTATCGCCTCCGGCTATTTCGCCGAGGGCGTCCGCCGCGACATCGCCGAGCGTTATGGCGAGGAAAAGCTTTATGAAGGCGGCCTCGTCATCCGCGCCACCCTCGATCCGCAGATGCAGGCCATGGCGCGCAAGGCGCTCGTCGACGGTCTTGTGCGCTTCGACCAGGCCCGTGGCTGGCGCGGTGCGCAGCAGAAGATCGAGCTCGCCGGTCGCGAGTGGGGGGTGGCGCTGGCCGAGGTTCCCTCTCTCGGCGATGTGCAGCCATGGCGTATGGCCGTGGTTCTCGAGGTTTCCGGTGGCCGCGCCAGGATCGGTTTGCAGCCGAAAAAGGATTCTGCCGGTCGCGTCGCCCAGGAGCGCGAGACCGGTTTCGTTGCGGCGGACGGGGTGAAGTGGACCCGCCGCTCGGTCGAAAAGGCACTCTCCACGGGCGACGTGGTCTATGTCGAGCCCATCGAGGGCAAGGACGACCAGTACCGCCTGCGCCAGATTCCGGAGATTTCCGGCGCCATCGTCGCCATGGACCCCTATACCGGCCGCGTGCTCGCCATGGTGGGCGGGTTCTCGTTCGACCAGAGCGAGTTCAACAGGGCCAACCAGGCGATGCGCCAGCCGGGTTCGTCCTTCAAGCCGATCGTGTATGCTACGGCCCTCGACAAGGGCTACACGCCGTCGAGCCAGATTCTCGATGCCCCCTTCGTTCTCGACATGGGGCCGGGCCAGGCAGCCTGGGCGCCGTCGAACTACGACGGAAAGTCGTCCGGCCTGCGCACCCTGCGCTACGGTGTCGAGCATTCCAAGAATCTCATGACCGTCAGGCTCGCGAACGAGGTCGGCATGCCGGCCATCGCCGAATACGCGCGTCGCTTTGGCGTCTATGACGACATGCTGCCGTTGCTTTCCATGTCGCTGGGCGCCGGCGAGACGACCGTCATGCGGATGACCGCAGCCTATTCCATGTTCGTCAATGGAGGTCGGCGCATCAAGCCGACGCTGATCGACCGCATTCAGGACCGCACCGGGCGGACGATTTACCGCCATGACGACCGCAAATGCAGCAATTGCGACGCCGACCAATGGGACGGCAGCGGACCGCCGAAGCTGACGGATACCCGCGAGCAGGTTCTCGATCCGCTGACCGCCTACCAGATGACATCCATTCTCGAAGGCGTCGTCCAGCGTGGAACGGCCCAGAGCGTGAAGGCGGTCGGCAAGCCGCTCGCCGGAAAGACCGGCACGACAAACGACGCCAAGGACGTCTGGTTCGTCGGTTTCTCGCCGGATCTCGCAGTCGGTGTTTTCATTGGCTATGACAAGCCGCAATCCCTCGGCAACGCGGCGACGGCTGGCCAGTATGCGGCGCCAGTCTTCCGTGACTTCATGCAGATGGCGCTGAAGGACAAGCCGGCGACCCCGTTCCGGGTGCCCGCGGGTATCAAGCTGATCCGCGTCAGTGCCTCGACTGGCACCCGCGCCGGCTCGGGCGAAAGCGGCGGCGTCATCGTCGAAGCCTTCAAGCCGGGCACCGGACCGCCGGAATCCTATGTGCCATCGGATGCCGAGGTGCCTCAGGCCGAGGCGTCTCCGGAAGCCCAGCGGGCGGTCGGCGTCGGGATCGGCGGATTGTACTGACCTCGAACAATCACCACATCAGGAGAACTCCTCGGGCGTGAGCCGGCGACCGGCCACCCGAGGAGTTCCTTTACACCCTGCGGTGCTGCCCTTAAGACACCGCAGCAAACGTGACACCAAGCTCAAAGAAGAACATGCGCGCTGAAATCGAGCATCTCGTAGAAGAGACCAAGCAGTCTGTCGGGCTGCTGAGGAGGCATCTTTGACTGGGACAACGCCCAGCGACGCCTCGCAGAACTGAACGCCAACGCCGAGGACCCGAACTTCTGGAACGATGCGGAGGCCGCGCAGAAAATCATGCGCGAGCGCACCGGCCTCGAGGACCAGATTGCGGCCATCAAGCGTCTCGAGCAGGACCTCGAGGATGCCATTACACTGGTTGAGCTCGGTGAGGCCGAGAAAGACGAGGACACCGTCACGGAGGCCGAGGAGAGCATCCGCGCCCTCCAGGCCGAGGCCGCGCGCCGCCAGGTCGAGACCCTCCTGTCCGGCGAGGCTGACGGCAACGACACCTATCTCGAGGTGCATTCCGGGGCCGGCGGCACGGAAAGCCAGGACTGGGCGAACATGCTTCAGCGCATGTACGCCCGTTGGGCGGAGCGCCGGAAATACAAGGTCGAACTTCTCGAAGTCACCGATGGCGAAGAGGCCGGCATCAAGAGCGCGACCCTGCTGATCAAGGGCCATAACGCCTATGGCTGGCTCAAGACCGAGTCGGGCGTGCATCGGCTCGTGCGCATTTCGCCCTATGATTCCAACGCGCGCCGCCACACGAGCTTTGCCTCCGTGTGGGTCTATCCGGTCGTCGATGACCGCATCAACATCGAGGTCAAGGAATCCGATTGCCGGATCGATACGTTCCGGTCGTCGGGTGCTGGCGGCCAGCACGTGAACACGACCGACTCGGCGGTGCGCATCACCCATATTCCCAGCGGCATCGTCGTGGCCTGCCAGCAGGAACGCTCGCAGCACAAGAACCGGGCGACGGCCTGGAACATGCTGCGTGCCCGCCTCTATGAGGCCGAGCTGAAGAAGCGCGAGGAGAAGGCCAACGCGGAAGCGGCCGCCAAGACCGAGATCGGGTGGGGTCACCAGATCCGCTCCTACGTGCTGCAGCCCTATCAGATGGTGAAGGACCTGCGCACCGGGGTGCAGTCGACGAGCCCGCAGGACGTCCTCGACGGCGATCTCGACCCCTTCATGGAAGCCTCGCTTGCCCAGCGGGTCTATGGCGGCGAAGCAGAGGTCGCGGATATCGATTGAGGACGCTTGTTCCCGGCGGGCTAGTTAGGAACGCAGCCTGCCGGAGTCGCGACTCGGGCGTCCAGGCAGATCAGAGAGCCTTTGCCGCGTCGAGCACCTCTTGGGCATGGCCGGGCACCTTCACCTTCGACCAGATGCGGGCCACCGTGCCGTCCCGATCGATGAGGACGGTCGTGCGCTCGACCCCCATGTATTTGCGTCCGTACATGCTCTTTTCCACCCAGACTCCATAGGCCTCGAGCATGGATTTGGCCTCGTCCGAGGCGAGGGGGAATTCGAGGCCGTATTTGGCGCGGAACCTGTCGTGGCTCTTCAGGCTATCGGGCGAGACGCCGACGATTTCGGTGTCGGCGGCGGCGAAGTCCTTTCGCAGGGCCTGAAAGTTCTGAGCTTCAAGAGTGCAGCCGCTGGTGTCGTCCTTCGGGTAGAAATACAGCACGATCTTCCGGCCCTTGAGACCGTCGAGGCTGATTTGTCGGCCATCGGTACCGGGAAGGGAGAAAGAGGGGGCCGGGGCTCCGCTTGTGATCGTCATGGCTCGCCTTCGTTTCGACGGAATGTGATGTTTGGACACGCCCGCGCGATTGGCTGCACGAGATGGTCGCGATAGGTGCGCAAGAGGGTTAAGGTCCCCTTTGATTCCCGTATCCTGCTCAAAGTTCAAGACCGGAACGACCGACAAACACGAGTATGAAGCCATTTCTTCGCACCAGATCGCCCCGGCATAAACCGGTGAAGCGTAGCGCTATCCGGCGCGTCCTTCGTGGTGCTCTCTATCTCAAGCTTGGCCTTCTGCTCTTCCTTTGTATCGGCTTTGGCATCTTCTATATGCGCCTTTCGGCCGGGCCGCTGAATTTCGGGCGCCTACCCGAGCGAGTCGCTGAGGCGATCGCGTCACGGATTGGCCCCGGCTGGACGGTGACCTTGCGGAATACAGCGGTCGGCCTTCACGGTGGTTCCCCTGTCCTGATGACGGACGGACTCGATATCCGGGCCCCCGACGGTGCCCTCGTCCTGCGCGCGCCGTCTGCGCTCGTAAGTGTGGACGGCATCTCCCTGCTCACGGGGAATTTGCAGCCCAAGTCGATAGAGCTGCGCGATCTGCAGTTGCGTGTCCTCGTGAACCGGGACGGGTCGTTGACCTTCAGTTCCGATCCTGGAGGGGACGCGGCCGACAGCACTGCCCCCGGCGCCGTCTCCGGAAGCCAGCCTCCCGAGGCCGCGGCATCGATTCCCCCCGTTGTGACGGCCGGCTCACCGATTTCCGGAGCCGTCGGATCCCTGTTTGATCTCGTGGTCGGACCGCAGAGCATCCTGGGATCGCTGGACAAGGCCCAGGTCACGAATGCCCGGCTCATGTTCATCGATGCGGATGGGCGTCGGCGGGGCACGCTGGATCGGTTCGACGCGACCTTCGATTGGTCCGAGAGCGGAGGACGTCGCTTCGTCGCCGGTGTCGAGAGTCCGAAAGGGCGCTGGCAGCTGAGCGGTGACGCCAATGTGGAGGGTAAGGGTCAGTATCGCGCCGTCGTCGTCGCCGACGATGCGCCGATTCAGGATATCCTTCTGCTCACGGGCCTTTCGGCGCTTCCGGCGACCACGGATCTCGAATTCTCGGGTCGCGTAGACGTGGCCTATGGCGGCGGTCGCGTAACGGAACTCAAAACCCGGCTCGACAGCAATGCCGGCTTCATCCAGGTCGACGACAAGGATACGTCTCCCTTGAATGTCGAGCACGCGACCATTGAAGCGACCTGGGATGAGGCGAGCCGGGCCCTCGATCTCCCAAATCTGGAACTGGTCGGCGGCGGCAATCATGTGCGGCTTCAGGGGCGCCTGTTCACGGCCGCGGGAGGCGAGGGATGGTATTTGTCCCTCGCGGGCAGCGATGTGATCTTGTCGGGCGCCGCAGAGGGCGACAGGCCCGTCATGGTCAAGGAACTCAAGGCTGAGCTTGCCGGGCCCGACGGAGTGGCCATCAAGAGCATCAAGCTCGAGGGTCCCGCTCTTTCCGCCGAGATCAGTGGACTTCTCGGCGCCTCGGCCGATCCTCACGGCTTGAACCTGCAGGTGAGCGCGGCCGGAACGGACGTTCGTACTGCCGTCCGGATCTGGCCCGAAGCCGTGGCACCACCGGTCCGCAAATTCCTCAAGTCGAACCTCAAGGCAGGCCGTCTGGATTCGATAGCCCTCAAGGTTGCGATGACGGGCGAGGACATCATCAAGGCGGTTTCCGGCGGACCGATCCCGGAGAACTCCCTAGCAATCGACTTCAAAATCTCGAAGGGCGTTCTGACCGCCGCGAAGGGACTGCCGCCCATCTCCGACATGATCGTCTCTGGCCGCGTGACAGGAACCAAGGTCACCCTCCAGGCTCCGACGGGACGGGTGGACATGGCAAATGACCGGAGCCTCGGCGCCTCGGAGGGGACGTTCAATCTGGACAATTACTGGGACGATAACGCCCTAGCAAAGATCAATTTCCGCCTCGCTGGGACGGCGGAGGGTCTCGGTGCCCTCCTGCAGGAACCCCTGGTTCACGAGATCGCCGGCTTCGATGTCGATCCTGCAACGATGAAGGGCAAGACCGATCTTCGCGTCGGCATCGACCTGGCGGTAAGCCATGTGCCCGCAGTTGCGGACCTTCCGTTGAAGGTGTCCGGAACTGTCAGTGACTTCAGCATCGACAAGATTTTCGGCAAGGATCGCCTGGATAACGCCAACCTCGCCATCGCCTACGACAGAGGCAATCTCTCGATCAAGGGTGACGGAAAGATGGGCGGCAGCGTGGCCTCTATCGACGTGCATAAAGCGCCGGAAGGCGGCGAGGCGAATGTGGCCTTCAGTCTCGACGAGGCTGCCCGCGCGAAGCGCGGGATGTCCTTCGGACCCCAATTGACAGGCACGCTGCCGCTCAAGGCTTCGCTGCCCCTCGGTCCTGCTGCCAAGCAGGGCATTCGCGTGGAAGCCGATCTGACCAAGGTTGCCATCGATCAGCTCATTCCAGGCTGGGTCAAGCCGTCTGGTCGGGCGGGCAAGCTTTCCTTCGTCATGGTCGATGGCCCGTCGACGGAAATCCGTGACCTGCAGCTCGATGCGGGAGCCGTGCAATTGCACGGATCGGCAGTGCTCTCGGGCGACGGAGGAATCGAAAAGGCGGACCTTTCCACCTTCAAACTGTCGCCGGGGGACGACATGCGCGCGCAGATCGATCGGGTCAATGGCCTGTACAAGGTCACGATCCGGGGCAATGTCGGCGACGCACGCCCCTTCTCGAAGGCCATGGCGTCCGCGCCTGCTCCGACGGGGAAGAACGCTGCAGCGCAGCGTGACATGAAGGATTTCGACCTTGATGTCGTCCTCAACATCCTCGCTGGCTACAACAGCGAGGCGATCACGAACGCGTCGCTCAAGGTTTCCGTTCGCAAGGACAATCTCCGCAACCTGGAGATGAAGGGGCGGCTCGGTGCGACGGACATCATCGCAAAGACCCTGAGCCAGGCAGCGACAGGCCCGACCATCGTGCTCCAGGCACAGGACGCCGGCTCGCTCCTGCGCTTCCTGGATATCTACAAGCGCATGATCGGCGGGGATCTCGTCCTGCAGATGGCCGCGGGCGACGGTCCTCAGGCAGGATTCTTGACGTTGCGGGATTTCGCCCTGAAGAACGAACCGGCCCTCCGTCGGATCATCCCGACCCAGTCCCAGGTGGTGACCGGGCAGGACCAGGCGGGCAACCCCCAGTCCATCCGGACGGACGTGAACGAGGTCATCTTCACGAAAGCACGGGTCGATTTCACCCGCACGGCCGGCCGTCTCGACTTCAAGGATGCGGCAATCTTCGGCAACCAGGTGGGCTTCACGCTCGGCGGCTATATCGACAATGCCCGCGAGCGCATGGATATTTCCGGGACTTTTGTGCCAGCCTATGGGCTCAACAATGCCTTCGCGCAGGTGCCGCTTTTCGGGCCGTTGCTTGGCGGCGGGCAGTACGAGGGGCTCTTCGCGGTGAATTTCCGCGTGGCAGGCCCAAGCGATGCACCGACGCTCACCGTCAACCCGCTCTCTGCCGTGGCGCCGGGATTCCTGCGCAAGCTCTTCGGAGCCGGTGGGGCAGGGGAGACGCAGGCGGGCGAACTGCCCGCGACCCCCGAGCGATAATCGCTAAACGGCGCGCAGAAGAACGTGCTTCTTCTTCCCGAATGACAGCTTGATCACGCCCTCCGCCGTCATATCGGACAGGTTCAACACGCCGCGCTCATCCGTGACGGGCTGATCGTTGACCTTGAGGCCGCCGCTCTTGACCTGTCGCCGCGCTTCGCTGGTGGAGGGAACGAGCCTGGCATAGTCGGGCCCGAAGGCCGCCAGAATACCGAGACCGTCCTTGAGCGAGGAGGACGGAATCTCGATCGTCGGCAGGCTCTCCGACAGGGTGCCCTGCTCGAACGTCTTCAGCGCTGTTTCCGCCGCTCGCTCGGCCGCGTCGCGCCCATGGATGAGGGCGGTCGCCTCCGTGGCGAGCACTTTCTTCGCTTCGTTGATCTCGGCACCCTGGAAAGCTTCGAGCTTGGCGATTTCATCGAGCGGAAGCGTCGTGAAGAGCTTCAGGAAACGCGCAACATCGGCATCCTCGGTGTTGCGCCAGAACTGCCAGTAGTCGTAAGGACTCAGCATGTCGGCGTTGAGCCATACGGCGCCGGATGCGGTCTTGCCCATCTTGGCACCCGAAGCCGTGGTGAGAAGCGGACAGGTAATGGCGAAGAGCTGTTCCGTCCCGAGACGTCGGCCGAGATCGATGCCGTTGACGATGTTGCCCCACTGATCGGAGCCGCCCATCTGGAGGACGCAGCCGTAGCGCTTGTGCAGCTCGACGAAGTCGTAGGCCTGGAGGATCATGTAGTTGAACTCCAGGAACGACAATTCGTGCTCGCGCTCAAGTCGAAGCTTCACGCTGTCGAAGGACAGCATGCGATTGACGGAGAAGTGGCGGCCGACGTCGCGCAGGAAATCGATGTAGTTGAGCTTGGTCAGCCACTCGGCATTGTCGACCATGATCGCGTCCCGCGGGCCGTCGCCGAACGAGATCAGACGCGCGAACACGCCCTTCAGGCTGTCCTTGTTCTGTTCGATCTGCTGCGGGGTCAGGAGCTTGCGGCTCTCGTCCTTGCCGGAGGGATCGCCGACGCGGGTCGTACCGCCGCCCATCAGCGTGATCGGCCTGCCCGCGCCAGTCTTCTGAAGCCAGTGGAGCATCATGATGGACAGGAGGTGGCCCACATGGAGTGACGGGCCGGTGCAGTCATAGCCCACGTAGGTTGTAAGACGGCCCTCCCGTGCGGCCTCATCGATGCCCTCGAAGTCGGACGTCTGATGAATAAAGCCGCGTTCGGTCAGAACCTTCATGAATTCCGATTTCGGCGCGTTCATCGCAGGTCTCATTGTTCGCGTGACGTTGTTGGAACTGCGTCTAACAGTTTTGGCGAGGCATTTCACCACTCAAGGATGCAACGACCGCCGGAGTAGTAGCGGTAAGAGCGCGTCGCATCCCGATTGGAATTGCAAACTTCCCTAGGCAGCCTTGTCGGCAACGTCTTCGGACGGCGGGCCGGCCACACCTTCCTCCGGCGCAGAAGGCTGGTTCCTGAAAATGCCTAGGCGGCCTCTTCCGCCTTGCCCAGGCGCTTGTCGAGATACTCGTCAACGGCCATCATCAGTTCCTCGACCTTGCCATCGAAGAAATGATTGGCGCCTTCGACGACGGCGTGCTCCAGCTTAACGCCCTTCTGCGTCTTCACCTTCTCGATGACGCTGACGACGTCCTTCACCGGCGCGACCCGGTCCTCGGAGCCGTGCACGAAGAGGCCAGAAGACGGGCAGGGCGCCAGGAATGAGAAATCGTATCGGTTGGCCATCGCGGCGATGGAGATGAAGCCTTCGATCTCGGGACGCCGCATCAGGAGCTGCATCCCGATCCAGGCGCCGAAGGAGACACCAGCGATCCAGCAGGCACGGGCATCCGGGTTCATGGCTTGAGCCCAATCGAGGGCCGCGGCGGCATCCGAGAGCTCACCCTGGCCGTGGTCGAATGCGCCCTGGCTGCGTCCGACCCCCCGGAAGTTGAACCGCAGCACCGAAAAGCCCCGGTTCAGGAAGTCATAGTATAAATTGTACACGATCTGGTTGTTCATCGTGCCCCCGAACTGGGGATGCGGATGAAGCACGATGGCGATGGGGGCGCCTTTCTGCTTGGCTTGCTGGTAGCGCCCTTCGATGCGGCCAGCGGGACCTGTGAAGACAACCTCAGGCATGGAATACGAACCTCTCAACCGCCCTCTCGCCTAGAGAGAGGAAAAGCACTGCAGCCTTGACTTCAGGCCCCGGATCTCGGTAAAATCTTTAGAATTGTTCTAAAGTGTAATTGTATTTCCCTTGGTCCACCCGCGCCTTCGGCGCCCGTGCGGCCTCGAGAAATGTGGTTGCGGTGCTTTAACATGGCAACCAGGGGCAATTGCAAGACATTCGTGTACCACGGCAATCGGGATGGCAGCAGATCAACGCATTTACCTTGACTATAACGCGACCACGCCGATCCGGCCTGAAGTCGTGGACGAGGTCGTGCGCGCACTGCAGCTTCCTGGAAACGCCTCGTCGGTCCATGCGGAGGGGCGGGCTGCCAGGGCGGAGGTCGAGCGCGCCCGGGAGCGGGTCGCCAATCTCGTCGGGGCCAAGACCAAGAATGTCATCTTCACGAGCGGCGGCACCGAGGCCAGCAACACTGTTCTTTCCCCGTCTTTCCACCGCCTTGGTGAAGCAGGCGCCGCACGCCTGCTGATCGGCGCGACCGAACACCCGTGCGGCCTGAACGGTCATCGCTTCGCGGCAGAGGCCGTTGAAATTCTCTCCGTCGATGCGAACGGCATCATCGATCTGGGTCGGCTCGAGGAGCGTTTGGAAAACGCCGGCAGCGCCCGTGCGCTCGTCTCCGTCCAGCTTGCCAACAACGAGACCGGTGTCCTTCAGGCAGTTGCGGACATTGCACAACTGGTTCACCGCCATGGCGGCCTCGTCCACACGGACGCCGTCCAGGCCGCGGGCAAGGTTCCGGTCGATATGGCCGCGCTCGAGATCGACGCGCTGACCCTCTCGGCCCACAAGATCGGTGGCCCGAAGGGCGTCGGTGCCCTGGTCGTCGCCTCGGACCAACTCGAAGTCGCAGAGCGGCTATTGCGGGGCGGTGGCCAGGAAAAGGGTCATAGGGCGGGGACGGAGAATGTCGCCGCCATCGCGGGCTTCGGCAAGGCGGCCGAACTGGCCGAGGCGGAGCTTGACCATGAGGCCGCGCGGCTTGCATCTCTGCGAGACGAGGCGGAGAGCCATCTCCGTCGGGTGGCGCCGGACGCTGTCGTGATCGCAGGCGAGGCTCGGCGGTTGCCGAATACCTTTGCTTTTGCCATACCCGGCCTGAAGGCCGAAACCGCGCTGATTGCCTTCGATCTCGCGGGAATCGCCCTCTCGTCGGGCTCGGCCTGTTCATCCGGGAAAGTCAGACGGTCGCATGTTCTCGACGCGATGGGCGTCGATCCGGCTTTGGCGGAGGGCGTTCTGCGGGTCAGTTTGGGGTGGAAGACTGTGAATGAGGACGTAATCCGCTTCGCGGAGGCGTGCGAAAGGGTGGTGAACACCCTATATAAGCGGAGGGCAAGCGCAGCCTGACCGGCGACGCTTGCATTTCCATGTCATCAACCCGCGGCCCTTGAAGCCGTGAGCGGTGGGAGAGACAAGATGCCTGCAGTGCAGGAGACGATCGATCAGGTCCGACTGATCGATGTCGACCAATATAAGTATGGCTTCGAGACCGAAGTCGAGATGGAGAAGGCTCCGAAGGGCCTCTCCGAAGAGGTGATCCGCTTCATTTCCGCCAAGAAGGGCGAGCCAGAGTGGATGCTTCAGTGGCGCCTTGATGCCTACAAGCGGTGGCTCACCATGAGAGAGCCGTCCTGGGCGCGGGTGTCGTATGACAAGATCGATTACAACGACATCTATTACTACGCCGCGCCGAAGAAGAACCCGGCGCCGAAATCCCTCGACGAGGTCGATCCCGAGATCCTCAAGACGTACGAGAAGCTCGGCATTCCCTTACGCGAGCAGGAGATCCTGGCTGGCGTCGAGCCGGAGCGTCGCGTCGCCGTGGATGCGGTCTTCGACTCGGTTTCCGTCGCGACGACATTCAAGGAAGAGCTGAAGAAGGCCGGCGTGATCTTCATGCCGATCTCGGAGGCCATCCGCGAATATCCGGACCTGGTGCGCCAGTATCTGGGGTCCGTGGTCCCGGTCACCGACAATTTCTTCGCGACCCTCAACTCAGCCGTGTTTACGGACGGTTCGTTCGTCTACGTGCCGCCGGGCGTGCGGTGCCCGATGGAGCTGTCGACTTACTTCCGTATCAACGAGAAGAATACGGGGCAGTTCGAGCGCACCCTGATCATCGCGGACAAGGGCTCCTACGTGTCCTATCTCGAAGGCTGCACCGCTCCGAAGCGGGACGAGAACCAGCTTCACGCCGCAGTGGTCGAGCTCGTCGCCCTCGATGACGCAGAGATCAAGTATTCGACGGTGCAGAACTGGTACCCAGGCGACGCCGAGGGCCGGGGCGGCATCTACAATTTCGTGACCAAGCGTGGCGACTGCCGGGGCCGGAACTCGGTCATCACCTGGACACAGGTAGAGACGGGATCGGCCATTACCTGGAAGTACCCGTCCTGCATCCTCCGCGGCGATAATTCACGCGGCGAGTTCTATTCGATCGCGGTGTCGAACGGCATGCAGCAGGTCGATTCCGGCACCAAGATGATCCATTTGGGCAAGAACACCACAAGCCGGATCATCTCCAAGGGGATCGCGGCGGGTAAGTCCGAGAACACCTATCGCGGCCTCGTTTCCGCGCACCGCAAGGCGTCAGGAGCCCGCAACTTCACGAACTGCGACTCGCTTCTGATCGGAAACGAATGTGGCGCCCACACAGTGCCCTATATCGAGTCGAAGAACGCGACGGCCGTGTTCGAGCACGAGGCGACGACGTCCAAGATTTCGGAAGACCAGATGTTCTATTGCCAGCAGCGCGGCCTCTCGGAGGAGGAAGCGACGGCCCTGATCGTCAATGGTTTCGTGAAGGACGTGCTCCAGCAGCTCCCCATGGAGTTTGCGGTCGAGGCACAGAAACTGATCTCGATCTCCCTCGAAGGCAGCGTCGGCTAATCGCAACGGCGTCATCCCGGCCGCCGCGGCTCGCGGGGCCGGGATCGCGAAAACCAGTGCAATTCGAAAACGATCCCGAGGCGGCCGAAGTCGTACGGGATGACGTGAATGGAAATCAATCATGCTCGAAATCAAGAACCTTGTGGTCCAGATCGAGGACAAGCGCATTCTCAACGGGCTCGATCTCACCGTGAACAATGGCGAAATCGCCGCGATCATGGGGCCAAACGGCTCCGGCAAGTCGACGCTTTCGTATGTGATCGCCGGAAAGGAGGACTACGAGGTCCTCGACGGCGAGATCCTTCTCGACGGCCGGAACCTGCTCGAAATGGAGCCTGATCAGCGCGCTGCGGCGGGCGTCTTCCTCGCATTCCAGTATCCGCTCGAGATTCCCGGTGTCGCCTCGATGACCTTCCTCAAGGCTGCCATGAATGCCCAGCGCAAGGCCCGCGGACAGGATGAGCTGACGACCCCTGACTTCATCAAGCGGGTCAACCTGGCGGCCGCCAAGCTCGAGATTCCCAAGGACATGCTGAAGCGCGCCCTCAACGTCGGATTCTCCGGCGGCGAGAAGAAGCGCATGGAAATCTTGCAGATGGCCCTGCTGGAGCCAACGTTCTGCATTCTGGACGAGACGGATTCCGGGCTCGACATCGATGCGCTGCGTATCGTGTCCGAGGGTGTGAACGCCCTTCGGGCGGCGGATCGTTCGTTCCTCGTGATCACCCATTATCAGCGCCTGCTCAATCATATCGTGCCGGATTCTGTCCACGTCATGTCGGGCGGCCGCATCGTGAAATCCGGTGGCAAGGAGTTGGCGCTCGAACTGGAAGCCAATGGCTATGCCGACTACCGAGACAGCGAGGCCGCCTGACATGGCTGACGTCACTCTCATGAAGACGCCCGCGGAGACCGGGCTGGCGCAGGCTTTCGAATCCGCAAAGGCCCTGTTGCCAGGCGACGCGGAGTCACGCGCCAGGGCTTTCGAGGTCTTCGATCGCAACGGCTTGCCGCATCGGCGGGTCGAAGAGTTCAAGTACACCGACCTGCGGGCCCTGATGCGCGAAGCGGCGCCCTTCGCCGCCAAGCCTTCCGCCGAAGCTGCGAAGGCGGCCCTGGCCGAAGCGACCGCGCTCTCCGACCTTGGGGCACTTCAGGTGCCGTTCGTGAACGGCCATTTCGTTCGTGATGCGGTGAAGTTCGAGGCCCTGCCCGAAGGCGTGGAAATCGTGCCGCTTGCTGAGGCTCTCGCATCCGGGCACGACTGGCTCGCTCACCTCAGCCCGATCCCGTGGGCAGCGGACAACCCCGTCTATCAGCTGAACACTTCGTTCATGGCGGACGGGGTGATGCTGCGCATCGTCGGGCCGGTAGAGACGCCGATCCATCTCCGTTTCGTGACGACGGGGAACACTGCCGTAGCGACCGCGACCCGGGTTCTCGTCCTGGTCGAGGACGGGGCTTCCGTCAAGATCCTGGAGAGTCACGAGAGCGGCGACGGCGTCGGGCATCAGCCCAACGATGTCGTCGAGGTGATCGCGGGCGACCGGACGAATGTTCGTCATGCTCGTCTTAATGCGGAGGGCGACAAGGCGCTCGCCCTCTCGACCCTGGCCGTGAAGATCGGCGCCGAGGCGGAGTTGATGAGCATCAACGTGGTCGCCGGCGCGGCTGTGTCCCGTCACCAGGTCTTCGCCCGGTTCGATGGCGAGAACGCCAAGGCGCAGATCAACGGCGCGACTATGGTGAAGGGCCGCCAGCACGCGGATTCGACCCTTGTGGTCGAGCACGCGGCTCCCCATTGCGAAAGCCGCGAGTTGTTCAAGACCGTCATCGACGATGAGGCGACCGGTGTGTTCCAGGGCAAGATCATCGTTCCCCATCATGCGCAGAAAACCGATGGGCGCATGATGTCGGCAGCGCTCCTTCTCGCCGAGGGTGGCGCGATGAACAACAAGCCGGAACTCGAGATCTTTGCCGACGACGTTCAGTGCGCCCACGGGGCGACCTGCGGCCAGCTCGACGAGGATCTGCTGTTCTACCTCATGGCCCGCGGGCTGCCGAGGAAGGAGGCCGAGAGCCTCCTGGTCCAGGCGTTCCTTGGCGAGGCGATCGAGTTCGTTGACAACGAGGCCGTTCGCGAAGCCCTGGTCGGCACCGTCGAGGCATGGCTGCGGGCTCGTGCCTAGCAACGCGAAGCGTCATGGCCGGAGCCGGTCCGGTCAGGACGCCTTCCACGCCTTCAGAAGAGGCGTGAACTCCCGGTACAACCCCGAGGGATGGCGGCGGAGGAAAGTCAGGCAATGAACATGCAAGCGAAGCCCTACAACGTCGAGGCGGTCCGGGCCCAGTTTCCCATCCTGTCGCAGCAGGTCTATGGCAAGCCGCTCGTGTACCTCGATAATGCCGCCTCCGCGCAAAAGCCGCGGGCGGTGATCGATGCCATGGTCAACACCATGGAGACGGGCTACGCCAACGTCCATCGCGGCCTGCATTTCATGGCGAACGTGGCGACCGAATCGTTCGAACGGGCACGCGAGACCGTACGCGCATTTTTGAACGCCGAATCGGCGAATGAGATCGTCTTCACCAAATCGGCGACTGAGGCCTACAATCTTGTGGCGGACTCCTTCGGCCGCATGGCCATCGGAGAGGGGGATGAGATCATCCTCTCCATCATGGAGCACCATTCCAATATCGTGCCCTGGCATTTCCTGCGCGAGCGCAAGGGGGCCGTCATCAAATGGGCGCCCGTTGACGAGGAGGGCAATTTCCTCCTGGACGAGTTCGAGAAGCTCCTCTCGCCTCGCACCAAGATCGTTGCCATCACCCATATGTCGAACGTGCTCGGCACGGTCACGCCGATGAAGGATATCATCCGCATCGCCCATGCGCATGGGGTCCCGGTCCTGGTCGACGGGGCGCAGGGCGCGGTCCATCTGGATGTCGATGTTCGGGATCTCGATGCCGATTTCTATGTCCTGACAGGGCACAAGGTCTATGGGCCCACCGGTATCGGCGTCCTCTACGGCAAGAAGGAACTGCTGGCCCGCATGCCGCCTTACCAGGGTGGTGGCGAGATGATTCAGGAGGTCCGCCGCGACGCAATCACCTATAACGACCCGCCGCACCGGTTCGAGGCCGGGACGCCGGCGATTATAGAAGCCGTCGGCCTGGATGCGGCCTTGCGATTCATGATGGAGCTCGGCCGCGAGAATATCCGGGCCCATGAGGCGGCGCTCTCGGACTATGCCCATCAGCGCCTGGGCGCGATCAACTCGCTGCGGATCTACGGGCGCGCGAAGAACAAGGGTGCAATCATCGCCTTCGATATGAGGGGAGCCCACGCTCACGATATCGCTACGGTGATCGACCGCCAGGGCGTCGCCGTGCGGGCCGGCACCCATTGCGCCATGCCGCTTCTGGAGCGGTTCGGGGCCACGGCCACCTGCCGCGCGTCATTCGGGCTCTACAACACTCTGGAAGAAGTCGATAAACTGGCCGAAGCCTTGCAGAAGGCTGAAGCCCTGTTCGCGTGAGGACAATCCTGTGAACGACCTGACCCCGATCCACGATGCGCCCAACGCGCCACAGGTGACCCCCGGCAGCGGAATGCCGCCGGAAGAGCTCGACCGCATGACGGACGACATCGTGGCCGCGCTCAAGACCGTCTACGACCCTGAGATACCCGCGGATATCTACGAGCTGGGCCTCATTTATCGTGTCGAGATCGATGACCAGAGGAATGTTGCCATCGACATGACGCTGACCGCCCCTGGCTGCCCGGTGGCCGGAGAGATGCCGGGCTGGGTGGAGAATGCGGTCTCGACCGTGCCGGGTGTGCAGGGTGTCACGGTGAACATGGTCTTCGATCCGCCTTGGGACCAGAGCCGCATGTCCGACGAGGCCCGGGTCGCGCTCGATATGTGGTGACGGGCCTCCCGGGGCCGTGCCGTGACGAAGTGACCGAATAGGCCGGATCCAGCGACCATCCCATGGCAGGATGGACGTTTGCCAGGGATCGGATTGGCGCTCCCCGCGTGGCCTCGGGTGTGCTGCAGGGCCGATACACCTCGACGTTGGGCCTCCGATCTCCTATCTTTAAAAAAATGGACTCGTTCTGCCCGGGCCTTGAACCCGGACGTCAGGAGAGAAATCAATGGCACTACCCGGTTTCAAGGTCGTCACCTTGACTGATGCGGCGGCGAGCCGCGTCAAGGAGATTATCGCCAAGGCGGAGCGTCCCATCGTGGGTGTTCGCGTCGGCGTGAAGAACGGCGGCTGCGCCGGCATGTCCTACACCATGGAATACGCCGAAGCCGTTTCGCCCCTCGACGAGGTGGTCGAGGACAAGGGCGTCACCGTCCTGATCGACCCGAAAGCGGTGCTGTTCCTGCTCGGGACCGAGATGGATTTCCAGACCACGAAGCTCGCGTCGCAGTTCGTCTTCAACAATCCGAACCAGACTTCGGCGTGCGGGTGCGGCGAGTCGGTCGCGATCACGCCGGCCACGCCCGAGAAGCTTCAGCCCGCCGAGTAGCAATTCGACCATGGACGTCGAGGCCATCCAGGACATTTTCCGGGCGCTCGGGCCCGTCCGCATCCGCCGCATGTTCGGCGGCCACGGCATTTATCGCGGCGATGTGATGTTCGCCCTCGAATCGGACGGCGAGATCTACCTGAAGACCGATTCCGGAACCGTCACAGTTTTCGAAAACCTTCAATCGCGGCCTTTTACCTATGCAAGCCGCAACGGCAGAACCACGACCATGAGCTATTGGCTCATGCCTGAATCCGCGATGGAGGACGATGCCGAGGCGCAGCGCCTCGGCTCCCTCGCTCTCGAGGCCGCCTACCGGGCGCGGGCGGCAAAGCCCGCCAAAGGACGCTTCAAGCCGACGGCCCGGTCTGTCTAGCGTGTCAGACGCAACCGGAGGTCCGGGTCGGAAACCTGAGGGCGACGCCATCAAAGTGGAATGTGAGTTCTCCGCAACGAACGATGTTCGAGATCTTCACGCCGCTTTGCCTGCTGCCTCGATCCACGCCGCGAAGCTCACAAGGAATTTCGCCAGGAAGTCGCGTGTACCCTCGTTGGTGAGCTTGCCGTTCTCATCGAGGAGATGGGTGACGTTCCCGATATAGGCCTCCGGCTGCTGCATGGTCGGAACATTGAGAAAGACCAGCGATTGCCGCAGGTGATGGTTCGCGCCGAATGCCCCGATTGCACCGGGCGAGACGCTGACGATGGCGCCGGGCTTCCCATTCCAGGCGCTTTGGCCATAGGGGCGCGATGCCACGTCGATGGCATTCTTCAGGACGCCTGGCACGGAGCGGTTGTATTCAGGCGTTACGAACAGCACGGCATCCGCTGCCGCGACGGTCTTCCGAAAGGCAACGAAGGACTCGGGCGGCGTGGCGTCGTCATCCTGGTTGTAGAGGGGCAGGTGACCGATCTCGACAAATGAGAGCTTCATCCCGTCGGGAGCGAGGTCCTGAAGCGCTTTTGCGATCTTGCGGCTGAAGGATTCCTTGCGAAGACTCCCGACAAAGACGGCGACGTTGCGAGCGACCATGACGAATACCCCTGCTATGACAGCCGGCCACCGACACGGCGCCGGCACCGTGCGCCACGTCGACCGATGTCCTCGACTTTAGGGATTGTGTCGTGGCGGGCCGCTTTGGCAAGTCGTCCTATTTAGGTTTCTTGACCGGAACCGCGCGCAGAAGGAAGGCCGGTATGTGGTCGCCGAGCCCGACGACGGGCTCGTCCGAATCGTGGTCACGGCGGCTACCGCGGCCGCGGTCCCGCTGCGGTTCTTTCGCTGGAGAACGCTCCCGGTGGGGGGCGCGCTCTGCACGCGGAGCCTCACTCACCTCGGCCGCGGCTTCGGCCGGCGCTCGGGCACCGCTCCTGCGGCCGCGCGAACGCTCTGGGCCGCTGCGAACACGACGGCCGGTGGCGCGGCCGGGTGAGGCGGGGCGTTCGGCGAGGCTTGGACCTTCCCATTCGATAGGTTGGCCGATGAGCTTCTCGATGGCCGCGAGGGATTTCTCGTCGCCCGGGCCCACGAGCGTGAAGGAATACCCCGTCCGTCCCGCGCGGCCCGTCCGGCCGATCCGGTGGACGTAATCCTCCGCATGATGCGGGATATCGTAATTGAAGACGTGGCTCACGGCCGGGATGTCGAGGCCGCGCGCCGCGACGTCGCTCGCCACGAGGATCGTCGTCGTGCCGTTGCGGAAGCTCTCCAGCGCGGCCATGCGGGCATGCTGATCCATGTCGCCATGAAGGGCGGCGGCGTTGAAACCGTGCTTCTGGAGAGACCGGTGGAGCACGGCCACATCCCGTTTGCGATTGCAGAAGACGATAGCGTTCTTCAGGTCGGTTGCGTTGTTGATGAGGTCCCGCAGGGTCTCGCGCTTCTCGTAATCCTGGGATCCCGTGGCGACCAGGCGCTGTGTGATCGTCGCAGCGGTCGAAGCGGCCCGCGCAACTTCGATCTTGACAGGGTTGTGCAGGAACGCGTCCGCGAGACGCTGGATCTCGGGGGGCATGGTCGCCGAGAAGAAAAGTGTCTGCCGCGTGAACGGTACGAGTTTCACGATGCGCTCGATATCGGGGATGAAGCCCATGTCGAGCATCCTGTCCGCCTCGTCGATCACGAGAAGCTCGACCCCGGTGAGAAGGAGCTTGCCACGCTCGAAATGGTCGAGGAGGCGACCTGGGGTGGCGATCAGAACGTCGACCCCCCGGGTGATCTTGGCATCCTGGTCGCCGAACGAAACGCCGCCAATCAGGAGCGCGACGGAGAGCTTGTGATTGGCGCCATAGCGATCGAAGTTCTCTTCGACCTGGGCCGCAAGCTCCCGGGTCGGCTCGAGAATCAGGGTCCGCGGCATCCGTGCCCGCGCCCGCCCGCTTTCCAGAAGCGTCAGCATTGGCAGGGTGAAGGCAGCGGTCTTGCCCGTGCCGGTCTGGGCGATTCCAAGCACGTCCTTGCGCGCCAGGACCTCCGGTATGGCCTGGGCCTGGATGGGCGTCGGCTCCGTGTAGCCAGAGGTGGCGACGGCCTGAAGAACTTTCTCGCTAAGTCCGAGTTCGGCAAACGACATGAGGGTTATAACCGTTGAGAGCTGAACGCGCTTTCAATGCCCGCCGCTCGATACGGCAACAAACAGGCGCAAAACTGGTTTCACCTGAGGTTTTCTGCTCAAGTAAAGATGTGGCGGGACCATAGGACAAGCTATGGCCTTGTCAATCCAAGGAAAAGGCGCAATGGCCGAGACACTCGTATTGATTCCCGGACTCGCCAATACATCCAGCCTTTTCGAAGCGCAAATCGGTGCTCTTTCCGAAATGCGAAGGATCGTGGTCGCCGACCATGCCCGGGACGATTCGGTAGGGGGAATTGCGGCCCGCCTGCTTGCCACTGCTCCGGACCGTTTCGACCTCGCCGGTCTCTCCATGGGCGGCTATGTGGCGATGGAGGTCCTGCGTCAGGCGCCGGAACGCGTCGAACGGCTCGCTCTTCTCGACACCACCGCCCGACCGGATACGGAACAGGCGCGGGAGGATCGCCTGCGAATGATCGCCCTGGCTGAAGGTGGCCGCTTCGAGGATGTGATCGCCGGGTTCTGGCCGCGACTTCTCTCCGCACATGGCCAGGGAAACCCGGCCCTGAAGGCCAAGGTGCTCGGAATGATGCGGGAGGTGGGGCCTGACGCCTATGTCCGGCAGCAGCGGGCGATCATGGGACGTCCTGATTCCCGTCCGCTCCTGTCCGGGATAGAGATTCCCACCCTTGTCCTGGTCGGCGAGGAGGATGCCATAACCCCTCCCGAGGTCGCCCGTGAAATGGCCGAGATGATCGAATGGGCTTCCCTGATCGTCGTTCCGGGGGCAGGGCATCTGTCGACTCTCGATGAACCCGCGGCGGTGACCCGTGCCCTTCAACTATGGCTCGAAGTCCCTTCCCGTCGAAATTGACGGCATAAGCGGCTTGGTTCCGCCTGATTGTTGCAATCAGGTTACAGCCGCTTTTCTTTATTTAATGTAATACCATTGCCATGAAGTGTCCAAGCAATGGGATGAATCACATGAAAAAGATCCTGCTCTCTTCCGCGGCTCTGCTCGCTCTCACCGCTGGCGCCGTGGCGGCTGACCTTCCCTCCCGCGCCGCACCTGCGCCGGTCATGGCGGTTCCGGTGTTCACCTGGACCGGTTTCTACGCCGGCGTGAATGCCGGCTATGGCTGGAACACCAACGACAGCAGTCGCTATTATGATCCGATCCTTGGCTATTATGGCGGCAATCACAGCGACGGCGGCTTTGTCGGCGGTGCTCAGCTTGGGTACAATTACCAGATGGGCATGTTCGTGCTCGGCCTCGAGGCCGACCTGCAGTATGCCGATCGTGGCCGCGACAACGGCTATTATGGCCTCGGCTATTACGGCCATAACTCCTCCGACGATTGGTTCGGCACCGCCCGTGCTCGCGCCGGCGTCGCCTTCGACCGGGCCCTCGTCTACGCCACCGGCGGCTTCGCCTATGGCGACTCGAATGGCGGTTGGACCGTCGGCGCCGGCTTCGAATATGCCTTCACGAACAATCTGAGCGCCAAGCTCGAAGGCCTCTATGTCAATCTCGAAGGCCGCAACCGCTACGATGCCTACCTCGGATACTATGGCACCAACAGCAACGATGAGTTCGGCGTCATCCGCGCCGGTCTGAATTACCGTTTCGGCACCTACTGAGATCTCTCACTGTCTGATGAAGGGCCCGGTGGAAACACCGGGCTTTTTGTCATGGGCGGGCCGGTCCCGTGCCAAACTGGACGATGAACCGTGCCGTCGTGATCCACGCCGATCGCTCGCGTCCCTGCAGGCCGGCCACCGGCTTCATTTACGACAGGCAAATGGGGGAAATGTGCTCGCTGTCCCTGCGTTCATTGCCGCGACGACCATCATGTTCGCGAGATCCAGTTCCTCAGCGGAGCGAGGACAGACATTCGCCGCCTCGATGCAGCCCGAAGCCAGAAAGGACGCGTGAGCGTCGAGAAATTTCCGCCCCAGGCCCTGAGTGCCCCGAAGGGCGAGGGCCTCGGACCACGCCTGTTTATAGCGGGCGCATTTCACCTCGCGCCAACTCCGCACGGGTTCCTGAGCGAGGGCAGTCGGGATCTCGCCGAGGAGTACGGTCGCCAGCAGGGCTGCCAGAGCGACAATCGATTTGGTCATGCGGCTCATCCTGTCGCCTTCAGTCTCGTCGGAGCGCCGGTCAGGGAGCACGGGGGAGCAGCCAGGGTCAAGTCCAGGGCGACGGGTAGGCAGCCAGCATCCGCCGGCGGCCGACAGCATTCATGCGGTGTCCGATGCTCGAAATGCCGAACTAAGAACCGGACCGCAGGATCGTCGCCGCGGCGACAAGGATGAACAGGAATCCCGCCCCGCGCCCGACCAGCATGGTCGCACGTGGGCTCGACACCAGAAACGCGCGACTCCGAGCCGCCGCGAAGGCAAGGCCGCCATAGACGGCGAACTGCATCAGCAGAGTCATCGTGCCCATGATCAGGGCCTGGATCCAGATTGCGCCGTATTGCGGCAGCAGGAACTGGGGATAGACCGCGAGCACGAAGAGATAGGCCTTTGGGTTGAGAAGGCAGGTCAGGGCACCCTGCCTGAAAGCGGTCCAGGAAGATCGCGCATGTGTCGCGTTCACCGTGTCGATGGTGATCGAGCTCCGCATCAGCGTCAGGCCGATCCAGGCCATGTAGGCCGCACCCGCATAGAGAAGGGTCGTAAAGAACGCGGGCGCCAGGCGGGCCAGGATCGTAACCCCCACCGCGCCGAAGATCGTATGGACCGCGCCCCCCGCCATGATTCCCGCGGTCGCTGCAAGGCCGGCCCGCCGCCCCCCGGTCAGCGAATTGGCGAGGACGAACAACATGTCCATGCCTGGAATGACGATGATGCCGAACAGGAGAGTCAGGAAAAGCCAAAGATTCGCGCTATATGTCATGTCAGTTGCCTCATGCCATCAGAACTTCTGATGAACCGGATTCCATTGTTTCCCAATAGGATGGATGGCACCTGGCGGCAGCAGAACTGACAGCGTTGTGTCAGTTGCGAGAAGGGCGGGCTCATGCGGAAGGCATCACGGCTGTTCGAGATCATCCAGATCCTCCGGCTTGCGACGAAGCCGGTGACGGCGGCGCGTATCGCCGGGGACCTGGATGTCACGCCGCGATCGATCTATCGGGACATCGCCGCACTTCAGGCCATGGGCGTTCCGGTCAGGGGCGGGCGCGGCATCGGCTATCTCCTGCGACCCGGCTTCGATCTGCCACCGCTCATGTTCTCGATCGAGGAAACGGAGGCCATCGTGCTGGCACTCGCCCTCCTCGAGCGGACCGGGGACCCGGCGCTCAAGCAATCGGCCAGGAAGGCAGGTCAGAAAATCGCTGCCGCGCTGCCGCCACCACTGCGCCAGGCTCTGACGGGAAACGCTCTGCACGCCTGGGGTTCCGTCGCGCCGCCGCCTTCCGGCATCGACCTTGCCCTGGTCCGGGCTGCGATCCGCGAGGAGCGAAAGATCGAGATCGCATATCGCGACGAGAAGGGGCAGGCGACGCAACGGATCATCCGGCCGATCGCACTGATCTATTACCCGGAGGCGGCGAATGTCGTCGCTTGGTGTGAACTGCGCCAGGCCCTGAGGAACTTCCGTGCCGATCGAGTCGAGGGCAGCCAAGCCACCGAGGCATTCTTCAAAGGCGAGGGCGACAGCCTGAGACAACAATGGGTTGCCGGCTGGCGCTCGGAGGGCGCCCCTGTTCGCTGAAAATCGCGACCGTCCAAGGCCCATAAAAAAGCCGGAGCCCGAAGGCTCCGGCTGAGGAAGGCCGCTGTCCGCAGCCGGGAGGAAAGTATCCTGCTCGATCAGCAGGAGTAGTACATCTGGAACTCGACCGGATGCGGGGTCATTTCGAACCGGGCGACCTCGGTCATCTTCAACTCGATGAAGCTGTCGATAAAGGCGTCGTTGAAGACGCCGCCGGCCTTCAGGAAGCCGCGGTCCTTGTCGAGGCTCGCGAGGGCCTCGCGCAGCGATCCGCAGACGGTCGGGATCTTCTTCAGTTCACGCGGCGGCAGATCGTAGAGATCCTTGTCCATCGCCTGACCGGGGTCGATCTTGTTCAGGATGCCGTCGAGACCGGCCATCAGCAGCGCCGCAAAGGCCAGGTAGGGGTTGGCGGTTGGATCCGGGAAGCGAACCTCGACGCGCTTTGCCTTGGGCGAGGTCGTCCACGGAATGCGGCAGGAGGCTGAGCGGTTGCGCGCGGAGTAGGCAAGCAGGACCGGGGCCTCGTAGCCGGGAACGAGACGCTTGTAGGAGTTCGTCGACGGATTGGTGAAGGCGTTCAAGGCCTTGGCATGCTTGATGATGCCGCCGATATACCACAAGCACTCCTGGCTGAGGTCGGCATACTTGTTGCCGGCGAACATCGGCTTGCCGCCCTTCCAGATCGACTGGTGGACGTGCATTCCCGAGCCGTTGTCGCCATAGACCGGCTTCGGCATGAAAGTCGCTGTCTTTCCATAGGATTGGGCGACATTGTGAATGCAGTACTTGTAGATCTGCATTTCGTCGGCGGTCTTGACCAGCGTGTTGAACTTCGTGCCGAGCTCGTGCTGGGCGGAAGCCACTTCGTGGTGGTGCTTTTCGACGGTCACGCCCATGGCGGCCATGGCGGCAAGCATCTCGCTGCGCATGTCCTGGGCTGAGTCGAGCGGCGGGACCGGGAAATAGCCGGCCTTGGTCTGAATGCGATGTCCGAGGTTGCCGCCCTCGTAATCCGTGTCGCCGTTGATCGGCAGCTCGGAGGAGTCGAGCTTGAAGCCGGTGTTGTATGGGTCGGCCATGAACTTCACGTCGTCGAACACGAAGAACTCGGCTTCGGGTCCGACATAGACCGTGTCGCCGATGCCCGTGGACTTCAGGTAGGCTTCGGCCTTCTTGGCAATGCCGCGCGGGTCGCGGTCATAGGGCTCGCCGGTGGCGGGCTCGAGGATATCGCACACGATCGACAGCGTCGCGGCCGAGAAGAACGGGTCCATCTGCGCGGTCGACGGATCGGGCATGAGGGTCATGTCCGACTCGTTGATCGCCTTCCAGCCGGCGATGGACGAACCATCGAACATGACGCCGTCCGCGAACACGTCCTCGTCGACCATGGACTGGTCGAAGGTCACATGCTGCCACTTGCCGCGCGGATCCGTGAAACGGAAGTCGACATACTTGATGTCGTTGTCTTTGATCGCCTTGAGCACATCCTTGGCGGTCTGCATGATCGTTTCGTCCTCTTTTGCCCTTAGTGATTGTTCACGGCGCTCCGCCGTGGCCTAGCAAAGCGAGTTCAGATCGCGTCGGATCCGGTTTCGCCTGTTCTGATGCGGACGGCTTCTTCCACCGTCGACACGAAAATCTTGCCGTCTCCGATCCGGCCCGTTTGTGCAGCCTTCCGGATCGCCTCGATGGCGCTCTCGACCATATCGTCGGCCAAAACGATCTCGAGCTTCACCTTGGGCAGGAAGTCGACGACGTATTCGGCACCCCGGTAGAGCTCCGTATGGCCCTTCTGCCGTCCGAAGCCCTTGGCCTCGATGACCGTAATCCCCTGGAGACCGACTTCCTGGAGAGCTTCTTTGACTTCATCGAGCTTGAAGGGCTTGATGATGGCTTCGATCTTTTTCATCCCGGATCCGCTCTCGCTTCGAGGTTTTGCCGCTTTTAGCACCAGCAGAAAGGCCCTTCCATGGTCGCCGCGCACCAACTTCGGCAGTTTTGCTCCCATCGCAGGCAGTTCATGATTAAAGTTTGTGCAAATGCTGCAATGGCGATCTGCGGCCATCAAAGCTGCGCCATAATCCTCACATGACACGCCCTGAGCTGCTTCCGACCGCGCAACAGATGAGGGATGCCGACGCCGCTGCCATCGCAGCCGGCACAACGGGCTTTGCGTTGATGACGCGCGCCGGGCAGGCGGTCGCGGGCGGCGTGGAGTCCATGGCGCCTCCCGGGTCCGAAATCCTCGTCGTAGCCGGGCCCGGCAACAATGGTGGGGACGGCTTCGTTGCTGCGTCACTGCTGATCGCCAGGGGCTATCGTGTCTCCGTGGCGCTTCTCGGAAGTCGCGAGCGGCTCGGAGGCGATGCAGCGAGAGCTGCGGAGGAATGGACAGGCGCCATAGTCCCTGTTCGGGATGCTCCATGGCACCGCGCAGACGTGATCGTCGATGCCCTGTTCGGCACGGGTCTCGCTCGCGATCTCGAGGGCGACGCCAAGCTTGCGGTCGAACACATGAACGCCTCAGGGCGGCCCGTGCTCGCCGTCGACATCCCGTCGGGAATCGACAGCGATTCGGGCCAGGTGAGGGGCGTTGCTGTCATGGCCGACCGCACCATCACCCTAGCGGCGCGCAAACCCGGGCACCTCCTCCTGCCGGGAAAGCGGTTCTGCGGAACGGTCGAGCTCGTCGATATCGGAATCGATCCCCAGGCACCCGCGACGACCCGAATCGCCACTTTCGCCAACCACCCGGTCCTGTGGCAGGGCGCTCTGCCAAGGCCGGACCTTGGATGGCACAAGTACGAGAGGGGCCATACTTTGGTCGCCTCCGGGGGAGCCACCCGGACGGGGGCTGCCCGTCTCGCTGCGCGCGCGGCCCTGCGGATCGGATCCGGCCTCGTCACGGTGGCTTCCCCGCCAGAGGCGATCGGGGTGAATGCGTCTCATCTGACGGCGGTGATGCTACGCGGATGCGACGGTCCTGAGGGGCTTTACGGGATCCTGAAGGACGAGCGCTTCAACGCATTGGTGCTCGGGCCCGCCCTCGGGGTCCACGCCGCCACCCGGGCTATGGTGGCCGTGGCCATTCAGGCCCGGCGCTGCCTGTTGCTCGATGCAGATGCGCTGACCTCGTTCGAGGGCCTGGCTTCCGAGCTGCATCAGGCCTTCCTTGGCGCGCCGACCGTGATCACCCCGCACGACGGGGAGTTCAGCCGATTGTTCAAGGGACACCCTGATCTCCTTGATCCGCCTTCGAAACTTGAGCGCGCCCGCCGCGCCGCGGCCTATATGGGCGCCGTGGTTGTGGTGAAGGGGATGGATACCGTCGTTGCCGCGCCGGACGGACGCGCTGCCATTAACGAGAACGGCACGCCCTATCTCGCCACTGCGGGCTCTGGAGATACGCTCTGCGGTGTCATCGCCGGGCTGATGGCCCAGCACATGCCGGCCTTCGAGGCTGCCTGCGCTGGCGTCTGGATCCATGCGGAGGCCGGAGCGAGCTTCGGGCCGGGTCTGATCTCGGAGGATCTTGCCGACCTGCTGCCCGGCGTGCTCCGGCATTTGGTCAGCTGACCTCGATCCAGGACCAGAGCCCCGCATCGAACCGCTCCATCACGGATGATGCCAGGAGCCATTTGCCGGGATTGTCGGCAACGAAGGCGATCCGGATGGTCCTGTGTTCGGGCACCTGGACCGTATCGAGAAAGTAGGGCTGCCACCCGTCGTCCAGGGCGTGCAGCAGGCGGAAGGCGTGGCCGTGAAGATGGAACGGCTGAACGAAGGGCGTGTCGTTGACGAGGGTCAGAACGACGGGCGCGCCTCTCTTAACCCTGAGAAGGGGGGCCCCATGTACCTCTCCGGTCCCGCCATTGATCGTCCAGGGAGCGCCTGGGCTGTCCGGGGCGTGGCGGATGAGCAGGTCCTTGCGAACCGCCTTTTCGAGGGCAATAGCCTTCGGCAGCCTGGCGTTTTGGGGAAGCGGGCCGATGGCGGGGCGGGCCGGTTTAATCTCCCCCGCCGTCACGATCTCCACGAGGGGCATCCCGTCCCCTACCATCGCAACGATCTTGCCCTTCGCACCGGCCTGCGTGGGGAGGTCCACCAAGAGGTCGTAGCGATTGCCGGGCGCAAAGGGCAGGGAAGATCTCAGGGGCTCGAACGATCCGGCGGGCTGCCCGTCCACGGCAATCACGATCGGCTGGAGGTCGTCAAAGCGCAGGCGCATCGCCCTGGCGTTGCAGGCATTGGCGAGACGCAGCCTCAGGCGGCTGCCGGGGGCTGCCTCGATCCGCTGCGGCACAGCGCCACCGTTCACGGACAACAGGTTGCCGAGACGGCCGGCAGGGCTCTCCTCGCCAGCGGGCAGGAAGGGGCTCAGGGCGCCATCGTCGCCGAGCCGCCAATCATCGATCAGGAGAGGCAGGTCGAGGTCGACCGGCGGAGGAGATTGTTCCTCGACGATGAGCATCGCCGAAAGGCCGCGCTCGAGCGGCTCGGCGCTGCCGCCGATGACGCAGGGACGGATCAGGAAGGTTCCGGGCTCGGGCGGAGCGAAGCGGATCTCCTGGCTTTGCCCCGGAGCTACGGGTTGCTGGGTCAGGCCGCCGACCCCGTCCAGGGCGTTGGGGCCGCGGACTCCCTGAAAATGCAGGGATAGGGGCAGGGAGGTCTCGTTCCTGAAAGTAAGGCGCAGGTCCTCGCCATCCACAATGCGGATAGCCTGCGCCAGCCGGCCGTCGAAGGCGAGGGTTTGCGCCTCCCTGGCGGAATCCGGCTTCAGACGGATCGTGGCGGCTCTGGCTGGCAGGGGCCGGGACAAGCCATTGCCGCTCGCGGCAGGCGCCGAGGAGGGCGTGAAAGTGGCCGCGAGCGGGCCTTCCCGGGAGAGTCCGGCCAGGACCGTGGCGAGGCCGGCAGCGGCGGCACGGCGCGTGATCATGGAGGGCCTCTCTTCCGGGCGGTTGCTGGGCGGGACCATGGCTTGAACGCGAATGGCCAAGTTTTGTTGCTTTTCGGACGGACTCGCCGTTTCGCCAAACACGAACTTTTTTGATGCACCCGCCTTCAACCATGCTATAGAGCCCCGTCCCGGACGAGGGGTGCATCGCGCCGCCTCCCGCGCGGGCGTGGCGGAATTGGTAGACGCACTGGATTTAGGTTCCAGCGGCGAAAGTCGTGGGGGTTCGAGTCCCTCCGCCCGCACCAATCCCGTCAGGGTTGGTTTCCGGATGGCTCCGAGGGGCCTGGTTGGCGGCGAGCCGCAGCGGCCGGAGCCTGGGACGAAGATTTTTTCGAGTAAGCGAAGGCGATATAACCATGCAGGTGACGGAAACTCTGTCCCAAGGCTTGAAGCGAGAATTCAAGGTCGTTCTCCCGGCAACGGAGCTGGAGCAGCGTCTCAACGACGAGCTGTCGACCCTCAAGGACCGGGTGAGAATCAATGGTTTCCGTCCCGGCAAGGTGCCGGTCGGGCACCTGCGCAGGGTCTATGGGCGCTCGGTGATGGCGGATGTTCTCCAGAACGCCGTCAACGAAGCGAACCGGAAGATCGTCGAGGACAACAGCCTGAAGCTCGCCCATGAGCCCCAGGTAAAGCTTCCCGAGAGCCAGGACGAGATCGAGAAGGTCATGGAAGCCAAGGGCGATCTGGCTTTCACCGTCGCTCTGGAGGTTCTGCCGGTCTTCGAGCTGGCCGACCTGTCCGACGTATCCGTGACGAAGCCCGTCACGGAGGTGACTGACGCCGAGATCAACGAATCGCTCGAGCGCATGGCCAAGCAGAACCGCACCTTCGAGCCCAAGACGGGCAAGGCCGCCGAGGGTGACCGGGTGCTCGTGGACTTCGTCGGCCGTATCGACGGCACCGAGTTCGAGGGCGGCAAGGGCGAGGATATCCGGGTCGAGCTCGGGTCCAACACCTTCATCCCGGGCTTCGAGGATCAGCTCGTCGGCGTGAAGGCCGGCGACACGAAGCTGGTGAAGGTCGCTTTCCCGGTCAATTATCTGGCAGCCCATCTCGCCGGCAAGGACGCCGAGTTCGATGTCACCGTTAAGGAAGTCGAGGCTCCTGGCGAACTCAAGATCGACGACGATCTCGCCAAGGGCTTCGGGATGGAGTCCCTGGATGCGCTGAAAGATGCCATCCGCAGCGCGATCCAGCGGGACTTCGATGCCCAGTCCCGCCGCAAGGTCAAGAAAGAGCTTCTCGACGCCCTCGACGAGAAATACAGCTTCGACCTGCCGGCAACCCTGGTCGAGCAGGAATTCACCGCGGTCTGGGCCCAGGTCGAAGGCGACATGAAGTCCAACAACCGGACCTTCGCGGACGAGGATACGACCGAGGAGGAGGCGCGCGCCGACTATCGCAAGATCGCGGAGCGTCGCGTTCGTCTCGGCTTGGTTCTTGCGCAGATCGGTGAGAAGACCGATATCAAGATCTCCGACGATGAGGTCACCCAGGCGCTCGTCGAGCGGGTTCGCCAATATCCGGGCCAAGAGAAGCAGGTTTGGGATTTCTACCGCAACAATCCGCAGGCTCTGGCCGAAATCCGGGCCCCGCTGTTCGAGGAAAAGGTCGTCGATCAGATCCTGTCCCAGGTGAAGGTCGTTGACGAAACCGTTTCCAAGGAAGCGCTTTTCGGCGACGATGAGGGCGAGGAGGAAACCTCCGAGTCCAAGCCGAAGGCAAAGGGCGCCAAGAAATCCAGCAAGAGCGAGTAACGCACCTTTAAGCGTCTCGCCGCTTGCATCATCTATCGGCCGCGCGCCCGCGCGGCCGGACTTTGGAGCAGTGAGACGATGAGAGACCCGGTTGCGTTGTATAACAACACGCTCGTTCCCATGGTGGTCGAGCAGTCGAATCGTGGTGAGCGCGCCTTCGATATCTATTCGCGTCTGCTGCGCGAACGGATTATCTTCCTTACCGGCCCGGTCGAGGACTACTCGGCCTCGCTGATCGTGGCACAGTTGCTGTTCCTCGAGGCCGAGAATCCCAAGAAGGAAATTTCCTTCTATATCAACTCGCCGGGCGGCGTCGTGACCTCCGGCCTGTCGATCTACGATACCATGCAGTTCATCCGTTGCCCCGTATCGACCCTTTGCGTCGGACAGGCCGCCTCGATGGGCTCGCTTCTCCTGGCCGCGGGCGAGGCCGGGCAGCGTTTCGCACTCTCGAATGCCCGAATCATGGTTCACCAGCCCTCCGGCGGCTACCAGGGTCAGGTGACCGACATCATGATCCACGCCCGCGAGAGCGAGGCTCTGAAGCGCCGGCTCAATGAAATCTACGTGAAGCATACGGGCCGGGACATTGCCGCCGTCGAGCAGGCCCTGGAGCGCGATAACTTCCTGACCGCCGATGCCGCCCAGGAATTCGGTCTTATCGACCAGGTTCTCGCCAAGCGCCCCGAGCCGGCCGCGCCACAGCCCTGATACGGAATATCTGGGGACAAGTTCGGGGCCGGTGCGTCTTTTTGGCGTCCCGCCCCGTTCCTATTGATTGGGCCTCCTTCGCGTGTTTGCATGCCGATTCGGGACGCGGGAAGAATAGGTGGCTCGAATTTTTTAAGCTCCGGAACCTTTCATTAGTTTCGGCGCTCCTAAACTTAAGGATGCTGGGTCGGCATGGGTCGCCCCAGTGTCGATTGGAGATGTGATAATGACCAAAGCTGGCGGCAACGACTCCAAGAGCACGCTTTACTGCTCCTTCTGCGGCAAGAGCCAGCACGAGGTTCGCAAGCTGATCGCTGGCCCCACCGTGTTCATCTGCGATGAGTGCGTTGAACTTTGCATGGACATCATCCGCGAGGAATCGAAGTCGTCGCTGGTGAAATCCCGCGACGGTGTTCCGACTCCGAAGGAGATCAGCCGCGTCCTCGACGATTACGTGATTGGCCAGGAGCACGCCAAGAAGGTGCTCTCGGTGGCGGTTCATAACCACTACAAGCGCCTGGCGCATGCCGCCAAGCACAATGACGTGGAACTGGCGAAATCGAACATCCTGCTGATCGGCCCCACCGGTTCGGGTAAGACTCTGCTGGCGCAGACCCTGGCCCGCATTCTCGACGTGCCTTTCACCATGGCCGACGCGACCACCCTGACGGAAGCCGGCTATGTGGGCGAGGATGTCGAGAATATCATCCTCAAGCTGCTCCAGGCCTCGGATTACAATGTGGAGCGGGCCCAGCGCGGCATCGTCTATATCGACGAGATCGACAAGATCTCCCGCAAATCGGACAACCCGTCCATCACCCGGGACGTCTCGGGCGAGGGGGTCCAGCAGGCGCTCCTGAAGATCATGGAAGGTACCGTGGCTTCCGTACCGCCCCAAGGCGGCCGTAAGCACCCCCAGCAGGAATTCCTGCAGGTGGATACCACGAATATCCTGTTCATTTGCGGTGGCGCCTTCGCCGGCCTCGAGCGGATCATCTCCGGTCGCGGCAAGGGCACGTCGATTGGTTTCGGCGCCAGCGTCGAGGCCCCGGACGACCGCCGGACGGGCGAAATCTTCCGCGGCGTCGAGCCGGAGGACCTGCTGAAATTCGGCCTGATTCCCGAGTTCGTTGGTCGCCTGCCGGTTCTGGCGACCCTCGAGGATCTCGACGAGGACGCGCTCAAGCGCATTCTCCAGGAGCCCAAGAACGCCCTGGTGAAGCAATACCAGCGCCTGTTCGAGATGGAGAACGTCAACCTCACCTTCCAGGAGGAGGCGCTGTCCATGATCGCCCGCAAGGCGATCGAGCGGAAGACGGGCGCCCGCGGCCTGCGTTCCATCATGGAGGGAATCCTGCTCGAGACCATGTACGATCTGCCCGGTCTCGACTCGGTCGAGCAGGTCGTGATCGGCCCGGAGGTCGTCGAAGGCAAGGCGAAGCCCTTGTTCATCCACGGCGACCGGGGCGAGCAGAACGCGAGCGTCAGCGCCTAAAGTCGAGCTTCCGTGCCGGGCGCCGTTCTTGAAACGAAGCACCCGGCACGCCACATTATCTCTTGCGTGACCGCTGTCCGCTCATGTCTTCGAGGGGCGGTGCCACGTACCGAACGCAGCCAGTCATAAGAGCTTGAGCGTTTCGGTTTTCCGTCCACGGGCCCGCTCATCAAGAGGAGTTCGCCGGACGTTTCGAAAGGATGTCGTTTCATGACACAAGCGAAGCCACGTCAGCCTGTCGTCCCAGGCTCGACAGGAACCTATGCGGTTCTGCCTCTGCGCGACATCGTCGTCTTCCCGCATATGATCGTGCCGCTCTTCGTCGGCCGCGAGAAGTCGATCCGCGCGCTCGAGGAGGTGGTCAAGGGGGACCGTCACATTCTTCTGGCGACACAGATCGATGCGACGGATGACGATCCGGCAACGGATGCGATTTACAAAGTCGGAACCCTGGCCAACGTGCTGCAACTGCTGAAGCTGCCCGACGGCACCGTGAAGGTGCTCGTGGAAGGCGCAAGCCGCGCGCAGGTCAAGACATATACCCGAACGGAAGAGTACTACGAGGCGGAAGCAGAGGTGCTCCCGGACTCCCTGGGCGACCAGATCGAGGCCGAGGCGCTTGCACGCTCCGTTGTGTCCGAGTTCGAGAACTACGTGAAGCTCAACAAGAAGGTTTCGCCCGAAGTCGTTTCGGCCGTGACTCAGCTCGATGAGCCTTCCAAGCTCGCCGACACGATTGCCTCCCATCTGGCGATCAAGATCGCCGACAAGCAGGCGATCCTTGAGATTCCGACGGTCGCCCAGCGGCTCGAAAAGGTCCTTGGCCTGATGGAGAGTGAAATCTCCGTCCTGCAGGTCGAGAAGCGGATCCGCACCCGCGTGAAGCGTCAGATGGAGAAGACGCAGCGCGAGTACTACCTCAACGAGCAGATGAAGGCGATCCAGAAGGAGCTCGGCGACGACGAAGGTCGAGACGAGCTGGCCGAGCTCGAGGAGAAGATCGAGAAGACCAAGTTCACGAAGGAAGCCCGCGAAAAGGCATTGGGCGAGCTGAAGAAGCTCCGCCAGATGTCGCCGATGTCGGCCGAGGCGACCGTCGTGCGCAACTATCTCGACTGGCTGCTCGGCATCCCGTGGGCCCGTCGCTCGAAGATCAAGAAGGATCTGAAGGCGGCCCAGGACCTGCTCGATTCCGATCACTACGGCCTCGACAAGGTCAAGGAACGCATCGTCGAGTATCTGGCCGTTCAGCAGCGTGCCAACAAGCTCACGGGTCCGATCCTGTGCCTCGTCGGTCCTCCCGGCGTCGGCAAGACCTCGCTCGGCAAGTCGATCGCCAAGGCGACCGGTCGCGAGTTCGTGCGCATGTCGCTTGGCGGCGTGAGAGACGAGTCGGAGATTCGCGGTCACCGTCGGACCTATATCGGCTCGATGCCCGGCAAGATCATCCAGTCGATGCGCAAGGCCAAGACATCCAACCCGCTCATCCTGCTCGACGAAATCGACAAGATGGGAATGGATTTCCGCGGCGATCCGTCGGCCGCTCTGCTCGAGGTTCTCGACCCTGAGCAGAACAACTCGTTCAACGATCACTACCTGGAGGTCGACTACGACCTGTCCAACGTGATGTTCGTGACGACGGCCAATACGATGAACATCCCGGCGCCGCTCCTCGACCGCATGGAGGTCATCCGAATCGCGGGTTACACCGAGGAGGAGAAGGCTGAGATCGCCCGCACCCATCTGATCCCGTCGGCCACCAAGAAGCATGGTCTCGCGGAAAAGGAATGGACGATCAGCGACGATGCCCTGCTCATGCTGATCAGGCGTTACACCCGCGAAGCGGGCGTGCGTAACCTCGAGCGCGAGCTCTCCAACCTGATCCGGAAGGCCGTGAAGGAGATTCTCATCTCCAAGGTCAAGTCGGTGGCGGTTACGACGGAGAACCTGCCCGAGTTCCTCGGACCTCCGCGCTATCGCTATGGCGAGGTCGAGGCGGAGGACATGGTCGGCGTGGTCACCGGTCTCGCGTGGACGGAAGTCGGCGGCGAGCTACTGACCATCGAAGGCATCATGATGCCGGGCAAGGGCAAGATGACGGTGACCGGAAATCTCCGGGACGTCATGAAGGAATCGATCTCGGCAGCGGCGTCCTACGTCCGTTCCCGGGCCCTCGATTTCGGTGTCGAGCCGCCTCTGTTCGATCGTCGTGACATCCACGTGCATGTGCCGGAAGGCGCAACGCCCAAGGATGGACCTTCCGCCGGCATTGCGATGGCGACGGCCATCGTCTCGGTCATCACGGGGATTCCGGTTCGCCGCGATATCGCCATGACCGGAGAGGTCACACTGCGGGGCCGGGTGCTTCCGATCGGCGGGTTGAAGGAGAAGCTCCTCGCGGCTCTCCGCGGTGGAATCAAGAAGGTCTTGATCCCCGAGGAGAATGCGAAGGATCTGGTCGACATCCCGGCAAGCGTCAAGAACGGACTCGAGATCGTGCCCGTCTCACGCATGGATCAGGTTCTCCAGCATGCATTGGTTCGCATGCCCGAGCCGATCGAGTGGGAGGAGCCTGCGGCGCTCAACGCTCCGAAGGCCGCCGAGGTCGAGGACGATTCGGCCGGCGTCGTCGCCCACTAGAGTTGACGTTGCGTCATCTTTTTGACGAAGCCCCCGGACCCAAATCCGGGGGCTTTTTTTGATGTGGAATGTCGAGAAACGGCTTATTTCAGCCGTTTCAGGACTTGCGCATGGCCGAGCTTTGCGTCACAGGGTTTCTCCCTGAAACGATGGCACACAGGATGTGAGGCCATCGGGATCACTGGAGGATATCAAATGAACAAAGGCGAGCTCGTTGCGGCAGTCGCCGACAAGGTGGGGCTGTCTCGTGGTCAGGCTGGCGAAGCCGTCGATGCCGCTATCGATGCCATCACCGACGCTCTCAAGAAGGGCGACGAGGTGAAAATCGTTGGCTTCGGCACCTTCGTGGTGACCGACCGCGCCGCCGGTGAGGCGCGCAACCCGCGCACGGGCGAGAAGGTCAAGGTTCCGGCTTCCAAGACCCCGAAATTCCGCGCCGGCGCGGGCCTGAAGGACGCCGTGAACAAGAAGTAAGCGCTTTACAGGCGATCTTTTCTTGTCGGGAGGGCCGACCGCGCTTGCGTTGTCGGCCTTCTCTTTTTATGTGAGGCGGGGAAGGGCGGTTAGCTCAGTTGGTAGAGCATCTCGTTTACACCGAGAGGGTCGGCGGTTCGAGCCCGTCACCGCCCACCACGTCGGCGTCTTTCGGACGCCCGCCAAGCCTTCTCCAAGATTCTTCAAAGAGAGCGCAGGGATCGCTTGACAGGGGTCAGGGCCCCCCTTAAACCGCCCAAACACCGCTTCGGCGGTCCAAATGCGCGGGCGTAGCTCAGTTGGTTAGAGTGCCGGCCTGTCACGCCGGAGGTCGCGGGTTCGAGCCCCGTCGCCCGCGCCATTTATCCCCCCAAGCAGGGGGCTTTACCTCAGCTTCGCCACTTGCCTCCGCCCTTGCCGAGTGTGCCCTCCGGAATCGGCCATCGGCGCGACGGCCTGCGCTGGCGCCGACGCGAAATGTCGGCCGTTGGGGGCTTCCAGCAGGAAAAATTCGCGGTTCCCATGAAGCAAAACCCCAAGCTGGGCGTTATCAGGCGTGCAGTCGGGTGAGTTTTCCATGTCCCTCTCGAAATCGTTCACGGATCTTTCCAACTGGGTGGCTCAGGTCTCCGGGCGCCCCATCACCTTTGTCATCTGCCTCGCAGTGATCGTTGTCTGGGCGCTGAGTGGTCCGGTCTTCGGGTTCTCGGATACCTGGCAGTTGGTGGTGAACACAGGGACGACCATCGTCACCTTCCTGATGGTCTTTCTGATCCAGAATACGCAGAATCGGGACGGGGCAGCCATCCAGGCCAAGCTCGATGAGTTGATCCGTGCCAGCGCCGCCCAGAACGTCTTCATTGGGATCGAGCACCTGACCCAGGACGAACTGGATGAGATTCGGGCGAGGTGCGAGGCGAAGGCCAAGATGGAGGGCGCCGCGACGAGAGCGGAGCATGCCGCCAACCGCAAGGCCGCCGACGCGGCCGAGAAGGCTACAAGCTAGTTTGGAAACATTCTTTTGCGGCACCGCAAACACTTGTCAGGGTAGGGGAACTCGGCTAAGCCTCCCCCCGCAATCCATGGTTTGTCGCAGGGCCTTTCATTAGGCCGTCTGCGGCTTAAATTCATGGTTCGGTGCTGGTTTCGTACCGGCTCTGTTCCTTTAGGTGTCGCATGACGAATCTCCTCGCCGACTACCTGCCTCTCGTGATCTTCATCGGTGTGTCGCTCCTGATCGGGGTGGCGTTGCTCGTGGCGCCCTTCATCGTCGCCTACAGCAGCCCCGACACGGAAAAGCTTTCGGCCTACGAGTGCGGGTTCAACGCTTTCGACGATGCCCGCATGAAGTTCGACGTGCGGTTCTATCTCGTTGCGATCCTCTTCATCATCTTCGACCTTGAAGTGGCCTTCCTCTTCCCGTGGGCGATTTCGTTTGGGAATCTTGGCTGGTTCGGCTTCGCCTCCATGATGATTTTCCTGGGAGTGCTGACGGTCGGCTTTGTGTACGAGTGGAAGAAGGGAGCTCTCGAATGGGATTGATCACGGACACCCGGTCAACGCTCGTTGCTCCCAGCCCGACGGGGGTGCTTGATCCCGCCACGGGGCAACCGGTAGGTGCGACCGATCCCTATTTCGTTTCCATCAAGGACGAGTTGTCCGACAAGGGCTTCATCGTCGCCTCGGCCGAGGATCTCATTACCTGGGCGCGCACCGGCTCCCTTATGTGGATGACCTTTGGTCTCGCCTGCTGCGCCGTCGAGATGATGCAGATGTCGATGCCCCGCTACGATGCGGAGCGGTTCGGCTTTGCCCCGCGCGCAAGCCCGCGCCAGTCGGATGTGATGATCGTCGCCGGTACGCTCACCAACAAGATGGCACCCGCGCTACGCAAGGTCTATGACCAGATGCCGGAGCCGCGCTACGTTATTTCCATGGGCTCCTGCGCCAATGGCGGCGGTTATTACCACTATTCCTATTCGGTCGTACGCGGCTGCGACCGAATCGTGCCCGTCGATATCTATGTGCCTGGCTGCCCTCCCACGGCGGAGGCGCTGCTTTATGGCGTCCTGCTTCTCCAGAAGAAGATCCGTCGCACCGGCACCATCGAGCGCTGAGCAAAGGTCATCGCATGAATGCTGAACTGCAAGCCCTGAGCGATCACATTGCCGCGTCCCTCGGCGATGCGGTGACGGCGCGCGATCTCGCCTATGACGAGTTGACCGTTGTGGTGCGGGGGCAGGACATCGTGAGGGCGGTAACGTTCCTGCGTGATGACCCGCAATGCCGGTTCGTCGCCTTTATCGACATCTGCGGCGCAGATTATCCAGGTCGGGAGAAGCGCTTCGACGTCGTCTATCACCTTCTGTCCCCGCAGCTGAACCGGCGTATCCGGATCAAGGTTGAGGCGGACGAGACGACGCCCATTCCCTCGATCGTCGATTTGTTCCCGGCGGCGAACTGGTTCGAGCGCGAAGCATACGACCTCTACGGCATCCTGTTTTCGGGCCATCCCGATCTGCGCCGGCTTCTCACGGATTATGGCTTCGAGGGCTTCCCTCTGCGGAAAGACTTCCCGCTCACGGGCTTCGTCGAAGTCCGCTACGATGAGGGTCAGGGCCGGGTTGTCTACGAACCGGTGAAGCTTAATCAGGAATTCCGCAACTTCGACTTCCTCTCGCCATGGGAGGGCACCGATTACGTGCTGCCCGGCGACGAGAAGGCGAAGGTTTAGAGAGCGGTTTCAGTCCAATGACCGAACACAATATCCGGAACTTCTCGATCAACTTCGGACCGCAGCATCCGGCTGCGCACGGCGTGCTGCGTCTCGTGCTCGAGCTCGATGGCGAGGTGGTCGAACGCGTCGATCCGCACATCGGCCTGCTTCACCGGGGCACCGAGAAGCTGATCGAGTACAAGACCTACGTCCAGGCAAATCCCTATTTCGACCGGCTCGACTACGTCGCGCCGATGAACCAGGAACACGCCTTCTGTCTCGCGACGGAGAAGCTCCTCGGGATTTCCGTGCCCCGGCGCGGTCAGCTGATCCGGGTGCTTTATTCCGAAATCGGACGTCTTCTCTCCCATCTCCTCAACGTGACGACGCAGGCCATGGACGTCGGCGCTCTCACGCCTCCCCTCTGGGGCTTCGAGGAGCGTGAGAAACTGATGATCTTCTACGAGCGCGCCTCCGGTTCGCGCATGCACGCCAACTACTTCCGGCCTGGCGGGGTCAACATGGACCTGCCGCCCGAGCTGATCGATGATATCGAGGCGTTCTGCGATCCATTCCTGAAGGTCCTCGACGATCTCGATGAACTCGTGATCGGCAACCGCATCTTCAAGCAGCGCAACGTCGATATCGGCGTCGTGTCCCTCGACGATGCCTGGAAGTGGGGCTTCTCGGGCGTCATGGTGCGCGGCTCGGGCGCGGCCTGGGATCTGCGCAAGGCGCAGCCCTACGAGTGCTACGAGGAAATGGAGTTCGACATACCTGTCGGACGTAATGGCGACAATTACGACCGTCAGGTCATCCGCATGCTGGAGATGCGCGAGAGCGTCAGGATCATGCGCCAGTGCATTGACAAGCTCCGCGCGCCAGACGGGCAGGGGCCGGTTTCGACCCTCGACGGCAAGGTCGCCCCGCCTTCGCGCAAGGATATGAAGCGCTCCATGGAAGCGCTCATCCATCACTTCAAGCTCTACACGGAAGGCTTCCACGTCCCGGCGGGCGAAGTCTATGCCGCTGTGGAGGCCCCGAAGGGCGAGTTCGGCGTCTACCTCGTGGCGGACGGCACCAACAAGCCGTATCGCTGCAAGATCCGTGCGCCGGGTTTCGCCCATCTCCAAGCCATGGATTTCATGTGCCGCGGCCACATGCTGGCCGACGTCGCAGGCATCCTGGGCTCGCTGGACATCGTGTTCGGCGAGGTCGATCGGTAAATCGTTGCAGCCCGGCCCCGAGCTGGGCATCCGCGCAACCGGTGCGGGTGAAAGGTTCAAATCGTGAATGGCTGCTGCCGGAAGGCAGGCCATGGCGATGAGGAGAAGAGTTCTATGGCCGTTCGCAAGCTCGCGCCTGAGGAAATCCAGCCCGACAGCTTCACGTTCTCGTCCGAGAACATGGCATTCGTCGCAAAGCAGATCGCGAAATACCCGGCAGGTCGTCAGGCATCAGCGGTGATCCCGCTTTTGTGGCGAGCCCAGGAGCAGGCGGGAGGATGGCTTCCGCGCAAGGCCATCGAAAAGGTCGCCGAACTTCTCGACATGCCGCAGATCCGCGTCATGGAGGTGGCGACTTTCTACACGATGTTCAACCTCGAACCCGTTGGGAAGTATTTCATCCAGTTCTGCGGCACCACGCCCTGTGCTCTGCGCGGAGCCGGCGATATCAAGCAGGTCCTGGAGCGCCGGATCGGCGAGCAGAATCATGTATCCGCCGACGGCAAGTTCTCCTGGCTCGAGGTCGAATGCCTCGGTGCCTGCTGCAACGCACCCATGGTGCAGATCAACGACGACTACTACGAGGATCTGACGACCGAGAACTTCGAGAAGCTCCTCGACGATCTCGCCGCCGGGCGTCCCGTCAAGAAGGGCTCGCAGATCGGCCGCCGGTCCTCCGAGCCCCTGGACGCCGTGAAGACCCTTACCGATCCTCAGCTCTATGACGGGTCGCAGCTCGGCGCCTGGCGCAAGCGCTTCGAGGAAGAGGCCGCAGTTGCCGCTGCCGCGGGCGAGGCGGCCGCCGCGACCGCATCGGCTCCCTCGACACCGAAGCCTGCCAAGCCCGAGGCGGGGCGTGTGATCGAGACCGAGAAGGCCGATACGCCCGCAAAACGCGTCAAAGAGGGCGAGACGCCCGTGAGCGCGACGGAGCGCAAGGAAGGCGGCGACAGCTCGAAGGCGACGGCGGTGGAACCGCGGGCGGAGGGCGAAAGCAAGCCCGCGCCGCAGAGCGATAAGTCCTATGTGGCGACGCCCAGCAAGCCGGGCGCGGGGCGCGCGACTGCCGATGCGCCGACCACGCCCGTTGCCGGCACCCCACCTTCCGAGACGCCCGCGCGCCGGGATGGCAGCGAGAGCAAGCCGGACGTGACTCTCGACAAGAACAACAAGTCCTGACGGAGTGAACTGAGATGCTTCAGGACAAAGATCGTATCTTCACCAACCTCTATGGCTTCCATTCGCCGGACCTGGCTGCTGCGAAGATGCGCGGCGCCTGGGACGGAACGAAGTTCCTCCTCGAGAAGGGCCGCGACTGGATCATCGATGAGATGAAGAAGTCCGGCCTGCGCGGCCGTGGCGGCGCGGGCTTCCCGACGGGTCTGAAATGGTCCTTCATGCCCAAGCAGTCAGACGGCCGACCTCATTATCTGGTGGTCAACGCCGACGAGTCGGAACCCGGAACCTGCAAGGACCGGGAGATCATGCGCAATGACCCGCATCTGCTGGTGGAGGGCTGCCTGCTCGCCTCCTTCGCGATGGGTGCGAACGCGGCCTATATCTACATTCGCGGCGAATACATTGCCGAGCGTCACGCTCTCCAGCGCGCCGTCGACGAAGCCTATGAGGCCAAGCTCATCGGCAAGGACAACATCCACGGTTATCCCTTCGATCTTTACGTTCACCAGGGTGCCGGCGCCTATATCTGCGGCGAGGAGACGGCCCTGCTCGAGAGCCTCGAGGGCAAGAAGGGCATGCCGCGCCTGAAGCCGCCGTTCCCCGCGAATATGGGCCTCTACGGCTGTCCGACCACCGTCAACAACGTGGAATCGATCGCAGTCGCGGGCACAATCCTGCGCCGCGGGGCTTCCTGGTTCTCCGGCATCGGCCGGCCCAACAATGTCGGCACCAAACTTTTCTGCGTGTCGGGCCATGTGAACAAGCCCTGCAACGTCGAGGAGGCCATGGGCCTCACCTTCCGCGAACTGATCGACACCCATTGCGGCGGCATCCGTGGCGGCTGGGATAACCTTTTGGCGGTCATCCCGGGCGGATCGTCGGTTCCGTGCGTTCCGGCCGAGCAGATCGTCGATGCCTATATGGATTTCGATACGCTCCGGAATCTCAAGTCGGGCCTCGGCACGGCGGCCGTGATCGTGATGGACAAGTCGACTGACATCGTCCGGGCCATCACCCGTATCTCGTACTTCTACAAGCATGAGAGCTGCGGCCAGTGCACCCCATGCCGGGAAGGCACCGGATGGATGTGGCGTGTGCTGACCCGCATGGCGGAAGGCCGCGCCCAGAAGCGCGAAATCGACATGCTTCTCGAAGTGTCGACTCAGATCGAAGGTCACACCATCTGCGCGCTGGGCGACGCAGCGGCGTGGCCGGTCCAGGGTCTGATCCGCCACTTCCGGCACGAGATCGAGAAGCGGATCGACGACTATGCGGCGAACCCGCATTCTGAACCCGTCATGCTTGCGGCGGAGTGAGAGTGAAGATGGCCAAGATCATCGTTGATGGCGTCGAGGTTGACGTTCCGGCAGAGTACACGCTGCTTCAGGCGGCGGAGGCGGCGGGCGCCGAGATTCCGCGCTTCTGCTTCCACGAACGCCTGTCCATTGCCGGAAACTGCCGTATGTGCCTCGTCGAGGTGAAGGGTGCCCCCAAGCCCGTGGCATCCTGCGCCTGGGGAGTGCGCGACTGCCGGCCCGGTCCCAATGGCGAGCCGCCGGAAATCCTGACGAAATCGGCGACGGTCAAGAAGGCGCGCGAAGGGGTGATGGAGTTCCTCCTCATCAACCACCCGCTCGATTGCCCGATCTGCGACCAGGGTGGCCAGTGCGACCTGCAGGACCAGGCGATGGCCTATGGCGTCGATACCAGTCGCTATCATGAGAACAAGCGCGCGGTGCCTGACAAGTATCTTGGCCCGCTGGTCAAGACATCGATGAACCGGTGCATCCACTGCACTCGCTGCATCCGCTTTACCGCCGAGGTGGCAGGCGTTCCTGACCTCGGCGCGATCTGGCGGGGCGAGGACATGGAGATCACCAGCTATCTCGAACGGGCCCTCGGTTCGGAACTGCAGTCAAACGTGGCCGATCTCTGCCCCGTCGGCGCTCTGACTCATAAGCCCGAGGCGTTCCACTATCGTCCCTGGGAGCTGACGAAGACCGATTCTATCGACGTGATGGATGCGGTCGGCTCCTCCATCCGGGTCGATTCCCGGGGTCGAGAAGTCATGCGCATCCTGCCGCGCGTGAACGAGGCGGTGAATGAGGAATGGATCACCGACAAGGCTCGCCACGTCGTCGACGGCCTGCGCCTGCAGCGTCTGGACCGGCCCTTCGTGCGCGTGAACGGCAGGCTCCAGCCGGCTTCGTGGCAGGAAGCCTTCGCTGCCATCGCTGCGAAGCTCAAAGGCACGGATCCGAAGCGTGTCGGTGCGATCGTCGGTGACCTTGCCGCCGTCGAGGAGATCTATGCCCTGAAGCTTCTCATGGAGAGCCTCGGCGTCGCGAATATCGATGCACGGCAGGATGGTACCGTTCTGTCCCCGGCGCATGGGCGTGGCTCGTACCTGTTCAATTCCACCATTGCCGGCATCGAGGATGCCGACGCGATCCTCATCGTCGGGTCCAATCCGCGGATCGAGGCCTCGCTCGTCAACGTCCGGATCCGCAAGCGCTGGCGCCTCGCTCCGCCACCGGTTGCCCTGATCGGCGAGAATGTCGATCTGACCTATCCGTATGACTATCTCGGCGCCGGTCCGGAAACCCTGACCGAGATCCTTGCGGGCCGGCACAGCTTCGCCGAGGTTCTGAAGGGAGCCGAGCGCCCGCTCATCATCGTGGGCCAGGGGGCGCTTGCCCGTGCCGACGGTCTCGCAATCCTCTCTCTCGCGGCGCAGTTGGCCCAGGCGGTCGGCGCAGTGAAGGACGGATGGAATGGCTTCTCGGTGCTCCATACGGCCGCGTCGCGTGTCGGCGCACTCGATCTCGGCTTCGTGCCGGGCGCGGGCGGCCTTACCGCAGCCCAGATGGCCGAAGGCGGCGTGGACGTGTTGTTCAGCCTCGGCGCCGACGAGATCCCAGTGGCGCCGGGCGCCTTCGTCATCTACCAGGGCACGCACGGAGATCGTGGCGCTCACCGGGCCGATGTGATTCTGCCGGCCGCGACCTATACGGAGAAGTCAGGCACCTACGTGAATACGGAGGGCAGGGTTCAGATGGCGAACCGCTCCGCCTTCGCTCCGGGCGAGGCGCGAGAGGACTGGGCCATCCTGCGCGCCTTGTCCGATGCGCTCGGACACCGGCTGCCCTTCGACTCGCTGAACGCGCTACGTGCGAAGCTTTATGATGCCTATCCCCATTTCGCCGCCATCGGTGGGATTGCGGCGGCGGATGTGGCTGCTTCGGTGCAGAAGCTTGCGGGTCTTGGCGGGACGCCGGGCCGCGAAGCATTCGCGAGCCCGATCAAGGACTTCTATCTGACGAACCCGATCGCTCGGGCGTCCGGCGTGATGGCGGAGTGCTCGGCGCTCGCCCATGAGCGCCGGCTCGTGGCGGCCGAGTAAGGGAACCGGACATGGAAACTGGAGACATGCTCCTCGCGGTCGCGATCATGCTGGGCAAGAGTCTGCTCATGCTCGTCGCGCTCCTCATCTTCATCGCCTACGCGCTTCTGGCCGACCGGAAGATATGGGCGGCGGTCCAGCTTCGTCGCGGTCCGAACGTGGTCGGCCCCTGGGGCCTGCTGCAATCCTTTGCCGACCTCCTGAAGTTCGTGCTCAAGGAGCCGGTGATCCCGGCGCCGGCCAACAAGGGCATGTTCCTCCTGGCCCCGCTGGTGATGTGCACGCTCGCGCTCGCAGCCTGGGCGGTCATTCCGCTGAATGCAGGCTGGGCCATCGCCGACATCAATGTCGGCATCCTCTACATCTTCGCGATCTCGTCGCTCGGGGTGTACGGCGTGATCATGGGCGGCTGGGCCTCGAATTCGAAGTACCCCTTCCTCGGGGCGCTGCGCTCTGCGGCACAGATGGTGTCGTACGAGGTTTCCATCGGTTTCGTCATTGTCACGGTGCTCATGTGCGCCGGGACCCTGAACCTCTCGAAGATCGTCGAGTCACAGAATTCGGCCCTCGGAATTCTCGGCTGGTACTGGCTGCCGCTCTTCCCGATGTTCGTGGTGTTCTTCATCTCGGCTATGGCCGAGACGAACCGCCCGCCCTTCGACCTTCCGGAAGCCGAATCCGAGCTCGTCGCTGGTTATATGGTCGAGTATTCCTCGACACCGTACCTGCTGTTCATGCTCGGCGAGTACGTGGCGATCATGACCATGTGCGCGCTTGGAACCATTCTGTTCCTGGGCGGCTGGCTGTCGCCGATCCCGTTCGCGCCCTTCACCTGGGTGCCGGGCGTGATCTGGTTCGTTTTGAAGGCGAGTTTCCTCTTCTTCCTCATCGCCATGGTCAAGGCCATGGTGCCGCGCTACCGTTACGACCAGCTGATGCGCCTCGGCTGGAAGGTCTTCCTCCCGCTCTCGCTTGCCATGGTCGTCATTGTGGCCGGCGTCCTGATGCTGACCGGCACCGCGCCGGGTATGCGCTAGTTAAGGAGATCGGCTCATGAAGCTCGATCAGGTCGCAAAGTCGCTTCTTCTGAAGGAGTTCGTGTCCGGGTTCATCCTGGCCATGAAGTACTTCTTCAAGCCCAAGGCGACGATCAACTACCCCTTCGAGATGGGGCATCGCGGGCCACGCTTCAGGGGCGAGCATGCCCTGCGCCGGTACCCGAACGGGGAAGAGCGCTGCATCGCATGCAAGCTCTGTGAGGCGATATGCCCGGCCCAGGCGATCACCATCGAGGCCGGTCCGCGCCGCAACGACGGTACCCGCCGCACGACGCGCTACGACATCGATATGGTGAAATGCATCTATTGTGGAATGTGCCAGGAGGCCTGCCCGGTCGATGCGATCGTGGAGGGGCCGAACTTCGAGTTCTCGGTAGAGACCCGTGAGGAGCTCTACTACGACAAGGCCAAGCTTCTCGCGAATGGGGAGCGCTGGGAGCGTGAAATCGCGCGCAACATCGCGAAGAACGCGCCATATCGATAGGCGTCCGCTGCCCGGATAGGGCAGGGGGCAAACTGGTCCGGCGGGTTGTCCCGGCCGGATTCGCACTCTATAGACGGGCCGTCGGATCCCCCGACGCCACGTTGGGAAGGGGCCGCGATGACGCGGCTTGAGCTTGAAGCATGACGGTCACTGCCGCCTTCTTTTATCTCTTCGCGACCATTGCCGTCGCCTCTGGATTCATGGTGATCGCGTCGCGCAATCCCGTGCAATCGGTGCTCTTCCTCATCCTGGCCTTCGTCAACGCGGCGGGGCTGTTCCTGATGATGGGTGCCGAGTTCCTGGCGATGATCCTGGTGATCGTCTATGTGGGCGCGGTGGCCGTGCTCTTCCTCTTCGTGGTGATGATGCTCGACGTCGACTTCGCCGAGCTGCGCCAGGGCTTCCTGCATTATCTCCCGGTCGGCGGGCTGATCGGTATCGTGTTCCTTCTCGAGCTGGTCCTGGTGATCGGGGCTTACGTGATCGACCCGAACCTGATCCGTACGGCGGCAGTTCCGATCCCGTCCCCGGAGATCATGACCAATACCGAGGCGCTCGGCCAGGTTCTCTACACCCGGTATTTCTACTTCTTCCAGGCAGCGGGCCTGATTCTTCTGGTGGCCATGATTGGTGCCATCGTCCTGACGTTGCGCGAGCGTGTCGGCGTCAAGCGTCAGGATATTTCCCGACAGAATGCTCGGACCGCCGAGGAAGCCGTGCAGTTGCGGAAGGTCCCCTTCCGTCAGGGTATCTAAGGAGGGCATGCGATGGTCATCGGGCTTGGACATTATCTCACCGTCGCCGCCGTGCTCTTCACGCTCGGCGTCTTCGGGATTTTCATCAACCGGAAGAATGTGATCGTCATCCTGATGTCGATCGAGCTGATCCTGCTCGCCGTGAACATCAACATGGTCGCCTTCTCCACCCACCTGAACGACATCGTCGGCCAGGTCTTCGCCCTGCTGATCCTCACGGTGGCGGCGGCGGAGGCTGCCATCGGTCTCGCCATTCTCGTGGTGTTCTTCCGCAATCGCGGCTCCATCGCGGTTGAAGACGTCAATATGATGAGGGGCTAAGCCCGAGCGGATCGATCATGTATCAAGCAATCGTCTTTCTGCCGCTCGTCGGCTTCCTCATCGCAGGTCTCTTCGGCCGGATCCTCGGTCCGCGGCCGAGCGAGATCATCACCACCGCGCTGCTCGTCCTGGTTGCGGTCCTGTCATGGATCTCCTTCATCCAGGTCGGCTTCGGCGACGGCGCAACGCGGGTCCAGGTTGCCCCATGGATGTCCGTCGGCGACCTGCAGGTCGACTGGGCACTCCGGATCGATACCCTCACGGCCATGATGCTGGTAGTGGTGAACACGGTCTCCGCCCTGGTTCATCTCTATTCCATCGGCTACATGCACGAGGATCCGCATCGGCCGCGCTTCTTCGCCTATCTGTCGCTCTTCACCTTCGCCATGCTCATGCTGGTGACCTCGGACAACCTGGCCCAGATGTTCTTCGGCTGGGAAGGCGTGGGTCTTGCGAGCTATCTGCTGATCGGATTCTGGTACCATAAGGAATCGGCCAACGCGGCTGCCATGAAAGCCTTCATCGTCAACCGCGTCGGCGATTTCGGCTTCATTCTCGGCATCTGCCTCGTCTTCGTGCTGTTCAACAGCATCGCCTTCGACCAGATTTTCCCCCGCGTGGCGGATCTTGCGAACAACCGCTTCCATTTCATCGGCTTCGACTGGAACGCTCTGACACTTGCATGCCTGCTGCTCTTCATGGGCGCGATGGGCAAGTCGGCGCAGTTCCTTCTGCACACCTGGCTGCCGGATGCCATGGAGGGCCCGACACCGGTCTCCGCCCTCATCCATGCGGCCACCATGGTGACCGCCGGGGTGTTCATGGTGGCACGCCTGTCGCCCCTCTTCGAGTACGCACCGGATGCTCTCACGGTTGTCACCGTCGTCGGCGGCATCACGGCCTTCTTCGCGGCGACGGTCGGCCTCGTTCAGAACGACATCAAGCGCGTGATCGCCTATTCGACCTGTTCACAGCTCGGCTATATGTTCGTGGGGCTGGGCGTCGGGGCCTATGGCGCGGGCGTCTTCCATCTCTTCACCCATGCCTTCTTCAAGGCGCTCCTGTTCCTTGGTGCCGGATCGGTCATCCACGCCATGCACCATGAGCAGGACATGCGCAGCATGGGCGGCCTGCGCCGTTACATCCCCATCACGACGGCCATGATGCTCATCGGCACCTTGGCTCTCACCGGGTTCCCGTTCACGGCCGGCTATTACTCCAAGGATGCGATTATCGAAGCAGCCTTCGCGTCGCACAGCCCCGCCGGCAACTTCGCGTTCCTCGCGACCGTCATCGCGGCGTTCATGACATCGTTCTATTCCTGGCGCCTGTTCTTCATGACCTTCGAGGGAACGGCGCAATGGGCCGATCCGCATCACCACGCGCCGAGCGCCCATGAGGGTGTGGAGCACGACGAGAGCGGTCACGACGTCGAGCCCGCTACCCAGGCGGAGCACGAGCACGGCGGGCATGGGGCGCATTCGCCGCACGAGAGCCCACTGGTCATGCTCGTGCCGCTCGCGCTCCTGGCGATTGGCGCGCTCGTGGCCGGAATCGTGTTCCACGACGCGTTCCTCGGCCACGGTTACGAGGAGTTCTGGAAGGGCTCCCTGTTCACGCGGCCCGATAACCATATCCTCGAGGAGATGCATCATATCCCTGGTTGGGTGCCTCTGCTCCCGACCGTCATGATGGCTCTCGGCTTTGTGCTGGCGGTGTACATGTACATCCTCGACACCAAGAAGCCCGCGCAGATCGCGGCGGACCATCCCATCCTGTACCGCTTCCTGCTCAACAAGTGGTATTTCGACGAGATCTACGACGCGATCTTCGTCCGTCCGGCGATCCGGCTCGGCCGCTTCCTCTGGCGTATTGGCGACCAGAGGATCATCGACGGCATCGGTCCCGACGGCGTCTCGGCCCGCGTCCTCGACATTACCCGCGGCGCCGTGCGGATCCAGACGGGCTACGTGTACCACTATGCCTTCGCCATGCTGATCGGCGTCGCCGCTCTCGTGTCGTACTATCTCTTCAGGGGAGCGCATTGATGCTCGGGTTCGGCATTCTCTCCGGACTTCTTGTCCTTCCCCTCGTCGGGGCGGCGTTCATCCTCACCCTGAGAGGGGACAGCGAGGCAGCACGCGCCAATGCGCGCTGGATCGCGCTCGCGACGACGGTTCTGACCTTCCTTCTGTCGCTCGTCGCGTGGAGCCGGTTCGACGGCTCGTCTGCTGCCTTCCAACTCGTCGAAAGTCATGTCTGGCTCACAGATACGATCCGGTTCAAGCTCGGCGTCGACGGCTTCTCGATGCCGTTCATCCTTCTGACCACCTTCCTGATGCCGTTCTGCATTGTGGCTTCGTGGGAATCGATCGGCCACAGGGTGAAGGAGTACTTCGTCGCCTTTCTCGTCCTCGAGATGACGATGATCGGCGTCTTCGCCGCTCTGGACCTCGTCCTGTTCTATCTGTTCTTCGAGGCCGGTCTCATTCCGATGTTCCTGATCATCGGAATTTGGGGCGGCAAGCGGCGCATCTATGCGAGCTTCAAGTTCTTCCTCTATACCCTTCTGGGTTCCGTGCTGATGCTCCTGGCCATCATGGCCATGTATTGGGCTGCCGGCACGACCGACATCCCGACGCTCCTGAAGTTCCACTTCCCCGCCAACCTGCAACTCTGGCTCTGGCTTGCGTTCTTCGCCTCGTTCGCAGTGAAGATGCCTATGTGGCCGGTCCACACCTGGCTGCCGGACGCGCACGTGGAAGCGCCGACGGCGGGTTCCGTGATCCTGGCCGCAATCCTCCTGAAGATGGGTGGCTACGGGTTTATCCGGGTCTCTCTCCCGATGTTCCCGGATGCATCCGTCTATTTCGCGCCGCTGGTCTTTTCGCTCTCCATTGTCGCGATCATCTATACGTCTCTCGTGGCACTCGTTCAGGAGGACATGAAGAAGCTCATCGCCTATTCGTCGGTGGCGCATATGGGCTTCGTGACCATGGGCCTGTTCAGCATGAACCCCCAGGGCATCCAGGGCGCCATGTTCCAGATGGTGTCTCACGGTCTGGTTTCGGGCGCGCTCTTCCTCTGTGTCGGCGTGGTCTATGATCGCCTGCATACTCGCGAAATTTCCGCTTATGGCGGACTTGTCGAGCGGATGCCGCTCTATGCCGCGGTCTTCATGATCTTCACCATGGCCAATGTGGGCCTGCCCGGCACCTCCGGATTCGTGGGCGAATTCCTGACGCTCATCGGGGCGTTCCGGGCGAATTCCTGGGTGGCGTTCTTCGCCGCCTCCGGTGTCATTCTCTCGGCAGCCTACGCGCTCTGGCTCTATCGCCGCATCGTCTTCGGCACACTGACGAAGCCGTCGCTCCGGACCATGTCGGATCTCACCGGGCGTGAAATGATCATTCTCGTGCCGCTCGTCCTGCTCGTCATCTATTACGGCGTGCAGCCCGGTCCGATTCTCGACACCTTCGCCGCACCGACGAACGCTCTCATGCAGGGCTATCAGGCTGCGCTCGAAACCGTGAAAACGGCGGCAGTCGCCGCACACTGAGGTCACGATGAACCCCGTCCTCGCCTTTCCTGTATTCGGGCCCGCTCTGCCGGAGATCATCCTGGCTGCAGGCGCTCTCGTCATGGTCCTGTTCGGCGCCTTCAGGGGCGAGCGCTCGACCGAAACCATGAACGTCGTCGCACTGGCGCTCCTCGCTCTCGCGTTCATTGCCCTGCTGATGCTGCCATCCGGCCGCATGGAGACAATGGGCGGATCCTTCGTGGTGGATGACTTCGCGCGGTTCATGAAGGCACTCACGCTGATCGCCTCCGCCTCTGGGGTAATCCTGTCGATCGACTACATGCGTCGGGAAAAGATCGGGCGTTTCGAGTACCCGATCCTGATTGTGCTCTCGACCATCGGCATGTTGATGGTGATTTCCGCGAACGACCTCATCGCGCTCTATCTTGGCCTCGAGCTTCTCAGCCTCTCATCCTATGTGATCGCAGCCTTCGACAGGGATAATGTCCGCTCGGCGGAAGCCGGCCTGAAGTATTTCGTGCTCGGTTCGTTGTCCTCCGGGATGCTTCTCTACGGCGCTTCGCTTGTTTACGGCTTTACCGGCACCGTTTCCTTCCCGGCCATCGCCACTGCGCTCCACGGGACGGTCAGCACCGGCATCATCTTCGGGCTCGTGTTCGTGGCGGCAGGCATCGCCTTCAAGATCTCGGCCGTGCCGTTCCACATGTGGACACCGGATGTGTACGAGGGCTCGCCGACCCCCGTCACCGCGTTCTTTGCCGCCGCGCCCAAGATGGCGGGCATGGCAATGGCGGTCCGGGTCTTCGTTTATGCATTCCCCGGCATCCTCGGCCAGTGGCAGCAGATCATCGTCTTCATCTCCATCGCCTCGATGGTGCTCGGTGCGTTTGCTGCCATCGGCCAGCGCAACATCAAGCGTCTGATGGCGTACTCCTCCATCGGCAACGTCGGATTCGCGTTGATCGGACTTGCCGCCGGCACTTCTGAAGGTGTTCAGGGCGTCGTTATCTATATGTCGATCTATCTCGCCATGACGCTTGGCACCTTTGCGGTCATCCTTGGCATGCGCCGCGGCAACGTAATGTTCGAGACGATCGATGACCTCTCCGGCACGGCCCGCACGCATCCGGTCCTCGCATTCTGCATGGCGATGATGATGTTCTCGCTCGCCGGTATCCCGCCCCTCGCAGGCTTCTTCGCAAAGTTCGCGGTCTTCAACGCGGCCATCAAGGCGAACCTGGTGACCCTTGCAGTGATCGGCGTCGTCACCAGCGTGGTCGGCGCCTATTACTACCTGCGGATCGTAAAGGTCATGTACTTCGACGAACCTGGCGAGCGCTATGATGCCATGCCGGCGGGCGTGAAGCTGGTGCTGGCACTTTCCAGCGCTTTCGTCGTCCTCTATGTCCTGGTTCCGGCGCCCCTGAACGCGGCAGCCACGGCGGCTGCGCGGTCCCTGTTCTGACGTGCGGCTTGCGCGCGAGATCGAGACCGCCGGCTACAGGCTTCTCTCGCTCGATGCGACAGGCTCGACGAACGACGATGCCCTGCAGGCAGCGCGCGGCGGTGATCCGGGAAAGCTCTGGATCGTTGCCGCCGAGCAACGCGCGGGGAGGGGACGGCATGGCCGTCAATGGACATCACCGGTCGGGAATCTCTACGCCAGCCTTCTTTTGATCGATCCCTGCGAGACAGCACTGGCGCCGCAACTCGGCTTCGTGGCCGGGCTGGCTCTCCACGAGGCCATCGAGGCGCTGACCGGTGTCGGCGTTCCGCGCCTGTCCCTGAAATGGCCCAACGATGTCCTACTCGATGGGGCAAAAGTTTCGGGTCTCCTGCTCGAAGGGCATCGCATCGGCGGCAGGCTGGCCATCGTGATCGGGTTCGGCGTCAACGTCGCCTTTGCTCCGAGTGGTACGCCCTATCCCACTGCGTCGCTGCGGACACTGAAGGCGGATCTGACGAGTCATGACCTGTTTGTCGCACTTTCCACGGCATTCGCCCGCACGCTGTCGGCCTGGCAGTCCGCCGCGCACCTCAGTCCTTCGGATCCTTTCGGTACGGTCCGTCGTCTCTGGCTCGAGCGGGCCGCGGGAATCGGACAGGCGGTGAGCGTGCGCCTCCCAACCGGCATCAAGGAAGGTCGCTTCGAAGGACTCGACCGCTTTGGGCGCCTGCAACTGCAGAGTGCCGCCGGCATGGAACTGATCGACGCCGGCGATCTTTATTTTCCTCATTTGCAACACAATATGGATCCGTGCATCCCAGGCACGACAAGGTTTTGAGAGATGGCATCTGCTCGCGACGAACTTGTTTTCCTTCCGCTCGGAGGTTTGGGCGAGATTGGGATGAATGCCGCCCTGTATGGATTCGGGCCTGAGACGAACCGGCAGTGGATCCTTGTGGATTGTGGCATGGGATTTGGTGGCGAGGAACATCTGCCGGGGATCGATCTCGTCTATCCGGATCTCCGTTTCATCGAGGAGGAGCGCCACAATCTCCTCGGGATTTTCATTACCCACGCGCACGAGGATCACATCGGTGCGCTCGTCGAAATGTGGCCGCGCCTGCGCGCGCCCGTTTATGTCACGCGGTTCGCGGCAGGACTACTTGAAACCCGCCGCCTGTCTGAGTCCGGCGCACCAAAGGTTGACCTTAAGGAAATCGTGCCGGGGCAGCGCCTGAAGGCAGGTCCGTTCGAGATCGAATACGTTCCTGTTGCTCACTCCATTCCGGAGTCGAACGCGCTTGCCATCCGGACGCCTCTCGGCCTTGTGGTTCACACGGGCGACTGGAAGCTCGACCAGACTCCGTATCTCGGCAGCCTGACCTCGGAGGACGCATTTCGCGCATTGGGCGACGAGGGCGTTCTCGCACTCATCTGCGATTCCACAAATGTCGTGCGCGAGGGCGAGAGCCCGAGCGAGGCCGACGTAGCGCGGAATCTCGGCAGTCTCATCAAGGATGCGCCGTATCGGGTCGCCATCACCACCTTCGCCTCGAATGTGGCGCGTATTCGGTCTGTTGCCGAGGCGGCGCGGGAATGCGGTCGCGAAGTGGTCGTGATCGGGCGCGCGATGGAGCGCGTGGTCGATGTGGCGACCGAATGCGGCTATCTCGACGGCCTGCCCGAGTTCCGCAAGCCGGAAACCTTCGGATACCTGCCGCGCGACAAGGTGGTGGCGGTCCTCACCGGCTCGCAGGGCGAGGCACGGGCGGCGCTTGCCCGGATCGCACTGGACGAGCATCCGGACATAGCGCTGTCGAAGGGCGACCGGGTCATTTTCTCGTCCCGCGCCATTCCCGGCAATGAGAAGGCGATCGGCACCATCGTCAACAGCCTTGTCGAGCAGGGAATTGAGATCATCACCGACCGCAGCGAGCTGGTACACGTCTCCGGCCATCCGCGGCGCGGCGAACTTGCCCAGATGTATCGCTGGACGCGGCCGAGGATTGCGATTCCTGCCCATGGCGAAGCATTGCATCTCGCGGAGCACGCGAGATTCGCCCGCGCACAGGGCGTCGGCGAGGTCGTGCAGGCGCGCAACGGCACCCTCGTGCGTCTGGCCCCGGGGGCGGCGGAAATCATCGACAGGATTCCCGCCGGGCGTCTCTACAAGGACGGCAATATCGTGATTGAGGCCGGGGAGCGGGCTCTGCCGGAGCGGCGCAAGCTGGCCTTTGCAGGAATCGTCACCGTCGCCATCGCCATCGACGACAAGGGCGATCTTGCGGGCGACCCGATCGTGGACGCGATGGGTCTGCCGGAGAAGAACCGCCAGGGCGAGAACATGCTGGATCTCATCGCCGACCGCGTCGGCGATATCCTCGACGGCCTCCCGAAAGGGCGGCGACGGGATCCCGAGGCAGTGGAGACGGCGGTGCATCGCGGCGTGCGCTCCGCGGTCAATGAAGCTTGGGGCAAGAAGCCCGCATGCCATGTCCTCGTCGTCGAGGTATGAGGGTACGGGCTGGAAGGAAGGATCCAAGATGATTGGTCGGCTCAATCACGTCGCCATCGCCGTCCGTGACATTCGCGCGGCCTCCGAGGTCTACCGGACGGTTCTCGGCGCCGATGTCACCGACCCGGAGTCGCTCCCCGAGCACGGGGTTACGGTCGTCTTCATCAATCTTCCAAACACCAAGGTCGAGCTTCTCGAACCCCTCGGTCTGGAATCTCCCATCGCCAAATTCCTGGAGAAGAACCCGGACGGAGGTATCCACCACGTCTGTTACGAGGTCGACGATATCGGTGCGGCACGGGACCGTCTGGTCGAGAGTGGGGCACGGGTCCTAGGTTCGGGAGAGCCCAAGATCGGGGCGCATGGAAAGCCCGTCCTCTTCCTGCACCCTAAGGATTTCCTCGGAACGCTCGTTGAGCTGGAGCAGGCATAAGGTCAAGGTATCGGTTCAATGGTAAAGTTTCTTGCTGCCTCACTCTGGACCACCGCTGCGGCTGTCGTGGCAGTCTCGGTCCTTGCCATCTCCATCGTGGTGATGGCCTTCGAACTCCGGGTCAGTGGCGGTACTGCCCTGTTTTTCATCATCTGGTGGACGCTGCTCTTCGCCGTTCTGCCCTTCGGCATTCGCAGTCAGGTGGAGGCCGGAGAGGTCGTGACCGGCAGTGAACCGGGAGCCCCGGTGGCTCCGGCCCTGCGGGAAAAGGCATTGTGGACGACGTTTGTTGCAGCCGTGGTCCTCGTGATCGTTGCGGCAGTAATGCCGCTCTCGGGCCTGTAGTTTTCGAGAAAAGTGCGGCCCAAAAAAGAAAAAGCAAGGCTATTGCCTTGCTTAACTGCCTTTTGGCAATTTTTAATCCTTGGCTTTCTGTCGCCGTCGCCTGTCGTGGCGCACGAGGATCTTGTTCCTCCCGAAACTCGGACCGCAACCTCTGACTTCTGAGAGTCGAAGATTTAAGCCTTCGTTTTATAGTCTGGCGAATTCCACATGTCATCTTTTTTGGCACGAAATGGCGTATTTTTTGGCACAATTTCCCTTACTCTTTCGTATAAGGGAGATGCAGCGCGCCTGCCCACTGGCCGCGATCACAGCTTGTCTTTTGCCGGGGGGCTGTGTTGTGTGCTGGAAACGAGTCGCAATTCGTCCATTCCGTCCGATTGATCCTGAAGGCGTTCCATGCGTTTGAGCCGTTACTTCCTGCCCATTCTCCGCGAGACGCCGAAAGAGGCGGAAATCGTATCCCACCGTCTGATGCTGCGGGCGGGGCTGATCCGTCAGGAGGCCGCCGGAATCTACGCATGGCTGCCGCTGGGCCTCAAGGTCCTCAACAAGGTCAATACGATCATCCGGGAAGAGCAGAACCGGTCGGGCGCCATCGAGCTCCTCATGCCGACGATCCAGTCGGCCGATCTCTGGCGCGAATCTGGCCGCTATGAGGCCTATGGCAAGGAGATGCTGCGCATCCAGGACCGGCACGAGCGCGAAATGCTTTACGGCCCGACCAATGAGGAAATGGTCACGGAGATCTTCCGGTCCTATGTCCGGTCGTACAAGGATCTGCCGCTCAATCTCTATCACATCCAGTGGAAGTTCCGCGACGAGGTGCGCCCCCGGTTCGGCGTCATGCGCTCGCGCGAGTTCCTGATGAAGGACGCCTATTCCTTCGACCTCGACCAGGCCGGGGCGCGGCATTCGTACAACAAGATGTTCGTGGCCTATCTCCGGACCTTCGCGCGGATGGGGCTGAAGGCCATCCCGATGCGGGCCGATACGGGGCCGATCGGTGGCGACCTGAGCCATGAATTCATCATCCTCGCCTCGACGGGTGAGAGCGAGGTCTTCTGCCACGCGGATTATCTCGACTTCGCCATTCCGCCCGAGGACACGGATTTCGACAGCGTCTCGGGCCTCCAGGGCCTCGTCGACAAGTGGACCTCCCTCTATGCCGCTACGTCGGAAATGCACGACGCGGCCGGTTTCGAGGCGGTTCCTGCGGACAAGAAGATGTCGGCCCGCGGTATCGAGGTCGGCCACATCTTCTATTTCGGCACCAAGTACTCCGCGCCGATGGGCGCCAAGGTAATGGGTCCCGACGGGCAGGAGCACGAAGTTCACGGGGGCTCCTACGGCATCGGTCCCAGCCGGTTGATTGCCGCGATCATCGAGGCAAGCCATGACGAGAGCGGCATCATCTGGCCGGACTCGGTGGCGCCTTTCGATGTGGCTCTCCTCAACCTGAAGACGGGTGACGCCGCGACGGACGAAGCCTGCAACAGGCTTTATCGCGAACTCACCGCCAGCGGCTACGACGTCCTCTACGACGACCGCGACGAACGTCCAGGCGGAAAATTCGCCACTGCGGACCTGATTGGTATTCCATGGCAGGTCGTGATCGGGCCGAAGGGACTTGCCGACGGCAAGGTGGAACTCAAGCGCCGGGCTTCCGGCGAGCGCGAATTGCTGCCGCTCGACAGCGTGATCGCCCGCCTGGGCGGTCGTTCGTAAGGACGCGATGGCCAAGGTAGCGCAAACCGGGACGAAGCCATTCTCGCTCTTCGAGTGGATGCTCGCAGGGCGCTACCTGCGTACACGCCGGCGGGAAGGGTTCGTCTCGGTTATAGCCGGGTTCTCCTTCCTCGGCATCATGCTCGGGGTCGCGACGCTCATCGTCGTGCTTTCGGTCATGAACGGCTTTCGCAAGGAGCTTCTCGACAAGATCGTCGGCATCAACGGTCACATCTTCGTCGCTCCCATCGAGACGCCTCTGACCGATTACGATGAGGTCACCCGGCGCATCGCCGCCGTGCCCGGGGTGACGCGGGCGCTGCCGATCATCGAAGGGCAGGCGTTCGGTTCGTCGCAATATGGCGGCAGCGGCGTCCTCGTGCGCGGCATTCGCGGCGACGATTTGAGCAAGATCTCGCATATCGCCGACAATGTCCGTCAGGGCACGCTGGAGAATTTCGACCAGGACGGCGGCGTCGCCATCGGACGGCGCCTTGCGGAGGCGCTTTCGATCCAGGCCGGCGACACGCTCACCCTGATCACGCCGCGCGGGGCCTCTACACCCTTCGGCACGGCGCCTCGCATCAAGGGTTACCCGGTCAAGGCGGTGTTCGAGATCGGGATGTCGGAATTCGACTCGAGCTTCGTCTACATGCCCCTGACCGAGGCGCAGAGCTATTTCAACAGGCCCAACGACGTACAACTCATCGAGGTCTATCTCGACAATGCCGACAAGGTCGATGAAGCTCGCGCCGCCATCGAGGAGGCTGCCGCCCGGCCGATCCTGATGACCGACTGGCGGCAGCGCAACCGCACCTTCTTCGGCGCGCTGGAGGTGGAGCGAAACGTGATGTTCCTCATTCTCACCCTCATCGTGCTGGTGGCTGCGCTCAACATCATTTCCGGGCTCATCATGCTCGTGAAAGACAAGTCGAGCGACATTGCCATCCTTCGAACGATGGGTGCGACTCGAGGCGCCGTCATGCGGGTGTTCCTCATCACGGGCGCCTCCATCGGCATTGTCGGGACGATTGCAGGTTTCGGCCTGGGCCTGCTGCTCGCCCTCAATGTCGAGAGCATCCGCAACGCCATCTCCTACCTGACCAACACGAATCTCTTCCCTGCGGAGCTGTACTTTCTCAGCCGCCTTCCGGCCGATGTGAACCCGACGGAGGTCATCACCATACTGGTCATGGCGATGGTGCTGTCCCTGCTCGCGACCCTCTATCCCTCCTGGCGTGCCGCGAAGCTCGATCCGGTCGAGGCGTTGCGCTACGGGTAAAGCATGTCATCCGGTCAGTCGAAGCCCGCCCTCTACCTGTCGCAAGTCGTGCGCCGCTATCCGCAAGGAGAGGGGCACCTCGAGGTGCTGCGCGGGGCAGACCTGGCGATCTATCCGGGTGAGATCGTGGCACTCATCGCCCCATCGGGCACCGGCAAGTCGACGCTGCTCCATCTGGCCGGCCTGCTCGAGAAGCCGGATGGGGGCGAGGTCTTCGTCAGCGGGCGGCCGACAGCCTCCATGGGCGATCAGGAGCGTACCCGCCTGCGCCGTGAGGAACTCGGCTTCGTCTACCAGTTCCATCACCTCCTGCCGGAATTCTCCGCACTCGAAAATGTCGTGCTGCCTCAGCTCATCCGGGGCTTGAAGAAATCGGATGCCGAGGAGCGAGGGAGACAGATCCTCAGCTTTCTCGGGCTCGGTAAACGTCTCGACAACCGGCCCGGCGAACTCTCCGGCGGCGAGCAGCAGCGGGTCGCCATCGCCCGCGCCGTCGCCAATGCGCCGCGCCTGCTGCTGGCGGACGAACCGACCGGCAATCTTGACCCGCACACCGCCGACCGGGTCTTTCAGACTCTCGTATCGATCGTTCGCGCCTCCAAGCTTGCGGCTCTCATCGCAACACACAATCTCGACCTCGCTGCGCGCATGGACCGGCGCGTCACGATCCGCGACGGGGCGATCGTACAACTGCCGTAAGAGCATACTGGCAGTCCGGGTTGCCGTTGGGCCGGTCTGGAACCCCGAGGCACTGATAAAACGGCGAAGCGCAACGGCGCCCGCAGCTTTCAGTCCTGCGCCAGCGATGATTAGGAATTCCCCCGCTTCGCGTGGCCCTCCGGACCCAACCCGGCGCTCCGGCTATTCGGGAATGGAGTCAGGGAAGTTCCGACCAGTCCCAACCTCCGTACCGGTCCTCTGCCCATTTTAAGACTCCGTTGACTCATCCGCCAAAGCAGCAATATCCACCGCTTTACACAGAACATACAACGAACAATGATGAACTTATCAGGAACACGGAGGTCATCATGCTTCGCATCATTCTCGAGACAACAGCTGAAATCGCTTCCCTCGCAGTGTTTGGTTCTGCCATAGCGATCTGGGCGCTGGCCCTGTCTCCCATGGCATAGGCCGCGATTCACAGGAACGAGTTCCGTGGCAAGGTTCGGGTGAGGAGAATCGTGCCACAATACGCGCCGTATCGAGTTTGGGTCTCATGGCGCGCGTACTTCACGACATTGGCTTCGTTCATCTGCATGTGCATTCCTCGTACTCGCTGCTCGAGGGAGCACTGAAGATCGCACAGCTGGCGAAGTTGGCTGCAGCGGACAAACAGCCGGCGCTGGCCCTCACCGACACCAACAATCTCTTCGGTGCCCTCGAATTCTCGGAGAAACTCGCCGGCTCCGGCATCCAACCCATCGCAGGTGTCCAGCTCTCCGTCTGCTTCGAGGAGCCGGATCCGGTGGCACGGGTGATGCCGCAGCCGGCCAATGTCGTGCTTCTGGCTCAGACGGACGAGGGATATCGCAACCTCATGAGGCTGGTGAGCCACGCCTATTTCGGCGTGCCGCTCGGAGAAAATCCTCGCGTTGCCGCTCCTTCGCTGGCCGCGCATTGCGAGGGCCTGATCGCTCTGACGGGCGGCTATACGGGCCCTCTCGATTCGGCGCTGCGCATCGGCCGGCACGAGCTGGCGCAGGCGCGGCTCGACACTCTCAAACATGCCTTCGGCCATCAACTCTATGTGGAAATCCAGCGCCATGGGCTCGATGAGGAGAGGGCTGTCGAGAACGCGCTGATCGGTCTTGCCGACCGCAACGGACTGCCCATCGTTGCCGCCAATGAACCCTTCTTTCCTGCTCCGGCCGATTACGAGGCGCATGACGCGTTGCTCGCCATCGCCGAGGGCAGAATTGTCTCCGACGACAACCGGCGCCGGCTTTCGCCGCGGCATGATTTCAAGACCCGCAAGCAGATGATGGAGCTCTTCGCGGATCTGCCGGACGCGCTCCAGGCCAGCGTCGAGATCGCCATGCGCTGTTCGACCCGTGTCAGGACGCGCAAGCCCATCCTTCCGAATTTCGGGGTCGGCTCGGATGCCGTAACGCTCGATGAAGGCGAGGAGCTTCAGCGTCAGGCCGAGGAAGGTCTCGTGAAGCGTCTCGCCGCACATGGTCCGGCACCGGGGCTGACCGAACAGACCTACCGCGACCGCCTTGCCTACGAGATCGACATCATCCGGAACATGAAGTTCCCGGGCTACTTCCTGATCGTGTCCGACTTCATCAAGTGGGCCAAGGACCACAACATTCCAGTGGGTCCGGGCCGTGGCTCCGGTGCGGGTTCGCTCGTCGCCTATGCGCTCACCATCACGGATCTCGATCCGCTGCGTTTCAGCCTTCTTTTCGAGCGTTTCCTCAATCCGGAACGTGTCTCGATGCCCGACTTCGACATCGACTTCTGCGTCGAAGGCCGCGAGCGCGTCATCGAATACGTGCAGCAGCGCTATGGCGAGGAGCAGGTCGCGCAGATCATTACGTTCGGAACCCTCCTCGCCCGCGGCGTGATGCGCGACGTCGGCCGCGTGTTGGAGATGCCTTACGGGCAGGTCGACAAGCTGACGAAGCTGGTGCCTCAGAACCCGGCCAACCCGGTAACCCTGGCCCAGGCCATCGAGGGCGAGCCGAAGCTCCAGGCCGCCATCGAGGAAGAGCCGGTCGTGAAGCGTATGCTCGACATCGCGCAGAAGCTCGAAGGCCTGCATCGCCACGCATCCACCCATGCCGCCGGCGTGGTCATCGGTGACCGCCCTCTCCAGGAACTGGTACCGCTCTACCGCGATCCGAAGACCGGCATGCGCGTGACCCAGTTCAACATGAAATGGGTCGAGCAGGCCGGCCTGGTAAAGTTCGACTTCCTCGGCCTCAAGACGTTGACAGTCCTGCGCACGGCGGTCGATCTGATCCGACGAAAAGGGATCGAAATCGATCTGTCGGCGCTGCCCCTCGACGACCGCAAGACCTACGAGATGCTGTGCCGGGGCGAGACGGTTGGCGTGTTCCAGGTGGAATCCGCGGGTATGCGGAAGGCCCTCGTCGAGATGGAGGCGGACCGCTTCGAGGACATCATCGCCCTCGTGGCCCTCTATCGGCCGGGCCCGATGGCGAACATCCCGGTCTATTGCGCCCGCAAGCTCGGTAAGGACGAACACAACAAGCGCGATTGGTATCCCCACGACAAGCTTGAGCCGATCCTGCGCGAGACCTTCGGCATCATCGTCTATCAGGAGCAGGTGATGGAGGTCGCCAAGGTGCTCGCCGGCTATTCGCTCGGTGACGCCGATCTCCTCCGTCGCGCCATGGGCAAAAAGATCAAGTCCGAGATGGACGCCCAGCGCGAGCGGTTCCTGTCCGGCGCGGCGAAGGACGGCCTCGATAAGGCGAAGGCCAACGAGATCTTCGATCTGCTCGCGAAATTCGCCGATTACGGCTTCAACAAGAGCCATGCGGCAGCCTATGCGCTTGTGGCGTTCCAGACTGCCTATCTCAAGGCCAATCATCCGGTCGAGTTTCTGGCCGCGTCGATGACGCTCGACCTCGACAACACCGACAAGCTGTCGGAATTCCGGCGCGAGGCGCAGCGCCTCGGCATCCGGGTGGAGCCGCCGTCGATCAACCGGTCCGGTGTCGTATTCGACGTGAAATACGATTCGGACGGGACCGGTGCGATTCTCTACGCGCTTGCCGCGGTCAAGGGGGTAGGCCGCCAGGCGATCGAAGCCGTGATCGAGGCCCGGGGTGGCAAGCCTTTCGAAAGCCTTGCCGATTTCGCTCGGCGCATCAATCCGCGCATGCTCAACAAGCGCACGCTCGAGAACCTGATCGCCGCCGGTGCCTTCGACGAGATCGAGCCGGACCGAGCCAGGGCCTGCGCCGCCGTCGATGCCATGATGAGCCTCGCCCAGCAATGCCACGAGGCGGCCAATGGGGGCATGGCCGACATGTTCGGCGGTGTCGCCTCTGCAGACGTACAGCTGCGCATCCCATCCTACGAGCCATGGCCTGCCTCGGAGAAGCTTCAGAAGGAGTATGACGCCGTCGGCTTCTTTCTGTCCGGACACCCGCTGGATGAATACGGTGATCTCCTGAAGAAGCTGCGGGTCCAGACCTGGACGGAGTTCAGCCGCTCCGTGAAGGCCGGAAACTCGGTCGGCCGGGTCGCCGCCACGGTGCTCGACCGGCAGGAGCGTCGTACCAAGACAGGCAACAAGATGGGCATCATCAACCTGTCGGATCAGACCGGCCACTTCGAGGCGATCATCTTCTCTGAGGGGCTGCAGCGCCTGCGCGACGTTTTGGAGCCCGGCAATGCTGTCGTCCTCATGCTTCAGGCCGGGGTCGAGGGCGAGGAGGTGAGGGCGCGGATCGGTATGGCCGAGCTTCTGGAGGAGGCCGTCTCGAAGCACCAGAAGGGCATGCGCATCTTCCTGCGCGACGAGCGTCCCATCGGCAGCGTTTTCGAGCGGCTGAAGGCGAGGGGGGAGGGCGAAGTGTCCCTCGTCCTGATTCTCGACGATGGCGACCGGGAGGTGGAGGTCAAGCTTCCCGGCAAATACATGGCGACGCCCCAGGTGGCCGGAGCGCTGCGCGCCGTGCCAGGCGTGGTCGACGTGCATATCAATTAGGCACGTACCTCGCCGTCACTAGGATTCCCGCTTTCCGGTCGGTCTCGCCCAGGGCACGCCGGATGCCGCCGAGCCTTGCGTGAAGTGCGCAGCTGCTATCCCGCGCTCTCCACCTGAACCGACAGCGGCTATGGGTTCCGGGCCCAGCGCTCCGCGCTGTCCCCGAATGACAGCGTGAGGGTCTGAACCTCCTCTCCCAGCTTGCATTTCCGTCGTTCCTCGCCTATATGCGCGCCTATTCCACACGCGGAGCCTGCTTCATGACGCCATGAAGCGTCCCGGTGGCCGGCAGGGCCGGTCCACTGCTCCGCGGAGGCTTAACCGGAGAAAAGACTATGGCGCTTCCTGAATTTTCGATGCGCGGCCTTCTCGAGGCTGGCGCTCACTTTGGCCACCAGGCCCACCGCTGGAACCCGAAGATGGGTCAATACATCTTCGGAACCCGCAATAACATCCACATCATCGATCTGGCCCAGACGGTCCCGATGCTGCACCGCGCCCTCCAGGCCGTCAGCGACACGGTGGCCAAGGGCGGCCGCGTGCTCTTCGTCGGCACCAAGCGCCAGGCCTCCGACGCTGTCGCGGACGCCGCCAAGCGTTCGGCCCAGTATTATGTGAACTCCCGCTGGCTCGGCGGCATGCTGACCAACTGGAAGACGATCTCGGGCTCGATCGCCCGTCTTCGCAAGGTCGACGAGATCCTCGCCGGCGGCGGCCAGGGCCTGACCAAGAAAGAGCGCCTGATGCTCGCCCGCGAGAAGGAAAAGCTCGAGCGCGCTCTCGGCGGGATCAAGGACATGGGTGGGACGCCCGACCTGATCTTCGTGATCGACACCAATAAGGAGCAGCTGGCGATCCAGGAGGCCAAGCGCCTCGGCATCCCGGTGGCCGCCATCGTCGACACGAACTGCGATCCGGACGGCATCACCTTCCCGGTCCCGGCCAATGACGATGCGGGCCGTGCCATCGCTCTCTACTGCGACCTGATTTCCCGCGCCGCTCTCGACGGCATCTCCCGCAGCGCCGGCGCCATGGGCATCGATGTCGGCGAGTCCGAGAATCCGATGGTCGAGGAACTCCCGGCGAGCGACGCGGTTGCTCCCGAGCAGGACGAGCAGTTCGAACGCCTGGCGGCCCCGCGCGGTGCTCCGGACGACCTGACCAAGCTGACGGGCGTGGGTCCCCAGCTCGAGAAGAAGCTCAACGAGGCCGGCATCTTCCACTATTGGCAGCTCGCTGCCTCGAAGCCTGCCGACGTGGAGCAGCTCGACAAGGATCTGAAGCTCAACGGTCGTATCGACCGCGACGGCTGGATCAATCAGGCCCGTGCACTGATCGAGGCGGCCTGAGGCCGACCCGGCGCCATGGCTGTGGCGCCTCCTGACCGGAATTGATCAGCCCGGCGTTCCCTGAACGCCGGGCTCCCTCTATGTACGAACCTGCGAAAGGACGAGCCATGGCGAACATTACCGCTGCGATGGTGAAGGAGCTGCGCGACAAGACCAGCGCCGGCATGATGGATTGTAAGACCGCCCTCAACGAGACCAATGGCGACATCGAGGCGGCCGTCGACTGGCTGCGCAAGAAGGGCCTTTCGAAGGCCGCCAAGAAGGCGGGCCGCGTGGCGGCCGAGGGCCTTGTCGCCGTCGAGTCCTCGGGGCATACCGCCGCCATTCTCGAGGTCAATTCCGAGACCGACTTCGTCGCCCGCAACGACAGCTTCCAGGCTTTCGCCCGTGAAGCCGCCAAGATCGCTCTGATGGGCGACGGTACGGTCGAGTCCCTCGAAGCGGCCCACTTCCCGGGTTCACAGACCACGGTGAAGGACCGCCTCCAGGAGCTCATCGCCACGATCGGCGAGAACATGACTCTCCGCCGCGTGGCGAAGCTGTCGGTCTCCAAGGGCGTTATCGCGTCCTATGTCCATAACGCCGTCAGCGAAGGCCTCGGCAAGATCGGCGTGCTCGTTGCGCTCGAATCGGAAGGCGATGTCGAGGCGCTGAGCGCGCTCGGACGGCAGATCGCGATGCATGTCGCTGCGACGAGCCCTGTTGCCGTGGACGCCTCGGGCATCGATGCCGCGACAGTGGAGCGCGAGAGCGCCATTCTCCGCGAGAAGAATGCCGGAAAGCCCGACAACGTTCTCCAGAAGATCGTCGAAAGTGGCCTGAAGAGCTATTACAAGGAAGTGACCCTTCTTGAGCAGCCCTTCGTGCACGATCCGTCCAAGACCGTGACCCAGGTCCTCAAGGAAGCCGAGTCCAAGGCCGGCAAGCCGGTGACCCTGACGGCCTTCGTTCGATATGCCCTCGGCGAGGGTATCGAGAAGGAGGAGGCCCCCGACTTCGCGGCTGAGGTGGCCGCGGCGGCAGGGGGCAAATCCTAAGGCCTCGAACTCTTCTCAAACGGCGGCTCTTCAGCCGCCGTTTTCATGAGAGCCCGAGAATGCTTCACTCAACGGAAGGGGCAACCCATCCCGGGGCATTCTCATCCACAAGAAAGAGAGGTCTGGCAGTGACGACATTCCGGCGCATCCTGGTGAAGCTTTCCGGAGAGGCCCTGATGGCCCCGGACGGTTACTGGCTCGATCCTCAGACCCTCTCGGGGTTGGCAGAAGACCTGGGCAACGCGACCCGCGCCGGATTTGAAATTGCAGTCGTCATCGGCGGCGGCAACATTATCCGGGGCGCCCGCATGAGCGCCGCTGGATGGATCGACCGCCCCACCGCCGATTCCATGGGCATGCTCGGCACGGTCATGAACTCGCTCGCCATCGAGACGGCGCTGAATGCCGCCGGCGTCTCGGCCCGCACCATGGCCGCGGTCTCGATGCCGACCATCTGCGAGACCTATGCCCGCCAGCCCGCCCTGCACCATCTCCAGAAGGGCCAGGTGGTGGTTCTTGCCGGCGGGACGGGAAACCCATTCTTCACCACCGATACGGCCGCGGTGCTGAGGGCGGCGGAACTTCGCTGCGATGCCGTCCTGAAGGCGACCCAGGTCGATGGCGTCTATTCGGCCGATCCGAAGAAGCATCCCGATGCCATACGCTTCGACCGCCTGACCCATGACGAGGCGATCGCCAAGGACCTGAAGGTCATGGATACGGCCGCCTTCGCGCTGGCTCGCGAGAGCCGCCTGCCGATCATCGTCGGGTCGGTCCATGCTCCAAGTTCGGTTACGGCCATCCTCAAGGGCGACGTCCGCTCGACCATCGTCGCCCCTTGATGCAACCTTCAGGGAAGCGTAAGCCCGTTCAATGAGTTTGAGTTGGGATCAATAACGATGGCAACGACCTTTGACCTCGAAGACGTGAAGCGCCGCATGCAGGGCGCTATCAATGCATTCAAGCACGACCTCGGCAGCCTTCGGACCGGCCGCGCCGCGCCGAGCCTCCTCGACCCGATCCAGGTCGACGCATACGGCTCGCTGATGCCGATCACCCAGGTTGCGACCGTGAGCGTTCCCGAGCCGCGCCTCCTCAGCGTCCAGGTCTGGGACCGAGGCATGGTGGCGGCGGTCGAGAAGGCGATCCGCGAGTCCGATCTCGGCCTGAATCCGCAGACCGAGGGCCAGGTCATCCGTCTGCGCATTCCCGAGATGAACGAGCAGCGGCGCAAGGAAATGGTGAAGGTCGCGCACAAATACGCCGAGGAGGCCCGCGTGGCTGTCCGCCATGTCCGCCGCGACGGCCTGGACCTTCTCAAGAAGCTCGAGAAGGACAGCGCCATCAGCGAGGACGATGCCAAGCGTCAGGGCGATCAGGTCCAGAAGGCGACCGACCATTTCGTGGCCGAGGTCGAGACTCTCCTGACCTCCAAGGAAAAGGAAATCATGCAGGTCTGAGGCCTGCATGTGGACATGCCCATGAATGGAGAAGCGAAGCGCTCGGTTGCAGCTCTCCCCGGCGGCGATGCCGGGGAGGGAATGCCTGCGCATGTCGCAATCATCATGGACGGCAATGGCCGATGGGCGGCGAAGCGCGGTCTGCCCCGATTCGAGGGGCACCGCAGAGGGGTCGAGGCGATCCGGCGTGCCGTGCGCACGGCAACGGACCTCGGCATCCGCTATCTCACGGTCTACAGCTTCTCGGCGGAGAACTGGCGCCGACCCGCCCAGGAGGTCTCCGACCTCATGGGGCTCCTCAAGCGCTTCGTCAGACATGATCTCGCCGACCTGCACGCCAGCAATATCCGCGTCCGGATCATCGGCGAGCGCGAGGGGCTGTCGTCCGACATCCGCCCCCTGCTCGACGAGGCCGAGCAACTGACCCGGAACAATACCGGCCTGACCCTGGTCATCGCCTTCAACTACGGCGGCCGCCAGGAAATCGTCCGGGCCATGCAGGCACTGGCGCGCAAGGTCAAGGAGGGGCGGCTCGACCCCGACGCCATCGATGTGGGGGCGGTGGAGGCCAATCTCGACACAGCGGGCATCCCCGATCCTGATCTCGTGATCCGGACCTCCGGCGAGCAGCGCGTCTCGAATTTTCTCACTTGGCAGACGGCCTATTCGGAGTTCGTGTTCATCCCGGATTTCTGGCCCGATTTCGACGAAACCACCTTCCGCTCCGCCATCGACGCATATTTCAAGCGCGAGCGCCGTTTTGGCGGCCTCAGCGCCAGGGCGGTGTGACGATGGCGGCGGACGAGGGTACCTCTCTTCCTCCCGACGCGGTCAAGAAGCCTCCCAGTGAACTCGCGACCCGGGTCGTCTCGGCAATCGTTCTGGTCGCCGTGGCGCTGTTCACGGCCTACGAAGGTGGCTGGGCCTTCGCGCTGTTCTGGCTCGGTGCCGGGATCGCCATGATGGTCGAATGGACCAACATGACCCGGGTCGAGCCTCGCAGACCTGTGCAGGTGGTGCAGGGCCTCGGCCTTGCTGCGCTGACCTTTGTCTTCCTTCGGGACATGCCGCTCGTGGCCGGCATCGCAGTCCTCCTCGTGACGTCGCTGGTTGGGGTGCTGGTCGCGCGGGGAACCCAGGCGCGACTGTGGGCCGCCAGCGGGTTCGCGTATGGGGCGGTCATCGTTCTCGTCCCCCCGATCGTGCGCGCCCATCCCTATCTCGGCCTTGTCGGGCTCCTGTGGATGTTCGCCGTCGTCTGGGCCACCGACATCGCGGCCTATTTCACCGGGCGGAAGTTCGGCGGACCGAAGCTCTGGCCGAGCGTCAGCCCGAAGAAGACCTGGTCGGGCTTTGCCGGAGGGCTCTTCGCCGCGACCGTATGCGGCGTCCTCGTGGCCTGGGGGGCGCAGCGGCTCGGTTGGATCCAGCCCTTCAGCCTCCGCAATACTGCCATCCTTTCCGCCATTGCCTCCGTGGCGAGCCAGCTCGGCGATCTCGGGGAATCGGCACTCAAGCGCCATTGCGACGTCAAGGATTCCAGCCACCTGATCCCCGGCCATGGCGGCGTGATGGACCGCCTCGATGGGTTCTGGGCCGTCTCTCTCATCCTCGGAGCCGTTCTCCTGATCGTCCGGCTGGCGGAATGAGCCCTCAGACACGCACTCTTACGATTCTGGGGGCAACCGGCTCCATTGGTCGCTCGACGGTCGATGTGGCGCTTGCCCATCGGGACGAGATCCGCGTCGAAGCCGTGGTCGGCGGCAGCAATGCCGGAGCCCTGGCCCAGGTCGCCCGGACCCTTGGTGCGAGGTTCGCCGCGCTGGCAGACGAAAAGGGCGGCCCGGCCCTGAAGGAAGCCCTGTCCGGATCGGGAATCGGCAGCGGCGCCGGCGCTTCCGCCGTATCCGAGGCGGCGGAGCGGGATGCGGACGTGGTTCTGGCTGCCATCAGCGGAACGGCTGGACTGCGCCCGACCCAGGCAGCGCTGAAGCCCGGTCGCCGCATCGCCCTTGCCAACAAGGAGAGCCTGGTTTGCGCTGGTGCGGCCTTCATGGCCGAGACCCGCCGTCTTGGCGTCGAGGTGTTGCCGGTCGATTCGGAGCACAACGCTCTCGACCAGGCTCTCGCGGCCGGGCGCACCGGCGACGTGGACAAGGCCATCCTCACCGCGTCCGGAGGACCTTTCCGGACCTGGAGCCGCGAGCGCATCGCTAAGGCGAGTGCTGCCGAGGCCTCGGCCCATCCGGTCTGGTCGATGGGGTCGAAGATCAATATCGATTCCGCCACGCTGATGAACAAGGGCCTTGAGCTCATCGAGGCCCACCATCTCTTCGGCCTCGAGCCGGAGCGCCTCGATGTCCTCGTCCATCCCGAGGCCATTGTCCACGGACTGGTGCAATGGGCCGACGGCGCAGTCACCGCGGGATTGGCGCTTCCGGACATGCGAATTCCCATCGCGAACGCCCTGCGGCACCATGAGCGTCTTGCGACGGCGCTGCCCCGTCTCGATCTTGCCGCTATTGGCCGTTTAAGCTTCGAGATGGCCGACGAGGCCCGGTTTCCGTGCCTTGCCTTGGCCAGGGCTGCGCTTCGGGCCGGAGGTGCGATGCCGACGATCCTCAATGCGGCCAATGAGATCGCCGTTGCGGCGTTCCTGGCTGGGCAGATCGATTTTTATGCCATATCTGAGAAGGTTGAGCTGGTTTGTTCGACTTTTTCGGGAAGACGCCTGGCGGCGCCGGCGACGATTTCGGAAGCACTGGCAATCGACGAGGAGGCTCGGGAGGCTGCGCGACAGTTCATGCCCGCTTGAGGCCTGAACGACCGCAGCGCGGCCGATGAGAAAGGGATCACGATGGATTGGCTTGCGACGATAACGGGAGCGACGGGCTCCTTCCTTCTGACGATCATCTCCTTCCTCGTCGTCCTCACCGTGGTCGTTTTCGTCCACGAGTTCGGCCACTTCTGGGTGGGGCGTCGATGCGGGGTCGGGGTGACGGCTTTCTCCGTCGGTTTCGGCCGGGAGCTCTTCGGCCGGACCGACCGCTACGGGACCCGCTGGAAGATCTCCGCGATTCCCCTGGGGGGTTACGTAAAGTTCGTGGGCGATCTGAATGCGGCCAGCGTCCCCAATCAGGATCAGCTCGCCCATATGAGCGCGGCCGAGCGGGCGGTGAGTTTTCCCCACCAAAATGTGCTCAAGCGCTCGGCTATCGTCGCTGCGGGGCCGATCGCCAATTTCATCCTCGCCATCGCGATCTTCGCCAGCTTCAACTATTTCAGCGGCCGGCAGGTGCTGGAGCCGCGGATCGAGGCGGTTCAGGCTGGCAGCGCGGCGGAAAAGGCAGGTTTCCAGCCCAACGACCTCATCCTCTCCATCGACGGCAGGCAGATCGAAACCTTTGCCGACATGCAGCTCCTGGTCAGCTCGAGCGCCGGAGAGGCCCTGACCTTCGTCGTGGACCGGGGCGGTCAAAACGTGTCCCTGAGCGCGACGCCGAACTTCGTCGAGAAGTCGACTCCCTTTGGCAAGCAGCGCATCGGCCTTCTCGGTGTCGAGGCCTCCCGGGACCCGAACGCCATCAAGCGCATCTCCTATTCGCCGCTCGGGGCCCTGAAGGCGGGAGCGGTCGAGACCTGGAACCTGGTGGAGCGGACCCTGAACTTCATGCGGCGCCTGGTTCTCGGTTGGGAATCCGCCGACCAGCTCTCCGGGCCGATCGGAATCGCCCGGGCCTCGGGCACCGCATTCGATGTCGGGGGGGTCTATAGCCTCGTCAGCCTCATCGGGTTCATGTCGGTTTCGATCGGTCTCATTAACCTTTTTCCGATTCCGTTGCTCGATGGCGGCCACCTCCTTTTTTACGCCATCGAGGCCATTCGAGGCCGTCCATTGAGCGAAAAAGCCCAGGAAATCGGCTTCCGGATCGGTTTTGCCATCGTTGCGATGCTGATGCTGTTCGCAACCTGGAATGATATTGTTCACCTTGGCACAAGTTTTCTGGCTCGTGGAACGTGACAAGGACGCCACGCAGAGCAAAAATGCTACTGTGTTGGGGAAAGCGCCGTTTGCAATAGCGGCGAAAGTTTGTACAAGCGGATCACACCGATAAGGTTGGGCAACCACGTTCCCAGCCCCGGCGGAGTGATCCGCTGTAGGAACAAAGATAAAGAGACGGGCCAGTTGATGATGTCGACGACCACGCCACGCCGGAAGAAACCGGCCGCTACCGCCATGATCGCCGTCAGTGCGATGATCGCCGGAATCACTGCAGCCGACACCGCGTTCGCGCAGCAGGCCAGCCGCCGGGCGGCGACCGCCCAGGGCCCGATCGTCAACCGGGTGGCTCTCGAGGGCAACAAGCGTGTCGAGAAGGGCATGATCGAGGGTGAGCTTCAGGCTCGCGCCCGTTCTCCCTATGATCAGCGGACCGTTGACGCCGACGTCCAGCGTATCCTCGAGGTCTATCGCCGCCAGGGTCGTGGCCTTGCGCAGGTGACCCCGCGCATCGTCGACCTTCCCAACGGCACCGTCGACATCGTCTATACCATCAACGAAGGCGACAAGACGGGCGTCAAGGAGATCCGGTTCGTCGGGAACAACCAGGTCTCGTCCAGCCGCCTGCGCGGCGTCATGGCGACCACTGAGACGAACATCCTCAGCTTCCTCAAGAGCACCGATGTCTACGACCCGGCGCGCATCGCGAACGACCTCGAGCTGATCCGCCGTTATTATCTCAAGAACGGTTATGCGGATTTCCGGGTCGTCTCCAGCGACGTGCAGTTCGATCCCAATGCCGGCGGCTACATCGTCACCATCGCGGTCGAGGAAGGCCCGCAATATCGCCTGGGCAGCGTCAACGTCGATTCCCGCCTTCCGGAAGTGACGGCCGAATCCGTCCAGCGTGACCTGTCGACCTCGGCCGGCTCGACCTACAATGCCGATCAGGTCCAGCGCTCCCTGCAGGATGTGACCACGGACATCGCCCGTCGCGGTCATCCCTTCGTGCAGGTCCGCCCCGTGGCGACCCGCGATCCTGCGACCCAGACGATCAACCTGTCCTACGTGGTCGAAGAGGGTCCGCGGGTCTACATCGAGCGGATCAATGTGCGGGGCAACTCCCGCACCCGGGATTACGTGATCCGTCGCGAGTTTGACCTCGGTGAAGGCGACCCCTACAACCGCGTCCTGATCGACCGTGCGGAGCGCCGCCTCAACAATCTCGGTTACTTCAAGCAGGTCCGTATCTCCAACGAGCCCGGTTCTGCGCCGGATCGCGTCGTGGTCAACGTGGACGTCGAGGATCAGTCGACCGGCGCGTTCTCGGTTTCCGGCGGTTACTCGACCCAGGACGGCTTCATCGGTGAAGTGGCAGTCACGGAATCGAACTTCCTGGGCCGTGGCCAGTATGTCCGCGTGGCGGGTCAGCTCGGCCAGCGCACGAATGGCGTCGACTTTTCCTTCACGGAGCCGTACTTCCTCGGCTACCGCATGGCGGCAGGTATCGATCTGTTCTCGAAGTTCAGCGACCAGACCAGGTATTCGCGCTACGAGAACCGCATGACCGGCGGCCAGCTGCGCCTGGGTCTTCCGTTTACGGAAGAGTTCACGCTGACGCTGCGTTACTCGCTCTATCAGCAGGATCTGAAGATCCCGAACGACTACAAGCAGCCCTATAATGACTGCTCTGTGCCACTGCCGGGCTACACTCAGCTCAACCCGGCTGGTTCTCCCGGCGCCGGCCTGCCGAACCGCTTCTTCTGCGAAGGCAATGGCGAGGCGTCGCTGGCGATCAAGGAATCGCAGGGCAAGACGCTGACCTCCCTCGCGGGCCTGACGTTCAACTACAACACCCTCGACAACAACAAGGATCCGCGCAACGGATTCTATGGCGAGGTGAAGACCGATTTCGCGGGTCTCGGCGGCGATTCACGGTATTTCCGCGCCACCGGCGACGTCCGTTACTACAAGGAGATCTGGGAAGACATCGTGGGAATCGCCCGCGTCCAGGGCGGCCACATCCAGGGCTTCGGCAACGAGAACAAGGGCCTGGGCGGCGGCGGTGGCGATCTGCGCATCGTCGACCAGTTCTTCCTCGGCCCGACACTCGTGCGCGGCTTCGCCAGCAACGGCATCGGCCCGCGGGACGTCTCGAGCTACGACACGAATGCCAATGCCATCGGCGGCACGACCTATTTCGGCGGTTCGCTCGAAGTGCAGTTCCCGATCTTCGGGCTCCCGCGCGAACTCGGGCTCAAGGGCGCGGTGTTCGCCGATGCCGGTACGCTGTTCGGCTACAAGGGTCCGACGACCTTCGACACCAACGGCAACAGCATCATCGACGGCTTCAGCCCGACCCTCGGCTGCGCCCAGAGCGCCACGGTCTCGCAGGAGTGCATCGTGGTTCGCGACAGCCACAAGATTCGCTCCTCGGTGGGTGCTTCGCTCCTGTGGACCTCGCCGCTCGGCCCGATCCGCTTCGACTACGCGATTGCCCTGACGAAGGACGAGGGCCTCCCGACTGCCAATGGCAAGATCGGTGGCGACCGGACCCAGGCCTTCCGCTTCTCGGGTGGTACACGCTTCTAATTGGAGAGGGCGCCCGCGAGGCGCCCTCGCTTCTTTTGCATGACAGATTCGAGTTTCTTCCCGCAGGGCCAGACGCTTCGTTTGCGTCAGGTGGCGGAGATGGCCCATGCCACGCTCCCCGACGGTGTCGACGGGGAGCTTTTGCTTCGTGGCGCAGCACCGCTTGAAACCGCCGGACCGCTGGACGTCGCGTATATGGACAATGCCGCCTATGGCGAGGCGCTCAGCCGGACCAAGGCCGGTGTTTGCCTCGTGACGCCCCGTTTCGCCGCCAAGGTCCCGGCCCATACCGTGGCCCTCGTGACGCCCCAGGCCTACCGGGTGTTCGCGCAGGTCCTGGCGCTTCTGTTCCCCTCGGCGATGCGGCCGGAATCCTCCTTTGCCGCGACCGGCACCTCGCCGGGATCCTTCGTCCACCCGACCGCCCGGTTGGAATATGGCGTCACGGTCGATCCGGGCGCGGTGATCGGGCCTTACGCAGAGGTGGGGGCGGGGACGCTCGTCGGCGCGCACGCGGTCATCGGTGCCCACGTCAAGGTCGGGCGGGACTGCGCCATCGGCGCCCATGTGACGGTCTCGCATGCCTACCTCGGTAACCGGGTCATCCTCCATCCAGGGGTCCGGATCGGGCAGGACGGGTTCGGCTTCGCCATGGGTCCCCAGGGGCATCTCAAGGTGCCGCAGGTCGGTCGGGTGATCATCCAGGACGATGTGGAGATCGGGGCCAACACGACTGTCGATCGCGGCGCAAGCCGCGATACGGTGATCGGGGAGGGGACCAAGATCGACAATCTGGTCCAGATCGCCCACAACGTGGTGATCGGCCGGCATTGCGTGATCGTCGCCCAGGTCGGTATCGCTGGCTCGACCACCATCGAGGACTATGTGGCCCTCGGCGGCCAGGTTGCCGTGAAAGGACACCTCCGGATCGGGATGGGCGCCCAGATCGCGGCGACCAGTGCCGTCAACGGCGATGTCCCGGCAGGCGCCCGCTGGGGCGGGGTTCCAGCCCGCCCGATCCGGGAATGGTTCCGCGAGATCACGGCCCTGAAAAAGCTTGCATCCAAAACCGATTCCGGCGATTCCGCCACCAACGACGGTTCGTCTTCCTCAACCTGAAGACGTCTTGAAGCCTCCGGAGTGAAGCACATGAGCGAAGCGCCAACCACGCTTCAGACAGCGGATATCATGCGGATTCTCGATCTGCTGCCGCATCGCTATCCGTTTCTTCTGGTCGACAGGATCGTCGATATCGACGGCGACAATTCCTGCATCGGGATCAAGAACGTCACCTTCAATGAGCCGCAATTCACGGGTCATTTCCCGTCACGACCGATTTTTCCGGGCGTCTATCTCATCGAAGGCATGGCCCAGACCGCGGGGGCGATCTGCGTCGCCTCCAAGATTTCCCAGCAGGCCAAGCCGAAGCAGGTCTTTTTCATGACGATCGACAAGGTCAAGTTCCGCAAGCCGGTCGAGCCGGGGGACCGGGTCGAATTCCATATGAAGAAGCTCAACAATCGCCGCAACATGTGGTGGTACCGGGGCGAGGCCAAGGTCGATGGGGCGATCGTCTGCGAGGCGGAAGTGAGCGCCATGCTGGTGATGGACTGATGGAGCCGCTCGTTCATCCCACCGCCGTGATCGAGGACGGTGCCGTAATCGGCGCCGGGACCAGGATCGGCCCCTTCTGCATGGTCGGATCAGAGGTCGTCCTGGGCGAGGGCTGCCAACTTCTCAGCCATGTGGCGGTTGCCGGGCGGACCACCGTCGGCCCGCGCACGCGCATCTTTCCCTTCGCCTCCATCGGCCACATTCCCCAGGATCTGAAGTATCGCGGCGAAGCCTCGTCGCTGACCATTGGCTCCGATTGCATGATCCGCGAAGGCGTGACCATGAACCCCGGCACCGAAGGCGGCGGTCTGGAGACCGTCATCGGCGACCGCTGTGCCTTCCTGGCCAATTCCCATGTCGGCCACGACACCCGCGTCGGCAATGACGTGATCCTGTCGAACAACGTCATGCTGGCGGGCCACGTGACGGTAGGGGACTACGTGATCTTCGGCGGCGGCTCCGCGGTCATTCAGTTCGCGCGCGTCGGCTCCCACGCCTTCGTGGGCGGCATGTCCGGGCTCGAAAACGATCTCATTCCCTATGGCATGGCCATGGGCAACCGGGCGCACCTCGCTGGGCTCAACATCATTGGCCTGCGCCGCCGCGGCTTCACGCGCGAGCAGATCCACGATATCCGGCGCGCCTATCGGCTCCTCTTCGCGGACGAGGGCACCTTGTCGGAGCGGGTCGAGGACGTGGCTGCGGAATTCGCCACGCATCCCTTCGTCCACGAGATCCTCGACTTCATCCGCGAAGGCAAGGACCGGGCGATCTGCACGCCCAAGGAACCTGTCGGTACGGCTGGATGACCTCCCCTGGCCCGATAGCGATCCTCGCCGGGTCAGGCCAGCTTCCCATCCAACTGGTCGAGCATCTCGAACGGACGGGGCAGGATTGCCGGGTGCTGGCCTTCAGGGGCTTTGCCGCTCCCGAATTGCGGCGGCGCGCGCAGGCCAGCGTCGACCTCCTTGACCTCAAGTCGATCATGGCGACCCTGGAGCAATGGCAGCCCAGGGCTGTTGCCCTGGTCGGGGCCGTGCGGCGGCCCGGATTCTCCGCTCTCCTCGGAGCCTATTCGCTCCTGCGCAACCGGCAGGAGGTGAAGGAGGTCATCGCGCGCGGCGACGATCAGGTCCTGCGCGGTGCGGTCATGCTGCTCGAGGAGCGGGGGTTCAGCGTCGTCGGTGCCCATGAGCTGGCTCCAGACCTTGTCGCGCCTCTCTCGCTCGGTGGTCGTCTCCGGCCGGACGCGGACGATCGCGAGGCGGTATCCCTCGGCATCGAGCTTCTCTCATCCCTGTCCGCCTTCGATATCGGTCAGGCCGCCGTGGTGGCGCGCCGGCATGTCCTCGCCGTCGAGGGGCCGGAAGGGACCGACCGGATGCTGCGTCGCGTGGCGGGATTCCGCCAGTCCTGGCTTGGCCTGCGGCGGCGCCGCGACGGTGGGGTGCTCATCAAGGCGGCCAAGCGGGGGCAGGACCTGCGAGTCGATATGCCCGCCATTGGACCCAGAACCGTCACCGAGGCGGCCCGAGCGGGACTCGGCGGCATCGCGGTCGGGGCGGGCTCGACCCTGGTCCTTGATCAGGACAGGACCCTGCAGCTCGCCGATGATCTGGGGCTGTTCCTGATCGCCGTCGACCTTCCCTGGATGATGCCCCATGGTCAGTGACACCGCACCGCTCCGGATCTGGATCGTTTCGGGCGAGGAGTCCGGCGACCAGCTCGGAGCCAAGCTGATGAGGTCCCTGAAGACGCGCCTTGGGGCGGACCGTCTTCAGTTCCAAGGCGTCGGCGGACATGCCATGGAGCGGGAGGGACTGAAGAGCCTGTTTCCGCTCACGGACATCGCGGTCATGGGATTCTCGGCCGTCATTGCGCGCCTGCCGGCGATCCTGAGGCGGATCCGTCTGACTGCGGATGCCGTCGTAGCGGCCAAGCCGGATCTTCTGGTGATCGTCGACAGTCCGGATTTCACCCACCGTGTCGCGAAGACGGTGAGGGCGCGGGCGCCCGGCATTCCCATCGTCGACTATGTGAGCCCCTCGGTCTGGGCCTGGCGTCCTGGGCGCGCGCCGAAAATGCGCGCCTACATCGACCACCTGCTCGCGCTGCTTCCTTTCGAACCGGAGGCCCATCGCCGGCTCGGCGGGCCACCGACATCCTATGTCGGGCATCCGCTGATCGAACGCCTCGGCGAGATCCGCCCTCGCGAGGGCGAGCGGGGCGTGTCCGCTGCCGATCCGCTGAAGCTTCTGGTCCTTCCCGGCAGCCGCAGGTCGGAAGTCGGCAGGCTAATGGAGCCTTTCGGTCAGGCGCTCGCCCTGCTGCAGGAGCGCTCGCCGCGCCCCTTCGAGGTCACGATCCCGGCCGTTCCCCATCTGGCCGATGAAATCAGGCGGCGCGTTGCCGGTTGGAGCGTGCAGCCGAAAATCGTCGAGGGGGAGAGCGCGAAATGGGCGGCCTTCCGCCAGGCCGATGCCGCGCTCGCCGCGTCCGGCACCGTGACCCTGGAACTCGGGTTGTCCGGCGTCCCGATGGTCGTGGCCTACCGCGTCTCCAAGATCGAGGAGGTGCTGAAATATCTCATCAAAGCCCCTTCCATCGTCCTCACCAACCTGGTCCTCGGCGAGAACGTGATCCCTGAGCTGATCCAGTGGGATTGCACACCGGAGAAGCTCGCCGAAGCCGTGCTTCCCCTTCTCTCCGATAGTCCGGAACGGCGGCGGCAGGAGGCGGCCTTCCGTCGCCTCGACGATCTCATGCGCATCGGCGACGAGGTGCCGAGCGAGCGGGCGGCGCGGATCGTCGCTGAAGTGCTGGAAGCCAAGCGACGGATATAGCCTGTTCGAGTGTTGCCATCGTCGTTCCTGGACGGTCTGCAGGCCGAGCCCGCGATGCCGGCGCATATGAAAAAGGGGCCATGCGGCCCCTTCATCGTTTCGGTTGTCAGGCACCGTTACCCGCGTTGGGCAACCGTGACGTAGTCGCGCTTGGGGGCGCCGGTATAGAGCTGGCGCGGGCGGCCGATGCGCTGGGACGGATCCTCGATCATCTCGCTCCACTGGGCAATCCAGCCGACCGTGCGGGCCAGCGCGAACAGCACGGTGAACATGGAGGTCGGGAAGCCCATCGCCTTGAGGGTGATGCCCGAATAGAAGTCGATGTTCGGATAGAGCTTCTTCTCAAGGAAGTATTCGTCCTTGAGGGCGATCTGCTCGAGCTCCACTGCCACGTCGAGCAGCGGATCGTCCTTGATGCCGAGCTCGTTGAGGACCTCGTGGGTGGTCTTCTGCATGATCCGGGCGCGCGGGTCGTAGTTCTTGTAGACCCGGTGGCCGAAGCCCATGAGGCGGAAGGGATCGTTCTTGTCCTTCGCCTTGGCGATGTAGTGCGGAATGCGGTCGGGCGTGCCGATCTCTTCCAGCATCTTCAATGCCGCTTCGTTGGCGCCGCCATGGGCGGGTCCCCACAGGCAGGCGATGCCGGCGGCGATGCAGGCGAAGGGGTTGGCGCCGGAGGATCCGGCGAGACGCACGGTTGAGGTCGAGGCGTTCTGCTCGTGGTCTGCGTGAAGGATGAAGATGCGGTCGAGCGCCCGCGAGAGCACCGGGTTCACCTTGTATTCCTCGGCCGGCACCGCAAAGCACATGCGCAGGAAGTTGGAGGTGTAGTCCAGGTCGTTCTGCGGGTACACGAAAGGCTGGCCGACATGGTACTTGTAGGCCATGGCGGCGAGGGTCGGCATTTTCGCGATCATGCGCATGGACGCGACCATGCGCTGGTGCGGATCGGCGATGTCCGTCGAGTCGTGATAGAAGGCCGAGAGGGCACCGACACAGGCCACCATGATCGCCATCGGATGAGCATCGCGGCGGAAGCCCTGGAAGAACCGGTTCATCTGGTCGTGAACCATCGTGTGGCGGGTGACGCGATAGTCGAAATCCGCCTTCTGCGCGGCCGTCGGCAACTCGCCGTAGAGCAGCAGATAGCAGGTCTCGAGGAAGTCGCCGTGCTCGGCAAGCTGCTCGATCGGGTAGCCGCGATAGAGCAGGACACCAGCATCGCCATCGATATAGGTGATCTTCGATTCACAGCTCGCCGTCGAGGTGAAACCCGGGTCGTAGGTGAACGACCCCGTTTGGCCGTAGAGCTTGGAAATGTCGATGACGCTCGGGCCGATGACGCCGTGCTTCACAGGCAGTTCGACCGACTTATCGTCCATAGTGAGCGTGCAGGAATTGGAGCTCATGCGTCTTCGCCCTTTCAACAAGAGGCCGGGCTTAACCTAGGGCAGCCTTGGTTGGGGAGAAGGTCTCTCGCTATGGGCTGCCGAACCGAGGTGCCGGTCGGTGGAGGATGGTGGGTTGGGTAGCTTATCCGTTCGGAGGGGGCAAGCACGTCTAAAGGCGAGTGCGCCTGCTATGCAGCAGGCGCAGCGCTAAGCTGGTCGTGAAGGCGCGACAAGGTTTCGTCCTTTCCGAGGACCGCCATCACGTCGAACAATCCGGGCGAGGTCGCACGGCCCGTCAGGGCCGCCCGCAGGGGTTGTGCCACCTGTCCGAGTTTCGCCCCGATGGACTCGGCATGCTCGCGGACGACCGCCTCGACGCCGGCCGCCGTCCATTCCTGGACCGCCCCGAGCTTGGCATCGATGCCGACGAGCCGGGACACGCCATCGGCGAGAAGGCTCTTAGCCTTCTCGTCCACATGCAGCGGACGCTGGGCATAGAGGTAGTAGGCGCTGTCGAGCAGTTCCACGAGCGTCTTCGCGCGCTCCTTCAGGCCTGGCATGGCCGCGATGAGCTTCGCGCGCAGAGCGGGCGTGAAGGTCCGTCCGAGATGGTGATCGTCACCCTCCAGCTCGGGAAGAAGCTGCTCCATGGCATCGACCAGTTCCTCGTCGCTGGTCTGGCGCATGTAGTGGCCATTGAGGTTCTCGAGCTTGGCGAAATCGAACCGCGCCGGGGAGCGACCGATACTCTTGAGATCGAAGGCGTCAATCATCTCCTGCTCGGTGAAGATCTCCTGGTCGCCATGGCTCCAGCCGAGCCGGACGAGATAATTGCGCAGGGCCGCCGGCAGGTAGCCCATGCTGCGATAGGCCTCGACCCCGAGAGCCCCATGACGCTTGGAGAGCTTCGCGCCGTCCGGGCCGTGGATGAGCGGCACATGCGCCATCTTCGGCACGTTCCAGCCCAGGGCCTGATAGATCTGCGTCTGCCGGGCGCCGTTGGTCAGGTGGTCGTCGCCGCGGATCACGTGGGTCACGCCCATGTCATGGTCGTCCACCACCACCGCGAGCATATAGGTCGGCGTCCCGTCGGAGCGCAGCAGGACCAGGTCGTCGAGGTCCTTGTTCTGCCAGACCACGCGGCCCTGGACCTCGTCCTCGACGACCGTCTCTCCCTCCTGGGGCGCCTTCAGGCGGATGACGGGTTTGACGCCAGCCGGTGCCTCGGACGGGGCCCGGTCACGCCAACGGCCGTCATAGCGCATGGGGCGGCCCTCGCGCCGGGCCGTCTCGCGCATCTCCTCGAGTTCCTGAGGCGTCGCATAGCAGTAATAGGCGCGCCCCTGGGCCAGGAGGGACTCGGCGACCTCCCTGTGACGGGCGGCGCGGGAGAACTGGTAGACCACGTCGCCATCCCAGTCGAGGCCGAGCCATGTAAGGCCGTCGAGAATGGCCTGAATGGCCGCCTCGGTCGAGCGTTCCCGATCCGTGTCCTCGATGCGCAGGAGCATTTTGCCCCCGTGCCGCTTGGCGTAGAGCCAGTTGAACAGGGCCGTGCGCGCGCCTCCGATATGCAGGAAGCCGGTGGGAGACGGGGCAAAGCGGGTGACGACGGTCATCGGCGTTAGAAACCTTGGCAAGAATCAAAGCGGGCCACGCAACGGGCCAGCGGGGTTTTCGACTCGAATCCACAGGGTGGACTTGGCCGAAACGTGGCGTCGTCTACCATGTAAACCACCCCGACGTTAAGCCGCAGCAATGGCCGAGACAGAGCAAAGAGACCACGACCGCCTGCCACGCCCTGCTGTGCGGACGCTGACCTTGCCACGGGGAGGAAGTCTCGCGTATCCGACAGCGCTCCCCGACTGGCAGGGATGGGTGAGGCGGGAACTGTCGGCCGAGGTGGCCCAGCGCCGGTTGTTTCCCTGGATCGCCGTGTTCTTCGGCCTGGGGATCATTCTCTTCTTCCAGGCCGACGAGCCATCCCCCTGGGCTCCGGTGATTGGCCTGGCGACCTGCCTCGCGGCAGCGTGGTTCTCGCGGAGGAGCCTGCCCGCTCTCGCGGTCTTCATCGGCCTGGGCGCCTTGTCTGCCGGTTTCGCCGCCGGTGTCCATCGAAGTCGGCTGGTTGCCGCACCCGTGCTGACCCGTGTGACCATTGCGTCCGTGTCAGGCTTCGTCGAGGCCGTCGAGGAGCGGATCGAGGGACGGCGGGTGCTTTTGCGCCTGACTGCGGTGCAGGGTTTGGCGCCGGCCGACACACCCCGCTTCGCGCGGGTGAGCGCCCGCAAGGGTCAGAGCCCGGAGCCGGGACAGTTCATCGAGGCCAAGGCGCGTCTGCTGCCGCCACCCCAGCCCGCCTGGCCGGGCGGCTATGATTTCGGCCGCGATGCCCGCTTCAAGGAAATAGGTGCCGTCGGTTCGCTCCTCGGACCAGTGAAGGTCGCGGAACCGCCGGGCGGGACGCCCTGGCCACTGACGCTGGCGGCCCGGATCGATGGCGCGCGCAATGCCTTGACCCAGCGCATCGCTCTGGCCATTGGCGGGCCCGCCGGGGGCGTGGGCGCCGCCTTGGTGACCGGCAAGCGTGGCCTCATCGGCGAACCGACCAACGACGTGCTGCGCGCCGCCGGGATCTATCACATCGTCTCCATCTCCGGCCTTCACATGGTTCTGGCGGCGGGCACCTTCTTTTGGCTCACCCGTGCTCTGCTCGCGGTTGTGCCGGCATGGGCATTGCTCTGGCCTGTGAAGAAGCTGTCGGCCGTCGCCGCCATGACCGGCGCGACGGGCTATTGCGTGTTCTCTGGCTCGGACGTTGCCACCGAGCGTTCGCTGGTCATGACGCTCGTCATGTTCGGCGCCATCCTTGCCGACCGGCCGGCGCTGAGCATCCGCAACTTGTCCGTCGCGGCCCTCCTGGTTCTGGCGCGGGAGCCGGAGGCGCTGCTCGGCCCGAGTTTCCAGATGTCCTTCGGCGCCGTTGCTGCGCTCACGGCGGCAGCACCGTTGCTGTCATGGGGACATGTCGAGGGAGGGGTGCCGACGCCTCTCGACAGAGTCTTCCGGTGGCTCGCGCGCCATGTCCTGGGCCTTCTCGGGACGACGCTCGTGGCGAGCCTCGCCACCGCGCCCTTCGCCGCCTACCATTTCCAGACCGTCAATCCGTATGGCCTGATCGGCAATGCGCTCGCGCTGCCGCTCGTCTCCGTCGTGGTCATGCCCTCGGCGGTACTCGGCGTCCTGGCCTATCCCTTTGGTCTCGACCGCCCGGTCTGGCAGATCATGGGATATGCGGTGAACCATGTGCTCGAGGTGTCGGCCGTCGTCGGCGGCATCGGCGGCGCGACCATGGTGGTGCCGGCCCTGGGTGTCACGGCCTTTGCCTTGCTGAGTGTCGGGCTGCTGATCCTGACGCTTCCCGCCTCGTCCCTGCGCTGGTTCGCTGTCCTTCCCCTGGGAGCAGGCCTCGCCGCCGCGGCGCCGACCCGGTACGACGTTTTCATCGACCGGGACGGAGCCGGCGCCGCGATCCGCGGCAGGAGCGGCGCGCTGACGGTCGTCGGACGCCCATCGTCCTTTGTGACCGAGCAATGGCTGCGCGCCGACGGGGACGGGCGCCATGCCGGCGATCCGAGCCTGAGGCAGGACGCCCGATGCGACCGGACCGGCTGCATCGTCGAGGGTGCAGGTTCGCGAGTGATCGCCTTCGTTCAGGAGATATCCGCCTTCGAGGAGGATTGCCGCCGCGCTGCCATCGTCCTGACCCGGCTCAAGGCGCCACCGCAATGCGATGCCGGACTCGTGCTCGACCGGGAGGCGCTCGCGCTTCGAGGCGCAACGACCCTTCGATTCCAGACCCAAGGCGGCGTCGAGATCCGATCGGTACGAAGGGGCGTTGAAGCGGTCGCCATGGCGGCGGCGAACCGCGCGGTATCACAGCCCGCCGAAAACCGGCCGCAAGCGGTCCGACCGGTTCCCGAGCAGGATCTCCCGGAGGAGGAGATCAGTAGCGGCGAACGAGACTGACGAGCTTGCCCTGGATCTTGACCCGGTCCGGGCCGAGAACGCGGGTCTCGTAGGCCTGGTTGGCGGCTTCGAGCGCGATCGAGGAACCGCGACGGCGGAAGCGTTTCAGCGTCGCCTCCTCGTCGTCGATCAGAGCCACGATGATGTCGCCCGTATTGGCCGTGTCCTGCTTGCGGATCACCACCAGATCGCCGTCGAGAATGCCGGCCTCGACCATCGAGTCGCCTCGAACCTCAAGGGCATAGTGCTCGCCCTGGCTGAGGAAGTCGTTCGACAGGCTGATCGAATGGCTGCGATTCTGAATCGCGGAAATCGGTGTACCGGCCGCGATCCGGCCCATGACGGGGATCGACATGTCGCGGGTTTTCTCGTCGACCACCGGCGCCGGAGCCGATTTGGCCTTTCCGGCCAGGCCACCCTCCACCACGCTCGGGGTGAAGCGCTTCTGTCCGGCCCCACCGACGGTCTCGGGCAGGCGAATGACTTCAAGGGCGCGGGCCCGATTGGGCAGGCGCCGGATGAAGCCGCGTTCCTCCAAGGCGGTGATGAGACGGTGAATGCCGGATTTCGACTTGAGGTCGAGAGCATCCTTCATCTCGTCGAAGGACGGCGGAACGCCGGATTCCCGCAGCCGCTCATGAATGAAGCGGAGCAATTCGTGCTGTTTGCGCGTCAGCATGGCTGGCCCTTACTGCCCCTGAGGGAGCGATTCTGAAAACAAAGCGAGAACAGGTTAGCCGTTCTTGCTGTGTTCCGCAAGCCTATGGCTACGCTGTGACGAATAGATTCAGCAGAATCGCGCCAGGCGCAGAATGCGGCAGGGCTCTCCGGCGGCGGCGGCCGGAGCCTGAGGCGGCCTGACGAGCAGCGCATCGGAGCGCCCGAGAATCCCGAGCATGGATGAATCCTGCCGGTCGTGCGGCATTGCCGCCGGGACGGTGACGCGACCTGCACCCGTGTCGATGTCGCGATAGGACAGCGTCGCACGCATGTAATCCTGGCGGTCGCCGTTGGCGGGAAGGTCGGCGCCGATGAGCGCACTCTCGGTCTGGTCCGATCCCGCAGCGGGATCGCCGCACAGGGCCCGGATCGCCGGGACCAGGAAGAGCAGGCTGCAGACGAGGGTTGAGACGGGGTTTCCGGGAAGGCCCAGGAACAGCATCGACCCGAGACGCCCATGCATCAAGGGCTTGCCAGGTTTCAGCGCGACCCGCCAGAAGCCCAGGTCCATTCCCTGGCGGATCAGGCCCTTTTGCACCAGATCGTGGTCACCGACCGAGGCACCGCCCAAGGTCACGAGAATGTCGGCCTTTGCCGCCCGGGCGCGTTCGATGCGCTCGTCCAGGGATTCCAGCGTATCGCGGGCGATCCCGAGATCGATCGCCTCGCCGCCGGCCTTCTCGGCAATCAGGGCGGTGGAGGGAAGGCTCGACGCGACGATCTGGTCCGGCCCGGCCGCTTCGCCCGCGCGGACGAGTTCGTCCCCGGTCGCGAGGATGGCGATTCTCGGCCGGCGCCGGACCGGCAGGTCGCCATGGCCCATCGCCGCTGCGAGAGCAATGTGACGCGAATCGAGGCGCCGACCAGCGGTAAGAAGAGCGTCGCCGGCCCTGAAATCGAGACCGGCGGCGCGGATGTGGCGCTGCGGGCGCGGCGCCTCCTTGAGCACGACAATGTCGCCTTGCGCCTCCGTGTCCTCCTGAAGGACCACGGCGTCGGCGCCATCGGGCAGGGGGGCGCCGGTGAAGATCCGCACGGCCTCGCCTGCTCCGAGGGTTCCGGAAAAACGGTGACCGGCGGCGCTGGTGCCGATGACCCGCAAGGTGGACGGCGTGACGGGAGAATCGGCGCTGCGCACGGCGTAGCCGTCCATGGCGGATGCCGGGAAGGGCGGCTGGTCGCGCTTGGCAGCGACGTCCTCGGCCAGAGTGCGTCCCGCGCAGGCGATCAACGGCGCGCGCTCGCTATCGACCGGTCCAGGCACACTGGCCAGGATCCTGGAAAGAGCCTCGTCGACGGAGATCAGGCCCATGGCGATTTTCTCACGGCGCTTCGAACAGGCCGGACTGGCCGCCGCTCTTCATGCGCAGGCGGATGTCGTCGATCCGCATGGTGCGGTCGGCGGCCTTCACCATGTCGTACACGGTCAGGCAGGCGATGGAAACGGCGGTCAGGGCCTCCATTTCCACACCGGTCTGGCCTGAGACCTTCACCTCGGCCGTCACCCGCACGCCCGGAAGACCCTCGTCGAGGACACACTCGACCTTGACCTTCGAGATCAACAGGGGATGGCAGAGCGGGATCAGCTCGTGGGTGCGCTTCGAGGCCATGATGCCGGCCAGCCGCGCGGTGCCGAGCACGTCGCCCTTCTTCGCATCGCCCTGGCGGATGAGCGCCACGGTTTCCGGCCGCATCACTACGCTGCCTTCGGCGATGGCGGTGCGATCAGTCACCTCCTTCTCGGAGACGTCCACCATGTTGGCCCTGCCGGACGCATCGAGGTGGGTGAGTTTCGTCATGCGGCCTCGCCGAACAGCAGGCGTCGCGTGGCCGCCGCGACATCGGCCTGACGCATCAGGCTTTCCCCGACCAGGAAGGTGCGGATCCCGACCTTCTCCAGCCGCTCGACGTCGCGAATGGTGAAGATGCCGCTCTCGCCGACGATGATGCGGTCGGGCGGGATCGCGGGAGCCAGCGCCTCGCACACGGTCAGCGAAACCTCGAACGTGCGGAGGTTGCGGTTGTTGATCCCGAGAAGCTTCGTCCCCAGCGGCAGCGCGCGGTCGAGTTCGGCGCGGTCATGCACCTCGACGAGGACATCCATCCCGAGAGCGTGGGCCGTGTCGACGAGGGTGCGGGCCTGTGCGTCGGTGACGCTCGCCATGATCACGAGAATGCAATCCGCCCCCCAGGCGCGAGCCTCGTAGACCTGATAGGGATCGAACAGAAAATCCTTGCGCAGGGCCGGGAGTCCCGATGCCTCCCGCGCCTGCATGAGGAATTCCGGCCTGCCCTGGAAGGAGGGCTCGTCGGTCAGAACGGAGAGGCATGTCGCTCCGCCTTCGGCATAGGCTTGCGCGAGTGACGGCGGATCGAAATCGGCCCGGATGAGGCCCTTGGACGGGCTGGCCTTCTTCACCTCCGCGATCAGGGCCGGACGGCCCTCCGCAAGGTGGCGCTCGATGGCTGCCGCGAAGCCGCGCGGAGGAGAAGCGGCCCGCGCCCGCCGCTCGATCTCCGCTTGTGGAACGGCGGCCTTGGCAGCGGCGATCTCCTCGCGCTTATAGGCTTCGATGCGGGCGAGAACGTCGCTCATGCTAATCTCCGCTCAGGCGTTCGAGACCTCGATCAGGCGCTTCAGTGCCGTCTTTGCCGCGCCGCTGTCGAGGGCGCGTGTAGCGCGGTCGAGGCCATCGCGCAGATCCGTCGCGGCCTCGGCGATGACGAGGGATGCCGCGGCGTTCAGGAGGGCGATGTCGCGATAGGGAATGCGCGCGCCTTCCAGCACGGCGCGCAGCTGTGTCGCGTTGTGCTCCGGATCGCCGCCCTTCAGGTCCTCGGGCCTTGCGACCGGCAGGCCGACCTCTTCCGGCGTCACCGTGAAACGACGGATCTTTCCATTCTCGAGCGCCGCCACATGGGTCGGCCCGGTGGTGGTCATCTCATCGAGGCCGTCGGAGCCGTTCACGGCCCAGAGTTTCCTGACGCCGAGCTCCTTCATCACCTGCGCGAGCGGTTCGAGCCACGCTTCCGAGAACACGCCGAGAAGCTGATGCGATACGGACGCGGGATTGGCGAGCGGTCCGAGGAGGTTGAAGATCGTTCGCGTGCCGAGCTCGACGCGGACCGGGGCCACGTGGCGCATCGCGGCATGGTGGGTCTGCGCGAACATGAAGCACAGGCCGGCATCCTTCAGGCAGCGCTCCAGGCCCTCCGGATCGAGCCCGAGTTTGACTCCCAGGGCAGCGAGCACATCTGCCGTGCCCGATTTCGAAGACGCCGCGCGGTTGCCGTGCTTGGCGACCGGAACGCCCGCTCCCGCGACAATGATGGCGGCAAGCGTCGAGATGTTGTAGCTGCCGGAATGGTCTCCGCCCGTTCCGACGATATCGACCGCACCTTCTGGCGCCTTGACCCGGATCATGCGGCCGCGCATGGCGGACACTGCGCCGACGATCTCGTCCAATGCCTCGCCGCGCACCCGTAGCGCCATCAGGAATGCGCCGCTCTGGGCGGGCGTGACCTCTCCGGAGAGGATGTCGTCGAATGCCGAGCGAGCCTCCTCCCGCGTCAGCGACGCGCCGGTGGCGACCTTGGCGAGGTAGGATTTGAAGGATTCCATCTTTTCTCAATGCTCGGCTGCGGGAGCGCCTTCGCGTCCCTGGCGATGCGCGGCATTCCACGATGCCGCGAGGTCGAAGAAATTGCGCATGATGGTGACGCCATGCTCCGAGAGAATACTCTCGGGATGGAACTGCACACCATGGACCGGGAGCGAACGGTGGGAGAGACCCATGATGAGCCCGTCCGCGGTTTCCGCCGTCACCGCGAGGTCGTCAGGGCAGGTCTCCCGGTCGACGATGAGGGAATGGTAGCGCGTTGCCCGGAACGGCCCATTGAGGCCGCGGAAGATCGTTTCGCCGCGATGCTCCACTTCCGAGACCTTGCCGTGCATCGGCAGCGGCGCTCGGCTGACCGTGCCGCCATAGACCTGGCCGATGGTCTGCAGGCCGAGGCAGACGCCGAAGGTGGGGATCCGCGACCCTGCCCGGCGGACGACGTCGAGGCAGATGCCGGCCTCGTTCGGCGTGCAGGGGCCGGGGGAGAGCACGATGGCGTCGGGCGGAGACGTCAGGATCTCGTCGGTCGTGACGGCGTCGTTGCGCACCACGTCCACTTTCGACGCCAGCGGCGCCACGAGATGGACGAGGTTCCAGGTGAAGCTGTCGTAATTGTCGATGACGAGGACGCGGGACATGGTGTCATGACCTATGCGCCCGACCGGCGAGCCCGGTCAAGGGAAGCGTTGCGGCCGCACTCATTGGCCTATCCTCGCCCGGCTGGCGAAGCGCACCGCGTCCTCCGCCGCCCGAAACAGGGCCTTGGCCTTGTTGATGCATTCCTGCTGTTCGGAATCAGGATCGGAATCGTAGACGATGCCGGCGCCCGCCTGCACGGCCATGCGCCCGTCCTTCACAAGTGCCGTGCGCAGGACGATACAGGTATCCATTTCGCCATTGGCGCCGAAATACCCGATGCAGCCGCCATAGGGGCCGCGCTTGTGCTTTTCGAGCTCGTCGATGATCTCCATGGCCCGAACCTTCGGCGCCCCGGAGACCGTGCCCGCCGGAAAGCCGGCCACGAGTGCGTCGAGGGCATCGAATGCCTCGTCCAGCCGGCCCTCCACGTTCGAGACGATGTGCATCACCTGGCTGTAGAACTCCAGGAAGAAGGAATCCGTCACCTCGACCGAGCCCATCTCGGAAACGCGCCCCACGTCGTTGCGTCCGAGATCGAGGAGCATCAGGTGCTCGGCCCGTTCCTTCTGATCGGCGAGCAGGCTCTCCGCATGGGCGCGGTCCTCCGCGGCGGTCGCGCCGCGCGGGCGGGTCCCTGCGATGGGGCGGATCGTGACCTTGCCGTCCCTGACCCGCACCAGAATCTCCGGCGAGGAGCAGACGATTTGGAAATCCTCGAAATCGAGGTAGCAGAGGAAGGGCGCAGGGTTGACCCGCCGCAAGGAACGATAGAGCGCGAAGGCGGGGAGGGGAAAGGCTGCCTCGAAGCGCTGGGACAGCACGACCTGGAAGATGTCGCCGGCGCGGATGTAATCCTTCGCCCTGGCCACCATGCCCTTGAACTCATCGGGCGCGGTGTTCGAAACCGGCGGATCGAAATGGACGCTCGAGGGATCGGACCGATCCTCGAGGGGAAGCGGGCTCTCGAGCGCAAGGCTCACGTCGTCGAGGCGCGACAGGGCTACCTCGTAGGCAGCCTTCGACGGCACTTTCGCCTGGGGGCGAACGGGCGTGATAAGGGAGATCTCGTCCTTCACAGCGTCGAAGACGACCATGACCGTCGGTCGGACGAGCACGGCATCCGGGACCTGCAGCACATCCGGATTCGGCTCCGACAGCCGCTCCATGAGGCGGACCATGTCGTAGCCGAGATAGCCGAAAAGCCCCGCCGCCATCGGCGGAAGCTCGTCACCGAGGGGCAGGGCGCTTTCCGCGATGAGAGCCCGCAGGCTCTCCAGCGGAGGACGGCTGTCCTCCTCGAAGGATTTGGCATGGCTCGCGGCCCTGCGGTCGATGGAGGCGGCTCCGTCCTGGCATCGCCAGACGAGATCAGGGTCGAGGCCGATCATGGAGAAACGTCCCCGAACCGCGCCACCCTCCACGGATTCCAGCAGGAAGGCCGGCCCTTTCCTGCCGTGCCGCAGCTTGATGAAGGCCGCGACCGGGGTCAGCAGGTCACCGACGAGCGTGGTGCGCAGGACGCCGGCCTGCCCGGCATCGTAGGCTCTGGCGAACGTCTCGTAATCTGGCGTGATGACCATCGGTTTAGAGTTCGCCGCCCGTTGCCTGACGCAGCGCCTGCTGGTTGATGGTGATGCCAAGATCCTTGCGGATCTGAGCGATGTACTGGTTCACGAGGTCGTCGCCCATGCCGTTGCGAAGCTGGGTTTCGATACGCTGGGACTCGGGGCTGTCGGCGACCAGCGGAGGCACGGTCGCGGACGTGACCTTGAAGACGGCCCGTGTATCGGCCCCCGTGGCTGTGTTTCCAGCTTTGCCGACCGGCACCGAGAAGATGCGGGCCACCGCGTCGGCGCTCAGGTCGTCCTTCGCCGCGTTTCGGGCGAGATCCGTCGCCGTCTTGAGAGGTGCGCCGGCACTCTGGGCCACGGCCTCGAGGGTTTCGCCCTTCTCAATGCGCTCCGTCAGCTCGCGGGCCTTGTCGGCAAGGCGCTGCGATATCTCGTCTTCGCGCCATTGCGCGGCGACCTGATCGCGGACCTCGTCGAGCGGCTTCTCGCGGGACGGCTCGATTCCTGTCACGTCGAACCAGACATAGCCGCCATCGGATGTGCGCAGCGGCTCATTGTCGACGCCGATATCGGAAGCGAAGGCGGCCTTCACGACCGCATCCCGGTCCGGCACGGCGACGGGGTTGCCCGATTTGTCGAGGCCCTTGGTGTCGATGGCCGGGACCTGGACGAGGGCCAGGCCCTTCTCCTTGGCGATGTCCGCGAGGGGACGCGCGCTGGCGCGCTGGTCCTCGATGGCGTCATGGAGGTCCTCGATCTGCTCACGAGCGCGACCCTGGGCGATCTCCTTGCGAATCTCGCCCGCCACCTCCTCGAAGGGGCGGACGGCCTCTGGCTCGATCTTTGTCACACGGACGAGAACCGGGCCGAAACGGCCGGCGACCGGGCCGCTGCTGGCGCCCTGTTCGAGTGCAAACGCAGCTTCGGCCACCGCTGGGTCGAGCATCTCGCTCTTCGCGAATGTGCCGAGCTCCAGATCCTGCGGGGACACCTTGCGCTCGTCCGCGATCGCCTCGAAGGCCGTGCCCTCCTTGATCCTGTTGAAGGCAGCCTCTGCTTCCTCTTGGGAAGGGAAGGTGATCTGCTGGATCGTGCGCTTCTCCGGCGTGCCAAACTTGGCCTTCTCCTGCTCGTACCGCTGGCGCGCATCGGCGTCGCTGACAGCGTCCGGCTTGGCCACGGATGCCGCGTCGAGGGCCATTACGGCGAGAGCCCGGTATTCCGGAGCCTGGAAGGAGGCCTTGCGCTCGTTGAAGAAGCTTTGCAGCTGCTCCTGGGTCGGGGCCTTAACATCTCCGGCCATGGCGGGCGTCAGAACGAAATAGGAGGCGGCTCGCCGCTCGGTGGCGTAGCGGTTCATGGCCTCCCGGGCCGCCATCGGCACGGTCAGGTCGCCGGCAATGGCTTCAGCAAGGTGGATGCGGGCCATGGCGCTGCGCTGCTCATGCACAAATCCGGCCTCGGTGAGCGAAGCATTGCGGAGCACCTGTTCGAACAGCGCCCGGTTGAACTGTCCGTCAGTGCCCCGGAAGGCCGGGTCCTCCACAATGGAGCGCGCCACGAGCTGGTCCGACACGCTCAGGCCGAGCTTCTGGGCCTGCTCCGACATCACCGCCTCGTTCACGAGGTTTGTCAGGACCTGCTGGTCAATGCCGAAGAGCTTGGCCTGCTCGGGCGTGATGACGGTCCGGAATTGCCGGCCGAGGCGCTGCAACTCGTTGTTGTACGCCGTGCGCATGGCCTCGACGGTGATATCGGTCTTGCCGATGCGGGCAACCGTGCTCGGCGGGGTCGAGCGGAAGATGTCGCCGATACCCCAGATCGCGAAGCTGACGATCAGGAGGCCGAAAAAGACGGCCAGAATCGTCTTGCCGACAAGGCTCTGTCCGGCATTGCGCATTCCTCGAAGCATAGCGAACCCGTTCTCTCAAAACTCGTTAGAGACGGCGATAGCCGATCAGAGGCCCGGGGAAAAGGGCGAGTATGGTTGAAAGAGCCTTCAAGTCTCTGATAGTGCCATCTTATCAAGCGTGACAGGAGCGCCCGAATGAGCGTCGATCGGCCGCGCCCGCTGGTAGCGGGCAATTGGAAGATGAATGGACTGAAATCCTCCGCCGAGGTGATGAGCGAGGTCCAGGCGGGCTATACGCCAGGGCTGAGGGCCAAGGTCGATCTGGCGGTCTGCCCGCCTGCCACGCTCCTCGGCGCCTTCGCCATGATGGCAGTGGGGTCGCGCGTCGCGATCGGTGGGCAGGACTGCCACGCCAAGGAAATGGGCGCTTTCACGGGCGACCTGTCCGCCGAGATGCTAGCCGATTCCGGTGCGACCTTCGTTCTCGTCGGGCACTCGGAGCGCCGCCAGTACCACGGCGAGAAGGATGCGGATGTCTGCGCCAAAGCTCTGGCGGCCCACCGGGCCGGGCTCACGGCAATCGTTTGCATCGGCGAGACGAGGGAGGAACGCGAATCCGGACGGACGCTCTCCGTGGTCAAGAAGCAGATCCGCAACTCCGTCCCTGCAGACTCGAACAGTCACAACCTCGTCATCGCCTACGAGCCCGTCTGGGCGATCGGCACGGGCCTCACGCCCACGACCGGCGATGTGGCCGAAGTCCATGCCCTTATCCGCGAGGAATTGCGGCGGCTCGTGGGCAAGGGTGAGCAGGCCAAGGTTCGGATTCTCTATGGCGGGTCGGTAAAGCCCTCCAACGCGGCCGAGCTTATGGCGGTGGAGAATGTGGACGGCGCCCTTGTCGGTGGGGCCAGCCTGGTCGCCGCTGATTTTCTCGCCATTGCCGGGGCCTATCTCGGCTGAGGGCGAGGCAGGTAACGCCAGGGCTGTCATTCCGCCTCGCGCCGCAGGCGCGTCCGGAGGGTCTAAGCGTCGGATCAAAATGCGCCGGCAACAGCAAAAGGGCTCCTTGCAGGTCTTTGATCCCGTGCACACCTATGCTACAGCCCGCCCCAACGAAGAGATATAGCGAGCGGCTGGCGCCTTTCGGCGCGGCCGCTTGAGGTTTTTGGATCGATGCAAACAGTTCTCATTATTGTCCACCTGATCCTCGTGCTGGCGCTGATCGGCGTGGTTCTCCTGCAGCGCTCCGAGGGCGGCGGTATGGGATTGGGCGGCGGCGGCGGCGGAGGCGTCTCCGGATTCATGACCGGCCGCGGTCAGGCCAACGCTCTGACCCGGACGACAGCGATCCTGGGCGGGCTCTTCTTTCTGACCAGCCTGGCTCTGACCGTCCTGGCTGGCTATAGCGGTGCGCCCCGTTCGATCATCGACGGCGCCACACCTGTCGCCCCGGCCGGCCAGCAGGCCCCGGCGGGCGGGCAGGGCGGCAACGTCCTGGAACAGCTCCAGCGAATGCAGGGCGAACAGCCCGCCAATCCGGCACCGACGGCCCCGGCCCCCGCGCCGGCAGCGCCCCAGGTGCCTCAGTCGCAGTAAGCTGACGATCAGGGCCGGAAGTTCCGGCCCTCTCTTTTTGTGGATGGCAATCGGGCGCCTGATTTCGCCGTTGCGAATCGGGGCTCTTTATTGATGGATAGGGGTCCATGACGCGGTACGTATTCATCACCGGCGGCGTGGTGTCTTCGCTCGGCAAGGGCCTTGCTTCTGCAGCCCTCGGAGCGCTTCTCCAAGCACGCGGTTACAAGGTTCGGCTTCGCAAGCTCGACCCTTATCTCAACGTCGATCCGGGCACCATGAGCCCGTATCAGCATGGCGAAGTCTTCGTGACCGATGACGGTGCCGAGACCGATCTCGACCTCGGGCATTACGAGCGCTTCACCGGTGTTCCCGCCACGAAGGCGGACAACATCACAACGGGCCGGATTTATCTCGATATCATCACCAAGGAGCGCCGCGGCGACTATCTTGGCGCCACGATCCAGGTCATTCCGCACGTCACCAACGCCATTAAGGACTTTGTTCTCACGGGCAACGAGGGCTTCGACTTCGTGCTTGTGGAAATCGGCGGGACCGTGGGCGATATCGAGGGCCTTCCGTTCTTCGAGGCCATCCGCCAGCTCGGCAACGATCTGGAGCGCGGACAGGCGATCTATACCCACCTGACTCTCCTGCCGTACATTCCGTCCGCGGGTGAACTCAAGACCAAGCCGACGCAGCACTCCGTCGCGGAGCTGCGCTCCATCGGAATCCAGCCGGACATCCTGCTCTGCCGCACCGATCGGGAAATACCCCGCGACGAGCGGCGCAAGCTGGCACTGTTTTGCAATGTCCGCGAGACGGCAGTGATCGAGGCGCGGGACGCGCCGTCGATTTACGACGTTCCGCTGGCCTATCACGAGGCTGGTCTCGACAGCGAGATCCTGGCCGCCTTCGGAATCGAGAACGCGCCTGCGCCGGACCTGAGCCGCTGGACCCGGATCTCGAACCGGGTTCACAACCCGGAAGGCGAGGTCAACATCGCCGTCGTGGGCAAGTATACGGGCCTCAAGGATGCGTATAAGTCGCTGATCGAGGCGCTCCATCACGGCGGCATCGCCAACCAGGTGAAGGTGAACCTCAACTGGATCGAAAGCGAAGTGTTCGAGCGCGAGGATCCGGCCCCGTTCCTGGAAGGCATTCACGGCATCATGGTGCCGGGCGGTTTCGGTCAGCGTGGGGCAGAGGGCAAGATTCGTGCCGCCCGGTTCGCCCGGGAGCGTCGGGTGCCCTATTTCGGCATCTGCTTCGGCATGCAGATGGCTGTCATCGAGGCCGCCCGCTCGCTGGCCGGAATTGAGAGCGCCAGCTCCACCGAGTTCGGCCCGACTCCGGAGCCCGTGATCGGCCTGCTGACCGAGTGGCTGCGCGGCAACGAACTCGAGAAGCGCGCCGCGGGCGGCGATCTCGGCGGTACGATGCGGCTCGGCGCCTACCAGGCTTCGTTGAAGCCCGGCAGCAAGGTGGCCGAAATCTATGGCGGCACGGAGATTTCCGAGCGCCACCGGCATCGCTACGAAGTCAATATGAGCTATCGCGAACGCCTGGAAACGAAGGGCCTTCGTTTCTCCGGCGTCTCCCCGGACGGCATCCTGCCCGAGATCGTCGAATACGAGAACCATCCCTGGTTCATCGGCGTCCAGTACCATCCGGAACTGAAATCGCGTCCGTTCGAGCCCCATCCGCTCTTCAAGAGCTTCATCCACGCAGCGGTGGAACAGAGCCGGCTGGTTTGACGACAGACATGGCCGTGGGGCGTTTCCACCCTCCGCGGCAGCTTGGAAGCACAACATGAGCCGGCGCATCGACCATCTCGTGGTTGCCGTCCGCGATCTCGACCGGGCCGCCGCTTTCTACAAGCGCCTCGGCTTTCAGGTCGGCGCGCGCAACCGGCATCCCTGGGGCACCGAGAACCGGATCATCCAGTTCCGTTCCTCGTTCATCGAACTGATCACGGTCGGGGAGGGGGCGGAGATCGCGCCGCACGCCGAGCAAGCCTTCAGCTTCGGTGCTTTCGTCCGAGACTATCTCCAGAGCCGCGAAGGCCTGGCGATGCTGGTGCTCGACTCGGCGGATTCGAGAGCCGACGCGGCAACCTTCGCGGCGGCTGGCATCGGCGCCTTCGAGCCGTTCTTCTTCGAACGGAAGGGGCTGCGGCCGGACGGTTCGGAAGTCCATGTGGCCTTCACGCTCGCCTTTGCCGAGGCTCCGCGGGCGCCGCGTGCCGGGTTTTTCGTCTGCCAGCAGCATTATCCGGAAAATTTCTGGAATCCCGCTTTCCAGGCGCATGACAACAAGGCCGAGGACGTGGCCGTCGTCGCTCTGTCCATGCCGGATCCGGACCATTACGAGCGGTTTCTCTCAGCCTTCACGGGAGAAAAGCCGGTCCGGCCGGCCCTGCACGACCTGTCCTATCGCCTGGCGGGCTCGCATCTCGACGTGATGACGCCCGACGATGCGGGCGAGGCCTACGGATCGGTCGAGGCCGAGATGAACGAGCCTTCTTTCGTGGCCTTTACAGTCCGTATCGACGACATCCTGCGGCAGGCGAAATGGTTCGAAGCGGCGGAGATCCCTTTCGCACAGATCGGCACCCGCCTCGTCGTTCCCGCCAGCGCCGCGATGGGCGTCGCGATCGCCTTCGAGGCAACGTAATATAAGCAGCGAATCGGCCCGGATCCGGGCTGCACATAAACATGATCCAAGGGGGACAGATCATGGCTACCTCTCTGGCGGGCCTGCCCGATTTCCTGATTTTCTTCGTCATCGCCACCGTGCTTGTGGCGCTCTATCTCGCCATCTATACCGTGGCGACGATGCATAATGAGTTCGCCCTCATCCGGCAGAACGTGATCTCGGCCGCGACATCGCTCGGCTTCAGCCTCGTCGGCTTCGCCCTGCCGCTCGCCAGCGCCATCGTCCATGCCCAGACCATTGTCGATTGCCTGATCTGGGGTCTCGTGGCCCTGGCGGTGCAGATCGTCGTGTACTGGCTCGTGCGCATTGTCATGCCGAACCTGTCCCAGCGCATTGCCGCCGGTGAGATGGCGGCGGCGCTGTTCCTCGGCGCGGCATCCCTCTCGGCAGGCATTATCAACGCCGCGGCGATGACGTTCTGAGTCGCGTCTGCCATACCGGAATGACCATGATGCATCTCGGCTTTGCCTCGTCGCCCGAAAGAGAGTAGGGGACGGCTCATGAACGACACGATGCCCCACACCCCGTCGCCCGCGATCGTCCAGGCCGGTCCAGTCCGTTTTGGCAATCGCCTCCCGCTCAGCATCATTGCTGGGCCCTGCGCCATGGAAAGCCGTGAGCATGCGCTTGAGATGGCGTCGGCGCTGAAGGAGATCACGACAAAGCTCGGAATCGGGCTGGTCTATAAGTCCTCCTTCGACAAGGCCAACCGGACCTCGATCGCCAGCGCCCGCGGCATCGGACTCGACAAGGCCCTGTCAATCTTCGCAGAGGTTAAGGAGAAGCTCGGCCTTCCCGTCCTCACCGACGTGCACGAGAACGACCAGTGTGCGCCAGTGGGCGAGGTGGTGGACGTGCTCCAGATCCCGGCCTTCCTGTGCCGCCAGACCGATCTGCTGATCGCAGCCGCCAAGACCGGGCGCGTGGTGAATGTGAAGAAGGGGCAGTTCCTTGCCCCCTGGGACATGGCGAATGTGGCCGCCAAGGTCACGGCCGCCGGCAATCCCAACGTCATGTTGACCGAGCGAGGCGTGTCGTTCGGATACAATACGCTCGTCTCCGATATGCGGGCCCTGCCTATCATGGCCGAGACCGGCGCTCCCGTGATCTTCGATGCCACGCATTCCGTGCAGCAACCCGGCGGAAAGGGCGCAACGTCCGGCGGCCAGCGGGAGTTCGTGCCGGTTCTGGCGCGGGCAGCGGTCGCCGTCGGCGTCGCCGGCGTCTTCATCGAGACCCATCAGGACCCCGACAAGGCTCCTTCCGACGGCCCGAACATGGTGCCCCTGAGGGAGATGGAAGCACTGCTGGCGCAGCTGAAGGCCTATGATGCCCTGACGAAGTCTGCCCTGGCCTGAGGCCCATTCATGCTTTTTGACGAGGGCAGGTGCGCGTCGCCCGCCCTCTCTCCCCGGAGACGATCATGCTAAGGGGCAAGGCTTCTACCCTCTGCCGCCCTCATCGTTCCCGAGCGCCATGTCGTCCCGCAATCTGATCCGGATTCTCGCCGTCAGTGGCTTTGCCGGAACGTTCTCCTCCCGTGCCGTCGAGCCGATGGTGGGGATCATCGCGCGCGATTTCGCTTCCGACCCGCAGACCATCGCCCTTCTGTCCGCCGCCTTCGCGCTGCCCTATGCCTTCATCCAGCCGATCCTTGGCCCCGTTGGCGATGCCCTGGGCAAGGAACGGGTGATGAAGGTGGCGCTCGCGCTGCTCTTCCTGGCGCTCGCGGGGTCCGTCGTCGCCCCGAACGTGACGGCCCTGTTCGCCCTGCGCATCATCGCGGGAACGGCCGCCGGCGGAGCCGTTCCGCTCTCCATTGCACTGATCGGCGACCGGGTGGAGATGGCCCAGCGCCAAGTCGCCCTCAGCCGCTATCTCGTCGCCGTGATCATGGGACAGCTTGCGGGCTCGTCTTTCGCGGGGCTCATCGCCGAGTTCGTCGGTTGGCGCGGTGTCTTCGTGCTGTCGACCACCATGATGGCGGCCGCGCTGGCCGCCACGGTGGTCGGCTTCCGGAACGCACCGTCCGGTGGGCAGTTCGATATGGGCGCCGCGCTTCTGCGCTACCGGGACATTCTGTCCAATCCCCGGGCGCTCGCGCTGTTCGGCTTCGTCTTCGTGGAAGCCACGGCCATTTTCGGCATTTTCCCCTATATCGCGCCTCTTCTGGAGGAGAGCGGCGGCGGTGGCGCGGCGCAGGCCGGTTTCGCCATCGGCGGCTTCGCCATCGGCGGGCTCGTCTATTCCGTGCTCGTCAGCTGGCTGCTGCGGACCCTCGGCATCTCCCGGCTCCTGGTCGTCGGGGGAGTCTTCGCGTGCCTTGCGCTGATCGCACTCGGCCTGACGGCCGACTGGAAGCTCTACGGCGCGTCGCTCATGCTGATGGGTCTGGGCTTCTACATGCTGCACAACACCTTCCAGGCCCAGGTGACCGAGGTCGCTCCGGCCGCAAGGGCCTCGGCCGTTGCCCTTCACGCCTTCTCGTTCTTCGTAGGGCAGGCCCTCGGCGTTGTCTTTATGGGATTTGGCCTGCGCCATATCGGACTGACGGCCTCGACATCGATTGCCGCCGCCGTCATTCTCTGCGTCGGCCTGACGGCGTCGGTCGTCCTCATGCTGCCCCGGTTTCAAACCCGCGGCCGATAGGGCGCGACACCCTGGTCGGGCAGCCACAGGTTCTTCGGGATCTCGCCGGTCTGCCAGAATACATCGATGGGAATGCCCCCGCGGGGATACCAATACCCGCCAATTCTCAGGAAACGCGGCTCGAGGAGAGCTGCGAGGCGCTTGCCGATGGCAACCGTGCAGTCCTCGTGAAAGGCACCGTGGTTGCGGAAGCTGTGCATGTAGAGCTTCAGGGACTTCGATTCGACCAGCCAGGGACCCGGAACGTAGTCGATCACGAGGATGGCAAAGTCCGGCTGGCCGGTGACCGGGCAGAGCGAGGTGAACTCGGGCACCGTGAACCGCGCCAGATAGTCGGTGTCTTGGTGGGGATTGGGCACCCGGTCGAGCTTGGCTTCCTCAGGGGAATGGGGCAGGGCGGTCGCATGACCGAGCTGGAGGTTCTGATCCGTCACCGCAATTGACCTTGGATGTCTCGTGTTGAAACGCTTCCTCGTCCTTGCCCACCTGCGCGTTTCGGTCAATAAGCCGTGTCATGACGTGAGGCCGCACCTTTCGCCTTTTCAGGAGCTCGTTCATGACCGCCATCATCGACATTCACGCACGCGAAATTCTCGACAGCCGGGGCAATCCGACGGTCGAGGTGGACGTGACACTGGAAGACGGCTCCATGGGCCGCGCGGCGGTTCCCTCGGGCGCGTCCACCGGCGCCCATGAGGCGGTCGAACTGCGTGACGGCGACAAGGCGCGCTATCTCGGCAAGGGTGTCACGAAGGCCATCGATGCCGTGAACAACGAGATCCTGGATGCCATCGGCGGCCTCGATGCGGAGGAGCAGGTCCTTATCGACGAGTCGATGATCGAACTGGACGGTACGCCCAACAAGTCCAGGCTCGGCGCCAACGCCATCCTCGGCGTGTCCCTGGCCGTTGCGAAGGCCGCCGCCGACGCCGTCACCCTGCCGCTCTACCGGTATGTGGGCGGAACCCAGGCGCGGGTTTTGCCGGTGCCGATGATGAACATCATCAATGGCGGTGCCCATGCCGACAACCCGATCGACTTCCAGGAATTCATGATCATGCCGGTGGGCGCTCCGACCCTGTCGGAAGCAGTCCGCATGGGCGCCGAGGTGTTCCATACTCTCAAGAAGTCCCTGAAGGACGCCGGGCACAACACCAACGTGGGCGACGAGGGCGGATTTGCCCCAAACCTGCCGAGCGCCGAGGCCGCCCTCGACTTCGTGATGAAATCCATCGAGAAGGCCGGCTACAAGCCGGGCCAGGACATGGTCATCGGCCTGGACTGTGCTTCGACCGAATTCTTCAAGAACGGCTCTTATGTTTATGAAGGTGAAGGCAAAAAGCGCAATCCTCAGGAGCAGGCCGAGTATCTCGCTCAGCTCGTGAGCGCGTATCCCATCGCCTCGATCGAGGATGGCATGGCCGAAGACGACTGGGAGGGCTGGAAGCTTCTCACCGACCTCATTGGCGCCAAGTGCCAGCTCGTCGGCGACGATCTGTTCGTCACGAATGTGGACCGCCTCTCGGATGGCATCAGGAAGGGCGTGGGCAATTCGCTTCTGGTGAAGGTCAACCAGATCGGCACCCTTACCGAGACCCTCGCTGCCGTCGACATGGCGCAGCGCGCCGGTTACACCGCAGTGATGTCCCATCGTTCGGGCGAGACCGAGGACTCGACGATTGCCGACCTCGCCGTCGCCACGAATTGCGGGCAGATCAAGACCGGTTCCCTTGCCCGCTCGGACAGACTTGCAAAGTACAACCAGCTCATCCGCATCGAGGAGGAGCTCGGAGAGCAGGCACGCTACGCGGGCCGCGCGGCACTGAGGGCTCTGGCCTGAACCGGGCCGAGTTCTTCCTCTGCCTCCGACCACATGCCCCGGGACCCATGATGCGTGTCGCGCTTCTCTCCGCGGGGGGGCGGCGCATCCCGCAAAGCGCGACCTTCACCGGAACGCTGCAAACGCGCGGATTCCCAGCGCAAGGCCGGGACGATTTCGCTCTCCGGTCATTTCTCCTGTCATTCCGAGGCAGCGCGGAGCAGGGAGACCCACAACCACCCGCGTCGCGCGTAGAGAGCTACGGTATCCGCTGCGCAGTATCTTGAAGCGATAGAGGGTGTGGGTTCCAGGCGCCGCTGTGCCACACCGGAATGACAGGGGTTCATGCTCACGCCCGCCGCGTCTCTAAGATGTCTCCAGCACGCAACGGAGGTGCGGGCGCGGCGGGTCGGGCACTCTCTGTGCGGTGCCGGAAGGATGATGAGACGGTGCCCGAATTTCGCGAGGGACGACGGGATGCTTCTGCGGTCGCACGCCCTCAACGCCTCCTTAACCATGGTGGTGTAAAGATTCGCCATGGTTATTCGCAGACGCGCACGTAGGATTCTGATTCCGCTGGTGCTCTACAGCATCTCGGCAGCGGTGGCCGGCTATTTCGTTCATCATGCCCATAGCGGTGCGCGTGGATTCGAGGCTCGGGAGCATTACGAGGCTCAGGCCGAAGAGCTTACGAAGGAGCTCAACGCCGTGAAGACGGAGCGGGGCGATTGGGAACGGCGCATCGCCCTCCTTCGAAACGATCAGATCGACCGCGATCTGCTCGAGGAACGTGCCCGCACGGTTCTGGGTCGTGTGCACCGCAACGATCTCGTAATCATCCTCGGAAACGACGAGACCAAGCCATAATTTCCGCTTAACTGAATTCTAGTTGATCGCGGATTAGTTAGATATTTCATCGCGTTGGTTCATTCACTGTTGTAATGAAACGCATTTTTGGCCCTCTCGCTTTCCGATTCCGACTGCGCTAGAACTTTCGTCGAGGAAACCCTTCGGAGGACCCGATGGCTGTTGCAGCCCGCAAGGCGGGCCGCGCTGGATCAGGCGCGGCCAACAAGTCCACTCCCAAGAGCTCGGCAAGGCAAGCTGCTCTTAATTCCCCCCAATTCGAAAAAGACCAGGACCTTCACGCCTATCGTGAAATGCTCCTGATCCGCCGCTTCGAGGAAAAGTCCGGCCAGATGTACGGCATGGGCCTGATCGGCGGCTTCTGCCACCTGTATATCGGCCAGGAGGCGGTCGTCGTCGGCATGCAGATGGCGACGAAGGAAGGCGACCAGGTGATCACCGGCTATCGGGATCACGGGCACATGCTGGCCAGCGGCATGGATCCCAAGGGCGTCATGGCCGAGCTCACGGGACGGCGCGGCGGCCTGTCGAAAGGCAAGGGCGGCTCCATGCACATGTTCTCGAAAGAGAAGCATTTCTATGGCGGCCATGGCATCGTCGGAGCGCAGGTCTCCCTCGGCACAGGGATTGCATTTGCCAACCGCTACCGGGAGAACGACAGCGTCTGCCTGACATATTTCGGCGACGGCGCTGCGAACCAGGGCCAGGTCTACGAAAGCTTCAACATGGCCGAGCTGTGGAAGCTCCCCGTCGTGTACGTAATCGAGAACAACCGCTATGCCATGGGCACGGCGGTGACCCGTGCCTCGGCGCAGACCGACTTCTCCAAGCGCGGCGCGTCATTCAACATTCCCGGCGAGAAGGTCGACGGCATGGATGTGCGCGCCGTCTATGCAGCGGGTCAGCGGGCGGTCGACTATGCCCGCTCGGGCAAGGGGCCGTATATCCTCGAGATGCAGACATATCGCTACCGCGGCCATTCCATGTCCGATCCGGCGAAGTATCGGACCAAGGACGAGGTCGCCCGTATGCGCGAGGAGCACGATCCCATCGAGCAGGTGCGCCGGCGTCTCCTGGAGAGCTGGAAACTGTCCGAGGACGAACTCAAGGCCATGGACAGCAAGGTGCGCGAGATCGTGAACGAGGCGGCCGAATTCGCCACGCACGACCCCGAGCCCGATCCATCGGAACTCTATACCGACATCCTCCTCGAGCCGGCGCACTAAGCGCCGCCGGGGTTCGCCGCAGCGACAATCACACAAGAGTCTTCCATGGCGATTGATATTCTGATGCCCGCTCTTTCTCCCACCATGGAGCAAGGCAAGCTGGCCAAGTGGCTGAAGAAAGAGGGCGATCCGGTAAAACCGGGCGATGTCCTCGCGGAGATCGAAACCGACAAGGCGACCATGGAGGTCGAAGCGATCGACGAGGGTGTCCTCGCCAAGATCCTCGTCTCGGATGGTACCGACAACGTGGCCGTGAATACGCCCATCGCGGTTCTGGCATCCGAGGGCGAGGATCTCGCCTCGGCTGCAGCTCAAGCGAAGATGCCCGATCTGGTCTCTGCTCCTGCCGCTCCAGCGCAGCCTGCGCCGGCTCCGGACATGCAGGCGGAAGACATGGCGGATCGGCCTGCTCCCGCCGCCCGTCCGGAGCAGGTACCCGTTTCGGCCCCCGCGGTGCCGGCAGTCATCACGACCCGGACCGGCTACGACGCCATGGCCGAAATTCCCGAAGGCACCGAAATGGTCACCATGACCGTTCGTGAGGCCCTGAGAGACGCGATGGCCGAGGAAATGCGCAAGGACGAGGCCGTCTTCGTCATGGGCGAGGAGGTCGCCGAATACCAGGGCGCCTACAAGGTCACGCAAGGGCTGCTGCAGGAATTCGGCGCCCGGCGGGTCATCGATACTCCGATCACCGAGCATGGTTTCGCCGGCGTCGGCGTCGGTGCGGCTTTCACGGGGCTCCGTCCCATCGTCGAGTTCATGACCTTCAACTTCGCCATGCAGGCCATCGACCAGATCGTCAATTCGGCGGCGAAGACCCTCTACATGTCCGGCGGCCAGCTCGGCGCGCCCATCGTGTTTCGCGGCCCGAACGGTGCGGCGGCCCGGGTGGCAGCGCAGCACAGCCAGGATTATGCGGCATGGTACTCGGCCATCCCGGGTCTCAAGGTCGTGATGCCCTATACGGCGGCCGATGCGAAGGGCCTCCTGAAAAGCGCAATCCGCGATCCGAACCCAGTCATCTTCCTGGAGAACGAGATCCTCTACGGTCAGTCGTTCCCGGTTCCGAAGCTCGACGACTTCACCGTTCCCATCGGCAAGGCCCGCATTCATCGTGAGGGCAAGGACGTGACCCTCGTCTCCTTTGGCATCGGCATGACCTACGCCCTCAAGGCGGCGCAGGAACTCGAGGCGGAAGGCATCCAGGCCGAGGTGGTGGACCTGCGCACCATCCGTCCCATGGACACCGAGACGATCGTCGCCTCCGTCATGAAGACGGGCCGCTGCATCACCGTGGAAGAGGGCTATCCGCAATCCGGCGTCGGGGCTGAAATCGCCGCGCGGATCATGGAACATGCCTTCGACTATCTCGATGCGCCCGTTCTCCGCATCACAGGCAAGGATGTGCCGATGCCGTATGCTGCCAATCTCGAAAAGCTGGCGCTTCCGTCGGTGGCCGAGGTGGTCCAGGCGGCGAAGGCCGTTTGTTACAGGTAGCATCATGGCCGAACGGAAATTCGAAGCCCTTAACGTTCCCCCCGATGCGCTCGAGAAGGGCGGCGTCGAAATCCTGCGGGCTTCGGTGTCGGAAGGGGCGGTGAGCATCGCGCTGCGCCGCGCCTTCGACGATCCGTTTACCTGGGGCGTCCTTCTCGTCGATCTCGCCCGCCATGCGGCACGGGTCTATGCCATGGAAACCGAGCATTCGGAGGAAGAGGCCATGGCGGAGATCGTCGCCGGGATCCAGGCCGAGCTCGAGGATCCGTCCGATCCCGGTTCGACCCAGTCCCTCAACTAGCGAATTGCGGAGGCTGGGAGACCGGCCTCCGATACGACGAAACGGTTCAACCAACCTCAATTCGATCAGGATCCTCAAACGCCATGCCCATCAATGTCCTGATGCCTGCGCTGTCGCCCACCATGGAAAAAGGCAACCTCGCCAAGTGGGTGAAGAAGGAAGGCGACACGGTGAAGTCCGGCGACGTGATCGCCGAAATCGAGACCGACAAGGCCACCATGGAGGTGGAGGCCGTGGACGAAGGCGTCCTTGCCAAGATCCTGGTGCCCGAGGGCACCGCGGACGTGCCGGTCAACCAGCCGATCGCGCTGATCGCGGGCGAGGGCGAGGATCCCAAGAGCGTGACGGCGCCGGCTGCCGCCGCTCCCGCACCGAAGGCGGAGGCCGCGCCGGCACCGAAGGCGGAAGCGCCGGCGCCCGCCTCTCCCGCACCCGGTCCACAGGTGGCACCCGCTCGGGCCCCGGCGACACCCAGCGCGCCTGCACCAGCAGCGGGCAACCGCATCTTCGCCTCGCCGCTCGCCAAGCGCATCGCGAAGGAGGGCGGCATCGATATCGCTTCCATCCAGGGCTCCGGACCACATGGCCGGATCGTCGAGAAGGATGTGCGCGCGGCCATCTCCGGCGGCGGGGCGAAACCCGCCGCGGCTGCTCCTGCCGCCCGCGCGCCTGCAGCGCAGCCCGCCGCGCCGCAGCTGGCGCCGAGCATGGGAGCCGATCAGGTCAAGGCCATGTACGAGGCGGGAACCTATGAGGAGATTCCCCTCGACGGCATGCGCAAGACCATCGCCAAGCGGCTTGTCGAGTCCAAGCAGACCGTGCCGCATTTCTACCTGTCGCTCGATTGCGAACTCGACGCGCTCATGGCCCTGCGCGAGCAGATCAATGCCGCGGCCACCAAGGACAAGGACGGGAAGCCCGCCTACAAGCTCTCTGTCAACGACTTCGTCATCAAGGCGCTGGCCGTCGCGCTTCAGCGGGTTCCGAATGCCAACGCCGTGTGGGCGGAAGACCGCATCCTGAAGATGAAGCATTCCGATGTGGGTGTCGCCGTCGCCATCGAGGGCGGCCTGTTCACGCCCGTGATCCGAAAGGCCGAGCAGAAGACGCTGACTGCCATCTCCGCCGAGATGAAGGACCTCGCGTCCCGCGCGCGCAGCCGTCGCCTGAAGCCGGAGGAATATGCCGGCGGATCGACCGCGGTGTCGAACCTCGGCATGTTCGGCATCAAGAACTTCCAGGCCGTCATCAACCCGCCGCAGGGGACGATCCTCGCCGTCGGTGCCGGCGAGCAGCGGGTGGTCGTGAAGAGCGGCGCTCCCGCCGTGGTCCAGGCCATGACCGTGACGCTGTCCTGCGACCACCGGGTCGTCGACGGCGCGCTCGGCGCGGAACTGCTCGCGGCGTTCAAGGTGCTGATCGAGAATCCGATGGGGATGCTGGTCTAAAGCAATCCGTCACGGCCGGTGTCGTGCCGGCCATTCACGACTTTCCATCATGGCCCGGCACAGGCGTGGATGCCAGGGCCGAACCCGGGCATCACGGGAGACACCATGGCAAACCAATACGACATCATCGTCATCGGCGGCGGGCCGGGCGGCTATGTGGCGGCGATCCGGGCGGCGCAGCTCGGGTTCAAGACGGCCGTGGTCGAGCGCGAGCATCTCGGCGGCATCTGCCTCAACTGGGGCTGCATTCCGACGAAGGCGCTGCTGCGCTCGGCGGAGATCTATCACTACATGGAGAACGCCAAGGATTACGGCCTCTCCGCGGAGAAGATCGGCTTCGACGCTGCCGCCGTGGTGCAGCGCTCTCGCGGCGTTTCGGGACGGCTCAACAACGGCGTCGGCGGCCTTCTGAAGAAGAACAAGGTCGATGTCATCTGGGGCGAGGCGACGATCTCCAAGCCCGGTGAGGTTACCGTCACCGCGCCGAAGAAGCCGGCGATGCAGCCGCAGACGCCTCCGCCGAAGGGCATTATCGATCCCGGCACGTACCAGGCAAAGCACATCATCGTCGCCACCGGAGCACGTCCGCGCGCCCTGCCGGGCATCGAGCCCGACGGCAAGCTGATTTGGACCTATTTCGAGGCCATGGTTCCGCAGACCATGCCGAAATCCCTTGTCGTCATGGGTTCCGGCGCCATCGGCATCGAGTTCGCCTCCTTCTATCGCACCATGGGCGCCGAGGTGACCGTGGTCGAGGTGATGCCGCAGATCCTCCCCGTCGAGGATGAGGAGATCGCCAAGTTCGCCCGCAGGCGCTTCGAGAAGCAGGGCATCAAGATCATCACCGCCGCGAAGGTCACGAAGGTGGCAAAGGGCGCGAACTCTGTCACGGCCACCATCGACGATGGCAAGAGCACCCAGGAGATCACCGCCGAGCGAATGATCTCGGCGGTCGGAGTCGTCGGCAACATCGAGAATCTCGGCCTGGAAAAGCTCGGCGTGAAGATCGACCGCGGCACCATCGTCACCGACGGTCTGGGCCGGACCAGCGTTCCTGGAATTTACGCCATCGGCGACGTTGCCGGCCCGCCGATGCTCGCCCACAAGGCGGAGCACGAGGGCGTTATCTGTGTCGAGACCATCAAGGGGCTGCACCCGCACGCGATGGACAAGGCCAAGATCCCCGGCTGTACCTATTGCAACCCGCAGATCGCTTCGGTCGGTCTCACTGAAGCAAAGGCGAAGGAGCAGGGCTACGACATCCGCGTCGGCCGTTTTCCGTTCGTTGGCAACGGCAAGGCCATTGCGCTCGGCGAGCCGGAGGGGCTCGTGAAGACCATCTTCGACAAGAAAACCGGCCAGCTGCTCGGCGCGCACATGGTCGGTGCGGAGGTGACCGAGCTGATCCAGGGCTTCGTGATCGCCATGAATCTCGAGACGACCGAGGAAGAACTGATCCACGCCGTCTTCCCGCATCCCACCCTGTCCGAGACCATGCACGAGAGCGTGCTGGACGCGTACGGCCGGGTGATCCACGTTTGACGGAACGGGCATTCGCGCGAGCCTGATAGAACACGACCTGGGGCGTCATCCTGGCGCCCTCGACTCCCCACGATCCCGATACCGTCATGTCTGAAACCGTCTTCGATGGCCGGATGGTCGCCGATCCGGAGGTCGAATACCTCCGCCTCCGGCTGGTGGGGGAGGAGGGATGGGGTGGACCGAGCTTCGCGCGCCGTCGTGAAGGTTGGAGCAGGTCCATCGCGGTCCTCCGCAAGCTCGAGACCTTTCCGCGCCCGCCCGCCCGCCTGCTCGAACTCGGCTGTGGAAACGGGATGGTTTCCCGGCTCTTCGCGGAGCAGGGCTATCAGATCGATGGCGTCGATATTTCAGCAGTGGCCGTGTCCTGGGCCACGGAGCTCTTTGCGGAGGCAGGCCTGCCCGGGCGCTTCCGCCAGGGGTCTGCGGATTCCATGCCCTTCTATGAGTCGGCCGCCTTCGACCTCGTCATCGACGGGAATTGCTTTCATTGCCTCCTCGGCCGCGACAGAACACGGTGCCTGGCGGAAATCAGACGTATCCTGGACCCTGGCGGGGTCTTCGTGATCAGCACGATGTGCGGCGAGCCGAAGACGGACGAGGTCCGGCGATGCTTCGACCCGCGGACCAGGCAACTCGTCGATCAAGGACGGCCGTTTCGGACATTGAAGCCGGCCGACGAAATACTGGCCGAGATCCGAGCCGCGCAATTCCACATCTCTCATCATGTGCTTGGGGAAGGCGCCTTATGGAACCACCTCGTCGCGCTCTGCCAGCCTCTCGCATGATGCCGTGGAGATGCCGTTGTTCCGGGATCGGACATCCGGCGTATGGCGCAGAACCGTAGCTCCGTTCCAGCGACCGGAAGGAATGCGCCAGTGAACAGAGGATCAGTTTCCAGCAACAAGCGATGCCACGGGTGAGGAAATGAGCATCGGCTCGATTCCGGAAGTGGAGGCCACTTTTGGTCCGACGCTCCAATCCGATCCTTCGGGATGTCCACGATCGCTCAAGCACTGGGGCGCGGCGACGCACTCCTCGGTCGGCGGGCAGCCGAGGACGCGTTCAGCGCCGCGGCGGCGCGGATAAGCGCCTTCAAGGCCTGTTCGTCGATCTCGTCACCCTCATGAAAGTCGATGGCGCGCCTGGTATTGCCTTCGAGGCTGGCATTGAAGAGGCCCGAAGGATCGTCCAGCGAGGCACCCTTCGCGAAGGTCATCTTCACTACATTCTTGTACGTCTCACCGGTGCAGATCATTCCGGCATGCGACCATACCGGCACCCCTCTCCACTTCCACTCCTCCACCACTTCGGGAGCGGCCTGCCTGATGAGCGTTCGGAGCCGGCTGAGCATTTCGCCTCGCCAGTCCCTCAACTCCCTGATCTTCTCATCAATCATCTGAGATGGAGAACCCGCTTCCTTACTTCCGTTTTGTCTCATGATGTCTCGCCGTTCTTTCGATCTGACGAAGCTTGCCTGTCGGCGACTTCAGTCTTTTCGTTCCAGGATCTTTTCCAGGTCTGCAAGGAATCCCTGCCACCCATGCTTGGCGCCCCCGAGCTTGGGCTTCAGTTTGCGCCGCAGATCTCCGGCTGCGAGATTCCGGCCTGAGCCGTCAGGCTCCCGACCGTCTGCTCTCCATCGCGGCACAGCCGCTCGAAAATGGCCCGCCGGGTCGGATCGGCAAGCGCTCTGAAAACCATGTCCTGAGGGTGCGCCGTTCGACTCATAACTCATTGGCTATTGAAGAAATCAATAACTATCAGGTTATGCGTGAGTCAAGCGGCAGCATGGAGCCTCCTTGACCGCCTCCGCGCAGCCAAGCCATGCATTGCGGGATTTGCGAAAGGACAACGAAACCCTTAAGTCATCCGCATACGCCTTCCGCCTTCGATCAGCGCTCAAGGTTTACGCTTCATGGCCGTCGTTCTCGACCTTCTGAACAAGGACAACCGTCCCCGCCACCCGGAAAAGGCGCATCGGCCGGACCAGCCGGTCCAGCAGCGCAAGCCGGACTGGATTCGTGTGAAGGCGCCGGGCTCGCCGAAATGGGCCGAGACCAACAGGATCGTACGGGACAACAACCTGGTCACGGTCTGTGAGGAGGCGGGCTGTCCGAATATCGGCGAGTGCTGGGAGAAGAAGCACGCCACCTTCATGATCATGGGCGACACCTGCACGCGAGCCTGTGCCTTCTGCAACGTGAAGACCGGCCTGCCGCAGGCGCTCGACCCGAGCGAGCCCGAGAATGTTGCAACGGCCGTGGAAAAGCTCGGCCTCGAGCACGTGGTCATCACCTCCGTCGACCGTGACGACCTCGGCGATGGCGGCGCGCAGCACTTTGCGGACGTGATTCATGCGATCCGCGCCCGCTCGCCGAAGACGACCATCGAGGTCCTGACCCCCGACTTCCTCCGAAAGCCGGGTGCCCTCGAGGTCGTGGTCGCGGCGAGGCCCGACGTGTTCAACCACAACCTGGAGACGGTGCCGTCGCGCTACCTGAAGGTCCGCCCCGGGGCACGGTATTTCCACTCAATTCGCCTGCTTCAGCAGGTGAAGGAGCTCGATCCGACGATCTTCACCAAGTCCGGCATCATGGTTGGTCTCGGCGAGGAACGGAACGAGGTCCTCCAGCTCATGGACGATCTGCGGTCCGCAGATGTGGATTTCATGACCATCGGCCAGTATCTCCAGCCGACGAAGAAGCACCATCCCGTGATCCGCTTCGTCACCCCGGACGAGTTCAAGGCCTACGAGACCACCGCCTACGCAAAAGGCTTCCTCCTCGTCTCGGCGACCCCGCTGACGCGGTCGTCCCACCATGCGGGCGAGGATTTCGCAAAGCTCAAGGCTGCGCGCCTCGGTACCGTCAGGGCTTGAGCTTCGGGGATGCGGCGGATCCTCGTCATCGGCTCACCGGGGGCGGGCAAGACCACCTTGGCCCGGCGCATCGCGGAGGCCTTGCATCTGCCGACGGTCCATCTCGACCGGGAATATTGGCAAGCGGGCTGGGTCAAGCCTCCCGACGCGACCTGGGACGAGCGGGCGGCCACACTCGCCGAGCGTCCTGCCTGGATTCTCGACGGCGAATATTTCGACCCGTCGGGTCGCCTGCTGGCCCGGGCGACGATGGTGATTTGGCTCGACCTTCCGAACTGGCTGTGCCTGTCCCGCGCTCTCCGTCGCCTTATCCTCAACTATCGGAAGGAAAGGCCTGATCTGGCCGTGGGGTGCCCTGAATATTTCAACAGGGACTATGTGACCTTCATCAAGGATATCTGGACCTATCCTTCCCGTGTCCGGCCTGGGATCCTTCATCGTCTCGGTAGCCTGAGGTCTGATCAGACCTGCATCGTTCTCCGTTCCCCCCGCGACGTCGAGGCCTTCGCCCAAGGCTTGCCGTCAACGCTCGCAGAGGCTGCCTGACATGCCGTCCTTCCGTTCCACCCGATCGGTGAAACACACGCCCGCGCAGATGTTCGCGCTCGTGGCCGATGTGGAAAGCTATCCGGAATTCGTGCCCCTCTGCGAGGATCTACGCATCGTCCGCCGGGTGCAGAGCGGGGAAGGGATCGAGACCCTCGTCGCCAACATGACCGTTGGCTACAAGGCAATCAGCGAGAGATTTACCAGCCGTGTCGAGCTCGACCATCCGCGCCTGCGCATCGAGGTCGAGTATGTGGACGGTCCCTTCAAATTCCTGGAGAACCGCTGGACATTCCGTGAGACCCCGACAGGCTGCGACGTGGATTTCTACATCAATTATGAATTCAAGAGCTTTTCCCTTGGCGTCCTGATGGGCGCCGTATTCGACAAGGCGTTCCGGAAGTTCGCAGAGGCATTCGAGGAAAGGGCGAACGAGATCTACCGCCCGTCTTCCCTGGCGCAGGCCTGATCAGCCGAGCGCCTGCTCCAGCAGGCCGATCGCATCCTCGACCGCATGACGGCGGACATCCTCACGTCCGAGATCGCCGTAGCGGCGCTCCAGATGGATCGTTGAGCCGTCCCTGCGGGCAAGTCCAAAATGGACGAGGCCCACGGGCTTGGCGGCGCTGCCGCCACCAGGACCGGCAATGCCGGTAATCGCGACTGCGACCTGAGCATGGGAGCGGGCCAGCGCCCCCTCCGCCATGGCGCGGGCCACTTGCTCGCTGACCGCTCCATGGGCGGCGATCAGGTCCAGGGGAACACCGATTGCCTCGACCTTGGCTTCGTTGGAATACGTAACGAATCCACGCTCGACGACGGCGGAGGAGCCCGCGATCTCGGTCAGTAGGCCGATCACGAGTCCGCCGGTGCAGGACTCGGCCGTGGCGATCATCCATTTCCGCGCTGCGTAGGCCGCGATGAGGCTGGCGGCGCGGCTCCGCAGATCGAGGCTCATTCAGATGTCTCCGGAAGGCGGATCGTGGCCGCGGCCTGGGCCGCAATGCCCTCGCCACGGCCGGTGAAGCCGAGCTTCTCGGTCGTGGTTGCCTTGAGCGAGACCTGATCGATCCGCAGGCCGGCGATCTCGGCGATGCGTCGCCTCATCGCCTCCCGATAAGGGCCGAGACGGGGCCTTTCGCACAGGAGGGTCGTATCGAGATGATCGACCATGCCGCCTCGCTCGCGCACCAGTCCGACCGCATGGGCAAGGAAGCGATCCGACGACGCGCCCCGCCATTGCGGGTCGCTCGGCGGAAAATGCGTACCGATGTCGCCATCCGCCAGTGCACCGAGAATTGCATCGGTCAGGGCATGGAGGATCACATCGCCGTCCGAATGCGCAACGACCCCCTTGTCGTGTGGAACCTTGATCCCACCGAGCCAGACATGTTCGCCCTCGCAAAAGGCGTGGACATCGAATCCCGTTCCGACTCGGGTCAGGTAGGCCATGGGTTCCTCGCGCAGGTGCCTCTCGGCCGTCACGAAATCGGCATTGTGCGTCAGCTTGATATTGCGCGGATAGCCGTCGAAGACGTGGACGGGCAACCCGGCCCACTCCACCAGCGCCCCGTCATCGGTAAAACCGCTCAGGGCTGCCGCGACAGCTTTTCGATGGGCCTTGAGCAGCGCGCCATACTCGAAAACCTGCGGCGTCTGGACCGCCCGGAGCCTCGCCCTCTCAGGCGTGGCGACGACTTTGCGGTCCGGGTTGATAATCTTGATCGTATCCGTGACCGTGATCCCGGGGACGGCTGCCTCGAACTGGCGCCCCGCCGTAATGGCCCGGTCGATAAAGGCGGTGTCGATGAAGGGACGCGCCGCGTCGTGAACCAGAACGATATCCGGAGGAGAGGCCTCGAGTGCTTCCAGGCCCTGGCGGACCGAATCCTGTCGCGTTGCGCCACCGGCAACGGGCGGCATCAGTCGGCCCTCCTCACAGATATCCTGGATCGAAGCGTCGTAGAGTGCCCGATCGTCTGGATGGATTGCGGCGATGACCTGCGCAATGCCGGGGTGCGACAGAAAGACCTGCAGCGTCCGGGCCAGGACCGGACGCCCTGCGAGTGCGCGGTATTGCTTGGGCAGGCCGTCTCCGGCCCGGGATCCGCGCCCGGCAGCGACGATGAGGGCAGCTACGGACATCGGATGAGCATTCTCCATAAGAGGGATGTCGTCGGGATATCGCGGTCATAACGCAAGTTTGCTGCGATTGCTAAGGCGATGGCTCTCGGTCGCAGGAAACCGCCCAGGGGATCTTGCATCGGCTCAATTTCTGGCTATTCATTAGGCACAATGAATTTTGATCAAAAAATAGGCGATAAGCCCTTGCGCATCGGCGCCGTCCCGGTCGACGTGCCGGCCGTGCTTGCGCCGCTCTCGGGCGTAACAGACGCCGTCTTCCGGCGGATTGCCAAGCGACTGGGCGCCGGGCTCGTTGTTTCAGAGATGGTCGCCTCCGACGAACTCGTTCAAGGCTCGTCGGAAGCGAGGCTGCGGGCGGAAGGATCGGGAATCGCGCCTCACGTCGTGCAGCTGGCCGGCTGCGAACCGGCCTGGATGGCGAGAGCCGTCCGGGTTGCCGAGGAAGCCGGCGCTGACATCATCGATATCAACATGGGATGCCCGGCGAAGCGCGTGATCGGTGGCTATGCCGGCTCGGCCCTGATGCGGGATCTCGATCATGCCTGCCGGCTGATCGAGGCGAGCGTTGCGGCCGCAAGCGTTCCTGTGACCGTCAAGATGCGCCTCGGATGGGACCATTCGAGCCTCAACGCAGCTGATCTGGCGCGCCGTGCTCAGGATATCGGCGTCAAGGCGGTGACGGTCCATGGACGGACGCGCCAGCAATTCTACAAGGGCAGCGCGGATTGGAGCGCCATCGCGCCAGTTTCACGCGCCGTGACCATCCCGGTGATCGCCAATGGCGATATCGGCTCGCTGGACGATGCCCGTCGCTGCCTCGCCGCGTCCGGCGCCCAGGCGGTGATGGTCGGGCGGGCGGCAATGGGGCGCCCTTGGCTCGTCGGCCAAATCGGCGCGGCCCTTGAAGGACGCTCGCTCCCGGATCCTGCACCGCCGAACCGGGCCGAGCTGGCCCTGGAGCATTATGAGGGCCTGCTCTCCCTCTACGGTCAGCAGGTCGGCATCCGCCACGCACGCAAGCACCTTGCCGCCTATGCGGATGTCGCCATGGGTTCAGGCTTCCATGTGCCGTCCGATCTGCGATTGGCTCTTGTCACGTCTGACGATCCGAAAGCCGTCGCGGCCATTCTCCGCGACCTCTACTCGGATCCGGTCCGGGAGGCGGCCTGATGATGAGCGGGGCCATCAATGACCTGATCATGAACGCTTTGCCGCTGCCAGTGCTGACGGTCGGATCGGAAGGTCGGATTGTGCACGCGAATGCTGCAGCCGAGGCGTTCTTCGAGATCAGCCTCCGGGTGATGCAGCGCCAGCGGCTCGGCGACCTTGTCCCTTTCGGATCTCCGGTCATGGGCTTGATCGAGGATGTGCGGCAAAGGGGCTCCAGCGTCAGCGAGCACCGGGTCGATATCGGCAGCCCCCGGATCGGGGCCGAACGGATCGTCGATGTGTTCGCGACACCGTTGGGCGACGGCAGCGACGACGTGGTCGTGATGCTTCAGGAGCGGACCATCGCCGATAAGATGGACCGCCAGCTGACCCATCGGGGCGCGGCGCGCTCCATTACCGCCCTCGGCGCGATGCTTGCTCACGAAATCAAGAATCCCCTGTCTGGAATCCGCGGCGCCGCGCAGCTTCTTGAGCAGTCCGCCGCCGATGACGACCGCCTGCTGACGCGACTGATCTGCGACGAGACCGACCGGATCGTGAAGCTCGTCGAGCGCATGGAGCTGTTCGGCGAGGAGAGGCCGGTCGAGCGCGGTCCCGTGAATGTCCATGGCGTGCTTGACCACGTGAAACGTCTCGCCCAGTCGGGCTTCGCCCGCCATATCCGCTTCGTCGAGAATTACGATCCGTCCCTGCCACCAGTGCTCGGCAATCGCGACCAGTTGGTTCAGGTCGTTCTCAATCTTGTAAAGAATGCTGCCGAGGCCATCGGCATAGACGCGACGGATGGCGAGATCGTCCTGTCTACGGCTTTTCGCACAGGCGTGCGCCTCCAGGTTCCGGGCGCGCGTGAGAAGGTCAGCCTGCCGATCGAGGTGACAGTAGGGGACAACGGCCCCGGCATTCCTGGAGACCTCGCGGCGGATCTCTTCGATCCGTTCGTGACCACGAAAGCGCAGGGCAGTGGTCTCGGCCTCGCCCTCGTCGCCAAGATCGTCGGCGATCACGGCGGCATCGTCGAATGCGATCCCGCGCCTCGCCGCACGACGTTTCGAATTCTCCTGCCCATGCATCGCGCCAATGATGGCCGCGAAGCGGAAATGTGAGGCCCACCATGCCCAGCGGACAGATTCTTCTTGCCGATGACGATGCCGCCATCAGGACGGTGCTGAACCAGGCGCTGTCCCGCGCGGGATACGAGGTCCGCTCGACCAGCAATGCCGCGACGCTCTGGCGCTGGGTTGCCCAAGGGGAGGGCGATCTCGTCATCACCGACGTGGTGATGCCCGACGAGAATGCCTTTGACCTGCTCCCGCGCATCAAGAAGCTGCGGCCGGAGCTGCCGATCATCGTCATGAGCGCGCAGAACACCTTCATGACCGCCATCAAGGCCTCGGAACGCGGCGCCTATGAATATCTGCCGAAGCCCTTCGACCTGAAGGAGCTTGTGGCAGTGGTCGGCCGGGCGCTGGCCCGGCCGCGGATGACCAGCCAGCCGCCGCATCAGCCGGAGGAGGGGGAGATTCCCCTCGTCGGCCGATCCCAGGCCATGCAGGATATCTACAGGGCCCTGGCTCGACTGATGCCGACCGATCTCACCGTCATGATCACAGGTGAATCCGGTACTGGGAAGGAACTGGTTGCTCGTGCCCTGCATGATTACGGCAAGCGCCGGCAAGGGCCTTTCGTGGCCGTCAACATGGCTGCGATTCCGCGGGAGCTGATCGAATCGGATCTGTTCGGCCATGAGAAGGGCGCCTTCACGGGCGCGATGGCGCGCAGCACGGGCCGGTTCGAACAGGCTGAGGGCGGCACCCTGTTTCTGGACGAGATCGGCGACATGCCGATGGAGGCGCAGACGCGGCTCCTGCGCGTGCTTCAGCAGGGCGAATACACCACGGTTGGCGGACGCATCCCGATCAAGACCAATGTCCGGATCGTCGCCGCCACCAACAAGGATCTCCGCGTCCTGATCCAGCAGGGCCTTTTCCGGGAGGATCTGTTCTTCCGGCTCAACGTCGTGCCTCTGCGGCTGCCGCCCCTGCGCGAGCGGGTCGAGGACATTCCTGACCTGACGCGCCATTTTTTCGCTCTCGTCGAGAAAGAGGGGCTGGCCCGAAAGCAACTCGATCCCGATGCGATGGACAGGCTCAAGCGCTACCGTTGGCCGGGCAACGTCCGCGAGCTCGAGAATCTGATCCGGAGGCTCGCGGCGCTCTATCCGCAGGATACGATCACCGGCGCGATCATCGATTCGGAACTGGATGCCCAGCCGTTGCCCATGCCGCATCCCGGCGGCAAGGCAGCAGCCCCCGTCGCCGTGTCGGAGGGGCTATCCGACGCTGTGGAGCGGCACCTCGTGGAATATTTCTCGGGCTTCAAGGACGCGTTGCCCCCTCCGGGGCTCTATCATCGCATCCTGCGGGAAATAGAGGGTCCTCTGATCGGAGTCGCCCTGGCCGCCACCCGAGGCAACCAGATTCGGGCTGCGGAGCTTCTCGGAGTCAATCGCAACACCCTCCGGAAGAAGGTTCGCGACCTGGAACTGCAGGTTGTCCGCTCGGGGGTTCGCTGAGGAGCTGCTCCTTCCGGATGTAATAATTTGACCACAGTGTTGTGTTGGTGCATCACCCATCAGTAGGGCGTACGCTTCGATGCGCCCCAATTGCGGGGCACCGTCTTGATACGCCAAGACAATCAGGCACAACGCCAGACGACCGACGTGGTCCAGCGCAGCCTTGGCTGGCTGGGCCCGATCGCCGTGCTTCTGGCCCTGGCCTCGGCGCTCACCACCTTCCTCGTTCTTGCCGGCCTGACCCCAATCCTGCCGACGCACAACGTGGTGATCTGGGTCTTCATCCTGAACGGCGTGCTGATCCTTCTGCTGTTGGGCATCGTGGCCTGGCAGACAAAGCGGTTGATGAAAGAGCGCCGGGCAGGGGCTGCCGCCGCGGGGCTGCACGTCCGAATCGTCGGCCTCTTCAGCCTCGTGGCGGTTCTTCCCGCGATCCTGGTTGCTGCCGTGGCAACCGTGACCTTGGAGCGTGGCCTCGATCCGTGGTTCACCGGATCCATTAAGGAGCTGATGAACAATACGGTCGAAATCGCGCGCTCCTACCGCGAGCTCCAGTGCCGGACACTGGCCCGGGAAACCCAGCTGATGGCGGCGGACCTGAATCGGGCGAAGGTCCTCTACGACGCCGACCGCAAGGTCTTTCGGGAGTTCATGAATTCTCGCGCGATCTTTCTCGGGTTTCCATTGGTCGAGATGCTCGAACCGGATGGGACCATCGTCGAGAAACTCGAGGCCAAGGCTATCGAGGGGGCCCAGCCACCGACCCCAGACGACCTCAGCGATGCGAGCGAAAATGAGGCTCTGTGTCTCTTTCCCCGCAGCGGCAACGTGTTTCGTTCGATCCTGAAGCTGCAGGCCCATGGGGGACGCATCCTTTATGTCGCCCGGGAGGTCGATCCTCGCGCCGTCGAGTTTCCCCCGGTCGCGGAGGCCGGTGTCGCGTTCTATGAGGCCCTGGAGCAGAAGAAGGTCGGCATCCAGGTCGCGTTCGCTTCCATGTTCGGGCTCATTGCGCTCATCGTCTTGCTTTCGGCGATCTGGTTCGGGTTGAACTTCGCCAACCGTCTCGTCGCGCCCATTCGCCGCCTCATCCATGCCACCGACCAGGTGGCGAGCGGCAATTTCTACGTCCAGGTCCCCGTTCGGCGCGGGGAGGGGGATCTCGCCCATCTGGGCGAAACCTTCAACAAGATGACCTCCGAACTGCGACATCAGCACGATGGGCTCACGGCCGCGAGCGACCTCATCGACCGTCGCCGCCGATTCACCGAAGCCGTCCTGAGCGGCGTATCGGCCGGTGTCATCGGCATCGACACACAGGGCCGTATCACGATCGTCAATCCCTCGACGGAGGCTCTGCTCTCCGTATCGGATGCGAATCTGCTTGGGCGCCCCATCGTCGCCGTTCTGCCCGAGGTGGCGGACCTCATCGAGGAAATGGGGCATGGGCGGCAGCGTCTCATGCAGAAGCAGATTCAATTGACGCGAAACGGCAAGGAGCGAACGATCAACGTGCGCGTCACGAGCGAGACGATCCGAAGCGACGAGCGCGAACTGGTGGTGACCCTCGACGACATCACGGATCTCGTATCGGCGCAGCGGACTTCGGCCTGGGCGGACGTGGCGCGCCGCATCGCCCATGAAATCAAGAACCCGCTGACTCCGATCCAGCTGTCGGCCGAGCGTATCCGCCGGAAATACGGCAAGGTGATCACGACGGATCGGGACGTATTCGACCAATGCACAGCCACCATCGTGCGGCAGGTGGACGATATCAAGCGCATGGTCGACGAGTTCTCGTCCTTCGCGCGAATGCCGAAGCCCACCATCGACGAGGAAGACCTGGTCGAGACGATCCGGCAGGTGGTGTTCATGATGCGCATCGCCCATCCGGAAATCCAATTCGTGGACGAATTGCCGGCAAGGCCGGTCGTTGCGCCGTTCGACCGGCGTCTTCTGTCGCAGGCCGTCACGAACATCGTCAAGAACGCGACTGAGGCGATCGCCGCCATTCCGGAGAACGAGCGCGGCGAGGGACGAATCTCCGTTCTTCTGGACGACACGCATCCGGCCTACCTGATCCTCGCGGTAACGGACAACGGCAAGGGGTTTCCTGTCGAGGGTCGGCAACGGCTTTTGGAGCCCTACATGACGACCCGCGAGGGCGGAACAGGACTTGGACTTCCAATCGTGGCGAAGATTCTGGAAGAGCATGGCGGCGGCATGGAGCTTGTCGATAACCCGCATGGAAGGGGTGGACAGGTTCGAATGTGGATACCAAAAACGAAACATGTTGCAGTGGAAGAGACTTCGGTTGGGGCCGCCCGGGCGGATTCTCGGGGGGCTGGCTTATGAGTGCTGACATTCTCGTCGTCGACGACGAAGCCGATATCCGGGAACTCGTCGCGGGTATCCTGGAGGATGAGGGACACCGCACGCGTACGGCAGGCGGCTCCGACGATGCGCTCGCCTGCATCGAATCACGCCGGCCTCACCTCGTGTTCCTGGACATCTGGCTGCAGGGCAGCCGCCTTGATGGATTGCAGGTCCTGGATCTGATCAAGCAACAGCATCCCGACCTGCCCGTCGTCATGATTTCAGGACACGGCAATATCGAAACAGCCGTGTCTGCCATCAAGGCGGGCGCCTACGACTTCATCGAAAAGCCCTTCAAGGCAGACCGGCTGCTGCTTGTTGCCGAGAGGGCGCTCGAGGCCTCGCGACTCAAGCGGGAGGTGCGCGACCTTCGCGCCCGTTCGGTTCAGGCGAGCCGCATCGCAGGACATTCCGTCGCCATCAACCAGTTGCGCCAATCCGTGGAGCGCGCAGCGCCGACGAACGCGCGCATCCTGGTCACAGGCGCGCCGGGTTCGGGCAAGGAGCTGACCGCGAGGACGATCCACGGGCTCTCCACGCGGGCGAACGGCCCCTTCGTCGTCCTTTCGGCTGCGACGATCACGCCGGAGAACATGGAGGCGGAGCTTTTCGGCATGGAGGGCGAGGACGGCCGCGGCCGGAGGGTAGGGGCTCTCGAAGAGGCCCATGGCGGGACCCTCTACATCGATGAAATCGCCGACATGCCCCGCGAGACGCAAAACCGGATTTTGCGGGTCCTCGTTGATCAGAACTTCCAGCGCGTTGGGGGCTCGACCCGTGTCCACGTGGATGTGCGGATCATTTCGTCCTCAAGCCGTGACCTGCCGGGTGAAATCGCCTCCGGCCGCCTGCGTGAGGACCTGTTCCACCGGCTCAGCGTCGTTCCGATCAGGGTCCCATCCCTTGCGGAGCGCCGGGAGGATGTGCCGGAGCTGATCGAGTTCTTCATGGACCAGATCTCGGTGACGACCGGCCTCCCGAAGCGTCGGATCGCCGATGATGCCATGGCAGTCCTCCAGTCCCACGACTGGCCCGGCAATGTCCGTCAGTTGCGCAACAACGTCGAGCGCCTGATGATTCTCACCGCCGGTGATCCCGAGGCGGCCGTGACGGCGGACATGCTGCCATCTGAGATCGGAACCCTCGTTCCCTCGACACCAGGCGGGGCGGGGGGCGAGAAGCTCATGAGCCTCCCTCTTCGGGAAGCCCGGGAGATCTTCGAGCGGGAATATCTTCTTGCCCAGATTGCGAGATTCAGCGGCAATATCTCCCGTACGGCGGAATTTATCGGCATGGAGCGGTCCGCCCTCCACCGAAAGCTCAAGTCACTCGGTATCGGCGGATAAGCAACGATCCACGAGAAATTGCGTCGAGAGGTCAGATAAGAAGAGGGAGACCTCTTGCTTAACCTTATGGTTCGCCCTGTAATAAGCAGGCCGGTCGACCACCGCTCCCAAGGCGGACAATCATATAGTGGCGGCCCCATAGCCAAGATCGGCGGCGATGGGCTGACGAGGCAACTTCAATGGCGGGCGATCGCACGCAGAACCTTCAGGACACCTTCCTCAATTACGTCAGGAAGAACAAAATACCTCTTACGATCTTTCTCGTGAATGGCGTGAAACTCCAGGGGGTGGTCACCTGGTTCGATAATTTCTGCGTTCTTCTGCGCAGGGATGGCCACTCGCAGCTGGTTTATAAACACGCCATCTCCACAATTATGCCGGGGCAGCCTGTTCAACTCTTCGATCAGATCGACGAGGCCAGCGAAAAGGCTTGAGGTGACAGAACCCATTTCCCCGGGTGAACAGCGCCTGGCGCAGCTCGCCGAGCCCGAAAAGGAGGTCGCGGCCGGGACACGGACCCTTGTTGTCGGCCCCTATCTCACGCGACGGCGCAGGTGGGCCAGTGGGACGGAACACGGCGACGCGGAGAGCAATCCGCGTCCCCCCGAAGCGCGACTCGACGAGGCCGCCGGCCTTGCCGGCGCGATAGACCTTCACATCGTCGATTCGCTTATCGCTCCTCTCGCTGCGCTGAGACCGGCGACGTATATCGGCAGCGGAAAGGTCGAAGAGCTCGCCGGGTTGATCAGGGCAGAGGAAATCGGCCTCGTGGTGATGGATTGCGCTCTGAGCCCAGTCCAGCAACGGAACCTCGAAAAAGCCTGGGGCGCCAAGGTGATCGACCGGACCGGCCTCATCCTCGAAATCTTCGGGCGCCGGGCCAGGACGAAGGAAGGCACCCTTCAAGTCGAACTCGCGCATCTGTCCTATCAGAAGGGGCGGCTGGTCCGCTCCTGGACCCATCTGGAGCGCCAGCGCGGTGGCTTCGGCTTCCTCGGCGGCCCGGGCGAGACGCAGATCGAGGCCGACCGCCGCATGATCCAGGAGCGCATGACCCGGATCGAGCGCGACCTCGAAACCGTCGTCAAGACGCGCTCCCTCCACAGGGCCAGCCGCAGACGTGTGCCTTATCCCATCGTCGCCCTGGTCGGATACACCAATGCCGGCAAGTCGACCCTGTTCAACCGTTTGACGGCGGCAGAGGTCCTGGCCGAAAACATGCTCTTCGCAACCCTCGACCCAACGTCCCGCGCCATCGATCTGCCACACGGGGAGAAGGCAATTCTCTCCGACACGGTCGGTTTTATCTCGGATCTGCCGACCATGCTCGTCGCGGCTTTTCGCGCGACCCTGGAGGATGTGATCGAGGCTGATATCCTGCTCCATGTGCGCGACGTTTCCCATGGAGAGGCTGAAGCCCAGGCCGACGACGTGGCCCTCGTCCTGCGGGAACTGGGAATTGATCCCGACGATACCAGGCGGGTGGTTGAGGTCTGGAATAAGGCGGACCTCCTCTCCCCGAGCGACCGGCAGCGGCTGGAAACATCCTCCCACCGGACTCGGGGAGATGGGCGGCCGATTCTGATTTCCGCCCTGACCGGGGAGGGCATCCCGGAACTCCTTGCCGCCATCGAGGAGCACCTTGCAGCAGGGCGTTCGAGCTACGAGGTGGATGTTGCGCCGGAGGACGGTCAGGGTCTGGCCTGGCTTCACGAGAATACGGAAATTCTGAACCGCCAGACGACGGATAGCGGCCACTCGATCCTTCAGGTGCGCCTTGTCGCCGGCAAGGAGCCCAGGTTCTTGAACCGGTTCCCTCAGGCAAAGGTTCTATGACGCACTGCCGGAGCGGCGTTCATCCTGTTTGGCAGCAATCCAGAGTGCTTCCATCTCATCGAGAGTCGCTTCGTCGAGGGTTCTGTTCCGGCCCGTCAGGGACTTCTCGATAGCCCGAAAACGCCGTTCAAATTTGGCATTCGTCCGCCGGAGCGCCATCTCTGGATCGACTCCGTAGTGCCGGGCCAGGTTGGTGACGGCGAATATGAGGTCGCCGATTTCGTCCTCGATACGCTCCGTCTGGCCGGAAGCAGCCGCGTCCTTGACCTCCTCCAGCTCCTCATGAATCTTGTCGATTACCTGCTCCGCCTCGGGCCAGTCGAACCCAACCTTTGCCGCCTTTGCGGTAAGTTTCTGAGCCCGCGTCAAGGCGGGCAGGGCGCTCGGAATCCCGCCGAGGAACCCTTCGTTGCCTGCGTCCGTGGAAGCACCCAGGCGCGCCCGCTCTGCCGCCCGCTCCGCCTTTTCTTCGCGCTTGATGTCATCCCACAGTCTCTTGACCTCGGCCGGGCTCAGATCCCTTGCATTGCCAAACACGTGCGGGTGGCGGCGGATCAGCTTTCGGGTAATGGCTTCGACCACGTCCGGGAAGGCGAAAGCTCCCTGCTCCTCCGCCATACGGGCATGGAAAACCACCTGTAGCAGCAGATCGCCGAGTTCCTCCTTAAGGTCGGTCAGGTCCCCACGTTCAATGGCGTCGACCACCTCATAGGCCTCTTCGACCGTGTAGGGAGTGATGGAAGCAAATGTCTGTGCGAGATCCCATGGACAGCCGGTGCCCGGGGTCCGCAGGGCGGCCATGATGTCGAGGAGGCCCGAAATATCTCGGGAGGGCTTCATGATGTCGTCCACCTGTCCAATGATCGTCGTGTAATGGGCCGGGCTACGCGCTCTGTTTATGCCCTGATGCCCATCAGCGGAAATATTTAGAAATGATTGCGGTCAGCGGCATCAGCCGGCTTCCGCTCAGGGTGATAATCAAAACTCCGCAGAGGGCGAGGGCGGTTCCCAGTGCCATGCGTAGGTCGAAGCGGTCGCCTGTGATGAGAATCCCAAGTACCACCGTCATCAGCGGATTCATGATGAGAAGGGGCGCAATGAGATTGGCCGGGTATTTCCGGATCAGGTCGTAATAGATCGTGTGGCCGAGGAGCGACACGACGAGGGCTGAGAACAGCACAGCCATCACGAAGGGCCAGCCCGCGTGCATGGCCTGCACGGCCTGCCCCGACTCGAGTCCCATCGAGAGAAAGGCAAGGGGGATCGCCGAGGCCACGCCTACCCAGGCCTGGAACTGCAGGGGCTTCACCCCCTTGATCTGCTTCATCATGACCGCCGCAAGGGACGCGACGAATGCGGAGCCGAGGATAAAAGCCAGTCCGCCCGAAATGGGAAAGCGTTCGTTCGGATTCCACATGACGATCAGGCCGCCGAGAAACGCCAATGCGATCCCGATGCCGCGCTTCCAGTGAATCGTCTCACCCAGCATGAGGACGGACAGGAGAGCTGTCATCGGCAGTCCGAGCTGGCTCACGATGGCGGCGCTCGACGGCGTTGCAGTCTTGATGCCGAGAAAGAACAGGGCAAAGCCGCCACCGCCCATCAGAAAGCCAACGACCGCCATGCGCCATCGCGGCCTCGGCACTGGGAGCAGCCATGGCACGGCGACGAGAGCCACGATTCCATACCGGATGGCGGCGTAGAACAGGGGCGGGATCTCCATGCCCGATACCACGATCTTGCTGACGATGGTGTGTGCTGCCCACGTGAAGCAGACGAGAAGCATCAGGGAGAAATCGCGCAGGGTCATTCTTCTGCTTAAGGCTCTTTGGTCGCGACGATCAACCATCGGCTGGCGAGGGTCGGGTATGCCTGTGGCGGCCGGGATACTTCAGGGCCCCGGCTTCGGGGGGACGAGGCCCTGCCATTCTGCACTTTCGGCGCGGATCCATCGCTCCAGAACGGCGGCGACATAGTCCTTTTCCTGGGAATTGAGAGCACGTCCGCGACTGATCCCATGCCATTTCTCAAGACACGAGCGGCAACAGGTCCCCGTCGCATGCTGCGCGACAAAGACAGGGTGCCCGCGGAATGGAGTCTGTTTGCCATCCCTTTCCGGATGGGATGGCGCGATGCGTTTGTCGATGAAATCCCTGGCATGGCCGAGCACACGGTCGAGACCCTTCTCGTCCAGATAGGCCCGCTCCTTGGCGCCGAGATGAAACCGACTTCGAAACGGCGATTTCCTCAATTGATCAAAGACCTGATCGATGTTCTTCACGTGGCGATTCCGTTTTCGCCGAACCTTTTCGGCGTGCGTTCGGGTCGAGATCCGGCATGACCGACCTATAAACAACCTGATGAGACACCAAACCGATCCAAGCCGGGGAGGGCGAATTTCTGCCCTGTGCGGCGCCTTGATAGCCCTCACGCTTTTCCCTGCGGCCGAGGCCTCCGAGGAAGTTCCTCTTCCGCCTCCCCGTCCGCCAAACGTGGGCTCTGAGGCACCCTCGGCACCGGCGGCGTCCGAATCTGTGCCGGCAACAGCCTCTGAAACTTCCCAAAATGGAGCCGGCGCCTGCCTGGAGCGTCTGCGCAAGGCCGGGTTTGGCGTGGAGCCTGCGGAGACCCCGAAGACGGAAAACGGACTCTGCCGGATCGACAACCCAGTCCGCCTGCTGTCGGTCCCGATCCAGCGCCAATCCGAAAAGAGCATCGTGCTGAAGGAGAAGCCCATCCTGGCCTGTGCGTTTGCTGAGAACCTCGGCGAATGGCTTGGAAACCTCGTCGCCCCGGTGATCGCAGGCCGCCTGGGAAGCAGATTGGAGGCCGTGCGAACCGGGCCTGGTTTCGAGTGCCGGAACCGAAACCGCTCCGCAACCGGCAAGCTCTCGGCCCATGCCGAGGGTCGCGCGATCGACATCTCCGCCTTCGAACTCGCCGACGGGTCGAAGCTTGGCATCAAGGCGGATGCCGGGGACGAGGGTCGCGCCGGCACCATCGCAGCCCTGCGCAAAGCCGCCTGCGGCTGGTTCACGACCATCCTCGGACCGGGATCCGATCCGTCCCATGCGGACCATCTCCATGTTGACATACTGGTCCACGGTTCGAGCGACCGCTATCGAATCTGCGAGTGACAAGCCAGGGGAGGTCGGCAGCAGATCGTGACCGATCATCCTGGTCTCACGTGCTCTGTGTCCAACAAATGAAATTCGCATAAGATATATTATGGAACCTAAAACATGACCCTCGGGTCGGGATGTCATGCAGTCCCAAATCCGAAGACGATTTGGATAGCGCGTGAGCTCCGTTCCGGCTGTCCTCCGGCGTCCGTTCCGACCTGTGGCGCATATTGGCCAGTGCGTGGCGATGCATGAGACTGCCAAGCGCAATGGCTTGACCTCCATCGGTGCCGCGCCATCAGCGCAACGTGTAGAGATACGCAGCGACATGCCTCGCTTCTGTCCGGGAAATGCCCGTATTGGGCATGGCCGTCTTCGGGTCGATGGAACGCGGATCCTCGATCCATTGGACCAGGTTACTCGGAGAGTTAGCCGCAACGCCGCCGATATAGACCCGGCCCGCGAAGCCCTCGAGCGACGGCCCAACCTTTCCTTGGCTGCCCGGAACACCTGGAATGGTATGGCAGCCGGCACAGCCATAGCGCTGTGCCAGATGGCGGCCGAGATCCGGATCGCCCGCGGTCAGGGCGATGGCGCGGAGCCGAGCCTCGCGGGCAAACTTCATCTGATAGCCCGCATAGATCCCCGCGGCGGCAAGCAAAACGACGGCAAGGCCGACATAGATGGCACCGGGTCGAAGCCGGCTCGCCTGCGGGATACGGATGCCTGCGAGATGATCGGTCGGGTTGAAATCCGAGCGACGGGAGAACGTCGATCGCGAGCGCAATGGCCGTCGCCCAAGTCCGAGCGCGGCGCCTGCCAGACCCAGGAGGAGCGTCACGGCCATAGGGGCGAACGTCCTAGCGCGCATACGCATGGCCGCCTCCGCCGGAGTTGCGCGATCCCGAGCCGGCGATCCAAAGGCCCGCGAGGACCAGGGCAGCTCCCATATAGACGATACTGGCAGGGATCCACATCACGAGTCCCGCGAGCTGCTGGTCCTCGAGAGGCGTCAGTCCCCATTCTGCCGCCGTTGCCGTCTGTGCCGGGTAGATCGGGTGCCGAAGCAAAGCGAGCAGGATACCAAGGAAGCCGGTATGGAGCGACGTGGCGAACAGGTAGAATACCGCCGCGCCGTAGGAGCGCTGACCCTCGCGCGCCTGCAGCAATGCGCGCCAGAACAGCAAGGCCGTGACGAAGAAACTGAGATGCTGCAACGAGTGGATCCAGGAATCCTCCAGCGCCGCCTCGTAGAGCGGCGGAACGTGCCAGACCCAGAATGCGAGGCCATGGAACACCGTCGCAATGGGAGGGTTGGTGAGCCACGCCCATGTACGCGTCAGCGCCGGGATTTGCATTGCTCCTCCGATGCGGCGCCGCGCACGGGCAGGAAATGCCCAAAGCATGGCGACGGGGCGTCCGATGACGAGAAGCGGCGCAGCGGCCGTCATGAGGATTTCGTGTTCGATCATGTGAGCGACGAACAGGCGCTCTCCGAGCCAATGTAGCGGGGCGACGAGAGCTAGGACCAGGAACAGCCACCCCAGAGCAAAGCATGCCGTCTGCCAGATCCGGACGCCCCGCCCTGCCCCGGCGCGTCGCCATAGGCGCATGACGCCGGCCAGATAGAGGCCGCCGGAGAGCGTGAGCGGGAGCGTGACCAGAGGGTTCCAGGTCCAGGTCGCGTCGAGCCAATGCCCGTCCGTCGCATGAGCCTGCGCTTCACCCGCTGCAAGACAAATGAGGATCGTTGCCAGAATTCTCATCGCTCGCATCCATGGAAAACGAGCCCTGCGGCGCCATGGATCAGAATGACGGTCGCGAACAGGAGGGCAATCGCAATGCCCATCAGGGCGACGAATTGCTGCGGGCGCCCTCCCCGAGCCGAATCCGGCTGGTGCGCTGGCATGGCGGTCGTGTAGGCACGCCAGGAAAGAAAGCCGCCAAAGAGGGTTAGCAGGGCCAGGATGAGCGCTGTGATCGGAATGACAGGCACCTGATGGGCGCAAACCCAGGGCACCAAGGCGTAGTTCACCTGGGTACTGACAAGCCACGCCATTGGCCCGGCATAGATGCCTGCAGACGGAAGGCCCCTGGAGATCCAACCTGCCATTGCCTCACCACCTCGGGAACCAGTAGACGATGACGTAAATTGGCGCCCATGCGACGACGACGAAATACCAGTAGAAGGCGTTGTCCCCCACGTCCGAGAAGCGCTTGCCATGCCCATGGCGAGTGAACATCAGGACCGTAAGAACGACCGTGTCACCGAGATCGGTGACCAAGTGCAGTGTATGCAGGCCGAGAAGCACCCAGAGGATCGAGCCATAGGCATTCTGGTCCCAGCGCACGTGAAGGACGCCGAACTCCATGGCGCGGAGACCCAGAAGAGCAATCCCTATGACGCTCATAATGACGAGGTATCGGCGTGATCCAGCGAGGTCCTCCCCCTCGCCGCTTCTCTTCGCCAGGGAGTTCGGCCAGCTGCTGACAAGCATGAGTACCGTGAACAAGCTCGACCAGAGCAGATCCGGCGGGGGGGTACTGAGCGGCCAATTCCCGTTGATGAAGACCAGATAGAAATAAGCCCCGACCACCATGACGAAGCCCATTCCCTCGGCGGCAACGAAGCCGAGGGTTCCCCACCAAATCGGACTGCGATGGCCATGGGAGTAGCTCGGCATGTGCCTGGCGTTCATCACGGCCCGATGAGGCAGCAATGTTCCCTCTGGACGGGGTATCGGGAAGCTCGCCGTCATCTCTCGTCCTCGGTGCTTGTTTTCGGCCAGAACCAACCCATCAAGGCAACGGCAAGCGGCAGGCTGCCCCATACGACGGCCCATGGGGTGAACATCGAACCGATGAACAGGACCGTGGTTGCAACCGCGGCAATGAATGGCCAGATGGACGGATCGGGCGATCCTTCCCTAAGGTCAGCTTGCCCGCTCGTCAGCGTGGAGACGATCTGCTCGCGCTTGTCGACGCTCAGCCCGGCCACGACGGGCAGGCTCTCCCGATTGGCCCAGAGAGGCTCGTGGTTCGTCACGACGGGGATACGGTCGAAATTCTGTGGCAGCGGCGGAGAGGCCGCGGCCCACTCGAGTGTGCCTGCATCCCATGGATTGGGCCCCGCTATGGGCCCGCGGCGCGCACTCGTGACGATGTTGTAGAGGAACAGGAGAAAGCTTGCGGCGAACAGCACAGCGCCGATGGTCGAGAGCAGGTTGAGGTTGCCCCATCCCATCTCCGGCAGATAGGTGTAGACCCGCCGCGGCATCCCCATCAACCCCGTGATGTGCATGGGGAAGAAGGCCACGTTGAACCCGATGAAGGCGAGCCAGAAGTGCCACCTGCCCAGCCGCTCGCTCATCATGCGGCCGGTGAATTTCGGGAACCAATAATAGACCGCTCCGAGCAGAGGAAAAACGTTGCCGCCAACAAGCACATAATGGAAATGCGCAACGACAAAGAACGTATCGTGGACCTGGGTGTCGAGGGGCACTGAGGCAAGCATGAGCCCTGATAGGCCTCCCGCCACGAAGATGAAGAAGAAACCGATCACGAACAGCAGCGGTGTGCGAAACACCGGACGCCCGTCCCAGAGTGTTGCGATCCAACAGAAGATCTGAATGCCATTCGGAATGGCGATAAGCATGCTGGATGCCGTGAAGAAGCTAGCACCCAGCTGCGGCAGGCCTGTGGTGAACATATGGTGCACCCAAAGACCGAATGAGAGGAATCCTGTCGCAACGAGCGATAGAACGATGGGAATGTATCCGAAGGCCGAGCGACGCGAGAACGTCACGACGATCGTCGATACCCAGCCGGTCGCCGGCAGGAAGATAATGTAGACCTCCGGGTGGCCGAAGAACCAGAACAGGTGCTGGAACAGCAGCGCGTCGCCGCCCTCTGCCGGATTGAAGAAGTGGGTTCCGATAAGTCGGTCCATGATCAGCATGGCGGACGCCGTCACGACCGCGGGCAAGGCGAAGATGATCATGAACGCGTTGACGAGCTCTGCCCAGACGAACAGCGGAATCCTGTCCAGGGTCATGCCCGGCGCCCGCAGTTTGAAGACTGTCACGACCACCTCGATCGCAACTGCAATTCCTGCGACTTCCGTGAAGGTAATCATCTGCGCCCAGAAATCGGCCCGCTTGCCGGGCGAGAATTCCGGGCCGGACAGCGGAACATAGGCGAACCAGCCTACGTCGGGCCCGATATTCAGCATGAACGCGATCCAAACCAGCGCGCCGCCGAACAGGTAGACATAGTAAGAGAAGGCGTTCAGCCTTGGAAAGGCGATGTTTCTCGTGCCGACCATGAGGGGCACAAGGTAGACCGCAAAGGCCTCGCCGATGGGCACGCCGAAGAGAAACATCATCGTCGTGCCGTGCATGGTGAACAGCTGGTTGTAGAGATCGGGCCCGATCAGGGTGTTCCCGGGCTGAGCCAGCTGCATTCGCATGGCGATGGCGGAAAGACCCGCCAGGAACAGGAAAAAGATCGCAGTGATGATGTAGCGCCGACCGATGATTTTATGATCGACTGTCGATAGCGCACCGACGAGACCCTTGGACGTGCCCCAGGTCTTGGCCAGCCGTGCCGAAAGTTCGGGCCCGTCCACCCGATCGTCGCGCAACTCGTATGGGCTCGGCGGAATATCCGCTTCGCTGTGGACGCCGGGGAACCCTCCGCGCTCGCCCGTGGCGAGGCCCGCGCTTCCGGGAACCGCGTCGAGGCCGGCAGGAGTGACAGCCCGGGTCACTTCAAACTCTCCAGGTATGTCGCGAGAGGCTGGACCTCGTCGGGGTCGAGCTGGATTGTCGGCATGTTCACTCCCGGCTTGACGCCATGAGGATCGATGATCCAGGCGGCGATATTGCCACGCGTTGTCTCAAGCGTGCCCGCTCCGATGTACCGGCGGCTTCCGACATGGGTGAGATCCGGCGCGACCTTGCCGCCGGCATCCGTTCCGCGGATCTGATGGCACATGACGCATGGCCGGGAGAGGAAGATCTCCATGCCGCGTTGGCGCTCGGGATCGCCGGGCGGAAGCGCGGAGGAGACCTGATGGTCCCTCCAACGTTCGAAGTCCTCCTTGGACTCCGCGATGATGAGCACGCCCATATGGGCGTGCTGCAAGCCGCAGAATTCCGCGCATTGTCCTCTGAAGATACCCGGACGGTCGGCCTGGATCTGAATTTGGTTCTGCCGGCCGGGGATCGCGTCCATCTTGCCCGTCAGGTTCGGAATCCAGAACGAGTGAATCACATCCGCGGCCTCGAGTTTGATCAGAACCGGCTCGCCCACGGGAATATGGATCTCGTTGGCCGTGGTGAAGGAACGGCTCGGCTGCGGATCCTCATAGGTGATCTGCCACCACCATTGTTGCCCAGTGACGGCCAGCGTCATGGCGCCTTCTCTGCGCGAAAAGAGAGCCTTCTGGCCTCCATAGCTGAGGCCGGTCAGGGCCAGGACGGTCAGGGCCGTGAATCCCACCCCGACGGAGACAGTGACCGTCATCCGCCGCTCGGTAGTTCGATTGGTTTCGAGAGGGTCTGCGCCCACCGCGCGCCTCCTGCGCAACGACAGGAGGAGGGCCGCCATGGTAAGAGCCCAGACGGTGGCGAGCACGGCGAGGAAAATCCAGAACATGTCCGCAAGAGTTCGGGCAGTGGGTCCGTGCGCATCGAGAGCCGACTGCCATCCCCGGCAGCCACCGAGAGCAATGCTCAGGAGCAGAAGGAATGGGCCAGTTCTTTTCATGACGGCCTCATTGCGGCGTCTGACCTGAAGGAGACGGCTGCCCTCCATTGACGACCTCCCCGGGCGGGCGGCGCTGCTCGGCGGGTCCCGGGCTCATGTCGTCCTTGCGGCCGGGCGCTGCCGCCTTCGGGACATTGCGGCCCATGGAACGGATATAGGCTGCGATCTGCCAGATCTGGTCGTCCGGAATTTTGCCGCGGAACGATGGCATGCCGTTCGGACGGCCTTCCCGGATCGTCTGCGCAATATTCTCGATCTGACCGCCATAGATCCAGCGATCGTCCATCAGTGCCGGCCCGGAGTCGCCACCGCCGTTGGCATGGCAGCCGTTGCAGTTGAACCAGGCGTAGAGTCGCTGGCCCTGCGAGATGTGATACGCGTTATCTTCGTATTGCTTGCCGATCCCCGACCGGGACTCGTTCGGTCCGCTTGGTCCGGGCGACAGAGGAACCAGGGCAATCTTCTCATCGGTTTCAGTCGAGACGGGGTTGGATCGGTACTCTCGATCTTCTCGCTCACACGCGGCGAGGGCCAGCGCCGTCAGGAAGATGATCGACACACGTTTCATGGCGCGGCCCCTACCTGCTTCAGGCCGCGGTCGAGGCGCGGCACGCCATAGGAGGAAAGGATGGCGTCGATGTCGGCCTTTCGGCGTGCGAGGGCCGCATCGACGTCCTGGCGGAGCGCCTCATCCTCCTTGCGGACGGCCATCGAGATGTCGAAGACCATCGGAAGCCGAGGCCCGTCGAAGGCGGGCCGCACCGGTGTGACCTTGAGCGGTGCCGCCTCGCGAGCGGCAAAGTAGCCGCCGAGAGGTCCCCAGACCACAGCTACCTCGATCTCGTGTGCAGCCAAGGCATTCAGAATTCGCGCGGGCGGGTTCGGCTCCGTATAGTCGCCGTAGATCATGTAGCCGCGTACGTTCTCGATGATGCCGCGCCGTGCCAGCGCATGGGCCGGCGGCGTGTTCGACCCGTCGTCGCCGATGAGGTGAACGCCGATTTTGACCTGGCGCAGGATGGGGTCGTTGAACGAGGTTACGTCCGGACCATCGGCACGGGTCACGAACACATAGGATGAGCGGTAATAGGGTGCCGTAGTGCGTACACCCTCAAGGTTGGCGGGAAGACCTGGGACCAAATCGCATGCTTCGGCCTTGAGCGTGTTGCGAAGAAAGCCGCGGCGCTGAGCCCACCATGTATATCGCACCTCCGCGCCGAGCTCTTCGGCAATCAGGTTGACGATCTTGTTCTCGAACCCCTCCCCTGCCTCATTGGAGAACGGCAGGTTGTTCGGATCGGCGCAGACGCGCAGCTCTCGGGCGTGGGTTCCGCCGGAGATGATGAAGAGGGCCGCAAAAGCGATTGCCTTAAGGGAGCTTGAACACATAGAGCGTTCCTCCCTTGGTCGTAACGTTCTTCAGGTCGCGCATGGCGTTCACGAAGCCTTTCGCAGCCGTGCCATCGCGAGGATCGAGGTCGCCGGCGACGATCGCTCCTGCCCAACCTCCGACCCCGGACAGGATGGCGACATACTGCTTGCCGTCGGGCCCGCGATAGGTCGTCGGCTGCCCGACGATCCCGGATTCGGTTTTGAACTGCCACAGGACCTCTCCCGTACGGGCGTGGACGGCTTTGAACCAGCCCTCCATGTTGCCGTAGAAGACCACGTCGCCAGCAGCCGAGATCGCTCCGCTCCACAAGGGAAAGCGCTCGTTGATGGTCCAGAGCTCCTTGCCCGCCTTGATATCCCAGGCCGAGAATTCGCCCATATGTCCGCCGGGGCCGGGATACATGCGAACTTCAGCGCCAACATACGGCGTCCCGGCGATGTAGTTCGGCTCCGTACTCTCCCAGTCCATGCACATGTTCATGTGCGGGATGTAGAGAATGCCGGTCTTGTGCGAGAACGTGCTCGGATTCCAGTCCTTCGAGCCCGGCGCGGTGGGGCAGATGTCACGCACGACGCGGTTATTCACGGGCTCCTTATCGGAATTGTATTGGATCCGGCCGCTCTTGAGATCGACCCCCGTCACTGCAGTCAGGGCATGAAAGGGCTTGGCAGAGAGGACTTCCCCTGTGATCCGGTCGATGACATAGACAAAGCCCGTCCGGCCTGGATGCACGATCACTTTGCGAGGCTGCCCCTCCCAATCCATGTCGAGCAGGATCATCTCGTTGATATTGTCCCAGTCGTGGAGATCGTGGGGGGCCGTCTGGTAAAACCAGCGCGCTTCGCCTGTATCGGCGTCACGGGCGAAGATGCCTGCTGTCCACTTGTTGTCTCCGGGACGCTGATTGGCGTTCCAGGGGCCCGGATTACCGGTGCCGTAATAGATCAGATTGAGGTCGGGATCGTACGAGATCCAGCCCCAGACCGTACCGCCGCCCTGCTGCCAGGCGTCGGCAGGCCAACTGGTGAGCCCGAGGTCCTTGCCCTTGTCGCTATCGTAGAATGGTTTGAAGTCCGGACCAATCTTAACGTCCTGGTCGGGACCGGTGTGATAGGCCTTCCAGACACTTCGCCCCGTATTTGCGTCCAGAGCCTGGATCCAGCCCCTGACCCCATACTCGCCGCCCGAGATGCCGACAATCACCTTGTCCTTTACGACAAGAGGAGCCATCGTCATGGTCTCGCCCCTGTTGATATCCCCGAGCTTGGTTTTCCAGACCTCCTCGCCCGTCTCGGCATTCACGGCGACCACGTTGGCATCGAGCGTGGTAAAGTAGATCCGCCCGTTGGCGAAGGTGGGGCCACGATTAACCACGTCGCAGCAGGCAACACCTTGCGCCGCCGCCGCGGGCTTTGGATTGTACTGCCATTTGAGCGGAGCGCCGGGCCTGGCCAGATCCAGAGCGTAAAGAATGTTCGGATAGGGAGAGAGCACGTACATCGTGCTACCGACGACGAGCGGCGCCGATTCCTGCCCACGATTGACGCCCGTAGAGAACGTGAAGGCGACCTGGAGGTTCTTCACGTTTTCCGTGTTGATCTCGGACAGGTCGCTGTACCGCGTAGATGCATAGTTCTTCTGAGGAATCGTCCACTGCCCGTCCTCAGGAGCGGATGCGAAAGGCGGAGCGGCAGGGCGCGGGGAGGAGGCGTTCTGGGCACGAACCGAGAAGGGAGGCGACAGGACTAGCAGGGCTGTCAGAGCAAGTGCGAGTATCCGGCCCACTTGTCTTCTCCGTGGCGCGATATCGCGCCGGTGACTCTAACCGCCTCGCTTTATCTAAGTTCCCGAATTCGTGATCGCCGCGCGGCACCGGCGCGGAATGAACAACGCTATTTCCAGTAACCGCTCAGCGGGATGCCATACTTATTGTCGGCATAAACAAGAATACCTGCTCCGACTGCGGCCAAGATGCCGATCAAGGCCAGGGCTACGATAAACCCAGGTTCAAGAAATATCCGGAAGTCCCGCTTCAACGAGCTTTGCCGTTCAGCCATTGTCTTCACCGGTGGCATGCGTTCCGGAAAGGAACTTTCGACCCGAAACGATGTTCCGCCTCATTCCACGACGCGGCGGGCCCAGAAGCCGCGTCCGGGGTCATAACCCCAGACAGAAAGGCCGAAAAAGGCAAGAAGGGCAATGACGCAGATCACAAGAGCCACGGGCTCGAACTGCAGATAAAGTGCGAACCGGATCAGTTCTACAGCATGGGAAAACGGATTGACCCAGGCGATCATAGCGAGCACAGGGCTGACCTCCTCCAGTCGCCAGAGAGGGTAGAGGGCCGTGGAGGCAAAGAACATGGGAAAGATGACGAAATTCATTACACCCGCGAAATTTTCGAGCTGGCGAAACAGTGAGGACAGTGCCAGGCCGAAGGCTCCCAGCATCAGGCCCGCCAAAGTCAGCGCCGGCAGCGCCGCAAAATAACCCAGGATCGGGATCCGAACGTCCCACACTCGGGCGAGCAACAGGAAGAAATAAACGATGGGCAGAACCGTGATCGTGCTGGCAAGAAGGCGAGCCCCTAGCAGCCACCAGCGCGGCAAGGGGGCGGTGAGAAGGACCCGCATCGATCCCATCTCTCGATCATAGACCATCGACAGGGAACTCTGCATGCCGTGGAACAGGAGCATCATACCGGCAAGCCCCGGGACGATATAGACCTCGTAGAGAATATAGGTCTGGTACGGTGGGATGATCGAAAGGCCGAGCACGGCCTTGGACCCCGGCGCAAAGATGGCGAGCCATACGAGCGGTCGCACGATGGCGGCGGCAAAACGCCCGTGCTGCCCGATGAAGCGCAGTGCCTCCCGCCGCATGATGCCCATCAATGCCCGGCCCGCATGGCGCATGTTCACGAGCCTGCCCTCGTAAGCCGTAGGAACGCCTCTTCGAAGCTTTCCCCGGATGCAAGCCCCCTCGCCTCGCCCGCCCAGCGGACCGTACCTTCATGTAGCACGACAAGCTGATCGGTAGGTTCGATCTCATCGAGCATGTGCGTGGCCCAGAGCACACTCAGACCTGCGCTGCGCAAGGAGCGTACATGCCGCAGAAGCATCTTCCGCCCGGCAACGTCCAGGCCGGCCGTCGCCTCGTCGACGAGCAAGAGCTCCGGCCGATGCATGAGGGCGCGGGCTATCTCGACGCGCCTGCGCAGGCCCCCGGACAGGGCACGCGCCTTTTCGAACCTTCGTTCACCGACGCCAAGCCGCCCCAGTTCAACACCTGCGCGCTCTGCGGCCTCGGTGCGTGAGAGGCCATGCAAGGCAGCGTGGTAGGCAAGGTTCTCTGCAACCGTGAGATCGAGGTCCAAGGTCGGAAGCTGAAAAACGACACCAAGGGCAGCAAGAGCCTTAAGCGGATCGCGGCGCATGGAATGCCCGAAGACGCGGACATCTCCGGCCTGCGCATGATAGAGGCCGGTCACAAGGGAAATAAGCGTGGTCTTCCCTGCGCCGTTCGGGCCGAGGATGACGGTGAAGGAGCCCCTCTCCACGACGAGATCCACATTCGAGAGAGCCCTGCGCGTTCCGAACCCGTGGCTCAGGCTATCGACCGCGAGTGCTGTCACGGCGCTACCACGAGGCCCCAGGGAGAGCGGCCAACACCGATGGTCTTTACGACCTCGCGGTTTTCCAAGTCGATCACAGACACATCGTTCGAATTGCCGTTCGCCGTATAAAGGCGCTTCCCGTCGGGCGAAAGCGCGATGTGCCAGACTCGTTGGCCGACCAGGTACAGGCGTAGCATCTTGAATGTCTTCGCGTCGATTTCCGCCACGCGGTTGGCTGGGCCAAGCGCCACGTAAGCGCGCGATCCGTCGGGAGTGAGTTGGATGCCGACCGCCTGAACGAGCTCGCGCGAGACGCCGGGAACTTCAAAGGAAATCTTCGCCAGAGCCTCGCGCGTTCCAGCGTCGAAGACCGATACGGATCCACGCAGCTCGGAGGATACCCAGATCTGCCTGTTGTCGGCTGAGATCTGGGCGACGCGCGGGCGGGTATCGACGAGAACATTGTCGATGAGTTCGAGCGTCTTCGCATCAATCACGTGCAGCATGCTCGTTGTCTCGGACGTGGCTACGACAATGCTGCCATTTGGGCTTGCGCCCATGCCTTCGGGTTCCACGCCGACTTCGACCTCGGAAATGACCCGTGCCGAGGGAACGTCGATGACGGAGACGAGATTGTCATTCTCGTTCGCCACGAAGAGCCGGCGCCCGTCTGGATGCATGACAAAATGCTCTGGATCTTCGCCCGACGGCAGAAAGGTCTCAACTTTGCGCGATTTCAGATCGACCACATCAATGCGGTTGTCGTCCCCAACGGCGAGATAGAGCTTGCGATTGTCTGCGCTCAGTCCGATGCCGCGCGGGCGCCTCCCGACGGGGATGGTGCCGACGACGGTGAGCGTATTTCCATCGATCACCGATACGGTATTGTCCTGTTCGTTCGATACGTAGATGGTCTCGGCGGACGCGGACTGGCCCAACAGAGCAAGCCCGATGACGGCAAGAATCATAGCCTGCATCGGGTCTCCTCCCCATCATATCCCAAGGTATCCAACTCCGAGCCCCGATGCAGATAACCTGCCTGGGGAGAGACGGAGACCAGGAGCCGCGGACCTGCGATCAGGATTGGCTGGCGCATCTGTCCGTCCCACGGGCGAAAGGTCTGCCCCTGCCCCTTAAAGCCCGACAGGATGAAGTCGGAACCGCGGAGGTAGGCCGCTATGACAGACGGGTCGCTGCTGCCAGAACGAATGGCGGCCTCGCCAATGGACCGCACCGCTGCCCAGGCAGCATAGTCGACGGCGTCCATGCGCCGGCCGGCGTGCTTCTCGAAACGAGCCTGGAGCTGCGCGGCGCCCCATTGCTCGGAGACCATGCTCCAACCTGTCGCGATGAGTCCGTGGGTTCCGGCAACCGGACGCGGCAGTGCCGTCCGACCGGGGAGATAGTCGCCAAACTCGTTTTTTTCGTCCGCCACGACGAGCACATCATGATCGCGAGCCTGTGTGAAGGCCGGAATCTCGGTTTGCAGGGCCACGTGACCCGTATCCACCCGTGCATTCCCGGGCTGGAAGGTCCATTCCTTCTCCGCAACGATCTCTGCGCCAAAGCGCTTGGCCGCGCGACGAAAGGCTTCGGCCTGAAGCTTGTCGCCCGGGTTTCTGCCGGTCACCAGGAACCATCGCCGCCAGCGCTTGGTCATCAGGTATTGTGCCAGGGCATCGGCCAGCATGGAGCGGCTTGGGATGGTGTGAAGCACGTTGGTCCGACACGATCCGTTGCGCAGGTCGTCATCGGGCGCACGGCTGTTGAGGATGATCATATCGCGCGCCTCGGAAGCCGAGGCCGCAGCAAGAAGGGCTGGTGCGTCGAGGTCGGCCACGATGAACCTGATACCCTCGGCGGCGAGGCTGCGGATGGCATCGACCGGGCTTGCCTGCTTCGGGATCATCCGCTCCACAAGTGTGAAGTGCTGCCCAGTAAAGCGGCCCGTCGTCGCATTGTCCGCTATACCGAGACGGGCGCCGGCCAGCCCTTCGTCCCTCGCGTCCGCGTCGAGCGGAGAGACGGGCTGAACGGGATCGCGCTCCTGTGTAACCACCGCGATGACCACTGCGCCGTTCTCAGCCATTACGGGAGAGGTGTAGATGAGGCAGAGAATAAGCAGGAGCTGCCTCATTCGGCCGCCCTCGGCTGTCGGACAGGTTGATCGTCGACGATCCGCGCTGGGGAGCCCTCGAGAGCCACGATCCGATCCGCAACAGCGGCCACCTCATGCCGGTGATGGGTCACGAGCAGGATTGTTGGCCGAAGTTTCCGGATCTCCGCGGCGAGGAGATCCTGCATGTCTCTCACCGTCGCCTCGTCCAGCGCCGAAAAGGGTTCGTCCAGCAGGAGGAGCCGTGGCCCGACCGCGAGGGCACGGGCCAATGCCACCCGGCGTGCCATGCCGAGAGAGAGGCGTTGCGGATAAACATCCTCCGACCCTCCGAGGCCCACCCGCGCCAACCACTCCCCCGCTTTTTCAGGCTGGCCGGGCATCACCAGCTCCAGATTTTGCCGGGCCGTCCGCCACGGCATGAGGCGGGGGGACTGAAACAGATAACCGACCGGCTCCGGACGCCCTGAAACCGACCCGATGAAGTCGCGGTCCAAACCGGCAGCAATCTGGAGGAGGCTCGATTTGCCGACACCCGAGGGGCCTACGATGGTGCAAACCTCTCCATCCGCAAGGTCGAGCGCCAGCGGCTCGAACAGTGTTCGCGCCGGGGCACCGGATCGCGCCGGGAAGACTTTCCTCTCGATGCGGATGCGCATCATCGCCGCCACTCTCCCACATGCCGCTCCAGGGGTGAGAAAACGAGCCATTCGATGAGAAGCACACAGGCGACAAAAGCGAGCGCGTAGGCGAGAACACGGGCTACGTCGAAGAGCTGAAAATAGCTCTGGAGCTGGAATCCAACTCCGTTCGAACGTCCGAGCAACTCGACCACGAGCACAATCTTCCAGATAAGTGCAAGACCGTTGCGTGCGGCGGCCAGAAAATAGGGCGCCAATTGTGGGACGATTACCTCGCGCAAGCTCGTCCAGAACCCCAACCTGTAGATCTGCGCCACTTCCATGTAGTCACGGTCGAGGGCCCGAGCCCCCTCGCGGAGAGTGACTGCCACGTTGGGAACCTTGTTGAGCGCAACTGCCACGAGGAGAGCGGTTTCCACCAGCCCGAGCCAGATATAGGTCAGGACGATCACAACAAGCGCAGGCACATTGAGAAGGATGACAAGCCAGGGATGAATCCAACGGTCGAGCCATCCCAAACGTCCCAGGACAATGCCAAGGGCTGCACCCAGCGTCATGGCGACAGCGAAGCTGACGCCGACGCGCGCGAGCGTAACGCCGAGATGATACGGCAGCGCGCCACTTCGAGTCTCCACCGCCAAAGCCTCCAGCACCGTGAGCGGACTGGGTAGAAGGCGGCTCCCGCCAAGGACCGAGCCGATCTGCCAAAGAGCCAGAAACAGCAGGAGGGATGCGATACCCTGCCACCCTCCGCTCCGGACATCAGCAGTGCGCATGAGCAGCCTCAATTGGACATCGAAGGCCAGAACGTCTTTGGATCGAGGTTCCGAGCTCTACCGACGAGCTTTTCCCCTCCAAGTTTGACGAGGATATCATAGAGTCCTACCGCGGCCTGCCAATCAGCCTGCGACCACCGGCCCGGAAGCCCCGCACGGAAACCCACCTGTAAAGCCGCCAGGACGGCCGGATCATCGGTGCCGATCTGTGGGGCGAGCCGGATCCACGCGTCCGTCGAGCTTGAAAGCAACGTTTTCGCCTCGCGGGAAGCTGCCAGGAATTCCTCAAGAGCCTTCACTTCGCGTGTGCCCCATTCTTCGCGGAAGGCATAGCCGAGCATCGGTACATCGCTGCCGATCCCAAGGTGACGCATCATGTCCGCCACGGTCAGGAGCGGCGTCGCCTCCGAGGTCCCCAGGCGGGCGGCATAGTGCCAATAGGTGAGCACCGCATCGATGCGTCCGCGAGCCAGTTCCTCGTTCAGCAGCGGCGGCGCAGCGAAAACAGGCTCGCACAAGAGGGACAGCGGAATTCCAAATTCCTTCAGGGCATAAGCCTGGAGAATCAGCCAGCTCTTGTCGAGAGGGCCTCCCGCGACGCCAATCCGTTTGCCCTTCAGGTCGCCAAGGCTCTTGATGCCGGAATTCGGCTTGACCATGAGCGTGCCGACGGCCTTCGAGTAGGACACGAAGCTGAACGCCTCGCCCTCGCCTCGTTGACGGGCAACCCAGGGCCAGTCGGTCACTATGAGGTCCACTGCGCCCGCGAGGAGCGCGACCTTGGCCGACTCATTGGAGGCGAATTCCACAGGTGCGACGGTGATGCCGTGGGCAAGATCAAGCCCGAAGTGTCGGATCGTATCGATTTCCCAGGCAACGGTTCCGAACCTGAGCAACCCAACTCTGATGGTTGGGCCCGCTTGTGCGCCTGCGGGCTCGAATACGAGCAACGCAAGAACAAGCCAGGCGATTCTCAAGATCATGGTCGGACCCTGGCAAGATGTGCCGCGTATCAACGGTCAAGCTCCGGCACGGTTCCGAACTTTTAATTGCCCCGCGGGGTGCCGATCGTTTGCAACGGAGGGCACTCTCACAATTGCGCAGGAGATTCGTCCGTTCTCGACAGCCATTGCTGGCCGTGCGGCCGATTTCGGGGTCTGACCTGCTTCGATTGAGGAGTTCGGCGTCTGTTCTGGAATGCGGGCGGAAGAGCTGCCTTGGCCTCACCGAAGACCGGCCCGACCGGCTCCTTCTAGTTATCCTCGGTCGGAACGCGCCCTTTCTTCTGCATGCGGTCCCCGTTGGCTTGACTTGCCGGGAGGCAGAAACCAGTGTTCAACGTCCGGCCAAAGACGCCAGCCTGCTTCCTACCTGTGTAGTACATTCCTATGCCCGCACCTCTCCTCCGTGGACACTCGTTCTTGACGAAGTATGGACTTGGTCGCTGCTTCGTTGTTTCGAACGCTCCCGGGGAGCCGTCCCGGACTCCGTCTGAGGTCGGAGCCCTCCCCTATGATTCCACCTCAGGCCTTGTCGCGCACCCTTTCCACTGCATGCCGAGCGCCGACGGACGGATGTGCCGCGCCATCTTCCCGCAAACCAGGACGTCTCCATGATCCCGGAGAAGTCCAATCCACGCATCGCGGTGAGACCGATGCACGGCCTGAACCGTCCAACTCCGCTGGGCTCACACGGACGACATTTTCATTCGGCCGGGCCCGCAAGCGCGTTCCAAGGCCGACCTCAGATCGATTTGAAGGCTCCATGATGACCATAGCCCCCATTGTCGTCGTTGACCGGGTATCGAAAACATTTCGCTCCGCGCGCGGCCGCAGCGAGCACCGCGCTCTCGACAATGTGTCCTTGTCGATCGAGCCGGGCCAGGTGCTGGTCATCATCGGCCCGTCCGGCTCCGGCAAAAGCACGCTGTTGCGCACCCTGAACGCATTGGAGACCTTCGATACCGGCAGCATTGTCGTGGATGGGGTCTCCCTGAGCGACAAGAAGACGGACCTTAATGGCTTGCGGGCCGAGATCGGAATGGTGTTCCAACATTTCAATCTGTTCCAACACAAAACGGCGCTGGACAACGTCGTGCTGCCCCAGATGGTCGTACGCAAGCGCTCACGCGAGGAGGCGGTCGCTCGAGCTCGCGATCTTTTGGAGAAGGTCGGCATTGCGGATCGGGCCAATCACTACCCGAGCCAGTTGTCCGGCGGTCAGCAGCAGCGCGTCGCGATTGCTCGTGCACTCGCCATGGATCCGAAGATCATGCTGTTTGATGAGGCTACCTCCGCCCTCGATCCGGAAATGGTTGGCGGCATCCTGGATCTTATGCGCAAGCTGGCGGCGGAGGGGATGACCATGGCGGTCGTGACACACGAGATGGGCTTCGCCCGCGAAGTCGCCGATCGAATCGTCTTCATGGATGGGGGACGGATCGTGGAAGAGGGAGAGCCCGGCCCCTTCTTTGCATCACCGTCCCACGAGCGGACCCGGGCATTCCTTGATCAAATCCTCTGAGCCAACCGGCTGCGGAGGATTCTGACAAACGACTCATAAGAGGGGAAACAAATGAGAAAACTATGCAACACGATCATAGCGGCCGTGACAGCCTGCCTCGGCTTCGCGAGTGTCGCGCAAGCGGATGAGATGGACGACATCCTCAAGCGCGGCGAACTCCGCGTCGCCGTCCAGACCCAGGGTGCGCCCGTCAGCTTCGTCGACAAGAAGGGAGAACGTACCGGTCTCGCGGTTGAACTCGCCAAAATGATGGCGGCAGATCTCGGTGTGAAGGTTACGTTCCAGGACTATGACTGGAAGGGCCTGATCCCGGCTCTCCTGTCCGGCAAGGTCGACATGATCGCCGCCGACATGACCCCGACCCCGCAGCGCGCCGCGCAGTTGCTGTTCTCGCGGCCGATGTTCTACCAGGAAACCGTTGCGGTCGTCCCCAAGGACGCCCCGTACAAGACCTGGCAGGAGATCAACAAGGACGGCCTCAATATCGGAGCCACGCAGGCCAGCTCCTATGGCGATGCGGTAAAGAAGTTCATGCCCAAGGCCAATCTCAAGGAATTCGCCGGTGGTACGGCAGCTGTAGCCCAGGCGCTTTCGAGCGGCCGTCTCGATGGCGCGGTTTCCGATCTCGGCAACGTCACCAACTTCGTGCGCGAGTTCGGCAATCTGAAGATCCTGGATGGCGTCATTACCCGCGAGCCCCTCGCTTTCGCCACGCAAGCCAATGCCTTCCATCTCAAGCTCTGGCTCGACAACTACGTGGAGCTGATCACGGCCGATCGCCGCCTTGAGAACCAGGTGAACTACTGGTGGAACTCGACCGACTGGGAAAAGGACCACAAGTAAACTGCACAGCCGCAGGCGGCCGGTCCATGGACCGGCCGCCCTCCCCGAGGCAAAAATCCCATAAACCTTAATGACTTGGCTCCTTGACTACTACAATTATCGCATCGTTGTGCAGTATCTCGGCCGCTTCGCCGAGGGACTGGGCAATACGCTAACGGCAGCCGGAGTCAGTCTCGTCCTGTCGCTTTTGCTCGGCACGTTCGTCGCGCTCGCTCTCCTGTCGAGCCGCGAGGTTCTTCGCAAGCCTGTCGAAGGATATGTCGCCTTCATCCGCGCGACCCCGCTCCTCGTTCAGATCTACCTGATCTATTATGGTCTTCCTGCGCTTCTGCCCTTCACGAAGAGCTGGAACGACATGTATTTTGGGATCGCCGCCCTTACTCTGAACAGTTCTCCCTATATGGGCGAAATTATCCGCGCTGGCATTGAATCGGTTCCCCGCGGACAGATCGAGGGCGCCAAGGCAGTCGGCATGAATTACGGTCAGCGCATGCGCCACGTGGTTCTTCCGCAGGCCTTCGCCAACACGCTTCCGCCGCTGCTGGGCCAAGCGGCGGTTCTCATCAAGGACACGTCTCTCCTGTCCATCATCACTGTCTTCGAGTTCACGAGCGCCGGCATTCTCTTGAACAGCGAGCGGGTGCGTCCCAACGAGAGCTTCCTCACCATCGCGGCCGGCTACCTGCTGATCTATCTCATGATCCTCCTGCTGTCCCGCGGCGTGAGGCAATGGCTGGCGGGCCCCGCCTGGAACGCGCAAGGCTAAGGCGATGCTCGAACGTTACTGGTCCATCACCTCGTCGCTGCTGCCGTTCCTCTGGAAGGGCTTTCTCGAGACGCTCTACGTCTCTCTCGTCGCCATTGTGGCAGGATCCCTGATCGGGGCAGTCATCGGCCTTGTCCGCAGCCAACGGGTGCCGATCCTCACCAGCCTTTTCGGCATCTACATCCATGTTCTGCGCGGAACGCCGTTCCTCGTTCAGCTCTATGTATTCTACTTCGTGCTGCCGAACACAGGGATTTCCTGGCTGAGCTGGGACTCACGCACGGCAGCTTTCGTGGCGCTCTCCGTTTATACGTCAAGCTATGTAGCGGAAATTGTGAAGGGCGCTGTCGAGGCCGTGCCGCGTGGCCAATCGGAAGCAGCGACCGCACTCGGAATGAACCGTATCCAACGCCTCTGGTATGTCGTTATTCCGCAGGCATTGAAGCTTACCGTACCACCGATGAGCAGCGTCTACGTGATGATCATCAAGAGCACCGCGATCCTGTCGGTGGTGGGTATCTCGGAGCTGACCCGCCAGGGCGAGGTTTCCATCCTGCGGTTCCCGCGCGACGTGCTGTTCATCTACGGGCTCATTGCCTTCATCTACTTCCTCTACTGCTATCCCGTTCTCCGGTTTGCACGCTGGGCCGAGCGTCGCGTGGGAGCCGCCAGAACGGTCGATCTGGATTGACCGGATGCTGAACGCCTTCCCGCGCTGCTCGCTCCTTTCGGGTCCAACTGCCCTGGAGCATATGGCGCGGGTGGGGCGGCATGCAGGGCATCCGCAGCTCTGGGTGAAGCGGGACGATTGCATGCCCCTCGCCTTCGGCGGCAACAAGGTGCGCTGTCTCGAATTCTGGCTTGGACAGGCGCAGGAGCAGGGTTGTGACATCCTGGTGATTGCGGGAGCGGCGGCCTCGAACCAGGTCCGCCTGACAGCAGCTGCGGCGGCCAAGCTCGGAATTGAGTGCCTGGTGCTCTATGCCGGTCCGGACCCGTTGCCTGCGCACGGAAACCGCCTGCTGACCGAAATGCTGGGTGCTCGTATCCAGTGCCTCGGAAATGTGGAGGAGGCAGAGCGTGCCATGCTGGCAAGGCGAACCGTCACAGAACTCGCCGCCGCCGGGCGCCGCCCCTATCTGGTCGGAGACCCATTGGTAGGCGCGCTGGGCTATGTCCGCGCGGCCCGGGAACTTCACGAGCAGGCCATGGCGGTGGGCCTCGATCTTCGCCATATCATTCTCCCGGGCTCCATGGGTGTCACGGAGGCGGGATTGATCTTCGGTGCGGCCATGCTCGGGCTGCCCTGGACCATCCATCTCATCAGCGTCGAATATGACGCCGCAGGCCTCGAGGCCCGGATCTGCGCCATCCTCGAGGATTTGGGTCGGATAGACGAAGTTGAACCCACGCGTGACATGCTCGGCCGCGTCCGAATACACATGGACCAATTGGGTGCCGGGTATGGCCAGCCGACCGAGGCATCGGTTCATGCCAGTGGTCTCTTCGCAAAGCTCGAAGCTCTCGTGCTTGAGCAGACCTATGTCGCAAAAACCTTTTCTGGGCTGCTCAGCTGTGTGGCCAGGGGAGATATTCCGACGGATGAGGCCGCATGCATCGTTCATACCGGCGGCACGCCCGCAATCTTCAGCTCGAGAGTCCCAGGCGCGGCTGAATTCGCATAGGGAGCGAAACGGAAAGCGCTTTGAACGGGTGCTTTCCGAGCCGTCGAGAAATCAAGTGATCGGATGCCGCGGAGTGTGGGTGCTCAAGGCCATGACGCCGAAACGAATCCGTCAGTTCACCGACATGTCGAGCGGTGGCTCTACACCTTTCCGCAGCGGGCTCGCATAAGGCGTCTCGCGAGTCCGGTCGGCAAGGTCGGCTTTTGCCGCTGCCAACAGAGAAGGATCGGTTACGGCTGCCATACCTGTCGCAGCCATCGCCTTGGCGACATGAACCATAGCCTTGTGCGCGGCGGGTGTCTTGCCCTGTGCAACGACCTGCCATGTGTGGAAAGGTGTCCCGATGGCGACAGTCGGCGCGTGTGCCTGGACGGTCGGCACTACCCAGCTTACGTCGCCGAGGTCGGTCGAGCCAATCATCGGCTTGCGCTGAGTATCGAGGGGAATCAGAAAGTCCGCGAGCGGTGCGTCGGTCTGCTTTTGGCCGACCGCCCGGTAGACAGACGCGATTTCCTGCGCGGACAAGGTCGCGCGAATCTCGCGGGCAAAGGCGCGATCGGCTTCGTCGAATGGGGTTGGGCCGAGTTCCTCCATCGCACCGTGCAGGGCCCGCTCGAGGGGGCCGTTGCCGAGGATGTTCGACACCGCGCTGACAATGCGCATCTCGACGCTCGTCTCGGTCATGAGAGCCGCGCCCTGCGCGATCTTGTGAACCCGCTCGACGAGCTCCAGCATTCCGGGCAGATCCATGGCCCTGATCGAATAGCGGACGCGGGCATGAGCCTGGACCACGTTTGGTGCTATGCCGCCCGTGTCGAGCAGGGCGTAATGGACGCGCGCTTCAGACGGCATATGCTCGCGCATGTAGTTCACGCCCACATTCATCAGTTCCACCGCGTCGAGGGCGCTTCGTCCGAGATGCGGAGAGGCTGCCGCGTGGGCCGCGCGGCCAGTGAAGATGAAGTCGGCGCGAGTGTTGGCGAGTGACAGGGCCGGTGCGACCTCCCAGAAACTGTAGGGATGCCACGAGATGGCGATGTCGGCATCGTCGAAGGCGCCGGCGCGTACCATGAAGGCCTTGGCGGCGCCGCCCTCCTCTGCGGGACATCCGTAATAGCGGACGCGTCCCGGAATGCCTTTCTCGGCAAGCCAGTTTTTCAGAGCGACCGCTGCGAGCATGGCGCCTGCGCCGAGAAGGTTGTGGCCGCACCCGTGCCCGTGCCCGCCCGCCTCGATCGGCCGGTGCTCGGCGACGCCGGCCTCCTGGCTCAGGCCGGGAAGCGCATCGAACTCGCCGAGGAATGCGATAACAGGCCCGCCCTCCCCAGCCTCCCCGACGACGGCTGTCGGAATGCCGGCGATCCCCTCGGTGACGCGGAATCCCTGATGACGGAGTTCCGCGGTGTGCTCCGCCGCCGACCGGACCTCAGTGTAGCAGACCTCCGGCATCCCCCAGACTGTATCGCTGAGGGCGATGAGTCTTTCCTTGGCGGCGTCGACATGCTCCCAAATTTCATTCCGAACGTTCATATCAAACTCCAAAATTCAAAGCGGTCATGTGCTGACGTCGACGCCGAGGTGCAGAGGGGCCCGTAAGTGGCCGGTGCCACTGCATCACAGTGCCGCGGCTTGCTCCGAGACCAGTTCCTCGGCCGGCGGGATGCGACCTTCAAACCAGTAGGCGGCAGCTGCGCGCGACATCGCAGCACCGTCATGGCCCACGCCGGCGACACGGATCAGTTGCCAGTTGAATGGAAGACCGAGCCGTTCGGCTTCCCTCCGGGCGAAATCGTAGACGAAATGAGCGCGGGCGTAGCGGGTCGGTCCCTGCCTCAGGGCTTCCGGCTGCGCAGGGAGATTGGGATCGTCCGTGCTGATATCCTGATCGCCCGCAAAAACGTGCATCGGATAGGCAAGCCATCGGGCTAGGCGGTGGTCATCGAGTCCGATGCCACCAAGCCCTTCGGGAAAGTCGCGGTCCAATGTCGGCAAGGTATACCAGCCCGGATTGGCTGCAATCACCGCTTCGAACGGCGCGTGATCCTGGGTGGCCAACAGGCGGTGCGAGAATTGCCCGCCAGCAGAATGGCCGAACAGACGCGCCTGGGACCTTCGCGTGACGCCGCCGCTCCGCAGTGCCGCGAACACACGTCCCAGCACAGAGTAGATCCAGCTCTCATAGGGCTGGGCGCTTCCGCCGGTACCAAGAACCAGTCCGTTGTTGTACCCTTCCGCGTTTGGAAATTGCTCGTTCGAGAAGGTTGGAGCGGCAATCAGCAGGCGGTGCTTTTCTGCGGCCGGAATCCAAAAGTCGCGATACTCGTCGCCATTTCGGAGCATGCCATGCTGGACGATGATGACCGGATCGTCGGGGCTGTGCGCCGCCGGGCGATAGAAGTTCACGGAAAGCGGCCGATCCGGATGGAGCAGGTCCAGGTAGGGAAGTGTCGTGCGGCCGATTTCGGGCGCGAGCGTGGTCGTCGTCATGATTGATCCGAAGTGTGCAAGTGGCAGGCTGCGCTGCGTCCGGGGGATATATCCTTGAGAACGGGGCGGGTTTCGCGGCATACGGCTGTCGCGTGGTCACAGCGCGGGTGAAACGGGCAGCCGCTTGGCGGCGCCAAGGGGGATGGAAGCTCGCCCTTGAGCGGCTGGAAGGCGCGCTTGCGACGTGTCGCCGACGGACTCGCCGCGATCAGCGCTGCGCTGTACGGGTGTGCGGGCTCGGCGAAGACGGCCTGTGCTGGTCCGACCTCGACAATGCGTCCGAGATACATGATGGCGACGCGGTCGCTGATGTGGCGGACGATTCCCAGGTCGTGACTGACGAAGAGGTAGGTCAGCCCGTGCTTCTCCCGCACATCCATGAACAGGTTTATGACCTGTGCCTGGATCGAGACGTCGAGCGCGGAAACCGGCTCATCGCAGACCAGGAAGTCAGGCTTCACCGCCAGGGCGCGCGCAATGCCGATGCGCTGGCGCTGTCCACCCGAGAACTGGTGCGGGTAGCGGTTGCGATAGGCGAGATCCAAGCCGACCTCGGTCATCGCCCTGTCCACAGCAGGATCGATTTCGTTCTTTGGCAGGAGACGATGGATGCGCAAGGCCTCGCCAACGATCTGGCGAACCTGCATCCGCGGATTAAGGGATGCGTAAGGGTCCTGAAAGACCATCTGGACTTTCAGCAGGAAGTCCAGCCGCTCCTTGCCCTTCAGGGCGGCCACCGGCTGTCCGTTATACACCACCTCGCCGTCTGTCGGTTTGAGGATGCCGGTGGCGATGCGCGCAAGGGTCGACTTGCCGCAGCCGGATTCGCCCACGAGACCCAGCACTTCTCCGCGCTCCACGCTGAGATCGACGCCGTCGACGGCCCGCAGGACGGGCGGCGGAGCCGCCTGCCCGACCATCGTGAGGATCCGCTGAGCAAGTGTCGACTTGCCGCGGAAGTGCCGTTTTACGCCTCGCAGTTCGAAGAGAGGCGCGGTCATGGAACGCTGCCTTCGGGAATTGGATTGTGGCAACGGTAGCTCTGGCCACGGTCAGCCCGGGGGGACGGATCAATCTCGGCACAAACCGGGAGCGCTCGTTCGCAGCGCGGTCGAAACGGACACCCGCTCGGACGAGCATCGATGCTAGGTGCTGCACCATCGATCTGTTTCAGCCGCTCGCCAGGATTCACCGTTGCCGCAGACGAACCAAGCAGCCCGAGCGTATATGGGTGACGGGGTCGATCGAGCACATCGTCCACGGTCCCTGTCTCGACAATGCGCCCTGCATACATGACGGCGACACGGTCGGCGAGTTCAGCAACAACGGCGAGGTCATGCGTGATCCACAGCACCGCCGTGCCGGTCTCGCGACTCAGCTTCTGGACTTCGAACAGGATTTGACTTTGGATTGTCACGTCAAGGGCGGTGGTAGGCTCGTCGGCGATAACCAGGTCCGGCTCATTCAAGAGTGCGGTCGCAATCGCAACTCTCTGGCGCATCCCGCCCGAAAATTCGTGCGGGAACTGCTTAAGGCGTGCCTCCGGAGACGAAATGCCGACGCGTGACAGAGCTCGTGCGGCCTCTTTCAATGCCTCCTGTCTGCCCATGGCACGATGCTCGAGGAGCGCCTCGCACATCTGCTCGCCGATGCTTAGCACGGGATTGAGCGTCATCAGCGGATCCTGGAAGATCATGGCGATGCGGTTGCCACGCAGGCTCCGCATGCGCTCCTCGGAAGCGCTCCGGAGATCCTCGCCCTTGAACATGACATCGCCCGCAACAATCTCCCCCGGAGGGTCGATCAGCTGGACCAGCGAGAAACCGGTTACAGACTTCCCGGAACCGGACTCGCCGACGAGTCCGACGATCTCGCCGGCGTCGATGACAAGGTCGACCCCATCGACGGCCGGCCAGGCACCGGCGAGGTCATGGAATACGGTCCTGAGATCGCGGACTTCAAGCAGAGGCGATGTCATGGACCCCTCACATTGAAGCTGCGTCGCAGGCGATCACCCACGAGATTGAGCGATATGATCAGCAGCACCAGCGCGATGCCAGGGAAGACCGCGATCCAGTATTCGCCGGAGAGAAGAAATTCGAAACCGTTGGCGATCAGGAGACCGAGCGACGGCTGGGTCACCGGGACGCCGACACCGAGGAACGACAATGTCGCCTCGAGTGTGATTGCCCCGGCGATGCTGATGGTCGAGACGACGAGGACCGACCCGATGGAGTTCGGCAACAGGTGAGCCAGCATGATGTGTCGGGTCGGCAGGCCGAAATTGACCGCCGCCTCGATATATTCCTTGCGCCGCTCGACGAGTGCCGCCGCTCGCATCAGCCGAGCATATTGGGCCCATTGCACAAGAATGATGGCGACAATCACTTTGTCCACCCCTCGTCCGATCGAAGCGAGCAGAACGAGGGCGATGAGAATGGACGGAAAACCGAGCATGAAGTCCACGACCCGCATGATGGCGGCATCGATCGCTCCGCCGAACTGCGCAGCGACGAGCCCCGCGGCGATTCCGATGGCGAGGGCTCCGGCGGTCGAGGACAATCCGACGAGAAGACTGGTGCGAAGGCCATAGAGAATGGCACTGAGCATGTCCCGACCCTGGGAGTCCGTACCGAGCCAATAGGTCATTCCGTTCATGCCCTGGATGCCCGGCGCGAGGCGATTGTCCATCACGCTCAGCGATGCGAGATCATGTGGGTTCTGGGGCGCAATGACGGGCGCGAACGCAGCCAGAAGAACAAGAATGCCGAGGAGAATGGCGGCGCCGCGTGTCGTCGGCCGGCTGCGAATTCGGCGCAGGACCTTCTTTCGCAAAGGCGTGTCAGCGTAGGAAGCGACAGACGGCGCCTTCGTTTCCGACGGGGTCATGCCATTTCCCCCGTCAGCTTCACGCGCGGATCGAGAGCCGCGTATAGAATGTCGACGAGGAAGTTCACAGCAACGAAAAGCAGGGTCGCAAGCATCACGTAGGCGACCACCACCGGACGGTCGAGCTGATAGATGCTGTCGATGAGAAGCTTTCCCATGCCGGGCCAGGCGAAGACCGTCTCGGTGATCGTCGAGAAAGCCACCAGACTGCCGAACTCCATGCCCGCCACCGTGACGACTGGAATTAGGATATTGCGCAGAACGTGCCGCCCCACGATACGTTTGCGGCGAACTCCTTTAGCGCGCGCGTACTTCACGTAGTCCTGCGTCATCGCCTCCGAAGTTCCTGCGGCGACGAGCCTTATCATCAATGCCATATTCGGAATGGCAAGGTTGAGGGCTGGCAGAATGAGGTGTTTCAAGCCATCGAGCGTGAGCAGGCTCGTCTGAATGCCGAACACAGATACCGTCTCTCCGCGCCCCGCTGTCGGCAGCCAGCCGAGCGCCACGCTGAAGAGAAGGACGAGCATCATTCCCTTCCAGAAACTTGGCAGCGAAAATCCGAGGACCGTTCCGGCCATGATGCTACGGCTCACGCGGCTCTCGGAATTGAGCCCGGCCAGAAGGCCCAGCGGCACCCCGACAGCCGCCGCCAGGCTCATGGCCAGAAAGACAAGTTCGAAAGTGGCCGGCAGTCTGGCCAGAATCAGCCCGACTGCCGGTACGCCATGCACGAAGGAGCGCCCAAGATCGCCTTTCAGGGCACTGCCCAGAAAAACCAGATACTGCTGCAGCACTGGCAGGTCGAGCCCGAGGCGACGGATCATCGCCTCGCGCTCAGCGGCACTCACCTGCGGTGGAACCAGCAACTCGATCGGATCTCCGATGCCGTAGACGGCAAAGAACACGACGACCGACACCGCAAGCAGAACCAGGACGCTCTGGATCAGACGCTGAAGGACATAGGCCGTCATCGCGTTGGTTCCAGGCTACAGGCGCTCCTCTTCATGGCTTACTGCTTCGGCTTGATCGACATAGCCATGGTGAACTGGTCCGTCCGGCCCACATAATTCAGGTTGGATTTATAGGCCCAGACCGTGCTTTCGAAATGCAGGGGAATGAACGCATTACTTTCGAGAACGCGAGCGCCGGCCTTCTGAAGCAGGTCGGACCTCTTGGCATCGTCAAGCGTCGTGATCGCGGAACGGATCAGCGTATCGAATTCGGGATCAGAATAGCCCCCGTAGTTCGAGCCACCGATGGTCTTGGCCTCGTCCGGTGTTGCAGGCCATTGCCTCAGGAAGGAGGACGCCTCACCGCTTGTGGAGCCCCAGCCGCCGAGGGCCACGCTGAACTCTTTCTTGGAGCGGCGGGGGAAGTAGATGGCACGTGTCATAGCGTCCACGTCGGCGCGGATTCCCACCTGGGTCAGGTATTGCGCGACGGCCTGAGCGATCTGACTATCGTTGATGTAGCGGTCGTTGGTCGTCGAAAGGGTAATCTGAAAGCCCTTCGAATAGCCGGCTTCGCTCAGGAGCTTCTTCGCCTCAGCTGGGTCGTAGCGCAGCGCAGGCGGGTTCGGCAGCGTTCCGAACATGCCGGTCGGCAGGAACTGGTAGGCCGGCTCGGCGGCGCCGTCCATGAGACGCTTGACGATTGCGTCACGGTCGATCGCAAGCGACATAGCCTTTCGCACACGCGGATCCTTAAGAGGATTCTTGCCGTTCTCTGCCTTGACAAAGGGGCTCTCGTCACGTGCGACATCAAGCTGGAAATAAATGACGCGTGTCGACGGCGTGATGACATAGCTGAAACGCTTGTCGTCCTTGATGCGGCCCAGATCTCGCGCTGCCGGGTTCTCAATCACGTCATAGTCGCCGGCAAGCAGCCCTGCGAGGCGCGGACCAGGATTGGTAACGGGCACGAAGCGCACACTCGTCCAGGGTTCTGCAGGGCCCCAATATTTCTCATTGCGCTCGAGCTCGATTCCCGTGCCGCGTACATAGCTCTTCAACTTGTAGGGCCCGGTTCCAATCGCCAGCTTGCCGTCGTTGAAGTCCCCGACGACCGGCCAATTCCCCGTCACTCCGCAGTTCTTGGCAGGGTCGAAGGTCAGCTTGTCGTGCGGGACGATAGAGGCGCTCAGGATTCCGAGGCCGGAGAGAAAGTTCGGCAGAAGCGGATCGGGCGCCTTAGTTGTGATCACAATGGTCTGCGGATCGGGCGCCTCGACGGCGGAGAAGTTACCCGTAATGTCAGCGAAGGAACCAGCGATGGCGGTTTCATTCTTCAGCGTGCGGCAGAAGGTGAAGACCACGTCATCGGCGCTAAAGGGCTTCCCGTCGGAGAACGTCACCCCTGGCCGCAGCTTGAACGTCCAGGTGTTCTTGCCATCGTTGCTCCAAGACGTAGCAAGCCCGGGCAGAAGCTTTTGTTTCTCGTCCTGTTTTGTCAACCCTTCGAAGATATGAGCCGCCAGAGCATTGTTGGGCGTCAGATCGTGATAATGTGGGTCAATCGCCGTCGGCTCGGAACTGAGGGCGATCCGCAGGGACTGGGCCCAGGCAGGAGCACTCAGCAAACACGTACCGGCGACAAAGGCGAACATCATACGGTTGCGCATGGAATTTTCTCCGTTCCCCTACTTCTGTCGTTTTGACAGCTTTATTTTCGAGATTTAGAGAACATGAAAAATTTATGACGTCAATCTGCCGGAGCCAAGATGCCACCTGCCCTTAAGCCGACGACGGATCTCGCCAACAGGATCGCGGCAGCCTATCCATCGCTCAGCGGTGCACATCGGCGCACGGCAGATTTCGTATTACAAAATCCGCTCGATACCGCGACAATGACGATCGAGGGGCTGGCCGACCGGAGCAGCACCTCGACCGCGACGGTCACACGTTTCGTGCGCAGCTTGGGCTATGGGGGCTACAGCGAGTTTCGCGCTGCCCTGTCAGCCGCCCTCAAGGTCGCCATGGCGCCGGTGGACAGCCTTGCAGGTGCCCGTGCGGCAGCCGGGTCGACCTTCGCGACAGTCGTCACAGCCCTCAAGGATCAGGCCAACAACCTCGCAGAGACAATTTCCACGCTCGACGAAGACATCTGTTCGCGCACCATCGATGCACTCTTGCAATCTCGTCGCATCTTCATTGTGGGATCAGGGGCCAGTCACCATGTGGCAGCCTATCTTGAGGAAGGCCTGGCACTCTATCTCGATGCGAGTGTCATCTTTGCATCTTCCCGCGTCGGCCCGGAGCATGCCATCCGGCACATGATGTCGGCAGGACCGGGAGATCTCATCCTGGCCATTTCCATGCCGCGCTATTCCCGCGGGACCGTCGAACTCACAAGCCTCGCCAAGAAGCGCGGCGCGATGGTGATCGCCTTCACGGATGCGCCAACCTCACCATTGGCACGCCTTGCGGATATAACCCTGTTCGCTCCCGCGCGAAACAGGCTCCTGCCCAACTCTCCCTCGGCAACCTTCGCCCTCGCCGACGCCGTGATCACCGCCGTGGCGCGCAAGCGACCTGATGCAGTCGAGGCCCTGAAAGAACTCAGCGAGAGCCTTCTGTGGACATTTTATCAATGACAACAATACCGTAGGTTGGACGCCCTCATTTCAACATGCGGCCGGCATCTTGCGAGAGCACGGGCCCGAAAGGATTCGACTTTCGGGATCAATGTGATGCTCTCCTTCGGATGGCGGATCGCCGAAGTGCGGGGAGGCGCCCCTTGCCGGTGTGGCATCAGAGGGGCGGCCTTCTTGCCCAGATGTGCTATGAGAGCGCTGTCCTCGTGCGCGCTTCAGGCGACGATCTCAACGCTCTCTCCCGCCACTCTTCATCGTGGCTGGGTAGGTCGGAAAGGTCGTCGTGGCATTCTGCGCTGGGACAGATGAGCCATGACCGAAGGCCACACAGCCGGAGACTGACACGTGCAGCACCACCAAGAGTTCTACATCGATGGACAATGGATTCAGCCCGTGGAGGATCGTCGTCTCGACGTGATCAATCCAGCGACCGAGGAACCCTTTGCCACGATCGCTTTGGGAAGCGCTACCGACGTCAACCGGGCCGTGGCTGCCGCCAGGCGCGCCTTCAACGCTTATGCGCAGACCAGCCGCGAGGAACGGCTGGAGCTTCTGGCACAGATCGTAAGTGTCTATCAGCGGCGTAAGGAGGATCTTGCCCACGCAATTTCCTCGGAAATGGGAGCGCCGCTTGCCTTCGCGCGGGAACGCCATGTTCCGGCAGGCCTTGGGCATCTCCAGCGCGTGATGGAAGTGCTGAAGACCTACGTGTTCGACGAGCGCATTGGGACGGCGCTGGTTGCCCGCGAACCGATCGGCGTCGTGGGCTTGATCACGCCATGGAATTGGCCCTTAAACCAGATCGCCTGCAAGGTCGGCCCTGCCCTCGCTGCGGGTTGCACGATGGTCCTGAAGCCGAGCGAAGTCGCGCCGCTCTCAGGGCTCGTCTTTGCGGAAATCCTCGATGAGGCCGGGGTTCCGGCAGGTGTGTTCAACCTCGTCAATGGCGACGGCCCGGGGGTTGGGCAATCGATCTCCAGCCATCCGGATATCGACATGGTGTCCTTCACGGGTTCGACCCGTGCCGGCATCCTCGTGGCCAAGGCCGCAGCGGATACGGTCAAGCGCGTCCACCAGGAACTGGGTGGCAAGTCCCCCAATATCCTTCTCGAAGATGCAGACTTCCAGGTTGCCGTGACGAACGGCGTGCGGGCCTGCTTCGCCAACAGCGGCCAGTCCTGTAACGCGCCAACACGCCTTCTCGTACCAGTTCAGCGACAGGATGAAGTGATCGATATTGCTAAGCGCGTCGCGGCGGAAACCGTTGTGGGCGATCCACAATCCAGTTCCACGATGATCGGTCCGGTGGTCAGCGCCACCCAATTCGACCGGATTCAGAAGCTGATCCAGGCTGGAATCCAGGAAGGGGCCGTTCTCGTTGCCGGCGGACCTGGACGTCCGGCCGGTCTCAATCGCGGTTATTACGTGCAGCCGACGGTCTTCGCCAATGTCGACAATGCCATGACGATCGCGCGGGAGGAAATCTTTGGCCCCGTGCTGTCGATCCTGCCTTACGAAACCGAGGAGGATGCCATCCGCATTGCCAATGACACAGTGTATGGCCTGTCGAGCTATGTCACTTCAGGAGACAGCGAGCGTTCTCAGCGGGTGGCGCGCAGGATACGGGCCGGCATGGTCCACCTGAACGGCGCCAGAGGGGACAATGCAGCGCCCTTCGGCGGATACAAGCAGTCCGGCAATGGGCGGGAATGGGGCCGGTTCGGCTTCGAGGAGTTCCTGGAGACGAAATCGATCTTCGGTTATCCGCCCGCGTGAATGCGAGGCCGGATCCCAAATTGCCACTCGGACACGGGATCCGGAGGCTAGTACGCAGTGGGTTCCCGATGGAGTGTGTCTGGTGGCACTCCGCCCGTCTGGCGCTCGATCATGCGCCGGACGCGAGGACGGTCGGGACCCTGGTGCAACTCGCGAAGATGCTCCCCGATAATGGCGTCGGCCTGTGTCATACGCTGGTTCTGCCGGATGTAGTCGAGCCAGGTCGGGCTATGATAGCGTTCGATCCAGACATTGGGGCTTTCGAGATCCCGCATCAGGGTCCAGTGGCGCGCCCCGTCCCGACGGCGGATGCGCTTGCGCTCGGCCATGACAGAGAGGAAACGCACGACGTCTTGGTCCCGTATGATCCATTCTATCGTGATCACGACAGGGCCGCTGCGCGGCAGGATGGGCAATGCGATCTCCGGCTCAGTCCAACGGTCGAGAGGATCGAGGTTCAGGGATTTCATCTCGGGCAAGGCGACCTTCATGCCCAGCGCCGCGCCGGCAACCAGGATGACCGCCGCAATCAGGAGCGAGTTGGCCGTGCCGTATTCCTCGGCCAGCGCGCCCCAGACCCAGCTGCCCAGCGCCATCCCGCCGAACGTGGCCATCTGGTAGAGGGCCAGAGCTCTGCCAACGACCCAGCGCGGGGAAGACAGCTGGACGGTGGCATTGAAGCTCGACAGGGCCAGAACCCAGCTCGCCCCGGCGATTGCCATCGCCGCCATGGTCAGGCTTGTGGTCGGGCTGAGGCCAGCTACGGCCGTACCGACAGCGAAGCTCAGGAAGGCAACCCGGACGAGCCCTTCCATGGACATCGTCTGCCGGAGTCGCGCGCTGACCGCGGCGCCGGCGACAGCGCCGGCCCCGAATGCTCCCAGAAGCAGCCCGTAGGTGAGTGGGCCCCCTTGAACGAGGTCCCTGGCAATGAGCGGCATGAGAGCCTGGACGGAAATCGCGGCCAGACCGAATACGGCGCCGCGCAACAGGACAGAGCCAATATTGGGCGACATGGCCACATAGCGGATCCCGGCGGCCATGGCGGCCCCGAGGCTTTCCGGCGGAAGCGCGCGCGGTGGCGTTGCCGGATGCCAGCGGGCGAGGACCAGAATCAACCCGATATAGCTCATCGCGTTGAACGCGAAGGCCGCGAACGCCCCGGCCGCCGCGACGATCACGCCGCCAATGGCCGGTCCAACGCTTCGTGCGATATTGAACCCCACGCTGTTGAGCGCGATGGCAGCCGGCAGGTCCGACCGGGGCACCATTTCTCCGACGAGCGATTGCCAGGCCGGGCCGTTGAAGGCGGTTCCGCAGCCGACCAGAAACGTGAAGGCCAGCAGAAGCCACGGAGTCATGAACCCCCAGTAGCTGAAGAGCGTGAGGGCTATCGACACGCCGAAGAGAAAGAGCTGGGACGCGAGCATCAGCTTTCGTCGGTCGGAATTGTCGGCGATGGCACCTGCCGTGAGCGAGAACAGCATGATCGGAAGCGTCGTGGAGGCCTGAACCATCGCCACAAGATCAGCCGACCCGCCAATCGAGGTCATCAGCCAAGCTGCCCCAACGGATTGGATGAGGCCGCCGAAATTGGAAGCCAGGCTCGCGATCCAGACGGTCCGAAAGATACCGTGCCGAAACGGCGCCAGCGGCGAAGTCGAGCCGTGGAATCTTTCGGTATCCTGAGCGTTCATGGTGGACAGACCTTACGAGATTCCTGCCGGGCCGCAGCAGATGCGAAGGTAAATGGATCTGGCTAACCTAGTGTGAAGCTGACCGCGTTCCAGCGCGGCCCCTTCCGCCGGCCCCGTGTTGCGTGGATGGGCGCCTTTCGTCCCCCTGCCCTGCGTGTGACCCGTGGCGGTGCCTCCAAGCCACGGATGCAGATCCGAGTCAGGAACAGAATCCGGGCACGTCACGCCATTTCGATCCTCAGGCCATCGTAGGCGGGCTCCACGTTGGGAGGCAGCCTGCTGCAAAGCTCGTCGTAGTCGAGGTCCGTATGCAGGTTCGTCAGGATCGCCCGCCTCGGCCGGACCCGGTCGATGAGCTCGAGCGCTTCGGAGACCGAGAAATGCGTCGGGTGCGGCGTGTAGCGCAGCGCATCGAGAATCAGGACGTCGAGATCACGCAGGTGATCGACACTCGTTTCCGGCATCAGGCTGACATCCGGGGCATAGGCGATGGTCCCGAACCGGAAGCCGAGGGCGTCGATATCGCCGTGCACCATCCGGAAGGGCGTGGCCTCGAGGTCACCGCCTGGACCCGGGATGGCCAGCGGGACGTCGGCCTGAACACGATGGGTCGTCAGGATCGGCGGATAGCCGCTCCCCGGCGGCGTCTTGAAGCAGTACCCGAACCGGCTCATCAACAGTTCACTCGTGACCCGGTCGGCATAGATGGGCACGCGGTGATGCATGGCGATCGCCAGCGGGCGGAGATCGTCTATGCCGTGGGTATGGTCGGCATGCTCGTGGGTGATCAACACCCCGTCCAGGCGGGTCACGCCGGCGTCGAGCAGCTGTTCGCGCAAATCGGGCGAGGTATCGACCAGCACGGCGGTGGTCCCGACTGGCTCGGTCCTTTCCACCAGAACGGAGCAGCGGCGGCGCCGGTTCTTTGGGTTTTCCGGATTGCAGGCGCCCCAGCCGACGGCGACCCGCGGCACACCTCCAGAGGAGCCGCATCCCAGGATCGTCAGGCTCAGGCTCATGCGATTGTGCTCCGGCTCATTCCGTCGGCGACCGCAGCCTTGGAGAAAAGCCTGTAGAAATTGGCCGTCGTGATATCGGCGATCTCGCTCTCCGTCACACCGGCGACCTCGGCGAGGACACGGGCCGTATGGCTGACATAGGCCGGCTCGTTCGTCTTGCCGCGATAGGGCACCGGAGCGAGATAGGGAGCATCCGTCTCGACCAGCAGGCGGTCGCGCGGCACCATGGCAGCGATCCGGCGGATCTCCTCCGAGTTCTTGAAGGTCAGTATCCCGGAAAAGGACACGAAGAGACCGAGATCGACTCCTGCGGATGCGAGTCCAGCACCCGACGAGAAGCAGTGGAGAACCGCCTTGAACACTCCCCGCCGCATCTCCTCGCCGAGAATATCAATCATGTCCTCGTCAGCATTCCGGGCATGGATGATGAGCGGCAGGCCCGTCTCGCGAGCGGCTGCGATATGGGTACGGAAGACGCGCTTTTGCACGTCGCGGGGGCTCTTGTCGTAAAAATAATCCAGCCCGGCCTCGCCTATGGCGATGCATCGCTCATGCTGGGAAAGCGCCACGATGCGCTCTGCCGGGACGTCCGGCTCGACCTCGGCATTGTGCGGGTGCGTTCCGACCGTGAAGAAAATGGAGTCATGCGCTTCGGCCAGGGTGCGATATTCCTCGAACCGGGCGACATGTGTCGAAATGGTCACCATTCGGGCGACGCCAGAACGATGCGCGGCCGCGAGCACTTCCGGCAGGCGATCCCGCAGCTCAGGAAAATCCAGATGGCAATGACTGTCGATCAACATGAGGAAATGCGCTCTACCCTGCCCGTGGCCGGACATGGGGTCTCATAGGGCGGATGAAGCGCTTTCGTCCAGATGGCTTCGTCAACGCCCTCATTGGGCTGCCTGCTGAAACTCGTCGTCCTCCTCGTGCCGGATCATCTCGCGGGACATTTCCCGATGACGGCGCACCGGCGCCTCATTGTATTCGCTCGGAAGCGCAACGGGAACCCTGAGGCACACGCTCTGGGCCGGGAGTACGTCGCGCCAATCCCTGATGAGTTGTCGATAGGCCCGACCCACGCAGCGGATGTTGCGGTCGAGGTCGTAGAGCCCGACCGGGTTGACCCGGTTGTTCTGCTGACGGAGCGCGACATCCCAGTCGACCTGGTCGGTCAGCGAATACCAGGTAAAGCCGACAACGGGGACCCCGGTGTTACGGATGCGCAGGACGTTCGCCCATTGCTTCCAGAGCCAGTTGACCGTCTCGTCCCCGGAGGGACCCTCCGCGATATTGGTTTCGGTGTGCATCACCGGAAGCCTGTAGCGATCGTAGTACTGCCGTGTGATTTCGTCATAACCGAAGACGTCGCCGGCGCAGCGGGTCATGCCGTTCGCCTGGACCCGGTGCTCATTGGTCATGTAGTAGTCATTGCCCATGATGCAGTGGTGGCGAAGGGCCGAGCGATCGAGAAAGAAGTGGTATTCCTCCCGCGTCATTCCGTTGTCTCTGAGGAATTCGTACATCTCGGAATCGACCCGGCGGCCATAATTGAGATCGAGGGACAGGAATCTCTTCGAGTTCATGATCTCAGCCGGCTTGATGGCAGAGGGGTTCTCAGCATGGAAATATTCTGATGATTCGCTTTGTACGAAGATCGCGTCCGGGCGGATCTTCAGGATCTGCTCCATTGCCAGCACGTTAGCCTTGACGATGTGCTTGATCGCGGTGACGAAGCCTTGATCGGACGTGAGCTGTTCGTTCCACCAGCCATAGGACGCCGAAAACAGGGCGCAGACGAACATCTCGTTGATGGGGGTATATAGTTGCACCCACGGAAAACGCTTGGCGAAGTCCCGGGCGTATAGGGCGAACAACTCAGGAAAATCGGGATTTTGAAAATTCCCGATCCAGTCCGGCACGCCGAAATGGCAGAGATCGACGATGGGAATGATGTCCCGCCGCTCAATCTCGTCGAATGTTATGTCGGCGAAGGACCAATCATAGCGTCCAGGGCCAATATAGGTCCGATGCAGTGGCGGTCCGTAGCGCAGGACATTGATCTCGAGTTCCCTGAGCAGGTCGAAATCCGTCCTCCAGTTCTCGTAATGGCCGCACTTTTCCATCTCGTCGATGCGGGTGCGGCCATCGTTGATCGTCGGGATGCTGTTTTCGATCCCGGTGGCGAACATGAAGGTTGTAAACATCGAAACTTCCGCTGGAGGCCATTTTCGGCCATGAGGCGGAAGCTTCAGACGGCTTCCGCCTCCACATAACGCGGGAATATCGGCTCAGGTTGCGGCAGGGCCACGCCCGGCTCGAGCCGATGGGAAGCCCCAATACGGGCGAGAACCCGCTCGTCCGCGGAAAGCGCCAGCAAATCCAGCAGCTTGCTTGCCGCTCCGGGCACGAACGGCTGGGCCAGGATGCCCACGGCTCGTAGCACCTCGGCTGTCACGTAGAGGACGGTCGCCATGCGATCGGGATCCTGCTTGCGCAGAACCCACGGTTCCTGCGAGGCAAAATAGCGGTTGGCCTCGGCGACGACGGCCCAGATTTCGCCAAGCGCGGCGTGAAGGGCGTAGTCGTTGAGAGCCGTCCTGGCCTTTCCGGGAAGAGCATCTGCCTGCCAGAGCATATCCTGGTCAGCCTGCGTGAAGTCCTTGGGCGTCGGAACGGTCGCCCCGCAATTCTTCGCAATCATCGACAGCGAGCGCTGAGCGAGATTGCCGAGGTCATTGGCGAGGTCTGCGTTGATCCGGTTGACGATGGCTTCATGGGAATAGTTTCCATCCTGCCCGAAGGGAACTTCCCTCATGAGGAAGTAGCGGAGTTGGTCGACGCCATAGCTGTCGGCGAGCTCGAAGGGATCGATCACGTTGCCGACCGACTTCGACATCTTCTCCCCGCGGTTGAACAGGAAACCATGGCCGAAGACCCGTTTCGGCAGTGGCAGGTCCGCGGACATCAGGAAGGCGGGCCAGTAGACCGTGTGGAAGCGCACGATATCCTTGCCGATAATGTGGACGTCGGCGGGCCAGTAGTGCCAACGCGGGTTCCTCTCGTCCGGAAAGCCGCAACCGGTCAGATAGTTGTTGAGCGCATCGATCCAGACATACATCACGTGCTTCGGATCGCCAGGAACCGGCAAGCCCCAGTTGAAGGTCGTGCGGCTGATCGAGAGGTCCTGCAGGCCGGACCTCACGAAGCTGACGATTTCATTGCGGCGCGTCTCGGGACTGATGAAGCTGGGATATTGCTCGTAATGGGCGAGCAACCGGTCCTGGTAGGCTGAGAGGCGGAAGAAGTAGCTCTCTTCCTCAATCCATTCGACGGGCGTGCCCGTTGGGGCGCGCCAGCTGCCGTCGGGCTGCTTTGTCAGCTCGCTCTCGTCGTAATAGGCCTCGTCGCGCACCGAGTACCATCCGGCATATTTCGAGAGATAGATATCTCCCCTATCCTCCATCCGGCGCCAGAGTTCGTGGGTCGAGGGCAGATGGTCCGCATCAGTCGTGCGGATGAAGCGGTCATAGGAGCAGTTCAGACGATCGGCCATAGCCTTGAACTTGGCCGCCATTTCGTCGACGAAGGCCTTGGGCGTGGTGCCGTTCCGGTCCGCCGTCTGCTGGATCTTGAGCCCATGCTCGTCCGTGCCGGTCATGAAGAACACGTCGAAGCCGTCGATGCGCTTGAACCGCGCGATCGCGTCGGTGGCGACGATCTCGTAGGCATGGCCGATATGGGGCGCTCCATTCGGGTACGAGATGGCCGTCGTGATGTAGAATTTTTCTTTCTCGGCCATGGGCAGATCCTTGCTCGAACAACGTCTCCCGACGAAGCCCTAGGCAGCCCGCCGAACCGCGTCGGCAAGGTCATCGAACAGCATCAGGATGAAGGGCCGGCGGTCGAGGTTGTAGACATCGATCTCTCGCGCCGAGCGGCCGATCTTGTCACATACCTCCACCAAAGGCGCAAGGCGCTGCGGCCCAAGGCTCATCCGAGCATGGAGCTGGCTCGAGACCCAACGCTGCACCGTTTCCAGCAGAAGGTCGTACTCCCCCTCGGCATCCTTCCGGGCGAGAGCCTCGGCAAGAGAAAGGACCTGTCTCGGTTCCGCGCGCGGCAATTGGTCGAGCAGCCGCGTGACTTGTCCGATGAACGCCACCTTCTCCGTATCCAGGAGCTCGAGGGTCCGCCGCACGGATCCCTCCCCAAGACGAAGGGCCTGATCCACCACTTCGGACGGCATCTCGGCCCACGGAGAACCCAGCGATGCGATTGCAGAACGGATCGCCGAATCGCCGAGCGGCCGCAGCAGCAGGCGCCGGCAGCGCGAACGGATGGTGGGCAGGACTCTCTGCGGCGCATGGCTCACGATGAGGAAAAGTGAGCGCGGGGGCGGCTCCTCGACCACTTTTAGGAGTGCATTGGCGCTAGCGGTCGTCAGATCCTCGGCGCTGTCGACGATGCAGACCCGATAGCCGCCGTCGGCCGCCGTGGAGGCAAAGGTGCCGAGAGCACGTCTGACCGCATCCACGGGGATGGTCGCCGAGGCCGCCTTCTTGTCGGTGGCCGGAGCGCGCCGAAGAACCGCGAGGTTGGGATGCGACAGGGCTGCGACCTGACGGGCGATGTTCGTTTCCGGTGCGATGCCCAGCCCGGAATTTCCGGGGTCCTTCGCGCGGCCGGAATCGAGCACGGCCCTGGCAACGCGGTAGGCCAATGTTGCCTTGCCGATCCCCTGCGGGCCGCCGATCAGCCACGCATGGTGGAGCCGGCCGCTTTGCAGTCCTTCCAGGAAGGCGGCCTCGCCCTCCTCGTGGCCGAAGAGCGCAAACTGCTCTCGGGGATGGGGAGCGCCCTCGAACCGGTCGGGCTCGTTCACATCAATCGCGTCACGCGACATCGGCATGCCTCGCCTCGGTTTCGGTCAGCTCCGGCAGCCGTTCCTGCAGGGCCTTCCAAATCGCGTCCTCGACCTCGTCGGCATCCTGGCTTGCGTCGATGACCACGCATCGGCCGGGCTCCGACCGCGCGACGGCAAGAAAAGCGTCACGCAACGCCCGGTGGAACTCGATGTTTTCCTTTTCGAACCGATCGGAACCTTCGCCTTTTCCTGCCTGGCGCCGACCGGCACGGTCCAAACCGGTCTCGGCGGGCAGGTCGAGGATAAAGGTGACGTCCGGGCGCAGAGTCCTAAGCGCAACCCGCTCCAGGCTTTCGATCAGGTCCCGATCGACGTCTCCCACCGCACCCTGATAGGCCCTCGTTGAATCCGCGAAACGGTCACAAAGCACGTGAATGCCGTTCGCCAGTGCCGGCACGATGGTCTTGTCGATATGGTCGATCCTGGCGGCAGTGAACAGAACCGCCTCCGCAAAAGGCCCGAGGTGCTTGGCCTTTCCGTCGAGGATGAAGGACCGAATGGTCTCGGCCTCCGGAGATCCTCCGGGCTCGCGTGTTGCGAGCACCTTTTGCCCGGCGTCAGCCAGCCGCCCTTCGAGGCGCTTGATCTGGGTCGATTTCCCAGCCCCCTCCCCGCCCTCAAATGTAATGAAGCGTCCGGCCATCAAATGCGTTCGAGCAGGCTCGAAAAGGCGCGGCGTGCCCAGCCAGTACTGAACTCCATGAGCCCGTCCAGCGCCCGTTGGCTCAATGTTCCGACCTGGACGTCGTCATTGGCGTAGAGCGGGACCTCCACGGCTTTTGTTTCGCCCCTGCTGACCTGAAGCTTGGCCACTTCGGCCCCCTTTTCGATCGGCGCCCTGAGGGGACCGGTATAGATGATGCGGGCGGTAATCCGCTCCGCCTCGCCACGGGGCACGAGTACACGAACCGGCCGCTTGGAGACAAGCGGCAGCGACCGGCGGTCGCCGCCATACACCTGGGCTTCGCCTACGACCTGCCCCTCCTGGAAGAGTTGCCGGGCCTCGAAGGCCCTGAATCCCCAGTCCAGAAGCTTCCGCGCTTCATTCGCGCGATCCTTGGCGGTCTTCAGGCCGTTGACGACCACAACCAGCCTTTGCCCATTCTGGACCGCCGAACCGACGAGGCCATAGCCCGATTCGTCAATGAAGCCGGTCTTCAGGCCGTCCGCGCCGATATTCATGGCGAAGAGGGGGTTGCGGTTCAGCTGGCGGATCTTGTTCCAGGTGAATTCCTTCTCGCCGAACATCTTGTAGAGATCGGGATAGGTCCTGATGACGTGAAGGGCCAACTTGGACAGTTCGCGGACCGTCACTTTCTGAGCCGGGTCCGAGTAGCCCGTCGCGTTGCGGAAGGTCGATTTGGTCAGGCCGATCTCCCGGGCCCGATCGTTCATGCGCCGGGCGAAGTTGTCTTCCGTACCGGAGACCCCCTCAGCAAGAGCGATGGCGGCATCGTTGCCCGATTGCACAATGAGCCCGCGGAGCAGGTCCTCGAGACGAACATTTGAATTGACCTTGGCGAACATGGACGACCCGCCTGAACTCGCCCCGCCCGTGCGCCAGGCATGCTCCGAGATTACAAACTCGGTATCCATGGTCAGCCGCCCGTTCTTCAGCTCATTGAAGATCACTTCGGCCGTCATGATCTTCGCCATGCTGGCGGGTGCCACCAGTTCGTCGGCGTTCTTCTCGAAGAGCACCGCGTCAGAATCGGCATCCACGAGAATTGCGGTAGGAGCAACTGTCTGAAATGCGTCCGCCCTCGCCTCTGGGCCGATCCCGCACAGAAAAGGCGCAAAGCCCACAATCGCGGCAAAAAAGGCGCGTTTTGCAGCAGCGGTGAAACAATCGGCAACCATTATCCAGCTCTTCCCTTGGGAGAACTGGAATCTGTAGCACGTTTTCCGCAAATCAACGCTAGGCTTGCGGCAGCCCAATCAGCGAAGGAAACGGCTCTGATCGAGCGGCTTGAACCCATCGCTCTTCTGGAACCCGGTCCGGCTCGATTCCTGAGCAAAATAAAGTCCGGCAACCACCGGACGCGACGGGGGAAGGACGCCCGTCGCGAGCGAGCTGACCCTGACAGGTGTAACTGCACCAGGGATCGTGCCGAGGTCGAAGGGGCGTTCGGGCGGCAGCGGGATATGCCCCGCGGAGGACATGGACGATGGCTCGGCCGAGGCCACAATGCGCGGCTGTTCGGTCGCCGAGGCAAGGGCGTTGGCCACCCCGTCCGACGGCACAGGGGCCCGAAGCGCAACGGCTTCGACGGGAGCGGCCGGACGCGGTGTCGCTGAGGCGATCATCGTCGGGCTCGCCTTGTTCAGGGATGCCGGGGACCCGTCCGTCCGGAGGCTGGCAAGAAGAATCCGGTCATCGCTGCCGTTGGTCGAGGCGGGGCCGACATAGTCCACACGAACCCTGGCCGTACCAGCCTGCTTGAAGCCGAGGGCGAGGGCCGCCCGCTCCGACACGTCGATGACGCGGTTGCCATGGAAGGGTCCCCGGTCATTGACACGCACGATCATGGAATGCCCGTTCTGGAGGTTCGTGACGCGGGCATAGCTCGGAAGCGGCATCGTGGTGTGGGCCGCCGCGATGGACACACGGTCGAAAATCTCGCCGTTCGCGGTCCTGCGGCCATGGAAGCTCGATCCATACCAGGATGCCAGGCCCTCGCCGGAATAATTCGGGTTCTCGCGCGGCACGTAGGTACGGCCGGCCACGACATAGGGCTTGCCGACCATCTTCTGGCCCCCACCCTTGGGAACGGGCTGCCCATCGGCAATCACGCGCGGGCTCGGCGCAACGCCGTATTTGGGATCGATTCCGCTGCGATTTGAACAATTGGCGGCGGTGAGCGCAATGGCGGTCACTCCAGCGATGCGTAGGACAGCCCGATGATTGAATGACGACGACCGTCCGACCAGACCCGTCTTCGACTCAGCGCGATCACAATGCATGTCGCCTCGCATCCCCTTATCCGCATCGGTTTGCGGCGGTTCGGTCGTCCCGAACATTGAGTAAGTGCATTTTGACCCGTTAAAGAACGGTTAAATGCCCCGCTTGTCAATGGCCAAGGCGACACAATGCGAACATTATTAATTCAGGCAAATAACGTTCATTTTACAATAGATTACAGAATTTAATTAATCTACTCTATCAACCGCCGCCATAATTGCCTAACAGGCTTAAGACAGGTCGAACGCACGCAGCTCCGTCCCTTTAAATGCCTGTCTCGCAGATGATGCCTATTCGAGTTGAGATATAGCCAAGCTCCAGAAATCATACCGTCGTGGCGACGATTTGGGCTTGCGTAACCCGTTGGGCTCTCCGATGCTTTTTCGCGGGCCGAATTACGGTCTCTCGTGTTGACGCCAGCAGGCCTGCCGCCGTAGAGAGCCAGCAGCTCTGATAGGCAGCCGAGAGCAGGGAATCCCCTGCCCGCTCCTGTGGAGGGGTGGCCGAGTGGTTTAAGGCAGCGGTCTTGAAAACCGCCGTGGGTGCAAGCCCACCGTGGGTTCGAATCCCACCCCCTCCGCCAGAATGCCACTCTAAGTAGCTGGCATCACAGAAAAAATTATTCCGAACAAAGATCTGGCCCCAACATTGGCCCTAACATCAACGCACGGCTCGGTTTCTCCGGGGATTGGTACGAATCGTCAGACGAAAGTCCGCTTACGGCCGCGATCCGGAAATTCAGCCCACTTCCGCTATGTTCCGATTGCGTTGACAAAGTCGGCATCCAGACGGGCTAGGGCAGCGACGCAGCTTGCCTTGTTGAGGTTAGAAATGTGGTGAGGTGTATCCTTCGGGCCTTCTCAGGCTCCGTGGATCATATGAGGCCTTGGTGAAGTGACCAGTTTGGCGAGCTTCCTCAGGTTCTGAGCCGTTGCCGCCAGCAGGAACTCGTCCCGAGCCCCACACGGACCCCGTAACCGCAGGCGTCCCATCTTGAGGATCCACTTGAGATGGGCAAACAGCATTTCGATGCGCTTGCGGCCCTGACGCGACCGCTCATAGGCCGGCGTGCCGGCCAGTGCACGGGCGACCTCCCTGGCATGCTCGTAGATGCTGCGCGGGATCTTGCGCGCCGGCGTGTTGGGACAGCACTGTTGCTTTAGCGGACAGAGAGCACAGTCAAAGGTGCTGCCCCGGTAGATGCGCGTTGTGCCCTCGTTCACAACCGTACTGCTGGTCGTCAGCGTCTTGCCCTCAGGACAGGTGTAGGTGTCCGTCTCCGGGTCATAGTTGAAGTCTGCCCGTGAGAGGGTTCCGTCCTAGCGCTCGGATTTGTCGATCACCGGAACAGGTCGCTCTCGCGGAAGCGCCCATGTCGGTTTTTGGAGAAGGTGGAGTGGTCGGGCACCTTGCCGGCCAGCCCGAGGCGGCAGAACCAGCGATAAGCCAGGTTCAGGTGCACCTCCTCGCATAGGCGCCGCTCGGAGCGGATGCAGAGGCAGCAGCCAATCAACAGCCAATCAACAGCACGCGGATCATCAGCTCGGGATCGATGGAGGCCGTCCCATGGTGCTGTAGAAGCTCGCCAGACGCTGACGCAGCCCGGAGCAGTCGACGAAGCGGTCGATGCGCCTCAGGAGGTGATCGGACGGGACATGATCCTCGAGCCGGAACTCGTAGAACAGGCTCTCCTGCATCACGAGGCACTCGCCCATCATGGCCCGATCCTCCTGCTGAGAATGCCTCATCAGGGAATCACGATCCGCCACCGTTTACGAGGACTTTTTCAACGAAATCTGCCAGGAGTGGACTTTAGGCGATCGCCCGCTAGCGGACATGCTCAATTGGCAATGGTTGGGTCCGGAAGACATCCATTCCTATAATAGGAGGGCGCGGGTTCCCGGACCTCAATCCATACTTAAAGTCGACATCCCGTCAGCTCGCTCGGGCTCCCCGCAACGCTCTCACCCCAGGTGTCAGATTTTTCGGCGAGGAATGTCACTCGCGTATGTGTTTAAAGATAGCAGGTGCCGATCGGCGCGTTGCAGCGACTCCAGCGCCGCTGTGCGATCCTTGTTCGCCAGCAGACCGCACAAGACTTCGGAGACTGCTAGGGCCGGCGTGAGCGTATGAAAGAAGCTTTGACTCTCGGTAGAGCAGAGGATGACATTGTCCGCGATGCCAACGAGCGGCGAAACTTCGCTATCCGTGATTGCGACGATGCCGAGTCCCTTCTCGCGGGCAAGCTGTGCCAGTTCCAGGCTGTGCCGCGCATAAGGATTGATCGAAATGGCAAGCAGCACGTCCTTGGAGCCCGCACGGATCAACCCGTCGCCCACCGTGTCCGCCGGCCCATCGAGATGGATCGTCTTCTCACCTAGCAACGCCATGACATAGTGGAAATGCCAGGCGACCGAATGGCAGGAACGCAGGCCTAGCACATAGATCCGGCGAGCCTGCGCCAGCTGCTCGGCGGCCGCCGAGAGATGCTCCAGCGACGCCGGCTCCGACAGCCGCGCGATCTGGGCGGCTAGGCTCTGCAGCATGCGGCGCGAGAGCTGCGCCGCCGCCATATCCTCTTCGTTCTCGCTGTGTTGCATCGCACGCGCCGCAAAACCGTCGGCGCGGAAGCGCAGCGCCTCGGCATGATGGGCGCGGATGTCGTCATAGCCTGGCAGGTCGAGGAACTTGGCGAGCCGCGTCATCGTCGAGGGCTGTACGCCAGCATTGCGCGACAATTCCCGCATCGAGACAAGCGCCACCTCCTGCGGATGCTCAAGGATGTACCGCGCCGCACGCTGCAGCTGTGGGGACATGCCGTCGAAGCGGCTCACGATGCGCTCGCGCAATGGGTCGTTTTGCAACACTTGAATCGCGCCCTTCCTAGCAACCCGCCGCGAGCATCCCTGCGCACCGGCGAAATTTCAAACTGTTTCTAGGCTTTTCCTCAGTCTTGAGCGACGCCGCCGCTCACCCAATTGTTTCACCGAAACAAAAACCGACCCAATTGTTACTCAGTTGTATCATATAAAACAAGCGTTGCAATCCTCATGACGCTATGGCACTGAGGTTCCAGCTGCGGTGCCCACGCCCGCGCGGATCCAGGAGCCCCAGATGACCAGAATTCTCCATCGCTCCATCGGCGGTCGGCTGCCCGAGGCAATCGCGGGGCAAGGTATCTTTATCACCGACAAGGATGGCCGCAGCTACATCGACGGTTCGGGCGGCGCCGCGGTCTCCTGTCTCGGCCATGGCCATCCAGAAGTGCTGGCTGCGATGCGTGCGCAAATGGATCGCATCGCCTATGCGCACACCTCCTTCTTCACCACCGAAGTGGCCGAGGATCTGGCCGAGCGCCTGGTCGCTCTGGCGCCGGACGGCCTCGATTACGTGTATCTCGTCTCAGGCGGCTCGGAAGCTGTCGAGGCCGCGATGAAGATGGCGCGGCAGTATTTCGTCGAGATCGGCCAGCCGCAGCGCCGCCATTTCATCGCGCGCCGGCAGAGCTATCACGGTAATACGCTGGGCGCGCTGGCGGCCGGCGGCAACGCCTGGCGGCGGGCGCAATTCCAGCCGATCCTGCCGCAGACCCACCATGTCTCGCCCTGCTACGCCTATCGCGACCAAAAGCCGGGCGAGACGCCGGAGGCTTATGCCGCCCGCCTCGCCGACGAGCTGGAAGCCAAGATCCTGGAGCTAGGTGCGGAAGAGGTCATCGCCTTCGTCGCCGAGCCGGTCGTCGGGGCGACACTCGGCGCCGTTGGGCCGGTCGCGGATTATTTCGCCCGTGTCCGCCGTATCTGCGACAAATACGGCGTACTACTGATCCTCGACGAGGTGATGTGCGGCATGGGCCGCACCGGCACGATGTTCGCCTGTGAGCAGGAGGGCATCTCGCCCGACCTCGTCACCATCGCCAAGGGGCTGGGCGGCGGTTACCAGCCGATCGGCGCGGTTCTGCTTTCGGAGAAGATCTATCGCGCCTTCGCAGAGGGCTCTGGTCTGTTCCAGCACGGCCACACCTATATTTGCCACCCCATGGCGGCTGCGTCGGCGAACAAGGTGATTGAGCTGATCTCGCAGCCGGAGATGCTGGAGAATGTCCGGCTGATGGGCGAGCGCCTGCAGACTGGGCTCGATGCGCGCCTCGGCCAATCGCCGCATGTCGGAGACATCCGCGGGCGCGGCCTGTTCCACGGTATCGAGATCGTCGCCGACAAGGAAACGAAAGCTCCCTTCGATCCGGCCCTGAAGATGCACGCCCGGATCAAGAAGGAGGCGATGGCGCGCGGCCTCATGAGCTACCCGATGGGCGGCACCATCGACGGGCGGCTCGGTGACCATGTCCTCTTGGCGCCGCCCTACATCATCCGCCCCGAGGAAGTCGACCAGATCGTCGAGCGGATCGGCGCGGCAATCGATGCTGCGGTCAAGGGCTGAGCACCGTCATGGCACCCCGCATCGCCTTTGCCGGCTTCAATCTCGAATCGGTCACGGCCGTTCCGCAGATCGTGGAGCTGGCGGAGTTCGAGCGCGTCTGCGTGCGTGGGGCGGAGCTGACGGAGCGGTTCCGTGGTACCAACACGGTGCCGGGCGGCTGCCTGAAGGTATGCGAAGCGGAAGGCGCCGAACTGGTGCCGCTGTTCCACACGCTGCTGGGCGCACTTGGGCCGGCATCGGATGAGGCGGTCGCTCATTATACGCACGAAATCATCAAAGGTCTCGGCAGTAACGGCTCTCTCGACGGCGTGATCCTGTTTCTGCACGGCGCCTGCTGGGCCGCGGGCTATGCGGATGTCGAGCGGCATGTGATCGAGGCAGTGCGCGCCGCGGCACCGTCGCTGCCGATCGCCATCGCGCTCGACTATCACGGCAATATCGACCGGCAGACCCTGCGCGGAGCGGATATCGCCGTTGCCTATCGTCACTCCCCGCATATCGACATGGGAGAGACCGGCGAGCGGGCGGCGCGGGCCCTGCTAAGGCTGCTGCGCGAAGGGCGGCGCCCCGGCCTCGCGGTGGCGCGCCCTAATGTCGTCATTCCCTCGATCATGTCGGCCACGGCCCTGGAGCCGCTGGCTTCGATTATCGCCGAGGCGCGTGCCGCCGAGGCAGCGGGCGATTGCGACATCTCGGTGATGGCCGGTTTCTCCTATGCCGACAGCGCCAATACGGGAATGTCGGTGATCTGCCTCGACTGGGACGGGCAGGAAGCGGCCGAAGCTAAGGCTGCGGCCTTCTCGACTCGGCTGCACGACGCGCGCCACGCCATCGCAAGCGCCATTCCGATCTTGAGCGCCGAGGAGGCCTTGGCCGATATCGAGCGCAAGCCAGCGAACGGCCGCCCGATCGTGCTGCTCGAGCATGCCGACCGCATGAACGACTCGACCCACCTGTTGCGTACCCTGCTCGGCCGCGATGTCGGACGGGTCGTGGTGCCTTTCCTTCTCGATCCCGCGACCGCCGCTCAGGCTCATGCTGCAGGAGAAGGTGCCGAGATTAAGGTGGCTTTGGCCGGCAAGACAGCGCCGGAGACAGGTGGGCCTGTCGAGGCCGTAGCGCGTGTCCTCTGGTCGGGCCTGAAATCTTTCACCGTCTCGGGCCGCTACCAGCGTGGTTCCTTCGTCGATCTCGGGCTGACGGCGCTCATTCAGATCGGCGCGATCCGCGTCTCGGTCGTCTCGCATTTCGCCTTCGCTGTCGACGGTGATCCCTTTTACATCTTCGGCGAGCGGCCGGAGGATTACAACGTCATCCTGCTGCGCTCAAAAACGCATTTCCGCGATTTCTACGAGCCGCTGGCCGACCGCATCCTGGTGGTCGACACACCCGATCTCGGCCCGGCCGACGTGCGCCTGACGCCGTACAGGCAACTCGACACGGCCAAAGCCTATCCGTGGAGCGACGCCCCGGCCTGACACCAAGAACCAACCAAACCAGAAACGAGGGATCAATGACATTACGGTTCAAGACATTCGGGATTGCCGCGCTACTCGCCGGTTCCCTCCACGCCATCCCGGCTTTTGCTGAGACGGCGCTCAACGTCGTTATGCAGGCGCCGCTCAGGACGCTCGATCCAATCCTGAGTACCGCCCAGATCGTGCGCACCCATGGCTTCATGGTGTTCGACACGCTGCTCGGGATGGACGCCAAGTACAACCCGCAGCCGCAGATGGCCGATTACAGCGTCTCGGCCGACAAGATGACCTACACCTTCACCCTGCGCGACGGGCTCAAATGGCATGACGGCACGCCGGTGAAGGCCGAGGATTGCGTCGCCTCGATTAAGCGTTGGGCCGCCAATGACGGCGCCGGTCGCACGATGATGACTTACGTCGCTTCCATCGAGGCGACCTCCGACAAAGAGCTCGTCATCAAGCTGTCGAAGCCCTTTGGCCAGGTGCTGGAACTGCTGGCGAAGCCCTCGCCAGTGCCGCCCTTCATGATGCCGAAGCGCCTCGCAGAGACGCCCGCCGGTCAGCAGGTGACCGAGATGATCGGTTCAGGACCGTTCAAGTTCGTCGCCGCCCAGTACCGGCCCGGAGACCAGGCGGTCTACGTCAAGAACACGGATTACAAGCCACGCTCCGAGCCGATGAGCTGGACTGCCGGCGGCAAGGTCGTGAATGTCGACAAGGTCGTCTGGAAGTCGATGCCGGATATGCAGACCTCGATTAACGCGCTGCAGTCCGGTGACGTCGATCTGATCGAGCAGGTGACGATCGATCTCTTGCCGCTGCTCACGGCCAATGACGAGATCAAGACCGGCGCCATCAACGCGCTCGGCAGCCAGGTCACCGGCCGCTTCAACCATCGCCTGCCGCCCTTCGACAATCCCAAGGTCCGTCAGGCGGCGATGTATGCGCTTGATCAGGACCAGCTCATGCAGACGGCGATCGGCGACAGCCAGTATTACAAGCTCTGCGCCTCGGTCTATGGCTGCGACGTGCCGCTCGCCTCCGATGCCGGCTCGGAATATCTCAAAGGCAGCGCCAAGGAGCGCCTGGCCAAGGCCAAGGAGCTGCTGAAGGCCTCCGGCTATGACGGCACGCCGGTGCTGATGATGCAGCCGACCGACCTGACGATCCTCTCCACCCAGCCGATCGTTGCGGCGGAGCGCCTGCGCGAGGCCGGTTTTAAGGTCGATGTCGCCGCGATGGACTGGGCTACGCTGCAGTCGCGCAAGAACAGCTCACAGCCAGTGGCGCAGGGCGGCTGGAACATGCTGTTCACCTATTGGGGCGTCTCCGGCATCTGGAACCCGACCGTGCATGCGCTGCTCGACGGCTCGGGCTCGGATACCGCCTGGTCGGGCTGGCCGCGCAGTGCCCGCGTCGAGGAGCTCCGCGCCGCATATCTCACTGCTTCGACGCTCGACGAGCAGAAGAAGATCGCCAGGGAGATCCAGCAGATCGCCTATGACGAGGGTTTCTACTTCAACGCCGGCGAGTTCCAGTCCGTCGCCGCCTGGCGGGCGAATCTGAAGAACCTCCAGCCGGGTCCGCTCACCCTTTTCTGGGGCGTGAGCAAGTAGCCGTCCCGCACCGGGCGACGGCTCCCACCGTCGCCCGTCCCCGCAGGCATCGTTTTTGGCGCGGAGCATTGCATGGCTTCCTACTTCCTTCGCAGGCTGCTAATGGCGATCCCCGTCATGTTCTTCGTGGCGCTATTCGTCTTCCTTCTGCTGCGCCTGACGCCGGGCGACCCGGCCCAGGCAATCGCCGGTGATCAGGCGACGCCAGCCCAGCTCGCCGCCATCCGCCAGAATCTCGGCCTCGACAAGCCGCTCGCCAGCCAGTTCGTCGCCTGGATCGGCGACATGGCGGGGGGCGACTTCGGTCACTCGCTGATCTCGCAGCGACCGGTGCTAGAGATGATCGGCCAGCGCATCGGCCCGACGCTGGCGCTCGCAGTCATGGCGATGATCTTCACGGTCGTCATTTCGCTACCGCTCGGCGTGCTCGCAGCCTGGCGCCATGGCGGGCTGGTCGACCGCTTCGTCATGGCGCTGTCGGTCGTCGGCTTCTCCGTGCCGATCTTCGTAATCGGCTACGTGCTCATCGCGGTCTTCGCGGTCGATCTGAAATGGTTCCCAGTGCAGGGCTACAAGCCGCTCGCCGAGGGCTTCGGCCAATTCCTCCACCGCATCCTGCTGCCGGGGCTGGCGCTCTCCTCCTTCTATATCGCGCTGGTTTCGCGGATGACGCGCGCCTCGATGTTGGAGGTGTTGCGCGAGGATTATGTACGCACGGCGCGGGCGAAGGGGCTGGGCGAGAGCATCGTCTTGTTCCGCCACGCGCTGCGCAACGCCGCGATCCCGATCCTTACGGTGGTCGGCACGGGCTTCGCGATGATGATTTCTGGCGTCGTCGTCACCGAGACGGTTTTCAATATTCCTGGTCTTGGACGGTTGGTCGTCGACGGCGTTCTCGCGCGCGACTACCCCCTGATCCAGGCGATCATCCTACTGACCGCCGGCACCTATGTTCTGATCAACCTCCTAATCGACCTGTCCTATGCACTGAGCGACCCGAGGATCCGCTACCAATGAGCGCCTCATCCAACCCCGTGCAGGGCGCGCTTCCCCGGCGCCGCCTGATGCAGAATCCGCCGCATTGGACGACGGTGCTCGCCGTCATCGTCCTGCTCGCCGTCGTCGCGATGGCTGTGTTCGCGCCGCTGCTCGCCAATTTCGAGCCAACCAAGCTCAATGCGGCCATGCGGCTCAAGCCTTCCTCTGATACCTATTGGCTGGGTACGGACAGCTTCGGTCGCGATCTCTATTCGCGCGTGGTGTATGGCGCGCGGGTCTCCCTGCTGGTGGGTGCCGGCGTCGCCGCCGGCGCGATCCTGATCGGCCTGCCGCTTGGCCTACTCGGCGGCTGGTATCCCGCGATCGACGGCGTGTTGATGCGGATGATGGACGGCCTGATGGCAATCCCCGGCATTTTGCTCGCTATCGCGATAGTCGCGCTGACCCGCGGCGGGCTCGTCACCGTGATCTTTGCCATCATGATCCCGGCGATCCCGCAGGTCGTGCGTTTGGTGAGGGCACGCGTAATCGCGGCCCGCGAGGAGACCTATGTCGACGCGGCGATACTGCTCGGGACGCCGCCGGCCAAGCTGATCTGGAAGCATCTGCTTCCGACGACGATAGCGCCTCTGATCGTTCAGGGCACCTACATGTACGCCTCCGCCATCCTGACGGAGGCGGCCCTGTCCTTCCTGGGCGTTGGCATCGGCACCGAGATCCCGAGCTGGGGCAACATCATGGCCGAGGGGCGGCTCTATTTCGCGATCAACCATTGGCTGGTGTTCTGGCCAGCAATCGTGCTGTCGCTGTGCATCTTGTCGATCAATCTGCTCGGCGATGCGCTGCGCGACCGGCTCGATCCGAAGATGCAAGGGAGGAACGCGTGACCGAGATGGCCGCCCCGACCCAGCCGGTGCTCTCGATCCGCGACCTGCGCGTCGCGACGCGCGGGCGTGAGTCCTCCAAGATTCTGAAGGGCATCAGCTTCGACATCCAGCCGGGCGAGACGCTCTGCCTCGTCGGCGAGTCCGGCTCGGGTAAGTCGGTGACCTCGCTGGTGGCGATGGATCTGCTGCCGCGCGAAGAACTGCATGCGACGGACGGCACGGTGCTGCTCAATGGCGAAGACATCCTGACCGCCACGCCATCCCGTACCAAGGCGCTGCGCGGCGCCGAGATGGCGATGATCTTCCAAGAGCCGATGACGGCGCTGAACCCGGTGCTGACCATCGGGCTGCAGATGGACGAGGTCTACTGGGCACATACGCAAATGCGCCCGAAAGAGCGACGCGAGGCTGCACTCGCCGCGTTCGAAGCAGTGCACTTGCCCGATCCGGCGCGGATCTACGACAGCTTCCCGCATCAACTCTCCGGCGGACAGCGCCAGCGCGTGATGATCGCGATGGCACTCGCCCTGAAGCCGAAACTCCTGATCGCCGATGAGCCGACCACCGCGCTCGACGTTACCACGCAGAAACAGATCCTCAGCCTAATCCGTGAGTTACAGGTCAAGCAGAACACCGCCGTCCTGTTCATCACCCACGATATGGGCGTGGTCGTCGACATCGCCGACCGCGTCTGCGTCATGCGCCGGGGCGAGATCGTCGAGACAGGTCCGGTCGAGCAGGTGCTGAGCCAGCCGAAGGAGAACTATACGCGCGACCTGCTGCAGTCCGTGCCGTCGCTGGTTCCGCGCGCACCGCGCACCTCGGCGCAGGAGGCGGAGGCCGTCGTCGAGGTCCGCAATCTCGAAAAGACTTTCAGCTTTGGCTCACTGTTTGGAACACTGATGGGGCGCGACATTCGCACCGTGCGCGCCGTGAACGACGTCAGCTTCAAGTTGGCTCGGGGGCGAACGCTCGGCATCGTTGGCGAGAGCGGCTCGGGTAAGTCGACAGTCGCGCGCTGCCTGCTCAGGCTGGAGCATCCGACCGGCGGCGAGATCCGGGTCAACGGGCAGGACATCGCTCCGCTCCGGGGTCAGGCGGCGCTGGCGCCGGCTCGGCGGCGCGTGCAGATGGTTTTCCAGGACCCGAACCGCTCGCTCAACCCGCGCTTGCGCATCGGCGAAAGCCTGATCGAGGGGCCGCTCAATCTCGGCGAGGACCGCACCTCCGCGCTGAAGCGCGCTGGCGAGCTTGTCGAGGTAGTCGGCCTGCCGCGCACAAGCCTCGAACGCTTTCCTCACCAGTTCTCAGGTGGCCAGCGCCAGCGCATCGCGATCGCGCGCACCCTGATGATGGATCCGGAGGTCATTGTCGCTGACGAGGCCGTCTCGGCACTCGACGTCTCGGTGCAGGCGCAGGTGCTCGCGCTGCTGGCCGAGATTCAGGAACGACGCAATCTCGCAGTGCTGTTCATCACCCACGACCTGCGTGTCGCAGCCCAGATCTGCGATGAGGTGATAGTGATGCAGCGCGGCCGCGTCGTAGAGGATGGGCCAGCCTCGGAAGTGCTGGCCAGGCCGCGTCACGACTATACACGTGCCTTGATCAACGCAGCGCCGGGGCGGGACTGGGATTTCGCCGCTGGCCGCCGCATCGCCGGAGCCAACGCATGATTTCTGCCAGCCTTGTCCAGCTCGACGTCCAGTCATTGGCGCCTGCCGAAAACTTCCGGCGTATCCACGACTTCGTCGCGACCGAGGCGGCGCATGGCGCGCAGCTCATCCTATTCCCAGAGCTGTCGAACACCGGCTATGTCGAGCCACTGGTGCCGGGCGGGCCAATGGTCAGCGACGTGCCGCATTTCGGCGCAGCGCTCTACGAGGCCTGCGCCGCTCTGGATGGCGAGGAGATCAAGGCACTCGTCGCGCTCGCGGCGCGGCATCGCGTGCATCTGGTCATTGGACTCGGCTTGCGCGACCCACTCCGAGCCGGGGTGATGCGCAATGCCTCACTGCTGATCGGGCCAGAGGGCGTGCTGGGCAACTATACCAAGGTCCACCAGTGGCAGAACGAGAAGCTGTTCTTCACTGGCGGCGACAGCGTCGACATCTTCCCGGTCTTCGGCACGCGGCTCGGCATGCAAGTCTGCTACGATATCCGCTTCCCCGAGATCACCCGCATCCTTGCCCTGCAGGGCGCGAGCATCGTCACCTCCGTCTGGGCCTCCTTCGGCGCCGAGAACGCGCCGGTAACCGACGAGGCGCTGTTCATCCACCGTGCCTATACGCGAGCAACGGAGAATGGTGTCTTCTTCCTAAGCTGCAATCGCAGCGGCAGCCGCGGCGGGCAGCGCTTCTTCGGCCGCTCCTGCGCGGTCGGACCAGACGGCAAGCTACTCGGCGCGCTCGACCATGACCGCGAGGAGGTGCTCCGGGTCGAGATCGATCTCGCGGAGGTCGCACGCTATCGCACCTTCACGGGCATCTGGGCCGACCGGGCACCTGCGCTCTACGCAAAATATCTCAACACCTGACTTCCGCGAGACATCCGATGACGACCTCTCCCTGTCCGCCGATCAGTGATGCCAACTGGCCTGAGACCATCGCCGATATGAGGGGCGGTTTCGCAGGGGCGCTCAACGTCTACCGCACGATGGCGCATCATCCCGCGCTGCTGAAGGCCTGGGCGCCGCTGCGCCAGCACATCGTCAAGGACAGCGCGCTCGGGCCGGTGCGCTCGGAGGTCGTGATCCTGCGCGCGGCCCACCGCATGGGCTCGCCTTATGAGTGGGCGCATCACGTGAGCCGGGCGCGGGTGCTCGGTATGAGCGATGCTCGCATTGCCGCATTACGTGCCATGCCGGACGGCCAGGACGGGCTGATCGCACGCGCGGTCGACGCTCTCTTCGACGATCGGCGCCTCGCGCCTGCACTCGAAGCCGAGCTCGCTGCAGAGCTCGGGCGCGAGGCGGTCTTCGACCTGATTGCGACCGTCGGTTTCTACTCCATCCTCGGCTATATCTTGATGACTTATGACACGCCGGTCGATACGCCGGTCGCCATGGAGATGGCGGAAAGGCCCCTCGCTACAGCGGCGACCTGACTGCCGGACCAAGGGTGACGATGTTCGTCGACTGAAAGGCAAGAAAGATCAAGGTCTGCTAAGGGTCAACCAGAGCCATTGAGCAAGGCGCCGGGAAGGACTCGATCCCGCTCCATTGCGGAAATACGGCCAAGGTCGGCCTCGTGCTGCGCCTCAGCACCGCCGCTCCGATCCAATCTGCGGGACGAACGGTCATGTCTTACCTGCAGTGGCGGCGCGCCGGTCGATGACCGACCGATGCGTGGCAAGCCTCCCGTCACGGGCGGAATGTTGCTGGATCGAAACATGGTCGGGGCGACGCATCCGTCCCTCGGCGGACCATGTTGCGCCAGTCCCGAACCATGGTGACCTCGGTCAACGAGGTTCCCGGAAAGAGGGGCGGAACCCCGCTCCCAAGCCGGTGTTGATACCGATGTTCCGTTTGGCCGGTTCCAGGCGGTTCGCTCCGAGGAGAACCGCGATGGCCAACGGATACCGCCTCGCCGCCCCGGGTTCATCAACCTGTACCGTACTATCGGTCCGGACAGACTCGTCCGTGCGCGAGCCGATTGCCGTGCCCTTGATGCAGGAGCGGCACGATGTGCCTGTTGTGTGCCGCCGCATCGGATAACAGGGACATGGCTCGACGGGTGCATGTGCTCCATCTCCTGGCGCTTGTCGAGAATCCCGCTGCGCTCCCGCGTGACGCGGCGCTTCGGCTTGCTCAGGAGATCCTAATGATGACCGGGTCCGATGCCGACACGTGCCGGTGTGAGGCCGTGTCGCCGCCGGGAGCCGACAAGAGCGCAGACATGGACAGGAGACCTTCATGACCGCGGATACCGCTCGATCCGCCCCCGCCCGAAGCGGCTTGCCACCTCTCTCCGAGACGCTGCTGGCCGAACTCGAGGGGATGTACAAGGACATCCACGCCCATCCCGAGCTGTCGATGCAGGAGACGCGGACCGCGGGACTTGCCGCCACCTGGCTGCGGAAGCACGGCTACGAGGTCACCGAGGGGATCGGGGGCACCGGGGTCGTGGGCCTGCTGGGGAACGGTGATGGCGCGACGGTGCTGCTGCGCGCCGACATGGATGCCCTGCCCATCGAGGAGAGCACGGGCCTGCCCTATGCCAGCCGCGAGAGAGGCACCGATCGATTCGGCCAGGCCACGGCCATCGCGCATTCCTGCGGTCATGACATGCACGTGGCATGGCTGATGGGCGCGACACGGATCCTCGCCGAGAACCGCGACCGGTGGAAGGGCACCGTCATCGCCGTGTTCCAGCCCGGCGAGGAGACCGCCCAGGGCGCCCGCGCCATGATCGAGGACGGGATGGTCAAGCGATTCCCGAAGCCGGACGTGACACTCGGCCAGCATGTCATGCCCCTCAGCGCCGGGCAGATCGGCTGGCGCAAGGGCACCATGCTCTCCGCCGGGGACAGTTGGGAAGTGACGCTGTATGGCCGCGGCGCGCACGGCTCGATGCCGCAGAAGAGCATCGATCCCGTCGTGATGGCCGCCGCCGCCGTGATGCGCCTCCAGACGGTGGTGTCGCGGGAGGTCGCGATGACGGACAGCGCCGTGGTCAGCGTTGGCACCCTGAGGGCGGGCATGAGCGAGAACGTCATCCCCGATCGGGCCTTGCTGCGGCTCAACGTCCGCACGTTCAAGGACCAGGTCCGCACCCGCGCCTTGGCCGCGATCCGGCGCATCCTTGATGCGGAAGCCGCCGCCTCCGGGGCACCGAAACCGCCCGACTACACGGTGCTCAGCGAGTATCCACTGACCCGCAACGACGAGGCCTCCACGAACCGCGTCGTCGCGGCGCTGCGACGCCATTTCGGCCCGGACTGGGTGCACGAGATCGAGCCGGCCACCGCCAGCGAGGACTTCGGATTGTTCGGGGCCGCCTGGAACGTGCCAGCGGTGTTCTGGATCGTCGGCGGCATCGACCCGGAGCGATACCGGGCGGCCGAGCAGGCGGGCACGCTGGACCAGATCCCGGCCAACCATGCCCCGGACTTCGCACCGGTGATCCACCCCACCCTGCGCACCGGCGTCGAGGCGATGCTCGCGGCCGCGGGGGCTTGGCTGGTGCCGGAGACAGCAACATCACCGGCGACCTGACCCCGGCGGCCCTGCCATCCGTGGGAATCGGTGCCCGCCCATCGCCACCGTCCGTCGGGTTCGTCCCGGGGCCAACGGCGACGATGCAGCCCCGCACGTCAGTCGACGCTTCCGTCCGGACGCTTCACGCCTTGGCCAATGGCCCGCCGCCTGCCGCCGGAGACCTCCGGTTCCCGAACCTCCCGGTGAAACGCCGGAACGATGACCTGCCCCTCCCGATGGAACCGTGAGAGATGTTTAACACCTTCGCTGCCTTTCTGGACTGGTTCGGAATTATAGTGTTCGTGGCCAGCGGGGCGCTGGTCGCCTCGCGCAAGCAGATGGACCTGGTCGGGTTCGTGCTGCTCGGCACCGCGACCGGGATCGGCGGGGGAACGATCCGCGACACCCTCATCAACGCGCTCCCGGTGTTCTGGGTGCGGGAGCCGGCGTATCTGGTCACCTGCGTGCTGGTCTCGTGCGCGGCGTTCTTCCTCGCCCACGTTCCGTCTTCGCGGCTCAAGCTCCTGCTGTGGTGTGACGCCGTCGGCATGGCCCTGTTTGCGGTGACCGGGGCCGAAAAGGCCCTCCTGGCCGAGACCGGCCCCATTGTCGCCGTTGCCATGGGCGTGATCACGGCCACCTTCGGCGGCATCATCAGGGACATCCTCGGCGGCGAAAGCCCGGTCATCCTCAGCCGCGAGATCTACGTGTCGGCTGCCCTATGCGGGGCGGCGCTCTTCGTTGTCCTGGCGCTCGCCGGGATCGCTCGCGAGTACGCCCTCACCGGCGGCTTCCTGGTCGGCTTCGCCATCCGGGCGGCAGCGCTGCGGTGGGACTGGTCCCTGCCGCGCTATCGGCCGCGGCAGGGGCGTACGCGGGAAGAAGTCGACCGCTGATGACTGCCCATTGCTTCCTGCACAGGCCGATGCGGGCGGAGTTCAGTCGCGACGCTCGAACAGGATATCCTGGGCACCTTCCCAGAGGACCTTGGTGCCGAGGGCGTGGAGGTTTTCGTGCCCCTTGCCGATTGTCAGGAAATGGTTGCCCGCGAGCTGGCCCATCTTGCTCGCGAAGCGGACCCCACCATACGCCAGAAGCAGTTCGGTCTCGCTAAAGCCGCCGGGATAGAGGAGGAAGTGACCGGGTGCCGGATAGCTTGTCGCATCTTCGAAGCCGAGGCCGAAATTGGTATTGCCGAGGGGGATCCAGCAGCCTTCCCCACTCCAGCGCACGTGAATGATCCGCTGCTCGTAGGGCAGCAGGTCCAGGAACCGCTCGCAGGTCTTCGGTGCGGCTTCCTGCTCGAGCCGCGCCTCGAAATCGAAGGGTCCGGCCTTGATATGAATGAGGGTCATCGGCGATTCTCCGTCAGAATCCTAGAGCAGGGGCGAGAGCAGGCGTGCCACGGAGTCGTGCAACCGCTTAGGGGCTGAACCCCGCCGGTACGCGGCAGCGTCGAACGGAAAGCAGTCCTCGAGATCCGCTCGAATGCCGCCTCCAGTTCCTGCGCGAGCCACGCGTCGTAGAGCACCGCGTTGAGCTCGTAGTTGCTGCTGAAGCTGCGGATGTCGAGGTTGGCCGAGCCGATGGAGCAGACTTCGCCGTCGATGCTGAGCGTCTTGGCGTGCAGGTAGCCTTTCCCGTACAGGTGCACCCGCGCCCCGGCGGCCGCGACCTTGGCCAGGTAGGTGTTCGCGGCCCAGTACGGCGTCTGGTTCAGCCCCTCGCCGCACTCGCTCACCATCACGTCCACTTCGATGTCCGCCAGCGCCGCTGCCCTGAGCGCCTCCGCGATGGTCGCACCGAGGATGAAGAACGGGGATTGCAGGCGCACGCGCTGCTGGGCCGACATGATCATCGCGAAGTAGAGCTGGCGGATGGCGCGCCATTCCGAGTCCGGTCCTGAGGTCAGGATCTGCACCGGCACGTAGCCGTCACTTGCCTCTGGGTTGCCCATTGGCGTGGACGGCAATCCATTCGCAAGTAAGGGGAAGCGATCCGCCGCGAAGAGATCCTCGCCCGTGGCGAACGCGCCCACATTTCAGCCCGCGTACCTATCGTTCGACCTAGCGCGACCTGCGAGCCACCCCGCTGGCAGTCTCGCGCACTTGCGTGGCGACCGCCAAGGGACGGCAGTGTCTCCGACCCACGCTGCGCCGAAAGGAAGCGAGATCCTGCCGACAGGCGGCGGTCAGTGCCGCGAGATGATGGAAATCAACCCGTCCCCTCGACGACGGCATCAATGTCGAGAGACGAGCGGACTCCCAGGTCATCGGCATGCGCCTCCAGGAAGGCCTCCGCCGAGCGGCGCCCTTCGTCCCGGAGGTAGCAGAGGAAGTCCCACTCAGCATTGAGCTTGGAAGAATAGCCGAGCTCTGTCATGGCCGCGCTTGCAATCCGATGGACGCGCATTCGTGCCCACAACGCTCCCTCGCAGTTTCCAGGGTCCGCCACCTGCCGCAGCAAGGCGATCATCCGTAGTTCCTTCAGCAGGGTGGCATTAAACGAGACCTCGTTGACCCGGTTGGTGATCTCCCGCGCGGTGCGCGGTAGGTCCGCCCGTTCAACCGGGTTGATCTGCACGAGGATGGTATCGTTCGAAGCGCACTCGCGCACCAATGGGGTGATCGTCGGGTTTCCGGCGTAACCACCGTCCCAGTACGCTTCGCCGTCGATTTCCACGGCTTGGAAGAGAAACGGAAGACAGGCAGAGGCCAGGAGTGCATCTGGCGTCACTTCGTGATTACGGAAGATCCGCCCCTGGCCGGTGCTGACGTTCGTGGCAGTGACGAATAGCTTGATCTTGGCGCGGGCAAGGCGGGAGAAGTCGATGCTCGCATCGAGGATGTCGCGCAAGGGATTGGCGCCTGTGGGGTTCAGGTCGTAGGGCGAGACCAGTCGGGCCGCAAGATCGAGGGCGATGAAGGCCGGCGAGCTATCCAAGGTCCAACGGCCCAGCAGAACGTCGAGTGGCCCGCGGCGGAATGGGCTGAGAAGCGCGGCGCGCGCAACACGCCGCCAGAAGTCTTCGAGCGCGGCGCGGGCCCCATCGGGGCCGCCCTCGGTATACCCGTCGATCAGAACGGCGGCGTTCATTGCCCCGGCCGAGGTGCCGGAGATCCCATCGATTCCAAGCCAAGACTCCTCAAGCAGGCGGTCCAGAACGCCCCACGCGAAGGCTCCATGGGAGCCGCCACCCTGAAGGGCGAGATCAACGAGCACCGAGGCGGCGCGGCTCTGGGCGCGTGACGTGGTCAGGGGCATGGCACGATCCCGCAGTTCTGAACCTTTGGGAAGGTGGGAACACGATACAGGAGAGCGGACAAGCTGTCCTCTCCTGACTTGCCCATTATCTGACCGAACCAATGGAGCCGATACGTCAGGTCCACTTCAAGTCCGATCAACGTTCCGAGGGCATTCTACTTGGGCTGGGAATCCCCATGTAGGCTGCGGCTGACGCAAATGTCGAAGGTCGGCATTGGGTCAGGCACAATCCTTGAGCGCGGTCGTGGTAATGTCCGCTTACGCCCGCTAACATGGAAACCCAAACATGCTCCGCCCCGTGCTACGAACCGACCGCCTCCCTCACGACAAAAGGGAACTTGGCAGAACCGCCACCAAAAGCGCGACGCAAATGGGTACAGAGCGGTTCAGCCGCGTGTTGAAAGGAACCCTTCCATAGCCTTAGCGGCCTTCAAGAGCTCTGGCAGATACTTGTCGACGATCGTCGGGCCGTCATAGGTGATGGTTGCACTCGTCGACAGGCCGTAGCGCACGCGGCCATTCACCCGGATTGGCACGGCCAGAGATGCCATGCCGAGTGCCGTTTCCTGGTTGGTGTAGATCCAGCCCTGCCGCCGCGCCTCCTCCATCTGCAGGCGCAGCCTGGGCAGGTCGTTAACAGTAAAGGGCGTCACCGCTGGTAGCGTGACATCATCCCCGTAAAGCTTGGCGAATTCCTCGTCAGACAGGTCACCCAGCATAAGCTTTCCCGAAGACGAGGCATTAGCCGGAAAGCGCGTGCCAACGGACATGTAGTCGCGTTGTAGTCGCTTAGCGGTAGCACGGGCGATACAGACGACTTCACGGCCATCGAGAGTCATGACAGAACATGATTCGTCGAGCTTGTCGGAAAGTTCCACCAATCGGGGCTGGATTAGGCTGAACGCTGGCAGCGACGCAAGATAAGAATAACCGAGCTGCAGCGTACGAGCGGATAGCTGAAAGCGGCGATCCCCTTCGACATAGGTGACGTAGCCGAGCTTTACCAAAGTCACCAGCACGCGCCGCGTCGACCCGGGACTGAGACCGACTTTCTGCGCAACGGCAGTCAGCGTCATGGCTGGAGAATTGGGTCCAAACGACTCGATGACCGCCAATCCCTTCGCCAAGGATTTGATAAAGTCCGGATCGTCGTCTTCCGGAAGACTATTGTTCACCTTTTGCCTCGCCAACACTCATCCTTACCTCAGTCGTTCTATGGCAGCAGGATCGTCAAGACACCACGTTTTGACGCCAGTCTCTCAATTCCACGCAAGCGGAGATGCGCCTGCCGGTTCCGGTAGCACATCCCATCGAGCCGGTGTCTCAGAATAGCGTATAATAGGCAATGGATGCTCAATCATGCCGAATACGGTACGGCTCACGGTCAGTTCATCGGCTCGCGGGTGTGGCAGTGCCCTGACGCCTTGAGGGCCATCCGGCCAGTTGTCCCTTGGGAGCTGACCAAGATCCTGGAGCCACATGGAGCAGGATGCCAAGGAAACCTTGACGTGATAGCTGCCACCTTCCCGCGCACGCCGTAGAAGGGCGCTCGTAACACCCGCCGCGCCAAGATAGCCGGCAAGATAGTCGTTCAGTGTGAAGGTCGATGCCAGTAAGGGCTGTTCGATGCTTCCCTCTCCGACGGCAAGCCCGCTAACCACCTGCCCCAGCGGGTCGTACCCTGCTCGCGATGACCACGGGCCGTCGTACCCGTAGCAACTTACCGAGACATAGATTATGCCGGGCCGCAATTCTGCCAGACGTTGGGGAGAGAGGCCGCGTGCATCGAGTGAGCCGGGCCGCCACGAATGAGCGAAAACGTCCGATTCGACGATCAACTCATGAAATCTTTCGAGGTCGCCCGGGTTGTCGAGGTCAACAAAAGCTGAGCGCTTGCCCAGTCCGGTATCGACGACGATGTGAGCCGGATCCGGCTGGTGCGGGGCCGAGACATGCAGCACCTCGGCCCCCTGTTCGGCCAGTTGCCGTGAGACAACGGGCCCAGCGAGCACATGCCCCATATCGACGACACGGATGCCCGAGAGCGGCCGCTCGCCAACGTCGAAAGGCCTAGCCGGTCCGTCTCCGATCTTTTCGATCTCCACCGGAACACGCGTCGCAAGGTGCCGACCCTGTGGGCTCGCCAGCCATTCGTCCCGGGTACGGGCAATTGCGCCGATTGCCTTTGCCTCGGCCAATGCCTCCTCCAGTTCGTCTGCTTGCCAGCGGCGGACGGCTCCTTCGATGGATTCCGTCGACGAGGAGCAATCCAAGAATGCCAGCAGGCGGCTGAAATGCTCATGGTAAAAAGCGTGACGTAACAGGTACATCTGCCGCCCGTCTGCCGTCTTGAAGAAGACCTTGCTTTCTGAGGGCGGTCGGACGAGCTGCAGCGAATGACCGTCCCGACGAAGATAAGACACAGTCCTCAAGCCGGGAACCGCCGCACGGCGCAAATCTACGCCAATCGATTGCGTCCGCCCGCCCCGCATGAGCCAGATCTCCGCAATGCCTACAGCATTGGCGGCAAGCGACACAGCGGCCGCTAAACCGGGGCGGTAGCGGCTTGGCACGACCGGATCAGCCCCTGTGAAGAAGACGTCGTGGTCCACGGTAGTGGAAAGTCCGAGCTGGGCGATCAACTCCCTCAGCACCTTTTCCGCTTGATGGTCCACGTCTAACCTCCTCGGTATTTTCCGTAATGCGGAGATATTTCCACTATCCGAAGAACTGTCCCGAAGCAAGGGACTGTGCTGGTATTGTCGGAACCCCGCATTTTGCCCTCCGCGGGTTGACAACATGTCAGAAAGGCGCATCCTTACGGAATACGAAAATATTTCCGGAATGCGGAAAAATGGGAGGAAGCAAGTGAGTACGAAACTAATGAGCCTGTCGTTAGGCTTTATGCTCGCTATAGGAACAGGTGCTGTCGCACAGCAGGGCTATCCCAACCGCCCGGTGCACATCATCGTGCCGCTCCCTGCAGGTTCCGCTGCGGATGGCGTTGCACGGATCGTGCTTCCCGTCGCGGAAAAGTACCTGGGTCAGCCGATCATTATCGAGAATGAAGGTGGTGCCGCCTCGATCCCCGGCACGGCACGGGCCGCGAAGGCAGCTCCCGATGGCTATACGTTGCTTTTCGGAACGGTCGCGACGCAGGTTTCTAATCCCAACATGTTCAAATCGCTGCCCTATGACCCATCCAAGGACTTTACCGCCGTGGCGCGGGTCGGCGGGCAGAGCATGATTCTTGCGACGCCAGCCTCCAAGGGTATCGATAGCGTCGCCAAACTCGTCGAGAAGGCTAAACAGACGGGCAAAATGAGTTATGCCTCCGCCGGCATCGGGACGTCGGCGCACCTCTGCGCAGAACTCCTGAAGTTGCGCACCGGCATCAAGTTGCGCCACATCCCCTATCAAGGCGGCACCCAGTCGGTGCTGGACCTGATGCGCGGCGAGACCGATATGATGTTCTATTCGCTCGCTCAATTCCAGCCAGGCCTGCAATCGGGAGAATTGAAACTCCTCGGCATCGCTGGAGAGAAGCGTTCGAAGTTCACACCGGACCTGCCGACCCTCAAGGAACAAGGCCTGGATGTGGTGTTGACCTCCTGGTATGGCGTCTATGCGCGTAGCGGCACCGATCCTGTGATCGTCGACAAGGTAGCCGACGCGATCAACAAGGCGCTGCAACAACCCAGCGTCGTCGATGCGCTCGACAAGACTGGCACGGAAGTCTACGCCACCTCTACACCTGCTGAGTATCAAGCCTTCACCGACAACGAGCGCAAGCGGTACGGTGAAATCATCAGTGCCGCCGGGATTCCGAAGAGCTGACACCCGGGCCTCGGGGTGGCTGAAAAGCCACCCGTCTCCTTACCTCATGACTTCATTCCGCAGGCGCAAAGCCAGCGACGATCCCTCACGCCCTGGAGTAGTTTATGCCCCGTCCCGGCTCGGAAGCAGTTATTGCCGGCCTTGGCGAACCGCCAGTCGGCCGTCTTGTCGGCTCCAATCCGACAGAACTCCATATAGAAGCGGCCATGCTCGCGATCGAAGATGCCGGAATCGATAAGCACGATATCGATGGGCTGATGACCTCCGGCACATTTCTAAACGACAATATTCGCCATCACATGATTATCGCAGAGCACCTCGGCATTCATTGCAAGACGTTTTGCGACACTTTGCGCACCGGCGGCCAGTCCTATCTGAACGGTGTGCAGATCGCGAAGTGGGCGGTCGAAAGCGGTCTCTGCAAGGCCGTCCTCCTGTTACGTGGCGACAATATCCTCACCGGTGTGCCGAAGGGAACCGGGCTTAAAGCCTACATCGACTACGGGGCTCATCCGCTTGAATTCGAAGTCCCGTTCGGCATTACGGTGCCGGGCGTCTATGCGATGATGGCACAGCGCCATATGCACGAGTTCGGTACCAAGCCGGAACAACTCGCAGCAATCGCTGTTGCTTGCCGCAGGCACGCATCCATGAATCCCAAGGCTTTCAAACGGGAGCCGATCACGATCGATGATGTGCTGGCTTCACCGATGGTAAGTACGCCTCTTCGTCTCCTCGATTGCAGCCCGATCTGCGACGGTGCGGGCGCCATTCTCATCACGTCGCTCGAACGAGCGCGGGACCTCAAAGCGAAGCCCGTACGTATTGTCGGGACCGGCCAGGCGCAATCGTACTACCACTTGGCGCATCTGGCGCGCGCGACCGGCGCTCGGCAGGAGGACAAAAACCGCTTTGGGCTCGCAAGGACGGTGCAGTCAGTAGCGGCAAAAGAGGCTTTCGGCCGCGCAGGCGTGAAGCCAAGCGATATCGACGTCGCGCAACTCTACGACTCTTTTACCATCACCGTACTGATGCAATTCGAGGCGCTTGGCTATTGCGCCGAGGGCGAAGGCGGGTCCTTCGCAGAAGGCGGACGCATTGAGCTCGGAGGCGAACTGCCAATTAACACCAATGGCGGCCTGCTCTCCTTCGGCTCCAGTGGCGGAATCAATCACATTATCGAGGCTGCGCGGCAGATGCGGGGGGAATGCGGCGACCGACAGGTGCCAAATGCCCAGCTCGGGCTCGTGACCAACGTCAGCGCCGTCGCCTCCAATCACTCCATAGCCATTCTCGGCCGCGACTGAGGAACATGTCATGTCCCGTCCACTTCCCACTCCCTCCAAGATTTCTCAACCTTTCTGGGATTCCTGCAAGGCGGAGCGCATGCAGATCCAACGCTGCGAGGACTGCGGCAACTATGCCTACTACCCCGTCTACATCTGCCCGGAATGTGCATCCCGAAAGCTGACGTGGACGCCGGTCAGCGGAAGGGGCACCATCCACACTTTCACGGTCGCAGCGAAATCGAGCTTTGAAACCGATGGCCCTCTGGTTGTCGCCCTGATCGAGCTTGAGGAAGGGGCGATGATGGTCTCGAACATCAAGACTGCCACGCCTGAGAGTCTTGCAATCGGCTTACCGGTTCGCCTCAGATATGAAAAGGTCACGGACGAGATCACTCTCCCGATGTTTGAACCCGCGTAGCCAGCGTCGCAGGAGCTGCATCGTGAAGATCGCCACCATAAACACAAAAGCCGGTCAACGCCCGGCTGTCGTCGCCCACGATCGTATCCTCGACATTGCGCGAGCTTGGAGCGTGGCGGGCAATGGGCCCGCTCCCACCTCGGTCCTTGAGATCATCGCGTGCCCCAACGTCCTGGCGAGCCTGTATCGGGTGACGGAGACCTCAGGTCACGAACTCTGGTCACCCCTCATTGATGCAGAGTTGCTCGCACCTATTCCTCGGCCGGCCAAGAACGTCTTTTGCGTCGGGCGCAACTACAAGCTTCACATAGAGGAAGGTGCACGGGCACGCGGCGTCCCGGCAGAGTATCCGGCAGTTCCCGAATTCTTCAGCAAACCACCTACTGCCGTAATCGGGCCCGACGCCGATATTCGGCTGCCGCGCCACACCCAAAAACTAGACTATGAGGTGGAGCTCGCATTTGTCGTCGGCCGCTCCGGCCGTGACATACCCGTCGAGGAGGCGTTCAGCTACATCTTCGGCTTTACCGTATTGAACGACATCACAGCACGCGATCTGCAACGGTCGCATGGTCAGTGGTTCAAGGGCAAGGCGCTCGACACGACCTGCCCGATCGGTCCCTGGATCGTCACCGCCGACGAATTCGACGTGACAAAGGAGCACCGGATTTGGCTCACTGTTAACGGCGAGAAGCGCCAGGACGCTTTCATCTCAGACATGGTTTTCGACTGTGCTTCGATCCTGTCGAACCTCTCCGCAGGCATGACAATCGAGGCAGGCGACATCATCACCACCGGCACGCCCTCAGGCGTCGGTCTCGGCCTCAACCCACAGATCTGGCTCAAGGACGGCGACGTCGTAGAAGCGGGTGTCGAGGGCATTGGCAGCATCAGAAACACTGTAAGAGCGACCTGAATACTAGGACCCTCCGTACAACAAGGAGACACTTCAATGGATGCCATCAATCCATCGGACGAGATTAGATCCCAGCGCAGGGGTGCGCTCGCAGGCATTCGTGTGATCGATGTATCTCGCGCCCTCGCCGGCCCGTATTCGACCATGCTGATGGGCGATCTCGGAGCCGACATAATCAAACTCGAAATGCCGGGCACAGGGGACGAGTCCCGCTATTGGGGCCCTCCCTTCGCGACCTATATGTCTTCGAATCGCAACAAGCGCTCTGTCGAAGTGGACCTGCACACGGCCGAAGGTCGGCAGATCTACTTCGATCTCGTTCGCACCGCCGATATCGTCGTCGAAAATTTCCGGCCCGGGACGATGAAGCGCTTCGGTCTCGATTATGAAGCTACCGCCAATGTCAAGCCGGACATCATCTACTGCTCGATCAGCGCATATGGGCAGACAGGACCGATGGCACACCGACCAGGTATAGATCTCATGGTACAGGCCATCAGCGGATTGATGTCCCAGACAGGCGAGAAGGACGGCCGCGCCATGAAGGCAGGCGGCCCGATCGCCGATATCGTGGGGGGATTTTCCGCTGTCGTCTCGATCATGGCTTCGCTCATGGAACGGCGCGAAACCGGCCGGGGCCGCTATATCGACATTGCCATGTTGGACGCGCTTATGATGGTGCTGAACCAGCAGATCGTCACCTATACGGCGACCGGAAAGCCTTATGCCCGTGTCGGGAATGCCCATCCGCTCATGGCGCCATATGAGAGCTTTCCGGCATCCGACCGGGAGTTCGTCATGGCTGTGACGAACGAGAAGGCATGGAGAGCATTCGTCTCCATTGCGGAATTCGCCTTCCTCGACGAGATACCAGAATTCAAGAAGCAGGTTGACCGCAACGTCAACCGTGTGAAGATGCTGGAGATGATCTACGCGGTTTTTAAGACCAAGCCGGCCGATTACTGGCTCGCCGAACTCGACAAGCGAGGCATCCCCTCCGAGCCGATCCTTACCCTGCCGGAAGTGGTGACTCTTCCCCACATCCTGGAGCGCGGGTCGCTTATGGAAATCGAATATCCGCCGGGCTCCGGCACCAAGGTGACCATTCCTGGCATGCCCTGGAAGGATGTCGCAGCGCCGCGGGTGAGGCGCGACCCGCCCGCCCTCGGCCAGCATACGCATGAGGTCCTCCAGGAGCTTTATGGTTCCAGCTATTCGGCAAAGGCCCCTGGCATAAATCCGGTGTGATCTCTTAGGATCTGCAAGCGGCAGTGAAAGGAGTTGTCAATGACCTCATTTCGAGACGACTTGGTTGCCGGACTGGTCTTTCTCGGGATCGGTGTGTTTGTTGCCTGCAACACACTCCTATCTCTGGACATAGGATCGGCGGAATCCATGGGGCCAGGGTTCTTCCCGTTGGCCTTGTGCATCATCCTGACGCTGCTCGGCCTCGGGATCCTGATCAGCGCGCGCCGGAGGACGCTCGGGGCGGAGGATCAGGTGCAGCGCCCTCCTCTCAATCTGCGCGCTCTCTTCTTCGTGGCCATCGCACCGATTGCTTTCGGCTTGTTGCTGCGGCCTTTCGGGCTGGTACCGGCCCTCACCGCGACGATCACGCTTGCGGTCGCTGCAAGCCGCACGATCGACTTCAAACGCGGCCTGACCATCGTCGCCGGCATGACGGCCTTCTGCGTAGTGGTCTTCTATTACGGCCTGCAGGTACCGGTCGATCTCTTCAACTGGGCTCTGCTCTAACGGCGGGAAATCGTTATGGACGTTTTCAATGGCATCCTGCTAGGCCTCAGTCAGGCCGGCACTCCGCTGGCGCTGCTATTCTGTCTTTTGGGTTGTATCCTCGGCACCCTGGTGGGCGTTTTGCCCGGGATCGGGCCGAGCGCCACCATCGCAATGCTGCTGCCGATCACGCTCGGGCTCGACCCGCTCATCGCGTTGATCATGCTTGCTGGAATTTACTATGGTGCGCAGTATGGCGGATCCATCACCGCGATCCTTGTCAACGTACCGGGCGAACCATCCACAGCGGTCACGGCGATTGACGGCTACCAAATGGCACGCCAGGGCCGCGCCGGACCAGCGCTTTCCATCTCGGCAATCGGTTCCTTCGTTGCTGGTACCGTCGCAACGCTAGTGCTTGCCATCGCCTCTCCCGCCCTCAGTCAGATCGCGTTGAGGTTCGGCGCACCGGAGTACTTCTCACTCACCCTGCTTGGCATCATCCTTGTGGTGGTTCTCTCACAGGGCTCGCTGCTCAAGGGACTCGCCATGGCGACTCTCGGCCTGCTTATGGGCCTGGTGGGGACAGATGTCTTCACGTCCGCGACGCGCTTCACCTTAGGCTTAGATGAGCTTCGCAGCGGCATCGACTTCATCGCCGTCTCCGTCGGAATATTCGGTATTGCGGAAATCTTGCGCAATCTCGAGACGGATGACGATGTGAGGCGCGCATTTCATAAAATCACTCGGCTTTTGCCTGATCGCGAAGATTTTGGCCGCAGCATAGGCCCGATCTTTCGCGGCACGATGCTGGGCTCATTTCTCGGCGTGTTGCCGGGAGGAGGCGCCTTCCTGTCGTCCTTCGCTTCCTATGCCGTGGAAAAGCGGCTCTCCAAGCATCCGGAGGAATTCGGCAAGGGCGCGATAGAGGGCGTCGCAGGCCCGGAAAGCGCCAACAACGCTGGTGCTCAGACGTCCTTTATTCCGATGCTGACACTTGGCATCCCCTCGAACGCCGTAATGGCCCTGATGATCGGCGCCATGGTCGTACAAGGAATTCAGCCAGGTCCGCGGGTGATTGTCTCCCAGCCGGAGCTCTTTTGGGGTCTGATCGCCTCTATGTGGATTGGCAATGTGATGCTGGTGCTCCTGAACCTTCCTCTGGTCGGAGCCTGGGTGCGGTTGCTTCGCATCCCCTATTCCGTGCTGTTTCCCGGAATTCTGGCCTTCGCTTGCATCGGCACGTTCAGCGCGAATGGGCTTGAAATGAACCTCTACGTGCTCGCAGCATCCGGCCTCGGCGGCTATCTGCTCACACGGATCGGGTGCGATCCTGCCCCTCTCCTTCTCGGCTTCGTGCTTGGCCCGATGGTAGAGGAGCATTTCCGGCGCGCCATGCTCATTTCAGAAGGGAATCTTGCAGTCTTCTTCGAGCGCCCAATCAGCGCGGCACTGATGCTCGTTACTCTTGCGATCGCGCTCCTCACCTTCGTGCCTTCTTTGCTCAACGCCCGCAAAACCGTATTCGCTCACGCTGACGACTAGCCAAGCCGATGGCACCAAGGAAATACTGCTCATGCAGAAAGTGACGCTGACATTCGACAACGGCCCAGATGCCGAGGTGACGCCCATGGTGTTGGACGCCTTGGCGCGCCACGGCATTAAGTCGACCTTCTTTGTCGTCGGCAGTCGCCTCGCCGCCTGCCGAGCCCCTAGCGAACGCGCTTATGCGGAAGGACACTGGATCGGTAATCACACCTGGAGCCACTCAATTCCCTTTCGGGACCGCGGAGACCTGGATTTTATTCAGTCAGAGATTGGCCGCACTCAGAACGAGATCGGCGCACTCTCTCATCCTGACCGCCTCTTTCGACCGTATGGCGGCAAGGGTCGGCTGGACGGCGCTCTCAACGCGAAGGCAGCGGAATATCTCGCGAATGGTGGCTATACTTGTGTCGTCTGGAATGCCGTTCCGGGTGACTTCGACAATCACGAAGGCTGGGTGGAGAATGCGCTTTCCCAGGTGGCGACGATCGATTGGCCGCTTGTCGTGTTGCACGATGTGCATGCCAGAGCCATGCAACATCTCGACCGATTCCTCGGCAGACTTCAAGATCGCGGTGTCGAGTTTAAGCAGGAGTTCCCGCCAAATTGCATTGCAATCGAGCGAGGCCGTGGAACCATCCTGCTTGAATGCGGCATCGTCAGTCGTTGAACGGAAACAGGACCATGATTGGGAACGGGTTTAAGATTGCGCTGATCGAAGGAGACGGGATTGGCAAGGAGGTTGTGCCTGAAGGAGTGCGCGTTCTCGAAGCCGTAGCCCGCAAGTTCGATATCAGGCTCTCCTTCGAGAGTTTCGACTTTGCCTCCTGCGACTACTACTTGAAGCACGGCCAGATGCTGCCAGACGACTGGAAAGAGAAGATCGGCGGCCATGACGCGATTTATTTCGGCGCGGTGGGCGCACCCGACCTCGTGCCCGATCACGTGTCTCTCTGGGGCTCGTTGATCCGCTTCCGCCGGGAGTTCGACCAATATGTCAACTTGCGTCCGTGCAGGCTGATGCCCGGCGTGCCCTCGCCTCTCGCCAATCGCAAACCCGGCGATATCGATTTCGTCGTAGTGCGGGAAAATACCGAGGGTGAGTATTCCTCCATCGGAGGGATTATGTTCGCTGACACAGAGCGGGAATTCGCGGTGCAGGAAACTGTGATGACCCGCATCGGAATCGATCGGATCGTCCGGTACGCGTTTGAACTCGCCCGCAAGCGCGATGCGAAGCATCTGACATCGGCAACCAAGTCGAACGGCATCTCAATTTCGATGCCCTATTGGGACACGCGTGTCGAAGCCGTGGCGTTGGACTTTCCTGATATACGCTGGGACAAGTATCATATCGACATTCTGGCGGCGCACTTCGTCTTGAACCCGGACCGTTTCGACGTTGTCGTCGCATCCAACCTGTTTGGTGATATCCTTTCAGACCTCGGCCCCGCCTGTGCCGGAACGATTGGCATTGCTCCGTCGGGGAACATCAATCCGGAGCGGCGGTTTCCCTCTCTCTTCGAACCCGTTCACGGCTCTGCTCCGGACATTGCGGGACAAGGCATTGCAAACCCTGTTGGTCAGATCTGGGCCGGTGCCATGATGCTTGAGCATCTTGGCCATCCTGATGCGGCGTCCGCCATCATCAAAGCAATCGAGCGGGTACTCTCCGACAGAAGTCTCAGGACAACTGATCTCGGCGGCAGTGCGGATACGGTTACTTGCGGGAGCGCCATAGCAGACGCGATCTCTACAAGGCTTGAGTAGCAGCGAAGTCAGGCAGCGGCCATGATACTCTCGATGCTCAATTCGAAAAGATCGAGCCTGTGGATTTAGCTGGCTTGGATCGGACGTTTGACTTGCCACAAGGAAGCTCGTCACGCCTGCCCGGGTTGCGCTGGGTAGCTCGTGGCGCAGAAACACGGGATCGTGCACCCCTGGGGACGACGAAGTTCCATCGTCTTCAAGAGAGAATGTCGGCGTCGTCCATGCGAACCTGAGTGCAGATGAACTGCGCAAAATTGATGACGTTCTCGCCCAGTGCCAGTTCCGGACCTTTTGGAGCTGGCGAACTCCATGCCAGATGACCCGCTGAGGTCTGGCATGTACCGTTACGGACGATTGTCATGATTCGATTGCAGAGTGATTTCATCCACTCAGCGCTCTATCGGCCCAGGCCGAAACGAGTTCGGGCCTCCTCTTCGTCCTCGACGCGACGCCCTGCCGGGTACGAACGGATGCCGGCGCACACGGAAGGCTCGGCTGCCTCGCGACGCTCCATGGCTGCGACCAACCGTTCGACCAATGCATCGACCTCGGACTCGGCGCGGGCGAGTGACGCCTGAAGGCGCTCGTCGGCGAACTCGTCGTATTCGGCGGCAGCGGTCTCGACATCGGTGATGCCAAGATACCGGAACGCGGTCTGGATGCTCGACTCGACGTGGTTGAGATAGTGGATGCGCTCGCCCTCGCCGTAGCCGTAATCCCCGCGCGAACTCAGGATGACGAGCTGCTTCCCGTGCTCGGCCAGGAGCGGCCAATAGGGATCGCCAGGGCGCGAGCGGTCGAAGCCGAAGGTGCGCCCGACCCGCACGATGTTGTCGATGTAGGCCTTGAACTGAGCGGGCGGTCCGAAGTTGTACATCGGCACGCCGGTCACGATCACGTCCGCCCCGATCAGCTCGTCGACCAGCGCATCGCTCTCGGCCAACACTTCGTGCATCCAGGGCTCGCGCTGGTCCGGCTTCGTGAAGGCGGCATGGATCCATCGGCCGGTCACCGGCTGCGGCGGGGCCTGCCCGACGTCCCGATGGATGATCTGGTCCGCTGGACGTGCTGCCGCCCAGCGCCCGACGAAGCGGGCCGTAAGCCGGCGCGTGTGCGAGCCGAACCGATCCTGGTCCGAGCGCCCCGGACGGGCGCTGGCGTCGATATGAAGGAGGGTCGTCATGGTGTTTCTCCCGATGAGTAACGCCCCTTCGCCCTGACTGCGGAACGACCGTACCGGATGATTCCTGTTCATCCGACTCTGCTGCCGTCTGGGGCTAGGGGAAGGACATGAGGCAACTCTGCTCTTTCGGCTGACACAGGACAAAGTCGAATTCCTCACTCGACGCATGAAGTTCGTTCAGCCATAAGGAGCCATGAGGAGACTCCCACCGCTTGCCGCCCTGCGTGCCTTTGAGGCCGCCGCCCGTCATCTGAGTTTCAAGCAGGCCGCCGACGAGTTGGCCGTGACGCCGACCGCGATCAGCCACCAGGTGCGGCTGCTCGAGGACACCCTCGGGCAGAAGCTGTTCGAGCGGAGGACCCGCCAAGTGATTCTGACGGCCGCCGGACACATGCTGTACAGGCCGCTGCGTGGCGGCTTCGATGCCATCGCGGACGCCGTCGACCACGTCCGGGCGACAAGGACTCCCGACGCGGTGACCCTGACGGCCACGATGGCCTTCACGTCCAGGTGGCTGGTGCCGCGGGTCGCCGCGTTCCGCGCCCGGTTCCCGGGCATCACCTTGCGCCTGCTGGCTTCCGATGATGTCGTCGACCTTCGGGCGGGAGGCGCCGATATCGCGGTCCGCTACGGCGGCGGCACATATCCGGGCTGCCGGTCACAACTCCTGTTCCAGGAATTGTTCGCGCCGGTTTGCAGCCCACGTTTGAACGTCCGCGATCCTGCTGATCTCGAACGCCACTCGCTCATCCACAGCGAGTGGCGTCACGTGGACGAGCGTACGCCCGTTTGGCCCCGCTGGTACGCCGAGGCCGGCCTTCGCTATCGCCCGACGGACAGCGAGATCGTCTTCAGCGACGAGACACACGCGATCCAGGCGGCCGTAGCCGCACAGGGAATCGCCCTCGTAAGTCTGGCCCTCGTCGCCGACGAGTTGGAAACCGGAGCGCTTGTCGCTCCCTTCGGTCCGGCGCTCGAGGGACATGGCTTCCATATCGTTATCCCGGACAGCCGCGCGGATGACGCGAACGTCGAGTCTGTGCGGGCATGGCTGGCTGGCGAGGCGGCAGCCTCCGACAGTTCGATGCCTGGCTGATTCCTGGCGATGGGATTGTCGCCATCTCGCGTCGATCCATGCCTGCTCCATTGATAATCCGATGGCAAAGCAGTCGATGCGCCGCCCTGGCTTATGCGGCTTTCGCCGCCAGACGTGTGATCGCCCTCACGCTCGGCCAAACTCCTCCGCGAGGAAGCCGAGGAACGCCTGGATCTTCGGGGCGAGGTGCTGCCGCGACGGGTAGATCGCATAGAGCGTGGTCTCCACCGTGCTCCAGTCCTCCAGGGCGCGTTGGAGGCGCCCTTCCCTGAGGTCGTCCTCGACGTAGGGATATGGCATCAGGCTGACGCCGAAGCCCCCGCGAAGCGCATCGCGCACCGCGAGGCTCGACGTCACCGAATACCGGGCGTTGACCGGGATCCGCTCGGTGCATCCATTCTTTTTGAACTCCCATACGTCCGCGTGTCCCGAGAGACTGAAACGGACGCACTCGTGCGACCTCAGCTCGGACGGCGCGTTCGGCCTGCCGCGTGCCTCGAAATACGACGGGGCCGCGCAGAGCACGTGCGGCATGACCGTGAGGCTCCGGGCGATCAGGCTGGAATCCTCCAGCCTGTCGCTGCCGCGGATGGCGAGGTCGAAGCCCTCCCGGATCAGGTCGACACGCCGGTCATCGAGATGGAGATCCAGGGTGATCTGCGGATAACGCGACAGGAAACGGGGGATCGCCGCGGAGAGCCGTGTCAGGGTGACGGTCATCGGCGCGCTGACCTGCAGGGTGCCACTCGGTCCGGTCCTGAGCGGGGACAGGGCCTCGTCCGCCTCCGAGAACGCATCCAACCCGCGCACGACGTGCTCCAGGTAGATCCTTCCCTCCTCCGTGAGCGCCATGCGTCGTGTCGTACGGTGGATGAGCCGGGCGCCCACGTGCGACTCCAGCTCGGCGATATTCTTGCTGACTGCTGCCGGCGACAGACCGAGCTGCCGCCCGGCTGCGGCGAAGCCGTTCAGTTCGGCCACGTGGCGGAAAACCTGCAAGGCGGTGAAGCGGTCCATCGGATCATTCAACAGCAGTGAACAATGTCTTTTCGATATACCGGATTATCAACTCATGGCCAACTTTCTATCCTCATCTACGAACACCTTTCCTTATGGAGATCGAATGATGATCAACCCTGCCATTGCCCTCATCGAGCAGCGTGTCTCGGTCAACCGGTTCGATGCCGGCCATGCGCTGACCGATGCCGAGATCGAGGAACTCACGCGCCTCGCGACGCGGGCGCCGACGGCCTACAATCTCCAGAACTGGCGCTTCATCGCCGCGCGGACGCGCGAGGCGAAGGCGCGCCTGCGCAGCCTCGCCTATGGCCAGGCCAAGGTGTCGGACGCCGCCGTCACCTTCATCATCTGCGGGGTGCTGCCCGATCATGCTGCCATCCCGGAGCGGCTGCGTCCCTTCGTGCAGGCCGGATACATGCCGGCGGACACGGCCTTGGGCTGGCAGGAGGGTGCGCAAGCGCAGTACGCCGATCCCCGGTCGGCCCGCGACGAGGCCGTCCGCTCGGCCTCGCTTGGAGCCGCGACGCTGATCCATGCCGCCGAGGCGCTCGACCTCGCCTCGGGGCCGATGGTCGGGTTCGATGCCGAAGGCGTGGTGCGTGAGTTCGGTCTCGGGCCGGACGAGGTGCCCGTGATGCTGGTCGCGGTTGGCCGCGCCGCCCCGGGAAACTGGCCGCAGAAGCCCCGCCGTCCTCTGGCCGAGGTTTTGGAGATCGCATGAAACCGAGCGCTTCCGATGTGCTGCTGACGGCCGTCGCTCCCGCCATCTGGGGCAGCACGTATGCCGTCACCACCGAGTTCCTGCCGAACTTCTCCCCGATAACGGTGGCAATGCTTCGCGCCCTGCCGGCCGGTTTGCTGCTGCTTCTGCTCGTGCGGCAACTGCCGACCGGGATCTGGTGGGCGCGGATCTTCGTGCTCGGGGCCCTGAATTTCTCGGTCTTCCTGAGCATGCTGTTCATCGCGGCCTATCGGCTTCCCGGCGGCGTTGCCGCCACAGTCGGGGCCGTCCAGCCGCTGCTGGTGGTGTTCCTGGCCTACTTCGTGCTCGCCAGCCCGATCCGCCTCGTGTCCATTCTTGCCGCGATCGTCGGGGCCGCGGGCGTAGCGCTACTGGTGCTGACGCCGCGTGCCGCCCTCGATCCGGCCGGCGTCATGGCGGGACTGGCCGGAGCCGCTTCCATGGCGTGTGGGATGGTGCTGAGCCGCAAGTGGCAGCCGCCGGTGTCCCTGCTGACATTCACCGCATGGCAACTGACTGCGGGTGGCCTCCTCCTGGTTCCGGTAGCCTGCCTGCTCGAGCCCTCAATTCCGGTCCCGACCACGACCAACCTGCTCGCGCTGACGTGGCTCGGCCTGATCGGCATGGCCCTGACATACATTCTCTGGCTGCGAGGCATCACCCGCCTGGAGCCGTCAGTGGTCTCGCCGCTGCTCTTGCTCAGCCCGGTGACCGCCGTGCTGCTCGGATGGCTGTTCCTGGGCCAGACGCTGACGGCGCTCCAGATCGGCGGCGGAATTCTCGTCGTCGGCAGCATCTGGCTCGGGCAGCGCGCCAATCGCCGCTCCACTGCGCCATCGCAGTGGAGGCCGGAACCGGGTGAAGGTGCGATGGCGAGCGCACTAAGCGACGGTCTGACTGCGTCACCGATCCGGAAATCCAAATAGGAAGGTGGCAAGCCTCCCTTCGCTTCCTAATGGCACCAGAACCCCAGGCCTGCGCGAGCAGCCGCCGGCGTGAACCTGGGATGTTCCCTGCGGAAAGCGGGGCACGAACGGGGCTGCCCCGGCCGCCGAGTGGGGCCGAATGGATCATGAGCGACTGAAGCACTGATGTTCTTAAGTCTCGTCGATGTCATCGAACCGGATCCTGAGCGTGCGCATGCTCAGGATCCGTGGAAATGCTGCCTTCATGGAATGGAGCGAACCGGTGCTGGGCCGTTCTCGACTAGGGCACCAGGACGATCTTGCCGACCGTCCTGCGGCTTTCCATTGCCTGATGTGCACCGGCAGCCTGTTCGAGTGGATAGCGCCCGCCTTGCATGACCCTCAACCTGCCTTGCGCCGCCCGGCCGAACAGCCAGATGAGGTCCGTGTTCAGGTTGTCCGGTTTCAGCAGGGGCAGCAGGGCGAACCCCTTCAAGGACTGGTTCCGGGCGAACAGCTGCTCCATATCGGACTGGTCGAGGCGGAAACGCCCGAGTGCGCCGAAGACGAGCTCTCCGCCCGGAGCCAAGGCATCGAGGCAGGCTGTCGTGACAGCGCCACCAATGCACTCGTAGATGATGTCCGCCCCGCGGTCGCCGGTCGCCTCGCGGACACGCTTGCTCCAGTCCGGACTGCCGTAGTCAACGGCGATGTCGGCTCCGAGGGACAGCGCCAGCTCCCGTTTCTCGTCCGACCCTGCGGCCGCGACCACGAGCCTTGCGCCATTGTCACGGACAAGCTGCACCAGCAGCGATCCGACGCCGCCAGCTGCCGCATTGACCAGCACGGCCTTGTCCTTCGGCGGGCTCTGCCGAACGAGGTGCAGGGCCGTCAAGCCTTGTACCATCAAGGCTGTGGCATCCTCGAACGACAGACCGTCAGGCATGACAACGACGGAATCCGCGTCGGCGATGACATAGTCCGCGTAGCCGCCGCTGCGGCCGATCGCGAACAACGGCACCGCAACCCGCGTGCCGATCGCGGGTGAGACGACACCAACACCGAGGGCCTCGACCTCGCCGGCGGCCTCGACCCCGAGCGGCATCGGCAGGTCCGGCGTCACTGCATAGCGATCCTGGCGCATCAGGACCTCGAAGAAGTTGATCCCGGCGGCCCGCACGCGAACCAGAACCTCGCCCGGTTGCGGGGTCGGTGTCGGGCTTTCGACAATCTCGAGGACTTCGGGACCGCCGAAGCGGCTCAACTGGACGGCTCTCATCGGTGACCTCACGCTTGTTGCCGGTGAGGTCATTTGCCTATAGTCCTGGGATCGGCTCTACGCACTCTTTCGTGCCATACTGACCGAGAGGTAACCATGGCGGACGTAGTGAAGAGGCTGCCGGCGCTCCCGGCCGAACGGGCTCTGAAGGTGATCTCAGGGCGCTGGAAAGCGATTCTCCTCTATCATCTGTTCGATGGCCCGAAGCGGCTCTCGGAGCTGAAGCGGCTGGTCCCGGACGTGAGCCAGAAGGTGCTGATCCAGCAGCTTCGCGAATTGGAGGAGCACGGTCTTGTCCACCGTGAGGTCTTCCGTCAGGTGCCGCCCCGCGTCGATTATTCGGCGACCGCGCTCGGCTCGAGTTTGGAACCGGTGTTGCGGGCGCTGTGCGATTGGGGCCAGCGGCACGCCGCGGAGTTGAACGAGCTGGATCGGCTCGCCGCATGCGTGGTCAGGCCGTCAAGCGCGACGGTGCCCCGGCACGCTGACCGCCAGGAGACCCTCCCTTCATTCGACAGCAAGGATCGCGAGAAAAGCCCCCGAGCCTACTGAAGGTGGGTCGTGACAGCAGGGGGAACCTGCATGGAAAATGCAGGTCCAGAGCCTGGCGTTCAGTTAATGGAAGTGTTCCCGCGCAGCCTTTGGGCCGCAAAATCCACGAAGGCCCGTACCCGGGCGGAGGCCTGCCGTCCCTCCTGGTGCACGAGGTGGATTGGCACCGGAGCAGGCTCGTGCTCGGCCAACACGATCTTCAGCCGCCCGGCGGCAAGCTCAGGGGCGATCATGTAGGACAGCACCCGCGTCAGCCCGTATCCCTGCACGGCAGCGGTGATCGCCATCTCGGCGGTGTTTACCTCCAGGCGTGGTGACGGACGGACCTTCACCTCCAAGCTGCCATCGCGGAACGACCATTCCGGCGAAGGCGTCAGGCCGTGGAAGGTAATCGTGCCGTGGCTCGCCAGGTCCTCGGGGGTTTGCGGAATGCCGTGCTGCGCGAGATAGTCGGGCGAGGCGCAGACGAGGCGCCGGACGGATCCGACCTTCAACGCCGTCATCCCGGAATCCGGCAGATGAGCGATACGAACGGCGACATCCAGCCCCTCCTCCATGAGGTTCACCACCCGGTCGACGAACAGGGTGCGGGCGCTTACCCGCGAATGGCGGCCGAGGAAATCGAGCAGGATCGGGGCGACATACATCCGCCCGAACAGCACTGATGCCGTGACTGCCAGCTGCCCTTGCGGCTCGCGGTGCGAGCCGGCCGCCGCCTCCTCCGCCTCGTTGATTTCGGACAGGATGCGACGGCAATCCTCGAGGTAGCGGGTGCCCGCCTCGGTCAGGCGCACGCTGCGAGTGGTGCGATGCAGCAGACGGGTGCCGATCCGCGCCTCGAGTGCGGCGACCGCCCGCGTCACCACGGGTGGCGACATCGCCAGCCGCCGGGCTGCCGGGGCGAACCCCTCCTCCTCCGCGACGGCCACGAACATTGTCATAGCCTGCAATCTGTCCATGACGGATTATTCCTGCAATAGAAATGATCAATTGCGCAGAATGATCATTCATTACGTTCACGGCAAGGGGCAATGTCCTCGCATCGAGCGGCCATCGCCGTTCGGCCACTTCGAAAGGACACCCTCATGGCCCGCATCCCCGCCGTCGACCCCGCCGCCGCTACAGGCGAGGCCAAGACCCTCCTGGATGCCGTGCAGGCAAAGCTGGGCGTCACGCCGAACTTCCTGCGCGTGCTTGCCCATTCGCCTGCCGCCCTCGGCTCCTTCCTCGGCCTCTACGGTATCGCCGAGCAGGGCAGCCTCGATCCCCAGACCCGCGAGCGCATCGCCTTGGCTCTCGCCGAGCAGAACAGTTGCGAGTATTGCCTGTCGGCCCATACCGCCATCGGCCGCAGCGCCGGCCTCTCGGGCGACGAGATGGCGGCCAACCGCCAGGGCACCTCGCAGGATGCCAAGGCGGCTGCCGCAGTGGCCTTTGCCCGCGCGCTCGTAGAGCACAAGGGTGAGGTGACGAACGCCGAGATCGAGGCGGTGCGCAAGGCCGGCTACGGAGAGGCCGAAATCGTCGAGATCATCGTGCACGTCGGCATGAATCTGCTCACAAACATCCTCGGCAAGGCGAGCCGGGTGGACATCGACTTCCCGAAAGTCGCCCTCAGGCAGGCCGCTTGAGGCCAGCTTGCGCGGGACGTTGCCCCGGTCGGGTCCGCCTGGGCGGGCACTCTCCGCCAGTGCCCACCCTCTCATCAACTCACCAGGAGCAGCGGGATGCCCGAAGCCGCCTTGACGTCCGGTGTCGATCACGTTGGCCTCGCCGTCTCTGATCTCGATGCAACGCGGACCTTCTTCACCGACTGCCTTGGCTGGACCCTGGTGGGGGAGAACCCCACCTATCCGGCCGCCTTCGTCACGGACGGCATCACGCGGGTGACGCTCTGGCAGGTGAAGGATCGGGCTCACCATGTGCCGTTCGACCGGCACAGGAACGTGGGTCTCCACCATCTCGCCTTCCGCGTCGCAGACCTGGCAACCCTTCACGCAATCCATGAGCGCGTGACCAGGTGGCCTCGAGCCATCGTCGAGTTCGCGCCGGAGCGGAACGGCGCAGGGCCGAAAATCCACTTCATGATCCGCGAGCCGAGCGGCATCAGGATCGAATTTACCTGCATCCCGCAGGAGACTGTTCCTCAGTCGTATGGGTGAGGAGCGCCAGCGCCACCATCCCTTCAACTATGGAGCACGCGCGTCATGCCCCGCGCATTTGCCGAGATCACCTTCACCCCCAGCGTCAGGGCGGCGCAGGCCCGCTACGGCAGCCGCGCCGCCAATGCTGGCTTCGAGCGGGCCGAGGAGCGTCGCGACATCCTCACCGAGCGGGAGGCCGAATTCATCCACGTCCGGGACAGCTTCTATCAGGCGAGCGTGGGCGAGACCGGCTGGCCCTATGTCCAGTTCAAGGGCGGTCCGAAAGGCTTCCTCAAGGTGCTCGACGCGCGAACGCTCGGCTATGCGGATTTCCGCGGCAACGTCCAGTACATCAGCACGGGCAACATCGACGCGGACGGCCGTGTTGCACTCATCCTGATGGACTACCCGAACCGCCGCCGCCTCAAGATCTGGGCGCGGGCACGCATCGTGCACGAGAGCGAGGATCCGGCTCTCCTCGCCCGTCTCGAGATGCCGACCTACCGGGCCCGGGTCGAACGCGCCGTGGTGATGACGGTCGAGGCCTTCGACTGGAACTGCCCGCAGCACATCACGCCCCGCTTCACCGAGGACGAGATCGCCGGGCTCGTCGCGCCGCTGCGGCAGCAGCTCGCCAAGGCCACGGCAGAGAAGGAGGCCCTGCGGGCGGCGCGCCTGACCGTGCAGGCGCTCGGCAGTGGTCCTCTGGATCTCGTGATCACAGGCATGCGCCAGTTGACGCCGCGCATCAGGGCATATGAGCTGCGGGCCGCCGATGGTGGCCCCCTGCCCGCCTGGACAGCGGGTGCGCATCTCAGCGTGCCTGTACGCCTTCCCGACGGCCGCGAGCGCACCCGCAGCTTTTCGCTGATGGGTGATCCGGAGGACCGTCGCGTCTACGAAATCGCGGTGTTGCGCGAGGATGCTGGGCACGGCGGCTCGGTCGCAGTCCACCAGGACTACGGGCTCGGGACGGTTCTCCACTGTGGCCTGCCTCGCAACCTGTTCGGCCTGCACGAGGACAGGCGTCCGAGCCTGCTCATCGCCGGCGGGATCGGCATTACTCCGATTCGCGCCATGGCGCTGGCTCTGCTTGCGTCCTGCCGATCGTTCGAGCTCCACTACGCCGCCCGCAACCCTCACGAGATGGCACTGCGGCAGGATCTGGAGGCCCGGCTCGGACAGCGCCTGAAGACCTACTTCAGCCAGGATGCCGCGCCGACGCCGTTGGAGGTCGGCAAGGTCATGGCAAGCGCGCCGCCGGATGCCATGGTCTACGTCTGTGGCCCTGCATCCCTGATCGAGGCCGTGCACGGGCATGCGGCTGCACTGGGCATCCCGCCGGACCGCATCCGGTCGGAGCGGTTTGCAGTGGACGCGACACGCGAGGGTGACCGCCCGATCGAGGTGCGTCTCGCCCGGACCGGCAAGACCGTCACTGTCGCGTCCGACCAGACCGTTCTCGATGCCCTCATTGAGGCCGGAGCCGGTCCGCTTTACGATTGCCGCACCGGCACGTGCGGCACCTGCGCCGCGAAGGTTCTCGACGGCGTGCCCGATCACCGGGACAGCGCCCTCTCCGAGGCAGAACGGGGCCGTGCCGGCCTGATGTGCACCTGCGTCTCGCGGGCGCTGACCGACCACCTCACCCTCGACCTATGACCCAACGGGAGATCGGTCGATGAATGCCCGCCACCCTTGAGCCAACTCAATCCGGCGAGCGCCGCGCCCTCGCCTGATTCATACGACGACACCTTCAACCGCCTCTCGCTGAGGATGGATGGCTTCACCCGAACGCACGGCCTCGATCGGTACGGCCTCAGGGCGTTGATCCACTAGCCTGCGTGCTTGGCGGTCTTCCAGCTGGCCGTGCGCCCAGCATAGACAAGCTCGGTCGCCTCGGCGAACATCCGGCTACGAGCCTGGACCCTTCTCAGCCAGGGAGTCGACACCCTTACGGGCCGTTTCGCGGAACGCCAGCGCCCCGTCGTGCGCCTCAGCCAGGGTGACGAGTGCGAGGCTTCCAAGGCCGATATCGCGCCTCTTGCCGCAGACGACGGTGCGGAGATCCTGCGCCTTGCCCTGGAGGGCTCAACGACAAGATAAGGCCGTTGCCGTCGGCATATCGGCCCGGCTTCGTCAGGGTGCCGCCCTGCTCGCTCCAATTCTGCGCACAAATCATGCCCGATGGCATAGGAAAAAATTGTACTGCTTCGAACAGCCTTGACCATTAAAATGCCGGCAGGACTTAGGGTCTCAAGTCCATTCCGGACACCAAAGGCGCCCCTCAGCGAATCCGGCGCAGCCGGACATTCCCGCGATCCATGCTCTGTGTGAACGCTAGCCTCGCGGCCGTGAGCACGCGTCCACACGGACATGTGATCGCTTTTTCGCCCCTCCTGCGAATTTTCGCCGGGTTGCGGTGTTCTCTCGCACATTCACTGATGTACCGCACGGGTGACGCATGACGGGCGCTCATATCAATCGCATCGGTACGGCGGTCCCGGAACATGACGTGCACGGGACCTTCATCCAATTCGTGGACCAGTTCCTGCCTGACCGGCGAAGCAAGCTTCTCTTCAGACGAATGGTGCAGCGGTCGGATATCGATCACCGCTATTCAACCCTTGCGCCGGGCGCGAGCATTGACGATGGCGCCGATCGTGAAGGGTATTATCGCCCGGGCCGGTTCGCCGGTACGGCGACCCGCATGGCCCATTTTGAGACGCATGCGATCGAGCTTGCCCAGCGTGCCGTCGAGGAACTGGGTCTCAATGGAGAGCACTCGTCCGTGACTCACCTCGTCGTTGCGTCCTGTACCGGCTTCACGGCGCCGGGCCTTGATCAGCAGCTGATCGAACGCCTCGCACTTAACCCCTCGGTCGAACGCACGCTGGTTGGCTTCATGGGATGTGCGGCGGCCGTCAACGCCTTGAAGGTTGCGCATCACATCGTTCGGTCCGAGCCTTCCGCAAGGGTCCTTGTGATCAACCTTGAACTGTGCACGCTCCATCTTCAGGAGACGTCGGACATCGAAGTCCTCCTGAGCGCGCTCCTCTTCGGCGACGGCTGCTCGGCCTGTCTGGTCTCGGCGAATCCCGTGGGCATCGCTCTGAAGGACTTTCGGGTCGCGACAATCCCGGACACCCGGGACCTCATCACATGGCGGATCGGAAACACCGGGTTCGAGATGACGCTGTCCGGTGAGGTCCCGGCACAGATCGCCCGGATGCTGCGACAGGAAGCCATGCGAAACGACGATCACGGGATTCTGCGGGGGCAGCACAAGGACGATTTCGATCTCTGGGCCGTTCATGCGGGCGGCCGCACCGTGCTTGATGCCGTCGAACAGGGTCTGGATCTTGCCCCCGAGGCGCTCCGGTGGTCACGCAGCGTGCTGCGCGACTTCGGCAATATGTCGTCGGCGACACTGATGTTCGTCCTCCAGCGCATGATGCAGTCGGGGGTCTCGAAGGCACAAGGTTTCGGTATGGCATTTGGACCGGGTCTGGTCGCGGAGACCTTCCGCTTCACCCTCAGCGCATAGCGCCATGCCACGGGCGCTGAGATACCGAAGTCTCGAGCCGGAACTCATGGATGTCGAGACCTTGTCCCGCGACGACTACAGGGCCTTTCTGGAGGATCTGGCCCGCATCAACCTCCTGACGCTGACCCATCGCCCCATCATGGCGTGGCTTGACCGCGCAACCCGCAGATTGAGCCCATCGGACAAGCTGACCATCCTCGATGTCGGGTTCGGCTATGGCGACCTGCTGCGCCGCATCCATCGCTGGAGCAGGCCGAGGGGATGGAGCGTGGATTTGATGGGCATCGACCTGATCCCGCTCAGCGAGATCATCGCCCGTACCGCGACCCCCGTGGAGATGCGGATCGACTATCGTACGGCGGATGTCTTCCAGTTCGATCCCGGCCGCCCTGTCGACTTCGTGGTCAGCTCTCAGACCGCGCATCACCTGTCCCAAGAGCAGCTTGTCGCTTTCGTCAGATGGATGGAGCGCATCACCGTGAGGGGCTGGTTCATCGCCGACCTGCATCGGCACAGCATCCCGTTTCATAGCTTCCGCATCCTCGCGCGGGTCGCTCGACGACACCGGTTCGTGCAGAACGATGGTCCCCTTTCGATCGCACGCAGCTTTCGACGGGACGACTGGGAGCACATCGTGGCCGCAGCCGGATTGGACCCTTCCGACGTCGCGATCCGCTGGCACATGCCGTTCCGACTGTGCGTCAGCAGGCTCAAATGAACGGATGGCGAGTCGGGCGGACGCTAGCCCGATAGGCGACCCGAGAGCTCGTCCGCAAGCCTTTGCAGCCGAGGAACCGGGACGCGTCCGAGCAGCATGAAGCTGTGACGCCCCCGGGACCAATAGACGATGTTGAAGCCGAGCCTCTGCTCCGTCCTCTGCCCGACATCGGGGCTGTCGTCTGCGATGATACACAGGGCGATGGGCCCGCTCGCCGGATCGAGATAGGCAATCTGCCCGAGCGGTCTGCTGTCGTATTGGAAGAGCTGCGCGCGCTTCAGCGACAGGCTCGGCAGAGTGACCTTCTGTGCAGAGAGCGCCATTCCCATCTTGGCGCCTACCCTCGCAATCTCTTGCTCCCGCGCGGCGGCATCGTCCGGAATGCCGGCCAGCGTCTCCGACGTGTAGAGACTCAAGTATTCGGCCACGATCTGGCGCCAGTCGTCATCGTTGGAGGCGGTTTCGATCGATGTCAGGTTCCGCATGGTCTGGACGAACGTGGGCATCTGCCATCCAACACCAATGCCGACGATGAAGAGAAGGGCCGCGGCGACGGCTGTCAGGACATTGCTCCGCATCCATTTGGGCCTCTGCGCCACTGCGTGGGGCGAAGGCGGAGCACTTAGACCTCCGAGCATGGCTTCGAGCCTAGCCTGAGGCGCCTGATCGAGAAGCGGTTCGAAAGCCTTGCGGAACGGACGATTGCCCGCGGACAGCAGGATCAGGCGCCGTTGCAGGTCGTGATCGTCGGCAACTTTTCGGGCCATCCGGATCCGCTCGTCGGCCGGAAGTTCGCCGTCGAGAAAGGCGACGAGTTCCTCGTCCTCGGGGTGACTGTTGTCATTTGAGTCAGTCATGGCTGCCTTGTCCTCGGCGGCTTTGGAACATGCGCCTCCTGTGGGCCGAGGCGAGCCAGCGTGACCCGGGCTGCCGCCAAGCGGCTCATGATCGTCCCTATGGGAACATCGAGTACGGCCGCGGCCTCGCGGTAAGCCAGGCCTTCCACATAGACGAGAAAAACGGCCTCCCGCTGCGCGTCGGGAAGCGACTGCATCTCCCTCAGGACCTGATGAAGGAGGACGTTCGCCTCGACCTGCCCGGCGCCGTCCACGACAAGCGTCGCTTCGGCATCGACGGTGCCTTCGCCGGTTCGAATGCGACGGGCGCGGATCTCATTGAGCCAGATAGACCGCAGGATCGAGAACAGCCAGCGATCGATCCTGGTTCCGGCTTCGAACTGGTGGGCACGCTCGAGCGCGCGCACGCAGGTGGCCTGAACCAGATCCTCGGCCGTGTCGCGCCGCCCCGTCAGGAAATAGCCGAAACGCCAAAGCCGGGACAGATGCCCGGCGAGCGCCGCCTTCACCTCTTCTGAGCCATTGCCGATCATGCGCTGCAGAGATGAGCCTTCCCAAGCCTTCCCTTTCGGTATCAGAGACGGCTTTGTGGGACATTTGAAGGCTTTCCGCTCGACGGCGCAACCGGTCATCCCTGCTGACCCGTCATTTCAGAAGCGGGATAGGCACCCATCCGCCGGGCCCGCAACGCGTCAAGGGACCACTCTCCGGCGCCGAAGGCCAGGATCATCAGGAAGCCTCCTGCGATCGCGATGTCCTTGTTGAAATGGATGAACTCGTCAGCCTTCGAAAAATCAGCGTGGAAGAGCAGCGCAGTCAGAACGCAGAAGCCTGCCAGCGCCAGCGCCGCGAGGCGGGCCTGGAACCCGAACGCGATGAACAATCCCCCGCCCAGCTCGGTGAAGATCACGACTGGCAGAAGCGAGCCCGACACGCCATGGACCTCCATGTATTGCACCGTTCCCGCGTAGTTGCCGAGCTTGCTCCAACCCTCGAGGATGAAGATGAGGGCCAGCATGAGCCTGGCTACGAACCCGACCGGCGCCTGAAGCTTGGTCATCGCTCTCTCCCAGATCGGGCGCGGCGATCACTCGCCACGCCGCGGGATCCCCTGGTCTCTTTCTCTGCCGCCGTTACCTGGTCGCGGCTTCGATGGCTTCGGCGAGATCTGCGTATTCCTCGCATTCTTTTCCGCAGAGCGTCTGGATGACCTGCAACTGCTCCTGGGCAAGGTCAAGCTTGCCTTGAGTCACATAGGCCTCGCCCAGATATTCCCGAACCTGCGCGTATTGCGGATCCAGGGCCACGGACCTGAGATAATAGCCGATGCCTTCGTCGGTCCGACCGAGTTTGCGCGTGATGTAGCCACGATAATTGAGCGCTTTCGGCGTGTTGGGATTGCGCACCATGTTGAGCGTCTCGAGAGCCTCGTCGAACCGCTCGGCCTTCGCCAGGGCGAAGGCGTAGTCAACCACCGCGTCGTCGGTCAGGGCCTCGCTTCGGACCTGGACACAACGGCGGGATCTCTGGCTGTAGATCTGGCCGCGGGGGCAGGTGGCCATGAGCGTGCTGGTATCACCGCCCCTGCCACCCTCGCCGCCGGCGCTGCCGCTGGCCCCCCCCGTGCCTCCGCCCGCACCACCGCTGCCTCCAGCGCTGCCACCCCCGGCGCTACCACCACTCCCTCCACCCGAGTCCCCGCCGCCGCCCGCAGCGAAGGCAGGCAAAGGAACGAATGTGGAGCCGATCGACAGAGCAAGAATTCCTGCCAGCAGACCTAGACGGTGCATGGCATCCCGGTGGCCTTTCATGGTGTCCTCCTGACGAGCAATCGCCCGCCGAGTAACACCGGGGCCCCACGAATTATTCGCTCCTCGGGACTCGGAACTGTCCGATGGGGTCCGCGACAGGCACCTGGGTCTCCTACACGGCCCGCTCGCTAGACCCTGCCGATTTGCCGACCGATGGCCATCGTGGCGGTCCAGGGTCGCTTCCCTGCCTTGACGCAATCTCCGTCAGCGAACGAGACTCCGGCGAAATCGTTCTCTCTCCAGCAAAGCTTGGCCCGGAATACCTGCAGCGTGTGTGAAGCGACATAGAGCAGGAAGCTCTCCGGGAGCCGTACGCTCGCCCGGATCGCCAGCTTTGCGCCGCCCGACGAAATGTTCTCAACCTCACAATGGATCATCGTCCACGCGTCGACGACAATCTTGGCCTGATGATGGGCGCGGCGGCGTTTGGCGCTACGGAGATCTGCATGCTTTGGGATGGAGACGGGCGGTCCGACAGATGCCATATGACCCGCGGTGGCTGATTTGCAGGGGAATAACGCAACGTCGACACCTTGGGCGCATGCCCGGCCCCACTCAAGTTCCACAAGGAATCCCTATCCCAATGGACAGGGAACACGACCAAATGGGTCGCACTGGCCATCAGGCGGGTTTCTGTGCTAATCGCCTACGGCGACGGCGAACCACTTCCTTCAGGCGGGTTTGCCGGCCCGATCGCTCGAATGGCGGTCGCCTCTCGCGACCAGCCGTTCCCTGCCATGAATTCGCGCCGATGCGGTCCTAGGCGGGCATCACGATTGTCAGTCACGCCCCGAAATGTGGAATTCTGCGGATGAATGCTCCCGCGCCCAAAGTCTCGTTCGTATCCCTAGGCTGCCCCAAGGCTCTCGTGGATTCGGAACGGATCATCACTCAGCTCCGCGCCCAAGGGTACGAGCTGACCAAGCGGCACGACGGCGCGGACGTGGTGATCGTCAACACATGCGGCTTTCTCGACAGCGCCAAGGCCGAATCCCTTGATGCCATCGGCGCCGCAATGGCCGAGAACGGCAAGGTCATCGTCACCGGCTGCATGGGCGCCGAGCCGGAGCAGATTCGGGAACGCTTCCCTAACGTCTTGGCGATTACCGGGCCTCAGCAATACGAGACCGTCGTCGGCGCCGTTCATCAGGCTGCCCCACCGGCTCACGATCCCTTCCTGGATCTCGTCCCGCCCCAGGGGGTCAAGCTCACGCCGCGGCACTACGCCTACCTCAAGATTTCGGAGGGCTGCAACAACCGCTGCTCCTTCTGCATCATTCCGAAACTGCGCGGCGATCTCGTCAGCCGCCCCATCGGCGACGTGCTGCGCGAGGCGGAAAAGCTGGCGAAGGCCGGCGTCAAGGAGATCCTCGTCATATCTCAGGACACCAGCGCCTACGGCCTCGACATCAAGTATCAGCCGAGCCTGTGGCGGGACCGGGAGGTCCGCACGCGCTTCTACGATCTTGCCCGCGAGCTCGGGGAGCTGGGGCTCTGGGTGCGCATGCACTATGTCTATCCATACCCGCACGTGGACGAGGTCATTCCGCTCATGGCGGAGGGGAAGATCCTTCCCTATCTGGATATCCCGTTCCAACACGCCTCCCCGACGGTCCTGAAGGCCATGCGCCGCCCGGCCCACCAGGAGAAGACCCTCGACCGCATCCGCAAGTGGCGCGAGATCTGCCCGGACCTGGCGATCCGCTCCACCTTCATTGTGGGCTTTCCCGGCGAAACCGAGGAGGACGTGGACTTCCTTCTGGATTGGCTCAAGGAAGCCAAGCTCGACCGGGTCGGCTGCTTCCGCTACGAGCCAGTGAAGGGTGCCCCGGCGAATGAGCTGGGCGCCGAGGTTCCTCCGGAGGTCAAGGACGAGCGTTGGCACCGCTTCATGAAGACCCAGCGCGATGTCAGCTCGCGGCTTCTCAAAGCCAAGGTCGGCAAGCGCCTTCCTGTCATCATCGACGAGCCCGGCGCCAGCGTCGCCAAGGGCCGGACGAAATATGACGCGCCCGAGATCGACGGTTCCGTTTATGTCGCCTCGCGCCGGCCGCTCCGTGTCGGAGATGTCGTGACCGTCAAGATCGAGCGTTCGGACGAATATGACCTTCACGGGACGGCCGTGTAGCGCCGGATAATCCCCGGCCACGGCGTTCCCAGGCGGTTGAAAGCCTCTAGGCTCCTGGCGCCGCTCGGCGGTTCCTGGACGCTGACCTTCGCCTCACGGCGTGCTGATCCCGGTGCTTTGAATGAGGTGGATACCCGCCGCTTTCAAATTGCGTAACGCGCGATCGAGCGATCCGCCCGTGTCGATTGCGCGGGAAGCATCCTCGATCACGTAGGTTTCGAAGCCTGCCGCCTTCGCGTCGAGTGCGGTCCAGGCAACGCAGTAATCCGTGGCGAGGCCCGTGCAGAACAGCCGCCTGAAGCCACGCTCCTTCAGATAGCCCGCCAGGCCGGTTGCCGTGCGCCGATCTGCCTCGATGAAGCCCGAATAGCTGTCGATGGCGGGATCATAGCCCTTGCGGATCACGAGTTGAGCATGAGGAACCTGCAGGTCCTCGGAGATGTCCGCTCCCCTCGTGCCTTGGACACAGTGGTCCGGCCAAAGGATCTGCGTGCCGTAGGCCAGCTCGATCATTTCGAAGGGCTTCTTTCCGAAATGGCTCGATGCGAAGGACGTATGCCCCTTCGGGTGCCAGTCCTGGGTCAACAGAACATGCCGGAATGCCTTTGCCAGCCGGTTGATCGGGCCGATCACGGCATCTCCATCGGGGACGGCAAGGGCGCCGCCGGGGAGGAAGTCGTATTGCACGTCCGTGACGACGAGGGCATCGCTGTCCGTCGGCACGATCACAGGACGGTCTGGCATGGCCACCCTTTCTCGGGATGAAGGATCGAAAGGAAAAGGACGGCCGAGCGATCGGCCGTCCTCATGGGAAACGCGTGAGCATTGGATCCGCCGGGGGAGCGCATCGATCGCACCGGAGAACCGGTCCCCCCTTCCCCCGCAATGAATGCTCCGGCGATTATTGCGGCAGCTTGTCGTCGATGCCCTTCACATAGAAGTTCATGCTGAGGATCTGCTCGTCGGAAAGGGCACCGTTGCCCTTGCACTCCACCTGCGACCCGTCCTGCTTGACGACCGGGCACTTGAACGGGTTGAGCGTGCCCGACTTGATCGCGGCTTCGGTCTCTTCCGCCATCTTCTTCACGTCATCGGGCATATTCTTGTAGGGGGACATCACCACCATGTGGGCGGCGAGACCACCCCAGGTGTCCTCCGACTTCCAGGTGCCGTCGAGAACGGCCTTGGCGCGGGCGACGTAGTAGTCTGACCAGTTGTCGACGATGGCGGTCAGCTGCGCCTTGGGCGCGAACTGCTCCATGTCCGAGGCCTGGCCGAAGCCGAACTTGCCACGGGCTTCCGCCGCCTGAAGCGGCGCCGGACTATCCGTATGCTGGGCGATGATGTCGACGCCCTGATCGAGCAGCGCCTTCGCCGCGTCTGCTTCCTTCGCCGGATCGTACCAGGAGTTCGCCCAGACGACCTTGATCTTGATGTTGGGGTTTACGGACTGGGCACCGAGAAAATATGAGTTGATGCCCGAAACGACCTCCGGAATGGGGAACGCGCCCACGTAGCCGATGGTCCCGGACTTCGACATCTTTCCGGCAATCTGACCGATGATGTAGCGGCCCTCATGGAACTTCGCAGCATAGGTCGCCAGATTCGGGGCCCGCTTGAACCCTGTGGCATGCTCGAACTTCACGTTGGGATATTTCTTCGCGACCTTCAGGGTTGGCTCCATGAAGCCGAACGAGGTCGTGAAGATCAGCTTGTGGCCCGTGCGCGCGAGCTGTTCGATGGCCCGTTCGGAATCGGCTTCCGGAACACTTTCCACATAGGTGGTCTCGACCTTGTCGCCGAGCGCCTTTTCGACCGCCTTGCGGCCGACATCGTGCTGATGGCTCCAGCCGTAATCGCCGACCGGGCCGACATAGATGAAGCCGATCTTGAGTTTCTCCTGCGCAGCCGCGCCGCCGGCCGCGAGGCCAAGGGCGGCTACGCCCGCCACTGCGCCGAGAATGGTTCGAAAGGACATGTTGGCTCCCCTGTTTGACTTTCCGCTTTTCGTCGCAGGTCTGAATATTTCCCGCAAGTGTCTCTGTGCCTACAATAACATCGCTTTGTTTACCGGTCAGGCACGAAAGGCACCCCCAGCGATCCCGGCGCCCCGATGGCGCGGCCATGACGCAACGACAGCAGCAGCAGGGCGAGGATCGTAGCCAGGTATGGAACGGCCGAGAGGAGCTGCGAGGGAACTCCGAACTGGGCCGCCTGGGCATGGAGTTGCAGCACCGTCGCCGCGCCGAAGATATAGGCTCCGATCAGCACCCAGCCCGGCCGCCAGGCGGCAAAGACAACGAGGGCGAGCGCGATCCATCCCCGACCCGCCGTCATGCCCGGCGACCAGAAGCGGGTATAGACAAGCGAGAGATAGGCTCCCGCCAGCCCTGCACAGGCGCCGCCGAAAAGGATCGCCAGGATGCGCGTGCGGAGCACCGGCAGTCCCAGGCCATGAGCCGAGATGTGGTTTTCGCCGATCGAGCGCAGGATCAGTCCAGCCCGCGTCCTGCCCAGGTAAAAAGCAACGGCAACGGTGAGCAGGATGGATGCGTAGACGAAGAGGTCCTGCTCAAAAAACAGGCGGCCGACCATCGGCAGCTCGCTGAGGCCCGGAACCGAGATGGCCTCAACCGGGTTGCGGCGGGCGCCGACGAAGGGAGCACCGATCAGGCCCGAAAGGCCCAGGCCCAGGATCGTCAGAGCCAATCCCGATCCGACCTGATTGGCCGCGAAACCGAGGACGACGGTGGCGAAGATCAACGCCATGGCAACGCCTGCCACGACTCCGGCTCCGACCCCGATCAGGGTCGAGTCGAACGTGACGGCAGCCGCGAAGCTGCACGCGGCCCCCATGGCCATCATGCCCTCGACACCGAGGTTGAGCACGCCGGAGCGCTCCGCCACGAGTTCGCCGAGCGCAGCGATGAGAAGTGGGGTTGAGGCGGTGACGATCGTCAGCAAAATGGCCTCGAACGTGGTCATTTGCCCCCTCCCCGGCCGACGATGCGGATGCGGTTGCTCACCAGGGCGTCGGCAGAGAGCACGCACAGAAGAAGAATGCCTTGAAAGGCCTGGGTCAGGTCGAGCGGCAGCTTGAGAAGGATCTGCGCGCTTTCACCACCGATGAAGGTCAGGGCGACCACGAGGGCCGCGACGAGGATGCCGAGTGGGTTGAGCCGGCCCAGGAAGGCGACTGTGATGGCGGTGAAGCCGTATCCCGGAGAGATCGACGGTTGCAGCTGGCCGATCTGACCCGCAACCTCCGAAATCCCCGCCAGACCCGCGAGGCCGCCGGAAATCGCGAAGACGGCGAGCGTTGTGCTCTTGGAACTGAACCCGGCAAACCGCGCCGCCCGGGGAGCGTCGCCCGTCAGGCGCAGGCGATAACCGAAGAGGGTCCGTCCGAGCACGATCGCTGTGACGAGAACGGCGAGAACGGCGAACACGGTGCCGTAATGGACGCGGCTCGCTTCTCCGAGAGTCGGCAGCGTCGCGGCGGGATCGAACGTGACCGACTGCGGAAAATTGAAGCCCTTCGGATCCCGCCACGGGCCGCGGACCAGGTAGTCGAGGAGCAGTTGCGCCACATAGACCAGCATCAGGCTGGTCAGGATCTCGTTGACGCCGAACCGCGTCCTCAGGAAGGCCGGGATCAGGCCGTAAAGCGCGCCACCGGCAAGACCGAGCAGGACCATCGCGGGCAGGACCCAGGCCCCGGCCTCCGTCCCATGGGTCCGCAGGGCCAGCCAGCCTCCGAAGATGGCGCCGATCACATACTGGCCCTCCGCGCCGATGTTCCAGAGATTGGCGCGAAAACAATAGGACAGGCCGATGGCAATCAGGGCGAGTGGGGTTGCCTTCACGAGCAGTTCCTGGATCGACCAGGGATCGCTCAGAGGCTGCAGGACATAGACCTGGAACGCAGCGACCGGGGACCGGCCCATGAGCCAGATCACAAGACCGGCGATGAGGAAGGCCGTCAGGAAGGCGAGAACGGGGGCGAGAGCGCGCATGGCAGGGGCCACCGATGTGCGCGGCGTCAACTCAAACCGCATGAGACGCCCCGTGCACCTGTGCTTCTCCCAGCATTTCGAGGCCGACGGCCTCCTTGGTCCATTCGGTGATGCGTCTCAAGGGACTCAGATGGCCGTTGTGGATCACCGCCATCCTGTCCGCGATCTCGAACAATTCGTCCAGATCCTGGCTGATCACCACGACGGCGCTGCCCTCGCTCGCAAGATCGACGAGCGCCTGGCGGATCAGCCGCGCTGCGCCCGCATCGACGCCCCAGGTCGGCTGATCGACAATCAGGAGTCTCGGGCGCCGGATGATCTCCCGGCCGATCACGAATTTCTGCAGGTTGCCGCCGGAGAGTTTGCGTGCCTGAGGGTCCGTTTCCGGCGTGCGGACGTCGAAACTTTTGACGATCGACTGGGCCAGGCGCTTGGCGGCATTGAGCAGGATGAATCCGGAGTGGCTCACCTCAGCGGCCGCATGGGAGATCAGGGTGTTCTCGCTCAAACGGTGCGTCGGGGCCGCCGCGTGGCCAAGCCGCTCCTCGGGAACGAAGGCCGCGCCAAGTCGGCGGCGCGCGTCGATTCCTTCTGTTCCGCAGGGCCGATCCCCGATCCGGATCAGGTCGGCTCGGCCCGCCGTCGTCTCCCCGGACAACGCGGCGAAAAGCTCGCTCTGCCCGTTGCCCGCGACACCGGCGATGCCGACGACCTCTCCTGCGCGGACATTCAGGGTAATATTCTCGAGAGACTGGCCGTGGACGCTGCCGGCGGGAAGCGAGAGGTTGCGGACCTCGAGCATTTCCCCTCTGGCAATATGGGGAGTGCCGGAGCGGACCTCTCCCACTTCCGTGCCGACCATGAGAGCGGCAATCTCCCGGGCGCTCTTCACACGAGGATCGAGGGTCCCTACCACGCGCCCGCCCCGCAGGATGGTCGCATGTCGGCAAAGGCGACGGACTTCCTCCAGCTTGTGCGAAATGTAGAGGATTGAGCAGCCGTCTGCGGCCAGCTTGTCCAGGGTGACGAACAGATGCTCGGCTTCCTGGGGCGTGAGGACGGACGTGGGCTCGTCGAGAATGAGCAGCCGCGGGTTCTGAAGCAGGCAGCGGACGATCTCGATGCGCTGCCGTTCGCCCGCCGAAAGCGTCCAGACGGCGCGGTCCGGCTCCAGGGCCAAACCGTAGGCGCGACTGATATCGCCGAGGCGCGCCCGGACACGCGACAATGTCCAGTCCTTCGACAGGGCGACGGCGATGTTCTCCGCGACCGTCAGTTCATCAAATAGAGAAAAATGCTGGAACACCATGCCGATGCCCAGCGCCCTCGCCTCGACGGGCGACGAAATCCTTATCGGCTGCCCCTCCCAGAGGATCTGGCCAGCGCTCGGCTCGATCACGCCATAGAGGATCTTGACGAGGGTCGATTTGCCCGCGCCGTTCTCTCCCAGCAGGGCGTGAATCTCGCTCCGGCCGATGGCAAGGTCGATATGGTCATTGGCCAGGAGGTCGCCGTAGCGTTTGCTGATGCCTTTAAGCTCAACGAGGGGCCGCGATGATGGAACGTCTGCCTTCACGCACTACGACTCTGGCTTAGAGGTTTATGGGGCTGCCGATACGGAACCTACATGTCAGCTTGCGCGATCTGGGACAAGCATGTTTCGGCATCGACATCCACCGGGTAACGGATCATAGGGATGAGCCGTGCCGGTCGGCAATGGCGAATGGTTGCTTTATTGTGGGTTTGGAGCCGTTTCCCCGGCCGGATCGGTAAGGAAATCACGTGTCAGAACACATGTATGACATCGTCGTCGTCGGCGCCGGGGCGGCCGGGCTCTGCGCCGCTCTCGCCTTCGCCCGCGACGGATACGGAACCGCCCTGGTAGGGACGCTCGACACCCGTCGAGACGGGCGAACCGTGGCGCTCCTGGACGGATCGGTCCGCCTGCTCGATGCCCTTGGCGTCTGGAGCAAGATCGCGGCGGAGGCCGCCCCTCTCGAGACGATGCGGATCATCGACGATACGGGCAGCCTCTTCCGTCCGCCGCCGGTCTCCTTCCGAGCCTCGGAGATCGGGCTAGAAGCCTTCGGCTGGAACATCGAGAATGCCACGCTCGTCGAAAAGCTCGCCGAAGCGGCCAGAGCTCAGGGAAACCTGACCCTGCTGCCGCAGCAGGCTGCCGGTTGCGCAGTCGCGGAGAAAGAGGCGCGGGTGACCCTTGCGGACGGGACGGTGCTGAAGAGCAGTCTCGTCGTTGCGGCGGACGGGCGCAATTCCCGCCTGCGCCAGGCGGCCGGCATCGAGACCAGGACCTGGTCCTATCCCCAGTCGGCCGTTACCGCCATTCTCACGCATGAGAGGAACCACCGGGACATCTCGACTGAATTCCATGCCCGGCACGGACCGTTCACGCTCGTTCCCCTCCCCGGCCGCCGCTCGAGCCTGGTCTGGGTGACGCGACCCGAACGGGCGAAGGAGCTGTCAGCCCTCGACGATGAGAGCCTCGCTCTCGCTATCGAGCGCCAGGCGCAGTCGATCCTCGGCGCCATGCGCCTCGATGGTCCCCGTGGTCTCGTTCCCATGGGCGGCCTGTCGGTCACCCGCTTCCAGGCGCCGCGCCTTGCCTTGGTGGGCGAGGCCGCACATGTCTTCCCCCCCATCGGCGCCCAGGGACTCAACCTGGGCCTGCGCGATATCGCTGCCCTTCGCGACGCGGTCATCGATGCCGGGGATGAGGGCCACGAGCCGGGTTCGGAGCAGGCCCTCGCGCGCTACCAGCGCGGGCGGGATCTCGATGTCCGGCTGCGCACGACAGCGGTCGATAGCCTGAACCGTACGCTGCTCGCCGGTTTTCTCCCAGCGGATTTCCTGCGTGGAGCCGGGTTGCTGACCCTGAGCAACATTGGCCCGCTCCGCCGCGCGGTGATGCGCGAAGGGGTGCTTCCGAGAATCGGAGCTCCTCGGCTGATGCAAGGCGGAAGCCCCGGCCGGCCCTAGGTCCCCATCGCCGATGATCGTGTGATCCTAGATGCCGGACGTTTCCCGGCGAGGCGGCAACCTGTTTCCGCCTAGGGGAACAGGTCATATGGCAGGGCGCCGATGCGGATCACGTAAAGCAGGGCTGTCAGCGAGGTCATGGACGCGATGGTTCCCATCAAGACGCAGGCGGAGGCCCGCTCCACGCCGACATTGTACTGCGTCGAGATCACGAAAATGTTGAGGGCGGGCGGCAATGCCGCCATCGTGATGGCGGCGAAGGTCCAGGTCGGGCCGAAATCCCCGAGAGCGGACAGCAGGACCCAGACCAGAAAGGGATGGAGCGCCAGTTTGACGATCACGAGAGCCGGTACCTCCGGTGGAATGCGCCAGAGCGGCCGGAGGGCGACGGTCACACCGAGAATGAACAGGGCGCAGGGTGCGGCGGCCCCCGATAGCCACGCGATCATCTGATCCAGCGCCGAGGGGAGTCGCAGGTGCAGATAGCTGGCCGTGACGCCAAGGGCCGTCGCGACATTGAACGGGTGCGTCACAACGCGCCAGACGATTCGGCGCAGGGTCGCGCCGGGCGTGAGCTTCTCGAGGCCGGCCACGGACATGAGCAAGGGCACGAGGGAGAACAGCAGCAGGTTGTCGAAGACGAAGATCAGGACCACCGGCGCGCTGGCCGCGGGCCCGATGGCCGCCAGGACAAGCGGCGGTCCCATATAGCCGATATTGGAATAAGATCCTGCAACGCCCTGCATCACGGACTGGGCGATATCCCTTGTATGTCGCCAGCCGGCGGCGAACGAGAGGATGAAAGCGAGCAGAGTCGCCGTCGTCGTGGCCAGCACGAAGGACCAGTTCGTCAGCTGATCCAGTGATTTATCCGCAATCAGCCGAAAGAAAAGACATGGCAGCGCCACATAGATGAGGAAGAATTGCATCCAGGCCAGCCCGGACTCGGGCTGCTTGACAATCCTGCCGCAGAAGAAGCCGAGGCCGATCAACCCGAAAAATGGCGCAAGAAGGTTGATCAGCCCGATCAGGTCTGACATCGCAGGGCTCTCCGTGGCAAAATTGTCGCCTCTTCTGGCGGGATTCCCGGAAGGCAGCAATGCCGTCAAGGGAGCCCGCCCGCGACGTGGTTGCAGCCCTAGCGTGAATGGAGTCACTTTCGGAATCGTGACGCGGCCCGATTTGGAGAATTCGATCAGCGTCTCTATATGCCGGGCATGGAGTTCAAGTCATGAAAGCGGGTTTGGCAAAATTCGCGATCGGCCAAGTGGTGAAGCATCGGCTCTTCGAGTTCCGGGGCCTGATCTTCGATGTGGATCCTGAGTTCGACAACACCGAGGAATGGTGGCTGTCCATTCCTGAGGAAATCAGGCCCCACAAGGATCAGCCCTTCTACCATCTCTTCGCCGAGAACGCCGAAAGCGAGTACATCGCCTATGTCTCGGAGCAGAACCTCGTGCCCGATTCGTCGGCCGAACCGCTGCGCAATCCCCTGATCGAAGAGTTGTTCGACCGGGATGAAAGGGGACAGTACCGCGCGAAGCCCATCCTGGCCCACTAGGACCCTCCCCGGCCCCGATCGCCGCAATGAAAAACGCCGGGCTCGATGGCCCGGCGTTCTTGTCGATCAGGATGGGACGGCGCCTTACGGCTTCGGAGCAGGCGTCGCGGGAGCGGCCGGCGCGGCCGAGGCGTCGCCGCCGAGCTTCTTGCGGAGCTCCTCGCTCTTCTTCTCAAGCTCTTCCTGAAGCTTCTTCTGTTGCTCCTCGAGAACCTTCGGGTCGATTGGCGGGCCGTCGAAGGCCTTGCCGAACCCGGCAGCAGGCACCGCAAAGGTGACGAGGCGGCCGGCCTGGTTCTGAACGCTGACGTTCAGATTCTGGCCCTTCTTCATGGATGCGATGAAATCGTCCTTCACTTCAGCTTCCGCAAAGCAGCCGTTGGGGAAGCAGACCGCGTACTTGCCGTCGGTCGGCTGGCCCTGGTCAACGGTGAAGCGGATGCCAGGCTGGAGGAGAAGGCCGAGCGGCATCAGGAAACGGACGATCTTCTTGTTCTGCGGTCCCTTCACATCGTAGAGGGCCACTGCCAGGACGGGCTGCCCCTGGTCGGACACGAAGTCGCGGGTGGTGTAGCAGATCTCGGAATTGGTACCCTGATCCTTGCCGCAAACCTTCGTCCAGTCCGGCTGGGACGGCTCGGCCTTGACCTGCACCACCATCGGGCCGGTGTTCTGCTGCTGCTGCTGGGCCTGCGGAGCGGCGGCCGGGGCCGCGGGCTTCGCCGGTGCCGGCGCGGCGGGCTTCGTCTGCGCCAGAGCCGGCGCCGCGCTCAAGATAAGGGCCATGGCCGTGGTCAGGCCACGGGTGCCCCCCAGGCTCGCGAGGCGGGTCGCGAATGACATGTGGTAGATCCTCTTTTCAGTCGAACGGTCGGCTTCTGGATTGGCCGTATAATCGGCGCGGTGTGTAACCTTCAAGGGAAAGGTTGAATCTTTGCCGATTAAGGCGAAGACATGACGGTGTGGCGCTCCTTTAACCTTTCATGGAATAGGTTTCCAGTCGCTCCGGACAACTTTCTTTATAATATTCCATCCTCTCGCCTGTACCCCGGAGCGGGGAACGCCATGAGTCGAAACTGCCTGGGAATGCCCGGAATCGTGGTGGCCGCAATGCTCGCGTTCCTGGGGTTCCTCTCGCCTGCGCAGAGTGAGACGCCACGCCATGGCATCGCCATGCACGGGGAACCGGCCCTTCCCGCGGATTTCCCACACCTTCCCTATGCCAATCCAGACGCCCCGCGCGGAGGGCGAATCACCCTCGCCCTCCAGGGCAGCTTCGACAGCCTCAACCCGCTGATCGTTCTCGGCGTCGCTCCGGACGCGGTGCCGCGCTATGTCCTCCAGAGCCTGATGATGCGTTCGCTCGACGAGCCGTTCACGGTCTATGGGCTCGTTGCCCGGTCGGCCGAGATGCCGGACGATCGGAGCTCGGTCACGTTCAATCTCGATGCCAGGGCCTGCTTCTCGGATGGCCATCCGCTAACCGCGGAGGACGTGCGTTTCACGTTCGAGCTGCTGCGCCAACATGGGAAGCCCTTCTATCGCTCGAGCTTCGGGCAGGTCCGGGCTGTCGAAGTCGAAACTCCCTATCGGATCCGTTTCGACCTGACAGGCGCCGACGATCGCGAGCTGCCGCTCAATATCGCGATGATGCCGATTCTTGCAGCTCACGCCACTGATCCGGAGACCTTTGCCAATACGACGCTGACGCCGCCGGTCGGGTCCGGACCGTTCGAGATCACGGAGATCAAACCCGGCGAGCGCATCGTTCTGAAGCGGCGCGAGGACTACTGGGCCAAAGACCTGCCGATCATGCGCGGCATCTTCAACTTCGACGAGATCCGGTACGATTTCTATCGCGATGCCAATACGATGTTCGAGGCTTTTAAAGCTGGACTTTACGACTATCGGATGGAGGGCGACCCGGACCGGTGGTCGACCGGATATGAGTTTCCGGCGGCGAAGGACGGGCGCATCACCCTTGAGACCCTTCCCATTCGCACCCCGAAGGGCATGAACGGCTTCGTCTTCAACACGCGCCGTTCCATCTTTTCCGATGCGCGGGTTCGGGAGGCACTCGGTTATCTCTTCGATTTCGAATGGGTCAACCGGAACCTGTATTATGGCCTTCTTGCCCGGTCCGACAGCTATTTTGCAGGATCGGATCTCTCCTCTTCCGGTCGGCCCGCCAGCGAGCGGGAACGCATGCTCCTGGCCCCTTTTCCCAACGCGGTCCGAAACGACATCCTGGAAGGGCGCTGGTCGCCGCCCAGTTCCGACGGTTCCGGCCGGGACCGGGACCAGGCACGCCGCGCTCTCCAGATTCTCGACGAGGCGGGCTGGGTGCTCGATGCCGGCATCCTGCGCAGGAAAGCCGACGGCGAGCCCTTCACCTTTGAGATCCTGGTCAATTCCCGGCGGCAGGAACGGCTGGCGCTCAACTTTTCTCAGACCCTCTCCCGCATCGGGATCACGGCTCGGGTGCGCCTCGTCGACGACGTCCAGTATTGGCGGCGGCTGTCGACTTTCGATTTCGATATGGTGCAATGGATCTGGCCGGCCTCTGCCTCACCCGGCAACGAGCAACGGAATCGCTGGAGCAGCTTGGCCGCGCAGCGTGGCGGTTCCCTCAACTATTCGGGAGCAGCCTCCCCGGCGATCGACCGGATGATCGATGCCCTTTTGGAGGTTCGCAGCCGCGACGAATTCGTCGCAGCGGTCAGATCCCTCGATCGAATTCTGCTCTCGGGATTTTACGTGGTTCCGCTGTTCTACCTGAACGATCAATGGCTTGCCTACCGCAGTGGGTTGAAGCACCCGGAAGGACCGCCCGTTCTGGGCACCACCATCGATACCTGGTGGTGGCGGGCAAAGTAGTGGGAACCCCTTCGGATTAGCTTGGCTGTTCCATTGCCATTCATCTGAACCGTGAAACAAATGATCCTGCCGGACGTTGGTGGCGTACCCCGCTTAAGCTGCCACATTTCGCTGCAGGATACCGATATGAACGGATTCCAGAAGGTTCTTGTCGTCGACAATGGCGACCGTGAGCCGGACAGTACTCTTTCCGTCGAACTCGCCGGCATGGGATATGCCAGCGTTACCGCGCCCTACGAGGCTGCGGACGATGTCCTTGCGATGATGCCGAGCCCCGCGGCGGTCGTGCTTCAGATGCCGCGTCAGGCGGATTGGTCTGAGCGCCGCCGATTTCTCGAACTCGCCCACCGGTTGCGTCGGTCCCTGTCTCCGAGTGGAATCCCGGTTCTGATCACGGGCGGGGTGAGCGGCGCCTTGACCCTGCTTCAGAACGAACTCGGCACCCGAGCCGTGGCAGGCCCCGACCTCTGAGCCTCAATTTGCAATCAAGGCGAAGGCTTTTGCCTCTGTGGCTCCCGCATCCTCGCTGGTCCGAAAGACCGCTGCAGTCCGCTTTCGGCCCGACTGGGCCTGGTAAACCGCAAATCCGCTCCCTGGACCTCCACCCGTATGACCCAGGACGGGACCGATGGTCGCCTCGCCGGCCATGACGCCCAGCCCATAACCCGGTTTCCTCCAGGGGCGACCGGGAACCGGATCCGGCAGAAAGCAAGGCGTTCCCATGTCGTTGCGCAACGGTTCGGGAAGCAGGTTTTTCGAGAGCAGCCGATCGAGGAGGAGCGCTGCGTCCGCAATGCTTCCGACCAGCAGCCCGTGATAGACCCAGCCCGGGTGATACGAGGCTGCAGATCCTATCTCGACGTCACGGAGATCTTCCGGCACCGAGGCAAGTCTTGCGCTTCCGATATCCAAAGGAGCGAGGACCAGGCGATGCAGCGCAGCACCGAGGTCGCTTTGTGTCTCTTCTTCGATCAGGCGTCCGATCAGAGCGTAGCCAATATTGGAATAGGCCCACCCTGTTCCAGGTTCATGCATGAGCCGATCCGCGCCGCATCGCTCCCAAACCTCCTCGAACGCCCACGGCGGCGCCCCCTGCGCGACCGCCCGATGGTAATCGCCAAGTCCGCCGTAGTCGGGCAGTCCCGACCGATGCTGGAGCACCTGCCGCAGGGTGTAGTTCCTGCCCGGCAGACAGGAATCCAAGGCAACCTTGCCGTTGCGAACCAAAGCAAGCGCCGCCGCGGCAAGCACCGTTTTGGTGAAGCTCCACCACGGGACGACACGGTCGGCGTCCCATGCCTCGACGACAGTGCCCCTCTCAACAACCGCCCAGCCTATGCAATTCTCACGGGCAGACGGGCCGGGCATCGGTCATGCCGCCTTCTTTTCGGCAATGCGGACCAGGCTGCGGAGGATCGACGTACTCGCCTTGATGCGCTCCTCGGAGCTTTCCACGTCCCGGATGAAGACGATCTTCATGTCGGGGCGGACCTTAGCGAAGGACCCCTGCTCCGCCACATAGGCGACGAGACCTCCCGGATTGGCGAAGGAATTGTCCCTGAAGGAGACGATGATGCCCTTCGGGCCGCCATCGACCTTCTCCACATTCGCACGGCGGCACAGAACCTTGATCGACATGATCTTGAGGAGTTGGCTGACCTCAGACGGCAGCGGGCCGAAGCGATCGATCAGCTCCGCGCCGAAAGCGTCGATCTCGTCGTCGGTCTCGAGGGTCGAGAGACGCCGGTACAGGCCGAGGCGCAGCTGCAGATCCTGCACATAGGTTTCCGGAATCATGACGGGCGCTCCCACCGCGATCGTCGGTGACCACTGGTCCTCCGCCGGCTCTTCGATACCCGCCTTCAGCTGCGCGACCGCTTCCTCCAGCATCTGCTGGTAGAGCTCGTATCCGACCTCCTTGATATGGCCGGACTGCTCCTCGCCGAGGAGATTGCCTGCACCGCGGATGTCGAGATCGTGGGAGGCGAGCTGGAAGCCCGCGCCCAGCGTGTCGAGGCTCTGCAGGACCTTGAGCCGGCGCTCGGCTTGTACGGTGAGCGGCTTGTTGGCCGGGACCGAGAAGAGCGCATAGGCCCTGGTCTTCGAGCGCCCGACCCGGCCGCGCAGCTGGTAGAGCTGCGACAGGCCGAACATGTCGGCGCGATGGACGATGAGCGTGTTGGCTGTCGGGATATCGAGGCCCGATTCCACGATCGTGGTCGAGAGCAGGATGTCATATTTGCCTTCGTAGAAGGCGGTCATGACATCTTCGAGCTGGCCCGCCGCCATCTGACCATGAGCTACTGCGACCTTGGCCTCCGGCACCTCCCTGTCCAGGAAGGCTTTGACCTCGCCGAGATCGTCGAGGCGCGGCACGACGTAGAAGGCCTGCCCTCCCCTGTAGCGCTCGCGCAGCAGCGCCTCACGGATCAGGAGCGGATCGAACGGTGTCACGAAGGTCCGGACCGCGAGGCGATCCACCGGCGGCGTGGTGATGAGCGACAGTTCTCGCACTCCGGTAAGCGCCAGCTGGAGCGTCCGCGGAATCGGCGTCGCCGAGAGGGTCAACACATGGACCTCAGCCCTCAGCTCCTTCAGGCGCTCCTTGTGGCCGACGCCGAAATGCTGCTCCTCGTCGACGATGATGAGGCCGAGATCCTTGAACTGGATCGACTTGCCGAGCAGCGCATGGGTCCCGACGACAATGTCGACTGACCCGTCAGTCAGTCCTTCCTTGACCTTCTTCATCTCCGCGGCCGGCACGAAACGCGAAGCCTGGGCGATGTTGAGCGGCAGCCCGCGGAAGCGTTCCGCAAAGGTCCTGAAATGCTGCCGCGCCAGAAGCGTCGTCGGCACGACGACGGCGACCTGCTTTCCGTTCATGGCCGACACGAAGGCGGCGCGCAGCGCGACCTCTGTCTTGCCGAAACCCACGTCACCACAGACAAGGCGATCCATCGGGCGGCCGGAGCCAAGATCGTCCAGGACCGCGTCGATGGCGTTCATCTGATCCTCGGTTTCCTCGTAAGGGAAACGGGCCGCGAATTCGTCATAGAGGCCGTCCGGAGGCGGAAGCCTCGGCGCATCCTTGAGAATGCGGGCGGCCGCGATCTTCATGAGCGCGCCCGCCATCTCGCGGATGCGCTGTTTCATCCGCGCCTTGCGGGCCTGCCATGCTCCGCCGCCGAGCTTGTCGAGTTGGACTTCCGTTTCTTCCGACCCGTAGCGGGTCAGGAGTTCGATGTTCTCGACCGGCAGAAAGAGTCGGTCACCCCCCGCATAATGAAGCTCGAGGCAGTCATGGGGCGCGCCCGCCGCCTCGATGGTCTTCAGGCCCTCGAACCGTCCGATGCCGTGGTCCACATGGACAACGAGGTCGCCCGGCGTGAGGGCCGCGACCTCCGTCAGGAAATCCTGTGGCCGTTTTGCCCTGCGCTTCTGGCGCACCAGGCGGTCGCCCAGAATGTCCTGCTCGCTGATGACAGCCAGATCGCCAGCCTCGAAGCCCGACTCGAGGCTCCAGACCCCGATCGGGATCTCGATCCGCGGCAGGGCAAGGGCATCTGACAGGCGCGCCACGAGACTTGTCTGGCGCAGGTCGTGGTCTTGGAGGACATGGGCCAGCCGTTCGCGGGAGCCTTCGGACCATGCGCCGACGATGACGCGCTTGCCGCCGGCCTGGAGATCCCGGATGTGGCGCACTGCCGCCTCGAAGACATTGGCATTCTCATCGGCACGCTCGGCAATGAAATTCCGGCCCCGTCGCGCCTCGCAATCGATGATGAGGCGCTCGCCCGATTCCGGCATGGCGAACGGCGTCAGCCGCACGAGCGGCAGAGCTTCAGCGCGCGATGCCCATTCGTCCGGCTTCAGGTAGAGCGCATCGGGCGCAAGCGGGCGATAGGGCGCGACCCCGGGCTGGTTCTGGCCCAGGCCCTCACGGCGCGCATCGTAATAGTCTTGAACCTGGGACAGGCGCTCCGCCGCCGCATCGTCCGCCAGGGTATCGAAAACGACCGGAACGCCAGGAACGTAGTCAAAAAGCGTATCGAGGTGGTCATGGAACAGGGGAAGCCAATGCTCCAGCCCTGGATAACGTCTGCCCTCGCTGATCGCCTCGTAGAGGCGGTCGTCCCGGGTCGGGGCTCCGAAAGCCGCGATATAGGCCTGGCGGAAGCGCTTGATGCTTTCGGTGGTAAGCTGGACCTCGCTCATGGGCACAAGGTCGAGCGCGCGCAGCGTGCCCACGGTGCGCTGGGTCTCGGGGTCGAAGGACCGGATGGATTCGAGCGCGTCGCCGAAGAAGTCGAGCCGGACCGGATTGGGCAATCCCGCCGGGTACAGGTCGATGATGCCGCCACGAACCGCATACTCGCCCGTATCGCGAACGGTCCCGGTGCGCAGGAAGCCGTTCGTCTCCAGCCAGTTGATGAGCAGCGTCGTATCGACCACGTTTCCGGGCGCGGCGGAGAAGGTCTCGGCTGCGATCCGGGCCCTCGGTGGAACGCGCTGGACCAGGGCGTTCACGGTCGTCGAAAGGATGCGTGGACGCTCCTCCGAGGTCTTGGAACGAGCCAGTCTCGCGAGGGTCGTCATGCGCTGGGCCGTCGCGCCCGCATTGGGGGAGACACGGTCATAAGGCTGGCAATCCCATGCCGGGAACGGCAGGATCTCGACCTCGGGGGCGATGAAGCCGAGGCTGTTGGCAAAATTCTGCTGCCGGAGCCCGTCACGGGCGACGTGAACCAGAACTGCGGCCTCCTCCACCTGACCGGCGAGGCTCCGGGCGAGATCTGCGACTGCGAGCGCATCGAAGCCCTCCGGAACGCTGGAAAGCGTCAGGTTCTGGCCCTTCTTGAGAGCATCGACGGCGCGGATCAGAGCGGGTTTCATGCGAAATTGGCCAAAAAGGTGGAACGCGGGCCGGAGGGCCCGGTTCGAACAGAAGGTCTATGACAGATTCAAACGTGAATCGGGCTGGTATGGGAATGAAAGCCCTTCAGCCGACGGAACACGGCACTGTCATAGTTTTCGGGCGTCGCGGCCTCGCCGGTGATCCAGGCCAGGAGGTCCCGGTCCGGCACTTCGATGAGCCGTTCGAACTCGCCCAGATCCTCTTCCGACATGGTCCCGATTTCGGCATCGGCGAACCGGCCCATGATTAGGTCCATTTCCCGCATGCCGCGATGCCAGGCCCGGAACAGGGTTCGCCGGCGGCGGACGTCGAGGTCGGCGCTCGTGCGTGTCGTTCCGCTCATGCATATTCTCCATTTGTTCAGGAATGGCGTCGCGTCGGGGCGGCTTGGCGGCTATATAACAATCCCGGTTAGACTTGCCACCCGTTCAGATGTCATTGCGCCCATCCATTCTCGACCCGTTTTTTGCCCCTGCCTCGACCCTTCCCGGAGTCGGCCCCAAAATTGCGCCCCTGCTCGACCGGCTTCTCGGGGAGCCGGACCGGCCGGCTCGGGTCATGGACCTGCTGTTTCACGTTCCCAGCGGCGGCATCGCGCGCGAGATGAAGGGGTCGATCGCAGATGCTCCCGTCGGTGAGCCGGTCACCCTCTCCGTGACCGTCGCGGCCCATCGCCCGCCGCCTCCGGGCCGCCGCGCACCCTATCGCGTGCTGGTGGAGGACGAGACCGGTGAGGTGGTGCTCGTCTTCTTCAACGGCCAGAAGGCCCGCCTCGAAAAGCTCCTGCCTATCGGACAGCGCCGCTATATCTCCGGAAAGATCGAATTGTGGGACGGTACGCGGCAGATGGTGCACCCGGACCGCGTCCTGGACGAGCGGGGAATCGAGAACCTTCCCGCGGTGGAGGCGGTCTACGGCCTCACCGAGGGTCTCTCCTCGCGGATGGTCGGGCGCTATATCGGCGCGGCCCTGGAGAGACTGCCGACATTGCCTGAATGGCAGGATCCAGCCTGGCTCTCGCGCAATGCGCTGCCGCCCCTTTCCGAGGCTCTGGGATTACTGCACCGACCAGATGACGCGCAGGCGCTCTCCGATGAGGCGCTCGCCAAGTCACCCATGCGTCGTCGCCTGGCCTATGACGAACTCCTGGCTTCGCAACTCGCTCTTGCCCTTGTGCGCAGCCGTATGCGCCGGTTGCCCGGTCGGGTGAATGCCGGAGACGGGCACCTCGTGGAAATCCTGAAACAAGCCCTGCCCTTCGGGCTTACACGTTCCCAAGCCAAGGCCGTCGAGGAAATCCGGCACGATCTCGTGGCCGACAAGCGAATGCTCCGCCTGCTGCAGGGCGATGTCGGCTCGGGAAAAACCGTCGTCGGGCTTCTTGCCATGGCCAGCGCCATCGAAGCCGGCCGCCAGGCGGCCCTTATGGCGCCGACCGAAATTCTGGCCCGCCAGCACTACGAGCGGATCGCCCCCATGGCGCGCGAGGCGGGCCTGACGATTGCTCTCCTGACCGGGCGCGACAAGGGCGCGGAACGCAGAGCCGTCCTCGCAGGTCTCGCAGACGGCAGCATCCAGATCGCCGTCGGCACCCATGCTCTCTTTCAGGAGGGTGTCGCCTTTCACGATCTCGGCCTTGCCGTCGTGGACGAGCAGCATCGTTTCGGCGTTCACCAGCGCCTGGCGCTCGGAGCGAAGGGGCAGGCCGTCGACATCCTCGTCATGACGGCGACGCCTATCCCCCGCACTCTCGCCCTCACCTACTTCGGCGACATGGATGTCTCCGTGCTCGACGAGAAGCCGGCAGGCCGCAAGCCGATCGCGACGAAGCTCATCTCCATCGAACGGCTGGACGAGGTCATCGGCGCCATTGGCCGGGCCACCGCGAACGGCGATCAGGTTTATTGGGTTTGCCCCCTTGTCGGCGAATCCGAGACCGTCGACCTTGCCGCTGCCGAGGAGCGGTTCGAACAACTCCGAGGCGTGTTCGGGAATCAGGTCGGGCTCGTGCACGGCAAGCTCGCCGGTCGCGACAAGGACGCGGCCATGGAGTGCTTTTCGAAGGGCGAGACCAAGGTCCTGGTCTCCACCACGGTCATCGAAGTCGGAGTCGACGTGCCTCAGGCGACAGTCATGGTGATCGAACATGCGGAGCGCTTCGGTCTTGCGCAGCTCCACCAATTGCGTGGGCGTATCGGCCGCGGATCGCGCTCGTCCACGTGCCTTCTCGTCTATAAGGGACCGCTGGGACAGACGGCGCAGGCGCGGCTCGAAATGATGCGCCAGACAGAGGATGGCTTCCGGATCGCCGAAGAGGACCTGCGCCTGCGCGGCGAAGGCGAGGTGCTTGGGACTCGCCAGTCGGGACTTCCCGGATTCAAGCTCGCCCGCCTCGACGTCGATGCCGACCTTCTTGCCGCCGCTCGCGACGATGCAAGGCTGATCGTCGATCGCGACCCCGAGCTCACGACCGAACGGGGAACGGCACTCCGGGTCCTGCTCTATCTCTTCGAACGGGATTCGGCGATCAGGCTCCTGCGCGCGGGGTAGGAGCGCTGCCCCTGTGTCACCGCCGTCCCGGGGGAGCGAAGCCGCAATCCCGTAGCCACGACAGTACAGGATGAGGCGCAGTGGCTGCGCAGCCCATTGTTCTGCAAGGTCGGTGGTTCTGGGTTCCGGGCCTGGTCCTGCGGACCATCCCGGAATGACAAGGCCTGATGCTTCGGAGTCGTTACTCCACCGTCACCGACTTTGCGAGATTGCGTGGCTGATCGACGTCTTTTCCCATGAAGACCGCGGTGTGATAGGCGAGCAGCTGAATCGGAATGGAATGCACGATCGGGGCGACAATGGGATGCGCGGACGGCATCACGATCGTCGCCATCGTGTCGAGGCCCGTTTCGAGCGCACCTTTCTCATCGGTGATGAGGATGATGCGCCCGCCACGTGCGGCGACCTCCTGCATATTGGAGACGGTCTTCTCGAAGACGGCGTCATGAGGCGCGATGACGATCACCGGCATCGTCTCGTCGATGAGCGCGATGGGACCGTGCTTAAGTTCGCCGGCGGCATACCCTTCAGCGTGAATATAGGAGATTTCCTTCAGCTTCAGGGCGCCCTCGAGCGCCAGCGGATAGGACGTGCCGCGACCGAGATAAAGCACGTCCTTGGCCTTCGAGAGCTCGCGGGCGAGGATCTCGATCTGGTGCTCGCGCTTCATGGCCTCGCTCATGAGGCCCGGAATGCCGATCAGCGCATCGACGATGGTCTTCTCATCCTCAGCGCTCAGGGTGCCGCGGGCGCGGCCCGCAGCGATGGCCAGCGACAGGAGAACCGTCAGCTGACAGGTGAAGGCCTTCGTCGACGCCACGCCAACCTCGACGCCGGCAAGCGTCGAAGCGATCACGTCGCTCTCCCGCGCCATGGTCGATGTGGGCACGTTCACGACGGCCATGGTGTGCTGCCCCTCGGCGCTCGCATAACGCAACGACGCCAGGGTATCGGCCGTCTCGCCCGACTGGGATACGAACAGCGCCAGGCCGCCTTGCTCCATCGGCGCTTCCCGATACCGGAACTCCGACGCCACGTCGATTTCGACGGGAATGCGAGCCAGACGTTCGAACCAGTATTTTGAGATCAGGCCGGCGAGATAGGCCGTGCCGCACGCGGAAATCGAGATCCGCTTCAGATCCTTGAAATCGAAGGGAAGTTCGAACGGCAGCTCGACCCGGCCCGCGGCAAAGTTCACGTAATGGGCCAGGGTCCGTCCGACGACCTCCGGCTGCTCGTGGATCTCCTTCGCCATGAAGTGGCGGTAATTGCCCTTGTCGATAATGAAGGAGCCTGTGAGGATCTTGAGCCGGGGCCGATGCACCGACTGCCCTTTCTCGTCACGGATGTCGACACTTCTGTGGCGGAGGATGGCCCAGTCGCCATCCTCGAGGTATGAGACCTCGTCGGTGAAAGGCGCGAGGGCGAGGGCGTCGGAGCCGAGATAGGTTTCGCCGTCGCCGTACCCGATGGCCAGAGGCGCGCCATGCCGCGCGCCGATCATCAGATCATCCTCTCCTGCGAACAGGAAGCCCAAGGCGAATGCACCGCGCAGGCGCGGCAACGTGACGGCCACGGCCTCGATGGGCGGACGCCCTTGCCGCATCTCGTAGGTGACGAGCTGCGCGACGACTTCGGTATCGGTTTCCGTTTCGAACCTGATACCCTTGGCCTCGAGTGCGGCCTTCAACTCGCGGAAATTCTCGATGATGCCGTTATGGACCACCGCCAGTTTGTCGGTGGCGTGTGGGTGCGCGTTCGTTTCGTTCGGCTTGCCGTGCGTCGCCCAGCGCGTATGGCCAATGCCGATGACTCCGGAGAGGGGGGCCTGGGACAGTTTGACTTCGAGATTCCGGAGCTTTCCCTCGGCGCGCCGGCGGTCGAGGTGACCGTTTTCGAGCGTCGCGACACCGGCAGAATCGTAGCCTCGGTATTCAAGTCGCCTGAGAGCCTCGACGATTTGCTCAGCGACAGGTTCTTTGCCGACGATACCAACAATTCCACACATGTCCCGCAACGTCCTTTGAAGGCTTGTCGCCCGTTAAGCTTACGGCCCTGCTACAGAGGCGAGCGGTTCAGCTCAAATCAACTTGCGTGACCGATTGTGACATATAGCATCATTTCGATTTGGCGGCCTGGGACTTAAGCCGGAAGTTCCGCGCCCATTCCTCCTTAATAACCTGCCGCCCGCGTGCGAGTGCCAGGGCGTCGGCGGGAACGTTCTCCGTCACAACGGATCCGGAGCCTACGAAGGCGCCAGCACCGATGCGGATGGGTGCGACGAGCGAGGAGTTGGACCCGATGAAGGCGCCCTCCCCGATCTCCGTGCGGTATTTGCCGAAACCGTCGTAATTGCAGGTGATGGTGCCGGCGCCGATATTGACCTCGGTTCCGACGCTGGCATCGCCCAGGTAGGTCAAGTGCCCGACCTTGGCTCCGGCCCCGAGCTGCGTGTTCTTGATCTCGACGAAGTTGCCGACCTTCGCCTTCGGGCCGATGTCGGCGCCGGGCCGCAGGCGCGAGAACGGACCGATGCCCGCTTTTGCGGCGATCCGCGCGCCCTCCAGATGGCTGAAGCTATGGATGACGGTGCCATCGTCGACGACGACTCCGGGCCCAAACACCACATGCGGCTCGACGACCACATCGCGACCGAGCTGCGTGTCGTAACTGAAGAACACGGTTTCGGGTGCGACGAGGGTTGCTCCGTTCGCCATCGCCCGATGCCGCAGACGGTCCTGAAACATCCGTTCCGCTTGCGCGAGCTGGGCACGGTCGTTGACCCCGTGCACCTCCTCCTCCGCGACGGTGACGGCCACGGCCCTGTGCCCGAGTGTCCGGGCGATGGCGACCGCGTCGGTCAGGTAATATTCCTGCTTGGCATTTCGGTTGTCGATCTTGCCGAGCACATCCAACGCCACATCGCCACGCAGCGCCATCAGGCCGCCGTTGCAGAGCCGGATCGCTTTCTCAGCGGCACTCGCGTCCTTGTGCTCGCGGATGTCGAGAAGCTCCTCTCCCGACATGATCAGGCGCCCGTACCCGGTCGGATCGTGAGCCTGGAAGCCGAGCGAGACCACCGCTGCTCCACGCGCCAGAGGCTCCCTGAGGGCAGCCAGGGTTTCAAGGCTAACCAGGGGCGTATCGGCGTAGACGATCATGATGTCATCCGGCCGCCGCGCCAGGGCCTCTCGCGCGCTCAGGACCGCATGGCCCGTGCCGAGCCTCTCTGCCTGCACGAAGATTTCCGCTTCCGAGAAGTGCTTTCGTGCTTCCGTTGCGACATCCTCCCGGCCCGGCCCGATCACCACCGCGATCCGGTCCGCGCCGGCCGCCGCGACGGCCGCCATCACGTGCCCGAGCATGGAACGGTTCGCGACCGTGTGCAGAACCTTCGGCTTGTCGGACTTCATGCGCGTTCCTTCGCCCGCGGCGAGGACGACGGCGAGACAGCTCCGGGACGAGGCGGTCGGACGGGGTGAGAATGTCATACGGTTTCAATCCAAAGACGTTTTCTATGGCTGCTAGCTTATTAAGGGGTATCCCGGCAATCATCCGTTTAAAAATGGCAGGGTAAACCACCAATTCGTTTCCTTCCGACCTATCTTTGCTGATATGTACGGGCTCACATTTTGGCTGATCAGCCTCGTTCACACATGAGTATCGCCGTGCCGGTTACGAAGGCTTCGCGCCTCACTCACCCCCGCCGGCGCGATATGCTGGGCTATATCGGCGTCTCCCTCGCCGGCCTTGCATACGCGTCGCCTCTTCGAGCACAGACCTTCCAAGCCATCCTGCAGGCCCGGATGGGAGACGGCCAGCGGTTCGATCCAGCCGTCGTGGTCGATATCGCGCGCCAGCTTGCCAAGAAGCCGTTCGCCGCTCCGCCCAACGATCTGCCGGATGTTTTCTCGAATCTGAATTACGAACAATATATCGGCATCAAGTCCCTGCAACAGCCCATCTGGATGCAGGAGGGTCGTGGAATTGCCGTCGAGCCACTCCATCGGGGCTTCGTTTTTACCAACACCGTCGACATCTTTCTTGTCGAGGACGGTGCGGTACGGCGCATCGGCTATGAGCCGTCCAAGTTCGATTTCGGGCGCATCAATGTCCCTGCGAATGTCGCGGACATCGGATACTCGGGCTTCCGGCTGATCGCGACTTCGAGCGACGCTCCGCCTTTCGACTTTGCCATCGTCCAGGGTGCGACTTTTTTCCGCGCTATCGCCCGTGGGCAGAATTTCGGCGCCATCGCCCGGGCTCTGGCCCTGAAGCCGGCCGACCCGAAGGGCGAAGAGTTTCCCTTCTTCCGTGCTTTCTGGCTCGAGCGTCCGGCCATCGGCAGCAACAGCATTACGGCGCACGGAATCATCGACTCGGAATCGGTGTCAGCCGCCGTCCGCATGACCTTTCGGCCAGGCGACATGACGATCGTCGATGTCGAGACTACCCTGTTTCCTCGCGCCAATCTCGATCATGTGGGCCTCGGAGGAATCGGATCGACCTATTTCTACGGCCCGAACGATCGCCGAAATGCCGACGATTTCCGTGAGGCCGTCTACGAATCGAGCGGTCTCCAGATCTTGAACGGCAAGGGAGAATGGCTCTGGAGGCCTCTCCAGAATCCCGAGACGCTTCAGATTTCGGCCTTCGTCGACGAGTCGCCCCGCGGGTTCGGCCTCATCCAGCGCGACCGATCCTTCGATGCCTTCCAGGACGACGAAGCCCGTTTCGAGCGGCGCCCGAGCCTGTGGATCGAACCCCTGGGAGAATGGTCTCAGGGAAGCGTCCAGTTACTGGAGATTCCGACGGACGCGGAGATCAACGACAACATCCTGACGTACTGGCGCCCGAAGGCCCCCATGCCGGCCGGGTCGGAGGTGTCGTTCGCCTACCGGCAGTACTGGTGTTGGATTCCGCCCGAGCGCCCGCCCCTCGCGACGGTTACCACCACCCGGGTCGGGCGCGGCTCCACCGGCCGGCGACGGAAATTCGCGGTGGAATTTTCCGGCGATGCCTTGGGTGACAATCTTCCCGCGGACCTTAAATCCGTTCTTACGGTCAGCCCAGGTTCATTTCAGAACCTTAAGGTCTGGCCTTATCCGGAACGAAAGGCGGTACGCGTCGTATTCGAACTTGACCCGGGCAATGAAAACGCGTGTGAGATGCGTCTCATTCTCGAAGCAGGCGGGAAGCAGATTAGCGAAACATGGCTCTATCGTTGGACACCGTAAGTCCTGACTCGAAGAACGCCGCGGCTGGGCGGCCGGAACCCTCTATGCCGCCCGAAAGCCGCCTCGAGATGCCCACGCAGTCGCTGTGGCGATGGTCTGCCTCCCAGGAGCGCAAGCGTGTCGACATGCGCCCGCGCGGCCGGATGCTGCTGGCGCGGCTTTTCGTTTTCGGGGCTGCCCTGCTCCTGACCGCCTATGGCACCTACGAGATGTACCAGGTGGTGTCCGTCAGCCGGACCACGGTCCTCCAGTGGCTGCTGGTTGCGCTCTTCACGGTCAATTTTTCCTGGATCGCTGTCGCTTTCACGAGCGCGGTCCTGGGCTTTTTCGTGCTTCTGGCCCGGCCCCGGACGCCGGAGGCGTTGCCTGCCTCCCTGAGCCATCGCACCGCCATCGTCATGCCGGTCTATAATGAGCAGACGTCGCGGACCTACGCGGCGCTCGAGGCAATCTACGAATCCGTCGAGGCGACGGGGCTTGGGGCGAGCTTCGACTACTTCATTCTCTCCGACACGACGGATCCGGAGGCCTGGATAGCCGAAGAACGGGCGTTCCTGGCCCTGCGCCAGCGCCTCGGCCCACAGGCCCGGTTCTTCTACCGGCACCGGGAGAAGAACTATCATCGCAAGGCTGGGAACATCGCCGACTTCGTAACCCGGTGGGGCGGGCACTACGAACACATGCTCGTGCTCGACGCGGACAGCCTGATGACCGGCGATTGCATCGTCCGGCTCACGGCGGCCATGGAGGCCGACCCGGATGCGGGCATCATCCAATCCCTGCCCCTCATCATCAACCGCAACACCCTCTTTGCGCGACTGCAGCAATTCGCGGCCCGCGTCACCGGGCCGGTGATCGCCACGGGCCTGGCGGTCTGGATGGGGCGCGACGGCAATTACTGGGGCCACAATGCCATCATCCGTACGAAGGCGTTCGCGGACCAGGCCGGATTGCCGGATCTGAAGGGCAAGCCTCCGTTGGGCGGCCATATCCTCAGCCACGATTTCGTCGAGGCCGCCCTGATGCGTCGTGCGGGCTGGGATGTGTATATGCTTCCCGATCTCGAGGGCTCCTACGAGGAGAGCCCGCCTTCCCTTATCGACCTCTCGGCGCGGGACCGGCGCTGGTGCCAGGGCAATCTCCAGCACATGCGGGTCATCGGAGCGAGGGGCCTCAAGCTGCCGACGCGCCAGCATTTCGCGACCGGCATCATGTCCTATCTGGCGTCGCCCTTCTGGCTCTTCCAGTTGATCGTCGGTATCGCGCTGGTTCTGCAGACGACGTATATCCGGCCTGAGTATTTCGCCCGCGATTTCCGACTCTATCCGATCTGGCCGCGGTTCGACCCCGAACGCGCTCTCGCCCTGTTCGCGCTGACGATGGGGATCCTGCTCGCCCCAAAGATCTTCGGCATGGTGCTGATGCTCCTGCGGGGTCCCGACCGGCGCGCCTCCGGTGGCGGATTTCGGGTGATTTTATCGTCTTTGATCGAGATGATCCTGTCGGCGCTCCTCGCCCCCATCCTCATGCTGATCCAGTCCGGCTCGGTCTTCCAGATCCTGCTCGGCCGGGATACGGGCTGGCAGCCGCAGCGGCGCGACGACGGTTCCATCCCGTTCCAGGACATCGTCCGCCGTCACCGCTGGCACACGGTCCTCGGGGCACTGAGCGGCCTCTCGGCATTCATGATTGCAACGTCCCTGTTCCTATGGATGTCACCCACGATCCTCGGCCTTCTGCTTGCCATTCCCCTATCGTGGCTGAGCGGTCAGCTCGGCGCGGGCCTCGCGCTCAAGCGAGTCGGGCTCCTGAGAACCCCCGAGGAGCACGAGCCTCCTGCCATCGCGGTGCGAGCCAACGAACTGCAACGCCGCAATGCGGGTTTCAGCTTTGATGATCAGGATGGTCTGGCCTCACTCTACAGCGATCCGGACCTGCGGGAGCGCCACGTGGAGATGCTCTCGCCCGCTTCCCGCCGGAGGCGGGGAGAAATCGAGACTGACCGTGCTCTTGCCGAGGCAAAACTGGCGGACGCGGAGACCCTCGAGGAGGCCCTGAGCTGGTTGAAACCGAAGGAGCGCATTGCCGTGCTGCGGGATCCGGCCCTCCTCACCAGACTTGTCGGTCTCAAGACTGAACACTTGGAGACGCGAGCCGCCGAATGATGGTTGGGCTCTGCGTTCAGGCGAGCTCGCCCTGTGGCGCATGGGCCGCAATTTTTTCCGCATCGCTGGCGACCTCGCTGATCAACCAATCCCGGAACGCCTGTATCTTCGGGGCGCGCCGCCGCGCCTTCGGATAGACGACCCAATAGCTCCGGTCCGCGGTCACGACGAGATCGAAGGGCTGGATGAGCCGCCCGGCGGCCAGGTCCGCCCGGAAGAAATACGGATTGACCATGGCCACTCCCTGTCCCGCCATGGCTGCCATCCCTTCGAACTGCTGCGCGCCGAGGGAAAAGTCGGGGCGATCCGACAGGTCGACACAGGCGACATCGGCGGCCTTGAACCAGTCCTGCCACCAGGGGTCGCTGGGCGCGATCAGCGGCAGCTTGAGAAGGTCAGCCGGTTCGCGCAGGCAGGCGCGCTGAGCGAGGTCCGGGCTGCAGACGGGAGTAAACTGGTTAGGAAACAGGAGTTCGGATTCCAGCCCCGGCCACGTGCCGATGCCACTCCTGATCCCGAGATCGAAATCATGCTTCGAGAAGTCCACAATGTGCGAATTGACGTCGATCTGGACCGCGATGCTCGGGTGTAGCTGCTGAAACCGTCCGAGGCGCGGAACGAGCCAGTTCGCTGCGACTGTCGTCAGGGTCGTGATGCTCAGCGTTGTCTTGACGGCCTCATCGATGCCATCGAAGGCCGCCCGCAACAGATCGAACGCCTCGGTGATCGCAGGGGCCAGCTGCCTGCCCTTCGCTGTAAGCGTGACCTGGCGGGGTTGCCGCACGAAGAGCGGTGCGCCGATCCGATCTTCCAGCATCCGGATCTGATAGCTCACAGCGGCCTGGGTCATGCCGAGCTCCTCGGCCGCCCGGGTGAAGCTCTGGTGGCGCGCGGCCGCCTCGAAGATGCGGACGGCGCTCATGGGAGGAAGTCTGGACATGGCTGATCCATAAGGCTGCCTTATGCCAGACATCTGCCTTTCGCTTTGTCAAGCATCGCATGCAGGAGCATCGTCGATCTCGACATTGGGATGAAGATATCCCGGCCTAAGAAGAATCGGATGATCGTCATGAGATACGAAGATGCCCGCCGCCTGCGCGGCGTCGAGAGTGTGTGGATCCGCCTGATGATGTGGCTGAGACCCTTGCGTCGTCCCGTTCAGCCTCCCCTGATCGGCAATTTCAGCCATCTGACGGACCATGACAGGCGGGATATCGGCCTACCGGAACAGGTCCGCTACGTCCATTGGCGTGACCTAAGGGAACGCGGGGGATTGCCCTGATCAGGAGCTCAGGCGGCTCGGCTTCAGGTCTCCGCTCTGCTCGAGCAGGGAATAGGCCGTCGCAGCGATATGGGCCTCGATGCGCTTCAGGTCACGGACGATATCGAGCTGGAGGGCCGAGGTGTCCCCGACCGACTTGCCCGACCGGAGCTGTTCAAAATGCCGCTGCGTGATGGTTCGCTCGAGGTCACGGAAGCGCTCCTTCTCCTCCACCAGACGCCGTGCCGATCCGATGTCCTGGAACATGAGGACCGAGGCCGCCAGCTGGAGATGCTCCAAAAGCTTGGCGTGCATGCTGTCGATATCGGCGAGGCTGTCCTTGGGCAGGCGCAGGTGGTTCTTGATGCGCTTCGCCGCAAGCTCCATCAGATTCTTGTCGATGATATCGCCCACATGCTCGAGATTGATGGCGAAGGCGAGGATATCGGAAAGGCGCTTTGCCTCTTCGTCGCTCAGGGCCTCGTGGTTGATGGAGCTCAGGTAGCGTCGAACGGCGCTGTAGAGCCGGTCGATCACGTCGTCCGTCCGGCTGATGGCATCCACGCGGCTGATATCCCCCTCGTGGAAGAGGTCCTGCGACCCGCGCAGCATCGTCTCGACGATATCGGCCATCCGCAGCACCTCGCGGGCCGCGTTCGAAAGGGCGACGGAGGGCGTATCGAGCGCATCCGTGTCGAGATACTGGGGGACACTGGGGTCCGATGCCCTGACCCTCTCCGGGAAGAGCTTGAGGAGCAGGGTCGCGATCCAGGGAAGCGGCAGGATGAAGACCGCCGCCAGGACCACGTTGAACAGCGTATGGAAGTTCGCGGCCATTCGCGCCGGATTGGCGTCGATGGCCGCCATGTAGGCGAGAAGCGGGTCGATCAATGGCAGCGCGACAACGCAGCCGATCACACGAATGGCGAGGTTGCCGAACGGAACGCGCAGCTTCACCGGATCGCCCCCCGTCCCCTCGAGCAGAGGATTGAGAGAACTGCCGAGATTGGCCCCCAGCACCATGGCCAGTGCCGAGTGGGAGTCGATGACGCCGGCGCTGGCCAGGGACATGATGAACAGGAGTGCGGCAACGCTGGAATGTGCAGCCCAGGCCAGCGCCGCCGCGAGCAGCACCAGGATCAGAGGATCGGGAGCAATCGAGGCGAGCAGGCTTTTGAGGACGACCGACGATTCGATCGGATGGATGGTTTCTGTCAGGAGGTGCAGCGACAGCAGCATCAGGCCGAGACCGATGACCACGCGGCCGAGATCCCTCGCGCGGCTCGATGCCCCCCTCCGGAAGGCAATGTAGCCACCGAAGATCAGGACCGGAAAAATCAGGGTGATATCGAAGGAGAGCACCTGGACGATGAGGGTGGTGCCCACATTCGCGCCGAGCATCACGGCGAGGGCCGGAACGAGGTCCACGGCCCCCCCCGCCGTAAAGGAGGACACCATCAGTGCGGTAGCCGTACTGCTCTGGAGCACGGTCGTGACGCCCAGGCCTGCAAGAAACGCCCTGAGACGGGTTTTCAGCCCCACACCCAGGATCCACCGCAAATCGCTGCCGAACGCGCGCTGAACCCCGCTATTCACCATGTTGATGCCCCAGAGAAGAAGGGCAATCTCTCCGAGGAGATGGATCAGGACGGCGGTTGCGGACATTCATTCCTCAGGGGTTCGGCAGAATCCAAACCTTCTGCTTATTCCCCTTGGAGTGATCCCGCAATCAGGTTGCCGGCTAATAATGCACGCTGGCTCCAGCGCGGCATGAGACCCTGTCGAATAGCCGGCCTCCCAGCATTTCGTTGCGGAAGAAGTTCCGCCCCTACGGTTTCATATTGCCGGAAGATTGAGCCATTGGGCCAGGGCGGACACGATCAGATTGACCGAGAGGGCGGCCAGAATCACACCCATGATGCGCCGCATCACATTGGTGCCGCCGCGTCCGATGACTTTTCCGATCGCGTCCCCCAGGAGGAAGATGGTGAGCAGTAGCCCCAGCACGACGGCCAGCACGCCGAAGGTCGAAATCTGCTGCGGCAACGTGAAACGGTTGTTGTCCGTCAGGATAATGATCGAGAGCATGGCTCCCGGACCGGCGATAATGGGCGTGCCGAGCGGATATACGGCCACGTTGAGGGCGTTGTTCGAGGCTCCGGCGACGGAATTCGCTACGACCGGCGGCTCGGAAAGAACCATCGAGATGGAGAACAGCAGCAGGATGATTCCGCCGGCGATCTGAAATGAGATGAGGGAAATGCCCATCGCATGCAGCAGGAATTGGCCGGCGATCCCGAAAAAGACGAGGATGAAGAACGCAAACCCTACCGCCATCACCGCAGCGCGGCGTCGCTCGCCGCGGGCCAGTTCAGAGGTGGCACCGAGAAAAAGCGGCAGATGGCTGATCGGGTCCAGCATCGCCCAGAGGGTGAAGAACTGGTTCAGCATCAGATTTTGATCTTCAAGCATCGAGACAACTTTTCCGTGGCTGGGATGGCGTGTCCGACACACGCTTCGGACGTGCCGCGAGGCCAGCCTTCGGTGCCAGGAAAGTAGTCTTCGGGCAATCCGACTTCCGCATGATTCATGCGGCGTGTGGCGAGCGCCGCTTGCGCCCAGGGCGTCAGGGATCCCTCGGAACCACGGCCGTAGCCTCGATCTCGACCAAGGCGTCCTTTTCAACGAGGCGAACCACCTGCACCAGAGCCATCGCAGGATAATGCGCGCCGAGAACGTCTCTGTACGCCCGGCCGAGTTCGCGCAGCTGGGCGAGATAGTCCTCGATATCGGTGACGTACCAGGTGAGACGCACCAGATGTTGCGGCCCCGCCCCGCCCTCTTCCAGGATGGCGCGGATGTTGAGAAGCGTCTGCCGGGCCTGAGCCACGAACCCTTGCGGGAAGGTCCCGTCTTCGTTCCAGCCGATGATGCCGCCGGTCACGATCAGCTTGCCTTCAGCCATCATGCCGTTCGAATAGCCCTTTGGAACCGGCCAGTTCTTCGGATGCAGGACTTCCGGGCCGCCGGCATGCTCGGGCGCGGCCATCGCGGTCATTGCAGATTTCACTGGCAGCTCTCCAGGTAACGCTCCAAGGCTGCGCGCAGATCGTCGGGCAGCGGAATCGAGCGGTGTGTTTCGAGGGATGTGGTCACCATGACGAAGCGGGCGGTGAGAATGAGCTCCTCCGCCCGGCGCGCGTGAATGTGGAACGTCAGCGAGGAGCGCCCGATCCGCTCGACGGTAATGGCGCAGTCGAGGCAATCGCCCATGAAGCCGGGCTTGGAAAATTCGGCGCCGGCGCTGACAAAGCCAAGCCCTGTGCGCCTCCGCCCGATCATGTCGTGGTAGTCGATGCCGAGAGCCTGACCGAACCAATCTTCGACGACGCCATTGAGCATGTCGAAATAGCGCGCGAAATAGACGATCCCTGCCGGATCGCAATGGGAGAAACGTACCGGGACACGTGTGCGCCAGGCACGTGCAACAGAATCGGCCCCGGCGCCGAGATCGATCGCGTCCACGGCCTGATCGTGGGGCATCGCCGTCAATTCTCCGGTCATGCCAAAGCCTGATGAGCGGGCGCGACGCCTGCTTCCTGAGCCGCCAGCAATTTCAGCATCTCACGAGCGATCACGATCTTCTGGATCTCCGTCGCGCCCTCGTAGATGCGAAGCGCGCGGATTTCGCGATAAAGCTCCTCGACCTTGACGCCCTTCCTGACGCCAGCGCCGCCGAAGATCTGAACGGCCTTGTCGATCACGCTCTGAGCGGATTCGGTGGCATACAGCTTGGCGAGCGCAGCCTCCCGCGTGACGCGCACGGCACCCTGGTCCTTCGTCCAGGCCGCCCGATAGACCGCAAGCGCCGATGTATCCACCAATGTCGCCATATCCGCCAGTGCCGCCTGGGTCATCTGAAGGTCGGACAGCGGCGCTCCGAAGAGCCTGCGCGACGAGGCATGGGCGAGGGCCTCATCCATCGCCCGGCGTGCGAACCCGAGCGCCGCCGCGCCGACGGTCGAACGAAAGACGTCGAGGGTGGCCATCGCCACCTTGAACCCCTCGCCCGGTCCGCCGATGCGATGCGTCACCGGAACCCTGCAGCCATCGAAGCGCAAGGTGGCAAGCGGATGGGGAGCGATCACATCGATTCGCTCCTGTACGATGAACCCGGGCGCATCCGCTTCGACGATGTAGGCCGACAAGCCCCTCGCGCCGGGCGCTTCGCCGGAACGCGCGAAAACCACGTAATGGTCGGCGATGCCGCCATTGGAGATCCATGTCTTCACGCCGTCGATCCGCACATGACTGAGTCCATCGGCGGTCGCCGTGGTGCTCAGGGCGGCCACATCCGAGCCCGCCTCCGGCTCCGAAAGAGCGAAAGCCGCGATCGCTTCGCCACGAGCGGCAGGCGGCAGGTAGCGGCCCTTCAAAGCGTCCGAACCGAAAAGCGTAACGGCGCCCGTTCCGAGCCCCTGCATGGCGAAGGCGAAGTCCGCCAGACCGTTGCGGTACGCCAGGATCTCGCGGGCAATGCAGAGCAGACGCACATCGAAGGTCGCGCTCAAGCCGCCGTAATCCTGGGGGGCAACGGTCTTGAGCCAGCCGTCTTCGCCCAGCTTCTTCACGAGTGCGCGGCAGGAAGCGTCCACGTCCTCGTGGTCGACGATTTCTTCGAGCGCCGTATCGGCCCAGTCACTCAGGGCATGGGCGAAGCGCCGATGGCGCTCCTCGAAGAACGGCCAGGACAGGAAGCTCTGATCGATCACGTCAATCTCCCTGGAACATGGGCTTTTCCCTCGCAGCGAAGGCGCGGTAGGCGCGGGCGAAATCTTCCGTGGTCATGCACAGCGCCTGCGCAACGGCCTCGGCCTCGATCGCCTCCTCCACCGACATGGCCCACTCCATCGCGAGCATGCGCTTGGTCATGGAATTGGCGAAGGTGGGCCCAGTGCCGATCGTCTGCGCCAGTTCGAAAGCCTCCGTCAACAGGTTTTCGGCAGCGACGACACGGCTGAAGAAACCCCATCGCTCGCCCTCCTCCGCGCTCATGAAACGCCCGGTATAAAGCAATTCGGAGGCACGCCCCTGCCCGAGGATCCTTGGCAGGATCGCACAGGCACCCATGTCGCAGCCCGCGAGCCCGACCTTGTTGAAGAGAAAGGCAACTTTCGCCTTCGCCGTGGCGAGACGCAGATCGGACGCCATGGCGACAATGGCTCCCGCGCCCGCGCAGATCCCGTCCACTGCCGCGATAATCGGCTGCGGCGCGGCCCGCATCGCCTTCACGAGCTCTCCGGTCATGCGCGTGAACGCCGTCAGGCCTTTCGTGTCCATTTCGACCAAGGGGCCGATGATCTCGAAGACGTCGCCCCCGGACGAGAAATTGCCCCCTGAGCCGGTCACGACGATGGCCTTGATCGCGTTATCCTTCGCACAGGCGTGGAAGAAATCCGCCAGCTCACGATAACTCTCGAAGGTGAGCGGGTTCTTTTTCTCCGGTCGGTTGAGGGTTACCGTTGCGACAGGCCCCCTCACCGACAACAGGAAGTGATGCGGGGAATACTCCGCTAGCGGAAGGGTGACCGGGTTGGCGAAATGCGTCATGCGACCGCTCCCGACATGGCGCGGCGGGCTGAAAGCTTGGTTTTGGCAAGTAGGCGCATGAGGTCGCGTTGCTCCCTTTGTGTGAGATCGCCGAAAAGGTCCGCAATCCATGTCTCGTGATCTGCCGCCATGGCGCGGAATTCTGCCTGTCCGGCACGGGTGAGGCTGACGATCTGCGCCCGACGGTCGAGTTCGGAGACCCGGCGATCGAGATGTCCTGAGGCAACGAGCCGGTCGACAAGGCCCGTGAGATTGCCGTTTGAAACCATCATGCGCTTCGAAAGGTCCGACAGGGTCATCCCCTCGGGAGACTTGTCCAACTGCGCCATCAGGTCGAAACGGGGCAGCGTCACGTCGAAGCGCTCGCGCAGCCGGCGGCGGACCTCGCTCTCGATGAGGTTCGAGCAGGTGAGGAGGCGCAGCCAGAGCCGCAGTTCTTCGCGGTGGTCCTCGGGCATCTCGACGGCCTTCGTTTCGGCATCGAGCGGAATGGCTTGGTCGCTCATGTCAGATCTCTCCTCCCGCGACGGCGATAGCCTGTCCTGTAACCGAGCGTGCGCCAGTCCCGCACAACCAAAGTACCGCGTCCGCAACGTCCCGCGGATCGATGAGGCGTCCTTGCGGATTGTGCTTCACGAATTCGCTCAGGGCTTCGTCGCGGCTTCTGTTGGTTCTTGCGACAATCCGATCGAGGCTTTCCGCAATCATGTCCGTATCGGCAAAGCCGGGGCATACGGCGTTGACCGTGACGCCTGTCCTGGCGGTCTCCAGCGCGAGTGCCCTCATGAACCCCACCACCGCATGCTTTGCGGCGCAGTAGGCGGTTACATAAGGATACCCCTTCAAGCCGGCAGTGGATGCGACCGCGACGATGCGACCGAAGCCCTGTTCGACCATCGGTCCAAGCACGGCCTGGACCGCATTGGTGACGCCAAGAAGGTTTACATCGAGCATCCGGCGAAAGACATCCGGTCCGGATTTCATGAAAGGCACCGACTCGGCTGCACCGGCATTGGCAATCATGAATTGAACCGACCCACTCTGCGAGGCTGCCTTGGAGATTGCGGCCTGAAGGGTCTCCGGTTGCGTGACGTCCGCGACGCCGTATCCGTGCGCCACGCCATCCTGCACGGCGCGCTCCAGGGCCGCACGGTCGCGGCCGATCACGGTCACCGTCGCGCCCGCTCCTGTGAGAGCCTCCGCGATCGCTCTGCCGATGCCGCGCCCCCCGCCGGTGACAACCGCATGACGACTCTGTAGGTCCATCCCACCCATGTCACTCTGCGGCGAGAGAAGTCTCCCCCGCCTCCATTTTCAGTTCCGCTCGCGTCTTCGGTTTGGAGCGGACCTTGAGCTCCTCAAAATCCTGCCGATCGCGAACAGAGTTGCGGAAAATCTGGTCTTTACCCGGAAGGTATTGCGGCGGGCAATGGGCGTTGCCGGCGCCATACCAGGCTGCGGCCTTCAGGGTGAAGAACGGATCGACCAGATGCGGTCGGCCGAGAGCGACGAGATCGGCGCGGCCGGCCGCGAGAATCGTGTTGACCTGGTCTGCGGTCGTGATGTTGCCGACACACATGGTGGCGACGCGGGCCTCGTTGCGAACCTGATCCGAGAAGGGCGTCTGGAACATGCGCCCGTAGATCGGCCGCGCCTCCCGTACCGTCTGGCCCGTCGAAACATCGACCAGATCGACACCGTGTTCCGCGAAGGCGCGGGCGACCGCGACGGCATCCGAACCCGTCAGCCCGCCTTCCGCCCAATCGGTGGCCGAGATGCGAACGGACATCGGCTTGTGGACAGGCCAGACCGCGCGCATGGCGTCGAAGACCTCGAGCGGGAAGCGCAACCGGTTTTCCAGGGAGCCGCCGTATTCATCCGTGCGTCGGTTGGTGAGTGGAGAGATGAAGCTCGCCAGGAGATAACCATGGGCGCAGTGCAATTCGAGCATGTCAAAGCCGGCCCTGTCGCCCCGTTCCGCTGCAGCAACGAATTGCCGTTTGATTCCATCCATGTCGCCGCGGGTGAGTTCGCGTGGGACCTGGCTGTCGGGAAAATAAGGGATCGGCGAGGCCGAGCAGATATCCCATGCTTCCGCCTCGAGCGGCCGGTCCATGCCCTCCCACATCAGCTTGGTTGCACCCTTGCGGCCGGCATGGCCGAGCTGGAGGCATATCCTGGCCGCTGAATGTCCGTGGACGAAGTCCACAATCCGCTTCCATGAGGCCTCTTGCGCGTCGTTCCAGAGGCCCGTGCAGCCGAGAGTGATACGTGCTTCCGGCGAGACGCAGGTCATCTCGGTAAAGATGAGCCCGGCCCCACCGGTGGCCCGGGAACCATAGTGAACGAGATGCCAGTCTCCGGGAACGCCGTCGACAGCCGAGTACATATCCATCGGGGACATGACGACGCGGTTCTGAACCACCATGTCCCGCAGACGCATCGGCTGGAACATCGGCGCGACGGGTTCCTCCACCGCCACATCGAATCCTGCGCTTCGCACCTGCCGGGCGAAGGTCCGGTCGACGTCGGCGACGAAGTCGGGCGCACGCAGGCGCAGGTTGTCGTAGGTGATGGCCTTGGAACGGGTCATCACGCCGAAGGAGAACTGTACCGGGTCGAAATCCCAGAAACGGGCCACATGTTCGAACCAGACCAGGGATACATCCGCCGCGTGCTGGGTCTTTTCGACCTCCTCGCGACGTCCGGTCTCGTAGAGGCCGAGCGCCCCTTCTACCGTTGGCTCGCGGCGGATCGCTTCATAGAGCGCAATGGCGTCCTCCATGGCGAGCTTGGTGCCTGAGCCGATCGAGAAATGCGCAGTCGCCTTGGCATCCCCGAGCAGGACCATGTTGCCGCGAACCCAGCGCCTGTTGCGGATCATCGGGAAATTGCGCCAGATGGACCGGTTCGTGAGAATCTTGTGCCCGTCCAGGAACCAGCCGAAGACATTCTCCATCAGCGCTGCTGCCTCGGCCTCGCCCATTGTGTCCAGACCGGCGCGCTTGAAGGTGTCGGGATCGGTCTCGAACACCCAGGTCGAACGGTTCGCCTCATATTGATACGCGTGGGCGATGAAGGGACCCCACTCGGTCTCCTGAAAGATGAAGGTGAAGGCGTCGAGTGGTTTCGTCGAGCCCATCCAGGTGAACTTGTTGGGACGCAGATCGACCTCCGGCTGGAAGTGATCGACGTAGCGTTCGCGGAAGCGACTGTTGATCCCGTCCGCGACCACCACGAGGTCGGCGTCGGCAAACAGGCTCTCGTCGTCCACCTCGGCCTGATAGTGCAACGTCACACCGAGTTCCGCGGCCCGATCCTGAAGGATCAGGAGCAAGGTGCGCCGGGAGCAACCACAAAAGCCATTTCCTCCAATGCGATGCTCGGTTCCTTTGAAGTGGATCGCGATATCGTCCCAGTATGCGAATTCGCGGGTGATCCGCTCGTAGCTCGGGCGATCATACTTTTCGAAGTTGTCGAGCGTCGCATCGGAGAACACCACGCCGAAGCCGAAGGTATCGTCGGCACGGTTGCGCTCGTAGACTGTCACGTCTGCCTGCGGCCACTGCTTCTTCATCAGGATCGCGAAATAGAGCCCGGCCGGGCCGCCGCCGATGATCGCCGTTTTCATGAGAGTCGTATCCCACCTGAAATATTTATTTTAAGCTTCAAATAATTATCGATCAAGCAGCGGATGCCCGGCTTGGCTTCCCGACCCCGGCGATCTCGCGCAGAGCGAAGCGCTGCAGTTTGCCGGTCTGGGTCCGCGGGAGGCGTTCCATATACTCGATGGCGCGGGGATACTTGTAGGGTGCGATCTCGGCCTTCGCATGGTCCTGGAGGGCCTTGGTGAGTTCCGGCCCGGGGACATAGCCGTCCCGCAGGACGACATATGCCTTGACGATCATTCCGCGGTCGTCGTCCGGGGCACCGACGACCCCGCATTCGGCAACGGCCGGATGGGTGAGAAGCGCTGCCTCGACCTCGGGCCCGGCGATGTTGTAGCCGGAAGAAACGATCATGTCGTCGGAACGGGCCTGATACCAGAAGTAGCCATCCTCATCCATACGGTAGGTATCGCCGCTCACATTCCATCCGTTCTGGACGTATTTCTGCTGTCGGTCGTCCGCGAGGTAGCGGCAGCCCGTCGGGCCGCGGATCGCGAGCCTGCCGATCGCGCCGGGAGGGAGATCGCGGCCGTCAGCGTCAATGATCTTCGCTTCGTAACCAGGCACGGGCTTGCCGGTCGACCCGGGGACGATGTCCTCCTCTCTGGCGGCGATGAAGATGTGAAGCATTTCGGTGGCGCCGATCCCGTCCATGAGACTGATCCCGGTCGCGGCCTTCCAGGCATCGAAGGTATCCTTGGGAAGGGGTTCGCCTGCGGACACGCATTTACGAAGGCACGAAATGTCGTGCTCCTTCAGTTTCGGGAGCATGGCGCGATAGGCCGTCGGCGCGGTAAAGCAAACACTGGCCCGGTATTGAGCGATCGCGGGAAGCAAATCGTCCGGCCCCGCTCTTTCGAGCAGGATCGTCGCGGCGCCGATATGCATTGGAAACAGGACAATTCCGCCGAGCCCGAAGGTGAAGGCAAGCGGTGGCGAACCGATGAAACGGTCAGTCTGTTCGGCACGCAGAACATTGCCCGCATAGGCATCGCAGACAGCGAGCATGTCACGATGGAAATGCATGGTGCCTTTCGGCTCGCCTGTGGTGCCCGACGTGAAGCCTATGAGGCAGACGTCGTCGGCAGCGGTATCGACGGCCTGGAACTCCGACGAGGCCCCAGCGAGGAGCGCCTCGAGGCTGTCCGCTGCTCCGGAACCCCAATACACGACGTGGCGGAGCTCCGGCGCCAAGGCGCGGGCCTTCTCCATCTCGTCGGCCAGACGATGGTCGCAGAAAGCGATTGCGATCTTCGCCTTGGCGATCGGATAAGCGATCTCCTTGGCTCTCAGGAGCGGCATCGTCGCGACGACCACGCCACCGGCCTTCAGCACGGCGAGATAGAGTGCCACCATCATCGGATTATTGGCCGAGCGGAGAAGCACGCGGTTGCCCGGGACGAAGCCGAGCTGTCCGACCAGCACGTTGCAGATGCGGTTTACGCGCTCCTGCAGCTCCCGATAGGTCAGGGTCTCGGTCGGGCTGATCAGGCAAGTCTCGTCGCCCCGGCCCTCCTCGACCCATCGGTCCAGAAACGCGACCGCGCAGTTCAGCCGCTCTGGATATTGAAGTTCCGGCCGCTCATGGAGGAAGTCGGGCCACTGATCCCGGGGCGGCAGGTTGTCCCTCGCGAAGGTATCGAGATGTGCCGTGTACGCCATCGTCCGTTCCTCTGTCCGGTGGTGACGGTGGGCGTCTTTCGTCGCGCCCGCCTTGGCGGAACAATCCGCTTGAAGAAATCCCAAAATTATTTAAAGCTTCAAATAATGCTTGGCAATCCCGTAGAGGAAATCCGCGAGGGCCGGGTCCGCCGAAAGGGAGTATTCGGCTGGCGCGAATTGCGGCAGATTGCAGCCGAGCATGGACGGGACGGGTCTAGTCCCGCTAGGAATAATCATGCAGCGCGGACCACCGTGCGCAGGGAACAGTCACTCGGGAGTACATGATGAACCTGACAATCAAATGCCTGGGCCTCGCGGCGACCCTGGGCCTCGTCGCATCGCCGGCCCTGGCGCAGGAGAAGCTGAAGGTCGGCCTGGTTCTGACCCTGTCGGGCCCTTCCGCCGTCCTGGGCCAGCAGGCCCGCGACGGCTTCCAGCTCGCGGTCAAGGACCTCGGCGGCAAGCTCGGCGGCCGTGACGTGGATGTGATCGTCGTCGACGACGAGCTGAAGCCCGATGTGGCGGTGACCAAGGTCAAGGGCCTTCTCGAGCGCGACAAGGTCGATTTCGTGGTCGGCCCGATCTTCTCGAACGTGGCCGTGGCCATTCAGAAGCCTATCGTCGACGCCAAGACCTTCTACATCAGCACCAATGCCGGCCCGTCGAACCTCGCGGGCAAGAGCTGCAGCCCGTTCTTCTTCGCGACTTCATACCAGAACGACCAGAACCATGAGGTTCTCGGCAAGGTTGCCCAGGACCGGGGCTACAAGAAAGTCTATCTCCTGGCGCCGAACTACCAGGCCGGCAAGGACGCGCTCGCGGGTTTCAAGCGTCACTATAAAGGTGAAGTCGTCGAGGAATCCTACGTTCCGCTCAACACGCTCGACTTCCAGTCCGAGCTTGCCAAAATCGCCTCGCTGAAGCCGGATGCGATTTTCACCTTCATGCCCGGAGGCATGGGCGTGAACCTCGTGAAGCAGTACCGCGCTGCCGGCCTCGCCGACCGCATCCCGTTCCTGTCCGCCTTCACGGTCGATGAGTCGACGCTTCCGGCTCAGCAGGATGCGGCGGTGGGCATGTTTGGCGGTTCGAACTGGGCCCCGAATCTCGACACGCCGCAGAACAAGGCCTTCGTCAAGGAATACGAGACGGCCTACAATGCCGTTCCCGGCTCCTATGCCATGCACGCCTACGATGCTGCGCTGCTGATCGACAGCGCCCTGAAGGCCACTGGCGGAAAGACCGAGGACAAGGATGCTCTTCGCGGCGCGATCAAGAAGGCCGACTTCAAATCCCTGCGTGGCGACTTCAAGTTCGGCGCGAACGGCTTCCCAATTCAGGACTTCTACCTGGTGAAGGTCGCAAAGCGCGCCGACGGCAAGTTCCAGACCGAGATCGAGGAAAAGGTCTTCGATGACTATACGGATGCCTATGCCAAGGAATGCGCGGCGACCAACTGAGCCGCCGATCCGATAACTCCGGCCTCGTCCCGAGCATGGTTCGGGACGAGGCTCTCGTATCGCGAGAAGAGCGATCCATCCCCTCGGCGGGGACCGGCCGGGCACCTCGATCCGGCATCGTTCCTCGCCTGTGAAGTGCCGATGACAGCAACACTTCTTCTCATTCAGGCTCTGAACGGCCTTCAGTTCGGGCTCATCCTGTTTCTGATCGCCGCGGGACTCACGCTCGTCTTCGGCGTGATGGATTTCATCAATCTCGCGCACGGCGTGCAATATATGGTCGGCGCCTATCTGGTCGCGGCATTCAGTGCCTGGACGGGCAACTTCGGCTGGGGGCTTCTGCTCGCGCTGCCGTGCGCCCTCGCCTTCGGCCTCCTTCTCGAAATCCTGGTCTTTCGCCATCTCTACAATCGCGACCATCTCGATCAGGTTCTCGCGACCTTCGGGGTAATCGTGTTCCTGAACCAAGCTGTGAAGTTCATCTGGGGTGCAGCACCGCTCAATGTCCCCGTCCCCGAAATTCTCTCCGGCTCGATCGAGATCGCCGATGGACTGCTCTATCCGGTCTACCGCCTTGCGATCATCGCAGCAGGTATCGGAGTGGCAGTCCTTCTCTACCTTCTCGTCAGCCGCACGCGCGTCGGCATGCTCGTACGCGCGGGCGCCACGCATCCGGAGATGGTGTCCGCTCTCGGGGTCAATATCCGGCGCCTTTTCATGGTGGTGTTCGGCTTTGGCGCCATGCTGGCCGGTTTCGCCGGCGCCATGGTCGCCCCGATCCTCTCCGTCGAACCGGGCATGGGTGACAACATCCTGATTCTGGCCTTCGTGGTGATCGTCATTGGCGGCATCGGTTCCATCAGGGGAGCATTTCTCGCCGCGCTCCTCATCGGCCTTGTCGATACGGTGGGACGCTCCTTTGCCCCGGACATCCTCCGCTTCTTCCTCGATCCTGCGGCAGCAAGCCAAACCGGACGCGCCATTGCCCCGATGCTGATTTATATCTTCATGGCCGCCATTCTGTTCTTCAGGCCCTCCGGCCTGTTTCCGGCAAAGCGCTAGGGGCTGCCATGACGGAGCTCGCCCAGACGCCCCCCGCTTCCATAGGTGCCCAGCCGATGCGGATCGAGTGGATCCCGGCATGCCTCTTCATCGCCCTTGCCGCGACTCCTGCTCTCGCGTCCTTCTCCGGCGCGGAAGGCTATGTGTTGTCGCTCCTCACCCGCGTTATGATCTTCGGCCTTGCTGCCATGTCGCTGGACCTCATCCTCGGCTATGGCGCTCTCGTCAGTTTCGGCCATGCGGCCTTCCTCGGCATCGGCGGCTACGCGGTCGGAATCCTGTCGAGCCATGGGCTCGACGATGCATTGGTGCAGATCCCGGCAGCCGTGGCAGGCTCGGCCGTCTTCGCGGCGATCACCGGCGTCATCTCGCTCCGCACAAAGGGTGTCTACTTCATCATGATCACCCTGGCCTTCGGTCAGATGCTATTCTTCCTCGCGACATCGCTGGCGGCTTATGGGGGCGATGATGGCATGACCCTCGGCGCTCGCAGCCTTATCGCCGGGCTTCCGCTGCTGAAGAGCGACCTTTCGTTCTACGGTTTCACATTCCTGTGTCTTCTCGCGACATATCTGCTGTCCCGGGCGATCGTCGCATCCAGGTTCGGGCGGGTTCTGCGGGGCGCGCGGGAAAACCCGGTCCGCATGGAGGCCATCGGCTTCCACCCGTTCCGCTACCAGCTTCTGGCCTACGTCATCAGCGGCATGATGGCCGGTCTTGCCGGCTTTCTCCTTGCCAATCAGGCGGAGTTCATCAGCCCGTCGTACATGACGTGGCAGCGCTCCGGGGAACTGATCTTCATGGTGGTCCTGGGCGGGCTCGGCAGTCTGCACGGCGCCATCATCGGCGCGGCCGTCTTCCTCCTTCTGGAGGAGTTCCTTCCAGAACTTCTGAACTTTGCCGGACTGGTTCTCAGTGACGATCTCACCTATCGACTCGTGGAGAACTGGAAGATGGTGTTCGGTCCGCTTCTCATCCTGATCGTGATCTTTGCGCGAGGCGGAATCATGGGGCTTCTTGGGCGGAGGCAGCATGACTGAGCCCCTCCTCGAACTCCGCAATCTCCGCAAGACCTATGGCGCCCTAGTTGTCACGGATGACGTGAGTCTGTCCGTTCCCCGAGGCGAGGTCCATGCCATTATCGGTCCGAATGGCGCAGGCAAGACGACCCTGATCCATCAGATTTCAGGGATGGCGTCCTCAGTTTCCGGACAGATCAGGTTCGATGGAGTCGACATCACCCGTTTGGCGATGCACGAGCGAGTGAGGCGCGGCCTGGCGCGTTCCTTTCAGATCACCTCGGTTCTGCCAGGCTTTTCCGCCCTCGAGAACGTGGCGCTTGCCGTTCAGGCGAGGACTGGCTCCAGCTATCGACTGGTCGGGAATGCCTCGCGGGAAAAGCAGCTCAACGAACCGGCCATGGATTTCCTCAACCTCGTCGGCCTTGCGCCACGGGCACAGGTTCCGGCAGGGCTCCTCTCCCATGGCGAAAAAAGGCAGCTGGAATTGGCGATCGCACTTGCGACAGAGCCGAAGCTCGTTCTCCTCGACGAACCACTGGCAGGCTTGGGACACGATGACTCGCGGCGCGTGGTCGAGGTCTTGCGCCGCCTGCGCGATCGGACGACGATTCTGCTCATCGAGCATGACATGGATGCCGTCTTCTCGCTGGCGGACCGGATCAGTGTGCTTGTCTACGGGCGTCTTATTGCTACGGACACTCCCGAGCGGATCCGCACCAACGCTGAGGTGCGCTCCGCCTATCTCGGCGAGGAGGAGATTGCCTGATGCTGTCCGTCCGCAATCTCCAGGCCTCCTACGGCGCCGCCCAGGTCCTGTTCGACGTGTCGCTGGAGGTCGGCCCCGGCGAGGTCGTGACACTGCTCGGTCGCAACGGCATGGGAAAAACCACCACGATCCGTTCGATCATGGGGTTGCTGCGTCCGCACGGCGGCGAGGTGCGCTTCGGTGACGTAGCCGTCACGGGACTGGCTCCCTACCGTGTCGCCAAGGCCGGGATCGGCCTCGTCCCCGAAGGGCGGCAGATCTTTCCAACCCTGTCGGTCGAGGAGAACCTTGTCGCCACCGCTTCTGCGCGGGCCGGATCGCGGCGCTGGACGCTCGACGCGGTCTACGACCTCTTTCCCCGACTCAGGGAGCGTCGTACGAACCTCGGCACCCAGCTCTCGGGCGGAGAGCAGCAGATGCTTGCCATCGGACGAGCCCTGATGACCAATCCCAGACTCGTGATCCTCGACGAGGCGACCGAGGGGCTCGCACCCCTGATCCGGGCCGAGATCTGGGACTGCCTCAAGCGCCTGCGGGGCGAGCATCAGTCGATCCTCGTCATCGACAAGAACGTCAATGCCCTCGCCGCCTTCGCGGACCGGCATGTCATTCTCGAGAAGGGTCGTTCGGTCTGGACCGGAACCAGCGCCGAACTGATGGCAGACGCGACGCTGAAGGACCGGTATCTGCACGTGTGAGGAGTTGCAGTGATGACGGATACCGATCTCGATCTGGAGGCGGAATACAACAACAGGGCCCGGGTTCCGGACCATCGCGTGCACATGGCGGGATGGCAGCGGGACGCGGCCGCCTACCGCGCAACTGCCCGATGTGAACTGGACGTCGCCTATGGCCCCGGGGAACGCCACCGGCTCGACCTTTTTCACCCTCCGGGCGGCGATGCCGGCGGCCCCGTCGTGCTGTTCATCCATGGAGGGTACTGGCAATCCCTGGACAAATCTTCCGCCAGCCATCTCGCCCGCGGTGCAAACGAGCGCGGGCTGACCGTTGCCATACCGAGCTACGATCTCGCGCCCGCCATAACGTTGAGCGGTATCGTGGCAGAGATGGAGACCGCAGCCGATTTCCTCATGCAGCGACTCGCCCAGCCGCTTGTGGCGTCGGGACACTCCGCCGGAGGGCATCTCGCGGCCTGCCTGATGGCGCGGAGCGCCACGGCGCTCAAACGCCCGATCCTCGCCGGCCTGCCGATCTCGGGACTTTTCGACCTCGTCCCGCTTGTTCCGACCTCGATCAACCGCGCTCTCGGCCTTACTGTCGAAGAGGCGCGCCGCCTGAGCCCGATTTATTGGAACCCGCCCGTGAACAGCCGCGTCGTCGCCGTCGTCGGCGAAGCGGAAAGTCGGGAGTTCCTGCGGCAGTCGCGGGACTACGTCACCCAATGGAGTGCGATGGACACCGTGGGCACACTCCACGAGGTCCCACGAGCGCATCATTTCGACGTGCTCGCGGGCCTTGCCGACCCCGCCGATGTGCTCGTCGACCTGCTCGTGGACCTTGCCGCTGGAGCGTAAGATGCGCCTGGGAAGTTCTCCCAAGGGTCGCAAGCATCACTGGCAGGCTGTCCCTGCCCTGAGGCGGCGGCATTCCAGGCGTCCGCCACTTCATCTCTCGCGAAGACTGAGCGTTGTCACCACCGCGTCCTGCGTCCTGATTCCGACCCGACCAGCCGTCGGAAGGATTAGGGTCGACGGGGCCGCAAGTGCATTGTGCGAACCCGAAGGGCCACGCCCGTGAAGGCGAAGGCGGTTCTTCGCAAACGACTGTGCGTCGCATGATCAGGCTCGCGTCGAACCATGGGACAGGCAGAGGCAAGCCCTGTGCAATATGAGTAAATCCGTGCTATCGCGCCTGAGGCACCGTCTCCGGTTTCGTGGCCCTCCGGTAAGTTTCGCCGCTGCGAGCTTTTCTGGTCGAAAGAGTGAATCCGGTCACCCGAAGGTGAGAAAGACCATATCGCAAACTGGGGCATGATCTTGCCGATCGACCTTTCCCATGAGGCTGACAAACCTTACTCCCGTCGCCCGGGGTGGTTCCGGCTGAAGGTCTCGTCGACCCGCTGGCTCCAGCGTTTCATTGCTCTCGTCTGTCTCGCCATCCTTGCCCTGGAAGGCTGGCGCGACTGGAGCGAGTACGAGCAAGCTTTTGCGGACGCACAAGTCGAAACAGCCAATCTCGCGCGCTCCCTGAAGCAGCACGCCGAGGATACGTTCGAAATGACCGATTATGCCTTAGCGGCGGTCGTCGAACTGCTTCAGGTGGAAGGCACCTCGCCGGAGGCTCTGGCGCATCTTCATTCCATCCTCGTGAACCGAGTCTCCCTCCTTCCACGCCTGCAGGAGATCAGCGTCTACGGCTCCGACGGCAACTGGCTGGCAAGTTCGTCCCAGGAACTCTTCCCGGACAAGCAGAATCAGGGCGATCAGCCCTATTTTGTGCGTCACCGGGATTCGTTGAGTCGCCGCCCCTATTTCTCCCCGCCCAAGCGGAGCCAGCCTCTGACTCAGCGCACGACGACGATCTCGCGCCGCTTCACCAATCAGGACGGATCCTTCGGTGGCGTTGTCGTTGCCAGCATCGACCCGACCTATTTTGCCCGCTTCTATTCGCGTTTCGATATCGGCCAGCAGGGAGCGATCGTGCTGCTTGCGAAGGATGGCACTCTGATCTCCCGCTTTCCGAGCGCAGAATCCGCCACGAGCGGCAATCCTGCCTCGTCGCCTCTCATGACGGACCTGATGTCGCGTGCGGATTCGGGTTCCTATCGTTTCGTGTCCCCTCTCGATGGCATCGATCGGGTCAGCGGCTATGACAGTGGCAGCAACTTTCCGTTCGTTGTTCTGGCGGCCGTGAGCCGGGACGAGGCCCTGGCCGACTGGAGAAGTCAGGTCATGGTCCGTGGCGCGGGAGTCAGCCTTCTGGTCGCAGCCATCGGCTTTCTGGGCTGGGGACTGGTCAGCCAATCGAAGCGAAGGGAGCGGGCCGAGGCGAAGCTCGCCGTCCTTGCGCGAACCGATGGATTGACCGGCCTCGCCAACCGACGGGCCTTCGACGAACGGCTTGCCCACGAGTGGGGTCGCTCTGTCCGGGAGGGAACGCCGCTCTCCCTGCTTCTCGTCGATGTCGACCGGTTCAAGCAGTTCAACGACATCTATGGGCATCAGGCCGGGGATGATTGCCTGCGGGCACTGGCCCGTGCCGTCGATCAGGCAGCCCAGCGCCCGAGCGATCTCGCGGCGCGCTATGGTGGCGAGGAACTGGTGCTGCTTCTCCCCGCGACCAGTGCACAGGGGGCATCGCAACTTGCGGAGGTCGTTCGTTCGGCTGTGGAGGCGCTGGCGATGCCACATTCCGGCAACAAGCCCAAGAAGGTGGTCACAGTCAGCGTTGGAACGGCAACCCTGAATCCGCAGCCCGGCCCGGCCAGCAGCCGTTTCGAGACCCTGGTCACGATGGCCGATCATGCCCTGTACGACGCAAAGCGACAGGGCCGAAACAAGGTCGTGATGGCGCCTCGCGACGTGGCGGCCTAGATCGCAACCGGCGTCGGAGCGGAGAAACCTGAGACGCTCATTTCAATGGGAGCCAGTTCGAGGCGGATTGAAGAAAAACCTCCAACGCCATGACTCTGAACGCATTTCAGGAAGCGCTCATCCGTGCCCGGGGGCGCTGTCGGAGGGAATCATGGCGACCCCGGCAGGGCTCGAACCTGCGACCTGCCGCTTAGAAGGCGGCTGCTCTATCCAGCTGAGCTACGGGGCCGTGCAGCCGGCGGAACCTCAGTGGGTCCAGGGGCCGACGCGGTTAAACTTGAAGTTGTCCGAATAGGACATGGTGCGCCGCTTGACCTCCTGGGGCTCCTCGACCCGGTAGGCAATTCCCTCGCGCTGGGCATAAGCGACAGCCTCTTCCACGGTATCGAACCACAGGCGGAGCTGCTGGCGCGTATCGCCGGAGCTGGTCCAGCCCATGAGCGGCTCGATCTCGCGCGGCTTGTCCTGCTCGAATTCGAGAAGCCATTGCTTGGTACGGGCAAGGCCGGACTGCGTAGCGACCTTGGCGGGCTTATAGATCCGTGCGGGCATCGGGTTTCGATACTCTCTCAAAGGTTTTCTCGGCGATTTTGGTCGGGGCGGCAGGATTTGAACCTGCGACCCTCTGCTCCCAAAGCAGATGCGCTACCAGACTGCGCTACGCCCCGCCTTCGTCGCCGAAGAGGCTGTTGGCTATCACGAGGATCGGGCTTCAGCAAGCGTCCAAACGTCAGCGCTTGAACAACGGATGCTCCACCCGGTCGCCGGCCTTGATTCCCAATCGGGCCGCCGTGCCGGCATTGAGCTCCAGAACCGCGAGAATGGGTTCGCCGGAGGGAATGGTGCGGGTGGACAAAGGTTCCGTATTGGCTGCGATCCGGGCGATGGTTCCATCGGGCCGGATGAAAAGCATATCGAGGGGCAGGTAGGTGTTCTGCATCCACATGGCGACTGGCTCGACCCGCCCAAAATCGAACAGCATGCCCTGATTGGCGGGCATCGCGCGCCGATACATCAGTCCCTGAGCGCGGTCCGCGTCGTTGCGGGCCACTTCCACCTGAAAGGCCTGCCGCCCTCCCTGGGCCGCAATCGTCAACGCCTCAAGAGCCTGCTGCGCAACGGCCGCGGCGATGGTCATCGCCCCAAGCGCAACGGCGAGGACGGCGAGACGCGCATTCCGAACCATCGGGAGCCCGTCAATGCGAGTGCGGCAGGGCCATGTCGGCGAGGCGCACCTCGGCCGCCATGAGGCCCTTCGAGCCATCGCCGAAGCGGACGAAGACCCTCTCGCCGGGCTTCAGCTCGGCGATGCCATAGCGCCGCAGGGTTTCCATATGAACGAAGATGTCTGGCCGCCCCTCGCCCTGCGTAAGGAAGCCGAAACCACGGAGTCGGTTGAACCATTTGACGACCGCCGGCTCGAGTCCGCTCGTGGGGACAACCTGGACATGGGTCCTCGGGAGCGGCAGCTCCGACGGATGGAGAGCCGTGGATTCGTCGAGAGACAGGATGCGGAGTGCCTGGAGGCCCCGGGGCCTCTGCACGGCTTCCACGACGATCCGGGCTCCCTCGTTGGCCGCCTGGTAGCCGTCCCGCCGCAGGCAGGTGACGTGAAGGAGCACGTCGGGCATGCCGTTGTCGGGAACGATGAAGCCGAAGCCCTTAGCCACGTCGAACCATTTGATCCTTCCGCTGACCTGGACGAGATCGAGGGATTTCTCCTCCGAGACGGCCTCGGTGATGTCGCGGCGCCCTTGTTCGGCAAGGGAGGATTCTCCCCGCGTTTGGAAGGGGTTGGAACTGTAATCGTTAGTCATGAAGAAACCCGCACTCGAATCAGAACTCCGACTCTTAACGAGAGGATAACATTGTCCTGAATCTGGGGAAGCCGGAAACGCCCTCTGGGGGGTGATGTTTTTCTTAGCCGGCGAATAAAACGCCTCTATTGCGCAATGAATCCCGCGAGAACCTGTCCGATCTCCGCGCGGATGACGAGGTCGGCTGCGTTGTCCAGGGGCGTCGGCTCACGATTGACGATGACCAGTCGGGCACCGTTTTCCTTCGCCATCATCGGAAACGATGCCGCGGGGTAGACGACGAGGGAGGAGCCCAGGACCAGAAAGAGGTCACAGGAGAGCGTGAGCTCGAGGGCTCGTCGCATCGCCGTCTCCGGCATGGCTTGTCCGAACGAGATGGTGGCGGACTTGATGATCCCGCCGCATGTTTCGCAGACCGGAGGATCGCCTGTTGTCTCGAAGCGGCTCCTCACCCAGCCGAGATCGTAGCGCCGGCCGCAGGACAGACACACGGCGTAGGTGCCGTTTCCGTGCAATTCGATGACCTGGTGCTCGGCGATACCCGCTGCCTGATGAAGTCCGTCGATGTTCTGGGTGATCACGCCGGGCATCCGTCCGGAATCGACGAGGGAGGCCAGCGCCCGGTGGCCCCGGCTTGGGCCGGCGCCGCGGTAGAGATCGTCCATCGTGAACTTCCGCCGCCATGCCTCCCGGCGTGCCGCCTCGCTCTTCAGGAAGAGATCGAAGGCGATTGGCTTGTTTTCCAGCCAGGGACTCCCGGGAGAGCGAAAATCGGGCACGCCGCTCTCCGTCGAGATCCCGGCGCCGGTGAATCCGACGAGGACCCCGGAGTCTTCGATCATGGCCCTCAGCGCGGCCATTGACGTTGCGAGTGGATCGGTCATGAACGTCATATAGGGTGCGGCGGTCGCGCCGCCCTCCCCCTCTTCAGAACCGGACGTTTGACGTGACCCCAGCCCAGCCCCAGTCCACGGCCGCCGCCACGCAGCGTTGGGATGCCATCGACGTAGCGCGGGGGATCGCGATCCTCGCCATGGTCATCTACCATTTCAGCTGGGACCTGAGCTTTCTCAAGCTGGTCGCCACCGATATCGTGGCCGTTCCGGCCTGGCGCTGGTTCGCCCGGTGCATCGCCGGCTCGTTCCTCTTTCTCGCTGGCGTCGGGCTTGTCCTCGCGCATGTACAGGGCCTGCGACCGCGGGCCTTCCTGCGTCGCCTCGCGAAGATCGGCGGGGCGGCTCTCCTGATCACGATCGCGACCTATTTTGCGTTTCCGGAGAGCTTCATCTTCTTCGGGATCCTGCATTGCATCGCGCTGTCGAGCGTCCTCGCGCTCCCGTTCCTGCGAACACGACCGATTGTCCTGGTGATTTCTGCATTGATCTGCCTTGCCGCGCCTTCGATCTTCACGAGTCCGGTGCTCGATCGACCCTGGCTCGACTGGCTCGGGCTTGGTTCCACCGATCCCGTTACCAATGACTACGTGCCGATCTTTCCGTGGTTCGGCCTCGTATTGGCGGGAATGGCGACTGCGAAGGCGCTCCTGCCCCATGCGGAGACCATGCGGCTCGCGCGCTGGCGCGCCGGGAGCCGCTTCTCCCGCCTGCTCGTCTGGGCCGGACGCAAGAGCCTTCCGATCTATTTGATCCATCAGATCATTCTGTTCGGCCTGCTTTATGGCATTCTGCAGCTGACAGGTCCCAATCCCATGGCCGAGGCACGGCCGTTCATCGCAGAATGCGAAGCGAGTTGCCTGGCGCAGGGGAGCCCCGCAGGAGTCTGTACGTCCCTCTGCTCGTGTGTGGCAGGCGAATTGCGCAAAAGCGATGTGTGGCGCAAGGTCCTCGACGACGCGGTCGGGCCCGACGAGCAGATCCGCATCTCCCGCACGGCGCAGCAATGCCTGCGTCAGAAGGAACCCTGAAACGTAGAGTTCCTGAAACCGCCTCGGCAGTTGAAAGAGGGCGGGGTCTCCGCCACCTATTGAGGCAGGGCGCATCGCGATGCCGGGCTTGCCGAGCCTGTCCGATGGTAAGACCTCAGCCGCGGGTCGGGCAAAGGGGGCCATCGTGTTTCGGGATTATCTGACCGAGCTTCCGCTGATCGCGATCCTGCGCGGATTGCGGCCCGACAATGCCGGGGCCGTCGGCCATACGCTGGTCGAGGCCGGATTTCGGATCATCGAAGTTCCATTGAATTCGCCGGACCCCTTCCGCAGCATCGAAATCCTCGCCAAGGCCATGCCGTCTCAGGTGCTCGTCGGCGCGGGAACGGTGCTCGAGCCCGCAATGGTCGACGGGGTCCACGACGTCGGCGGAAAACTGATCGTCATGCCTCATGCGGATCTCGACGTTGTCCGACACGCAAAGCAGCACGGCTTGTATTGCACTCCGGGCGTCGCTACGCCGACAGAGGCTTTTGCGGCGCTGAAGGCCGGAGCGGATGCGATCAAGATCTTCCCGGCCGAGGCCACGCCGCCGCCGGTCGTCAAAGCCTGGCGGGCCGTGCTTCCGAAAGAAGCCCTCGTCATGCCGGTCGGCGGCATCAAGCCGGACACAATGAGGGGTTACGTGGATGCGGGAGCCGACGGCTTCGGTCTCGGCTCCGCTCTGTTCACGCCGACGATGTCCGTCGAGGATGTCGGCCGGAACGCCCGTGCCTTCGCGGCCGCGTGGCGAGACCTTCGCAAGGGATGAGCTGGCTCATCCAGCCGCGCCTCGTCAACGGCCCTTTCGACGATCCGGGCCTCTATCTCGATTTCCGCTTCGGCCGGCGGGCGATCCTGTTCGATCTCGGCGACCTCGGCCCTCTGTCTGCGCGGGAATTGCTGCGGGTCAGCCACGTCTTCGTGTCTCACGCGCATGTGGATCACTTCATCGGATTCGATCGCCTGATGCGGTTATGCCTCCACCGGCCCGGCCCGCTTCATCTCGTGGGCCCGCCGGGTTTCATCGATCATGTGGAACACAAACTGCGGGCCTATACCTGGAATCTCATCGACGAGAGTTCGGTGGATTTCCAACTCCATGTGGGAGAGTTCAACGGCTTTCGGCTCGACCGCTTCGCCGTTTTCTCGGCCCAGCACGTGTTCGAGCGCTGGGAAGGACAGCCGCCCGACCTTCCGATGGGCGTCGTCTTCGCCGACGGTGATTTTCGAATCGAGGCGACCGCCCTCGACCATGGCATCCCCTCGCTCGCGTTCGGACTGCGGGAGACGAGGCGCGTCAACGTCCGCCGCGGAGTCCTCGAACAACTGGGCCTCCCGAAGAGTTCATGGCTCAACGAGGCCAAGAAGCTGCTCCGGGAGGGGGTTGGGGACGCCGATCTGACGATTCCGGGCGTCGGCCGCGTCGCGCTAAAGGAGCTGAAGGACAAGGTCTTCTTCATCGGCCCCGGGCAGTCCCTGGCCTACGTCACCGACACGGCGCCGACACCCGGCAATGCGGAGAAGATCCTCGCCCTCGCAGCCGGGGTCGACCAACTCTTCATCGAGGCCGTCTTTCCCGAGCGGGACCGCGCTCTCGCCGAGGCCGCGCTTCACCTGACAGCCGAGGAGGCGGGACGCCTGGCGCGCAAGGCGCAGGCCAAGCGGCTCACGGTCTTCCATCATTCGGCTCGCTACCTGGAAACTCCGGATGCTCTCCGTATCGAGGCGATGCGCGCCTTCACGGGAGATCCCGACACCTAGTCCTTGCGCCTCAGATCTGCTCTCAGGACCAGACTGAACGGAAGGGTGACCACATGGACCCTGTTCTCGTCCTGGATTTCCACCGCCCATGCCGTCCAGTTGCGGAACCTGCCCTCCTCCGAGATCAGGCTGAGAACGGCAACGACGCCGTACTCAATGGCTTCGCCCAAAGTGGCGCACTCTTCCCCGTTCTTGTCGAGCAGATGGAGGTGCGCCCGGCGAAGGTTGAAATAGTATCGTGACAAGGCAGGCTCTAGATCTCGATGGGTCCAGCCGGCCCGATATAAAGTATCGCAAAACCTCTCTGGCGCAAGCGATATAGCAGATCGTTCGACGTTCGGTGGTCGGTCACGATGATGTCACCCGCGCAGCACCGGCCGCTGGAGGGAAAGAGGTGCGGTGCAGCCAGTCTCGCCCGGTCTGATACTGCCTGGATGCTCCAGAGGGCCTCTTCGGTTCTTATGACCCTAAAATCGGTCCGGGCCCCGCGATCGGGCGCCATGGGTCCGTCGTTCAAAGCGAGTGTCGTGGCCGACTGCATTCCTTCCTCCGGTACAGAGTGGGGCGATAGGCAGTATGATTCGGACTCGTTCAACCAAGCTCGTCTGAAGCTGCGCGTTTTTCATCTCCCAGTTGGGATAAAAGAGGAACGTTGCGCGTTTGTGTTGAAGAGGGCCGCATTCGGCCCGTCCGGTCAGCGTGATGCAACATCTGCAGGCCAATTCACACCAGGCTTCGGCCGCCCGTTGTTTCTTACGCGTGTTCGACGCGTTGGGTTACGGAGCCTTCCTGATCGGCGACGGAAAGAAGGTACTCGGGTTCAACAGGCAGGTGGAGCAGCACTTCGGCGCCGGTTTGCTCGTCAGGTCCGAGCGCCTCGTGGCGTCCGACCCAGCCGCGGACCAGACCCTTCAGGGAATCATTTCCGACCACCTTTCGGGGTCCGGACCGTCACGGGAGGCACTCGGCCTCCATCGGAGGGATGCCCGTCCGCTCATTCTGAGAATCGTATCCCTCACCGAGACCGTTCAGGCCGCATTTGGAGGGGCGAAACTCGTCGTCATCGTCGCAGACCCTGAATATTGCCCTGAGCCGACGCAGGAACTTCTTCTCCAGGCCTTCGGCCTGACAAGAAGGGAGGCGGCGGTCGCAACGCAGCTCATGTGCGGCTGCTCGCTTCAGGAGATCTCCGAGAATACAGGAACCGGGATCGGCACGGTCCGCGCTCAGACAAAGGCGGTCCTGGCAAAGACAGGGACCAAGCGACAGGCCGAGTTGGTCGGCCTCCTGACACGGTTTGCCATCATCTCCGGCAAGGCACACTGAGTCGAGGACCCAGAGCTGATTCCACATGAGCGGACTCAGCTCGGCCTCTGGTTTTGCCGTATTCTCAGGTGAAACCGATACCCTGCACCGGAGAATGCCCTAGCGCCGGCGGCCGTGGGAGGGTCGGTGAAAGGGCACCGTGAGAAGGCGCCGGCCGGTCTCGTCGGTGATTTCGAGTTCGATATTCCCGGCGTCGCCTAGCTGGTCGCGGAGTTCCTCGACGGTGGCAAGGGCCTCCGCGCGCGCCGCCTCGATATCCGGAAGATCGATGCCCTCCTCGTCCTCGTCGAGATCGTAGCCATCGCGGATGTTGAAGAAATAACGCGGCATCGGAGTTGACCTCGCTCTGGAACGCTCAAGCTCTGCCATCGATCGGTCGGCCCTGTGAAAAGCCGGGTCACGGCCCAACGGCTCCGCTTCGCTCGAGAGTTTTGTCGGGATGGCGCGGCCTAGGGGAATCGAACCCCTCTTCCCAGCGTGAAAGGCTGGTGTCCTAACCGATAGACGAAGGCCGCATAAGCGGGGCGCTGCCCCTGAGGTGGCGGACATATAGATGGGTTCTTCCGGCACGGCAAGCACCAGAATGGTCATTCGGGCTTTGCCGCATCCATAATTCTCACCTCGACCTTTTCGTTGCCGCCCCAACGATCGATGGACAGGGTTCCTGCCACGTGGAGGCTGCTGCCGATAGCGCCCGAGAGGGCAAGGCCGAGGGGCTGGCCCGCGGCGCGAAAGGCAATTCCGCCGATGATCGCTCCGTCCCCTCCCCGGAGTTTCACGCGCATATGGCCGCCGCTTCCCACCTCCCGCGCCTCTATGATTCGGTGGTTCGGAAACGCGAAGACGGGCTCCGGCTGGCCCGACCCAAACGGTCCCGCCCGCTCCAGCGCGGCGACGACGCTCGTCTGCGCACCGCCGGCCGTCAGGGTCGAATCGATGGCGAAGAGATCCTCGGACAGGGCAGCGCCGACCGACTCCAGAAGCCGCTCCATGGTGAAGGCATGGAAATGCTCCATGTCCGCTGCCGGAATGGTGACGCCCGCCGCCATTACATGGCCTCCCCCCTTGATCGCCAGGCCGGCCTCGACGGCGGCGCGAACGGCGGCGCCGAGATCGACCCCGGGGACCGAGCGCCCGGAGCCGGTGGCGGTGCCGTCGGGATTGTAAGCGAAGGCGAAGGCCGGGCGACGAAACCGCTCCTTCATACGGGCTGCCACCAAGCCAACGACACCTGGATGCCACTCGCTCGACGACGTGATGATCACAGGCAGGTCCGGCGCTCGTTCCAGCTGGACGAGGGCCTGGGCCTCGGCCTCGGCCACGGCCATCGCCTCGATCGCCTGCCGCTCGCGATTCAAACGGTCCAGTTCCGTTGCCAGCCGCCCGGAATCGAACGGATCCTGTGACAGAAGCAGTTTCGCACCGAGGGTGGCGTCGCCGATGCGCCCGCCGGCATTGATGCGCGGGCCGACGAGATAGCCGAGATGCCAGCTTTCCGGCGCGCCCGAGAGGCCAGCCGTATCGAGCAGTGCCGCCAGTCCTGTGCGTCCACGATTGCGCATGATCGCGAGCCCCTGACGGACAAAAGCCCGGTTGAGGCCGACGAGAGGCACCACGTCCGCCACTGTCGCAAGGGCGACGAGATCGAGGCTGCCCATCAGGTCCGGCTCGGGACGCTGGTTGAAGAAGCCGCGTCCGCGCAAGGCCCGGTTGAGCGCGACGACCGTCAGGAACACGATTCCGGCCGCGCAGAGATGCCCGAGACCGGAGAGGTCGTCCTGACGGTTCGGATTGACGAGGGCACGGGCCTCCGGCAGTTGCTCGGGGGCCTGGTGGTGGTCGAGAACAACCGCGTCGAGCCCCAGGCGCCGGGCCTCGGCCAGGGGCTCATGGCTTGCGGTGCCACAATCGACCGTGACGAGAAGGTCGGCTCCCTGCTCCTTCAGGGACCGGATTGCGTCCACGTTGGGGCCATAACCTTCCGTGATGCGGTCAGGGATATGGATCACATAAGAAACGTCACAGGCGCGCAGATACTCGGCCAGGATCGACGCGCTGCATGCGCCATCTACGTCGTAGTCGCCGAAAATCGCCACTGTCTCGCGGCGCATGACGGCATCGGCGAGGCGGTCGGCGGCAGCGTCCATATCGGTGAGGACATGCGGGTCGGGCATCAGGTCCCGCAGACGCGGGTTCAGGAAGCCCGCGGCCTCGTGGACACCAACTCCCCGCCCGGCCAGGACGCGCGCCAGGATATCGGGCAGTCCGTGGGTCTGAGCGATGGCGAGCGCGAGAGTGCCTTGAGAAGCGTTGCACCGCTCGACCCAGGTCCGCCCGAGAGCGGAGCGGCTGATGCCGAGAAACGGGCGGATCGGGGACAGGGAAGCTGATTCGGTCACGGGCGGAGTCTAGTGCCTGATCATGGCTCTTTGAAACCATGATCGGCGCTCGGGCCTCCGCCATCGCACGTGCTGGAGGGAACCGAGGATTCTTGTCCGGATCGCGCTCCGGTCCGGCTTGTCAGAAAACCTTCCGGTACTGAATGAAACCGCTCAGGGCCGCGACCTTCTCATACAGAGCCTGCGCCGTCGTGTTGGTCTCGTGGGTGTGCCAGTAGACGCGGCTCGCTCCAGCCGCCTTCGCCCTCTCGTAGACCGCTTCGATCAGGGCCCGCCCGACGCCGCGATTCCGCGCCTTCTCAGAGGTGAAAAGATCCTCCAGATAGCAATAGCCCTCGCGTGCCCATGTGGAGCGATGGAAGAGATAGTGGACGATGCCCACGATCTCCCCATCGAGGACAGCCGCGAGCCCATGGACCGGCTCTCCGGGATCGTGAATCCGACGCCATGTCAGGTCGGTCATCTCGGGCGAAAGGCTCGACCGATAGAACGTCAGATATCCCTGCCATAGAGGCTCCCAGGCCGACCGGTCGCCAGGGGACAGGGGGCGGATCTCAAGACCGGCCTGCGGTTCTGTCATGGATCCTCGTATCTCCGATCTCGGCCAGAGGATGCACGGCACGTGCCCCTCGCCCGTCCGTTGAACCTAGTCGAGTGAGCCTAGTCGAGGTGGAACTTCGACAATTCGCGGTGTTCGCCGTAGATGCGGCGCACGGTACCGGTCGCCGAGCGATACACGACCGTCTCCGTGGTGATCACATCCCTGCCGAATGTGACGCCCTTCAGGAGTGCGCCATCGGTGACCCCGGTTGCCGCGACGATCACGTCGCCGCGGGCCAGATCGGTCATGTCATATTTCCGGTTCGGGTCGGTGACGCCCATCTGGAATGCCCGGGAACGCTTCTCCTCCGTATCGAGGATCAGACGGGCCTGCATCTGGCCGCCGATGCAGCGCAGCGCACCAGCCGCCAGCACGCCCTCAGGCGCCGCCCCGATACCGAGATAGATGTCGATTCCCGTCTCGTCGGGCTTGGTCGTGAAGATAATGCCTGCGACGTCGCCATCCGTAATAAGGCGGATGCCGGCACCGGTCTTGCGGATTGCGGCGATGAGGTCGGCATGGCGCGGGCGGTCGAGCACCAGCACATTGATTTCGCTGGGCTTCACGCCCTTCGCCTTGGCGAGGTTGTGGATGTTTTCCTCGGGCGAGGCGTCGAGATCGACGACACCCGTCGGATAGCCGGGACCGACGGCGATCTTGTGCATGTAAACGTCCGGTGCCGCCAGAAGCGTGCCCGATTCGGCCATGGCCATGACGGCGATCGAGCCGGGCATGTCCTTCGCGCACAGGGTCGTGCCCTCGAGGGGGTCGACAGCGATGTCCACCTTCGGGCCGTTGCGATTGCCCACTTTCTCTCCGATGAAGAGCATCGGGGCTTCGTCGCGCTCACCCTCGCCGATCACCACCGTTCCATCGATGGGGAGCCGGTTCAGTTCGCGGCGCATGGCATCGACAGCCGCCTGGTCCGCAGCCTTTTCGTTGCCGCGACCGCGCAGCCGGGCCGAAGAAACGGCGGCACGCTCGGTCACGCGGACGAGTTCCAGGGTCAAGATGCGTTCGATGAGTTGGCCCGGTTGGACGGTAATGCCCTGCGACATGGACGTGTCGTCTCCTTTGATGGGACGGCGAACGGGGAGTTCGCCGGAAAATTACTCGCGTTCGATGCGGATCACTTGGGGCGGCTCTGCGATAAGACCATCCCCGGAGATTTTTTCAACGGCCGAGCGGATGGCCGCCTCGGTGGCCGCATAGGTGATGAGAACCAGGGAAACCGGCGCACCTGAGCGACCGTGCGGGTCTTTGGTTGCCGCCGTCTCGGAGCGCTTCTGGAGGATGCTCTCAAGGGAAATGTCAGCCTCCGCCATGCGCGTGGCGACGCCCGCGGCGACGCCGGGACGGTCGTGGACGGTGAGGCGAATATAATAACCGCCTTCGTGCCGCTGCATCGGGGCGCGGGGTGCTTTCTCCAGGCGATCGACGGGTTGGCCGAAGGGAGCCTCGGCCTTTCCGAGCGCCACGTCGGCGATGTCGGCTACGACAGCAGAGGCCGTCGCCTCCCCGCCAGCGCCCGGACCGATCAGCGTCAATTCCTTCACCGCGTCCGCGTCGATGGTCACGGCGTTCGTCACGCCCATCACCTGCGCGATCGCGGAGGATTTCGGCACCATGGTGGGGTGAACGCGCTGCTCGATCCCTGTCTCGGTCCTCTCTGCGACGCCGAGGAGCTTGATGCGGAATCCGAGTTCGTTCGCCATGGCGAGGTCCAGCGGCGTGATCGAAGAAATGCCTTCCACATAGATTGCGTCGGCGTCGATCTCCGTTCCGAAGGCGAGGCTGGTGAGAATGGCGAGCTTGTGGGCCGTGTCGAAGCCTTCGACGTCGAAAGTCGGGTCCGCCTCCGCATAGCCGAGACGCTGGGCATCCTTCAGGCACTCGGCAAAGGTCAGGCCCTCGAGCTCCATGCGGGAGAGAATGTAGTTGCAGGTGCCGTTGAGGATGCCGTAGAGCCGCGATACGCGGTTTCCGGGAAGGCCTTCCCGCAGGGTCTTTATGACGGGGATTCCGCCGGCGACGGAGGCCTCGAAGGCCAGAGCAACGCCTTTCTGCTCGGCGGTTCTGGCCAGGGCCAGACCGTGTTTCGCCAGCAGCGCCTTGTTCGCGGTGACGACATGTTTGCCCTGGGCCAGCGCCGTCTCGACGGTCTGGAGCGCCGCTCCGTCGGAACCGCCGACCAGTTCCACGACGCAGTCGACATCCGCGGAGCGCGCGAGCTCCGCCGGGTCGTCGAACCATGCGTAAGCGGAAAGGTCGAGGCCGCGATCCTTGGCCCTGTCGCGGGCGGAAATCGCCGTGACGGCGATTGGACGTCCTGCGCGCTGGGCCAGGACGTCGTTCTGACGGGTGAGGATCCGGATGACCGACGCACCAACCGTGCCAAGGCCGGCGATACCGACCCGAAAAGGACGTGTCACGAACAGCTGCTCCTTAGTGAAAGTCGCGCTGCTCTTTACGACTGCTACGGTTGCATGTCCATGCGCGGTTGATGACAGGTGTCCTTCTCCGGGCCGGACCGATCATCCGGCCCTGGTCAGAGGCACCACATTGTGGAGCGTTCCATCCGCTGTATCGAAGAACCGCCGGATGTTGCGCGCGGCCTGGCGGATGCGCTGTTCGTTCTCGACGAGGGCGATACGGACATAATCGTCCCCATGCTCGCCGAAGCCGATGCCCGGCGCCACGGCAACGTCGGCCTTCTCCACGAGGAGTTTCGAGAATTCGAGGCTTCCCAGGGAGCGGAACTTCTCCGGGATCTGGACCCAGGCGAACATCGAGGCGGTCGGTGTCGGGACCGGCCAGCCTGCCTTCTCGAAGGCGTCGACCATCACGTCGCGGCGGCGTTTATACGTGGCGCGCATTTCCCGGATGCAGTCATCCGGCCCGTTGAGGGCGGCGGTCGCTGCCACCTGCACCGGTGTGAAGGCGCCGTAGTCGAGATAGGACTTCACCCGTGCCAGAGCCGCCAGAAGACGCTCGTTGCCGACCGCGAAGCCGATCCGCCAGCCGGCCATGGAGAAGGTCTTGGACATGGAGGTGAATTCGACCGCGACATCCATGGCACCCGGGACCTGGAGAATCGACGGCGGCGGGTTGTTCTCATCGAAATAGACCTCCGAATAGGCGAGGTCCGAGAGAAGGATCAGATCGTGTTTCTTCGCGAAGGCGACGAGATCCCGGTAGAAATCCAGCGACGCGACGTAGGCGGTCGGATTCGAGGGATAGCACACGACCAGCGCCACGGGCTTCGGAATGGAGTGGAGGACGGCGCGCTCCGCCGCCGGGAAGAAGGCCGGGGTCGGCTCGGCCGGAACCGACCGGATCACGCCTCCCGCCATCAGGAAGCCGAAGGCGTGGATCGGATAGCTCGGGTTCGGCACCAGGACCACATCGCCCGGGGCGGTGATCGCCTGGGCCATGTTGGCGAAGCCTTCCTTGGACCCCAAGGTCGCGACGACCTGGGTGTCCGGGTTGAGCTTCACCCCGAAGCGCCGTTCGTAATAGCCCGCCTGGGCGCGCCTCAGCCCGCCGATGCCCTTGGACGCGGAATAGCGATCCGTGCGGGGCTTGCCGACGGTCTCGACCAGCTTCTCGATGACATGCTGCGGCGCCGGCAGGTCCGGGTTGCCCATCCCGAGGTCGATAATGTCCGCGCCGTTGGCGCGGGCGGTGGCTTTGATGCGGTTGACCTGTTCGAAGACGTAGGGCGGGAGACGCTGGATGCGGTAGAAATCGGCCATGGCACGGTCCTCGGACAGATTTTCGAAGGTAGGAATTGGTCAGGGGGTCTTTTTCTTCTTGGCCGCCGGTTGCGCAGGGGCTGTGCTCGGCAGGGCGACAGGGGTGGGTGCTGGCGTTCCGCCGAGCTGCGCAGCCGCCTCCCCGCGGGACTGGTTCTGTGCCCGCACGGAATCGAGTTCCGCTTCCGCAGCCTTGACCTCGTCAGCGGTTTTCGCGGCCGTGGGGCGGCCCTCCTGCGGTGTGCCGATGGGGATGTAATCGAGATTCTGGGGCCTTGACGCCGCCACGAAATCAGGGCGTGGCGCCGTCTTGGGTGCGAGACCGCTCGATTCCAGGAACTCTCCCGTGGGATTGCCGCTGCAGCCCGCCGTAAGGGCGGCAGCCATGAAGGCGCAACCCGCAAGGACAGCGCGACCGGTACTGGCAGGTGCGAAATTCATTCTTAATTCCAAGGACAACGGGATGATTCTAGGATGTATGATGGCCATTCGCTAAAATGTCGGAAATGCGGCATATGAGCAATGGCAGTGAAGCCGTCGGGAGAACGCCTTATGGACAAGCCGCCTGGGGATGAGACACTCTCTCCCGCGACGCCGGACTTCGACGAACTGTCACGCAACCTAACGCGGTTCTTCGAGGGAGCCGGAAAAGCGACAGCGGCCTACCTCAAACCTCTGACCGAAGGACAGCATCGGTCCGGTTTTGCCGAGGAAGCCGCAGAGGCCATGCGGTCCCTCGGACATGTGGCCGAAGCCTGGATGACGGATCCACAAAAGGCGCTCGACGCACAGACGCGGCTGGGGACGCAGTTCCTGGATCTTTGGTCCTCCACGTTGAGGCGCGCCCATGGCGAGCCTGCCGAACCCGTTGTCACACCCGAAGAAAAGGACAATCGGTTTCACGATCCGGAATGGACCCGGAACCCGGTGTTCGACTTTCTGAAACAGGCCTATCTCATCACGTCGCGCTGGGCGGAGGATCTGGTGGAGCATGCGGAGGGGGTGGACGACCAAACCCGCCACAAGGCGCAGTTCTATCTCCGTCAGCTCTCCAGCGCGCTCTCACCGTCCAACTTCCTGCTGACCAACCCGGAGCTTCTTCGCGAAACACTCAGCAAGAACGGCGCCAATCTCGTCCGCGGCATGGAGATGCTGGCCGAGGATATCGAAGCCGGAGGCGGTGAACTCAGGATCCGCCATTCCGATCCGACGCGTTTCAAGGTCGGCGTCAACATGGCGACGACCCCCGGAAAGGTGATCTTCCGCAATCCGCTGATAGAGCTCATTCAATACACGCCCACGACGGACAAGGTGCTGAAGCGCCCGCTGCTGATCGTCCCTCCATGGATCAACAAGTTCTACATTCTCGATCTCAACCCGGAGAAGAGCTTTATCCGGTGGGCCGTATCGCAGGGACTGACGGTCTTCTGCATCTCCTGGGTCAATCCAGGCCCGGAACACGTCGACAAGAGCTTCGAGCACTACATGCGGGAGGGCATCTTCGCGGCGCTGGACGCGATCGAGGCCGCGACCGGCGAGAAGAAGGTAACGGCCATCGGCTATTGCGTGGGCGGCACCCTGCTTGCCTCGACGCTCGCCTACATGGCCGCGAAGAAGGACAAGAGGATCGACAGCGCGACCTTTTTCACGGCTCAGGTCGATTTCGCCCATGCCGGGGACCTGAAGGTGTTCGTCGACAAGGACCGCGTCAGCGCTCTCGAGGCCAGCATGAAGCGCCGGGGGTACCTGGAAGGCTCCCACATGGCCAATGCCTTCAACATGTTGCGCCCCAACGACCTGATCTGGCCCTATGTGGTCAACGTGTACATGAAGGGCCACGCGCCCTTCCCCTTCGACCTGCTCTACTGGAACTCTGATTCCACACGCATGCCGGCAGCCAACCACGCCTTCTACCTTCGCAACTGCTATCTGGAGAACAAGCTGGCCAAGGGCGAAATGGAGATGGACGGCGTCAAGCTCGACCTGAGAAAGGTCAAGGCCCCGATCTTCAACCTGGCGACGAAGGAAGACCACATCGCCCCTGCCCGCTCGGTGTTTCTCGGGTCGAAAGGCTTCGGAGGCCCTGTGGAATTCGTCCTCGCCGGATCGGGGCATATTGCTGGCGTGGTCAACCCCGTGGCGAAGCCCAAATACCAGTATTGGACCGGTGGTCCGGTCGAGGGCGAGCTTGCGGACTGGGTCGCAAAGGCGCGGGAGACCGAGGGCACGTGGTGGCCCTATTGGTTTTCATGGATCGAGAGGCAGGCGCCGCGTCGGGTGCCGGCCCGTAAGCCTGGAGGCGGAAAGCTCAAACCGCTCTGCGATGCGCCTGGAACCTATGTCCTCGTGAAATCCTGACAAGGCGTGAGGTGCCCAAAGCTGCGGCGCCCGAACTAAAAAGGCCGGCATGAAGCCGGCCTTTTTTCCCTGAGCGGCTAGAAAGCCCGTCAGTACTTGCGAACGATCGGGGCCGGGATGGCCTTCGCCGGATTGTCCCAGCGGTATTTGATCGCCGCCGAGATGATATCGACCTGCGAGTCCACATCCGCTGCGAGCACGACACCGCGCGTCGCGAAGGTGGGGTTGCCCGGGGCAATGTTGATGTCGGTGTTCCCGACCGAGAAGATGTGCGTATAGGCGAGATCGAACGAGAGCTGGTCGCTCCAGTTGTAGGTCGTTCCCACGGACAGCCACACACGGTCGGAATCCGGCAGACGCGGACTGCGCGTCTCGACTTCGATTGGCGAGATCTCGTAGCCGACACCTGCCCTGACGAGCCAGGCCGGGTTGATGCGGTACTCGCCACCCACCGAGAAGAACCAGCCATCCTTGTAGTCCAGCGGCAGATACGGCGACTGCGCCAGGAGACCGCCGGTCAGGCCGTTCGTCACACGCGGGAAACCGAGGCGGCTCCAGTTCGTCCATTCGGCCGTCGCATTGAGGGTGAAGGCATCGGTAATCCGCTGGCTGAGACCCACGGACACGGACTCGGGCAGTGTCAGGTTGGCTTTGATCGGAATCCCGAAATATTGGAACGAGCCTTCGAGCTTCTGATCCACGGCGGAGCGGAAACCGATACCGATCGACGTTCCGGCAAACGGTGTCAGCGTGGCGCCCAGGGAGTAGCCGATGCCCCAGCTGTCTCCCTCGAGACCGGCGGAAGCGGCGAACGGGGACGGCGAGGTCGGGGTCGGACCGATAGCCGAGAAGTACCGGACCTTGAAGTACTGCGCCCTCACGCCCGCGCCCACCGACAGCCAATCGTTCACCTTGTAGCCGACGGTCGGCATCATTTCATACGAGAAGACCGACGTCGTGCGGGCGTAGAGCTGGCCCGCCCAGATGGAGTTGGGCTTGGTCACGAGCCCGAAGGGGGCGCCGCTGTAGAGACCGACCCAGAGACTGTCGTTGACCTGATAGCTCGTGTAGCTGGCAGGCACGACCGCGTCGAGACCGATATCACCCGCGGGGCCGAGCGCCCTGAGTCCGGCCGGAACCGTGTAGACGGGCGTGATCTTCGATTCCGGAATGATGGCGGTTCCGTGGAACTCGCTCTGCCAGCCCGGCGCCATGGTGATCGTGGCTGGGTTCCAATACATCGACGAGACGCCCGCCGCGCCGGCGGCGACGCCCGCGAACGACTCGCCCTGGCCGGTTGCGCTCTGCTCACGCAACGCAAAGGCGCCCGCCTGCGCGGCACCCTGAGCGGAAACGAGCGCCGCGAGCGATATGGCGGCAAGGATCAGTGACCGATTGAAACGCATGAGAAATGTCCCGCCCTATGGGTTTATTGTTGCCGCTGCGGGAGAATCTCCGCGCGTTAGCATCCACTCTGCCAATGCTTCATTTCTGCCGCAATCGGTTAATGAGAATCTAATGCCACTCAATATAGAATTTTTATTTCTTTGTTATTACTATGTGTTTTTCAGCATATACTTTAAATTCATGCTATTTCCGCAACGTATTAAAATTGTTCATATGTAAACGACCGAGTAGTGCGGCCGAGCGAATCGAAACTTTGTTATGCGAGCGATATACCCCATAATCGTACTTCCTGCGCCTCCGTGACAAAACGGCAACATTCCTGTGACAGGGAAAGTTCGGTTGCGCCCCTTCGGGAAATCGGACCATATGATGCCTCGATTTCAGGAAGGAAAATGCCGATGAAGCTGGTGCGATTTGGAGAGATCGGGCGCGAGAAGCCGGGACTGGTGGATGCCGAGGGCGGGATCCGGGACCTGTCATCCGTCATTCCAGATATCGACGGACGCACCCTGAGCGGCGGCGGGCTGGATAAGCTGAGAAAGCTCGATCCGAGCAGCCTTCCCGTGGTGCCGGCGGGACAGAGGCTCGGCGCCTGCGTGGGCAAGGTCGGGAACTTCATCGCCATCGGGCTGAACTATGCGGACCATGCCGCCGAGACCGGAGCGCCGATCCCGGCCGAGCCCATCATCTTCAACAAGGCGCCCTCCTGTATCGTGGGTCCCAACGACGACGTGATCATTCCCCGCGGTTCACAGAAGACCGACTGGGAGGTGGAACTCGCCATCGTGATCGGCGAGCGCGCCTCCTATGTCGGCGCGAACGAGGCCATGGATTTCGTGGCGGGATATTGCATCTGCAACGACGTGTCCGAACGGGAATTCCAGATCGAGCGCGGCGGCACTTGGACGAAGGGCAAAGGCTGCCCGACCTTCGGCCCTCTCGGCCCGTGGCTTGTCACGAGGGACGAGATCCCCGATCCGCACAATCTCGCCATGTGGCTCGATGTCGACGGCAAGCGCATGCAGACAGGCTCGACGAAGACGATGATCTTCAACGTGCCGCAGATCGTTTCCTACGTCTCACATTTCATGATCCTGGAACCGGGCGACGTCATCACGACGGGTACGCCTCCCGGTGTCGGCATGGGCATGAAGCCGCCGCGCTATCTCAAGGCCGGCGAGGTGATGAGCCTGGGCATCGAGGGTCTCGGAGAGCAGCGCCAGAGGGTATCGGGATTCGAGGAGAGCAGCCTCGATGCCGGCCGTTCCTCCCGGCTGCGTCCCGCGTCAGCCTAGGCCAAGCATCAACTTGATGTTCTGAACGGCCGCGCCGGAGGCTCCCTTGCCGAGATTGTCGAGGCGCGCCACCAGGACCGCGTGACGGTAGGAAGCGTGACGGAACACGCGAAGCTCCATCAGATTCGTATCGTTCAGGGCCTCAGGCTCGATCCGCTCGGAGCGCTTCCCGTCGGCATGCGTCGGAACGACCGACACGACAGGGCTGTCGCCATACCATTCAACCAAGGCTGCCTCGAGTTCCTCAGCCTTGGGCTTTCCAGGCAACAACTCCAGATGCAGGGGCACGCTGACGAGCATGCCCTGCCGGAAATTGCCGACCGAGGGGATGAAGATCGGCCGGCGGGTCAGGCCGGTATATTTCTGCAGCTCGGGCACATGCTTGTGCTCGAAACCGAGGCCGTAGAGTTCGAAGGCAGGCGCCGTCCCCGCCTCGTAGGCCTCGATCATCGACCGGCCACCGCCGCTGTAGCCGCTGACCGCATTGACGCTGATCGGATAGTCCGGAGGGACCAGCCCGGCATCGACGAGCGGCCGGATCAGGGCGATAGCCCCGGTGGGGTAGCACCCCGGGTTGGCGACCCGATCCGCCTTCGCGATCGCCTCGCGCTGACCGGGCGCAAGCTCGGCGAAGCCGTAGGCCCAGCCGGGGCTCACCCGATGGGCGGTGCTGGCATCGATGATCTTCGGCTTGCGGCCGTCGAGGCCGTCGACGAGGGCCACGGTTTCCCGCGCCGCATCATCATGCAGGCAGAGCACCACGAGATCGACCTCGCCTAGGATCTCGCGCTTCGCAGATGGATCCTTGCGCCGCTCGGGATCGATGCTCCTGAGGGCGAGGCTGGGAATACCCTTGAGGCGGTCCCGGATGCCGAGGCCCGTGGTCCCCGCCTCCCCGTCGATGAACACCGTCTTGGTTCGTGCGTCGAGCGCTGCTGTCGTCATGGTCGTCACCGTCGATCCGTTTTTGCCCGTCAGGCGGCTGATATAAGGCAGATGAAGGATGAGAAAACAAAAAAGCCGCGCATTGGCGCGGCCTGCGATCGGACTGGAACAGCCGTCATCGCGCTCGCGCGGCGGGAGCGTTCATGCGACGTCGGCGGATGGTGGTCGGGTCGATCATGCCTATGACATGCGATGGATCGCAGCGCCTGTCAACAAGCGCGGCGGTTGGAGGCCGGCCGGCTTCCAATCCACTACAACAAAAAGGGCGGCCGAAGCCGCCCTTTTGTAATTGCAGGCTGTCCTGAGCGCTTAGCGCTTCGAGAACTGGAAGCTGCGGCGAGCCTTGGCCTTGCCGTACTTCTTGCGCTCGACCACGCGGGCGTCGCGGGTCAGGAAGCCTTCCTTCTTGAGCGGGCCCCGGAGTTCCGGCTCATAGTGGGTCAGCGCCTTCGCAAGGCCGTGACGGACCGCGCCGGCCTGGCCAGAGAGGCCGCCGCCGTTGACGTTCACGACGATGTCGTACTGGCCGTCCCGGTTCGCAACCTGGAGCGGCTGCGCCAGGATCATGCGCAGCACCGGACGGGCGAAGTAGACCTCGACCGCGCGGTCGTTGACGACGATCTTGCCGGAACCCGGCTTGATCCACACGCGGGCGACAGCGTCCTTACGCTTGCCGGTCGCATAGGCGCGGCCCTGGGCGTCGAGCTTCTGGACATGCTTCGGAGCTTCCGGAGCGGCGGTCTGGGCGGTCTGGCCCAGATCGGCGAGAGACTGGAGGGTCGCCATGATTAGACTCTCACGTTCTTAGCATTGAGGGCCGCCACGTCCAGGGTCTCGGGCTGCTGAGCCGTATGAGGATGCTCAGCGCCGCCATAGACGCGCAGGTTGCCCATGATCTGGCGGAAAAGCGGGCCGCGCGGGAGCATGCGCTCCACGGCTTTCTCGACCACGCGCTCGGGGAAACGGCCTTCGAGGATGAACTTCGCAGTCCGCTCCTTGATGCCGCCCGGATAGCCGGTGTGATGGTAGTACACCTTCTGGTCGCGCTTGCGGCCGGTGAACACCACCTTGTCGGCGTTGATGACGATGACGTTATCGCCGCAGTCGACGTGGGGCGTATAGTTCGCCTTGTGCTTGCCACGCAAACGCATGGCAACGATCGTCGCGAGGCGGCCCACAACGAGGCCATTCGCGTCGATTACGACCCACTTCTTCTCGACCTCGGCGGGCTTCAGCGAAGTCGTAGTCTTCATTGCGCTGGTTCCCGTTGGAGCCATGATCGGCTCAGGTTCTGAAAACGACAGCCGCCGCAAGATGCGGCGGCGAGTGAGCGGTGATTAGAAAGTTCCGGGTGCGATGTCAACCACAATCGAGCCCGCCGAAGGCCTGCAAAACCCTTTAAATGAAGGGGTTTTCACCATACGGTATCATAATGCCACACGTGCGGTATCCTAACACCACATTTCTTCCGGAAAGGGCCGTGGCATCGGCTCAATCCTCCGCGTAAGGTCCGATACGGGAATCGAACAGGGATATTTCCTATGGCCGACGAACTTGTCTTCTACACGAATCCGATGTCGCGGGGACGCATTGCGCGGTGGATGCTGGAGGAGGTCGGCCGCCCCTACCGTACCGAAGTTCTGGATTTCGGCACGAGCATGAAGGCCCCCGGCTATCTCGCAACCAACCCGATGGGAAAGGTTCCGGCGATCCGCCATGGCGACACAGTGGTCACGGAGGCGGCTGCGATCTGTGCCTACCTGGCCGATGCCTTTCCGGAGGCAGGGCTTGCACCGCCGCATGGCGACCGCCTGAGGGGCCCATATTATCGCTGGATGTTCTTCGCCGCCGGTCCGCTGGAAGCGGCCTTGAGCAACACGGCTCTTGGATTTCAGGTGCCTGATGAACGCCGGCGAATGATCGGCTACGGTTCCGTTGAGGATGCCGTGAACACCCTGGAATATGCCGTCTCGCAATCGGACTATGTCGCCGGCAACGCCTTTACCGCCGCGGATGTCTATGTCGGGGCGCAGGTCGGTTGGGGAATGATGTTCGGGACCCTGGAGAAGCGCCCCGCTTTCGAGCGTTACTGGCAACGTGTTGCCAACCGCCCCGCCGCCCTTCGCGCACAGCAGATCGACGACGCGCTGGCGCCGAAGAAGCCGTCGTAGGTCTCTCGAATCGATTTGCTCGGCCTGGATGGGAACCATCGTCACTCCGGGCGAGCGAAGCGAGAGCCGGAACTGACAGGGGTGCCCTGAACGCAACGACCCGCTCGTTACCGTCTGTCCGGGATCGAATAGGTCCCGGTGGCATGGCAGACGAGATCCGTGTGGCCGTCTGAACGGATCGAGACCTCCCCGACCGCAAGGCGCTTGCCGAGCTTGAGGAGCCTCGATTCGGCGATGAGCGCCTTCTGATCCGGCTTTCTCAGGAAGTTGAAGTTCAGGCTGGTGGTGACCGCCAGAGCAACGGGGCCGATCTGGGCGAGGATCGCCGCATAAAGCGCGAGATCCGCCAGGCTCATCATGGATGGACCTGAAAGAGTCCCTCCAGGACGCAAATGGCGTTCGTGATAGTCCATGCGCAGACGCGCGAAGGACGGACCGATCTCCTCGACGTGAAAGGTCCGGCCCCCGAAATGGATCTGCGGAAACTCACGGTCGAGGAAGGCACTGAGCTCCTCCCGCGTCATCGCCGGCTTGTGAGATATCATCGACACATTATGCCCATTGAACTGCCCCGCCCTCTCCCATACGGTCCCCCGATGGATCACGACAATTACCAGAACGATTACATTCGCGGCATTCTTCAAAGCGTGAAGGCGATCGCGCTTGTCGGCGCGTCTCAGAATCCGGCCCGTCCGAGCTGGATCGTCATGAAATATCTGCTCGAGCGTGGCTATGACGTCATCCCAATCAATCCCGGGTTCGCAGGGGGAGAGCTGCTTGGGAAGAGGGTCTACGCGACGCTGGCCGATGTGCCCCACCCTCTCGACATGGTTGAGATCTTCCGCAATTCGGAGGCCGCCGGGCCGATCACCGACGAGGCATTGAACCTCGACCCCCTGCCCCAGGTGATCTGGATGCAGCTTTCCGTGCGAAACGACGCGGCAGCCGCCCGGGCCGAAGCAAAGGGCATCAAGGTGGTGATGGACCGCTGCCCCAAGATCGAGTTCGGCCGGCTCTCCGGCGAAATCTCCTGGCAGGGCGTCAATTCGCGAATGCTGAGTGCCAAGAAGCCGGTTCTGGCCGGCAAGGGATTTCAGAAGCTCAGCCTCAACCGGCCGCGCTAGGAACAGCGGTCCCGGACCCGCCAGGCCCAGGCCGCAGGCACCTCTCCAACCAACCGCGTCAGTGCCTCAGGTTGTGCAGGTGACGTGACCGGTAGGCTTGCCGATCCATCTTGACCTGACGAACGGTCCGTTCTTTAAATAGAACAACCGTTGTCCCTCCAGAAAGAAGACCGTCGCCATGACCGATCGCCTGCCAGGATTCGATACGCTTGCCATTCATGCAGGAGCGGCGCCGGATGCCGCAACAGGCGCGAGAGCGACACCCATCTACCAGACGACCTCGTTCGTGTTCGACGACGTGGACCATGCGGCCTCGCTCTTCGGGCTTCAGGCCTTCGGCAACATCTATTCGCGCATCGGCAACCCGACCTGCGCCGTCCTCGAGGAGCGGGTGGCGGCGCTGGAGGGAGGCACCGCCGCGCTGTCCGTTGCCTCGGGCCATGCTGCAGAATTCCTGGTGTTCCACACCCTCCTCCAGCCCGGCGACGAGTTCGTGGCGGCACGCAAGCTCTACGGCGGTTCGATCAACCAGTTCAACCACGCCTACAAGAACTTCGGCTGGAACGTGGTCTGGGCGGATTCCGACGACCCCGCCAGCTTTGAAGCAGCCATCACGCCCAAGACCAAGGCGATCTTCGTCGAATCCATCGCGAACCCCGGCGGCGTGATCGTTGATCTCCAGGCGATTGCGGCGATCGCCAAGAAGCATCGGATCCCGTTCATCGTCGACAATACGATGGCCACTCCCTACCTCATTCGTCCCTTCGAGCATGGCGCCGACATCATCGTGCACTCGGCGACCAAGTTCCTGGGCGGCCACGGCAATTCCGTCGGCGGCATCATCGTCGACGGCGGCTCGTTCAACTTCGCAGGCGACGACCGCTATCCGATGCTGTCCAAGCCGCGTCCCGAATATGGCGGAATGGTGCTGGGCGAGACGTTCGGTAATTTCGGCTTCGCCATCGCCTGCCGCGTGCTGGGCTTGCGTGACCTCGGCCCGGCACTGTCGCCCTTCAACGCTTTCCTCATTCTCACCGGCATCGAGACCCTGCCCCTGCGCATGCAGCGGCATTCGGACAATACCCTGGCGGTCGCCGAGCATCTTGCCGCGCACGACAAGATTTCCTGGGTCAGCTATCCCGGCCTTCGCTCGGACCGCTATCACAACCTCGCCAAGCAGTACTGCCCGAAGGGTGCCGGTGCGGTCTTCACGTTCGGCCTGAAGGGCGGCTACGAGGCAGGCGTGAAACTCGTCTCGAACCTCAAGCTGTTTTCCCACCTTGCCAATATCGGCGACACGCGGTCGCTCGTCATCCACCCGGCCTCGACCACCCACCGGCAGCTGACCGATGCGCAGCGCGTCCAGGCCGGTGCAGGACCCGAAGTGGTTCGCCTGTCGGTCGGCCTCGAGGACAAGGATGACCTGATCGCCGATCTCGACCAGGCTCTCGACGCGGCCTGATGTCCCGGCGGACGTTCCCAATGCGAAAAAGCGGCCCGACGGGCCGCTTTCTTTCATGGGAGCGGCCGGTTCCTCTGAGCTCAGGCTGCGCTCCGCGATCCGCGTCCGGCGCCGCGCACGGCCTTGATCGAGCGATCGATCGCCGTCCACAAACGGCCGAGCTCGTCGGCGGCATATGAGCCGGGATCGAACTCCTCGGCGCCTTCGCCCTCCGCCAGAGCCATCGAGAAATCGGCGCGATGGGTGATCTGACCCGCCCAGACCGGCACCTTCAGGGCGTTGAGCGCTCCCCGCGCATCCGCAACGATGGGAGCTTCATCCCCGCCGCGCTTGGCCGGAGCGCCATTGATGACCGCCGCATAGGGCTTGCGCAGCTCGCGGGCGATGGCGACCGTGTCCTGCACGGCAGCGATATCAAAGAGGCTCGGCCGCGTCGGAATGATCACGAGCGTCGCGTGACGGATGGCTTCGACGACAATGGGAGACTTGTTCGGTGGCGTATCGATCAGCACCCACTCGTAACCTTCGGCCTGCGCGGTCTTGAGGGCCTGAGAGAGGTCGCGTGGTCCGTGCTTGAGAGCAGGGTTTTCCGTTCCACGGATGCGATGCCAGAAGGACAGGGACGCCTGAGGATCGCAGTCGACGAGAAGCGTCTTACGCTCCGGCGTCGCGATATAGGTGGCAAGATGAGCGGCAAGCGTGCTCTTGCCGGAGCCCCCCTTGCGTGACGCAAAAACCAGCACGTTCATGCCTTACTCCCAATCAGTCTTGTTTCTGGGCCCGGCCGAGAAGCCAGGCTTCTCTAACACTGTATCCATTTAACAGATTATTCACCAAGCTCCCAAGACGGAACGACTATTTTCCCTTTGGAAAAGCCTGAACGAGGCTAGTTCGGAGGTTTCACCCGCCGAAATGCTTCCGCCGATAATGTTCCGCTTGAATACTGGAAATTCGCAAAAAAGATTCCAGTGAACCCCAAATGAATGGCGGGAACTGGCGTCATGCCTAGCCGTTAGAACTCCGACTTTCACTGCTAAGGAGTGCTACTCATGTCGAAGAAACTTCTTCTTACCGCTGCTTTTCTTGCCGCCATGGCGCCTGTTGGCGCTTTTGCTCAGACGAATGCTGAGGGTGGTGCCGCGGCCGGCGCCGCAACGGGTGCCGTCGGCGGCGCCATCGTCGGTGGTCCCGTCGGCGCTGCGGTCGGCGGCGTTACCGGAGCCATCGTCGGTGGAATCGTCGGTGACCAGCAGCCGAAGTTCCGCCAGTACGTTGTCACGCAGAGCGTTCCTTCCTACGCCTATCAGCAGGAGGTGCGTGTCGGCACTGTTCTGCCGTCTTCCGGCGTAACCTACTACGAGGTTCCCGCCGAATACGGCGTCAAGGGCTACCGTTATACGGTCGTGAACGACACCCCGGTACTGGTCGAGCCCAGCACCCATCGCGTGGTCCAGATCATCCGCTAAGGATGCCGGACTCGACGCAAGAAGGGCAGCTCCGGCTGCCCTTTTTCTTTGCAGTCAGGCGCTGGCAAGTTCGCCGACGCGGGCATGAACGACAGCCATGCAGAGGACGATCATCGCGAAGACCTGATGCAGGAGGCCGGCCCAGAGCGGCACGACCAGGACGAGCGTGACGATGCCGAGAACCATTTGCCCAAGCCCGAGAGCCGCGAGCGCGACGGCCCTGCGCGCCGCCTTCGAGGCTGGCGCCCGCCGCCATGTCGACCAGGAGTGCCATATCGCAAAGGCCACGATCCCATAGGCGACGATGCGGTGATTGAACTGCACCAGCGCGAGGTTATCGACGAAGTTCTCGATGACGGGCGTGACGCTGAACAGGATCGAGGCCGGCGGAACGAAATTGCCGTCCATCATGGGCCAGGTATTGTAGGTGAGGCCGGCCTTCGAGCCTGCCACCAGTCCGCCAAGGGCGATCTGGAAAAGGACAAGGGCCAGGAGGATCTTGGGCGCAAGACCGGGCTTCGGCTCGGCACCCGGAAGCATGGAACTCTCGTCCCTCAGCCCAGCGGCCACCCAGACGAGGCATGCCAGGATGAGACTTGCCACGCTCAGGTGTAGCGCGAGCTTGATAGGGGCGACAGCCGTCATGCCCGGCTCCAGGCCGGAGGCCACCATGATCCAGCCGACGGCGCCCTGGAGCCCCCCGAGGGCTCCGATTCCGAGCAGGGTCAGCACCAGCCGTCCCTTGATGGTGCCACGCCACCAGAAGAACAGGAGCGGAAGGAAAAAGACGAGGCCGATCAGCCGGCCGAGCTGCCGGTGTCCCCATTCCCAGGCATAGATGAATTTAAATTCGGAGAGCGTCATCCCCTTGTTGACGAGCTCGTACTGCGAGATCTGCCGGTATTTCTCAAACTCGGCGATCCAGGCCTGTTCCGACATGGGAGGGATGGCGCCCGTCACCGGCTTCCATTCGGTGATGGAGAGGCCGGACCCGGTCAGGCGCGTCGCCCCGCCGACGGCCACCATGGCGATGACCAGGGCGGCAAGAACATAAAGCCAGGTGCGAACGGCGAGCAGGTTCCGCGTCGTCGGGAGACCTGAAAGCGCCATGCCTTGCGTCGAGGCTGCGACAGCCATACTCACTCTCACGATGGATTTGGGCTTGAACCCAGGACAGGGCCTGTCACATAGAGGGTGCGGCCGGGAGTGGCAATTCATGCCGGTGACGCACCTTGCGTTCGCCGCCAGTCTGAACGGGGAAGCCGGGTATGGGAATTCGCACGCGCAAATTCATCGGCACGGTGGTGATGCTGGTTTTCGTCGGCTTCTATGCGATCTTCGCCATGGCGGCCGCCGAGGGCAGAATCACGGAAGCGCCCAAGCTCGTGCAGACTCTTGCCTATATCGTCCTCGGCCTGATCTGGATCGTGCCGCTGCTGCCCCTGATCCGCTGGATGGCCAAGCCGGACAAGACCTGATTCCGCGGTCAGGCTCCGCCAATTTCTTCCATCACGATGCCCGTCCCGCCGCAATTGGGGCATGGGCGGTTGCCAATTCGTCCGCTTCCCTTGCATTCGCGGCAGATATTTTCACCGATTCCCGGAGTGCCGGGAGGCGCCTGGTCCCCCGGGTTGAGCCCGGAAGGGGACTTGGTGGGATGCTTCGGAGATTTTGACATCGGCTGCGCTCGCACTGATCTCGTATTCCGTCAACGCCGGAGCGGAGTCCGAGTTGCGCCCGGCCCCTTAAAAGAAAGGGGATTATATACTTTACAAACCACGTGAATGAAGCTACCTTTATTCCTAAGGAGCTAAGTTCATGTCGGTGTTGTCAAAACCCTATTTCCACAACGAGGAAGCGGCGTTCGCCTACCTTGAGGGCATCCTGTGGCCGGAAGGCCCCGTCTGCCCTCACTGTGGATCGATGGGCAAGCACTACGACCTTCGCAAGACGCGCCTTGGCCTCCGCAAGTGTCAGGACTGCCGCAAGCAGTTCACTGTCAAGGTCGGCACTGTCTTTGAAAGCGCCCATATCCCGCTGAACAAGATGCTTCAGGCGGTCTATCTCATGTGCGCTTCAAAGAAGGGCATCAGCGCCCACCAGCTCCATCGGGTCCTTGGCGTGACCTACAAGAGCGCATGGTTCTTGGCGCATCGCATCCGTGAGGCCATGCGAGCCGGGGAGCTGGCGCCCATGGGCGGCAACGGTGGCGTTGTCGAGGCTGACGAGACTTTAATTGGCCGTGAGCCTGGCAAGCCCAAGAAGCGCGCCTATCATCACAAGATGAAGGTTCTGAGCCTCTTGGACCGTGAGACGAAGCAGACCCGCTCCATGGTCGTGGACGATCTTAAGCCCACGACGGTCGTGCCGATCCTAGAGGAGAATATTGCCAACGAAGCCTCCATCATGACCGACGAGGCGGGCCACTATCACCATCTCCGCAAGAGCTTTCCGGAGCACAACGTCGTTCGGCATGGTCAGGGCGAATACGTCAGCCTTGATCGCCCGACCGTCCACACCAACACGATTGAGGGCTACTTCTCGATCTTTAAGAGAGGAATGAAGGGCGTTTATCAGCATTGCGGCAAGCAGCATCTGCACCGCTATCTCGCTGAATTCGATTTCCGATACAACAATCGCTCTGCGCTTGGCTGCGAGGATCAGGAGCGTTCTCAGAAAGCCCTTAGAGGATTTGGTGGAAAACGCCTTACCTATCAAGGGCCTAACGTCTAAGCGCTAAGATCTTGATTTTAAGGCGTGAATCGCATATATAAGAGGCAATCCGATGCTACGGCGGTCGGTACACAGATGGTACATAATCCATCGAGGCGGCGTTAGGCCGCCTTTTGTGTTTCTAGGGCAAGTGCTTAAAGCCATACCCTCTAATCCCGCCTTTGTATGACCTATCGTATTTGTCGTGCACGAGTACCTTCGATACCTCCGAAGTGAAGACGCCAAGATTAACTGGGTGACCCATCTCACTACGAACGTACATATGGCTAGGGTGTGCCAGCAGATCGCAAATCTGCAAGCCTGCGATGTTGTCAGATTTCTTGCGGAATTTGAGTTTGCTTGCTCGAAGAGAGGACTGCATCCTCTTCTCAGACACAAATGAGGAGCCCGCATTTCGCACTCGTTCAAACTCAGCTTGCAGTAGGTCGTCTTTGCCTTGCCTGCTTTCGGGCATTATGTCGCCTATTGTGTTTTTTCTCTCTAAAAACTGGACATACTTCTCGACAAGGATTTCCATGAGATAGTGATACGGATGCGTTTTCTGCCAATGCTTCTGTTTCAACATCCATTCTTTATCGATCAAGGCAGTTATGACGGCGAAGCGGGTGCCAATAAAAACTTCCATGATCTTCTGGTTGAACTTCTCTCTGAAGTCGGGATCGGTTCTGATCCGTTCGAATGGGCCCTTCCCTCCCAAAATCTCGCTGCGATGGAGAATGATGGGCTCATCAGGGTCATGGTCAAAAACCGTAGCCTTGAGATCTGCGATGGCTGGGCTCAAGTGATCGCGAGCATGGCTGAGTTCCATCGCGATCCCTGTTAAACTTAGATAGCGATTGCGATCCTTGTCTAAGCCTGTGAGGCAGTCAGTGCCGACCTCGTCAACGTATAGCCTGTACATGGTGGGTTATGATTGAACCGGAAGAGAAGACACAACTCGATAATTTTAAACAGGCCGCCCGAGAACTCGGCTGTGACGAATCAGAAGAGCGTTTTGAGAGCGCCCTCCGAACCATAGCCAAACAAAAGCCCAAGCCTGAAGAGGGCAAGGACAAGAAACCCACAAAGAAACCCGGCCAGTGAGCCGGGTTTTTCATTGAATGGAGGCTGCAATGCTCCCTTCGGAGCTAAACACCATGCTTCGGCTTGTCGCCGCCGGTTGCGCCAATCCGCAGTTGCTCAATGATCCGAAGCGTTTCCGGCATGTGTCCGGATTTCTTCCCCCGAGAGACGCTGAATTGCTCAGCGATGTTTGCGGCTTGGTCGAACGCCTGATCCACAATCAGGCGCATTTCCGGCCTCATCCGCATCTGGAGCATCATCTGAGTGACCACAAGCTGTAGAGCCATGTTCTCTGCGGCGAGCGAGGAAATCTCACTCATCAGTTTTTCGTATTTGTCTTGATCCATGCGCCCCTCCTGTCCCGGCGATTCAGGAGGAATAATAGCATGTGGTTCGTGAAGTATATAATCGCCAAAAAGAAAAGGCCCGCAAAAGCGGGCCTTCGTCCAATCAGTGGCAGACCGTGCGGCGCCGGGGCTGCCAGCCCCAGCCCGGCACCCACTCGCTGTAGCGGTCGGTGAAGCAGCGCTCCACATAGACCGGGGCCGGCGGCGGGTAATAGGCGGGTGCGGCCTCCTCCACATAGACGGGAGCCGGAGGCGGTGCATAGACCGGAGCTGCATAGGCAGGGCTCTGCGACGCGGCAATCGCGCCGCCGACTGCGAGGCCACCCAACACGCCGAGGGCCGCGGCGGCACCGGGAGACATCCGGTCGCGCGCAGCGGCTGGCTCGATGGAAACTGCACTCGTCACAAGGGCCAGGGCCAGTGCGGAGGCTGAGATCAAACGGGAAATCTTCATGAACGTTACCTTGCGTCACGTAGGGGCTCGCAACATCCCTGCCCCTTTGCCCAAGGTTTAGCCCACGAAACCTCACTGGAACCTGAACGAACCGTGGCAGAGACGTGGCCACGGCTGCTGGCTGACATCGTGGTGACTCGTTCGTAAACGCTTCCGCGCCGGGCCGCTCAGTCCGCTGCCGCCCGCAACGGCACCGACAGCAGGACCCGGATGAGATCCGCCTGACGGTTCGTTTCCGTCTTCCGGAACAGGTTCTTCAGGTGGAAGACCACCGTCGTCTGGGCGACGTCGAGTTCCTCGGCGATCTGGTCGAGCCGCTTCCCGTCAATCAGCATCATGGCAACGCGCGTCTCGGAGGGCGTCAGATTGTAGAGGCGCACAAGCGTGTCGCCGGATACCTTGGTTCGCTGCTCGGTATCGATCAGGAGCAGCACCACCGCCTCGGGGGTCTCTTCGGCCGAGAAGCGCTGCCCGGGGATCAGAACCAGGTAGGGTCGTCCGCCCGATATGCGCTGGAACGAGACGATCTCGTCAAGCGAGGCCTCATGGAATGCTTTTCCGATGCTCTCGTGGAGCTTGGCGTTCTGCTTCGGCACCGCACCTTTGAGGACACCTTGTGAAACGCTCAGCCCGTCATCCTCGGCGAGGATGCGTTCCGCCTCCTTGTTCATGAGACGGACGCCTCCCTTCTCGTCCACCACCACGACGCCGACCAGGAAGCGATCGAAGGCAAAGGTCGCCTTGTACAGCGCCTCGATCGTGCGGCCCCGCGAGGATTTCAGGATTTCCTCCCACACCTCCTCGGCGCGCTGGACCGCACTCTTCTGTACCCGTGCGACCTGATTCAACCGTGCGGCCACCGTGGCGAGGAGGATTTCGTAGTCGATCGGCTTGACCAGGTAATCATCGGCCCCCGCCTGCTTGCCGACGAGCACATCGTTCCGGTCGGCCAGGGCTGTTAGGAAGATGAAGGGAATATCCGACAGCTCGCCCTTTTCGCGCATGGCCTTGAGGACATCATACCCGCCGAGCCCGGGCATCGTGATGTCGCACAGGACGAGGTCAGGCCGGTGTTTCCTGAGAAGATTGAGGGCTTCGCTTCCGTTCGACGCCTGGAGCACGTCGTAATTGGCGGCCTCCAGCTCTTCCGCGATGTCGGTGCGGAGATCGTCCTCGTCCTCGATGCACAAGATGGTTTGACGAGCTTCCATTGTCGTAAAGCCTCTTTCATGCCGCCTGTTGTGATTGGTCGACGTTTGACGCCGGCAGGTCGAACGTAAACAGCGATCCGGCCGCCTCGTAACTTTCCACCTGAATCTCGCCACCATGCAAGTGCATGATTTTCTGAGCGAAATTCAAACCGATTCCCGTCCCTGCGATGCCAGTCGCTGTCCGGGCCCGATAGAAGCGCTGGAAGATCTTGGACAGTTCGTCCGCCGGAATCCCGATACCCCAGTCGCGGATCGAGCAAAAAGCCCGCGACCCGTCCATCCAGATCTTGACCTCCACGACCGGATTGTCGCCGGAATACTTGACCGCGTTCGACAGCAGGTTGATGACGACCTGCTCGATCAGCATGCTGTCGCAATAGACCTGAACCGGCATCGCGGGCACGTCAACGCGGATTTCGGCGTGGGAGCTCAGTTCCCGCTGCCTCTCGCAGATATCCCAGACCAGATCGACGAGATTGCAGGAAGCAGGGTTCAGTTCAATGCGCCCTGCGTCCAGCTTCGCTGCGTTCAGGACGCTTTCCACAAGGCGGGTCAGCCTACTGGTTGCGCTGCGGATCCGCTGGACGCGGATCACGAGTTCGTCCTCGGTGAGTTGCGGGCCCCGCCGAAGAATTCGTTGCGCGCTAGAATCCAGGATGGCAAGCGGCGTCCGGAACTGATGCGACACCATCGAGACGAAGTTGCGGTAGGCGCCCGTCGTCTCGCGCTCTCTGTCCAGCGCCGACTGGAGCGCCTGTGCAGCCTGCTTGTAGCCTGAGATGTCGGTCAGTCGGACGAAAATGGTGCCGCCGTCGACAGTTGCCACCGACAGATGGGCCCAGTGCTCCGCCCGTATCAGGAGATCGAGCTCGATATCTTCGAAGGCATTGCCATGCGCGAGCAACCTCTCGTCGGCGCCTTCGCACATGGCGAAGCACCGGAGGAAGGTCGCGAGCGTCATGTCCTCCGCGCACCAGACCGTCACCGGTTCGGCGGAGCGGATCTGTTCATTGGCGAAGAGAAGCTTTCCTGTCCAGTCGAAGGCGGCAAAGCCGTCCGGTGCGGTCTCGATCGCCGCGATCAGGCGACGTTCCGCCTGCTGGAGAGCGGCGGTGCGCTGCCGTACCTTGATCTCAAGGTCGAAGTTCTGGCGTTCGGCGAGCTTCCTCGCCTCCCATTGCTCGGTGATATCGCGAATGAATGCAATGCCGAGGCGTCGCTCGGCAATGTGCAGCGGGAAGCAGTTGATCTCGAGACACCTCTCCAGCCCATGCGGCGAGCGTCCCACATCCTCGATGATCGCACTTGTGCCTGCGATGGCCTCGGTGAGCGACCTGACGATCCCGGACTTCTCGAAGATCGGATCCAGCGCCTTGAGGTTATGCCCGACGGTGTTGTCGGCGTTGAGTCCGAGCAGCCCCTCCATTCCCGGATTCCAGAGGAGGCAGCTGAGTTGGTCGTCGAAGATGATGATGCCCTGATTGCTGATGTTGTTGATCACGAGGTCCGAGAGCTCCTGCTCCTGGCGGAGAAGGCGCTTGGCCTGCGTCGCCTCGTGAACGCCCTTGAACAGGCGCAGCAGCAGGAACGAGGCGCTCAGGACGATGCCGATGACGAAGGCGAGACCTTCGAAGACAACCCGCAGATACATGGAGCGCTTCAGCGCACCCTGCTCCCGATTGAGGATCATCACCTTGTTGGCGATATCGCGCAGTTCGTAGGCGAGCGTCCGTGCCTGAGCCCGAAGCTGCAGGACAGCCTGGGAAGAAAGATGCTCCTGCAGCAAGGGCTCCGCCAGAGTCAGCTGGAGGTAGGCGGCCTTGAGATCGCTGAGCTGCCCGAATTGCTGCACGAGGTGTCCCTGCGGTCCTTCGAGGAGCACCGAGAGCCGGCTGATCAGGATCGCAATGCGAAAGCCCGGTGCCTCCTCCGGGTCAGCGAAGGTCTCATGCGCGGCTTCCCTGGCAAGGCTTTCGGCGAACAGGCTCGCTTCGAACTGGGTCTGCGTGATCTGCCAGAGATTTGTATGAGTATCCTCTGTCCGAAGGTCGCTCTCGACCTCCATGAGCCGTGCCACGGTGAAGACAAGGCATGCGACCATGCTCGCGATCGCGACGAGGGTGACGAGGGCCGTTCTGTAACTCTTCAAGTTCGCGTTCATCGTCACTCGACATGCAACCGGTTCAACTGCCACACCCAGCGCGACTCATACCTGATGTCGAGCAGGTCCACGTAATCGTCCCGCGGATAGACGAGCCACAACGGCCCCTTGTCGCGGATCGTGAGGGTCCGGCCATCGACCCTCGTGGCGAGAAGCGGCGCGAACTTGAGGTCCTCGAGGGGGATGACGACCCTGTATTCGTTTAGGGCCGAGGCGGTCATCGACGTCCCCTTGGCCCCTACCCTGTCAAGCACCGCCTTGAGGGGAACGCCCTCGAAGACCTGCGCGTGGTCGGCCCAGGCCGACCCCGTTGTAATGGAGGCAGTTCCCAGGGCCTCAAGCATCTCCCGGTCGAATCGGGCCTGCCCTGGCGCATTGGTCTGCTCGATCGCGCCGGTGAGCGTCAGGATGACCGGCCCGTTGGGCGCAGGCAAAGCCTCCGCGGCGCGCAAGGGCGATCCGCAGGCCAAGCCGAACATGGTAAAAAGAAGCAACGCGAACCCGCGCATCGATGCCCCACTCACATAACTTGATAACATAATCACACTTTTTGGGGAAATATTAGCGGAAACCGCAAGGCTTCCCTAGAGAACTACGGGAGTAGGCCGCGGCGCGAGGCCGGACCGGACGTGAGGTCGCACCACCGGGGTCGTAAATCCGGAATCACGTCCAGCCTTGCCCCCTTCCCGCAACCCGCGGAAGAACCACTCCAAGGTGCGATGGGACACAAAAGCGTTGCTGTTTCTCGACTTTACTCGGTCGGGGCGCCCTTGGGGCCTCGGACGGCCAATTGTGCCGGATCACCTCTTCAGGCTATAGTGAAGCTTGAAAATTCCCGATGGCCGGAACTCCGGCCTGTTGCAATCCAGGAGTAAGAAATGCGCAAGTTCTTTGCGGCCCTGATCAGCGTGGCAACGCTCGCGACATCCTTGCCCGCGAGCGCGGACATGCTGCCGCGCGCGCCCCTGCCCGACATTCAGAAGGCCTACCCCAACGAAAGCTACTCACAATATTATTATCGCCGCGGCTACTACTATGGCCAGCCCTATTATGGACGCCCGTATTACCGCCGTGACAACGGCGCCGCCGTTGCCGCCGGAGTCGCTGGGCTTGCCGCCGGCGCCCTGATTGCCGGCGCCATCGCCAATTCCGCACAGGCTCAGCCTGCTGCCCCTCCTCCTCCCGGCACGGTCAGCCCCTCCGTCGCCGCCTACTGCGCGAAGAAGTACCGTTCGTACGACCCTGTCACGGGAACGTTCCTCGCCCATAACGGCATGCGCTACGTCTGCACCTATCCGTAACTGCCGACCTTCCGGCGCAGCCCCAGGGCTGCGCCGGCCTATTCTTTCTCGTTCATCCCTTCAGACCCGAGATTTTGAGGGTCTCGCGAGCACATCGCCCGGCTGTTTCGTCGTCGACGCCCTGGTCTGCAGGCTCCAGGTGGGATGAGGTGACGACCGTCGGACAATCCAATTGCCGTGCAATGGTCGCCATCGACCCTGGTTTTCAGAGGAGCCTGCCCGAGATTGTCGCGAAGCGGGCCATTCGCCACGAGTACAGGCCAGTTGCGGATTTCGGTATCGGGCCCGTGCCCGATATGAGTCGATGGGGCTAACTTCAGGCCGACCTGAGACCCTGTCTTGTCAGCATAAAAACGGAGATCGGCCTCCTTGCATCCTCCGAAGGCAGGGGCGACAGTCAAGCGCGCTCTGCAAGCAAGGCAGGAGGCTCCATTGTTCAATTGGATCGTTCGGGGGCTATGGTTCGTCGCTGGCGTCGTCACAGGATGGTTCATTGCCAGTGATGCCATAAACTTCGGTGTGGTTCAGATGGTCGTGGCGCTCCTGCTGCTCACCCTGATCGTCGGCATCTTCGCATTCTGGCCGGCCCACTGGAGGCTCAAGCGCAATCGCTCCAAGGAAGAGATGTGACTGGGCCCTGTCGGCCCGTCCCGATCCCGCGCCCATCCCAGCTGCATCATCGATCCATAAGGCATCGGTGCCCGGCGAGTGCCGCGAGGCCTTCCCGGAATGACGGGCCACGCCGGAACCACTCACTTTGCGGCTGGGTTGTTCAATCCTGAAGCTCGTGCGTTGCCTTTTGGAGGCTTGCATTGCTCCAACTGGACACTCTCAGGCTTTTCACCTGAGAATGCTCGTCCTGGCAATTTCGGAGGGCAGCGTGAACAAGCGCATCATCCTCTTTGCCGTGGCTGCCCTGGTGCTTTCCGTGGGTGCCTATTTCTTTTTCCTGCGTTCGCCCCGGGAGCAAGTCCCGCCGCGGACTTCGCCGGGACCACCTGCCCCCGAAGTCGGCATCACCGTCGTACAGCCGGCCGAGGTGCCGTATCCGGTGGAATATGCTGGCCGCGTCGTCGGCATCCGCGATGTCGAGGTGCGTCCTCAGGTCGGCGGCCTCCTTCTCAAGCGCGAATACGAGGAAGGAGCCCGTGTTGCACAGGACCAGGTGCTTTTCCGGATCGATCCTGCCACCTATGAAGTCGCCCTGAGTCGGGCGCAGGCACAGCTGGAACAGGCACAGGCGGCACTTGCGCAGGCAGAGGACAACTTCAACCGGATCGAACCGCTCGCTCGCCGCGGCATCTCGACGGACGTCCAGCTCCAGGAGGCTCGCTCCCAACGGGATCAGGCCCGTGCCGGCGTCCATCTCGCCGAGGCCGAGGTCCAGAGCGCCAAGCTGAACCTCAGCTATACCACTGTAACTGCACCCGCCGCCGGCGTCACGGCGCTGGAGTCGCCGCCGGTCGGCGCGCTCATCCAGGCGCAACAGACGCTTCTGACCACCATTACACAGCTCGACCCGGCCTATGTGAATTTCTCCTTCACCAACGAGGAGGGCCGAGCGTTCCGGGCTCTGAACGAGCGACGGGAAAAGCCGATCTCGGAAAAGGACCTGACGGTCGAGCTTCTCTACGCACGGGAAGCAGCCTATCCGCATCTCGGCACAATCGACACGGCTGCCCAGCGGGTCGATCCACAGACCGGGACGGTCCAGGCGCGGGTCGTCTTTCCAAACCCGGACGGGATCCTGTTGCCGGGACAATTCGTCCGGGTGCGTCTTCAGGGCGTCACGCTCCCGAACGCCATTGTCGTCCCGCACGAAGCCGTGAGCCAGGGCCCGGAGGGTCCCTCGGTCTATGTGGTCGGCGAAAATGGGAATGCTCAGGTCCGTCCGATCCGCCTGGGACCCGATCTCGCGGCGGGATGGGTCGTTCGAGACGGGCTGACGGGTGGCGAGCGTGTCATCGTGGATGGCGTTATCCGCGTCCGGCCGGGCCAGCCCGTCCGACCGGTCCCGGTGAAGACCAAGCCGCAGGCTGCGCAGAATGCAAAGACCCAGAACGGTCAGCCAGGAGCTCGTCCCTGATGCTGCGGTTTTTCATCGATCGCCCGATCTTCGCCTCGGTCATTTCCATCGTGATCGTGCTCGCGGGGTTCCTCGCCATGAGGGCGCTGCCGATTGCGCAGTATCCGGAAATCGTGCCGCCCCAGGTCGTGGTATCGGCAACATATCCGGGAGCAAGCGCCCAGACGATCGGTGAGACCGTGGCGGCGCCCCTTGAGCAGCAGATCAACGGAGTCGAGGGCATGATCTACATGCAATCGACCTCAACCGGTTCGGGAACCATGAGCCTGTCGGTCTATTTCCAGACCGGCACAGATCCAGATCAAGCGACGATCAACGTCAACAACCGCGTCCAGCGCGCGACGGCGGTCCTGCCCGAGGAGGTAAGGCGGCAGGGCGTCACCGTCGCCAAGCGGTCGACTTCGATCCTGCAGCTCGTTGCTTTGTCATCGCCCGACCGCCGCTACGATCCCATTTATATCTCCAACTATGCTCTCGTGAACGTCATCGACGAGCTGCGGCGCACGCCCGGCGTCGGCGACGCCTCGTTCTTCGGCGCCTCCGACTATTCGATGCGCATCTGGCTCAGCCCCGACAAGGTCGCCCAACTGGGCCTTACTCCAGGCGACATTGCCGCGGCCATCCGCGACCAGAACGCTCAGTTCGCGGCCGGACGGTTTGGAGAGGAGCCCACGCCGGGCCGCCAGGCCTTCACCTATTCGGCGATCACGAAAGGCCGTTTCGCCGATCCTCGCGAGTTCGAGCAGATCATCCTGCGCTCCGACGAGAATGGAGCGGCCCTGCGGCTCAGGGATGTCGCCCGGGTCGAACTCGGCTCCCTGAACTATTCCACGGTGTCGACGCTCAACGGTGCGCCGACGGTGCCGATCGGCATCTATCTCCAGCCCGGCGCCAACGCGCTGCAGGTGTCGAGCGCCGTCAACGCGACGATGGACCGGCTTGCACGGCGCTTCCCTGACGGGCTGCGCTATGACGTGCCCTACAATACGACGCTCTTCATCAACGCCTCCATCGCGGCCGTGATCCAGACCTTCATAGAGGCGATCGTGCTGGTGGTGGTCGTCGTCTTCGTGTTCCTGCAAAACTGGCGGGCGACGCTGATCCCGATCCTCGCCGTTCCGGTCTCGATCGTCGGCACCTTCGGCGGCATGTACCTGCTCGGTTTCTCGATCAACCTCCTCACATTGTTCGGCCTCATCCTCGCCATCGGCATCGTGGTCGACGACGCCATCATTGTGCTGGAAAACGTCGAACGCATCATGTCCACCGAGGGCAAGAGTCCACGCGACGCAGCAATCCAGACGATGCAGGAGGTGAGCGGCCCCGTCCTCGCCATCGTATTCGTCCTCTGCGCGGTTTTCATCCCCGTCTCATTCCTTGGTGGGCTCGCGGGCGAGCTCTACCGGCAGTTTGCAATCACGATTGCCGTCTCGGTCGTCATCTCCGGTATCGTGGCTCTGACTTTGACCCCTGCGCTCTGCGCGCTCCTGTTGAAGCCCGGGCACCGCGAACCCTGGCTGCCGTTCCGGATCTTCAACCGCGGCTTCGACTGGGTGACCGAACGTTTCATGAGCGGCACGGGCTACTTCCTGCGCCATGCCCTCGTCGCGCTGATGGTCGTCGCCGTCATGCTCGGCGCGACGTGGTGGCTGTTCCAGCGGGTTCCGGGCGCCCTTGTCCCGGCCGAGGACCAGGGTTCCGTCATGCTCGTGACCATGCTGCCTCCGGCGGCGTCTCTCGACCGGACGGTCGACGTCACCACCCAGGTGACGGCAGGCGCCATGCGGAACCCGGCTGTCGAGAACGTGGTGACGGTGGCGGGATTTGACCTGCTCTCGATTGCACAGAAGACCAATGCCGGGGTCTCCTTCGTGTCCCTCAAGGATTGGTCGCAACGGACCGATCCCCGGCTGGACGCCCGCAACCTCGCCCCGGCCTTTGCGGCACTCAACGCGAACTTCCGAGACGGAATCGTGATCGGCTTCAACCCGCCGCCCATTCCCGGATTGAGCACGACCGGCGGGTTCGAGTTTTATCTCCAGGACCGGTCCGGCAGCTCCCTGGAGAGCCTCGCCCAATCCGCCCAGCAGGTCGTCCAGGCAGCCAACCGGCGCCCTGAGCTCGCGGGCGTGTCCACTACCTTCAACACAGGCACGCCGCAATACAGCCTCGAGGTCGACCGCGACAAGGCAAAGGCCCTCGGCGTCCCGATCACGAGCATCTTCGACACGATGCAGAGCACATTCGGGAGCTTATACGTCAACGATTTCAGCCTTTTCGGACGAACCTATCGGGTGAGCCTGTCGTCGGAAGCCGAATTCCGTCAGTCTCCCAACGACCTGCAGCACGTCTTCGTCCGCTCGGCCGCCAATGCCCTGGTGCCGCTCAGCGTCCTCGTCACAGCCACCCGCATTGTCGGTCCGGACGTGGTCGATCGGTTCAATGTATTCCCCTCCGCCAAAATCCAGGGCAACCCGGCGCCGGGCTACTCCTCCGGTCAGGCGATCGCCGCGATGGAGCAGGTCGTGTCGCAGACCTTGTCATCGGACTACGCCATCGGCTGGACAGGATCGGCCTATCAGGAGCTACAGTCGGCCGGGACCGGGGCGCAGGGCTTCCTGTTCGGTTTGGTGATGGTGTTCCTGATCCTGGCGGCGCAGTATGAGCGATGGTCACTGCCGCTTGCTGTGCTGACGGCCGTGCCCTTTGCGGTGTTCGGCGCCATCCTGGCCATTTGGCTGCGCGGAATCGAGAACGACATCTACTTCCAGGTCGGACTTGTCACCCTCATCGGGCTTGCTGCCAAAAACGCCATCCTGATCGTCGAGGTCGCGTCCGAGCGCTACCAGGAAGGGATGTCGGTCTTCGACGCCGCCCTCGAGGCGGCCCGGTTGCGGTTTCGCCCGATCGTGATGACGTCGTTCGCCTTCATCCTGGGCGTCCTGCCGCTTGCGGTCGCCACCGGTGCCAGCTCCGCCAGCCGCCACTCGATCGGCACCGGCGTCGTCGGCGGCATGATCGCGGCAACGTTCGTCGCCGTTCTGTTCGTGCCGTTGTTCTTCCGGCTCGTCACGCGCCCGAGAAAGCATGCTGAATCGGCCGCGCTGGAGCGAGGAGCGCCGTCACCGACGCGTCGGGCCTAGGGATCGCAGGGCCGGTGCGGGCCGGCTCGCTACCCCCATACCGAATCGGGACCGCATCACGCCGATGCGTCCAATTGCTGACATGTTTTCGGAAAGTCGGCCTCAAGGGGCTGGCAAGAACGACAGGGGTCCGGCCACCTGGAGCCTAGGAGCGGCCCCGACTTAAGTCCTTGAAGTAAATGGTCGGAGCGAGAGGATTTGAACCTCCGACCCCTAGTCCCCCAGACTAGTGCGCTAACCGGGCTGCGCTACGCTCCGACTGACGCGCCATATAAGCCGACAATCCGCCGGACGCAATCTCTGATGCCGAGAAAAGCGGCATCTTATTCGCTGATGCCGGGCTCCGGCGGAGTTCGGAGCGTGCTCAGGACACGGTCGCATTCAAGCAACTCGTCCAGGGCCGCGTGAAGCCCCTCCCAGTCGGCCTCGGCCTGACGGGGCTCGAAGGCCCGCGTATCGACAGCATGCTGTTCTTGAGGAAAATCTTCCCTGTCGTGATCGGGGGCTTCGGCAGCGCCCGTTTCCGGACGATTGGCTGCCACGGCCTGCTCGCCACGGCCCACGGCCTGGACGAAGCGGATTCCCTCTTCCTTGAGGATGCGCTGCACGCCCTTGATCGTATAACCTTCCCCATACAGGAGCTGACGGATTCCCTTGAGAAGGTCGATATCGTCGCGGCGGTAGTAGCGCCGTCCGCCGCCACGCTTGAGCGGCCTGATGGAAGCGAACCGCGTCTCCCAGAAGCGCAGCACGTGCTGCGGCAGATCAAGATCCTCCGCGACCTCGCTGATGGTGCGGAATGCATCGGGGCTCTTATCCACGGCGCCGCCGACCATGGCGGACCTCAATCCTCTCCGGTGGCGGTTTCGCCGTTGATGTGGGCCTTGAGGACATTTGAGGGCTTGAACACCATGACCCGGCGCGGATCGATCGGGACTTCGACCCCGGTCTTGGGATTGCGTCCGACACGCTCGCCCTTGCTGCGGACGATGAAGGATCCGAAGGACGAGAGCTTGACGGTCTCGCCGGCGGCGAGGCTGTCGCAGATCTCCGCCAGGACGCGCTCCACCAATTCCGCCGATTCGGTTCGCGACAGACCGACCTTCTGGTAGACGGCCTCGCTGAGGTCCGCCCTCGTCACAGTTTTACCTGCCATCGAAATCCCCCACGCACGGAAGCTCTGCCTGCGGCTCAATTCCCGAAGACGCTATGCAGACAGGGCCTTACGGTCAACCGTTGACATGACGGGAAAATCTCCCGTGTCACCAACGGATGAGGGCACTGCCCCAGGTGAAACCGCCGCCGATGGCCTCGATCATCACCAGGTCGCCCTGCTTGATGCGCCCGTCCTTGCGCGCCACATCGAGGGCAAGCGGAATCGATGCGGCGGACGTGTTGCCATGGCGATCCACCGTGATGACGACCTTGTCCTGCGCGATGCCGAGCTTGTCGGCACTGGCCGTGATGATGCGCCTGTTGGCCTGATGAGGGACGAACCAGGATAGATCCTCGGCCGTCGTCCCCGTGGCGGTGAACGCGTCCTGCACCACGTCCGTCACCGAGCCGACTGCGAAACGGAAGACTTCCTTGCCCTCCATCTTGAGCACGCCTGTGGTCTTCGTGGATCCCGGGCCGCCGTTCACGTAGAGCTTCTCGCGATAGCGGCCGTCGGACCGCAGGTGCGACGTCAGCACGCCCCGATCGGCCGAGGTGCCCTCGCCTTCCTGTGCTTCGAGCACGATCGCGCCGGCGCCGTCGCCGAAGAGAACGCAGGTGGTACGGTCCTTCCAATCGAGGATACGCGAGAACGTCTCCGCCCCGATCACGAGTGCGCGCCTGTGAGAACCCGAGATGAGGAACTTGTCGGCGGTCGCCACGGCATAGACGAAGCCCGTGCAGACCGCCTGGAGATCGAACGCGGCGCCGTGGGTCATGCCGAGACCATTCTGGATCATGGTCGCAGTCGACGGGAAGGTGTAGTCCGGTGTCGACGTGGCGCAGATGACGAGGTCGATATCATCGGGCGTCAGGCCCGCGTCGGCGAGCGCCGCCTCCGCGGCCTTGATGCCGAGGATCGACGTCGTCTCGCTGTCGTCGGCGATATGACGCGCCTCGATGCCCGTGCGCTGCACGATCCATTCGTGGGAAGTCTCTACCAGCTTCTCGAGATCGTAATTCGTGACGCGACGCTTCGGCAGATATGAGCCGACGCCACGCACAACGGAACGGATGCGTTTCAAGATGTGCCTTCCTCAGGCCTGTTGCTCGACCGGATCATGCTCGAGCATGGCACGGATTGTCTTCATCAATTCGAAATGCGCCATGTCATAGGCGACGTCGATGGCGCTGGCGAAGCCGAGAGTGTCGGTTCCCCCATGGCTCTTCACCACCACTCCCTCCAGGCCAAGGAACACGCCGCCATTGACCTTGCGCGGATCCATCTTGTCCTTGAGAGCGTCGAAGGCCTGCTTCGCGAAAAGATACCCGATCTTGGCCATCAGGGTCCGACTCATGGCGGAGCGGAGATATTCGGCGATCTGCTTGGCCGTGCCTTCAGCCGTCTTCAGTGCGATATTGCCGGTGAAGCCCTCGGTCACGACCACATCGACAGTGCCCTTGCCCAGATCGTCGCCTTCCACGAATCCGCGGTAATCGAGATGGGCCAGATTTGATTCCTTGAGAATCCGGCTTGCCTCCTTGACGGTCTCGATGCCCTTGATCTCCTCGGTCCCCACGTTGAGCAGCCCGACGGTCGGGCGGTCGAGATCGAAGACGATGCGGGCCATGGCAGCCCCCATGATGGCCATGTCGACCAGATGCCCCGCATCAGCGCCAATGGTTGCGCCCACGTCGAGCACGATGCTCTCGCCACGCAGGGTCGGCCACATGCACGCGATGGCCGGGCGCTCGATATGAGCCATGGTCTTGAGGCAGATCTTTGCGGTGGCCATCAATGCGCCGGTGTTGCCGGCCGAAACCGCCGCGTCCGCCTCTCCGTCCCGGACGGCCTGCACGGTCTTCCACATCGAGGACCGGCCCCGGCCCATGCGAATCGCCTGGCTCGGCTTTTCATCCATGCCGATGGCGATTTCGGTATGGCGGATCTCAGTCACTGCCTTGAGCGCCGGATAGCCGTTGAGGATCGGCGTGAGGACCTGCTCGTTCCCGAACAGGAGAAACCGGACGTCGGGGTGACGCTCGAGGGCCAATGCGGCCCCCGGGATGACGACGGAGGGGCCGTGGTCGCCGCCCATCGCATCAAGCGAAATCCGGACTGGCTGGGACATGGGCGGTCAAATCTTTCTGAAAATTCGTACGACGCGGGCGGAAAATAGCGGTTTGCGGGGGCACCGCAACCGAATTCTGTTCCTTGGCCGGGGTCTGTCTCAAGGCGACGATTTCATCGCCTGACCGGACATTTAGTCCTTCTCCTTCAAGGTATCCAGAGCCGCGAAGGGCGAATCTTTGGCGTCCCTGGGATCCTTGTAGTCGAAGCTGATTCCGGGCTTGCGGGGGTACGGATCGAGGCCCAGGGCCAGGAACTCGGCCGTTAGGGCACCGAGGTCGATCTGCCCATTCACGATCTCGTCCGGCGGCTCGTATTCATGCATCTCGGTCGGCGGCTCCGGAGGCATCCCCGAGGTCTCCGCAAAATCGACCTCCACGTCCTCCTCGATGGTCGAATCGAAGGGCTCGAGGCTCACGACGCAGATCTGGGTGATCGTGGCCTTTACCGTCCCCGTCACATGGACGCCCTTGGCGCTGGTGGTCAGGTTGAAGTCGCCGGAAAGGGATTCTATTCCCGGCATCCCGAAATCCTGGGCCAGAGCCCGGCATTCCTCGTCGGACGCCTCCACATGAACATGCTTGCCCGCCGGTGGAATGTTCACGACATCGACGATCCGGGTCAGTGGACCTACGGCTTCAGGCGTCATGGCGCTCCTCCCCTGCAAAGGTTTCGGGTTTCGGAAACACGGGTCCCCGCTCCAGAATCGCGGCAAGATCCGAATTTGTCAGGTCGCTGTCGGCCGCCAGCGCGTAGCGCGCGAGGGAAAAGGCCGGCGTATCGGCTCCACAGGCATTTCGCCCGAGCGCCTCGGCAAGGGCGGCCTCGTCCTTCTCTTCCAAGGGAAGATCATAGGCGTGAGCCCGGCCGTAGAAGGAGGAAGCGAGTTTTTTCATTCGCTTCGGAACAACGGTATCCCCCGTTCCCATCTCCCGCAGGGACGCGTCCAGGTCCTTGAAGAACGCATCCGTCAGGTCCTTGGCCACGTCATCGGCCGGAGGTGGAAGGCGGCGCAGGGCTCGTAGGGTCAGAACCATATGGAGCGACAGGGACTCGAAACGGCCTTCCAGGGTATCCGGAATGCCAAGCTCCGCATAGAGGCCCGGAGCGCGCGAGGCGTTGGCGACCCGCTCATAAAGCGACGCGATCAGGATGCGCCGAGGATCCCGCCGAAAGAGACTGAAGATCACTGCTTTGGGCCTTCCCGCCTTGTCAAACACGTGACACCGGGTTACGCCATCACCGTCCAAAGGCGCAAGCTTGTCCGCGCCACAATCCTGGAAGAACCCTACGATGCGTCGATATCACACTCTCTTCGTGCGCTTGGCGGCAGCGACTTTCCTGGCCACATCCCTCGCTGGCTGCATGGGCGGAGAAGAATTCCATCGCGGTTACTTTGTGGATGAGCAGACCGTCAGCCAGGTCAAGAAGGGCATGAGCGCCGAACAGGTGCTCACCACGCTCGGCACACCCTCGACCGTATCCACCGTCGGCAACAAGAACTGGTATTATATCAGCCAGACCTCCCGCCGCCGCTTCCAGTTCATGGGAGAGCAGATCGTCGATCAGAAGGTCATGGCGGTCTATTTCGACAATGGCCTCCGGGTGGAACGGGTCGCCCTCTACGGTCTACAGGATGGCAAGGTCTTCGACTTCATTTCCCGGACGACACCCTCCGGCGGCCAGGAATCGAGTTTCCTGGGCCAGCTCCTGCGCGGAACCAACAACTTCAACCCGTTCGGGGTCTGATCCTTCCGCCGGAATGGAACGACAAGGCCGGGCATCGCCCGGCCTTTTCTTTGAGGTGGAACGCGACAGATCGGAGAGCCTTCCCTACAGGCTCAGCCGGCTCCCAGCCGCTGTTTCAGGAGCCGCGTCATCGCCTGGGCATCCGCTGGCATCGGCTGCTCCACGCGGCGGTAGATCCGGCCGTCGCGGGTGCGTTCCACCATGCCGAGATCGCAGAGTTCGCGGCGCAGCAGCGCATGGTCGCCAAAGCAATGCTGGGTCTGCAGATGCTCGTTGACCTCCCGCTCGGAGAGATCCTGCTTTGCCGGCACGCGTGACCACAGCACCCACAAGGCAATCACCCGTTCGCTGCGTTTCGCGGGCCACCGCTCCAACCGCCCTTCGGAATCGTAGCATCGCGCCAGGCGCTCGAGCCTGCGGAAATCAACCGCCTCCGCCGCGACGGGCTGGTCGTTCAGCCGATCATAGGCGGCAATCTGGGCCCGAAGCTGCTGGAAATTGCGATGCCCGACGGAGCGCGCGAGCATGTTGAGCATTTCCACGTGGCCGGGCGGAGCCTCCTGACCGGCAAGCTGCTGGCGCAGGGACCGCGCGACGGCGGAAATATCGTGAGCAAAAAATGGCAGAGCCGTTCTGGACATGACCTATCCCTCTTTGTCGTGCCTATCCGACGCGGGATGACCGGTGATCGCCCTTCCGACGCGGCACGGGAGAGTGGTGTCCGTCGAGATGAGAAATGGCAGGTTTAGCGTGCCCTTGTCAGGGCGGCGATGCCTCGGTGAACTGCGGACCGTGCCTCTCGATAATACGTCGCGTCCTGCGGATCAAGTTCCGTCGTGCCGGCCGGCGCCCTGCCCGGCCCATGGCCCTCCGCGAGAATGCGGTCCTTCCCGCCCCACCGGGAACCGGCCGCTTCGTCAGGATGAGACCGGCGAAACAGATTTCGGAAACGAAAAGGCCCCGCGGCGCGAACCGCGGGGCCCTTTCGTTGACGTTCTGGGTGCGATCAGGAATGCGCCAGGATCGCGAGCAGCAGCAAGGCGATGATGTTGGTGATCTTGATCGCCGGGTTCACGGCGGGGCCCGCCGTGTCCTTGTAGGGGTCGCCGACGGTGTCGCCGGTGACGGAGGCCTTATGAGCCTCGGAACCCTTATGGTGCGTCGTGCCGGAGCTGTCCGTGAAACCGTCCTCGAAGGACTTCTTCGCGTTGTCCCATGCACCGCCGCCGGACGTCATGGAAATCGCCACGAAGAGACCGGTGACGATCACACCGAGCAGCATCGCGCCCACGGCCGAGAAGGCCTGGCTCTTGCCGGCAATGGCATAGACCACGAAATAGGTCACGATGGGCGCAAGCACCGGGAGCAACGACGGGACGATCATCTCCTTGATCGCCGCGCGGGTCAGCATGTCGACCGCACGCCCGTAGTCGGGACGCTCGGTTCCGGCCATGATGCCCGGCTTTTCCTTGAACTGCCGCCGCACCTCCTCGACCACCGCTCCCGCCGCACGTCCCACCGCCGTCATGGCGATGCCGCCGAACAGGAACGGGATGAGGCCGCCGAAGAGCAGGCCGACGACCACGTAGGGATTGGCGAGGGAGAAGTCCGGCTTCACGCCCTGGAAATACGGATAGGTAGCCGCATTCTGCGTGAAGTAGTTCAGGTCCGACGTGTAAGCGGCGAAGAGCACCAGCGCGCCGAGGCCAGCCGAGCCGATCGCATAGCCCTTGGTGACGGCCTTGGTTGTATTGCCGACAGCGTCGAGGGCATCGGTGGACTTGCGCACCTCCTTCGGCAGGCCCGCCATTTCCGCGATACCGCCCGCATTGTCGGTAACCGGACCGAAAGCATCGAGAGCGACGATCATGCCGGCCAGGGCCAGCATGGCGGTCACCGCGATGGCAATGCCGAACAGGCCCGCCAGCGTGTAGCCGACGATGATGCCGGCGATGATGACGAGCGCCGGAAGCGCCGTCGACTCGAGGGACATAGCCAGCCCCTGGATCACGTTCGTTCCATGTCCCGTGACCGAGGCCTGGGCGATGGAGCGGACGGGCCGGAAGCCGACGCCCGTGTAGTACTCTGTGATCACGACGATGAGAGCCGTCACGGCGAGTCCCACGACCGCACACCAGAACAGCGAAAGGCCCGTATAGGACGTCCCCGCGACCGGTCCGAACCCGATCGTGAAGTAGGTCACGAGGGCGATGGCGATGATGGAGAGGATGCCGGTGACCACCAGACCCTTGTAGAGGGCGCCCATGATCGACTCGTTCTGCCCGAGCTTCACGAAGAACGTCCCGATGATCGAGGTCACGATGCAGGCGGCGCCGATGCCGAGAGGATACAGCAGCATCGATTCGAGGATCGGCTGACCCGCGAAGAAGATCGCAGCGAGAACCATCGTGGCGACGACCGTCACCGCGTAGGTCTCGAAGAGGTCCGCTGCCATGCCGGCACAGTCGCCGACATTGTCGCCCACGTTGTCGGCGATGGTCGCCGGATTGCGCGGGTCGTCCTCCGGAATGCCGGCTTCGACCTTGCCCACAAGGTCGCCGCCCACGTCGGCGCCCTTGGTGAAGATGCCGCCGCCAAGGCGGGCGAAGATGGAAATGAGGGATGCGCCAAAGCCTAGCGCCACCAGGCTGTCAATCACCTCGCGGCTGCCGGAGGGAAGCCCTGCGATCCGCGTCAGGTAGCCGAAATACAGGGCGACGCCGAGAAGGGCGAGGCCCGCCACCAGCAGGCCGGTCACCGCACCGGCCTTGAAGGCGACATCGAGGCCGCCGCCGAGGGACTGGGTCGCAGCCTGGGCGGTGCGGACATTGGCACGGACCGATACGTTCATGCCGATGAAGCCCGCGGCCCCTGAGAGGATGGCACCGATCGCAAAGCCGAAGGCCACGCGGATCCCGAGCAGATAGGCGATGATGACGAACAACACCACGCCGACGATGGCGATGGTGATGTACTGCCGTCGGAGATAGGCCTTCGCGCCTTCGGCGATCGCGGCTGCGATCTCCTGCATGCGCTGCGAGCCGGCGTCGCGCTTCATCACGTCGTTGATGGCCCAGAGGCCATAAGCTAGCGAAAGTAGGCCGCCCAAAATAATAAGGGTAAGTGCCATTGTGCCATCCTTGTTATGGGAATCAGAATGCCACGATCAAAGCCTGTATTTCGGCCTTGACCGGCCCTTACCCCCAGCGAAGTTCGTAAACGCTGCCAAAATTCCAAGCAGGCTGCAACGCAACTTCCGAATGACTCACAGGAAGACTTCAGGCCGGGAAGGAAACTTTCCGGGTTTTCTGCCACGCGAGCAGGAGCAGGACGGCGATCACGGGGGGGAATACGAGCCAGTTCACGCTCTCCCACCCCCCCGCGTTGAGCAGTCTGCCCGACGAGAAGGACGCGATGGCGACCGATCCGAAGACGAGGAAATCGTTGGCGGCCTGCACCTTCGTCCGTTCTTCCGGCCGATAGCAGTCGGTCACGAGAGACGTCGCGCCGATAAAACCGAAATTCCACCCGACTCCGAGGAGGATGAGCGTTCCCCAGAAATGGGCGATGCTCAGGCCTGACAGTCCGAGTGCCGCCGCGACGGCGATGAGCACGAGTCCCGTCGCAGTGACGGTCCCCTTGCCGAAACGGCCGATCACGCGACCCGTGAAGAAGCTCGGCCCGAACATGGCGAGGATGTGCCACTGGATGCCCAGCGCCGCAGTCCCGACGGGATGGCCGCATCCGATCATGGCCAGCGGCGCCGCCGTCATGACGAAGCTCATCAGGCCATAGGAGACGAGGCCCGCCGCAACGGCGACCACGAAACGTGGCTGCCGCATGATCTCCGAGAGCGGCCGCCCGGTATCGCTGCTGCCGCTCGACCTCGACGCTGCCGCCACGGGCGCTGGCCTGAGAAACGACACGACCACGAGGGACAGGAGCGCGAGGCCGGCCTGGCCGAGAAAGCCTCCGGAAAAAGGAGCAGTTGGAATCAGGTCCTTCGTCCAGATCACCGTCTGGGGCCCGATGATCCCGGCCGCCAGTCCGCCGGTCATGACCCAGGAAAGGGCCCGCGGCTTGAAGGCGTCGGACGCCGTATCCATAACCGCGAAGCGGAAGCTCTGAACGAAGGAGCCGTAGAACCCGGACAGAAAGGTGCCGAGACAGAAGATGACAAAACTCGCCGAGGCGATGCCGAAGGCCGCGAGGCAGCCGGCAAAAACGCAGAGTGCTGCTCCGCAGACATAGCCGCCACGGCGGCCGATCCGCCGCATCAGCATGGCGGCCGGGATCGTGCCCAGCGCGAGTCCCAGATTGGTGAGGCTCACCGGAAGCGTCGCCAGTTCCTTGTTCTCCGCCAGAACCTGCCCGACGAGCCCGCCGAGGGAGACGACGATGGCCGGATTGGCGCCGCCCAGGGCCTGTGCGCAGGCGAGGACAAGGGCATTCCGCTTCGCGAGACCATCCGCAGCCGGCACGGCAGCGGAGTCAGAAATGAGAGAAGGAGCCGACATCGTACCGTCTTTTGCGCGTTCCCATCCGAAAGACCGGCGCGGCATGACCCGGAACGACTCGACCGATGGCGGATAGCTTGACGCCGCACCTATCGGCCTCGGCACAGAAACTGTCGAGATTTTTTTCCGGCACGGCACAGAGAATTTCGTAGTCATCCCCACCGGTGACGATCCGGTCAAGGAGATCGGGCTCGGCCTTCACGGCCTTTTTCGCAGCCAGCGACAGAGGAACACGATCGAGGTCGACGATCCCCGAAACGCCGCTCACGCGCAGCATCTTGGCAAGATCCCCGGCAAGTCCGTCCGACACGTCCATGCTCGCCCGGGCGTAGGTCCTCACCGCCGCCGCAAGGCGGTGCCTCGGCTGGGGCCGCAGATAGCGGTCGGCGAGGAAGGCCGTGTCTCCGGGGTCGAGATGAGTGGCCCAGGGCGGAGCCTTCCGCAGATCGAGCCCGAGGGCGCCATCCCCGATGGTGCCGGTGACGCAGAGAATGTCGCCAGGTTGCGCGGCGGTGCGCGGCACCATGGATCCGGTCGGTACCTCGCCGAGGGCCGTGACCGACAGGGTCAGGGCTCCCCTCGCCTTCACAGTATCCCCGCCGAGGAGCGGGCAGCCGAACTCGCGGGCCGCGTCGCCGAGTCCATCCGCGAAATCGGATAGCCAGGCTTCGGTCCAATCCCCGGGCAGAGCCAGGCTGAGGAGGAAGCCGACGGGATCGGCGCCTTTCGCGGCAAGGTCGGACACATTGACGCCGAGCGCCTTGCGGGCGACGGCGTCCGGCGGGTCGCCGGGCAGGAAGTGGACCGTTTCGACAAGCGCATCGGTCGTCAGGACGAGATCGTGTCCGGGCGTGGGTGTCAGGCAGGCGGCATCGTCCTTCAGGCCGAGCCCGCCAGACGCTGCGAGAGGCGCGAAGAAGCGGGCGATGAGCATGTCCTCGGAAGGGCGCGGCGCGGATGTCATGAACCGACCTGCCTCTTCGTCAGCGCTAGCGCTTCGTCTGCGCGGCGCTCTTCTTTTCCAGCTCGCCGGCGCGCACGTCGCGGGCGAGCGTATCGAGGACCGCGTTCACGAGACCCGGCTCGTCCTGGTCATAGAACCCGTGAGCAACGTCGACGTATTCCGTAATCACGACGCGGGCGGGAACATCCTTGCGGAACATCAGCTCATAGCCCCCGGCCCGGAGGATCGCCCGCAGGACGGCCTCGATTCGCTTCAGCGGCCATCCGGCGGCCAGGGCCTTGTCGACCTTCACGTCGATGGCGCGCTGGTTCTCCACCACGCCGGACAGGATGTTGCGAAAGAAATCCGTATCGGACGGCTGAAACTCGATGCCCTCGACCTCTCGACCGATCCAGAAGGCTTCGAATTCTGCGAGCGCATCGATGACGCCCTTGCCCGACACATCCATCTGATAAAGGGCCTGCACGGCTGCGAGGCGGGCGGCCGAACGCTCTGCGGGCTTCGCCATGATCAGGCCTCCTCGACTTTTCGTTGGATGCGAAGGACGGCGAGGGCCGCGTCCACCGCTCCCCCGCCCTTATTCAATTCGTTGACGCGCGCGCGGGTCCAAGCCTGCTCGTCGTTCTCGACGGTCAGAATGCCGTTCGCCAGCGGGAGGCGGCGTAACATCGACAGGTCCATGAGCGCACGGGCGCTCTCTCCGGCGACGATATCGTAGTGGCCGGTCTCGCCCCGGATGACGCAGCCGAGCGCCACGACTGCATCGTAGGGCCGGCCGGCCCTTTCGGCGGCGTCCAGCGCAATGACGATCGTCGCGGGGATTTCGAGGGCGCCGTCGACCGTCAGGATGTCCGCCTTGGCCTGCGCCGCATCCGCGGCCTGCATCGCCCCGCGCAGGAGCTCGTCTGCGATATCGTCGTAGAAGCGCGCCTCGACAATGAGGATGCGGGCGCCGGGGACCGGCGGGCGGGAATTCGAGGACTTAACGGAATGCGCGACCATTGAAAAACCGTTCTGAAACCTTTTCGAAAGGCCCGAAAGCCCTGTTCTGACCTTCCGCCCTCATCCTGAAGAAGGGGCACCGCCTGCATCTCCAAGGTGAAACCGGAGGCCACCGGGACGGCCTCTTCCTTCGAGCCGGATTGCTTTGCAATCCTCCTCAGGATCGGGGGCATTACGCTCTATACGAGGAGGTGCCGCGCGTCCCCTACCCCGCCCGGCGCGCCTCCGCAAGCCGTGCGGCGTATCGTGCCATCAGATCGACCTCGAGATTGAGCAGGTCGCCCACCTGGCGCTCTCCCCAGGTGGTGACCGAAAGGGTGTGCGGAATGATGAGAACCGAGAACACGTCGTCCTTGACGGAGTTCACGGTAAGAGACGTGCCATCGAGACAGACGGACCCTTTTTCGGCGATGAAGGGGGCCAGCGCCGCCGGTGCCTTGATGTAGAACCGTGCGGTGGGCCCCCATGGATCATCGCCGGCCGTGATCGCCTCCCGCGCGACGATGGTCGCGACACCGTCCACGTGACCTGTGACGATGTGACCGCCGAGTTCGTCGCCGATCTTCAGGGATCTCTCCAGGTTGATCCGGGTCCCGGCCTCCCAGAAAGGCACGGTGGTGCGCTCGAGTGTCTCGCTCGCTGCATCCACATCGAACCAGCAGCCGCCGTCGTCGCGCTTTCCGACCGCCACCACGGTCAGGCATGGCCCGCCGCAGGCAATGGATGCGCCGAGCGCGATCGAGGCGGGATCATAGGATGCGTTGATCCGAAGGCGCCGCAACGTCCCTTGCGCGCCCTCGGCCGCAACGACGTCGCCGACATCGGTAATGATCCCCGTGAACATCAGGGTCTCTCCCAGAACATGAACAAATCGGAGCCCAACTGCTCCTCCCCGACGAGGCGCAGCTCGTCCATCTTTTCCTGAAGCGCCAGACCCAAGGCCGGAACATCGCCCCTGCCGCGCCCCGAGCCTCCGGTCACGAGAACGAGATCGTCCACGAGACCGTGCTGCGCCAGGGCATTGGCCAACGCAGGCCCGCCCTCGCAGAAGACGCGGGTCAGGCCGCGCCCACCCAGGAGGCGCAAGGCCTCCGGAAGCGACACGCGCCCTTCACTGTCCGCAGGCACGCGCAGGACCTCGACTCCCGCCTGGAGAAGAGCGGACTCTGCCTGGGCCGGGGCCGCGAGGGTCGTAAGGACCCAGGTCGGATGCCTCCGTGCGCCCTTAACGACGTTCGACAGGAGTGGAATCTGCAGGTTGCTGTCCAGGATGACGCGGACCGGCGAGCGCGCCTCCAGACCCGGCAACCGCACCGTGAGAAGCGGATCGTCGGCCAAAACGGTGCCGATCCCGGCCATGACGGCATCCGCATGGGCGCGCATCAGGTGGACGCGTCCATTGGCCGTCTCGCCGGTAATCATCAGGCGCGGTCCGCTGCGGGCGCCTGCGAAGCCCTCCGTCGTCCGGGCGAGCTTCACGGTCACGGCCGGCCGGCCCTTCGTCACGCGCGTGATATGACCCCGATGGGCACGGAGCGCCTCGCCGGCCATGCAGCCCACATCGACGGCGATGCCCGCCTGCCGCAGCCGGTCATGGCCCTGCCCCGCGACCCGGTCGTCGGGATCCTGGATCGCAGAAACCACGCGGGCAATTCGCGCCGCCATGATGGCATCGATGCAGGGCGGACTCTTGCCGTGATGGGAGCAGGGTTCCAGGGAGACGTAGAGCGTCGCGCCGCGGGCGTTGTCGCCTGCAGCCGCCAGAGCGACGCGCTCGGCATGGGGACGCCCGCCGGGCTGAGTTGCCCCTTCCGACAGGATTAGCGGCCCGCTGCCGAGATCCCGAACCACGACCGATCCGACGGACGGGTTCGGCCATGTCAGTCCCAGATTGCGGGCGCCAAGGGCGATGGCGAGAGCCATGAGGCGGCGGTCCCGAGCGGACCTGTCCGGCGAGGCGTCCTCGGCAGGGGTGAACGAAGACATCAATCCGACTGCACCGGGTTCTTCTTCGGCGCGGACGCCTCCCCCTCGGGCTCGTCACTGGCCAACCGGCCGAGAATCTCTTCGAAGTCCTTGGCCTCGCGGAAGTTCTTGTAGACCGACGCGAAACGCACATAGGCGACATCGTCGAGACCCTTCAGGCCTTCCATCACCAGTTCGCCCACGGTCTCGCTCGGCACTTCGGCATCGCCCATGCTCTCGAGCTGGCGCACGATGCCGTTGATCATGCGCTCGACCCGTTCGGGCTCGACCGGACGCTTGCGCAGGGCTACTTCCACCGAGCGCTCGAGCTTGTCGCGGTCGAAAGGCACGCGACGGCCGGAACGCTTCAGCACGAAGAGTTCGCGCAACTGGACCCGCTCGAAGGTCGTGAACCGGCCGCCGCAATCGGGGCAGATGCGCCGGCGCCGGATGGCCGAGGAATCATCCGTCGGCCGGGAATCCTTCACCTGGGTGTCCAGGCTCCCGCAATAGGGGCAGCGCATGTCGGTCGCCCGTTCCTCAGCCGTAGATCGGGAAGCGGCGTGTCAGCTCATGCACGCGGTGCTTGACCGTGTCCTCGACCCCGGCATTGGCCTCCTCGCCATGCTTGGCGAGGCCGTCGAGAGTTTCGACGATCAGCTCCCCCACCCGGCGGAACTCGGCGACGCCGAAGCCACGGGAGGTCGCCGCCGGCGTACCGAGACGGATTCCCGAGGTCACCATTGGCTTCTCGGGGTCGAAGGGCACGCCGTTCTTGTTGCAGGTGATGTGCGCGCGCCCGAGCGCGGCCTCGGCGGCCTTGCCGGTGAGCTTCTTCGGCCTCAGGTCGACCAGCATGAGGTGGTTGTCGGTGCCACCGGCGACGATGGCGTAGCCGTTGGACACCATGGTGTCGGCAAGAACCTTGGCGTTCTCGACGACAGAGCGGGCATAGAGCTTGAATTCAGGCCGCAGGGCCTCGCCGAATGCCACCGCCTTCGCCGCGATCACATGCATGAGCGGGCCGCCCTGGAGACCAGGGAAGATGGCCGAGTTGATCTTCTTGGCCAGATCCTCCTCGTTGGTGAGAATCATGCCGCCCCGCGGGCCGCGCAGAGTCTTATGGGTTGTGGTCGTGACCACGTGGGCGTGGGGGAACGGCGACGGGTGCGCGCCGCCGGCCACGAGGCCCGCAAAATGGGCGATATCGACCATGAAGAAGGCCCCGACTTCGTCCGCGATCTCGCGGAAGCGGGCAAAATCCCAGAACCGGGAATAGGCCGAGCCGCCGGCCACGATCACCTTCGGCTTATGCTCGCGGGCCAGACGCGCGACCTCGTCCATGTCGATGATCTGGTCGCTCTCGCGGACCTTGTAGCTGACGACGTTGAACCACTTGCCAGACATGTTGACCGGGGAACCGTGGGTTAGGTGGCCGCCGCAGGCGAGATCGAGGCCCATGAAGGTGTCGCCGGGCTTCATGAGGGCCATGAAGACGGCCTGATTGGCCTGGCTGCCGGAATTGGGCTGCACATTGGCGAATTTGCAGTCGAACAGCCGCTTCGCGCGCTCGATGGCGAGTTCCTCGGCCATGTCGACGAACTGGCAGCCCCCGTAATAGCGGCGGCCGGGATAGCCCTCCGCATATTTGTTGGTCATGACCGAGCCCTGGGCCTCCAGGACCGCCCTCGAAACGATGTTCTCCGAGGCAATCAGCTCGATCTCCTCACGCTGGCGCCCGAGTTCGAGCCCGATGGCGCGGGCGATCTCAGGGTCGCTGTCGGCGAGGCTTGCCGAGAAAAAGCTGTTGGACAGGTGACTGCGTGCCGCTTCGCTCATGGAAATGTAAACCTTCTGCCGCTCTCAGGAGAGCTTCGCCGACCTGCCAGGGGCTTTATCACGCGCGGAGCGGGAGCGCCAAGCCGCCCTTTGCCGCGAGAGTGCAGGTGTTCCTTAGATGGGACGGATGGGACGCGATCGAAAGTCCGGACGCGATCACGGTCCCCTTCCATCCGCCCGAAGAAATCCTGGCCCAGGTCACGCTTTCTTCAGGAAGCACGTCTTCAGAACGAGGCCTTTGACCTTCTCGGCCCGACCCTCGATCTCCTCCTCGTTGTCGGTGAGCTGAATGTTCCTGATCAGCGTCCCCCGCTTCAGCGTGACGGACGTGCCCTTCACCTTGAGGTCCTTGATGAGGGTGACGGAATCGCCGTCGTTCAGAGGGGTGCCGTTGCTGTCTTTGACCGTCATGACCCGTGAGCCGCCTGTTGTGCTTCGATGGACGGCCACCAGCGGTCGTCGACTCGCCCTTTAGCAGGTGAGGCGCGGACAGACAAAACGGCCCGCCTCGGGACGGGCCGCTTCACCGGCAGAACGATCTCACGCAGCGTTTCGACGCGTTTCCGGCAGGGCATCCGTATCCGCTGCCACGATCGCGAACCGGTCCGCCAGTTCGGCCAGCGCCGTCCGATGAACGGTTTGGGCCGGGATGATCCCGCCGAGGGGGTCCGGGAGGTCACGGCTGGCCGTCGCGGCGGCGACGATCGTCGTACGGATCCCGAGATCCAGGGCCGCCCGCGCCGTCGCACTGATACACATATGGCTCATGAAGCCCGCGAGAATCAGCTCGCCGCGGCCGGTCTCCCGGGCGATAGCCTTCAGATCTGCGGATAGAGTCGTGCCCGCGAAGGAATTGGGCAGCGTCTTGATCACGATTGCCTCCCCCTCACGGGGAGCGAGACGCGGATCGATTTCGGCGAAGGGCGTCGTGGGATCGAACAGGGGTCGCCCCGGACTCGAATGCTGAACCACGTGGATCACCGGGACATGGTGCGCCCGCGCTCGCGACAGCAGACGCGCGGCCTCCTCGATGGCGGCCTCGACGCCGGCGAGAGGCAGCTTGCCGATCGTGTATTCGAGCTGTGCGTCCACGATCACGAGGACAGAGCGATCGAGGGGGCTAGCGTCGCGCGGGGCGCCCGCGATCTCGAGAAGTGTCTTCGGAATGTCAGTCACAGGATTCCTCCGTTCAGGATTTCGACGCCCCAATCCTCGCGCATGGTATCTTGCGCGAAAATTATCTATCTTCGCACGATGTCTGATCAAAAACGCACAAGTCTCGATTGGGACGATATCCGCTTCTTTGGCGAACTCGCGCGACAAGGCACCCTGTCCGGCGTGGCGCGGAGCCTTCGGGTCAATCACGCGACCGTGTCGCGCAGGCTTGCCCATCTCGAGGCGACCCTGGAACAGCCTCTGTTCGAACGTCGTCCCGACGGCTACGTGCTGACTGCTGCTGGCGAGCGGATCCTGGAGGATGCGCGCGCGATGGAGAAGGCTGCCGTGGGTCTGGTCGACCAGGCTCGATCGTTGAAAGGCTTGAGCGGCTCCGTCCGTATCGCGGCGACGCCCGCTCTGGCTGAGCGCTTTCTGGTGCCGCGTCTCGGTGAGTTGCGGAGAACTCACCCAGGGATTGCCATCGAGGTGATCGCCAGCCCGATGAATGCCAGCCTGGCGCGAAGGCAGGCCGATCTGGCCTTGCGGCTCGCCCGTCCCGAGGGCGATGAGGCGCTGACCCGGAGGCTCGCCATTCTGGGTTACAGCCTCTACGCCGCCTCCGCCTATCTGGAGCGGACGGGCAGTGATCCGCAGAGCTGGGACTACATCGGCTTCGATGAAGCCCAACGCCATCTGCCGGAAGCACTCTGGCTAACAAGCCACGGTGCGCCACGACATATCGTCTTTCGCGGAAGCAGCCACACGATTCAATTGGCAGCGGCAGTGGCTGGCATCGGCGTCGCCTTGCTGCCGAGCTATCTTGCGCAACCGGAAACGGGACTCGTCCGCTGTTCCGCCCCTTGCGTCCTGACGCGCGAACTCTGGCTGGTGATGAGGCCGGATGCACGCACCGTCCCAGCCGTGCGGACAGCCGCGGACGCGATCCTTTCACTCGTCGAGAGGCAGGCGCCTCTCCTGCGGGGCGACACCTGACGGGACGACCCGTCAGGTGGACATGTACCCCCCACCCTCAGTTTTGCAGGAACATCTCCTGGTCGGGCTCGTTCGGGACCCGGCTTGCCACGGGGATCGAGCTTCCGAGGCCATCCTTGTTGTAGATGTCGTCACGGAACTGGACGAGGCCGTCCGGGGTCGCCCAGGCGGTGATGTACACCCAGTAGATGTTGACAGGCTGAGACAGCCGCGCATCGATCCGCTCACCGGACTTGAAGGCGGCGTCGATCTGTTCGCGGCTCCAGCCGGGCGTGTCCTTCAGCAGCCACTCGATGTAGTCGCGGACATTCTGCACGCGCACGCAGCCGGAGGACACGAAGCGGAAATCGTCGCCGAAGATACCCTTCGACGGCGTGTCGTGCATATAAACCCCGTGCGGGTTCGGGATGTTGATGCGCACGAAGCCCATCGAGTTCAATTCGCCGCCCGGATCCTGGCGGAAGCGGTAGCGGGTCGCCTCGTCGGAGAACCAATTGACCTGGCTCGGGCTCAGCTCCGTATTCCCGTTGAAGATGCGGATCTTGTTTTCCGTCAGGTAGTTCGGCTCCTTCTGCATCTTCGGGATCAGGTCCTTGCGGATGATGGAGGCCGGAACGGTCCAGAAGGGGTTGAAATTCACCTCCTGCACCTTCGCATTCATGATCGGAGACTGGCGGTCGATCTTGCCCACGCCCGCGGCATGGCGGGTATGGACAGCACCGCCCTCCACCGTCTCGACGAGAGCGGCGGGAATGTTCACGCTGACGTAACGGTTGCCGAGATTGCCCGAGAAGCTGCGCAGGCGGACCACGTTGATCTCGAGCTGGCGAATGCGGACATCGACCGGCACGTTCATCGCTGCCACCGTCGCAGCGGTCATGGTGCCGGTCGAGCTGAGGCCGTGCCGGGCCTGGAAGCGGCGGACACCGGCCTCGACATAGGAATCGTAGACCGGGGATTCGCCGGCTGCCGGGTCGAGGTCGCCGGTGATGATCAGGCGCTGGCGCAGTGCCATCACCGCCGGGCTCTTGGAGCCGACCCGCATTCCATCGACACCGCGAACGGGCTGCCAACCACCGCGTGCGGAAATATCCCGGTAGCGCGCGATCATCTGCTCCGTGGCGCCGAGGGTATCGGCCGACAGCATCGGCGTCGTCGTGCGCTGGATGCGGGTCCGCGAAACGGCTTCGTAATTCTGCGACCACTCGGCCTGGTTCCCAGCCATTTGCTGAGCCAGGGCTGCCGTCGCCGGCGTGAAGACGAGGGCGAGCGATCCGGTCAGGAGGGTGCGACGAGACAACATGAGCGCAGGCTTTTCCGGTTGTTGCAGGGGTGGAGACGCGAAAACAGAGGAATCAACTTCCCAGGGCTCTCAATCTCAGCGGAAAATGCCGGGATTGAATTAAGGAACGGTATCGAAAACAGGGAACATCGGGGCCGTTTTATGGCAAATCCAGCCGGTCCGCAGCTTCGCTCCTACTTCCATGCCGCCCAAGCCAATCTTATCCGACACTGTGTCGTTGAGGATACACTATTCCGTGAACATTCGCCGAATCTGAGATCAAAATCCTGAGATCGCTCCCGAGAAAACGAATCGCAAGTCTTTATTATTTCACGGCTTTAACCGTCACTGCTCCTGCGCTTCGAGCCATGCCATGACAAGATAGACGGCCACGAGAGTCAGGAAAAAGGCGATCGTGAGAATGCCGCTGGAGACGACACTCGGAAAGAATGCCGCGAGAATCAGATGGCTCATGACCGCCAGCAACCACATGATTCCACCCCAGGTGCTCGTCATCCAAAGTCCGACGGCAGCGATGAGGTCGATCAGGGCGAAATAGATGATGGTGGCCTGATATCCGGTGGTACGGGCCTCGAAATGCCCTACAGGCGTCCAGATTCCGAGGATCACGGCCCAGGCGCTCAGGCCCTTCATGATCCACAGGATCGAGAGGATGCGCATGTACCAGGTCAGCACGAAGCCCCAGCGCAGGCTCCCCTGCGCGGCCGGACGCTCCTCGATGCGATCGGACGCGTAGTCCTTGGCCAGATCGAGCGTACCCTTCTGGCTGGAGGAACGGGGCATCAGGCAATCTCCAGTTCGCCGGCGCCTAAATCGCCGAAGTAGCCTTCGATAACCGCTTTGTCGACGCTCTCCAATGAGTTCGGCTGCCAATGCGGCTTTCCGTCCTTATCGATCAGGGTCGCCCTCACGCCCTCGTAGAAGTCGTGTCCGTCGACAACTCGCGACACGATGCGGAATTCGACCTTCATGGCCTCGCTGAAGTCGAGGGATCGGCCGCGCCGCACCTGCTCGAAGGCGATGGAAAGGCTCGTGGGGGATTTGGTCCGCATGGTCGCCGCAAGGCCGGCTGCGAAGGCGGAGCCCTTGGCAGCGGCATCGTCGAGATTCCGGAGAATCGCCGAAACGTCGTGGCCGGAAAAGCAGCGGTCGATCAGGTCGCGATGCTCCGCCAGCGGTGCTGGGCCAGGATCGACAGCCATGGCCTTCAATGTGTCCTCCACCGGCGCACCGCCCACGAGGGCTTCCTTCGCCTCCCCGACCCTGCCGCTGTCCATCGCGTGGGTCGCGAGCCCCAGCATGACCGCATCCGCGCGGCGGATCCGCTCGCCGGTCAGCGCGATATACATCCCCGTTTCCCCGGGCAACCGCGGCAATGCGTAGGTTGCACCCACGTCGGGAAAGAAGCCGATGCCGACTTCGGGCATGGCGAACAGGTAGCGTTCCCCCGCGACCCGGTACCTGCCGTGGAGAGAGACGCCGACGCCTCCGCCCATGACGATTCCGTCGATGAGGGAGATGTAGGGCTTCGGATAGCGCTTGATCAACGCGTTGAGCCGGTATTCCTTCCGCCAGAATTCGAGCGCCTCCGACTTCCGGTTCGCCCGTCCGAGCTCGGTCAGATGCCGGATATCCCCGCCGGCACAGAAAGCCTTTTCGCCTGCACCCGTCACGATGACGCGCGTGACGGCCGGGTCCTTCTCCCAAGCCTCGAGAGCACGCGTCATCTCCTCCACCATGACGAGGTTGAGGGCGTTGAGCGCCCGTGGCCGGTGAAGGGTGATCAGGCCCGCCGCCCCGTGCCTCTCACAAAGGATGTCCGCGTTCTCGTCCATCGAAGCCCTCCCGGTCTGCCCGCTACGGCTTAGAACAAGTGCGCGCGGGGCCGTCAATCAAGCCTGATGGGCGGGCTTCTCCACTGCAACCCACACATGCGACGCCGAACCCTTTTTTAGACTCGCTCAGATGTGTTAACCCTCTGCCACCCGCCGGCGGATGAGGCCGGCCACGGACCAGGATCCATGTCGAAGCTGTCCCCCCTGCATCGCCCCGCCCTCCACGACGCCGCTGCCCCGTCCCTGTCGCTGACCCAGCGGCTGCGGCGCAACCGCAAGGCCGACTGGTCGCGACGCCTCGTGCGGGAGAGCGTACTGACCGTCGACGATCTGATCTGGCCAATTTTCCTGTCGGAGGGTGCGAGCGGCCGCGAGCCCGTCAGCTCCATGCCGGGTGTCGAGCGCCTCACCGTCGCCGAGGCGGTACGAGAGGCCGAGCGGGCCGCAGCTTTGCGGATTCCGGCGCTGGCTCTGTTCCCCAATACCGACCCCTCCCTGCGCGATCCGACGGGCTCGGATTCCCTTAACAGCCGCAATCTGGTCTGCCGCGCGGTGCGCGAGATCAAGCGCGCGGTACCCGAGATCGGCATCATCACGGACGTGGCCCTCGATCCCTATACGAGCCACGGCCACGATGGAGTGATGGCGGGTGAGCGCATTCTCAATGACGAGACTGTGGCTCTTCTTGCGCGTCAGGCCCTGATCCAGGCCGAAGCGGGCGCCGACATCATCGCTCCCTCCGATATGATGGATGGCCGGGTCGGCGCGATCCGGCAGGCTCTCGACGAGGCCGGCTTCCAGGACGTGCAGATCATGGCCTATGCCGCGAAATATGCCTCCGCCTTCTACGGCCCGTTCCGGGATGCCATCGGCACCAGCGCCACCCTCGTGGGCGACAAGCGGACCTACCAGATGGATCCGGGCAATTCCGACGAGGCCTTGCGCGAGGTCGCGCTCGATCTCGACGAGGGCGCGGACATGATCATGGTCAAGCCTGGCATGCCCTATCTCGACATCGTCCAGCGCGTGAAGGAAACCTTCGCTGTTCCGACCTTCGCTTATCAGGTATCGGGCGAATACGCGATGATCCAGGCTGCGGCGGCGAATGGCTGGCTCGACGGGGAAAGGGCGATGATGGAAAGCCTCCTCGCCTTCAAGCGCGCGGGAGCCGACGGCATCCTGACCTATTTCGCGCCGAGGGTGGCCGAGAAGCTCAAGGCTTAGTTCGATCTCGTCCCATGGCGCGCCCAGGTCCGATCCAGGCATGGCGGCTCGCCCTCCTTTGCCTGGCCCTGGCGCTCCTGTCCGGCTGCGCCTTTTCCGTCGATGCGGAGCAGACTCGAATCTGCCGGATTGCCCTGCCGGCCCTCAATCCGGGAGCGCGGATCACCGTCCGTCAAGTGGAGAGGGGTGAGGCTCCGCGAAGCCTCGTCATCTTCTACACAGCAGAATATCCGGACCGGCCGCTCCTCGACCGGTTCGCCACTTGCCGCTTTGCTGCCGAGGGACTGTCCCCGAACAAGGCGGAACTGACGGAGTTGTCCACCGAGAGAGGTCCGATCTCGGGAGCGAGCCTCTACCTTCTGAAGCATTACTACATTGAAACTCCGGAGGGCGTCGCCGGGGATCCTGGCAGCCCACCCCTTGCCGAGGTCGCGGAAATCCCCCGGGAGGCCGCCTATTCCCTGCAGCAGCTGGCCACCAGTTTGCCGCGGACGGCGATCTACGCGCTTCTCTCCGTCGCTTTCGCCCTGGTTTTCGGCCTGAGCGGCCGCATCAACCTCGCCTTCGGTGAACTCGCCGCCATCGGCTCCGCCGCGACCGTGGCGGGTGTCGCCGTGGCCGTCGCCCTCGGCATCGGCGCCCCCGTGATTGGGCTCGCCGCGGGGTTGCTGGCGGCCCTGTTTGCCGGCGCGATCCACAGTGCCGTAGGAGGCTATTTCACCATCGGCCGGATCAGGACGGCAAGCACCCAGCCGAGCCTGATCGCGACCGTCGGTCTCTCGCTGTTCCTGATGGAATATCTCAGGCTCGTGCAGAGCCCGGTTACGGTGTGGCTGCCGCCGGTCTGGTCGGAGCAATGGCCTCTCGCCCGCGCCGGCGGCTTTCTGGTCACACTGACGCCAATCTCCCTTGTCACCGCAGCCATCGGCCTGTTCGCATCCCTGAGCCTCATCTGGATCATGAAGGCCACGGAATTCGGCCTCGCGTGGAGGGCCTATGCGGACGACGCTCGCGCCGCAGTACTCTTCGGAGTCGATGGGGAGCGACTCCTAGTCCAGACCCTGGCGCTCGCAGGAGCCATGGCTGGTCTGTCGGGAATGCTGATCGTCGCGCAATATGGCGGATTGGGCTTCGCCGGGGGCTTCCAGTACGGGCTGAAGGCGCTGATTGCGGCCATCATCGGTGGAATCGGGTCAATTCCTGGAGCCCTCCTGGGTGGCGTTGCGGTAGGATTGTTCGAAACGGCCTGGTCCGCTTATCTACCCATCGAGGCTCGCGACGTGGCGCTCTATGCAGCCCTGGTGATCTTCCTGATCTTTCGTCCGGGCGGCTTGCTCGGCATGAAGGATCTGACGCCTCGCGCCGTTTGACGAACAACGACAAGAACCGGAGGAAGCCTTGGCGCAACATGCCATCACCATCGACGACGTGAAGAACGCCGCGAGCATCATTCGCGGGCAGGTGCTGCGAACGCCCCTCGTCCCCTCGCCCCGCCTGTCGCAGCTGACGGGGGCAACTGTCCTCGTGAAGCACGAGAACATGCAGCCGACGGGCTCGTTCAAGGAGCGCGGCGCCGTGGTCAAGCTCGAGAGCCTGACGCCGGAGGAGCGTCGGCGCGGCGTCATTGCCATGTCCGCCGGCAACCATGCCCAGGCCGTGGCCTATCACGCCCGGCGTCTCGGGATTCCCGCCACCATCGTGATGCCCGAGGGCACACCCTTGGTGAAGGCCGAGAACACCCGCTCGTACGGTGCCCGCGTCATCCTTCACGGCGAGACCCTTTACGAAGCCGCCGACCGGGCGCGGGAGATCGCGGCCGAGGAGAAGCTCGTCTTCGTCCACCCCTACGACGATGCCAGGGTCATGTCCGGCCAGGGCACCATCGCCCTCGAGATGCTGGAGGATGCTCCCGACCTCGACCAGATCGTGGTCCCCATCGGCGGCGGCGGGCTGATTTCGGGCATCGCTGTCGCTGCCAAGGCTCTGAAACTCTCGGTCGAAATCATCGGCGTCGAGGCGGCGCTCTATCCTTCCTTCCAGAATGCGATCCGCCACGAGGACCGCCCGATCGGCGGAGCGACCCTTGCCGAAGGCATCGCGGTCAAGGCCGTGGGACAATTGCCGCTTCCCATCGTCAAGGAACTCGTCTCCGACATCATCCTGGTCGAGGAACCTCTGATCGAACGGGCGGTCAACGCCTATGCCACCCTGCAGCGAACCATGGCCGAGGGGGCGGGCGCGGCGGGTCTTGCCGCCATGCTCTCCCAGCCCGACCGGTTCAAGGGCAAGAGGGTCGGCCTCGTGCTGTGCGGCGGCAACATCGACGCGCGCATTCTCGCTTCCGTGATGGTGCGCGAACTGGAGCGGGACGAGCGCATCACGTCGTTCCGCATCACGTCGAACGACCGCCCGGGTCTTCTCGGGAAGGTGGCGACCCGGCTCGGGGATCTCGGCGCCAATATTCTCGAAGTATCCCACGGGCGGCTTTTCCTCGATGTGCCCGCCAAGGGCGTTTCGATCGACATCACTATCGAAACCCGTGACAGACAACATACATGGGAGATATTCGAAGCCCTGGCGGCGGACGGACTCGCTCCGAGACGGATCGATTCCCACTGCCTGTCGGAGACCGCCTACTGAGAGGAGCCATCCATGGCCATGCGGCCCGTACCGACCATCAACCCGACGGCCTATGTCTACGAGCGCTATGCGACCGAGGGCGTGATCAGCCGCCGGTTCTGGGCCTACCTGATCGATCTCGTCGTGATTTCGTTCTGGTTCGTGCTGGTCTGCCTCGCCCTGGTCGTCCTGGGGCCACTCACGCTCGGACTCACCTGGCTCGTTCTCGCAATCGGCCTCCCCATCGCCGGCCTGACCTTCGTGCTCTACAACGCGCTGACGGTGGGCGGGTCTTCCCAGGCCACGGTCGGCATGCGCGCCATGGGGTTGCGCGTCGTCGATCCGGACACGGGCCGGCCCGTGAGCATGCTCGCGGCGGCGGTCCATGCCCTTCTCTTCTATGTGGCGATCTCCACTTTCCTGCTCTGGGCCTGCGACGTCATCGTCGGGCTTGCCCGCGACGACCGCCGCTTCATCCGGGACCTCGTCACAGGAATGATGGTCGTTCGCGGCTGACCGACCAGGCCTGCGGCAATCGGGGCATTTTGCCTGCGGCCCCTTTTTGTGGACGCCGCTGGCACCAATGTTATCCTTGGGCGTTGAGTCGACGCTCAAGGTTCCTCCATGGGGCAATAAAAGCTTGACGAGTCAGCCTCGCGACGCACCGCAATTCTACCTGACCTCTCCGTCCTCGTGCCCGTACCTGCCCGGCAAGGAGGAGCGGAAAGTGTTCACCCACATCGTCGGGCGACGCGGCCGCGAACTCAACGAGATCCTGACGCAGGGCGGCTTCCGTCGTTCCCAGACCATCGCCTACCGTCCCGCCTGCGACACGTGCCGCGCCTGCGTATCGGTCCGCGTCATCGTCGACGAGTTTCAACCTTCCGCGAACCTGCGGCGTGTGCTCCGCGAGAACAGCGACCTGATCGGACACGCCCTGCCGAACCGGCCGTCCTCCGAGCAATATTCGCTGTTTCGCCGTTATCTCGATGCCCGCCACGCCGATGGCGGCATGGCCGACATGACGGTGCTGGACTATTCCATGATGGTCGAGGACAGCCATGTGGACACGCGGATCATCGAGTACCGCCGCCGCGGCATCGACAGCGGCATCACGGGAAAGGGTACGGGCGATCTCATTGCCGTCTGCCTGACCGACGAGATGAGCGACGGCCTCTCGATGGTCTACTCCTTCTACGACCCCGACCTTCAGAGCCGCAGCCTCGGCACCTTCATCATCCTCGACCATATCGCGCGGGCCAGGGCCATGGGATTGCCCTATCTGTATCTCGGCTACTGGGTCGAGGGCTCGAAGAAGATGGGCTACAAGGCCCGCTTCAAGCCTCAGGAGCGCCTGCTCGCCCCCGGTTGGGTGCGGGTCGATTAAGACGGCAGTGTCCGCCTATGCCGTCGCTCGCGCGACGCCGGCGCACGGGCGCCGTCTTCCTGTGTCGATCTTCAGCCGTTGTCCTGGGACCTGTTGACCGGGTGCTTCCTCCTGGCCGGCCGGGAGGCCGGAGCCCCTTGCGAACGCCCGCGTCCGGCCACGCGGCTTTCACCGGGTGTCGCGGCGACGGCATTCTGGGTGCGAGCGACAGGATTGATCGCGGCTTCGGCCGGCAAAGAATGTGCCGCCGCATGGGAGGTCGCCGCCAGGGGAAAGAGGAGCACAGCTGCGACAAGCAACGGGCGAGCGGTCATCGGGCTATCCTTTCAAGCGAGGCCACCGGATCCCTGATCCCTCGGCTGGCACCGTTGCCGGAGCAGCCGTCAACCTGATCCGGGCGACGCACGGCGCTTTCCTTATCGGAAATCCCTGCTGAGCGAGCCCTCTGAACAGAGGGGCGTGTGTGCTCTTTCGGATGAATGGCGTCAAAAACAGGGGAAGCCTACGACCGTCCATCGTCATTCCGGGCCCAGCGTCAGGCGCTGTCCCGGAATGACGGTGCGGATCCGGACAGGCCCGATCCTACTCCCCGAATTTGTTGCTCTTCGGGAAGCCTTTCGGCGGCAGGCGGCCGGCTTCGGCGCGGTTGGCGATCCAGTCGCGCAGGTCTTCCTTGGCCACGGTCCAGGTGCGGCCGGCGGTATCCTTCCAGGTCAGGCCTTCCTTCAACTTGAAGACCTTCGCATCGGAGACTCCGCCGTCCTTGTAGCGCTGCAGGCGTACGCCTTTGCCCCGCGTCATTTCCGGCACCTGCTTCACCGGGAAGATCAGGAGCTTGCGGTTCTCGCCGATGATGGCGACGTGGTCGCCCTCGCCCTCCGTGCAGACCACGGCCTGGGCCGGAGCATCGAGGTTGAGGATCTGCTTGCCCTTGCGCGTGTTCGCGGTGATGTCGTCCGTCGGTGCCAGGAAACCGCGGCCGTCGCTGCCGACCACCAGGAGCTTCGAACCGGCCCTATAGGGGAACGCGGCGATGAAGTCGGCGCCTTCCTCGAGATCGACCGTCAGACGGATCGGATCCCCGAATCCGCGCCCGCCCGGAAGCTTGGAGGCATCCAAGGTGAAGAAACGCCCGTTCGTCGCCACCACGATGATCTTCGACGTGGTCTCCGCGAAGAACGCCGTCTTGAGGGCATCGTCACCCTTGAACTGCACGCCGGAAAGATCGGCCACATGGCCCTTCATGGCGCGGATCCAACCCTTCTCGGAGACGATGACCGTGATCGGCTCGCGCTCGACCATGGCCTCCGCGAAGTCGATGTCCGAGGTATCCGGCGCCTGATCGAAGGTGGTGCGGCGCTTCCCCAGCGCCGTGTCGGGCCCGAAGGTCTTGCGCACCTCCTTGATTTCGTTGGCGACCGTCTTCCACTGCACCTTCTCGGAGCCGAGCAGGGTCTCGATCTTCGCCTTCTCGTCCTGGAGGCTCTTCTGCTCGCGCTTCAGCTCCATCTCTTCGAGCTTGCGCAAGGAGCGAAGGCGCGTGTCGAGGATTGCGTTGGCCTGGATCTCCGTGAGCTTGAAGACCCGCATCAGTTCCTGCTTCGGCTCGTCGTCCTCGCGGATGATTTTGATCACCCGGTCGAGGTCGAGGTAGACGATAAGCAGACCGCCGAGGATCTCCAAACGCCTGTCGATGGCGGCGAGCCGGAAGCTCGAACGGCGGATCAGGACCTCGCGGCGATGGTCGAGCCATTCGCGCAGGCATTCGGCAAGACCCAGCACCTTCGGCACCTTGCCGCCGGCGAGAACATTCACGTTCATCGGAACACGGCTCTCGAGCTCGGTGAGCTTGAAGAGCGATTCCATGAGGATGATCGGATCGACGGTCTTCGCGCGTGGCTCGAGCACGACACGCACATCCTCCGCGGATTCATCGCGGACATCTGCCAGGAGCGGTAGCTTCTTCTCCTGCAGGAGCTCGGCGATCTTCTCGATCAGACGCGACTTCGGCACCGAATACGGTATTTCGGAGACGACGATCTGCCAGTTGCCCCGGCCGAGATCCTCCTTGGCCCAGCGTGCACGGACGCGGAACGAGCCGCGCCCGGTGCGGTAGGTCTCGGCGATCGAATCCGGAGCATCGACGATGATGCCGCCGGTCGGGAAATCGGGCCCCTGTACGAACTGCTGCACCAGCTCCTCGGATGTCGCCTTGGGACGGCCGATGAGGTGAAGCGCCGCGTCGCAGAGCTCGGCCGCATTGTGGGGCGGGATCGAGGTCGCCATGCCGACGGCGATGCCCTGCGACCCGTTCGCCAGAAGGTTCGGGAACGCCGCCGGGAGCACCACCGGCTCCTCGTTCGCCTGGTCGTAGGTTTCGCGGAAATCGACCGCGTCCTCGTCGATGCCGTCGAGCAGCAGGCGCGCGACCTCGGTCAGCCGTGCCTCCGTGTAGCGCATGGCCGCCGCGTTATCGCCGTCGATATTGCCGAAATTGCCCTGCCCCTCCGCCAGCGGATAGCGCTGTGCGAAATCCTGGGCCATGCGCACGAGGGCATCGTAGATCGACTGGTCGCCATGTGGATGATACTGGCCCATGACGTCGCCGACGATACGGGCGCATTTCTTCGGCGCAGAGCGAGGATCCAGCCGCAACAGGCGCATGGCGTGCAGGATGCGGCGATGGACCGGCTTCAGCCCGTCCCGCGCATCCGGCAGTGCCCGATGCATGATCGTTGACAGCGCATAGGCGAGATAGCGCTCTTCCAGCGCATCCTTGAGATGAATGCTTTCAATCTCGCCGCCTGTCGGCGGATTGACGGGCTTACCCATGAGCAATGTTCCCCAAAAGCGAATCGGTTCCCCATCGTTGTAGATGAGAACATAACAGAAACAAACCTAGTCGTCCTCGGCGGTCGCCAATGCGACGAAACGCGCCCGCTCCTCGGGAGCCGCTTGCCCCCGGGGATCGAAGACATTCTGATGCAGGAAGAAGTCCGTGAGTGCAAATCCGTCGCGGACATCCGAGCCATGGGGCCGGTTGGCCCGCGTCTGGCCGATCAGGAAGCCCGGCAGCCTGAGCAGGCGGTCCTTATAGGCCTCACCTGCGGCGGCGCTCACGGCCCGGCCACTCTTCGGGGACACATAGGTGAGGTCGCTGCGCACGCCCGTAGCGGCGCAGGATGTCAGGTCGAGCCCGAAGCCCAGCTCGGCCAGCATGGCCAGCTCGAAACGCACGAAGAGCGCCGGCGCCAGATCGCGATCGCCCAAATGGTCGACCAGCACAGCCAGGGTTTCATAGAGCGCCGGGTGAGGATCCCGTTCAGGCAGGCACCGCAGAAGGTGGGCCATCGTCGCAAGGCCGTAAAGGGCCAGTGAAGAGCCCATGAACAGGGCCGCCCGCATGTTCAGCCCCTCCACCTGGAAGGTCCCCAGATGCTCGTCGAGTCTGGCGCGCCACGTCGCATGAACGCTGTTGCCCGGTTGCAGGACGGGCTGCAGGGCTCTGGATCGACCACCATGAACGAGGCCGAGATGGCGGCCGTGTTCACGCGTCATCACTTCGAGAATGACGCTCGATTCTCCGTGCCTGCGCACACCGAGGACAATGCCCTCATCGGTCCATTGCATGGGCTGGGACTGCTTCCGAAATCCGGGGGTTCCTGGACTTCCAATGTAGTGACTGAGCGGTCGATCTGCCAGTTTTTTCAAGAACATCGGTGCGGTTTTTCACAAGCTCTGCCGTGCCCCGCCACGGCCACAAAATGGAACCAATCGTCCAGCTTCGTATTTCCGTCCGACATTCCCCATAACAACCATGAAATGGGACTATGAAATTATCATCACTGCTTCTCGCCGGCACCGCGCTGCCCTTCATTGCCTTTTCGTCGGTGGGTTCACCTCTGCCGCAACAGCTTGCCCAGCCTTTGGTCCTCGCCCAGGGCGCGCCGGGCGAGTTGCCGCCGCGCCCCCGCCCAGGCTCGGACCAGCCCGGTTCGGATGAGACCGGTCCCCAGCGCCGCGGCCCGCCGGGCCGTGACCGTGGGCCGGGAGGCCGTGGGGACGAGGCGCAGCGCCCGGCTCAGGAAGCCCCCCGGCCGTCGCGCGCCGCGCCTGGCCGTGAAAACCCGGAAGCCGCACGGCCGCCAAGCGAACCAGGCTCTCCTGCTCAGAGGCCGGCGCCTCCGGCGATAGCGCCGATGCCACAGCCCGGCCGCCCGTCCCCGGACCGTCCCGAATCGCGGCCTGTGGAGCGGCCCGCAACGCAGCAGACCGCACCCGAACGCCCGCAGGAGCGGCCCCGCACAGGGCCGGATCGTGGCCCGGCTTCTCCCTCTCCTTCCTCTACGGAAGAACCTCGTCGCCAGACGCCTGCGGGCCGAGCCACGCCTCCGGCGGAAAAAGCCTCGCCTCAGACCAGTCCAAGCTCGGCACCGTCCCTGCGTTCCGCGCCCAGTACACCCCCGGCCGCGCCGGCGGAATCGGCCCCGGCACAGAAATCGGCTCCGGCCCCTCAGGCGCCGCAACGGACCCTGGCGCCCGCTCCTGCCCCGTCCGCAACTCCAACGCCCGCGCCCGCCCCAGCCCCGCCTCAGCAGAGCCTCCAGCCGGCGCCAGCGCCAGGCGAGCCCGCGCCGCAGCAGCGCACCCTTCAGGCGCCGCCCTCCGGCGGACCCACCGAGGCGCGCCGCCCGGACCGGGACGTGCAGAGCTTCGACGCCTTCCAGCGCGGCAGCATCAATGAGCTCCGCCAGGGCCGGCGTGAACGCACCGAGGAGGGTGGACGCCGCATCGTGATCGAGGAGCCTGGCGACCGCACCATTATCCGCGAAGGCGACCGGGTCATCATCCGTCACGACGAAACGGACCGGTTCCGGCGCACCTATCGAGACGCGGATGTCCGCCAGGAGCGTCGCGGATCGGAGAACGTGACGATCGTTCGCCGCCCCGACGGCACCGAGATCGTCACCGTTGTCGACGGGAATGGGAACCTCATCCGCCGGGTCCGGCGCGAACCGGCCGGCCGGGAAGTCGTTCTGATCGACAACCGCCGGGATCGCCGCAGGGATGGATACTTCGTCGAGGACGTCGTCCGGTTGCCGCCACCGGTCGTGCGGATCCCGCGGGAGGAGTACATCGTCGATGTGGAGGACGCCTCGGAGGAAGACCTGGTCCAGGCGTTCACCGCCCCACCGGTCGACCGAATCGAGCGGGCCTATACCCTCGACGAGATCCGCCAGAGCGAGCCCCTGCGCGAGCGGATGCGCCGGGTCGACCTCGACACCGTCACCTTCGACACCGGTTCCTGGTCCTTGCCCGAAGCCCAGATCGGAGCCATGACGGGAATTGCCCAGGCCATCCGGAGTGCTCTCTCGCGAAATCCGAACGAGGTCTTCCTCGTGGAGGGCCATAGCGATGCCGTGGGAGCCGACGAGGACAACCTCACCCTGTCCGACCGGCGCGCCGAGACGGTGGCGACCATCCTGACCCAGCGTTTCGGCCTTCCCGCCGAGAACCTGACCACGCAGGGTTATGGCGAGCAGTATCTGAAGGTGGATACACAAGGTCCCGAGCGTCGAAATCGCCGTGTCACGATCAGGCGGATCACCCCGCTGCTCCAGGGCCAGAACCAGGCCCATCAATAGACCGCAAGCTTCAGAAGTCCCATCGCCCGGCAACGGCCTGTCGTTGCCGGGCGATCACTTTCCTGGGGGCCAAGACCTCTTAAGACTTTTGGCGAATAGTTGGTGTTCTTCTTTATTTAACCATTTGAACTGACGTTGGGTTAACGCCGTTAACTACGAGAATTGAACAATGCTGGGTCTTTTGCGACGCACGCCACACCCGGTCACGCCAGACCTCAGCGTCGATACGGTGGCGCCTCCGCCGTCGCTCCCGGAGTCTCGCAAACCCCATCTTGAGACGGAGGCGGTCGACGGGCTCGAGGCTGACGTCCTCAAGGCCATCACCGGCGTCACACAGGCGATCGCCGAGGCTGCGGCGGATGTTGCGGCTGTCGAGCATGACCTTGCCACGATCCGGTCCCACGGAAGTGAGCTGGCGGCATCGGGGCAATCCGCTTCCGGGGAAACCCTTTCGCTTGCTTCCTCGACGGAGGAGCTCACCGCCACCTCGACCGAGATCGGTCGTGCCATGGATCGCGCCAGCGCCCGCATCGGTGACGCGGTGCATGCCGCCCAGAAGGCGAGCCAGCTGATCGCCGAGCTGGCCACGGCGACCGCCGAGATCGTCGGCATCGTCGATACGATCTCCGCCGTCGCGCGCCAGACCAACCTGCTCGCGCTCAATGCCACCATCGAGGCCGCCCGTGCAGGCGAGGCGGGGCGCGGCTTTGCCGTCGTCGCCGGTGAGGTGAAGGCGCTCTCCGTCGAAACAAGCAATGCCGCCGACGATATCCGCCTGCGCATCGCGCGGCTGCGTGATACCGCGAAGGCATCGACTGAGGCGGTCACGGAAATCACGCATGTCGTCGAGGACGTGCAGCCTGTCTTCGACACCGTGCGGCAGGCGGTCGGAGAGCAGGACTCTGCCATCGGCGAGGTGGCGCGGCTTGCGAGCGCCACCTCCGCCACGGTCGCCGAAGTCAGCGAACGGGCCGCGGAAGTCGACCGGATTTCCCTTGACGCAAGCAATCTCGCCCACCGCGCCGATCAGGCCGCGAAGGCCGCGGATACGCTCGCCAAGGCCCTGGGGCAGAGGTTCGTCACGGTCGTCCGGCAGAGCGAGATCGGGGACAGGCGGCAATCGGACCGGTTCCCAGTCGACCGTCCGGCCACCCTTCTCGTGAAGGGACGCAGCCTCGCCACTCGCACGGTCGATGCCAGCGCGGGCGGCGTGCTGCTGGCGGGAGTTTCCGATACCTCGATCGAGCCCGGACTCAGGGCGGATCTCGACATTCGCGGCGTGGGACAGGTCAAGGTGCGGATCGTCGCCACAAGCGCCATGGGGCACCATTGCGCCTTCGTCGACCTCGATGACGCCGGTCGGGCCCGGATCGATGTCTTTGTCGCGGAGGTCGAAGCAACTTACCGGCCACGCATTGTGCTCGCACAGGAAACCGCGCGGCGAGTGGAAGCGCTCTTCGAAGGGGCCCTCGCAGAGGGAGCCCTCTCACGAGAGGCGATTTTTGATACGGACTACCTCGCCGTGCCTGGAACGAATCCCGTCCAGTACGACACGGCCTATCTGGCAGTGCTCGAGCGCCTTCTCCCGCCTCTCATCGAGCCCGTGCTGGCGTCGGATCCCAAGATGGCATTCTGCCTGGGGATCGACCGTAACGGCTATATTCCCGTCCATAATCGGGTCTATTCCCAGGCCCAGCGGCCCGACGATCCCATCTGGAACGCCGCCAACGCACGAAACAAGCGGATCTTCGACGACCGGGCAGGCATCACCGCGGCCCGGTCCACGCGGCCCTTCGTCGTCCAGGCCTATGCCCGAGACATGGGCGGCGGCAACGTCGTTCTGATGCAGGAGGTCGATGCTCCGATCCGGATCCTTGGGCGCCATTGGGGCGGCCTGCGGACGGCGTATCGCTTGTAGCACCGACCGGCGCTTCCCCGGCAACGCTCCTATTCCGGCAGCCCGGCGAGGCGCAGGCCTTCTACAATATGCTGCTGCACCTTCGGGCCGAAGACCAGCGCCCGGACGATGTCGGAAATGGTTATCCCGGGATAGCCCTCGAGGAGTTCCCTGACCCCCTCCCGCGCCCTGTCCATCTGCCCGGACAAGGCATAGCTCGGCACGAGCGTTCGCAGGATCCACACGGACGACGGACTTTCGACGAGCGCCTTTTCCTGCCATTGCGCCGCCAGGCCGTATCGCTCCGCGACGAAATGGGCGCAGCCGATACCCATGATGCCATTGAAGGACATCGGATCGAAGGGGCTGAGGCGGAGCGAGCGCTCGAAATGCTCGATAGCGGTTTCAGGATCCTCCAGATAGTTCCTCAGCCACCCGCTCCGGTTCCAGGCCCATGCCGAGTTGGGGTCGAGCGCCAGAGCCCTGTCGAGCATCGTGGCGGCGCGCGGGAACTCATGGGTGATCGTGAGCGCCGCCCCCAGCACGGTCAGAACGAAGGGATCGTCGGCAGCGAGGACCGCGGCGATCTGGGCCTGCCGCAGGGTCTCTCGCCGATCGGCTTCGATATCGGTGGACCAGTTATAGACGACCCGCTGGCCCCGGCACCACGCGGCCAGCGACAGCGCAAGCGGATAATTGGGATCGAGGCGCAGGGCCTGTTCGAGCAGTTCGGTTGCCTCCAGGTTTGCGGACCGCTCCAGTGCCCAGATCGACGGCAGCGCCTGCATGACAAGGTCATAAGCGCCCAGGCTCCCCGGCCTCTTGCGTTTTGCCCGTTCGATTTCCGCAGCCCGGATGGAGGGCTGGATCGCTCCCACGACGCTGGTGGTGATGCGATCCTGAAAGTCGAATACGTCCTCCTCGACGCCATCGAAATGCTCGGCCCAGAGATGGTTGCCCGTGGTTGCGTCGATGAGCTGGGCCGTAATGCGGAGCCGCTTGCCCGCCCGCCTCACGCTGCCTTCCAGGACATAGCGAACACCCAGTTCGCGGCTGATTTGCTGCACGGTGACCTGCCGTGCCTTGTAGACAAGGGTGGAGTTGCGCGCGATCACAAAGAACGAGCGCACCCGCGACAGGGCCGCCGTGATGTCCTCGACGATGCCGTCCGCGAAATGTTCCTGCTCCGGATCGTTGCCGATATTGCTGAACGGGAGGACTGCGATGGACGGCTTGTCCGGCAAGGCCATCTCCGGGCGGGTTTCCAGCGCCTCCGCAGTCCCATGCATCAGGCAGCCCTGGCCGAGGCAATAGACCCTGACAGGCCGGACGATGTTCTTGATCTGCCGCTCACCCCAATCCGCGAATTCGTAGGGCAGCCTGTCTCGAACTTCCTCGTAGACCTTTCCGGAGAGGCAGATCCCGCCCGGATCGGCCAGTTGCTCCAGGCGGGCAGCGATGTTCACCCCGTCGCCATAGATGTCCCGGTCTTCGTCGATGATGATGTCGCCGAAATTGATCCCGATGCGGAGGACCAGGGCACGGGCCGGATCCTGCCCGGCCGAGGCCGCCAGAGCCTGCTGGATCTCGACCGCGCAGCGTACCGACTCGACGGGACTCGAAAATTCGACCAGGAAGCCGTCGCCGACGGTTTTGACCAACCGTCCCTGATGGGCGCGTATCGTCGGCACGATCAGTTCGCGACGAAGCTCCCTGAGGCGAGTGAGAGTCCCCTCCTCGTCCTTAGACATGAGCCCTGAATAGCCCGCCACGTCGGCAGCGAGAATGGCCGCGAGGCGCCTTTGCGCCTTCCTGTCAGTGCGGCTGGCCATGTCCGTCTCCCGAACGAAGACTTCAGGCTGATAGTGGTGCTTTGCGAGGGATGCGTCCAGAGGAGAAAGCCGCCTCCGAAGGATTACGGGCGGAATCCCCTCTCCGCCGTGCTAGCCGCGTGGGAATTCCAGGCCCATCTCGCGATAACGCTCCGGGTCGTCACCCCAGTTCTCGCGGACCTTCACGAACAGGAACAGGTGCACCGGCGCTTCGGCAATCTCGGCGATCTCCTTGCGGGCCGCCTGGCCGATAGCCTTGATGGTCTGCCCTCCCTTGCCAAGCACGATCTTGCGCTGGCTGTCCCGCTCCACGAAGATCGTCTGCTCAATGCGCACCGAGCCGTCCGGCCGCTGCTGCCACTGGTCGGTCTCGACGGTGGACTGATACGGCAGTTCCTCGTGCAGGCGCTCATAGATCTTCTCGCGGGTGATCTCGGCCGCGAGCATGCGCAGGGGCGCATCGGAGATCTGGTCCTCGGGGTAGAGCCAGGGACCGTCGGGCATCATTTTCGCGAGCTGGGTGCGAAGCTTGTCGACACCATCGCCCTTGAGCGCCGAGATCATGAACGTATGGGCGAAGTCGACCCGCTTGTTGAGCGTATCCGCCAGCTCCAGGAGCCTCGAGCGTTCGAGAAGGTCGATCTTGTTGAGGATCAGGATCTTCGGCTGCTTCAGCTCGGGCAGTTTCGCCAGGATCGCATCCGCCTCCTCGTCCACGCCCTTCCGCGCGTCGAGAAGAAGCGCCACCACGTCCGCGTCCCCTGCTCCACCCCAGGCCGAGGTGACCATGGCCCGGTCGAGGCGCCGCTTCGGCCTGAAGATACCCGGCGTGTCGACGAACACGACCTGTGCCTCGCCCTCGATTGCGATGCCGCGTACAAGGGCCCGGGTCGTCTGGACCTTGCGCGAGACGATGGAGACCTTCGAGCCGACGAGGGCGTTCAACAGGGTCGACTTGCCGGCATTTGGCGCTCCGATGAGTGCGACGAAGCCTGCTTTCGTGGGGATCTCCTCAGCCATGGCCCTGGTCTTCCTGTGTCCAAACGCCCTCGCGAAGAAGAAGGCTTCTTGCCGCTTCCTGTTCCGCGGCGCGCTTCGATGCGCCGAGGCCGTAATCGCTTTCGTGCCCTTTGACCTTCACCATCAAGCGGAACTTCGGCGCGTGATCGGGACCGGTCTGCTCCACCACCGTATAGGTCGGCGGCGGAAGTCCCTTGCCCTGCGCCCATTCCTGCAGAGCGCTCTTGGGATCGCGCAGGGGGCGCCGGGGAGCATGCAGCAGCTCCTTGAACGCGGTCTCGACCAGAACCTTCGCCGCCTCGTAGCCACCATCGAGAAACACCGCCCCGATAATGGCTTCGCAGACATCGGCCAGGATGGTCTGGTTCCGACGCTCCCCCGATTGCGCTTCGCCGGCGCCGAGCTTGAGATAGGGCCCGATATTCCAGGCGACAGCGACCTCGGCGCAGCTTTCGCGCCGCACGAGCTCGGCCAGCCGCCGGGAAAGCTCGCCTTCGGGAGCACCGGGAAAGGAGTCATAGAGCATTTCTGCCACGATGAGGCCGAGGACCCGGTCGCCGAGAAATTCGAGGCGCTGGTAGCTCTGTCCGCCCGCGTCCGGGGCACTCACGTGGGTCAGCGCCTCCGTCAGCAGCTCGGGTCGCTCGAAGCGGTATCCGAGCGTCTCCTGGAGCTTATCGGGCTGGGCGGTACGGCGGGCCACTGTCTCAGCGGATCCGCTCGAACATCCGGTTCCACCGGATATGGCTGGGCCACTCCCAGGGCCGCCAGAGCGAGGCGTCCTCGTCAATGGAGAAGAAGATGATCTCGGCGCGGCCCACCAGGTTCTCGGCCGGAACCTCGCCCACATTCGCTTCGTCCCGGGAGTCGGTGGAGTTATCCCGGTTGTCGCCCATCATGAAATAGTAGCCGGGCTTCACGGTATAGACCTCCGTGTTGTCCCAGTAACCCCGGTCGCCGTCGCGTTCGATCACGAAATGGCTCACGCCGTTCGGGAGGGTCTCCCTGTACTGCGGCACCGAGACGGTGCGGCCATACAGGTCGGTGGTCTTGTAATCCTCGACCCGCTGGCGCTCCACGGGCTTGCCGTTGATATGCAGGACGCCGGCGATGACCTGGATCTTGTCACCGGGCAGGCCGATCACGCGCTTGATGTAGTCGGTCGAATTGTCCTTCGGCAGCTTGAAGACCGCGATGTCCCCGCGCTTGGGCTGCGAGCCGAAGATGCGGCCGGAGAAGAGCGGCGGGCTGAAGGGGATCGAATGCTTCGAATAACCGTAGGCGTATTTCGAGACGAAGAGATAGTCGCCGATCAGCAGGGTCGGGATCAGGGAGCCCGAGGGGATGTTGAAGGGCTGGAACAGGACGGTGCGCACGACCACCGCGATCAGGAGCGCCTGGAGAATGACCTTGATGGTCTCCCAGATGCCGCTCTCGTCCTTCTTGACGGTCTCGCCGGTAAATTTCTTGGCGTTTTCGTTCACGTCTGTCGATCCATGCTTGAGGAGGGAAAGGCTTGGAGAGCCGTCTCAAGTCGTCGCGGCGGTCTAGCCCATGGCGCGTCCTGTCGCAACGCGGCCGATTTACTTTATGGGGATGGCTTCGATGATTACGAAGGCCTGCGCGATCGGCGGGTCGTCGGTCAACGAGACGTGAACGACCGCCACGTGTCCGTCCGGGATCAGCTCTTCGAGCCGGACGAGGGCCCCTCCCGTCAGTCGGAAGGTCGGCTTGCCACCCCGGAGATTGACCACCTCCATGTCCCGCCAGAACACGCCGTGGCTCATGCCGGTGCCGAGGGCCTTGGCGCAGGCTTCCTTAGCGGCGAAGCGCCGCGCATAGGACGCGGCACGGGCCGCGCGCCGGTCGCTCCGGGCCCGCTCGCCCTCCGTGAAGATCCGATGGGTGAAGCGATCGCCGAAACGCGCGAGCGAGCGCTCGATGCGGCGAATATCGCACAGATCGGAACCGATCCCGACGATCATGCGCCTACCGGGCCGTCGCTGCGCCGGAGCCGGCGTCCACCTGCAGCCGTCCCTCGTCCATGGCGACGCGCATCGCGCGGACCGCTTCGTCCAGCCCAAGGAAGATTGCCTCGCCGATAATGGAATGGCCGATATTGAGCTCCGCAATCTCCGGGATGGCGGCCACCGGCCCGACCGAGCGGAGGTCCAATCCGTGGCCGGCATGGATTTCGAGGCCGATCGCCGCGCCATGGGCCGCCGCCGTGCGGAGACGCTCGAGTTCAAAAGCGACCTTGGCCGCGTCGCCCTCGGCAACGGCCTCGCAATAAGTTCCCGTGTGAAGCTCGACCACAGGAGCGCCGAGATCGGCGGCAGCATCCATGATGTTCCTATCCGGCTCGACGAAAAGGGACACCCGGATCCCCGCGCCTTTCAATTCCTGGATCGCCGGGCGCAGATGGGCCGCACCACCAACGATGTCGAGCCCGCCCTCGGTCGTGCGCTCCTCGCGTTTCTCCGGGACGAGGCAGGCGGCATGGGGACGCAGGGACGTGGCAATGCCGATCATCTCCGGCGTGGCCGCCATCTCGAAATTCAGTGGCACGAAGAGCTGCCTCTTCAGACGCCTCATATCCTCATCGCGGATGTGCCGCCGGTCCTCGCGCAGATGCGCCGTAATCCCGTCGGCCCCCGCCAGGACCGCGAGATGGGCGGCCCGGATCGGGTCCGGATGCGGCCCGCCGCGGGCGTTCCGGACAGTGGCGACATGGTCGATATTGATGCCGAGGCGGAGAGGAGGAACTGTCATGCTCCTGTTTTAGCCGAGCGCAATGTTTTGGCTAGGGAGGGATGAGCATCCGCCGGCCCTTTCAACCACCAAACTCCTCCTTACCCGTCATTCCGGACCGTCGCAGGCGAGTCCGGAGCCTATAGCCGCCACGCTTTGCGGGAAAAACGCAGCCGGCGTTCTGTCTCTTGGAACGCCCATGGTGATAGGGTGCCCACTTTGCATGTCTTTCCGGTCGGGCCCCGCTACAGCCCCCGAATGACCGCCGGTTGTCTTGCATTCACGCCGAAAACCTACTATGGACCCCGCTTCGCGTTCGCTCCGGCCGGGGGCTGAACGGACGGCATGGCTTGGCCATGCAGGGTTTTCGGACCCGTCGTCCCGTGTCTCCGCCTTCGACAACCGCTCGGGCCTTGCAGGCTCGAAGGGCTTGGCGCCGATCGGACGCGCGAAACCGGCCCGTGACGCTCCCGAAAGGAGCACCCGGGCTCAACTCAAACCTGAGAAAGGCCCATTATGCCTCTCTACGAGCATGTCTTTTTGGCTCGCCAGGACGTCACGTCCCAGCAGGTCGAAGCGATGGTCGACCAGTACAAGGCGGTCATCGAGCAGAATGGTGGCAAGGTCGAGAAGACCGAGATGTGGGGCGTGAAGTCCCTCGCCTACCGTATCAAGAAGAACCGCAAGGCGCACTTCACGATGTTCAACCTCGACGCTCCCGCCCAGGCGGTCGCCGAGATGGAGCGTCAGATGCGCATCAGCGAAGATATTCTCCGCTTCATGACCATCCGCGTGGATGAACTCGAGACCGAGCCGTCCGTGATGATGCAGAAGCGCGACCGCGACGAGCGCAAGGACCGCGAGCGCCGCGAGCGCGATGGCGGCGGATTTGAGTCCAGCGAAGGCGAGGAGGCTTAATCATGGCAAGCGGTGCTGGTGGCGGCGGTGGCCGTCGTCCTTTCTTCCGTCGGCGCAAGACCTGCCCCTTCTCGGGCCCCAATGCTCCGAAGATCGACTACAAGGATACGAAGCTGCTTTCGCGCTACATTTCCGAGCGCGGCAAGATCGTGCCCTCCCGTATCACGGCCGTTTCGGCCAAGAAGCAGCGCGAACTCGCCCAGGCGATCAAGCGCGCCCGCTTCATGGGCCTGCTGCCCTACGTGATCCGTTAAAACCAGCCGGGCCGCCCCGAGCGGCCCGCCTTCCACGAAATCGCCCGGCGGTGAAACTCCGCCGGGTCAGTTGGGGCCGAGGCCCCTAACCCTGCATCGAGCAGCGGGACAGCGGGATCCATGAACTATCTTCTTCCAGGCATCGGCGCCGGGCTCGTTTCAGCCCTCCTGACCGCGGTGATTGTGAAAGCGACCCCGCTGGCGGCCGTCCTGTATCTGCTGTCCCCGATCCCCGTCCTGATCGTCTCGCTCGGCTGGAACCATCGCTCCGGTCTCGTCGCCACCGTCATCGGTGGACTCGCCATCGCCCTGGTGATTTCGCCCCTGAGCGGACTGGGCTTTGCCGTCGTCACCGGCCTCCCCGCCTGGTGGCTCGCCTATCTGGCCCTTCTCGGCCGCCCGACGGAAGGGGGCACCATCGAATGGTACCCGATTGGGCGCCTTCTCGCCTGGGTCGCCGCCACCGCAGCTTTGACCGTCGTCGCCGCCGCGGTCATTTCCACGCGCGGCGATTACGACGCTTTCCTCGCGAACGCCCGGGAGATTGCCGAGCTCTTCGTGAACATGCAGTTCCCGCAGAGCGAGACGGGCGGCCTCGATGCCGACACGCGCAAGGACCTGATCGAACTCTTCTCCCGCCTGACGCCGTTCCTGTCGGCCCAGGGCTTCACGGTGGTTCTTGCCCTCTACCTGTGGGCCGCCGCCAAGATCGTCGCCTTCTCGAAGCGTCTGCCCCGACCCTGGCCTTCGGTGCCGGAACTGATCATGCCCGTCTCCGTCGTGCTGGTCCTTGCGGTCTGTGTCGCCGCGATCGTCCTGGGGCTCGACAACTTCCTCGGCACCTTCGCCGCCGCTCTTGCCGGCGCCCTCTTCATGGCCTTCGCCCTGCAGGGTCTCGCCGCTATCCATGACCGGACCCGCGGCAACGTGGTGCGCGGGCTCATCCTGGGCGCGGTCTATGTCGTGCTGTTCGTTTCACAGGGCATCCTGGTGGTCGCCCTGTCGCTTTTCGGCATCGCCGATTCCGCCTTCGGGCTGCGCCGCCGCTTCGGCGGCAGCGGGCCCAAGCCGAAACTCCCTCGGACCCCTTCAACCTGATCACGAACATCAAAGGAGAAAACCAATGGAAGTGATCCTTCTCGAGCGCGTCGCAAAGCTCGGCCAGATGGGCGAAACCGTGAAGGTGCGCGACGGCTATGCGCGCAACTTCCTCCTGCCCCGCGGCAAGGCCCTGCGCGCCACCAAGACCAACAAGGAGCATTTCGAGAACCAGCGCGCCCAGCTCGAGGCCCGCAATCTCGAGCGCCGCAAGGAAGCCGAGACCGTCGGCGAGAAGCTGAACGGCCAGAGCTTCATCATCATCCGTCAGGCCGGCGAGACGGGCGTGCTCTACGGCTCGGTCTCGACCCGCGACCTCGCCGAGATCATGACCAAGGACGGCTTCACGGTTGATCGCAACCAGATCGTCCTCAACGCTCCGATCAAGACCCTCGGACTGCACGCCGTTCCGGTGTCGCTGCATCCGGAGGTCGAGGTCCAGGTGACGATCAACGTCGCCCGGAGCCCCGAGGAGGCCGAGCGTCAGTCCCGTGGCGAGTCTGTCACGACCCGGGAAGAGACGAATCTCGACGATCTTGGACTTGAAGTCGGCGCGGCCCTGGCCGAAGCCGGAGACGTGGAGCTCTGAGACCCGGGCCACTTGCTCGCGTTCTCTTTTTGTTCCAAGATGGCGCTTTCCGTCGATTCGGCGGGAAGCGCTTTTTCGTTGGCAGGGCTGAAATCGATGTCCCTGTCCAGACCGAAGCCGGCCGGCGAAGGGGCACGATGTGGGAATCGGGGACAATGAGGACAATCCGCATGCGGGCGGACAGAGTCTCGACCTGTGTCCGGGCGGCCACCTTTCGGCACCCGAATCTGGTCTAAGGATGTCCGATCCCTGATCTTGTTTTTCGGAGCGCCGGATGGCCACCGCCAATGCCCTGATCGCCCGTATCGATTCGGCCGAACCGCAATTCCGCGTCGCGCCGAACAACATCGATGCCGAACAGGCGCTCCTCGGCGCGATCCTCGTCAACAACGATGCCTATTACCGGGTGTCCGACTTCCTCGAAGCCGCGCACTTCATCGAGGACCTGCACCGGCGCATCTACGAGGTGGCGACCAGCCTGATCAAGGCCGGCAAGGTTGCGACGCCCATCACCCTGAAGACCTTCCTCGGCGACCAGGATCTCGGCGGCGTCACCGTTTCGCAGTATCTCGCGCGCCTCGCTGCCGAGGCGACGACCGTCATCAATGCCGAGGATTACGGCCGGACGATCTACGATCTCGCGATCCGCCGCAATCTCATCGCCATCGGCGAGGATCTGGTGAATGTCGCCTACGATGCGCCGGTCGATACATCCCCGAGGGACCAGATCGAGGAGGCGGAGCGCCGTCTCTACGAACTGGCGGAAACCGGCCGCTACGACGGCGGCTTCCAGCGCTTCTCGGACGCCCTCACCCAGGCCATCGACATGGCGGCGGCGGCCTACAAGCGCGAGGGCAAGCTGTCAGGCATTTCCACGGGGCTCATCGACCTCGACCGGACGCTTGGCGGGCTTCAGCCCTCGGACCTCGTCATCCTCGCCGGACGTCCGGCGATGGGTAAGACATCGCTCGCGACGAACATCGCGTTCAACATCGCCAGGACCTATGAGGCGGAGAAGCAGCCCGACGGGACGATGAAGACCATCAATGGCGGCATCGTCGGCTTCTTCTCCCTCGAAATGTCGGCGGAACAGCTCGCCACCCGCATCATCGCCGAGCAATCGGGCGTCGCCTCCTACAAGATCCGCCGCGGCGACATGCGCGAGGACGACTTCTACAAGATTACAGAAGCGGCCCGGGAGATGCAGTCGATCCCGTTCTACATCGACCAGACCGGCGGCATTTCCATCGCCCAGCTCGCTGCCCGTGCCCGGCGGCTGAAGCGGCAGCGCGGACTCGACGTTCTCGTCGTCGACTATCTCCAGCTGCTCTCGGCCTCTGCGAAGAAGGGCGAGAACCGGGTGCAGGAGCTGACCGAGATCACCACCGGCCTCAAGGCGCTCGCCAAGGAGCTCGCGGTTCCGATCGTCGCCCTGTCCCAGCTCTCCCGCCAGGTGGAATCGCGCGACGACAAGCGCCCCCAGCTCTCGGACCTGCGTGAATCGGGCTCCATCGAGCAGGACGCCGACGTGGTGATGTTCGTTTACCGCGAGGAGTACTATCTGAAGAACAAGGAGCCGAAGCCCGGCACCGAGGAATACTTCAAATGGCAGTCCGAAATGGACCAGGTGCACGGCAAGGCGGAAGTCATCATCGGCAAGCAGCGTCACGGCCCCACGGGCACCGTCCAGCTCGCCTTCCAGGCCGACATTACCCGATTCACCAACTTGGCGGACGAAGACAAACTTCCTGAACGGATGGGCGATTGAAGAGGCATATCCCGCAGAAGGCTCCGCAAGGGCGCATTCCTGAAAGCGCTGCCGGAGCGACCCTCCATATCGATCTCGACGCGGTGGCATCGAACTGGCGCCTCCTGCGCGACCGCTCCGGCGGAGCGGAGACAGCGGCCGTCGTCAAGGCGGATGCTTATGGCACCGGCATCGAGATGGCTGTCCCGGCCCTTTCCGATGCCGGCTGCCGCACCTTCTTCGTCGCCCATGTGAGCGAGGCGCTTCGCGTCCGCGCCATCGCGCCCGATGTGACGGTCTATGTCCTGAACGGGCTCCTGCCGGGAGCCTCGGCCCATTTCGCGGAGCACGATCTGCGCCCCGTCCTCGGTTCCCTGGCCGAGATCGAGGAATGGGCCGCGTTCAGCCGCGCCGAGGGCCGTCGCTTCAAGGCGGCCATTCATGTGGATACCGGCATGAACCGCCTCGGCCTGACACCGGGTGAAGGCCTTCTCCTTGCAGAACGGCCGGAGTTGAAGGATTTCGAGCCTGCGCTGCTCATGAGCCATTTCGTCGGCGCGGAGGAGCAGGACAATCCACTCAACGGCCGGCAGATCGATGCCTTTTCGGCTGTGCGGAATACCCTGCCCGGCATCCCGGCCTCGCTCGCCAACTCCTCCGGCATTTTCCTTCCGCAAAGGCCGCATTTCGATCTCGTCCGTCCGGGCTACGCGCTCTATGGCGGAAACCCGACCCCGGACGACGACAATCCCATGCGAGCCGTCGTCGGCCTCGAGGGCCGGATCGTGCAGTTGCGCGTCGTCGAGGCGGGAGAGACTGTCGGCTACAATGGTCGCTGGACGGCGAAGGATCGTCGCCGGGTCGCCACCGTATCGGTCGGCTATGCGGACGGCTATCCCCGGTCCGGCAGCGCGCGCGGACAGAGCGGAGAGGCCCTGTTGGCCGGCATGGCCATCGTCGCCGGACACCCCTGCCCCTTCGCCGGTACGATCTCCATGGACCTCCTGGCCATTGACGTGACGGACGTCCCCGAGAGGGACATCGGGCGTGGCGTTCCCGTGACCCTGATCGGCGGAGCCCTCACCATCGACGAGGTCGGGCGCCGCGCCGGAACCATCGGCTATGAGATCCTGACCAGCCTCGGCTCCCGCTACCGTCGCACCTATGCCGGGGCGAAGTCCTGATGGCGAAGCGTCAAGCGTCTTTCGCCTGCCAGAGCTGCGGGGCGGTTTACAATCGCTGGAAAGGCAAATGTGAAGCCTGCGGCGGGTGGAACACCATCGTCGAGGAAACGGGCTCGGCGAACCCGATGGCCGGCCCCGTGGCCACGCGGCCATCCCGGGCCAAGGGCCGCATCTTTCCGCTCGAAGGCCTGTCGGGCGAAGCCAAGGAGGCCCCGCGGACGCCGTCCGGAATTGCCGAACTCGACCGCGTGACGGGCGGCGGCTTCGTCCATGGCTCCGTCATCCTGCTTGGCGGCGATCCGGGAATCGGCAAGTCGACCCTGCTCATGCAGGCCTCGGCCGCCCTCGCCCAGCGGGGGCAAAGGGTCGCCTATATCTCCGGCGAGGAGGCGGTGGCCCAGGTGCGCCTGCGGGCGGAGCGCCTCGGCCTTGGGCAGGCCCCGGTGGAACTCGCCTCCGAGACCAATGTGGAGGATATCGTCGCGACCCTCGGACAGGGCCGTCCGCCGGCTCTCGCCATCATCGATTCGATCCAGACCATGTGGACCGAGACGGTGGAATCGGCGCCCGGCACCGTGACCCAGGTGCGCGGCAGCGCCCAGGCGCTGATCCGCTTCGCCAAGACCACGGGGACTGCCGTGATCCTCGTCGGCCACGTTACGAAGGACGGCCAGATCGCAGGTCCTCGCGTCGTCGAGCACATGGTCGATGCGGTGGTCTCCTTCGAGGGCGATACCGGCCACCATTTCCGCATCCTGCGTGCGGTCAAGAACCGCTTCGGCCCCACGGACGAGATCGGCGTGTTCGAGATGTCGGACCAGGGCCTGCGCGAGGTTCCGAACCCCTCGGAACTCTTCCTCGCCGGACGCGACCTGGCAACGGCCGGCACAGCCGTCTTCGCAGGGATGGAGGGAACACGCCCACTTCTGGTAGAGATCCAGGCCCTCGTCGCCCCCTCCTCCCTCGGCACGCCGCGCCGCGCCGTGGTCGGCTGGGACCCGGCGCGCCTGTCGATGATCCTCGCCGTGCTGGAGGCTCATGGCGGCCTGCGGCTCGGCATGCACGACGTCTATCTCAACGTCGCCGGCGGCCTGCGCATCACTGAGCCTGCCGCCGATCTCGCGGCCGCGGCCGCCCTGGTCTCGTCTCTCTCGGGCTCGCCGCTGCCGCCCGACACCGTCTATTTCGGGGAATTGGGCCTTTCCGGTGCCATCCGGCCCGTGGCCCAGGCCGAGGCGCGCCTCAAGGAAGCCGCGAAGCTCGGCTTCTCCAACGCCGTTTCCCCAGCGGCACGGACGGACAAGAAGAAGGAGCGCCTGCCCCTCGCCGCGTCCTCGATCGGCCATATTACGGATCTGGTCGCCGGAATTGCGGCGCGGCGACGCTAATTCGAGAGGGATGGGTGGTTGATAGAACAAGGTTCGGCTTGACTGTTAGAGACATGTTAAATCATAACGATACCCAGGCGAGTCCCTATGCGACTCTGCGGAGCATGGGCCAGCTTCCGGCCATTCATTGTGATTTTGAGGACCAATGGCTGCAACGATCGCTCTTTCAGGCACAGCCCTACTCGAAGACGCTCAACAAGGCGCTGTGATCGGCACCCTCAGTGTCAGCGGCGGCGCGAACGGCGAAGTCTTCAGTTACGCCCTCGACGAAAGCTACAGCGATCGCTTCGAAATCACTCAGGACCCGGCGTCGGGCGAATGGCAGCTCGTCGTCAAGTCTGCAGGAAACGATCTCTTCGACTTCGAAGATGCGGCCCTGAACCAATTCCATATCGGAGTCACGGCGGCCGGCGACCAGAACACTGCCGTCGATGCGGGTGCGTTCACGATTGACGTGACCAACGTGAATGAGGCCCCCACCGAGGTCACTCTCCTTGGGATCACGGCACCCATGGTCTTCGAGAACGCCGCGACCGGGACAGAAATCGGGGCCCTGGCGGCTCTCGATCCCGATGCGGGCGACGCCTACACCTTCACGCTAAAGGATGACGCCGGCGGTCGCTTCAAGCTCGATGCCACGGGCAGGAAGCTCGTCGTGGCTGACCGCTCGAAGCTCGACTACGAGAAGGCATCCTCGCACCAAATCAAGGTCGCGGTGAAGGATGCCGGGGGCCTCAGTTTCGAGGAGACCCTGACGATTGCCGTAGTCGACACGGTCGATACCTTCATCGGCACCGCACGTAACGACAGGCTCACCGGTACCGCGAGCGTCGATTTCCTGTATGGCGCAGCCGGTAACGACAAGCTCTACGGCCTCGATGGCGATGACATCCTGAATGGCGGCCTGGGAAAGGATTTTCTTTACGGCGGCAAGGGCAAGGATACCTTCCTGTTCGACATTCCGGTCAAGAAGGGCCAGTTCGACCAGGTCATGGACTTCCAGGCAAAGGATGACACGCTCCAGTTCAGCCTGTCCTCGATCAAATCCTACAAGATCAAGGCCATGAAGGCAGGCAAGCTCAACAAGAAGTTCTTCACGATCGGCGATCATGCCAAGGACAAGAACGACTTCGTCTATTACAACAAGAAAAACGGCTTCGTTTACCTGGACAGCGACGGTTCCGGCCACAAGAAGGGCATTGAGATCCTGAAACTAAAGCCCGGCCTTAAGCTGACGGCGGACGATTTTCACTTTATCTGAACTGCAAACTATCTAGAATAAGCTTATCCCGGCAGGAAACTGCCGGGATTTCTTTTGCGGCGAAACCGCCAGGCGCCGGGATCGGCGATATCCGTCGCGTCCGCCGCCCGCTCCTCTTCATGCTTCGGATACTCCAAGGGTGACGAAGCCCGTTCTTGCCGCTATACACCCCGACGCCTTAACCGCGTTTTCGACCGTCCCTTCCGTTTCTGCGTCAGGCTTGGCCCATGCCTTTTTCGATTCTGGATCTCGTCGTCGTCGGGGTCGTACTGATCTCCGGTCTCCTCGCTGCCGTCCGTGGCTTCACCCGAGAGGTCCTCGCGATCGTCGCCTGGGTCGCCGCCGCCGCGGTCGCCTGGTATCTTCACCCGGCAGTGCTGCCCCTGGCGCAGCAATATATCCACAATCACACCGTCGCCCTGGTGGCCGCCATCGGCGGCATCTTCGTCGTGACGCTGATCATCGTCTCGATCATCACCGTCCAGATCTCCGACCTGATCCTCGATTCGCGTATCGGAGCCTTGGACCGGACGCTCGGCCTCTTCTTCGGCGCCGCGCGGGGCTTCCTGATCTGCGTCATCGGCTGGGCCTTCCTCGGGTGGCTGCTCCAGGGCAAGAATCCGGAATGGGCGGCGACCTCGCGCACCCGCCCCGCCATGGAAAACACCCGTGACAGCATCATCGCGATGCTGCCGGAGAACGCCGAGGCGCTGATCCAGAAGCTGCGCGAAAAGGGAACGGCGCCCGAGGCCGAGCCCGGCGAACCTGCCGAGCCCGATCCCCAACGCACTGGCCCTGCCCCGGCCGCGCCTGCGGCACCCGCTCCCGCCAGGCCCGCCCAGCCGCGCGGCTGACCTTCCTGTTGTCTGGCCTGTTGTCTGGCGGCTGTAACTCTCCCCTCGCCGGGACGCCGCCTGCTGCCCGTTCGATCTCGCTTGCATCAGCCATGCGTCGTCTTTGCAGGGGAGCGGACGCAATAATCGTTGGCGATTGCCGAAACGCTCATTAAATAGGGGCCTCAGCGCCACCTGCGGTGCCACCCCAAGGAAATGACGATGTCTTCTCTGTCTGAGACGTGGCAGGTCCAGCCCAAAACGGTGGACCTTGACCTCGACGGCGATACCTTGCGCGAGGAATGCGGTGTTTTCGGCATCTATGGACACCCGGATGCCTCCGCTATCACGGCCCTGGGACTCCATGCCCTCCAGCACCGCGGCCAGGAAGCGGCCGGCATCGTGTCCTTCGATGGCCACGTCTTCCATCTCGAGCGCAAGCTCGGTCTGGTCGGCGACGGTTTCTCCGACCGTTCCGTGATCGAGCGCCTGGAAGGCGCGTCCGCCATCGGCCATGTACGCTACTCCACGACGGGCGAAACGATCCTCCGCAACGTGCAGCCGCTCTTCGCCGAGCTCGATGGCGGCGGCCTGGCCGTCGCCCACAACGGCAACCTGACCAACGGCCTGACCCTTCGCCGCAACCTCATCCGTGACGGCGCCATCTGCCAGTCCACGACGGATACCGAGGTGATCGTCCATCTCGTGGCCCGCAGCCGCCATGGACGCGTTGTCGACCGGTTCCTGGAAGCGATCAAGCAGATCGAGGGAGCCTATTCCCTCGTTGCCCTCACCAACAAGAAGCTCATCGGCGCCCGGGATCCCCTGGGCATCCGTCCCCTCGTTCTCGGCGAGCTGGATGGCCGCTATATCCTCACGTCCGAGACCTGTGCGCTCGACATCATCGGCGCCCGTTTCGTGCGCGACATCGAGAACGGCGAATGCGTCGTCATCTCGGACGAGGGCATCGAGTCGTTCCGGTTCGCGCCGCAGCAGCCGGCCCGTCCCTGCATCTTCGAGTACATCTACTTCGCCCGTCCCGATTCCATCGTGAACGGACGCAGCGTCTATGCCGTGCGCAAGGGCATGGGCCGCGAGCTCGCCTTCGAGGCGCCGGCCGCCGCCGATGTGGTGATTCCCGTACCGGATTCCGGCGTTCCCGCGGCCATAGGCTTCGCGCAGAGCTGCGGCCTGCCCTACGAACTCGGCATCATCCGCAATCACTATGTCGGCCGCACCTTCATCCAGCCCACCCAGTCCGTGCGCGAACTCGGCGTACGCATGAAGCATTCGGCGAACCGCTCTGCCATCGAGGGCAAGCGCATCGTTCTGGTGGACGACAGCCTTGTGCGCGGCACGACCTCCGTGAAGATCGTGCGCATGATGCGCGAGGCCGGCGCGAAAGAGGTGCATTTCCGTATTGCCAGTCCGCCGATCACGCACCCCGACTTCTACGGTATCGATACGCCGGAGAAGGAGAAGCTGCTCGCAGCGACCCACGATCTCGAGCAGATGCGCGCCTATATCGGCGCGGACTCCCTCGCCTTCCTTTCCATCGAGGGCATTTATCGGGCCATGGGAGAGGATGGCCGAAATCCGGCGCAGCCACAATTCACCGATCACTGCTTCACGGGCGACTATCCAACTCCGTTAACCGATCTGACCGTGGCGACGCCCCGTCGCCTCGCCCTTCTCGCCGAAGCTGACTGAGGATCCATGACCAAGCCCCTCTCGAACCGCGTCGCAGTCGTCACCGGCGCGTCGCGCGGCATCGGCCGTGCCGCGGCGTTGGCTCTTGCCGAAGCCGGCGCGCATATCATCGCGCTGGCCCGGACCCAGGGCGCCCTCGAATCCCTGGACGACGAAATTCGCGCCAAGGGATCTTCCGCGACCCTGGTGCCCGTCAACCTGAAGGACTTCGATGCGCTCGACCGGCTTGGCGCCGCCATCTACGAGCGCTGGGGCAAGCTCGACATTCTTCTCGGCAATGCGGGAATTCTCGGTGAACTCGCGCCTATCACCCATATCGATCAGCCGGTCTGGGACGAGGTGATGGCGATCAATGTCACCGCCAATTATCGCTTGATCCGATCCCTGGACCCGCTGCTGCGCGCCTCCGATGCCGGCCGCGCCATTTTCGTGACGTCGGGAGCCGCCAGCAAGTGCACCGCCTATTGGGGTGTCTATTCGGTGTCGAAGGCGGCCCTGAACGCGCTCGTGCGCACCTATGCCGCAGAAACCGTGACCACCCCGATCAAGGCGATGCTGCTCAATCCCGGCCCTCTGCGCACCGCCATGCGCCGGACGGCGATGCCGGGCGAGGATCCGCTCACCCTCCGGACACCGGAGGACCTTGCTCCGCACATCCTCAAGATGACGCTCCCGGATTGGGCCGAGACGGGCAAGATCTACGACTTTACGCAGGACGGAAAGGTGCTTACGCCGCAGATGCCGGCTTGAGACGGCCTGTCCTGAGCCCCGTCATCGCGCGCTTTGGCTGCGCCTTTTGCACCGAGGGTTCGATCAGGCCGCTCGTTTGATCGCCCGGTCAAGGACTCTGAAGATCCGGTCGTCCATGCACTGGGCCACGTTGAATCGGAAGAAGCTGGTCGCGGATTGCGAGAGGCTGAAGACATTGCCGGGAGCAATCAGAACGTCGTCGGCCAGAGCATGGCGCGCCACGACGGCCGAATCGGATCCCGGAAGCCGGCACCAGAGGAACATCCCCGCTTTCGGCTCGATCCATGGCTCGATGCCGAGGTTGCGCAGGCGCGGGATCGTTACGGCCCTCGCCTCGGCGAGACGGGCGCGAAGCGCCTCCATGTGCTTCCGGTAAGAGCCGCTGCCGAGGACGCTGAGGATGAGCTCTTCCGACAGACGACCGCTGGCAAAGCCTGTAGCGATCCGGAGATCGGTCAGCTTGTCGATCCAATCCGCGCGGCCGGCGATATAGCCGCAGCGGAACGACGCCGAGAGGGTTTTCGAGAAGCTGCCGATCCGTACCACGCGCTCGAGCCCGTCGAGTGCCGCCAGCCGCGTCGCCGGGTCGTGTTCGAAATCGGCGAAGATATCGTCCTCGACGACTGTGAGGCCGTACTCCTCGGCGAGCTTCAGGAGCTTGTGTGCCGTTGCCGCGGACAGCGACGCTCCGGTTGGATTGTGCGGGCCGGAATTGGTGAGGTAGAGGCGCGGCTGGTGCTCGACGAGCGCCCGCTCGAACGCGCTGATCTCGGGCCCGCTCGGAGTATAGGGAATACTGACCACGGTCGCCTGATGCGCGCGCAGAAGGGCGAGGAAGTTGAAATAGCAGGGGTCGTCCACCAGGACCACGTCTCCCGGTCGGATGAGCAGCCGGCATACGAGGTCGATGGCCTGCGTCCCCGAATCGGTGAGCAGAATCTGTTCGGTCGCAACCTGAAACCCTTGCTCCGCCATGCGCCGGGACAGGAACCGGCGCAAGGGAGCCGATCCCAGGGGCGAGCCATAATCCGTCAGGTCCGTTCCGTCTTTCGTTCGCGCGAGGTTGCGCAGGGAACGGCGAAGATCCTCCCCAGGCATCCATGAGCTCGGAAGCCAGCCGCAGCCGGGCTTGAGAACTGCGGAGCGCGCCTCCAGCGACTGCCGCGACACCCAGAAGGGATCGATGGCACGATCGAGGCGTGGGGCAAGTTCGGCCAGGGACAAGGGAGCGAGCGGCGCCGCACTGTAGAAGCCGGAGCCCGGCCGAGAGCGAATCAGGCCTTCGGCCGCGAGGCGATCATAGGCTTCGACCACGGTGGATTTCGACACCTGCATCGTCCTGGCAACGACACGGATGGACGGTAGCTTCGCGCCCGGCGTGATGGATCGGCTTGCGATCTGGCCGCGGATCGACCGCATGACGTGCTCGACCAGGGTTCCACCGCGCCGATGCGGCGTGAGATCGTCCAACTGTATTCCTCCTGTTCCCATTACAGTTTGGCAAAACCGTATGGCACTGTCTCTGGAAATGCCATGCCATCGCGGTGAGATGCGCGCGAAAGGGAAGCGCGTGCATGGACAAGACGACGGAAGGCTGGGTCAGTGGTTTCCTCGGGGTTCTGATCTTCAGCGGTTCGCTACCGGCGACCCGGATCGCAGTCCTGGACATCGATCCCCTGTTCCTGACCCTGGCGCGAGCCTCGATCGCCGGCATCCTGGGTGCGGCTCTGCTCATGGTCCTGCGGCAAAGACGTCCCGGCCGTGGCGATCTCCTCTCCCTTGCAATTGTCGCCCTCGGCGTGGTGGTAGGCTTTCCGTTGCTGACCGCCCTCGCGCTCCGGCATATCACTGCCGCTCATTCCATTGTCTTCATTGGTCTTCTGCCCCTTTGCACCGCAATCTTCGGTGTCGTTCGAGGCGGCGAGCGTCCCAAGCCTGCGTTCTGGGTCTTTTCCGGACTGGGAGGTGGTCTGGTCGCCGGCTTCGCCCTGCTTCAGGGCTTCACGACGTCGCCCACCGGGGATCTGCTCATGATCGGCGCAATCCTTCTCTGTGGCCTCGGTTATGCGGAAGGTGCAACGCTTTCGCGCCGGCTCGGCGGCTGGCAGGTGATTTCATGGGCGCTGGTCCTCTCCCTGCCTGTGATGGCGGGACTGACGCTCTTCACACTTCCGCAATCCTGGAGCGGGATCGGCCTGCCCGCGTGGCTGGGCCTCGCCTATGTCTCGCTGTTTTCCATGCTGATCGGCTTCGTGTTCTGGTATCGCGGCCTGGCGCTGGGCGGGATCGCCGGGGTGGGCCAGTTGCAGCTTCTTCAGCCCTTTTTCGGGCTGACCCTTTCTGCCTGGCTTCTGCATGAAGCCGTCAGCTGGCAGATGATCGCGGTGACGCTCGCCATCATCCTGTGCGTCGCGGGCGCAAAGCACTTCGCCAAGCCAGATTCCGAGCGTGCGACGCGCGCCGCAAAGCTCGCCGCACGCGCGCACCCTCGGTCATCGAACGGATGATGGGCACCTGCCCTACTTCCGTTCCTTATCGAAGGGGTTCTTGCCCATGCGCAGCGAAACGCGGATCGGGACGCCGGGCAGATCGAACGCCTCGCGGATGCTATTGACGAGATACCGCGTATAGCTCTTCGGGAGCGCATCGAGCTGGTTTCCGAACACGGCGAAGTGCGGCGGCCGTGCCTTGATCTGCGTCATGTAGCGGATCTTGATCCGTCGACCGGAGACGGCCGGTGGCGGATTGGCTTCGAGCGCCTGAGCAAGCCACTGGTTCATCCGCGCCGTGGAGATGCGCCTGTTCCAGGTCTCGTAAACCTGCAGGATCGCCTTCATCAACGCATCGATGCCGCTGCCGGCGAGGCCCGAAAGCGGCACAATGGGGGCGCCCCTGACCTGCGGAAGCAGGCGGCTCGCCTTCTCCTTGAGCTCCTTGAGGAGCCCCGGCTGGTCTGCGACCAGGTCCCATTTGTTGAGGCCGATCACGAGCGCACGGCCCTCCTGCTCCACCAGATCGACGATGGAGAGATCCTGCTTCTCGAACGGGATCGTCGCATCGAGGAGCACGACCACCACCTCCGCGAAGCGCACCGCGCGCAGAGCATCGGCGACCGAGAGCTTTTCGAGCTTGTCCTCGACGCGAGCGCGCTTGCGCAGCCCCGCTGTATCGAACAGCTTGATGGGACGGCCGCGCCAAGTCCAGTCGAGGGAGATCGAATCGCGGGTGATGCCGGCTTCGGGGCCCGTGAGCAGGCGCTCCTCGCCGACCATGCGATTGATGAGGGTGGACTTGCCCGCATTCGGCCGCCCGACAATAGCGACCTGAAGCGGCTTGTTGGGATCTTCCTCTTCCTCCAATTCCTGGTCGGGATCGGGGAAATGAGGCATCAGCGCCTCGAAGAGATCGGCCATGCCCTCCCCATGCTCGGCTGAAAGGGGCACCGGCTCGCCGAGGCCGAGAGAAAAGGCCTCGTAGGCACCGGCCATGCCGGCGCCGCCTTCCGCCTTGTTGGCGATGAGGATCACCGGCTTGCCCGATCGGCGCACCATTTCGGCAAAGGGGCGGTCGGCGGGCAGGATGCCGACACGCGCATCGATGACGAACAGGATCACGTCGGCGTCGCCGATGGCGGCCTCCGTCTGGGCACGCATGCGACCGAGGAGGGATTCCTCGGTGGATTCCTCGAGCCCTGCCGTGTCGACGATGCGGAATTCCAGGTCGCCGAGGCGTGCTTCGCCTTCACGCCGGTCGCGGGTCACGCCGGGCCGGTCGTCCACGAGTGCCAGCTTCTTCCCGACCAGACGGTTGAACAGAGTCGATTTGCCGACATTCGGCCGCCCGACAATGGCGACGGTGGGCGTCATGTCCTGCCTCGCATTCCTGACTACTGGGTCACCGGGACGGGTCCACCCGCCACGAGCGCAGTATATACCGCAAGGCGCTGTTTCAGCGCAGATGGTGTCTCGCGGTCCGCGGCGATCTGGTCGAACCACTTGCCCGCATAGTCCATGTCCCCCGCCTTGAGACCGGAGAGGCCGAGAAGCTCACGGGCCGAATGCCGCCAGGCATTCTCCGGCACCGCCAGACGCTCGAGATCCGGCCGGATCCTGGCCGGGTCACCGCTGTCCATCCGCAGCCATGCGGCGCGAAGGCGCGCAAGGTCCTGCCAGAGCGGGCTCAGATGGGTATCCTTGGCGAGGGCGTCAAAGGCGGAGGCGCCGTTCTCGGCGTTCTGACGACCGAGCTCAGCCGCCAGGCGGAAGCGGGCGAGAAGGCCGTAGCCCCCATCACCCTCCTTTGCGAGGCCTTCCAGCGCGGCCTCGGCATCCTTGCCTTTGTCCTCGCGGGACAATTTCAAGGCGTCCTCATAGCGCACGGCGGCGGCCTGGGAGCGGGTTTCCTGATAATGTTCCCAGTAGCGCCAACCACCGACTGCGGCCACGACAAGGATCGCGGCGCCGATGATGACGCCATTGTAGCGATTCCAGATCTTGGCGATCTGGTCGCGCCGGTATTCCTCGTCGACCTCGCGGATGAACTCGTCGTTCGGAGCCATAATGATCTTGCGGCCGGGACCGCCTCCTCAATCGAAGTGGGTCGCCTAGCACACCCCCCCGATGAAGGCGAGAGGCTGATCGCGTCGCAGAGGACGAGTTGCCCGCGAAACGCGGTTCAGGATCGGGTGGGGAGCACCGGAACGCCGATCAGAAGCGGATGGAGCCAGAAAACGAAGGCGAGATAGAGGGCCGTGCCGATCAAAAGGGCGAGAGCGTCGTTGCGGGTCTCATGGGTCCCCACCTTCGGGGCTCCGTGCTCCGCCGCCACGTCCCGGTGCTTGGCGCTGATCCGTGCCATGACGGCCCAGGCCAGGACCGAGCCGAACAGCAGGATCGAGCCGAGATCGCCATTGGCGAGAAGATGGGCCACGGCCCAGACTTTGACCCCGGCCAGCATCGGATGTTTGAGCGTGCGCTTGATCCGGCCGGGCAGATAGGCCGCGACCACGGCGACGAAGGCAAACCAGACGAGAAGGAGCGCCAGATGCCGCGTCCAGACCGGCGGATCCCACACGGGAATATACCCTTCCGCCCGGTAGCGCCCGAAGCCAATGGCGATGAGGACGATGCCAGCGAGGGAGAGAAGAGAATAAAGCCCCTTGTAGGGCCCCTCCCCGATCTTCCGGATCGTCTCGGCCCGCGTATTGCGCGCCATGCTGAACGCATGGGTCCCGAGGAAAACGATCAATCCTAGAACCAGTAGCGTCACGATCTCATCTCCGCGAACCGGAGGGACCATAGCAAGCTAGGGGACAAGGCACCATCACCGCCGGTGGGAAATCAATCCCGATCCAGAGGATTATCGTGGCGAGCCTCTCGTGGAATGCAGTCCGCCGGAGATCGAAGGCGACGCAACGGAAGGTACATTCATTGCCTGATGACGAGCTCCGGCACATCATAACTTTCACCGGTAGCCCCCCTTGTGACAGGAATGCATAGGGGGTACTCGCCTTAAGTCGAGTGTGGTCAGGCTGCCCTGGCTCTAGCGGAGGGTCTATAACTTCGATAGCTACACCCTGACAAAACCAACGAACCGGACGAGCAGGGGAAGAGACGGATGACAGCATTGCTGAAGCTGTCCCAGGCCATCGATGGATTGAACGAGCGCTTGGGGAAGACCGTGGCTTGGGCCATCGTGGTGGCCATTCTGGTTTCGGCGATCAACGCGATCATCCGGCGGATTTTCGGCGTCTCGTCGAATGCCTGGCTCGAGCTGCAATGGTACCTGTTCGGGGCGGTCTTCATGCTCTGCTCGCCCTGGACCCTCAAGGCCAACGAGCATATCCGCATCGACATCATCTCGAACATGCTCTCCAAGCGGAGCCGCGACCGGATCGACATGTTCGGGCACATTTTCTTTCTGCTTCCCTTCGTCGCGATCATGATCTGGCTGAGCGTGCCGTACTTCATCCGGTCCTATCAATCCGGCGAGGTATCCTCGAACGCTGGCGGCCTTCTGATCTGGCCCGCCAAGGGCCTGATCCTGCTCGGCTTCATCTTTCTTGGCCTGCAATGGCTGAGCGAGGTCATCAAACGCATCGCCATCATGCGCGGCGATCTGGTGGACGAGCATGCGTCGGTCCACAGCGCCGAGGCGGAGGCGGAACGGCTCCTCCAGGAACTCGCCGACCCGAATGCCGCTGCGGGCTCAGAGCCTCCCGGCGACGGCATCCGCTGATACGTCGACGCTTACTTCTTTCCGGAGTTTCAGTTCATGGCTGAGTTGATTGCCCAGAACCTCGCGCCGATCATGTTCGCGGCGCTCGTCATCTTCCTGCTCCTCGGGTACCCGGTCGCGTTCTCGCTCGCGGCGAACGGTCTCCTGTTCTTCTTCCTCGCCGTCGAGCTCGCCCCCCTCGCCCCAGACACGATCACCCTGTCGTGGCCCCTGCTCCAGGCCCTGCCGGACCGGGTCTATGGCACCATGTCGAACGAGGTGCTGCTCGCGGTCCCGTTCTTCACCTTCATGGGATTGATCCTCGAACGATCGGGGATGGCGGAGGACCTGCTCGACACTATCGGGCAGCTGTTCGGCCCCGTACGCGGCGGCCTGGCCTATGCCGTGATCTTCGTGGGCGCGCTGCTCGCTGCCACCACCGGTGTCGTGGCGGCCTCGGTCATTTCCATGGGCCTCATCTCGCTGCCGATCATGCTGCGCTATGGCTATGACCGGCGGCTCGCCTCCGGCGTCATCGCCGCTTCCGGCACCCTGGCGCAGATCATCCCGCCCTCCCTCGTGCTCATCGTCATGGCCGACCAGCTCGGACGCTCCGTCGGCGACATGTACGAGGGCGCGTTCCTGCCCGGCCTGATCCTGTCGGGCCTCTACGCCGGCTACGTCCTTCTGATGTCGATCTTCTTCCCCAAGTCGGCCCCCGGACTGCCGCCTGAGGCGATCGGCTACCGGGAACCCGGCGGAGGGCGTGGCGTCTGGCAGCTCGGCATCCTGGTAATCTTCTCCGGCTTCGTCGGCTACTACGTCCTGTCGCAGACGAATACCAAGGCCGGCGCCGATTTCGTGATCCTGACGATCTGCGTCGCCACCGTCGTGGCCCTGATCTGCGCCCTCATGAACCGCATGCTCGGCGCCAAGCGCGTTGCCATCTCCGCCATTCTCACGGCGGCTCTTGTCGCCCTTTATTTCGTCATTCGCCAGGATCATCCGTCCCTGGCGCTCGCCCTTGAAATGGTCATCGCCGGAGCGGCCTATGCGCTCATCGTCGGCTTCGTCGAGCGCTTCAGCGGCTTCCGGCTCATGTCGCGCATGGCGGAGCAGGTGACGTTCGTCATGGTGCCGCCGCTGCTGCTGATCTTCCTCGTGCTCGGCACCATCTTCATCGGCCTCGCGACGCCGACGGAAGGCGGCGCCATGGGCGCTCTCGGCTCAGTCATCCTCGCAGCGGTGAAGCGCAGGCTCGACAACAACCCGAACCGCTTCAACTTCACCCTCGTCCGTCAGGCGACGGAGGCCACGGCGAAGCTCTCCGCCTTCGTGCTCTTCATCCTGATCGGCGCACGCGTCTTCTCGCTCACCTTCTATGGCGTCAACGGCCATATCTGGGTCGAGCATCTCCTGACCTCGCTGCCGGGCGGCCAGGTCGGCTTCCTCATCGTCGTGAACGTGCTGGTGTTCTTCCTGGCATTCTTCCTCGACTTCTTCGAACTCGCCTTCATCATCATCCCGCTGCTCGGACCGGCTGCCGAAAAGCTGGGCATCGACCTGATCTGGTTCGGCGTCATTCTCGGCGTGAACATGCAGACCTCGTTCATGCACCCGCCCTTCGGCTTCGCCCTCTTCTTCCTGCGCTCGGTGGCCCCCAAGGAACCCTATATCGACCGCTTGACCGGCAAGCGCATGGATCCGATCACCACCGGCCAGATCTATCAGGGTGCCATTCCCTTCGTGGTGATCCAGCTGATCATGGTCGCCCTGGTCGTGATGTTCCCGAACCTCGTGATGCATTACAAGGGCACGGCCGCGAAGGTCGATCCTGCCGCCGTGCAGAAAAAGCTTGATGAATTGCTGGTACCGGGCATCGGCCCCGGTGGAGGCGGCGACCTTCCGGGCCTGAACTTCGACGAGCCACCCAAGATCCAATAAGCCAGGAATGCATGAAAAAGGCAGGCGCCACGCCTGCCTTTTTGTTTCTCATGTCCGCCTGGACCTGAGGCTGCCAGGCCTGGGCGAGGTGTGCGCCGGAGCAGAAAGCGGCCTCTTTCCCACGCCTGCCGCGCTTTATGGGAACAGTCGTCATTCCGGGGCTGTGAAGCGGACTCCGGAACCCGTAACCTCCATCGGTTCAGGATAAAGGATTACGATCCCCCGCTGCGTCTAATCCTGCAAAGTCGCGTTTATGGGTTCCGGGCGCCGCCGACGCGGCCCCGGAATGACAAGACTGGAATCGGCTTCGTCCCGCGAGTCAGCCCTCGAACCGGGCCCGGCTCACTCCCACTCGATCGTTCCCGGCGGCTTCGAGGTGATGTCGTACGTGACGCGGTTGATGCCCTTGACCTCGTTGATGATGCGCGTCGCGACACTGCCCAGGAAAGCCATGTCGAAGGGGAAGAAATCCGCGGTCATGCCATCCACGGATGTTACGGCGCGCAGCGCGCAGACGTGATCGTAGGTGCGTCCATCGCCCATGACGCCGACGGTCTTGACGGGAAGCAGCACCGCGAAGGCCTGCCAGATCTGGTCGTAGAGGCCCGCCTTGCGGATTTCCTCCAGATAGATCGCATCGGCCTTGCGGAGGATCTCGAGTTTCTCGCGGGTGATCGTGCCAGGTACGCGAATGGCGAGACCGGGTCCGGGGAACGGATGGCGGGCGACGAAGGCCTCGGGCAGGCCGAGCTCGCGGCCGAGCACCCTGACCTCGTCCTTGAACAATTCGCGCAGCGGCTCCACAAGCTTCATCTTCATGCGCTCGGGCAGGCCGCCGACATTATGGTGGCTCTTGATGGTCACCGACGGTCCGCCGGTGAAGGAGACGCTCTCGATGACGTCCGGATAGAGCGTGCCCTGTGCGAGGAAATCGGCCCCGCCGATCTTCTTTGCTTCCTCGTCGAACACGTCGATGAAGAGCTTGCCGATGGTCTTACGCTTGACCTCCGGGTCCGATACGCCTTCGAGCGCACCGATGAAGAGGTCCTGAGCCTGAACGTGCACGAGCGGGATGTTGTAGGAATCCCGGAACAGGCCGACCACCTGTTCCGCCTCGCCCATGCGCAACAGGCCATGATCGACGAAGACGCAGGTGAGCTGGTCGCCGATCGCCTCGTGGATCAGCACCGCCGCCACGGCGGAATCGACGCCGCCAGAGAGGCCGCAGATCACCCGGCCCTTGCCGACCTGTGCACGGATGCGCTCGATGGCCTCCTCCCGGAAGGCCTTCATGGTCCAATCGCCCTTGCACCCGGCGATGTCGCGGACGAAGTTGCGGATCAGCAGCTCGCCCTGGGGCGTATGGACCACTTCGGGATGGAACTGCACGGCGTAGAACTTGCGCTCCTCGTCCGCGGTGATCGCATAGGGCGCGTTCGGCGAGGAGGCCAAGGTCTCGAAGCCTTCGGGCAGCTTGGTGACGCGGTCGCCGTGGCTCATCCAGACCGGGTATTTCTTTCCCACCTGCCAGACCCCCTGGTACAGGGGGCTCTCGGTCAGGACCTCGATCTCGGCGCGGCCGAATTCGGAATGATGCCCGCCCTCGACCTCGCCTCCGAGCTGCGCCGCCATGGTCTGCTGCCCGTAGCAGATGCCGAAGATCGGAACTCCGGCATCGAACAGATCCTCAGGCGCGCGGGGCGACGTTTCCATCGTCACCGATTCCGGCCCTCCGGAGAGGATCACGCCCTTCGGCTTCATCTGGTGGAAGGCCTCGGCCGCCTTTTGGAACGGCACGACTTCCGAATAGACTCCCTCCTCGCGCACCCTGCGCGCGATGAGCTGGGTCACCTGGGAGCCGAAATCGACGATGAGGATCTTGTCGTGGGTCTGGGTCATGGAGCGGTCTAAGGCCTCGGGGACGGGAAAGGCGATGGCACGGATGTCGCTGACTTATGGGCTTCTGACAAGAACGGCAACGTAGAAGCCGTCGGTGCCCGTGCGGAGCGGCGTCATCTGCCATCCGTAGGTGGTGGGGCGCAGATATGCCTTGAGCGCTTCGAGACCTGCATCCTTGAGGACCTCGTCCCTCGGGGCGGGCCGGAAGCTCTGGCTCCGTTCCAGGAAGCTGGACAGCGCGTCGTCGTTCTCATCGGGCAGGACGGAGCAGGTGATATAGACGATGCGGCCGCCGGGCTTGACGAGCGTCGCGGCCCGGTCGAGCACGGCAGCCTGCTCCTTGCGCCGGACCTCCAGGCTTCCCGGGCGCAGCCGCCACTTGGCGTCCGGATTGCGCCGCCAGGTCCCGACGCCGGTGCAGGGAGCGTCGACCACGACACAATCGATCCGGCCATCGAGATCCGACACCGCATCCGCTCCGCCGCGCGGGGTCCGGACCTGGACGTTTCGGATTCCCCCTCGCGTCAGACGCTCGTGGATCGGGGCAAGGCGGCGGGCATCATTGTCGGTGGCATAGAGCTGGCCGTGGTTCTCCATCATCGCGGCCAGCGCCAGGGTCTTGCCGCCACCTCCCGCGCAGAGATCGACCACCTGTTCGCCGGGCTTTACGCTCGACAGCAGGGCGGCGAGCTGCGAGCCCTCGTCCTGGATTTCGATCCAGCCCTTGAGGAATTCCGGCTCCGCCTGGATCGGAGGGCCACGCCCATCCTCACCGGGTGCGATCCGCAGGCCGAGGGGCGAATGGGGGGTCTCCACGGCGCTCAGATGCGGCAGGGCATCGTGCGCCTCCTCGCGGGAGGCGACCTTCAGGGTGTTCACCCGCAGGTCGAGAGGGGCGCGGGCGGTCAGCGCCTGCATCTCCGGGATGAGGTCATCTCCGAAGATGCGCGCGAGCGACGGCGCGATCCATTCCGGGAAGTCGCCCGCCGCGGGAGCCGGAGCCCCGTCGAGCGTCCCGCCGCCCAGCCGCTCGCGCTCGGTCTCGGTGAGAGGCTCCGGCGCGAACCGCTCCCCCGAGAACAGCTGCGCGATCGCATCCGGATCGAGGCCGCGCTGGAGCCTGAGCATGCCTAGCATGATGGCGCGCGGTGACGCCTCGTTCATGATCCAGGCGGCGGAGGCTTTCCGGCGCAGGGCGTCATAAACGAGGCTGGCAATGGCCGCGCGGTCCTTCGACCCTGCGAAGCGGTGGGACAGGCCCCAGTCCTTCAGCGCATCCGAGGCTGGGCGGCGGCGGGTATCGATATCAGAGAGAACTTCGATGGCGGCGGCGATGCGGGCTGCTGGCGTCATAGGAATACAATACTCGACCTTGGCCGTGGATATGACACGGCGGGACCAATCTTCGGTCCCGAAACGGACCGATTGCAAGACGGCGCGTGCATGGTGCACCTGTGCGCCGTGGAACGCTGGACGATTTCGATCAAGCTGACTCGCATTCTCGCCGTTGCGGATATCAATCCGCCACCGCGCAAGGCCTGCGACGCCAAGACCGAGCACGAGAGCGGCAGGAAATCCTGAAAGCGATGGCGCGATGGGCTGGTGCCCCGCGCGCCATCTTCACATTTTCCGGACCCAGCGGCGGCCCCGTCTCCCAAAACCGCGCTCAGACACCGAGCTCCGAGGCGAAGATTCTCAGGGCGAAGACGATCCACATCACGAACAGGATAAGGACACCGACAAGGAAGGCCCTGAAGCGCTTGTCGACCCGGTTCGACGTGACATGGATCCCCGCATGAACCAAGCGGGCCACCACGAAGAGCCAGGACATCACCACGAAGACGAGGTCCGCCTTTTTCGTGATCAGGGCCAGGGCGACGAGTGCATAGAACAGGACCGGCAGCTCGAATTGGTTGTGATAGGAATTGGTGAGCTTCAGCACGCCGGCCGGCCAGTTGCGCTCGCCAAGGGCGATGTCCCGGGCCCTGACCTCCCCGGCCCGAATGGCGCCGACGCGCAGGCGCCCCATCCAGAACAGGAGGAGGAAGGTCAGCCCGACCTGGACGAAGACCGGGAGAAGGACGGCGGTGATGCTCATGAACGGCCCTTGAAAGCTCAAGCTCAGCTGCGGGTCGGATAGTTAGGACTTTCCCGCGTGATCGTCACGTCATGTACGTGGCTTTCGCGCAGGCCGGCGCCCGTGATGCGGATGAACTGAGCCTTTTCGCAGAATTCCGGCAGGGTCCGTGCCCCGACATAGCCCATCGAGGCCCGAAGGCCGCCCGCGAGCTGGTGCAGAACCGCGGAGACCGGACCCTTGTAGGCCACCTGTCCCTCGACGCCCTCCGGCACGAGCTTGAGCGTGTCGCGTACCTCGGCCTGGAAATAGCGGTCCGCCGAGCCACGGGCCATCGCTCCCACCGAGCCCATGCCGCGATACGACTTGTAGGAACGTCCCTGGTAGAGGAACACCTCCCCCGGGGTCTCGTCGGTGCCGGCCAGCAGCGAGCCGACCATGACCGTGGACGCCCCGGCCGCCAGGGCCTTGGCCAGATCGCCCGAAACCTTGATGCCACCATCCGCGATGACGGGGATCCCGGCCTCCGCCGCCGCCTCGACGGCCTCCATGATCGCGGTCAGCTGGGGCACGCCGACGCCGGCGACGATGCGGGTGGTGCAGATGGAGCCCGGGCCGATCCCGACCTTCACCGCATCGGCGCCGGCATCGATCAAAGCCTTCGCGCCCTCGCGTGTCGCCACGTTGCCGGCGATGACCTGGACGGCGTTGGAGAGCTTCTTGGCCCGGGTGACGCTCTCGAGGACCCGGACGGAGTGGCCATGGGCCGTATCGACGACGATCACGTCGACACCGGCATCGATCAGGCGCTCGGAACGCTCGAAGCCCTGGTCGCCGGTGGTGGTGGCGGCGGCGACGCGCAGGCGGCCCTGCTCGTCCTTCGCGGCGTTGGGATGAGCCACCTGCTTCTCGATATCCTTCACCGTGATCAGGCCGATGCAGCGGTAGTGATCGTCCACGACGAGCAGCTTCTCAATGCGGAACTGGTGAAGGAGCCGTCGCGCCTCGTCCTGGTTCACACCCTCGCGGACAGTGATCAGCCGGTCCTTCGTCATGAGCTCGGAGACGGGCTGGGACGGATTGTTGGCGAAGCGCACGTCGCGGTTGGTGAGGATGCCGACGAGCTTGCCCTTCGAACCGCTCGGCCCGCGCTCGACCACGGGAATGCCCGAAATCCCATGATGCTTCATCATGGCCAGGGCGTCGGCCAGGGTCTCGTCCGGATGGATGGTGATGGGGTTCATCACCATGCCCGACTCGTAGCGCTTGACGAGGCGGACCTGCTCAGCCTGGGCATCGGGTTCGAGATTGCGGTGGATTACGCCGATGCCGCCGGCCTGGGCCATTGCGATGGCCATGCGGCCCTCGGTGACCGTGTCCATGGCCGAGGCGATGATCGGGAGATTGAGGCGGATCGATCGGGTCAGCTGGGTGGCTACATCGACTTCGGCAGGCAGGACTTCCGAGCGGCCGGGCCGCAACAGGACATCGTCGAAGGTCAGTCCATCGATGAGACGATCGGCGATCGAAGCCATAGCCAACTCCTTGGATTGCGAGAAATGATCCGCGAAAACGCGGCGACGAGTTGGCGAGGGTCCGTAGCATGGGCCGGTCTTTTCGCAAAGCGGTAAAACCCTGTGGGGAAAGAAGATCTCCCGTGCAACCGGATCTCTTTGCAAGTTCCCGCAATGACGCTAATTGCCAGAGGTCATGCGCCAATCCCGCCTGCTCCCCCTGATCATTGCGACCGCGCTATTCATGGAGAACACGGACTCCACCGTGATCGCGACGTCGCTGCCCATGATCGCGCAGGATATCGGCGAGGATCCCATCGCGCTCAAGCTTGCGCTCACCTCCTACCTCGTCGGCCTCGCGATCTTCATCCCGATTTCGGGCTGGATGGCGGACCGGTTTGGATCGAAGACGATCTTCCGGGCGGCGATCGCGGTGTTCATGGCCGGCTCGCTCTCCTGTGCCGCGGCGGGGTCTCTCGAAGGCTTCGTCCTGGCCCGGTTCATCCAGGGCATGGGCGGGGCCATGATGGTGCCCGTCGGTCGCCTCGTCCTCCTGCGCAGCGTCCCCCGGAACGAGGTGGTCCAGGCGCTCGCGACCCTGACGATCCCGGCCCTGATCGGCCCCATCGCCGGGCCTCCGCTTGGCGGCTTCATCACGACCTATTTCGACTGGCGCTGGATCTTCTTCATCAACATTCCCATCGGAATCCTGGGGATCATCCTGGCGACGATCTTCGTCCCGGAGATCCGGGAGGACGATACGCCGCCCTTCGATTTCCTGGGCTTCGTCCTCGCAGGGGCCGGTTTCGCCCTCCTGATGCTCGGCTTTGCCTCCGGCGGGCGCCATCTGATCCCACCAAGCGTCTCGGTGGGCTGCGCCGCCGCGGGAACGATCAGCCTTCTGCTGTTCGTCCGCCACGCGCGGCGCACACCCCATCCGGTCCTTCAGCTCGGCCTCTTCAAGATCCCGACGTTCCGCGCCAGTGTCACCGGCGGATCGCTGTTCCGGATCGGCGTGGGCGCCATCCCCTTCCTGCTGCCGCTGATGTTCCAGCTCGGCTTCGGCCTCTCTCCTCTCGCCTCCGGCTCGCTGACCTTCATCGCCGCCGTCGGGGCGCTGTTCATGAAGACCATGGCGAAGCGCATCCTCGAACAGCTGGGCTTCCGACGCCTTCTGACTGTCAATGCCATCGTTGGGGCGTCCTTCATCGCCATCAATGGGTTCTTCACTCCCTCCACGCCGCATTGGCTCATCATGACGATCCTCCTGATCGGCGGCTGCTTCCGGTCCCTCCAGTTCACCAGCATCAACGCTCTCGCTTTCGCCGATGTGTCCCAGCGCGACATGAGCTCGGCCACGAGCCTGTCGGGCGTCGCGCAGCAACTCGCGCTCAGCATGGGCGTGGCGCTGGGCGCCTTTGCCCTGGAAAGCGCATCCCAGTTCCATGGCTCGCCCACCATCGTGGCAAAGGATTTCGGCCCGGCCTTCTGGATCGTGGCCGCGATCGCCAGCGTGTCCACCTTCGCCTTCATGCGGCTTCCGCACGATGCCGGAGCGGAGATGTCCGGTCACAAAGCTTTGATGCGGCATACACCGTCCAGCGGCTTGGGAGACGGCACGGAAGCACCCTAAGATCGAGCCCACCAGGGAACGAGAGCCGAGGGCTGCCATGGATCAACGCATTATCGACCTCTACGACACCTTCACTCATGGCGGCATGAGCCGCCGGTCCTTCCTCGACAGGCTGGCGAGCCTTGCCGGCAGCACCGCCGCTGCAACGGCCCTTCTGCCGATCCTGCAGAACAATTACGCCAAGGCCGACACGGTGGACGAGAAGGATCCGCGCATCGTCGCGGAGATGGTCGACATTCCCGGCGCGCCGGGCCTCAAGGGGTACCTTGTGCGGCCGAAGACGGGGGACAAGCTTCCGAGCGTCCTGGTCATTCACGAAAACCGGGGGCTCAACCCGCATATCAGGGACGTGACCCGCCGCATGGCCACGGAGGGCTTCATCGCCCTTGGGCTCGACTACCTGTCTCCCATGGGCGGCACCCCGGCCGACGAGGACAAGGGCCGGGAGATGATCGGCCATCTCAAGCAGGCGGACATCGCCACCTACGGCAAGGCGGCGGTCGCCTTTCTGAAGAGCCTGCCCAACGGCAACGGCAAGGTCGGGGCCGTCGGCTTCTGCTGGGGTGGCGGCGCCGCGAACAGCCTTGCCGTGGCAGAACCGAACCTATCAGCCGCGGTCGCCTATTACGGCGGCCAGCCGAAGGCTGAGGACGTTCCGAAGATCCATGCCGCCCTCCTGCTGCATTACGGCGGCCTCGACGAGCGCATCAACGCGGGCATCCCGGCCTACGAGGCGGCCCTGAAGAAGGCGGGAAAGACCTATGAGATCCATGTCTACGAGGGCGCCAACCACGCCTTCAACAACGACACCAACGCCGCCCGCTACGACAAACAGGCCGCTGATCTGGCCTGGAGACGCACGGTGGCCTTCTTGAAGAAACATCTCGCCTCAGGGTGAACGACGCACCCCTCCGCCCGTAAAGAGGGTCGCTGATGGCACACGCAGTCGTTCCGGGCTCCGCTGCGCGCTCCCGGAATGAAGGATCAGTGATACGCGCTATCCGGCTGCCTTGCCGGGATCGTCCTCAAACGGCTCCACCTGCACGCGCTGCCCGATCATGAAGGCATCCGCCACCAGGCGGAACGGCGCATCGTCCACCTCGGCCCTCCCCTCGGACAAAAGGCTCTCGAAGCGGCGATAGATCCCGGGATATTCATCCGATGCTTCATCGGCGACCACCATTCCGTCGACCTCGAGACGGCTGCCGCCATGGGACAGCTTCAGCAGAGGGCCTCCCTCGCAGGCGATGTCGATGTCCCAGGTCTGCGGCCCTGTCTGCCGCCAGTCGAACACAGCCTGCAGGTCCGCGTCGTCGGTTCCCGTCGAGAATTGCAGGTTCGCGGCGATGGGCGCGTCCCGGTTCGCAGGGAATTGAAGATTGGCCCGCTTGATGAAAACGGGGGCCGGCATGATCTTCGTCACGATGGAGAGTGCGTTGATTCCGGGATCGAAGATCCCGAACCCGCCCGCCTGCCAGATCCATTGCTGGCCCGGATGCCAGTGACGGACGTCTTCCTTCCACGTGACGAGCAGACGCGTGACCGTCCGTCCGGCGAGGGTGTCCCGCGCGAGGTCGACGCCCTTGTTGTACTGGGCATGCCACGTGGTGAAGACCACCTTGCGCATCTCGTGGGCAATCCGGCGGAGGTCTTCGAGTTCGCTCAGGGTGGCTGCGGGCGGCTTTTCGAGCAGCACATGCTTACCGGCCTCGAGCGCGTCGCGGGCAATCGCATGTCGCACCTGGGGAGGCGTGCAGATGGCGACCGCGTCGAGGTCGGGAAGGCTGCGCAGCATCTCCCGATAGTCCTTGAAGGTGTGCTTTGCCTCGTCGGGGGCAAGGCCGCGCTGGCTGGCGACGGCGGTCAGTTCGAAATTCGGATTGTCACGGATGGCGGGAAGATGCTGGTCGTGGGCGATCTTGCCGAAGCCGATGATGCCGATCTTGTAAACCATGCGCCTGCCCTCCTGTCATCGCCTCGGGCCACGGACATCTCAGGATGACGGCTGCCGGTCCGCGCCGCCTCGAAAACCCGTCGCCATCACGTAGAGTTCTGCCGAGTCCGCGCGGCTCGCCGCCGGCTTCACGTGACGGACCACGGCGAAATCGCGCTTGAGATCGGCCAGGAGCTGCCCCTCCGTCCCCCCTTGGAACACCTTCGCGATGAAGACGCCGCCAGGGGCGAGGATCTCCCGTGCGAATTCGATGGCCGCTTCCGCCAGGCCCATGATGCGCAAATGGTCGGTCTTCTTGTGGCCGGTGGTGTTGGCGGCCATGTCGGACATGACGATATCGGCCGGCCCACCGAGCATGTCGATCAGCTTCGCCGGAGCGGTTTCGTCGAGAAAGTCGAGTTGGATGAATTCGACCCCGGGCATGGGATCGATGGGCAGCAGGTCGATGCCCACGACCTTGCCCTTCGCGCCGACCTTGCGCGCCGCGATCTGCGCCCAGCCGCCCGGAGCGGCACCGAGATCGACCACCCGCTGGCCGGGCTTCAGGACATGGTACTTGTCGTCGATCTCCAGCAGCTTGAACGCTGCGCGCGAACGGTAACCCTCGCGCTTGGCCCGCGCCACGTAGGGGTCGTTGAGCTGCCGTTCGAGCCATTTCTGCGAAGAAAGCGAGCGCTTGTTGGCCGTCTTCACCCTCTGCTTGAGGGTGCGGACACCGGATCCGGATTTGGGAGTGCTCACCGATGGCTCCCCCGCCACACGCTGTCTTCACGCATCATGTTCATCAGAATTCCTTCGCGCAGGCCGCGGTCGGCGATCCGTAGCCGCTCGGATGGAAAGGTCCGGCGGATCGCCTCGAGAATGGCACAGCCCGCGAGCACCAGATCCGCCCGGTCCCTGCCGATGCAGGCATTGGCGGCCCGCTCCTCGAAATCGGACCCGAGGAGGCGCTCGATCACCGAGGTGACGTCTCCGTCCTCCATCCACATGCCATCGACACGGCGGCGGTCATAGCGGGCGAGGCGCAGGTGGATCCCGCCCACCGTCGTGACCGTTCCGGACGTGCCGAGGAGGTGAAAGTTGGGCGCCCGCCCGGCCTCGGCCGCGACGAGGGAGAAGTCGAGAAGAAGCTCCGTCACCTCCTCCACCATACCTTCGAAGCTCTCCGGCGTGACGTCGATGCCGCCATGGCGCTCCGCCAGCGTCACCACTCCCACCGGGAGAGAATCCCATGCACGGATCCGCTTGCACGGATCCGCGAACATGTGCGGCGCGAGCCCGTCGAGCCATGCGATCTCGGTCGAGCCTCCCCCGATATCGAACACGATGACCGAATGCGCCTTCGGATCCGCCAGGGAGGCGCAACCCGTGACGGCAAGATAGGCCTCGGTCTTGCGGTCGACGATTTCCAGTTCGAGATCGAGATCGGTCCGCACCCGCTCGATGAAAGCAGAGCCGTTGGAAGCCAGGCGGCAGGCCTCGGTGGCCACCAGGCGAGCGCGCAGAACATCCTTCGCGGCCATCTTGTCGCGGCATACGCGCAGCGCATCCATCGTCCGCTCGATGGCGTCCGCGCTGAGATGATTGCCGAAGCCCAGGCCCTCTCCAAGACGCACGATGCGGGAGAATGCATCGACGACCCGGAAGCCGAAATGGGCTGGCTCGGCAATCAGCAGGCGGCAGTTGTTGGTGCCGAGGTCGAGCGCCGCATAGCTGCGCGACGGGCGTCGACGCCCGTTCCGCCGTCCTGTCGCTGCATAGGGGCGATCCGCATGCCATGACGAATCCCTGACGGGCTCCGCTAGCGGATTCGTTCGGTCTCCCTCTGCTTCGACAATCCCATCATACTTCACGGTCAAAACAATATCCCTGGCATCGAATGGATGCCCGTTTGGCCCTGAGAGTAACAACGCCATTGGCACTCTGCCAAGGGTAAGAGGCGAGTTTTGGACGGCGCAGACGGAGGGTATCAGACGGAAAAGTCGCGGAAACGATCCGTCAGGCTCGCCAGCACATCGGCTCCCACATTGGCAAAGGCGACGCGCAGGTGCCGTTCCTGCCCGGGACCGAAGTAACTTCCGGGGAGGCACAGGACGCCACGCTCCGTCGCGAGCTTCTCCGCAACGGCCTGCGCGGATACCCCTGCGAAGGGGTGGCTGAGATAGGCGAAATAGGCGCCGACCGATTCGACCCGCCACTCGGGCAAGGGCGCGAGCGCCCGTCGAAAAACGGCGGCCCTCTCATTGATCTCCGTCCGGTTCGCCTCGCGCCAGTCGCGCAGGGCGTCGATGGCCCACGGCAGGACGGCCTGGGCTGCACGCGGCGCACAGATCTGGATACAATCCAGGATCTTGGCGACCTGCTCGATCACGCCGGCATCGGCCGTAACCGCGCCCATCCTGTGGCCGGGAATCGCGTAGGATTTCGAGAAAGAGTAGAGCTGGATCACGCCCTCTCGCCACCGGTCCGTGGTGAAGAGCCCGTGCGCCCGGTTCACGCCGGTTGGCAGGAAATCCCTGTAAGTCTCGTCGATCACGAGATAAATCCCGCGCCGCGAGCACATCTCGGCGAAGGCTTCGATCACATGAGCCGGATAGACGGCGCCGGTGGGATTATTGGGCGTGACGAGAACGATGGCCTTGACCTTGGCGTCGATCAAAGTCTCCGCATCCTCGACCCGCGGCACGAATCCGGCCTCGGGCCGGCACGGCAGGGGGCGAGGTTCGATGCCGAGCATGTCCAGGCTCATCTGGTGGTTGAAGTACCAGGGGGCCGGCAGCAGGACAGCGTCGCCGTGGCGGGCGAGGAGCATCATCGTGGCGAAGAAGGCCATGTTGCAGCCCGCGGTCACGGCGGTGTCCGAAGGCGCGATCCGGCCCTCATAAAGACGCGACAATTCGGTCGCGTAGGCTTCCCGGAGCCCGGCATCGCCATTGATGGGCCCGTACTGTGCGCCCGCGGGAGACCCGGCGGCCGTCGCGAGCCGTTCGAGCATGCCGGGATGCGGCGCGTTTCCTGGAACGGCCTGCGACAGGTTGATGAGCGGCCCATACGCACCGCCATAGCGGCTTGTCCAGGCCTGGGCCTCCGGAATCGGCGGGCTGCCGACATCCGCAACCAGGGGATTGATGGAATTCGGGCCGGTGCTCGCCATGAACGGTCTTCAGCTTGCAGGAACGAGAAAGGATGGGAGATCCGGCGAGGCTTCACCGAAACAGCCCACCCTTCAAGGGAAAACCACCGACGACGCGTCGGGGATCGCAGGGCGCCGAATCGTCAGTCCTTCGCGCGTTCCACGTAGGAGCCGTCTTCCGTCATGATGACGACCCGGGTTCCTGCCTGGATATGGGGCGGGACCATGGTGCGGACGCCGTTCGAGAGCATGGCGGGCTTGTAGGAGGAGGACGCCGTCTGGCCCTTCACCACCGGTTCGGTCTCGGTGATCTCGAGGGTGACGCGGGCGGGAAGCTCGATGGCGATCGGCACACCGTTGTGGGTCGACAGCATGACGGCCATGCCCTCCTGAAGGTAGGGCTTCTGGTCGCCAAGGATGTCTTCCGGCACGGCCACCTGGTCATAGGTCTCCGGGTTCATGAAGTGGAACCCTTCACCGTCCTCGTAGAGGAAGGTGTGCTCCCGGTCTTCCACGAAGGCGCGCTCGACCTGCTCGGTCGTGCGGTAGCGCTCGGACACCTTCACACCGTCGGAAATGCGGCGCATGTCGAGCTGGGTCACGGGCGTGCCCTTGCCGGGGTGGATGTTCTGGGCGGTGAGAACCACATAGAGGCGGCCGTCGATATCGACGACGTTGCCTTTGCGGAGCGTTGAGGCGATGACCTTCACGGGAAGCTTTCCTTGTGACAGATAGGGCGCGCCCCGAAAGCTGGACTGCCCGGCCCAACGAGACGCTTCAGAAACCTTTTCGGTGCCGCAACTAGCCTATCTTCGCGGAAATCGCCAGCCTGACCGCACCACGCCTCGAGGCCGCCTTTGGAACGGAACAAATCCCTGCCCGCCCCATCGCCCTGGTGGACACCCCATGTCCATGCGGATCGGCGCCCGTTTCTGCTCGCGCGCAACCGGATTCAGGCGGCCTTCCGGACCTTTTTCGCGGATCGGGACTTCGTCGAGGTCGATACGGCCACGCTCCAGGCTTCGCCCGGCAATGAGGCCCATCTCCACGCCTTCGCGACCGAGGCGATCAGCATGGGAGGAGCGCGAACCCCGCTCTACCTTCACACTTCGCCCGAATTCGCGTGCAAGAAGCTCCTTGCGGCCGGGGAGAGGCGGATCGCCTGTTTCGCCCATGTCTATCGCAACCGCGAGCGGGGCTCCCTGCACCATCCGGAATTCACCATGCTCGAATGGTACCGGGCCGAGGAGCCCTACGAAGCCCTGATGCGCGATGCCGCCGAACTTCTCGGCCTTGCCGCCGAAAAAGCCGGGACCCGCGCCCTCACGTTCCGGGGCCAAACGACCGACCCGTTCCGTGAGCCGGAGCGGCTCAGCGTCGCGGAAGCCTTCCAGCGCTTCGCCGGCATCGATCTTCTCGCGTCCATCGACCGGACCGGAGAGACCGACCGGGACCACCTTGCGGCATCGCTCAGGGAGGCAGGCCTGCGGGTCGCGGGGGACGACACATGGTCGGATCTGTTCAGCCGCGTCATCGTGGAGCGCGTCGAGCCCAATCTCGGTCATGGCCGCGCCACGATCCTCGACGAGTACCCGGTCGCCGAGGCCGCGCTCGCCCGCCCGACGCCGCGCGATCCGCGCGTGGCGGAGCGGTTCGAGCTCTATGCCTGCGGCGTCGAACTCGCCAACGCCTTCGGCGAGTTGACCGATCCCGCCGAGCAGCGCCGCCGCTTCGAGGTGGAGATGACGGAGAAGATGCGTATCTACGGCGAACGCTACCCGATCGATGAGGATTTCCTGGCGGCGCTCGCCCTGATGCCGGCGGCCAGTGGGATTGCCCTCGGCTTCGACCGTCTCGTCATGCTGGCCGCCGGCGCCTCGCGCATCGACCAGGTCATCTGGGCGCCTGTTCCGGAGACGGCGCCATGAGCCTATTGAAGGTGAGCCCGTCGAAGCCCGTTCGGAGCGCCGAGGATCTGCTGCAGGCGGGGCTCGTCCCGTCCGAACAGGCCGGAGCCATCGCGCGCGTCGCAGAGCGCTATGCGGTTGCCATCACCCCGGCGATGGCCGAACTGATCGACCGTACCGATCCCGCCGATCCCATTGCCCGCCAGTTCGTCCCGGACGCGGCTGAACTCGTCACGAGGCCGGAGGAACGGACCGATCCCATCGGCGACCTCGCGCATAGCCCGGTCGAGGGGATCGTTCACCGCTACCCGGACCGCGTCCTGCTCAAGGCCGTGCATGTCTGTCCGGTCTATTGCCGTTTCTGCTTCCGGCGCGAGATGGTCGGACCGCAGGGACTCGGAACCCTGACCTTGGAAGCCATGGATACGGCCTTCGCCTATATCGCACAGCATCCGGAGATCTGGGAGGTCATCCTCACCGGCGGCGATCCGCTGGTGCTGTCGCCCCGCCGGCTCAAGGAGATCACCGCACGGCTCGCAACCATCGACCACGTGCGGGTCGTCCGTTTTCACACCCGCGTCCCCGTCGTCGAACCGGAGCGGATCGATGCGGCTCTGATCGAGGCGCTGATGGCGAGTGGCAAGACGACTTATGTGGCACTCCACGCCAATCATCCGCGCGAATTGACCGACGCGGCACGCGCCGCCTGCGCCCGCCTGGTCGACGCGGGCGTCGTCATGCTCAGCCAATCCGTCCTCCTCAGGGGCATCAACGACGATCCCGACATCCTCGCCGCCCTCATGCGCGCCTTCGTGGAGACTCGGATCAAGCCTTACTACCTGCACCACCCCGACCTCGCGCCGGGAACGAGCCATTTCCGGCTATCGATCGCCGAGGGGCAGGCGCTTGTCGCTGGACTTCGCGGAAGGATCTCGGGCCTGTGCCAGCCAACCTACATCCTCGACATCCCGGGCGGGCACGGGAAGGCCGTGATCGGACCCGATGCCCTTCGCGAAACAGCCGAAGGCGCCTACGCGGTCGCGGATTTCCGGGGTGTCGAGCATGCCTATCCGCCGGAGGAAGGGGCGATTGGCGCCACTGTCATGCCGGGGCCGCGAGGTGGAGCCCGGAAGCCATAACCGTCAGCGGCTCAGAACCAGGAGCGATGGCTGTCGTTGCGCCTGATCCTGCATCGTCAGCGGCCATGGGCCTAGGACTTGCCTGACAGCAATTCGGGGCCCTTCTTCAACGGTAACGACGGGCATTCAGTCGAATCCCGGCTTCGCGCCCCGCCCCTTCTTGATCTCCGAGCGCTTGGACTTTGATTCCAGCCGACGCTGTTTCGAGGCCAGTGTCGGCTTCGTCTTGCGTCGAGGCTTCGGAACTTCCGTCGCTTGCCGGATAAGGTCCACGAGGCGCTGCCGGGCATCTTCCCGATTGCGTTCCTGGGTCCGGAATCGCTGCGCCGTGATGACGATCACTCCCTCGCTGGTCAGGCGGCTTCCGGCGAGTTTCATCAGGCGGATGGCGACTGGGTCCGGCAGGGAGCGCGAGCGCCGGGCGTCGAAGCGCAGCTGTACGGCCGTCGCGACCTTGTTGACATTCTGTCCGCCTGGACCGGAGCCACGGATGAACGTCTCCTCGATCTCGGACTCGTCGAGCGCGATGGTTTCGGTGACCGGGATCATGAGAGCCTCGATGGAAACGGGTCGTGGAAACTGGAGCACGGCGCCGGACATGTCCATGCTCGGCCTTAAGATGCTTGTCGAGACCTTTGATCCGGTCTAAGCGCCTCCATCCCTTCCACGTCCCGAGAGGCCGGTTCCCGGCACAGTGTCGGGTCCTCCATCCGGCGATTCCGTCATGTCCGCTGTCGTTGCCAGCCTGATTCCGACCTTTCTCATCATCGCGACGGGGTGGCTCTGCCGCGCGACAGGTTTCGTCGACGACAAGCAATGGATGGGGCTCGAGCGCGTCACCTATGTGGTGTTCTTTCCGGCGCTGTTCATCGACACGCTGGCGCGCGCCGATCTGCAATCCGTTCCGATCGTCGGAGTCGGGGGCGCGCTCGTCGGGGCGATCCTCATCGTCAGCGCCCTGGCCCTTATCATGCGTCCGTTCCTCGAACGGCGGTTCGGCGTCGACGGCCCGAGCTTCACCTCCGTGTTCCAGGGAGCGACCCGCTGGAACACCTTCATCGCGCTGGCGGTCGCGGGCAGCCTTTACGGGGGACGCGGCGTGGCGCTGATCGCGGTGGCGGTCGCCGGCATGGTGCCCCTCCTCAACCTGCTCGCGATCTATGTCTTCGTCCGCTATGCGGGCCGCACGCGGCAGAGCCCGCTCGATATCCTTCGCGTGATCGTCTCGAATCCCCTGATCTGGTCCTGCATCGTCGGCCTGGCGCTGAACATGCTTCTTCCGCCGCTGCCGAAGCCGCTGACAGGGTATATCGACCTCCTCGGCCGCGCCGCCCTCGCCGCAGGACTGCTCGTGGTCGGCGCCGGCTTCGAGATCCGTCGCCTGGCGCGTCCGGGCGTTGCCCATGCGGTCTCCTGCGTGCTCAAGCTCCTGGCCCTGCCGCTCATCGCTGCCCTGCTCGCCCGGCTCGGAGGCGTTTCGGGGAACGACATCGCGGTGACCGTCATCGCCGCCTCCGTGCCGTCTGCGAGTTCGGGCTATGTCCTTGCCCGCCAGATGGGCGGCAATGCCCCGCTGATGGCCGAGATCCTCATCCTCCAATTGCTCATTGCCATGATCTCCATGCCGCTCCTGATTGCCTTTCTGTAAAATTTCACAACCTTAGATTACATAATGCGACCTTGTAATATTTCGAGTTGTACTGCTATCTAGGGTCATCTCGTAAAAACAGGTCGGCGAACGCGTCCCATGTCGAAAACCCCGCTCCGTGCCAGCGCATCCAAGGCTCTTATCGAAGCGAAGGCGGCCAGCCGCCTGAGGGCCGAGGCATCGGCACCCGAAACGGCGCAGTACATCGCAGAATTTGCGGCGGAGCTCTCGTATCTCGCGCGAAGGTCGAATCTCGACCTGCTCGCCTATCTCCTCGACATGGCACGTCTCGAGGCAACGCGCGTCCGACAAAGCGGCGGCAGGAATCCTTGAGGGACCGTGTGCGTTTCAGCGCCCTGCGACGAGGGAAACGGCATTGCCGCCGTGCCGCTCGAGGCGGCCAGCGATTTCCAGTTCCAGCAACGTCGTCTGCACGACTCGGATCGAAAGGCCCGACTGGCGGACGAGATCGTCGATGGCGACTGGCGACGGTCCGAGCAGGTCGACCAGGCGGATCCCATCCTGCCCTTGGCCCGGTTCTCCGCTCTCCTCCACGTCCGGTTCAATGGCTCCGATCGGCGGCCGCGGAACGTCGGGCAGGTCGAGTTCATCCCAGAGCTCTTCAGTCCCGACCGGATGACGCGGCTCCTCGATATTCGTATCCGGACGCAGGGCGGTTGCGATCAAGGGTTCGAGAACACTTGTGATGTGCTCGATGTCGGCACAGAGGGTGGCACCATCCCGGATGAGATCGTTGGTGCCCTCGGCCCTGGGGTCGAGCGGCGAGCCCGGGACGGCAAAGACCTCCCGTCCCTGCTCGAGCGCGAACCGCGCCGTGATCAGCGAGCCGGACCGGCGTGCCGCCTCCACTACGACAACACCGTAGGAGAGCCCCGAGACGATTCTGTTCCTTCGTGGAAAGTCCCGTCCGCGCGGCTCCCAGCCGAACGGCATTTCCGACACCACGGCTCCGCCCTGCTCCACGATGGCGCGAAGCAGAGGCTCGTTCTCGGATGGGTAGATCCTGTCCTGACCACCCGCCAGGACAGCGATGGTGCCCGCCTCCAGCGCCGCCTTGTGGGCGCGCGTGTCGATCCCGCGCGCGAGACCCGAGACCACGATGTAGCCGGCCTCGCCAAGCTGCCGGGACAGACGTTCCGCAAAGGTGAGGCCCGAGGCGGAGGCATTGCGGGATCCGACGATGGCAACGGACGGTTTTGCAAAGACTTCGCTCGACCCGCGCACGGCAATCAGCGGCGGTGCCGTATCGACAGCCTGAAGCGCTTTCGGATAGTCGGGCTCGCCCATGGCGACGAAGCGGACGCCCAGGCGCGCTGCGACAGCCATTTCCTTCTCGGCTTCGGCGCGGCTTGTGACCTTCAGCAGAAGGCGCCCGCCGCGCCGGGCAAGATCAGGCAGAGCCTCGAGGGCGGCTGCCGCCCCGCCGAACTGGTTCACGAGGGCACGGAAGGTCCGCGGGCCTACGTTTTCGGAGCGGATCAGGCGCAGCCAGTCGAGCCGCTGCTCGTCCGTGAGCCTGGTGCCGCTCATCCCTTCTGCCCGATCTTGCCCTCGGACCCGGCCACGAGGCGGCTGATGTTCTCGCTGTGCTTCCACCAGAGCAGGACCACGAGGATGAGGACGACGCCTGCCATCTTCGGCTCGCCGAGGGCCCAGAGAACAAGGGGGGTCGCAGCCGTCGACACAAGGGCCGCCAGGGACGAGTAGCGCTTGAGATAGGCGACGGCGAGCCAGATCAGGGCGAAGATCAGGGCCGCAAGCGGCATGAGGCCGATCAGGACCCCGATGAAGGTCGCGACCCCCTTGCCGCCCTTGAAACCCAGCCAGACGGGAAACAGGTGGCCGAGAAACGCGCCGAGCGCGGCGATGGTCGCGAGATCCTGCCCCCAGTGCCCGGCGATGAGAACCGCCACCGTCCCCTTCAGCGCATCGCCGATGAGGGTGGCGGCGGCAAGACCCTTGCGACCTGTCCTGAGAACGTTCGTCGCTCCGATATTGCCGGAGCCGACCTTTCGGATATCACCCAGGCCCGCCATGCGGGTGAAGATCACCCCGAACGGGATCGAGCCGAGGAGATAGCCGAAGACCAGGGCGATCAGCAGGTGGAATAGATGGACATCGTCGGTCATGCAGGTCTCTTCAGTTCGGGCGGCGGTCGAAGACGATCCTGCCTGCAACCATGGTCACCGTCACCTGTCCTTCCAGACGGGCTTCGTCGAAAGGCGTGTTCTTCGAGAGCGAACGCAGGGTGCGCTTGTCGAGCACGTAGGGCGCATCGGGATCGAACAGAATGAGGTCCGCAGGCGCACCGACCTCCAGCCGTCCGCCGGGAAGTCCAAGGATCTCAGCCGGCCGCGTGGACAGCGCCCGGAGGAGATTGGGCAGGGACATGCGACCGGCATGAACGAGGCGCAGGGCCGCCGAGAGCAGGGTTTCGAGCCCGACTGCCCCGTCCGCGGCCTCTGCGAATGGCAGCCGCTTCGTCTCCACATCCTGTGGATTGTGGTCGGAGACGATCACGTCGATGATTCCCTCCGCCAGCGCATCGATCATCGCCTGCCGGTCGTCCTCGTGGCGGAGGGGCGGCGAGAGCTTCAGAAAGGTGCGGTAGTCGCCGATATCGTTCTCGTTGAGCGCAAGGTTGTTGATGGAAACGCCGCAGGTGACCGGAAGTCCCCTTGCCTTCGCCGCCTTCACGATCTCCACCGAATCGGCGGTCGAGATCATCGCGGCGTGATAGCGGCCGCCCGTCAGGCGTACGAGGCGGATGTCGCGCTCCAGCATGATCGTCTCGGCCTCGCGCGGGATGCCCGGCATTCCGAGCCGGGTGGCGAATTCGCCCTCGTTCATCACGCCCGCCCCGACGAGATCCGGATCCTCCACGTGATGGACGATCAGGGCGTCGAAATCGCGGGCATAGGTCAGGGCCCGGCGCATGACCTGGGCATTGGTGACGGAGCGCAGGCCATCCGTGAAGGCGATGGCGCCGGCCTCGCGCAGGAGGCCGATCTCGGCCATTTCCTGCCCCTTCAGGCCCTTGGTCAGCGCCGCGGCGGGGCGGATGCGCACGATCGAGTTGTCCCGCGCCCGGCGCATCACGAAGTCGACGATGGCAGGGTCGTCGAGAACCGGACTCGTGTCGGGCATGGCCACGATCGTGGTGACGCCGCCTGCCGCGGCCGCCTCGCCGGCGCTCTTCAGCGTCTCACGATGAGCCGCTCCGGGCTCGCCGATGAAGGCGCGCATGTCGATGAGGCCGGGGGAGAGAACCAGGCCGTGGCACTCCACTGCCTCGGCATCGGAGGTTCCGGCGACCTGTGGGCCGAGTTCCTGAATCAGGCCGTCCCGGACCAGCACGCCGCCCCGCTCCTCCCGCCCGCTGGCAGGGTCGACGAGACGCGCGTTCTTGAAGAGGATGGGCTTGTCATTCATGGCGCAACTCATCGGTTCGGCAAGTGGCTCGCGAGAGCCTCCAGGACCGCCATGCGGACGGCGACGCCCATCTCGACCTGTTCCCGGATCAGGGATTGCGCCCCGTCCGCCACGTCGGAGGAAATCTCGACGCCGCGGTTCATCGGGCCGGGATGCATCACGAGGGCGTCCGGCTTGGCGAAGGCGAGCTTTTCGTGATCGAGCCCGTAGAAGCGGAAATACTCCTTCACGGACGGCACGAACGAGCCGTTCATGCGCTCCAGCTGAAGGCGCAGCATCATCACGATGTCCGCCCCTTCGAGACCTTTGCGCATGTCCGTGAAGGTCTCGAAGCCGAGCCGCCCGATGTCCGGAGGCAGGAGGGTCGACGGCGCGACGAGGCGCACCCGCGCGCCCATGGCGGCGAGGAGGATCATGTTCGACCGGGCGACGCGGGAATGGAGGATGTCGCCGCAGATCGCCACCGTCAGGCCCTGGATGCGCCCCTTGTTCCGGCGGATCGTCAGCGCGTCGAGCAGAGCCTGGGTCGGGTGCTCGTGCGCGCCGTCGCCGGCATTGACCACGGAGCAGTCGACCTTCTGGGCCAGGAGATGCACCGCTCCCGCCGCGTGGTGGCGCACGATGATCAGGTCCGGCCGCATGGCGTTCAGGGTCGCCGCCGTATCGATCAGAGTCTCGCCCTTCTTCACGGACGAGGACGCCACCGACATGTTCATCACATCCGCGCCGAGGCGCTTGCCCGCGATCTCGAAGGAGGATTGCGTACGGGTGGACGGCTCGAAGAAAAGGTTGATCTGGGTCCGGCCCCGCAAGGTCGATTTCTTCTTCTCGACCTGGCGGCTGACCTCGACCTGCGCGTCGGCGAGATCGAGAAGAGCCTGGATGTCCAACGGCGAAAGCCCCTCGATGCCGAGCAGGTGTCGATGGGGGAAGACGGAGGGGTGCGGATGATTCATCTTAAAAAGATGGCTATAGGCGGAGTCGAAGGGAGCGGCAAGGCACCTTCGGCTCCGGACCGAGACTCCCGGATTTCGGGGACCCGACCTGCGCGAGGAGATGCCCGGCGTTGCGCCCGGAACCCATAGCCGCCCTGGAAAGGCAGGACGGCGGATACGCCCCTTTCGCCCGCCCCTGAACAATGGAGGGCGGGCAGCGATGTCCTAAAATGGACCAGAGCGCAGCGAATGAGGATCGAAGCAATGTCCGACCGGCTCGCAACGCATGACGTCTTCAATCAGCCTCCTCCCTTCGGCGATGTTAACCTGATCGCGGGAGACCGGGCGCTCCTCGATGCGATCTCGGCCAACGGGGTCGATCCGGAGGCGGAAAAGCTCGGCGCCTTCGGCGAAGCCTGGGGCACGGCGGAGCGCCTGGATCTGGGACGGCTCGCCAACGAGAATACGCCGAAGCTGCGGACCTTCGATCCGCGCGGCTACCGGATCGATGCGGTCGAGTTCCATCCGGCCTACCATGCCCTGATGCAGGCCAGCATGGAGGACGGGCTGCACGCCTCCACCTGGGACGGGACCGATCCGGCAAATCCGAAGGGTCGTGGCCAGGTGGCCCGCGCCGCACGGCTCTATATGATCGCAGGCGTCGAGAGCGGCCATGTCTGCCCGATGACCATGACCCATGCCTCGGTCGCCGCGCTCGCCGCATCGCCGGCCCTCCTCAAGGACTGGCTTCCCCGGATCGTGTCGCGCCAATACGACCCCCGTTTCGTCCCCTTCTGGGAGAAGACGGCGGTGACCCTGGGCATGGGCATGACCGAGAAGCAGGGCGGCACCGACGTCCGCGCCAACACGACCCGCGCCGAGTCGAAAGCCGGCGACGAATATTTCCTCACCGGCCACAAGTGGTTCATGTCGGCGCCGATGTGCGATGCATTCCTGGTCCTTGCCCAGGCTCCCGGCGGGCTGACCTGTTTCCTCGTGCCGCGGTTCCGGCCCGATGGCGCCCTCAACGGCCTGCGCCTGCAGCGGCTCAAGGACAAGCTCGGCAATCGCTCCAATGCCTCCTCCGAGGTCGAATTCGAGCGCGCCTTCGCCTGGCGGGTGGGGGAGGAAGGGCGCGGAGTGCGCACCATCATCGAGATGGTACAGCTCACCCGCCTCGACTGCGCCGTGGCCTCCGCCGGACTCGTGCGGATGGGGTTGGCGCAGGCCGTCCATCATGCCCGGCACCGCACCGTCTTTCAGAAAAAGCTCATCGACCAGCCGGCCATGCGCTCGGTCCTTGCGGACCTTGCCCTCGAGAGCGAGGCCATGACCGCGCTGGCCATGCGCCTCGCGCGCAGTTTTGAGGGAATTTCCGACGATGAGCGCGAGGCGGGATATGCCCGCCTCGTGACGCCCGCTGCCAAGTTCGGCATCTGCAAGGCCGCACCAAGGCTGCTCTACGAGGCCATGGAGTGCCTCGGCGGCAACGGCTATGTGGAGGAAAGCGCCCTGCCCCGGCTCTATCGGGAAGCGCCTGTCAACGCGATCTGGGAAGGCTCGGGCAACGTCATCGCCCTCGACATCCTCCGCGCCGAGACCCGGGAGCCCGAGGCGGCAACGGCCGCATTGGAGCATCTCATGGGCGATATCGCCGACCTGCCGGGGGCCCGCGATGCGGCCCGGGACATCCTTCTCGCCCTTCACTCCTCCGAGGCCGAGGGCAAGGCGCGGCTGATCGCCGACCGCCTGTTCACCCTTGCCGCAACGGCTGCCCTCGCCGGGTCGGCGCCCTCAGATATCGTGGAGGCCTATGCCCTCACACGGCTGGCAGCGCCTTCCCGCATGATCGGCGCGAACGAGCTGGGACAAAGCATCAAACCCTTGCTGGACAGGGTTTTCATCCCCACATGAGACAAGTGGTGAACAGCCGGATTTGACTTGTTTGCAATCATCCACCACTTATCCCGCCCCATGACGGTCGAGGGCTGACCGTCCATTATCGCCGTCACATTCGAGCTTTGCTCGCGGCTACGTAGGAAGTCGCTCATGAAAGTCGTCGTCGTCGAGTCGCCTGCCAAGGCCAAGACGATCAACAAGTATCTCGGCAAGGATTACGAGGTCCTGGCCTCCTTCGGGCATATCCGCGATCTGCCTGCCAAGGACGGCTCGGTCGACCCGGAATCCGACTTCCGCATGGTCTGGACGCTGGAGGACCGGGGCTCCAAGCGGGTGAACGACATCGCCAAGGCGATCAAGGGCGCCGAGAAGCTCATTCTCGCCACCGACCCGGACCGCGAGGGCGAGGCCATTTCCTGGCACGTGGTCGAGGCCCTGCGCGAAAAGCGGGTGCTCAAGGACCTTCCCGTCGAGAGGGTGACCTTCAACGCCATCACCAAGGATGCGGTGCAGACCGCCCTGCGCCAGCCCCGCGAGATCGACCAGGCGCTGGTCGACGCCTATCTGGCCCGCCGCGCCCTCGATTACCTCGTCGGCTTTACGCTCTCGCCCGTTCTGTGGCGGAAGCTGCCCGGTGCCCGCTCGGCTGGCCGCGTGCAATCGGTGGCCCTTCGCCTCGTCTGCGATCGCGAGCTCGAGATCGAGACCTTCAAGTCCCAGGAATACTGGTCGCTCATCGCCACCCTCGCCACGAAGGACGGCGGCATCTTCGATGCGCGCCTCGTTGGCGCGGACGGCAAGAAGATCCAGCGGCTCGACATCGGCAGCGGCGAGCAGGCGGAAGCCTTCAGGCGCGATCTCGAATTGGCGACCTTCTCGGTCGCCAACATCGAGGCGAAGCCCGCCAAGCGCCATCCCTATCCGCCCTTCACCACCTCGACCCTGCAGCAGGAGGCCTCGCGCAAGCTCGGCCTGGCGCCGGCGCAAACGATGCGCATCGCCCAGCGCCTCTACGAAGGCGTCGATATCGGCGGCGAGACCGTGGGCCTCATCACCTATATGCGAACCGACGGCGTCGACATGGCTCCCGAGGCGGTGCAGGCCGCCCGCCGGGTCATCGGCAAGGAATACGGGGAGCGCTATGTCCCCGGCGTCCCGCGCAGATACACGACCAAGGCCAAGAATGCCCAGGAGGCGCACGAGGCGATCCGGCCGACCGACATGAGCCGCCTGCCGAAATACGTGGCGAAGCATCTGGAGCCTGAGCAGGCAAAGCTCTACGACCTGATCTGGACCCGTACCGTTGCGAGCCAGATGGAATCGGCGGAGCTGGAGCGCACCACTGCCGACATCGCGGCCCAGGTGGGACCGCGCAAGCTCGACCTTCGCGCCACCGGCCAGGTGGTGAAGTTCGACGGCTTCCTGACGCTCTACAATGAGAGCAAGGACGACGATCCGGACGATGATGAGGGCCGTCTTCCGCCGATGAAGGCGGGCGATCCCCTGGAGCGCCGCCGCATCCTGGCCAACCAGCACTTCACCGAGCCGCCGCCGCGCTATTCGGAGGCGAGCCTCGTCAAGCGCATGGAAGAACTCGGCATCGGCCGCCCGTCGACCTATGCCGCCGTTCTCCAGACGCTCCGTGACCGCGAATATGTCCGCATCGAGAAGAAGCGGCTCGTGCCCGAGGACAAGGGCCGCATCGTCACGGCCTTTCTCGAAAGCTTTTTCCGCCGCTACGTGGAATACGACTTCACGGCCGATCTGGAGGAGCAGCTCGACCGGATCTCCAACAGCGAGATCGACTGGAAGCAGGTGCTTCGCGACTTCTGGCGCGACTTCTCGGCTGCCATCGGCGGCACCAAGGAGCTGCGCACCACAGAAGTTCTGGACGCCCTCAACGAGTTGCTCGGTCCCCATATTTTCCCGGACAAGGGCGACGGGTCGAACCCACGCACCTGTCCGACCTGCGGAACGGGCCAGCTCTCTCTGAAACTCGGCAAGTTCGGCGCCTTCATCGGCTGTTCCAACTATCCCGAGTGCAAATATACCCGACAGCTCGCAGCCTCCGGCGCGGACGGCGAAGGGGAAGGCTCGTCGGAGAATGGCGGCACGCCCGGCGTGAGGGTGCTGGGCGACGATCCCGAGACCGGCCTGCAGGTCACCCTGCGCGACGGACGCTTCGGGCCCTTCGTCCAGCTCGGCGAGGGCGAGAAGCCGAAGCGCTCCTCGATTCCCAAGGGCATGTCCCCCGCCCTGGTGGATCTGGAAAAGGCCCTGAAGCTCCTCTCGCTGCCGCGCACGGTCGCGGTCCACCCGGAATCGGGCGAGCCGATCCTTGCCAGCATCGGCCGCTATGGGCCCTACGTGCAGCACGGCAAGACCTATGCCAATCTGGGCAAGGACGACGACGTGCTGGAGATCGGCGCGAACCGCGCCATCGACCTCATCATCGCCAAGGAAAGCGGCGCAGCCGGGGGCTTCCGCCGCGGGGCCTCCGATCCCGGGCGCCCGCTCGGCGCGGACCCGGAATCCGGCAAGCCGATCGTCGTGAAGGCGGGACGTTTCGGACCCTACGTGACCGATGGCGAGACCAATGCCACCCTGCCCAAGGCGATGGCGGCGGAGGCCGTGACCCTCGACGACGCACTGCCCCTCCTCCAGGCCCGCCGGGCCATGGGCGGGACCAAGAAATCCGCCCGCGGGCGGAAGACGGCGGCGAAGAAGGCGCCGGCCAAGAAGGCTTCGGCCAAGAAAGCTTCGGCGAAGAAGGCCCCGGCAAAGAAAGCTGCGAGCAAAACTGCCGCAAAGGCCGCAGCGAAATCGCCGGTTGCCAAAAAGGCGGCGACCCGCAAAGCTTCCACGAAGGCTGCCGAACCGTCTTAGGGAGCGCGATGAATCGCCTGTCGCCCGAATCGGTCGAGATCGTCCTTCGTCTGGTGGTCGCGACGCTGGCCGGAATGCTGATCGGGCTGAACCGGGACCTGAAGGACAAGCCGATCGGCATGCGCACGCTCGGGCTCGTCGGATTGAGTTCCGCCCTGCTCGTCCTCACCGGCTCCGTCTATGCCAAGAGCCTGATCTACGATCAGGATGCGCTGAGCCGCATCATCCAGGGCATTCTGACCGGATTGGGGTTCCTTGGCGGCGGTGTGATCCTCCGGGATCGGGGCCGGATGGAGGTCACCGGCCTCACGACGGCCGCCACGGTCTGGCTCGCGGCGACGCTCGGCGTCGCCGCCGGCCTCGGGGCATGGCTCATCACGGGCGCGGGCTGCGGCATCGCGCTGGCACTTCTCGTGCTCGGCAAGCCCTTGGAGGCCCTGTTGGACCGCCTTCACAAGAGGCGCAACGCGAATCAGGAGGAGAAACGCTGAAGCAAGGGACCGGGCTCGGACGTCTGCCCGGGAAAACGTTCCACCTAGCCGACGAGGATGTAGAGCGCCGCGAGGGCGGTGCCTGACAATCCAACCAGGAACAGGATGGGCGCCAGGCGCGTGCGCGGCCGCTCTGCCAGGGTCTCGGGCTCGTCGAATGCGAAGGCTTCCCCGGCCGTGCGCGCGGCGCGGCTCAAGTGAAGCTGCTGTGGCGTTCCCCAGATCGTCCGCGTGGTCACCGTGCGTCTCCGTTAAGCTTCCGCTAAGCGTAACAAGCCAACGTGAATAAGAGCTAAACTGTTCCCGGTCCCTGGGGAAGATCTTCTTTGGGAGAGGGAGTGGCGACGAAGGGACTTCCCCGGTGGGGGATTTTGTGGCTTGTGCTCTATGATCGCACTTCACGTTTACGTTTTGTTCTCGTATGAATTGAAGAATGAAAACCAATGCCAAGAAACGCGAATCAGCACGGACGAAAGTCCCGATGACCGATAACAACGATCTCTTCGGGAGCGACTCGGCACCCGGAAAAAGGGCGGCTGCCGCGGCTGCGCGGGGCGGCGCCTCTCGTGTCGCCCGCAGTGCCCCTCAGGGAACCCCGCAGGGAACTCCCGGCGAGAGCGGCTATGATGCCTCCGCCATCGAGGTGCTGGAGGGGCTCGAGCCCGTCCGGCGGCGTCCGGGCATGTATATCGGCGGCACGGACGAGAAGGCCCTGCACCACCTCTTCGCCGAGGTGATCGACAACTCCATGGACGAGGCGGTCGCGGGCCACGCGAGCTTCATCGAAGTGGAGATGGAAGAAGGCGGCTGGCTCTCGGTGACCGACAACGGCCGCGGCATCCCTGTCGACCCGCATCCGAAATTTCCCAAGAAATCCGCCCTCGAGGTCATCATGACCACCCTCCATGCGGGCGGAAAGTTCGACTCCAAGGTTTACGAGACCTCCGGCGGCCTGCATGGCGTCGGCGTGTCGGTGGTGAATGCCCTCTCCGAAACACTCGAGGTCGAAGTCGCCCGCGGCCAGACTCTCTATCGCCAGGTCTTTTCCCGCGGAATTCCCAAGACCAAGCTCGAAACCGTCGGCCGGGTGCTCAACCGGCGCGGCACCAAGGTGCGCTTGAGACCCGATCCGCAGATCTTCGGCAAGGAGGCCCATTTCCTCCCCCGCCGCCTGTTCAAGATGGCCCGATCCAAGGCCTACCTGTTCGGCGGCGTCGAGATCCGCTGGAAATGCGCGCCTGCCCTCCTCCACGGGGTCGACAATGTCCCGGCTGAGGCCACGTTCAAGTTCCCGAACGGACTGCGGGACTATCTCGTCCACGACATCGAGGGCAAGGAGCTGGTCACCGACCAGATCTTCTCCGGCAAGATCACCAAACCCGGCAGCCACGGCTCCATGGAATGGGCGGTCGCCTGGATGGCGAACGAGGACGGGTTTTCGATCTCCTACTGCAACACCGTCCCGACGCCCGAGGGCGGCACCCACGAGAACGGCCTGCGCATCGCGCTGCTGCGTGCGCTCCGCGACCATGCAGAGCGTGTCGGCCAGCAGAAGCGCATGGCGGCCGTGACGACGGACGACGTGATGGCGACCTGCGCGTCCATGCTCTCCGTCTTCATCCGCGAGCCGGAATTCCAGGGCCAGACGAAGGACAAACTGGCGACCGTGGAAGCGGGCCGCATCGTCGAGGCTGGCATCCGCGATACCTTTGACCATTGGCTCGCTGCCTCGCCGCAGCAGGCCAACAAGCTTCTCGACTGGGTCATCGACCGCGCCGAGGAACGCCTCCGCCGGCGCCAGGAGAAGGAAGTCGCGCGCAAGACAGCAACCCGCAAGCTGCGCCTGCCCGGCAAGCTGGCGGATTGCACCAATGCGGGCGCGAAGGGCTCTGAAATCTTCATCGTCGAGGGCGACTCGGCTGGGGGCTCGGCCAAGCAGGCCCGCGATCGGGCCAGCCAGGCGATCCTTCCGCTGCGGGGCAAGATCCTCAACGTCGCGTCGGCGGGGCGGGACAAGCTGCACCAGAATCAGACACTCTCGGATCTCGTCCAGGCCCTCGGTTGCGGCACGGGTTCCCAGTACCGGGATGCCGATCTCCGCTACGAGAAGGTCATCATCATGACCGACGCGGACGTGGACGGCGCCCACATCGCCTCGCTGCTGATCACCTTCTTCTACCGGCAGATGCCGCGCCTTATCGACGGGGGGCATCTCTATCTCGCGGTTCCGCCCCTCTACCGGTTGACGCAGGGCACGAAATCCGCCTATGCCCGCGACGAGGCTGACAGGGACCGGCTTCTGAAGACGGTGTTCAAGGGCAGCGGCAAGGTCGAGATCGGGCGCTTCAAGGGCCTCGGCGAGATGCTTCCCAGCCAGTTGAAGGAGACCACCATGGATCCGCGGAAGCGTCTGCTTCTGAAGGTCGTGGTGGAGGCGGACGAGCGGCCGGAGACCGGCGATACGGTGGAACGGCTGATGGGCAACAAGCCGGAGGCCCGTTTCACCTTCATCCAGGAGCGCGCCGCCTTCGCCGACGAGGCGGATCTAGATATCTGACGGGCTCAGGCCGGCGTAGGTCCGTCCCGGCGGATCCGGAGGCGCGTCGATACCGGAGGCTCTCAGAGGACGTTAGCGGCCCGGCCGGCGGTAGGTCGCTTTCGGCTGCAGTTTCGCGTTGCCGGTCGCGGTCTGGATGCAGGTCAGCACTTCCACGTAGCTCGGATAGCCTCCGATGCTCGTTTCCTCGATGCAGCGTTTCTGCAGCGGCTCGGCGACGTCGGCCCATTGCTTCGCAAGGTCGTCTCGGGCGGCCGTTTCGTCCTTCATGCAGTTCGCCTCTGGTGACCGGTCACTCGAATCCAGGGCTACGGCGGCCTTGCAGGTGGATTGGATGTCGAGCCTCGGAACCTCGGCCGCCAGGGCCGGGGCCGTCATGAGGAGCAGCGAAACGGCAAGAAGCCGAAGCATGATAGTCTCCCTCCTGGAAGATGGCCCCCGGTTCAGGTTCGAGCCTGAATGCTTGGATGGAGTTCTCGCCCGACCTTAGCACGATCCGCAGCGTTCTGGAGGCCCGGCCGGCCGTAGCCTTCAGGACCTACCCCGGAAGAGCACGCGAGAAAAATTTTTAAAACTTGCGGAACCATGTGCCTCATCCATACGTTGAAGGGCATCACCGGCTCATTCTGCCCCCCACGGGCCGGTCCCTCAAAGGCTCCCGCAAGGGGCCTTTTTTTTGTCCTGTGTGGCCCGCGTCGCTCCCCCGGCACCTCGACGCTGAGGGGTTCCGATAGAGGCAGGCTGGCTGCCGTCGTAACTGATCCGACGACGCAGATGGTGTGGGCGCTTCCCGCTGCGACGACCAGCGACGCCTGGATCCAAAGCCGCGCTCCAAGCGTCATCATGGACCGGTGCGGGCTAGCCGAAGCACAGCCCGCATGCGACAAGACCTCATGAACCCGAAGAGTTCTTTCCTTGGCTAAACGCTCCAAACCCGCCTCTTCGACACTCCCCTCGCGGGAAGACGTCGTCGCCTTTATCGCCAATGCCTCCGGCAAGGTCGGCAAGCGGGAGATTGCCCGCGCCTTCAACGTGCAGGGTGGCGACCGGATCTGGCTGAAGCAGCTGCTGAAGGACCTGGAGATCGAAGGCGTCGTCGACCGGCGTGGCAAGACGGTGCACAAGACCGGTCAGCTTCCCCCCGTCGTTCTTGCGGACATCAAGCGGCGGGATCGGGACGGCGAGCTCATCGCCGAGCCGACGGAATGGGACGAGGAGGAGTTTGGCCCCATCCCGACCATCACCATTACGCCGCCCCGAAAACCGCGCCCGGGCCAACCGGTCGCCGGGGTCGGGGACAGGGCACTCCTGCGGGTCGACCCGCTCAAAGCCGGCGACGTCCACCGCTATGCCGGCCGCGTGACGAAAATCGTCGCGAAGAAGCAGGCGCAGATCCTCGGTATCTTCCGTGCGTTGCCGGAGGGCGGCGGACGGCTCGTGCCGGTGGACAAGAAGTCCCGAGACCAGGAGCTTCACATTCGCCCGGGTGACGATGCGGAAGCACAGGACGGCGACCTCATCAGCGCATCCGTGGTCAAGCATGGCCGCTTCGGCCTCGCGCATGCCAAGGTCAAGGAACGCCTCGGCTCCGTGAAGTCCGAGAAAGCAGTCAGCCTCATCGCCATCCACGCCCACAACATCCCCAGCGAATTTCCGAAGGACGTGCTGGCGGAGGCCGAGAAGGCGCAGCCCGCGACTCTCGCGGGACGCGAGGATTGGCGTGACGTACCCCTCGTCACCATCGACCCGCCCGACGCCAAGGACCATGACGACGCGGTCCACGCCGTGCGGGACGAGGATCCGCACAATGAGGGGGGCTTCATCGTTACCGTGGCCATCGCCGACGTCTCGGCCTATGTGCGGCCAGGGTCCGCGCTCGACCGGGAGGCTCTTGAGCGCGGCAACTCGGTCTATTTCCCCGACCGGGTCGTGCCCATGCTCCCGGAGCGGATCTCGAACGACCTCTGTTCCCTGCGCCCGCATCAGCCCCGCCCTGCCCTCGCCATCCGCATGGTGATCGGCCCTGACGGGCGCAAGAAGAGCCACGGCGTCCACCGGGTGATGATGCGCTCGGCCGCGAAGCTCTCCTATCAACAGGCGCAGGCTGCCATGGACGGCAGGCCCGACGAAATCACCGGCCCGATCCTCGATCCGATCCTGAGACCGCTCTGGGCCGCCTATGAGACGGTGAAGAAGGCCCGTGACATTCGCGAGCCGCTGTTTCTCGACCTGCCCGAGCGCAAGATCGTCCTCAAGCCCGACGGCACCGTCGACAGGGTCTTCGTGCCCGAGCGGCTCGAGGCGCACCGGCTCATCGAGGAGTTCATGATCCTCGCCAATGTCGCCGCGGCAGAAAGCCTGGAGAAGGCGCAGTCCGACCTGATCTACCGGGTCCACGACGAGCCGTCGCTGGAGAAGATGCGGGCGTTGAGCGAGGTTCTGGCCTCGATCGGCCTCAAGCTTCCGGCACAGGGAGCGCTGAAGCCGGAATTGTTCAACCGGATCCTGCGCAGCGTCGATGGCTCGGAGCATCAGCTCTTCATCAACGAGGTCGTGCTCCGCTCCCAGTCGCAGGCCGAATACTCGGCCGAGAATTACGGCCATTTCGGCCTGAACCTCAGGCGCTATGCCCATTTCACCTCGCCCATCCGGCGCTATGCCGACCTCATCGTCCACCGGGCTCTCATCGCAGCCCTGAAGCTCGGCAAGGACGGCCTGCCCGCGGATACCACCAGGGCAGAGCTGATCGAGATCAGCGCGCGGATTTCCGCGGCGGAGCGGCGCGCCATGGCGGCGGAGCGTGAGACAATCGACCGCTTGATCGCACACTTCCTTGCGGACCGGATCGGGGCCACATTCGAGGGGCAGATCTCGGGCGTCACCAAGGCCGGCCTGTTCATCAAGCTCAGCGAAACGGGTGCGGACGGTTTCGTGCCGGCGGGGACCATCGGCGCCGACTATTACCGCTACGACGAGAGGACCCATTCCCTTCGCGGCGAGCGCACCGGCGAAACCTACCGGCTCGGCGATCGAGCCCAGGTCAAGCTGGTGGAGGCGGCGCCCGTGGCTGGGGCCCTGCGGTTCGAACTGCAGTCCGAAGGGCGCTATTCGCGCAGGCCTCCCGGCCCGTCGAAGACACGCGGCGGCAAGGGTCCGAAGAAGGCGGAAAAGTCGGGGCGCCGTGCCGCGCCCAAGGTGAAAGTCAAAAGGCGCGGCCGCGCCTGACCATAGGAAGAGCGATGCCCGCGACCCTCAAGACGATTCCTCCCGAAAGCATCAGTCGCACGACGGCGGTGAAGCGTGGATTCCTGTGCCGCTGCCCGGCCTGTGGCGAGGGGCACCTTTTCAACCGCTTCCTGAAGGTGGTGCCGTCCTGCGAGGTCTGCGGCGCGGAGATGCACCATCACCGGGCGGACGATTTGCCCCCGTATCTCGTGATGGTCATTGTCGGCCATATCGTGGGCTACGGCATCCTCATGACGGAGACGCGATTCGAGTGGCCCATATGGATCCATCTGTCGGTCTGGCCGGCCCTGACTCTCATTCTGTGTCTTGGCCTCATGCAGCCGGTCAAAGGCGCTGTCGTCGGGCTGCAATACGCGCTAGGCATGCACGGATTCGGAGCGGCGCGCGCCCGCCGCGCGGCTGCTGAGGAGATTAAACGTGACGGGGATACTCGAGCAGATGGACCGCCGCGCCTCAGAGGCGCGTAATCCCGCCTACGCGAAGGTCACCCCGCGCGACGCCGCCACGCTCATCATCGTCGACCGCCAGGGCCGAAGCCCCAAGGTGCTCATGGGCCGTCGGCACATGTCGCACCGGTTCATGCCCGGCGTCTTCGTGTTTCCCGGGGGCGGGATCGAGGCGGGGGACCGTACCATGTCCGTCGCCGGAACCCTTCATCCCCGCGCGGAGCAGGCCCTGATGGCGCGGGTGATCCGCCCCTCTGTCCAGCGCAGCCGCGCCCTCGCGCTCGCCGCCATCCGAGAAACCTTCGAGGAAACCGGCATCCTGCTGGGTACGAAGGATTATGGTCCCCCGGAACGTGCCCCCGCAGGAAGCTGGGCCGCCTTCCAGGAGCGGAACGTCCATCCCGATCTCGAAGAACTTCACTTCGTGGCCAGGGCGATCACCCCGCCGCGCCAAGTGAAGCGATTCGATACCCGCTTCTTCGCCATCGACCGCGACATCATCGCCGATACCGTCGAAGGGGTGGTCGGCCCCGATTCCGAGTTGGTCGAAACCGCCTGGGTGACCCTGGACAAGGCGAGGGCACTCGACCTGATGCCGATCACAAGGCTCATCCTGGAGGAGCTGGAAGCAAGGATCAGCAACGGTTTCGCCCATGAACTTCCGGTCCCGTTCTTCCACCGGCAGCGGGGCCGCTTCGTCCGCGAAGAACTGTAGGAGCTGGGAGCTCCCGCCGTTCCGGGGCGCCGCAGGTAAGCCCGGAACCCATTATCGCTGCGGCTCGGAATGGCGAGTTGTATTTTCCGCTGGCTCATTTCCGACCAGATCGGGTTCTGTTCCTCCCTGAACCCTTGACGAAACGGGCATAATCGGGCATGGAGCAGCACGAATTTTCGGCCGGGTTCGCCCGGCCTTTGCGTTTCGGCCAAGTTCCATTCCGCCGAAGCACCGGATTTCAAGAGGTTTGACCATGGCCAAAGCCGCAACCATCAAAGTGAAGCTCGTCTCGACGGCCGACACGGGCTATTTCTACGTGACGAAGAAGAACTCGCGCACGATGACCGACAAGATCTCCCTGAAGAAGTACGATCCGGTCGCGAAGAAGCATGTCGAGTTCAAGGAAACCAAGATCAAGTAATCTGGCTTTCCAGGCTCTGACGACCATGAACCGCCTCCACAAGAGGCGGTTTTTTCGTGGGCGCCCCACGACGTGCCGAGACCGGTCGCCTGGGCCATGGACGGAAACAGGGCTTGGCTCATGAAGGGAGGAAACCGTGAAACTTTACCGCTATCTGACCGGTCCCGACGATGCGAGCTTCTGTCACCGTGTGACCGCTGCCCTCAACAGCGGCTGGGAACTCTATGGGCCACCGACGCTGACCTATAGCGACGAAGCAAAGCGGGTCATCTGCGGACAGGCGATCATAAAGGACGTTGAAGGCACCGATTATACGCCGGACCTGGATCTCTCGACACAGTAGCGCGGCAGCCAGCCCGGCCAGCGATTCGCTCCGCCATCGCCGAGCGTTCTTTCATTGCGAATGATGGGGATTTGCCCTGTGCAGGAACGACAAGTCCCGGGAGGGCAGTCCATCCGTGCCGCTCCCGGGACTTGCCCGCTGCTGCTGCAGAAACAGCTGAATTCAAGGTGCGCCGATTTGGCCCGGAGGGCAACGCTTCTAGCTGGGTAACCAGAACGAGCGCCTATCCGAACGCGCAGCCCGGCGATTGCGCCGCCCGTTCTGGCCCAATGGTACAACGCAGAATGAAAATCCCGGCCGGCCGGAGCTAACAGCCCCCGAAGTCCTAGGCCACCTTCTCCATCGCTTCCGGAAGCGCGGTTGCCTGATCGCGCACCGCCTTTCGGGCGTGAAGCTGGGCAAGTTGCCCTTCGATCATCTGGAACAACGGCAGGTGCTTCTCACCATGTTCCGCAACGACGGAGGAAAGGACCTCGAGCGCCTTCGTCAAACGCTCCTCGGTGATCGTATCCTGCGAATTCAATTGGCCGTTCATGGAAACAATCCTCCCGTCGCTACGCAGACAATGCGGGAAGGATCATGTGTCATGAATAGTAAAAGTTTCGTAGAACGCTCTCAGGGCCGGAGGGTTTCCTGTGAGGTCGCGAAGTGGATCACGAAACTCGAAGCGATATCAGCGATCAGAGGCCATTGAATACAGGCCGCCGGCCTCGAGAATCGCCATGACCGTAACCTTTACTTAAGCATACTGGCGACTTTTGCTTATCCCCAGGAAAAGCCTGGCATCCGGCCTAAAACGCCAATTGCCACGCCCTGGCACTGACATGGACCTCCTGGGGAGAGAGGCTCGCAATCGCGGCGATCCGGCTTCGCGCATCCTGGAGCACGGCGTCGATCCCGATCTGACTCGGACCGGAAACCGATACAGGAGCATGCCGGACCTCGACGACCGCGGTTCCGACCTGGCCAGGGGTAGCCACTTCGATGCGCGTGTCAGGCCCTCCGGTGACGAGAGACGGGAGAACGGTAGCGGAGAATACGGGTGAGGGCATTGATGCTCCGTGATCGGAATCGCCCCGAAACGCTAGTAAAGAATGCCTTAACGCTCAACGCGGCGGCAGCCCGAAGCGCAAGCTCCGCGCAAGGCTCCCGGTCCAGTTACAGACGAAGACAAGGGCCATTCGGAGCCCGCCGGCGCCTCTGCCCGGCCCCGCACCTGGTTCGAGGCAAACAAAAAGGCGCCTCTGGCGCCTTGCATGGTTTTCGAACGGAAATTCTTCATAGTGAGGAAGGTGGCCAGCTGGCGATGGTGTTGAGGAGGCAACGCTCCATCACCAGCTGGCCGAGCCTACGAAGTCCCAGGAGATGCGGCGGACCTGAGCATCCGTAGGGCATGCCGCTCCGCCAGGGGCGGAGAATATGGCATGAACATATAGGAAACATTGGGCGATGCAAGCATGTGGATGCGCCCGAATGCGAAGAATTCGCGGAGGCTATCACGAGTTCAGTGGAAAACAAGAAGCGTTTTGCTGAAAACCTCGAAGCAAAGCCGCTCAATCCCCAGAGAAGATGCCAATTCATCATCCACGGTGGGGCGCCCGAATGCTGGCCTCACGGATTCGGGGTATCGGCGTCGAGATAGGTCTTCACGGTTGCCAGGAACTTCGCGACGGAGATCGGCTTGGAGAGATAGGCCTCGCAGCCACCCTCGCGGATTCGCTCCTCGTCGCCCTTCATGGCGAAGGCAGTAATGGCGATGACGGGAATCGACTTGAGCTCGTCATCCGCCTTGAGCCACCGGGTGACTTCAAGGCCCGAGACTTCAGGCAGCTGGATGTCCATCAGAATGAGGTCGGGCTTATGGGCTCTTGCAAGCTCCATCGCCTCGATGCCATGCCCGGTCTTGAGCGTGGCATAGCCGTGAGCCTCAAGGAGATCGTTGAAAAGCTTCATGTTGAGTTCGTTATCCTCAACAATAAGCACGGTCTTCTTCATTACCGCTATCCTAGGGCCCGAAACCGACTTCACCGGTCTGCCACTTCATCCGATGATGACCCTAGATTGAAACCTATTGATGAAATGCAAATCCCGCGCATGAAAACACCTGTGAAGAAAATTTCCGTAGAGGAAGCTGAACGACTGGCCCTTGATGCGCTGTCCTATATCATTGCAGACAGCGAACGCATGGTCCGTTTCCTCGCGATATCCGGGCTTCATCCGGATACGATCCGGTCCGCCGCCTCGGAGCCCGGCTTCCTTTCCGGCGTTCTCGACTATGTCGCCGCCGACGAGGCCCTGCTGATCGGCCTCGCGGAGGCCCTGCGGATGAAACCGGAGCGCCTCATGGACGCGCATCGGACTCTCTCGCCCTCAGAGTTCGAATAGCGGGCCCATGAGCGAGCCCCTCTGCCGCGACTGCCTGACGCTCGCTGCCGTTCCCACGGCAGAGCGCTGTGCCGCGTGCGGGTCCCCTCGCCTGCTCCGGCACCCCGAGCGGGATGTCCTTTCAATCGCCCATGTGGATTGCGACGCCTTCTTCGCCGCCGTGGAAAAACGGGACGACCCGACCCTTGCCGACAAGCCGGTCATCATCGGCGGGGGCAAGCGCGGCGTGGTCTCGACAGCCTGCTATGTGGCCCGGACCTATGGGGTGCGCTCCGCCATGCCCATGTTCAAGGCCCTCCAGGCCTGCCCGCATGCCGTGGTCATCAAGCCCAACATCGACAAGTATCGCGTCGCCGGGCGCGCCGTGCGCGAGATGATGTTCGAACTCACGCCTCTGGTGGAACCTGTCTCCATCGACGAGGCCTTCCTCGATCTCTCGGGCACCGAGCGCCTCCACCATGGCAGCCCCGCCCTCACGCTGGCGAAATTCGCCAAGCGGGTCGAGAATGAGATCGGCATCACTGTGTCGGTCGGGCTGTCCTACAACAAGTTTCTTGCCAAGATCGCGTCGGATTTCGAGAAGCCGCGCGGCTTCTCGATCATCGGCCGGCAGGAAGCGGCGGATTTTCTCGCCGACAAGCCGGTCTCGATCATCCCTGGGATTGGCGCCGCCGCCCAGAACCGGCTCGCAAAGGCGGGCGTGACACGGATCGCGCATCTCAGGGACGTGCCACTGAAGGGTCTCTTCGAGGCCCTCGGGCGCGACGCCCAGCGCCTGTCGCGCATCGCCTGGGGACAGGACGACAGGGCCGTGACGCCTGAGCGTGAAACCAAGAGCATCTCGGCCGAGACAACCTTCGACACCGATCTGCGTGCCTTCGAGGATCTGGAACCCATTCTGTGGCGGCTATCGGAGAAGGTCTCGCGGCGCATGAAGGCCGCCCATCTCGCCGGACGCAGCGTGACGCTGAAGCTCAAGGATACGGAATTCCGGCTGCTCACCCGCACCCGTTCAGGCCTGCCGCCGACCCAACTGGCCCAGCGCCTCTTCGATGCAGCCCGGCAACTTCTGAAGACTGCCTGCGACGGCACCGCCTATCGCCTCATCGGCATCGGCGCTTCCGACCTCTGCGACCCGTCGGAAGCCGACAGGGGCGATCTGGCCGACCAGAGCGTGGTCCGGCAGGCTCACATGGAATCGGCCATCGACAAGATCCGCGAGAAATTCGGCGCGGATGCTCTTCAGAAGGGGATTGCCCTGCGCAAACCTCAACGCTGACAGGTGGTCTGCTTGCGTACCGCCTGAACCTGCAGGCTCTGAAGGTCTCCCTTCAGGGTGAAGTCGCCGTAATCGAGCCGCAAAGCCCGGCTGACACCATTTTCGTAGAGCTCGAACGACACCCGGTAGGCCGGGGTCCGGTCTCCGGTGCCATCGGCGAAATAGCTCACGGTCACAGGCCAGCGTGGGGTCGAGGCAAGCACGTCCTGGCGAGCGGCGTCCTCCAGGTTGGTTCCCGCTCCGGCCTCGATGCGTCGTCCGATCACCGCCAGGGTGTCATAGATCTTCTTGCCATCGTCGGAGCCGTCAAAGACCTTGGTCGTGAGCGTGGTCTCGCCGTTGCGGCCCGCCTCGATCAGGCGCTTGAGGTGCTCGGTCGGGAAGATCGGCCGCCCGCCGGAGGAAAAGCTCAGGCGCTTGGGCTGCTTCAGCTTTACATCAAGGGACCCATCGGGTTTCAGGGTCGCATCTCCGTCCACGCCGTCACCATTGCGCCCACTCACCGAAGACACGGACTTGAACCGCATGGACAGCCCGTCGCCTGCCTCGAAGGTGGCTGTCTGAGTGTCGAGCGTCCGCGAGCCCGTTTCACTGCTGTTGAGGACCGTCACCTGCCGGTACTTCATCGTATAGCCCTCGCAGGCATCGCCGCCGAAATCCATGGCGATGCGCCCGCGCGCGCCGTCGACACCGCGCGCTCCCTCGGAGCGCACAAGCGAAAGGTCGTACACCGCCCGATGCGCGATGAGCGGCACTTCGGCCTTGCTCGCTTCCGCCATGGCCGGAGACATCATGACAAGGAACAGGCTGGGCACCGTCAGAAACGATTGCATGAAACCTCCTGGCTCTCACGCGACAAAGATAGAAGGCTCCTGCGGACACGGCAATGTTCCAGCTTGCGTCTCTCTGGCTCATCCGCCACAACACAGCCGGATCATTGCAATCCGAGGCATACATGAGCGCTGTTGAAAAGAAACTCGAGGGCTTGGGCATCACCCTGCCGACGCCGGCCGCGCCGGTGGCGAATTACGTGCCGTTTGTCCGTACAGGCAACTTGATTGTCATTTCCGGCCAACTGTGCCTGGGCCTCGACGGCAAGCTCGCCGATGCGCACAAGGGCAAGCTCGGCGGCGAGATCTCGCCCGAGGCCGGCCAGCAGGCCGCTCGCCTCTGCGCCATCAACCTCCTCGCGCAGCTGAAGGCCGCGGTCGGCGATCTCGACCGGGTCGTGCGTTGCGTGCGCCTGGGTGGCTTCATCAATGCGGTTCCGACCTTCGCTGCCCTCGCTCCGGTGATGAACGGCGCGTCCGACCTGATGGTCGAGGCGCTCGGGGACAAAGGCCGCCATGCCCGTTCGACCATCGGCGTTGCCGAACTGCCCCTCGATGCCTGCGTCGAGGTCGAGGGAATGTTTGAAATCCAATGAGCACCCCCGCTTGGCTCGTCGCGAAGCCCATCGCCCATCGCGGCCTCCACAACAAATCCAACGGCATCATCGAGAACACGCTTGCCGCAGCAGAAGCCGCTATCGAGCGCGGCTTCCCGATTGAGCTGGACGTTCAGTTGACGGCCGATGAAGACGCCATCGTGTTCCATGATTTCGACCTCGGCCGCCTCACCGGTGAGCAGGGTCTCGTCATCGACCGCAAATGCGACGACCTGACGAGGATCGACATCGCAGGGTCCGTGAAGGGCGACAGGATCCCGTCCTTCAAGGGTTTCCTCGGCCATATCGCCGGTCGGACGCCCCTCGTGATCGAAATCAAGAGCAAGTTCGACGGCGATCTTCGCCTGACGAAAAGGGTCTGCGAGATTGTCGCGGATTACGATGGTCCCTTCGTCATCAAGTCCTTCGACCCCGACATCGTCGCGGCCTTGCGCACCCTGGCGCCGAATATCACCCGAGGCATCATCGCCGAGCTGAACTATGCCTCGAAGACCGACGACATCCTGTCGCCGGAGAAGAAGCATTACCTCGCCAATCTTCTGCATCTTGGAGAATCGCAGCCCCACTTCCTGTCCTGGCACGTGAAAGACCTGCCCTCGGCCCCGCCCTACCTGTGCCGTCTCCTGGGACACATGCCAGTCATGACTTGGACCGTGCGCAATCCGGAAGACCGCGCCCGGGCCGAGAAGCATGCCGATCAGATGGTGTTCGAGGGCTTCATCCCCTGACGCTGCGCTCTTTCTGACCAATTGCAAGGATCTCGCTGGACCCCTACCTTCTAGGCCGCATAGCGAGATCCCTCCCACCGTGACGCTCCAGATCAAAGTTGCAGGCGGATTGAAAGCGGTTCCAGCCGCCGCATGGGACGCCTGCGCCATCGGCGGCTCCAATGCGTCGGGGGATGAGGATCCGTTCAACCCATTCGTGTCACATGCCTTCCTCTCGGCCCTGGAGGATTCCGGCTGCGTCGGATCCAAGTCCGGTTGGGCCCCCCTGCATCTCCTCGTCGAGGACGAGGCCGGCGCCCTCCTCGGCGCGGCGCCCTGCTATCTCAAGTCTCATTCCATGGGCGAGTACGTGTTCGACCATGCCTGGGCGGATGCCTATGCCCAGGCCGGCGGCCACTACTATCCGAAGCTCCAGGTGTCGGTCCCCTTCACCCCGGTCAACGGTCCGCGCCTGCTTGCCGCGGCCGACAGGGATGGCTCGATCCGCGCTCATCTGATCGCCGGCCTTCGGGCGCTGCGCGACCAAACCGGCGCCTCATCGATTCACGCCACCTTCCTGCAGAGGGCGGACTTGGGGGCCCTGACAGCCGAGGGCTTCCTGCGGAGGGATGACCAGCAATTCCACTGGTTCAATGATTCCTATGACACGTTCGAGGATTTTCTCGGCGCCCTCGCCTCCCGGAAGCGCAAGGCGATCCGCCGTGAACGGCGTGACGCGGTCGGCGGCGACATCGTGATCGAATGGGTGACCGGACGCGACATCACCGAGGCCCACTGGGATGCATTCTTCAGCTTCTATATGGATACCGGCTCGCGCAAATGGGGCCGGCCCTACCTGAACCGCTCCTTCTTTTCGCTCATCGGCGAACGGATGGCGGAACGGGTTCTTCTCGTCATGGCCAAGCGCAATGGGCGCTATATCGCCGGCGCGATCAATTTCATCGGCGACCGCCGACTCTACGGCCGCAATTGGGGGTGTCTCGAGGATCACCCCTTCCTGCATTTCGAGGTCTGCTATTATCAGGCCATCGACTTCGCCATTGCGCACGGGCTCGACCGGGTCGAGGCGGGAGCCCAGGGCGAACACAAGCTGGCGCGGGGCTACCGGCCCGTCATCACCTCCTCGGCCCATGACATCGCGGATCCTGCCCTCAGGCGGGCTGTGAAGGCCTATCTGGACGAGGAGCGATCCTACGTGTCCGACGTCGCCTCCGAACTGGCGATGGCGACACCGTTCCGACAACGGGACGAGGACGAGCGCTAGGGATCCTGGGCCTCGGGCTCGTTCAGGTCGCGGTCTCGTCCTCGAGCGTGAAGCCGGCCTTGATCAGAACCTGGTAATGACGGATCTCCCCGTTCTCCACATGCCCGCGGGTCTGCACGACCTCGAACCAGCGCAGGTTTCGCAGCGTCCGGTCCGCCCGCTTGATCGCCATCTGAATGGCATCCTCGATGCTGTCTTTCGACGATCCGACGAGCTCGACCACCTTGTATACATGCTCGGACATGAAACGCTCCCTGACCATCCACGCAGGAGAAGCTAGGGCGTCATTCGGAAAAGGGCACCCGGCCTTAATACCGACGATATCCCCGCCGGCGACATGAGCACGGAACGGGATGCATCCCGGCCACACCGGTGGCGAAGGACGCGCATCCGAGGCATGGGCCATACCCCGTCACACGTGGACATCGCCAAAGGCCAGTTCGCCTCCTCCCTTGGTTCGGCGGAGCGATGCATAGGCGATCCAGCCATAGAGGATCGCGACCCCGAGCACGACGAGCCATCCGGGCAGCGGGCCAAGGGCGACATTTCCGATCCACTCGCCGAGGGACCGGACAATATGGGCCTCGGATGCGTTCTCCTGCATCCTGATGAACGTGGTCTTCACCAGCCAGGCCACCAGCAGAATGAGGAACATCCAGCAATAGTTACGGCGCAGCCGCCGCGAGATGGCCTGGCCGTGGGTGGTCAGGAACATCGGGCGCCGGAGGTCTGCGCCCAGCCCCTGAAGCCAGTCGCCGCTCCCTTCGGGTTCGGGCGCGAAGACCTGCGCGAAGTAGTTTCGCTCCAGCCTGCGCACGCGATTGCGGTAGACGTCGAAGAACCGGTAGCGTCGCGCCTCTATGACCAGGAGCAGAAGGATCAGGACCATGGCGAAGAGCAGAACGCCGTGGTGAGCTGTCGGGGTGGACAGTGACACCGACAGCATGGCGGCCACCACCGTGATCGCCCAGTTCGACGTTCGATCGATCCGGTCGCGCCAACCTGCCATGCGGGCGATTTCAGCCCGGTGGAAATGCGCCAGGACTGTGATGAACTCCGAGCTCGTGCTCGGAAAGACGGCAGGGGCGACGGCCGTCCACGGGTTCGGGTGTGGATTCAGGTCGGCTTGCGACGACATCACGTCCCCCTCTCCACATGAACGGGCACTCGGAGAACAGGGACAGGCGCACGAGGCTCACTCCGTACGAGTTCGCCGAGTTAGAAGCCATTATAGCATCTGCCGTTGAAGGCCGCGTCGTCGCCGGAGGCGGCCCTCAGAGAGCGTGCAGAATAGTCCGGACACCGTCGATGACCGCGGAAAGCGATGTGCCAAGCGCATTCATGGTCAACTCGACCGCCCAGTACAATCCGACAATGATGACCGGCACGAGGATCCAGGCGAGAACCTCCTCGAACCAGACGCGTCGACGGCGCCGGGCCCGGCGCTGTTCGCGCCAGGTCGGCTTTGCCTCCACGATCGTCGGTGCGGTCTCGAGAGGACCCTCGTGCAACTCAGTCGTCATGCCTTGACCAGCGGAACCTTCGGAACGGTGCGGATGCCTCCGCCACCATTACCACCGGACCCCTTCGGCTTCACGGCTTTTTTCGCCTTGGTCCCGGACGCCTTCGCCCTCGGCTTGCGCTTCGCGACGATGTCCTTTTCGGGCTTCGGTTTCACCGGCCCCTCGAGGTATTCGAGGCCGAGGGTCTGAAGGCCGATATCGTCGGTCTTCACGACGACCCGGACCGCGCCGCCGCCCTTCAGGCGCCCGAAGAGCACATCGTCCGCCAGCGGCGTCTTGATGGTCATCTGGATCAGGCGAGCCATCGGGCGGGCACCCATGGCCTCGTCGTAGCCATGCTCGGTGAGCCAATCCCGGGCTTCGTCGGTCAGCTCGATGGTGACATTGCGGTCGGCAAGCTGAGCTTCGAGCTGAAGCACGAATTTGTCCACCACCTTCTGGACCACTTCCTTCGGCAGATGGCCGAAGGAAATGATGGCATCGAGCCGGTTGCGGAACTCGGGGGCAAACAGCTTGTTGACCGCCTCCGTGTCGTCCCCTTCCCGCTTCGTGCGAGTGAACCCGTAGGCCGGACGGGCCATGTCGGCGGCGCCGGCGTTTGTAGTCATGATGATGACGACATTGCGGAAATCGACCTGCTTGCCGTTGTGGTCGGTCAACTTCCCGTGGTCCATGATCTGGAGCAGGATGTTGAACAGATCCGGGTGCGCCTTCTCGATCTCGTCGAGCAGGAGCACACAATGGGGGTGCTGGTCGATGCCGTCGGTCAGGAGACCGCCCTGATCGAAGCCGACATAGCCGGGAGGAGCGCCGATGAGGCGGCTGACCGTGTGCCGCTCCATGTATTCCGACATGTCAAAGCGCAGCAGCTCGACACCGAGCGACAGGGCGAGCTGCTTGGCGACCTCGGTCTTGCCGACGCCGGTCGGTCCCGCGAACAGGTAGGCGCCGATGGGCTTTTCCGGATCGCGCAGGCCGGCCCGGGCGAGCTTGATCGCCGAGGTCAGGGACTCGATCGCCTTGTCCTGACCGTAGACGACGCGCTTCAGGGTGTCCTGCAGGTTGGCGAGCACTTCCGCGTCGTCCTTGGAGACGGTTTTGGGCGGGATGCGCGCCATCGTGGCGATGGTCGCCTCGATTTCCTTGATACCAATGGTCTTCTTGCGGCGGTTCTCCGGCAGCAGCATCTGCGAAGCGCCCGTCTCGTCGATCACGTCGATCGCCTTGTCAGGCAACTTCCGGTCGTTGATGTAGCGCGCCGACAGTTCGACCGCCGCCTTCACGGCCTCGTTGGTGTAGCGGAGCTTGTGGAACTCCTCGAAATAAGGTTTTAGCCCCTTCACGATCTCGATGGCATCCGGCACGGTCGGCTCGTTTACGTCGATCTTCTGGAACCGACGGACGAGGGCGCGGTCCTTCTCGAAATACTGGCGGTATTCCTTGTAGGTCGTCGAACCGATGCAGCGAAGGGTTCCCTGTGCCAGGGCGGGTTTGAGAAGGTTCGAGGCATCCATGGCTCCGCCCGAGGTGGCGCCCGCCCCGATCACCGTGTGGATCTCATCGATGAACATGATGGCGTTGGGATGCGCCTCGATCTCCTTCATGACCTGCTTCAGGCGCTCCTCGAAGTCACCGCGATAGCGGGTTCCGGCGAGCAACGTGCCCATGTCGAGGGCGAAGACAGTCGCGTCCTTCAGAACCTCCGGCACCTCGCCACGCACGATCTTGCGGGCGAGACCTTCCGCGATGGCGGTCTTGCCGACGCCGGGATCGCCGACGAGGAGCGGATTGTTCTTCTGACGCCGGCACAGAACCTGGATCGTCCGCTGCACCTCGGCCTCGCGGCCGATGAGAGGATCGATCTTGCCGTCCTTCGCCTTCTTGTTGAGGTTGACGCAGTAAGCCTCGAGCGCATCGCCCTTTTTCTTGGCACGGGTCTCGGCCTCGTCCGAGGTCGGGCGTTCGCTGGACTCCTCCTCGGAGCCGCGGGGCGTGCGGCCTTCGGTCAGGCCGGGACGCTTGGCGATGCCGTGGCTGATGTAGTTGACCGCGTCGTAGCGGGTCATGTCCTGCTCCTGCAGGAAATAGGCCGCATGGCTCTCCCGCTCCGCAAAGATGGCCACGAGCACATTCGCGCCCGTCACCTCGTCGCGGCCGGAAGATTGCACATGAATGACAGCCCGCTGGATAACTCTCTGGAATCCGGCCGTGGGCTTCGAGTCCTGACGCCCGTCGGCAACAAGGTTCGCCAGCTCGGTGTCCACATACTCGACAAGATTGCGGCGAAGGAGCTCGACGTCGACATTGCATGCGCGCATCACCGCCGCCGCATCCTGATCGTCGATCAGGGCGAGGAGCAGATGCTCCAGGGTCGCGTACTCGTGGTGGCGCTCGCCGGCAATCGCGAGAGCTCGGTGGAGGGCTTGTTCTAGACTGCGAGAAAAGCTCGGCAACGGCTTATCCTTTAAGAGAGATGGCTATCTCGGCTAATTCTTTTCCATCACACATTGCAGCGGATGCTGGTGCTTGCGGGCGAAATCCATCACCTGCGTCACCTTCGTCTCCGCCACCTCATAGGTAAAAACTCCACATTCCCCGACGCCGTTCTGGTGCACATGCAACATGATGCGGGTCGCATCCTCGCGGTTCTTGTTGAAGAAGCGTTCCAGCACGTGCACGACGAACTCCATCGGGGTGTAATCATCGTTCAGAAGGAGAACGCGGTAGAGGTTGGGTCGTTTCGTCCGAGGCTTGGCTTTCGTAACGATGGCCGTGCCCGTTCGGCCGTCATCCCCGCCGCCGGGAGACTGAGATCCGGCACCGGACACGGGAAATGCCTTCGACCGAACCGAAGCGCCCTGAGGAATCCGCAGCATGATTATTCGACCGACCCTCTTCATCTGGCTAAGACCTCGCGGCTTGGACCTTTCTGCCGGCCACGACGCACCTCCAAATGTATAGTCCCTCTGTTCGGTTCGCTAGATCAACCAGATGGGTCGTCGCAGCCCTGTCCGAAAGAGCGACATCTTGGCCATAGGCCGAGGAGCTCATCTCCGTGCATGCCGATGACATTTTTGAGAGGGCCAACGAAAAATGCCCGGCACAAGGCCGGGCATCGAAGCAGATTGCGTTCTGGCAGTGTCGTACTTAGACCGACTTGGGGACCAGGCCTTCGTAGGGCTTGAACGCCTCGGTCGCGAGGGAGGAGTAGAACTCGCCGACCTTGGTCGAGTGGCTGACGAGGCCGTCATAGGACTTGCGCACGAAATCCGCCTGGATTTCCACAGCCTTGTCGAGGGTGCGGGCGCCCAGGAGCTGCTCGAAGGCGCTCGAGCCCTGCTCGAGGGTCTTCTTGGCGAGCTCCGCGGAATCGGCAGCAAGGATCTGCGCGCCCCGGGACAACGTGCCCATCACCTTCACGGTAGCGTCAAAGTGGTCTTGGCTTAACTTCTGCAACTGGTCGAAAGGCTGGATCATCGGAAACCTCAGCTGTTAACTTTTCGCTGGCGAAAAGCTTCGCCAGATGCGACAAATATAAATATATGCACTGCACAAAAGATGTCAAGAAAATTGTGCATTGCACAATATCTCTCGCCTGGAATCCGACCGCGTTAACCCACCCGTAACCGCAACCTCTTACCGTTCAGAAGTGTGTTGCGCCGGCAACGATCTCCAAAAGGAGCGGCCGGTGCGGAGCCTGAGACCAGCGAAGACAGGGACGGTTACAGGATGAATTCGGTTCGCGCTTGGGTCGGACGCCGGAAATGGGTTGCTTTCGTAGGAGTGGCCGCCTCCGTCGCCATTGCTTTCAGCTCCCCCGCCGAGGCGGCTCGCCGCAAGTCCAGGGGCGGCGGATACAGCCCGCCCTACGCCTCCATCGTGGTGGATGCGAAGACGGGCAAGATACTCGATGGTGAGAATGTGGATGCGCCCCGCATTCCCGCCTCCATCACCAAGGTGATGACCCTCTATCTGCTGTTCGAGCAGCTCGAGCGGGGACGCGTGAGCCTCGATACGCCGCTCACCGTGTCGGAATATGCCTCCCGTCAGGCCCCAACCAAGCTCGGCCTCCGGCCCGGCTCGACCATCGAGGTCGAGGATGCGATCAAGGCGATGGTGACGCTCTCCGCCAACGACGTCTCGGTTGTCGTGGCCGAGAATCTCGGCGGCTCGGAGGATGAATTCGCCCGTCAGATGACACGCAAGGCACGGGAGCTCGGCATGAACTCCTCGTCCTTCTATAACCCCCATGGCCTCCCGCACTCGCCGCCGAATATCACGACGGCTCGGGACCTCTCGGTCCTCGGACGTGCCATCCAGGACCGGTTTCCCAAATATTTCAGGTATTTCCAGACCACGTCCTTCCAGTATGGCTCGCGCACCATCCGCGGCCACAATCGCCTCCTGGGCAAGATCGATGGCGTGGATGGCATCAAGACGGGCTATACCCGCCTTTCGGGCTTCAACCTGCTGACCTCGGTGAACACCGACACACGCAGCATCGTCGCTGTCATCCTGGGCGGACGCTCCGCCTCGCTCCGTGACCGGCAAATGGCCTCGCTGATCGAGGAGCAGCTTCCGCGCGCCTATGCTGGCGCCAGGACCGCGGCTCCGGTCGTTGCCGAGACCAGCGCCCCGGTCCCGCCCGTCGCCAGGCCGGTCGTGGTCGCTGACGCCTCTCCGACGCCGAGCATCAAGGTCGAGGCTGCTGCCGAGCCTGCCGTGCCGCCGCCTCCGGCCCGCAAGCCTCTGGATCTGAATTCCCTGCGCCCGGTCGTTGCCTCGGCGACGGGGGCCAGCTCCACGACGACCCCTTCCTCGTCCGGCCCGGCGATCCGCTGGCAAAAGGGTCCGCAGGCCCTGCCCCAGAACACCCAGGCCTACGCTCCGGTCGATACCGACCCGGGCCCGACGGACAAGGAGAAGGCCGCCCTCCTGGCCAAGATCGAAAGCCATGCTCCCCTTGCCTCCGCCCAAGCTCCGGTCAAGACCGCCGCTTTGAAGGTCGAGCCAGCCGAGACGAAGCAGGCCCCGCGCCCGGCAGTCACCGGCTGGGTCATCCAGATCGGCGCGACGGATGACGAGGATAAGGCCAAGGCCATGCTCGACAACGCCCGCGCGAAGTCCGGCCGGCTGCTGTCGAAGTCCTCCCCTTTCACGGAGAAGGTCACCCAGAAAGGCTCGACCCTCTATCGCGCCCGGTTCTCCGGGTTCCAGGAGTCCGACGATGCGCAGAAGGCCTGTAAGGTTCTGAAGAAGAGCGGCTTCAATTGTTTCGCGGCCCGTAGTTCCTGACGGCCCGCCTGAAGAGTAACGCGACGGCACATGTACCGCGCCGTCGCGTCCCAGATTACCGGATCGCGCGTGGAGTATCAGCGATGTCGGCTCAACAAGATCTCTCTCGCCTCATTTACACGGGCCGCGAGGTGCGCCGTCCCCCCCTGGTCGGGATGGAGTTTTTTCATGAGCGTCCGATACGCCTGTCGGATCTCGTCGACGCTCGCGCCCGGTTGAAGCCCCAGGATCTGATAGGCTTCCTCTTTCGACATCGCGCCCGTCTGCGCATGAGTGCGCGTCCGCGTGTCTCCATCGCGCTGAGCGTATTCACGCCAGCCGGAAAACCGGCGGTCAAGATAAGCCTCTAGAAGCGCCACACCCTCAGGATCGAAGGATCGGCATTCCTCGTAGACCGCTTGTAGACCCGTCTGATCCAGGTCCGACAGGCTCCGCCCTGCATGGGTGCCGGCCAGTACGGTCCCGCCAAGGCCACCATTCGCGTGGTCGATCTCCATCTCGATCATTGCGGAACGAATACGGGAGAAGCGTCCCATGCGGCTGTTGGCCCGGCGCCAGGGTAGCGGGATACCGCTCCAACCCAGAGCCCACGTGCCGAAGCCGCCAAGCAGGAGCGCCATGTCGATGCGCCCGCGCAATCCGAGAAGGACCGCGGCCCCAAGAGCTGCGATGCCGCCAGCAGCCTTGAGCCCCTTGGCGACCGCGGCCGCATCCGTGCGGACGAAGACCTTGGTGAGCCACCAGAGAAGGGCGGCGAAGGCAATTCCGTAAAGCAGCATCATGTTCTTGGTTCCCGCACCTCATGTGGGCGGAGATGGGCTGGATGTAAATGCATGGGAGAGAAAGCCTCGCACAGATCGGGTAGTCCCGGCCAGCATCATCAACAGTCCCACGCCGGCGCTTTTCCCGCAGGCGATGGTCGCGGGCCGACGTCGTCCGACCTCAGGGGGCGTCAGGGTCACTGTAACGTTTCGCAGGGCAAGGAAAGTTTACGCAGCCGAACCGTCCTTGCGACCACGTCAAGGTCTGTGTCGCAATCTGACCGAGAACATGGAGGTTCGCGGTGGCCCCCTCCTTTGGACCCGATGCGAGACCTATTCCCTCCGCAGGGCATCGCTCTGCAAAAGCCGGACCATCCTCTCACCGGTCCAGCCTTCTAAGCCTGCACGATCTGTAAGGGGCCGACACCGGAAAACGCCTCGGCACCGGCACTCGCGGGAGATTTCTACGATCAGTGAAGCAGGCGAACCGTGCCGCGTTGCTTCTCGCGCTCCCATGCCTGGGCGGCGACGCCGTTGATGCCGACATCGTGAAGGCGATCGCTGAGATCGATGAAGTGACGCTCCGTCACCTCTACATCGAACTCGATCTGTTCATCGTCGACGGGTTCAAGCTCCGCTGCCGCATAGCGCTCATAAGCCGCTGACATTTCGGCATAGGCGAATGCGACGGGAAGTGTCCGAAAGATCGTGGAGAATTCTTCGTCCAGATCACCGGTTTCGAGATCGCGCATTTGGACAAGGTACCCGTCCGTATGCTCGCACACCTCGTAACGCCAGTGCCGGCCTTCAGATGCGGTTAGAAGCATCGCAACCTCCACTCAACTGAACTGCAAAGCCAATGCGAATCGCGGCATTGCGGTTCCATGAGGAAGGATCGGTCGAAAGGCTAATGGCGAAAGCCGGTTTCCGCTCGGGCGCGACCTCCGACTCGGATCTGCGTTCCGCCGAGATCGACAAAGCCGTTCTCACCGCGCAGACGCTCGCGGGTTTCGGCTTTCTCTGACGACTTCGTGAACGTGTTCCGGCATTCGGGCGGAATCTGGAGCTCAACGCCGGGGGGTACCTTCGGCATGCGACATTCTTTCGCTGCAGCCGGGTTTATTCCGGCGAGCAGGAGCACCGCTGCCGTCAAGAGCGAATGTCGTCCCAAACCTGTTGTCGTCATAGGAGCCCCAGTTCGGCCAGTTGGCGCCGCATGTCTTCCGGCATAATGGCCAGATCACCGGCCCCGGTGTCAATGTCACGGGGAGCCTCCTTTGAGGCGAGATACCGCCAGCCCTGGAACGGGCGACAGGGCCGCGGTTCGACCGGGACAACCTTGGGCTCCAGAACGAGACGGCAGCGCCCGACCCCGTCATCATCCGTAAACGGCCTGATATCGAGAAGGTTCTGGCGGCAGGCAACCTGCCCCCGGACCACCCAATAGAGAGATCCTCCGTCGAGCAGCTCCTCCACCCGCTTCGGAACCATGCGCGTGGTATGCGTCTGCTCGTATTCACGTCCGAGACGCCGATGGTGCGCCTGGTTTTCCTCGATCCATTCTTCGAGATCGGTGATCGAGTCGCAGCCGACGCACAATTTGATCAGATGAAGGGGCATGGGACTACCGAACCACAGGATGCCGAAGCCGAGAACAGGGCGTGGCGCCGCATCTCATTCCCCGGTCTTGAGGACGATAAGGCGCGCGCCCTCGGCCACTTGGGCGCCGGGTTCGGCAGAGATCTCCGCCACCGCGCCATCCGCGGGCGCAACGAGCGCGTGTTCCATCTTCATCGCTTCGACGATGGCGAGGCGCTGTCCCTTCTCGACCCTGTCGCCAGGCTTAACGAACACGGCGACCAGCTTGCCGTGCATCGGCGCCTTGACGGAATCACCACCATTCAGATGCTCGAGATCGACATCGAAGGGGTCGTAGAGCGACACGCGCGTCTGTCGTCCGTCACGGAGCACGATGACACCGTTATCCGTGAGCACAAAGCCCTGCGGGTCCGAACGCAAATAGTCGCCGAGCATACTGGAAACGCCATCGGCCCATGACGCGGTGACGTCGATATCGTGTCGCGCCTGGCTCGGCTCCGGCCATTGCAGAATCACATCCACGCGTTCGCCATCGACGGTCACTGGATAATTCTGACGGCGGGCGCGGCCGAGCTGGAATCCGTCGTAGTCGTCCCATGGCGACGGGACCGGACCATGATGAATCGCGGCACGGTAGCTGCTGCTGTCGAACTCCGTGTCGAGCAGCTTCAGAACGCTGAGGCGGATCGCTTCCGCATCCGCACCTTGCGCCACTGCACCGAGCGCGTCGAGATTCCGGTCGATGAAGCCGGTATCGAACCGCCCTGCCCTGAATTCTTCCGCCTCGCAGAGCTTCTTCAGGAAGGCGAGATTGGTCTTCGGACCGGCGACGACGGACCTGCCCAGAGCCTGCGCCAGTTTCGCGAGAGCTTCATCACGCGTCGGCGCGTGGGCGATGACTTTGGCGATCATCGGATCGTAGAACGGCGTCACCGCGTCGCCGGTCTCGACACCAGTATCGATGCGGACCTCCTCGTCCCCGGGAAAGTCGAGCGCCCAGAGCCGGCCGGTGGACGGCAGAAATTCATTCTCCGGATCTTCCGCGTAGAGCCGCGCCTCGACGGCATGTCCATCGATCGCAAGATCGTCCTGCACGAAGGGCAGTGTCTCGCCGGCAGCGACGCGGAACTGCAGCTCGACAAGGTCAAGCCCGGTGATGGCCTCCGTCACCGGATGCTCGACCTGGAGCCGCGTGTTCATCTCCATGAAATAGAAGCGGTCCGGATGCAGTCCCTCGCGGCCATCGGCGATGAACTCCACCGTGCCGGCACCGACATAGCCGACGGCCCGTGCGGCCTCGACGGCGGCTTGGCCCATGACGGCGCGCATCTCGGACGTCATGCCGGGCGCCGGCGCTTCCTCGATTACCTTCTGGTGGCGTCGCTGCAGCGAGCAGTCACGCTCGAAAAGATGCACCACATTGCCATGGCGGTCTGCAAAAACCTGGATCTCGATATGACGGGGTGAGAGAATGTATTTCTCGACGAGCACGCGCGGATCGCCGAAGGCGTTTTGTGCCTCACGCTGTGCGCTCTCGAGGGCGGCATCGAAGTCGGCAGCCTTGTCGACACGCTTCATGCCCTTGCCGCCGCCGCCCGCGACCGCCTTAATGAGGATCGGATACCCGACCTCATAGGCCTTCTGACGCAGAAAGTCCGGCTCCTGCTTCGATCCGTGATAGCCGGGCACCACCGGCACGCCGGCCTGCTGCACCAGCGCCTTCGCCGCGTCCTTCAAACCCATGGCATTGATGGCTGAAGCCGGCGGACCGACGAAGACGATGCCTGCCTGCGCACAGGCCTCGGCGAACTCCGCGCGCTCTGACAGGAAGCCATATCCGGGATGAATCGAGGCAGCTTTCGTGCGTTTGGCGACCTCGATGATCCTGTCGATGCGCAGATAGCTGTCACGGGCTGGAGCGGGACCGATGAGATGCGCCTCGTCTGCCATCTTCACGAACAACGCGCCCGCATCGGCCTCCGAATGGACTGCGATGGTGCGCATGCCCAGGCGCTTGGCCGTGCGGATGATCCGACATGCGATCTCGCCGCGATTGGCGATCAGGACGCTCTCGAGCATGGTCATTCCTCAAGGTCCGGGGCCCAGGGCCCGGCTGTCGTATCTTCTAGAGCAAAACCGGCGGCGCTTGTCACGCCTCAACAGAGATCGACCCACCGGCACAGGGGCATCCAGGGTCTGACGGCTCCGTGCCCGACTCGGGAACGGCCCGCATGAAAGTCTCGCCGAGCAGAGCATCTGCAAAATACCCCTTGTGCAAAATACCCCTTGCCTGGACCGGAAAGGATCGTTACCTTTTCTTGCAAATAGTTTGCAACTGCAGAAAGCCGACGATGGACGCCTCGAGGCCCTCCTCTCTCGCTCCCGATGCTGGTTGGCGCCACGCGCGGCATGGGCCCTCTCTTCCGGAAGTGAGCCGATCCATCGCGGTCAGGTCTGGATCGAAGTGGCGTCGCGCTGCCGCCTTCCTGGGTCCGGGCTATCTGGTGGCCGTCGGGTACATGGATCCAGGCAACTGGGCCACGTCTCTGGCGGGCGGCTCCCGATATGGCTACGCGCTTCTGTCCGTCGCTCTGATCTCCAACGTCATGGCGATCATCCTCCAGGCGCTTTGCGCCCGCCTTGCCGTGGCCACGGGGCGGGATCTGGCCCAGGCCTGCCGGGACGCCTATCCGAGGCCGGTTTCCTGGATTCTCTGGGCCCTGGCGGAGTTCGCCATCTGCGCGACGGATCTCGCCGAGGTCATCGGAACGGCGATCGGGCTCAACCTGCTCTTCGGTCTGCCGCTCGAAATCGGCGTCGTGATCACGGCGCTTGACGTTTTCCTTATCCTTTATCTCCAGAATCTCGGGTTCCGCTGGGTCGAGGCCTTTGTCATCGCGCTGCTCGGCGTGATCGCCTTGTGCTTCGGAATCCAGATCGCCCTCGCGGATCCTGAATGGGGCCAGGTGCTACGCGGCTTTGCGCCGACGACAGAGATCGTCAGCAATCCGGACATGCTCTATCTGGCGCTCGGCATTCTGGGTGCGACGGTGATGCCGCACAATCTCTATCTGCATTCCGGCATCGTCCAGACACGGGCCTATGGCGACACCCTGCCCGAGAAGCGCGAGGCCCTGCGCTTCGCGACGCTCGATTCCACTATTGCGCTGATGTTCGCCCTGACCATCAACGCGTCGCTCCTGATCCTTGCCGCAGCCGCGTTTCACAAGACCGGCAGGACGGACATCGCCGAAATCGGCGAGGCACATACCTTGCTCCAACCCCTGCTCGGTGCCGCCATTGCGCCGACGCTCTTCGGAATCGCCCTGCTCTGCTGCGGCTTGAACTCCACCGTTACCGCGACGATGGCCGGGCAGATCGTCATGGAAGGCTTCATCAATTTCCGGCTTCCCCCCTGGATCCGCCGCCTCGTCACCCGCGGCCTTGCCATCATCCCGGCCGCTGCCGTCACGATCGCCTACGGCGAGAGCGGCACGGCCCGACTCCTGATCCTGAGCCAAGTGGTCCTGAGCCTGCAACTGCCATTCGCGGTCATTCCCTTGGTGACACTCACGGCCTCGAAACCCAAGATGGGGACCCTCGTCGCTCCCCGTTGGCTGACAGCTGTCGCAGCCATCATCGCCGCGATCATCGTGGTCCTGAACGTGAAGCTGCTGGTCGATTTCGTTGTGGGATGAGGAACAGACCAGCGGTCATTTCGTGACGTACCGCCGGGCGGCGCTCGGAATCCGTCGGCGCGCATGTCATGGACAGGACGCAGCGACCGCGGCAGCATGGATCCTTCGCCGGCATCCCTCATGATCGGTCCCGGGCTCCGCTTCGCGGCCCCGGGACGACCACCGTGCTTCAAGCGTCCTTGAGGCGGCTCAGTGCTTCTTCCATCTTCGCCTTGCGCGCCAATGCGTCGTCGCGGCGTTCGCGCTGCTCGTCGACCACCTCTTCGGGCGCTCGCTTGATGAAATCCGCGTTGCCGAGCTTCGCGTCGATCTTGCCGATGTCCGCGTCCAGCTTCTGGATTTCCTTAGCGAGCCGGGCTCGCTCGGCGACGAGGTCGATCACGCCTTCCAGCGGGAGCGCCGCCGTTTCGCCGCGGATGAGGAGCTGGATCGAGCTCTTCGGCGCCCCCTCCGCGAAGGAGATATCGGAGATGCGCGCCAGGCGCTTCACGATATCGCCCCAGCGTCCGGCACGGGCCCGTACATCGGTCGAGGATGCGACAAGCACGAGCGGGATCTGGGCGCCGGCAGGAACGTTCGTCTCCGAACGGGCGGAGCGGATCTCGGTGACGAGGTCGACCACCCAGCCGATCTCCGCCTCCGCCGCCGGATCGATCAGCCCGTCAAGGCGCGACCAGAGCGCCAGGGCAAGGATCGTCTCCCGCTTCGGCCCATCCTGTCCTTTCACCTCCCAGAGTTCCTCCGTGAGGAAGGGCATGAAGGGATGCAGCAGCTTGGATATTTCATCGAGAATGAAGGCGATCGTCGCGCGGGTCTCGTCCTTGGCAGGAGAGTCGACGCCCTGCAGAACAGGCTTCGACAGCTCCAGCGTCCAGTCGCAGAACACGTTCCAGACGAAGCGGTAGGCGGCAAGCGCGGCCTCGTTGAACTTATAGGCTTCGATGCCGGCGGCGACCTCGGCAATGGCCTTGGCGCATTCGCTGAGCGCCCATTTGTTGAGGGTTTCCTTCACCGCCTTCGGATCGAAGCCCGCGACGCGGCGGCATTCGTTCATTTCCGCGAAACGGGCTGCATTCCAGATCTTCGTTGCGAAGTTGCGATAGCCCTCGACGCGCTGGACGCTGAGCTTGATGTCGCGCCCCTGGGCTGCCATGGCGGCGAGCGTCATGCGCAGCGCATCGGCGCCGTATTGCTCGATCACATCGAGAGGATCGATGACATTGCCCTTCGACTTCGACATCTTGGCGCCCTTCTCGTCACGGACGAGGGCGTGGATGTAGACGGTGTCGAACGGCACCTCGTCCATGAAGTGAAGACCCATCATCATCATCCGGGCGACCCAGAAGAAGATGATGTCGAAGCCGGTCACCAGGGTGTTGGTGGGGTAGTAGCGCTTGAGCTCCGGCGTATCGTCGGGCCATCCCAGCGTCGAGAACGGCCAGAGGGCGGAGGAGAACCAGGTATCGAGCACGTCCTCGTCGCGTGTGAGCGAGACATCGCGCCCATGCTTCGCCTTCGCCTCAGCCCGTGCTTCCTCCTCGCTGTGAGCGACGAAGATGTTGCCCTCGGCGTCATACCATGCCGGAATCTGGTGCCCCCACCAGAGCTGGCGTGAGATGCACCAGGGCTCGATGTTCTCGAGCCATTGGAAGTAGGTCTTCTCCCAGCTCTCGGGCACGAACTTCGTGTTGCCCTTGCGAACGGCGGCGAGCGCACGGTCCGCGAGCGGCTTCACGTTCACGTACCATTGGTCCGTCAGATACGGCTCGATGACCACGTTCGATCGGTCGCCATGCGGAACAACATGGGTATGCGGCTCGACCGCGACGAGGGTTTCCCGCTCTTCCAACATGGCAACGATGCGCTTGCGCGCCTCGGCGCGATCGAGCCCGTCCAGCGCCAGGACAGCATCGAGATCCGTCGAGGCCGGAAGGTCAGCGAGAAAGAGCTCATTGCCCTTGAGCGTCAGTTGAGCTTCCGTGCCGAAGATATTGATCAGCGGCAGCTTGTGGCGCTTGCCGACTTCGAAATCGTTGAAGTCATGGGCGGGCGTGATCTTGACCGCCCCGGTCCCTTTCTCGGGATCCGAGTACTCGTCCGCGACGATGGGGATCCGGCGCCCGACCAGCGGAAGAATGGCGAATTTTCCGACCAGGTCCTTGTAGCGCTCGTCGTCCGGATGAACGGCGACGGCGACGTCGCCCAGCATCGTCTCGGGGCGGGTGGTGGCGACGGTGATGGACCGGTCCGGCATGCCCTCGACGGCGTAGCGGATGTGCCAGAGGTTGCCCTTCACCTCGACCTGCTGCACCTCGAGGTCGGAGATCGCAGTCTGGAACTTCGGGTCCCAGTTCACGAGGCGCTTGTCCTTGTACAGCAGGCCTTGCTTGTAGAGATCGACGAAGACCTTGAGCACGGCGCGGGAGAGTCCCTCGTCCATGGTGAAGCGTTCCCGCGACCAGTCGCAGGAGGCCCCGAGGCGCTTGAGCTGATCCTTGATCCGACCGCCGGATTCGGCCTTCCATTCCCAGACGCGCTTGACGAATTCCTCTCGGCCGAGGTCCCGGCGATGGACTTGCCGCTCCATGAGCTGCCGCTCGACCACCATCTGCGTCGCGATGCCCGCATGGTCCATGCCCGGCTGCCAGAGCACGTCGCGCCCGCGCATGCGCTCGAACCGGCACAGGATGTCCTGAATGGTGTTGTTCAGCGCATGGCCCATATGGAGCGATCCCGTCACATTCGGCGGCGGGATGACGATGGTATAGGGTTCGGCGTCCTTGCGATCCGCACGGCCGGCCTTGAAGGCCTCCGCCTCGTCCCAAAGGGTGGAAATGCGCGCCTCGACGGCAGCGGGATCGAACGTCTTGTCCATCATGGTGAATACCGGCAGGTTGGCACCCCTGGGGTGCGCGTCATGACGGCTACAAACCGGACGGATCGGGCGAAGTCAACCGATGCCCGCGAAACTCATTGGCGTCGGCGGGAAATGCGCTCGATTTCGGCCTGAACGAGCCGTTCCACAAGCGGAGGCAGGTTCTCGTCTAGCCAGTCCCTCAGCAGGGGACGCAGCATCTCTGCCACGAACTCCTCCATGGTATGAGGGCTCTTCGCCGCCACACTCGCTCCAAGCCGATCGAAAGAATCGGCAACGGACGCACCGGCCGATTCAGAGAGAATATTGTCCTCGGCTCGCGAGCCAGCGTCCGTCCTTGGCGCAGTCGTCTCGCCGGTGGCCGCAGCGCGGAACGATTCCTCGAGAGGCGTAACCGGCTCTGGTACTTCCGGGAAGCGGGAGGCGGGAGAGGCAGCCATGGAAGCCTCGGGGTGCGTGGCTTCCGAGGATGCGAAGGGAAGCAGTTCGTCGGCCCTGTCACGGCCGAGCTCGGACCCGAACCCGTCCTCGTCCCGGTCGTCAAGAAGCGTCAAGGGGATCAGCTGGCGCTCGCTGCGGTCCCGGATCGAGCGTAGGACAGCAGTTTCGGGATGGCGGCTTGCCTCGGCGGCCTGCAGTTCCTCCTGGTCATCGGCGATGATGCGCCGAATCGACGCCAGGATTTCCTCCATCGAAGGCTCATGAGCCTTCGGACTGACTGCACTCATACGCCGCATCCGCTTAAAGGGTTTAGAATCAAACGCTTTCAGAGGCGTTCAGTATTTCACGGACGGAAGGAGAAGCAAGCGAGGCAGCACATACATCAGCCGTGCTGCCTGCTTTTTTCACGATTGAATTAACGGCCGTCCGGCGTGGTCAGTCCGCCCCACAGATCCTTCACCTGATCGTAGTGGATCGTCGGGCTGTAGTGATTCACGGCAAGGCCGAGGCTGCGTGAATTCAGGCGACCCATGGCCTGGGCGACCGCATAGGACGCAACCACGCGGTCACGCTGCGCGGTAATCAGATTGACGCGGGCGGTCAGGAGTTCCTGCTGCGCGTTCAGGACATCGAGTGTGGTGCGCTGGCCGACGCGGGCCTCTTCACGCACGCCGTTGAGCGCCGTTTCGGACGCGTCGATCTGCGCCTGGGCTGCAACGATCTGCGCGCGGGCGGCCTCGAGCTGGCCCCAGGAGGAAATCACCGCGGCACGCACCTGGTCCCTGATCGAATCGGCCTCCAGGCGCCGCTGACCGGCGGTCTCCTTGGACTGGCGGGTCGTCGCATAAGCGACGCCACCGTCGTAGATCGGAACCGTCAGCTGCGCGACCACCGAGGCGGAAACGGCGCTGTCCCCGCTGATCTGGTTGTCGTACCGCTGGGCGACCGTGCCTCGCACACCAACCTGGGGAGCCAGCGCGCCCTGGTCGATCTTGACCTGAAGCTCGGCCACGTCCACGCCATGCTCGGACGCCTTGATCGCAGGATGCTCGTTGAGGGCAACCTTGAGGGCCGCCTCCGCAGTCTTGGGAAGAAGGCGGTCGAGAGGGCGTCCGGGGGCCAGAGAGCGGGGCTCTACCCCGATCACCTGGCGGTATTGGGCAATGCTCGTGCGCAGATTCGATTCCGCGAGGCTCACCTGCGACCGGGAAGCCGCAAGACGGGATTCCGCCTGGGCAACGTCGGTGCGGGTGACCTCACCCACGTTGAAACGATCGCGGGTCTGGCGCAGCTGCTCGTCGAGAACCTCGACGTTGTTGCGCTGAAGATCGAGAATCGCCGTGTCCCGAAGCACGTTCATATAGGCGGTCACGCCGTCGAACAGGGTATTCTGCTCGTTGTTGTTCAGGGTCTCACGGGCACCGAGAACCGACGATTCGGCCTGGCGGACGGAGTTGACGGTTCGAAATCCATTGAAGATCGACTGGTCGATCTCGATTCCGTATCCCCGCGGGGTCAGAAAGCTCTCGCTACCTCCGGCGGCAGCGCTGGCCGGACGCTTGGTATTCGTATAGTTGCGGCCGATATCCGCCGAGGCGTTGACCTGCGGCCGGTATCCTGACTTGGCGCGGGCGACATTCTCGTCCGTGGCCCGGACGCTGGCCCGCTGCGCGTTGAGCGAGGGATTGTTGCCGTACGCACGGGCCAGTGCGCTATCCAATGTCTCCGCCGAGACGCTGGCTGCGCCCGTCAGCACGAAGACCGAGGTCATAGCGCCGAGGAAGATGCGGCCCTTGTTGCAAAATCGCTTCTCGTTCACGCCCACCTGCCCATTTGGTCCAACGCGGCTTGCCCCGCGTACCTTAACATTGAATTTCTTAACCAATACGACTCAAAGCGAAACAATACTGATGCGACGAGCCAGGGCAATCGCACCGAGGGTCCGCGATGCGAATATTGAGGATGTGGCGCAAAAAGGCGACACTGTTCGCTACATCAGAAGACGAAGCCGGGATTGGCCGCAAAGGCCTCGAGACTGGGTGCGGCGGCGTCGAAAAGGGCCCGTTCGCTGAAAGCGTTGCCTGAGCGCAGGTAGAGGGTCGCCCGAGCGGCCCGCCCGCGTCCCTTGACGCAAACCAGGCGGCCGAGATCCGCAAGCTGCTGCAGGAGGGTTTCCGGACGCAGATCGACGGCACCGTTGATCAGAATGGCATTGTATCCACCCTCGATGGGGCTACCCTTGTCGAGGGGGCCAACCTTGACCGCGACAGAGCCATACCCGGTCGCTTCGAGAGACTGCCGCGCAGCCTGAGCCAACGCCTCATCAGACTCAAGGGCTGTAACTTTCGCTCCGAGTTCGCAAAGGACCGCCGAGGAATAGCCACGGCCGCATGCCACATCGAGCACCTTCTCGCCCGCATCGATCTCGAGAGCCTGGATCAGGCGGGCGAGGACCATGGGAGTCATCATGAAGCGCCGCTCGGCGCCATCGCTCACCGGCGCATCCTGGTCGATATAGGCAAGCTCCTCACGGCCCGGGAGCACGAAGCGTTCCCGGGGAACGCTCTCCATGGCATCCAGAAGGGGGAAGTCATTCACATCGAAAGTGCGCAGCTGGCTATCGACCATCGTCCGGCGCGCTTGCGAGAAATCGACCATGGATTGCCTCAGAAAAAAGATGGAGGCCTCGCCCGGAATCGAACCGGGGTGCAAGGATTTGCAGTCCTCTGCGTAACCACTCCGCCACGAGGCCATCCGGGGCGTGCCGCGAACGCGACGGGCGCTCCATAGCAGAGCGTGACCCTGGAGAGCAACTGCTCAAACAGCAACCGTCCCTTTTATGACATAGACTGACGCATGGGGGTTGCAACCCGCCGAACCCGTGGTATATGCCACCCCACCTCGGGCCGAGACGGCAACTGGACCTCCAGAGCCCCGGCCGGCGAAGGGCGAACCGGGCCCTTCTGCAAGGTATGGCGATATTCCGGCGTGGCGCAGCGGTAGCGCAGCGGACTGTTAATCCGTTGGTCGTAGGTTCGAATCCTACCGCCGGAGCCAGCCATCCTAATATTCAAAGTTTTCCAAGACTTTAGCTGTTTTTCTTTTGGCAGCAGGGCGGAGACGCACGTTCGCCTCGGCGGGAAGCCCCCTTATCCATCGTCTGCAGCCTTCCCTAGAATCGACGCAGATTCGCGCTCGAACCGGCCGCCAGGGCTGGGTTCGATCATTCTTCATGGGGATAAGTTTGTCCGGTCCTGCGCTCATGTGGTTTCGCGACGATCTCCGCCTCGCGGACAACCCGGCCTTGGGCGCGGCGGTTGCGGATGGATCGCCACTGCTCTGCTTCTTTATCCTCGACGAATCGTCGCAGGACATCCGCCCTCTCGGGAGCGCATCGCGCTGGTGGCTCCATGGCTCGCTGGAAGCCCTCGATCGATCCTTGAGAACGTTGGGAGCAAGACTGGTTCTATTTCAGGGGCCCGCGGAAGCGGTCATCGACCGCATCGTTGCCGCCACCGCTCCATCGGCGCTGTTCTGGAACCGGCGCTATCAGGCTTCGGAGATGGCCGTCGATAGCACCATCAAGACGAAGCTGCACGAACAGGGAATCGCTGTCAGAAGCTTCAACGGCCGGCTCCTGCACGAGCCCTGGGAGATCCGGAATCTGGCCGGCAAGCCATTTCGGGTCTTCACTCCTTACCTGCGGGCTGTCTCTGCCCGCCCAATTGCCGCGCCCCTCGCCGCTCCGAGGAGGATTTCCTCCGGGAAATGGCCGGCCGCCCTGCTCGATTCGGGCCCGTCTCTGGGCGACCTTGGACTCCGTCCGACCCGACCCGACTGGTCAAAGAAATTTTCGCCATATTGGGAGCATGGCGAGAAGGCGGCCCAGGAAGCGCTGAACAATTTCCTGGAATCGGATTTGTCCAGCTATGGCGCGTGGCGAGACATTCCGGGGGCAAGCGGCACGTCGCGTCTGTCTCCGCACCTGCGCTTTGGTGAGATCAGCCCTCGCCAGGTCTGGCATGCGGCGTCCATCCGCGGCGACGGCCACGAGACAAGTACGGCGAAGTTCCTGAGTGAGGTGGTGTGGCGGGACTTCTGCTATCAGCAGCTCTATGCCAATCCCGATCTCGGGAAGGATCCTTACGATCTCCGCTTCGCGCACTTTCCCTGGTCGGGGGATGAGAGACTGTTGGAGTCCTGGCAGAAGGGGCTGACGGGGTATCCCATCGTCGATGCCGGAATGCGCCAGCTCTGGCACACGGGCTGGATGCACAACCGGGTCCGGATGATCGTGGCATCCTTCCTCGTGAAGCATCTCCTGGTCGACTGGAGGAGAGGCGAAACCTGGTTTTGGGACACGCTCGTCGATGCCGATCCGGCGAACAACGCCTTCAACTGGCAGTGGATCGCCGGTTCGGGCCCCGATTCGGCCCCATTCCACCGCGTCTTCAATCCGGTGGCACAAGGCGAGAAATTCGATCCGGCAGGCGATTATGTGCGGAGTTTCGTTCCCGAACTCTCGGAATTACCGGCCAGCGTGATCCACAAGCCCTGGGAGGCCGCTCGGGACATCCTGCATGCTGCGGGCATCGAACTCGGCCGAACTTATCCGAAGCCCGTCGTCGACCATGGCACGGCACGGGAGCGGGCTCTTCGGGCGTTTCGCTCGTTGCGTGAGAATTCGACCTAGCGGCCATGCGGCTTGACCCAGGCAGCCTGTTCGGCTCAGCATCCGCACCCTGCCGCCCGTCGGCGAGGATATGTCATTTGCGGGATTGTCATGACCAAGCTTCTCTTTCGCGACGACGCCTATGCTCGAAGCTGTCAGGCGAAGGTCGTCGGTATCACGCCGGAAGGCGGCGTCATACTCGATCAAACCATCTGCTACGCCCAGGGCGGCGGCCAGCCGGGCGATGTAGGATCGATTCGGCACAAGGGCGAGGACATCGCGATCTCCAACACTGTCTATGGCCCGGACCGCACCCAGATTGTTCATCTGGTAGGCACGGAGGCCGCGTCCCGCCTGTCGCCCGGTGACACAGTCGAGGTCGCACTCGACTGGCCACGCCGCCTCAAGCGCATGCGTGTTCATACGGCCCTGCATCTGCTCAGTGTCGTCCTGCCTTATCCGGTGACAGGCGGCGCCATCGGCGAGGGAGACGGACGCCTCGATTTCGACATTCCCGACGCGGGCCTCGACAAGGCGGAGATTACCGACAAGGTGAATGCGCTGATCAGCCGAGACGCCGCCGTGACGGAGAGCTGGATCACCGACGAGGAACTCGATGCCAATCCGGGCCTGGTGAAAACCATGTCGGTGAAGCCGCCGCGCGGCTCGGGTCGGGTTCGGCTCGTTGCCATCGAAGGCATCGACCTCCAGCCCTGCGGCGGCACCCATGTGCGCCGCACGGGAGAGATCGGAGCTGTCGCGATCACCGACATCGAGAAGAAGGGCAAGCAGAATCGCAGGGTCCGCCTGTCGCTGGTCGATTAAGCCATCCGAACCTCACTTTCCCTTCAACTTCGCGAGTCGATCAGATGTCCGCACCCTTCGTTTCCACCGCCTGGCTTCAGGACCACCTCGACGATCCGGATGTCATCGTCATCGACGGATCCTGGTACCTGCCGACCCAGAACCGCGATCCGGAGGCGGAGTTTCTCGCCGGCCATATCCCCGGCGCGATCCGGTTCGACATCGACACGGTGAAGGACCTCTCCTCCCCCCTGCCGCACATGCTGCCGTCACCGGAGGACTTCGCCAGGCAGGTCGGCGCGATGGGCATCAGCGAAGACATGACCATCGTCGTCTATGACGGCGCAGGGCTTTTTGCCGCGCCGCGGGTGCGTTGGACCTTCCGTACCTTCGGCGGCCGGAACGTATCGATCCTCGAAGGCGGGTTTCCGGCCTGGAAAGCGGAGGGGCGCCCGATCGAGACAGGTCCGGCAAAGCCGCGCCCGCAGCGCCATTTCAAGCTGTCCCCCGATACAGATGCTGTCGCGAGTGCCGACGACATACGCAAGGCCGTCGAGGGCCAGGATATTCAGATCGTGGATGCGCGGCCAGCAGATCGCTTTCGCGGCGAGGCGCCAGAACCACGTCCTGGATTGCGCGGTGGCCATATCCCCGGCAGCCTCAACCTGCCCGTCAGTGAGATCGTCGAGAATGGCCGCCTGAAGGAGGCAGCCGGGCTTGAGCGGGCACTGGCGGAGGCGGGCATCGATTCCAGCCGGCCAGTGATCACAAGCTGCGGATCGGGCATTACGGCTGCCATCGCCGCCCTCGCGCTGGAGGCGGTGGGACGCCCGGCGCAGGCTCTCTACGACGGATCCTGGGCAGAATGGGGCGCGCGCGAGGATCTACCCGTGGAGACAGGGCCGGCTGCAAGGAAGGCCTGAGCCCGCAGGGTTCCTGATTGCGGGACGTTCTATCATCGGACCTTGAGCCGCGCATGAGAAAAGGCCCCGAACTGTCTCGGGGCCTTCGCTTTTCAATGGCCGGATCTCAATGCAGGATCTGCGCCAGGAACTGCTTGGTGCGCTCATGCTGCGGATTCTTGAAGAATGCATCAGGCGTGTTCATCTCGACGATCTGCCCGTAATCCATGAAGATCACCCGGTCCGCCACCTGGCGGGCAAAGCCCATCTCGTGGGTCACGCACAGCATGGTCATGCCCTCCTCGGCAAGGCTCACCATGGTGTCGAGAACCTCCTTCACCATTTCCGGATCGAGCGCGGAGGTCGGCTCATCGAACAGCATGATCTTGGGGTTCATGCACAGGGACCGGGCAATAGCGACGCGTTGCTGCTGCCCGCCGGAGAGCTGACCGGGGTACTTGTTGGCCTGCTCCGGGATCTTCACCCGGGTCAGGTATTTCATGGCGACCTCCTCCGCCTCCTTCCTGGGCATCTTCTTGACCCAGATCGGCGCGAGCGTGCAATTCTCGAGGATGGTCAGGTGCGGGAACAGATTGAAGTGCTGGAAGACCATGCCGACATCCCGCCGCACCTCGTCGATGCGCTTGAGATCGTTGGTCAGTTCCGTGCCGTTCACGATGATGCGGCCCTTCTGATGCTCCTCGAGGCGATTGATGCAGCGGATCATGGTCGACTTGCCCGAGCCCGAAGGCCCGCAGATCACGATGCGCTCGCCTCGCCCCACATGCAGGTTGATATCCCGCAGGACGTGAAACTCGCCGTACCACTTATGGACGCCGATCATGTCAACTGCGGCATCTGCCTTCGGATCGATCGCCGTGGAGCGGGTCTGTTGCGCTGTCATTGTCGTTGCCATGGATGTCACCGTTTCTGGCCCGCTGCGAGGCGCCGCTCCACTCCGATCGAATAGCGCGACATGCCCCAGCAGAAGATGAAGTAAAAAAGCGCCGCGAAGGCGTAGCCCGTATAGCTGATCGTCGGCGCCGCCCAATTGGGATCGATACGAGATGCCTCAATGGTCTTGATGAGGTCGAAGATACCGACGACCGACACAAGCGAAGTATCCTTGAAGAGGCCGATAAAGGTATTCACAATGCCGGGGATCACGATTCGGAGGGCCTGCGGCAGGATGATGAGAATCATCATCTGCGGATAGTTGAGGCCCAGTGACATGGCGCCCTCATACTGGCCCTTCGGCATCGCCTGGAGGCCGCCGCGCACCACCTCGGCCATGTAGGCCGATGCGAAAAAGGCCGTGCCGATGAGCGGACGCGCCAGGCGATCGACGCTTGTGTCCGGCGGCAGGAAGAGCGGCAGCATCGTGTTCGCCATGATCAGTACGGTGATCAGGGGCACGCCGCGCACGAATTCGATGAAAATCACCGAGGCAAGCCGCAGGATTGGAAGCTTGGAGCGCCGTCCAAGGGCGAGAAGAATCCCGAAGGGCAGCGAGAACACGATCCCGACCGTCGCCACGAGCAGCGTCACGAGGATGCCGCCCCAGAGCGAAGTCGGGACTGGCAGGAGGCCGAAATCGATGTTCATGACGAAAAGCGTCAGCCCGACGACGGCGACAATGCCGATACCGATCACCAGCGCGGTCCGCACGGACGCCTTGAGCGCCATTGCCGCGGCCACGAGAAGACCGACGAAGACCACGCTGGCGACGGCAAAGATCGGCCAGAAGCCGCGCCCGAAATTGATGTCGCCCCCTGTCAGGAGGACATATGAGGCGACAGGAAAGATCCAGAAGAAGTAGATCGCGCCGAGGTCGCGACGCGGCGCCTTCAGCCACAGCAGCCATCCGACGCCGATGGCCAGAAGACCGAAGAAGATATTGACGCGCCAGCGCTCGGCGCCGGGATACGAGCCGTAGGTGAAGAAGTTGATCTTGTCGATGATGAAGGCCCAGCACGCCCCCACTGGGTGTCCGACCGCATCCTCGCGGCAGGCGCTGCGATCCGTGCCTACCCAGACAGCGTCCGTGAGCATGAAGCGCACCACGGGCGGGATGACCAGATAGAGAAGATAGACGACGAGAAGCGTCAGCAGGGTGTTGATCGGACCGGAGAACAGGTTCTCCCGCATCCAGGCCAGCGGCCCCCGCGCCAGATTGGGCGGCGGCAGGGCCTCGATCTTATCGGATCGGACGTAGTGGGACATGTCGACGGCGGTGCTCATGGGGTCTCCTACCGTTCGACGATGGCCATGCGGCGGTTGTAGATATTCATGAAGAAGGACGTCACGAGGCTGATGGTCAGATAGACTCCCATGGTGATCACCACGACTTCGATGGCCTGCCCGGTCTGGTTGAGAACCGTACCCATGAAGACCTGGACCAGGTCGGGATACCCGATGGCAACGGCCAGGGAGGAGTTTTTCGTCAGATTCAGATACTGGCTGGTCAGCGGCGGGATGATGACGCGCATGGCCTGGGGTACGACCACGAGCCGGAGCGTCTGTCCGGGCTTGAGACCCAGAGAGCCCGCAGCCTCACTCTGGCCCTTCGACACCGCGAGGATTCCGGCCCGGACGACCTCGGCGATGAAGGCTGCCGTATAGGTGGTCAACCCGACAAGGAGCGCCACGAATTCGGGAAGGATCTGCATGCCGCCCTGCAGATTGAACGTCCCCTTCTTCGGCAGGTCGAAGCTGATGGGGTTGGTGCTTCCGAGCGCGAGAACCAGCCAGGCGACGAGAGGAAGCCCGATCACCAGCCCCAGCGTCACGAGCCCGACAGGATATTGCCGTCCTGTCGCCTCCTGTTGCTTTTTGGCCCAACGGCTGAAGATGAAGGTCCCGACGATGCCGATGGCGAGCGCCACGAGGATGGCAGAGATGTCCGAAGCGAAGATCGGACGCGGCATGAAGAGGCCGCGGGAATTGAGGAAGAAGCCCCCTCCCATTTCAAGGGAGTTTCGCGGCTGCGGCAACGGGCCGAGCACCGCGATGTACCAGAACAGCAATTGCAGCAGCAGCGGGATGTTGCGCAGCAGTTCCACATAGACCATGGCGACCTTCGCCACCATCCAGTTGGTGGACAGGCGCGCGATGCCGATGGTGAAGCCGAGAATGGTCGCGAACACGATGCCGATGGCCGAAACGACAAGGGTGTTCAGAAGTCCGACGATGAAGGCGTCGCCGTAGCTCGACCCGGCGGCGCTGAAGGGGATGAGCGTCTGGCTGATGTCGAACCCGGCCGTGGTCTCGAGGAACCCGAAGCCGGAAGCGATCTTGGCGCGCTGCAAATTCTCGATGGCGTTCGTCGCCGCCATGTAGAACAGGTACGCGACGATGACGACCAGAAGAACCTGATAGAAGATGCCGCGAACCTTCGGATCGTACAGGAACGACTTTTTCGGCGGCGTCGTCTGGCTGACAGCAGTGTTCACCGGACCCATCCTCTGCGGCTTGTTGTTGTTGGGCCACCCACCTTTCCTTGCGGTAGGGGCCTGTCCGTAGTCCTTACGGCTCGGTCGAAGGGGCGCCCGGATTGCTCCGGGCGCCCTGCCCCACAGATTTTACCGGATCGGCAGGCCGTATTGCAGGCCGCCCTTCGTCCAGAGCGCGTTCTGACCGCGCTTGATCTTCAGCTTGGAACCCTCACCGACATTGCGTTCGAAGCTCTCGCCGTAATTGCCGATGTGCTTGATGATCCGATACGCCCAGTCGTTGGTCAGGCCGATGGCCTCGCCGAACTTGCCCTCGCTGCCGAGAAGACGCTTGATCTCCGGATTGTCGGAGCCCTTCATCTGGTCGACATTGGCTTTGGTCACGCCGAGCTCTTCCGCATCCAGCATGGCGTTGAACGTCCAGCGGACGATATCGGCCCACTGGTTGTCGCCATGGCGCACGGCCGGGCCGAGCGGTTCCTTCGAGATGATCTCGGGAAGCACGATGTGGTCGTCGGGGTTGGAGGCGCGCAGGCGCTCCGAATAGAGGCCGGACGCATCCGTCGTAAAGGCGTCGCAGCGGCCGGAATCATAGGCCTTGAACGTCTCGTCCGAGGTCGCGAAAGCCACGACTTCGTACTTCATGTTGTTGGCGCGGAAATAGTCCGCGAGGTTCAGCTCGGTCGTCGTACCCTGCTGGGTGCAGATCGAGGCGCCGTTCAGCTCCTTCGCCGAGGATACGCCAAGCTTCTTGCGAACCATGAAGCCCTGGCCGTCGAAATAGTTGACGGCAGGGAAATCGAGGCCGAGTTGCGTGTCGCGCGACATCGTCACCGTCGAGTTGCGCGAGAGCACATCCACTTCGCCGGACTGGAGAGCCGTGAAGCGATCCTTGGCGGCGAGAGGAATGAACCGGACCTTGGTCGGATCGTCAAAGATCGCGGCGGAAATCGCGCGGCAGAACTCCACGTCGAGACCGGTCCAGTTGCCCTGCGCATCCGGGAGGCCGAAGCCGGCGAGACCCGTGTTCGAGCCGCAGGTCAGGTATCCTTTCTGCTTCACGCTGGCGAGGGTCGCCTGGGCCGAGGCGCCCGTCGTGAGCAGACCGGCCGTCATCAGGCCGAAGGCAATCGATGCGATAGCCTTTTTCATGTCGATATCGTCTCCCAAATTACACTTGGCCCGGCGAAGTATGAACAGCCCAGCCGAGTTCCCTGTCGCACCGCTCCGCCCTTTTGCCGGGCGATACGGTATCCGAACTATCACATTCCATGATTGATCACCGGTCAAGTCTTGATGGGTGCCACTTTCGGCCGGGGTTGACGCGGCGGTGGGGCAAGCCTCACATCGGGAACCCTTCACCAAGCTCCTGAAATCATGACAAAGTCCCCTCCGAAAACTACCGATCTGGGTGAACGCACCCGCCTCGTCCATGCCGGTCGCGACCCGTCCGAGCAGCACGGTTTCGTCAACACGCCGATCTATCGCGGCTCGACCGTCCTGTACCCTACGACCGATGATCTTCTCCACCGGCGCGGCCGCTATTCCTATGGAACGAAAGGGACTCCGACAACGGAATCCCTGGAGAGGGCCTGGACCGAGATGGCCGGGGCTGCCGGTACGGTACTTGCGCCGTCCGGTCTGGCTGCCGTCACGCTCGCGCTCATGTCCTGTCTGAAGGCGGGCGACCATCTGCTGATGACGGATTCGGTCTATCGTCCGACGCGGATCTTCTGCGACGGCATGCTGAAGAAATTTGGTGTGGAAACTACCTACTATGACCCGCTGGTGGGTGCCGGGATCGAATCCCTGATCAGGCCGAACACGACGGTTGTCTTTACGGAAGCGCCCGGTTCGCAATCCTTCGAGATGCAGGACATCCCCCTGATCGCAGAGGTGGCCCACCGACATGGCGCCGTGGTGATCATGGACAATACCTGGGCGACCCCTCTCTTTTTCCCGCCTCACGAGCGCGGCGTCGACATCGCCATCGAGGCCGGCACCAAGTATCTCAGCGGCGGGTCGGACCTTCTCCTCGGGCTTGTCTCGGCCAACGAGCGTTGCTTCAAGGCTTTGCGCGACACTTACGACGCCTTCGCCATGTGTCCGGGTCCGGAGGATGTGTTCCTCGGCCTGCGTGGCCTGCGCACCATGGCCCTGCGCCTTCGCGAGCACGAAAAGCAGGCCCTCGACATGGCGCGCTGGCTGAAGTCCCGTCCGGAAGTGGCACAGGTCCTCCACCCTGCCCTCGAGACCTGCCCCGGGCATGAGATCTGGAAGCGAGACTTCAAGGGGTCGTCGGGCCTGTTCTCAGTGATCCTGAAGCCATGCTCCGACCGGGCCCTTGCGGCCATGCTCGACGGACTGGCCCTCTTCGGGATGGGCTATTCCTGGGGCGGCTTCGAAAGTCTCGTGATCCCGTTCGATTGCGCGACCTATCGCACTGCCACCGAATGGGCGCCCGGCGGACACGCCCTGCGCTTCCATATCGGGCTCGAGGATCTCGACGACCTCAAGCGCGACCTCGATGCCGGCTTCGCGCGCCTGCGGGAGGCCGATGCAAAGGCGGCATGAGCCAGACCGGCGGCGGCGCTCCCTATCCCGCCGCCGTTTCCGCCTCCGTCTCGGCCTCGGCGATCGCCTTCGCTTTCGCCTGGGCCTTCGTCTTCGCTTCCTTGGAGATCAGCATCAGGTTGCGGACATAGATGAAGATCGAGAAGAGCTGGCCGAGAATGATGACGAGATCCCGCCGTGCAAAGCCGTAGACCAGGGTCATCATGCCACCGCTGATGGACAGGAACCAGAAACCGACCGGGATCACGCTGCGTTCCGCCTTCTCGCTGGCGATCCACTGGACGAGGAAGCGGGCCCCGAACACGAACTGAGCAAGGACACCGAAGGCGGCCCACAGGTCGAACCGTGCCACGACGATATCGTAAAGGTAGAGGCCGAGGTCGTGCGACAGGCGCATCAGCATCACAGGATCTCCCGGGCGACCGGCACGCGCCGCCGCCTCCGGATCAGCCACCAGACTCCCGCCAGATCGAGAATGCCGACCCAGAGACGGTCGAACATTCCGTACTTGGACTGTCCGGCATGGCGGTGCCGATCCACCACATCCACATGGGCAATGGCATAGCCTTCGCGCTTCACAAGGGCCGGCATGAAGCGGTGGAGAGCGTCGAAATACGGCAGGCGGAGGTAAACGTCACGCCGGAAGGCCTTGAGTCCGCAGCCGGAGTCCCGTGTGCCGTCCTTGAGCAACCGCCCGCGTACGCCATTGGCAATACGGGACTGCCAGCGCTTGGACGCGCCCTTCCTCCCGACCCGCTGACCGGCCGCCAAGGCCGTCGCTGGATCGTTCAGAGCGGCCACAAGCTGCGGAATGAATGCCGGGTCGTTCTGGCCGTCCCCGTCGAGGGTGACGACGACAGAGCCATGCGCAGCCAGGACGCCGGTGCGGACTGCCGCGCTCTGACCGCAGCTCGCCTCGTGCTTCACCAGGCGGAGCCAGGGCCGACTCAGGCGGGCCTCCAGGACGGCCGCGGCCGTCTCGTCCGTCGAACCGTCATCCACGTAGATCACCTCGAAGGGCCCCAGCGCCGCGCAGGCGCGCTCGATTTCCTCGACGAGCGGGAGCACGTTCAACGCCTCGTTCTTGACGGGCACCACAACGCTGATCCGCGGAGCCGGAACGGGAACGGTCATAGGGTTCGGGCCATCGGCCACCTCTGGTAAATGCGCCGACATCAGGGAACGACCGCGTAGGCCCCGATATCGAGCCGCCGCCCGCTGTTGATATTGAATCCGGCGATCCTGGTCGAGAGGGCCGGCTCCAGCCCGAGCCGTTCGTTTTCAGTCCTGAAGGCATCCTCGAAGCGCCGCTCTACGAAAACCATCCGGCAGCCGCCCTGCCGGAGGAAGGCGGAAGCCTCCTCCCCCGTTTCGAGCATCTCGAGATGGGTGCCGGTCAAAAAGACGAGGCTCGGTTCGCGATAGCCCAGCGTCGCGACGACGGGATTGTCGCAGGACATGTTGTGCGCGGCATCTGCGAGGCGCGGCGAGAGCTTGAGGGACCGCAGATCGAGCTGCGCAAAGCCGAAAACACCTACCGACAGGCAGGCAGCGGCGACGAAACCCAGCCCGATGCTCTTGAGAACCTCGTCCCGGATGAAGAGCCGCCAGGCATAGAGCGCAATCAGGGACGACGCGACCAACGCGGGAAGCCCTCGATAGGGCAAAGTGTGGTCGAACGACCAGTTCACGGCGCTCAGGCCGACCGTAAGACCGAGGGGGATCAGCGGAATCAGCACGGTGGCAAGCTTGGCTGCCGGCCGATGCGGCCCGACGAAATGACGGAGGACCGCGAGAACCGTGATGACGGCGACGGCCGGATAGAGAGGCATCACATAATGGGGAAGCTTGGTCGGCACGGCCTCGAAAACGAGCCATGACGGCACGATCCAGGCAAGGCAGAACGCCACGGCGTCCTCACGCCGGTGCATCCAGGCGAAGGGCGCCGCGATGGCCGCGAAGATCGCTCCCGGCCAGAAAGTGGCAAAGAAAGCGACAAGGTAGAATCCGGGCGGCGCCCAGTGATATCTCTGCGCCGTGCCGACCTTGCCCAGCATGTCGTGGCCGACCGCCTCGGAATAGAAGGCGCCACCACTCTTGAGAGCGATGGCGACGAACCACGGCAGGACCACGAGAAGGGTGAAAATCGCGCCCAGTCCCGGTCTGAGGGTCAGGAGCCAGCGGACCGACCGCTCCCGGTAGGACAGGATGGCGGCCGTGAGCCCGGCGAACATCAGTACGAGCGGGCCTTTGATCAGAATGCCGGCGGCGAAGCCCAGCCAGAAGATCATCAGTGCCCGTTTCGGCAGCACGCCCGCCCCGCGTCCGAAATAGGCCCTGGCAAGGCCTCCCATCACGGCGACCGAACAGGCCGTGAGCGCGGCATCGGTCTTGGCCAGCCGCGCCTCGACCATGAGGATGATCGAAGTCGCCATGAGGGCGGCGACAAGAAAGGCGCCTCGTCGGCCGAGAAAGGCGAGCGCGGCCCAGTAGGTCAGGAGTACGGTCGCCAAGGCGCCCAGGAGCGACGGGATCCGGTAAAGGGCGATGGTCGTCCGGGCTTCGGGGACGCCAAGGGCTTCGCCGATCGAGACGCTGACGCTCTGAAGCCAGTAGATTCCCACCGGTTTCTTATGCCGAGCTTCGTCCTGGAAGCGGATATCCACGAATTCACGGCTCTCGAGCATCTGCTTCGAGGCCTGCGCATAGCGGGGCTCATCCCTGTCCATGGGATGGAGGGAAGTAAATCCCGGCAGAAAGCAGACAAGAGAGAGCAGGACCAGGACAAGGCAGAGCCTGAAATGGCTACGCTCGACGGCATCCACCACCTGCGCCAGGGAAAGCCGGCGCAACGTAAGACGCTGCTGGGGGACCATACCGTCCATTCTAAGCTCCGGCGGCGGACCGCCCCTGAATTCGCAAGGCTTCGCGCAAGGGGCCGGGGACCCCTTCGAAACGCGCTCATGTCTCTCAAAGCCCGGGGGAAGTCAAATGGACGGAAGGTAGCGGCCCCGCAGAGCCGCTAGGAATGCATGCCAATGCCCTTCGGACGCGGCCGGCGTCGCCTACTCCTTGTGTGGCAAGACCGTGCTGAGTACCTGCTTCGCCGTCTCGACGATCACGCCGCGTTGATCCGGATCCCCCTTGAGAAGACTCGACGTGAATTTGCGGGCCTGCTCCAGGGTAATGTGCGATGGTAGCGGCGGGACGTTGGGGTCGGTCTTCACCTCCAGAACGACCGGACGATCGCTGGCCAGGGCCTTGTCCCAGGCGTCGCCGACGTTCTCGGGATCGTCCACATAGATACCCCGAAGTCCGATCAGTTCGGCAAACTTGTGGTAGGGCACGTTCGGCAGGTTCTGGGAGGCCTCGTATTTCGGGTCGCCCTCCATCACGCGCTGCTCCCAGGTGACCTGGTTCAGGTCCTCGTTGTTGAACACGCAGCAGATCCAGGTGCGGTTTGCCCAGCGCTGCCAGTATTTCGCGACCGTGATCAGCTCCGCCATGTTGTTCATCTGCATCGCACCGTCCCCGACAAGGGCAACGACAGGCCGGTCCGGGTGAGCGAACTTCGCGGCGATGGCGTACGGAACCGCGGCGCCCATGGATGCCAGCCCACCCGAGAGCGATCCCATCATGCCGCGGCGGAATTTGAGATCGCGGGCATACCAGTTGGCGCATGAGCCGGAATCGCTGGTGACGATCACCTGGTCCGGCAGGCGGGGCGAGAGCTCCCAGGTCACCCGCTGGGGATTCACGGGATTGGCCGATTGCATGGCCCGTGCTTCAAGATCCTTCCACCACTCCGCAACATTCGCTTCGATCCGGTCACGCCAGGAACGATCAGCCTTGTGGTGGAGAAGCGGGAGCAAGGCTTTCAGGGTTTCTGCGCTGTCGCCTACGAGGTTGACCTCCATGGGATAGCGCAGGCTCAGCATGCCGGGCTTGAGGTCGATCTGGACGCCCCGTGCCTGCCCTTCCTCGGGCAGGAATTCAGCATAGGGGAAGCCTGACCCGATCATGAGAAGCGTGTCGCACTCGTTCATCATGTCCCAGCTCGGCTTCGTACCAAGGATACCGATCGAACCTGTGACATAAGGCAGATCGTCCGGAACCGCCGCCTTGCCCAGAAGGGCCTTCGCCACTCCTGCCCCAAGCCTTTCCGCCACCGCAATGACTTCATCGGTCGCGTGCAGGGCGCCAGCCCCCACGAGGATCGCCACCTTCTCACCGGCATTGAGGACGGCAGCCGCCCGATCCAGGTCCGCGTCGTAGGGAACGACCTTCGGATTCGTGTATCCGATGCCGGAATGGAGCGTGCCATGCTTGCGCGGTGGATCCTCGTAGGGCTCCTCCTGCAGGTCATTGGGGAGCACCAGCGCGGTTACGGTCCGCTCCGCCTTTGCGATCCGCACCGCCCTGTCGACCAGGTGCCTGACCTGTGGTGCGGAACTGGCCTGGTGCACGAAGGCACCCGCCACGTCCTGGAACATCGCCTCCAGCTTGACTTCCTGCTGGTACTGACCGCCGATGGCGGCCCGGGCCTGCTGCCCGGAAATGGCGAGAACCGGCTGGTGATCCAGCAGCGCGTCGTAGAGACCCGTTACGAGATGCGACGCGCCCGGGCCCGACGTCGCCAGGCAGACGCCGAGTTCGCCCGAGAACTTCGCATAGGCCGATGCCATGAAAGCAGCCATTTCCTCATGCCGGACCTGGATGAAGTCGAAGGCTCCATCGGCACGGTTCAGTGCCCCGAGGACGCCATTGATGCCGTCCCCGGGATAGCCAAAGATCATGCGCACCCCCCACTCGCCCAATCGTTGCACAATAAAGTCGCCGACCGTCTGAGCCATGATGCACCTGTCGATTGCCGCGAAGATGGGGATCCCGCCGGAGACGCGGTGTCCGGTGAACCGCGACGTCACAGGGATGTTCCCAGGATGGTCGGACGCATCCGCGGGGCCATGCGGAATGCTGGCGACGCCATGTGCTCCGTGCAGGGCTCGAACGAGTCTGAAAAGTGTCAGGATCGCCCGTTTTGCTGTACGAAACGCGTCGGAGCCTGCCGGGCAGGGACTCAGGCAGGCGAGCGAGGCCGACCGACGAGTGCTTTGAGGAGCCCGTCGTTTCAGACAGAGAAGAAGCACGTATGGGTACGCCCCTCCGCCAGGATCTTCCCCTTCCCGCCTCTCCGACCTACGAGGACGTCGTGGCTGCGGCCCGCCGTATCGAGGGCGTTGCTCACCGCACGCCGGTACTGACCTCCCGCATGGCGGACGGCCGCACCGGCGCGACATTATTCTTCAAGGCGGAGAACCTGCAGCGGGCCGGCGCCTTCAAGTTCCGGGGAGCCTATAACGCCATCGCCCGCTTGTCGGAGGATGCCAGGAAGCGCGGCGTCGTCGCCTTTTCATCCGGGAACCACGCCCAGGCGATCGCCTATGCCGGACAGCTCCAGAACGTGCCGCGCGTCATTATCATGCCCCAGGACGCCCCGGCCATGAAGGTGGCCGCGACCAAGGCCTACGGCGGAGAGGTCGTGCTCTATGACCGCTACACTGAAGATCGGGAGGCCATCGGCCGGAAACTTTCCGCCGAGCGGGGCCTCACCCTCATTCCGCCTTACGATCATGAGGACGTCATCGCCGGTCAAGGAACCGCCGTGAAGGAACTGATCGACGAGGTCGGCCCCCTGGATGTGCTCCTCGTCTGCCTTGGCGGCGGCGGCCTTCTCGCCGGGTCGGCGCTCGCCGCCAAGGCGCTCTCGCCCGAATGCCGCATCTTCGGCGTCGAGCCGGAGGCCGGCAATGACGGGCAGCAATCCTTCCGGTCCGGTGCCATCGTGCGGATCCCCGTTCCTTCCACGATCGCAGACGGCGCGCAGACCACCTATCTCGGGTCCAAAACCTTCCCCATCATCCGCGCGCTTGCCGAGGACGTCGTCACCGTCTCGGACGCCATGCTCGTGGAGGCAATGTGCTTCTTCGTCGAGCGCATGAAGATCGTCGTGGAACCTACAGGCTGCCTTGCCGCGGCCGCGGCCCTGAACGGCGTCGTACCCTGCCGCGGGAAGCGGGTCGGCATCATCCTCAGTGGCGGAAATGTGGATCCGAGAGCGCTCGCCGGGTTCCTGACGGCGTGACCTTCCGCCGGCAGGAGCAACCGTCGCTCTGGCTGCTGGTGCTGATCACCTTCAGCGGCACCCTGGCGATGCACATGTTCGTGCCGGCCTTGCCGAGCGCGGCTCGGGATCTCGGCGCCAGCACGGCCGTGACCCAGATGACCATCAGCCTTTATATCATTGGGCTCGCGGTCGGACAGCTCATCTATGGCCCCCTCTCCGATTGCTTCGGGCGACGCCCGACGCTCATGATCGGGCTCGCGCTCTATACATTGGCCGGTTTCATCGCCACCCTGGCGCCCGAAGTCCATGTTCTCGTGGGCGCCCGGCTGTTGCAGGCCCTCGGCGGCTGCGCAGGCCTCGTCCTCGGGCGTGCAATGGTTCGGGACACGGCCGGATCCCAGGATACGGCGCGACGCCTCGCCTTGATGAACCTGATGGTCACGGTCGGACCGGGCCTTGCCCCGTTGATCGGCGGCACTTTGGCGGCAACGCTGGGCTGGCGCTCCATCTTCGTGGTCCTCAGCGCCCTGGGCATAATGAATTTCGTGCTGGCCTGGCGGCTTCTGCCCGAGACCGGACGGCCGAGCGGCAATATCAGCGTCCTGTCCCTCGCCTCCGACTACAGGCGCCTCCTTTGCTCCCCGGCCTTTCTCGGCTTCGCGATCGGCGGCGGCTGCGCCACGACCTCAATGTATGCCTTCATCGCCGCAGCCCCCTTCATCTTCGTCGATCAGCTGCACCAGCCGGAACAGGATGTCGGGCTCTATCTCGGTCTTCTCGTGCTGGGCGTCGCCGCGGGCAGCGCCCTTGCCGGGCGCCTGATCGGCCGCATTGCGATCGAGAAGCTGATGGTCGGCGCCAATATGATCAGCGTCGTTGGAGCACTGATTTTTCTCGCCATCGTCGTGACCGGCCACATGAGCGTCCCTGCCACCATCGGGCTGATGCTTCTCTTCACGATCGGCGTAGGCATGTCGAGCCCCGCCGCTCTGACGAAGGCTGTCAGCGTCAACCCCAGGATCATCGGATCGGCGGCGGGACTTTACGGCTTTGCACAGATGGTGGTCGGGGCATTCTGTACGTCCCTGGCGGGGCTCGGCGGGAACCCGGCCCTGGCCGCAGCCGTCGTCCTCGCGGCAGCGGGGACGATCGGGCAGCTGGCTTTCTGGATCGCCCTCCGGAGGGAAGCGCAGGATCGCGCCGTTTAGAGACCGCATCACAACAGGAGGCCGCGTTGGCAAAGCGCAGGATATCCATCGAAACTCCGGACGGAATGGCACCGGCGACGCTGGTGCATCCGGAAGCCCTCGGTCCCGTCGGGCGCGCTGCCGCCCAGGATCAGCCGGGCGTCATCCTCTACATGGATGCGTTCGGCCTTCGCCCCGCCCTCGACGATATGGCTCAACGCCTCGCCGAAGCGGGTTACATCGTTCTGATCCCCGACCTGTTCTACCGCTTCGGCGCCTACGGGCCGTTCGACGCTAGAACGGCGTTCTCCGTGGAGGAAACCCGCACCGCGATCATGAGCCTGATCAGGGGCACGAGCCAGGAGATGACCCGTCGTGACGGCGCTGCCTTTCTGCGTGCTCTCGAAGACGCGGGCGCTTCTGGGCGGATCGGCACCGTCGGCTATTGCATGGGCGGCGGACGCGCGCTTACAGCCGCGTCTGCCTACCCGGAACGCATCGCGGCGGCGGCAAGCTTCCATGGCGGCAACCTCGCAAGCGACGCGCCGGACAGTCCGCACCGTCAGGTGGCAACGATCCGGGGACGCGTCTATGTCGGGAGCGCCGGGGTCGACAGCGGCTTTCCGCCGGAGCAGTCGGCAAGGTTGGCGAAGGCGCTTCGGGAGGCGCAGATCGACCACATCATCGAAAACTACGTGGGTATGGGCCATGGCTGGGCCGTCCCAGATCACGGCGTGTTCGATCCCGAGGGAGCCGAGCGCCATTGGAGGCGCCTGCTTACCTTCTTCGAGGAAACGCTCCAGTGATCGCCAGCGCTGATCGGGCAGCCTGACGGCAACGAACCGCAAGCTGCGCGATTTGGCGCCCTTCCTCGCCGGAAATGGATCATCTATTCGTGCAGAGTGTTTCGCTGCGATCCCGTCATCCCGTGTCGAAGGAGTTATCGGCTATGAGCCTTGAATCCGTTCGCGCCTTCTTTGCCGAGAACGCGCCTGAGATTCGCATCATCGAGAAGGCGGAAAGCACTGCCACCGTCGCCGAGGCGGCTGCGGCACACGGCATCGAGCCAGGGAGGATCGCCAAGACCTTGTCCCTGCGTGTTGGCGAGCGCACCTTCCTGGTCGTGACGCGCGGCGACGCGCGCCTTGACAATCGCAAGGTCAAGGCGGCCTTCGGAGGTAAGGCCTCCATGCTCGACGCGGAGCAGGTTCAGGCGCTGACGGGTCATCCTGTCGGCGGCGTCTGCCCCTTCGGCCTTGCCACGCCCCTGCCCGTCTATTGTGACATCTCCCTCAAAGCCTTCGACGAGGTGGTTCCGGCAGCAGGCTCCAGGCACACGGCTGTCCGGATCGATCCCCGGCGCATGGCGGATCTCGTCGATGCCGATTGGGTCGATGTGTGTCAGGACCGTTCCGAACCCGTCTCCGCCGCAGGCTGACTGTCGTGTCCGGTCGGAAGTCAATATTGCGGCAGATTATCCCTGCTCCACAGCAGGAGACGAGCGTTTTCGTTTAGTGAAATGTAAGATTCTCACCGTATCGTGACATGGAAAACACAGCGGCTCTCAGCGACTGAGATGGTCTTCCTCTCCCACAGCCATATTTATGTTTACCGGGTTACTCCTCTTCACCAAGAGCAGAAGGAGGGAAAATGACGGACGACGAGGTCGAAATGATTGCCGCGGAACTCGCCAAGGCGGGAGGTCACTCCTGGTATCCAGGGCGAGAGCGAGGACCTTTCAAAGTCGTTGCCGACCGCTATCGCGATCGGGCCCGCCTCGCCATCGCCGCGCTTGATCGCTATCGCGCACGCAAGCAGGGTGTCCCTCTGCCGGAGGAACTCAGTTTCCATGATGCGCGGAGCCCGACTCCCCATGGGGATGAGTTCACCGTAGGCGCGACCGTGCTGTACCGCCCGCCCGGCGATCAAAGATTCTATCGGTGCCGTGTTGAGACGATCGACGGAGACCGCGCCTATCTTGTGCCGGACATGACTGTCTGCACGGGTTGGGTCGACATCAAAAACTTGTTCCCGATAGGTGACGTGAACCCTGCGGAACAACCTGAAATCCAACCTTAGCGGCGACCAATAGAATTTCGAACTACTTCGAAAATATTGTTGCATCGTCAGCATTGCATTGACAGATGCTGGCCACTTGTTTTTAAGCGTCAGCATCATACGGTCCTGGTTTTTGCTGTGCGCTACTTCTTCAATCTCACAAACGGCCAGGATGCCATCCGCGACGATGAGGGCATTGAGGTGTCCGATGTTCAGGCCGCGCTCGTATCGGCTATGGAAGCGATCGAGGAACTGCGCGCAGCGGACCCTTCCTATTCGCAGGACTGGCAGGGCTGGCGGCTAGAGGTTGTCGATTCATCTGGACGCGTTCTGCAGAGTCTTCCTCTCGTGGATTCAGCACAGCACTGAAGATCGCACCTGGAGTCCGCAGGATACTGCGACAGCCGCGCTTCGCTGTCGTGATCCTCGAAGCTCCACCACGCATCCGGTCGAAAGGCAGACAGGACCCCTCGACATGTTATTGCGTCATACATTGACCAACTAGGCCATTGGGTGTAGTTTACTTAAAGATGAATGTTGATTTTCTAGTTGCTGCCGCCCAATGAAAAGAAGCCGAAAAGCGGATACTGTTTCTGACTTTTCACTTGGAAAATACTTTTTTGTTTTCAACTTAGAATAGCGTACGAGTATAGACGTAGTTATCGCCTTCTACTTCATGCCAAAGTCCTCTCGAGGCAAGGATGAGTAAAGAATGGCTGTAGCGCTCATACTGGTTCTAGTAGCCCTCGGCTCGGTACTATTCCACCTTTTCAGCCCATGGTGGTGGACGCCGATTGCCTCGAACTGGCACTACATCGACACGACCATCATTATAACCTTCTGGATTACGGGGACGGTCTTCGTCGCCGTCGTTCTCTTTATGGCCTATTGCATATACCGCTTCCGACACCAAGCAGGGCGACGGGCCACCTATGAACCGGAAAACAAGCGACTCGAGTGGTGGTTGACGGTTGGGACCGGAGTGGGTGTCGCCGCTATGCTGACGCCGGGCCTGTTCGTCTGGAGACAGTTCGTCACCGTCCCAGAGGATGCCACCGACATCGAGGTTTTCGGCCAGCAATGGCAATGGAGTTACCGGCTTCCCGGACCCGACGGACGGCTCGGAACGACGGATGCCCGCGCCATCACCACGGACAACCCACTCGGCCTGAGCCAGGACGACACACACGCGAAGGACGACATCGTCATCCAGGGCGGGGAACTGCATCTGCCGATCGGAAAACCGGTCAAGGCACTGCTTCGCTCCGTCGATGTCATCCATGATTTCTATATACCCGAGCTGCGCACCAAGATGGATCTGGTGCCGGGTCAGGTCTCATATGTCTGGTTCATCCCGACCAGGACCGGAACATTCGAGATTCTTTGCGCTGAGCTCTGTGGTGTCGGCCATCCGCAGATGCGCGGCACGGTCGTGGTCCAGGAACAAAGTGATTATCAGGCGTGGTTGCAGACCCAGACATCGCGAAACTTCGCGCGTCTCACACCTGCCGGGGACTGAGGAGGAGGCCGTCTGAATCGAACGTGAGCAGTGCGACAAGGGAAAACAGGCGTGAAGGCTCCGAAGGGCGAGCCATCACCGGGAGACGTTAGGGAGAGCTGCCTGATGGTTGATGTCCCGCTTGGTCCAGCCGGAGCCTTGGCACCGGCCCAGTACGAAGATGTCGAGCTCTATCACCCCAAGAGCTGGGTTACGAAATACGTCTTCTCCCAGGATGCGAAGGTCATTGCAATCCAGTACTCGGTCACTGCCCTGTCCGTCGGACTGATTGCCCTTGTGTTGTCCTGGCTGATGCGCCTGCAGCTGGGGTTTCCGGGCGTTTTCTCCTTCATCGACGCCAATGCCTATTACCAATTCATCACGATGCACGGCATGATGATGGTGGTCTACGTGCTGACCGCCCTCTTCCTCGGCGGGTTCGGCAACTACCTCATTCCTCTGATGGTCGGCGCGCGCGACATGGTGTTCCCCTATGTCAACATGCTGAGCTTCTGGATCTATCTGCTCGCGGTCCTCGTCCTCGTCGCAAGCTTCTTCGCGCCCGGCGGGCCCACCGGCGCCGGTTGGACGCTGTATCCCCCTCAGGCGATCCTTTCAGGGACGCCGGGCGGGCAGGACTGGGGCATCATCCTGATGCTCGTTTCGCTCATGATTTTCATTATCGGCTTCACCATGGGCGGCTTGAACTATGTCGTGACCGTGCTCCAGGCGCGAGCCCCCGGCATGACGCTGATGCGCATGCCTCTGACCGTTTGGGGAATTTTCACGGCAAGCTTCATGGCGCTGCTGGCGTTTCCGGCGCTGTTCGTAGGCGCCGTGATGATGCTCTTCGATCGAGCACTCGGAACCAGCTTCTTCGTGCCGGCCATCGTCGAGATGGGACAGCCCCTGGATCGAAGCGGCGGCAGTCCATTGCTGTTCCAGCACCTGTTCTGGTTCTTCGGGCATCCGGAAGTGTATATCGTGGCGCTTCCCGCCTTCGGCATCGTCTCGGACCTGATCAGCACGCATGCGCGACGCAACATCTTCGGTTATCGCATGATGGTGTGGGCCCTCCTGGCGATCGGCGCGCTGAGCTTCGTGGTCTGGGCGCACCACATGTACGTCAGCGGCATGAATCCAAACTTCGGATTCTTCTTCGCAACGACGACGCTCATCATTGCCATCCCAACTGCCATCAAGGTCTACAACTGGATCCTGACCCTCTGGCGCGGCGACATTCATCTCACCGTGCCGATGCTGTTCGCTCTCGCCTTCATCGTCACGTTTCTGAATGGAGGCCTCACGGGCCTGTTTCTCGGCAACGTGGTTGTCGACGTCCCTCTCTCCGACACGATGTTCGTCGTCGCCCATTTTCACATGGTGATGGGCGTGGCGCCGATCCTCGTGATTTTCGGCGCGATCTATCACTGGTATCCCAAAGTAACGGGGCGGATGCTGAACAACGCGCTGGGAAAGCTCCATTTCTGGGTCACCTTCCTCGGAGCCTACGCGATCTTTTTCCCCATGCATTATCTGGGCCTGATGGGAATTCCGCGCCGCTACCATGACATCGGCGACATGGCCTTCGTTCCTCCATCGGCCCACACGCTCAACGCCTTTATCACCATCATGGCGCTGCTGGTCGGAGCAACCCAGTTGGTGTTCGTCTTCAATCTCATCTGGAGCCTGCGCAACGGCAAGCTGGCTGGCGGCAACCCCTGGCGAGCGACCACCCTGGAATGGCAGACGCCCGAGACCCCGCCTCCGCACGGAAATTGGGGCAAGGAGCCGCCTGTGGTCTATCGCTGGGCCTACGATTACAGCGTACCGGGCGCCGAACAGGATTTCCTGCCGCAGAACCAGCCGGGTTCCATTCGGGGACCTGCCCATGCTTAGCATCGTTCTCTTCTTGGGTGTCCTGGCGGTTATCGCCGCATGGTGGCTCTCGAAGCAGGGCTTGGCGTCCAAGCCATGGCTGGAACAGGGCGCGGCCACCGAATTTCTGCAACCTGCCGTCACCACTCCTTCTCCGTCGAAAGTGGGCTTAGGCGTCTTTCTCGCAGTGGTCGGATCTCTGTTCGCGCTCTTCATCAGCGCGTACTCGATGCGCATGCAGATGCCGGATTGGCGCACGCTGCCGGTGCCGAGAATCATTTGGCTCAATACGGGGATGCTCGTCCTCAGCAGCCTCGCATTGCATTGCGCGCAGAAGGCTGCCCGCCGGGGCCAATCGGACGAACTCAAGCTGGGCCTCCTCGCGGCGGGCGTCGCCGCCTTGGCCTTCCTGTCCGGCCAGCTTCTCGCCTGGCGGCAGCTGACGGACGAGGGATATCTCCTGACGGCCAATTCAGCCAATGCGTTCTTCTATGTCATGACCGGCGTGCACGGCGTCCATCTTCTCGGCGGATTAGTGGCGCTAGGACGAACCACGGACAAGGCCTGGCGAGGCGCTGCGCCGGATCGTTTGCGCCTCGCAGTGGAGCTCTGCGCCATGTACTGGCATTTCCTGCTCCTCGTATGGCTGATCGTGCTCAGCGTGCTGGTCGGATGGGCCGGAGATCTGGTCGACATCTGCCGACAGCTTCTGACTTGAGAGGAGTTCTGCATATGGCGGAACAAGCTCTGACAGACGACGTGAAGGCTTTTCCGGAGGTTTCGGGCCTGCGAAGTATCGCCAGCGATTTTTCATCGGATCGGAAGGCGTTCAGGAATGTGTCCTGGGGCAAGGCGATGATGTGGATCTTCCTGCTCAGCGACACCTTTGTTTTCAGCTGCTTCCTGATCTCCTACATGACCGCACGGATCTCGACGACCGTGCCGTGGCCCAACCCGAGCGAAGTCTTTTCTCTGACGATCGGCGGAATGGAGCTTCCTCTCCTCCTGATCGCCATCATGACATTCGTCCTGATCAGCAGCAGCGGAACCATGGCGATGGCCGTGAACTTCGGATACCGCCACGACCGCCGGAAGACCGCTGCCCTGATGCTCGCGACAGCGCTTCTCGGCGCCACGTTCGTCGGTATGCAGGCATTTGAGTGGACCAAGCTGATCCATGAGGGCGTCCGGCCATGGAGCAACCCGTGGGGGGCGGCACAGTTCGGTTCGACGTTCTTCATGATCACCGGCTTTCACGGTACGCATGTGACCTTCGGGGTCATCTTCCTCCTCGTCATTGCGCGAAAAGTCTGGCGGGGCGACTTTGACCGTCAGGCCAGAGGATTCTTCACCAGCCGGAAGGGAAACTACGAAGCCGTCGAGATCATGGGGCTCTACTGGCACTTCGTCGATCTCGTCTGGGTCTTCATCTTCGCCCTGTTCTATCTTTGGTAAAAGAGGCAGACATGACACAGGCAATTGCCCATACACAGGGACAGCAACATTCCATCAAGCTTTATCTTGTGGTCTGGGCTTGGTTGTTCGTACTGAGTGCCTGCTCCTACATGGTCGACTACTTCCAGCTTGAGGGAGCGCTCCGCTACACACTCATTCTCCTGTTCATGCTGCTGAAGGCAGGCCTCATTGTCGGAATCTTCATGCATATGGCATGGGAGCGCCTCGCCCTCGTCTATGCCATTCTGGTACCGATGAGCGCTGTCCTGGTCTTTGTAGCGATCATGGTTCTTGAGGCGGACTACACCCTCCTCTCGCGCCTTTCATTCTTTGGCCCCGGCTCATAGCGCAGCACGGAAACGGAACTCTGTCTCGGCGAACAGGGACCCTTTTCCGGAATGGGCGCCGCGCCACTCGAAAGAGCGAGCGCGGGACGGTCCTAATCCTCAAACGGCGGGATGAGCTTCCTGGGGTGGTGGAGGCTCCACGACCCGGCGATACAGATGCCAAGTCGCGTGCCCGAGCACGGGCATAACGATCGCAAGGCCCACGAAGAACGGCAAGGAGCCGACGAGAAGCGCCACTGCGACGATAAGGCCCCACATCGCCATTGTCAGGGGATTCATGACCACCGCCTTGACAGACGTATAGACGGCAACGGCGACGCCAACATCCCGATCAAGCAGAAGCGGAAAGGAAATAACGCTGATGCTCAGAACCACGATGGCAAAGGCGAGGCCAATTGCATTGCCCAACGCGATCAGCCGGATTCCTTCCGGCGTTCCGAGCACCTGGCTTGCGAACTGCGAATAGGATGCCGGAGCGGCATAGCCAAAGAGCGACTCGTAAAGCGTTCGGGCCGTGCCCAGCCAGGCCAGGAAGATGACCAGCAGCACGAGGCCAAGCGCAATGATCGACGGCATCGACGGAGATTGCAGCACGCTGAAGGCATCCTGCCAGGTTGTCGTCAAGCCAAGCTCGCGCCGTCTGCTGATCTCATAGAGGCCGATGGCGGCAATCGGCCCGATGAGGGCAAAGCCCGATGCCAAAGGATAAAGCAGCGGCAGGGCGTTATTGGTGAAGGTCAGCGCTGCAAGGCACGCACCGATGATCGGATAGATCAATCCGAGGAAAACGAGGTGCGAAGGCATGGCCCAGAAATCCTCGAAGCCTCTCACCAACGCCAGCTTCAGGTCGGCGACTTCGATCTTCCGGACGACCGGATGAGCTGGAACCTCGCCTGCACCAGCCAAGATATGGAAATTGGCCATAACCGCTCCTCCACGGGGACTGTCATCCAGCGGGTCGAAGCCACGGCGGGATCGTGCGCAGGGCGGACGGTCACGCGCAACCGCGACCAATGCTGTAAGTATAGGCCTGAACGCTCCAGCTGTCTTCAGGGAAGCGACAAGGGCGTGACTTGCTCGATGAGATCCCGAGCACCCCAGACAGGGTTCAGGGCCCCTGCCCTGCTTCGCCCGAGCGAACGCTGTGGAGTCGAACTGCCGCTCCAAACTCAGGCGAAGCGTGGCCGCGGCGGCTCAGAACAGCACAGACCAACCGTCGGTCCACCAGTCAGGCCGCGCCCGGATAGGAACCTGACCGTAAGGATGGGATCAGCCAGTTCCCTAGACTGGCGGCGTGCCATAGGTATGAAACGAGTCGACCGTCTTCATGCCCCAGGCCTGTCCCTTCTTCCGTTCCTCTTCCGTCCAGACAATTGGCTTCCAATCCGGGGCAAGGATTAACCGGGCCCCGGCATTGGCGACCTCGACCCGGTTGCCCCCCGGCTCATACACGTAAAGGAAGAAGGTCTGCTGAACCGCATGCTTGTGCGGGCCGGATTCGATCGGAACCCCGGCTTCGAGGAAGATATCAGCGGCGCGCAGGACCTCCTCGCGGCTGTCGAGGGCATAGGTGAGATGATGGAACCGGCCCCGTGAGCCGGTATGGTCGCGGGTGTAGGCAAAGTCGTAGCTTTTGTTGGTCACCGTCATCCACATCCCCGCTTCGGTGCCATCGTTGAGGACGATCTGCTCAGTGAGGCGGCATCCGAGATATGTTTCAAAGAAGATGCGGTTTTCACGAATATTCGAGGCAAGGCAGTTCAGGTGATCGAGGCGACGGGCATTGACGCCCCGGGCCGGGAAGCGCTGGGCCTGGTTCTTCAGGGCAGGCTTCAGTTCGGGCGGAGCAACGTACCACTCCGTCTCATAGTAGAGTTCGATCATATGCCCATCGGGGTCTCGGCACAGGAAGGCCGGCCCGTGACCGAGATCGCCATCGGTCCATCCCACATCGTAGCCGGAACCTTCGAGGGCCGCGACACGCCGCTCCAATGCCCTCTGGGATCTGGTCCGGAAAGCCATATGCCCCATGCCCGGCTTCTCCGATGCCGTCAGCTTGAGCGTATGCCGCTCATAGTCGTCCCAGCCTCGCAGATAAACCGATTCACCCTGCCGGCCGCTCTCCGTAAGGCCGAGCACATCGACGAAGAAACGCAGGCTCTCGTCCGGCTTCGGCGTGAGAAGCTCAAGATGGCCAAGATGGGCGAGGTCGACCAGAGGTTCTTCTTCCTGCATCACAGTGTCTTTTCACTCGTGGGATCGGTCTGTTGGGAGCCGGAAAGTCGGTGATCCGGCTCCCGTCGCGCCTGTCAGGCGACTTTTCTGGCTTGCGTGCCCGGGCTGCCCCACACTTCTTCGGCGATCTCGACAATCATCCGGAGCTTTGCCCATTGCTCGTCCTCGGCAAGCGTATTGCCCTCCTCCGTTGAAGCGAAGCCGCACTGAGGTGAGAGGCAGAGCTGATCGAGATCGACATATTTGGTCGCCTCCTCGATCCGGCGCTTGATGGAATCCTTGCTCTCGAGCGTCCCGGTCTTTGAGGTGACGAGTCCAAGGACAACGGACTTGCCCTTGGGCAGGAACCGCAGCGGCTCGAAGCCTCCTGCCCGGTCCGTATCCCATTCCATGAAATATCCGTCGACGGGCATCGCATTGAACAGCGTCTCGGCCACCGGCTCGTAGCCACCGGAAGCGATGAATGTCGACCGGAAATTGCCCCGGCAGAGATGCATTGTGATCGAGAGATCCTCAGGCTTGTCCTTCAGAGCCTCCCGCACCATCCCCGCATAGATGTCAGGTTGCTTGCCCGGGTCGTCGCCCCGTTGACGCAGCATTTCCCGCTGGTCGGGATCGCACAGATAGGCAAACGAAATATCGTCGAGCTGGAGATACCGGCAGCCAGCATCGTAGAACGCGTGTACGGCCTTGTTATAGGCCGCGCCGACGTCGGCATAGAACCGGTCCATCTCGGGATAGACGCCCATGTTCATCATCTTCCGCCCCCCGCGATAGTGGAGCATGCTCGGGCCCGGGATGGTCATTTTTGCCATGCGGCTCGTGTTGTCCTTCACGAACCGGAAATGCTCGATCATCGGATGCCCCGAGAAATCGACCTTGCCTGTGATCCGGAGCGCCTTGGTAATCCCGACGCCCCCCTTGAAATTCATGCCGGAATCGGCCTCGACGGAGGTCACGCCGTCGAGATGCTCAAGGAAATCGAAGTGCCAATAGGCGCGACGGAACTCGCCATCCGTCACCGCCTGCAGGCCGATATCCTCCTGGCGCTTGATGAGAGCCCGGATTTCCCGGTCTTCGACAGCTTTCAGGGCGTCATCCCCGATTTCACCCCGGTGATGCTTCTCGCGCGCCTCCTTCAGAGGCTGTGTCCTGAGAAGGCTTCCAACCATATCGGCGCGAAACGGTGGCTTGGTGCGTTGCATGGCATTTTCCTCCAGGGTTTAACTCATGTTCTTCTCATGCCGGACGATCCGTCCCGGCTTCCTTCCCGTGACGCCGAGATGGTGCTCGAGAATAGCAGGATCTTCAATGAGAGCCCGGCTCGGACCCTCGTGAACGATCGTGCCTCGATCCAGAATGAGCGCGCTGTCCGTCACGCTCAGAATCTTCTGTGCGTGCTGTTCCACAACGATAGCCGAGAGCCCCTCCTCGCGAATGATGCGCTTCAGGGTCGCCAGGAGTTCCTCGATGATGATCGGTGCGAGACCTTCCGTGGGCTCGTCGAGGAGCATTAGCTTCGGGTTCAACACGAGCGCACGGGCAATGGCCAGCATCTGCTGCTCTCCGCCGGACAGCTGATTTCCCATATTGAGGCGGCGCTCCCTGAGGCGGGGGAACATTTCGTAGACCCTGGCCAAGGTCCAAGGCCCGGAACGGGCCACGGCGGTCAGGTTCTCCTCGACCGTGAGGGACTTGAAGATATTGCGCTCCTGGGGCACCCAGCCGATACCTGCACATGCCCGCGCATCCGGGCGCATGCCGGTCAGGTCTTGGCCTGCGAGGGTTATTGTTCCTCCACGTTGGCGGGTCACGCCGATGATCGTATTGAGCAAGGTCGTCTTACCGGTGCCATTACGGCCCAGCACTGCCAGGGACTCGCCAGGTTTCAGATGCAGGTCGATCTTCGAGATGACGATCGCGTCACCGTAGCCGGCGGAAACCTGATGCAGGTTGAGGAGATCACTCATCGAGGCTCTCCCCAAGATAGACCGCTCGGACTCTCGGGTCGGACGAGACCTCGTCGACGCTTCCCTCCGCAAACAAGGCACCATTGACCAAAACGGAGATGCGGTCCGCAAAACTGAAGACCAGATCCATGTCATGCTCGATCAGGAGAACCGAAACATCCCGCGGCAAGGCCCCCACAGTAGCGAGCAGTTCCTGCCGCTCCGCCTCCGGCACGCCCGCGGCCGGCTCATCCAGCAGAAGTACACGCGGCCGGCAGGCGAAGGCCACGGCGATTTCGAGAAGGCGCTGCTTCCCGTATGCTAGGTTCGACGTCCGCTCATCGAGCACGTCGGTAAGCCGAAAACGCTCGGCAACCTCGACAATCTCGTCGACGATCTCACGCTTCGTACCTGTCACACGCCACCAGTCGCGCCCGCCTCCCAAGCGCTCCGATACGGCAAGGCCCAGGGTTTCGAGAGGCGTCATCGCGGGAAAGAGCTGATTGATCTGGAACGTGCGCGCGAGACCGCGCTGCACGCGCAATTCCGGCCTCACATTCGTGATATCGGTCCCCTCCAGGTAGATCTGCCCCGATGTCGGCGCGAGGATGCCGGTCAGCAGATTGATGAAGGTCGTCTTGCCGGCACCGTTCGGACCGATCAACGCATGGCGGGCGCCACGCTCGAGTCGGAACGAAACGTTATCGGTGGCGACGAGCCCCCCGAAGCGCTTGACCAGACCCCTGGTCTCGAGAGCGGGTACCACGTCAGATCTCCCGTATCGAAGGAGACGGCTCGGGCTGGGGCCGCCCGGTCACACGGGCCATCGCTCGGCTCCACAGGGCCCGCGCCCTGTCCGTCAAGCGCTCGCGGCCGGCGAGAACCAGGACGACGAGGATCATGCCAATCCAGAACTGCCAGTACTGCGGCGTCAGTCCCGACAGGACATCCTGCAGACCCTTGAAGACGATGGCTCCGATGAGTCCACCGTAAAGATACCCGACGCCGCCGATGACAAGAACGAGAAGAACATCTGCCGAGCGATGGAAGGCGAGAACGTCGAGCGACACGAACTGGGTGGTTTGGGCTAAAAGAGCACCGGCCGCCCCGGCATAGGCCGCCGATAGCGTATAGACGGCCACGAGCCGACGGTTGGCCGGAATTCCGATAGCGCGAGCCCGGAGAGGGTTGTCGCGGATCGAGCGCAGGGAAAGCCCGAACGGCGACACGACGATCCGACGCGCGAGGACGAACAGCAGAAAGGTCACCACGAGGCTATAGGCGTAGGCCGTCGTACCAAAGATATCGAATTCGAAGAGGCCGAGCAGCGGGCCCATGGCAATGCCCTGAAGGCCGTCGGCGCCTCCGGTCAGCCATGACATCTGATTGGCCACTTCACCCAGCACGAGGGCGACGCCGAGCGTCACCATCAGCTTCGTCAGGTCGGCGCCACGCAGGACGAGGAAGCTGGTCAAGACACCGAGAAGGGCCGCGACCAGCGACGCGGTTGCCAGGCCGACCAGAGGCTCGCCAACACCGAATTTCGCCAGAATTCCTGCGACATAGGCTCCCAAACCGAAGAATGCCCCATGGCCCAGCGACACGATACCCGCATAGCCGAGGATCAGGTCCAGGGAGAGCGCGAAAAGGCCAACGATCGCGATCTCGTTCAGGATAAGATGGCGCTCGGGCATGAAGAACAGCGTTGCCGCCGCTACGATCCAGAAGAGGATATCGGCAACATGCCATCGGCCCTTACGACTCAAGGTCGATCGGACACGCTCTGCAATGGTTGAAGACATTGGATAATTCCCCTCGGTCACCGCGCTCGGGCGAACAGCCCCTGCGGGCGAAGAACGAGAACGATGATCATGAGCGTGTAGATGACGAACGCACCGAGGCTCGGCACGTAATACTTGCCCGCCACATCGGCGATCCCGAGAAGCAGGGAGGCCAGAAATGGACCCGTGATGCTGGTCGTCCCTCCCACCGTGACGACAATAAGAAAGTAGATCATGAATTTGAGCGGAAAGGTGGGATCAAGTCCCAGGATTTCCGCTCCGAGCGCTCCCCCGAGCCCGGCCAGGCCTGAACCCACCGCGAATGTGGTCGCAAAGATCATGCTGACGTTGATCCCGAGGCCGCGGGCAACGCGGGGATCGTCCACCGCGGCCCGCAAGCGGCATCCAAAGCGGGTTCTGGTCAGGACGAGTTGCAAGGCAACGACGAGCACGCCGCAGACGGCGATAATGAAGCTGCGATAGAGTCCAACCTGGATGCCCAGCACATCGATCCTGCCCTGGAGCCAGCTCGGAAGCTGGATCAACTGTTGCTGGGATCCCATGCTGTAGTCCACGGCGGCGACCGCCATGAAGACGATTCCGATCGAGAACAGGACCTGGTCGAGATGGTTGCGCGCATAGAGACGCTTGTAGAGGGTCCGTTCGAGAACGAGTCCTGCCAGGGCGGGTACGAGGAAAGCCAGCGGCAGGGTTGCAAGAAAAGGGACGCCATATCGATTCATGAGAACGGCGGTTACGTAGCCCCCGGCCATTGCGAAGGCACCATGGGCAAGATTAACGAAATTCATCAATCCGAGCGTCACGGCCAGCCCGCAGGCCAGCACGAACAACAACATACCGTAGGCAATCCCATCGAAGAGGATAGTCAGCACCGCACTCTCCAGAAAACGATGCGGAAGCGCCGTCCATCGTCGGCGCTTCCCTGCGTGAGAGTCAGTTGGACTTGGCCGCCTTGACGGGATCCTTGACGTTCGGAATGGTGGCGAACTCCATATTGTAGAGTTCCCCATTTACCCGCTCGACCTTACGGACATAGATATTCTGGACGACGTCCCGGGTCTGCGGGTCGATCGATACCGGGCCGCGCGGGCTCGTCCAGCTCATCCCCTTCATGGCATTCAGGAGCACCTCGCCTCCAGCCCCGTTCGACTTCTTCAGCCCCTCGTAGATCAGATGCATGCCGTCATAGCCGCCGACGGCCATGAAGTTGGGGCGCATGCCATTGTTGGCCTTCTTGAATGCCTCCACGAAAGCCTTGTTCTCCGGGCTGTCATGCGAGGCCGAATAGTGCTGCGTCGTGATCGCCCCGAGAGCGACATCGCCCATATTGTTGAGAAGATCGTCATCCGTCACGTCGCCGGGGCCGATGAGCTTGACCCCGCTCTTGTCGAGACCGCGCTCGACAAACTGCTTCATGAACTGGGCGCCGACGCCGGAGGGCACGAATACGAAGAGGGCGTCCGGCTTAGCGTCCGCAACCTTCTGGAGGAACGGCGAGAAATCCGGATTCTGCAACGGTACGCGCAGGTTCTCCACCTGCCCGCCCTTTGCTGTAAAGGATGCGGAGAATGCCTTTTCGGCGTCAATTCCGGGGCCGTAATCCGAGACGAGGGTGACGACCTTCTTCAGCCCGTTCTGGGAAGCCCAGTCCGCCATCGGCACCGTCGCCTGAGGCAGCGTGAAGCTGGTGCGGACGATGTAAGGCGAGGCCTCGGTAATGGTAGCGGTCGCGGCCGCCATGACGACTTCGGGCACCTTCGCCTGGGTGGCCAGCGGAGCGGTGGCCAAGGCTAGAGGCGTCAAGCCGAAGCCGGCCAGGACCGAGACCTTGTCGTTGACGATCAATTCCTGCGCCAGACGCTTCGTCACGTCGGCGGTGCCGGTATCGTCCTTGACGATAAGCTCAACCTTCTTGCCGGCGACCGTATCGCCCTTCTGCTGCATATAGAGCCTGGCGGCTGCCTCGATCTGACGGCCCGTCGAGGCGAACGGCCCCGTCATCGGCAGGATCAGCCCGATCTTTAGCGACCCCTGTGCCGAAGCAGCACCGCTCATGGCCAGCATGACAGCCGCGGCACCTGCCGCGGCCAGAAGTGTCCGACGTAACATCCCTTTTCCTCCCTCTTCGGCTTTTTAGCCGTTCAGTTTAGGCGCGGGCGCGCCACTTGGTAAGTGTTTGCGCACATGTCTCAATGTAGCATTCATGAAGGTGCCGAAATCGGTCGTTTGGATCGCTGATCGTCACCGACTCCGCCGGGCATGGCATGTCGTCACCGAAATCCCGCCATCGCCGCTTATTCTGGCTTGATCCCAGTGCGCTTGACGAGATCCCCCCATCGAGCGATTTCCTTGCCGATATGGTCGCGGAATTCTGCGGGACTGTTGGTCCAGACCTCCGCCCCTTCCAGGGACAGGCGCTCGGCAATTTCAGGGGCGCCCATCGCCGTTTTGATTTCAGCATTGAGACGATCAACTACGTCTTTCGGAGTACCGGAAGGGACCAGTATCCCATACCATTGCGATGCTTCGAAGCCGGGCAGCCCGGATTCCGCGACAGTGGGAACAGTCGGAGCAGCCCTAAGGCGCATGGATCCGGAGACGGCGAGCGCACGCATCTTGCCAACTTCCACGTGCTGAATCAGGTTCGGTGCTCCTGTGAACGTGAGTTGCACCCGCCCCCCGAGCAGGTCCGTCACGGCTGGAGCGGTGCCTCGATAGGGAACATGTGTCAACGTGATCCCCGCACGGTCGGCGAGCGCCACCATTGCAATATGAGCCGCGCTTCCGATGCCGCCCGAAGCATAATTCAGCTTGCCGGGATTTTGCTGGGCGTATCCAATCAACTCCTGAAGCGTATTTGCCGGAACATCCGGATGGACAACGAGCATATTGTGGACGTTCGCGATGCCGCCGACTGGCTCAAAGCTCGTCAAAGGATCATATGGCAGCTTCGAGTAGAGAGCCGGATTCACTGCGAGCGTGCCAATATGGCCCATTACCAAGGTGTAACCATCGGCAGGGGAACGGGCGACGGATCCCACGCCGATCGAGCCGCCGGCGCCGGGTCGCGACTCAACGATGACAGGGACGCTGAGAGACGTCTCAAGTCTTTGCCCAAGGAGTCGCGCCAAGATGTCGGTAGACCCGCCCGGCGTGAACGGCACGACCAGGGTCATATTGCGGCTCGGATAGGTCTGGGCTCCCGATTTTGCCGGGTCTAGGGTTGTCGCCCCCAAGGCCAGCGCGCCCCCGAAAATCTGGCGGCGATTGGGACCAGGGCGTATAGATCCTCTCGACACGCAGTCAGTCACTTGAACCATCCTCCCGAAATGTAATCGCCCGACAGTTCACGTCGATGCGTGCGGAATTTTGTGTTTGCACTGCGTATTGCTTGAGACTTAGCCCCCTCTGACCGAGACGGACGAAAGTTCAGCAAGATATACTGTCTTAACTATCCCTCTATGACGCTCGACCCGTCGCCACGTACAGACCGGCTACGCTGTGCGGCGCTCCCGTACAGTGTGACTGACCTACGCAAGGTGTGCACGTCGCCACACTGAATCAAATGGTTTGTTTTCTGGGATTAGTGAATATAACTCATATATTCGGGTCGGAATGCCCATCAACAAGCCGCCGCTCGCCGGAGTTTCGCATGCGTATCGACTTCCTTGGCCTCCATGCCTTCGTCGCCATCGCGGAACGAGGCAGCTTCCAGCACGCAGCTGCACACCTGAACCTGTCGCAGACGGCCCTTAGCCATCGCATTCGGAAACTGGAGGAGGATCTCGGCGTAAAGTTGCTGTCACGCACCACGCGCGAGGTATCCCTGACGCAGGCAGGACTTCGGTTGCTGCCGCAGGTCAAAGATACCATAGAAAATTTGGCCATATCGTTGGACCAACTCCGGCTTGAGGGCCGACATCGTCAGGAAACGCTTTCAATCGGCTGTCTCCCGACCATCGCATCGGGGCGCCTGCCCCGGGCGCTGCAGCAATTCCAGGAGCGGCACCCGCATGTGGCCGTTCACATCTACGACCATTCCGCTACGGAAATCTCCGATCTCGTCCAGGCCGGCACGGTCGAGTTCGGCATCACGATGGTCGCAGCCCATCGATGGGACTTCGATATCGAGATGCTGATCAAGGATCCCTTCACATTGGTCTGCCCGCAGCACCACCCCCTGGCCTCACAATCCTCCCTGAATTGGTCCGAGCTGACGGAAGAACCGCTCATCCGGATCAGCTCCCGGGCCGGCAACAGGATCATTATCGACGACGCATTGGGAAGTCGGCGCGAGTCGCTCTGCTGGCGCTTCGAGGTTCAACATATCCAGACCGCCCTTGCCCTGGTCCGGGCCGGCGTGGCTCTAACCGTGGTCCCGCGACTGTCGATCGATACGATCGATGAGCGCGGCCTCAAGCTTGTGCCCCTGCGCAATCCCAGCATTACACGCCAACTCGGCATTGTATCGAAAAGAGGTGTGCCCCTGTCGCCGCTGGCGGACGAGTTGAGAAAGATCATCGTCCGAACATTCGCATGATCGTACCGCCCGACTTGTACCATCAAGTTTGATTGCTCATGAAAAATTTTCACAAAAAGCAGCAAACAAACCATTTGCTGCACCCTGACCGGTGATGCACCCTTCCTGGACGCCATTGAACTGTCCATGGGAGAAGGGCCATCCAACCGCGCATCCCTTGCATGATCTTTCGAGGAGGCACCTCCAAGGGAGCCTACTTTCTCGCTGACGATCTTCCTGGCGACCCGGCGCGGCGCGAGGCGCTGCTTCTCTCGATCATGGGTTCGCCGGATCCACGCCAGATCGACGGCCTTGGCGGCGCCCATCCGCTCACGAGCAAGGTCGCCGTCGTTTCGAAATCGAAAGCGCCGGAGTGCGACGTGGACTTTCTGTTCGGCCAGGTCGCCCTCGACAAGCCGAATGTCGACGTCACCCCCAATTGCGGCAATATTCTCGCCGGCGTCGGGCCGTTCGCCATCGAGCGAGGTTTAGTAGCGACACAGGATCCGGTTACGAGGGTCCGCGTCCGAACAATCAATACGGGAACCATTGCGGAATTGACGGTGCAGACGCCCGCCGGGCGGGTGATCTACGGCGGAGACGCCCGCATCGACGGCGTCCCGGGCACCGCCGCGCCGATCGCGATTGAGTTTCTCGACGCCGCCGGCTCCGTATGCGGCTCCCTGCTTCCGACGGGCAATACTGTTGATCACGTCGCCGGGGTAGATGCGACGCTGATTGACAACGGCATGCCAGTGGTCGTGATCGGGGCCACGGCTGTCGGTCGGACCGGCTATGAGCCTCGCCATGTGCTCGATGCGGACATTGTGCTGAAGGCTCGCCTGGAGCAAATCCGCCTGGAGGCGGGCGGACTTATGGGGCTCGGGGATGTCTCTTCCAAAGTCGTGCCCAAAATGGTGCTGGTTGCGCCCCCTGCCGCAGGTGGGCACATCTGCACGCGCAGCTTCATCCCCCACGAATGCCATGCCTCGATCGGCGTGTTCGCTGCCGTTACCGTTGCAACCGCCTGCGTGCTGCCTGCCTCCCCTGCAGCCCGCGTCGCGCAGACTCCGCCGGGACAGGAAAAGAAATTGTCGGTCGAGCATCCAACTGGCGAGTTCAGCGTGATGATCGAAGTTGGCGGGACAGAGGAAAGGCCCGTGGTCCACCGCGCGGGACTGCTGCGGACGGCCCGTCTTCTGTTCGAGGGGCATGCCTTCGCGCACGAAACCCTCGCCACATCCGAGTCAGGCCGCGACGCCGCCTGATTCTTCAATGAACTTTTCGTTTCGAGGCTTTCATGTCTTCTGAAAAAGTCGGACTTGTCGTCACCGCCCACCCCGGAGATTTCGTATGGCGTGCCGGCGGCGCGATCGCGGTTCATGCACGCAAGGGCTACCGGATGAAGATCGTCTGCCTATCATTCGGGGAGCGTGGCGAGAGCCAATGGGCCTGGAAAAGGGGTGACCTGTCCCTGGCGCAGGTGAAGGCGCAACGCCGCGACGAGGCCGAGCGGGCCGCCGAAACGCTTGGCGCCGAAATCGAATTCTTCGATGCCGGCGACTACCCGCTCAGCATGACATCCGAAATGCTGGAACGCCTGATTGACATCTACCGGGATCTCAAACCCGCCTTCGTGCTCACGCATTCCCTCGAGGACCCATATAACGTGGACCATCCGGAGGCGGCGCGCTTTGCCCAGGAAGCGCGCATCATTGCCCAGGCGGCAGGCCACAAGCCGAGCCCAGACCTCGCCTACAGCGCGCCACCGGTTTTCCTCTTCGAGCCGCACCAGCCCGAGCAGTGCAACTACAAACCTAACGTGATTCTGAACATCGATGACGTCTGGGACAAGAAGCGTGAGGCCTTCGAGATCCTCGCGGCACAGAAGCATCTCTGGGAATACTATACCCGGGTCGCGCTGAACCGGGGCATGCAGGGCGGGCGCAACTCGGGACAAGCCATGACCTTTGGCGAGGCCTACCAGCGCATCTTCCCGCAGGTCGTAGAGGAGCTCACATGAAGCCTATCGTCGTCACCAATATTCCGCGCGTCGACCGGAATGTAGTCGACCGGCTGGCATCGCTTGGCACCGCGACGACTCATGAGGCTATGGGCCGATCCGGCTTGTTGAAGCCTTACATACGGCCGATCTGGACCGGAGCAAAGATTGCAGGCAGCGCGGTAACGGTTTTGGCGCAGCCGGGAGACAACTGGATGATCCACGTCGCGATCGAGCAGTGCTGCCCGGGCGACATCCTCATCGTCGCGGTGACCGCCGACAACAGCGACGGCATGTTCGGAGATCTCCTGGCAACCTCCGCTAAGGCTCGTGGCGTGATCGGTCTGGTGATCGATGCCGGTGTCCGGGATGTGAAGACGCTGACAGGAATGGGCTTTCCTGTCTGGTCGCGCGCGATATCTGCGAAGGGCACGGTCAAGGCGACCCTCGGCTCGGTCAACGTGCCTGTCGTCTGCGCCGGCGCCTTGATCAACCCGGGCGATGTCATCGTCGCCGACGACGATGGTGTCGTAGCAGTATCCCGCAAGGACGCTGGGGCCGTTGCGGACGCAGGCGAGGCACGTGTGGCGAACGAGGAGGCCAAGCGCGCAATTCTGTCCTCGGGCACATTGGGACTGGACCTCTACAAGATGCGCGAGCCACTTGCGAAGGCGGGTCTCGTCTATGTCGAATACAGGGACGAGCCGTGACGGCTTTGTCATGCTTCATCCTCCAAACGGTGTGAACCCATGAGCCTCGAGATCGCCTTCATCGGTTATGGAGAAGTCGGGCAGCTGTTCTCCCGCCAGTTGGCGGCGAAGGCGGACGTGCAGGTCAGGGCCTATGACATCCTGTTCGGATATCCCGGGGAAGGTTCGCGTTTTCGGCAACTCGCCGCCGAAAGCGACATCCACGCAGCCGAGAGCGCGGCGGATGCCTGCTCTGGCGCCGATATTGTCATCTCGGCCGTCACGGCCGATGCTGCCATCACAGTGGCCGAGCGGCTTGCACCACAACTCCAGCCCTCTCAGATCTATATCGATCTCAACTCCGTCTCCCCCGCCACGAAGAGAAGGGTTGCCGAAGCGGTCGGGCGACATGCCAGTTTTGTCGAGTTTGCCGTTATGGCTCCTGTCAGCGGCGTTGGTATCGCGGTTCCAATCCTGAGCGGGGGCGAAAAGGCGCAGGAAGTCTCAGATCGGCTCAATAAGCTCGGAATGAGGATCACTCCGGTCAGTCAAACGATCGGTACCGCTTCCGCGAGCAAGTTGTGCCGCAGCATCGTTATCAAGGGAATGGAAGCCCTCATGGTGGATTTCACTCTTGCGTCCGAGCGGGCCGGCGTCATGCCTGCCGTACTGGCAAGCCTCGCCGCATCCTATCCTGGCATGGATTGGGAGAATATCGCAAAGACGATGCTGTCCCGTGTCCGCCAGCACGGGATCCGGCGCGCCGCCGAGATGCGCGAGGCGAGTCGCATGATCGCGGAACTGGGACTCGATGGCTCACTCGCCAACGCCATCGCCGACCGACATGAGAGTTTTGCAAAGGAGAGCCGTCGACGCCCGGAGTGAGCCCGTCCAAGGTCTGCTCGCGCTGAAGGTGCCCGACCGGTTCACCTTCTCCCGCCGACCTCGTCGATATGTCTCAGCAAGTCCGCAGGATCCTCGTAAACCCTGTAGGCGCTTGCGCGCACGAGCTCGTCTTCACCATATCCCCCCGAGAGCAGGCCTACCCCCAATGCTCCCGCACGCCGCGCCGCCAGCATGTCCCAGATGCTGTCCCCGACCACACATGCCCCCTCGATAGGAAGTCCCAGCGCATCGGCTGCGGCAAGGAAAAGGTCCGGATCCGGCTTGGCATACCTGACCTTGTCACGTGTGATGACAGGCACCTTGCCCGGATCGACACCCAGATTCTCCAGGACAGGGCCCGCTGTCTCGATGCGCCCGCTCGTTGCGATCGCCCATGGCAATCCTGATTCCGTCAGATAGGCTAAAAGCTCGCGGGCGCCGGGCAAGGGTTTTATCCGGTCCGCTCGCTTCCTGTAGGCTGCGGCGTGAAGCTGGCGCAGCCGCTCGATGCGCTGTGGGTCAATCACCAGCCCTGTCTCGCGCAGGAGCATGTTGGTGAAGAGCCCGCCGGACATGCCGATTTTGCGATGAATACGCCAGATTGAAAGGTCGATACCCTCCGCTTCCAAGGCTTCATGCCAAGCAAGGACATGCTGATAGACGCTGTCGACGAGGGTGCCATCGAGGTCGAAGAGGAACGAGACTTGACGGTGTTTCATGGCTCTTCTCCCTTGCCCTGACAGAGGATCCGCCCTCGGGGCGTGCCGGCCCCGCCTCGCGCGTTTCGATCGGACGCCACAGCAAGATGGAAAACCGCATCGATTACGGCTGCGCGAGCCCGATATGATTGCGCCATGGATAGCCTATTCGCTCAATGCGCCTCAATCCCTCCGCTTCCATTCGAGGGGCTTCGGAGTAGTCTACCGGTCGGTCCCGTCCCTCAGCTGTTCTGGATGAATCGGCTGAGGAAGAGACGTGTGCGGGCATGAGAGGGATTTGACAGCACGACCTCAGGGCTGCCCTCCTCGACAACGACGCCACCGTCCATGAAGACGACGCGATCTGCTGCCTCACGCGCGAAGCCGATCTCATGGGTGACGACGATCATCGTGAGGCCTTGTTCGGCAAGGTCCCGCATAGTTGCCAGGACCTCGCCAACAAGTTCGGGATCGAGCGCCGATGTCGGCTCGTCGAACAGCATGAGCTTCGGCTTGATTGCGAGGGCGCGTGCAATGGCGACGCGCTGCTGCTGACCGCCCGAAAGCTGGCGCGGATAGGCATTGGCCTTGTCTGCAAGGCCAATCCTGGTCAGCAACTCCATCGCATAGGACACGGCGTCGCGGCGGTTCTGGCCGTGCACACCGATGGGAGCCTCGATAATATTCTCCAGTGCCGTCATGTGCGGATAGAGATTGAACTGCTGGAACACCATGCCGATCTTGCGGCGCTGTATGGCGATAGCCCGGTCGGAGAGCTTGTGCAGCCGCCCGTGCCGCAACTGATAGCCGATCTGTTCGTTGTCCACCTCGATCGACCCGCGGTCGATGGCCTCGAGATGGTTGATGCAGCGCAGGAAGGTGGATTTTCCCGAGCCCGAAGGGCCGAGGATCACAACCACTTCTCCCGGCATGACGTCGAGATCGATGCCCTTGAGCACCTCGTTGTCGCCGAAGGACTTGTGCACGTTGCGGGCGCGAACCAAAGGCTCTGTGGTGGCTGCGGCAACCATTTTAGCGGCAACGTTCATGCTGGCTCCTCCACACGAATTGCGGTGCGGGCGTTGGCATCGGCGGATCCCCGCTCGCCGCGGGCATAATACCGCTCAATGAAGCCCTGCCCGACATTGAGGATCGATGTGATAATGAGGTACCATATCACCGCAACCATCAGCATCGGTATGACTTCGAAGGTTCGATTGTAGACCGCCTGCACCGAATAGAGCAGGTCCGCCATTGCGATGACACTGACGAGCGAAGTTGCCTTGATCATGCTGATAAGCTGATTGCCGGTCGGCGGGATGATGGAGCGCATTGCCTGCGGGATGATGACCCGCCGCAGAGCCCGCGCACGTGTCATGCCGAAGGCGTCCGTCGCTTCGACCTGTCCCTTGTCCACAGAAAGCAGGCCGCCGCGGATGATTTCAGCCATATAGGCCGCTTCGTTGAGAGACAGCCCGGCGATGGCGGCTGTCATGGGCGTAATGATGTCGTTCGTGTTCCAGCTGACCAGGGTCGGGCCGAACGGGATCGACAACGATATTTCGGGGAAAAGCGTCGATAGGTTGTACCAGAAGATCAACTGCACCAGCAGCGGCGTGCCGCGAAAGAACCAGATGAAAAGGCCAGCCAGCGAACTGAACAGCGTGTCCTGAGACATTCGGGCGATGGCCAGCACAAGGCCGATGGCGATACCGATCAGCATCGCCACGACGGTCAGACCGAGCGTCACCGACAATCCCTTCAGAATCGAGTCCGCAGTGAACCACTGCGCCACGATGGGCCAGCCGAAATTCTCGTTGTGGGCGACAATCCAGGCGAAGTTCGCCGCCACGATCAGCACGAATGCCCAGAGAAGCCAGCGGCCCCATTCTATCGGACGATGCGCATTGGCGACATCGCGAAGCTCGATGGAGGGATTGATAGTGCGCTCGGTCATATCCGTTACTTCTTCGCCAGGTTGATGCCGGGCTCGGAGATCATGTTGTTCTCAAGTCCCCACTTCTTCATGATTGCCGCATAGGTGCCGTTCTTCACGAGCTCCTTAACGGCACCGAGAAGAATTTCGCTGAGTGGCGAATCCTTCGTCACGACAGCTCCCTGGAAGAGATCATCGAATCCGTTGGGCTTGCCGACGCCCGCCAATTCGAGCTCGCCGTTGGATTGCTGCACGAAATAGGTCAGCGGAGCCTGTGAGGAGAAGAATGCGTCCGCGCGCTTCGAACGGACCGACAGGATCGAAGTCGGCTGGTCGGTGTAGGATTGCACCTCGAGCTTAGGCTTGCCGTCAGCCGCGCATTTTTCAGCTTGAGCCTTGATCACCTTTTCAGCCGATCCCCCCGACTGCACGGCGACGCGCGCCCCACAGGCGTCGTCGAGAGAGTTGATGCCCTTCGGATTCCCCTTCTGAACGGCAAAGACGACGTACTCCTGCACCCAGTCCACGAAATCATTGGCTTCTTGACGGGACTTGAAATCACCAACCGGCCCCATGGCGAACTGATAGCGGCCGGACTTGATGCCACTGAGCAACGCCGATAACCCGCTGACAGTGACATGTTCGATCTTGACGCCAAGCAACTGACCGATGGCGTCAGTCATATCAGCACTGGCGCCCGTCATGCTGCGGGTATCGGTCACGATCTCGTAAGGCGGGAAAGAACCGCTGTTCACTGAAATCAGCTTGTTCGACGACTTGAGGTCCTCGGGAAGCTTGGCACGAAGCTCTTCGCTGACCTTCTGCTGCGGAATCTGGCCAGCCGGTGCGCCCTGTGCCAGGGCCGGGGCCTGAGCCGTCGCTAGGGCGATTGCGGTCGCATACAGGATACCTTGAATTCTCATGTGTCTGTTCCCTTTCTGATCGTAATACTAGGCTGCCTGCGTCTTCGCATGCTCGGCGCGGGCAAGTTCCGGGCGTGCGAAGCGCCGGTTCGCGAGAACCGGCAGGACAGAGCGCGCATGAGCGATCCTTGCGCGGTCGATCTCCGCAAACGTGAGACTCGGGGCCTCTCCGGCGCGGACGGTCGCAACGCCGAGGGGGTCGACAACCATGCTCGCGCCGATATTGCGCTCGCCGCACTCGCCCACGGCGACCACGTAGCAGGTGTTCTCGAGCGCGCGGGCCGTGACCAGCACCTCCCAATGTGCCTCTTTGCCAAGTCCGCGCACCCACGCCGCCGGCAGCACGATCACGTCTGCGCCATCGACCGCGAGGCGACGTGCCATTTCCGGGAAGCGGAGGTCGTAGCAGGTCATCATGCCGACCTTGAGGCCAGCAATCTCGATGATCTCGGGAATCTCGTCACCAGGCTGGACATTGGTCGATTCCTTGGCCGAAAAAGCATCGTAAAGGTGAAGCTTGCGGTACTGGGCGACGATTGCCCCGTCGCGCACCGTGACGAGCACGTTGAAGACCCGCCCGCCCCCGGACGGCACGTGAACGCAGGCCATCGTCGTCAGGTTCGAGCCGCGGCTGGATTCCAGCACCTGAGCCATGAACGGGCCGTCGAGCGGCTGCGCGGTCTTCAGCACGATGTCGGGATCCGCGATGTCCCGGGCGAGAATGCCCTCGGGTAGTACGAGAAGGTCAGCGCCGCCGGCCTCTGCCTGCTGCATTAACCGGACACAAGTCTCGGCATTATCCTGCCAATCGCGACTGACGGCGAATTGGCCGAGGGCGACTTTCATGCTGGTTCTCCTATGAGGTTCGCGACCGCCGGAAATAGAGTGTCTGGCGTCAGGGTCATTTCGGCGAGACCCTGCCTCCGAACCTCGGCCAGGAAGTCGCCGATCATCTTGCGGTTGGGTTCGAGGCCGCTCGCATTCCAATCTTCGGGCAGATCGCGGCCGCAGCGGCCAAGCTCATCGATGATCCAAGGCGTAGTTTCCGCATATTTGCGGCGCTTTTCGAGCCACACGCGCTGGGATTCGTCGAGAAGATCGCTCAGCGCCTGGGGAAGCCACGGATGTTCCAGAACAAGAGCTGACTTGACGCCCAGAATATGGATGCCGGGTATGTAGCCAACGGTGTTGAAATAGGCGAGCTCCGCGCTGTGCAGATCTGATACCAGATGGCGGAATTTTGATCCGCGATCGAAGAAGCCCGGCGGCATGAAGGGGGTAAAGACGGCATCCAGCTCGCCGCTCTCCAGCAGATCGAGCATCGGCCTCTCTCCCGGCACCGCCTCGATCCGGCCCGGGCGTGCATAGGGGCCGAGGCGATCGATGATCGGGTGCGACTCCGTCAGGCGGCCCGCATACCAGTGCACGTCCTCGATGCCGACCCCCGCCAGCGCCAGTGCTGCCCGGGTCCAGGTATTACCAGAATCCTGCCAGCCGGTAACTCCGATCCGCCCACCCTTCAGATCCTCCAGCCGCGTGAGACTGCTGTTGCGGGCGGTGATGACACACCGGTGCCGGAAGCCACGCATGAGAAAGTTCGGTACACCGAAGATGGCAGTGTCGCCTCGGGCGCGCCCTGTCGTATAGCGGCTGAACGAAACTTCGCTGGCATCGTAACGGGGGTCATTGGCGAAGTCCTCCGGCAGGGCACCGACACGGTCCACCTTCACGTCGATGACATCCGACGTGACATCACCAAGCACAAGCGGGGTCATATAATCCCAATCGCGCAGCGCGAGACGGACAGTAACTCTCACATCGTTCTCCAGCCGTTCGCCAGCGAAGGCACCGCCGGCCAAATGTTTGCCAGGATTGAAAATTAAATGTTCATTTCGCCTGATCAATAGCTATTATGTTATTGAACATTAAAAGACGATTTTGAGATGGACTTATGCAGGACGTCGATTGGCTAGCCGCCAGGTTAAGGGAGCGCACCGCGCGCGGCATTGCGGTCGAGACGAGTGCCCTGATCAGGTCAGGTGCCCTCCCCATCGGAATGCGCCTACCAACGGTACGTGAACTCGCCTTCAAGCTTGGCGTCAGTCCTGCGACCGTCTCCGAGGCTTGGAGTGAGCTGCGCCGGCAGAAGATGATCACCGGCCGCGGCCGCACGGGGATCTGGGTCTTTGGCAATACGGTTGCGCCACGGCCGGCACGCATGGGAAGCGTGGGGCATTTCGGCGAAGAGGTGCTCAATTTGAGTTTGGCAGTACCCGATCGGGACCTACTGCCACCCTTGGCCCGTGCTTTGGCCCATGGGGCGCAGGCGGATAACCTGAACAGCTATGAGCGCACACCGATTCTTGCCGAATTGCGCGCAGCCGTCGAGCGACGCTGGCCCTATCAGCCCGAAACCTTCCTTGCCACCAATGGCGGCTACAATGCCATCTACTCCGCCCTGCACGCTCTGGTGATGCCCGGCGCATTCGTGGCAATCGAAAATCCGACGGCCATGCGCATCCTCGATATCATCGAGGACCTTGGAGCGCAGATCCTTCCGGTTGAATGCGATGCGGAAGGACCGGTGCCGGAATCATTATCCAAGGCTCTTCAAAAGAACCCGACGGCCTTCATCTTCCAGCCGCGCACCCACTCCGTGACCGGGCAGGCGGTGAGCAAACGGCGCCTGGCGGAACTCACCTCGACCCTGCAGGGAAGCGACTGCTTCATCATCGAGGATGATGGTGTGGGCGATATTTCACCCCTGCCTCCCGTGAGTTTGGGCAATCGGTTTCCGACCCGGGTCGTTCATATCCTGTCGTTTTCGAAATCGCTGGGCCCCGATCTGCGTCTCGCGGTGCTGTCGAGTTCGGTCAATGTGGTCAAGCAGATCCAGTCCTACCGCAGTTTCAGCTCAGGGTGGACAAGCCGACTCCTGCAGGCGACGACGGCGTGGCTTCTGAACGATGCCGAAAGCGCGAAGATCGTCTCCGACGCGCGCAATATCTACGCCGAGCGTCGCGCGACGCTCACCGAGGCGCTGCGCGAGCGCGGCATCAACATCCCGCGGGGCGATGGGTTGTGCATCTGGATTCCAGTCGAGTCCGAGCAATATGCGCTGGTTACCCTGGCTGCTCGCGGTATTGCTGTCCTCCCCGGGACGAAATGCTCGGTCGGTCCCACAGAGCACGTGAGGGTTGCGACGGCGATCCTCACCGATCGCTATGATTTCGTTGCGGAGTCGATTGCCCTCGCCGCACTGGGTAGCGGGTGAGCCAATCGTTGCCCTGAGCTCGCCAGGCCCGCGGCAATTTTTGGTGGGCACTACCTTACAAAAGCGCATCCCAACTCGCACAGTGCCGCGAATGTTGCGCATAACCGCACAAGGATGAGGGACGGTGGAATCAGTAATACGCCACGGGGCGCACACACGCCGCCTTTTGGGAAATTGTCCGACCCGGTTCGTTCCGGATCGTGTCCAGGATATTAAACGACCCGCCTGCGACGCTGACCTTGTACTCTGATAGGTTTTCGTCGAGGACAAGTACTTTATAGGTCTCGACGAAGTCTTCCTCGGGGGAGACCGCCGCAAAGGCGCTGATGAAACCTCCGTCAAGAACTTTGCGAACGTCTGAGGGATTCATCGTTTGGCCGTCGCCCGGGTGCGGGATGCTGTTATTCTTGTGCTTGGACCGTCCCTTGTCGTTGTAGGGTGTCCACGGTCTTTGAAGCGCCTCCTGAGATTGGGGTTCATCCCAGGAATCCCGAAGGAATGTGTCATTGTAGCACGCCAGCTTCCGAAAAATCGTGCCGCTTTTATCTTGATACTTATGCCACTGGATGTGACCCATTTCGTGCGTCAATGCCGAGAGCACTGCCAGTGTCTTCAAATTGGCGTTTTTGGAATTTGCCGTGTACTTAATAGCAGATCCATTCACGATTCCATTCTGCAGCTTTTGCTCGAGCGTAGAAACGGTATCCTTGAATACATCTTCCGAAATCGCGATATAGGAATTGTTTTTGCCGAGAGACTTGGCATATGCAGCATTGTTGGGATTTTCCCAAAGTCCCCAGGACGACCAGGACTTATTTGGGCCGACAATGAAATACCTGTCGATGGCACAAAAGTCCGCATAGGCTTTACTTGGCGCCAGGGCGACCGCATCCTGGATCGGCTTCACGAATGTGTTCACAAAAGTTCTTGCCCCTGCCCTTCCCCTTGCTCTCGACGTCTGCTGTGCCTCGTCACAGACCGGTGCCGATCCTGTTTCCGGATTGAAGCCGGCCTTGAGTCGACAGACCTTTTCCGCAGTGATGCAACTCCCGTCCGCTAGGGCAGCACCGGCGAAGAAGACACAAGTGATGGTCATAGCCGTCAACAGCTGCCGCATCCGCCTCTCCTCAAGTCGGCCTATGACACAGGTAGAACAGGACCGTCGTCACGCTGGAATCTCTTCGTGCTGCAATGGCCATCGTCAAGATCAACGGCGGACAGCTCTACTTAAGAGGAGCTATTCCACATGGTTTGACCGAGCATCATTAGCCTCATCGGCCTCTTAGTTGCTCTGAAGGTGTAATCCTTTGACCTAGTACTTGACACGCAATGGAGGCGAAGTGCTCTACTAGACGCATATGGCACTTATTCCGCGCCAGGGAGGACGCGATGAGCAGAGCGTCGAAATGGGGTCCGCTGCTTACGGGCCTAGGGGCATTGGCGGGAGGTGGACTCGATGCCAATGCGACCACTGGGAGCATACCGGCCCACGAGTCTCGCGTTCAGGACAGTCAACATACGGGGATGAACGTCCGTCTTCGCATCGACGGCGGTAGAATCCTCCTTTCAGAGTGCGGAGGATCTTTCGAAGAGGTCCTTTTAGATGATACACCGGAAGCGGCACATTTGCGGCAATTGCTGATCGGAGTTTTGCCTACGGGCGGCGAACTTGTCGTTCCCGTAGGGCCCAGCATCGTCGCCGAAGGCGGAGCCTCCGGCAACTGGAACCGCCCGAAGCCAGGACGAGGCGCGCCGAAGAACGGCAGGTAGCTCAGCGAGCTTCTCGGAGTTTGGCGGCGATGCACAGTGTGGGGCGAGACAATCATGGCCGATTGGCCACAGAGCCTTAACGGGTCATGCCGCAAGACGTTCCAGCACGGGACGCATCGATCCGCCACTCCTCAGGTAACGCTCGCCCGTTTCGGCCACCGGGCTCCAGCCATGGGCATCACGCGGCTCGGCAATGTGACGGGACTTGACCGCATCGGCATCCCTGTTGCCATTGCAGTTCGCCCGAATTCTCTTTCCTTTTCCGTTTCGCAAGGCAAGGGCTTGACCCTGGCCCATGCGTTCGCCTCCGCATTCATGGAGGCCGCCGAGGTCTTTCACGCCGAAAACCTTGCTGATCGAACATATTTCTCAAGCACGAACGAGATGACAGCGAGAGTTCGGCTGGCGGATCTGCAATCACTGTGCATTGCAGACGATCTTCCAACAGGCTTTCATCCCATCGAATGGATCGAGGCCTATGATCTTCTGAACCGGGAAGCTTGCTGGCTACCTGCGGAAACGGTCGATACCGATGCGACGCTCCCGCCCAACCGCAGCCGGGGCTTCTTCCGTTCAGGAACGAACGGCCTTGCCTCCGGCAATCACATCTGGGAAGCGCTGAGCGCTGGGATATGCGAGGTCGTGGAACGCGACGCAGTCGCATTGTGGAATGCGCGCAGTGTCCGCGCCCGCCGCCTTGTCGACATGGATTCCGTCGACGATCCGGATGCACGCCTTCTGATGGAAGCATACAACAAGGTCGGAATGTCCGTGAGGGTATGGGATGCAACCTCGGACGTCGGGATTCCGACCTTCGTGTGCGATACGATCGATATGGATTGCAACCCATCGGCAACACTGCCGCGGTGCCGCGGAGCAGGCTGCCATCCGGACCGCGCCATTGCACTGGTGCGCTCTCTCACGGAGGCGGCGCAAATCCGCCTGACGCATATAAGCGGAATCCGAGACGACATTGCCGCCTCCGCCTATAGAAAGACGCCTTATCAAAAGCTCGGCGTCGCGCTGATCGATGCATTGTCGCAATCTGGCGCGCGCAGTTCATTTCGAACTGTTCCGACGCTCCAGTCAGACACGGTCGAAGAGGACGTTGAATGGATACTGCACCGCTTACGGGCGGTCGGGATTGACCAGGTCCTCGCCGTCGACCTGACGCGCCCTGACATTGGTATTCCTGTCGCAAAGGTGGTGATCCCAGGACTCGAGGACAACTGTAGCGATCCATCCTATGCTCCGGGTCCACGTGCCCGGCGAGCAGCTCGCGGTGAGCTATGACAGCGATCATCTTCTCAGGACCTTCGTTGCCCCGAGCGCTGGTAGAGGCCGTATCGGGCTTCGAATGGCGAGCTCCTGTGCGGCAGGGCGACGTCTACAAGGCTGCTCGGTCGCACCCTTTCGCCATAGGCTTGGTTGACGGCTTCTTTGAAACAGTTCCAAGCGTTTGGCACAAGGAAATCCTGTGGGCAATGACGCAGGGGATCCATGTCTACGGTGCCGCTAGCATCGGCGCTCTCCGTGCGGCAGAACTTGCCCCATTCGGCATGAAGGGCGTTGGCAAGGTCTTCGAGTTCTTTCGCGATGGCACGCTTCAGGATGACGATGAGGTTGCAATCCTGCACGGACCGGAGGAGCTGGACTACATCCCAGTCACAGAAGCGATGGTGAATGTGCGTGCCACCCTTGAGTGCGCAGAGGAACGGCACATCATCGCACATGAGACGGCCGACGTACTCAAATCGCTTGCGAAGTCTCTCTTCTATAAGAACCGTAGCTATGAAACGATTCTGAGCCTGGCAGACGAACGAGGCCTCGACGGTCATGACCTCCTCTGTCTGAGGGACTGGCTTGCGACGAACAGCGTCGACCAGAAACGCCTCGATGCAATGGCGCTGCTCGAGCGCATCCAAGTGGATCGATCCACAAACCAGCGTCCGCCGGAGATCGCCTTTCGTTTCGCCCACACCGTGGCATGGGAGGCCGCGATCCACGACGGTGCCGCGGAGGAATGAATACCTCATATTTGATCGGCCAGGAGTCGACCTCGCGAAGAGCTTGGCATTCACACCCTATGTCGGAGATGGAAAATGTGGATTGTTCACAGTCCATCTTCCGTAATAATGTACAGAAAACAGCATGCTCTGGCTGCGGAACGGCACCCTCGGGCGCGATACCCTTCCACTTGTCTGCGAACTCTGTGCTAGCATGATAAAATATTGGCATAAGCATCAAGCATCGGACGAAGCAGAGGGCTGGCTGACATACCAATTGGAGGACAGGTTTCCGCCAAGGATGATGCGAAACGCGGCGGATAGACCCTGCGCAGGTCAGTCGATGCCGCGCCGTTTCGAGCGCCGAAGCACCCAGCTTTCAAGTGGCACTGCTACAAGCAGAGGTGTCGTGTGGAAGAGTGGCTCAGATCGATAGGCTTGATTGACCGTCTCTCGGCCTTCCGCGAGCAGGGAATTGAGCTCGACCAACTTCGAGATCTGACCGACGAAGATTTGCGCGAACTCGGGCTGACGATCGGCGAGCGTAAGCGCTTCAGGCACGCTTTGGACGGAAACAGCCCGGCCCAGCCCAAAGAGGCGGCACGGCCGCCTGTCGCCATGCCGAACCTGAGGGGAGAACTGCGTCCGCTGACCGTCATGTTCGTCGACCTGGTTGGATCCACAAACCTCGGAGAGGAGTTGGATCCTGAGGATCTTCTGGAACTGATCCGCATCTACCGTGAGTTCTGCTGCCACGCGATCAATCACTTCGGCGGACATGTGGCCCGGTTCATTGGTGACGGCATCCTGGCGTATTTCTGTTATCCGATCGCCAATGAAAACGATCCGGAACGGGCGGTGAGAGCGGCGCTGCAGATTGTCGCCGGTGTCAGTGATCTGAAAACTCCGGCGGCGCACCCACTTCAGGTTCGGATTGGACTGGCCACCGGGCGTGTGGTCGTCAGTGACCTGTTCTCCGCAGGCGAGGCTGACAAGGAAACCATCCTCGGCTCCTGCCCCAACCTCGCGGCGCGGCTTCAAAGCCGCGCCGATGCCAACGAAGTCATTATCGCGGAGCGGACGTATGACCGTGTCCGGTCACGCTTCGCCTGCGAGCCTATGGGGCGCGTTGCATTGCGCGGTTTCAGCGAACCCCACATGATCTGGCGAGTGACGGGAGAACTCTCGCATCTCCAGCAAGCCGAGGCGGGACCACAGCCTGCCCAGGCTCCTCGCTTCTGCAACCGCCAAGATGAAATGGACCTGCTGGGAGTGCTCTGGCGCAAGGCGGAGCGTCGAGCCGGCGTTTCGGTACTCGTAAGTGGCGAAGCAGGAATTGGAAAGTCCCGGTTCATCGAGGAGTTCGTGACCTCGCATCTGCCTCGGGAAGCGAAAATCATGCGGCTTGCCGCTTCGGCGTTCTGGGCGGATAGCCCACTGCGACCCGTAATCGATCACCTGCAGACCATTGCCCGCATCCAGGCTCAGGATAGTCCTCGGTCGGCGCTGGATAAGCTCTCCAAAGTCTTCGCGGGGGATGACGCCGAGAAGCGGCAGACCGCCGCTCTCGTTGCAAGCCTTTTTGGTCTTCCCGCCACGGACCCAGCTATCGAAGGATTGTCTCCCGCGGAGCTGCGGGAGCGGACGATGTCCACCCTCACCAACCAATTGCTGATGATCGTTGCCGAGGTTCCTCACTGTATCATCGTAGAGGATGTTCACTGGCTGGATCCCACGTCATGCGAACTCCTCGAGTCCCTCATCGAGCGCCTGCCCGGCCATCCGGTGTTGCTGGTGCTGACCGGGCGCGAGGCTTGCGTTGCCGCCTGGAGCGAGAAGGTACAGACAGCCATTCGCCTTCAGCCGCTAGCCCCCGAGCATGTCGCGGAAATGATGCGAGCGATGATCGGCCATGATTTCGTCGATCGCCTTGCCGAAAAAGTGGCGGATCGCACGGATGGGATTCCGCTCTTTGTCGAGGAAGTTACACGGCTCCTCCTGCAAAGTGCCTTCCAAAGCGTCGACGAACTCTTTGAAGCAGCAGGTCTCATTCCGTCCTCTCTGGACGAGTCCCTTATGGCACGCCTGGATCGGTCCGGCTCAGCGAAAGCGATTGCGCAGGCTGCGGCCGTCGTCGGCAGATCTGCACGTCGCGACATCCTGGCTGCGGTCTGCGAGCTGGACGAGCCTGAACTGGCCAGTGCCTTGAACGAACTCGTACGCACGGGCATTCTCAAACGCCTTATAGGCTCGGAGCCTGAGGCCTACACCTTCCACCATGCCTTGCTGCGCGATGCCGCCTACGCGAGTCTCCTGAGGGAGCAGCGGCGCGATCTGCACAATCGGGTGGCCCAGGCCATCCAAGCACTCGCTCCGGAGACGAGTTCGCTCTTTCCCGACGTCCTGGCGAAACACCTGACGGAGGCAGGGAGGGCGCAGGAGGCCGCTCCCCATTGGCTCGAGGCCGCGCGTCGCAGCCTCTCTCGCTCCGCCCTAACAGAGGCAACGGGAATGCTGCGGCGCGGACTTACCGGACTTGAAAAGTTGCCTCGGACAGATGAAACGATGCGCCTGCGGGTGGAGCTGAGCGCCCTGCTCGGCCCCGCCCTCATCGGACTCAAGGGCCCTCATGCACCTGAAACCCGCGCGTTGTACCTGACGGCCTACGAGTTATGTCAGCAATTGCCGGAGGACGTGACACATTTTCCGATTTACTGGGGGTGGTGGCGTCTCGAACCCGCCAACCTTAAGCGTGCCACCGCGCTTCTTGATCGGGCCATCCGTTGTGACGACTCGGAGCTATTGCTGCAGGCATATCACTGCACATGGGCAAGCCATTTCCATCTCGGCTCGCTTCGCCAGTGTCGCGAGCATATGCAGGCTGGACTGGACATTTATCACAGCGGGGATTTCCGGCATCACGCTCGCCTTTACGGCAACCATGATGCGAAGGTTTGTGCCCATGGGAGCCTGTCCCAAATCGATTGGATGGAGGGGCGGCTCAAAAGCGCCATCGAGGAGGACGCCCGAAGCATTTCCTGGGCGAACCATATGGATCATCTTGGCAGCCAATTGCACGCGAAGGGGCTCACGCTGCTGCATCATGTCTATCGCCGGGACTATGATGAGGTCCTCAAGAGATCCGAAGAGCTGATCGCGTTTACGTCCGACCACGGCCTCGCCGATCATGGTTCGGCAGGAGCGATTTTCAAGGGCTGGGTACTGGCAGACCGCGGCTATCCGCAAGCAGGACTGAGGATGATCGAGGAGGGTTTTGCCCGCCAGCGCGAGATCGCGACGAACGAGGATTTCCCAGTCTATCTTTGCGTGCTGGCGGAGGTGCTGACACGGCTGGATCGGCCGGATGAGGCCGTTGAACGCATCAGTAGAGAGCGCCAGGATTTTGAGGATTGCTCATTGCGCATCTGGGTCCCGGAACTCTTGCGGGTCCTGGGCGATTCAATGCTGGCGGCGGACGCGAATAGTGTCGAGCCGGCCCGACGAACCTTCGCAGAGGCAGCAGAACTGGCTGCAAGCCAAGGGGCTGTCATGCTGGGATTGCGGATTGCAATGAGCGAGGCGCAGCTCGACGAGCGATTGGGAGACCACGCGACCGCAGCCCGACGCATGGCTCTGGCCCTCAAGGCAATCCCGGAACCGGACAATTCAGTGGATATGGCGAAGGCCCGCGGGCTGATGCGACAACTGCTGAAGTCGGATCCGCACTGACGCGATCTCACCAGATCTCGCAGGCTGGCAAGGCGCTTGGACGGATCCTATGACCGGTTGCGGAAGACCATGGACCAATCAAACAGGTCAGGCGATGGAGCGCCGTAAGAGGCGCTCCAGTCATGTTCATTGTTTGACCTGAATAGACGTCGATGCCGCGCGGTTACGGTAGCGCCGCCTGACCAGGATGTATCCCCCGGCGAGAAGGAGGAATGGCAGGCCCGCTCCAGCGATCGGGCCAGGAGCACCCCGGCTGGATCCGCCGCCGTTCGGACCGCCACCGTTACTCCATCCATTCGCATAGCCCAGGCCGGGGCTTGGGCCACGATCCCCTGGCGGATCCGCAAAGGCATACGGCCCGGCCATGGTACAGAATACGGCTGTTGCAACAAGAGTTTTGTGCCAGGAGCGCATGGAATCCTCCAAAATCGCGACCACTTTGGAGTAATGTGCAGCAGCGCCATGATTATGGCCACTACTCCGGAAGATGCGGCGCATCATCCTTCTGGGCTCATAGAATACGCCCAAGCTATATTCTTGGGGGAATTAGCACCAATCCGCTCGTCCTTTGGAGATGGCCGCCGAGCGCCGCGAGTTCGGACGAGGCTCCAATCGTCTGTGAAGGAAAGCCCTGTTCCTCTTTTCCGATAGCAAATGAAGCCTATCTGGCCTGTTGCAAGGCCGAAGAGCTGATGGATCTCCTAGAATTGCGGCACCGCATGAAGGGCCCGTGTCGGCACGGGAATTCGTCTGCAAGAATTCCAACCAGAGGGAGTGACCATGAGGATTGTCTTGTTCGCAGCGATCATCGCAAGCGGGGTTGCCGCATCCGCACTTGCCCAGACGCAGGACACTCAGAGCTTCGAAGGGCCTGTTCACGGTTCGAAGGGCAAAGCCATCGGCAAGATCACAATCCGGAGTGGCGCAAAAGCCTTGGTCCTAAGGCTAAGCATTGATGCCGGGGGGTTGTCACCCGGATGGCATGGAATCCATTTCCATCAGATTGGAGACTGCTCCGACCCCGGAAAATTCGAGTTGTCGAAAGGGCATGTGAACCCCTCGCATAGACAGCACGGACTCCTCAACCCCGAGGGCCCGGACGAGGGGGACCTCCCGAATATCTACGCCAACGCCGATGGTTCGGCCAACGCTGAGGTGGTTTCAACCGCGATCAGGCTATCCGGCGCCGACGGGCTTCGCGATGGGGACGGCTCGGCACTTGTCATTCACGCTGGCGAAGACGATCAATTGTCGCAGCCAATCGGCAACGCGGGAACTCGGGTGGCCTGTGCGATGATCAAATAGCAACACCGTCGGACGAACTGGCGGGGATAGCGGCATTGCAGGCTCAGTGAGTGATTTGCGCGGCAACTGGACGATATACTCTTTCATAACATAGGGGCGCCCGCTCTCAATATCGTCAGGCCGTTCCTGCATTCTCGATCAAGAAAAGGCCCCGCTTGAAGAGCAGGGCCTGAAGTCGAATGCAAGAGCGTCGGGGGCATAAGACACTCTCGCAAATAATTTAGATTGGTTTGGAACACGTTTCCTCTCCCAATTGGGATAAGCCTTTTGAGATATTGCGCTGCCAAGCGTCACGGTTACCTTCGATATGCGACTTGCTGTCGACCACGCCCTGGCTGAGGTGTCTGACATGCCTGACACTCTCAGCCAGGGCGCCCACTCCTCGGCTCTGGCGCCAGCCGGTGTGCTGAGCCGGGCCGATCCATGCAGTTTACAGGGCTGCCACCATGTCTGACATTGCGATGCTCTCGGGCGAACTAAGCCTCTGGTCTGCGGTCATGATCGGTCAAGGAGAGAAGGCATGGGCCGAGTTGCTTGATCGATCGGCCACCAAAATCAGCCGGGGCATCCACGATGAGGCAATAGCGGCCAGCCTACGACTCTATGCCCTTGTGGTTGGACAGAACAATCAGGGCTCCTTTCAGAGCCTGCTGGAAAAGGCCGCCGGGCATCTCGCTGCGCCGCCTGCTACCACGCGATATTCGGCCAGCCCCGTTGTCGGCCGCAGTCCGGCTTCCTGACCGTTCCGGTCTTCAGAAAACCTTCACGCCCGATGCTCTGCCGGTGGTGAGCTCAGGGATACTGCCACCTACCGCGAATTAGATTACCTGGCAAACCGCGCCCCTATGCGTGCACCAATGGGGTATCGACCAGATGCTCGGCGAGGAACCAAGCCTGCAGCTCATTGGTGCGGATCACATCGGAGACGATCAGGTCATTGCTGCCATCATCCCCAAGCTCGGCTGTACGCGACGCCGCATCGTGGGCATCGATCAGGATGGTCTCATGGGCCTCGAGAAGCCGCGACAGCATCGCCGGCACCTCCTCACAGCCATTCGGCGGTCGGGCGATCCGGGTAATCTCCGCCACATGGCGCGGATCGCCGACAGCGATGCCGCCGAGCGTCTGGACACGTTCGGCGATCGTATCGACCAGCGCAATCTGCTCCCCCGCGTGCTTGTCGAGCAGAAGATGCAGTTGATAAAATGTCGGGCCGCGCATCAGCCAATGATGCTTTTTGTACAGCGCATATAGAATTTGGGTATCGGCGAGCAGCTGGTTCAGTCGCTGGCAGGAATATTGCCGTGCGTCGGACGATAGACCGAGCGGAAACTGTCGTACACTGCCGAAGGCCTGGATCTCACGACTTTGCTGATGGAGCCAGGGCTGGCTGTTGCGAGCAATCTTGGTCTCGGGTTTGCGTGACGTCGTCATGATCATGTGCCTATTGATGTGACGCTGAAATGTGGGACGGCTTTGACCTCACGCCGGTGGCGCGGCCACCGCCTGCGGGGCTGACGCGCTTCCGGACAAGACCGCCTGCAAACGCGCCTCCTGCTCAGGTGACAGCGAGGTCCGGAGCACGTGCCCTTTGAAGCGTGACAACTCGCTCAGGACCTTCTCGGGCTGGGCCTTGCGAACCAGCACGAACAGAGCTGAAGAGCCCGGCTTCAGGGTGGCGGCGAGAGAGCGGATGAAGTCGTCATTAATACCATAATCGATCGCCGCACCCGAGAGAGCCCCGGCTCCGGCGCCGGCTAACCCGCCGATAGCAAATCCAGCCAGGGGGTTGAGAAAAAGCAGGCCCAGCAGCCCACCCCAGAACGCCCCGGAGAGCCCTCCTGAGGCTGCGCCCACCCCGACCAGATTGAGGCTCTGCTTGAGTTGAACGGTGCCGTCAGCCTGACGAATGGCGACAACGGCATCCTCAAGATCGATAAGGTACTCCTTTTGCAGACGCCTCAGCTCGGTCAGAACTTGATCCGCCTCCTCCGGCCCGTCAAACCCAATAACCACCAGCTCCGCCATCGCCGTTCCTCCGGGTTTCGGCTACTCATCCAAAGAGTCGCCACCTTTCGTGTTCCGAAAAAGCGCCGAATTTCTGCCAGTGGAAGGGCGGATCGGGGCTACCCCGATTTGTCTTTCTCTCCCTCCACCGGAGTCTGGACGCTCAATGGTGGAGGTCCGTCGATCGGGAATACGTTTGCTTGCCGGCTTGCAGCTCCTGTCGGCACATTGCCTGATGCAACGGGCCCCGCATTCGTCCGGGTCTTCTGTGTCAGACCAGGTTGTCAACCCTGCGACCATGCTCGGACGCGAGGCGCGTCTGTGACGCCAAGCGGATGGGCGCGTTCACGGCTCCATAGCCCTGGTAGTTGCGTCTCTCGACGATCTCGAAGAAGAACCCGCCTTCGAAAGCCCTCGTATAGACCTGGAAGTACTCGGCTGTGCCATCCCGATCATAAAGGATGTTGTTCGCACGCAGCTCCTCGAGGATATCGGCGGGAAGATCGGCCCTGGTCTCAAGGTCGTCATAATAGTTGTCCGGAATCGGGAGGAGTCCGATGTCGCTGGACCTGAGCTTCTCGACCGTGGAGAAGATGTCGCCGGTCCTAAGCGCGATGTGTTGGACCCCCGATCCGAAGAGCTCATTCAGGAAGCGCGATGAGAGCGTTTGTCGACTCTGAGAGGCGTTGAGAATCAGTCGAAGCATGCCATCACGGCTTTCGATAGCTTGGCTCTGCACGACCCCGCCCGGATCGATGACTGTCTGAACCGGTGTCTTCTGCACATCGAGGAGCGATGTATAGAACAGGAGCCAGGTCAGCATTTCCTCGTAGTGCATTGATTGCGAGACGTGATCGACCGCTATCAGCCCTGCTCCCGCTACCGAACCGTCCTCGGTGGCGACGAAGTCAACGTCCCAGAGACGGTCGAGACCACTTTGGCGATCCACAAAATACAGAAGACTTCCGCCGAGCCCGCGAACTGCAGGTATTTCCATTTCGCCCGATGCCACCGGCTGCTGGAAAGGCTGGTCCAGAAGAGCCGCTGCACGACTCACCGTCCCTTGAGCGTCACTGACCCGCAACGCGAGGGCGCACACGGATGTCCCATGGGTGATATTGAAAGAGTGGGCAAACCCCTCCTTATCTGCATTCACAACAATGTTGATGTCACCCTGTCGCCATCGGGACACGGCCTTGGAACGATGGACACCGGCTTTCCTGAAGCCGAGCCCTCCGAGGACCTGCTCGAAACCGGCGGATCCGTGCTCGTCCACGGCGAATTCGATGAACTCGATGCCGGAGCAGGTCGCTTTAGGTGGAAGGGAAGCCAGGTCGGGGATAGGATCTCCCGTTTGCCGCCGCAATTCGTCGAGCATGACGATGAGGGACCGCTGCCCATCGACCGCGACACTACGTGCCGAGCCCGCACGAAAGCGGTCGTTGAAGATTTCAAGGGACAGGAGCCCGTCGAAGCCCGTGGCGTGAAGTGCGCCCATGAAATCGTCGATAGGCAGGTCGCCCTGCCCGGGAAAGCAGCGATAATGCCGGCTCCAAGACAGATAATCCATATCGAGTTTAGGCGCGTCGGCCATCTGGACAAGAAAGATGCGCTCCGGCGGGATCGAGCGGATAGCAGACAGGTCGGTGCCGCGGGCGAGAACATGGAAGGAATCGAGCACCAGCCCTACTGCCGCGTGATCGGCCCTTCGCACGACCTCCCACGAGTCACGGTAGTCATGGATATGCCGCCCCCAGGAAAGGGCTTCGAAAGCGACCCGCATGCCGCGTCTTGCTGCTCGCTCGCCGAGTTCGTGAAAGTCGGCCGCTGCCCGGTCAAGTCCACCCATTGATTCCGGAGAAACATTGCTGCACACCATGAGGAGATCGCAACCGAGTTCCTGCATGACATCGAACTTTCGCTCGGCCCGGGCGAAGACTTTGGAACGCTGCGGCTCAGGCATGCCTTCGAAGTCGCGGAACGGCTGGAAGGTGATTGTGTGAAGCCCTTGGTCCTCAATCAGCCGGCGCGCGTCCCTGGGACTGCCGTTGAAGGAGAGAAGATCGTTTTCGAAAATCTCCACCCCTTTGAACCGGGCAGCCGCAATGGCCTCGATCTTCTCGGTGAGGGTGCCACTCAGGCAAACGGTGGCGATAGCGGTATGCATGCTCGTTTCCATTTCTCTGCGGGATCAGCGACGGTGGCTGTTCCTCCATCGCGGCTAGCTGATCGTACCGGTGGCAAGTGCATGCTCGAGCCCGCCGGCCACGTGGCGCGTCAGTACCTCGCATGCGCGCACAGCATCCCTTTGCAGGGCGCACTCCAGCAGCAGAGCGTGCTCACCCTCTGCGATGTCCCCACGATAGCTCAGGGCGATCATCTGATAGCGCAGGTACTTGTCGAAGACGGCGGCGTGGTTGTCGATCAGCATTTTCGAACCGCAGGCTGAAATGAGCGACTGATGGAATTGCCAATCATACCGCTTCCACTCCTCCGTATGGGTCCGATCTCCCTGGGCCATCCGCTCCTCCATTCGGGCGAGACGATGATGCGCGGCAACGACCCGGCTCTCCCATTCCATGTCGCCGGCGCGGAACGACTGTTCCAATGCCCGACACTCGAGCAGTTGGCGCAGGGCCGCGATCTCCCGCAGATTGGCGATCGAGACCGGCGCCACTACGAAGCCTTTCTGCCCCTCGGCAACGACAAGTCGTTCCGAGTGGAGGCGATTCAGGATTTCGCGAAGCGTGCTGACGCTTGCGCCATAATCTGCTTTCAGCTGGTCGAGCTTCAGCTTCCTGTCGGGCGGCAGATGACCGAAGATGATGTCGGAACGAACGCGTTGATAGGCGGTTTCACCGATTGTCTGGGATGGCTGCTGCGTCTGTGTCTCATCGCTCATCGAAGGGCCCCTCTATCGAGCGTATAGGCCACGCATCCATTCACGTGCTGCGTCAGCACCTCGCAGGCACGGTCTGCGTCACGTGCAAGAGCGCAACCCAGCAGCAACCTGTGCTCCTTGGCAGCAATCTCGCCGCGGAACACGACCGCCACCATCTGGTACCGGAGGTACTGATCAAAGACCCCTGCATAGAGATCGAGAAGGGTCTGAGATCCGCAGGCCTCGATCAGGATCTGGTGAAACTCCCGGTCATAGCGCTTCCAGAGTTCCGTCCCTTCCTGCTCCCCGGCGATCATCCGCCGCTCCATAAAGGCCAGCTTGTGATGCGCGGCGACGACACGGCTCTCCCACTCGAGGTCGCCCTCCGCGAACGATAACGGAATCGCATGGGTCTCGAGAAGCAACCGCATGGCGGCCACGTCCTCAAAACCGTCTGGCGAAACTGGAGCAACCCTGAATCCGCGCTGCCCTTCGGCAACCACGAGACCCTCTGAGGTCAGACGGCTGAGAATCTCCCGCAAAGTACTGACACTGGCCCCATAGTCACTGGCGAGCCGATCCAGCCGCAGCCGTGCTCCAGGCGGTAATCGGCCGAAGACGATGTCGGCGCGAATCCGATCATAGGCGCGATCTGAAATGGACGTCGCCACTAGCTCCAGGCTCATGCTGTCCAAATCCCCTTCGCAGTATCGCTCAACGCTTCGTCTGACCAAGCGCAAAATATCATATATTTTTCAAAATACCCATTGATTTAGAAATTATCGGAGTCGATAGTTCCTGCCAAGACGCAGAAGAATGCGCGCCGTAAATCAAGGAGAGGAACTGATGAAACCTTCTATCAACCGTCGCACTCTGATGGCGGCGGGAGCAGCCTGCCTGGCCTTCGCCATCGCTGGTCCGGCTACCGCTCAGGCACCCGGCACATTGCGGTTCTCTGCCGTCTTCTCGGAACAAGATATCCGGGCGGAGATGATGAAACGCTTCGGGGAGGAGATAAAGCAGCAAGGCTTTACCCTCCAACCCTATTACGGTGGAACACTATTCAAGCAGGGCACCGAGCTGGTGGCCATGCAGCGTGGCAATCTGGAAATGGGCAATATTGCCCCGCAGGACATCTCCAATCAGATTCCAGCATGGTCGATCGTGACGTCCGCCTATCTGTTCCGCGATGCCGACCACATGAAGAAGGTATTCGCCAGCGATGTCGGTCAGCAACTGAAGGCAATGGCCTCGGATAAGCTGGGCATTCACATCCTCGGACCAACCTATTTCGGCGCCAGACATGTCGGCCTCAAGCCGAAGAAGAGGGTCAACACGCCAGAGGATCTCGCCGGCATCAAATTGCGCATGCCAGGAGGCGATGCTTGGCAGTTCCTGGGGCAGGCTCTCGGCGCCAACCCGACCCCGATGGCGTATGCCGAGGTCTATACAGGGCTGCAGACCGGAGCGATCGACGGACAGGACAATCCGCTCCCGAATGTGCAGAACATGAAGTTCTACGAGGTGATGTCCCAGATCGCCCTGACATCTCACCTCGTAGGCTTCGATCTCCTGGCCGTTTCCAACAAGGTTTGGAACGCCATGCCCCCCGAAAGGCAGGCCGCCTTCCAGGCCGCGGCGGACAGGGCCATCGAGTGGAGCACGCAGGAGCATCTGAAGCAGGAATCCAAGCTCGCCGAGTTCTTCAAGGCTCAAGGTCTCGACATCTATACACCTGACCTGAAGGCCTTCCGCGACTTTGCTCAGAAAAAGTATCTGTCATCCGACCTCGCCAAGAGCTGGCCTCCAGGCATGTTGGAGAAGATCAACGCGATGTGAGGCTCGGGAAAGCCGCCGGAGTGTCGTGCTTCCGGCGGCTTTCGAGAGTGTGGGGCAAAGAGAGTGTGGGGCAAAGATAGGCGGCATCGTCTTACCTGTGCTGCGCCCCAGTATTGCGACCCGTTTCAAAGAGACTCATCGCGATGACCGCGTCGATACGAACTATCGGACAATGGCTTGCACGCCGTGCGGAAAACGTGGCCGCCGCAATGCTTGCCACGATGTTCCTGGCCTTCATCCTGCAGATCATTTTCCGGTATGCTATCGGCCTTCCAATCGGCTGGACTCACGAGCTAAGCGTCATCCTCTGGGTCTGGCTCGTACTCTGGGGAGCCGCTTTTGTCGTCAGCGAGCGGGAGGAGATCCGCTTTGATATCATCTACGGTGCCGTCGGGCCGAACATCCGACGGATCATGTGCATCGTTACCGCCATTGCGTTGATCGCGCTTTATCTCATATCCCTCCCCGCTGTCGTGGACTACGTCACCTTCATGAGAGTCGAGCGGACCGCGTATTTGAAGATCAGGTTTGATGTCGTGTTCTCGATCTACATCGTCTTCGCGGTTGCGACGGTCATCCGATATTTCTGGCTCGCTTGGCAGGCCGTACGCGGCGTCGCACCGGATGCGTTCGATCCGACAACGGCGAGTTCCGGCGTATGACCTTCGCCAGTCCATTTTCGCTTGCGCTGGTCGCCATTACCTTCCTCGCGTTCCTCGGCCTGCCGATCGGCCATGCGATGATCACGGGATCGATCCTTTATCTTCTGCTCTCCGGCCAGGACATGGGGACTGTCGCCGAACAACTTCTGAACGGGATGTACTCCAACTATGTAATCCTCTCCGTGCCTCTCTTCATTCTGGCCGCTGAATTCATGAATATCGGCAGCATGACCGATCGGCTCATGACATTCTGCAATGCCCTGGTGGGACGGTTCAGAGGCGGACTCGCGCATGTGAATATCCTGCAGAGCATCATCTTCGCAGGCATGTCAGGGTCTGCCATTGCGGATGCGGCAGGCACAGGCCGCATGATGCAGGTCATGATGACCCGGGGCGGCCGGTATACCGCGAGCTATGCCGCTGCCGTGACAGCCGTCTCATCGGTAATCGGCCCGATCATCCCACCATCGATTCCGATGGTGCTCTACGCTCTCGTGTCGGATGCATCGATCGGCTTCCTGTTTCTTGGCGGCGTCATGCCGGGTTTGCTGATGGCGCTGAGCCAGATGGTTATCGTTGCCATCACCGCCAAGCGTAAAAACTTTCCTGTCGAGCAGCCAGTTCCGCTTCGGAAACTGCCGCGAATTACCTGGGAGGCGTTTCCATCGCTGATGATGCCGGTCGTCCTCCTCGGAGGAATCTACACAGGCATCATGACCCCGACCGAAGCAGCTGCGGTCGCGGCTGCCTATGCGCTGCTCATCTCGGCGGGACTCTATCGGAGCGTCAGCTGGGGCGACTTCTACAAATCGGTCGCCATCAGCGCGAGAACCACTGCGTCGATCGGTATGTTGATCGCAGGGTCGCTGGTGTTCAACTATGTGGTCACGGTCGAGAATATTCCAGAGACCGTAAAGGCCGTCCTTGGTCACTGGCAGCTGTCGCAAACCGGGTTCCTGATCCTCGTCAACATCCTGCTCCTACTCCTCGGCTGCGTACTCGAAGGAACCGCGATCCTGCTGATCGTGGTTCCAGTGTTCATCCCGACCGCTCAGGCTCTTGGTATCGACCTGGTCCATTTCGGGGTCGTCGTCGTCGTCAACATCATGATCGGGCTGATCACGCCGCCTTATGGGCTTCTTCTCTTCATCATGGCGAACATCTCGGGAGAGCCCCTGCGCGACATCGTGCGCGACACCCTGCCCTTCCTTTTCGCGATGATCGTCGCTCTTGCGATCCTCACCTTCGTCCCCGAGACCGTCCTGTGGTTGCCACGGCTGTTCGGCTACCAGGGATAGTCGGTACCAGTATTCAGGGAATAATCCATGGCTAAGCCGATCTACATCCTCAACGGACCGAACCTCAATCGTCTCGGCACGCGGGAGCCCCAAATCTACGGACAGACCACACTGGTTGAGGTGGAAGCGATGTGCCGCAAAGCGGCTGACCTCCCCATCGTGTTTCGACAATCCAACCGCGAGTACGAACTCATCGAGTGGGTCCACGAGGCGATCGATCAAGGAAGCGGAATCATCATCAATCCCGCCGGCTTTACCTTCACCTCCGTGGCACTCATGGATGCCCTTAAGATGTTCCAAGGTCCGATCATCGAGCTTCACATCACGAACATTCATCGGCGAGAGGCGGTCTACCACAAGTCCCTCGTCTCCCCGATCGCGACGGCGGTCATTGCGGGTCTCGGCACGCGTGGCTACCCGGCGGCAGTCGAGGCGATACAGGATCTCGTTGCGAGCACTCCAGGTGCCTGAAGAAGAGATGACGCAAGGTCAGCGCACGGGAAGCGACCATCCGGCCGGCAGCGAAACCATATGGGACTGGCCGTCCGTGCTGGTCGGTCTTGTGGGCGCGGGCATCCAGGCCTCGCGGACCCCTCTCCTGCATGAGCGCGAGGGTGCGAAGCAGGGGTTGCGCTACATCTACAAGCTGATCGATCTGGAGGTTCTGGGAATCGACTCAAGCTCCCTCTCGGATATTCTCTCGGCCGCCCAGTGCTTCGGATTTGCTGGCCTTAACATCACTCATCCCTGCAAGCAGGCCGTGATCCCGCTTCTGGACGACCTCTCCCCGGATGCGAAGGCGCTCGGCGCGGTCAATACCGTCGTTTTCAGGGAGGGCCGTCGGATCGGGCACAACACGGATTGGTGGGGTTTTGCGGAGAGCTTCCGCCGCGAGCTTCCTCATGTACGCAGGGACAGCGTCGTTCAGTTCGGTGCTGGTGGCGCCGGCGCCGCGGTCGCCCATGCGTTGCTAACCCTGGGCGTCGGCGAGGTTCTTGTCATCGATACGGAAGAAAGCCGTGCCGTGAGCCTCGCCGCTGACCTGCGCAAGCGGTTTGGCAGAAATTGCGCTCATGCAAATCCTCCTAAAGCTGATGCGATGGCCGCGGCTGACGGAGTGGTCAACACGACACCGCTCGGAATGGCGAACTACCCGGGAATGGCCGCACCTGCCGATCTGCTCCGCCCTGAGCATTGGGTCGCCGACATCGTCTACTTCCCACTCGAGACAGAGCTTCTGCGCCAGGCACGTGCCCGTGGCTGCCTCACAATGTCCGGTGGCGGCATGGCGGTTTTCCAGGCGGTTGGCGCGTTCTCATTGTTCACGGGGAAGGAACCCGACGCCGCGCGTATGCTTCGCCACTTCAGCGAGATGTAAAGTTTCAGCGTTTTGATCCTACGTGATCGGAAATTGGAGGTCTCGCACCGATCAGAGATCGCGGCCCTTGTTGGTCCTTGCCCGACCTCACTTCGGCTCCCTGTTCGGCCGACCCGGCAGCGGTGTCGTCGGCCGTCGGCGTCAATACGCTTACCCCTTGCTCATGGCCACAAATTTCTATAAGTCTCGACATATGGAATCGGAATCCGCAATACTTTCTCTTGCCGCTCTCGCCCAGCCGACGCGAATTGCCGTGTTTCGCCTGCTGGTGACGCATGAGCCGGATGGACTCTCCGCCGGCGACATCGCCCGGTGTCTTGCTGTGCCCCACAATACAATGTCCTCGCATCTGGGGATTCTTTCCCGTACCGGGCTGGTCCGATCCGAGCGCAGGAGCCGCTCAATCATATACCGCGCCGATTTGGCCCGCTTCCGGGAAGTCGTGACCTATCTGTTGAGAGATTGCTGCGGCGGGCACCCTGAGGTCTGCTCGCCCCTTCTCGAAATGCTGCCCGCTCTTAACCGATGCTCGTGCTGAGGTCTGCCATGGATGTCATCATCTACCACAACCCTGATTGCGGCACGTCCCGCAACACGCTCGGCCTTATCCGGAACGCCGGAATTGAGCCTCATATCATCGCGTACCTCAAATCTCCGCCGACGAGGCTCATGCTGCGCCAGCTTATCAACAGAATGGGAATTTCGGCCCGCAAGCTCATTCGCGAGAAGGGAACGCCCTACGAGGAACTCGGTCTCGCCGATCCGGCCCTTACGGACGACCAGCTTCTCGACGCGATGATGGCGCACCCTTCGCTCATCAACCGTCCCATCGTCGTAACGCCGAAGGGCGTCCGCCTTTGCCGTCCTTCGGAGGCCGTTCTCGACCTCCTGCCACCGCAACTGGGCGAGTTCCGTAAGGAGGACGGCTCGATTGTCGTCGATGCTGCCGGACGTCGCGCAGCTACCGCCTGAGGGAATCCGAATGTCCGCCTTCGAGCGCTACCTAACGCTTTGGGTAGCTCTTTGCATCGTCGCCGGCATTGCTCTCGGGCATGCATTCCCGGCCCTTTTCGAGATTATCGGCACCCTGGAACTGGCCAAGGTCAACCTGCCTGTTGCAGCCCTAATTTGGCTGATGATCGTTCCCATGCTGATCAAGATCAACTTCACAGCGCTTGGTAGGGTACGCGAGCACTGGCGCGGTATAGGCGTAACGCTTTTCATCAACTGGGCGGTCAAGCCGTTCTCCATGGCGGCCCTGGGGTGGCTCTTCATCGGCACATTTTTCAGAACCTTTCTGCCCGCCGACCAGATCAATTCCTACATCGCTGGCCTTATCATTCTCGCCGCTGCGCCGTGCACAGCCATGGTGTTCGTCTGGAGCCATTTGACCAAAGGCGAGCCGCATTTCACGCTCTCGCAGGTGGCTTTGAACGACCTCGTCATGGTTGTGGCCTTTGCACCCATCGTCAGCCTGCTTCTTGGTCTTTCCACCATAACGGTGCCATGGGACACACTCATCCTCTCGGTTGCGCTCTATATCGTCGTTCCCGTCGTTCTCGCCCAAGGCCTGCGTTCGCGACTCATGTCAAGGAGCGGGGAAGCCGCCGTCGTCCGGCTGCTTCGGACTCTGCAACCGTTGTCGCTGGTTGCCCTTCTTACGACCCTGGTGCTGTTGTTCGGCTTCCAGGGAGAACAGATCCTGGCCCACCCTCTCACAATCGCAATGCTTGCGGTGCCAATCCTGATCCAGGTCTATTTTAATTCCGGTCTGGCCTATCTGCTCAACCGGGTCGCGGGCGAGCAACATTGCGTTGCAGGGCCTTCCGCACTGATCAGCGCCAGTAATTTCTTCGAACTCGCAGTGGCCGCCGCTATCAGCCTGTTCGGGTTCGACTCCGGCGCGGCACTGGCAACTGTAGTCGGAGTGCTGATCGAGGTGCCGGTGATGCTCTCGGTTGTGTGGATCGTGAACCGCAGCCAAGGCTGGTACGAGAGCGGCGTCAGTCAGCCGACGGACAAGCTCGTCGGGTAGACGTCGGCCCTGCACGACCCCTGACCTAGCGTGTGTACGGTTCCTCTTTCTCCCACTCCATGGTGCCGGCGGAACCGATTGGAACAGTTCCCGTAACCGACTGCGGTCAGGTGCAGCGCGAAGATCGATCCGACTGACCAATGGGGCACGGTTCGAGCACGGGAAGAAGCATGATTACGTCTCGGCGCCAACTAATGGCGGCGGCCCATAGCGCCATTCAGGAAGCGCTCGGCGGCCTTGCCATCGAGTGACACAAACATGCCAGCGAGGAGCGCTACCGGGCACGACGACGGCGCAATCGCATCATGACTTAGGAATGCGACGCGCAGGCCACGTTCTCTCTTATTCCAATTGCTGACGTGTCGGCATTCCCTCTTGAGCCCCATAGGTGAGACACGCCAGTGAGGCGCCGCGGGCCGCCTGCATCAAGGCTGACTCGAACGTCCAGCCCTCCTCCACGCGACTAGCCAAAATTCCGACAAAGGTATCGCCTGCACCGGTCGTGTCCACCGGATCGATCGGATGGGCTTTAGCGACCTCGCGTCGTCCGTCGGGATAGAACGCAAGAGCACCCCGCGCACCGGCTGTAACGACACAGATTCCCCCGCCGGCTCGCGACAGGACTGCGCCAGCCTCTTCATAGTCTATCGACATGCGACCAAGAAGGTTTGCTGCCGCCTTCGCTTCATGCTCGTTGACGACGAGTACGTCGGTCGACCCGAGAAGCTCGAGCATTTGCTCCGACGAGAAATCCGGCAGTGCAGGTGCAAAATTCCAGATGACGCGACCGCCGACCTGCCGCACGCGCTGAGCGATTGCCAGCGATGCGGCAAACGGTCCTTCCATTTGCAACACGACGACCGTCGCAGCATCCAGCCGCGAAGCAGGAACGATTGACTCGCTCAGCGAGGAATTCGCTCCACTCGCAACTGTTATCGCGTTCTCGCCACGTCCGTCAACCGAGATGAACGCGCAACCGGTTGGCTCCATCCCAGCAATCACAAGATCGGTCGCGACGCCGTTCCGGTCAAGATTGGCGCGTGCGGATTGGCCGAACGCATCATCTCCGATGCAACCAGCCATTGCGACACGTCCTGGCTTGGAAACGCGCGCGGCAGCCACAGCCTGGTTGGCTCCCTTGCCTCCAAACGATGTATCATATCGCGGCGACAAGACCGTCTCGCCCGGGCGAGCAATCGATGTCACACGGGCGACGAGGTCTATGTTGATTGATCCAAAAACAAGGATCATGTCGCTGGCGCTCCCTTCCAACCGTCAGGCAACCTCAGCCTTCCGCATCCATTGCGTGCAGCTTGTCGACGCGGCGCCTGAAGTCCTCGTCAGTGGAAAAGCTTGCCGAGAGGTAAGACGATATCAAATCCTGCGCGAGCCACGGTCCGACGATCTGAGCACCGATGCACATGATGTTGACATCGTCATGCTCGACGGACTGGTGAGCAGAGTGAATATCATGGCAGACGGCGGCCCGGATCCCCTTCATCTTGTTGGCCGCGATGGACGCACCGACGCCGGTTCCGCACACCATGATGCCGCGTTCGGCCTCACCCGAAGTGACCTTGCGCGCGACTTCGCGAGCGATGTCGGGAAAATCGACGGGATTTTCGTCGAAGGAGCCAACGTCGACTACATCATGTCCCAGCGCGCGAACATGCTCGATAACGGTCTTCTTGAGGCTCCAGCCGGCATGATCCGACCCGATGACGAGACGCATTGATAGTTCCTCTACTTTGGCGATCAGGTGAGTGGTGCCCTAGGGCACCACCCGGTTCCTAGGCAATCAGCTCCGCATTTCCGCCGGCAGTTCGCTGCCGTGGAACTTCTTGTAGATTTCGTTCAGCTTGCCATTCTTCAGATTGGTCGCGATCCATTCATTCAGCTTGGCGACGAGTTCCGGCTCGCCTTTACGGACGCCAATCGCGAGATCGAAGTTCTGGATCAGGATCTTTGGCTCGAAAGGCCGTGCCGAGTTCTTGACGCCGATCTGGTTAATGATCGTGTCGGAGGTCGCAACGCAGTCGGCTTGGCCCGAGACAGCCGCCGTTACCATCGTAGCGTCGTCATCGTAGCGCGCGAGGCGAAGGTCACGATCGCTCATCTTCGAAAGAGCGGTGTCCTGTGTGGTGCCGCGCGACACCGCAATCGTCTTGCCCTTCAGTTCATCCCAGCTCTTTACATCGACAGACTTGAGGCAGCCAACGGAGGACTTCAGGGCCGCATACGGCTTTGTGAAGTCAATTACCTTAGCGCGATCCGGCGTGACCGACAGCGTCGAGATAATAATGTCTGCCTTGCCCGTCTGCACGTTGGGAATTCGGGTCGCGCCTGTCGTCTGAATGAACTCGAGTTCGAGGCCCCAATCCTTTGCAAGAAGTTGGGCAGTTTCGACATCTGATCCGGTCGGCTTCATGTTCGCGTCAATCATACCGGATGGTGGAATAGCGAGGTCCGTCGCAATGCGGATCTTTTTCGCCTTCATGATATCCGCAAGCATGTCGGCCTGCGCGGCCGTGCCGCCCAATGCTGCCATGCAGACCGTCGTGAGAGCAATTGCGAGGAACGAGCGTTTCATCATCTTGTTGTCTCCCTTACCTGTTTGTTTGTTTCTCTCAGAGCCCGGTTCCGACGAACTGAGCAAGCTCTGGCGTCGCCGGCGTTGTCAGGATGGTCGCGGGACCGGTTTCGTGGACCTTGCCGCGATGCATGAAGACAACTTGATCGGCGATGCCTCTGGCAAATCCCATCTCGTGCGTAACCATCACCATGGTCATGCCATTCGCAGCGAGCGTTTCGATGACCTTCAGCACTTCACCGGTAAGTTCCGGATCGAGTGCGGAGGTCACCTCGTCGAACAGCATCACCTTTGGTTGCATCGCAAGCGAGCGGGCAATTGCCGCGCGCTGCTGCTGACCGCCGGAGAGCTGTTCGGGATAGGAATGGAGTTTGTCCTCGAGCCCAACCTGCGCAAGAACTTCCCGAGCCTTCGGCTTGGCTTCCGCTTTGCCAAGACGCCTTACGGCGCAAGGCGCAAGTATGATATTCTCTTCAATCGTCAGGTGAGGAAACAGATTATAGCTTTGAAAAACAATCCCGACGTCCTGCCGCAACTTGCGCAGGTCCAATTTCGGATCGCTCACGCGATGGCCGCAGACGACAATCTCGCCCTTGTCGATCGTCTCGAAGCGGTCGATGCAGCGGAGCGCCGTACTCTTGCCGGACCCGCTGCGACCAATGATAACCAGAACTTCACCCCGCCCGACCTCGAAGTTCACGCCATCCAGAACCTTGAGAGAGCCGAAGCTCTTCTCAACATTTCTGAGCGATACGACAGAAGTATTCTGTTGCATGAGCAAAATCCCCCGCAGATCAGGCGGTTTCGAGTTCGATACGAACCGGGCCGCCACGTTGCTCAAGCCGGCGACTGAGTCGCGACAATGGATAGCAAAGAGCGAAATAGACGACCGCGATGATGGCGTAGATGAGAAATGGCTCGAACAGCGAGTTGTTGATGATCTGTCCCGAGCGTGCGAGCTCGACAAAGCCGACGACAGAGGCAAGAGACGTGTTCTTGATGATCTGCACCATGAATCCCACAGTGGGCGGTGTGGCGATCCGTACGGCCTGGGGAAGAATGACTTTCGTCATTCTTTGCGCCCGGCTCAAAGCGAGCCCTTCGGCCGCCTCCCATTGAGGACGGGGGACGGATTCGATGCAGCCGCGCCAGATTTCGCCGAGGTAGGCCGCAACATAGATCGTCAGCGAGGCACTGGCCGCGGCAAGCGGGGAGATCGGAATTCCGATTGCCGGCAGCCCGAAATAGCTGAGGAACATGATGACGAGGAGCGGCGTACCCTGGATGAGCTGAACATATCCCGCGCTCATGAGGCGCACGAACGGGCTCGGGGAAATTCGGCATAGCGCAATAACAAAGCCGGCAATGCCACCGCCAACGAGCGCGATAACCGATAGTCCGACGGTCCAGAGCGCACCTTGTCCGAGGAACATGAGATGATTGATATTCAGCGAACCTCCCATCATGCCTACCTCACAAAGCAGTACCGAGGCGTCGACGACGCGGGAAAATCACTAGTCCCAGGAGCCAGAAACCCACACGCATGATGAGTGAAAGGAGCACATACGCTACCGCGACAAGAATATATGTCTCAAAAGCGCGATATGTGTCGGACTGCACGAAGTTTGCCACGGCGGTCAACTCTTCGGCAGAAATCTGTGACGTTACCGATGATGCGAGCATCAGTAGGACGAACTGGCTGGTCAGTGCCGGGTAAACTTTCTCGATGGCCGGCAGAAGGACGATGTGCCAGTAGATCTGTGCCCGTGAAAGCGCGAGGCCCTCCGCGGCCTCGATCTGACCACGGGGAATGGAATCGAAACCGGCTCTGATGATTTCGGTCGCATAGGCCCCAACATTGATCGTCAGCGCGAGGGCCGCCACTGAGAAGGCGGAGAACTTCAGCCCCAGGCTGGCAAGTCCGAAATAGACCAGGAAGATCTGGACCAGGAGCGGCGTGTTGCGGATCGCTTCGACGTAGGCGCCACATATCCGCACGACGACCGGATGGTTGCTGCGGCGGCCGATCGCGCCTAGAACTCCGATTGCAGCCCCTAGAACCGTTGCAATCGCGGCAAGCTGAAGGGTGAGGATCGCGCCGTCCAGGAACATGGGCCATCGTTCAAGGATAGCGCCGAAATCAAGGTTGAGATTCATGCCGCGCTCACCGTCAGGCTTCTGCCTGATTGGTCATGCGGTCATAGACCCGGAAGAGAGCCTGGTTCCCGTTCGCTCCTTCGCCGTGGGCACGAGCCTCAACATACTGACTCGTCGCCAGAGCTGTCGCCGGCAGAGGTACGGAGAGAGAGAGGGCCTGCTCCTGTACAAGACGCAAGTCCTTCAACATCAGGTCGATACGAAACCCCGCCGAGGCATCGCCCGCAATCATGGCCGGTCCAAGCTTGTCGAGCATCCATGAGGAGGCAGACCCACCAAGGAGGACGTTCCGAAGCTGGTCGAGGTCGACACCGGAAGCGCGTCCCAATGCGAGCGCTTCGCAGATCGCCTGGATGTTGATCGCGCATACAAGCTGGTTACAGAGTTTGACGGTCTGGCCGGCGCCGCTGCCACCCACATGAATGATAGTTGTTCCCATGGCCTGGAAGTACGGCTCCGCGCGGCGAAATGCTTCGGGATCGCCGCCTGCCATGATCGAAAGCGCAGCATTCTTCGCTCCGAGCGGTCCGCCCGACACGGGTGCGTCAAGAAAATCCACGCTGACGCCTTTGAGATCCGCGTTCATTCGCCGGACGGCAACGGGCGAAATGGTGCTCATGTCTACAACCAGGCGCCCTTGCGGAGGCGAACTCAGGAGACCGCCTTCACCATAGATGACCTCCTCTACCTGCGGAGTGTCGGGGAGCATCGAGATGGCGATATCGGCATCCTTCGCGGCATCGGCTGGGTTCGTCGAAACGGTTGCACCGTAGGTTGCGATGCTTTCAATCGCTTCCTTTCGCACGTCATAGGCAGCCACCGCGTAACCCGCCTTCAGCAAGTTCAGCGCCATGTGATGGCCCATCGTGCCCAAGCCAATGAATGCAACGGTGCCTTGTCGATCGCTTCGTCCCATTGTGCCTACCCGTTCTTGATGTGTGTCACGATGCGCTGCGCCGCTGCGTCTCGCCGATGGCAGCACGGCGGCGAAAGTCGTCTCCGATCGCGAAGTGCTTGCGCAGGACCCTGTCCGCGAGTTCCGGGTCCCTGGCCACAATTGCATCGAAGACCCTGCGATGATCTTCGATGAGATAGGTCTTCATGGTATCGAAGACCTGGAGGAGTTCTCGCCGGCCATGGTGCGAACGCATGAGGATTCCGGCCATGGAATCGTAAAGGGCCATCAGCGTTTCCGATTTCCCGGCCGCCACAACGGCCCGGTGGAACTCGAAATCGGCATCACCACCGGCATCCGGATCGTCGATCGTTTCGACGATGCGTGTGAGGGCCCTTTGGAGCTTTTCGAAATCCGAGACGGTCGCCCGCTCAGCTGCCATTCGAATTGCCTGGCATTCGATGGCTATACGGGCCTGCATGACATCGTCGATGATGTCCGGCTGCTGTGCCAGCGCAAAGGTGAAGAAGTCGTTGAGCACGGAGAGGTCCGGTCGCCTGACGACCGTTCCTGCACGACCGCGAATTTCAACGACGCCCAGCACCATGAGCGCACGGAGCGCCTCGCGCAGAATGGGTCGACTGACACCGAGTTGCGCAGCAAGTTCTCGCTCGGGGATAAGCTGGTCGCCTGGTCGCAGAGCGCCTTCGAGCAGCCGTTCGCGCAGGAACGCGAATACCTTCTCGAAGCCCTTGCCGCCGCCTTCCCCAAGCCGCGTGATTTCAAGATCAGCGGGCATTTCTTGTTCCTTGGTCAGACCAGAATACATACCACGGGCCCAGGGTCAACTCTCTCCAGGGAGTCGAAGCGGACTCCCCGTAATGACCTTTGGTCGCACACCGACGAGAATGGGCTGTCCCTGGTTCAGACTACGGGTGCTTGCGCTCCGAATCATTTGGAGCGCAAGCCGAAGCCAAAGTACGAGCAGGACAAATTCACCAGCTGCCGGACATTTCCGTGGGTGAGGATGGTCGTAACACGAGGCTCGATACGACTAAGGACAAGCCGGAGCTACGGCGTTGCAGCGGGCGATCTGGCATGTCGACGCGCCACCCGTGGCTGCCCCGGACTTCAGGACGTCGTCGATCCTGCTGAATCTGCCGGACTATGCCATATGACCCATGGACACGAGGTCATTGGGGGACGAGAGAGAGGTGCATGGCAAATCTGGCTTCGCTGCCGGCCGAAACTGTCATGACGCCAGGACGCTCAGAGAATTCGCCATCGAAGCCTTCCGGGCTGGCGAACCCTTGCCATGGTTCGATGCAGATAAAGCCGGCGCCGGGTTTGGTCCAGATCCCGAGATGCGGCATTCCGGAAAAGCCGATCCGGAGCAAGGGCGCTCCTGGTGCACCATAGGTCACGCTTCCGCTTGCAACAGGAATGAAAATCAACGCGTCCTCGATAAACAGTGCATCGGTCAGAGCAAGGCGGGCGCCAACAAGTGGAGACGGATGCCTGACCGGAGTAAGAAGGCCATCCCGGACACGCCGGATCGACGAGCCCTCCTCTCGTTCAAAGACAATTTCATGAGTTCCCCGAGGCGCCCCGTAGGGCAATGGCCATAGGAATGCCGGGTGGAACCCGAACGAGACTGGAAGTGCGCGCTCGTCGGTATTCGTCACGATGGCGTAGTTGTTCAGGACCGGCCCATCAAAGGAGTAAACGACATCGAGCCGAAACGAGAACGGATAGTGAGCGAGAGTGTCGACGCCCGAGCAAAGACGGAACACGCAGCGGCTGCCGGTATGCTCAACGAGGGCGAAGCGGGAAGTTCTTGCAAAACCATGCTTCGGCAGTTCGTAATGCCTGCCTTCGATCCGGATCCGATCATTTTTCGCCCGTCCGACCATTGGAAACAGCAAAGGTGCATGTCCGGACCAGATTTCAGGATTTCCGTTCCAGAGAAGGTCCCTCCCATCCCTATCCCGCAGGCGGACTAGTTCAGCACCGAGTTCGGAAATCTCGGCTGCCATGTCAGAGCCGGACAGCGCGATCGTCTTCATCCCTATTGCCCCGTCCTGTCGCTTTGAATTGAATTGCCCAGCGCTTTGCCACTACACGGCGATCCCGGCGAGCCGCGTTCGCGGCGGCGCCGGGCGGTATCCATCATCGATGATCGGTCGAGGCTCTTCATTTGCCTTTCTTCGAACCGACCTCCTCATCCCAACGCCGGAATGCCTTGACCATCTTGTCGGGCGTAAGCGGCAATTCGATCGGACTGCCGGCGATAAGATCGGCGTATTCCGGCCTCCCGAACTCCCGAATAATGTCTTGGCTTTCCTGAGGAGCCATCGAAAGCGGTACATTCTTCACCGCCGGCCCGGGATAAAGGTAGCCCTCATCATAGGCGAAGGCTTGTTGCTCGGGCTTGAGCAGGAAACCCATCAGATCCACGAGTACGGCGAGTTTGTCCTCCGAGACGCCTTTTGGGACTACCATGAAGAAGGCATCCGATACCCAGTGAAATCCCTTCAGCGTACCGATCTGCGCGCTCTTTGGAACGATGCCGAGTGCGCGGGGGTTGATGTCCCACCCAGTCGTTGAAATGATCATGTCACGAGAGCCTTCGCCGAATTCCTTCATCGTCGCCCCAGTTCCGGAGGGGTAGTATTCGATGTAGGGGTTCAGATCGCGCAGATAAGCCCAGGTTTTGTCCCAGCCGTTCTCCGGATCCATCGGATCCTTGTCACCCAGGATATAGGGTAGGCCCATCATGAAGGTCCGACCCGGTCCGGAATTTGCCGGACGCGCATACATGAAGCGATTGGGATGCGCCTTGGCCCAGGCCAGCAACTCCTCGGCGGTCTTCGGCACGTCCTTGACGCGTTCTGGCGCGTATTCGAGAAGCGGTCCCGAAGGATAATAGTTGATGACGATACCGTAGCCCTGCCCCTGCGCCCGGTGCAGGTTCAATGCGGCGGGCTCGTAGTTTTCTTCAAGGCCAGGAAACTTGTCGGCGTAGGTCGGCAGAAGTTTGATCCAGAGGTTCTGGTCCAGCCCAGCTGCGAGCCCGTCGCTTCCCGTCAGCACCATATCGATATCGACACGACCGGCGTCCTGCTGCGCCTTGACCTTCGATGCGAGCTCCGGCGCAGGCGCCTTGACATAGGTGATCCGTGAAACAAGATTTGGCTTCGCCTTGCGATATTCTTCGAAGCCCTTCTGCATCAGGGCGAGTGCACCACCCACGTCTATGACGTTGAGGGCAACAGGCGCCGTCGGAAGCTTAAGGCCTTGCGCGCGGACGTTCGTGGCGGCCAGGGCCAAGATGCTGGCGCCCCCGCCTAGAATTGTGCGCCGACTGACATTGTTCTGCTCTATTCCCATGACTTCTCCCCTTCTGGTTTTGGTTTCTACGAACTCGATATTCATCAGGCCGTTGGTCGGGTTGGATCACTCTGAGTGCGAGCACTCCTGACTGCCGTGCATGTTGTCCCCCATGTCGACATGTAGAACCTGCAGGTCGTCCGACCACGTGACTGTACCGGTTGCAGGAATGGGCAAGCGGTGAGCCTTCAGAGCGGGCGTCAGCAGAGCTCGAGGATTGTCCGACGCCATCCGAATTGCATCCTCGATACTCGTAATGTCCCACCTCACGAGGTTGCTAATCGCTTTGTCCAAGGTCAGAGCGGAGCCTGCAAGATAATGGCCTCCCGGCAGTCGGACGCTTCCATCCGAGCCGTGCTCGATGCTCATTCCGGCAAATGAATAGGTTCCAGGAGGCGTGGCCGCAGCGGCTACGGCGTCCGAGACGAGAATCGACCGTCCAGTCCCTTTCGCACGGAGCATCGCCTTGAGTGCGGGCCGAGGCAGATGAATTCCGTCAGCGATGAAGCTCGCGCAAAGGCGGTCCTCCGCCAACTGCGCGAAGATGGTGTTGTTCAACTTGTGGAGCATCTGCGGCACACCGTTGCCGAGATGCGTCGACATGCGCGCGCCGGCCTCAACAGCTCGCGATACCGTGTCTGCATCGGCAGCCGAATGTCCAATGGCAACGATCTTTCCGGCCGCCGTCAATCTCCGAATGAAGGAGTCACTTCCCGGCAGCTCCGGAGCGACGGTCACCAGTAGGATCGGACGCGATAATCTGGCCTCGATCTCGAAGACAAGTTCGGCGTCCGGGGCGATCATGGCGTCCGGCGGATGGCAGCCCGCATACCCATCCGCCGAATTGAGAAATGGTCCCTCGAGGTGGTAGCCAGGCACCATGACCCGGCCGAGCCGGCACTCTGAAACCGCTCTGTCGAGGGTGGCGAAGCGCTCGAGCAGTGCCCCGATCGGCGCCGTGATGAGTGTGGGAAGGCAACCGGTTACCCCCGTTGCGAGCATCGCATCGAGAGCCTCGTTCAGGGAGGCAGCATCCAGGCCGACCGTATTGAAATCGACTCCGGCAAAGCCGTTCACCTGAAGATCGAACAATCCATGACTCTGCATCGAATGCCCCATCACTCCAACATTTTCAAGGGTGGCGGGAAGCCACCCTTGAACAGGACAAACCAAACAGCCTGACGGGACGCTACTTCTTCATCTTAGCGCCACCGATCTCGCGGTCCCATCGGTCGAACATCGTCACGAGGGGTTTTGCATCGAGTGGCGGCTCGACCGGATTGTCAGCGATGAGGCGCTCGTATTCCGGCCGACCGAACCTCCTGATCGTTTCTTGACTTTCCTTCGGCGCCATTTCGAGCGGAACATTGTGGATGGCCGGGCCCGGATACATATATCCATGATCATACATGTATGCCTGCTGCTCCGGCTTGAGCAGGTATGCGATCAGCGCGAGTAGGACATCCACCTTCTCAGCGGGAACACCCTTCGGAATCGCCATGTAGTTGGCATCCCCGACCCAGTGAAAGCCCTTCAGTGTCCCGACTTTGAAGTCCTCAGGTACGATCCCGAGATAGCGCGGGTTGACATCCCAGCCTGTCGTGGTCGCGATAATATCGCGCGACCCCTCCCCCAACTCCTTCATGGTTGCGGTCGTGCCCGCCGGATAGTAGTCGATGCAGCTGTTGAGCTCCTTCAGGTAAGCCCATGTCTTATCCCAGCCGTTGACCGGATCGAGCGGGTCCTTGTCGCCGAGAAGATAAGGCAGCCCCATAACGAATGTCCGGCCCGGGCCAGAATTAGACGGGCGTGCGTACATGAACTTGCCGGGATGGGCTTTGCACCAGGCAAGGAGCCCCTCCGCGGTATCCGGAAGATCCTTGACCCTGTCAGGCGCATATTCCAGAAGGGGCCCGGACGGATACCAGTCGATCACGAATGCCTGGCCGCGGCCCATCTTCTGCATGGCGTAGGCGCCGGGAAGATAGAGCTTCTCCAAGTCCGGGAAGCGGTCCTGATACTTCGGTAAAATTTCAAGCCAGATCCCCTGCTCCATGCCCGCCGCCAAGGCGTCGTTTCCCGTCAGCACGAAGTCGATATCAACCCGTCCGGCATCTTGCTGCGCTTTCAGCTTGGCCGCGAGTTCAGGAGCCGTCGCCTTCGTGAAGACGAAGCGCGCGACAAGTTCCGGATGAGCCTTCTTGAAGTTCTCGATGGCCGGCTGGCTGATCTGGAGGTCACCAGCAACATCGATGATGCTGATGGTGAGCGGTTCCTTCGGCGGAGCCGGAGCCTGCGCGACAGCGCTCGTCGCCAGAACGGCCGCGATCGCAAAGGACGCAACGGCACTCAACGTATTCTTCATTTCTGAACGCATGTCATTTGGCTCCTTCCTCTGGCTATTCTTCCCGTGTGTTCCGGGAAGTTCTATTCAGACGCTTCTACGGCCCGGCTCATGGAAGCCGGCGATAGCTTGCTTGCGGACTGGCCGTCGAGAAACAGATGGCAGTTCGGATGCTGCTGGAGGATCGACGACGGACACAGGTTGGTGACCGGCCCCTCGACGGCGTTGCGAACTGCCTCTGCCTTTCGGGCATCCGGCACTGATAGCACCACCAGTCGGCTCGCCATGATCTGGCGGATACTCATGGAAATTGCCTTGCGTGGAACATCGTCGATCGTTGGGAACCACCCTTCCCCGAACTGCTGTCGCCGACAGGGCTCGTCGAGTTCAACGACGAGGAAAGGGCTCTCGGTGTCAAAATCGGCCGGAGGATCATTGAAAGCCAGATGACCGTTCTCCCCGATACCGGCGAAAGTCACGTCGATCGGGCTGGCTTTGATAAGCCCGGAAGCCCGTCCGATTTCCGTTTCCAGATCTGAGGCATCACCATGAATGAAATGAAATACGCCCAATGTCGGCAGCTTCGACGTGAACCGCTCTCGGAGATAGCGCCGGAAACTCGCCGGGTGGCTTTCCGGCATGCCAATATATTCATCCAGATGGAAGCCTATGACCTTTGACCAATCGATGTCCGACCGCCGCACGAGAGCGTCGAGTAGCTCGAACTGACTTGCCCCAGTCGCAACAACAATATTTGCGTGGCCCTTGGTCTCGATAGCGGAGCGGATGGCATCGGCACCGAGTGACGCTGCTGCGGCCCCAAGCGCTTGTTTTGTCGGAGATAAATGAAGTTTCATCGTATCTGTATGTTTCCAGTGGAGTTGTTAGGATTGCACAGCGCGGTGCATGGTTCTTACAGTTGAGTGTGAAGTTCTCGGTCGCGCCGTTGTCGCTCTGACAACAAGCTCCGTTGGGATCATGATGCGTTCGGCTTGGTTTCGATGGCTCTTCAAGATGCCGTTGAGGAGTCTGACGGCTTGGCTCCCGGCGGCATCACTATGCGCCGCAACGGTCGTGAGGGGCGGATAGGTTGTGGCTGCCAGCACATCGTCAAATCCCACAATGCTCATGTCATCGGGGATCCGACACCCAAGATCAGCCAGACCGGCCATGATGCCTTGGGCGACAAGATCGTCGAAAGCCACTGCCGCGGTAACGGGCATCTTCAGGAGCTCGATCGCCGCTCGTCTTCCGGCCTCATATGTCGGATGGAGCGCCGGGATCGCAGTGAGCTCGATCTTAAGCCTCTCGGCCGTCTCGATGGCCGCGCGCTGACGCTGCTGATTGGCCCAAGACGCCGGTGGTCCGCTTACATAGGCGATGCACTCGTGATGGAGGCCGGCGAGATGTTCGATGGCAGCGGCGATCCCTGAACGAACATCGATGAGGATGCAGGGCAAACCTTCGATGTCGCGATTGATCAGGATCAGGGGTCGACGCTCCGCGTGCGCGCGGACACGCTCCTCCGCGAGGCGCGGCGAGGCAAGCACAAAACCTTCTACCTGAGCAGCCATCTTGGTGAGAAGCACATCTTCCCTGTCAGGCTTCTCATCCGAGTCGCCCAAAAAGACGGCGTATCCCATTTCGTCGGCCTGAGCCTGCGCGGCGCGAATAAGCGGGGGAAAAAACGGGTTCGCGATGTCCGGAACGATGAGGGCAATGTTGCCGGCCCGCCCAGTGCTTAAGGCCCGTGCGACCTGATTAGGAGTGTACCCGAGGCTCGTGGCAACGTCCCGCACACGTTTGATTGTTTCGGCGCTCAGGAGCTCTGGACGTGTAAAGGTTCGGGAAACGGTCGCGCGGGATACGCCAGCGGCTTTTGCCACCTGGGTGATCGTCGGCATACCGGTCCTGCGTGCCGTCAAAGGGTTAGCTCCCCGTCCGCACGCTCAATGTAACCGGTTGCATAACCAAACTGTCAAGAGACCTCCCTTGAATATTTAGGTTATGATGTTGCCTCTACCGTAGCTCCGAAGCGAGAGGAGGTGCGCGAATGGCTCCAGTGTGACCGGCAGGTCGGACGGAGCAGAAAGCGAAGACCGGGGGCGCAGGGATTGCCCGATCCTGTCGATCTCCGGATGAGACCTGGCCACGCCGGCCATGAACGAACCTCACCCGCATTGACAGCCACCTTCAGCAAGCTCCCGCGGATTAGGGAGCGTTCGAGGACAACGGTGAGGCGAAGATTCACGCACGAGTTCAAACGGGAGGCCGTCTCGGGCCGTACCCGGAGTCAGGAACGCGACACGAGATATTGCAAGTCGGGGCTGAGCATGATTGCGTGCAGGGATCGCAATTGACCCAGGAACAAGGTGATGATCCAGTTCAGGCCGGAACTCGACCACGTGGTGATCAATGTGCTCGGTCACCTCGACATTGCGGCCGATCTTTACCGCCGCCTCGGATTTCATCTCACTGAGCGCGGGCATCACACCTTGGGGTCGAGCAATCATCTCGCAGTTTTCAAGACCAATTATCTTGAACTGCTTGGTTATGAACATGGACGCCAGACACAGCGCGCGGATCTTTGGAAACACCCAAAAGGCTTGACGGGACTTGTCTTCAAGACAACCGACTCGACGGGCCTCCACGGCTCCCTTGTAGACAAAGGCGTCGCCGTTCAGGAGCCGGCTGAATTCTCGCGTCCGGTTGCGTTATCCGATGGGACACGTAACGCGACCTTCCGGGTCGTGCGGCTTGGGTCGCATCTCATCCCGAACGGCCGGGTCTTCTTCTGTCATCATCTCACGCCGGATCTCGTCTGGCGCGATGAGTGGCAGCGGCATCCTAACGGGGTCCTCGATATTATCGAATTCGTGATTGCAGCCGCCGAACCGGAAAAAACAGCGGAACTCTACCGCACCATCTTTGGCACCGATGCAGTCATCAAGATCCAGGGCGGATACACATTGCGCGCCGGACAGGCGACGATCATGTTCCTCACTCCGGCGGAGATCGAAAGACGGTTCGCCGGAGCGGCGCCTTCAGTCACCGATAATGCTGACCGCATGGCGGCGCTGACTTTGAAGACGCGCTCGCTGAAACTTGCTGCCGAGGCTCTGAAATCGGGCCACATCACGGGTGTACATGTGGACTTAGGGCGTATCATCGTGCCCGACAGGCAGGCTGGGGGTGTTGCACTCGCCTTTGTCGAATAGCCAGCGTCGTCAGCGCACGAAGAAAGGCGTTCCTTCGAGCTCGGGCTCATCGAATGCCTCCAGATCCTGGCGGATCGGCTCGATGTCCTCACGAAACAACCCAGCGGCAATCGCCGTTGAAAGCCGTTCCGCCGCGACATTGACACCCGGAATATCGCTTGCGACGGCGCCATGACTGAGGGCGGCCCCGTGATTGACGAGGTGGATATGCGTCAGTTCCGGATCCTGACCTGGATTTTTCTCGACAAGTTCGAAGCCGGGACCAAGGTAAGGAAAGTTGCCGAGGTCAAGGCGTCGCAACTCTTCCGGGGGCACATATCGGTCGCACCAGCGCGCCACTGAGGAGGACCATTGAGCGAGCTCCGGAATAGCGGCGGCGTTGACGTCAAAGCCGGTCCCCACGATCAGGAAATCATGCTCTCTGGGATGCGCCTCTCCGTGAATATAGACCCTCGCCCGCCCTTCGTGGCGTGAGGCAACCTCGACAGCTTTGCCCAGGTGAATGTTGAAACCTTCCTGCCGCATGGCCCGACGCACAGTCTCATGTGGCGGTGGCGCCTGGGCATCGTTGAGATAGACGAACAGAGACCAACGTTCCGCATCATCAAGAGCATTCCAGCCATGGAAGTAGCCGGGAGAGGCCGAACCCCGGCCCTTATTGATTTGCGGAAGGATTGGGCGGCGGACATACATATCCACTCGTGCCGCCCCCTGTTCCAGCGCTGTCGCCGCATTGTCCCACGCCGAGGCTCCGCCGCCCAGCACTCCGATGCTTTTCCCGCGCAGCGAGCCAAAGTCGATGGCCTCGCTCGTGTGAGCGGCGAGATCCGGCCAAAGTGCCGCTTCAACAAAGTCCGGCACGCGTTCGCCACCGGCGCCCGCCCTGCCTGTTGCAAGAACAACCCGCCGGGCCATGAGCTGCGTCACGCCACAGCGAGCCTCGACCTCAACCTTCAGCAATCCGGCGAATGGTGAGACCCGTCGGACCAAGGCCTCATGTTCGACGGGTAGATCTAAAACCCGTTGCAGCCAGGTGAGATACTTGGCCCAGACGATATTCGGAATCTTGTATAGGGTCTCCCACGCACTCGCGCCGTAGGACGCCTCATACCAGGCGCGAAAAGTTAAGGATGGAATGCCGAGAGCAGGTCCTGGAAGGTTTTTTGGCGAGCGCAATGTGTCCATGCGAGCAAAGGAGAGCCAGGGCCCCTCCTGTCCGACAGCATTGCGGTCGAGAATCCGTAGGTTTCGGACTCCCTTGAACATAAGGGATGCGCCAGCTGCAATGCCGTTCATTCCCGCACCGACGACAAGGACGTCAATGACCGGACTTCCATCCGGCGCGCTTCTCCCTACGGGCCAGTTGGGCGCGGGAAATCCGAGCATATCGAGATCACGTGCCACATGTCGTTCGTGGGCGATCAGCCCTTCGCCGAAGGGCGCGAGAGCGGGGCTACGGGCAACAATGCGCGTATCGTCCACGTTGCCTCCTCTCCTTTTCGATAACCTATCGTCAAGCCTTTGCATCCGACTCGTAGCGATAGCGGAAATCGCAATGACTGGCGCCTTCCATGATCGTCTGCGTGCGGGTCATCTTGAGCTTGGGGTCGTAGCCTTCACAAAAGGAGCCGTCACGGTTGCAGGACAGGAGACCTCCGATCTCGCCCAAGCCCATCGCCTTGTACATCTCGGCGTAGCGGCAGCGCGTTACATTGAAATCAAATCGGCTCTCGTCTCGGTAGACGGGCTCGATTTCAAGGGCATTCTCCGCTGTCCAGTTCGATTGAATATCAATGAAGCTCTGAAGACTTGTCCCTCCCACAGCCTGAGCCGCGAACTGCGCCGCTTGTGCCATCGAAGAGCGGCGAACGGATTCTGAGACGATCCTTCTCGCCTCTTCCCTGCCGTAGCGCTCAACCAGTGTTGTATAAACCTCCCTGAGGAGCTCCGCTTCGATACGGCGGCGCTCGATGATCGGAAGCGGCTGGGCCATGACTGTGCTCCTTGGGCGGTATGGAGAGGTAATGTTGTGGCGATATGCTCACGATGCTGCGAGCAAGGCATTCGTTCCGGCAGGCGGAATCCAGTTCCTCCCGGGTACCGCGCTCAGCAACGCCTGTGTGTAGGGGTGGCGCGGTGTCGAAAAGACATCCGCCGCCGTTCCCTCCTCGACTACGGCACCACCCTTCATAACAGCGATGCGATCGCAAATCTGCGCGGCGACGCGTAGATCATGGGTGATGAACACCATCGACAGGCCGAGACGGCGGCGCAGATCCGCAAGCAGGCTCAACACCTGGGCCTGAACCGACACGTCGAGAGCCGACACAGGTTCATCGGCCACCAGCACTTCGGGCTCCAGCGCAAGGGCGCGTGCCAGACCGATGCGCTGACGCTGCCCGCCGGAGAACTCGTGCGGGTAGCGCTCGGTAGCCTCCGGATCGAGTCCGACGAGTGTGAAGAGTTCCTTGGCCTTCGCCAAGGCCCTCGCGGGCGTCTCTCCATGGATGATGGGTCCCTGGACGACGAGTTCACCTGCCCGGCGCCGCGGATTGAGTGAGGCAAAGGGATCCTGAAAGACCATTTGGATCCGGCGGGCTTCCTCCCGCATCCTTCTGCGGGAAAGAGCTGCGAGATCGGTTTCGCCGAGACGGATCGAGCCCGAGTCAGGATCGAGCAGGCGCACGATGCAACGGGCAAGGGTTGACTTGCCCGACCCGCTCTCACCAACGATGCCGAGAGTGCCTCCTCGAGGCAGAACGAGGTTGGCATCCTGCACGGCATGCGTAATGCGTCGGTGACGCGCCAGCAGTCCACGCTTCTGATAAGTCTTTGAAACATGCTCAATTCGAAGGATCGGCTCCGCGGCAACGTCCCTCGGAGGAGGCGGAGCGAGCGGCGGCACGGCTGCGATCAGTGCCTTGGTGTAGGGATGCCGGGGGTGATTGAGAAGTTTCTCTGCCCTCCCCTCCTCGACAAGCTTGCCATGTTGCATGACGGCGACGCGGTCGGCAATTTCGGCCACCACACCAAAATCATGGGTAATGAATAGCACCGCGGTCCCCGTGCGCTGCTGCAGCTCCCGGATGAGCTTCAGGATCTGGGCCTGGGTCGTGACATCGAGCGCAGTAGTCGGCTCATCGGCAATGAGGACGCGCGGTTCGAGGGCAAGCGCCATGGCAATCATCGCCCTCTGGCGCTGGCCGCCAGAGAGTTCATGCGGATAGGCGCGCCGCGCCTCCTCCGGATCAGGAATATGAACGTCCCTCAGCAAGCCCGCGACCCGCTGCGCAATCTCGGCAGAGCCGAGATCCGTATGGGTACGGAACATCTCGGCGATCTGATCGCCGATCGTCCGTAGCGGATTGAGCGCGGTCATGGGCTCCTGAAAGATCATGCCGATCCTTGCACCACGAATTTTTCTCAGCTCAGTATCGCTGAGCGTGAGCAGATCATCGCCCTCGAGCAGGATCCTTCCGGCCGTCGCCCTCACCCCCTCCGGCAGAAGACCGAGAAGGGCATTTGCCGTCATGGACTTACCTGAACCGCTTTCTCCGACGATACAGAGGATCTCATTGGCATCCAGCTTCAGGGATATGTTTTCAAGCGCATGCGGCCGGTCGGCTCCGGGTGGCAGGGCTACCGTCAAACCTTCGATGGAAAGAACTGTTGTCATCGCCGCTTGAGCCTCGGGTTCAGGGCATCGTTCAACCCCTGCCCAACCAGAGAGACCGAAAGCACAGTCAGCAGGATCGCAAGGCCTGGGATAGCTGAAACGTACCACTGAGTGCGCAGCACAGAACGGCCGGTACCGATCAGGTTGCCCCAGGACGGGATGTTGGGATCGGACAGGTTGAGAAATGCCAATGCGCTTTCCAGTAGGATGGCGATGGCCATGACGACGCTTGCATAGACGATCACCGGCGGCAACGCGTTGGGCAGGATCTCCCGGAAGATAATCTGTAGGTCACGCATGCCGAGCGTGCGGCAAGCCTGGACGAACTCGCGGCTTCTGAGCGAAAGGAACTCCGCCCGCGTCAACCGCGCCGCAGCCGGCCATGACACCAAGCCGATGGCGACGGTCACGGTCTTGATGTCGGAACCGAACACCGCGACGAGCACGAGGAGCAAGAGGAAATTCGGCAAGGTCTGGAACGCTTCGGTGATCCGCATCAGCATATCGTCGACAATGCCGCCATAGTAGCCGGCGATGGCGCCGATCACGATCCCGATGGCAATCGCGAGCAGCGTTGCCACAATCCCGATCAGGAGCGAAACACGCGCGCCGTGAAAGACCTGGGCGGCGATATCCCGCCCGGTTGTGTCAGTGCCAAACCAGAACCGCGTACTGGCCAAGGGCCATTGCAGCGGCCTCCCGGCGAGACCAAGGGGATCTTTTGGGAAAAGCACCGGCGCACTCAGCGCCATGCCGATCACCAGCACGAGAAGCACAAGGCCGACCATTGCCGTCGGACTCCTCACAAGGCGTCTCAGGACACTCATCTCAGCCCTCAGTCCACGATGCGCGGATCGAGCCGCGCGTAAAGAAGGTCGACGATGAAGTTGATGGCAATCACAAGCAGGGCTGACACGAAGACGATACCAAGGAGAGTGTTGAGATCGCGCTGGACGACGGATTCGTAGGCCAGTCGGCCGAGCCCTGGGAGGGCAAAGACGCTCTCTACGACAACCGAGCCGCCGAGCATTGTGCCAGCCTGAAGGCCGATTAGGGTCACCATCGGCAGAAGAGCATTGCGCATTACGTGCGCGGTGATGACCCGGCGTGGGCTGAGACCTTTGGCCCGGGCGGTCCGAACGTAGTCTAGGTTCATCACCTCCAGCATCGAAGCCCGCATGATCCGAAGGTAGGTTGCCAGAAAGATAAGGGCCAGGGTCAGGGTCGGCAGAAGCAGGTGCCATGCGATGTCGGCGATGCGTCGGAGGCCCGTATAGCCTGCGCCGATCTCTTCAAACCCACCAGCCGGCAACCATCCGAGTTGCACCGCAAAAACGACAATACCCATCAGGCCGAACCAGAAGGACGGCGTGGCGTAGAAAATCAGCCCCAGGGTGGAAATCAGCGTGTCCGGCCACTTGTTGACGCGACGTGCGGAAAGGACTCCGAGAGCCATTCCGGCCGCAAAAGCGAAACTGAGGGCTGATCCCATCAACAGGAGCGTCGCCGGCAGACGTTCCAGGATGACAACGGAGACTGGCTTGCCATAGATCGCCGAAAACCCGAGGTCCAGCTGAAGGAGACGCCAGACGTAGCGCCCGAGTTGCACAGCCACGGACGCATCGAGCCCGTAATGCCGTCGCAGTTCATCAATCATGGTTGGATCGCCACCGCCAACCTGTGCCACGAGAGCGTCGACCGTATCGCCAGGCGCAAACTGCAGCAGAAGGAACAATCCCGCCAGCAGGACGAACAAGGTCGGCAGGCTGGCGGCAAGGCGGCGAAGAGCAAGAAGCAGGACGCGCATGGTCAGGACGCGGCGATCCAGGTGTCGTGCCAGTCGCTGGAGTCCCAGCGCGGCACGTTGTGGTGATTGCGAACCTGCTTGCTGGTGGCTGCGAAGAACTGGCGCTCGGTAATCATCCAGACAGGAATCTCTTCGTTCGCCGCCTTCACCCACTCGGCATAGAGTGCCTTCCGCTTGACGGGGTCGATCTCCGTGGCTGCCTGGTCGATCAGTTGATCGATCTTATCGGACTGCCAGCCCCACTGATTGGTCCAGGGCGCGCCCTTCGGCGAGCCTGAGCGATACCAGACTGTCGTCGAGACGGCGGGATCGCCACGATACTGGTGCCATCCGGTGGCGAGATCGAAGTTCCAGTCCCGATAGACTGTAGTCAGTGCTCCTGCAATATCGAGTTGAACGATCTCCACCCTGATGCCGACCTCTGCCAGGGACTGCTGGATGAAGGTGGCGAGCAGAGGGACATCCTCGCCGTTCATGATCGGCACGATCTTCAGCGAAAAGCGCGTCCCATCCGCACCCCGTTTGTATCCGGCATCATCGAGGAGTGCCTCGGATTTCTTCTTGTCGTACGGATAAGGAGGCGTGCCGCCGGGGTAGAAGGCAGGGGAGGACGACGGGATGGGGCCCGTTGCTGGCTTCGCCTGCCCATAGAGAAAGTTCTCGATGAAGAACTCGACATTGATGGCATGGGCGATTGCACGGCGCACGCGCACATCGGACAATTCCTTGCGGCGCGTGTTGAACTCGAGCGTGTTGTTGAAGGCGTTCGCCTCGATTCCGCGGGTCGAGACCTCGAACCGATTGTCCTCTTTCAACCGATCGAGATCGGACAGGGACAGTCCATTGTAGGAGCTGAGCTGAATCTGTCCTGTCTCCAATGCGGCGGCGACGGCCGACTTGTCGGTGATCACACGCCAGATGATGCGATCGAGGTAAGGGAAATCCTTACGCCAGTAGTTCGGATTGCGCTCCGCAACGATGAACTGGCCGCGCTCATACTGGACGAATTTGAATGGCCCCGTACCGACCGGCGCCGTATTGGCCGGGTTCTCGAGGACATTGGTTCCCTCGTAAATGTGGCGCGGCGCAATGTAGCCGAGGTCGCTGAGCGCCCGGAGCAGGAGATTGAGTGGCATCGGGCGAGAGTAGCGGAACACGGCCGTATGCGGATCCGGCGTATCGACCGCCTCGAGATATTGCTGAAGCTGTGTGCCGTAGTTGAGGTGTTTCTTCCACATCTCCAGGGCGGTGTACTGCACGTCCGCGGCGGTGAATGGCTTCCCATCATGCCACGAAACGCCTTGGCGCAACTTGAAGGTTACGGTCTTGCCGTCGGGCGTAGCCTCCCATGCGGTCGCCAGAACGGGAGTCGGATTTCCTTGTCCGTCAAGGTCGACCAGCGCCTCCATGATCTTGCTGGTGATGAGATAAACTCCCGTCGAGGCACGCAATGCGGGATTCAGGATCCGCTGCTCCGACCCCAGATGGGCGGTTAGGACTCCCCCGCGCTTGGGCGCCTCCTGGGCAAAGGATGTGCGAGCGAGGAGAGGACCGAAGAGAGCCGCACTGGTGGAGAGCAAGGCAGCACGACGGGTGAGGCGCATGTCAGGAGTCCTTAAAGATCGAAGAAGGCTTGGACCCTAATGCTCCCCCGGCCGCAGTCAACAAGAATGTTCTTTTAATAGAACGCTTATATTGAAGCAAAATCCTCTCCTCCGTCGTCTCTTTGTAGAAAGTCCTCCTCTCTGCTGATTTTGAAGCGGCTGAAATCGACAGATTCTGGGACATGCTCCCCAGTATCGAGATTCTCTTAGCTGTTCTTGCCTCCCTCTCAGGGCTCGACAGCAAAGGAGAATGCACGCTGCAGGAGGAGGAATGTTCTTTAAAACGAACCATCCGACGCGGACGACGAGGCGCTCGCGATCTAATTCGCCGTGGTTCCAGCCGGCTGGATGCCCAACCAAGCGGTCGCGATCGGCCGGGAAGCGTTCCCGCTTCCACGTTCGCCCATTACCCATCAGGAGTGATTGCTTCAGCATCACATTTCAGCAATCATCATTGAAACCTGATGGGTGAAAGGAGAGCCGTTCCTTGATCACCGCCGCACAAATTCGTGCTGCCCGCGCCCTCCTTGGCATAGACCAGCGCCAGCTCGCGGAGATGGCCGGGGTCTCGGTACCCACGATCCAGCGCATGGAGGCGAGTTCAGGCAACGTGCGAGGAGTGGTCGAGACGCTCACGAAGGTTGTCGAGGCGTTCGATCGGGCCGGGATCGAACTCATCGGCGAGAATGTCGCGAGCCGCGGGGGCGGAAGAGGTGTGCGGTTCAAGCAGGTGAAGTCAACAGACCGTCCTTCCTGACGAAAATGTCCGCGGCGGTGACCTTTCCCAGTGGTCCCCGGCGCTTCAGTGGCTGGAGAAAGCACCGGAATGGCCGCACGGTCCGTTGAACCGACCTTCGCCGAACTGTTCACACCGAAGCTCGTCACCGTCCTGCGGGAGCGTTATCGATTAGCAGACCTCCGCGCCGATGCCGTTGCCGGACTCACCGTTGCCATTGTGGCCCTGCCGCTCTCCATGGCCATCGCGATTGCCTCCGGAGTAACTCCCGATCGCGGCCTATACGCAGCCATCGTCGGAGGGTTCATCGTCTCGACTCTGGGCGGAAGCCGGTTTCAGGTCGGCGGGCCTGCGGGGGCCTTCATCGTGCTGGTGGCGGCCACGGTCGAGCAGTACGGGGTCGACGGCCTCCTTCTCGCAACCATGCTCAGCGGCGCTCTTCTTCTGGCAATCGGATTCCTGCGGCTCGGAACCTTCATCAAGTTTATCCCCTACCCGGTAACCGTCGGTTTCACGGCCGGTATCGCCGTCATTATCTTCGCGAGCCAGATCAAGGAACTGCTGGGGCTCACGCTCGACAAGGAACCCGGGCCCTTCATCCCCAAGCTCCTGGCGCTCGCAGCGGCACTGCCGACCCTGAATATCTATGCCATGGGGGTGGCTTTACTGTGTGTCGGCATGATTTTCGCAATCCGGCGCTTCCGCCCGCATTGGCCGGCATTCATCATCGCTGTCTCGGTCGCCGCTCTTGCGACCAAACTTCTCGGCCTGCCGATCGAGACGATCGGCACCCGCTTCGGCGGGTTTCCACAAACCTTGCCTGCCCCGCATCTGCCGCCGCTATCGGTCGCGCGACTGGCCGAACTCCTCCCCGCAGCGCTCTCATTCGCGCTCCTCGGAGGCATCGAGAGCCTCCTGTCGGCCGTAGTCGCGGACAGCATGACCGGGCGCCGGCATCGCTCGAACTGCGAGTTGGTGGCGCAAGGCTTCGCGAACATTGCCTCAGGTCTTTTTGGCGGCATCTGTGTCACCGGCACGATCGCCCGAACCGCCACCAACGTCCGCGCTGGGGCGCGAGGCCCGGTCGCGGGGATGCTGCACTCAGTCTTCCTGCTCCTGTTCATGCTGGTCGCGGCACCGCTCGCCTCCTTCATTCCCCTTTCAGCGCTGGCGGCCGTGCTCGCCAGCGTCGCATGGAACATGGCGGAGAAGCATGAATTCGCGACGCTGCTCCGGGCCTCGAAGGGAGATGCCGTGGTGTTGCTCGCCACGTTCCTGCTGGTGGTCTTTCGCGATCTGACGGAAGGGATCCTGGTAGGTTTCGGCATCGGCGTGCTGGTGTTCCTGCAGCGTATGGCGGAGGCGGTCGAGGTCGATCAGCCCCGCCTCCTGCCGGAGGAGGATCGGCCGGATACGGCAGACGGCAATGGTCGCGTGCCATATGACCCGACACTCGCGACCGATCCGGACGTGGTCGTCTACCGGATCTCAGGCGCCTTCTTCTTCGGCGCCGCCGCAACGGTTGCTGCCGCCCTCGACCGGATTGCGGAACATCCCAAGGCTTATGTCATCGATTTCTCGGCAGTTCCGGTGCTCGATAGCACGGCGGCCGCGACCATCGAGGGTTTCGTGCGCAGAGCCCATCGGCACAACGCTGTTATCTATATTGCCGGCGCCCGGCCGGCGATCCGGCGGGTGCTGCTCACTCACGGCGTACGGCCGCCTCGCGCCCGCTTCAAATCCACAGTGGCGGACGCAGTCGTGTCCGCCCATAGCAGGCTCGAGGATAACGGGGTCCCTGCAAGAGATCCGAATTAATGCCGTTGGCGGGACCGTCACGCGGGGAGATCAGCTTCGTCCTGTGGGGGAAGCGACACCTCGGACCGTCCTCCCGAACCTCCTTATCGAGAGGTGGCGAATTGACCGGGCCTCAAGCGCCGCCCTCCGCGTCGCTTCAGTCACGCATCAAGCCCTGGAGCGGATCGGCGGCTTTCACATTCTTCGTGACCACGTAGGTAAAATAGCGCTCGATCCCAACGTTGAGCGTCAGAAGCCTGTCTATCAACCTCTGATAGGCATCAATGTCGGCAGTGACGACCTTGAGGATGTAGTCCACACCGCCACCGGTCGCATCGCAGGCAATGATCGCAGGTTCCTCGAGAATTGCAGCCTCGAAGCGCTGGAAATCAGCCTGCTGATGGCTTTTGAGCATGATCTCTACCAGAACCGTGGTCTGGCGCATGAACCTGTCCGTGTTGATGCGGGCCGTGTAGCCGGTGATCACCCCACTTTTCTCAAGTCGGCTGAGACGCTCCCAACATGCCGTGGGAGAAAGGTTAACAGCTTCGGCCAGCCGAAGCTTCGTCATACGTCCGTCGCTCTGGAGAGCCGCAAGGATCTTCAGGTCGATTTTGTCGAGTTTCATGGCTATCCCAGAGTTCCGGCACAATGTAATGATTACTCCATTACAATCACCCGAGACAATCCTATGCGCGAGCTTCCCCGCTCCCCGGACGAGCCAGACACCCTCACCCGTCTCGATGAAGCGCTCCTCGTGGATTGGCAGCCCGTGCTGACCAAGCGCAAGGGGGCGACAAAACACAAGCTCCTCACCGAGAGGATCATCGCGGATATCGATGCGCATATTTTGCCTGCTCATGCGCGCATGCCCACGCACCGGGATCTTGCGCGGCAGCTCGGAGTATCCGTCCAGACGGTGAGCCTCAGCTACAAGGAGGCCGAGCGGCGCGGCTACCTGCGGGGAGAAGTCGGCCGAGGCACCTTCGTCCGCAGTCGCGTTACGGAGAAGGCCGATCGGTTCATGCTCGACCGCGACCCGGCCGAGACGGTGGACCTCTCCATCGTCAGGGCGATCTATACCGAGGCCCACGAGGAGGCGTCCCGCGCTGTCATGAGGCAACTTGCCCAGGGCGACAACAGCGCGTTCATGCGCCCCTGCCGTCCGATCGCGGGTCTGGACCGTCATCGCGCCGCCGCACAGGCATGGCTGAGAGGACTTGGCGTCGAGGCGGCAAAGGATCGCGTCCTGATTACGAATGGCGCGGCCCATGGCCTGTTTCTGGCGGTTGCGGCCGTCGTCCAGCCAGGCGAGATCGTCCTGACCGAGAATCTGACGGACCATGGCATCATCGGTCTCTCCAACGTCCTCGGCTTCACCCTGCGCGGCCTCCCGACCGATCGCGAGGGCATCTTGGTCGGAGCTTTCGAGGAGGCTTGCGCCGCGGGCGGGGTGACTGCACTTGTGCTCGTTCCCTCCCTCGGCAATCCGACCAGCCACGTGATGGGAGCCGAACGGCGGATGGCCATCGCGGACGTCGCGCGCCGGTACGGAGTCTATGTGGTGGAAGACGAGGTCTACAAGCCGCTGCTCGAGACGCCGCTTCCGTCCATTACCGAGCTTCTGCCCGACCTCGGCTTCTTCGTCACGAGCTTCACCAAGTCGGTTCTGACCGGCCTGCGCGTCGGATACCTCGTGGTGCCGCCGCAATACACGATCCGGGTCGCCAGCATCATGCGCGTGACGACCTGGAGCGCGACGAACCTGCCTGCCGAGATCGCAACCATGTGGGTCGAGGATGGAACGGCCCGTAACCTGATCGACCTGCAGCGCCGCGAGGTGCGGGCACGCCAAGCCATGGTAGCGGATATCCTGGGGGAGCACATTGCCCAGACTCATCCCCTGTCCCTGTGCGCTTGGCTGAAAGTTCCGCCCCGATGGACGGAGGAAGGTCTCGTGCGCGCGCTGGCCCAAAAACACATCGCGGTAACCCCGTCCGATCCTTTCCTGGCGAGTGGAGATAGTCCCGGCGGCATCCGCATTTGCATCGGCGGCCGCCTCTCTCACGCGACCCTGGCTCGTGCGCTTCAGTCGATCAGCGACACCTTCGAACAACTGCCGCCCGTCTTCGACGTGAGCTCCATCGCGTAGTGGCCCATCATTGTTTCATGACAATATATCGATTGACATGAAACTGAGCGAACCGCACCATCACTTTGTCCTGAGAGAAGGTGATGAATGCACTCAGTATCAGCAGGAAGCTTCGGCCTTGAGGCGGTTCACTTCGATGCATGGAGAGACTGTGCCGGCTCCATCTGGCATATCTCCGCTGCAGTTGCCCCGGCAAGTTCCCGGACATGACCGTGGTGGGGCTCGACCGGATTGCAGAGGCTCAGAGTCGTATCGCCGGACGGATTCGGCGCACGCCCCTGACATTGTCTGAGAGCCTCTCTGCCTCGTGCGGCGTTCCAGTCTATCTCAAGCTTGAATCTCACCAGCCGACCGGCAGCTTCAAGCTGCGTGGCGCCACAAATGCCGTTCTTACCTTAACCGATGAGGCGCGGCGACGCGGCCTTGTTACGGCCTCGACTGGCAATCACGGTCGCGCGCTCGCCCATGCGGCGAAGGCCGAGGGCGTGCCGGCAGTCGTCTGCATGTCGGCGCTTGTGCCCGCCAACAAGGTGGACGCTGTGCAAACCCTCGGAGCTGAGGTGAGAATCGTCGGACGCTCCCAGGACAGCGCCCAGGAAGAAGCCGAGCGCCTGGTGCGCGAGGATGGCTTGACCGCCGTTCCACCCTTCGACCATGCCGATGTCATTGCGGGCCAGGGAACCATCGGACTCGAGATTGCCGAGGCTCGCCCCGATACCGAACTCGTGCTGGTGCCCCTCTCCGGCGGCGGGCTGGCTGCGGGCGTTGCAGTGGCGATCAAGGGAAGGCTCCCGCGGGCGCGGGTGATCGGCATCTCGATGGAGCGCGGAGCCGCCATGTACGAGAGTCTTCGCGCTGGGAAACCAACCCTGGTCGACGAGCTGGAAACCCTGGCGGATTCCCTTGGTGGTGGGATCGGCTTGGACAACCGCTATACCTTCGCCCTGTGCCGCGATCTGCTCGACGACGTCGTGCTGCTGACGGAGGAAGAAATTGCAGAGGGCATCCGCCACGCCTTCTCTGCGGAAGGCGAAACAGTGGAAGGAGCAGGCGCAGTCGGAATCGCAGCGCTCCTGGCGCAGAAGGTCAATGTCAGAGGGCCCACCGTCGTCCTGATCTCGGGCCGCAACATCGACGAGACATTGCACCGGCAAATCGTAATTGCCCACAGCAAGACGGCCATATCCGCAGGAGCGCGGGAGCGATGACCCGGATGCTCATCCTTACGGAACCCGATCTCCGCCATGTGGTGCGGCTCGATGCCAGCGCGGTGGCCTGCGTGGAGGAAGCTTTCGCAGCCCTGGCCACCAAGCCTGTCGTAATGCCGCCAATTCTGCGGCTCGATATCGTCGAGCATCATGGCGAGGTGGACGTGAAGACCGCCTACGTGCCAGGCCTTGACGGCTTTGCCATCAAGGTAAGCCCGGGCTTCTTCGACAATCCGAAGCTTGGTCTGCCGAGCCTCAACGGCCTCATGATCCTGTTCAGCACGAAGACAGGTCTTGCCGAGGCTCTCCTGCTGGATAACGGATATCTCACCGACATGCGCACCGCCGCTGCCGGCGCGGTTGCGGCAAAGCACCTGGCACGTCCCGATGCGCAAAGCGCCGCCATCCTCGGCGCCGGTATCCAGGCCCATCTTCAGCTCGAAGCGCTCACCCTCGTTCGGCCGATCAAGCAAGCCCGCATCTGGGCACGGGATGTTGCCAAGGCTGAAGCGGCGGCGCGAAATCTCGCAATGTCGCTCGGGATCGCGGTCGAAGCCGCGCCGGACCCGGAGGCCGCCTGTGACGGAGCCGACATCATCGTCACGACGACACCTGCCGAACGGCCCATCCTGAAGGCGCAATGGCTGCGGCCGGGACAACACGTGACCGCCATGGGCTCCGATTCCGAACATAAGAACGAGATCGACCCTATGGCCCTGACGCGGGTCTCCTACATTGCTGACAGTGTAGCGCAAACACGCCGCCTCGGAGAGTTGCATCATGCCATCCGAGCCGGACTAATCGAACCGGACCAGTCATTCCTTGAACTGGGTCAGGTCATTTCCGGACAGGCTCGCGGCCGCGAAAGCCCGGCGGCCATAACCTTGTGCGACCTCACTGGAACCGGCGTGCAAGATACCGCCATTGCCACCCTCGCCCATGCACGCGCCCGTCAAATCGGAGCGGGCAGGTCCATCAACACTCAAGAACCAACCGGAGACTTTCCGTGAGCGCGCCCGACCTCAATTTCAGCCGAGCAGAATATGCCGAGCGCCTCGCAAAGACCCGCAAGGCGATGGAAATGGCTGGGATCGATCTCCTCATCGTGACCGACCCGTCCAACATGCACTGGCTGACCGGCTACGACGGCTGGTCGTTCTATGTGCATCAATGCGTGCTGGTACCTCCCGACCGCGAGCCGATCTGGTTTGGCCGGGGCCAGGACGCCAATGGCGCAAAGCGCACCGCCTATCTCGCCCATGACAATATCCTGAGCTACCCGGATCACTACGTGCAATCCACGGAACGCCACCCGATGGATTTCCTGTCCGGCATCATCGAGGCGCGCCGCTGGGACAAGGGCGTCATCGCAGTCGAGTTGGACAATTACTATTTCTCCGCGGCCGCCTATTTGTCGCTCACGAAGAATCTACCGAATGCGACCTTCAAGGACGCCTCATCCCTCGTGAACTGGCAGCGCGCGGTCAAGAGCCCGACAGAGATCGACTATATGCGGAAGGCCGGACGCATCGTCGAGGCCATGCATCAGCGTATCGTGGAAACGGTCGAGCCCGGCATGCGCAAGTGCGATCTTGTGGCGGAAATCTATGACGCGGCTCTTCGGGGCGTCGACGGCTATGGAGGCGACTACCCTGCAATCGTGCCTCTGCTTCCCTCGGGTGAGGAAGCATCAGCTCCCCACCTTACCTGGAACGACCGTCCTATGCGCAAGGGTGAAGGCACCTTCTTCGAGATCGCCGGCTGCTACAAGCGCTATCACTGTCCGCTCTCGCGCACCGTTTTCCTCGGCAAGCCGACCCAGGACTTCCTCGATGCCGAGAAGGCCGTGCTCGAAGGCATGGAGGAAGGCCTCGCAGCGGCCAAGCCAGGCAATGTCTGCGAGGATATCGCCAATGCGTTCTTCGCCGTTCTCAAACGTTACGGCATCGTAAAGGACAACCGCACCGGATATCCGATTGGCCTGAGCTATCCGCCGGACTGGGGTGAGCGAACCATGAGCCTGCGCCCCGGGGACAGGACAGAATTGCAGCCCGGGATGACCTTCCACTTCATGACGGGACTATGGCTCGAGAAGATGGGACTGGAAATCACCGAAAGCATCCTCATCACCGAAGCCGGCGTCGAATGCCTGTCCAACGTGCCACGCCAGCTCTTCGTGAAGCCATGAATATCGTGACGCCTCTTCAGCGCGCCTCCTCAATCTCTGCCAGCGTCGATTTCGAAGCAGACGGGGTGCAGCACGGCTTCCTTCGCCTGCCCTATAGCCGGGACGATTCCGCCTGGGGCTCAGTGATGATCCCGATCACGGTCATCAAGCGTGGCGACGGTCCGACGGCGCTCCTCACCGGCGCCAATCACGGAGACGAGTACGAGGGCCCGGTGGCACTCTTCGATCTCGCCCGCACGCTCGGCGCCGATGCCGTTCAGGGGCGCGTTGTCATCGTGCCGGCCATGAACTATCCCGCGTTTCGAGCCGGCACCCGCACCTCTCCCATCGACCAGGGAAACATGAACCGCAGCTTTCCGGGGCGCCCGGACGGCACTGTGACGGAGAAGATCGCCGACTACTTTCAGCGCACGCTGCTGCCGCTCGCCGACATCGTCCTCGACTTCCACTCGGGTGGGCGCACTCTGGACTTTCTCCCCTATGCAGCCGCACATGAGCTGCCCGACAAGACGCAGGAAAGGCGCTGCTTCGAGGCGGTGGCGGCCTTTTCCGCGCCCTACTCGATGCGCATGATCGAGATCGATGCTGTCGGCATGTATGACACGGCCGCGGAAGAGATGGGCAAGGTGTTCGTGACCACGGAGCTCTCGGGCGGCGGCACATCCTCCGTAAAAACAGTAAGCATTGCCAAGCGTGGCGTCATGAACGTTCTCAAGCATGCGGGCATCGTTCCCGGACCGCCCGAGACGGGGCCGACCCGCTGGCTCGACATGCCGTCCGCCGATTGCTTCCGCTTCGCAGAGGATGACGGTCTCGTCGAGCCCTGCATCGATCTTGGCGATCCGGTGCGGGCGGGCGACGTGTTGGCACGCATTCACCCCATCGGACGAACCGGGCAGGCCCCAGCCGAGTATCGCGCTGCCCTCACTGGGGTTTTGGCCGCCCGGCACTTCCCGGGTCTCATCAAGACGGGCGACTGCCTCGCGGTGGTCGCGACCATGGAGGAGAGGATCTGAACCATATGCCGCCAGCGAAAGCTGCAAACCGGATCAACCGGTACGCGGTTCTTACAACACCAGAGGAGAAGACCCTATGAAAACAATGATCCAATATGGCGTCGCCGTTCTTGCTCTTACCGCGAGCATCGGGGGGGCGCAGGCTCTCACCCTCGAGGAGGTGAAGAGTGCCGGCTATATCCAAGGTGCCACCGCCAACGAGGTGCCATACGGCTATATGAAAGAGGATGGAACGGCCGCCGGCATTGGCCCCGACGTCGCGATTGCCGTTCTGAAACGCATGGGGATCAATGAGGTGAACTGGACGGTGACACCGTTCGGCACGCTCATCCCGGGCCTGAAGGCCCGCCGCTTTGCATTTGCTGCCGCGGAACAGAACATCTCGCCCGAACGCTGCAAGCAGGTGGCATTCACGGAACCGAATTCCAGCTACGGCGAAGGTCTTCTCGTGAAGAAAGGCAACCCGAAGAAGCTGACCACCTATGCTGATATCGCGAAGGATCCATCCCTCAAGGTAGCAGTGGTCTCGGGAGCCAACAATATCGACTTCCTGCGCGCGGTTGGCGTCAAGGACAGCCAGATTGTCATCATTCAGGCCAATGCCGATGCGCCATCGACTGTGCAGTCCCGCGTCGATGCCTATGCAGCGACGGAGCTGACCGTGTCCAAGCTCGCGGAAGGCAGCCAGAACGTGGAGCAAGTGCGGCCCTTCACGGATCCGGTCGTCGACGGCAAGCCTGTGCGCAACTACGGCGGCTTCGCTTTCCGCCTCGAGGATAAGGACCTTCACGATGCCTTCAACAAGGCACTGGTCGATTTCCGCAAGACCGAGGATTACCAGAAGATCCTCACATCCTATGGCCTGAGCGCTGAGAGCATCAAGGCTGCGGCCGCCAAGAACGTCGCCGATCTCTGCGCCGGAAAGTGACCCGCTGCATCGCTCGAACCTCCCGGCCAGCGCCGCCCGCGCTGGCCGGGAAGCGCCCGCAAGGAGGAGTCGACGATGACATGGACACAATATCTGGCCCCCCTGTTGAAAGGGGCGCAGGTGACGGTGATGATCTCGCTCGCCTCGATCACTTTCGGCGTGATCCTGGCCTTCATCGCCGGAATCGCGCGCATATCGAGCAATCGATTTGTGGCGGGCCTCGCCTTTGTTTACATATTGCTGTTTCGCGGGACGCCGCTTCTCGTCCAATTGTTCTGGTTTTACTACGCGCTTCCGCTGGTCGGCGTCTCATTCGATCCGGTCACGACCGGCATCATGACATTGTCGCTTCTCACCGGCGCGTTCGGGGCCGAGGTCGTGCGTGGAGCTCTGCTCGCAGTGCCGCACACGCAGCTTGAGGCGGCGCGGGCGCTGAATTTCAGCAAGCGCTACACTCTCTGGCATATCTCGATGCCCCAGGCCATCATTGAAATGATGCCTCCCTTCGGAAACCTGGCCATCCAGAATCTCAAGGACACAGCCCTGGTCTCATTGATCTCGATCGCGGATCTGACGTTTCAGGCGCAGTCCATGCGCAACATCACCCTGGACAGCACCACGGTTTATACCCTGACGCTGCTCGGCTACTTCATCATCGCTCTCTGCCTGATGCTGATCGTGAGATTCATCGAAATGAAGCTGAGACGCGGCCCGGCCTTTCCCAGGAGTGCCCACACATGATGTACGGCTACGCCTGGGATACGTCGACACCACTAACGTTTGCGCTGTCCATCCTGCCAATCCTCGGCGTCGGATTGCTGGTCACCCTGAAGGCCGCCGCCGTAGGGTACGCCATCGCGCTCGTGCTCGGACTCGTGCTGGCCCTCCTGCGCCGCAGCAAGATCAAAGTCATTTCCTGGACGGTGGCCGGCTTCACCGAATTCATCCGCGATACGCCCCTCTTGGTCCAACTCTTCTTTCTTTATTACGTGCTGCCTGACTTCGGAATCGTCCTCCCTGCTTTCATGACTGGCGCTCTCGCGCTCGGCCTGCAATATTCGGCCTATACGTCCGAAGTGTACCGCGGAGGCATTGACGCGGTCCAACGCGGCCAGTGGGAGGCAGCGACGGCCCTCAACCTGAGCCGGATGCAAACCTACCGCGATATCGTGGTCCCGCAGATGATCCCGCGTATTATTCCGGCCCTGGGGAATTATCTGGTCTCGATGCTGAAGGAGACGCCCGTTCTGTCGGTCGTGACGGTGCTCGACATGCTCGGTCTCGCGAATATGATCGGCGAGCGGACCTTCGAGTATCTCGTGCCCCTCTCGATGGTGGGCCTGATCTTTCTTCCCATGACCCTTATCTGCTCGGCTCTGATTTATCTGGTCGAAAGAGCCCTGCCTAAAAGTGGGATTCCCCTGCGATGACACCCATTATCCGCTTTGAGAATGTCACCAAGCGCTTCGGTGCGCTGACCGTTCTCGACAATTTCAACTTCGAGGTTCAACGCGGCGAGAAGGTGACGCTGATCGGCCCTTCTGGCTCCGGCAAATCCACCGTGTTGCGCATTCTGATGACGCTCGAGCCGTTTCAGGAAGGACACCTGGAACTGGATGGGATCAGCTATCACGAGCCAAACGGGCGCGGTCCGTTCATGGCCAGCGAAAAGCACCTTCACAAAATTCGCTGCAATGTCGGCATGGTCTTTCAAAGCTTTAACCTGTTCCCGCACATGACCGTCCTGCGGAATATCGTCGAGGCGCCGGTTGCGGTTCTGAAGATGAAGCGGGACGAGGCTGAAAGCCGCGCCACAGAGTTGCTGCGCATGGTGGGTCTCTACGACAAGAGGGATCATTTCCCGAGTCAGCTCTCTGGCGGACAGCAGCAGCGTGTCGCCATCGCGCGGGCGCTCGCCATGCGTCCGCGCGTCCTGTTGTTCGACGAGCCGACGTCCGCGCTCGATCCGCAACTCGTCGGCGAGGTGCTTGGCGTCATCCGCGACCTCGCACGCGAGCACGACCTGACCATGCTCCTTGTTACGCACGAAATGCGCTTCGCCCGTGAGGTGTCGGACCGGGTCTGTTTCTTCGACAGGGGACGTATCGTTGAACAGGGAGAGCCCAATGGCTTCTTCACCAATCCGCAACAGCCCCGCACTCGGGAGTTCCTCAGCTCGATCCTGGGAGAACAGGAGCCTGCGCGAGACAATCTCCAGTGCGCCCCCTGAAAACCGAGACATTCTCTGCTCTTTTGCCGAAGAACCGAAATCCTCTCGCTGCCTGAAGCGGTAGCTTCCCTCCTATGGCATCCGAAGGAGGGCGACGCATGAACGCGATGACAACGGCCACTGCTCCAATACCCGTCAAAGCCGACGCCCACCCGGCCTTAAGCCGTCTGCGGGATCCCCGCCTGCTCCGCGAAATGGCGTATATCGACGGCCGCTGGACCGCAGCCCCAGGGGATGTACGCTTCGAGATCAACGATCCGGCCACTGGCCTCAACGTTGCCCGCGTGTCCAGGCTCGGGGCCGATGCCGCCGGCTGGGCTGTCGATGCCGCCGCCCGTGCCCTGCCCGCGTGGAAGGCCCTGCTTCCACAGGAACGCGCTGCACGCCTGCGCGCCTGGCACGGGCTCATCCTGGACGCGCGCGACGACCTCGCCCTCATCATGACGCTCGAACAGGGCAAGCCTTTCTCCGAGTCCCTCGGAGAGATTTCCTATGCCGCATCGTTCGTGGAATGGTATGCTGAAGAATCGAAGCGCCTGAACGTGGAGGGCGTGACGAGTCACCTGCCCGGCGCGGAGATGCTGGTGCGTCGCGAGGCCCTCGGAGTCGCGGCCCTTCTGACGCCGTGGAACTTCCCCGCGGCCATGCTGACACGCAAGGCCGCGGCGGCCCTCGCCGCCGGTTGCACGGTGGTTGCGCACCCGTCCTCGTATACTCCCCTTTCCGCACTTGCGCTCGTGGAGCTCGCAGAACGGGCCGGCCTGCCGCGCGGCGTTCTCAACATCGTGACAGGCGATGCCGAAGCCATTGCCAACCGCTTCTGCGACGACGAGCGCGTCCGCATCGTCAGCTTTACCGGCTCCACGGAGATCGGGCGCAAGATTGCGGCGCGCTGCGCCGCCACTATGAAGCGCCTCGTGATGGAGCTGGGCGGCCACGCACCACTGATCGTGTTCGATGACGCCGACCTGGATAAGGCCGTCGAGATTGCCATGGCGGCGAAATTCGCAACCTCGGGCCAGGACTGCCTCGCCGCTAACCGCATCTATGTCCAGCGTTCGATCTACTCCGCCTTCTGCGAGGCTTTCGGCAAGCGCATCGCCCGGCTGAAGGTGGGGCCGGGCCTGGATCAGGACACGGAAATCGGCCCGCTCATGCACGCCAATGCCGTATCGAAGGCGAAGGCGCAGGTCGTGGATGCTCTCGCCCGTGGCGCACGCCGTATCACAGAGGACAGCGAGGCTGCAGGTCCACTTTTCGTGACGCCGACGCTACTCGCGGACGTGCCTGACAGCGCGCTGATCATGCGCGAAGAGACGTTCGCGCCGGTTGCTGCCGTAACGCCGTTCGACACGGAGAACGAAGTGGTGGCGAGGGCCAATGCCACCGAGTATGGCCTCGTTGCCTATGTAGTGACCGACAATGGCGCACGGGCCCTGCGGGTGGGCCGCGCCCTCGAATACGGCATGGTGGCCGTCAACCGGGTGAAGATCACCGGGTCTCCTGTTCCTTTTGGCGGGATGAAGCAATCCGGCCTCGGTCGCGAAGGCTCCCGCCACGGCATCGAAGCCTTCACCGACGTGAAATACCTCTGCCTTGACATTCAATGATCCGGAGCCAGCAATGCTGAACGAAACAAAGATCCAAGAAAACGAACTCAATGCCTGGGATCGGGATCACTTCTTCCATCCCTCAACCCACACGGCCCAGCATGCGCGCGGAGAGACGCCGAACCGCATCATCACCGGCGCCGAGGGCGTTTACATCGTCGACCGGCACGGCAAGCGGAGCCTCGACGCCTTCGCGGGCCTCTATTGCGTCAACGTGGGCTACGGCCGGACCAAGATCACTGATGCCATCGCGGAGCAGGCGGCGGCCCTACCCTATTACCATGCCTATGTGGGCCACGGCTCCGAGCCCTCGATCCGTCTTGCGAAGATGATCATCGACCGCGCCCCGGAAGGCATGAGCCGCGTGTTCTTCGGTCTGTCGGGGTCGGATGCGAACGAAACCAATATGAAGCTGGTCTGGTACGTGAACAACGTGCTGGGACGGCCCGAGAAGAAGAAGATCATCTCGCGCTGGCGCGGCTATCACGGCTCGGGCCTGATGAGCGGCAGCCTCACCGGTCTTGCAGCCTTCCACAACCTGTTCGACTTGCCGCTCGCGCCGATCCTGCATACAGAAGCGCCCTACTATTTCCGCCGGCCCGACCGGGACATGAGCGAGGAGCAGTTCTCCCAATACTGCGCCGACAAGCTTGAAGAGCTGATTCAGGCCGAGGGTCCGGATACCGTTGCAGCCTTCATCGGAGAGCCGGTGCTCGGCACAGGCGGCATCGTGCCGCCGCCGAAGGGTTACTGGGAGAAAATCCAGGCAGTCCTGGCGAAATACGATATTCTCCTCATCGCAGACGAGGTGATCACGGGGTTTGGGCGGCTTGGCAGCATGTTCGGATCCGACCACTACGACATCAAGCCGGACCTCATCACCATCGCCAAGGGCCTGACCTCAGCCTATGCGCCGCTCTCGGGCGTCATCGTCTCTGAGAAGCTCTGGCGCATCCTTGAGCAGGGATCGGACACCTATGGCCCCATAGGCCATGGCTGGACCTATTCGTCCCACCCGCTTTGTGCGGCGGCAGGCGTTGCCAACCTGGAGATGGTGGACGAGCTCGACGTCGTCACCAATGCCCGTGAGGTTGGTTCCTATTTCAAGCAGGCGCTCAACGAAGCGGTCGGCTCCAACCGTTTCGTCGGCGAGGTGCGCGGCGAAGGGCTGATGGCCGCCGTGGAGTTCGTCCGCGACCGCGACGACCGCACGTTCTTCGACCCCTCCGAGAAGGTGGGGCCACGCATTACGGCTGCCTTGCTCGAAAGGGGAATCATCGGCCGTGCCATGCCGCAGGGCGATATTCTCGGCTTCGCTCCGCCGCTGTGCCTGACCAGGGAAGAAGCAGATATTATCGTGTCCGCCACGAAGGATGCTGTGGAGGCGGTAAGCGCGACGCTCTAATATCAGCTCTGCGGCGGGCAGTGCGAGGACTGCCGCCGCGTAGAGCGTCACCGGCTTCGTGAATGGTCTGAACAAGAGGGCCCAAGCCCCATTCCAGATGAGGAGGCAACCTTATGCTTATCGGCGTACCGTCGGAAATCAAGGACAACGAAGCCCGCGTGGGGCTCACTCCGTCGTCCGTGCAGGAACTGGTTCATCACGGGAACCGGGTCATGATCCAGTCCGGTGCCGGCCTCGGAGCCGGCCTTCCCGACGAGGATTACATGGCCGTCGGTGCTGAGGTCGTCGATGGCCCGGACCGGATTTTCGCCGAAGCCGAAATGGTCGTGAAGGTCAAGGAACCTCAGGCGCAGGAGCGCAAGCGCCTACGGCCGGGACAGGTCCTGTTTACCTACCTGCATCTTGCACCCGATCCTGAGCAGACCCGCGACCTCATGGAGTCAAAAGCGGTTTGCATCGCCTACGAGACCGTGACCTCCCCCACCGGCGCCCTGCCCCTGCTAACCCCGATGTCCGAGGTCGCTGGCAGACTCGCACCGCAGGTTGGTGCCCACGCACTGGAAAAAGCCCAGGGGGGACGCGGTATCCTGCTCGGCGGCGTTCCGGGCGTCCCCGCCGCGTCCGTGGTTATTCTGGGAGGAGGCGTATCGGGCACTCATGCGGCCACCATCGCTATTGGCATGGGCGCGCGGGTGACGGTTGTCGACCGGACCCCGGATGCTCTGAAACGCCTGTCGAACCAGTTCGGCAGCGCGATCTCCACAGTGTACTCCACGCGCGCGGACATCTCGGAGCTGGTCAAGGGGGCCGATCTTCTCATTGGCGCGGTTCTCATTCCGGGGGCTGCCGCGCCAAAGCTGGTGAGCCGCCAGATGATCGGCACCATGAAGCAGGGAGCCGTCGTCGTCGATATTGCGATCGATCAGGGTGGGTGTTTCGAAACTTCTCACCCCACAACCCATTCCGATCCGACCTATGTGGTGGACGGGGTCGTACACTACTGCGTCGCCAACATGCCCGGAGCTGTTGCCAGAACCTCGACCTTTGCGCTGAACAACGCGACGCTACCCTTTGTTTTGGCCATCGCAAACAAGGGCTGGCGCACGGCAATGGAGGAGGATCCGCATCTGCTGGCGGGCTTGAACATATGCGACGGAAAGATCACCTGCAGGCCCGTGGCGGAGGCCCAGGGCCTGCATTACACCCCTGCCCGGGACATGATCGTGAAAAGACACTGACAGGCATTTTCCTCCGACACCAGGAAAGGTCAGTCGGTGCAGTGCTCCGCCATCGCACTCGTCAATATCCGCAGAGGCTGCTTCATTGAACATGACACCGCCGAACAAGGACGTTTCTCGCACGGACGCACTTTCAGAGGCCCATCGGGACCGCATCGTCGCCGCCGTTGACGCCGCCTTCGACTCCCAGATCGGGTTTCTTTCGGACCTGGTGCGTTGCGTCTCGCTGCGAGGGCGGGAAACAGAGGTGCAGGAGCTCGTCGAGGCGGCGCTCAAGGGAAGAGGATACCGGGTCGAACGTCAAACGATTGATCCGTCTTTGATTGGCCGGCATCCAGCCTTTTCTCCGACGACGACCAGCTATGAAAACTCCTGGAACGTTATCGGCGTTCGCGAGCCGGCGATCTGCCTTGGACGATCCCTCATCCTGAATGCTCATGTCGACATAGTACCCACCGGCGAGCCGGAGCGTTGGCGATATCCGCCCTTCACGCCGACACGACTGGGAGAGTGGCTTTACGGCCGTGGCTCGGGGGACATGAAGGCGGGCCTGTCGGCTGCGATCTTTGCTCTCGATGCGATCACGGCCGCCGGCCTTGAGTTGATGGCTCCCGTCCAGATCCATTCGGTCGTGGAGGAGGAGATCACGGGGAATGGAGCAGCGATGGCGCTGGCCAGCGGGCATGTCGCCGACGCGGTGCTGATCCCTGAGCCGACCGATGAAAAGCTCGTTCGGGCAAACTCCGGCGTCATCAAATTCGCCATAACGGTCAATGGGACCCCGGCTCACCCGCGCGACGTCAGCGGTGGAGTGAGTGCGCTCGATGCGGCAATCCGGCTGATCGATCACCTGCGCAGGCTTGAGGCTCGTTGGAATGAGGAACGGGCGACACGGCCGTTCTTCGACAAAGTGGACAACCCCGCGGCCCTGACAATCGGGACGATTCATGGCGGTGAGTGGATCGCATCCGTCCCATCGTGCTGTCGATTCGAGGGACGCATCGGCTTCTATCCCGGGGACGAGCCCGGGGTCCGCATGAAGGAGTTCGAAGCCTTTGTTGCCGGGGCTGCAACGGAGGACCCTCTGGTGCGGCGGTGCCTGGAGCCCGTCGTGGATTGGGTCGGCGTGACACATGCAGGCTATACTCTTCGACCGGGGTCCGATGCGGAGACGGTTCTCGCCGGAGCACACGCATGCGCCAACCCGCCCGGCAGCCCGCCGTTGCAAGCGTATGTCATGGCCTGCTATTTGGATGCCGCGGTATATGCTGTACACGCGGGAATGCCCGCATTGGTTTATGGACCTGTGGCGGAAAACATTCATGCCATCGACGAGCGCGTGTCCCTCCCTTCTCTGCGGCGCGTGACAAAGGCAATTGCACTCTTCGCAGCGGAATGGTGCGGCGTTCGCCCCGCAGACTGAAACCAGGGAGGGAACCAACGCCCGCCAGGTCCTGAACCGGGGAGAGGCTGCCGGCCCATGCGACCGCATCCCGCCTATGCGACGCAGCTGGGATGTGGCGATCATCGCCGTTGGCTTCGAACACTCTGATCAATCTACGCCGGGCGTTCATCGGTGACCTTGTCGGCGCCCCGCCCCCGTGGCATGGAACACCTGGCTGACGCGGACCTTGCCCGATGACGCCGAGGTGAGGAGCAGCTCTGCCGGGAAGGCAATACGGGCGCCTATGGCGGCTTCGACCGCCTCACGCAGGAGATGACCCACGGGGGTTATTCCAAGCACATCGTGGTCCGCCAGGAGTTCGTCCTGCGGGTTCCGGAGGGATTGGACATCTCCCGGACGGCCCCGCTGCTGTGCGCGGGCATTACCACCTACTCGCCCCTGCGCACATGGCGTGTTGGCCCGGGCAGCCGCGTTGGCGTGATCGGCCTCGGCGGTCTCGGCCACATGGCCGTGAAGCTCGCATCGGGCCTCGGGGCGCACGTGACGGTCATGAGTCGCACGCCCGACAAGCGGGCCGATGCGCTGGCCCTCGGAGCGGACAGGCTTCTCGTCTCGACCGATCCCGACGCCATGGCGCAGGCTGCCAGCAGCTTCGATCTCATCATCGACACCGTTCCCAGCAAGCATGACCTCAACCCGTATCTGCCGCTGCTCGACGTGGATGGTACGCTCGTGATCGTCGGGCAGATCGGCCCAATCGACGAGATGTCGTCCGTTCCGCTCCTGCTGGGACGGCGGCGTGTGGCGGGCTCGTCGATCGGAGGCATTCGAGAGACGCAGGAGCTCCTTGATTTTTGCGCCCGCAAGACCATCCTGCCGGAGACGGAGACGATCCGCATGGACGAGATCAACGAGGCATACGAGCGGATGGAGCGCTCCGACGTTCGATATCGCTTCGTGATCGACATGGCATCGCTCAAGGAGTGAGCGTAAGAGATGCCGCTGTGCCGCCTAGTGCGGAATGGAGTGGCGCAGCGGCCTTCCTCCGATGCTGAGAGGCCTGCCAGCCTCGATGTCATCGGGCATGATTGTCACGGTCGCCGCGTCGGCTATTGAGGGGCACGCCCAATGTTTGGCGCAGGACGACGCCAGCGAGTCGAAGAAGCACATCCGTGAAGGGGAATGATGATGGAGATCAAGCGAAGTGGTTCACAACCTTCCGGAAAGGGGCCGGTGGAGTGGTTCACCGGTTCGGTCCGGATCGATCCACTGTTCAGCCCGCCCGATCCGGCCCGCGTTGCGGGGGCGCTGGTGACCTTTGAGCCTGGGGCCCGAACGGCCTGGCACACGCACCCCCTCGGCCAGACCCTCATCGTCGCATCGGGCCTCGGCTGGATTCAACGCGAGGGCGGGCCCATCGAGGAGATCCGGCCCGGCGACGTGGTCTGGTTTGAACCTGGCGAGAAGCATTGGCACGGCGCCACAACCACCACGGCCATGAGCCACATCGCCGTCCAGGAGAAGCTCAACGGCTCGGCTGTCGACTGGATGGAGCACGTCACGGACGAACAGTACCGCAGGTGACCCTCCCGTAAGAGACGGCCCAATCTCGCGCTCGACAGAGGATGCCATGGAAAGATCGGCGCGTGCCGGGCGGATATCGCTCAACTCGTTGCCAGGTTCGAATGTGCGACATGGTCCGAGTTAATAGCTCCCGAACCTCCAAGTGAAGTGGCCCTTGAGGGTGTGGTCCTGCGCCCTTTCACCGATCTGACCATTGTAGTTGATCCCCAAGCCCACTGCATCAGAAGCCTGCCAGTCGAGCTTCGCCTCCGCCACAAGTGCATCGCGGTCCACTGGTACACCGGCCACGTTGAACGCCGATGTTCCGCCCGCGAACGCCAGCAGCGCCTCGGGCTCCACATCCCCATAGGCATGCCTCCAGCCGAGCAGACCTGTGAGAGTCAGCGGCACCTCCTGACTCAGCCGTGCCTCAGCTCGCAACCCCATTGTCGTGGTGCCGAGATCATAGGTGCGGCTGGCGCCGAACAGGGAGGCTGCACCGCCATTTTCGACAAAGCTGCCGGTGTGCAGACGCAGGACAGAGACGCCGAGGAACGGCTCAAACTGGAGTCCCCCGGCAGCGACACGGTAGCCGACCTCGCCGAACGCCTGAAGGGTTGCGCCATCATAGGCGGCGCTCGTCGCATCGGCGAAGCCCGGGAACGCGATGGTACGCTGAGTGTCGATATCGTGCCCGGCATAGGCTGCGCCGAAGCGCAATCCGAATGCTCCCCAGTTCGTGGAGCCGTAGAGAGCGCCGAACACGCTCTCATTGGAGCCCGAGGACAGGAGGCGGTCGACATCGAAGGAGGTGCGGATGAAACCACCTGCCAGTCCGAGGCGGATGCCGTCGCTCACCTGTGCATCGGCGCCGAGGACGAACCCGCCTGTGGACAGGTTCAGGCCAGACGTGTTTGCCGTAGAGCCGATCTTACCCCAGGAGCCGAAGCCCTCGCCCCACAGGGCATAGCGGCGCCGGTCCGGAACAGGCGTCACCGGGACCGGTTGCAAGTTGCCACCAGAAACATCGGCGGCGAAGGCTGCCGCATAGGAGCCCTGCGCCAGGTGCGGCAGGGCACGGCCGGCCAGTGGCTCCCTCAGGCGGGAGAGGATGGAATTTCCGATAAGTTGTGCGTTGCCATAGGCGACCGTTGACGCCGAGGCATGAGCCTCGCCCGACAGAGCATCCAGAGCATTGCGGGCATCCTGCGCGCTCGTGCTGGTAAGGATGGCAGTATAGATTGGGTCCGACGGTCCGAGCCCGGTCACGGCATCGGCCACCGCATCGTCCGTAGCATCGGCTGCGATTCCATCGAATGGCCGGGCATTGCGTACGAAGGTCACGTTGATCAGCTCGGACTGGTAGGTGACGTTCGGGTCGAGGAACAGAAAGTTAGACGTCACACGGGAAAACCGGCCGCTGATCCCAGAATCGGATGAGAGCACGGTGTGGCTCCTGGTCAGATCAACGCTGGTCGCGCTGCCGTTCAGAGCCAATGTTCCATCGAGAGATGCGAAACCTTGGACTGCCAGACGATCCGAGGAGGCGCCCAGAAGCCTGATCGACAGTGTACCGCCCGCCTGCTGCACATAGTGCCCGGCGATCGTAAGGATTCCCGGGCTGGATGCCTGACCCGGGGCCACTGTGCCGCCCGAATTCACGAGCCATGTCGCTCCGATCGTGCCGGAGCCGCCGAGGATACCGCCTTGAAGGAAGACATTTTGCGCATTGAGGCGCCCATCGACCTGCAAGGTGCCGGCAAGGATCGACGTATCAAGGACCGTCGTGAGAACCCTTTGGTTTGGAATGCTGAGGGCAGCCTGCGTATTGACGATGGTCACGCTGTCGACCGTAGGGTCCATATCCGTCGTGATGACCGAAGGCTTATCCAGTGACACATCGTAGTACCGGCCGACTTCACCATATCCGGCAAAGGTGCCGCCTTGATTATTCGGCACCTCGCTTCGTCCGAGAGTGTCGGACCATGCGTTCGGATTGCTCCAGTTGAAGACGCCCAACTTGGCCGCGGTCCAGCGCAGAGGGTTGTTCTGAAGGATCCACGCGTAATAGTCCTGCACCGGGGTCCAGAAATCGACAGCCCCATAGCCGCTTCCTCCGCCGATGACAGTGCCGATCTGGATGAGGCCGTTCTCGGTGACGAGAAAGAGTGGCCCGCCGCTGTCGCCTGGACCAGGTTGCCCCTGCAGGGGCGGAACCGGAACACCCTGCGCGTCCAAATTGAACCGATCAGGCTGGTCGGGTGAACCCGGAATCCTGAACTGCGCCGCGATGGACCTGGGGTTGCCAGCCTCGGTCGGCGCGTACGCGCCGATGTTGGTGTAGGCAATCCGTCGCTTGCCATCGTCGTTCACGTCAGGACTCGTGCCGGTGCCGGAGGCGCCGTAGCCCGAAATGAGGACAACCGATCCAATCGCCGGAAGCGGATCGCCAGGTGCGATGAGCGTGACGGGCCTAATGCCGGTAACCGGGGCGTTGAGCGACAGCAGGGCAATGTCGTTATTGCCGAATCCATCCGCGGGGTAACTGCGGTGCGCATAGACGCCGCTGAGCCCCCGGTCGTCGACCGTTCCGATCGCGGAATTGCTTCCGAACCGGACCTGGAATTGCGGGACGGACGGGTACGTGAAGACCTGGCCCGTATCTTCATTAATGAGACAGTGAGAGGCGGTGAGGACCGTGCGGCTGTTGATCAGGGTTCCTGTGCACCAACTCCCACGTTCCATGCTGTATATGGATACGACATTGGGGAGGGCGTTTCCCGTGTCCCAATAGTTTGCAATTCCGCCCGCCGCTGCTTCCGCAGGGTCGTTGAGGTTCACCGCATGGGCCGGAGCAATCAGGGCAAGAGTGGAGGCGGCGGACAGGGCAAGGTGCCGTAGGCTCGATCTGCCCGAATTTCGAACCTTTCCAGAATATTCCATCGCCCCTCTCCGTTTATTTCTGCTGATTTGCCTGTGCCGTCGAACCTTGTAGGAGGCGCGGACCGGAGTCGCCGATCCCGTCACCGCCGGCCCCTCACTACTGAATACGGGTCGAACTTCTTGGTGAGATCGCCCTCGAGGGCGTGGCTCTGGGTGCGAGCGCCGACCTTACGGGCCTGACCGGTGTCTCTCGGCAAAGTTGGTGTCGAGATTTTTGGACCTTGCTCGACGAGAAAATGGACGGTCTGGAACATGATTCTTCTTGATGGTGCCGAGGCACACATCAAGTGGCCCGAAGCGTCGGGGGCACCATAAGATTGGCTGCCCTACAGTCCACCGGATCGGCGATCACAGGCAGGTTTTCCTACCGCATGTGACCTTACGGCAACGGTTCCATTGCACCCTTGGCAGCGGTCACACGCGAGCTGGACTTGCGCTGGGGCCAAACGGCAGCGCCACATTCTATTCGGGCCTGTCGTTGCGACACGATGCGCTCCGTCATCCCAGACCGCTCCTGGCGCTCGCCTCGCCGGCGATCTGCCCGTCCACCACCTGGATTATTCGGTCGCAGCGCTTGGCCAGGCCCAGGTTGTGGGTCACGGTCAGAAAAGTGGTTCCGCGTTCACGGTTGAAGCGTCGCATCATCTCGAAGACGCCGTCGGCGGAGACGGTATCGAGATTGCCGGTCGGCTCATCGGCAAGGATCAGGGGAGGATCCATAGCAAGCGCGCGAGCGATGGCGACTCGCTGCTGCTGTCCACCAGACATGTTGGTGGCCCGATTGTTGCGCCACTTGGACAGCCCAACGAGCTCGAGGAGCTCGGATGCGCGCTGCTCCATCTCGCGATCGGGATGTCTCCGGTCCACAAGCATGGGCATCATGACGTTCTCCAGCGCCGTAAAGGCCGAGATCAGATAATGGTATTGGAACACGAAGCCGATGCTGTGTCCCCGCAATCGCGTAAGATCGCTGTCGGATAAATCAGCCGTATCGGCGCCGTTGATGACCAAGCGGCCCGATGTCTGCCGATCCAGCAGACCGATGATGTTGAGCAAGGTGCTCTTGCCCGAACCCGAGGGACCCATGATCGCTACGAACTCGCCAGTCCCGACGGTCAGATTGATGCCGTGCAGGATCTCTGTCTCGATCGGAGTTCCGATATTGTACGACTTGCGGATATTATCGAGGAGCAGCAGGTCAGCCACGGATCGCCTCCACGGGATCGAGGCGTGCGGCGCGCAAGGCCGGCGCAATGCCAGCGATGATGCCGGTCAGGGTCGCCAATCCCGCCGCCGCGACAAACAGGGAGGGCCGCAGCAGCAGCGGAAAAAGCTCGCTCCCATCCACCTGCCGCGCATAAGCGTGCCACAGCGTCAGCGCGCCGGCGCCCATGGCCGATCCCACGAGCGAGCCTAAAAAGCCCAAGACGCCGCCCTGGATCAGAAACACCCGCAGGATCTGGCCGCGCGCGGTGCCCATGGCGCGCAGAATGCCAATGTCCTTGGAGCGCTGGATTACGGACACAATCAGGACAGCCGCGATGCCGAAGGCGACTGACAGGCCCACGAACAGTCGGATCAGCGTATTGGAGTTCTGCTGTGCCCGCACAGCCGTGAAAAACTGCGCGTTGGTGGCGATCCAGCTATCCGCCTCCACCGGAAGGGCCGCCTTGATTTCCTGCGCAATCGCCTCGGCGGCGTAGATGTCGGTGACGGTCAGGTCGATGGTCGTGACACCACCGATCAGGTCCAGCAGACTCTGGGCGGTCCGCAGCGCAACGAAGGTGCTGCGCCCGTTGACCCCCTTGTTCCCGAGATCGAAGATCCCCCGGATGGTCAGGGTTCGCAAACCGCCGGCGGCGGTCGTCACATTGATCTTGTCGCCGAGCGTCGCTCCCAACTCCTTGGCGAGCTCCGTTCCCACCAGGATGTCGTCCGTTCCCAACCGGGGCTCGCCGGACACAATGTAGTCGGGCAGACGCACGATCTGGAAATAGTGCTCCGGCTCCATGCCCGTCAGGGTGATCGAGCGGCTCGCGTCACCCCTTATGGCCAGTGCGGCCCCGGATGCGGTCGGAGAAACCACGACGATATCCGGTCGTGCCTGCATTTGAGTGCGGATGCTCTGCCACTGGTCGAGCGACCGGATGCGCTGGGTCGGGCGCTGGACAATGGCGGCCTCGACAACCCCAGTCCCGCCGCGCAGCGGACGCGCCACCTCGTCAGGCGGCAACAGCTGGATCTGGGGCTGAGAGGTCAGGACCCTTTTGATGAAGTTGGCCTGGAGCCCGGCCAGCATTGCGGACATGAAAACGATGACGCCCACGCCAAGAGCGATGCCCCCGAGAATGAAGCCGGTCTGCATGCGCCCTTCGGCGAGGAACCGAAGGGCCGCGATCCATTCGAATGGGAGCCAACGCTTCATGGCGCAATCGGCCTCACCCGCTGCCCAGCCCTCACTCCGGAACCTACAGGGATCAATTTTTCGCCCGCTGTCACCCCTTCAACGATCTGGATCCTGTCGCCCGCGCGGAGGCCCAGCTTCACGGGCTGCATACGTGCTCGATGATCGCGCACGGCGAGGACGAAAGGGGATGCGGAATTGGGCTCGTGCACCACGCGCGCCGGCACGATCAGGGCGGAGAGACGGCGATCCACCTCGACGTCCACGGAAACGGTCATGTCCTGGCGGAGATAGGGCGGAGGATCGGGAACCAGAAATTTCACTTCGACCGAAGCGCGAGCAATGTCGACGGCGGGATTGATATAGACGAGGCGAGCCGGAAAGCGCTCGTTGGGGTAGGCATCCGCCGAACCGAGCGCGTCCTGGCCCAGTTTCAGAAGGCCGAGGTTCTTCTCGTCGATCTGGACTACGAGTTGGACCTCGCCCTCGGGAGCGAGGATCAGCAACGCCTTGCCGGGTTGGACCACCGCGCCGCGCTCCACGCTTCTGCTGATGAGAGTCCCGTCCCGCGGCGCCCTGATCGTGGCATAGCCAAGCCGGGTCTTGGCAGTTGCGAGGCTCGCCTCCGCCTGCTTGAGCTGTGTCTCCGCCATGACAAAGTCGCTGCCTCCCGGACTGGCGGTGTAGACCTGGAGCTGGGCCGAGCGGACCAAAGTCTGGCTCACGTTGAGTGCCCGGGTGGCATCATCCAGCGTAGCCTGGCTTCCATAGCCTCCCCGGGCCAGTTGCTCAGCCCGCCCATAAGCCGCCTGTGCGTTGACCAGGGTCGCCTGGGCCTGCTTCAAGGCCTCCTGGGCGGCCGGAAGGGTGACCTCCCGCATCTGCCGCATTCGTGCCTGCGCCTCCGCCAGTGCACCCTCGGTACGAACGACCTCGTCCTGCAGCTCCGTCGGATCAAGAGCAATGAGTGGCTGGCGGCGGGTCACCTTCTGCCCTTCCTCGACCAGCACGTCCTGGACCGTACCCGTGATTTGGCTGCCGATCTCGACCCGGTATGGCGTTTCAACATGGCCGCTGGCCACGACCGTTTTGACGAGATCCCCGCGTATCACGCTGTAGGCCACCACTTCTGGGCCATAGAGCCAGCGCGCAATCAGCAAGATCGCAACGGCGACAAGAAGCGCCGATCCACCGACCGCCCACTTGTGGCGCCACGACGAACCCAGGAGATCGCGAAGGCGATGCTTCTTCAGCAGCGGAAGGTCGATGTTTCTTTGTTGCACGACGACCTCAATTGTGTCTGCCCTGGCATAGATATCGCCCAAGGCGGTCACATTCCCAAGACCGTAAACTCGCGAACGGCACCACGTTCGCGAACGGAGCTGGAGACCTTGGACGTCTCGTGCCCTGGCGCCCAAGCATAGTACCCGGGCGCTGCGCCGAGAATCCTCCGGCGCGGCCGCATTCAAGCGGGACGCCAGGCAGCTGACCCATTCCTGCCACCAATCCCCCTCACGAGGCTCTGCCAGGGGCCCATAGATCGCGGGATTGTGGTGACGTCCCCCTCGGCCAGCACCTGCCAGCTACGATGGGCCTGCCAAGCCCGGAAACGAAACCGAGGTTATGCCTTCTCTTCAGGAGCCGAAAGTAACGTTCCTGTCAGTCCGTGCCTCTCGGACACGGAGCATCACGCTGGGTTCCTCCGCGAGAATGGCCTTCGGCTGTTTCATGGCAGCTCCTCGTCTCCATTATCCGGTAACGATGCAAGGCGCCTTCGTATCTATCGTGCTTATGTGACAACTATTCTTCGCGCCAACACCGCACGGTGCCGTTCATCATAGTGTCACAGACTGGTGCGACCCCGTATCGAAACATCCATCGATGACGGCTCCACCTTTTATGCGCTTCCTGGTCACCCGTCTTGCGCGGTCTCTTGTCACCCTCCTCGTCTGCGTCAGCGCCGTCTTCATTGTTCTGCGCCTTGCCGGCGATCCAGTCGCCATCATGTTGCCGCCAGAGACGCCTCCCGACGTTGTCGAGCAATACCGCGTCCTCTGGGGATTGAGCGAGCCCCTTGGTGAGCAATACATCCGCTTCGTCATGGGAGCCGCACGGGGCGAGTTCGGCAGATCCTTCGCCGACAGCCGCCCTGCCCTCGATGTCGTGTTGGAAGCAATCCCCAAGACCTTTCTTCTCGGGACCGCAGCGCTCCTTCTTGCCCTCATGGTCGGAGTCCCGCTCGGCATCGTGGCGGCGGTGCGCCACAACAGCGCCATCGATCGCTTCGTGATGTCCTTCGCGGTACTTGGTTACTCAATCCCCGTGTTCTTCCTGGGAGTCCTGATGATCCTGTTGTTCGCCTTGAAACTGCGGGTTCTGCCCTCGGCGGGGTCGAGCGGTCCCATCAACCTGATCATGCCGACCCTTACCCTTGGCCTGCCGCTTGCAGGACGGCTTGCACGCTTCGTGCGAACAGCGATGCTGGAAGTGCTGACGAAGCCCTTCATCCGGGCCGCCAGAGGCAAGGGCGTCCGCCCGCTCGGCATTGTTGTGCGCCACGCCCTTCCGAACGCAGCCGTGCCGCTCATCATGTTCCTGGGTATCGAGATCGGCAATATTCTGGCAGGCGCGGCCGTTACGGAAACGATCTTTGCGTGGCCCGGCATGGGCCGCCTGCTGGTGGACGCAGTCGCCACGCGTGACCTGCCCGTCGTCCAGGCCGTCATCCTTACCGTGACGCTAATCATGATCCTGTCCAACCTGATGGTCGACGTCCTCCACGTCATCCTCGATCCCCGACTCGGGGGATTCCGCGCACGAGGGAAAGGGCGGGCGTCATGACAATGCTGACCCTCTTGGTGCAACGGCGAAAACGGATCCACGTGTTCCCACGTATGGCGGCCCCGGTGCTTGTCATCGCCTCCGCTGCATTCCTGATCCTGATGATGGTCGTTGCCCTTTGCGCCGATCTCGTAGCGCCGACCCATTTCGCGACCCAGGACCTGACCGCGCGGTTTCGTCCGCCGGCGTTTCTGGGAGGAGATCAGCGCCACTGGCTCGGAACCGACAATCTTGGACGCGACCTTCTGAGTCGGCTGGTTTACGCAGTCCGGACCTCGATCCTCATTGCGGTCTGCGGCACGGTCCTAGGCGCCTTGGTCGGAACCTTGCTCGGCCTCCTGGCTGCCCGGACGAAGGGTTTCCTTGACCAGATCATCATGATGCTCGTCGACATCCAGGCCTCTATCCCAGCTCTTTTCCTTGCACTGACGCTGCTGGCGTTCTTCGGAAACAACATCTTTCTTTTCATCGTCCTCGTCAGTGTCGATGGGTGGGAACGCTATACGCGCCTCGCGCGAGGACTGGTGATCTCCGAACAGGAGGCGGACTACATCAGGGCAGTCGAGGCGTTCGGCGCCAGGTCCGGCCGTGTCGTCCTGCGACATCTCCTGCCGAACATGGCGGCGCCCCTCGTCGTTCAGGCGACGATCAATTTTCCCGGCACGGTTCTGCTCGAAACATCTCTGTCGTTCCTGGGCCTTGGTGTTCAACCACCAGGGACATCCCTAGGGCTCATGCTCGGCGAGGGCCGCCGCTACCTTCTCAATGCCTGGTGGATTGCCGTCATCCCCGGCATTCTCATCTTCCTGACGACACTCTCGATGAGCATCTTCGGCGACTGGCTGCGCGACCGCCTCGATCCTACCTCCAATCATCGGAGCTGACCATGTTCAGCTGGCAGCAAGCGCCGACGAACCGTCCTTTGGTGATCGCCCACCGTGGCGGTGCCAGACTCGGCCCGGAGAATGCGGCGACCACGGTACGGGCTGCGCTGGATGCTGGCGCAGATGCGATCGAGGTCGACATACGCATGACGGCCGATCACCGGTTGGTGTGCTTTCATGATGCGGACCTGACGCGGATTGCGGGACTAGAGCACGCTGTTGAGGACCTGAGCTACAGAACCCTGCAGCAGCATGTTCCCAGTCTCATGACGCTGGATGAGGCAGTTCGCGGCTCCGAACCAGGCGGCCTGCTTCTCGATGTAAGGACCGGCTCCGAGGATGCTCTGTCCGCGATTGCGCAATCGGTCGCGACTGCCCGGGAAAGGGTTATGCTCGGTTTACGCTCCCTCGCACTCATCTCGGCGGCACGCAGCCACGATGCGGATATTGCCGTTCTGGCCTTTCTGTCAGATCCGGACCTAGGACCGCAAGCTCGGTTCGCGGGAGCGACATGGTTCCGTCTCTGGCAAGCCGATGCGGATGTTGCGCGAGTGGCGGCTGTGCAGTGTGCCGGGCTTCGATGCGCGGTCATGGTCGGACAGCCGCGCTCTGTTCCCGGGCCGGAATGGCCGCCATTCCCTGTTGGCCTCATTGACACCGCCGGCCTGCGCTCTGTCCTGGCTGCTCGTCCTGACGGGATTCTGCTGGATGATCCACGGCTTCTTCAGCCGACTGCATCTCCGCGCTGTCACTCAGACGTCGCCTAATGCGGGTAATCCCGGGCGGACGCCTTTGATTGGCTGATCAATCATCCGGAGACACTATGTTCGCAATCTCTCGTCGTGATTTCATGGGCGGCGCGCTTGCTGTTCCACTGGTCCTTCCCGCATCTAGGCTCCGCGCCGCTTCCGATACCAGACCGACTTTCACTGTCGCGGTGGCGGACCTTCCAGCTACCCTGGAGCCGGCTCGTGAGCTCTCAAATGTCGGAACACGCGTGACCTACTCGATCTTCGATACGCTGATCCGTCGTGACTTTCTGGGGGCGCCGGACGGCGGCGGATCTGAACTCAAGCCTCATCTGGCCACCGCATGGGAGCGCAAGTCACCAATGGAACTGCTCGTCACATTGCGACAGGGCGTCCGGTTCCATAACGGCGACGAGCTCACGGCAGACGACGTCGCCTATACGTTCCGGGAGGGCCGGCTTTACGGCGATAAGCCCCAGATCCCCGGAGGGCGGGCATATTTCGGGACCCTGGCCAGCGTCGAGGTCGTGGACCGCTACACGGTTCGCTTTCGCTCCAAGGTGCCCGATGTTCTGCTGGAGCAGCGCCTGGCGTCCTGGTGCGCCTGGATCGTGAACAAACGGGCATACGAGGAAATGGGCTTCGAGGCATTCTCGAAAAAGCCCGTTGCCACCGGTCCCTACAAGGTCGTTTCCCACAACGCCTCGGAAGCGACGGTCCTTGAGGCGTTCGACGAGTATTTCATGGGCCGGCCCACTGCGAAACGCGTGGAGTTCAAGCGCGTCCCCGAACTGGCGGCCCGCGTGGCAGGCTTGGTGGCAGGTGACTACGACCTGATCACAAACGTGCCGCCGGACCAGGAACCCGTCGTTGCCGCTTATCCCGACATCGACGTCCGCTCGGTCGTTCTGGCGAATGTTCATGTCCTCGCCATGAATACCAAGGACAAGGTGCTGTCGGACAAGCGCATCCGTCAGGCCCTGTGCCTCTCGATCGACAGGAAAAAGCTCGTCGAGACACTCTGGCAGGGCAAGGCAGTCGTGCCAGCGAGCCACAACTTTCCGGAGTACGGACAAATGTTCGTCGAAGGACGCACGCTGCCATTCGACTTGGCAAAGGCGAAAGCCCTATTGGCGGAAGCCGGCTACAAGGGTGAGCCGATCGTCTACCGCACGCAGGCCAATTACTACACCAATGCGTTGGAGGCCGGGCAGATCCTGGTCGAGATGTGGAAAGCGGCGGGGCTCAACGCGTCCATTCAGGTCGTCGAGAATTCCACCCAGGCACGCGGTCCCGGCGCGCAGATTTTCAACTGGTCGAACTCGACCCGCCTGCCCGATCCGCTCGGTGCGATCTGGGTTGCCTGGGGACCGAGCGGTGAAATCCAGACCTCAGGCTTCTGGAGCAACCCCGGCGCTTTCAACGATGCAGGGCGTGCTTTGGAAGCTGAGACGGACCCAGCCAAGCGCAAGGCTCTGTTCACCAAGATGCTGGATGCATGGGAGGACGAGGCGCAGGCCACGATCCTTTACCAACCGACCGAAGCTTACGCGATCAAACGCTCCATCGGTTGGCGTCCAACGACTTTCTACTTCATGGACCTCCGCCCGGACAATCTCAGCTTCGGTCGCGTTTGAAGGAGCCCCATTCTTGCTCACATGAAGAAGGGGCGGCCCTTTGGCCGCCCCTTTTGCTGTTGCAACGGATGGTGAGACCTACGATAGATCACCGAGGATGAAGCGGCGTCCGTCCTGATCGACGACGTCGACTTGCCGTTGCCGTCCCGCAGCGCTGATGGCGAGGCGACGGACGCGCGGCTCCTCGCGCGCTGCTTCGAGAAGGTTGCGGCCAATCATCGACCGTGCACGCTCCAAGCCGAGTGCCCCGAGAATTGTGGGAGCGATGTCGATAATCCCCGCAGGAACGTCCACCTGTCCCTGTCCTGCAACGCCCCTTCCCCCGACGATAAGGAGACTGTTGAGCTCATAGGGGTTGAGGCCCCCGTGCTGTCCCCCGCCCACCGCAATGTCCCCTGGCGTCATCAGGCCGGCACCCGGCAGGCCACGATGGTCGGCGCCCCGATGAGAGGCGAGCGTGAAGAACAGGTCAGGAGACCGGTCGTGGCCGAGGCCAACGGCATCGAGCGACAAGGTGCCTGGCACGGAGCCGAACTCTCCGTCCCCTCTGCTGAAGACGTGGCTGACCTCCTCCTGATCCAACAGCCACCGTGCGATGTGGCTCACATCATCGGTATCGTCATTGCGGACCCTGATCTCCCCGCTTCGGCCGCCCGTGACTGTGAAGGCGGCGCCATCGAGCTTGTCGCCCAGTCCAATGGCGAAGCCGTCGCGGCGCCCCCGTTCGAATAGCGCACAGGCATCACTGGTGGCGATCTGCCCGTGATCGGAAGCGAGCAGAACCACGGTACGGTCTGCATCCGGCTGCGCGTCCAGCCAGTCCAGGATGCAGCCGAGTTCGGAGTCCACATGGCGAACGACCGCGTCCGCGTCGGCTGAGCCGATCTCCTTATAGTGGAAAGTCGTGTCCGGCTCATTGAACCAGATCACCGCCACGTCTGGCACGATGGTCGGCAGGACGTACTCCGTCATGACGCGGCGAGCGTAAGTCAGCTCGGCGAAACGGGGCAGCGTACGCTCCGGCAAGGGACCCAGCCTAGAGACGACCTCCTCGACTGCCTCAGGGGTCGGAGTGCTGTCGGGACCGAGAATCGAGAATGTCCAATGACCGTTCGCCTTGGCGCGCGGATTGATCAGGTGGGTCGTGCCTGCACTGCCCGTATGAACCACGGCAAGGCGCCTGCCCGCCGCTGCCAAGACGTCGCCGAAGGTATCTGGAGAGACGAGCCGCCCGCCATGCACTTCCTCGGCTCTTCGAATGTGGTCGACCCGGCTTGTGTCGAATACCCGGTCGGGGAACGCCGGATGATGAAAGAACTTATTGCCGACAATGCCGTGAACCGAAGGGGGAGCGCCGGTCGCAATCGAAGTCGTGGCGACCCGCGTCACGGGCGGGAACACACTCCGCGCCTGCCGGAACCACGTGCCTCGCGCGGCAACCCGCATGATGTTGGGCGTGAGATCCTGGCTCACGAGGTCGGGACGTAGGCCATCGAAGACGGCAAGGAGAACCCTGTCAAAGGAGGCGTTGGGTAAGAGCATGTATTGATCCGCTGGATTTAGGCCGCAAGCGTTGGTGCCGATTGTGGGCCGGGGACGAGGTGACAGGCTACGGCGCGGCCCTGAGACCCCGTCAAAACAGGAGCTTCCGTCTTGCATCGGGGGACGGCACGCGGGCATCGCGGGTGGAATGGACAGCCTGTCGGCATGTCGACGGGATTGGCAGGGTCGCCCGACAGAACAATCCTCTTGCCGACGCTCCGGCGGATCGTGGGTACAGCCGAGACCAAGGCCTCCGTATAGGGATGGGCGGGCGCCCGGAACAGATCGTCGGGATCACCCTGTTCGACGATGCGACCGAGATACATCACGGCGACCTCGTCCGCGATCTGCCGCACGATCTTCAGGTCGTGGCTGATAAACACGTAGGTGGTGCCGAACCGCGCCTGCACATCCTGCAGAAGATTTATGACCTGCGCCGCCACCGATACGTCGAGGGCAGACACAGGCTCGTCGCAGACGACCAGACTCGGCTCAAGGATCAGGGCGCGGGCCAGCACGACGCACTGGCGCTGCCCGCCCGAAAGTTCATGGGGATAGCGGTTGAAGAGGCCACCATTCAAACCCACCGCCTCGAACAGGCTGCGTGCTTGATCCTGACGGGACTTCCGGTCTCCGATCCTGTGAATGGCGAGGGGCTCCATTACTTGCTGACCAACCGTCATGCGCCGGTCGAGAGCAGAGAAAGGATCCTGATAGACCATCTGCATGCAGCGCCGCATGGCCCGCCACTCCTCGTCAGCCTCGGCTCGCACTGGAACGCCGCCGAGACTCACTGTGCCGGATGAAGGTGCGACAAGTCCCAGGATGAGCTTTGCCGTCGTTGATTTTCCACAACCCGACTCACCGACGATACCGAACGTCCGACCCTGGGAGACTGCGAAGCTCACCCCATTGACGGCTTGCAGGATCCGCTCGCGGTTCAAATTGTCTCTGATGCGGTAGTGCTTGGTCAGGCCGCGGGCGACAAGCAGGCTGCTCATCGGGCAATTCCCTGACTTTCGTCGGTGGACATGCTGGAACAGCCTGCATACCAGCAGGCAACCCTCCCATCGCTGTTACTCGGGAACAGTGGCGGCACACTTTGCCCACAGAGAGTCGTGGCGCGATCGCAGCGGGAGGCGAAGCTGCAGCCCGACTGGACGAATCCCAAGGGCGGGACCATGCCGGGGATAGAGGTCAAGCGCATCCGTGGACCTTCGAGGTCGGGCAAGGCGGAAAGCAGTCCCTGCGTGTAGGGATGCTGCGGCCGGAGCAGGATATCTGCCGTCGGCCCGGTCTCCACGAACCGGCCAGCGTACATGACGGCAATCCGATCGCTTATGTCGGCAACGGCGCCCAGGTCGTGGGAGATCAGGACCAGTGCCATTCCGGTCTCACGCCGTATGTCCCGGAGGAGGTCGAGGATTTGCGCCTGGATTGTCGCGTCGAGCGCGGTTGTCGGCTCATCCGCAATCAGAACCTCAGGGTTGCCCGCAAGAGCGATTGCAATCATGACCCGCTGGTTCATCCCTCCGGACAATTCGTGCGGATATTGCTGAAGTCGGCGAGGAGCGTCGGCGATACCCACACGATCGAGCAGCCGCCTCGCCTCTGTCGTGGCCTCGTTCCCGCTCAGGCCCTGATGAAGCGCAAGGGCCTCGCCGAGTTGCCGTCCGATGCGCTGGATGGGATTGAGGCACGCGGTCGGATCCTGAAAAATGACCGCTATCTTCTTGCCCCGTACCCTTGCGATGGCGCTGTTGCTCATAGACACGAGATCTGCGCCACCGAGCCAGGCCTGTCCCGATACAACGGCCTTTCCACCCAGCAAGCGAAGCGCGGCAAGCCATGTGATGCTTTTTCCGCACCCTGACTCGCCAACGATGCCTACGGACTCGCCTGCTCGGAGTGACATATCGATGCCGCGAACGATCGGGACCATTCCCCCGCCGTGCGGCACGGCCACAGCAAAGTTCTTCATTGATAAGACGGATGGCTCTTGTTCCATTGCCGTCATTTGAGACTGCGGAAATATCGCGTTCATTCGCTGTCGAGCCCCGAGTGCGCCTAGCCCAAGGCAGACATTGAAATGCACTTCGATGACGGCTCCGTGACATGGTGGGATCATTGCACGGGTCACGGGGAGGAACGTTTCACCCCCGTTGCTGGGTCGCCTCCCCTGTGCCTGCGTTTTCAGGGACGTACTACACAATGTTCAAGGCAGGCATACCGGCGGGACATCGCAAATGGCGAGGTCACACCAACTTCGTGGACCTGTCGCCCGGGCCAGGGTGGCCACACGGCTTTGCTGCAGCCGAACTCAACGCCGATCGAGCAGGCCGCCAGTCATTCTCTCCGCCTTATGATCCCTCTACCGCGTAATATTGTATTTCGAGAAGGATACAGCCGGTCTTGGATACGAATGGCCCATGAGAAGTTCCGGGCGGACGAAGCGAATAGGTTGGACCTGAGGCGACATCAGACCCATCATCTTCAACTGGTGCAAGCTGTCCGTTGAGCAGGAACACCTCCTCCCAATAGTCATGAACCAGCGCGGTCGTGGTGGATGCACCGGGAGTGAACCTTACGAGCCGCGACCGCCCGCCCGTCCTGGTTGTTTCGTTTAAGTCGTCCGACAGGATTTTCACGTCCAACCCGGGGAATCCCGGCAGGGATATCCAGCCGGCGTCAAAATCAAAGCGCTGCATTTCGACATGGTTGCGGCGACATTTCGTCATACAGAACCTCGTACAATTCAATCGCGGGAATGGCGTCAGCCGGAAACGTGCTGATCGGCCGCCATCAGGGCGAGCCCTTAGCGAGCTCTTCCTTGAGTTGCGGGAGGATTGTGAAGAGGTCGCCGACGAGGCCGTAATCGGCGACCTGGAAGATCGGCGCCTCCTCGTCCTTGTTGATCGCCACGATCACCTTGGAATCCTTCATCCCGGCCAGATGCTGGATCGCCCCGGAAATCCCCACCGCAATGTAGAGATCCGGCGCCACCACCTTGCCGGTCTGCCCGACCTGCCAGTCGTTCGGCGCATAGCCGGCATCCACCGCCGCCCGGCTCGCCCCCATCGCCGCCCCGAGCCGGTCGGCAATCGGCTCGATATAGGTCTTGAAGTTCTCCGCCGAGCCGAGCGAACGCCCGCCCGAGATGATGATCCTGGCCGAGGTCAGCTCCGGCCGGTCGCTTTGTGCGATCTCCTCGCCCTGGAACGACGACACTCCCGGATCCGCGGCGGCAGGGACCGTCTCGATGGCGGCCGCGCCGCCCTCACCGGCCGCCGCAAAGGCGGCGGTGCGCACGGTGAGCACCGTCTTGGCATCGGTCGCCTGCACCGTCTGGATGGCGTTGCCGGCATAGATCGGCCGCTCGAAGGTGTCGGGCGCCACCACCCGGGTGATGTCGGAGACCTGCATCACATCCAGCAGCGCCGCGACGCGCGGCATCACGTTCTTGCCGGTGCTGGTCGCCGGCGCCACCAGCGCCGCATAGGGGCCGGCCAGCGCCACGATCAGCGCCGCCAGCGGCTCGGCCAGCCGGTGCTCGTAGGCCGCCGCATCGGCGAGCAGCACCTTCTCCACCCCCGCCAGCCTGGACGCCGCTTCGGCCGCGGCACGGGCATTCGCGCCGGCGACCAGGACATGGACGGGCCCGCCCAGCGCCGCGGCGGCGGTCAGCGCCTTGGCGGTGGCGTCCTTGAGCTGAGCGTTGTCGTGCTCGGCAATCAGCAACGTGGTCATGGTTCTGGTTCTCCCTTAGAGCACGCCGGCTTCGGTCTTGAGCTTGGCGACCAGTTCGGCCACCGACGCCACCTTGACCCCGGCCTTGCGGCCGCCGGGCTCGGCGGTCTTGAGCACCTTCAGGCGCGGGCTGACATCGATGCCGAGCGCCTCGGGCGAGGTCTCGTCGAGGGGCTTCTTCTTGGCCTTCATGATGTTGGGCAGGGAGGCATAGCGCGGCTCGTTGAGGCGCAGGTCCGTGGTCACGATCGCCGGCAGGGTGAGGTTGAGCGTCTGCAGGCCGCCATCGACCTCGCGGGTGACGGCAATCGCGCCCTCGCCGACCTTCACCTTGAAGGCAAACGTGCCCTGCGGCCAGCCCAGCAGCGCCGCCAGCATCTGGCCGGTCTGGTTGCAATCGTCGTCGATGGCCTGCTTGCCGAGGATGACGAGGTCGGGCTTCTCCTGGGCGATCACCGCCTTGAGCAGCTTGGCCACGGACAGCGGCTCGACGCTCGCCTCGGTCTTGACCAGGAGGCCGCGATCCGCCCCCATCGCCAGCGCCGTGCGGATGGTCTCGGCAGCCTGGGCCGGGCCGATCGAGACCGCGACGATCTCGCTCGCCTGGCCGGCTTCCTTCAGCCGGATCGCCTCCTCGACCGCGATCTCGTCGAACGGGTTCATCGCCATCTTGACGTTGGCAAGCTCCACCCCCGAGCCGTCACCCTTCACCCGGATCTTCACGTTGTAGTCCACAACCCGCTTCACACACACCAGAAGCTTCATTCGCCTGTCCTCATATCACCGAAGAGCTCATCCTGCGTCCACAGTCACGCCGGCGCGTCCCAGGATAGAACGGGCGCGGAGACGAACTGGCTCATCCACCATCGCGCCATCCACGGAAGCGACACCGTCGCCGCTGGCCAGTACCCTACGTGCCCAAGCAACCTCGGTCTGATCAGGGGCAAAGCCGGCTCGGATAGCCTCGATCTGACGAGGGTGAATGCAGAGCTTACCGCCGAATCCCACATCTCGGGCGTGGCGCGAATCACTGGCAACCAGGGCAGTGTCGTCGATTGCAGTGGTAACACCGTCAATCGGCGCCACGAGTCCGGCAAGGCGGGAGGCGAGCACGAGTTCGCTCCGCGCCTGCAGAAGCGCCTCGCGGGTGTGAGCGCAGCCGAGATCGGCACAGAAGTCGATGCTGCCAAAGGCTACGCGGGCAACGTTGCGGGTGCGCGCAATCTGGCGCGCATCGGCGAGTCCGCGCGCGCTTTCGATCAGTGCGACGACAGGAAGCGGGGACCCGCAGCAAAGCGTCTCAAATGCCTCACTTGCCTCGGCCTTCGGCACGATCACTCCGGCAAAGTGGTGTTCGGCCAGCACGGCCATGTCAGCGTCGTGCCAAGGCGTGCCAATACCATTGACGCGCACCAGGACCGGCAGAGACGTGAAGCCGGAGCGCAACGCCGCACGGGCCTTGCCCTTAGCCTCGGTGGCGACTGCATCCTCGAGGTCGATGATTATTGCGTCCGCACCAGCCGCCGCCGCCTTCTCAAAACGTTCCGGCCGGTCACCCGGAACGAAGAGCGAGACGAGGAAGTCCTGCTTCGCGCTCATGTCCAGGCGGCCTCGGCGCTCATGCACATTGGGCCGCCCTTCCGGGCAGTCCACAGCTTCAGTCTCTCTTCGTCTTCAGTCGCGTGCAGGACAAAGACGTCGTCATCGAAGAGGGGGGAGAGTCCGCGGAAGCTGAAGCGCGTCGGCGGCGCAGAGCGCAACTCGGCAGCGTAGTTGCAGAGCAACGCCGCCTGCATCGGGCCATGAACCACAAGTCCAGGATAGTTCTCGATCTCGGTGGCGTAGCGACGATCATAATGTATACGGTGGCCGTTGAAGGTCAGCGCCGAGTAGCGGAAAAGCAGTGGTGACCCAGCCGTCATCATGCGCTGCTGCGTGCCCTGCTCGGCCACGGTCGGCTTGCTGTCACCACCGGAGGCCTGGAGCTCTCGATAGACGAGGTCCTGACGTTCCTCCACGACGAGCCGGCCATTCGCCTCGATTTGATGACCAACGGTAACGAAGCACAGCGCACCGGTGCGGCCTTGCTTCAGTTCGACATTCTCAATCTGCGAGACACGCTTGATCGTATCGCCGACCCTGAGGTCATCATGGAAGATCAAACTGCTTCCAGCCCACATGCGGCGCGGCAGCGGCACCGGTGGCAAGAATCCGCCGCGCGCGGGATGGCCATCCGGCCCAAGCATCCCGGTAGGCGCAGCCGGCTGAGCGAGACAGAAATGGATCAGCCGAGGTACCACTTCACCAAGCCGGGGCGCCTCGCCTGCAAGGTCCAATGTCGCATGGTACTTGCGCGCGAGATCCTCACTCAGGACGTCGGTTCCGATATCTTGGCGGCCTATCCAGCCACGCAGATGCACGAGGTCCACGGCAGGAGTGTTATTGTCCTTCATCAATATGACCTCGGCATGCCGAGGACATGCTCGGCGAGATAGCTGAGAATGAGATTCGTCGAGATCGGTGCGACCTGATAGAGCCGCGTCTCGCGGAACTTGCGTTCCACGTCATATTCCTCGGCGAAACCGAAACCGCCATGGGTTTGGATGCATGCGTTGGCAGCTTCGAAGGAAGCATCCGCAGCAAGCATCTTTGCCATATTGGCTTCTGCGCCGGGGTTCTCGCCTGCCTCGTAGAGTCTGATCGCCTCCCGTACCATGAGCTCCGCGGCGCGCATGTTTGCGTAGGCCTTGGCGATCGGGAACTGGATGCCCTGGTTCTGGCCGATCGGTCGGCCGAAGACGTGGCGCTCCTTTGCATAAGTGGATGCCCTTTCGATGAACCACTTCGCGTCCCCGACGCATTCGGCCGCAATGAGAATGCGCTCCGCGTTCATGCCTGAGAGAATATAACGGAAGCCTTTGCCTTCCTCGCCGACGAGGTTCTCCACGGGCACGCGAACATTGTCAAAGAAGACTTCGGTCGTGGCGTGGTTCATCATCGTGCGGATCGGCCGGATGGTCAGGCCCGCCTTTAGAGCAGCACGCATGTCGAGGATGAAGACGGAAAGCCCGTCGGTACGCCTGGAGACGTCCTCGCGTGGCGTGGTGCGAGCAAGCAGGAGCATGAGATCGGATTGAGCGGCCCTGCTCGTCCAGATTTTCTGGCCATTGACGACGTAGTGGTCGCCTTCGCGTCGTGCCGTCGTGCGAAGTGCGGTCGTATCGGTACCGCTCGTCGGTTCGGTCACACCGAAGGCCTGAAGCCTAAGTGCCCCCGAAGCGATCTTCGGCAGGTACCGCTGCTTCTGCTCGGCCGATCCATGCCGCAGCAACGTGCCCATTACATACATCTGCGCGTGGCAGGCGGCGCCATTGCAGCCCTGCCGCTGAATTTCCTCCATGATGACCGCGGCGGCGGAAAGCGGCAGGCCGGCTCCGCCATACTCCTCGGGTATCAGCGCCGAGAGGAACCCGCTCTCGGTCAAGGCCGCGACGAATTCAGCCGGGTATGCCATCTCACGATCGAGCTTGCGCCAGTACTCGCCAGGAAAATCGTAACAGAGCTTCGCAACAGCGTCACGAATCTCGGAATGGTCCGAAGAATGATGCATAGTTACCTCAGGAATGTCAGGAAGCGGAAGCAACCGCACGCCAGGTGTCGAAGGTGTCGTCGTCGATGCCGTCAAGCACGGCGCGCAAGGCCTTCGTCATCGGCAGTGGCCCGGACCCGCCTCCGATCGACAGCGCAAGATCGATATCCTTGCGCATGATTGCGTGCAGCGACTCGAAAGCCGAACGAGTGGCAGTCCAGGCACTGTAGGCCTCCGGCGCATCCTTCGCATGTGCGGTAAAGAAATTGCGTCCCGTGCCCGCCTCGAAGACCGGGATTGCATCAGAGAGGCTGATTCCGTTGTCCCCGGCGATGCGGTACGCTTCTGCCGCAATCATCAGCGATGTGATGCCTACGAGATTGTTTATGATCTTCGTAGCTTGCCCTGCACCCAACGAGCCGCAGTAGAAGATCGCGCTGCCCATCGCTTCCATGAGCAGGCGCAGCATCTCGCAATCCTCCCTGCGGCCGCCCATGATGATAGCGAGGTTACCCTCACGCGCCCTGACCGCGCCGCCGCTGATCGGCGCGTCGACCACGCGCATTCCGATTGGCTCAAGTTCGCGTTGGAGTTCGCGCATCATCTCCGGCGCGATCGTCCCCATGACGACGAGAAGCGGTGTTCTGCCACGCAGACCTTCGCGCAACCCGCCTTCGCCGAGCACGACCGCGCGTGCCTGTTCCGGCGTCGCCACCAGTATGATTACCGCATCGCAATCCGCGCAATCCGACGCCCGATCCACGCATCGGACCCCAAGTTCTTCGAAAGGGGCGCGGGCCGCTGCGCTGCGGTCGCAGACCGTGAGATCGAAGCCAGCCTCGCGGATGTTCATAGCCATAGGAGCGCCCATGGCACCCACACCGACGACAGCGACTGTTCTAATTGTCATGGCAAGACCTCAGGAAATTGTAACACCGCTGTCCACTGAAAGAACTTGGCCGGTCACGACACGGGATTCGTCGGCGCCGAGATAGACAGCCATTTCTGCGATGTCGTTCGGCCGGCATGGCCCAAGCAGGTGCTGGCTTGCCAGGCGGCGCAGTTCCTCGCGCGTGCCCATCAGTCCTTCTACGCGCGCCGTCAGCACGAGGCCCGGTGCGATGGCATTCACGCGGATGTTGTCAGGCGCATATTCCACGGCCATGGAGCGCGTCATCGCCGCTACCCCGCCTTTCGCGGCAGTATAGCAATCACGCTCCGGCAGCGCCATGAGCGCTACCATCGATGCAGTGTTGATGACAGAACCGCCACCCGCCCGCGCAATTTCCGGGATCCCATATTTGCAGCACAGGAAAGTGCCATAGAGATCGAGCCGGATCACGCGCCAGAATTCCTCGTCTGGCGCCTCTGTCACGCGTGCATCCGCGGCACTTGAACCTCCTGCGATGTTGCACAGGATGTCAAGGCGGCCGAACTGCGCTGCCGTACGTGCGATCGCGTCCCTTACCTGCTCTGGCTCCGTGATATCACATGCGATAGCGAGCCCACGGCCGCCTGCCGACGCCTCCTGCAAGGTCTCCTCTAGAGCCGCTGCATCGATGTCCACCGCGGCGATACGTGCTCCCTCTTGGGCATAGCGCAGGCAAGTTGCGCGCCCAATGCCGCCTGCCGCGCCGGTGATGAAGGCGACTTTTCCGTCCAGTCTCGGCATCCTGCTCTCCAGTTTAAACCGTCCAGCCAGCGCGCTCGCCGTCGAGGATGGCGATGTCAACCTGGCGAGGCGTCAGCGCGTCGCCGACAATGAATAGCTCGATACCGTCATCGGCAAGTTCCCGCGCCAGACCGTCATTGGCCACGTTGCCCATGGCCAGGATCACCGGGCCGTCATGCGCAATGTGCTTCGTGGCACCGCCGAAGCGCTCCTCACAGACAATCTGACCATGCTCCATGGCAATGACAAAGGTCATGGGTATGACATTGATTCCGAGTGCGCCCAGGCGGCGATAGAGCGCGGGCGCATGATGCACCGGCAGATCGGCGCCAGCATGCATATGCGGGGTAACGATGGTCACCTCGTGCCCGAGCTCGGCAAGCTTTTCCGCCACGGCCGTGCCGGAGAGATGTGGGTCGTCCTCGATCACGATCACCGGTCCGTGGATGGTCTCAGGCGACAGGAATACATCCCATACGGTGCGAACGTGAGGAAGGCTGGCTCCGGGCATGCCGGCCACGCCCGGTCGAAGCGAGGTGTAGCCGTCCCGGCGCGGGGTCGACCCTGTCGCAATCACGATGGCCTCGAAATCTCCACCAGCGAGCGTCGCGCGGTCGGCTTTCGTGCGGCAACGGATGTCGACATCCAGCCGGCTCAGCATCTCGATCTGCCAACGGTGAATTTCAGAGAACCCACGGCGCGAGCTGACGTCGCACGTCATGAGGTTTTGGCCGCCGAGCCGGTCACTGCTCTCAAAGAGGGTGATACGGTGACCTCGTTCGGCCGCGACACGCGCGGCAGCTAGACCGGCCGGACCACCGCCCACGACCGCCACGCGCTTTGTCCGCGTGGCGGGGCGCATCGCTCCCAGCCCGATCTGCGCCTCCCGCCCGACGGCCGGATTGTGGATGCAACCAACGCCACGCCCCCGATCGAGCCCGACGATGCAGGACTGGTTGGAGTAGGTACAGATGCGGATGCTCTTTCGATCCCCGCGTGCGGCCTTGCGCGGCAGCTCGGGGTCAGAGATCAGTGCCCGGGCCATTCCGATAAAATCGGCCTGCCCGGCGGCAAGAACGGCCTCCGCATCCTCTGGCGTGGCAATGCGGGAGCTTACACAGACCGGGAGGCCCGAGACAGCATCGCGGATAGCTCCGGCCTGGGGCGCGAATTGCGCTTGCGGCGCAGTGATGTCGGCGATCCAGCCGGGGTAGTGCAGCGAGGTCAGCCCGCTAACATTAAGATAGCTGATGCCCTCGGCACGCAATCTCGCAGCGACCTCGATCGCATCTGTCAATTCCAGTCCGCCGGGCACGCCATCGGCCCCATTGATCCGCGCCCCGATGAGGAAATCGGGCCCTGCCGCTGCACGTATCGCTCCTAGGGCCTCGAGCAGAAAGCGCATACGGTTGTCGAGCGAACCGCCATAGCGGTCCACGCGCTTGTTGGTCACGGGCGACAAGAACTCGTGCAGTAGGTAGCCCTGGGCCGCGAAGAGCTCTACGCCATCGGCGCCCGCGCCCTGCATGTTAAGCGCAGCCTCAACCATGGTGGCGATGTACTCCGCGATGTCACCCTCGGTCATCTCCTTTGGAATTTCTGCCGTTCGCGGACACGGCAAGGGTGACGGAGCGAGGAGTGGAAGCCCGAACTGCGTTGTTCCGGGAGAGCGGAGTTGGCGACCACTCATGTTGAGCTGCGAGACGAAGCAAGCACCTTCAGTCTTGATGGCTTCGATCATACGCCGATAATGTGGCTGAAGAGTGCGGTCATTGGCAAGGTCAAGCCCCCCGAGAGGGGTCGTCTCCAGCGTGTCGCCCCACTTCGCAAGTCGACGCCAAGACTCCGGCATCAAGAAGTTGGACATTACGATAAGACCCGCGCCGCCCTTCGCGCGCTCAATGTGGTAGGCGATCGTGCGCTCGATTGCCGAGCCGTAACCAGCCCCAAACATCACCGCGTGCGGCATCATTGCAATGCGATTGCGCAGCGTGACATGGCCCAGAGTGAGTGGGCTCAGCAGCCTTTCATAGTGGGCCGTCCCCATGTCAGAATGGAGCCTTTCTGGAGAACGCGGGACGGCGCCTGTCGCGGAATGAAGCTAGTCCCTCCACAGGGTCAGGGCCCGAGAAGCCGAGCATTTCGAGTGCCAGAGAGGCGTCGAATGTCGGCCCGGCCATGCGGAGCCAGTTGTTGAGCGTGTGTTTCGTCCACTGGATTGCCGAAGGTGCACCTTCTGCGAGGCGGGTAGCGACGGAAAGGGCTTTTTCCTGAAGTTCAGCCTCGTTGACTGCCAACGCCACCAGCCCGAGACGTTCGGCCATTTCGCCGGTTACCGGTTCATTGAGAAGAAGATGGTACTTGGCCTTCGCCATACCGCACAGGAGCGGCCAGATGATCGCTGCATGGTCGCCCGCAGCAACACCGAGCCTGACATGGCCATCCATCAACTTCGCATTCTTCGCCGCGATCGGAATATCACATACGAGCGCCGCGGCGAGCCCAGCCCCGACGGCCGCCCCCTGGATCGCCGAAACGATGGGCTTGGAGCAGTTAATGATATTGTAGACCAGGTCTCGGGCCTCACGCCACATGTTGGCGCGCTCCTCAAAGCTCTGCGTCAGCTTCTCGACGACCTCGAAGTCCCCACCAGCGGAGAAGGCCTTGCCCTTTGCACACAGCAGAACAGCCAGGGTCTCCTGGTCGCGGTCGACGACCCGCCAGATGTCAGCGAGCTCGCGGTGGGCATCCGGACCTAATGCGTTGAGGCTCTCTGGACGGTTCAGCGTCAGTCGCAGCACGCCAGGAGCAGGCCTGTCGCAAAGAATTGACGGAAAGGCGGAATAGGCGTCGAGGGTCATGGTACCTCCAGCTCGTCGTGGGTCGTCAAATTGAGCGGCGAGATGTCAGGCCGCCATCGACTGTGATGATGGTCCCGGACGTGTAGGCCGAGCGCGGTGATGCTAGGAAGGCAAAGAGATCGGCGACCTCCCTCACGCTCGCCGCACGTCCGAGCGGATATTCTGCCAGCAGTTCGGTAAAGCGGCCTTCGTCGCCCCATTGTTCACGTGCGCGGTTTTTCATGATCTTCACGATCCGGTCCGTCGCAACAGGTCCGGGATTGATGCCGAGGACTCGGATGCCGTCATCGAGACTGCGCCCGCCCAATGCTCGGGTGAAGGCCATCAGTGCGGCGTTGCCAGTGGAGCCGGCGATGTAGCGGAAGTCGAAATTTTCGCCGCCGTTCCCAATGTTGTTAAGGATTACGCCGCCACCAGCCTGCTTCATGGAGGTATAGAAGGTGCGGCAAAGATCGATGTAACCGAAGACCTTTACCTCCCAACCCCTACGCCAGTTCGCGGAGTCGACCTGCCAGAGATCGCCTCCTGGAATGGCACCCGCATTATTGACAAGCACGTCGACCTGACCGGCTGCGGAGCCGATGGCCTCCGCAGCCCCAGCGGCCGCGATGTCCTGCTCCTGGACGATGACGTCGATACTGTGGATACTACGCAGGCGCTCGGCGAGGGTCTGCAGCTTGTCGCCGGACCGGGCGACGAGATGGAGATTGCAACCCTCCTCGGCGAAGACCTCCGCAAGCCCTTCTCCGATGCCCTGCGAGGCGCCGGTAATCAGCACTTTCTTCCCGCGCAGATGAAGATCCATGACTCGTTCCTATACTTGGCGGATAACTTGCTCGATATCCGCGATCGCCTCGGGATTCACGAGCGATGACAGGTCGCCTGCCGGCGCGCCGGAATAGACGCTGCGGATGACCCGCCTCATGATCTTGGAGCTACGCGTCTTGGGCAGCTGCGGCACTACGAAGACAGCTTTGGGAGCGAACGGGCGTCCCAAGCGCTCCTGAATTCGCAACGCCGCGATTTTCCTTATTTCGTCAGGCGCGCCGTCGCAGGTGAGGAACGCCACGATCGCCTGCCCCTTGACGGGATCGGGGGCTCCGATGACGGCGGCTTCAACCACACCGTCGATCTCCACCAGAACCTCCTCGACCTCTGCAGGGCCAACGCGCTTACCGGCGACTTTGATCGTGTCGTCGGAGCGTCCAAGCAGGAAATAGTGGCCATCATCCGTGCGCATCGCGAGATCGCCATGGATCCAGACCCCAGGGACGGTACTCCAGTACGTCTCGAGATAGCGCTCGTCGTCCTGCCAGAAACCGGCGGTCATGCCTACGAAGGGAGCAAGGATCGCCAACTCGCCCACCGCGCCAACGAGCGGCTGGCCAGCGGAGTCGAGCACCTCCACCGCCACTCCCGGTGAGCGAGTGTTGAACCCGGCTGGAACGATCGGCTTCGTTACGACGCTGGCGAGGAGGCTTCCAGAGACCTCGGTTCCCCCGGTATAGTTGATCAGAGGACATTCGCCCCTGCCGAAGTGGCGCTCGAACCAGACGAAGTGCTCAGGCGCAATACTTTCACCGGCTGTGATCAGGAGACGAAGTGAGGAAAAATCAGCCGACGTGCTGATCGCCTCATTCGAGGAAAGACCCCGGATCAGCGTCGGAGCTGAACCAAAATGGGTTACTCGGTAGCGCTCGATCAGACGCCCCATGCGCGACCAGTCCGGATAGTCCGGTGCCCCGTCGTAACAGACCAGTGTTGCCCCACGGAGCAGGGCCGAAGCGAGAATCAGCGAACCTGCGATCCAACCCATATCCGCCGGCCAGCAGAAGACATCGCCCGGCCCCACGTCGAAATGGACCGCCGCGTCATGGGCAATCTTGATCGGGAACCCTCCGTGGACATGGACTGCCCCCTTGGGCTTGCCAGTCGTTCCCGAGGTGAAAATGACCATGAAAGGGTCGTTCGGGGACATACGCGCGGAAGGCGGCGCACTGTTGGCTGGAGCAAGAATCGCATGCCAGTCGTGGGTGGATCCGGAAGCGTCCGCAGGGACCGGATCCTCCGGCGAGCGCTTCATAACAATAAATTCGAGTGCCGGCAGCTCACGATGAGCCGCTACAATTGTCTCGCGCGTCGAGACGAAGCGGCCACGCCGCTGGAAGCCTGAGGTGGCGATCAGTGCCCGTGCGCCGCAGGGTGCCAAGCGCGCAACGATGGCATCCGTGCCGAACCCGCTGAACAGGGGCACGACGATCGCGCCGATATGCGCGATAGCGAGGAGCGAGACCGACGCCTCAATGCCGTTCTCCATCAGCAATCCAATGCGATCGCCGCGCCTTAGACCCATATCGAGCAGGCCTGCGGCAAGGCTACGAACCTCATCCGCCAACTCGTGATAGGTGACGCTGCGCACCGTGCCATCTTCGCGCTCGGCAACAATCGCAGTTCGATCGGCGGCTTCGACGTTGTCGAGAATCGTATCGACCCAGTTCAACTCGCCGCCGACGAACCAGGACGGAAACGGCGCGCCGCGCAACGTATCGCAATATCGATTGTAGCCGCGGCTCCAGCGGACGCCACAAAAGTCTACAACCTCGCGCCAATAGGTATCCGGGTCGGCCAGCGACAGGTCGTAGAGCTGCTCGCTGTTGGCAACGCCAAGCCGCCTAGCCAGTGCGGTGATCTGCGCACCTTCGACATAGTCTGCAGTCGGTTGCCAAATGTCGTTGTGGTCAAGCGCCATGATCAGATCCCCAGATAAGCCCGCTGCACTTCAGGGCTTTGCGCGAGGGCGCTGGCGGTATCATCGGCAATGATCGAGCCGCCCTCGAGAATGTAAGCATGATCGGCGATCGAAAGAGCCGTTTCCGCATTCTGCTCTACCAGCAGGATGTTCACGCCGGTCTTGGCGATCTTCGTGACAATGTCCGCGATCCGGTCAACAACGGCTGGTGCCAGTCCGATCGTCGGCTCGTCGAGAAGAAGAACGCGCGGGGCGCTCATCAGCGCCCGTGCGACCGCGATCATCTGCTGCTGGCCACCACTGAACGTTCCTGCGGGCGTGGCAAGCCGGTCACGCAGCTCCGGGAACAGGTCGATTACGCGCTCGAGGTCACGTTTCGTGGCTGCTTGATCGTTGCGAGCGAAGGCGCCGAGTTCGAGATTTTCCAGCATCGTCATCTCAGCAAAGAGACGCCGGCCCTCCGGCACGACGGAAAGTCCCTTCTTCACAAGACGATCGGGCGATAGCCCGGTCACGTCTTCTCCGAAGAGGCGAACACTTCCTCCAGTCGGGCGCACAAGACCGCAAATCGCCTTGATCAGCGTGGACTTTCCGGCCCCGTTCGCGCCGATCAGCGTGACGATGCGGCCGGTCTCCAGGATGATTCCGACATTGCGTAGCGCCGGAACAACGCCATAGCTTGCCGAGAGATCCGAAACCAGGAGGGGAGCGGCTTCAGTGCGCATGGCGGTGCCCCAGATAGGCGTCGATGACCTTCTCATCGGCGCGGATTTCCGCGGGGGTCCCTGTTGCCAGATGCTGCCCATGATGCAGGACGACGATCCGATCGCAGACCTGCATCACCGCCTTCATGTTGTGCTCAACGAGCAGCACGGAACAGCCAAACTCGTCGCGGATCCGTCCGAGAACGGTAAGGGTATTGGCAACCTCGGTTTGATTCAGTCCGGTGAGAGGCTCGTCCAGGCAGAGCAGACGCGGTCGTGCGGCGAAGGCGATTCCGATGGAAACAAGTCTCTGCAGGCCGTGCGGCAAGCTGCCCGCCTCATCTGCAAGGTAGGGCGTGAGCCCGAGCATCTCCGCAGTTTCTGCTACGCGTTTGCGCCGCTCCGCCGCTCCCTTGATGCCATGGATGGTGCCCAGCAGGATGTTGTCGCTCACTGTCATGCTGCGCATAAGGCTGCCGTGCTGGAACGTACGCACCAGCCCGAGGCGACTGATTGCCAGCGGCGACTTACCGGTGCAGTTCTCGCCGAAGACGAAGAGTTCTCCCGCCGATGGCTTGTAGAATCCACTGATCAGATTGAATGTTGTGCTCTTGCCTGCGCCGTTCGGGCCTATCAGGCCGAGGATTTCGCGAGGGCGGATCTCGAGGTCGAGATTGGACACGGCGACCAGGCCGCCGAAGCGGCGGGTCAGGCCTTTGGTGATCAGCAGCGGTTGTTGCGCGGCTTGCATCAGTGACCCTTTCCCGTGGCTTGCGTCCGTCGTCCGCTGAGAAGACCCGTGATGCCATGCGGCAGCAGCAGTACCGCCAGCATGATCGCGGCGCCGTAAAATATGTGCTCCTGGCCACCGAGGCCCAGCGCGTAGCTGCCGAGGACGACGAGCACGACAGCGCCGATCAAGGGACCGAGAATGTTGTCCTCCCCGCCGACCTTCACGTAGGCAAGTGCAAACGCGGCCACGAGGAAGCTGAAATCGCCCGGACTGATCACATTGTTCGCGAATGCGTGAAGGCTTCCCGCGATGCCAGCCGCGAAGGAAGCCGCGGCGAAGCAGGCGATCTTTACGAGCAGGATGTTCAGACCGACCGTACGGGCGACATTCTCATTGTCGCGAATGGCTGTAAGAATTTTTCCGAAGTCGGAACGCTCAAGCGCGTATAGGCCGAGGATCACCAGGGCCGAGACTGCGACGATAAAGGTCGGCATCAGGCCATCGAGAGCAACCGGGGGGAAGATGCCAACCATGCCAGATGTCCCGCCGAGCAGCGTACTCTTGGAGTAGAGGATGCGGACGGCCTCGGTGAATGCGAAGCCGATCAGCAGGAAGTACGGTCCTTTAGTTCTCAGGGTGACGTAGCCGAACACGATACTAATCAGTCCAGCGACGATACCACCGGCGACAAGAGCGATCAGGAACGGCAGGTTCAGGATCGTAACGGCTGCTCCGGTCGTGTAGGCTCCGATACCAACGAAAGCGGCTGTCGCGAAGTTCAGTTCGCCCATCAGCATGACAAAGCGAAGGCTGACGGCGGTCAGCGCGGCGATGGCGATGAGGTTCACCACGCTCGCAATGTAGGCGTCGTGAACCAGGAAACTCGCGGCGAGTGCGAGCCCGATGCCGATGATCCAGTAAGACAGCTTCACATCATGCATGGCCAAGGAGTCCCTTCGGCCGCACCAGCAGCATGGCGATGACAAGGAGGAAGATGGCGATAGTGGCGGAGCTGGGGTCGAAATAGAAGCCGCCGAAGGTTTCGATCCCGGCGACGAACAGGCTGCCGAGAATCGCACCGGGAACACTGCCCAGCCCGCCGACGATCACGGCGATGAAGCCTTTGATCAGATAGTCCGCGCCGATCACCGGAGAGACGATGGTGACTGGTGCAATAAGTGCGCCTGCGAGCGCTGCCAGCGCCGAGGCGATCATGAAACCCGCGAGAGCCATGCGGTTGTATGGCACTCCCTGGAGCATAGCCGCCTCGTGGTCGATCGATACCGCCCGCAGCGCCTTTCCGATTTTGGTATGCGTGAGTGCCCAGTAAAGAAGCGCAGTGATGACGACAGCGGCCACGCAAAGTGCAAGACGCTGGACAGTGATGGCGGCGCCAAGCACGGTCACCGTGCCAGGCAGGATCTCCGGTACGGGCCGAACTGCGCCACCGAAAACCTTGAGCAGAATGCCGTCGAGGAGGAGCACAAGCCCGATCGAAAGGATGAAAGAGCCGACCATGTCGCGCTGGAAATAGCGGAATCCGGTCACGAACATCAAGAATCCGAGCGTCATGGCAATCGTGACGCCCGCCACAACCGCGACGAGATAGGCTGGCAGCACGGGGAATCCCCCGCCTGCCAGCCAGGGCACCGTGTAGGCCACCACCAGCGCCGAGACGGCGAAGAGGTGTCCATGTGCAAAATTCACGATCCGCATGACGCCGAAGATCAACGTCAGCCCGAGCGAGAACAGGATGTAGACGGCGCCGATCTGTAGGCTCGTCAGGATGAGCTGTATCATGGTTTGCATGGCGGGCGTGCCTTTTCCGGTCGAGCCGGCCTATCACTTAGATGAGGGTATGAGGCGGGCCTTTTCGACCAGTTTGCCGTCTTGGACCTGCGTGATGATCACCGGCAGCCGCATCTGCTGGCGGGACCCATAGGTATCAACGCCATAGAAATCAACTTTGCCGCCATAGAAAGAGGTGAAGGAAACCTCTGGCATGACGGCTGCGACTTTCTTCGGGTCCGTCGACTGGGCCTTCTCGAGACCGGCCTTGATCGCATACACAGCGTCGTAGAAGCCAATCTGAATTGTATTCAGTGACTCTCCTAGAACGCCCCGCGCCTCGTCGTTGATGGCCTTCTGCTGACTGGTGACGCTGTCTGCGTCGAATATTACGGCCGCGCCCATGTAAACACCTTCGGTTGCATTGCCTCCGGTCGCCTTCAGGCCGTCGACACCAGTGCCGACCTCCACGACCTTCACGCCCTTCCAGCCGAGCACGTCAAGCTCGCGTAGCACCGCGCCGGCATCGGCGGGGGGCATCGAGCCGAGATCGACGATATCCGGCTTCAGCGAGGCGATGCGGGCAGCAATGGGCTGGAACTCGGTCGTGCCGCGCTCGTAGAAGTCACTCGACAGAATCTTCACGCCAGTCTCGGACCAGACCTTATTTGCCACCCCTTCGGTATCACGGCCGGTCGCGTCGTTAGGATTCAGCATAACGATGGACTTCGCTTCCGGATGAGCCTCGTGGATGAAGCGGATCAAGGGAGGCAGAAGCTCAAACGGAGTATTCATCTGTGTAAAGGTCAAGGGGAACTTCGGACCCTTGATGCTGGGACCCCAGGCAGTGGTGAACATGAGCACGCCCTGGCGCTCCGTCAGCGATTGAAGTGCTTGCACCGGGGCCGTCCCCAGGCTGCCGCCGATGAATTTGACGCCCTCGCGGTTGAGCAACGTCTGAGCGACGCGCGTTCCTTCCGCAGCATTGTACTTGTTGTCGAAGGCGAGACATTCGAAGTTATAAGTCTTGCCCTCGACCTTCACGCCCCCAGCCTGCGCGATCTCCTGCGCGGCCTTTTTACACATGAATTCGGACCCCTTGCCCCAGATGGCTCCAGAGCCGGAGAGCGGAACAGACAAACCCAGCTTGATTGTCTCCTGGGCCTGCGCGCCGCTGACCGCAAAAAGAAGGCCGAGCGACGTTCCGACTGCGAGCGACTTGAACTTCGTTGTAATGGTCATTTCCTCTCCTCCGTTTGTTCGAGCGCGGACGATGCCACGCTCCTTCTTCAGTTTCATGCTGTGACCGGCTCGTCGCCCGCAAGGCTGGCGATCTCCTCGGCACCATAGCCGAGGGCTGCTAGCAGTTCTGCGGAATGAGCACCGAGTACGGGAGCAGGCTTGTGCTCGAACGTCTCCGACGCGGTGGTGCGTATGACGCGTGATGCGATCGGCACGCTGCCGTGACCAGGTGAGATCGGCTCGTTGCGGAAGAACCCACCGCTGGCGATTTCCTTGGCGACAAGCGCCTCCGCCGGCGTCAGGACACGACAGGCAGGAATTTTCGCCGTTTCGAGCTCCGTGAGACATGCGTCGGTGGAGCGCGTAGTGCACCAATCGGCCATTATAGCACTCAGGATTTCACCCTGTTCGCCGCGCATGATGTCCGAGCTGAAACGTGGATCGGAGATCAGATCGTTCCGGCCGAGGAATTTCGCCCAGCGCCGGAACATACCGTCGCCGATCACCTGGACCATGACCCATCCGTCCCGGGTCGCGAAAAGATCCGATGGTCCTGCTATCGGGCTGCGGTTGCCGATCGGCTTGCGGCTGCGCGCGCCCGCTGCCTCCTCGATGAGCATGGGATTGGTCATGGTCAGGGCCGTGCCGAGCAGCGAGGCCCTCACGTGCTGGCCGCGGCCGGTTACACGCCGCTCGTAGAGCGCTGCAATCGTTGCGAAGGCCGCGGACATGCCAGTGGCGTAGTCCACATAGGAGACCGCGGCTCGCAGTGGGCGTTCGCCTGTTCCGGTCAGGGACATCGCGCCGCTGAGCGCCTGCCCTGTCCCGTCGAAACCGATGCGGTCCTGACTCTCCCCTTCCGGCCCGTAGGCGGAAATCGTTGTAAGAATAATGTCAGAGCGGCATGCCCTCAGGCTGTCGTAATCGAGGCGGGCGCGGTTCAGCGCGCCTGGAGGAAGGTTTACGATCACCGCATCTGAGGTCGCCACAAGCCTCTCGAAGGCGGCCCGACCGGCCGGCACATCGAGATCGAGCGCCAGCGACTTCTTGTTACGGTTCATCTGAAGATAGAGCGCGCCGCGCCCGTCGAGGCCAATTGGCATGACATCGCGATCGGGGGCACCGGCCCGGGGCTCGACGCGGATCACCTCCGCTCCCTGGTCGGCCAACAGAGCCGCGCAAAAGGGAGCTGCGATGTAGCGGCCGAGATCCAGAATGCGCAGGCCCGACAAGCCTATAGGCGCGCTGCCCGCAGCCCCCGCTAATCCCGTGCCCGTCTCGGACTGTGCGTCCATCGACACATTTCCTCGCCGTGGTTTTCTGAGATGGGGGCTTCCCATCAGAGGTTTCGACGTGCTAGGCATTCCGAATGCTGAATGCCATTCACATTCTTATGAAAGCCATTCATACATGAGCGCCGCACATGATCAAGACCTCTTTCCAAAAAACGTCGGGGCCGTTGCCAATGCGGTTTCGATCCTCAGATCGCTTGCACAACTGAGCGAACCGGCGGGGGTTGCGGTGATCGCACGCGACACCGGTGTCAGCGTCAGCACGTGTTTCAATATTCTGCGGACCCTCTCCAGCGAAAGACTCGTCGATTTCGATCCCGAGGCAAAGACCTATCGGATCGGAATGGGTGTTCTAGAACTCTCACTGCCGCTCCTAGGCGCCAATCAGGCTGACCTCATCCGGCCGGAACTTAAGCGGCTCTCCGGCGAGCACAACAGTCTGATCTGCCACTGGCACATCACAGAGAACGAACGCATCGTTCTCGTCGACCGTGTCTCCACCGCCCGGACGATACGCGTCGACATGTCGGACGGCTCGCGCCTGCCGACCTATGTCGGCGCCGTGGGACGCTGCTACGCAGCCTCACGGAACCTGCCTCGGGAAGAGCTAAAGGCCCGTTTCGAGACGCTGCAGTGGCAAGCACCGCCGAGCTTCGAGGCCTATGCCGCGGACGTGGAAAAGGCTCGGCGCGACGGTTACGCCTTCGACTTCGGACAACTCTTCATCGGGCTGGAGATCGCGGCTGCGATCGTGACCGACCCGACAGGCAAACCTCGTCTCGGCATCAGCGGAATTAGCATCGCCGGCCAGCTTTCACGAGATAACATTGAGCGGCTGGGAGCGGACCTGCGAGACTCCGCCGACTGGATCAGCGAGGCGTTGTTCGGTGTTTCACGCGGCGTCCGGCAGTCGGAGCGCCGCCTGGCCGGAGGGAGGTCCACCTCTCGCAACCGTGGGGGCTCGCGATGACGGACACGTCCTCCGCCCCAGTCTGGATCTTTGATGATTTCCGTCCGGGGCTAGAGCTGGGGCGCCGCTCAATCCACCTGAACGATACGCGCCTCGCCCGTTGGGCTGCGATCTATGGTGAGTCCGTCACTGCGGCGCATGTTCCATCCGGCATGCTCGTGGCAGCGATGATGGAGGCCTATCTGACGGCGTTCCAGCCGCGCCCGCCGGGCAATATTCATGCGAGCCAGAAGCTGTCTTTCGGCGAGCCGGCCTATCCCGGTGACCGGCTCGATGCCGAAGTGACCTGTCTCTGGAAGGAAATGCGCAAGGAGCGCCGTTGGGTGACCTTTGGCGTCACTCTTCGAAATGGCGACACCGATGTCCTGAACGGCGAGATCCGCACGATTTGGGCCAGATGACACAGTGCTACCGGAAACCTGCCGACGAGGGAGCCCGAGGGGAAACACTCATGACCACGACGCTGCCGCGCGAACTCGCGGTTGTTAGCCTGACAGCTGGACCCGACGCCGTTTTCAGCTATGCCGAGCTGACCGGCGATTTTAATCCAATTCATCTCGACCCCGAGTTCGCCTCCGGGACTGCGTTCGGCCAACCGATCATTCACGGCACGCTCGGTCTCAATCTTGTGATGGAAGCGATAGAGCGCACCTTCGGCGCACTTCCTTCCGACATCGAGATCGATGCGCGCTTCGTCAGGCCGGTCATCGTCGGATCCACGATCCGGGCCGGAGGCAGTCTTCGGGACGAGGCGACGGGCACTTACGAGATCTATGTCGAGACGCAGACCGGCGAGCGCGCCGTAGAAGGCGTCTGCACATTCGGGCCGCGGGCCTGACGACTATAACAAGGGAGTGAACGCGTCATGACTGACCACTGGGTCGACGACGAAACATTCAGCCAGCTCAAGGATACGGTGCAGCGCTTCGTCACCGAGCGGCTCATACCGAACGAGATGCGGCTGGAGGTAGAGGACGAGGTCCCTGAAGAGATCGTTGCAGAGATGCGGGAACTTGGGCTGTTCGGCCTGACGATCCCGCCCGAATACGGCGGCATCGGCCTCAACGCGCAGCAAGAGACGCAGCTCGCCATGATCTTCGGCCACACCGCGCTCGCCTTCCGCTCCCTGCTTGCAACGAATATCGGCATCGGTGCACGGGGACTGATCTTCGAGGGAACAGAGGAGCAGAAGCAGGCCTTCCTCCCGAGGCTCGCGAGCGGCGAGTTAATCTCGGCCTTCGCTCTGACGGAACCAGACACTGGCTCCGACCCAGCCAGCCTGACGACACGCGCGGTCCGGGATCGCGACGATTACGTGATCACAGGCACCAAGCGCTACATCACCAACGCGCAGCGCGCCGGGCTGTTCACGGTTATGGCAAGGACCGAATTCGACAAGCCCGGAGCGGATGCCATCTCCGCCTTTCTTGTCCCGCGCGATACGCCCGGCCTGACCATCGGCAAGAAGGACCGAAAAATGGGTCAGCGGGGTACGACGACATCCGACGTGATGTTCGATAATGTCCGGGTGCCGGCCAGCGCGATCATCGGCCTCGTGCCCGGCCGCGGCTTCCGTCTTGCCATGCGGGTGCTCGACCGCGGCCGCATCCATATCGCAGCTCTGGCCACTGGCATGTGCGACCGGTTGGTCGCCGAAATGGTCGGCTTCGCCCGGGAACGCCGGCAGTTCGGCAAGCCCATCGCAGAGTATCAGCTCATCCAGGCAATGATCGCCGACAGCCACACCGAGTACCTCGCAGCCAAGGCCCTCGTGGAGCAGACGGCAGCGATTTACGACCGGGATGGCGCGGCACGGACCGAGGCTTCGGCCGCGAAATACTTCGCCACCGAGGCCGTTGGCCGCGTCGCGGATCGGGCCGTCCAGGTGCATGGCGGCGCCGGCTATATGAGCGAATACGCAGTCGAACGCTTTTATCGCGATGTGCGCCTGCTGCGGATCTACGAAGGCACCAGCCAGATCCAGCAGTTGCTCATTGCCCGCCAGGTTTTGAAGAGGGCATGACAATGACCGTGACCAGAATGCTAGATGGTAAGGTTGTGGTCGTCACGGGAGCGGGCGGAGGCATCGGCCGCGACATCGCCTTGATGGCCGGATTGAATGGCGCGAAAGTCATCGTCAACGACATCGGCGCGAGCCTTGACGGTCAGGGTCACGACGGTGGCCCGGCCGAGCGCGTGGTGCAGGAAATTCGCGAGAGCGGTGGAGAAGCCGTCGCTAGCCTCGACAGCGTCGCCGATACGGAGGGAGCTCAGCGCATTGTGCAGGTGGCAGTCGATGCATTCGGCCGCCTCGACGGTGTCGTCAACAACGCCGGTATTCTGCGCGACACCTTCTTTCATAAGATGACCGAAGAAGAGTGGGACCGCGTCCTCAAGGTGCACCTCTACGGCAGTTATAACGTCAGCCGAGCGGCTGCCACGGTCTTCAAGGCACAGCAATCGGGGAGCATGGTCCACATGACCTCGACGTCCGGTCTGATCGGAAATCTGGCCCAGGCGAACTATTCGGCCGCCAAGCTTGGCGTTGTGGGATTGTCGAAATCGATTGCGCTCGACATGCAGCGCTTCGGGGTCCGCTCGAACTGCATCGCGCCCTTCGCCTGGAGCCGGATGATCAGCTCCATCAAAGTGGACACGCCCCAGCAAGAGGCCCGCGTTGCCCGTCTCCAGCAGATGACGCCCGCGAAAGTCGCACCTCTGGCAGTCTATCTGCTTTCGGACCGCGCGGCGGAGGTCACCGGCCAGATCTTCAGCGTACGCAATAACGAGATCTTCCTGTTCAGCCAGCCGCGACCGGTGCGCTCGGTGCAACGCGAGCAGGGCTGGACCCCAGAGCAAATCGCGGATCACGCGATGCCGGCGCTTGCGGCGAGCTTCCATCGCCTTGACGTGTCATCGGACGTTTTCACCTGGGACCCGGTTTGAGCGGGCCGCGCAAGGAGTTCTCGCAATGCGTCGCGCAGCGATAGTCAATCCGCTCCGCACCCCTGTTGGCCGCTTTGGCGGAGCCCTGAAGGAGGTGCCGGTTGAGCATTTGGGAGCCACAGTCGTTAAGGCTCTCCTTGAGCAGACGGGACTCGATCCCAATTTGGTTGAAGACGTCGTTTTCGCCCAATCCTATGCCAATTCCGAAACTCCCTGCGTCGGGCGCTGGATTGCGCTCGAGGCTGGACTGCCCGTCGGCGTCCCAGGAATGCAGCTGGATCGGCGCTGCGGTGGCGGCCTGCAGTCCATCGCGACGGCAGCGATGATGGTGCAGACCGGGGTCTGCGACGTCGTCATCGCCGGCGGCGTCGAGAGTATGAGCAACATCGAGCATTACACGACCGGCGTTCGCTGGGGAACGCGCTCGGGGTCGCCCGTTCTCTACGACCGACTGGACCGTGGCCGCGAGCGCTCCCAGCCTGAGCACCGCTTCGGGTACATTTCCGGGATGATCGAAACCGCAGAGAATCTTGCCCGAAAATATGCGATCTCACGCGAGGCCGCGGATGCCTATGCCGCGCGGAGCCAGCAGCGCGCAGCGGCGGCGTGGGCGGACGGCCGGATGGCCTCCGAGGTCGTTCCCGTGAGCGTACCGCAGAGGCGCGGCGAGGACCTGGTCGTCTCCCAGGATGAGGGCATTCGCGCCGAGACAACCGTGGAGTCGCTTTCCAAGCTGCGTCCCATTCAGCCGGGGGGAACGGTGACGGCAGGCAATGCGGCTCAGCAGAATGATGCGGCAGCCGCCTGTCTGGTCGTTGCCGAGGACAGGCTGGCCTCGCTTGGACTAGCGCCTGACGCGTTCCTGGTCGGCTGGGCCGCTGCGGGTTGTGAACCCTCAGAAATGGGAATCGGCCCTGTGCCGGCGACCGAACGGCTGATGCGCCGGGCAGGCCTGTCGGTGAACGATATGGACCTTATCGAGATCAACGAGGCCTTCGCGTGCCAGGTACTTTCTGTGCTGCAGTCGTGGCAGGGAGTTGATCCCGATCGTGTGAACGTGAATGGTTCCGGCATTTCGCTCGGTCATCCAATCGGTGCGACCGGCGTGCGCATTATGACGACGCTGATCCACGAAATGAAACGCAGCGGCGTCCGCTATGGCCTCGAGACGATGTGCATCGGCGGCGGTCAGGGCGCCGCGGCAATTTTCGAGCGGGCCTGAGTATCCTCATATGCCGCAGACAATCGCTCTTGATGCACTCGACTTCGCTTCGTTCATTCGGTCAGGCGATCTGGTTTGTTGGGGGCAGGCATCAGCAGAACCGCTCGCATTGACCCGCCGCCTGATGGCCCAGCGGCACACAATCGGCGGCTTCTCGGCGTTCATCGGGATCAGCCTCGCTGAAACGACCGATCCAGCTCATGCGGACTGCGTGCAGTTCACGTCCTTCTGCGGGACGGGCACCAACAGAAACCTGGTGGCGGCAGGTGCGATCGGCATTCTGCCGATCCACTATTCCGACCTGCCATCAGTGCTGCGTGAAAAGGTTGATGTCTTACTGCTGCAGGTTGCCGAGCATCCGCAGGGCGGCCGCTTCAGCCTGTCCTGCGCCAGCGACTATGTCGACGCGCTTGCCAGTTCAGCCCGGGTGGTCATCGCGGAGGTAAATCGTCAAGCCCCATTCACGTCTGCCGAGATCGACATCCAGAACTTCGATGTCATCGTCAGGACGGACCGCCCTCTTCCCGAAATGGTGAAGGCGGGCCCGAGCGCGGTCGAGCGCGCAATCGCCGCTAACGTTGCCTCGATTGTCGAGGATGGAGCGACATTGCAACTCGGGCTGGGAGCCTTGCCGGACTGCGTTGCGGACCTGCTGGTCGACCGGAAGGACCTCGGGCTGCATACTGGCGTCATGGGCGATGGTGCGATGCGCCTGATCCGTTCCGGCGCTGTCACAAATTCACGGAAGCCCTCCGATGCTGGTCTCTCTGTGACAGGTGCACTGCTGGGAAGCAAGGAGCTATTCGATTTCGCCCACTTGAACCCGGCGATCGTATTGCGCCCGATTGCCGTCACACATGCCTTGCCGACTCTCGCGTCTCTACCCAAGTTCACCGCCATTAACTCCGCTCTTGAGGTGGATCTTTCGGGCCAAGTGAATACCGAGATCGTTGGCGACCGATATGTCGGAGCGGTTGGCGGCGCCCTCGACTTCCTGCGTGGAGCCCGGGCATCGGAGCGCGGCCTCCCCATTGTCGCCCTGCCCTCGATGGTTGAGGTAAAGGGGCAGCGCCGCAGCCGGATCGTGACAAGGCTGGCAGGGCCGGCCACCATCGGCAGGGCTGACGCGGCGATCATCGTCACTGAACATGGCGTGGCCGATCTACGTGGCCTGTCGCTTGCGGAGCGCGCCAGCAAGCTTACGGAGATCGCGCATCCCGAGTTTCACGATGAACTCCGATTCCGTGTCGGCAATGGTCGCCAATAAGCGCTTAGGGCGCTACGGCCGCGTAACGAGGCTTAGTATGAGAGGACGTGCCGGCTGAGCATATGAAGGACAACCGGATGACGTTCAACCAAACCGCAGTGCGGAAGATCCTCCGGCCCGGGGGCTGCTTACGGGCGCCCAATAGAAGTCTCTTCGGGCGATCAGAGACGGCGGGGAAGGTAGTGACAGAACCCGGAAGCAAGGACCATTAGCACTCCTGCCGCAACAAAGATCAATGAGAGTGGCCCGAACATCAGAAGAATTGCAAAAATGCCAGCAGGCGCGACCTGCGCGACGTCACGATAAGTATTGTAGATCGGCGTCAACGCCATCCGCTGATGAGGACGGACAGCACGTAGAAACGGCACGTTGCCCATTGCGTCGATGGCGCTCATGGCAAATGCCGAAAACAGCAACGCCGCTACGCTTGCCCAGATCGAGGTTCCGGAAAGCAGGCCGGTTGTTGTCGTTCCAACTCCGCATACTGCGTAGGCTGGAAGCAGTAGCTTCCGTATGCCCGTATGCTCAACAACCCGCTTCCATAACGGCGCTAGGACTAGCAACGCCGACCCGATCGCGACCATGAGTCCTCCAACTGACGCTCCTAGACCGTTGCTGACAGCGAAAATCGGTGTGTAGACAATATACATAGACCACCATGATGCCCGTATCGTGGCGAGCAGCCATGCCAGACGCAATCGAGGTTGTGAGAAAAACTGCCTGACATCGGACCGGCGAGCGCTCTTCAAATGCGGCGGCGTTCGGGTTTCGGAGATCGGCTTGAGCAAGAGAATCGACAGTGGCACTGCGACGGCGCATCCGGCACTTAACGTCAGCGGACTGCGGATGCCCACATTCTCTGTCAACCAGACACCAAGCCATGGACCCAGGCCATAGGCAATGCCGCCAAGCAGGACACGCCTTGGCTCGAAGGCTGAAAGGCTCCGACGGGGGACGTATTGCAGAACGTAAAGGCTCATCACATTCTCGAAAATGAGCACCATGAGAACATGGAGAACCAGTCCCGCCGCGAGCCCCGCCATTGTCTCGCCCGCGAGCGCCACGGCAGAGCCCACTCCACCTGCCGCGGCGAAAATGAAAACGAGCCAACGGCCCACTCGTAACAGAATCTTCGGCAGGATCAGGCTCACGGCGATCCCTGCCAGGCTTGCAGCGAAATAGAGTTCGCTGACATGCTGCGCCGTTCCGAGGATATGGTAGGCCATGACGGGGATGAGCGCGATTACAGTCGTGCGCGCCATGACGGACAGAGCGTAAACGCCCGCCAGTCCCCATTCGGGCGAATGTGCCACGGGCTTCTGCCGTCCAGACATTGCTGCTCTGGCCTTTCCGGGACGTTCGTCAGCGTCCGGCACTGCGGACAAGGCACAACTCGGCTGCGACGAGATCCTCGAGCGAGCACCCGACAGACTTGAACAGCGTGATTTCATCCGCTGCCGTGCGTCCCGAGACTGTGCCTCGAGATAGGTCGAACAGATCTCCCTGAACGTCCTCGCCACGCAGAGCGCCGCTGGCCAAGGCCTGAACAATTTCCCCCGCCTCAGCCATGGCCCCTTCCCGGGTATCCAGGAAGACACGCGCCCTACGGACCGCGTCATCGTCGGCCTCGCGCATCGTCGGCGTGAATGCGCCGACAAGATCGAGGTGGGTACCTGGACTCAGCCAAGCCCCACGCACCAGCGCCTCGCTCGAGAGAGTGCTGCATGACACGATATCTGCCCTCCGCACCTCCTGCTCCAGATCGTCTGCGGCGGTCGCTTTGATCCCCTGCCCGGCCAATTGACTGACAACGGCCTCCGCCTTGCTCCGATTTCGCCCCCAGATGGTGATTTCATTGATCGGCCGCACGGCGGCGTGAGCGGCAGCGAGGTTTGGGCAGAGCTTGCCGGTGCCGACGACGAGGAGGCGGGACGAATCCGGCCTCGAGAGATAATTGGATGCGAGGGCGGAGGCGGCTGCGGTGCGGCGGGCGGTCAATTCCCCTCCGTCGAAGGTTGCAACCAACCGCCCGTCCGTGGCGCTCATAAGCATGTAGTACGAACCTACGGCAGGCAGACCCAGGCGCCCGTTATCAGGGAAGACCGTCACGGTCTTCAGGCCGATATGGCGGCCTTCGCTCCATGCAGGCATCAGCAGCAGGGTCGCGTCACGTGCATCCGGTACTGCGACGGTGTAATGAGGTCGCGGAGGGCTGTGGGCTCCGCGGATGAACCCGTCGCGGAGGGCGGCGACCAATGCCCGCCAGTCAAGGTTCGCAACGATCTCGCTATTGGTAAAATGACGCATGGCCTTGCTCTTGCAGGGACAGAAGATACTCAGGTCGCCGGCCGGAAGGTCGGCAGTGGGTATCGCGCGGCGTCGGGCATCGGCATGAGTTCGACCGGGGCACCGCTCCTGACGGAGTTCGCGTCACTGGTGATGACGCGGGCCAGCAGGCTGGCCCCCTCCTCGAGCGCAATCTCGGCCAGGAAGATCGGCACCTCATCGTTGAATGAGGGATGGTTCGGACGCATGACGATCGAGAAGGACACGATATGGCCACGTCCCGAGGCCTGCTTCCAGACGAGGTCGGTCGAGCCCGTATACGGGCAGATGGGGCGAGGATAGAAGAACGGGGGCCCGCCGGAGCGGCTCTGCTGAAGCATCAGCCTGCCCCCGCGCCATGCCTCAAGCAACGGGCTGTTGTCCTCGTCCTCATGGGGGCACGGATAGTCCAAGATTTCGTTCATTGTACTGCCTCAAGGATGATGCTGCTCGCCGAAAGTCCGTGACCGTAACCCACCATTCCGTAGCCTGCGACGACACCCCGCCGCGCATTTGCGACCTGTCTGTCACCGCCTTCGCCACGTAACTGGCGCACCGCCTCGGTGACGCTCAGAAGGCCGCCGGCGATGCCTGCCTGACCGCACGACAGCTGGCCGCCCCCTGTGTTGAGCGGCAACGTTCCGTCCCAGGAGAAGGTGTTCCGAGCCAGGAACTCACTCACTTCGCCCTTCTTGCAGAATCCGAGATCCTCGAGCTGAATGGCGACCATGATCGGGTAATCGTCATAGGCCTGGACGAAGTCCATATCGTCCGGACCGTAGCCGGCTTCTGCAAAGAGCTTGTCGGCGAACGTCTCCCACCCGCCCCGCAGCGGAGCAATCTCCATCGGAGGATGGTTGTGTCTCTCGAAGCCCGAAAGGATTCGCACGCCCTTTCCCGGGTGAGCCCGATCCAGGGTCGTCACGACAACGGCCTCCGCCCCGGCACAGGGCAGTACACAGTCATAGAGACGGATTGGATCTGCGATGATACGGGCGCTCAGATAATCGTCGATCGTCAATGGTCCACGCAGGAGTGCGTGCTCGTTGCGCTGTGCGCTTCGCCGCTGGTCGACCGAGATGCGCCCGAGGTCCTCCCGGCGGGTACCGTAGGTCTCCATATGCTTGCGCTGGATGATTCCGAAAAGGCCATTCGCACCGCCGAAGCCGAGGGGTGTCCCATAGTTCCGCAGCCCACGGCTGAAGTTGTCCATGAGCTTGAAGTGGCCGCCGACGTCATAGTTGTCGCCGGCGATGCACAACACGGTTGTAGCCTGGCCCGTCTCGATGGCGTGAATAGCGTTGATCACGCTTGCGACCGGACCCGCGCTGCCCGCGGTCCCGAGATAGGCCCAGGATACCGACAGTCCGAGTTGCTCGGCAGCCGTCACTGCATTGTCAGGATGCAACTCGAAAGAGCAGATGGCGAGGCCGTCGACGTCCCTGAACGTCAGACCGGCGGAGTCGAGCGCGTTCTTCCCGGCCTCTGACAGAAACGAGAACAGCGTTCGGGTCGTACGCTTCTCGTACGCCGTCTGGCCATAGCCCGTGATTCCAATACTGCTGGATTTCATGTCAGCCTCAGATGATGTTGGCGCGCCGCAGCGCATCGATGTCGTCCCGGGACAGGCCAAGCCAGTTCCCGAATACCTCGTCATTCGCCGCACCAGGATCGCGACCGGTCCAGCGAATGGATCCGGGTGTATCGCTCAGCTTCGGCACCGGCGCTGGCATGCGGATCGGACCAAGATGCTCGTCAACAATGGTTCGAATGGCCTCGCGTGCCGCGATATGGGCGTCCCCCAGGACGTCCGCGATATCATTGATGCGTCCGGCGACGACCTTGTGGGCCAGAAGCTTTTCCAACGCTTCGTCGGTCTTCTGGGTAGTCATCCACGCAGCAACCTCGGCATCGATCGCATCGCGGTTGGCGACGCGATCGGCCATTGTTCCGAAGCGCGGATCTGTCTTGAGGTCAGGGCGCCCCATCGCATCGACAAGCCCTTCGTAAATGCCCTGCGACCCGCAGCTTATTGCGATACTGCCCCCGTCAGCGGTCGGATAGACGTTCCTTGGAACATCCTCCTCCATCTGGTTTCCGAGCAGCGGCTTCTTCAGCCCCGTCTGGTCGAAGCGTACGACGACGGACTCGATGATCCTCAGGAGTGGCTCGTAGAGCGCAACGTCAACGATCTGGCCGACGCCCGTACGTTCACGACGGTGGATGGCAGCAAGAGCGCCGAACGCGCCAAAGACACCCGCCATGTAATCCCCCATCGGGAAGGCCGAAACCATCGGGCCCTTATCCGGGTGGCCCGTAAATGAGGCGAGGCCCGAAAAAGCTTCGGCGATCGTGGCATAGCCGCCCTGCCCCTTGTTCGGACCCGTCTGTCCCCAGCCGCTTACCCGCACCCACACGACGCGGGGGAACCTTTCGCGCAGATCGTCTGGTGACAGCCCCCAACGCTCCAGGGTCCCTGGACGGAAATTCTCGATGACGATGTCACTCTCGCCGATCAGCTTGAGCGCAAGCTCTCGTGCCTCTGGCCGTGAGATGTCGAGCGTCACGACATGCTTGTTGCGTGCCATCGTCTTCCACCAGAGAGCGACGCCGTCCTTGTGAGGAGGCCACTCGCGCAATGCATCGGGCTTACCCGGCTTCTCGACCTTGATGACCCGGGCACCGAAGTCCGCCAGCATCGAACCGACGAACGGCCCTGCCAGCATCGAGCCAAGCTCGAGGACCTTCAGATCGGAGAGCGCCCCTTCGGGAGCAGGTTCCGGTATTGCATTCACTGTCATGACTTGCCTGCTGGATGCGGTGCGGGTGCCACCCCGCACTAGGATGGAGGAAACTTCGGCTATTTCTGAGTGGCTGCGACCCGGTCGATGCCAACGAAGATGTCGAGAACAACCACGGCCACGATCGCCACGTAGATCGTTGCTGCCGAAATGGCGGCCATCATCGGATCGACGGCATACTGGACGTAGTTGAACAGCTTGACCGGAAGCGGCATGAGACTTGCGGTCGAGTTGAAGATACTGAGCTCTACGTTGATCCAGGAGATGATCAGGGCGAATAGCGCGCCAGCCACGATTCCAGGCTTGATGATCGGGAGCGTTACAAGGAAGAAGGTGGTGACGCCATTCGCGCCGAGATCCTGGCTTGCTTCCTCCAGGGTTTGGTCGAACCGCTCCAGCGACGCGAGGACGGTCCTGAGAATGTAGGGCACGATGATAACGACGTGCCCGACGAGCAACGCGAGATAACTCCGCGCGAAGCCGAGAGCGCTGGCGTATTGCAAGAGGGCGGCCCCAACGACAATCGTCGGCAGGATCAGGGGAGAGAGGAAGATGGTGCCCACGAGCTTCCGCCCGGGCAGGGTGCTCCGCGCGATAACGAGGGCAGCCGGGATGCCTATCAGGGTAGCGATAGCGGTCGACGCAACAGCGATGGAGGCGCTCAGACCAATGGACTCCAGGTAGGAGGTGTCGGCGAGGAACTGTTCGTACCAGCGCAGTGTGAATCCGACCGGCGGGAAACTCAGATACTCGGTCTCGGTGAACGAGACCGCTACAATGATCACAAGCGGCAGCATCAGGAATATGAAACCAGCCCAGACAACTGCGACGAAAAGGAGACGACCAAGGCGTTCCAGAAAGGTTGTCATGACTTCACCGCCTTTCTGGTTATGGACTGCCGTTCGATGAAGAGGAGGTAGAGCGCAATCAGTATGAGCGTCACGACGAGCAGTCCGACCGCGAGGGCAGCGCCGAAGTTGAAATCGAAGAGGGCTCCGTACTGCTCAAAGATCGACATTGCCATGACCACCGTCCGCCCGCCGCTCATGATACTTGGCACCACATACGCGCTGACCGCGAGGGTAAAAACGATGAGCGATCCCGCGATGACACCAGGCAGGCTGAGCGGGAAAGTGATCCTCAGGAAGGTTCCCAGCCGGCTGGTTCCCAGATCCAGGGCGGCCTCGACGAGTGACTTATCGATGGTTTGCAGGATGCTCGCGACTGTCAGGACCATAAATGGAACGAGAATGTAGGTAAGCCCAATGACGATGCTCAGTTCGGTGAAGAGAAGTGGGACCGGCCGATCCGCGAGGCCAAGAGCCACGAGGGTGGAGTTCACGAGCCCCTGCCGCCCCAGCAGGATGATCCAGCCGAACGAGCGCACGATGTTGCTCGTGAAGAGTGGCATGATCACGAGGATATAGCAGATCCGGCGGCTCATCCGGCTGCGCACGACGTTTACGATATAGTAGGCGATAGGATAGCCGATGAGGAACGAGGCAACTGTCGATAGCAGCGAGAGCTTGAACGTCGTGTAGAGGACGCTCGGATAATAGGTGTCGGCGAAGATGCGTCCGTAGTTCGAAAGTGTCCAGGCTCCTTCCTTGCTTTGGAAGCTCGCGGCAACGACCACCAAAAACGGCACGATGAAGAACGCAGTCATGAAGGCAACGGGCACGCCGAGCAGGATGGCCGCCCAGAAGTTCTTGATCCTCATCGCCCCCCCTCCCCTTGTCGGCTCCGCATCGGGAGCATTGCGGAGGTCTTCGGATTCGCCTGCGTGCTCATCATGGTCATGGCCCTCATCGGGTCAGTACCTGACCGCTGTCGTGAGGCCAGGACAGAGTTATCGTCTCTCCCCGACTGTACTCCGGCGCGCCGATAAGCGCCGGCTGCTGAGCCACGAAGACCTGGCCGCCTTGTGCCTCTGCATAGACACGCGTCGAATTGCCAACGAAGACGACATCCCGAACCCTGGCATGAACGGCACTCGATCCTTCTGTGGCCGGGTTTGTACCGTGGGCCAATGCGATGGCCTCCGGTCGCAGCAGGTACGTGACGCTGGAGCCGATTGGAGCCGAGTGGGAGACGTTGAACTCCAACTCGCCTGTGTCGCTGATCAGGGTTTGCGCGCCCGAGACCTTGCAGGTGATCAGGTTGGCATCGCCGATGAAGTCGGCCACGTAGCGCTCGGTCGGCGCGTGGTAAATGTCTCGGCCCCGACCGATCTGGACGATGCGCCCCGCATTCATGACCGCAATCCGGTCCGCCATGACCAACGCCTCTTCCTGGTCGTGCGTCACAAATATGAAGGTCATGCCGAGCTTCTGCTGGAGGGCCTTCAACTCGATCTGCATCTGCTTGCGCAGCTTCAGGTCGAGGGCGCCGAGAGGCTCGTCCAGCAGAAGGACCTTCGGCTTGTTGGCAATTGCCCGTGCCAATGCAACGCGCTGCTGCTGCCCTCCCGAAAGCTGGAATGGGAAGCGATCAGCATATCCGGCCATTCCAACCGTCGTGAGGACTGCCTCGACGATATCCGCCACTGCCCTGCGCTCTACGCCAGCCCTGCGTGGGCCGAAGGCGACATTCTGGGCAACGGTCAGATGAGGGAACAAGGCATAGTTCTGAAAGACAGTGTTGACGGGGCGCCGGTTGGGAGGGAGCCGTCTGATTGAACGGCCGTCGATGGAGATGTCACCTTCCTCGACGTCGATGAACCCGGCGATGGAGCGCAGAAGCGTTGTCTTCCCGCACCCGCTTGGACCGAGCAGCGCAACAAACTCTCCCTTCGCGATTTCGATCGAGACATTGTTCAGCACGACCAAATCGCCATAGCGCTTGGTGAGATGCTCCACCCTGATGAAGCCGTCCGACATCCGCTCTTCCCTCTGCATCGGTCCTCAGGAATCTAGGAGACCGGGATCTGGAGGTTCATCAACGGCACGTGATGCTGGCAGCCGTACATGTCGCCGTCTCCCGCCGATCCCTGGGCTCGCGGGCGAATGATAGTGATCTTCATCGCGTTGGCCATATCGATCTCGAAGAAGGACGAGATCTGGGAGACATCAATCCCATAGGCGGCAGCAACGCTCTGCGGGCTGATCGCTCCGGTAGAGCGCACAGCCTCATACCGATCCTTGTCCCGGAACAAGACATCGAATGTGATGCGGTACGGGCCGGCATTCTTGCTGCGCACGATATCCGCGAGGTCCTTCAGGGGGCGGGAGGTCATATCAGAGGTCCTCGAAATGCACGGGGAAAAGCTCGGTGGGTGAGCTGACCTTCATGAGGTGATAGGCGCTGAACTCGTAGACTGGACCGATATCGAGATCCGAAGGCGAATATGGAAAGGCGAGGTTGCCGGAAGTGTTTTTCACGGTGGGATAGTGATAGTGCAGCATGGCTCCGCTGATCTGATGGCAGGCAGCGTGGGCCAGTGTTTGGTCCTTTGCCACGACGTCGATGACAAGGCCCACCTCGCGCGCCCGAGCAGATTCGGGCTCGAGTTCCTTCATCACGCCGTCGTGTCCATAGACATGGAAGGTGATCGTCAATTCCTCTGGAGCGAAATAGGCGTGCGCCTTGGCCTTCACGTCTTCGAGGATGCTGTCGAGCGCATCGACAGTCGTCGGACAGCGGACGCCGGCAACGCAGATCGAACGATATCCGGCAAGGCGTGCGCCCTCGAGCTTCACGTAGTAGTCCTCGGTCTTGGTCAGCCTCGCCCCCCGCACGCCGACCTGACGGTCGCCGAGTTGTTCAAACGAACACTCCTTCAGAGAGATTTCGTGGCCCGGACCACCCTGCGTGAAAGGATTCTCCCGCTCGTAGAGCGAATGCGCCGCGACGGACTTCACCGACGCCCGCCTGTTCAGGCTTCCCGGCTCAAGCACGAAATGGTCGTCGTTGATCGTTCCGAGCATCACGTCCATCGCAAATGGCTCAGCAGAGAAGGCCCCGCACTCGAGGATCTTTCCCATATGGATCGCCAATGCGGGATCGCGGCCGCGCCAGATAGGATAAGAGGCGATGACCGAATCATCACAGGCCCTGCCGGCTATGATCACGTCAGCGCCGCCATCGAGAGCTGCACAGATCGGCTCATGACCCATCTGCGCGACGAGACTTACCGTCTCGTCGAGCATCTGCTGAGTCAACGGCGTGCCGGCCTCGAAATCCTTGACCTCGCCCGCCTGAACCGCTTTCTTTGCCCGCTCTATGGGTATGTCTGAGTAGATCCAGGCCAACCTGAGGTTCAGGCCAAGTTCCTTCACTATGCTGCGGACAATGGCGACCGTTCGGTCGACTTGGACCCCCGATCCCGCGCCCCCGGCACTGCCAACGATGACGGGGACGTTCGCCTTGCGACCCGCCTGAATAAGGGCCGTCAACTCGCGCTTTATGCTTACATCCGATACCAAGGGCTCGCCGGAACCAAGATAGTGCGGTCCGGGATCTGTCGATCCGGCATCGACCGCGATCACCGCCGGCCCGAGCGACATTCCGCGCGACAGCGCATCCTCGCCGAAGCCATACCCCAGCGTTCCTGTTGGAGTAAGAACCGTTATGGGATCCATAATTCACCTCAAGGCAGACTGCTGACCAACTGAATGCCTCCCGCCAAATACTTTGCTCGCGCAGTCGCTCGGCTTGGGAGATCTCGTCTGCATTGAGATCTGATGCAGGAGTTCCGTCAAATTGCTTGTTTGGCCTCAGCCATAACTGGAGGATATGTCTGACGTGAAACGTGCCGCCCGCTATGAGGCGTCGGCTGCGCGGATAGACCGCGACAGCTTGGCAAGCGTCTCTGTCAGTCGCTTTCTGACATGCTCAATGAGCGCCTTTGTTCCCAGGGACGTTTCCCGAAACGATGGAGTGATGATCCAGATGTCCTGAAGGACCGCCGGCGAGAAGGGCTTCACGACAAGCTCATCAGACCTGAATCCGACCGTGCTGAGCGGGTCCACGATCGCAACGCCCACCCCGGCCGAAACAAAGGAGCAGCAAGCTTCCGTCAGTTGTGCCTTCAGGACGATGTTCCGATCAACGTCACGATCAGCAAACGCCTGATCGATCTTGACCTGTGCGCGATCCTCCTCAACGAGCGACACGAACCGCTCCCCTTCCAGGTCACGGGCATCGATGATCGACTGTTTCGCCAATCGATGCCCGGGTGGAAGCACGCACACCGCCTCCATCGAACATAACTTCTCGAAATGAACCCCGGGGCTATCCAAAACGGTCATTCCAAAGCCCAGATCGACACCCTGGGAGGCAACTCTGTCCACGAGCAGCCAGGAATTGCGGCTCGCTACCGTGACGCGGAGCGAGGGCTTGTTCTCAATGAATTCGGCAAGAATGGGTGGGAGGACACGGGTGCCAAGGGACGGGAAAGTGACAAGCTTCAACTCACCATGATCGAACTGGCGTATGGCTCGGGCCCGCGCGGCGACGGAATCAACACCTAGGAAAACACGCTCTACCTCGGAATAGAGCATCTGCCCCTCGGCTGTGGGGATGACACCGTTCTTCTGCCGATGGAAGAGAGTGAAGCCGCAGCTCCGTTCCAGCAGAAAGATCAGTTTGCTGACCGCTGGCTGGGAAAGATGCAACTTTTCGGCCGCTCGTGTGAAGCTTCCCAACTCCATGATTGCCTTGAAAGCTTCAAGCTGTCGGACGTTCATAACTTCAGGTTATCTCAGTGGTTTGAATTTCGATTTGCCCTGTACCAAAAGACGTTTCCTCATAGCGCGTCCAGAGGATGCATGCAAAAGAAGAAGGAGGCTCAAGAGATGATCACAAGTACACGCAGCGTATTGGCCACCACGGTCCTGCTGATTGGTGTCGGCAATGCGCTGCCTGCCGTCGCGCAAGAATCCATTACAGTCGCGACCTATGGCGGCGAATGGGGTGCGGCCATGCAGGCCTGCATCATTGATCCGTTCACACGCGATACGGGCATTCGGGTCGTCCCCGAACCGGGCGTTTCCGGCGTGACCTTGAGCAAGCTCCGCCAGCAGAAAGACAGCCCCACAATGGATGCGGTCTGGCTCGACGGCGGCGTCTCCGAGATCGCTGCGGCTGACAAACTCCTGAGGCCGATCGATCCAGCTCGGATTCCTGGGGTCACAGGCATCATCCCGGAAGGCGCCTACAAGGACGGGTCTGGAGCCGTCTTCGCGGTCAGCACCGGCTTCTACTCGGTCGGTCTGGCTTATAGCACCAAGGACATCAAGCAAGCGCCCAGTTCCTGGCTCGATCTATGGAAGCCGGAATATGCCGGTGCCGTCACTTTCCCGAGTCCCGCAAACGCCATGGGCGTGCCCTTCATCGTCCATCTGGCCGGCCTGCTCGGCGGGAGCGTCGAGAACGTCACCCCTGCCTTTGAGAAGCTGAAGCAGTTGAAGGTTGCAGCCTATTTCGACAGCGCAGGCGCGGGTACGAACCTGTTCCAGAGCGGAGAGGTCATCATCGGTGCTCATTACGCCAACTCGGCGTATGCCATGAGAGACCAGAAGCTTCCGATTGCGTTCGTGGTCCCCAAGGAGGGCGCGATCGGGGGTGATATCCGTCTTCATCTCGTGGCCAACAGCAAGAAGCAGGAGGCCGCCGACAAGTTTGTCAACTACGCGATTGGCAAAGGCCCTGCAAAATGCATGGCGGAGAAGATCTATGTCGGTCCGGCAACGTCGGGTGTAGAGCTGAGCGACGATGCAAAGCAACGCATGCCATGGGGCCCAGAGGGCTCGATCAAGAGCCTGGCATTGCCCGACTGGAACAAGATCAATGCGAACCGCGCAGCGATTATCGAAGCGTTCAACCGAAACGTTGCGCTGAAGAAATGAGTCCTGCGCCGGGTCCAAGGTAGCGCGGCCATCCGCTGCCATAATGCGTCAGAAGTGGCAGGTCGGATCATGATCCGACCTGCTCTCCGCCAGCCGGAAGGAACGCAGCTGCAGAATGGCGGCTGCGGTCAGCACGGGACAAGCGAACCTCTACCCATCACGTCGCACTCGGTCATCATTCCCGGCCGTCAGTTCGACTTGCTGTAAGAGCGACCCTTGCACCATTGCCCTGCAGCAGTTGCGCCGCCGCGAGGCCGATGCGTTTCGATCCGCCGGCGTTGAGCGCCACCCTTCCCCAAGGCATGGACTTGAGCCATCCTCGTCATCCCATGACGATTAGCCGGCCGCTCGGCGGGTGCTGGAGGATGCTGTAAAAGCGAGAGCCGCGACCGCCAACGCGAGGGGGACGAACGACACCCACAGGACCATATCCCAGCCGTACGTGGTCAGCAGGCTGCCGGACGAGAACGAGCCCACGGCCATCGTCCCGAACACCAGAAAGTCGTTGAGTGACTGCACCCGCGTCCGCTCCTCGGGGCGGTGGCATTCAAGCACCAGCGCCGAGGCACCGACGAAGCCGAAATTCCAGCCGAGGCCGAGCAGGATCAGGGTCAGCCAGAAATGCGCCACATCCACTCCCGTCAGCCCGATGGCAGCGGAGGCTGCGGTGAGGGCCAAACCGCCAGCCACGACGCGGGGCGCGCCGAAGCGCGTGATCAGCCGACCCGTGAAGAAGCCCGGGGCATACATGGCGATGATGTGCCATTGCAGGCCCAGGTTTGACGATTCCTGCGCCAGGCCGCACAGCCGCATCGCCAACGGTGCAGCCGTCATGATGAAGTTCATCAGCAGATACGACACGACCCCGCAGATGACGGCGGTGATGAAGCGCGGCTGGCGCACGATGGTCCCGAGACGACGGCCGCCGGCCATTTCAGCCGCTGTGGGCATTGGAACCCGGACGCCGAGCAGGACGAGAGCAGAGACGGCTGCGACGGCGGCTTGGGCCAGGTAGGTCGCCGCAAACTGATGGGGTTGCCACAGGTCCATGGTGTAGGTGACGAGTTGCGGTCCGATCACACCGGCAAACACCCCGCCGGCCATGACTGTGGACAGGGCCCGTGGGCGACGTGCTGCCGGGACGCAGTCGGCCGCCGCGAAGCGGAACGACAGAACCACGGCGGCATACGCTCCGCCAAAGAACATCGCGGCGCAGAACAGCCAGAACGAGCCCATCACGATGGCAAGGCAAGCCAACAACCCGACAAGCACGCCGCAGCCTGTTCCCGTCAGGAAGGCGGCACGGCGGCCATGGCGGCGGGCGATGGCTCCGGCCGGCAGGGTGCAGGCCGCCATCCCAACCACGAAGATGGAGATCGGCAGTGTCGCCAGCGCATTGTTCGGGGCGAGCATGTTGCCGACGATAGCACCGGTGGCATACACGACCGCTGAGTTGGCTCCGCCGAGCGCCTGCGCAACGGCCAGCCTCCAGACATCGGCATCCCCGGAACGGACGGCCGGCGCGACCCCGGTCACCGCATTGGCGTTCATTTGTGACATGAGATTCCTCAGACTGCGAGCATGGTGTTCCAGCGCATATCGCGCGGCGACGGGCGACGGTGGAGGCGGCGGTCGAGAAGCTGGCGAGCCTTCGTGGCCGCGCCGCTGCGCATCAGGGCGAGAAGGAGCATGTCCTCGAACATCTCGCGCTGGGCACCGCTGCCGCCGATTCTGACAACCTCCGCTGCCACCGGCTCCAGGATGCGAGCGCAGGCAGCGTAGTCCTCTTCCGCGAAGGCGAGCGCAGCGCAGCAGATCGCCGGCACCACCGGCCCGGCGGCCAGGGCGCCCACCTCGATCAGGTCCATCTGGGCCCTCACGCGCTCTTCGACAGCGGCCTTGTCGCCGGCCGCCGCCGCGATGAGCGCCATATGGACGTCCGCGAAGGCAAAGCCGGCCTTTTGGAAATACCCGCCGGAATAGGTCGCTGCTTGCCGCCACAATTCCATCGGCACAGTGTGGCCATAGGCTTTGAGCCGCCACAGGAACGAGGCGGTGTCGCTGACCACGTTGACCGGCATGCCGGCCGTCACCGACGGCTGGATGTGCTCTGCGTAGATCGCCAGCGCCTGCTCCGGATCGCCTCGCTCCAGCGCACCGAGGGCGGAGTGCCAGGCGATGTGGCCGTGGAGGATGCCGATGCGGTCGTAGCTCGGCAGCCAGTCGGCGATCAGCCGCTCCGCCTCATCGTGCGAGCCGCCCTCGTACATGGCGTGCGAGAGCGCGTGTGCCGCGTTTGCGTTGTTTCTCCGCAGGTCGAAGCCGCGCTGCGCGAGGGCGCGGCCGTGCGCGACATCGCCGTTCTCCGCATGAGACCAGCCGCGATAGGTCAAGAACCACCAATCGTCGGCGTCGAAGTGGCGGGCGTGGCGCTCGCAGAGGTCAACGCGTGCCTGGTCGTGTCCTGCCATGCCAGAGAAGGCGAAGAGCCCGAAGGCTCCGAGGGGCAGCGACAGGATCAGGACGTCCCGCGGCCAGATGTCGGCATGGGCGAGCGCCACCTCCAGCGCCTTGGCTGCCTGGCCGTTGATGGCCAGTGACAGGACCTTCACATGGCTGCGCTCCCGCTCGGTCCCGCGTCGGGCGACGACCTTTTCCGCCGTCGCGATCCGCGCCTTGGCCTTGGCCAGCTCAGCCCGTATGGCGTGCAGGCGGGCACGGGCGGCATGGGCGAGAGCGAAGTCCGGATCGGCCGCGATGGCTTCGTCCAGCGCTTCCGCGGCACCGGGCCACGCCGAGAGGAGCAGGTCGACGCCCTCCCGGTAGTGGTCGGCCGCGCGGTCGGACATGGTCGAAAGGGGCAGACCACGGCTATCGAAGCGGGTCATGGCAGGTTCCTCCTTTTGCGATCGGCGCCCTGGCGCTCATTCCAGCGGCTTATACGGGATTGGCGTCTGTCCGTATTTTGACAGACCGTCATTTGATGTAGAATAACGGTCAAATTGGAGGCTGGACATGTCATGGGAGACGATCCAGGCGCCACCTGGCGTGGCGCCACCTCAGCCGATCACCGTGCGTGCACAGTCGATCCCGGCGCGCCACTACTTCCCGGAGCACGCGCACAGCTGGAACCAGATGGTATATGCGATCTCCGGCGTCCTGACGGTGGCGGTGGAGGGACGCTCCTTCGTCATCTCGCCGGAGCAGGCCGTGTGGCTCCCGACGGGCCTGCGACACCGGGCCGGGTCCCTGCTCGGGGCGGAGTTCCGTAGCCTCTGGATCGCCCACGAGGCTGGCCGAGGGCTACCGACAAGTCCAACCGTATTCAGCGTCACGCCGTTGCTGAAGGCCCTCATCGTTGAGGTCACCGCAATCGAAGGAGAGGAGGATCATGGCGGCTATGCCGGCCGCGTGATGGACCTGATCCTGGACCAGCTCCGGCGTGCGCGCGCCCTTCCGGGCGCACTCCCTTGGCCCTGCGGGGGGTCCTCCCTGACGGCGCTGTGCGAGGCGATCTACGCCAACCCCGCCGACCCACGTGGACCGGAGGCATGGGGCCGGGAGCTTGGGATGTCGGAACGAACCTTGACCCGCCGCTTCGAAGCGGCGGTGGGCATGAGCCTGCGCTCCTGGCGGCGGCGAGTACGGCTGTTCAAGGCAATCGAGCTGCTCGGAGGTGGCCTGGACGTGACCCGGACGGCCATGGAGCTTGGTTACGGCTCCACGTCGGCTTTCGTGTACGCGTTCCGGATCGAAATGGGGTGCAGCCCCCAGGCCTATATGCGTGGACGTGCAGCGGATCGGGCCGAATGACCGCAGCGGGTCGGCGTCTGGCATATGCCAGGAGCGGTCCCCTCAAGCCCGCCGAAATTGAAGGGAAACTGTGTCGAAGTGCCCATGGCGCCAACCGGGGAAGCCCTCCAGCCCCGGCAATGAGGCGCGGCGTCAACCCTCGTGCCGCGGCCCCCGCGATACGCCTCTCTGGCGCACTCGCCGCTCGCGTCCACGGCCGTTCAAGGCTGCCCTCACCCGATCCGCCAGTTCCGTGCGCCGATACGGCTTCCCGATCACGTCGGCTCCGGCCGAGGCCTTGCCCTCCGTCAGAAGGTCGTCGTTGTAGCCGGTCGTCAGGAGAATCCCGACGCTGGGTGCCCGTTCGCGGACAACGTCGGCGAGCGCCAGCCCATTCATGCTGCCCGGCATGACCAGGTCGGTGAACAGCAGATCGATTTTTCCTTCTGCCTTGCCGAATACAGCAAGTGCATCATCCGCATCGTGGGCCGTCAGCACATTGTAGCCGAGCGCCGTCAGGTGCTCGCGCGCGAGTTCCAGAATGTCATGACTGTCCTCAACCACGAGGATTGTCTCCGCCTGCCCTCGTGGCTCCGCATGCGCTTGATCCCGGCTCGGCTGGCGGGGCGCCGCTGCCTGTGCGTCCGCCACCGGGAAGAGCATGCGCAGCGTGGTGCCCTTGCCGCGTTCACTCTCGATATCAAGGCGACCAAGGGACTGCTGCACGAAGCCGTGCACCATGGCCAGACCGAGCCCGGTGCCCTTGCCCTGGCTCTTGGTGGTGAAGAACGGTTCGGTCGCACGCTCAAGCACATGAGGCAGCATGCCTTCGCCCTCATCGCTGATCGTCAGGGCCACATAGTCCCCGGACGGGAGATGGAGAGCGGCAGCATCGCCGTTCAGGTGGACCTTGGAAGTGCCGATGGTGACGGTTCCGCCCTTCGGCATGGCATCCCTGGCATTGATCAGGACGTTGAGCACCGCCATCTCCAGATGCACCGGATCGACCAGGGCCGGAGGAACGCGGGATCGCAGGTTCAGCTGGACCTCGATCTGCGGACCGACCGAATTATCCAGCATCTCACCGAACTCGGTGATCAAGGCGTTGAGGTTCGTGGGCTTAGACTCAAGCCGTGTCTTGCGGGCAAAGGCCAGGAGCTGCTTGGTCAGCTTCGCGCCGCGCTCGGCTGCCCGGCTGGCGTTCTCCAGCGGCCGCCTCAAGGACTCGTCATCGGTGCGCGACAACACCAGTTCAAGGTTGCCGGAGACCACTTGCAGAAGATTATTGAAGTCGTGCGCCAACCCTGCCGTGAGCTGTCCGATGCTCTCCATCTTCTGTGCATGCCGGAAGGCCTGCTCGGACGTCCGGCGTCGCGTCACGTCGAGCTGGGATGCGAAGAAATACAGAAGCTTGCCATCCACATCGAATACGGGGCCAATAAAGCAGGCGTTCCAGAAGGGTGTTCCGTCGCGCTTGTAGTTCAGGAGTTCGACCGAGACGGCCCGCTGTTCTTTGACGGCCTGTCGCAGCTCGTCGACGGCCTCCCGGTCGGTATGGGCCCCCTGGAGGAACCGGCAATTGCGTCCGAGAACCTCCTCCTCCGTATAGCCGGTCAGGTCCTGGAAGGCGCGGTTGGCGAAGACGATGCAGTTGTCCGGCTGGTTGGGATCCGTGAGGATCATCGGCATCCGCGTCATCTCGATGGCGGCAAAGAACACGTTTCCACGCTCGCCGAGCCCCGGCTGGGTGATCGTAGCCTCCTGCCAGTGGTTTATCCCCGGGCCACCTGTCGGGTTAAAGGAGACATGTTCATGCTCGCCTGCCGCGGGCGTACCGATGCTCTGACCACCACCCTGGATATCTGGTGCGGTGTTCGGAGCGGATCGTTCGTCAATCTTCTGATCGTGACTCATAAAAACCCTGCGACCCAAGCTCGATCCAGGTCTCACCTAGTCGATTGTGGACATATGCTATTGAATGTTCGGCTCCAGCCGGAGGAGCACTTGGAAGCGAGCCATCACTGTGAGGGATGCCGTCCCCCCGTAAAACGTCGCAGTATCCGCGACAGTTCCTCGGCCGCATAAGGCTTCTGCAGCAGCTCGAAGCCGTGCCTGCCCTTCTCGGCCAGCACATGGCTATACCCCGACGTCAAGATAACCGGAAGACCCGGGTGGAGCCGCCGGATTTCCTGGCCAAGCTCGATGCCGCTCATCCCGGGCATGACCACGTCGGAGAAGACGATATCGAAGCTGTGCGCCGTCTGCAGGAGCGTGAGCGCTTCGACCGCATTGGCAGCCCAGGTCGTCTCGTAGCCGAGGTCCTGCAGGACCTGCGTGGAGAAGCGTCCCACCTCGACATTGTCCTCCACCACAAGCACACGGCGACCGCGTCCCTCCTCGGGTGCCGCGGCTGTCGTCGCCTTGCGTGAACTCTCGGCGGCGACAGCCTCGTCGATGCGGGGCAAGTACATAGTAAAGGTCGTACCGCGACCCATCTCGCTCTTGACCGTCACGTCGCCGCCCGACTGCTTGGCGAACCCGTAGACCTGTGACAGCCCCAAACCCGTCCCCTTGCCGATGTCCTTGGTCGTGAAGAAGGGCTCGAAGATCTGGACGAGCTTGTCCGGCGCGATGCCAACCCCAGTGTCCGACAGCGAGATGGCCACGAACGGGCCCGCTCCGCCCCGGTGCCCCCGGATGGCAGGCATATCGGATACCTCCTCGACCCGTACCGTGAGCCTGCCCTCGCCATCCATGGCATCACGCGCATTGACCACCATGTTGACCAGCGCGGTCTCGAACTGGCTCATATCGGCCTCGATCAGGCAGCCCTTGCTGACCATCTCCCGCACGATGCGGATGCGCGAGCCAACAACCGTGCGCAGCATGTCGGTGATGACACTGATGCGCTCGGCCGCATCGAATACCTCGGGCTTCAGGGCCTGACGGCGGGCAAAGGCCAGGAGTTGGCCCGTCAGTCTGGCAGCACGGTCGACCGTGTCGGAGATGGCATCGACGTAGCGCCGCCGCCGCTCGTCAGGCAGACCCGGCTTGCGGAGCAGGTCGGTGGACGACTTGATGATGGTGAGCAGGTTATTGAAATCATGTGCCACGCCGCCGGTGAGCTGGCCCACCGCCTCGAGCTTCTGCGACTGGCGCAGGGCGTCCTGGGCCTGCGCCAGGGCTGCAGCGGCTTCCTTCTCCGCCGTGACATGCCGGCCATAGGCATAGACGAACTCGCCCTCGACGGAGGTGTGCCAGGATATCCAGCGCGGGGTTCCGTCCTTGTGGCGATAGCGGTTCTCGAAATTGGTCAAATCATGGGCGGACGCCGCCTCATTGAGCCCATCCAGGGTCAGCGCAGCATCCTCGGGCCAGATGAAATCCAGAAAACTGTGGCCGACCACCTCCTCCGGCTCGTACCCGAGAATGAGGGTCCAGGCCGGATTGACCGCGCGGAAGATACCGTCGGCACCCACGATCACGAGAAGGTCGCGCGAGTTGCGCCACACCCGATCATACTCGGCTGTGCGCTCCTCGATCTGCTGCTCCAGTGAGGCCGCAAGGGCATGCAGCTCCCGCTCGGCCTCCAATCGCGCCACTGCGGTCCGGGTGCGCTCGGCCACCTCACGCACGAGGGCGAGTTCGTCGTCCTGCCATTTTCGGGCCGTAGCGTGATTGAGAAACAGCAGGGCGACAAAGTTGCCCCGCTCGGTCACGGGCATATTGATGAAGGCTTGTGCGCTGATCGCCCGCAGCATGCCGGCCGTGGCAGCCGTGCGCGGGTCCTGGTCGGCGTCGGCGATCACCGCCGTTTCGCCGCGCTTCAAATCCTCGATGTACGAGCCATAGTCGCGGAAATGCAGCACACCGGCGATGCTCTCGATCCCGGGAGCATTCCAGTCACGGGCGATCGAAATGGTCTCGGAGGCCTTGTCGACCGTGCCGTAGCCGGCCCGGCTCACCTCCAGCGTTCGCCCGAGAATCTCGGCCGCAGCAAAGGACAGTTCGTCAGGATCGGTGATGTCGCGGATGCAGTCGCCGAGTTCAAGAAGTGCCCGGCGGTGTGCTTCGGCACGGACTCGCTCCGTAACATCATATCCTTCCACGAAGATGCCGGTCACGGCTCCGTTCGCATCCGTCATCGGCTGGTAGACGAAGTCGACGTAGCGCTCGTGGACGGATCCACCAGGTTCCAACTGAACGGAATACTTCGCAGCCTCCAGGTTGAGAGCCTTGCCGCTGCTGTAGACCTCGTTCAGCAAGTCCAGATAGCCTTGCTCGACGGCATCCGGCAGCGCCTCCGCGACAGTTTTGCCGACCACGTCACGATGGCCGATGACACGCAGGTAGGCGGGATTGGCCAATCTGAACCGGTGCTCGGGCCCTTCCAGCATCGCCACGAAGCCTGGGGCCTGCTCGAACATCCGGGTCAGGCGCTCCCGTTCGGCATGGGTACGGCGGTAAGCCAGGACTTTGTCGGTTGTCTCCTGAGCGACGCAGAAGATGCCCATGATCCGGTCGTCGTCGCCCCGAAGCGGCGTGTAGGAGTAGCTGAACCAGCTCACGTTCCGGTCACGACCGGCAAGCGCGAACGGCATGTCCTCGAACCACTGCGCCTCACCGGTGAGCACGGCCGCGTTGATCGGGCCCAGCGTTTCCCAGATCTCCGCCCATAGGGTTGCCGCGGGCTGGCCCAGCCCGGCAGGATGCTTGGTGCCGAGAATGGGAATATAGCCATCGTTGTAGAGCGAGATCTGCTCAGCACCCCAGGCGATATATGCCGGCTGCCGCGCCTGAAGCATGAGGCTGACAGCCGTCTTCAGCGCCTGCGGCCAATCTGCCGGAAGCCCAAGCGGCGATGCCGTCCAGTCATGCGCCCGGATCTGCTTCCCCATCTCACCGCCACCCGCCAGAAAAGCGGGGCTTGTGGGAAAGTCAGGCTTGCTGTTCATCATTCAAGCCTGACCTGCCGGCAGCGCGGTTCCCCTGCGCTGGTTGCGCTGCTCCTGCCTCCGGAGGAGGCGAAGGCCCGCCCGAACCACCTCGCTGGCATTCTGATACTGGCCTGAGGCGACCTGCGCGCGGATGAACGCGTTCAGCTCCGCCGTGAGGGAGACGTTGCGGGTCTGGTCGGTGGACATGGATGAGGGCCCGGTGAGAGGGGTCATCTAGTTGTCAAGAATTGACAATCAAGTGAGGTTCGGCGTGGTGCGGCAATGCAGGCATTGGACCAGGCACGGATGACCTCCACGCTTTGGCCGGATGGCTTTAGCGTCACTGGCCGCATCTCGAAAGATCCACTTTGCCGCATCGTCAGGGTCAATGTGCTGAACAGCGAACGGGCAAGGTTCAGCGGAAAGATGAAGTCCGCTTCCGGGGGCGTGACAACGGTCAATACTCTGGCACGAGGCGCTCCTCGATGAGAGGAATGTCCATATGGCAGGACAGCCCCTCGGGGTCGTAGTCGATGCTGATCGCTGCGCGGCATTGATGGGTTAGCACCCGATGCAGCAATGTGGAGCCGAAACCCTTGCGCCGCGGCTGTTCTACCGGCGGGCCGCCCCGCTCGACCCAGTCGATGTCAAGACGGCGCCCCGTCTCCAGATCCCGGATCTTCCAGAGCACAGAAATCTGTCCCCCTGGAACCGAAAGCGCCCCGTGCTTGGCGGCGTTCGTGGTCAGTTCATGCACCGCCATCCCGATTGGCACCGCCAGATCGGCGGAAAGCTCTACGGGCGGACCGTCGAGAACGATTCGCCGTTGCGCGCCATCGTCGTAATGGGCCAACTCGTTCCTGAACATCTCGATCAACGGCGCCGTCTGCCAGTAATCCTCGGTCAGGAGATTGTGGGTATTGGACAGAGAGACGATCCGATCCGCGAACGAGTGGTAGAACTCCTCCACGGAACGCGTCGAACGGGCCGTGGCCCCGAGGAGCCCTTGGACGGTTGCCAGGGTATTCTTGACCCGGTGATGCAGCTCACGGATGAGCAGGCCCTGGCGCTCATGGGCACGCTGCCGCTCCTTGAGGTGCACTTCGACTTCCCGCTGCCGTCCTCTTGCCCGCAGGGCTGACCGTACGGCATTCACCAGAACGGCCGGGTGGAATGGCCGTTCCAGCACGGTGACGTTCCCGAGCAAGTCCGTCAGGTGTTCGGCGGGGGAGCCGCCACGATGGATGAGCAGGATGAAAGGAAAGTCGGACCATGGTGGCTGAAGGTTGATCCACTCGGCGAGCACGCGCCGATCGGCGCTGAGCAGCCCCTCCTCCGTGATGACGGCGCAGGCCGACGCGTCCAAACCCGGGACAAGGGTCTCGAGGCTGGCGCAGATCGCGGACTTCATCCCGACCTCGCCCAGTATGGCCGCCGCCACTGTGCCATCCCGCCCATGCGGGGCGAGGATCAGCACGGACACATCATCGGCCTGCGTCATGGTCGGTCTCACGCCCCTCCAGAAGCGAGGCGCGATGGCCCTCGAACGTCGGCACGCCCGTCAACACGCCCCGGAACTGCTCCAGCGGCGGACCAACGCGCAAACCCCGACTGTCGATCCGAAATTCCCTGATCGTATCCTCGTGCGAGCCGGTACGTCGCTTCACCACCGACAGCGCCCGCCGGATGCGGCCGTTCGCCTCGAAGAACCGCAGGAGTACGACGGTATCGCTGAGATAGGTCAGGTCGATCGGCGAAACCATCTGGCCGACCATGCCGTGCTGGGCCAGGATCAGGATCGTCACCACGCCCTGCTGGTTGAGATAGGTGAGGAGCTCGTGCATCTGGAGGACGATGAAGGGCTGCTCCGGCATGGCGTTCAGATAGCCGGTCAGGCTGTCGATCACGACGACCTTCGCCCCACCCTGCTCGACCGCTTCCCGAACACGGCCAGAGAATTCTCCCGGAGAGACGTTGGCCGGATCGATCTGCTCGATGCGGAGCCGCCCGGCCTCGACATGAGGAGTGAGGTCGAAACCGACACCCGCGGCTCTTTGCAGAAGAATACCGATGGTTTCGTCGAAGCTGACCATCAGGGCCGGTTCGCCACGCCCCAAGGCAGCGCAGAGGTAGCCCAAAGCCAAAGTGGACTTGCCCGCTCCCGACGGACCGACCACCAACGTGCTGGTGCCGCGGCTCAGGCCGCCACCCAGAATGGTGTCGAGTTCCTCAATGCCGCTCGGGATCGCATCGAAGGCGAATTCCCTGTGATGATCGGCTGCCGTGAGGCGTGGAAAGATCCGCAGACCACCGCGCTCGATGACGAGATCGTGATAGCCGCCCCGGAAGGCCGTGCCCCGCATCTTTGTAACCGTGATCCGACGGCGTTCCGACCCGTATGCCGGCACGATCTGGTCGAGGCGGATCACGGCATGGCTGATGGAATGCAGGTTGAGGTCATCCTGCTCGGAGGTGAGATCGTCGAGCATCAGGACGGTTGCATCGTTGAGCAGGAAATAGCTCTTCAGAGCCAGGACCTGTCGCCGGTAGCGCAGGGAACCTTGGGAGAGAAGCCGGATCTCCGAGAGCGAATCGAACACGACCCGGCTGGGCCGGACCCGCTCGATCTCCGCCAGGGCCATTCGAACAGTCTCGCCGAGTTCCAGGTCGGAGGAATAGACCAAGCTCTGTTGCCGTTTCGGATCCAAACTCAACTCTGGCGGCACCAACTCGAAGATCTCGATCCCGTCAAGCGACCAGCCATGGCGCGAGGCGACGGAGAGTAGCTCCCGCTTGCTCTCGGACAAGGTGATGTAGAGACACGTCTCGCCCCGCCGGGCGCCTGCAAGCAGGAACTGGAGGCCAAGGGTGGTCTTGCCGGAGCCCGGTCGGCCCTCGATGAGATGGGCGCGGTTGGTGGCATACCCACCGGCGAGGATGTCATCGAGCCCTGGAACGCCTGTCGGGATCGGTGCAGCGTCGGAGTGCGGCGGAAATGTCATGAAAAGCCTCAACAGGTTAGCGGACTCGGTCCAGCCGCAAGTCGTCGGCTCAACCCTCGTGCTTTCATCTGCCGAGGCCGACGTCTGGCTCATGTCACTGGCATGCCCCGCCGTGGAAGGACATTGGCGTGTCCTTGTAGAGAGGACTGGCGGGTCTGTCTGTCTACATGTGAACACAGGCCGATCCCTATGTTCACGATTGAACGTAAGTCGCCGTAGCGCGTTGGACAGGCCGAAGCGGTGGAGGAAAGACGCCTGATGCAGCCAGCCATGATCTCGACGCGCCTCAGGGAGAGGATTGCCAGCAATAATCTGCTGAGCGCTCTCAAACCTGAAGACCTGGCCATCGTGGCACCCTCCCTCCAGGAGTGGGAGGGAGAAGCCGGAGCGAAACTCTACCAGCCTGGGGATGAGGTCAGATTCGTCTACTTCCCTTGCGGACCCAGTCTGGTCTCGTTCGTGGTCGAGCTTGAGGATGGTCTCACCGTCGAAACGGCCCTGATCGGGCGCGAGGGCGCCGTCGGCGGCATTGTGAGCCAAGGACGCCTTCCAGCCTTCGCCCGCTCCGAGATCCAGTTCCCGGGGCCGTTCCTGCGCCTATCCACGGCCGATCTCGAGGAATTCGAAACCCGGTCGCCGACCCTGCGACACCTCTTCGCCCGCTACGCGGATTGCATGCTGGCACAGGTGTTCCAATCCGTGGCGTGCAACGCGGTTCACACCATCGAGCAGCGAACGGTGAAATGGTTGCTGGCCGCCATCGACCGGACCGGCGATCATGACATACCCCTGACGCAGGAGCAGTTGGCCAGCATGATGGGGGTCGGCCGAAGCTATGTCAGTCGGGTCATACAGTCCTTGAAGCGCAGGCATCTTCTGGAGACCCGAAGGGGCGGTGTTCGGGTCCGCGACATGGACAGGTTGGATTCCCTGTCATGCGGCTGCAACCATGCTTTGCGCCGTCACTTCAATCAGGTCCTGGCCGGCGTCTATCCAACCCTCGAGGAAAGTTCTGAGCAAAAGGCGGCGGCTGGCAGCAAACGCCCTGGATCCAGGATGAGCGCCTGAGAGGCCGCATGGAACGCCCCGCCCCCGCCGGTTCTCCGAGAGTGACTGGATGTTCCACTGCCAATCAATACGGTACGGGATCGAATCCTCCGCTTTCGGTGTTGGTTCAGTGATCCTGTGTGCCCGTCACCCGTCGAATCCCACGTCAGATGAAGGCGTGACCACTCAGCTTCGTCTGGGAGGTGTAACTGAAAGAACCGCCATTGGCCCACGCCCCGCCGCCTTCCACCCATGCCGAGTTCCTGACGGGCGGCGGCGAGATGGGCGCGCTGATGCGCGCGCGCGACTGGTCGATCTCGCCCCTTGGGGCGCCGGAGACCTGGCCGCAATCGCTCCGCTCCGTGGCCGGACTCCTGCTCAGCTCCAAGTTTCCGATGTTCGTCGCGTGGGGCGAGGACCTCGGTTTCCTCTACAATGATTCCTACGCCGAAATCCTCGGTGCCAAGCACCCGACCGCGCTTGGCAGTCGCTTCCACGACATCTGGGCCGAGATCTGGCCCGATATCTCACCCCTGATCGACGCTGCCATGGCCGGCGAGGCCACCTATCGTGAAGACCTCCCGCTCATCATGAACCGGAAAGGATACGACGAGCAGACCTGGTTCACGTTCTCCTATTCACCGGTGCGGGAGGAGAGCGGACAGGTCGCCGGCATGTTCTGCGTCTGCACCGAGACCACGGAGAAGGTGCAGGCGGAGCAGCGGGCGAGGTTCCATATCGACCTGAGCGAGCGTCTGGCCACCCTGTCCGACCCACGATTGATGACACGTGCGGCGGCCCAGGCTCTCGGCACCCACATCGGTGCGGATCGTGCCGGCTACGGCGAGATCGACGACACGGGGCAGCACGTGACAGTCGAGCAGGATTGGACACAGGATGCGTCCATTGCGAGCCTCGCCGGTGAAGCTCATATCCTGGACGCCCTCGGCCCTGCGGTGACTGCGGAGCTGCGGGCCGGGCGTACGCTCATCGTCGAGGATTGTCTCAATGACCCTCGGGCCGGCGTGGACCATGCTGCCACTTGGGCCAGTATCGGCTGCCGCTCGCTGATCGTGACGCCCTTGATCAAGGATGGGCGGTTCCGGGCCCTCCTGTACGTGCACGCGTCCGAGCCGCGCCACTGGACAGCAACCGAGGTCATGCTCGTCGAGCGCGTCGCCCATCGCACCTGGGACGCGGTTGAGCGTGCCCGCATCGAAAGGAACCTGCGCGACAGCGATGCGGCTTTGCGAGAGAATGAGCAGAGGCTGCGCGCGACCTACGAGCATGTCTTCGCGGGCATTTGCGAGGTTGACCGGAACGGGCGCTTTCTGCGCGTCAACGAGCGGCTGTGCGCCATCACCGGCTACAGCCGGGAGGAACTGCTCGGGCGCAGCTTCTGGGACCTAACGCACCTCGATGACCGCGAGGCAGACCTGGAGCGGTTCTCCCATCTGATACTGGGGAAAACCAACACCTACACTGTCGAAAAGCGCTGTATCCACAAAGATGGTCATGAGGTCTGGGTGGAGGTGGCCGCCTCCCGGGTCGATGATTCACTCGGAAATCCGTTGTACGGCATCCGCGTGATCCAGGATATCGGCGAGCGGAAGAAGGCCGAGGAGCAGCAGCGGCTTCTCATCCATGAACTCAATCACCGAGTGAAGAACACGCTTGCGACCGTGCAGTCCATCGCGACGCAGACGCTGCGTGGATCCGAGACGCCCATCGAGGCCCGCGAGGCGCTGGAGAGCCGCCTGTTCGCACTCTCCCGCACTCACAACGTGCTCACCCGGGAGAACTGGGAAGGCGCCCTGCTGCACGAGATCATCGCGGACGTCATCGAGCCCTACAGCACCGGCAGGGAGGCTCGGATCCGGTGCCACGGCGGTCGTGTCCATCTTGTGCCGCGCATGGCACTCGCGCTCTCAATGGCGATTCACGAGTTGGCTACCAACGCGACCAAGTACGGGGCGCTCTCGAACGGGAGCGGCGAGGTTCACCTGACCTGGATGCTGGACCATACACCGAACCCACCTCTTCTGCTCCTGCGATGGGAGGAGAAGGGCGGCCCGGAGGTCAAATTCCCGTCACGGAAGGGGTTCGGATCCCGACTGATCGAGCGCAGTCTGGCACACGACCTGAGCGGAGGAGTCCGAGTGGAATACGCTCCCACGGGCCTGATCTGCTCGGTCGAGGCTCCAATGCCGCGGTAACGTCCCCACAACGGTGTCGCGACCTCCGGCAGCAAGAGCATCACGAGGATTGTCAGGGCGACGATCAAGCTCGGCGAGCACCTCGTGAACAGAGCGCGCCGGGCCTGAACAGCATCCCATTCCATCCGGGTGTCACTGGCCCAAACTGCCAAGTGATTGTCTCTTTCGATCAAGCGGGATGCACGGTCTCGCATACAGTGATTGCATTGGCGTTCCTCGGTTCCTCCCATGACAGGACACCTGATGGTTAGCCGGCTCGCCGGATCCGGCAGCCAAGTCAGAAGGCCGGAGCGCACGCCCGGCAGAGGACACCCGGGACGGCGGCCTTGGGAAGGTGAGGATGGGGGCGATGATGGAAGAGGCGAAGCGGATCCGCCAGCACGGCGAGACGGCCCGACGTGTGACGGAGGACATGGCCGAGACGCTGCGGGCAGGCCTTGAAGGCCTGCAGGTGATGGCCGGAACGCTGCAGGAAGCGGCGGACAGGAGCGTCAGCGCGGTCTCCGAGCTGGCCCATCAGCCGACCGGCAAGGCCATGCAGGGCTTCGGATCGGCCAATGGGGAACTGCAGGAACTGACCGCGGAGACCTCACAGAACCTTCGGGCGGTGGCCGATACCAGCATGGCTCTCGCACATGCCTTTCAAGACATCTCCCGCGAGTGGTTCCGCTTGAGCCAGCGGCGCCTGCAGCAAAACCTCGACAAATTCAACGCCCTCGCCCGCTGCCGGTCGACGACCGAATCTCTCGCGCTACAAAGCTCCATGATACTCGACAACCTGAAGCAGAGCGTCGAGGCCAGTCGGCGCCTCGCCGAGCTCACCATTCGGATGGCCGACGCGGCTTCGAAGACCATCATTGATGACGCGGAGACGACCGCGGGACAAAGGGAGGAAACCGTGCAGCGGGCCGACCGCACGGCGTGACGGTCTGGCACAGCCATGGTGTCCGGCCGTTTCGGCCAGGCCATGGCGGACGGCCCGACTGGCGACATTCATGGCCGGATGCCATGTTGAAAGGAGACCACGATGGGAATTGCGCGCTTCTTCGCTGCCGCTGGGATCGGTCTTGGCGTTGCCGCGTTCGCTGCGGCTTCGGCCACAATGGCGCAAGGGGGCCCGGCCGCCTATCAGGGCGCCTGGCTGTCCGGAAGCGCGGATTGCGCGGAGGTTTTTGCATCCGCGGGCAAAGGAAGCGCGTTCAAGAAGCCGGTCGACATCTTTGCGTCCGCCTTCATCGTCTCCGGCAGCCGCCTGAGGACGCCTCAGGCCTCGTGCCGCATCAAATCGGTCCGGCCGAGCGGCGAACGTCAACTCATGGTGCTCGACTGCGCCAATGCCGTGGCGGGCCACAACGTGCAGGTTCTCATGGCACCACAGCCGGACGGCTCGCTCAAGCGCTACTTCAATGCCCAGGATACCGCCGGAACCGGCTACAGACAGTGCGCGCGATGACGTTCCTGGGGAACGGTGGCACGCGGCGCCGCGGCCTGCAGGCCACCCGTGGCGTCGCCGTTGGGAGTGAGAATCGTGGAGTACCCGCCTGCGTGACCGAACGCGTCGCAGTGCCTTGGGGATGAACGAAGCGGCACGAACTGGGGACGCTTCGAAGGGAGCAAAACGGGGGTGGATGCTAGGGAGGTTGCCATGAGGAAACTCGCAACAGTCGCCGCTGCCGCCCTGATCGTGACCGGCAGTGCCGGAGCAGCCCATGCGCAGTACTGGCGTGGTCCGGGCTGGGGCCACTATGGCGGCTACTATGGTCATCACCATGGCTGGGGAGGCGGTGCCGTCGCCGCCGGGCTGATCGGTGGTGCGATCCTTGGAGGCCTGATCACGGCGGCCACCGCCGCCCCGTATGGGTATGGATATGGATATGGGTATCCAGCCTACGGCTATGGTTACTACGGACCCTGGCCGGGCTACTATCCGCGCCGCGCGTACTACTACCCGCGGCCGGTCTACTACGCTCCGCGGTACTACTACCCTCGCCTGGCCTATTACGGACCGCGCGTCTATCCACGGCCGGTCTACTACGGGCCGCGCTATTACGGAGCGTACCGGGGCTTCTACGGCCCACGCTACCTTGGGCCCCGCGCAGCGTTCCGGCGGCACTACTGAAGACATCGCGCGTTGGGTCCCAGCCCTATGACACCGCTCCCCCGGGACCCGCGCGAGGTGGTGGGCAGCGTTCTTACGGGCGCGAGCTAGAGATCAGGAGGCGCCATTGCTGGCACGGGATTATTCGGCCACCGAGACCCTGCGCGATGGATGCTTGGTTGAAATCCGCGCCCTCAGGCCCGGGGATCGGGAACGCCTGCTAGCCGCGGTCGGCCGGACCAGTGACCAATCCCTCTACAGGCGCTTCTTCGCCTTCAAGCGTGCCTTCACGGACCAGGAGGTCGACTTTTACGTCAATGTCGATTTCGTGAGCCACGTCGCCCTGGTCGCTGAATTGGACGAAGGTGGGCAAAAGATGATCGTCGGCGGGGCGCGCTACGTCGTGCTGCCGCCAGGGAAGGCCGAGGTTGCCTTTGCCGTGGACGATGCCCACCAGGGAAAGGGCATTGGCGCTGCCCTGTTACGCCACCTGGTGGCGATTGCCCGCCAAACCGGGCTCGAGGAGTTGGTTGCGGATGTCCTGCCGGAGAATACTGCGATGTTGAAGGTGTTCTCGGCAAGCGGACTTGGGATCAGGACGACGCAGGAGCCGGGAGCTATCCATGTCGCGCTCCAGCTGACATGAGGCGACGTTCCGGATGAGGAAGCGTGCCATGCAGAGGTTCATTGCGCAGGAGCTTCGCTGTCCCAGGCAACGTCCCGCCAACGACAATTGGCCGGCTGCACGAGCGGTGAATGCCAGCCATCGAAGACGGAGGTCGCGGCAATTCGTGCTCATAGCCTTTGGTCTGTTGGGCCTGACAATCATGTCCTGCCTGATCGGAATTGGCGCGGTGGAGACGGCCATACGCCTGCTGTGACGGAGACGTCACCCGCAAATTTGACTCCTGGCGTGTCGTCGCGTCTTTCTCGATCCTGCTCGCCCCAAGCGCGGGGGTTTCAAACCCTAGGGCGCGGCGACGCCGGAAGCGGTTTGCCCCAACTCCTCGACATGGCGGCCGAAGGTTTCGCGCGTCTGCGGATCGACAACCGCCACCGGTGCGGACACCGCCAGCCCTGCCGCGGTCCCCACGGCGGCGGCCGTCCCGGCCGTGACCTGGATGATGCGATCCCCCAGTCCGACGCGGGAATCCGTCACCGTCTGGCCTTCGGCCAGACGTCTCCCGATAAGCTGCACCACCTCGGGGCTTTCGGCGAATTTGGCATGGTTGAGCGCATCCCCCGCCCGGAGCTTGGTGAGGTCGAGAACCGTCACATCGGCCCGCTCGAGCTGCGTCCGGTAGGGCTCCTGATCCGGGTTGATGGCACCGAGGCGGGCTTCGCTTCCCCACACCCGCCGGGAGACGGCCAGAGCCCGGTCGTCCTGCGACACGAACAAGGTGAACGAGGGCCGCCTCGCCTTCGGTCCCATATCGACGATCGCCTCGCGGGCGAGGTCGACATCGACATCGGGAGCCGCAAGCAGGATGTTGCGGATCTTTTGCGGGACTCGCCCGTCCCGGATCGCCATCTGGCGCAAGGTTTCGAGCGCGAGTGAATTTCCCATGGAATGCGCCAGGATCGAGATTTCGCCGACCGCGGGATCCCGGGAGATAGCCTTCAGCAAGGCCTCCAGGCCATTGCGGGAATAAGCCGTGCTCTCGCGGTCATAGCCATAGGCCAGGACGCTGCCGCGCGACGGCCAGGTGAACAGGATCGGCACGGCGAGGGCGCGGGAGTCGTGCACGATCTGGGCAAACCGGAAGACCGCGTCGTCGAAGCGGTTATTGAAGCCGTGAATGAACACGAGCACCTGCCGCTTGGGGACAGTCCGCAAGCTTCGGTGAAACCAGGCGAGCGCCTGGTCGCGATCGATCACGTCTGCCTTTACCGTCACGAAATCCGTGGCCGGGTTGCCGGGAACCTGCCGCGGCCACTGCACCTCCCCCACCTGTCGCGCGCGCGCAGGCGGGATCGAGACCACGATGTTGGCGAAGGCGGCGGCCGGACCCCGGTCGCCGGAAAACAGCTCCGTTGGATCGGCTCGCTTGCGGGTGGTGGCGACGAGCATGTCGACTCGGCTCGCACCTGGAGCGGTCCCGTCGCTCACGGGCACCATGACGCCCCGCACACTGGCACAGGCACCAAGCAGCAAGACCAGGGAAAGGACCAACAGGAGGGTCATCACGGCTGTCTCGGCCGATCCTTCCTTTGAGCGGGCAAGGGCCATGCGCACCAAACCTCCTCGGCAAGTTGCCTGGTGTCGAGCTGCCCCAGGGGGTTCACGCCGTTCGCCTGCGAGAGTTGGCCTGGAGCAAGCTGCCGACTTATCGAAGCTTGATCCGGACGGCATCCGCACCGGTGGCCAGCATCAGGCCTTCTCGCTTCGTGCGCAGCCGCAGCACGACGCCCTTGTCGTTCTGCAGCCAGAGCCGGCCATCGCCTCGGCTCGCCAAGGCCCAGCCAAGGCGCACCTGTCCGTAGACGCCGGCCAGATCCGAAACCCGGGTGAGCTGATAGACCTCTCCGGTCGACTTGATCTTCGAGGCACCAATGCCACCGATGCCGAGACCATTGATCGTGAACGGATAGGAGCGTCCGCGGAAGAACAGCGTGCCGCCTCCGACGGCCGCGCTGCCAATGAAGGCGAGCTGTGCCTGGTCGATGGCGACCCGGGCTACGGGCTGTGGGGCAGGCGCAGTCTGCGAGCTGGCCTGTGATGCTGTTATCGTTACCCCGACGATCAGGAAAGCCTGAAGGGCTCCCTTGCGGAATTCGCGTGCTCCTTGCATCCATGCCTCCTTGAACGTCCTTGGCAGAGCGGCGGGCCCCTCGCCCGGCCCGGTCCGCCGGCGCCTGCGCGCGACGGTTCGTATTCCGGCGAGCCTTCGGTTCCCCGGCCCTTGAAGGCACCCTAGCTCGGCCTGCGTGCCATGCTTGACCAATCAGGACGAACCCTTGCCAGTTTGAGACATCGAAAAGGCCAAGTTCAGCGACATCCTGATCGCGGATGAGACCGGCCGTGCTGCCGGTGCTTGGCTGTTGGAGCGTCATGCGTTCATTGGCCGAGGCGCAGGGTACATCCCCTGGACGAGGGCGAGGCAATGGATGAACCGTACCCGCGAACTGCCTCCACAGCCCAGGCAACGGACCAGGTTCACGCCTGGATTGTGGCGGGTCTGCTGTGTCTGTTCATGCTCATCAACTTTGCTGACCGGGCGGTGCTCGGCCTCGCCGCCGTTCCGATCATGCAGGACCTTGGACTGACCCACAGCCAGTTCGGCCTGATTGCGACGAGCTTCTTCACGCTCTTCTCGGTGGGAGGTGTGATCGGCGGTTTCGTGGTGAACCGCGTCGCCTCCAAGTGGGTGCTGGCGGCCCTCGGGCTGATCTGGTCCCTATGCCAGTTGCCCATGATGCTGTCAGCCTCGGTGGCCGCCCTGGTCATGAACCGGGTTGCCCTCGGCTTCGGCGAGGGGCCCGCCTACCCGGTCGCATTGCATGCCGTCTACAAGTGGTTTCCGAACGAGCGCCGCGCCGTCCCGACGAGCCTCATCGCCGTCGGCACCTTGGCCGGCAACGGGATCGCGGCGCCCGTGATCGTCGCCATCATCGCCGCATGGTCCTGGCACGCGGCATTCGGATTTGTCGGTGCGGTAGGCCTCATTTGGTGCGTCGCATGGCTGGCGATCGCCCGCGAGGGGCCCCTCGCCCCGGATATCCAGAGTTGCGGCGGGTCCGCGGCGCGGATGCCGTATCGCCGCCTGCTCAGATGTCAAACCGTCATCGGCGTCCAAGTTGTGGGCTTCTGTGCCTATTGGCTGCTGACGCTGGCAGTCGTCTGGCTACCGGCTTTTTTGACCCAGGCCTTCGGATACACGCCGGTCCAGGCCAGTTGGATCATGATGCTGGTGTCGCTCAGTCAGATCGTGCTTCTGCCCGGTATATCGGTTCTGTCCGATATCCTGAAGCGACGTGGCATTCCGAGCCGACTCGCGTGCGGAGCGGTTGCATGCGCCAGCACCCTCGCCTCGGGTTTGATCATCATCCTGTTGGCACGATCCCAGGGGACGCTGCCGATCATCGTGTGCACCATGGTCGCCTTCTCCCTCTGCAACGTGATGTTCGTGCTCGGACCTGTCCTGATCGCCGAGGTGACCCCGGTCGAGCGGCGCGGGCCGGTCCTCGGGGTCACCAATGCGATTACGACGCTGGCTGGTCCTCTTGCTCCGGTGGTCACGGGTGTGATGGTCGACATCGGCTCTCATCCGGCGGATGGGGTCCGAATGGCCCTCCTCATCGCGGGATGCCTCGCCATCCTCGGGGCGCTCGCGGGATTTGCCCTGATTCATCCGGGGGCGGACCGGAGCGGCGATCCACCAAACCCAGCGCGCGAAATTCAACGGGCGTGATGGTTCGCCTCGGCCCACGCACGGATTGCGCGGGCCGGTTGCCGACCTGCCCCGCCGAGCCGCGTCCCAAACTGGCAAGGCGCTGTCCCAAGCCATCAAGCATGCTAGCCACCCGGTCCTAGCATGCGGGCGTTCAAAAACCGCGGAGACTGAGATGCTGAAGAGAACGATTGCCGTTATGGCGGCCCTGTACATCGTTGGCGCGCCCCTCGCCCATGCGCAACAGAGCGCCTCCGCCAGTCCTGCCGCCATGCCGGACGATGGGCGGCTGAGCCCGACTGAATTCAAGATCCTGGCCGACGTGAGAGTCGGTGTGATCAAGGCGGCATTGCAGCTCACCCCTGAGCAGCAGCAACATTGGGCGCCCGTGGAGGAGGCGATCCGCGCCCGGTCGGAGGCCCGCTTCCGCCGCCTGTCCGCGCTCGAGGAACGCATGGGCAAGTGGCAGGAAGTCGATCCCGTGCAGTTTTACCGCGATCGCGCTGAATCCCTGGCGGAACGGGCCGCTGGCCTGAAGAAGCTCGCCGATGCGTGGCAACCGCTCTACCAGACCCTGACACCTGACCAGAAGATGCGGCTGCGCTTCGTCACCGTACGCGCCCTCGAGGGCGCCAGAGCCGCGATGGAAAGCCGTCAAATGGACATCTACGACGAGGACGACTCCGAGTTCTGACCTTCGCGGTAGATGGGCCGGCGCGGGAAGGCTCCGCGCCGGCTGATCGGCACCGGGGCATTGTTTGAATTAAGAATCGCCACGGCCCCATTGGAGCCATGATGTCGCGAAGGGCTGGGATTGGCCGCGCCTGCCGCCCTTTCCATGGCCCCAGCTGCCTCGAACGCGGATGTCTCTTGTCAGATCGTATCCATGTCGAAGAGCTGCATCGCGCATACGGTCGCGCCCGTGGCTCGGGCCTGACGACGCCAGGCACGGCGGCCCGGGTGGTAAGCACACTCCGGCACTCCGCTGAACTGCGGTCCGGTCAGTCATCCCGGCAGCCGTCTACCTCTGGTGCTCGGAAGGAATTGGGGCTGACAAAGCCGCTGTGGGCGAGCGGACGCCCATGCCTAGCGCCGTCCCCTTCCACCGCCGCGGAAACCTCCTCCCCCTCCAAAGCCACCCCGTGGCGTGACGCTGCGCTGAGGTGAAAAGGATGACATGCTGCGACGCGAGAACTGGGGCGACGTCGGTCCGGCAAATTGACGACTGGCGATCTGGCGCTGGTTTCCAAGGTTTCGCGCCTGGGCGTCCCGCATCAGGTTTGACGGAAGCTGCTGCGGGGTGGCCGGACGCGATGCCGGGCGCTGCGCCTTTGGCCGTTGCGGCGTCGGGCGCTGTTGCGCCGCGGGGCGAGGCTTTGCCGCCGCAGGACGTTGCGCCGCCGCCTGGCGATCCTTTGCAGCGGGACGTTGTTGTGCTGTCGGTCGCTGTTGCTCCGATGGGCGTTGTTGCACCTGACGCTCTCCAGACGGGCGCTGCGCCGCCCGTTCCCGCGCCGCGCCGCCATTCGTGCGGTCCCTGCGGGCCTGTTCGCCGTCGGCGGTCAGTCGCTGGCCGAGAGCCGCACCGGCCGCCCCGGCCGCGCCTGCTCCCGCAAGCCCCCTCAGAGCCTCGCCTCCTCCACGCTCCTGCAGCCGCTCGCGCCCTTCCGGCGAAAGGCCCTCGCGTCCCTCCCCGCGCCCGAGCAGATCACCTCCCTTGGGCTGCGCCACGTCCTGCCAGCCGCCATCAAAGCGCTGCCATCCGTTGCCAGTATTTCGGTAGACATTCCCATCCCTGCCCGCATAGATGTCGCCGCGCCTGCCCTCGCGGATGAAGCCCTGCCCGTTCGATGCGTTCCAACGCAGCGACGAGCCGCCCGTCGCGGTGTCTCGCGCCGTCACGCGGGCCCATTCGGAGCCACGCTTGACTCCAGCCGATTTCCACGCGCCGTAAACATTGCGTCCGCCCGCGAGGTATCCGGCCCCATCCGTACGCGGATTGTAGGCCCCGACGAAGCCGGCCGATCCCCGCGCCCCCCAAGCCGCGCCGGCGCGGGCATAGGCGCCCGTGCTCGGGTTCCAGGTCCGCGTCCCGGCGATGCCGCGATAGGGACCGTACGCATAGCCGTAACGGCCATACATTCCTCGGATCGGGTTGTAGTAGGCGCCGATGCCCCAGGTGACCGGCCGTGGATAGTAGATTGGGTAGGCATTGCCGGGCCAGCGGTACCAGTATGGCGCGTAGCGCCAGCCGGTGCCGTAGACATAAGTGCCCCAGGCCAGATAGTTGAACAGGTAACCCATGGTGTAGCCGTACCAGACGGCAGCCGGCTCGGTGTCATACACGCGCACATATGTGACATTGTAGACAGGCGAGGACGGCGGGATCGTGTAGATGGCCTCGGGGACTACGCGTGCAAGCTGCCACGGACCGTCCGGAGTGTCCGAGACGAACCAGACGCCGTCCTGCAACAGGAAATACTGCTGCCCGGCCTTGATGACCGTGTCGGTCGTGTTGGTCGCATAGGAGAGATCGGTCGTCTCGATGGGGACGAATTGGGCATCGCCCGCATAGGCGACCGTCGGCGTGATCGAGCCAGCCTCGACCCGTGCGGTGGTGGGGATGCTGGCCTTGAGCCGTGCCTCGGCGGCCTCCGATGTGCCCGGCACGCTCGCGCGCACGGCGAAATAAGGTGCGTCCTCGGGTAGGTTCCGGAAGTCGGCTGGCAAATCGGGCGTGGCGAATGTCCACGGGCCCTTCTCCAGTGATGGCGCGCGAAACCATCGTCCCGACAGAAGCACGTACCATTGCTTTCCGGCCCTGTCGAAGAACACATCCGCCTCGGTATTCGAAGCCCATTGCAACGAGGTGTTCGGCACATCCTGGAGCGCCGGTGGCCCGTTGAACTGAATCATCTCGGCCGATGCATCTGTCGTGATGACCTTGGGTGCCCTCCCGCCTTGGTAAGGTTCCGGCGGCATGGCCGCGCGGGCATCGGCCCAGTTACTGTCATCGGGAAGGCCCCTCAGCAACGCCGGCATATCGGTCACAACCGTCCACGGACCGTCGATGGCGGGTGCCGTCAGCCAGTGGGTGTCGTCGCGCAGGTAGAGAGCGCCTCCCTCGTCAAGCCGGAAAAGATCCCAGTTCGTGTTCACCACGAAGGACAGCCCGGTTTGGCTTTTGACGGGAGCATAGGCAGGCTCGCCATCGGTCTGCACCAGAATCGCCGGCACGGTCGAAACAAGGATCTGTGGCGGGTCCGCCTTGAGCCCCGCCACATCGGTCATGCGCTTCTGCTCGGCGAGGCTCGCCGTCACCCGCGCCTCGGCTACCGTGATCGGGCCTGTCGGCAGCAGCTTGCCGGTCTCCATGGAGAGCGCCTTCAGGTCGTCGCGATCAAGCCCCGAGAAGTTGAGCTGGGTGACTACGATGTCCCTGACGACGATTTCGCCGGCATCCTCGTCGTACGACGTCGCGCCTTTGAGCCCGATCACACCGAACACCGGGTTGGCATCGGGCACCTTCACATATTCGGCCGCGACCAGCGCCTCGATAGTCTTGAAGTCTGTCCACTCGGTGAATTGCGGCTGGAACAGCACGAGGCGGCCCTTGCCGATCTCAAAGGTGCGGGGCCAACCCTCGGGCTCCTTGCTCTGCTCCAGATAGCGCCCGCTGACGAAACCCCGCTGTCCCGTGACCGTCACGGCACACCAGCTGCCCGATTCATCGCAGCCGCCGATCTCGACCTCCGTGCCGGCCGCAAGAGTCCGGATGGAGGAGAAGTTCGTTCCTGGACCCGAACGGAAGTTGACGCTGCTGGTGGTCGCTCCCGGGGCCGCAAGCGCCGGCGTCGTGGCGATGATGGGAGCAAGCGCGAACGCGATGACCTGACGCATCAGAAATCACTCCTGCAACGCCCGGCATCCGGAAGTTCGCGATACCAGGAAGTCTCCGGCACCCAGTTCCGGCGGAGCCGGACAGGCTGAACGGTCAGCCTATCCGGCAGCTACCACCGGCACTCGACGATCACTGCACGGTACCGCGGGCCCGGCCTCCCGGGACACGGCATGAGCATCCGGTCCCGACCGGTGCCGAACTGGTCAGAGCACAGGTCCTGGCCGGGGTCACACAGTAGCCGCCAACCGCCGATGCGACCGGCGTTTGATATGTGGAATACGGATAGTTGTAATAGGGATACGTTGCCGCCCCGACGATGCTGCCCGTGACCAGCCCAGCTGCTCCCCATCCGCCATAATACGGGTAGTTCCCATAGTACCCGCCATAGTACGGATAGCGTCCGTAGTAGCGACCATAGGCGGGATACCGCCCGCCATAGTACGGATACCTGCCGCCCCAGGATCCCGGCGGACGGACGCCATATCGCCCATCGCCCCGATTGCCGAAGTAGCCGCCTCTGCTGCCGAGGCGGTTGTCAAAACGGACGCCCGGACTGCCGATCGCCGCCTGACGGAAGCCACCGCCCATTCCCACTCGGGAGCCGCCCCGGGGGACGTACATCCTGGAGCCCCCGAAGCTGCCGGCCCGGAAGCTCCCGCCGCCGAAGCCGCCCCCACCCATGCGAACGCCGCCGAAGCCGCCTCCACCCATGCGACCACCACCGCCGCGACCGCCGCGCTGGGCCTCGGCAATATCCGGGATCAGGAGTGCGCCCGCTGCGAGAACGCACAGAACCAGGAGAGACTTGTTCATCGTCATCCTCCCTTTCCGACAGGGGCACATCAGGGATTGAGGCAGGCTGTCGGGACCAAAAAGCATTTTGATCCCTTTATGCAGGGTTTGCTTGATCGTCTGGGACAAGCGCTTGGCATTTTGCGACGCAAACCGCAGGCGAAACGCCGCCTGCGGCGGCGGCCTTTCCGAGGAGAACCGGGTTGGCTGGGATTTCAGGCAGGGCTGGTCGCGGTTGTTCCGGGTGGCCGGTAAGCCTTTTGGTCGTTTGACGATAAGGCTAGGGTACCGGCAGAGTGATCCCCCTGGAACGAGGTATGGCCATGACCGTAGATCGTGCGATGCTGAGGCAGGCTCTGAGCGAACTCCTGAGGCTGAAGGGCTGCGCCGACAACCCGACGCGCTTCCGTGCCCTGCTCTACAGCTCCGCCCTTGCGGAATGGGCTGAAGAGCTTGGGGTAAATCAGCGCAAGCTGAACAAGCTCGTCGACGTCAGGGCAACGGTCTCAGGCAGCTAGCCACGTTCAGACCCAAGCCGCGGGCCTCTGCGGCTTCAACGGATGCGAATCTCCACGCCGCTTACGTTGGCGTTGAACTCCAGCCCCATGTTGCGTCCGCTCAGGTCGAGGACGACGCCCCTGGCATTCTGCAGGCGGATGCCCGATACGCCGCCGCCGACAGCGACCCCTCCACCGACGGCCGTATAGGTGCCGACAATGTCGGAGGCCCGGCGAAGGTTGTAGGCGCGCCCGACGAGATCGGCCTTCGAGGCTCCGATTGTTGCGCCGAGGCTCAAGCCGCCGACGCTCAACGGGTAACGGCGTCCCTGGAAGACGAGCGTTCCTCTGCCGCCTCCGACGCCGACAATGAAGCCCGCCTTGGCGATCTCGAGGCGGACCGTCCCGCTCGCGGCCCATCCTGGTGACGCTAGCCCCGCCCCGAACGTCACCGCGACTGTGACCAGGCCAAAACGAAGCGCTTGCCTGAATGCGAGCATGACTCCCTCCCTCTTCTCGCAGGCGGGGGCGAACCCGGTGCTAATTTTGCTCCCGAACATGGGCATTTGCCACCAGCCTCTGATGCCGATGCGCTCCACACTTCCGCAGAGAACAGCCTGATCCAAATGCTATCATGATCATGCAACCGAAGATCTCGTGTATGATGCCGTTCGGACCTGTTGGTCGCAGTGGACGTGGAGATGCCCCATGACGCTTTTCGAAGATCGCGAGCGGGCCTTCGAGCAGATGTTCGTCCATGACGAGGAAGCACAGTTCAGGGCGCTGGCATGGCGCAACAAGCTGCTTGGACAATGGGCCGCCGCCCAGCTCCGCCTCACGGGCGAGAAAGGCGACGCCTATGTCAGCGAGATCAGCGGGAGCCTGGTTGCCCGTGTCGTCGACGAAGGTCTGGTCGACAAGCTGAGGGCAGACTTCGAAGCCAACAGCGTCCCTGTTTCCGATGAACAGATCCGCGAGAAAATGTCCGAACTGATGGCGACAGCCATCGCCCACGTCCGCTCGAGCACATGGTGAGCTGACGTGGGCCCTGATGCACGGGCCACCTGCTCCCAATACGACGGGATCCATCCACGCTGCGAACGGGCCTGAAATCCATCACTCCTTTCGGCCGGCTCCGCCGCTGGCCGCCTTGGCGCAGATGGTCATCAGCTTGGTCATTTCGGCATTGTAGTCACGCATGGTTTCCTCGATCCAGCGGGACTGGATCGCCGTGACATCCGCCATATTCCTGCAGGCCATCATCTCGCGGGTAGCCTCGGCGTCCTTTTCGAGACGCATGGAGACGAAGCCAATCATTTCGCGCTGGCATTCAGTGGTCGCAGCAAACCAGCCTTCCGTGGCCCTTTGCAGCGCCTGATTGGTGTCGCCCGACAGGGCGAATCCCTGTGCGCCGTGCGTCGAGTCGGACAGTGTCGACTTCTTTGACATGGTAGCCATCGATCGTTCTCCTGAAGTTAGCATTCGTTAGAACGAAAGGGTCGTCTTCACCTGCTCCAGTCGGCTGATCGCGAAATCCGCCTCGCGGCGCGCCCTGTCGTCCCGCAGAGCCTCGCGCATGGTTTCCAGATGCAGGATCTCCTCGTCGAGGCGGTCGCGCGTGAGTTCCTCGGGCGGCAGCGCCCGCTCTGCGAGAACCGCCACGCTCGTGCCGGTGATCTCAACGAACCCACCTCGGACGAAAGCACGGTGCCCGTGACCCTGTGTGTCGGTCACCGCGACGAGTCCGGGGTTGAGCATCGCCATGGTCGGCTCATGCCCCGGCATGACGGTCATGTCGCCTTCGGTTGCCGGCAGCATCACCGCCCGCACCTCGCCGGAGAACAGCACCCGCTCCGGCGAGATCAGCTCGAATAGGATGGTCGCCATCGCATTCCTCCCTAGCGTTGATCAATGCCCGCCGAGCACGAGGGTCTGAATCGGGTAAAGCAGCGCCTGAATGCGCAGGATCAGGGCATGCACGAGGCCAACGCCGTCCACGACGTGAAGAATAATCCGCCGCATCGTGCTGGTCCCCGGGGCGACGATTTCGTCGTGATGGCTGCTATAGGCATTCACGATGCAGCTGCTGCCGGGGGTAACCCCGTCGAATCCGCCTTCGTAGAGTGGCTCGAGAAACGTCAGCATGGTACCTGGCCGCGCCACCTGCGTCACATCCAGCAGCTGCTCACCGCTGCGGACTTGGCCGGCGGCGATATAGTCCTGCAAACCCGTTACGACCATCGGAATGATCGTCCAGGGCTCCGACGCGCAGGTGGCCTCGGCCACCATCCCGACCGTCAGCGCCTGGGACTCGACCTGGTCAAAACCGGCCTGCAGGCTGCCCCGTCCCGCGCCTTCCGGGATCAGAACCCCGGCCGGGCGCATGAGCGGGTTGACGACGTCACCCGCCCGAAGCGTGAACTGCTCCAGCCGGCCGTCAACGCCGGCCCGGATGACAGTCTTCGACAGGTCCACTTCGGCTTGTGCCAACTCGGCCTCGGCACTGGCCTTCTGAGCGGGGAGCAAGGTGGAAAGCTGCACCTCGGCCTGCTGCTTTGCGGCGGTGGCGGCGTCGATGCTGCCCTGGCGTCCCTGAACGGCAACCTGCAGCTTCTCGATATCCCGCGTAGCCACGGCGCCGGGATTGCGCCGGTAGATTTCCTGCTTGGTCTCCAGCTCGTCGACCGCCTGCTGATACGCGCTCCGGGCCTCTTGGAGCTTGCCCTCGGCAGCCTGAATGTCGCTCTGCGCGACCACCATGGCGGCTTGGGTCTCGGCGATCCTGCGGCGGGCGGTTTCCGCGGCGGCCTCTTGCTTCGAGCTGTCGAGCCGGAAAATCGGATCACCCTGCTTTACCGCACCGCTCACGCCGTCGACATAGATTTGCGCGACCCGACCATTGATCTCAGGCAGGACCGGAATGGTGCGGAAAAATGCCGTCGCGTTCATGGTGGCAGGGTGGTTGTAGAAAACCACCGTGATCAGCCCGATGGTGAGCATCAGGCAGGTGACGATGCCCCAGCGCAGCTCGAACCAGACCGAGTAGAGCGTGATTTCCCGGCCAATCCGCTTGCCCTGGCCATAGCGGCGGTAGAGGTAGTCCGGCAGGATCGTGACCAGAGAGCAAAGCAGAATCTCAAGCATGGGACTGCTCCTTTGGCACGCGATAAGGTGTGACGGTGGTCGGCGCCTCGACCGCTTCTTCACCCTGCGCAGCGACGGGGACATTCTCGTCCGGCACGTCGTCTGCGCCCGTCCCCGGCCTGATGCCCGCGATCTTCTCAAGAGATCCGGCCATCCTGTTGAGGGTGCCCCCGAAGTCGGGAATATCGATCAGCGCGAGCAGCAGCCCGGCCACCCAGAAGATGTGCATGTGGGTAAACAGGGCCAGCAGACCCAGCACCGCCACGATCTCGAATTGAATCTTCTGCGACTTGTGCGCCATGCGCTCGGGCAGAGTGTGCAGGCGCAGGAACAGGATACCGACGGTCAGTACGGCGAGCACCAGGAACGCAGCCGTGATCACCATGAGGACATCGGTTCCGCCGGGCGCCGTGATGAAGATCGGCAGATGATGGGGGGCAGCTGGGTTGAGTGATGGGGTCATATGGCCTCTCCCATGGAAGGCGGGGCAACGGGTTCGGACGGAGATTTCGAAATCGATGGTGCGGACAGTTCAGGGGAAATGGCGAGTTCGGCCTCCGTGGCCGCGACCACCTCCTCGACGGTCACGCCATCCTGCGTCTCCAGGAGGGTGGCTCGCCCCTCCGGAAAGCCGATCACTGCGAGCTCCGTGATGACGAGGTTCACCGAACGGCCCGATGTGAGCGGCAATGAGCACTCCCGCACGATCTTCGGGCGGCCCTTGGCGGTGTGCTGCATGGCGACGATGACGCGCTTGGCTCCGGTCACCAGATCCATGGCGCCGCCCATGCCGGGCACCATCTTGCCCGGCACCATCCAGTTGGCGAGATGGCCATGCTGATCGACCTGGAGGCCGCCCAAGACCGTAAGGTCAAGGTGTCCGCCCCGGATCAGGCCGAAGGACATGGCGCTGTCGAACGTCGACGCTCCCGGCAGGGCCGTCACGGGCTTTCCGCCCGCATCCGTGAGCCACGGCAGCGCCATGCCGGGCTCCGGCACCGGGCCGGTGCCGATGAGGCCGTTCTCGGACTGGAAGAAAACGTGGATGCCCTTGGGAACGAAGTTCGCGACAAGGGTCGGAATGCCGATGCCGAGATTGACCAGCATGCCATCCCGCAACTCCAGTGCGATGCGTTTGGCGATGAGGGATTGCGCATCCATGGCGTCAGCCTTTCGCGATGAGATAGTCGACGACCGGAGCCGGCGTCATGACATGGTCCGGAGAGACCACGCCAACGGGCACGATGTTCTCCGCCTGCACGACAACCGTATCCGCTGCCATGGCCATCAGCGGGTTGAAGTTGCGGGCCGTTAGGACATACCCGAGATTGCCGAGGTAATCGGCAATGAAGGCATGCACGAGCGCGAAGTCGGCCCGCAGGGCAGGCTCCAGCAGGTAGTCGCGGCCATCAACCGCAATCCTCTGCTTGCCCTCCTCGGCGATTGTGCCGATGCCGGTCGCCGTCAGGATGCCGCCGAGCCCGAAGCCGCCGGCGCGGATGCGCTCGGCGAGCGTGCCCTGCGGGACGAGGTCCACCTGCAGTTCTCCAGCCAGCATCTGCTGCTGCGTCTCGGGATTGAGGCCGATGTGGCTCACGATCACCCGCCGCAGGAGTTTGGCCGTGATCAGCTTGCCGATGCCGATGCCCGGCGCGGCCGTATCATTGGCGATGACCGTCAAGTCACCTTTCCGCTGGCGCACGAGCTCGTCGACCAGCGGCTCCGGCGTCCCGACGCCCATGAAGCCGCCGACCATCAGGGTGGCTCCGCCCGGGATCATCGCAACGGCGTCCTGGAGGGTCGTCGTCTTCATTGCAGTGTCCTCGTTGCGCGGCCCAGTCCCTGTCGGCCGGAAGGACGCCGCCGGTTTGCACCGCCGCATCGAGGCGGCGGAAGGCAGAGAGCCCTCCGATCGGCTCCGGGTCGGCGAGAACGAGGGAGGATCGCGTCTTGCCGAACCGCTTTGCCCGTGTGTCGAACATCCGCCCCCATGGCCGCATGGGCACTTTTCATTCCGAATCCTGCGCCACGGGTCGATCCGGTTACCGGGGCCGCTTTGCCCTCAGGAACCTGGGCCTGAAGTGCAGCGGCTCTGGATTGCTCACCACGGGAACGCAGCTTCCTCATCTCCTTCCGGAGGGCGGAAGGCATCCACCGCCTTGCCTCGGATCGCCGACGCTCGCCCCTCATGATCGCCCCCCATCCGCGCGGTCCCAGTCCTGAAACAGCGTGTGGGCGACCGCGAGAAGCACCGGCCCGAGAAAGACGCCGATGATCCCGAAGGTCAGAAGACCGCCGAGTACGCCGAGAAAGATCAGCACCATCGGCATCCGGACGCCGCGACTGATCAGGTAAGGACGCAGGACGTTGTCGAGGCTGCCGACGACAAGCCCGTTCCATGCCATCACGAACACGGCCCAGCCGGTATGGCCGTCGGACATCAGCCACAGAGCGGCCGGCAGCCACAGGAGCACGAGGCCCATGGGCACAAGGGTCAGGACGACGCCTACCGCGCCGAGCACGATGGCGCCGGGGACACCCGCGAGCCAGAAGCTGAAGCCGAGCAGGATGCTCTGGATCAGCGCGGTGCCGAGAACGCCGTTGACGACGCTCTTGATGGTGGCGCCCGCGGCCTTGAGCACGTGCCGGGCCCGCCAGCCGCCCAGGCGGGACATCGCCCATTCGAGCCGGCGCTCCACATAGGCACCGTCACGGTAGAGGAAAAAGGCCAGCACAACGGCGAAGACGACCTGGAGCGTGCCGGAGAGGAGCATGCCTCCTTGGCGCAGCGCCCATTCCCGCAGAGGCACCGCATAGGGCGCGATGACCGGCCCGATCCCTTGGCCCTGCTGGAAGGCCTGAAGCCAAGCCCGCTCCGCCTCAGGGCCGACAAGAGGCAAGCGCCCGAGCCAGCCCGGCGGCGGCAGCCCCTGATCGATGGCGGATCGAACGGCACCGGTGAGCCGGGTCACGTCGTCCGCCAGGTTGGCGCCCAACGCCAGAAGCGGGAGCACGAGCAGGGCAGCGGTCAGCAGGGTCATGAGCAGGGCAGCGGCGGTCGGACGCCGGCCCAACCATTTCTCGACCTTCCGGAACAGGGACCAGGTGGATACGCAAAGGGTGACCGCGAGGAAGAGGGCGTTGAGGAAGGGCGTCAGGATGTAGATGCAGCCGACGGCCAGCAGCAGGAGCAGCCCGAGCCCGAGCGCCTTCTCCACGTAAGAGGCGTCGGAAGCGGCAGCCCGTTCCCGGCCGTTCATCGCATCGCGCGGATCCATGGAACCCACGGCCTCCTCCCGGCTCCGCATTCTCACATCCCGCAACGTCCCCTCCGCCTCGTCAGGCCATGATGCTGAGCCCACCGTCGACATAAGTGGTGGTCCCCGTCAGCCGTCTGGCGAATGGTGTCGTCAGATAGGCCGCGGTGAGGCCGACATCTTCGATGTCGACCAGTTCGCCGATAGGCGCCCGCTCGATCGCCTCGGACAGCAGGATATCGAAGTCCTTGAGGCCGGAGGCCGCCCGGGTCTTCAGGGGACCGGGCGAGACGGCATGCACGCGGATATGCTTGTCACCCAGCTCGTAGGCGAGATACCGGACGGCGCTCTCCAGTGCCGCCTTCACGGGCCCCATGAGGTTGTAGTTCGGCACTACCTTGTTGGCGCCATGATAGCTCATCGCCAGGAGCGTTCCACCTTCCGGCATCAACGGTTCGGCGAGCCGCGCCATGCGGACGAAGGAGTGGCACGAGATGTCCATCGCCACCTTGAAGCCCTCATCGGAGCTATCGACAAGCCGCCCCTGCAGGTCCTGCTTCGGCGCAAACGCAACGGAATGGAGCGCAATGTCGAGATTGCCCCACGTCTCGCGGATCTGCTGGAAGACTGCTTCGAGCTGCCCGGCCTGGGCCACGTCGCAGGGCGCAAAGATCGAGGCCCCGAGGTCCTTGGCGAGCGGCTCCACATAGGGCCGAGCCTTCTCGTTGAGGTAGGTCACTGCAAGGTCGGCCCCGAGCTCGCGGAATACGCGGGCGCAACCGTAGGCAATCGAGTGCTCGTTGGCGATGCCGACGATAAGGGCCCGTTTCCCGTGCAGGATCTTCGACTGAATGGCGACCTTGGCCAGTTCCGTGGGTTGATCGTTCATGAACTTGCCCTCGTGCGTCGGGTGTCACGTGCTTTCCCAGTGGTCTCGTGCTTGGCAGCGGTGGGACGGTCCTCCGCCTGCTGCTCCACCAGTGTCAGGGTGATCGGCTCGGCTTTCGCCCTTCCGCGCGTCTTGTTCCCCGTCTCCTTTTCGGACAGGAGGCGCCGGATCTCGTTTATCAGTGTGACCTGCTTGGGATTGGCCTCGATCCGGCCCTCCAGGTGATCGAGCATGTCGAGCAGCCTGCTCCGGTCATCGGATGTCCGCAGAAGCTTCGGGAGCGCTGTGAGCGCCTGCACCGGCTCGAAGTCGACGATGTATGACTGCTCGCGGATGATCCCGCGGGCGGTTTCCGTCGGCATGTCGAGCAGGCCAAGGTCCGAGCTGACGAGTTCGCGAGCCCGTTTCATGGTCGAGAGCCGGCGCCGACCTGTTCCGGCCTTCATCAGCAGCAGCGCCGTACGGACCAGCGCCTCCGTCGCGTTGCCCTTCTCGATGTGTGAAAGCGCCTCCTTTACCAGAGGGGCGTTGCGCACGTCGATGGGCTCGTCTCCCACGGTCTCCGTTTCTGCCGACGTCAGGCCAATGCCTGCCGGGCCGTATGCGCGGAAGAAAGTGTTCTCCACAGCCGCGTCGCGCAGATCCCGATACAAGTCCCAAGAGGCCGCAGTGATGGCGGCGGCATAGTGTTCCATCGCGGCTGTCGGGCCGTCATCGTCCCGCGGGGCCCGGTTCGCCTTGGCTAAGTCGGCAGCGCCCTTGAGGGACCAGAGGAAGGGATTGAGGTCGGACACTGCCCAGCGTTGCGCCCGCTGGGGATTGAAGGCGCGGATGAGCCCCGCCGCGGCCGGGGTCACCAGGGGTGCCACAAACGGGTGCACGAAGGTCTCGTAGGCTGAGGCGAGCGCCTCCGAGGTCTTCTCGACCGCCTCGAACGGCATCTCGTCCTTGCGGCTATATTTCTGCAGGACCTGCAGGTCCTCGACCCGCATCTCCGTCAGCGCCACATCGTAGCGCATATGACCGTCCGCCTGATGTTCCTCCACCTGCATTCTGTAGAGACCCGGCGGCTGATGTTCGATGTAATCGATCAGATCGACAATGTGAGTGTACTCGCGCTTGGCCACGGCGCCTGAGACGAAGATGCCTAGATGGCCGACGCTCTTGTGCATCAGGCCAACGATGACCTGGCCGTTCGCCTTGAGGGATTCTGTGGTCGGATAGAGATCAGCCACCCAGTTGAAGGCCTGCTGCGGCGGCGTGATGTTGTCGCCGAGCGACGCGAACAGGATGATCGGCGATTTGATCGCCCGCAGGTCGAAGGCCCTGCCCTCGGACCACTCCGCATCGCCGGCAGCAAGATTGTTGCCGACGAACAGGTTCTCGACGATCCACTTGATCTCCTGCCGGTTCATCAGGAAGAAGCCGCCCCACCAGCGCTCGAATTCCAGGAAGCGCTCGGGCTCGGTGTCGATTTTCGAGAAGAGGGCGTAGTATTTGTTGAAATAGGTATTGGCCGGATTGAGGTACTCGAAGTTCTCCACGAGATAGGCGCCGTCGAACTTGCCGGCGCCGAGATCGCTGGCCAGGAGCGCGGGCCAAAGGCCGCCGAGGATTCCGCCGGCGTAGCGCATCGGGTTCTCGCCATCATTGCCGGCCCAATAGGACATCGGCGCTCCGTTGATGACGATAGGCCCCACCAGGTCCGGTTCGACGGCGCCAACCAGCATGGAAGCCCAGCCGCCCTGGCAGTTGCCGAACAGGACAGGCTTGCGGGTCCTGGGGTGGCGTTCGCCGACGATGCGCAGGAATTCGGCCTCGGCGCGGGAGACGTCGGCGAGGGTCTGTCCGGGCACAGGGTCGGGGAAGAAGATCACGAAGTACACCGGATGCCCGGCCTTCAGCGCCACACCCACCTGCGAGTCCTGCTTGAACCCGCCGATGCCGGGCCCATGGCCGGCGCGCGGGTCGATGATGACGAAAGGCCGGCGCTCGGGATCGGTCTGGATGCCGTCCGGCGGAATGATGCGGATGAGGGCGTAGTTCGCAGGCCGCTCAAACGTCCGGGCGTCCGCGACCATCTCCCAATCAAAGGCCAGCAGCGGCGGCTTGCCCGCCTTCTCGTGCTCGACCCAGTTGTTGCCGCGCTGGCGCAGCGTGTCCCAGAAAAGGACGGAACGCTGCGTGAAGTCGAGCCAGTAGGCGCTGGCGTCGCGCCATAAGTCGAGAGGCGATACCGGACGGGTCGACCGATCCCGCAATGGCTCGCCCGCTGCCTTCACAGCGTCAAGGTAACGCTGAACGGCCTTAGTGCATCGCTCGTGGTAGACCTCGATGACCTTCGCTTGCGAACGGGCGAGCTCCGTCAGTGGAGCCTGCCCGCCCTCGTGTCGTTCTTCGGTCCTGAATTCGACGTCTGGCATCGTTCATGTCCCATGAAAAGCCAGCTCCCGAAGAAGCTCACTGCCTAGTTTCGCCCCACTTGAGAAAGAAGCCGACATCGCCCGGCAGCCCGCCCGGCCACTCGATGATCATCGCGCTCAGCCTGAACCCGGCGGCCCTGAGCTGATCCCGCCAGAGCTCGTAGGCCTGGCGCGGCCGTCCGGTGAGAGTGTCGGGCCATGCCGGATCCGCGTTGTTGATCGCGCGGCCATTGTCTGTGCAAAGAGCGTTGGGGAACCGCATGACCAACAGCTCGGTCTGGCCGCGCTCCGCTGCCGCCCGCAGTTTCGATTTCAGCGGCTGGAGAATTTCCTTCAAGCGCTCGGGCGAAAGATCGATCGGACTGGCCATTCGCTTGATCAGTTCCTCACGCGCCTTGCCGGCCCGATCCATCCCGTCGACCGACTTCATGGCTTTCGCCATCTGCATCTCGGTCATGTAGTTCCGCAGGTCATCGGCCGACATGAATGTCTCGTCCGCAAGCTCCTGTTGAACCTTGTCCGGCTTGGTTTTCAGGGTTTCCATGGCATCAATCTCCTTGTTCAGGATGCGAGTTTGGATTGCGTTGCACCGAGCACATTGCGCGTCTGCCGGGCGATCACGAGTTCTTCGTTGGTGGGAATTGCCCATGCGGTGGGCCCGGATTCGGTGGAGATCCGCGGTCCGCCGGCACGATTGGCCGCCTCGTCGAGTGTGAGTCCTGTCCATGCGAGCCCGGCGATCACCTCGGCGCGGGTTGCCACGTCGTTTTCACCGATGCCAGCTGTGAAGACCAGACCGTCGAGCCCGCCGAGCGCCGCGACCAGCGAACCGATTTCACGCCTTATGCGGTAGACGAACAGGTCGATGGCGCGTCTGGCGTTCTCGTCCGTCGCGGCCTTTGCCCGCAGCACGCGCATATCGTTGGAAATGCCGGAAACTCCAAGAAGGCCGGACTTGGTGTAGAGCACGCGCTCGGCCTCCTCCGGGCTGAGCTTCATCTCCCGGAGCATGAAGAAGACGACGCCTGCATCGACGGCGCCGCATCGCGTTCCCATCGGGAGGCCATCGAGGGCGGAAAAGCCCATCGTCGTGGCGATGCTCGTTCCTTTGTCGAGGGCACAGAGGCTCGCGCCGTTTCCGAGATGGGCAACGATGACCCTCCCCTCGGCGAGACGTGGGTCGTAGTCGCTCAGCACGGATGAAATGTAGTCGTAGGACAGTCCGTGGAAACCGTAACGCCGCACGCCGCGCTCGCGCATCTCGCGGGGCAAGGCGAACAAGCTCGCGATGTCCGACTGCGTCTGGTGGAACGCGGTGTCGAAACAGGCGACCTGGGGCATCCCCGGCAGACGCCTGCGAACAACCCGGATCGGCTCCAGGTTATGGGGCTGGTGCAACGGTGCGAGCGGAACCAGAGTTTCAAGCTTCTGGATGACGGTTTCGTCGATCAAAACCGGATCGGAAAACGCTTCGCCGCCATGGACGACCCGGTGACCGATGGCCGCGAGCTTGCGTCCCTCCTGATGCTGGCGAAGCCACGCCACGAGGTGCATCAACGCCTCCTCGTGCCGGAACTCTTCCCCGGATGCCCACGACATCTCGTCGAGATTTGCCCCGTCCGCATGCCTGACCACGAAGTGCGCGGCGGTGCCTAGACCTTCGTAGAGGCCCTTCCAGACGAGCCGCGGCTCCGCGCCGTCAACCATGTCGTAGACCTGGAACTTGAGGCTCGACGAGCCGGCGTTGAGGACGATGAGGACCGGCGTCATGGCTCAGACCTCCGGGACGGCGAGCTGCTTGCGCTGCGCATCGGCCACGAGGGATGCAACGGCGCAGGAGGCCAGCCGCGTAATCGTCGAATCCGCTCGGCTGGTGAGGATGATCGGCACCCGCGCCCCGAGCACGATGCCGGCGGCATCCGCATCGGCCAGGAAGGTCAGGCTCTTGGCGAGCATGTTGCCGGCCTCCAGATCCGGCACCACGAGCACGTTCGCCTGCCCGGCAACTGGCGACTGGATCTTCTTGATCTTTGCCGCACCGAGGTCGATGGCGTTATCCAGAGCCAGGGGTCCATCCACGATCCCGCCCGTGATCTGCCCCCGGTCGGCCATCTTGCACAAAGCCGCAGCCTCGATGGTCGAGGGCACCTTGGCGTTCACCGTCTCCATCGCCGACAGGATCGCGACCCGAACTGGATCGACCCGCATAGCCCGCGCCAGGTCAATGGCGTTCTGGACGATGTGGACCTTGTCCTCCAGCGTGGGAGCGATGTTGACGGCGGCATCCGTGATGATGAGCGGCGTGTCGTGACCGGGAACATCCATGACGAAGCAGTGGCTGATCCGGCGTGCGGTGCGCAGCCCGCCTTCGCGGCGGACAACCGCCCCCATGAGCTCGTCCGTATGCAGGCTGCCCTTCATCAGGGCTTCCACCTCGCCAGACCGCACGAGATCGACAGCTGCTTCAGCCGCAGCATGGCTGTGGGAAGCGTCGACGATGCGCATCCCGGCAACATCTTTGCCGAGGGCGTCTGCTGCGGCCCTGATCCTGGTCTGCGGCCCGACGAGAATCGGCTCGATCAGGCCGAGCTCGACCGCCTCGAACACCGCGCCCAGGGAGGCCGCGTCGCACGGGTGCGCCACGGCGACCCTCAGCTTCGGGAGAGACTGGGCCGTCGCCACGAGCCGGTCGTACTTGTCGTGCCGCCGTTCGCCGTGTTGTGATGCGTCTTGCACCGAAACCGCAGCCGTCATGATCCCCTCCCACTGTGCTGCCGATGGGCTGTCACGATGGATCGCCGGGTGCGTCGAACGGTTTGCGGAACCGGTCCTGGATCCCCGTCCGCAATTGCCCGGCCCGTTTGTAAGGGCAAGTATGTCCCTTTCGGCGCCTGCTGCTTGATCCGTTGGGCCATTGCTTTAACAGTTTGGGACTGCCGTGCGGGATCGGCCTGTTCTGTCCCGGGAGCGAGACGTTCGGCCATCGTTTTTCGAGCGACGCACGACGGCTTTGCATCGCGTGTTTCATGTGATCTCCGGTGGGAAGGCTTGCCGCCTCAGGCCGGCTTGACGGAACGGTGTGACTTGCGGGGCAACCGTGATGTCCGGACCTGGGGGTGGCTGGCGCGCCAGGCCGACGGGGTCTGCCCGGACCAGCGCCGGAAGGCGCGGGTGAAAGCGCTGAGCTCAGAGTACCGTAGAACCGCCGCGATCTGGCTGAGCGCCATGTCGGTATGGTCCAGCAGCTCGCACGCGATCTCGAAGCGGACCTCGTTGGCGACCTGCCGGAACGCAAGGCCTTCCGTGTGCAGGTGCCGGTGCAACGTGCGGCGGTGCATCGAGAACAGACGTGCGACCGTAGCGGCGGAACAGGTGTCTCTGAGCAGTTCGGTCCGAAGCACGCGGCGCAGATCCTCGGTGAGGGGCCCGCAGCCACGACCTGACGGCCGCTCATGGGCGCTGCGGGTGAATGGCATCTCCATGGCTTCTCCCCCTTTCTGGCAGCGTTGCCGCCACCGAAGGGCCGTATCGTAGCGCCTTCAGATCCCCCTGCTTGACCCCTTGGGACTTTCCCTTGACAGTTGGGAACACACGCTGTGCGCGGGCCTACTGGCCCTCCTCGGGCGGCTTGCCTTTGACCAGAGTGAGAACCTGCCGGGCGGCCGCCGGCTCGGTGTCCTCGCGGCCGGCCACCTGCACCGTCGGAAAGGCGAACTTCAGGCCGTTCTCATCGAAGGCCTTCTTGAGCATCGCGTAGGCCTTGCGCCGGATCACGAACTGCTCGCCCGGCCGCGTCATCATCTTCATGCGCAGCTCGATGGCGAAGTCGCCGAACTGCTCGACCCCCTGCATCTTGAGCGGCTCGATGATGTTGGGCGCGACTTCCGGATCAGCGCTCAGCTCCTTGCCGACCTGCTTGATGATTTTTTTCGCCTTGTCGAGGTCGGTATCATAGGTGACGTTGATGGTCATTTTGTCGATCACCCAGTCGCGGCTCATGTTCTCCACGGCCCCAAGCTGCCCGTACGGCACAGTGAAGATCGGGCCGCGATGGTGCCGCAGCTTCACGGAGCGAAAGCCGAGCTTTTCTACCGTGCCCTTGTAGCTGCCGCTCTGGATGTACTCACCGACCCGGAAGGCGTCGTCGAGCAGGTAGAAGACGCCGCTGATGACGTCCTTCACCAGCGTCTGCGACCCGAAGCCGATGGCAACGCCGAAGATTCCCGCGCCTGCAATGAGCGGGCCGATCTCCACTCCGAGGGACGAGAGCGCCATGAGGACTGTTACCGACGCGAGGACGATGAACGCGGCCATTCGGAACATCGGCAGCAGCGTTCGGACCCGCGCCTGGCGGAGGGCCTCCTCACTCCCTGGAGGCGCCACAGCCTGCAGGGCCGACAGCCGCCGGTCGATCTGGGTCTTGACCACCTGCCAGAGGAGGTCGGCCACCAACAGGATCACGACACTGCTGAGAAGGCCCCGGACGAGCCGGGTCGCAACAGTGTCCCTGCTGGTCATCTCGCCCAGATCGATCCCCCAAATCCAGGCGAGGAAAAGGGCGGCTCCGACGACCAGAGCGGCCCGTATGCCCCGATCCAGGTAGACGGCAGCAAGATGGCGGCTCGTCGATGCCTGGGCCTCGCTCCCAGGCCGCAGCAGGTGATGGACAGATTGTTCGGTGATCACCACCGCGCGCGGCAGGAGGATGGCGATGACCAGGAACCAGAACAGGCCCAACAGGCCCGCGACCCACAGCCCCCACAGCACGACGAGGTAAAACGACAGCAGCCAAGCCCCCAGATGATGATGGCGGGCGGCAGCGCCTGACAGTTCTGCCGGACGGGCAGGCCATCGCCAGATGGCTTCGATCGAGAGGGCAAGCAGGCCGATCCCCAGCACGTATGCGACCAGCTTGCGACCGTCAGGCGAAAACCCGAGGGTGCGCACAAGCTCGACCGTGGCCCACCCGAACGCGAACCACCCGACGAACAGAGCCAAGCGCCGATACCAGAATCTGGCCGTTTCATCAGGCACGGGAATGACACGGAAGGCTGCGGCCTGGGGTGCGAGCAGGATCCGGCCACACAGGAGGGCGAGCCGCAGCAGGACCGCAGCCATCAGGTAGGCGAGCACGATCCGCCGCAGCAAGGGCGGCCAGTCGAAGACAAGGAACGCGCCGATGCTCCCAACGCCGAAGATCGCGACATCGGCGAGCCCGAACGCGAAGCGCCGACCGGTCACACTCAGGCGCTCGCCCACCGTCCCCGCTGGGCGCGAAGCAATGCGGTCATGCGCTGCCGTGGTGGCTCTCCTGAAGATCCACTCGACTCCCGCGCCAAGGGCAAGGAAGCCGATCACGAGGAGGACGACGCCCAGGGCGGATCGCGTGCGGAGTTCCTGCGACAGCAGATTGGCGGCTTGCCGGACCTCCTGCGGCAGACGGGGCACTGCCGCTGCCAGGGCCGCGAGGTGCGCCCGCATCGCCTCGACCCGCGTTGCCATCATCTCGGAGTTCATGGCCGGCGGCGCCTGTGGCGTCGCCTCCGCCGGGGATGCCGCGGACCGCCGCTGCTGATCGATCCATGTCCTGGTGGCAGGATCGTCCAGGAGCTTCAGGAGTTCCTGGACCTGGGGCGGCGGGGTGGCCGGAGCCGAAGCGGCCTGAGCGGAGGCTGGACCAGGGCCGACCTGGACGAGGATCAGAAACGCCAGTCCCCACAGGGTGCGGGCCAAGGCCTGGAGGCACCTCACGCTCATGCTCCACTCCATTCAGTCACCTACGGACACTGATAGACGATCTGGCCGTAGGAGTTCACGACCTGCTGGCAGCCGGGAGCTGCATAGTAGTAGGTGCCTGCTGCCGCGGCCCCCGCGGCCGCTCCATAGGCGACACTTCTGCGGGTGGTCCGGCGCGCCACGCCGGCATAACTCATCGGCGTCGCCGGCCGTCCGACCCGCGCCTCCGCCTGGCTGATGAACGAAAGGGACGGAACGGGACCGCCGCCGCTCCAGAGCAGAGCCACGCCGCCGGCCGCCGCTGCAAGTGCAGCGAGGCGCATTTGCTTCGCATCCGGACGCCAGCGGATCCTTTGGTTCATGGTGCGATCCTCCCTGAGCCTTCCCGGACGGCAGCGGCCGGGAAAACCCGTACCGGACCTTTCGGGATAGACGGCCGGTCGGATCACTGTAGGTTTCCCGGAGACCTGTGCTTGACCGTCGGGGCCAATCGCTTGACAGTTTTGGCCGCTCCCGCGTCAGCTCGTGTGGCCTTCGTCGCGCCAGGCCGTGGGCGTCTGGCCGGACCAGCGCCGGAAAGCACGGGTGAACGCACTGGCCTCGGAATAGCCGAGCGCGGCCGCAATCTGGCACAGCGGCACCTCGGTGTCCTGCAGCAACTGCCGGGCAATCTCGAACCGGATCTCGTTGGCGATCGCCCGGTAGCCCAAGCCGCTGCCCTTCAGACGGCGGCTCAGGGTGCGGCGGTGCATCGCCAGCAGCCCAGCGATGTCCTCGGCCGAGCAGCGGTTGCTCGTCAGGCGCGTACGCAGCAGCCGCCGGATGTCGTCCGAGAACTCGAAGCGCTGGCTGCTCTTCACCTGCTGGATCTCCTTTTCCAGCAGGGCCCGCATCAGCGGATCCGCCCCGGCGATCCGAATATCCAGATCGCGGGCCGGGAGGACAATGGTGGCGCTCTCCTGATTGAACCGGACGGGCGCCCGAAAGTGGCGCCGATACGGCTCCTGATCCGCAGGCACGGCACGGGGCAACAGCACCTCGGTCGGGTTCCAGTCGGCCCCGCACAAGGCGCGCAGGGCATTGACCGCCACTGCCAGGGAACCGTCCGAGATCTGATCCGCGCTCTCCGCCTGGGGCTGATAGACCGAAAAGGTAAACAGGGTCGTGTCGCCGCAGGTCGTCAGGGACGGTACAGCCCCTCGGTTCTGAATGCTCAGGTTGGAGACAAGCGCCCGCATGGCGTCGCCCACCGTCTCGGACTGCAGCATCAGGCGCCCGACCAGCCCGAGCGACAGGATGGTGGCGCGCCGGCCCACCATCAACCCGAAGTGCGGACAGTTGGTGCGGGCCACGCACAGGGTGAGAAGGCGGCCAAGAGCCGCATGGGGAATGACGTTAGTGCCGTCATCGAAGAGGCGCGGGTCGAGCCCCGCCGCGCGAATGACCGGGTCGGGATCGATTCCGAAATCACGCAGCATCGGCGCAATTTCCTTGGCGACCCCCAAGTGGATGTAGCCGGATGGAAGCGTGCGCCCAGACCCTGTCAGAAGAATCGACGAGATCGATATCGGTTGTCCCGGATTGTTGCTCTTACTCCTGAACGTAGGCCCGATGTCTTCGGTCATCGCCATAGCTCTTTCGAAGGGGTCTGAAATCTGTCGTGGGAGCAGAATTCGCCCACGTGAACGCCAACGCCACAACCAGGACCATTCTAGCAGAGGTTAGCCCCCGATTGAGGCTCAATCGGGGCCATGGACCGCCCTTTTCCCCCGCGCCTGTCCCATCTGGTCAAGTGCCTGTCCTGAAGCGTCAAGCCGGCTGGTCCGATCAGCGCAATGATGGCGTCGCTGCGGAGAACGGAGCGAGCCCGGACTGCAGCGGATCACGGAGGGGCCACGGATGGGCCTGAACCAGCTTTGCCGCCACGCCGCACATCACGACAGTCCTTATCCATCGGCATCTGCAACCGCTGACGTCGGTCCTGCCGGCGCTCCGGAAGCATCGCGGCGCATCTCTTATGTCCATGCAGCGAAGCGGCCGGGCGAGACCTCGGTGATGCGTCCCTGAAGGGGCAAAGAAGAGCAAAAGTCGAGAGGAGCCTGCAATGAGCCGGCAAGACGCGTTGAAGAAGAAGCGGATCGAGAATGAAGAGGCGAACGCCGCAGCTCCGCCCATGAAACGGAAGGAATTCGAGGGTGAACTGCGAAAGCTGCAAGTCGAACTCGTGCGCTTGCAGACCTGGGTCAAGAGAACCGGAGCCAGGGTCGTCGTGGTCTTCGAAGGCCGCGACACGGCGGGCAAAGGAGGGGTCATCAGCCGGATCACACAGCGGGTGAGCCCCCGGGTGTTCCGACATGTCGCCTTGCCGGCGCCGACCGAGCGCGAGAAGAGCCAGCTCTACATCCAGCGGTACATCGCCCATTTCCCGGCCGCCGGCGAGATCATTCTGTTCGACCGCTCCTGGTACAACCGGGCGGGCGTCGAGCGCGTCATGGGGTTCTGCACGGATGAGGAATACGAGCGCTTCATGCGCCTCGTGCCGCCGTTCGAACAGGAGATCGTCGACAACGGCATTATCCTGCTCAAGTACTTTCTCGACGTCAGCCAGGACGAGCAGCGCCGGCGCTTCGCCGATCGGATCGACGACCCCGTCAAGCATTGGAAACTCAGCCCCATGGACACCGAGTCAGTGCGCCGCTGGTGGGACTACACCCTCGCCTACCAGGAGATGCTGCGTGGCACCGACATGCCGCAGGCCCCCTGGTACATCGTTCCTTCCGACGACAAGCGCCGGGCGCGCCTCAACCTGATCGCGCATATGCTCGATCATATCCCCTACGAAAAGGTCAAGGTCGACCTGCCGAAGGTGCCGAAGGCAGAACCGCGGCCCAAGGGAGCCGTGGACGGGCTCCTTGCGGAGCACATCGTGCCGGCACGTTATTGACGTCCCCCTCCGGGAGAGCGGCGGCACGATTGCGGATCGGATCCGTGGGTCATGTACCAGAACATAGCCATCCTGTTTGCCTTCGCTTTCGTATACAGCCTGGCGGCAGGTCGGCTGGAGCGCACCCCGGTAGCGGGTGCCCTGGTATTCACGGCATTCGGCCTGGCGGTCGGCCCAGCCGGTCTGAACTGGCTCACGTTGGATGGACACGCCCAAGCGCTGAGGACCCTCGCAGAGCTGACCCTGGCGCTGGTCCTGTTCACCGACGCCGCCAGTGCAGATCTCAGGGTTCTGAAGGCGAGTTACGCAATCCCGGAGCGCCTGCTGCTGATCGGCCTGCCGTTGACGATCCTGCTCGGTATCGGCGCTGCCGCCCTGCTCTTCCCCGAGCTCGGCGTGATCGGGTGGGCGCTGCTCGCGACCATGCTGGCGCCAACCGACGCCGCCCTTGGAAAGGCAGTGGTATCAAACCCCGCCGTTCCGCCGCCGATCCGCGAGGGCCTGAACGTGGAGAGCGGACTCAACGACGGCATCTGCGTCCCTGTCCTCCTGATCCTGTTGGAAATGGCCGCGGAACCGGCCGGCGGATCATGGCAACTGGTGCTGCGCCGCTTTGTCGAGGAGATCGGCATCGGGCTTGCCGTGGGCGCGGGATGCGCCGCACTGGGTATCTGGGCACTGCGCCGCGCCGTGCAATGGGGCTGGACGACCACGGTCTGGCGGCAACTGCCCGTTGCGGCCCTGGCGTTCGTCATGTTCGCGACGGCACAAGCGTTGGGTGGGAGTGGCTTCATCGCCTGTTTCGTCGGCGGACTGGTGGCCGGCGGGATGGCGCGGCAGCAGGAGCAGAAGCATGAGTTCCTCCTCGCTGCCGAAGGAGCCGGCGACATCTTCGCCCTTCTGACCTGGGTCCTGTTCGGCTCGGCCGTGATTGGCCAGGCGCTGGATCGACTGAGTTGGGAAATCGTCGTTTACATGGTCCTGAGCCTCACGGCGGTCCGCATGGTTCCCGTCTGGGTGGCTCTGGCCGGAACTGGCCTCGCGGCCGACAGCAAACTCTTCCTGGGGTGGTTCGGACCTCGAGGCCTCGCCAGTATCGTCTTCGCCGTCATCGTGCTCGACGCCAACCTCCCGGGGGGCGAGACCCTCACCGCGACGGTGGCCTGGACCGTGATCCTCAGCATCGCGGCACATGGCCTGACCGCGAGTCCACTGGCCGACGCCTTGGCCCGTCGGATGGGCACCCTGGACACTCCCATCCCTTAGCCATGGCGCATATTGGCCGCTTCATCGCCATCAACCTCTCCCGGCGCCCAGGATGAACTGGCATCGAAGGCACCCTGAACGATCCGTCGAACGAACGGAGTCACTGCACGGATTCCTGATGCCGTCCGTGGTCTATGCAACAGGCGCGTCGACGGTGCAGACGACCCCGGATGCCGGATAAGCGATATCCACCTGTCCGTTCAGATCATGCGCCAGAGTGCGCTCGATCAGACGCGATCCGAAGCCCCGCCGGCGGGGTGCCGACACGGGCGGCCCCCCGATCTCCCTCCATCGCAGGGTCAGCCGGGGCGGCGCAGATCCGTTGTGCAACTCCCACGACACCTCGATGAAGCCGCTCTTGTTGGACAAGGCTCCATACTTCACCGCGTTGGTCGCCAGCTCATGCAGCGCCATCGCCAGAGCCAGCGACATGCGGGGGGTGACCCGCACGGGAGGACCCTTGATGCGGAAGCGGCTCTCCCCCGAGACCTCATAGGGCTTGAGAGCGTTTGCGACCACTTCCACCAGGTCCGCGCCCTCCCAGCTTTCGCGGGTGAGAACATCGTGGGCTCGGGACAAGGCCAGCAGTCTCATCTCCAACGACTCGCCCGCGTCCGCCTTCGTGTCCGATGTGCGCAAGGTCTGGGCCGAGATCGACTGCACCGTGGCGAGCGTGTTTTTCACCCGGTGATTCAACTCATTGATGAGCACCCTCTGATGCTCGGCCGCGCGTCTTTCCTTGTTGAGAGCCTCTTTCAGCCGCTCCTCACCTTCGTGCAGCTCCTCCAGCCGGGCCCGCGCCTCGTATTGCCGAAGCCGTCCCCGCAGGGCGGAGTGAGCGACGCTCACCAGAGTTCCGGCATGGAATGGGCGTTCCAGAAAGATCACATTGCCAAGGATCGCGGAGAGCCGCGCCAGGGCTGGATTGCGCTCAACCCCGCCGCCGCGACGCGTGAGGAGCACGAAGGCGAAGTCGGACCAGGGAGGCTGGTCCGATAGCCAACGGGAAAGCTCCTTCAGATCGGCGGTGCGGAAAGCCTCGTCCGTGACGAGTGCGAAGCCCGCGCCCTGCGCAATCTCGCGCACCAGCACCGAAAGATCGGGGCAGATCTCGGAGGCAACCCCTACGCTGTTCAGGATGTCCGCCGCAACTGCCGCATCCCGCCCGTGTGGGGCCAGGATAAGCGCCCGCTCCGAATGCGAATGGAGACGGTCGCTCATCATCAGCGGTCTTCGAGCAACCGGGACCGGTCGCCCTCGGCCAAGACCGGAGTGCCGCGCAGAACGCCCTGGATGCCTTCCAGGGGCTCTCCGATGGCGATGCCCCTGCTGTCGACCCGGATTTCGCGGATGGTGTTCTCGTGCGCGCCGAACCGCTTCTTGATGATCGAGATCGCCCGTCGGACCTGGCCGAAGGCTTCGAAGTAGCGCAGCAGGATCACGGTGTCGGCCAGATAGGTGACATCGACGGGAGATTTCATGTCGCCGACGAGCCCATGCTGTGCGACCGTCAGGAAGGTCGAGGCACCCTGCCGGTTCAAGTACTGCAGCAGCTCGTGAATATGCAGGGTCAGAAACTGCTCCTCCGGCATCGCAGCCTGGTAGCCGTTCAGGCCGTCAATCACGACCGTCTTCACCCCGTTGCGATAGATCTTGTTGCGCACCCGGTCGGTAAATTCGCCGGGTGAGAGTTCGGCGGCGTCGACCTGCTCGATGAACAGGCGCCCACTTGCACATAACGCGTCCAGATCGATGCCCATCAACTTGGTCCGGTCGATCAGGAGACCGAGTTCCTCGTCGAAGATGAACAGGGCCGCTTTCTCGCCGCGTGAGGCCGCAGAGATGGCGAACTGTACTGTGAGCAGGGACTTGCCCGAGCCCGCAGGCCCCATGACCAGTGTGCTGGAGCCCTGCTCGATGCCACCCCCGAGGAGCGCATCGAGTTCGGCAATCCCGCTTGTGAGGACATTGCGGGTATAGCCTGTCCTGTGCTCGCCGGAGACCAGGCGCGGGAACACCTGGACGCCCCCTTGGGCGATGATGAAGTCGTGGAAACCGCCCCGGAACGACTGGCCGCGATACTTGACCACGCGCAGGCGGCGGCGCTCGGCTCCATAGACCGGTGCGAGACCTTCCAGGCGGATCACGCCATGGGCCAGGCTGTGAACGGTTTTGTCGTTCGTGTCCGTGGTCATGTCGTCGAGGAGGAGGACAGTTGCCCCCTGCCTCGCAAAATAGTGCTTCATCGCCAGGATCTGACGGCGGTAACGCAGGGAGCTTTGCGCCAGAAGACGGATTTCGGACAGGCTGTCGATCACGATGCGGACTGGCTTCGTACGCTCGATTGCGGCGAACACTGCCTTGGTGGTTTCGCCGAGCTCGAGATCGGACGAGTAGAGCAGGCTCTGCTGATGCTCCTCGTCCAGGAGGCTCTCCGGCGGCACGAGTTCGTAGATGTGAATGCCGTCTCCGATGTCCCAGCCATGAGACGCCGCGCCATCGCGCAACTCCGCCTCGGTCTCGGACATGGTGATGTACAGCCCGGTTTCTCCCGACTCGACCCCATTGAGCAGGAACTGGAGAGCGATGGTGGTCTTGCCAGTGCCGGGACTGCCCTCCAGAAGATAGACGCGCCCGGTGGACAGGCCTCCGACCAGGACATCGTCCAGCCCCTCGACCCCTGTCCGCGCTTTAGGAGATTGAGGCTTAGAGGTCATGATGAAGTCCAATCTCTTTCTGTAGAGCGGCCGGAAGCGTGTGGGTCGGGATCAGTCCAAGTACGCTGGTAAGCGCCTGCTGCGCATGCCAGAGGTCGTGCCGTAGCTGTCGGTCGAGCCAGAAGTGAGGTGTCGTTCCCGAGAGACGGGCAAGACGAGTGGCCATCTCGGGGCTGATCGCGGCTTTGCCGGCAAGTATGCGATGCAGCGTCTGACGCGCGATGCGAAGCTCGCGAGCGGCCTGGCTGACAGAGAGACCAAGGCCGGGCAGAATCCTGTCGCGCAAGATCCAGCCTGGATGAGGCGGCGGCGCCAGGAGGACGTCTCCGGAGCAGATCATGCACTTACCTTGGGTTAGGCTCACTGTAACGTTATGGGCGACAGGTCACCGAAAACAAGGGCTGCCGCCGATCTGAGCATGATCGATCTGCGCGGACAGCCGGATCCGCTGCAGAGGTCAAAGCATGATCTCGGAATTTCGCCACACGACGGGCAAGGAAAACCCCAAGCTGCGTCAAGATGAGAAGGTGCTACACTACCGGCGCGATGAGCGTCAGGCCGACAGCTGGTGCGTCTAGAAATGTAACATCGCAGCGCGCCACCCCAACCGCCCGATACCCGGCAAGCCACCTTGGCTTCGATAACCGAACGCATGGGCGCCATTCAGGGAGCGACCATCTCATGTCACTGCCTCACAACCACACCGTCAAGTTGCTGAGCACGGCCATTCTGGCAAGCTGTCTCGGGATCGGAGGGACGCTGACCAGCGCCCTTGCCCTTACCGAGCAGGAGGCCCAGGAGATCGCCGTCGAGGCCTATGTGTACTTCTATCCGATCGTCAGCCTCGACGTGACGCGCAAGCAATTCACCAACCTTGAACCTAGCAAGGTCATCGGGCGGGGTCCGATGAACATGTTCAACAACGTGCCGTCCTATCCGCCCGGCGACGACAAGGGCGTGGTTCGCTACAACTTCGACACGCTCTACTCGTCGGCCTTCCTCGACCTTTCCAAGGAGCCGATGGTGGTCTCGGTGCCGGATACCGGCGGCCGCTATTACCTCCTCCCGATGCTCGACATGTGGACGGACGTGTTCGCCTCGCCAGGCTGGCGCACCACCGGGACCCAGGCGGGCGAGTTCCTGATCGCACCGGCCACGTGGCGGCCCGATCTGCGCGAGCGCTTTGACGAGTTCCGGCTCCCGGCCGGCACGCAACGCATCGACGCCCCGACGCCGATCGTGTGGATCATCGGGAGAACCAAGACCGACGGCCCGGCCGACTACGATGCGGTTCACAAGATCCAGGCGGGGTTCAAGGTCACGCCCCTGTCCGAATGGGGAAAGACAGCGCGAGCGCCCGAGGTAAAGATCGACCCCAACATCGACATGAAGACGCCACCGAAGCAGCAGGTCGAGACCATGCCCGCCCTAAGATACTTCGCCTATGGGACGGACCTCCTGAAGCTTGCCGGGCCTCATCTGACCGACGAGCCGATCCTCGCCCGCATGAAGCGGATCGGCATAGAGGCGGGCAAGAGCCTCGACGTCGAGAAGCTCGATCCAGTGGTCAAGAAGGCGCTCGAAACCGCACCGGAGATCGCCCAGAGACTCATGGCATGGAAGGTGCCGACGCTGGCGCGGGTGACAAACGGCTGGGGGACGAATACGGACACGATGGGCGTCTATGGCAACTACTACCTCAAGCGGGCCATCGTCGCCCAGATGGGACTCGGCGCCAATCTGCCGGAAGATGCGATCTATCCTGTCAACCTTGCTGACGACACGGGCCGCCCGCTCGACGGCGCGAACAAATACACGCTCCATTTCGAGAAGGGCCAAGCTCCGCCCGCCGCAGCCTTCTGGTCGCTGACGCTCTATGACCAGGAGGGTTTCCAGGTTCCCAACAACCTCAACCGCTTCGCCTTGAGCAGCTGGATGCCGCTCAAGCATAACGGGGACGGCTCCCTGGATCTGTATCTTCAGAACGAAAGCCCTGGACAGGACAAGGAGTCCAACTGGCTGCCAGCGCCGAAGGGTCCTTTCAACGTGATGTTGCGGCTCTATGCTCCGCAATCAGCGGCCCTGACAGGCAAGTGGAACCCGCCGCCCGTGATGAAGCTCGAAACCACGTCGAGCATCACGGCTCAGTGAAGGGCGTCCCCAAGCGCCGGGGCAACCGTCCCGGCACTTTGAACGTCAGGAATGGGCGAGGAGTAGCCGAGCCAATGTACGATAGCCCGCTCACCGCCTCACGAGCAGACCGAGGCGTTTCATCCCTAAGGTTCCGCAACCGGGTCTCGGCCACTACGGCCTCACTCGCTGCTGCCGCGGGCGCCGTCAGATTCAACGCCAGCCAGCGGCGTTCGCGTGATAGCCCCGCTCCACCAGTTGGATGGAGATCGGTCCGGTCACCGAGGCGAGATCGATACCAGCATCGGCGAGTTGCTCGTTCGTCAGCTCGGCAACGATCCGGCGGGTCGTGCGGGCCTTCCACCATTGCCGGAACCGCCAGGCAATCCATGCGAAGGGGTTCTTGGCAGGAAACCAAACCTTTTGAGACAAGGCGGGAGCAACAAGCGGGCTCTGGATCATGGCGTCCTCCACTTCGTCTGGGCCGTTGCCGTGGCTGCGGGAATGAGTTGAACCCGGGCGCGTGAAGCGGCCGTTCGGGGGACGTTCCTGGACCAGTATGATCGGCGTTCGTCGGCGTGAATTCCCCGTGAATTCGCCGGAGGCTCGTGCTAACCTTGAGCGGAGCGCTGAACATGAGAGTCCATGGTGGTCCGCTTGTTCGGAGGGCTCCTTTTCGGGCCCGCAATTCCGCAGCAGGGCGAGTTTGCGCCTCGCAGGGTGGCGATGCTCTTTGCTGCCCTGGCGCTGGCGGGACCACGGGGAATGCGGCGCGAGCAGCTTTGCGCCCTGTTCTGGCAAGACCGGAAGGAGCCGCAGGCGCGCGGCAGCCTGCGCCAATGCCTCACCGCGTTGCGGCGGGCCCTGGCTGAACTGGGTGGCGACATCAAGCTGGACAGCGATGGCGCGCTTGCCAGGCTGGCAGGGCCGGCCGACGCGCTCGATCTCTGGCAATTCGACCATCTCACCCGTCAAAGCGATCCTGAGAGCCTGACGGCAGCGGCCGACCTCTATGCTGGAGACGTGCTTGCGGGCACGAGCGGACCGGAGCCTTTCGAGTACTGGGCGCAGCCCATCCAGAGGGCGTACCGGAAGGCTGCCCTTGACCTCGCTGAGCGGTTGAGCGAAGCGGCGGCTCCTGACAACTCCACGGCAGTCATTGCCTGCGAGCGCCTGGCGGACCGGCTGCTTGCGCAGGACTGCGCGGCCGAAGAAGCTCACAGGGCGCTGATACGCCTTCACATGCGGATCGGCCATCCCAACCGGGCTCGCCGCCAGTTCGAGCTCTGCCGTGAGGCACTGCGCCGCGAACTCGGCGTCTCGCCAGAGGCGGAAACCGCCGCGCTCCTGATCGGCGATCTGGTTCGCCCTCCGGATCCAGCGGTTTCCCAGCCTGCCTGCGAGACACCCACGCGGCGGACGTCCATTGCGGTCCTGCCGTTCCGGAATCTCAGCCCGGACCAGGCCGAGGACTATTTCGTCGATGGGATTGTCGAGGAGGTCATTGCCGCTCTGTCGCGTGTGCGGGGCCTGATGGTGATCGGCCGAAACTCCAGCTTCTCCTTCCGTGACGCCGGACTGGGCGCCAGACAGATCGCAGCGGATCTGGGGGTTCGCTATATCCTCGTCGGGAGCGTGAGGAGGGCCACTACGCGCGTACGGGTCACGGCTGAACTGATCGACGGATCGACCGGTGGCGACGTCTGGGCCGAGCGCTTCGAGGGTGACGTTTCGGACGTGTTCGCGCTCCAGGACAGCCTGAGCGAGGCGATCAGCGGGGCCATTCTTCCGAGCCTTCGCTCATCGGAGATCGAACGCGCCCGGCGCAAGCGCCCTGACAGCCTGGACGCCTATGATTGCGTCATGCGAGCCATGCCCGCGGTGTGGTCCAATACGCAGGAGGGTGCCCAGGAGGCCCTCGACCTGCTGGAACGAGCGCTTGCGATGGACCCGGGCTATGCCCTCGCCAGGGCCCTCGCGGCCTGGGTCCACATCCAGCATGTCATCTATCTGCGATCCGCCGATCCGCAAAAGGATCGCGAGAGGGCACTGGTGTTGGCCGAAGAAGCCGCCAAGCTGGACCGGGACGATCCGCTCGTGCTGACGACGCTGAGTGCCGCTCATACCCTGGCGGGAAATCTCGATCATGCCGCCACGCTGATCGAAGAGGCGCTCAGACGCGATCCCAACTCAGCCTGGGCATGGCAGCGAAGCGGTTGGATCCTCGCCTACAGGGCACTCTCGGATCCCGCCATCGACCACTTCGAGAGAGGGCTTCGGATCAGCCCGTTCGATCCGATCAACTTCAACTCCCACGTCGGGATCGGCACCGCGCACTTCGCGGCCGGGCGCTACGACCGCGCGGCGGCCTCCATCCGGAAGGGCCTGGATCTGCAGCCGGACGCGATGTGGGCCCATCGGATCCTGGCCCCTTCCCTTGCCCAAGCGGGACGGCTGGACGAGGCCAGGCAGTCGGCGGAGCTCCTTCTGAAGCGATATCCCCGGTTCACGATCGCGGCCCATGTCCGAAATCCGCTGTTCAAGACGCCTTTCCTGCCGTGGATCGTCGAAGGTCTGCAATTGGCTGGGCTGCCCATGGGCGAGCCATAAGCCAAGGTGCGAGACCCATAAGCCAAGGACCAGGTCCGCTGGACAATGCCTTGGCGATGGCGAAGGATTGGCCCGCCGGGGCCACCAGGTGTTCGCAAGCGGAGCGAGAGCTGCGACCGCGCATCGACGAAGTCCGGCATGAACCCGAAGACGACGCGCTGAAAAACGATCTACCCGGGCGTGATCTCCCGGGCAGCCCATTTGGCGAAGATGATGGTGCTGCACCAGATCACGCCGAGGAAAGCAGGCTACCAGTGCAGGCTTCCTGTTGGCGTCAGACCGCCCGCGTCACACCGCCATCGACGCGGATGTTCTGGCCGGTGATGTAGCCTGCCCCATCCGAGGCCAGGAACGCGATGGTCGCAGCAACCTCTTCGCTCGTGCCGTAGCGCTTCATCGGCACGCTGTCGCGGCGCTCCTCGGTGGCCGGCAGGCTGTCGATCCAGCCGGGCTGGACATTGTTCATGCGGACGTTGTCGGCCGCATACTGGTCGGCGAAAATCTTGGTGAAGGACGCCAAGCCGGCCCGGGCGACGGCCGAGGTCGGGAACATGGCACTCGGCTCGAACGCCCACGCCGTCGAGATGTTGATGATCGAGCCGGCCTTCTGCCGCACCATGATCGGCGTCACGAGGCGTGTCGGGCGCACCACGTTCATGAAGTAGACGTCGATGCCCTGATGCCATTGCTCGTCGGTGATCTCGAGAATGGGTGCACGCGGACCATGGCCCGCGCTGTTGACCAGCACGTCGATCCGCCCCCACTTGTCCATCGCTGCATCGACAAGCCGCTTCAGGTCGTCGGTGGACTGGTTCGATCCTGTTACCCCGATGCCGCCAAGTTCCTGGGCCAAAGCCTCGCCCTTGCCGGAGGAGGACAGAACCGCGACCTTGAACCCGTCCGCCGCCAACCTGCGGGCCGCGGCAGCGCCCATGCCACTGCCACCTGCGGTGACCAGCGCCACTTTTTCTACTGACATCCTTGTCTCCTTCTCCTGGTGGTACGGCAGAATATGCCGCGCATCCGGCGTATAGTAGGTGCAATACCAGGAACGAAATGTCAGCACGAACGAATTCTAATCTCATCGTCCAGTAGAAAATTTCACGCATGGCCGACACTATCCGGTGCCCTCCCCGACGGTCCGCGTGTCTTAGAGCTCGTGACGCGGCACCACCATGACGGATCACTCGTGCTGCAAAATGCGGCATTCCCTCAGCTTGAGACCACGAGCATGCCGCCCAGTGCCCACTTGGTCGGCCGCTCGTCTTGATTGGGTTGCGCATGACCGCCCAACCTGTCCTATCCCGGTGAATCTGTTATGATGCCGCGTCGTCACGACCGGGCCCTGAGTTGTTTGGCGGACGCTTGCCCAGTGCGTCATCGGCCCAATCACGAGACGGCGGCGCCGGTCCTGCCGGCAGGCTACGTGGCAAAGGATCATATCCCGATGACTTACATCACCACCAGAGACGGCACCCGAATCTTCTACAAGGACTGGGGTTCCAGAGACGCTCAGCCGATCGTGTTCCATCATGGCTGGCCATTGAGTGCCGATGATTGGGACAATCAGATGATGTTCTTCCTGGCGGAAGGATTTCGCGTGATCGCCCACGACCGCCGGGGCCATGGGCGGTCGGACCAGACCGACGGCGGCAACGAGATGGATACTTATGTAGCCGATGTCGCCGACTTGGTCATGGCGCTCGACCTCAGGAACGCGATCCATGTCGGCCACTCGACCGGTGGCGGCGAGGTCGCCCGTTATGTGGCGCGAGCGGAACCGGGGCGCGTGGCCAAGGCGGTGCTGGTCGACGCCGTACCTCCGGTGATGGTCAAGAAGGATTCGAATCCGGGCGGAACGCCGAAAGAGGTGTTCGACGGATATCGTGCCGCGCTCGCAGCCAACCGCGCCCAACTTTACCTCGATATTCCGAGCGGTCCTTTCTATGGCTTCAACCGGCCAGGCGCGAAGGTGTCGGAGGGACTGATCCGCAACTGGTGGCGGCAGGGCATGATGGGGAGCGTCAAGGCCGGATACGAGTGCATCAAGGCCTTCTCCGAAACCGACTTCACCGAGGATTTGAAGGCCATCGACGTGCCGGTGCTGGTAATACACAGCGAGGACGACCAGATCGTGCCTTATGCCGACGCCGGGCCGTTGACGGTCAAGCTCCTGAAGAACGGTAGGCTCAAGACCTACAAGGACCTGCCGCACGGCCTGTGCCAGACCCATCCCGAGATTGTGAATCCCGAGATCCTTGCCTTCATCCGCGGGGAGGACGTGAGGCCAGACCAGCAAGCGACCCCTGCCGCCTCGGTCATGGCGTAACTTAAGCCGTGGGTCCGGCCGCGCCTGGCCGGACCCGCAGACGTGTCCAAATGTCGACGAAGGGAGCCATCAGGGAGGGCCTGCCCTGTAGTCCGTTTCGGGGATCTCCCTGTCGAGCGCCCTTTTGACAAATTCTACGGAGTCGATTGCTGCCCCAAGTTGGGTGCGAAACTCTTCAATTGCTTCGTTCATTGGCGGCGGCAGGTCTCCCCACCAGTCAATCACGCGGCTCATCGCTTCCTCAGCGATTCGCAGCATGTCCTCGACCGCGACTTCACGATAGGTCCTTGCCATGGCGCTCGTCGCCTCAGTTCCCAAAGGGGGTCGTCAGTTCCATCTCGCTCGTGTCCACCACGAACACGGCGAGGAGCTTCGCCGGATGCGTCGCGCTGGCATTGGCGCTGACGCCGTGGCGGTCACCAGGCAGCTCGGAGAAGCTCTGTCCGGCCTCATAAACCATCACCGGACCGTCGTTGATCTGACTGCGGATCGCCCCCTCGAGAACCGTCGCATAGATGAAGGCCGATTTGGCATGCGTATGGCCAGAGGAGTAACCGCCGGGGCCATATTCGACGAGCACCCCCTTTATGCTCTTGCCGGGGATGTTCGGCAACTCATGCTGATACACGAGCGTCACCCTGGCGTCCTTTTCCTTCGGCGTGTCCGCGACGGTGCTGCCGAACGGCAGGGTGGCAACAAGCAGCGAACAGAAGAGGCATTTCATGGAGCCCTCCCTCGATTGCAGATTCGGGATCATGCTCTCGCCTGTGGACGACGGAGCCATTCGTCGAAACCGATGCGGCCGAGGCGTGCCTTGCCCAGCGGAACGAGCGAGTGCTCCTCGACCCGACCGCCGAAGTATCGGGCCTCGGGGTCGCGCACGACCTCACGCAGATCGCCGACCGCCTTCAGATAGCGGGCGACGATTTCGTCGAACGGTGCTCGCTCCGGGCCGGCAATCTCGATGATGCCGTTTCGCGGCGCCCCGAGCGCCACATCGGCAACGATGGCAGCGACGTCATCCGCCGCGATGGGCTGGAAGAGGCCCGGTGACAGCCTGACGATGTTTCCATTCGCACTTGAAGCGGCGATGCCGCCGAGGAATTCCAGGAACTGGGTGGAGCGAATGATGGTGTAGGGGATGCCGGAGGTCGCGATGAGCTTCTCCTGAGCGACCTTGGCGCGGAAATAGCCGTTGTCGGGCGTCCGATCGGTTCCGACGATGGACAACACGATATGGTGTCGGATGCCTGCCGCGGTCTCCGCCGCGACCAAGTTGCGGCCGGAAGTCTCGAAGAATTCCATCACGGCCTTGTCTTCAAACGACGGCGAATTGGCGAGGTCGATCACTACCTGCGCACCGGCCATGGCCACCTGAAGCCCCTCGCCCGTGATGCTGTTGATCCCGTTCTGTGGCGAGGCCGCGACGACCTCGTGGCCGCCTTGGCGCAGAATGGCAACGGTCTTCGAACCGATCAAACCGGTGCCGCCGATGACGACGATCTTCATGGTTTACCCTCCCCTATCGGCGGCGGCAGCCCCTCTGCGCTACCTTACAACCCGATGAAACGCAGAGCGGTGCGCTCTGCCGGAGGCGGCGCAACACGCCAGCAAAGCGCGTAGCAGCACGCGGAACCATGAGAGCGAACGCAGCGGATAGTCTCGTTTCCATCGGCGCCTCCCATGGGTGCACAACCACGCGGTACAGGGGCGACATCGACGAAGTGCCGATCTCAGGTGGCTCGCTGGGAGCCAAGGTTTGACGCAGAGACTTCGCCTTGTGAGAACAGAATACGCCTTTCCGCGACGGTGCGAAAGCGTCCGAAGACGTCCGGTGTTGTCTCCCAGAGCCGGCCTTCATCTTACGGCCGCCCAGTGCCACCTCCGGAACTTGTTCGCGGCGCTCCCAAACATGCGCCTGCCCATATTTGTCCCAGCGGGGCCGGAGGACGCTCTGTGCCGGTCCAGATGCCAGGAGAGATCTGGCCGACAGCCTGTGCCCCTCAGACATTGTCCGGTAGCCCAGTGCAAGTTGCGCATCAGGCTGCTGGAGCCTTTGCGGCGGAAACCAGGATCCTTGTAGGCCATGACATCGGCCAGGCCGGTGCCCCGGGTGGTCTCGGGACGGAGCTTGAGGCTGTTGTACCGGGCCGGCAGACAATCCTCCGCGAAGTGTGGCGGATGCGGATAAGTAGCCTCCGACATCCAGTCCCCGCGGTCCCGGACCGGCTGAAACGATCATCACAAGCCGAATGGGTCCGCCCAGGACAACAGGGGAAGAATATCAAGACTGGACTTGGTTCACGAGCGGACGACCCGCGGCAAAATCAGACACACTTGCGAGTGTCGTGTCTAGAATCGTTCCCAGAGCCTCGCGCGTGAAGAACGCCTGATGCCCTGTGACGATCACATTCGGGAAGGACACGAGGCGTTGAATCACGTCATCCGGAATGATCGTGCTCGACAGATCCCGGAAGAAGAGACCGGCCTCCTGTTCGTAAACATCGATCGCAATGCCCCCGAGTTGACCGGACTTGAGCGCGTCGATCGCCGCCTCGGTGTCGACAAGGCCACCGCGGCTCGTGTTGATCAGGAGCGCGCCTCTCTTCAGTCGCGCAAGCGTTTCCGCGTTGACGATGTGGTAGGTCTCCGGCGTCAACGGACAATGTAGGGAAATGACGTCCGCGCCCTCAATCCCCGAAGGATCCACGTATTGACCACCGAGTGCCTCGAATTCGGGCGAGCGGTGGACGTCGAATCCGATCACGTTGCAACCGAAACCGACCATGATCCGGGCAAAGATCCGACCGATCTTGCCGGTCCCAATCACGGCTACGGTACGGCTGACTAGATCGAACCCCATGAGTCCGTCGAGTGAGAAATTGCCCTCGCGGGTCCGGTTGTAGGCGCGCGGGATTTTCCGGTTGAGGGCAAGAAGCAGGCCGACAGCGAACTCGGCGACGGAATTCGGGGAGTAGTCGGTCACACGCACGACCTTAAGGCCAGATGCCTCTGCTGCCGGCACGTCGATCTGGTTGAAGCCCGTGGACCGCGTGGCAATGAGCTTCGTCCCGCCAGCGGCGAGCTTTTGCAGCACATGGCGGTCGACGATATCGTTAACGAAGACGCTGACCACTGGAAAACCCGCCGCCAGGGACACCGTCTCGGGTCCAAGCATCGTTTCGAAGTACACGAGTTCGTGCCCATAGCGGACATTCACCTCGTCAAGCAGTGCGCGCTCGTAACGTTGAGCACTGAATATCGCGACCCGCATTGAGCTGCTCCTCGACCAAGGCTCCGCACTTTCTCATAAGAACGAGGCCATCGGCGTTTGGCAGGGCAAAAAAGGCCAAACGCCGCGACGGAGTCCAGGCTAGGCCATTTGATCCCGGCCAACCTGGAATCGAGCCCTGGGCCATGGACGCACTCCACGTCAGCCGACGTTCGTTGCGTCGTCTCGCAACGGGTCAGCAAAGCACCAAATTCTGAGCCAATCCTGCCTCGCTCGTTTCCTTATACTTCGGGTTCATGTCCCGAGCGGTGTCGGCAAGGGTCATGATCGTCGTATCCAGATCGACCCGATGCCGGCTCGCAATCTCATTGGTTGCGATCATAAAGGCTGTCCAGGCCTTCACCGCGCCGAAGGCGCAGCGCTCGATGCAGGGCACCTGCACGTAACCTGCAACGGGGTCGCAAGTCATGCCGAGATGATGCTCAAGTGCCGATTCTGCCGCATTCTCGATCACCTGCGGCGAGCTGTCCATGGCCTCTGCGATCAAGGCAGCCGCCATTCCCGATGCCACGCCGATCTCGGCCTGGCAGCCACCCTCTGCCGCGGCGAGGGTCGCGTTGTGCTTGCACAGATAGCCAACGGCCGCTCCAGCGAGGAGGCCCTGACGGATCTTGTCCATCGGCACCTTCCGGCTGCTCTGCATGAGCGCGAAGACGACTGCCGGCATAACCCCGGCAGAACCACCCGTGGGTGCGGTAATGACCAGGTGACCGCGAGCATTCTCCTCGGAAGCCGCCAGTGCGCAGGCAGCCACCAGTCCGATTGCACGATCGCTTTCGTACTTCTCGTCCATGGCCCGCTCCCAGACGGTTGCAGCCTTGGAGTGAAGCCTGATCGGCCCAGGCAAAACGTCATCCTTGTAGGAGAGCCCAGTCTTCACCGTCGCGAGCATCGCTCCGGCGATCTTATCCAGAAAGGCGTTGATCTGCTCCTCGCTCCTGCCGGACACCGCCATCTCGTTTGCCATCATCACGTCGGCGATCGAGAGATTGTTGCTCTCCGCATGCTGGCGCAGCTCCTTCATGGTCGAATAAGGATATTTGGGTTCTCCCTTCTTGGGAGGTTCATAACCCTTCCACTCGATGAATCCGCCGCCGACGGAATAATACTCCTGCTCGTAGAGGACCTTGTCGCCCGCTACAAGCTTGCAGGTCATGGTGTTCGGATGCGGGAAATTGCCCTTTGGCGCATCGTAGATGATATCGGCCAGCGACAGATTGAACGTCTTTGCGCCAAGCTGCACTGGATATGTTTGATCCGGCTTGGCTATCATTTCGTCGAGGAACCGCGGATCCACCGTGGCCGGCTCCTTGCCCACCAGCCCCGCCAGCGCCGCGCGCTCGGTGCCGTGACCTTTGCCAGTGGCGCTCAGGCTTCCGAACAAGTGCACCTTGAGGCCGGTAGCCTGCGCCAGTTGGTCGGCGGGGAGCTGTGCGCAACGCTGGTAGAAATTGTACGTGATGCGCATGGGTCCGATCGTGTGCGAACTCGAGGGGCCCGGTCCCACTTTGTAGAACTCGTCTACCAGGGTCATGACCGGCCCTTTGGAGGATTTGACGACATCGAGGTCGGGGGACAGCTGGCTGCTCATCTTGAGGCCTAAGCCGCCCTGGTCTGCTCCTTTTGCTGCTTGCAGCGCGCCAGCCTCCGTAGCGGCCTGTTGGGCACGGGCTTCGGGCGTCCAGGTGGCTCCGGTCATCACCGCCGCTGCTCCGATGGCGGCATTGCGCATGAGGAACGCCCGGCGGTTGATACCTGACGGAAGATCGGACAGTTCGGGAAGGTCCGGGAATAGTCCATCATCCTTGCTTGAACTAGTCATGAGCGCATCCTCCAAATTCAGACGGAGCTTTTGTTGGCGTCGCAGTGCTCCGCTCGCGTTCCCAGCAGACAAAGGGGCTGGGCCTTGGAGGGCGAGTTCTCCCTTTTCTCCTGTGGCGTCACTCTAGCTCGGCCTGGGCCTCACGCTTGATCGAGGAGGACATTCTCTTAACACTTTGAGCCAGCGAATTTCGTGCTGTGCCCAAGGCTCCGAATTGACAGCTCTGGGAGGGCGCCCTGCTGGGCGCACTTTGCTTTTCCGGCCCGCATCAAGGTCGGAGCACCGTTCGGAACGGACAAGCGGTGACCTAAACTGTCAAGAGATTGTCCCCGTCGATCAAGCACGGGGTGCCGTACGAGCTAGCATGACAATATCGGCGAGGTACCCGGGAGGTTTGGCGACCGTAGAACCATGAGGGAATGGACGACCAGCGATCTCGACAGGAAGGAAGCCATCATGCCGGACGAAGCCCTTGGCACTCAGAGTTCAATCGGTTCTCAGCAGCCAGAAGCCGGACGTCTGCGAGCAGGTAGCGCCTCAGATGCAAGGCCAGCATCCGCAGACGATACGTCACGCATGATGAATGAATGGTCAGGCTTCTCTTTGGGGCGATGGCAGCACGTCATTGACGTCCGTGATTTTATCCAGCGGAACGTCACCTCCTATGACGGAGATGAGGCATTCCTGGCAGGGCCAAGCGAACGGACGAGAGCCGTATGGGCCGAACTGCAGCCCTACTTCAAGGAGGAGATCCGGAAAGGTGTTCTGGATGTTGATGCCAAAACACCTTCCTCTCTCACCTCCCACAAACCCGGCTACATTGACCGCGACAATGAGGTAATTGTCGGGTTGCAGACCGACGCACCATTTCGCCGCGCGATCATGCCCTATGGGGGCCTGCGCATGGTGGAGAGCGGGCTCCAGGCAGCCGGCTTCGAGCCGGACCCGATTGTGCACGATATCTTCACCAAGTACCGCAAGACCCATAATGAAGGGGTCTTTGACGTCTACACGCCCGAAATCATGGCCTGCCGTCGAAGCCATATCATCACAGGCCTGCCGGACGCCTACGGACGAGGCCGGATCATCGGCGACTACCGCCGCGTAGCCCTCTACGGGACAGATCGGCTGCTTGCGGCGAAACGGGCTGAGCGGGCCCTGCTCGACGCCAAATGGCCGTCGGACGACGTCATCCGGGAGCGTGAGGAGCTGGCCGAGCAGATGCGGGCGCTAACAGACCTGGCGACCATGGCCAGGAGCTATGGCTTCGACATCACACGGCCGGCGGCAATTGCCCGGGAGGCGGTCCAATGGACCTACTTCGGTTATCTCGGGGCCATCAAGGAGGCGAACGGCGCGGCCATGTCGATCGGCCGGATCTCATCTTTCTTGGACATCTATATCGAGCGGGATCTGAAGAACGCCACGCTCGACGAGAGCGGCGCTCAGGAACTTATCGACCAGCTTGTCCAGAAGCTGCGCATCGTGCGCTTCCTGCGCACGCCCGACTACGACGCGTTGTTCTCGGGCGATCCCTACTGGGCGACCGAATGCGTTGGCGGTGTGGATCTGAATGGCCGCCCCCTGGTCACCCGCACCAGCTTCCGCATGCTGCATACGCTGTCGAATCTTGGCCCCGCTCCGGAGCCCAACATGACCGTTCTCTGGTCGCGGCAGCTCCCCGAGCCCTTCAAGCGATTCTGCATCAGGATCTCGGCTGAAACATCCTCGATCCAATACGAGAACGACGACCTCATGAGGCCTTACTGGGGCGACGACTATGGGATCGCCTGCTGCGTATCAGCCATGCGCATCGGCAACCAGATGCAGTTCTTCGGCGCACGGGTGAACCTCGCCAAGTGCCTGCTCTATGCCATCAACGGCGGGCGGGACGAAATGAGTGGCGATCAGATCGCCCCGGCGGCCCCCGCGGTGACTGGCGACGCGCTGGACTACGACGACGTCATGACGAAATTCGACAGCATGATGGATTGGCTGGCGCGGACCTATGTCCATGCCATGAACTGCATTCATTACATGCACGACAAGTACTACTATGAGCGCCTGGAAATGGCCCTCCATGACCAACAGATCCTGCGCACGATGGCCTTCGGCATTGCCGGCCTGTCGGTGGTGGCTGACAGTCTCTCGGCGATCAAGCACGCCAAGGTCAAGTCGGTTCGCCGCGAGGATGGGCTGATCGTCTCCTACGAGATGACAGGCGATTTTCCGAAATACGGCAACAACGACGACCGAGTCGACAGCATCGCGGCCGATCTGGTGTCGTCCTTCATGAGGAAGATCCGGAAGCATCCGACCTATCGGAATGCGGTCCACACGCAGTCGGTTCTGACGATCACCAGCAATGTGGTCTATGGCAAGAATACGGGCGATACCCCGGACGGCCGCAAGGCCGGCGAACCCTTCGCGCCCGGCGCGAACCCGATGCATGGCCGCGACAACCACGGTTGGCTCGCCTCCTGCCTGTCGGTCGCCAAGCTGCCCTATGCAGATGCGCAGGACGGCATCAGCTACACCGTATCGATCACACAGAGTTTGAATCGTCTCGATCAGGGCGAGAAGATCGCACAGGCGGTGAAAGTCATGGATACGTATTGCGGCCAGGGCGGATTCCACATGAACCTGAACGTCCTCAATCGCGACACGTTGCTCGACGCGATGGAGCATCCGGACAAGTACCCGCAGTTGACAATCCGTGTGTCGGGTTATGCGGTCAATTTCGTCCGCCTCACCCGGGAGCAACAGATGGACGTGATCAGCCGGACTTTCCACGGCGAGGCATAGTATTATGGCCGACGAACCCTGGGCACATAGTCGGTGGGATTTGCGTATGGATCAGTCTCCGGACGCGCCGGAGACGGCCGAGTTCAACGATCCGAGAGGGGATTTCGGGTGGATCCACTCCTACGAGACCGGAACCACCGTGGACGGTCCTGGGATCCGGGTCATTGTGTTCATGAGTGGCTGCCTGTTGCGTTGCCTGTATTGCCACAACCCAGACACATGGCATCTCAAGGACGGAACGCTCGTTTCCTTCGAGCGGGCCGAGCGAGCACTGTCTGCCTATGCGGCGGCGTTGCGAGACCTTGGCGGTGGTCTGACGATATCAGGCGGGGAGCCGTTGGTTCAGGTGCATTTTACCAAACGATTGTTTGCATCCGCGAAGCGAATGGGACTTCATACGGCGCTCGATACCTCCGGCTTCCTAGGCGCACGGGCTGACGATGAGTATCTTCGCCAAGTCGATCTGGTGTTGCTCGATATCAAATCCTGGGATCCTGCCACGTACCGACGCACCACGGGCCAGGATGTGCGTCCAACCATCGAGTTCGCGGAGCGCCTGGCAAGCCTCGGCAAGCCGGTCTGGGTCCGTTTCGTGCTGGTCCCTGGCCTTACCGATGATCCTGCCAATGTCGAGGGAATTGCCCAATTCGTCGCCCCCATGAATAACGTCGAATGGGTCGAGGTTCTCCCGTTCCATCAGCTCGGTACCTTCAAGTGGAAAGCCATGGGTCTCAAATACGAACTTTCCGAGACTCCTTCCCCCTCCCCTGACTTAGTGGCCCGGGTCTTGGGACAGTTTCGTGAGGCAGGCTGCCGGACAAGGTGAGCGGAGGCGATGATGAATGTCGCTCGTACACTGCTTGAGTCATCGCCGTTGCTGGCATTGTTTCTCGCCATAGCCGCTGGTTACGCGATCGGGCAGATCTCGATTGCCGGGGTTTCGTTCGGCGCCGGCGCAGTATTGTTCAGTGGCCTCATCATCGGCGCCATTGCGCCAAAGGCCGCGCCCCCTGGTCTCGTCGGCACCATGGGCCTTGTCATGTTCGTTTATGGAGTTGGCATTCAGTACGGGCCGCAGTTTTTCGCAAATATCCGCGGCCCCGGTCCCAAATACATCGCTCTCGCAGCCGTTGCGGTCATTGCTTCTCTTATCGTTGCGATGATGCTTGCCAAGCCGCTCGGCATTTCGCCCGGGACAGCCGCAGGGCTGTTCGCCGGCTCCGGCACCAGTACGCCGACCCTGCAGGCGGCGCTCGCGGCGGCGGGCAATCAGGACCCCGCAATCGGCTACTCGGTGTCCTATCCGTTTGGGGTGGTAGGACCAATTGTTCTGATGACCATGATGGCGGCGCTGCTCAAACCCAAATTCGCCTCCCCTTCTCAGAACGTGCGGATTGCCGAGCTGACCCTTGAGGCCAACTGCGAAGACCGGACCGTCGATGAGATCTCGGAGGTCCTACCTGCCGACGTGAAGATCGTTGCAGTGCGCCAGCATCATGTGAACGCGCCGCCGGTCGCCGGGACGCGGTTGCGTGCAGGTGATGGGTTGCTGCTTGTGGGGAGTCCGGCAAGCATCGAACAGGCTAAGGCGTTCATGGGGCGGGAGGATCCCGGACGCTTGAGCCGCGACCGAGCCAATTTTGACGTCGTGCGCGTTTATGTCTCAAAGCCCACTTTTGTCGGCAGGCCCCTTCGGGAGCTTCCCCTGCCCGATTTCCCTATTTTGATTTCACACGTGCGCCGGGGTGACCAGGAGATCATCGCATCGTCTGATCTGACGGTTGAGTTCGGCGATCTCCTCGTGGCAGCAGTCCCAACAGGCCGGCAGGCCGAAGTCCGCCGGTATTTCGGCGATAGCATCAAGGGAAATGCCGAGTTGTCCTTCGTGTCGATCGGCGTCGGGATCGCGCTTGGGCTTCTGCTCGGCATGATCCCGGTCCCCCTGCCCGGCGGTGGCACTTTCAGCCTGGGCGTGGCCGGCGGCCCCCTGGTCATGGCACTGATCCTTGGCTGGCTCGGCCGCACCGGGCCGATCGGCTGGGGAATGCCCGTGGTGGCGAACCTCGTCTTGCGGAACCTAGGCTTGGCAATCTTCATTGGATCGGTCGCAATCGGCGCTGGCGGCCCCTTCGTTCAGACCGTAGCGTCGAACGGAATCCAGATCCTCCTTGGCGGGGCCGCGGTCCTGCTCACCCTGGTGCTCATCGTCTTGGCGGGCGGATATCTGCTGCGCATCCCGTTCGACGATCTGCTCGGCGTCTGCGCTGGATCGACCGGCAACCCCGCCATCGTCGTTGCTGCCGGACGCCTGGCCCCGACCGAACGAACAGATATAGGCTATGCGATCTGCTTTCCGAGCATGACGGTCGTCAAGATTATTGCCGTTCAGGTCCTATTAAGCTGATTTACCGGTCTGCCTGAACAAAGTCACGTCGATGGGCAACAGCGCCCCCTGGCTTACTTGACGTTTCTCCCGCCGCCTGCCTAAGCTTCATTCAGCGCCAAAATAGACGGTTCGGAGTTTCCACCATGGTGCCTGTCCGAAGCCTGCTTGGATGTGCCGCGAGTCTTGCCTTCGTGGTAAGCGCATATGCCGCCGATCTTCCTGTGGCGAAGGCGGCTCCGGTCGAATATGTTCGCGTCTGCTCCACCTACGGCGCAGGCTTCTTCTACGTCCCCGGCACCGACAGTTGCCTGCGCATCGGCGCCCGTGTCCGCGCTGACTATCTTTATGTTGAGCCCTTCAGGCGCGCTCAGGATGCAACCGGCTTCCGGGCCCGCGGGCGTCTGAACATCGATCACCGCACCATGACCGCCTACGGTCTGCTGCGCACCTACGTCCGATATGAGATCGATCACAATACAGGCGTGTTCACCGGAACCGGACAGGTCACCACGAACCCGAAACTCCGGCAGGCCTTCATCCAGTTCGGTGGGCTCACGGCCGGTCGCGCCCTGTCGTTCTTTTCGGAGCCGGATCTGCCCGTGCCGAATTTCGGAGACCTGCGCTTCGACGACCCCTCGAACGCTGACACGGATTTGCTCGCCTATACCTTCTCCTTCGGCAACGGCTTCTCAGCAACTCTCTCCCTCGAGGACAACATCCAGCGCCGTGTCAACAACAATCTCGTGTTCCCCCTGTTCGGCAGCGGTGCAACAACGCCAGTCTTTGCCCCGATACCGTTCACCTATGGTGGCGAGCGGGTGCCCGACGTTGTTGCAAACCTGCGCTACAGCGGCACCTGGGGCGGCGCACAACTCTCTGGTGCGGTGCACCAGATCCGCGACGTGGCGGCGGGCCTCATCACCGTGGACGGTGTCGCCGTTCCGGTGATCAATCCGCTCACCGGCCTCCCCAACCCGACCTATGCCGACACGGATTACGGCTTCGCTCTTGCTCTGAACGCGTTCGTCAACCTGCCCTTCCTCGGTGTTGGCGACACGGCTTGGATGTCCGCGACCTATACGGACGGGGCTGTCGGCTATGTCAATTCCGGTCTGACAGGTCCGATCGGAGCACCGGCCAGTGGCGAGGGCACCATCAGCGCTGGTCCACTTGTGCTGCCGTTCTCGGACGCCTTCGTCGATCCGTTTACGGGGGATTTCAAGACAAACAAGGCCTATGCCATCGCCGGCGGCCTGAATCATAATTGGTCCCCGACTTGGCAGACGAACGTCTTCGGGTCGTGGATGCGTTTCGACGCACCGCGGGGAGCGCAGTACACGATCCCAGTGACCTCCGCGACGCTTGCAGCGGGAACGGCCGGCACGGTTACAGGGGTCGTTGATTTCAACGAATATCGCGTCGGCACGAACACGATCTGGACGCCAGTGAAGAACCTTCAGCTCGGTGTCGAAGTGCTCTACACGAGGCTCGATCCGCGTGGACGGGTTGCTGTTCCGATCACGAATTCGGCCGGCACGGCAACTGGCCTGTTCAAGTCGACCAGTTCCGAGGACTTCTGGGAGGCGCGGCTCCGCGTTCAGCGCGACTTCTGAGCCGCCGCTCCTCTCGATTGGAGCGTACCCGGAGTAGGTCCCCCTGTCTGAGCAGCGTGGCTGCGTGCGCGAGCCACCACTGCGTCCTCGAGGAGACGTTCGTCAGTACCAATGGGGCTCCCGGGTCAGTGCGGTCGTTAGCGGGAAATCTGGCGGCTTCCGAGCCACCCTACGAACTTGATGATCGACCCAGCTCGTCGCGAATGTGGTCAACGGCTTGGGTCGAAGTGCTCCTTGAGCGATCCCGCTTGTCAGAACCCGACGCGGAACTCGGGTCTGCCACGGATACCGACATCGACTACGAGCACACGACCGGCGAACCATTCCTCCTCGCGTTCCTGCGAAGTCAATGGCTCTGAGGCAGACGTAACGTAAAGTTTGTCGAGGTTCTCTCCGCCAAAGCAACAGCAGGTGGGGTACGTTACTGGCAGATCCAGCGATAGAGAGACTTCGCCCGAGGGGGCAAAACGCACGAGTCGCCCGCCAGCGTACTCGGCATTCCAGAGGTGGCCTTCGGCATCGATGCAGCTGCCATCCGGACGCGCCGGAGCATCCGTCCTGGCAAAGATACGGCGCTCGCCGGTCTCACCAGTCGTGGCATCAAACGTGCAGACCCAGATGGCGTACTCGCGCGTGTCGGCATAATACATGCGGCCGCCCTCCGCGTCGAAGGCAAGCGCGTTCGGAATCCGAAGTTTGTTGGCCTGAACCGTGATCGAGAGATTGGGCGCGATACGGTAGAGTGTACCGACGGGCCGGTAACTCTCCTCCTCCAGAGTGCCGACCCAGAAGTTGCCCAGCGGATCCGCCCGGCCGTCATTCTTGCGGTGCGCTGGACGGTTCGGTTCCGGGTCTACAAGAAACGTCTGACGCCCCATGTCCGGATCATAGGCATGCAGCCCATCATCGCAGGCAAGGATCAAGCCACCTTCGCGGCGCAGTGCGATCGAGCCGAGTGTGCGTGAGCGGATGGAACGGCGCTGGCAGCGGCCGGTTGCTGGGTCGTAGCTCCAAAGTGCAGGCTCCAGCACATCCACCCACCAAAGGCGGCATGTCCGATCGCACCAGATCGGACACTCGCCCAGGCGATTGGCAGGAGCCGATAGAGCCTCAATGACCATCGACCGGCGCATCCTCGTGCACGTGGCCGCCAAGAAAGAGCTGGCCGACACGCGGGTCAGCCAGCAACTTCTTCGCATCGTCGTGCATGCGAGTCTGGCCAAGCTCAAGCACCAAGCCATAATCAGATAGCGCGAGCGCAGCCTTGGCATTCTGCTCTACCATCAGGATGGTTACGCCGCTGTCGCGCAGGCGGATAAGGGTTTGGAAGACCTCCCGCACCATGTTCGGCGACAGGCCGATAGAGGGCTCATCGATGAGCACCAACTTGGGATCGAGCAGAAGCGAGCGGGCCACTTCGAGCTGCTTTTGCTGACCGCCAGACAGTTCAATCGCTTTACGATTCCTGAATTCTCGCAGCATCGGGAACTGGTCCATTACCGCTTCGATGCGTTGGCGCACCTTGGCCTGGTCAGGAGCAGTGATCCCACCGAGTTCGAGGTTGTGATAGACCGAAAGCTGCGGCACCACATTGCGACCCTGCGGCACATAGGTCACACCTTGGGCGATCATCTGCCGCGGTGTCTGGCGAGTAACATCCTTGCCGTCCAGCAGAACCTGACCTGAGTGGATCTGCAGCAGGCCGAATATCGCCTTGAACACGGTGGATTTGCCCGCGCCATTGGGGCCGACCATCGTGGTAATCGACCCTTCCTGGATCCTGAACGAGACGCCGTTCAGGATTGTGACCTTGCCGTAGCCGCCATGGACGTTCCGTAGTTCGAGCATCAATCAACCACCGAGATAAGCATCGATCACTGTTTGGTTCGACCGGATCTCGTCCGGCGTTCCCTCGGCGATGACCGCGCCTTCGGCGAGCACGACGATCCGGGTGCAAAGGCTCATCACGAACTCCATGTTGTGCTCGATTACCACGAAGGTCGTGCCATGCTCGGCATTGTAGGCGGCAAGCCGGTCTTTCAGGTGTGAGAGCATCGTCAGGTTAACGCCGCCTGCCGGCTCATCGAGAAGCACAAGAGTCGGACCGGCCATGAATGCCATGGCAGCGTCCAGCAGCTTCTGCTGGCCATAGGAAAGTGAGCCTGCCAGTGCGTCGCGCAGATGGCTCAGGCGGAAGAACGAGATCATCCGCTCCGCATCCGCAGTGAGGCCGGCATCGGAGGGGCCGAGAAGTCGTGAGAACATCGTGCCGCGATGCTCCTGCCCCGCCAGGACGATGTTGTCGAACACGCTCATCTGCGGAAATACGGCGAGTTGCTGGAAGGTGCGACCGACGCCGAGCCTGTTCAGCTTGGACGGCCGCAATCCTGAGACGTCGAACCCGCTGACATGGACCTGGCCCGCATCGGGTTCGAGTTGACCGAGGATGCAGTTGAAGAGCGTCGACTTGCCGGAGCCGTTCGGTCCGATCAGGCCCAGGATCTCGCCCTTGTGCACGTCGAAGGACACGTCCCTGACAGCCTTGATGCCTCCGAAGCTCTTCTCGATATTGCGGACGGAAAGGACTGGCTCGTTCATTTGAGCTGCGCCCCCTGCTGAAGATCGGCGCGGGCGACGGGCCGCACGATGAACCGGTCGCGGATGCGGCCCCAGATGCCGATCATGCCTGACGGGGCGAAGATAAGCATCACAACCACGAGGGCCGAGTAAATGATGAGGTAATAGCCTTCGGTGAAGCGGAGGATCTCGGGCAACAGGATCACGACGCCCGCACCAAGGAACGGTCCGAAGAAGTACCCCGCACCGCCGACCACGACCATCAGTAGGATACGCAGCGAATGCGCGAGTCCAAAGGAGCCCGGCTCAATGAACTGCACGAGAGGTGCTATCAGCGACCCGGCAAGTCCGCCATACATGGAGCCTATGGCGAAGGCGAGGAGGGTAATGCGGCGCGTGTCGACCCCGAGGCTTTCGGCCCGGACCGGGTTCTCACGTAGCGCCCTGAATGCGCGGCCCCATGGTGAACGGACAATCCCCCACATGGCGAGCGCGGCGACGATCGTTACGGCCAAAGTGAAGTAGTAGAACGGCAGCGACCGCATCGTCGAGAACAGTCCAAAGTGCGGGCGGGGAATGCCGACTAGCCCATAGGTTCCGCCTGTCAGCCACTCCTCGTTGCGCAGCACGAGGAACACCAAGGTATTGAAGGCAAGCGTGACAAACGCGAGGAAATGGCCCTTGACCCGCAGGGCCGGATAGCCCAGCGCCAGTCCGACGGCAAAACAGGTGAGCAGACCGACAGGCATGGCCGCAAGCCAGTGCCATCCGGCGAGCGTCAGAAGCGCGGTCGTATAGGCCCCGAGAGCCATGAAGGAGGCTTGGGCCAGCGAGATCTGACCCGCATAGCCCAGCGTCAGGTTGAGGCCCATCGCGGCGATCGAGAAGATCAGCCAGGAGGTCATCACGTAGATGATGTAGTTGCCTCGGCCGATAGGAAGGACGATGGCAAGGCCGAGCAGCGTCAGGATGAAGAGCCAACGAACCCATGCGCTCATCAGACGGTCCTTCCTTCCGGCGTGCCCAGAATGCCGTGGGGCCGAACCAGGATGATCACGATCAGGAGGATCAGCGGCAGGGCCGCACGATATTCCGCGGTGACGTAGGTCGCCACGAGGTTGTCAAGGACACCGATCAGCAGACCGCCCACCAACGCGCCGCGGATCTGGTTGAACCCGCCGACGATGGCCGCGATGAAAGCGATAAGGCCAAGCGTCTCTCCATTGGAGAATTTGGCCAGATAGACTGGCGTAATAAGGAAGGAGGCAAGCGCCGCGAGTGCAGCGTTGATCAGGAACGTGTAGAGGATCATTCTCTTTACGTCGACGCCCAAGATCTCGGCTATGGCCGGGTTTTGCGCCGTCGCCTGCATGCAGCGGCCGGTGCGAGTGCGGTTGAGAAAAAGCGTCAGCAGGACGACGATGCTCAAGGAGACGATGAGGTTCAGGACGTCCTGGAGCGAGACTGCCGCGCCACCGATGCTGATAGGATCAGTCGGGAACATCGCCGGGAAGGGCTGCCCCTCGGCACTGTAAAATTCTTTCACGCTTTCCCTGAGCAGGATGCCAAGCGCGATCGTGGCAATGACGAGCGTGATTCCGCCATGTGGCAGGATGGGCTCGACGACCAGCTTCTTGAACAGCACGCCGAGGATCAAGACCGATACGACAAGGCCAAACAGCAGTGCTCCCCAAAGTGGCAGATTCAAGAAATGCAGGCCCGCGAGAACCAGGAATGCGGGAAGCATGACGAACTCGCCCTGAGCGAAGTTGATCGTCTGGGCCGCCTGCCAGACCAGTGCAAAGCCGATCGCCACAAGCGCGTAGATGGATCCGGTCGCAAGGCCGGACAGCAATACCTGAAGAAACTGGGACATCGCACGCTATTTTCGCTGGAGACCGCGGCGACCGGCGGTGCCGCCGCGGCAGGTGGACGCGATTAGTTGGCAGGGACAGTGCCGATCACGACTGGCGAGCCGTTCCGGACCTGAACCATGAAGCTCGGGCGGGACATTTCGCCGCGATCGTCCCAGCAGGTGTCGAGCAGGATTTTTGGATACTTTGCAACCGGCAGGCACAGGCCGCGCATCTTCTCGGCGAACGCCTCACCATCGAACTTGCCGATGAGTTCGGTCACGTACTTGGTCGCCCAGGCCCCGATGTAGCCTTTAATCGCATCGTGACTCGGAACGCGCTTGAAGGTGGCCATGAACTTCTCTCGAAAGGCCGCGATCCCCTCGACCTGATCGGCAGTGGCCGTGATGCCGACATGGGCGATCGCCCCGTCGGCCGCTGCGCCGGCCAGTTCGATCACCTTGGCCTCGGTCAACGTGACCTCGCCGACGAGCGGCATCGAGAGGCCCTGCTTCTTCGCCTCAATGAGGAATCGGGCAGATTCTTCCTGGTTCATATAGACGAACACGGCGTCCGCGCCCGACTGCTTCAATTTGGAGACGTCCGATGCATAATCAGTCTGCGCCTGCTCGGACGCCACGTCTGTCACCACCTCGATTCCGGCCTTCTTCATCTCGGCGATGAAGACATTGCGTCCGCCGCGCCCGAACTCATTGTTCACCCAGGCGACGCCAACCTTCTTGGCCTTCAACGTATCCTTGAAGTAAGGCACCAGAGCTGGAACCCCCTTCTGAGCTCCCGAGGAAGTGCGGAAGACAAAGGGGTTGCCCTTCTCGACGATCGCCGGGGCCTCGGAACCGACGAACTGCGGCACCCCGTTCTGCTGGGCGACCAGCATGTTGACCAGCGTCGAACCGGAATAGATCGTACCCCAGATCGCATAGGCGCCTTCATCAATCGCCTTCTGAACCAAGGCTCGCGAGATCTGCGGATCGGTCTGCGTGTCGTACTCGGTAATCTTGATTGGTTTGCCGAGGATGCCGTCGGCAGCGTTGATCTCGTCGACGGCGATCCTGATGCCGTCACGCCAGTTCGTGCCCGAGGGAGCGCCGGCCCCGGAGAGTTCGACAACGACGCCGATCTTGGCGGCTTCTTGGGCCTGCGCTGCACCTCCGAAAGCGAGCAGAGCCGCGCCCAACGCAAGAACGAATCTGGAATACATGAGTGGTCCTCCCTACCTGTTGTTAGGCTGGCGGCCTCGGTCGTACCGTCCGCCCCGTTTCAGCAGCCAGCGGGCGAACGCAAGCCAGCCAGAAATTTTCCCGATCCTTTGTCGACCTCAGCAGCAACGTCAATTACAAATCATCGCGGGTGTTGAAATATAATGTTAAACGCGTAGTTATGTTATACCGATGGAAGAACAACGGGATTGTCGAGGCCAGCCTTGGGGACCGAAGCTGGCATCCTGTCCCGCCAATCAAGACTTCGATCGTCGATGTAAGAGCCTGCAATGGTCCGGAGCGGGTCAACCGTTCACCTTCCGGACCGGCGTACCTCGGATCCTAGGCGCCGAAGCAGACGAAGCTCTTTGGTCGCCGGTTCGCCCATTGTCGACATGCAGAGAGTCTGAGCATAGGACGGAGCATCCCTGACTTATCGTTGGATCATTCCCGTGCCGGAGACGACTGCACTCTTGACCTTCCTCGCGGCCCTGACCGTCTTGGAAATCACGCCTGGCCCCGACATGATGCTGGTCGTCGCACGGGGAATTGGGCAGGGGCGCAGAATCGCTCTGCTGAACGTCGTCGGGATGATCTTCGTGGCTGGTACTCTCCAGGTCGGCCTGCTTGTTCTCGGACTCGCTTCATTGCTGCAAACGTATCCCGCGGCCTTGGTGGTGCTGCAGTGGATCGGGGCAGCCTATATGCTCTACCTCGGCGTCAGAATGCTTCTATCGAGCGGCAACAGCCGGGAAAAGATACTTGCTATGACCTATCATTCCCCATGGATCGCGATCCGGGAGGGAACTCTCAATAACCTGACGAACCCAAAATCCCTTCTGTTCATGTTTGCTTTCCTGCCACAGTTCGTAAGTCCGGACGCAGGTCCGGTCTGGACCCAGCTGCTCCTGCTTGGGGCAATGCAAAAGCTTTCCGGAATCGTCTCGTTGGGTTCCGTCGCACTCGCATCAGGTACGGTCGGACAATGGCTTTACCGGTGGCCCGGCCTTTTGGTTTGGCAGAAGCGTTTCACAGGCCTTGTGATGGTTGGCTTGGGGTTGCGTCTGCTTCTGAGTGGCAATGTCGGATCGGCATCGGCAGCACGGCCCTGAATTGGGGATATCATTCGGGTCCCTTGCGGAAGAACCGCTCAGGGCCGGGCTTTCCCCTTTCCGCCAAACAAAAAGCGTCGGCTTTCAGGTCGCAAAGCGGTCCTTCGACCCCGGTGTTGGAAGTGCGCTCGTGCCGATCCGGCCTTGGCAGTTTCCCAGTGGCTGACAGCTTGCGGCGGGCAGAAACCTGGACGCTCCTTTTGGATCCTGTCGAATTGGCCCGGGCTCAATCGACATTGGTGGGGTAGCCCAGCCCGAGCTGCCCACATCAGGAGAAACAACTTTGAAATGCATGCTCATGATCTATCGCGACGAAGCGGCCTTCTCTCCCGGCCAAACGAGCGGCGCCCACTCTGGCGCCTATGTTGCCTACGCGGATGCCCTGAAGGCAGCCGGCGCCTGGGTCGGCGGGGACCGCCTACAGCCGTCGTCAACGGCCACAACCCTGCGGGCAGGTGATGGAAGACCCGAGATCCTCGATGGGCCCTACGCCGACACGAAGGAGCAGTTCGGCGGCTTTTACATCATTGACGTCCCCGATCTCGATACGGCCCTGCAATGGGCGACGCGATGCCCTGCTACGACGCAGGGTGCCGTCGAGGTCCGTCCAATGTGGGTCGTCTGACAACATGGTCGCGACCAGACGCGATCCGCGAGCCAAAGAGGCGACAGAACGGGTCGCCCGGCACTCCTATGGCAAGCTGGTCGCCTATCTCGCCGCCCGGACCCGGGACATCGCGGGGGCTGAGGACGCCTTATCCGAGGCATTCGCGGCAGCACTTGCTCAGTGGGATGCCAACGGCATCCCGGCCAGTCCGGAGGGATGGCTCCTGACCGTTGCCCGCCGTCGGATGATCGACACGGCACGGCGGTTGGATAGCAGATCGGGCGTGGCCGACCACCTCAAGCTACTTGCGGATGAACTGCGGGGCGCCAGGGACGGCTCGGATATTCCTGACGAGCGCTTGCGGCTGATGTTCGCTTGCGCCCATCCGGCCATCGACCGGCAGATCCGCAGCCCTCTCATTCTTCAGGCGGTCCTCGGCTTCGATGCCGCCACCATCGCAGGCTGTTACCTGGTCTCCCCGGGTACCATGGGGCAACGCCTGGTCCGGGCCAAAGCCAAGATCAAGCAGGCCGGGATCGCCTTCCGGCTGCCGGACCGCGCCGAGATGCCCCAGCGGCTCAATGCCGTACTCGAGGCGATCTACGCGGCATTTACAGAGGGTTGGTCCGATCCTGCCGGACCAGAGCAGCGCGGAAGAGAACTCGCCCAGGAGGCGCTCTGGCTCGGCCGACTGGTCGCGAAGCTTCTTCCGGACGAGCCCGAAGCGCTCGGCCTGCTCGCGCTCATGCTTCACCTAGAGGCGCGGCGGGGCGCGCGGCGCGACCATCAGGGCGGCTATATTGCCCTGAGTGACCAGGATCCGTCCATGTGGGACACCATGCTCATCAGCGAGGCCGAGGACAACCAGCTGGGTGCAAGCCATATGGGGCGTATCGGCCGATACCAGCTCGAGGCGCCCGTGCAATCCGCCCATGCAATCCGTCGGTTCGGCCGGGCTCCGGACTGGGTTGTGCTGGAAATGTTGTACGACGCGCTCCTGGCGATCACCGGCTCACCCGTTGTGGCCATCAACCGGGCGATGGTCATTGCAGAAGCGCGGAGCCCTGAGGAAGGGTTGGCTGTCCTGTGCGAAGTCGAAACCGATCATCGCCTTACCCGATACCAGCCTTATTGGGCCGCCCGGGCAGAACTCCTGGCCCGCTGCGGGCAGGCAGCCGCAGCCGACGAGGCCTATGCATGCGCGATCAGGCTAGAGCCTGATTTGAGCGTTCGCCGGTTCCTTCAAGCTCGAAGAGAGCACCTTCCGACAGCATCCGCCACTATTGCGCCGATCAGCAAGGGCGCACGGAGGACGTGAAAGTAGAGCCGCGGCGCAACACAACCTGGCTCCTACCGAAACTGCTGCCTATCGTCAGGGTTGGGCCAAAGAAGGAAATCAGCAACTGATGGAGAATTGCTATGGGACTGGCCTAACAGGACCGCTTCGGATCGCCTCCGGTCGCCGCTCATGTGCAATCCGCGCCTCAGCGCTGGGTCTACGAGATACGACCGATCTATACATTGAGCTTCCTGGCTGTCAGGAAGGCCGTTGTCATTCGACCCTTGCCCCTGAGACTGATGATGCCGCGCGGCTCGAACTCGTAGCAATGCTCGAGACCACCTCTTAGCTTGTCCGACACCTGAATGCGCCCAGGAAGACTACAAGTCTCGAGGCGGCTGGCCACGTTTACCGTGTCACCCCACACGTCATAAATGAACTTGTGCCTGCCAATAACACCAGCCACGACTGGTCCGGTGTGCATGCCAATCCGAGCCCGAAACCGGATCTTCGCACCCAGGTTGAGAAGCTCGAGCGTCTCGAGCATGCGCAGTGCGAGCTCCCCCATGACCTCGGCATGATCGGGCCTGATCTCAGGAAGGCCCGCGGCAGCCATGTAAGCGTCACCTATGGTCTTGATCTTTTCGACACCCAAGCTCTCGGCGAGAGTATCGAAGGCCGAAAAGATCCGGTTGAGGTTTTCGACGAGCTGGCTGGGAGCAATGCGCGCGGCCACCTTGGTAAACCCGACCAAATCACAGAACAGAATGGTGACGTTCTCAAAGCGGTCGGCGATCACCACCTCGCCGTCATTGAGACGACCGACAATCTGCCCGGGCAGGATACTACGCAACAGGGCGTCGGATCGCTCCTTTTCAACTTTGAGCTGCGCCAGATAGTCAACTTCTCGATCATGCCAATGCTTCCGCTCCAGGCAGGAATTGATACGGGCGCGGAGCAGGACCTGATCGAACGGCTTGGACAGATAGTCTTCGGCGCCCGCCTCAATGCAGCGGATCACACTACCGGTCTCTCGGAGCCCGGAGATCATGATCACCGGAATATCCCGCAGCCGCTCGTTTCCCTTGAGCCGCTCCAAAACCTGGAGGCCGTTCATGTCAGGCATCATGAGATCGAGCAAAATCAGGTCGATCTCCTCGGTCTCCAGAAGCTCCAGCGCTTGCCGGCCCGATTTGGCTTCGAGCGCCTGGTGTCCCTCACGCTCCAGCCGACGCAGAAGCAGGCCACGATTGCTGGCATTGTCGTCAACAACCAGGATCCTCCCCGTTTCTCGTGGAGGGTCCCGAGAAAGATCTGGCGCTCTTATGGCGAGCAAAGGGTCGGCTTCCATGAGCCGCGACCGCTCCGCCTCTGTGTCAACCGAAGCGGTCTGATAGCGGGTGAAACTGACAACCCGTTCGAGATTGGCAAGGAGGCGGGCAGCCTCGGTCAGAAGTCGCTCCAGATCCTTGCGCAGCGAAGCGTCGCCGAGATCCACGATGTCCTCGAGCAGCATCTCGCCATAGCCCTTGATGGCATTGAGGGGATTGCGAAGGTCATGGAGCAGGCGTTCCTGGTAGTCCGACAGCATTTCCCCCTCTCGGCAGGCGGTTGTGGTTCCGGCATCGAGGAGCCCTTCGACAAGGTCAAGCAATGCCTCGGCAGATACCAGGATCCGATCGATGTCCGGTGTGAGTGCAGGTAGCCCAAGCAGGGATGCGTCATCACGGAGGATATCAGCGTAGCCGGCAATCGCATTCACAGGTGCCAAAAGCTCCTGCCGGACATGAGCAAGGCGTGCATTCGCCTGGCGGTCGCCAGGGAGGTGCCTGAATGCGCCGTCGGCACCGGAGGGCGAATCCCGGCTCATGGGGAGCCAGCCCGTAGAAGGCGCTCTATCTTCGCCAGCAAGCGCTCCAGCTCGACCGGCTTGGTATCGTAGTCGTCGCAGCCTGCCGCTATGGCTTTCTCCCGATCACTCGACATGGCATGTGCCGTCAGGGCGATGACCGGGATGGCCCGGGTCTGTGGCTCTGCCTTAAGCCGCCGCGTGGCTTCCCAGCCGTCGATAACCGGTAGGCTCATGTCCATCAGGATCAGGTCGGGCCTGCCATCGGTCGCGGCGCTCAGTCCCTTGGCGCCATCCTCGGCGAGGAGAACGTCATATCCCTTCCGCACGAGCCTGCGTGAGAGCATGTCCCGGTTCAGATCGTTGTCTTCGACCAGCAAGATCGTGGGCATGGCCTCCTCCGATATCCGGGCAACGGGAGTGATCAGCTAGCGAATATCCTCCGCAGGCTGGTTTGAGACGCTCGTTTTCCTGCCTCGTGCGATCATGTCGTGAATGGTGCCAACCAGCTCGGATCGCTTGTAGGCGCCCTTCTGGAAGACTCTTGCGGCATGCTGATTGAGCCACGTGACTTCCTCGGCGGTCAGGTCTTTGGCCGTGACGACCACGACCGGGATATCGCGCCACGCAGCCTCCCGATGCATGGCATCAAGCACTTCGAAACCGTCTATTCCGGGCATCATCAGGTCGAGAAGAATCACCGCTGGCAGCGTCCTGCCGAGGATTGAAAGTGCATCGGAACCGCCGGCGGCTTCGGCCACCGACCAGCCCCGCTTCGACAGGATCCTGCGCAACATGTCGCGTGTCATCGGATCGTCGTCGACGACCATGACAGGGATCTCCCCCTCCCCTGCACGGAAGCGCCCAAGAACTCCTAACAATTCATCTGGATCGATTGGCTTGGTCAGATAGTCAGCAGCTCCGAGGGCATAGCCCATCTCCCTGTCACCCAGAACCGTCACGAGGACCACAGGGATGCCTTTTAGGTCCGGGTCTGCCTTGAGCTCCCGCAGCACGGCCCAGCCATCGAGTTCAGGCATGATGACATCCAGCGTAATGGCATCAGGCCGCACCTCGCGTGCAAGCCGGAGGCCCTCGCGTCCGCTGGCGGCATGCACGACGCGGTAGCCGCGTGCGCTCAGCTCACGCTCCAGCAAGTCATGCGTGGCGCGCTCATCGTCGATAACCAGTACGGTGCCGGCTGTGCCCTCCGCCCGCCCCCGAGGCGACGTTTCATCGGCGACCTTGTAGACGGCCGGAAGGGTTACGATGAAGGTGGAGCCCTCGCCGAGTTCGCTTCGCACGAGCACATCACCGCCGAGCATGAGGCAAAAATGTTTGGTGATGGCTAGCCCAAGCCCGGTTCCACCATAGTTCCGGGTTGTCGACGCGTCGGCCTGGCTGAAGGCCGAGTACAATTTCGCCATCTGTTCCGGCGTCATCCCAATGCCGGTGTCCGAGACCGCGAACTCAAGACGATCGCCATTGCCCTCGATTGAACGCCTCGCCACAAGCAATATTCGTCCCTGCTTCGTAAACTTCGCAGCATTGCTCAGGAGGTTCAACAGGATCTGTCGTACCTTTGTCTGATCGGAATGTGCTATTCCGAGATCAGGACTGCAACGCACATCAAATATGTTACCGTTCTTGGCCATCAGTGGCTGAATGGTCGCGCTTACATCGACAAGCAGACCGGCAACGTCAATGTTCTCGAGGAAGAGATCCATTTTGCCGGCCTCAATCTTTGATAGGTCGAGAATATCATTGATGAGACCGAGCAAGTGTTTTCCGGCACTACGGATCTTTTCAAGGTCCGGCCTGAGCTCCGGCTGCAGGAGATCGCATGACTCTTCGAGGAGAATCTCGCTATAGCCGATGATCGCGTTCAGTGGCGTCCTGAGCTCGTGGCTCATGCTGGCAAGGAAATCCGATTTTGCCTGGCTTGCCCGTATGGCCTCGTCACGAGCTGCCGCGACTTCTGCCGTTCGCTGCCGCACCAGCTCTTCCAGATGATTATTGAGTTGCTGAAGCCGGATGTTCGTATCGTAGATCTCGCGTGTCTTTTCCTCAGCTATCGTCTCAGCGGCCTTTCGCGCCCGCCTCTCCCGCTCTAGACGCTGCTCGAGCTGCTCGATTGTGCTCACGGCAAGGTACCTCGTCGGGAAATGAAGAAACGTGCAGCCGTGCCCGCCCCGTTCGACAGATCCTCGACCTTGACGTCAGCATCTTCCTTGAAGTGAGCGATACAGCCGCGGACGAGACCCTCCGCAAGAGCGGCGAACGGGCGCGTGGATCGGTAGGTGAGCTGCAGACATCCAGGCTGGGACGTATCATATTGGAAAGAGGGCAATTCGGCTTCAGGGTAGAGCTTGCGCACCTCGACATGAATGTAGTTGTCAATCTGTTCCAGAAAGCGGAAAGATGAGTTGATCCCTTTGAAGTATTGAGGGAACAGAACATAAAACCGTTCAAACATGTACAAGCCGAATGACTGCAAGAGCTCTGCAGTGCTAATGCCCGTCTCTTTGCTGAGACAGGACACGAGCTTGATCATTTCACGATGATCGTACGTTCCGACAGTTGTGTATGCACCTCCCGAAGGGAGTTCGGCATCCTCGATAATGGTGTCAGCCAGTTCCGACGAGAATTTGCGCTCGACCATTTCAAGGAATTCAGTGAACACAATTCCCTTCATGTTCGGAAAGCCTGCTGATCTGTCGATCCTTGAGCTGACACGCTCCTACAGCAAAGGGCCAGCTCTGCTGGGCGCAGAGGTTACCACTGACGGTATCCTTTGGAAATGGTAAGCGGCCCTGCCCTGCATCGGCTATGGCGGATGCGCTGGCCCGAAGGGGAATCCAATCTATGCATCTGGCCCTGCGCGGAGAGCGTCTCTTTCGGGTTAGAATGTGAAAGTGATGGAGGGAAACCAAGGTCCGATCTCCCGGGTCGGCTGCTGAAGATTGTGGAACTTAGGCCAACGCTTGTTCTCCTGTTGGCGGCACGGTCAAGCTTCAGCGGACGTCGCTTCAGGAACGCTGTCCTCTTAAGCACCATCGCCAACCCGCCCTACCGAGCCACCATGGAGGCGCGGCAAGCTGATGGGACCCTACCAGCCGCCGCCCCGCGCCTCCTGACTGTCATGTATAAGGTCCAGTTTCACGCCTCAAACCACCGCAAGACGACCAAGGAGAAAGAAGTCCTGACGCTGGCACGACGAGTGCGCAGCTTTAGGGCTCAGCTTTCCAAGCCTCCGAACCCACCGCCTGTCGGTGTGCGCACGATGATGGCCTCGCCCGCATCGATCTGGGTCTGGTCGCATCCTCCGAGCCGTTCAAGCCGACCATCCTTTCGGCGAACCCAGTTCTCGCCCAGTTGACCCGGCTCACCTCCGACGAGCCCGAAGGGGCGCACCCTGCGATGTCCAGAAAGAATCGCGCAATTCATGGGCTCCAGGAACCGGATGGTACGCGAGGTTCCATCGCCGGCATTCCAGCGGCCGCGGCCCCCGGAGTCGGGGCGGATGTGGAAGTCCTCAAGGACGACCGGGTAGCGGACCTCAAGAACCTCGGGATCGGTGAGGCGCGAGTTCGTCATGTGGGTATGGACCGCGTCGGCGCCATGGAAGCCGGGGCCAGCCGGAGCACCGGAGCAGATCGTCTCATAGTATTGGTACAGATCGTTGCCGAACGTGAGATTGTTCATGGTTCCCTGCGCCGCGGAGAGTGCCCCGAGAGCGCCGAACAGGCAATTCGTCACCGCTTGGCTGACCTCCACGTTGCCAGCGACAACGGCGGCTGGATACTGCGGCGAGAGCATTGAACCCTCCGGGATCACGAGGTTGATTGGACGCAGGCACCCCGCGTTCATAGGGATATTGCCTTCGACCATGACCCGGAACACGTAAAGGACCGCGGCACGTGCAACCGGTTCGGGAGCATTGAAATTGTCGGACCGCTGGGGCGAGGTACCGGTAAAATCGACAGTCGCCTCCCGACGCTCGCGGTCGACGGTGATCTTGACGCGGATAAAGCAGCCCTGATCCATCTCGTACTCGAAAGACGAGTCGGACAGGGCATCGATCACCCGCCGTACGCTCTCGTCGGCATTGTCCTGCACATGACCCATGTAGGCCTGCACGACATCAAGTCCGAAGTGATCGACCATTCGTCTCAGCTCCGCCACACCCTTTTCGTTGGCGGCGATCTGTGCCTTCAGGTCGTTGACGTTCTGGACGACGTTGCGCACCGGATACCGAGCGCTCAGCAGAAGCTGTTTCAACTCCTCCTCAAGGAAACGGCCTCGATCCACCATCTTGAAGTTGTCGATATAAACCCCTTCCTCCTCGATGGTCGTGGCGAGCGGCGACATCGAACCCGGCGCGATGCCACCCACGTCGGCGTGGTGGCCCCTCGATGCCACGAAAAACAGGATTGTTTCCCCTTCCCTGTCGAAGACGGGCGTGACGATCGTAATGTCAGGCAGATGCGTGCCGCCATTGTAGGGCGCATTGATCGCGAAGACATCGCCGGGGCGAATGGTGTCGCCATGGGCCCTGATCACGCTTTCAACCGATCGGTCCATGGACCCGAGATGCACGGGCATGTGAGGTGCGTTGGCGACAAGACGGCCTTCCGCATCGAAGACAGCGCACGAGAAATCCAGCCGCTCCTTGATGTTCACGGAGTAGGCCGTGTTCTGGAGCGTGACCCCCATCTGCTCGGCAATCGACATGAAGAGATTGTTGAAGACCTCGAGCATGACCGGGTCGGCTTCCGTCCCGAGGGCCGGCGCCATGCGTGCCGCCTCGGTCCGGTGCATCACCACATGGTTCTTCGCCGTGATCTCTGCGGCCCAGCCCGGTTCGATGACGATCGTTTGATGCGGCTCGATCAGGAGTGCCGGTCCGGCAAGGCGTGCGCCGGGTGATAGGCGTTCGCGACGATAGACGCCGGCATCATGCCAAGCGCCCTGGGAAAAGAACCGGGTCCGAGCCGTAGGTTCGACCGTCATCGGAGATACCGGAAGGTCGGCTTCGTCCGCGGGCTGACCGCCGCCGACCGCCTCGACCGATACCGCTTCGATGCTGAGATGCCTGGTCTCGTCGATGAAACCGAAACGGGCGCGGTGCGCTGTTTCGAAGGTTGCCTTCATGCTCGCGGCGTCTGCGAAATCGACGGTCAGCGACATGTCGGTTCCGGCGTAACGGATATGTGCGCGCTGATGAACCACGATGTCCTCGGCGGGAACCGATTGCTGCAGCAATTCCTCGCGGGCGTCGCGGGCGAGATCGGCGAGGATCTGCGTAGCGTTGTCGATCCCGGCCTCGTTGAGCGTGGCCTCGACCGTGCGCTGGCGCGTGGCGCGGATATCGGCGAGGCCCATGCCATAGGCGGAGAGAAGGCCGGAGAAAGGATGGATCATCACAGTCTTCATGCCAAGGGCATCAGCCACCAGGCACGCGTGTTGCCCGCCCGCGCCGCCGAAGGACTGGAGCGCGTATTCGGTGACGTCATAGCCGCGCTGCACGGAAATCTTCTTGACCGCGTTGGCCATGTTCTCGACGGCGATGCGAATGAACCCGTCCGCGACGGCCTCAGGAGAGCGGCCGTCGCCGATGCGGCCGGCCATTTCCGCGAACGCCACCCGCACCGCATCGACATCGAGCGGCTCATTGCGGTTCGGGCCGAAGATGGCGGGGAAGAAGGCTGGATCGAGCTTGCCGGTCATGACGTTGGCATCCGTCACCGCAAGCGGGCCGCCCCGGCGGTAGCAGCGTGGACCCGGATTGGCGCCTGCCGAGTCGGGACCGACTTGGAAGCGCGATCCATCGTAGTGGAGGATCGACCCACCGCCCGCGGCAACGGTATGGATCAGCATCATCGGAGCGCGCATGCGCACCCCTGCCACTTCGGTTTCGAGAGTGCGTTCGTACTCGCCATCAAAATGCGACACGTCGGTGGACGTGCCGCCCATGTCGAACCCAATAATCTTGTCGAAGCCTGCGATGCGGGCGGTCTCGACGCAGCCGACGACACCGCCGGCGGGCCCCGAGAGGATCGCATCACGTCCGTGAAAGAGATTGGCGTCGGTGAGACCGCCCGAGGACATCATGAACATGAGACGTGCGCTGCGGCCTGTCTCGTCGCCCAGTTCGGATGCGACCTGGTCGACATACCTGCGCAGCACGGGCGACAGGTAGGCATCGACCACGGTCGTGTCGCCGCGGCCGACGATTTTCATCAGCGGGCTGACCTCATGTGAGACCGAGACTTGGCTGAACCCGACCTCGCGGGCAATAGCGGCGACAGCCTGCTCATGAGCCGGGTAGCGATAGGAATGCATGAAGACGATAGCGCAGGCGTGGATGCCCCGCGCATGGGCGTCGATGAGTTGCTGGCGAACGAGGTCGAGATCAGGCTCCGCTTCGACACTTCCGTCGGCCAGCACCCTCTCATCGATCTCGAGCACGCGCTCGTAGAGCTGCTCCGGTTTGGCGATGTTCTTCGCGAAGATATCGGCGCGGCCCTGGTATCCGATCCTGAGTGCGTCAGCGAAGCCCTTGGTGATGACGAGCAAGGTACGATCGCCCTTCCGCTCGAGCAGGGCATTGGTCGCGACAGTCGTGCCCATCTTGACCGTCGCGATTCTATCCGTCGGCAGAGGTTCCCCGGCCTGGATTGCCATCAGCTCGCGGATCCCTTGGATCGCAGCGTCGCGGTAGGCTTCGGGGTTTTCGGAGAGCACCTTGTGAGCGAGGAGAGCCCCATCGGGCTGGCGCGCGACGATATCGGTGAATGTGCCGCCGCGATCGATCCAAAAGTCCCACTTCCCCAAAGGCATCGTCGCCCCCTATGATGGCAATAATTGATCGTCGAAACGTAGATAAATTATCGATAAAATGTCAACGTGGTTTCTAAAGTGGATCTGCTGGGGAGTTTGAATAATGTTGCAGAGTTCCGATGCGCCAGGCCCGATCGTGTCCTCCGCCCATCTGGCCGCAGGCGAGCTTCCGGCTTTGTCGGAGTTTGAGTTTGGGCTGATCCTGGCCTCTCATGCGTTTCATCGCTGGATCGTAAGGGGCATGGCCGCAGCGGGGCTGTCAGATTTGTCACCAACAGACATCTTCGTGCTTCATTCCGTGCACCATCGGTCGAAGCCGAAGCGCCTGGCCGACATCTGCCTCGTCCTGAACATCGAGGACACGCATGTCGTCAGCTACTCGGTGAAAAAGCTCGAGCGGCTCAAACTTGTGGCCAGTTCTAGGGTGGGCAAGGAAAAGATGATCTCGGCGACCGATGCCGGTTCCAAGGCCTGCGAGCGGTACAGGGCGATTCGGGAGACCCTTCTCGTCGGCCCGGTCACCTCCCTTGGTCTGGAGCCAGAGACCTTGTCGCGACTGGCCAGTCAAATGCGAACCTTGTCCGGCTATTACGACCAGGCCACCCGATCAGCGGCATCGCTGTAGGACTGAATTCGTAGGGGTACGGGGATGGAACTCAAGGAGGTCGAGGCGTTCTACTGGAGCGCTACGCTGCGCAGCTTCTCGAAGGCGGCTATTCGTCTGGATACCTCTCAACCGACGATCTCGGCACGCATTGCGTCATTGGAGCGCCACCTCTCCCTTCGGCTGTTCGACAGGAGTGGACGGGAGGCGAAGCTGACACCGAGAGGCCTGGAAATGCTCACCTGGGCCGAGCGCATCCTCAGTCTGCACCAGCAGGCAATCCATGCCATGTGCGGAGGCGTCGGCACTGAAGGCATCGTTCGGGTCGGAACCTCTGAAACCATCGTTCATACCTGGCTGCCGGATTTCGTGCAGGCCTTCGAGACGCGGTTTCCGCGTCTCAGCCTCGAACTGACGGTCGATACCACTCCCAACCTGCGAGACGAACTCGCCGGTCAGGAGATCGACCTCGCCTTCCTGCTTGGCCCCGTACCCGACCCTTCGATCCAGAGCCGGATGCTGTCGACCTACAAGCTGAGTTTTGTTGCAGCCCCTCGCCTAGGGCTCCTGGGGCGGCCCGTCGCTCTCGAGGAACTCGCCAATGTCACGAACATCACCTACGGACGCAGAACGCGGCCGACGATTGCTCTCACAGATCTCTTTCGCTCTGCTGGAATGGCGCCGCCCCGGATGATCACGTCGGCCGCTCTCTCCGCGAATATCAGGCTGGCGATCGACGGCGCCGGAGTAGCGATCCTGCCGCCAGCCCTCATCCAAGACGAGATTGCATCCGGGAAATTGGGCGTAATCGAAACGAATATTGTCCTGGATCCGCTCCGCTTCACCATCTCATACCATAAAGCGCTCTCGAATCCTGTGAGCGAGGCCGTTGCTGATCTGGCCCTTGAGATCGCCCGCAAGACCCATCAGGAAAGCTGATAAGTCACACAGGGATCGAGACTATTGATTGTCAATTCCCGTCAAGCCCTAATGGATCGCAAGAATAGATATTCAATTACCGTAGGGAACCGACAATGAACGACGTGCCGCGCCGCGCCGGCTACGATCTGGCAACGGGCATCGATGTGCGACAGGCTGCACGAAGCGGCAGGCTGACAGAACAAACGTCGGGCCTGGCGCCCGGATTCGTGCAGGGCAACCTCGCGATCCTTCCCGCGGACTTAGCCTCGTCCTTCCTGCGTTTCTGTCAGAGGAATCCAAAAGCCTGTCCATTGATCGGCGTCTCGGAGCCGGGGGATCCGCGGATCCCGGAACTGGGGATCGATCTCGACATCCGCACCGACCTCCCCCTCTATCGCGTATGGCGCGACGGCGAGCTTGTCGGCGAGGTACCGGATGTATCTTCGGTTTGGCGCGATGATCTCGTGTCGTTCGTTATTGGATGCTCCTTCTCCTTCGAAGAGGCATTGATGGCGGATGGCATCGTCCTCCGCCACATCACAAATGGCACGAACGTACCGATGTACCGGACCAACATCTCCACTCAACCGAGCGGACCATTTCATGGCCCTGTGGTTGTCTCCATGCGGTCATTCAAGCCTGCGGACGCGATCCGGGCCATTCAGATCACATCGCGCTTTCCTTCGGTCCACGGAGCGCCGATTCATATCGGCAAGCCAGAAATGATCGGGGTCGAGGATCTCAACGTTCCCGACTATGGGGAGCCGGTGCATGTGGCCGATGATGAGATCCCGGTCTTCTGGGCATGCGGGGTCACCCCGCAATCTGTGATCGCCGCGGCCCGGCCCTCCTTCGCCATCACCCACGCTCCAGGCTTCATGCTGGTCACCGACCTCAAGAACAGCCGGCTCGCGAATGGCTAGCGCAAAGTGCGGAACCGATGGGCCGCGTCCGCGACCCGAACGGTGCCATGCTCAAGAAATCGAGCACCGGACACAAAAGAGGGCCACCTCGATCCGAGGCTCCAAGATAAGAACAACGCATCCAACCACAAACCAAAGGGTATCAGCTGTGAAATCAACCTTGTCGCTCGTGACAGCGGGCATTCTCTCGCTCTTCGTTGCCGGGACTGCGTCGGCGCAGGAACTGCCGAAGACTCACCTGAAGGTGGTTGGCGCGTGGGGTAACCTCTCGCAGTACAAGAACTTCGAGCAGCCCTTCTGGACCAAGGAAATCACTGAGAAGTCGAAGGGCGCCGTCACGGCCGAAATTACCCCCTTCAACGAAATGGGCATGAAAGGCGCGGAGATCTTCCGCCTGATGCGCCTCGGCGTGATCGATTTCGGCTCTACCGTCCTTGGCTATGTGGCAGGCGACGATGCCCGCAACGAGGCTGTCGATCTCGCCGGCCTTGCTCCCGACATCGCGACCGCCCGCAAGGTCTCCGATGCCTACAAGCCGGTCTATGACAAGTTCTATGGCGAGAAGTTTGGCATCAAGGTTCTCGGAATTTGGCCCTATCCTGCGCAGGTCATTTACTGCAACGGCGAGGTCAAGAGCCTTGCTGACCTTAAGGGCAAGAAGGTGCGCACTGGCAACCGCACGCTCGCGGAGTTCGTCGAAGCCCTCGGCGGCACCGGCGTGACGATGACCTTCAGCGAGGTCGTCCCCGCTCTGCAGAACAAGGTCGTCGACTGCGCGATTACCGGCACACTCTCGGGCAACTCGGCGAAGTGGTACGAAGTCTCGACCCACATCCTGGAGCTTCCCGTCGGCTGGAGCCAGGTGATGTTCGGCGTGAATCAAAAGCGCTGGAACAGCCTCGATCCCAATGTCCGCAGCTTCCTGGAGAAGGAGATCGCGGGACTTGAGGACCGGATCTGGAAAGGTGCCGACGAGGAAACGCAGCAGGGCTTCGATTGCAACACCGGCAAGGACACCTGCAAGCTCGGCACGAAGGCAAGCATGACCTTTGTGCCCATTACTGACGCTGATCGCACGCTTCTCAAGAAGGTGCTCTCCGAGACCGTGGTTCCGAAGTGGGCGGAGCGTTGCCCGGGTGACTGCGTCGCGAACTGGAATGCCACCGTCGGGAAGATCGTGGACATCCAGGCCAAAGCCAACTGAGTCGCAGCACTCATTCCCGGAGCCTCCCCAAGCTTGGGGAGGCTTCCTATAAGGTTGAAATTGGCATGATCTCTCTTCTTGACCGCTGGCTTGCGCTCGCGGATCGCCTCTCCATTCTGGCGGTCCGGATCGCCGGCGCTATGATGCTGGCGGCTGCGTTCCTTGTCGGGTTCGACGTTTTATTACGCAAGACGGTGCTGATAACGCTCGGCGGCGCGGACGAATTGTCCGGCTATGCATTTGCCGTCGGCACGACTTGGGCCCTGGCCTTCACATTGCTGCGCCGGGCCAACGTCCGCGTCGATGCGCTCTATGAGCGGCTTCCGGTCAGAATCACGTGCAGTCTCGATCTCCTGGCGCTTCTGTCGCTCCTCGTGTTCGTAGGGTATCTCGCCTGGCGAGCGGTGCTCGTCCTTCAGGACTCACTTCTCTTCAGCACGCGCGCAACAACGCCGCTCGGGACGCCCCTGTGGATTCCGCAATCGCTTTGGATCGTGGGTTTCCTTCTGTTCCTCTTCACAATCGTTCCCTTGATCCTGAGGGCCGCGATTGCCCTGGCCACGGGCGATTTGCCCAAGGTTCGCCAGCTCGCGGGCGCCATGACCCTCGAGGAAAGTGCGGCCGAAGAGTCAAGCCACACCGCCGAGCTTCGTGCTCCCCATCCTGGGTCGGAACGCTGACATCATGCTCGCTACTACACTCATCATTCTCCTCGGGCTCCTTGCCGTCTCCATTCCGGTCGCGGCAGCCCTCGGCGTCCTCGGCCTTGTTCTTGAGCAGTTGTACAGCACAATGCCCCTGAGCCTGGCCATGGGGGAAATCGCCTGGTCCGCCGGCCGGGACTTCCTTCTGGTTTCGATCCCGATGTTCATCCTGCTCGGCGAAATCCTGCTGCGCTCCGGCGTCGCCGAAAGGATGTACGCCGCGATGGTCAAGTGGCTGTCCTGGCTGCCGGGCGGGCTCATGCACTCCAACATCGGAGCCTGCGCGATCTTCGCAGCTACGTCCGGATCCTCCGTTGCCACGGCGGCGACCGTGGGCACCGTCGCCCTTCCGCTCGTCGACCGCCACGGCTACAATCAGCGCCTGTTCCTCGGGACGCTTGCCGCAGGCGGAACGCTGGGCATCCTGATACCCCCGTCGATCAACATCATCATTTACGCGGTTCTGACCGACACCTCGATTCCAAAGCTATATCTGGCCGCGATCCTGCCAGGTCTCGGACTTGCCGGATTGTTCATGTCGCTCATCGTCGCTGCGTGCCTGTTCAAGCCAGCCTGGGGCGGGACACGCATTCGGACAACATGGGCGGAGCGTTTCGCCAGCCTCCCCGATCTGATCCCTCCGATGATGATCTTCCTGGTGGTCGTCGGCTCAATCTATGCCGGCCTCGCCACGCCGACGGAGGCTGCGTCGCTCGGGGTGATCGCCGCACTGGTGCTTGCTGCCTTTTACAGAAAGCTTAACTTGAGAATGCTGCTCGAGGCATTCGAAAACACCATGAGGACGACGGCGATGATCATGCTGATCATCATCGCCGCGTACTTCCTCAACTTCGTGATCACGGCGATCGGGCTGACGCAGATGCTCACGGATGCCGTAGCCGGGCTGGGTCTCTCCAAGTACCAGATGCTGTTTGCCGTGGTGATCTTCTACCTGATCCTGGGGTGCTTCATGGAGACGCTCTCGATGATGATCACGACGATCCCGATCATCGCGCCCGTCATGACAGCCCTTGGCTTCGATTCGATCTGGCTGGGAGTGGTCATCGTCATTCTCATCGAGGCGGCGTTGATCACGCCTCCCGTGGGGCTGAATCTCTATGTCGTGCAGTCCCTGCGCAGCAAGGGAAGCCTCAACGACGTGATCGTCGGGGCCCTCCCCTTCGTGATCGCGATGATGGCGCTCATCGTGCTCCTCGCGTTCTTCCCTGGCCTGGCCCTGTGGCTGCCCTCCCGATTCTGAGGCTCATCTTGCTTACATTCAATCGTATTTCCCGCACTGGCGAGGATCGGATCGGCCTCGATCCGCAGGCATTGGTCATTGCAGGTTGGGCGGGCCGAGACGAGCACGCGATCCAGCATCACATCGAGGAACTCGCGGCCATCGGCGTTCCGCGTCCGTCGTCTGTTCCCGTTTACTATCGGGTTTCGGCCAGCAATCTAACCCAGTCCGAGCGCCTCGTGGTTCTCGGACCCGACTCCTCTGGTGAGGTCGAGCCCGTGCTGGTAGCGCTCGCCGATGGCTATTGGATCGGCATCGGATCCGACCATACCGACCGAAAGGCCGAGACGGCGGGCATCGCGCTTTCCAAGCAACTCTGCGGCAAGCCGATCGGCAGCACCCTGTGGCGGCTGGAAGAACTGGAACCTCACTGGGATCAGATCATCCTGCGCTCTTGGGCGACCGTCGATGGCGAACGGGTGCTCTATCAGGAAGGGACACTGTCCGCCCTCAGGACTCCCCGGGACCTCATTGGCCGTCGTCCTGACGGGCTGGAGATCGCGCCGGGAACCGTGATGTATTGCGGAACCCTTGGGGCGATCGGCGGCATCCGACCAGGCACCCGCTTCGAGATGGAGCTCGAGGACCCGGTGCTCAACCGCACCATGCGGCACGCCTACGAGATCGAGGCTCTGCCGGTTGTTTCCTAGCCGCGGCTCGATGCCCGGAGATAATAGTCGTGGATCTATCCTTCTGGGCGCTCCTCGCCGTCAAAATGCTAATCGCCGCCGCCATCGTGGTGACGGCATCAAAAATCGTGGAGAGGAGCGGCCCTTTTCTTGGGGCTATGATCACGACCCTGCCGATTTCTGCCGGACCGGCATTCGCGTTCCTGGCGGCCGATCATGGCGCCGCCTTTATCGCCGAGAGCGCCCTGGCCGGGCTTCCGGTCACAGCTGCTACCATCATCTACATGGTCGTCTATGCCACCGTTGCCCAGCGTAGCGGCGTCCTCATGAGCATCGGGGCAGCGTTTGCAGTATGGGCGGCTTTTCTCTCCATCATCCTGCAGGGACAATGGACTCTCGGCGGCGCACTCGCTCTGAACGGGGCAGTCTTCGCAGTGTCGTTAGTCTATGCGCGCAGACTGATGGGAACGGCCATGCCGCCTCGCCTGCAGAAGAAGTCCTGGGACATTCCGTTCCGTGCCGCCCTGGTCATGACGGTCGTCGGAGGCACTATTCTGGCGGGCCGAACGCTCGGCCCTTCAATTGCGGCAGCCGCCGCGCTGGCTCCCGTGGTGCTTATAAGTCTTGCCCTGATCCTGCACCCGCGCATCGGCGGAGTGGCAACCGCTTCCGTCGTGGCGAACGGCGTTCCGGGAATGCTCGGATTCGTCGGGGCCCTATGCATCCTCCACCTCGGAGCGGTCCCCCTGGGCGTCGTCCCAGCGCTCATCCTTGCCCTGGCGACAAGCCTTTGCTGGAACGCTACCCTGGTAGCCGTGCGAAGCCGGCACCTGCAGATGCGAAAGGCCTGAAACAGCCCTTTTGGCTTGTATGGCGGCGATGAACTCGTCCTGGCGGCAAGACGATGCAGCGGTTCCTGTGAACCGCTGCATTTGCTTCAGGAGGCGAAACTCCGCTCCACGCTCGCCGCGATTTCAAGCAGGGTCCTGTCCTGTCCGTTACGGGCCATCAGCATGAGGCCGACCGGACGCTGCTGGTCAGGGATCGGAAGAGAGATGCCGGTCAGGTCGAAAAGGTTTCCGACCATGGTGTTGCGCAGCATCAGCAGGTTGGTCTGCCTGTAGAGCTGATCATCCGCGAGCAGAGGCGCGAGCGGCGGTGCCGTGATGGCCGTCGCCGGCATTGCAAGAGTGTCGATGGATCTCAGGCGGTCGTCCATCACTGCAATCAGAGCATCGCGTTGGCGCATCATGCGAATATAGACGTACGCAGGCAAGGTTGCGCTTTGGGCAATTCGCCCCCGGACGCGCGGATCGAAATCCTGAGCTTTCGAGTCGAGCCAGTCCGCATGAATTTCAGCCGCTTCCACGGACGCGATCGATGCCTGGGACGTAGCCCTTTCCATGGCGGCAATCAGATCGTCGATGTTGACATCGATGATCGTTGCTCCGGCCTTCGATAGCCGGCTCAGGCTTTTCTCGAAGGCCTGCGCTACCATCGGCTCGGTTTCGGTGAACAGGCGGCCGCGCGGCACGCCGATCCTTAGGCCCGCGAGTGGATAGGGATCGAGCACTCGCGGCTCCTCCCCGGCCATGACCGCATCGGCGAAGGCGCAATCCTGCACCGTGCGGCCGAGCGGACCGATGGAATCGAGGCTGTAGGAAAGCGGGAACACGCCGTCGAGCGGCACTCGGCGCGTCGACGGCTTGAACCCGACGATGCCGTTAAGCGCGGCCGGAATGCGCACGGAGCCGCCAGTGTCGCTTCCGATGGAGATCTCGCTTGTCCCCTCGGCCACTGAGACACCCGCGCCGGAGGACGAGCCACCCGGAATCCGCTCCGGGGCCACCGCATTGCCGGGCGTGCCATAGTGCGGGTTGAGGCCGAGACCGGAGAATGCGAACTCGACCATGTTGGTCTTGCCGATGATCACCGTTCCCGCCTGCCTCAGCCGGTGGACGACGACCGCGTCACGGGCGGCAGGCGGCGCGTCGCGCAGCACGATGGAGCCCGCCGTGGTGGCTTCGCCGGCGACGTCGAACAAGTCCTTGATCGAGACAATTGCCCCATCGAGCGGACCCAGTGAAACGCCCGCCTGCCTCCGGGCATCGGCGGCATCAGCTGCGGCGCGAGCTGCGTCTTCATAAAGTCTCAGGAACACACGCTCATTGTCGGCTCGTTGGGCCAGTCGGGCCAGGATGCTTTCCAGCTTGTCTCTTGTCGTCCTCATGGCACTACCAGGTTGGGCAGCTCTTTTTGCCGCCTATGACTGAGGTTAGTAATCGAGGAATGACATGTTGCCAAATTTTGCAGCGTCCGTGCAGGTCTGTAGAGGACGCAATCGTGGACATGGCATGCTTCGATCAAGCAGATGCTCCGTGTCAACGTTCCAGTCCATGCCCTGCGCCTGGTATCGGCCATGGTCTCCCCGACCATTAACAAGGCTACCATCGTGACGGGACAGGCGAAAGGCGGTTGATGATCCGAACGTCGCTGATACAAGTACAAGCAGCAGAGGTTTGCGCAACCAGAGTAATTCTATGAGGTTTCCGTGAAGATACCGACATTGCCATTTACCGTGACGGATTGGTCGAGCATGCCAATAACCCAGCATGCTGGGGAAACTGGTCAAGCAATCTGGCGGACGTTCACTGTTGGCGATCTGCGGGTTCGTCTGGTCGAATACACGCCGGGCTATGTTGCCGATCACTGGTGTGACCGCGGCCATGTACTTTACGTTCTCGAAGGTGAGCTCGATACGGAATTGCAGGATGGACGCATGTTCAAACTCAAGCCAGGCATGAGTTACCAAGTGTCCGACCACGGCGATGCGTCTCATCGATCCTCAACCCGGACGGGAGCGAAGCTCTTTATCGTGGACTAGGGCTTTAGCGAGGGAGATCCGACGAGAGCTCCAATGGAGGAGCCAATTAGGGCAGATCCGTGCAGTGCACCTTCCAGCAGATGAGTTCACCATCGTCGATGTCTAGCCGCTTACCTACTCGTAGAAAGCCATTGCGTTCCAGAACCCGCTGCGAGGGATGGTTGTGGACCGATGTTTCTGCCGTGACAGCCGTCACGCGAGGATCGGAGCGCGCCCATTCCGCGAGAGTTGCGATCGCACTTCTTGCATGACCACGGCCTTGACGAGATGGGGCGATCCCATACCCAATATCGATGACACCACCAGACGGCGCGCGTGTCAGCGAGCACAGGCCGATGATTTCTCCGCTCTCAACGATCCACCAAGCGGCCGGTGCGAATTGCGGACGGATGCGAGCAGCAAGTTCACGCAACATCTGGAGGACCGCGCGGGGTGCTATCTCGCTGTCGGATAGCACGAGGCCGTGTGGGGCTTCACCACCGAGCATAGCGGAGAAATCAGCATCTTCGGCGCTAATCAGCATGCTCTCTCCGTAGGACTAGAAAGATCTTCTGGCTGGACACCCCTCCTGTCCGGCGCCCCGTCGCCCGCTGCGCCCCTTGGCGACATATGGCAGCGCGAACATGTAGAGGCCGGAAAACAAGAGCAGGAAGAGCGGTAGCAGAGGCGAATAGACCACCAGGGCGGGCGGTTCCCCCAGCCCCATGGCGACGAAGTTGGCTGCGACGGTCACCGTGAAGACGATCGACAGCCAGCGGTGACCCTGCCGAATCCAGTTGTCCCAGTTCATTGTGTCTTCCTCTTGAGGATGAGCCTTAGCGGATCGGGCGACCCACCCAGCAGCGGATTTCAACCAATGCTTTCCAAGACCTTTTCCAGGTTCGCAAGGAATCCCTGCCACCCCGCCTTGGCGCCCCCGAAGGCCTGCTTCTGGTCGGGCCGGAAGCCTGACTGCTCCATGCGCAGGAGGGTCCCCGCGCTCGTCGGGACCAGAGTAAAAGTCACGACGCTTCTCAGATCGAAGGCCGCATCGTCGTGTGTGAAATTCCAGGTGTAGGACAGCATTTCGGTGGGCACGATGGCGAGAACCTCGCAATCCAGCACGCCGCCCCAGTCGCCGCTCAGATGGAAACGATGGCCCACGACCGGCATGAAGTCGTTCTTCATGAGCCACTCGGCGATCAGGTGCGGCTGGGTGAGCGCACGCCAGATCTTTTCGGGCGGATGAGGGATCTCGCGCTCGACAACGACGGAGCGCACTTCGGTCAGCGTTTCGTTCATTGGTCCATCCTTTTCAGCAGGTCTTCGAGGTCGTCGAACCGGCCTTGCCAGAAGCCGGCCATCCGGCTCGTCCAGTCGACCAGCGGGGCCAGGGCTCGCGGCTGTGCGCTGTAATGCGTCTGGCGGCCTTCATGGCGGCCGCGCACCAATCCGGCCTGCTTCAGGGCGCTAAGATGCTTCGAGACGGCCGGCTGCGAGATTCCGGCCTGAGCCGTCAGGCTCCCGACCGTCTGCTCTCCATCGCGGCACAGCCGCTCGAAAATGGCCCGCCGGGTCGGATCGGCAAGCGCTCTGAAAACCATGTCCTGAGGGTGCGCCATTCGACTCATAACTCATTGGCTATTGAAAAAATCAATAACTATCAGGTTATGCGTGAGTCAAGCGGCAGCGTGGAGAGGCCCAGGGATTCACGTCGTGACGCCGACTGCCATGAGCAGAATTCGGGTGATGCGGAAGGCCCGCCTCGCGTCACGTGACGGGCCTAGTATGCTGTATCAGGCAGCGACAGCCTGCTGGCGCAGGACATCCTCCAGGCCAACCTCGCCCACAAACCCGCCACTGCTGACAGCGGTGTCGCCACGTTCGATCGCATGCGCGAACCGGACTGCCGGATCCGCCTCGAGCTTCTCGAACAGGCGCTGCAAGCCCGGATAGTCGCGGCGATCGACCACATCATGATACTTGGTCCACCGCGCGATGCCGGCGAAGTAGGCATCGGCCAACGTGGGCCGGTCGCCCAGCAACCAGTCCTTTTCACCCAGCAGCTGTTCCAGGTCGGCATGGGCCTTGGCCACCTTCGCCGCGCCATAGGCCCTGAGGATGTGCTTGTCGGGTCCATCGAGACCGTGCTCGAGGGCGTACCAGAGCGGCCCGAAGGCGGCGAAGAAGCTCGTGTTCAGGAACGCGAGGACCTGGTTGAACCTGTCGAACCCCGGCGAGCCCTGGACGAAGGACAGTCCCCTGTTGACGCCCCGCGCGCCGAGATGGTGGAGGATCGCCATGCTCTCGCTGATCCGCTCGCCCGTAGCCGTGATCAGCGTTGGCGTCTCGCCGATAGGATTGATCCGGCGGTAGGCTTCGCCCTGCACCACCGCCGGCATCTCGATGCGGCAGAGCCGGTAAGGCTCTCCGAGCCATTCCATGGCAACGATCGATCCGAGCGAGCAACCCGATGGGATGCCGTACATGAGGGTTTGAATCATGGGGTGTCTCCTTGTGTCTGTAACCACAACACCATGCCACCATGGACTTTGACCCTGTAGGCGGTATCTTTGAGCCCTAAAGTCCACATACGTGAACGATCGCACATGAAGTTCAACTTCAACGATCTGCATCTCTTCGTCGAAGCGGTGAACAGCGGGGGCTTCGCCGCCGCTGCGCGTCACCTGGGCGTTCCCAAATCGACGGTCAGCAAGCGCGTCGCCGAGCTCGAGGCGGATCTTGGGATCCGTTTGATCCATCGGACCTCACGCAGCTTCGTGCTGACCGATGTCGGAACGGATTTCTACGACCATGCCCAGGCGGCCGTCACCGAGGCGCAGGCGGCTGAAAGCGTGGTGCAGCGACGACAGGCGGAACCAGCAGGTAAGGTGCGGATCAGCGCCTCCGTGCCGGTGGCGCAGTTCCATCTCGCCGATCGCCTGCCCGCACTTGCCCGCGCCTATCCCAAGCTGGACCTGCAACTTCACGTCACCGACCGGTTCGTCGACTTGGTCCGGGAGGGTTTCGACATCGCGATCCGGAGCCATTTCGCTCCGCTCCCTGACTCCGATCTCATGCAGCGCCGGATGAAGGTGGAGCGGATCACGCTGGTCGCCTCGCCGGATTATCTGGCCAGGCGGGGCAGACCTGGACGGCCCGAGGACCTCGCCGGCCATGATGGCGTCCTGACGAGTCCTACATCGAGGGCATGGAACCTAAAGCACAATGACGGTCAGGAGGTTCAGGTCACACCGACGGTGCGGCTCATTGCCGATGAGTCCTCGGTGCTGTTGAAGGCAGCCGCAGCGGGACTTGGCATCGCCTGCCTTCCCGAAGCCATGTCGGCGGCGTCAAGAAAAAACGGGGAATTGGCAACGGTGCTCCCGGACTGGACCGCCGGCATCGTGACGTCCACGATCCTGACGCCTCATCGCCGCGGCCAGCTACCCGCCGTCAGGACAGTCATCGATTTCCTGGCGGACGGCTAACGGCAGCAGCCGACGCTGCCACTGAGACCTACGGCATCAAATGCCAGATGCGCGCCACGGTCATGACGGCGGAGTGGTCTGCGAAAGGACGGGATCCCGCCCCTGGTTAAGGTGTTCTTCGCTACTGGCGAAGAAGTCCTAGACGATGCCGGGAGGTCTCCTCCGGGTCAAGCAGCGGGATCGCCCAAACTTTCCGGGCATCAGGATTGATGCGGAATGCTACCCGTCGGGCTTTGGCCTGAGGCGTACCAGCAGCGGTCCGCCCTCACCTCACGCTCGATCGAGCATGCGTCTCACCTTTGACGCCAACTCGACATAGGTGAAGGGCTTTCCGATCAGGTGCACTCCGGAGTCGAGGCGGCCATGATGGACGATGGCATTGGCCGTATAGCCAGTCGTGTAAAGCACAGGGAGACCCGGCCTGCGTCGTGTGACCTCGTCTGCCAGCGCCCGTCCGTTCATCCCACCAGTCAGGACCACATCCGTGAACATCAGAGCGACCTCCGGGTGCTGTTCCAGGGCGGCCAGAGCCCCTCGCCCGTCAGCGGCCTCAATCACACGGTAGCCGAGGTCGCGAAACGCCTCCACCGCATAAGCGCGAAGAGCAGGCTCGTCCTCCACGACGAGAATGGTCTCGCCGGAGCCTTTCATGATCACCGGGTTCTTCACAGGCGCTTCGGCAGGCCCGTCGTCCGAACCCCTCAGGCGAGGCAGGTAAATCTTGATGGTCGTGCCCTCGCCCAGCTCGCTGTAGATCCTGACGTGCCCGTTGGATTGACGCACGAAGCCGTACACCTGGCTCAGGCCCAGTCCGGTGCCCTTGCCTGCCTCCTTGGTGGTGAAGAACGGCTCAAACACCCTCTCGATCGTGGCATTGTCCATGCCGGTTCCGGTGTCGGAGACCGCCACGAGCACATACTGCCCAGGCGGCACCGGCTCAGCCAGTGCTTCCACATACGCCTCATCCAGCCGAGTATTAGCCGTCTCGATGGTAAGCTTGCCGCCATTCGGCATCGCATCACGGGCATTTACCGCGAGGTTGACGATGGCATTCTCCAACTGGTTCGGATCGGCCTGCGTCCGCCAAAGACCGCCGGACAGGACCGTCTCCAGCACGACCGTCTCGCCCAGCGTCCGCCGCAACAGTTCGGACATGTCGGCCACCAGCTTGTTGGCGTCGATGGGCTTGGGGTCGAGCGGCTGCCGCCGGGAGAAGGCCAGCAGTCGCTGGGTCAGGGTCGCGGCGCGCCGGGTTGCCTCCATCGCATGATCCGCCGCGCGCTGGAGCCGCTCCTTGCCCTCCGGCAGGCGGCGTTGCAGCAGTTCAATGTTACCGACAATAATGGTGAGCAAGTTGTTGAAGTCGTGCGCGATTCCGCCGGTGAGCTGGCCGACCGCCTCCATCTTCTGGGCCTGCCGCAGAGCCTCTTCGGCCTTCATGCGTTCGGCGACCTCCTGGGCAACCCGCTCCTCCAGCGTCTCGTTCAGGCGCCTGAGCTCCTCCGTGGCCTCCTCCGCCTTCCGTCGTGCAAGCAGCAGCTCGCGCTCGTACTTGCGACGGTCAGTGGCGTTGAACAGGGTGATGCGGTGAACAACAGGCTTTCCGGTTGCGTCCAGCTTTTGAATTGTGTTGGCCAGGACCGGCAATAGTCGTCCATCGGCGCAGGTCAAGTCGAAGGCGATCTCGTTGACGAAACCCTGCATCCGCAGGAGCGGCGCGAAGTGGGTGTCGTAGAAGATCCTGCCGCCGATGCTCAAGAAATCCTGGAAGCACCTGTTCCCGACGAGGTCCCGTCGATCCATGCCGATCCAGGTGAGAAATCGCTGGTTGGCTTTGACGATGGTGCCGTCCGGCAAGGTCGAAAGGTAGCCGCAGGGGGCACTCTCGTAGAGTTCCTCAGCCGTCTCGGTCAGCGGGCCCTGGTCGATGGTCACAAGGCTGCCGTCCCAACGGGGGCCGGATTGCGCAAAAAGGCTCTCACGGCAGCAATCGTCTCCTCGGGCGCGCTTAGGTTCGGGCAGTGCCCGGTCGCCTTCATCAGGATGAGCTCGCTGTCTGGAAGGTTCCGGTGCATATAATGCCCGACGGCCTCGGGAGCGATCACGTCCTGCGAGCACTGAAGGATCAGCGCCTTCGTCGTCAACTTGGGCAGATCAGCCCGGTTGTCCGAGAGGAAGGTCACGCGTGCGAAGTGCTTGGCGATCTCGGGATTCGTGCGGCAGAAGCTGTTGGCGAGTTCCTCGCCAAGTTCCGGCCGGTCCGGGTTGCCCATGATCACCGGGGCCATGGTGCTCGACCAGCCGAGATGGTTGCTGTCGAGGAAGTCGAGCAGTCCCTCGATGTCCTCCTGCTTGAACCCGCCGACATAATCGCCGTCGTTGATGTAGCGTGGCGAGGGACCGATCAGGACGAGACGGTCGAACCGTTCCGGCTCCTGAATGGCGGCCAGAACCCCGATCATGGCGCTGACCGAGTGGCCCACGAAGATTAGATCCTTGAGGTCCAGCTCACGGCAGATCGCCAGCACATCGTCTGCGTAGCCCTGGAGGGCGTCGTATCGGGCCTTGTCGAAGATGGTCGCATCCGACTGCCCGTGGCCGACATGATCGAACAGAATGATCCGGTGGCTGTCCTCGAAGGCCGGAGCGATGAAACGCCACATGTTCTGATCGCAGCCATAGCCATGGGCGAAGAGGATGGGCTGCTCGCCACGGCCGGAAACTTTGACATTGTTACGCTTGAGAACGGCAGACATGAAAGCTCCGTGCCATCGACGGATGGATATGGTTGGGGCCGCTCGCGTCCGCTGCAGGCACGACCTTTGCAGTCCAGTTGTCCTATGTAGGCATCCCTGCTCCCGTTTCAACGCTGTCCGATTCCATCCCATGCCTCCTCTGAAGACGATCCAAACCGAGGCAAACATTCATGTTCCGACCTGTCGATGAACGTCAGCCTGTTCCTGCTGAAGCGGAACAAGGCGTTTGACCTGGAGCGTACCAGGAGAGGACGAGCGGACGTGCCGCGAACACGTTCAAGCTCGCCGCCGGGATCGCCCGCTTCGGCCGAGCCTATGAAACGGTGCATGAAAACGCCGGATCCCGATGTCCAAGGCACCTGATGAATTGAAATTCATCAAGCGAGGGCTTGCGCCAAATAAGGTGCCGTACGGCTGCCCGATGCTTTTGCCACTTCGACTGGCGGACCTGACGCAACCACCTGCCCGCCCTCATCGCCGGCCCCTGGGCCGAGATCCATGACCCAGTCACTTCTCGCGGCAACGCGCATGTCATGCTCAACCACGATGACTGTGTTGCCGGCGTCGACCAGCCCGACGAGCTGAGCCACGAGCCTCTCGACGTCGGCGGGATGCAATCCGGTCGTCGGCTCGTCGAGGACGTAGAGCGTATCGCCGCGCTGGATCCGTTGGAGCTCGGTCGCAAGCTTGATCCGCTGCGCCTCCCCTCCGGACAACTCGGTCGCGGGCTGGCCAAGCCGCAGGTAGCCCAGACCCACCTCGCGCACGATCGTGAGGGAACGATGTAAAGGCGCCTCGTCGGCGAAGAACTCCCAGGCTGCATCGACCGTCATTCCAAGCACGTCAGCGATGGATTTGTCCCAGTATTTGATCTTGAGCGTGTCGGCGTTGTACCGGGCCCCATGGCACGTCGGGCATGGCGCATAGACGCTCGGCAGGAAAAGCAGCTCGACCATCACGAAGCCTTCGCCTTCGCAATGCGGACAGCGACCCTTGGGGACATTAAAGGAAAAGCGTCCCGCGTCGTAGCGACGGGCGCGTGCCTGCTTGGTTGCAGCGAACAGCTTGCGGACATGATCGAAAAGACCAGTATAGGTTGCAAGGTTCGAACGCGGTGTGCGTCCAATCGGCTTCTGATCGACCCGCACCAGACGTTTGATCCCTTCCATGCCACTGATGATCCGGCCTTCGCTTGCCATTGTCGCGGCCCGCTCAAGCTCCTCGCCCTCATCCTCCGGCTCGGGGATATCGTGCCCCAGATGCTCCGCCACCAACTCGACCAGCGCCTGGCTGACCAAGCTCGACTTGCCGGAGCCGGAAACGCCTGTCACGGTCGTGAGCACGCCTAAGGGAAATGCGACGTTGAGCGCGTGCAGATTGTTGCGCGTGACCCCGGCGAGGCGCAGCCACCCTTTCGGTGGCAGCGGCTCCCGAGATGGGAGGGAGCTTTCGCCGAACAGGAAACGCCGGGTCTGCGAGGCCTCGACCTTCCTCAGCCCGTCCGGCGGACCGCTGTAGATCACGAAGCCTCCCTGTTCGCCCGCGCCAGGTCCGACATCGACGATCCAGTCGGCATGGCGGATAACATCGAGATTATGCTCGACCACGAATTGCGAGTTCCCGGACGCCTTCAGTTGCCCAAGGGCATTCAGCAGCGCCTCCGTATCTGCCGGATGGAGTCCGGCCGAGGGCTCATCGAGTACATAAACAACGCCGAAGAGGTTGGAGCGCACCTGCGTGGCCAGCCGCAGCCGTTGGAGTTCACCGGGCGAAAGCGTCGGGGTGCTGCGGTCGACGGAGAGATAGCCGAGCCCGAGATCGAGCATGACGCTGAGCCGGGCGACAAGATCCTGCGCGATGCGCTGAGTGACCACTGCCTTTTCAGGATGCTCCGCCTCGATCTTCGCCACCCGCGGGGCCGTCCCGTCCGCATAGGGTCGGAAGATATCGGAGAGACGGGCAAGCGGCAGACTGGAGAGGTCGGCGATGTCCAGCCCCGCAAACTTGACGGACAGCGATTCAGGCCGAAGGCGCTTGCCGTGACAGAGCGGGCACTCGGTGCTCACCATGTACTGCGCTACGCGCCGCTTCATCATCGGGCTCTGCGTGGTGGCGAAGGTGTGCAGCACATGGCGCTTGGCGCTGGTAAACGTCCCCTGGTAGGCCGGCTCCTCCTTGCGCTTGAGAGCGCGCCGAACCTCCTGCTGGGTATATCCGGGATAGACCGGAACGGTCGGCTGCTCGTCGGTGAAAAGAAGCCAGTCGCGATCCTTCTTGGGCAGGTCCCGCCAGGGCAGATCTACGTCGAAGCCGAGCGTGGTCGCGATGTCGCGCAGGTTCTGGCCATGCCATGCTGTCGGCCAGGCGGCAATCGCCCGCTCGCGAATGGTCAGCGTGTCGTCCGGCACCATCGATCGCTCGGTGACCTCATAGACCCGGCCAAGACCATGGCAGCGTGGGCACGCCCCCTCGGGCGTATTGGGCGAGAACGACTCGGCGTAGAGGATCGATCGGCCGCGCGGATAGTCGCCGGCTCGGGAAAAAAGCATGCGCAGCAGGTTGGACAAGGTCGTGACACTGCCCACTGAGGAGCGCGTCGTCGGCGAACCGCGCTGCTGTTGAAGCGCGACGGCAGGCGGCAGACCTTCAATATCGTCCACATCGGGAACCGGCATTTGATGGAATAGCCGCCTGGCGTAGGGCGACACCGACTCGAGATAGCGTCGTTGCGCCTCTGCATAAAGTGTCCCGAAGGCCAGGGAAGACTTTCCGGAACCGGACACGCCCGTGAAGACAACAAGAGCATCGCGCGGGATCTCAAGATCGATATTCTTGAGATTATGCTCGCGGGCCCCACGGACCCGGACGAATCCCATTCTTTCCTGCGCAGCCGTCGGTGAATGGGGCTGAAGATCTTTCTGCATCGGACGGCCTGGCGAAATGACGGATCAGCGAACATTTAGGGCGATCCCATGCTCTCGCCAGAGGAATAGCCTCCAGCTCTGCGCAGCGGCGCCTCAGGATGCATGATAGCGGGACATTGGCCGGACGCTCAGGAGATGGCCTCCGTGCAGTCGGACTGCGCGGAGCATCCTCCGCGCAGCAGGCCCATAGTGGCCGAAGACCTTTTCCATCGCTCCCGGCTCGTTGTGGACAGCCAGCTTTTCCATGATGGTTTTACTGGCCTCGTTGAGGCCGACAACCTCCACCTCGACACCTTCGCGGCGGAACTTCAGGACGGCACGGTCCACTGCATTGACGCCAGTGAGGTCCCAGATGTGTGCCCGGCTGACGTCGATGCGGACTCGCTTCACGGGTTCTCTGAAGTTGAAAGCCTCCATGAAATCCTCTGCCGAAGCAAAGAAGAGCTGCCCCTCGACGAGGTAGTCACGCTCTTGCCCATCGGCCGTAAGGGTCGAGGTGACGCAGAAGATCTGCGCCACCTTCCAGGCGAAGAAGATGCCGGAGAGAAGAACGCCGGCCCCGACCCCGAGAGCGAGGTTGTGCGTGCCCACGACCGTGACGACAGTTGCCAGCATGACGATGCTGGATCGCCTGGGATGCTTGCCGAGATCAATGAGGGACGACCAGCTGAAGGTACCGATCGAAACCATGATCATGATGGCGACAAGCGCCGGCATCGGGATGATACGCACCAGATCGCCCAGGACGAGGATCAGGAACAGCAGGAACGCTCCGGCCACGAATGTCGACAGCCGCCCGCGTCCACCCGATTTCACGTTGATCACCGACTGCCCGATCATGGCGCAACCGGCCATGCCGCCGATGAAGCCGGTGCAGAAGTTGGCGATACCCTGCCCGATGGCTTCGCGGTTCTTGTCGCTGCCGGTGTCGGTCATCTGATCGACAATTGCGGCCGTCAGCAGGCTTTCGAGCAGGCCGACGGCGGCAACGCTGAACGAGTAAGGCAGGATGATCCAGAGGGTCTCAAGCGTAACGGGGATGTTGGGGATCAGGAACGCGGGCAGACTGTCCGGCAAAGCACCGAGGTCGCCAACAGTGCGAACGTCTATACGAAGAAAGGCGCTAAGCACCGTCAGAACGATGATGCAGACAAGTGGCGACGGAATGGCCTTCGTAACACGCGGGAATAGATAGATGATCGCAAGTGCCCCGCGGCATCTCGTCCTATCGGAGCGTGTACAGATAAGCGGCAATGTCCCGGGCCTGCTGGTCCTCCAACCCCATGTTCGGCATGGCGTTGCCGGGCACGATGGCCTGCGGGTCGCGCAGCCAAGTGACCATGTTGTCTGGCGTGTTGCGCAACAGTCCCGCGACATAGATGCGGCGTCCCATCTGCGTGAGCGGCGGGCCGACGAGGCCGTTCGCGCCAGTGATCCCAGGTATGGTGTGGCAGGTGCCGCAACCGGTCTGGGCGATCATGACGGCACCACGGCCGGGATCGCCACCGAAGCTCGTCGGGACCGGAGTGCCGCTTCCGCGCGATTGCGCACCCGTCACCTCCTCGCAGCCAGCCATGACGAGAAGCAGAACCAGCATAGAGCCCATGGCGGCGTATTTCTGCAAACTTGCGGCCGCGCGCATTTCAGAAGCGCGCAGCCACAGCACAAACAGGATCGCGATGGTGGCCATGTAGACGAAGCCGGCCGGGATCCACATGATGAGCCCGGCGAGATGCTGGTCCTCCAGGGGCGTCAATCCCCAATGCGCCGCGCCTTCCGCATGGGCGGGATAGAAGGCGCGTGAGGTCAGCACCATCAGGGCACCCGGCAGGGCGCTCAGGACCGCGGCTGTCGCCACAAAGAGCAGTGTCGCGCCGTAATCGAGCCTGCGCCGCCCGGACGGCTCGATCACCACCGACCAGAATGCGAAAGCGCTGGTGAAGAAGCAAAGATGCTCCACGACGTGGACCGGCTCGTGCGCAAGCGCCCAGCCGTAGGGTCGCGGCAGATGCCAGAATGCGAACAAGCCGCAGAAGGCCAGCCAAACCGATAACGGCGCGGTCAGAACCCTGAAGAAGCCCCCTAAACTGCCGCCTGCCCAGAGCCGTCCGAGCGCCTTGCGCTTGCCGCGCGGCAGGGCCCAGAGGAAGACGAGCAGCGGCCGCGCCCGGACTAAGAGCGGTGCCGCGACGAGCATCAGCACCAGATGCTGGACCATGTGGCCGGAGAAAAGCTCGGCCCCAAGGGCATCGAGCGGCGACAGCAGCGCGAGGACGAGCGAGGCAATCCCGCCCGCGAACGCGGCTATTTCGGCGCATCCGGCGATGCTCCGCGCGCCGGTCCGTGCACGCGTGCGCCGCAGACCAAAGCCGTAGAGCACCACCGTGAAGGCAAGCGAGACGACGACCCAGCCGTCGAGATTCCAGTGGGGCCCGCCTATCTCGCCCGCATGCGCCGATGCGGCGTCGGTTGCCTCCAGGGTCCAGAGGACGAGAGCCGAATATCTCAGCTTCCACATAACGGCACCGCGAAGACGGCGATCGTGTCGAACACGATTGCGATGGCGAACCACACGCCGGACCAGATGCCCCAGACGGCGAGAAACCGCGTGCGGCCCTCACCGGCCTCTAGCAGCCTGCCGTGACCGCCGGAGGCCTCCTGGCTGATGAGTCTCCAGTTCCGATAGGAGATTGCGGTCCCGATGCAGGCGACAACCAGGGCCGCAATATTGACCGCCACCAGGACCGGCATGACCCAGCCCCATCCGGGAATGGCGTGGGCATAAAGGTAATCGCTCGGGAAGCAAGCATGGCTTGACAGACCGTAATTGACGAGAAGCTGAAGGCCCCAGGCCACCGGGGCAGCGAGCAGGCCGGTCCAGAGCAGGCCCATGCTGACGTGCCTGCCGTGGGGGGCCGGATGCCCGATCCCATAGCTTCTCATGATGGTATCCGACATGGCTTACCCCAGATAAGGCGTGATGTAGAGGCTGAAGAACACCGTCAGCCACACCACGTCGACAAAGTGCCAGTAGATCGCCCCTATGGAGACCGGTGCATTGCGCTCGGAATCGAAGTAGCGCATGAGCGACCAGGTGAGCAGCACCAGGAGCATCACGAGCCCGGCGACCACATGCGCCATGTGAAAACCCGTGATCGTGAAGTAGAGCGAACCATAGGCGCTCGACGCATAGGTGAACGGCTTGTCCTTCCACTCGAGGATCTGGATCATCACGAACACGCAGCCGAGGATGAATCCGCCGAGGAGGCCGAGCACGAGCTGCCCCCAGGCGCCACGCTTGGCGCTGCGTTCCGCCCACCACACAACGACGCTGCTCACGATCAGGATGATGGTGTTGGGTAGCGACAGGCGGAGCTTCGGCAACTCGCTCGGCAGCCATTCGCGCCCGTATTGAACGGCGAAGTAGTAGTAGCTGAACAGCAGATAGGAGAACAGCGAGCCCTCCGTCAGGATGATGGTGAGCATGCCCCACCAGCCCGAAGCCTTGTGGCCAATGCTGCCGACAGGCAGCGGACGTGGGCGCGCGGCGGTTGCAGGTATCGAAACATTGGTCATGGGTATATCGCTCATCGATCCCACCTCGCCGACTGGCCGAGCTTCGGCTCGGGCCACAGCCACACCAGCAGGCCCATGAACATCAGCCACGCGCACATACCCGAGAACACCCACCAGTGCAGCAGGAGCCCGGCGAAGCCCGCGGTCATCACGATGGCGACCACGAGCGGACTGTAGGAATCCCCGGGCATCTTCAGGATCGCGTCCGGTTCAGCGTCAAGCGGTGTTGTGGCAAGCATCTCCTTGCCGTCGTCGAGCACGAGGCCGCGATGGGTGGAAGAGTGTCCCATGCCCTCCTTGATCCTGTCTTCCCAAAGCGGATGGCGGCTCGCCACGGCGGGAATTACGGCGAAGTTGTAGGGCGGCGGAGGCGATGGGGTCGCCCATTCGAGGGTAGGACCATCCCAGGGATTGGGACCCGCGACGGCGCCGTTTCGCACGCTCACGACGATGTTGATCACGACCAGAAGGATGCCGATGGCCAGGATAAAGGCACCGACGGAGGTCACCAGGTTCACCGTGTCCCAGCCCATGCCCTCCTGATAGGTGTAGATGCGCCTCGGCATGCCTGCGAGACCGGTCCAATGCATGGGGAGGAAGGCCAGATTGAAGCCGAGGAGGACGATCCAAAAGGTCCATTTCCCGAGACGCTCGTTCAGCATGCGCCCCGCCATCTTCGGAAACCAGACGAAGAGCCCGCCAACCACCGGGAACAGGTTGATGCCGATGAGCACATAGTGAATGTGCGCCACCACGAAATAGGTGTCGGTGAGCTGGCGGTCGGCAGCGACCGAAGCGGTCATCACACCCGACACGCCGCCGATGACGAACATCGAGATGAAGCCCGCGAAGAACAGGAACGCCGTGGTGATGACCGGGCGTCCGGTCCAGATGGTGGCCACCCAGGCGAAGACCGCGACAGCGCTTGGAACCGTGATCACGAAGGATGCGCCGCTGAAGAACGACAGCGCGATGAACGGGATGCCGGTCGCGAACATGTGGTGCAGCCACACGCCGAAGCCCATCACCATGGTGGCGACCGTGCCGAGCACCACCACCGTATAGCCGACGAGCGGACGGCGGCAGAAGATCGGCAGCGCGTCAGACACGATCCCCATGGCCGGCAGCACGATGATGTAGACCCACGGATGCGCGAAGATCCAGAACAGGTGCTGCCACAGCAGCGGTTGGCCGCGCGCAGTGGAGTCGAAGAAATGCGTGCCGAACTGCCGGTCGGCCCACAGCATGAAACAGGCGAGCGTCACGGCGGGCATGGACAGGAGGATGCCCACCGATGTGGTCGTCGTACCCCAGGTCAGGATCGGCAGGCGGTTGATCGACATGCCGGGCGCGCGGGTGCGCAGGACCGTGACCAGAAAGTTGATCGCGCCTGCTGTAGTCGAGATGCCGAGGAGGATCATGCCGAGCGCATAGAAATCCATGTTCGGACCCGGATTGTAGGGCTTGAGCGCATAGGGCGTATAGTTGAACCATCCGTCGTTCGGTGCTGCCGCCACCAGAAAACTAGCGTACATGAACAGGCCCGCCGCCAGATAGGCCCAGTAGGAGAAGGAGTTCAGGCGCGGGAAGGCGAGATCACGGGTGCCGAGGATGAGTGGGAACAGATAAGCGCTGAAGCCGGTCAGGACGGGCTGCGCATAAAGGAAGATCATCGTAATGCCGTGCATCGAGAAGAGCTCATTGTATTGCTCCGGCGTCAGCACATGCAGGTTCGGCCGCGCGAGCTGAATGCGCATGATGAGCGCCTCGGTGCCGCCCAGGATCAGGAACGCGAAGGCGGTCACGATGTAGCGGATGCCAAGCTCCTTGTGATCGACCGTCGAGAGCCAGCCGCCGAGGCCAGGCTTGGTCTCCCACGTCTTCTCAAGTTTCGAGGCGACCGGCGAGTCGTAGTCCGCCCGTTCGAGAGTGGGAGCCCGTTCGTAAGTTCCGACGGCCACGCTACGTCTCCTCACTTCTGCGCTTCGAGGAAGCTGCGGATATTCGCCAACTCGGGTCCGGAGAGCTCCAGAGTCGGCATCAGGTTGCCGGGCTTCACGGTTTGCGGATTGGCGATCCAGCCCGACAAATAAGCGGCGTTGTTCGGCAGAGTGCCGGCCGCGATGGCTTGGCGGCTCATGAGATGCGAGAGATTGGGGCCAAGACGTCCGCCCGCCCGTGTACCGCGGATGCTGTGGCACGCGCCGCAGCGGAGCACGAACAGGTTCTCCCCTTCCCGTCCCTGCGCCGTCGCGGCAGGCTGGAGTTGCCGGTCCCACCAGTCCTTGAAATCGGGCGGTTGGTCGGCCACGACAATGGGGCCCATATGTGCGTGCTGCTGCCCGCAAAATTCGGAGCACTGGCCACGATAGATCCCGGGCCGGTCCGCCTCGAGCCAGGTGGAATTGATCTGGTTGGGAATGAGGTCGATCTTGTCGCCGAGCGCCGGAATCCAGAACGAGTGGATGACGTCGGTCGTCGCTACCCGGAACTCCACCGGCTGGCCGACCGGCATATGAATTTCGTTGGCGGTTTCGAAGATGCGCGACGAGTCCTGGCTCATGTAGCGCACCTCCCACCACCACTGATGTCCCTTCACTTCGATCGTGAGTTCAGGATCTCGGGGGGGACGGTTGATGGCCGCCATGGTGTAGCCGTTCCAGACCATCGAGCCGATGAGGGCAATGGTGGAAACGCCGACGCCGACATAGATCCATGACAACCCGCTGCCTGTCTCCTCGACCGGCTGGCGGTCGGGTCCTGTCGCGGGCCGGCGCGAGCGACGCAGGATTGCGCCAACAAGCACGAGCAGGCTGACGATCGCCACCACCACGATCGCCTGGATCAGCAGAGCCCAGGTGAGGGTCGTGATCTGCTCGCCCTTGAAGCCGCCGGAGGTGCGCAGATAGGTCATCGGCACATCGGCGCGGGCGGCAGCGGAAATCAGCAGGGCGGGCGCGAGGATCCCGATCCGCCAGCCAGTGGCCCGGTGGGCCTCACTTCGCGCGGTTCGGCTTCTGGCCATGGCTGAACGCCTCGGTCTGCCCCCAGGGATCGGGGGTACTCACGTATTCCGCTGGCACCTGCTCGATCTGCGGCATCTGGTTCGAGACAGTGGTGCCCCATTGCTCGGTCTTTTCCCGGCTTATGCTCCGGACATAGGCGACGAGATCCCAGATGGCGGCCTCGGGCAGCATGCCGCCCCAGGCCGGCATGCCCCGCGGACGGCCCTGATAGATCGTCAGGTAGATCTGCGCCGGCTCCGAACCGTAGATGAACGCGCTGTTGCTGAGCGACGGCCCCATGCCGCCAGAGCCGTTGGGCGCATGGCAACCGACACAGTTGAACGCCTGGAAGTCTTGCATACCCCGTTGCGCCGCTTCCTGGTTGTCGCCCACTGGGCTTTCGAGGCTGGGCTTGATCGGCACGTTGCCCGGGAAGAGGCGCGAGACTGGTGTTCCAAGGAGCTTCGCCGCACCGCTCGCCCCCGTATAGAAACCCGTCGGCACGCCCATGCCGATGGTGCCCTGTCCCTGCTGCGGGGATGACGGTTGAGAGGGCTTCGGTTCGGGAGCCCGCGCCGGATTAGGTTCGGTCGGCAGCCCGACCGCCGACGGTGGGGCCTGCGGTGGCGGAGGCGTCGGCTGCTGGGCCGAGACGCCCGTGGACCACGGGGCCAGTCCGATGATGGCCAAGGGGAGCGCTCGTACGATCCCTCCCTTCAGGGAATGTCTTTTTATCCATGGTCTCACCATCCCGACCTCCCTGACCTCGATTACTGGGCGGGCCCATTCTGGGGCGCGGGGACTGCCGGTGCCGGCAGCGAGGGAGCGGGAACCGAAGGAGCGGGTCTGTCCGGCGCGGGAACGCCGGTCGGCTGTCCTCCAGGGGAGGTCCCGCCTGGAGCGCCCGCATCGCCCTTCGGCAGCACTGCGAAGACCAGCAAAGAGCTGCCGCCCACCGTATGAGCCGGGAGATCCTGCATGGCACCAACAAAGCCCAGCGCTCCGTTTCTCACGCGCGGATCCACCTCGGCATTGGCCACCACACCGGGCCATCCGCCGACGCCGGACATGATGGCCACGTATTGCACGCCATCATTGCCCATGTAGGTGACGGGCTGGCCGATGAAGCCCGAGCCGGCGCGGAACTGCCACAGGACCTTGCCGCTTTTCGCATCCACGGCCTTGAACCAGCGGTCCATGGTTCCGTAAAAGGCGATGTCGCCTGCGGTGACGAGAGCGCCGCTCCAGACCGGGAAGCGTTCGGTGATGGCCCAGACCTTGGTCTTCTTGACCGGATCCCAGGCCATGAACTCGCCGCGATGGCCGCCCGGCCCGGCATACATGTCCACGGTCGCGCCCACATAGGGCGTGCCTGCGATGTAGCCGGCCTCTCCCGTCTTGAAGGTGGCGCAAAGGTGCTGATGCGGGACGTAGAGGAGCTTCGTGCGCGGCGACCATGCGCTCGGCTGCCAATCCTTGGCGCCGGGCGGCGCGGGGCATACATCCTCGACGAGCTTTCCGAGGGTCGGCTCCTTCTCGTGGTTCGGCTCGAGGCGCCCGGTCTTCAGATCGACGCCCTTGTAGACTGTGACCGTGTCGTAAGGCTCCGCGGAAATCACCTCTCCGTTCGTCCGATCGAGCACGAACATATAGCCGGTCCGGCCCGGATGGATGAGCGTCTTGCGCATCCTGCCATCGATCTCGAGATCGATGAGAACGGCCTCGTTGACGCTGTCGTGGTCCCAGAGATCGTGAGGGGCGGTCTGGTAGGCCCATTTCGCGGCTCCCGTATCGATATCGCGCGCGAACACGGTCGCGGCCCAAAGGTTATCGCCGGGTCTCTGATTGGAATTCCACGGGCCTGGATTGCCCGTGCCGTAATAGACCAGGTTGAGTTCGGGATCGTAGGAGAGCCATCCCCAGGCGGTCGCGCCGCCAGTCTTCCAACCGTCGGTCGGCCAGGACTTTACGCCGAGGTCCTTGCCCTTCATCCAGTCGTAATGCGGCTTGAAGTCGGGCCCGATCAACACCTCCGAATCCGGGCCTGTCCCGTAGGCGCGCCAGACGATCCTTCCGGTGTTCTCGTCGAGGGCCGTCACCCAGCCCCGCACCCCCATTTCGCCGCCGCTATTGCCGACCAGGACCTTCCCCTTGGCGGCGAGCGGCGCCATCGTGACCGTCTCGCCGAGATTGATGTCGCCGAGCGTCGCGACCCACAGCTCCTTGCCGGTTGCAGCATCGAGCGCGACCGTGTGCAGATCGAGAGTGTTCAGGAAGATCTTTCCGTTGTCGTAGGCGAGGCCGCGATTGACCACGTCGCAGCATGCGACGCCCTGCGCTGCAAGATTCGGCTTCGGGGCATACCACCATTTCAGCTCGCCACTCGTCGCATCGAGGGCGAAGACCCGGTTCGGATAGGGTCCCGCATAGGGCGCGACCACGTACATGGTATCGTTCACAACGAGCGGTGCCGCCTCCTGGCCGCGATCCGCGCCAACCGAGAAGGTCCAGGCGAGCCTGAGTTGTCCAACGTTGCCTGCATTGATCTGGTCGAGGTTACTGAACCGGTGAGCGGCATAGTTCTTCATCGCCATTGGCCACTGCCGGTCGTCCTGGGACAGGGACTGGAGATCGGCCGAGGCCCCTGCGGCATCGGGCTGAGGTTGAGCCAAAAGCGATCCCGAGGGCAGAACGGACCCTGTGAAGATGAGAAGCAGGGCTCTCCAGGCATTTGCGAAGGGGCGCCGGGCCGGACGCAGGGGCATAAACATGACCGCGACCTCAATGGACTGATCCGAAACGATGCCCCAAAGAGCAGGGCCGTCCAGGCTGCCCCATAGTCCCGACGGCAATCCTGACGCTCCCCTTTGCCCAATCCCCGCGCTGCTACGGCGTTCCTCAGCCCCACGGATCAACCTCGTCCGCTGGCGTACCGACTCTTTTGCCCTAGATCCCTACGGAGAGTCCTGACCGGAGGTCGCATGGAAGAATCCAGCGCAAGTCCGCCCTGCAAGGCCTCGGCGGTTGGATCTCTGCCCTTGCAGAACCGCCTGCTCCGGGCACTTCCGGCCGACGTCCTGGAGGCTCTCCGGCCGGCGATGGAGCCGGTGGACCTGAAGAAGCAGCAGATCCTCCATCACTCGGGCACGTCGATGGACTACGCCTACTTCATCGAAGAGGGCCTTGTCTCAGTCTTGGCCAAGGCATCGCCTGACAGGTGGATAGAGGTCTGGCTCATCGGCTCCGAAGGGATGACGGGCCTTCCCATCCTGCTCCAGGATACGGATGCCCCTCCCCTCCGCCGGACCGTGCTGGTCGGCGGCCATGCCTATCGGATCGCGCTGGCAGCATTTCAGAGCCTGATCGACACGAGCGCTCCGCTCGCCCGGATCATGCTCCGATACACCGAATTCGTTTTGCTTCAGGCCAGCCAAGCCCATGTGTGCGACGCGAAGCACTCGCTGACGCATCGGCTTGGACGCTGGCTTCTTCTCGCGCGGGACGGGCTTGGGCGGGAAGAACTTCCACTGACCCATCAGACGCTTGCGCGCCTGCTGGGCGTGCGGCGAGCCAGTGTGACGGAGTGCCTGCAAGTTCTCGAGAAGGAGGCCGCGCTCCAACACAGCCGTGGGCTTGTCCGGATCGTCGATCCGGACCGGTTACAAGCTCTGTCGTGCCGCTGCTACAGTCTGATCAGCAGCGAGTACCGTCGGCTCGTGCGTTAGCGCAGCATGTCATCCATGGAAACCTTAGGAGTAGTCGAATCATGGGACGCGGAGTGATAGCAGGCGCTTGCATCGCCGTGGCGCTGATCCTGACCGTGCCTACCCGCACATTCGCGGCCTCGGCAGATCGCCCCGCTGTTGTTGGTATGATCGAGCAGGACTTCAACGGGTTCTTCCTCGTCGTGACGAACGGCGACGGTCATTACGACATTTTCCAGAAGCTCGATGACGGCCTCGGCGTCGCCGAGAGCGCCGATGTGATCTGCATGCCGCGGGATATGTGCTTTCTGGAAATTGCCCACATGCCGCCCAGTGTCATCACTGTGTATGGTGAAGCAGGGCACACGATTGGCGGGCTTCGAAAGCGTCTCACGGCCGTTAAGGATACCTATGCGCTTATGCATGCTGCCTCCTCTGAGAAGCGACAGGTGGGCATCGATGCGTGGCACAAGGCCGTACTCGAACTCGCGACCTGCCTTGAAAGCGGTAGCCTGTGTCAATGATCGTCTGGCTTGATTCCGGGCGGCTCCTGCTTTGGAGAGCCGGGCAAGAAGCCTTGGGAGAGCGCGTGATAGATCGGCACCGTGCCGATGAAGCGTGACGCGCCGTAGCCGAGGAGCGCGGTCCCCATGAGCGGGATCGCCATGGCATGATTGTCGGTCATCTCCATGACGATCACGAAGGACGTGATTGGCGCCTGCACCACGCCAGCGAAATAGCCGACCATTCCGAGAAGCACCAGGGTGCCAACTGGCACACCAGGCAGCAGGACCGAGAGGTTCGCGCCGATGCCCGCCCCGACCGAGAGCGACGGCGCGAAGATTCCGCCGGGAATTCCACTGATGGACGACAGGATGGTGGCGCCCATCTTAAGAAGCCCGAAGCTGGCTGGCACGTCGGATGCGCCCGCCAGCAACTGCCGTGCCTCATGGTAGCCCGTCCCATAGATCGTGCTGCCGGAGGCGAGGCCGAGAAGCGCGATGAGAAACCCGCAGCACGCGGCGAAGGCCACCGGATTGTCCCTGGCGAGGGTCTGGACGCGTCCCGTTCCTCGGGCAGCCGCAACCACGATGCGGCTGAAGACACCGCCCAGCAGCCCGCCGCCCAGGCCGCAAAGTGGAACCGCGAGCCAATCCTTGAGCGACACGATGGCTGCGTCGCTGTGGCCGAAATAGGTGTAGTTCCCGAGCAGGGCCAGGGACGCCATCCCGGCGATGATCACGGTCGTCAGGACGAGACCGCTGGTCTTCTGTTCGAAGGAGCGGCTCATCTCTTCGATGGCAAACACGATCCCGGCCAGCGGTGTGTTGAAGGCTGCCGCCACCCCGGCGGCGCTGCCGGCGAGGATAACGCCCTGATAGTGCCGACCGGAGGCCCGTCCGGCCGCGTGGAGAATGGAGGCCCCGACCTGCACGGTCGGCCCTTCGCGGCCGACTGACGCGCCGCAGACGAGGCCGAACAGCGTGAGCAGCACCTTGCCGAGGGCGATGCGGACCGAGACGAGTCGCTGGCGGGCAGCATCGTCCGTGAGGTGCCGGGCCGCGATGGTCTGCGGGATACCGCTGCCCTGTGAGCCCGGAAAGAAGCGCCGGGCGACAGTGACCGAAAGAGCGAAGCCGGCAGGGGCCAGGAGGAGCGGCCAATAGGGCGAGGCCGCGACCACCTGTCTGAACCCGGCCTGCGCTTGGTCTGCCAGCATCGCAAACAGGGCCGCAATGATCCCGACCAACGCGCCACCACTCCAGAACACGAGACGGCTGCGCCAATGCGGCAGGGAGCGCCAAATGCGAAAGCGGCGAGGAATACGGATTGCCACGACGGACCTCAAGTCAAAGGAATTCAGCCAGAATTGAACGTAACGGATTCGGGTCGGGGCTGTTTCAGATCGGGCCCCGCCAGCGTGACGGCGCCATCAGACCTCGTCGGCCGACCCGCCGCATGATCGGAGACTTCCCTATAGCGTCATGTCATCAATGCCTAGAAAGCGTCGACAGAGGGAGCGTCCTGAATGGCTCAATCGCGTCAAGAGTCCGCCCTGTGCCACTTCTGGACCATCGAGAGTTCTTGGTGCGTCCAACAATGCGCCTGCCCTTCCTTGTCTTAGCGGAGCCGGAGGAAGCTCTGTGCCGGTCCACATGGCAGAAGCCATCTTCAAGGTGGGGCTGCGCGGTTCCGTTGATATTTTCCACCGGGGAAGGGCTTCTGGTCAGAGCCTTTTGCCAAATGCATGGGCGCAGCCGCCTTTGAGAGCATACCCAAAGTATTCCATCATACAGGCAGAGGAACCGTTAAACCTGTCTTGACGCGGTCCATAGCGACGAAGGTGCGGAACCGCTTCACGTTGTTGTTCCCGAAGAACAGGCGTCGCGTGAGCGCCTCGTACGCCGTCATCGTCGGAACCACGACCACCAGCACGAAGTCGGCCTCTCCCGTGACGTAGTAGCACTGCTGTACCTCCGGAACAGCGGCGAACTCCTGTTTGGCGGCATCAATCAACTCCGCCGTCTCGCTGATCACCTCGACCTCGACGAAAATGGTGATGGATTGTCCGACGCGGGACGGATCGATAACTGCGACATTGGCCTGGATGACCCCGGCCTCCTCCATCCGGCGGACGCGGCGCTGCACGGCCGGAGCGGAGAGATTGACAGCTTCGCCGATCACCCGCTGCGGAGTTGTATTGTCCCGCTGGAGGATGTTCAGGATCGCCAGATCGAAGGTGTCGAGGGTGATCGAGGACAGGGACTTGGACACTGGCGACCCTTTGACACGAAAAACTCTTGCGTTCGGAGGTCCTAAATAGAGCGCTTTTCTCGTGCCGGGTGCAATATCTTCTCGCCTTCTCGACGATGAGGATGGCGATGTTCCTGCTCAACCAGCACCCCGACTACCGCAAAGCCCTGGATCCGATCGATGCCGAGACGTTGGGAATAAAGGCTGCGGAGGGGGCCGAGCGGTATCTCACCTACCGCGACAACCATGCCCCGACACCCTTGCACGCCCTCCCGTCCCTAGCTGCCGAACTCGGTGTGGGGGCCATCCATATTAAGGATGAAGGGTTCCGGCTAGGACTCGGCAGCTTCAAGGCATTGGGAGGCTCCTACGCGGTCATCCGCCTCGTGCTGGAGGAAGCCGGCCGGCAGCTCGGACGCCCAGTCGATGCCACTGAGCTGCACGCGCCCGAGGTTCGCGCCGTCGCGGCTGAGATGACGGTTGCCTGCGCCACGGATGGCAATCATGGACGCTCGGTGGCACAGGGCGCGCAAATGGTCGGCGCCAAGGCCACCATCTTCGTGCATTCCGGTGTCAGCGATGAGCGTGTATCGGCGATTGCCCGCTTCGGCGCCCAGATGATCCGGGTCGATGGCACCTATGACGATTCGGTCGCCAATGCCGCACGGGTCGCCTGCGAGAAGGGCTGGATCGTCGTGTCCGACACCTCATGGCCCGGTTACGAGCGCATTCCCGGGTTGGTCATGCAGGGCTACACCGCCATGGTGCGGGAAGCCTTGCGCCAGCTTCCCAAACCACCCACTCACGTGTTCGTGCAAGCCGGGGTCGGGGGCGTCGCGGCTGCTGTTGCGGGACATTTCGCCCTCGCCCTTGGACACCAGCGGCCGATCTTCGCCGTGGTCGATCCCGCCCGCGCTGCCTGCCTCTTCGAGACCGCGCGGACGGGGCGACCCGTCAAGATCGACCACGGCGAGCCAACGGTCATGGCAATGCTGGAGTGCTATGAGCCGTCGCTGGTCGCTTGGCGGGTGCTGTCCCGCGCCGCTGATGCCTTCATGACCATTGACGAGGAGGATGCGGTTGCAGTGATGAACCGCCTGGCCCGACCTGCCGGGAACGATCCGGCCATCGTGGCAGGCGAGAGCGGCGGTGCAGGCCTTGCCGGTTTCGTGCGTGCTGCAAGGTCGCCGGACATCAAGGCGGCGCTCGGTCTCAACGGGGACTCCCGCGTCTTTGTCATCAATACCGAAGGCGCGACCGATCCGAGGCGCTACGCAGAATTGGTCGGCATGCAGCCTGATGCCGTCGCAGCCACCACCATAGGGTCAGCCGCATGACAACGATTTCCATCGACGCGGAACGCCTGCTCGGCCGGTTGCGGGACCTGGGGCAGATCGGCCGCGACAGCGACGGCAAGCTGGTCCGGCTCGCCGGCTCCGACGCCGACAAGGCCGGACGCGACGCCTTCGTCGCCTGGAGCCGCAACGCCGGCCTGGAGGTCGCGGTCGACCGCATCGGTAACATCTTCGGGATCTGGAGAACGGCCGATAATGCTGGCCAGGCTCCCATCCTGCTCGGATCGCACATCGACACCGTCATCGATGCCGGCATCTATGACGGCTGTTATGGCGTGCTCTCCGGTCTGGAAGTGGTCGAGTCCCTGAGGATGGCCGAATTCGCCCCTGGCCGGCCCATCGCAGTCGCTGCTTTCACTAACGAGGAAGGTGTGCGCTACGCCCCCGACATGATGGGCTCCCTCGTCTATGCCGGTGGGCTACCCGTCGACGAGGCCCTGGCGACCGTCGGCACCGATGGCACGGTTCTCGGGGCGGAACTGGAGCGTATCGGCTATGCCGGCTCCGAGAAGCCGGGCTTTCTCACGCCGCACGCCTATATCGAACTGCATATTGAGCAGGGACCCGTGCTGGAGCGCGAGGGCGTGCCCATCGGCGCGGTCGAGAACCTCCAGGGCATCTCCTGGCAGCGCGTCACCATTGACGGTGAGGCCAACCATGCCGGTACGACACCCATGTCCCTGCGCCGGGACGCCGGCCAAGCCGCGGCCCGCGTGGTCACCTTCCTGCGCGACCGGGCGAGGAATTCGAATACGCCCACCGTCGCCACGGTCGGCTGCATGAGCTTCGAGCCGAATGCGATCAACGTCATTCCCTCCCGCGCCACCTTTACGGTCGACCTTCGCGATCCCGACGAGCAGCGCCTCCAGGCCGAGGAAGCAGCCCTTGCCGCGTTCCTGAAGGAACTTGCGACCGTCGAGGAGGTCACGATTTCGGTCGAGCGGCTGGCGCGGTTCGAGCCTGTGACATTCGACGGGGGAATCGTGGAGCTGGTCGAAGATGCCGCCCGTAAGCGCGGACTGGCCTCGAAGCGCATGACCTCGGGCGCGGGCCACGATGCCCAAATGATCGCCCGTATTGCGCCCTCGGCCATGATCTTTGTACCGAGCCTCGGCGGCATCAGCCACAATCCGCGCGAGCACACACCGGACGCCGACCTCGTGGCCGGCGCCAACATCCTGCTCGACGTCGTCACCCGTCTCGCAGCACAATGAAAACTCCCAGGAGAGACCCATGACGATCGATCTGAGTGCCCTCGAGCGGGAGATGACCGCGTGGCGACGTGACCTGCACGCTCATCCTGAATTCGGCTTTGAGGAGAAGCGCACGAGTGCCTTCGTCGCCGCCAAACTACGAGAATTCGGTCTCGACGAGGTGGCCGAAGGGGTGGGCGGCACTGGCGTCGTCGGGACTCTGAAGCGCGGCAGCGGCAACCGGGCGATTGCACTCCGGGCCGACATGGACGCCCTGCGCATTACCGAACAAGGCACGCAGGGCTACCGGTCGCAGACCCCCGGCACGATGCACGCATGCGGCCATGATGGCCACACCGGCATGCTGCTCGGCGCCGCCAAATTGCTGGCCGAGGAAGGTGGGTTCGACGGCACCGTGCGCTTCGTCTTCCAGCCTGCCGAGGAATGGGGCAAGGGGGCGCTCGCCATGCTGGCTGATGGCCTGATGGAGCACTTCCCGTTCGAGGAGATCTATGGCCTGCACAACATGCCGGGCCTGCCCGTCGGACACTTCCAGACCCGCGTCGGGCCAATCATGTCGGCGGAGGACAACTTCGAGATCGTCCTGAAAGGCATTGGCGGGCATGCCGCCCGCCCGCACTGGGGCAACGAGGTGCTGGTTGCCGCCTGTGCCACGGTGATGAATCTCCAGACCATCGTCTCGCGCCGCCTGAGCCCCACTGACATCGGTGTTGTCTCGGTGACCGAGCTGATCACCGACGGTACCCGCAATGCTCTCCCAGGACATGCCCGCATCCTCGGTGATGCCCGCAGCTTTCAGCCTGAGGTGAGTGCCGAAATCGAGAAGCAGATGCGCGTTATTGCTGAGGGAACGGCTCTGACCTACAACGTCGCCGCCGAGGTGATCTACACGCGCGAGTTCGTGCCGCTGCTGAACGATGCCACCCTGGTGGACGAAGCTTTCGCAGCCGCACGTACCGTGTTCGATGCGGAGAATGTCTCGACCGCCCCCGAGCCGATGACCGGCTCGGAGGACTTCGCCCGGTTCCTGGAGCATGTGCCCGGCTGCTTCGTGTTCGTGGGGAATGGCAGGAATTCGGCGCCTCTGCACAACCCGGCCTATGACTTCAACGATGACGGGCTGATCTTTGGCGCACGCTATCATGCCGCCATCGTCCGACATCGATTGCCATCCGTCTGACCGTCACGGATCCGGCACATCGGACCGCACGGGAAATCACGTCAACGGCTGTTTTGGATCAGGTGGAGATGTTCGCCGACAAGGAGGGACGTCTGGTTGAGCGGCTCACATTGTGAACCTGAGACAGACACCTCTGCCGCAGGAAGATGAGAGAGGCAATCGCAGCCCAGGCCGATTGTCGATTTCGGCCTTCCTTCGGTCCAACCCGCGGTGGGTCCATGGCCCCGGCAGGTGTGTGATTGAGGCGGCTCGAGGATCCCGCAGTGGAAGCCATGCCATTTCAACACGCAGCATGCTGCCGATTTTCGGGACTGCTCCAACCAACGTGAAACGGAGTCGCAGAAGCCTGCGAGCGAAAGGGGCTTTCATGGAGACTGCTCTCCGAAACATGCCCAAGAACACACATCGCCCGCGGTTCCGACTACTGTGGCGGCAGCGTTGCAGTAATCCGGACGTGAAGTCCGTCCGGCGCAAAGGTCGTTTCAACCTCGCCGTCCAATTGCCGCCCGAGGGCCCTCTGCAACAGCACCGAGCCGAAGCCCTGCCGCGTCGGCTCCTCGACAGCCGGCCCGCCCTGCTCCTGCCAGTCCAGGGTCAGCCTGCGCGCGCCGGCGTGCCTCTCAACGCTCCAGGTTACCTCGATGAGGCCGCTGGGAAGCGAGAATGCGCCGTACTTGGCCGCGTTGGTGGTCAACTCGTGCACCGCCATCCCGAACGCCACCGCAATCTCGGAGGGCAGCCGAACCTCGGGTCCGGCGAGCCTCAACCGCTGGTGGGTTCCGTCGTCGTAGGGTGCCAGCTCGGCGTTCAGGATGTCGCGGATCGAGGCCCCGCCGTGCTCCTGCTCGACGAGCAGCGCGTGGGTTCGCGCCAGCGAAGTGATGCGCTCCGTGACAGCGTGCTGGAACTCGGTAATGGTCTGGGCGCGCCGCGCCGTCGAGGCGATCACCGCCTGGACCGTCGCCAGGGTGTTCTTGACCCGGTGATGAAGTTCGCGGTTGACCAGGAGCAGTTGCTCCTCCAGCCGCTTGCGCTCGGTGATGTCGCGGGCGATCTTCGATGCGCCAATGATCCGGCCGTAGCGGTTCCTGACCGGCGACACTGTCAGCGAAATCTCGACCGGACTGCCATCCTTGCGTCGGCGAACGGTCTCGTAGTGATCGACGCGCTCGCCACGGCGGATGCGTTCGAGAATTCCGGGTTCCTCGTCCTGCCGGTCCTCGGGGATCAGCATCGTCACGGGCTGGCCGATTGTCTCCTCGGCCGGGTAGCCGAACAGCCGTTCTGCACCCTGGTTCCAACTCGTGATGATGCCGTCGAGGTTCTTGCTGATAATGGCATCGTCCGACGACTCGACGATTGCGACGAGCCGCCGTTCGGCCTCCTCCGCCCGCTTGCGGGCGCGGATGTCGATGGCAAACTCGACGATTGTGCCGTCGCCAAGGTCACGTCCTGCGCACAGCATCCAGGAGCGGCTGCCGTCCTTGCACAGGTACTCCTTCTCGTACGGGCCGAGGCGTCCCGTCTGCCGGAGCGCGTCCATCTGCGCTTCGCTGTCGGCAATCCACTCCGGCGGGGTCATCCGGCGCCAGTCGAGACTGCCGCTCTCGATGTCCTCCCGCGACCAACCGGTCATCCCAAGGAACACCTCGTTGGCATCGACGAGCGTGCCCTCGTCGTTGAAGAACAAGACGCCTACTGTATCCGTCTCCAGCACCCGGCGCAGGCGCTCCTCGCTCGCCCGCAGCGCCGCCTCAGCCTCATCGCGCTGGCGCTGGGCTACGCGCCGGGCCGTGGTCTCGAACAGCGTTACGAGAACGCCGGCGATGTGGCCGCTCTCATTTAATAGCGGACTGTAGGACAGGGTGAACCAGACATCCTCGAGGACCCCACTGCGGGCCAGCGGATAGAGGGCATCGTCGAACGTGACTGTCTCGCCGGCCAGGACCCGCCCGTAGATCGGCTCGTTGATGTGCCAAACTTCGGGCCAGCAGTCGCGCGTGGGCTGACCCAGTCCGGCCGGATGCTTGAGGCCCATGATTTGGGCATAGCCCTGGTTGTAGATCTGGATGAGCTGGGGCCCCCAGAGGATGATCATGGGAAAGCCGTTGGGAAGGATCAGCTCGACGGCGCTCTTCAGGCTCTGCGGCCACGTCTCGAGCGGGCCGAGCGGCGTTGCCGCCCAGTCACGGGTCCGGATGAGCTTGGCCATCTCGCCCGTGTCTGTGGGCCAGCCCTCCGGGTGCGTGGAGGCGGGGCTCGTGGTGAAGGTCTCGTTCATGGGATGGCTCCACATCCCGTGAATACACAGTCCTCCGCCTGGATTGCAATATGGGAGACGGACGCCGACAGCCTCTTGCTTCGCCACGTCGCAAACGTCCAACCTGAAGTGCGAAGGTCGCTTCCAGGACGAACCAGGAAGGATGACCTCGAAGCGCTCGGCGCACTTGCCGTGGTTGACGGCATAGGCCGCCGCGAGCCTGATCAGGCCGAGGATCGTAACCGTCACCTGTTCGAGGTGTGTCCGGTACGGATCCTGGCCGGCTTGATCGCTCCCAAGCGCTCCTCGCTGCCCCATTGCCGTCGGGAAATGGCTGGTAACCAGTCATTCTGAGACATGAACAGCTTGAACGGGGGACGCGGTTCGGCCGCGGATGCCGCAGCCCCTCGCCCGCTCCGCAGACCTTCCGCAGGAACTCGGCTATAGTCTCAGGCCAAGGCGCTCTACATGTGGGAGGCTTGCATGATGACGATGCCGGAGATCATGGCAGACGAGCTCGGGAGGCACGTCGCGGGAGACTTCCGACGCCTGTTCGGCTCCTCGCATCAGGATAAGGCTGAGCGCCTCGACAGCGCCGCTCGCATGGCGCTGGAGTGCCTCGGCAGGAGCGATGCGCTGTATCACAATGTTGAGCATACCTTCCTGGTGACGCTGGTCGGGCGGGACATCCTTCACGGCCGGATCCTGACCGAGCGCCTGGAGCCGGACGACTACTCGCACCTGATCGTCGCCTGCCTGCTGCACGACATCGGCTATGTCCGCGGCATCCTGAAGGGTGACGGCAAGGATAGGTTCGTGGTGGATGCGAGCGGGGCGACCGTGACCTTGCCGCGCGGCGCCTCGGACGCGGCGCTTGCCCCCTATCATGTCGACCGCTCCAAGCTCTTCGTCCTCGAGCGTCTGACAGGTTCGCCCCTGCTTGATGCGGAGAGGGTGGCGCGAGCGGTCGAGATCACGCGCTTCCCCGTATGCCGCCCATCGGAGTATGCGCCGGATGATCAGGAGGGGCGTCTGGTCCAGGCCGCCGACCTCATCGGCCAGCTCGGCGACCCTCTCTACCTGAAGAAGGCGAATGCCCTGTTCCACGAGTTCGAGGAGATCGGTCTCAACCGGCAACTCGGCTATGGCTCGCCAGCCGACTTGGTCGAGCGCTATCCCGACTTCTACTGGTCCAGCGTCTCGCCGCACCTCGAGGAGGCCATCGCCTATCTGAACGTGACGGCGGCAGGCCGGCAGTGGATCGCGAACCTGCACAGCCACGTGTTCTGCGCCCAGCACGCTTTCGCCCTCATGGGGCCGCAGCGCTAGCCCACGGCCCCCTCGGGCCAGGACAGAGGCGGATTCCGGGACCAGCGAGACGAGTTTCTTCCGACGATCCGACAGGAAGTCCATTTTCCGCGTCCGGAGGCTCGGGTAGCATCGCAAAATGATCAGTCATTGTCCGCATCGATCCAGCAGTCCGTGGTCCGATTGAGCCTGTCCCGATCGCCGGGATTCACTGTCAACATCCGTCGCAGATTCCGCGCTCGACGAGTTGGTCGATTTGGCGGTCCATGCGTTCCATCTCGGCGTCAGCCACGGTATCGATCGACGAAAAGTCGTTCCGAGGCTCGGAGAAAACCTCCTTTTCAAGCTGGCTCTGCGACGGAATTCGGACTTCTCCCGATGGTGTGAACGGACCGGACCTGCGCTGCGACCAAGCCGGAGCCGACGCGAACAGGAGACCGATCATCACCGCGATGAACGTAGCCTTCATAGCATGCCTCCTCTTGAATCCGGGCGCCATTCGCCCTGTCCCTAGGGACGGTCAACTAGAGCAAGCCGGACAGAGACGTGCTTGATCGATGCGGACAACGGCGCAACATTTTGCGATATTCCCGCCCTGATTCATGCGACATTGCGCCTGACCGGCTCAACGATCTGACATAATCCGGTTCGAAGTTGACGCGTCCGTGGCGAATAGCGTCTGGCACATTGCGCGAACCACAGGAAATTCAGGAGAATGCGTTCGATCGCGAGGGCACGAACCTCGTTGCCGGCCAGAGGAAGCCGTTTCGGGATCCCCCAAAAGAGGCGGCGCGCTACTGCTTTTCCCCAGTAGCACTTCTGTTCGAGCGACCATGCAGACGCAAAGAAGCCACCATGGACAGATAGAATCGCAACGCTGACAAGCTGGTGTCCTGTTCTCCAAGGCATGCACTCTTGGTCCTCGGGCTTCCGCATACCAGCTTTCATGCGAAACCTCGACTCCTGCGTCGCATCCGCCCACGGTCGACTGAGATGTGAGGAAATTTGCTGGAAGGCGCGGATGTGCGTCCGAGTTGAAACTGTTTCTGGTTCTCGACTGGAGAAGCATCATGACCCGATTGCCTGTTCTGGCGATGGCGGCGTTCAGCCTCTTCGCCTCGTCCACTCTCCTTCTCACGACGACGACTCCGGTGGCCGCCCAGGAAGACGATTGGAGCACAGACGGATCAGACGTCAGCGACAGCAGCTTGCGCGACCTTCTGCGAGACTGGGTTCAGGAACGCGGTGGTCGCCGCGACATGCTCATGGATCTGATCCAGGAGCGCAGTGACCGGCGCGACATGCTTCTGGACCGGCTCCAGGAGCGCCGGGATCGTCGCAGCGAAATCATGGATTTCCTGCGGGATCATCCAGGCATGCGGGAGCGCCTGCGCGAACGACTGGCCTCGCGATGGGATGAGGCGGACGACGGCGGCGGCTTGCGCGATCGCCTGCGGGAACGCCTGGCCGCGCGAGTGGAGGGCGGCGGCTGCTACTTCCTCACTCGCAGCCTGCGGACTCAGGACGGCAGTCTCATGGTCCTGGTACGCCGGCGCGTCTGCCGCGACTGATCTTCCCCGAACCCAACTCACAGGAGGAGCGATATGAGGAGAGCGATTATTGCAGCAGCCGGGCTGATGCTGATGGCCCTGCCTGCCTTCGGCCAAAGTTCGGAGGATACCGACGAGCGCGGCTCGTCCTACAGTCAGCGCGATCGTGATCTCGGCGACCTCCTGCGCGGGCTCGACGGGGGCGGTATGAGACGGGCTGGCCCCGTGCGCGGCGCCGGCTTTCTGCTGCGCGCCGGGGATGCGACGCTTGCCGTGCGGTGTGATCCGCGCGATTCCATGAAGGCTTGCGTCGAGGCGGCCACGACGTTGCTCGAGCGGGCTCGTGCGGGAATGCCGTCAGCGAGTGGTCCGGGCGGGCCGGCTTCGGGTACGCCTCCATCCCGATAGCCTTCTCACGAAGTCGAAGCTGCGCTGCCCGGACGCGGCGCAGTTTCACGATGCCCGTGCGGATGCATCCTATGACTGCCAATCACGGGCCTGCGCTGACGGAAGACGGTGAGGCACGATGTTCAAGGGCGGGCAAAGTGCCCCGTTGTGTTGGGCGGCATCGAAATGGTTCACACAATGCGAAAGCGACAGGCGAAATACGCCTGCACTCAGCAACCGTCACTCGCTGAGCGGTTCGAGCGGCCCGGCGGCTTCCTGTCTGGCGGCGCCAGCGCCGGAGGTTCCGAACTGCGGGGATAGTTCGGCCACGGCCCTGTCCAGTTCCTCGACGCAGTCTTGGAGAATCCGCGACGGCCTGGGATTGAGCGGGAACAGCAGCAGGGTCCGGAAATGCACGGCCGGCTCGAATGGCTTCAGGATCAATCCGTTGTTCAGGTAGATCTCGGCGGTCAGCGGATTCACGAGGCCGCAACCGAGCCGTGCCCGCACCATCGCGCAGACGGTCGCCGAGAATGGGGTCTCGAGGACGATACGGGGCTGCACCTGTGCACTGGCGAAAATGGAGTCCGCCTCCATTCGGGTCGTGTCCTGCGGCGCCAGAGCGATGAATTCCTCGCCATGCAGATCCGCCGCCGTTACGGAGCGGGCCTTCTCGAGCCGGTGCCCCGGATAAAGGGCGACCGAGGCGCGGCACGTCATGAAGGGCCGGGCGATGACGCCCGTGACGTCGACCTCGTCCGCCGCAATGCCGAGATCGAACTGCCCCGATGCGACGAGATCGCGAATGGTTGACGACAATTGGGCCTGCAGGGTGATGGCCACCTGCGGGTGCCGGTCCCTGAAATGGCGCAGGGCGAGTGGGACGATGTTTGTGCTCAATGCCGAGAGGCTGGCCAGGCGAATCTCGCCCGAGCCGAAGTCCCGGATCCGTGCCGCAATGCTGCGCAGGTGCGCCATGCCGAGGAAGGAGGCCTCCACCTCCCTCTGGAAGAGCTGGCCTTCCGGCGTCGGGACCATGCGGCCCTTGATCCTTTCGAAGAGTGCGAACCCGACCGAGCGCTCCAGTTCCTGGATCGCCTTGCTGACGGCAGGCTGCGAGATGCGCAGCACCTCCGCCGCGCGGGAGGCCGTCCCGGCTGTCATCACAGAATGAAAGACTTCGATCTGGCGTTGATTCATGCCGCCCTCACGGTGCAGCTTGCATATAACTACAGAGAATGGACTGGCACAATATTGGTATTGGACGGAATAGGGTCACCGTGGTCTATGGGATCCCAGCAAGGATATCGCCCATGGACGACTGGACACGCTGCGTCATTTCCTCCGAAGCGAGCCGGGACGGTTTCGCGAGCCTTGGGGTTCCGGTCTACCGGGCATCGACGATCCCGTTTCCGGACGCGAAGAGCTATCAGAGCCGGCATCAGCGCGGCGACGACGGTTACAGCTACGGGTTGTCCGGAACCCCGACCTCGCGCACGCTAGCCCATAAGATTACGGCCCTCCAGCAGGGTCACAGGACGTTCCTGGTCCCGTCCGGCCAAGCCGCAATCACGGTTGCGATTCTGTCCTTCGTGCAGGCCGGGGACCGAGTTCTCATTGCCGATACGGTCTACCCGCCGCTGCGTGATTTCGCCGAAAAAGACCTCAGGAAACTCGGAATCGACGTGGCGTTCTACGACCCGACGGCGCCGGACGAGCTCGAGCGTGCGATTGATGGCCGGACGCGGATGATCTGGGCTGAATCGCCCGGCTCCACGACGATGGAGGTCCAGGACATGGGCCGCCTTGCGGAGATCGCCCGCCGGCACGGCGCCCTGCTCGGATGCGACAACACCTGGGCCACCCCGCTGCTCTTCAAGCCTCTCCAACACGGCGCGGACATCGTCGTCGAGGCACTAACGAAGTATTTCTCCGGCCACTCGGACGTGCTGATGGGATCGATTACGGTTCGCGATCAGGCCATGGCGTCCACCATCAAGGGCAAGCTCAGCCGCTTCGGCATCGGCGTCTCCCCTGACGATTGTTCGCTCGTTCTCCGCGGAATGGAGACGATGGCGGTACGTCTTCACTATTGCGCCGAGACGACCAGGCGCCTGCTGCCTGCGATCGCCGATCAGCCGACCGTGGATCGGATCCTCTACCCTCCCCTGCCAGCGAATCCGGGCCATGAGTTCTGGAAGCGCGACTTCAAGGGAGCGAGCGGAGTCTTCGGGATCGTCTTCACGCCGGCCGCAACGCCGCATGTCTTCGCGGCGCTCGATGCCCTGAAGGTGTTCGCCATTGGGGCATCCTGGGGCGGCACCCGAAGCCTGATGGCCCCGATGCCGGTCATGGCCAATCGCACTGCCAAACCGTGGACCGGAGAGGACTTGGTCCTGCGCGTCAGCATCGGCGTGGAGGCCTTGTCGGATCTGCAGGAGGATCTCGACCGGTTCTTCACGGCGCTCGATACGTTCTGCGAAACCGCGGCACCCGCTCCGGCGGGTGCGTGAGGCCCGAATTCTTCACACAGCCAACCAACAACGAGAGGGACATGTGATGTTGAACATGAACAGAAGACTGACTATCAAGGCAGGTCTCGCGGCGCTTGCGCTCGTGGCTTGGACCGGCAGCGGACCCATGGCGCATGCCCAGACTGACGCGAAGGAGCGCCTCGCCAGTGGAACCCTGACGATCGGCATCCACAACCGGGCACCCTGGGGATTCCGCAGCAGCACGGGCGAAGTCCGGGGCTATCACCCTGATCTGGTCAAGGCGGCGCTCGAGCCGCTCGGCATCAAGAACATCAATTTCGTCATCTCGGAGTTCGGAGCGCTCATCCCGGGCCTCAACGCCAATCGTTTCGACATGATCGCTTCCGGAATCGCGATCACGCCCAAGCGTTGCCAGGAAGTGATCTTCAGCGAGCCGGACCTCGCGGTCGGCGATGGGCTCATCGTCAAGCAAGGCAATCCGCTGAACATCCACAGCTATGCGGACATCGCGTCGAATCCGAAGATCCGTCTTGCCGGCGGCCGGGGCACCGAGAATACGAAGAACGCCATTGCGGCGGGAGTTCCGCAAGACCAGATTCTCCAGCTCCACGAGACGACCGACCTCGTCTCCGCCGTACTTGGCGGGCGTGCCGATGCGGCGACGCTCTCGGCGCCAAGCGTCGTTTCCCTGCTGGAGGACAAGAACGTCAAGGGTCTCGAGCGGGCATTGCCGTTCACGGGCCTCACCAAGGAGAACGGCCTTCCGTCCGCCATGTATACGGCCATCGCGTTCCGGACGAACGACGCGGCGCTTCGCGACCTGTTCAATGATCGCCTGACGAAGCTGAAGGCCGACGGCACGGTCAAGAAGATCATGGAGGCCTACGGCTTCACCGATGCCGAAATGGCGCCCGACATCAAGACCGCGGATGTCTGCAAGGGCGACTGATCGCTCATGCGACATTGAGGATATGCGGGGATGAGCTTCGTTGAGATCCTGGCCGGCATTTTTGAAGGCTTCGGCGTCACGGCCACCGTCACTCTGTGGGGGATGGCCTACGCCGTGCCTTTCGCGCTCGTGTTCGGAATACTGCAGCATTTCACCAGCGGGCCGGCGCGATGGATCGTCACGGCGATCATCGAGTTCTGGCGCAGCTCACCCGTCATCGTTCTGCTGTTCGTCTTCTACTACACGCTGCCGAGCTTCGGCATCACCCTGTCGGGCATCACCGTCGGGGCGGTGGCTCTCGGGCTCAATATCGGCGGCTACGGCAGCCAGGCCGTCCGTGCGGCCCTGCAGGCGCTCGATCCCGGCCAGGTCGAGGCCGGCAGGGCCCTCGGCCTGCGCCGCCTGCACATCCTTGCGTTGATCGAGTTGCCGCAGGCCTTCAAGGCCATGACTCCGACCTTCATCAACCAGTTCATCCAGCTGATCAAGGGAACCGCCCTGGTGTCCCTGATCACCCTGACCGACATGACGTTCCGAGCCAAGGAAATCTCGCAGCTCCAATACGACCCGGTCGGCACCTATTCGGCCCTTCTCGTTGCCTATTTCATCGTCTGCTATCCGGCCACGATCCTCGGCCGGTGGGTGGAGAAACGGGTGGCGGTCAGCGAAAGGACCCGTGGTGACCTTTAATTTTGATTTCGCCATCGCGAGCCTGCCGATCATTCTGTCCGCCCTGGGGACGACCGTCTGGGTCACGATCGCTAGTTGCCTCGGCGCGGCAGTTCTGGGATTCGCCTTCGAGATCCTGCGCCGCTGCAACCGCGTCATGTCTTACGTGATGCGGTTCGTGATCGACTTCATCCGCTCAACTCCCGTCCTGGTACAGCTCTACTTCCTGTATTTCGTCCTGCCGTTCTACGGGGTCACCCTTCCGTCCTACGTGGTCGGCATCCTCGGCTTGAGCCTGTACTACAGCGGGTATCTGGCGGAGGTGTTCAAAGCCGGAATCGACGGGATCCCGAGTGGCCAGTTCGAGGCCGCGCATGCGCTCGGCCTCAGGCGGCTCGATATCGTGGTCTTCGTCATCGCGCCCCAGATGCTGCGCAACATTGCGGCCCCGATGGGGAACTATTTCGTGTCGATCCTGAAGGCGACGCCGTATCTCGCGATCATCGCGGTCCCGGAGATGCTCGGGCAGGCGATGGAGATTGCATCCGACACGTTCAGATATGCCGAACCCATGTTGACCGTCGGGGGCATCTTCCTGGTCCTCGCGGTCTCAATCGCCCAGGTCGTGCGGCTGATGGAAACCCGGCTCCTGAAATCCGCCAAACGCTAACCGGACATCGTGATGGAAACCACCAGCCTGACAACCGGATGCAGTATCGCGGCGCCACGCGAGGTTGCGGTCGACATCCTGTCGCTGAACAAGTGGTACGGCAAGTTCCATGTGCTGAAGGACATCGATCTGCGCATCCATGCGGGAGAGCAGGTCGTTGTCTGCGGGCCGTCGGGATCCGGCAAGTCGACGTTGATCCGGTGCGTGAACCAGCTTGAGCGCCATCAGGACGGCCAGATCTTCATCCACGGCCAGGAGGTAGGAGCGGCCGCGAAGCGCCTGCACGAACTGCGGCGGGATGTCGGTATGGTCTTCCAACACTTCAACCTGTTCCCTCACCTCACGGTCCTGCAGAACTGCACTCTGGCGATGCGGCGCGCCCGCAACATCGCGCGCCAGGAGGCCGAGGACATTGCACGTCACTATCTGGAAAGGGTCAGGATCCCTGAGCAGGTACACAAGTTCCCGAGCCAGCTCTCTGGCGGGCAGCAGCAGCGTGTCGCGATCGCGCGCGCCTTGTGCATGAAGCCGAAGGTGATGTTGTTCGACGAGCCCACCTCCGCGCTCGATCCCGAGATGATCAACGAGGTCCTCGACGTCATGATCGAGCTCGCCCGGGACGGCATGACGATGATGTGCGTCACGCATGAGATGGGGTTCGCTCGCAAGGTGGCCGACTCGATCGTGTTCATGGATGGCGGACGCATCGTCGAGAGCGCTCCTCCGTCGGAGTTCTTTACGAACCCGCAAAGCGAGCGGACGAAGGCTTTTCTCGGACAAATCCTCTGACCCGGCAAAGTCCTCATTTGATACGTCCCATTGCCACTGGAGATCACATCGTGTCGAACACCACCCGCATCTGGACGGCCGTCGATTTCGATCGGGACGGCAAGCAGGCGGACTACCTCCGGCTTCCCTACTCGTCGAACATGTCGGCCTATGGCTGGATTCCGATTCCGCTGATCTGCATCCGGAACGGCAGCGGCCCGACGGTCCTGCTCTCAGCTGGGAACCATGGTGACGAGTACGAAGGTCAGATTGCCCTGATCAAGCTGGCCCGTGAAATCTCCGCGTCCCAGGTCAACGGGCGGATCATCATCCTCCCGTCCCTGAATTATCCGGCAGTGGCGGCGGGCCAGCGGGTGTCCCCGATCGACGAGGGCAATCTCAACCGCCTCTTTCCGGGCAATGCCCATGGATCGCCGACCGAGATGCTCGCCCACTATATCGACGACATCCTGTTCCCGATGTCCGATCTGGTGATCGATCTTCACTCTGGCGGACGCTCGCTCGAATATCTTCCGCTCGCGCTGGCCCGGCCGGGGCTGACGCCCGGGCACCAGGAGGCGGTGCGGGAACTGCTGGGGGCCTTCGACGCTCCGGTCGGCGTGCTCACCGACGGCGCGGGAGGCGGCGGAGCCACGACTCTCTACGCCGCGGCCGAGAAGCGGGGCATTCCGGCCCTCACGACGGAACTCGGCGGAGGCGCGACCCTCTCGCCCGCCGGCCTGGCGATCGCTGAATCCGGGGTCCGCCGGGTTCTCAAGCATTACGGTATCGTTCCGGACATGGCGGTGAGGGATAAAGCCGGGTGCCGCCTGATGAGCTCGCTTGGCCGCAATGCCGCGGTCTACGCGACCGAGAGCGGTCTGTTCCAGCCGTTCGTCGCGGTCGGAGACGTCGTGGAGGCAGGCCAGGAGGCAGGCTGCCTTCATTCCTACGAGAGTCCCCTGAAGCCGCCGGTGCTGCTCCGTTTCCCGACGAGCGGCATGGTCAGCTGCAGGCGCTTCCCGACAATTACGGCGCGCGGGGACTGCCTGTACAACCTGATGACGGACCTCGGCCAGACTCTGTGATCGACCGGGCTGCACCGAAGGATCGCACAGGCCCTTGAACGGGCCCCGGGGCTGCTCCGGTGATAACCAGGCGCTCAGGGAGGCTACGGAACCGCGTGGACCTTGACCGACCTTGGTGCATGGCGGGCCCCGCGCAGCGAGGGCCCGGGCTTGCCAATCGAGCCGTGTGGCGGCAATCTGAAGCTCAGCAAGACGTTCAGCGGGTGGATGCCGGAGTATTGTCTCGTCGGGCAACAGGACATGGGAAGCGGCCAAATCATGATCATGGACGGTGGGAATGCCGATGCGGGAGAGATAGACGAGGGAGCTTTGCTCGGGCGTCGGGCGGGGCTTCTTAGCCGCCGGTCGTTTCTGGTCGGCTCGGCCGCCGGCCTCGGGGCGCTGGGGCTGGCCGGTTGCGCGACATCCGACGGCATGAGCTTCGCCGAGGCGTCGAGGGTCTACGGGCCGGTGCCCGATGAGAAATTCCCGATCCCAGCAGTCGATGTCAGCAAGGTCGATCCGAAATATTATCGCAGGACGGTTCGCTACGAGACCAAAGAGGCGCCCGGTACGATTATCGTCGACCCCGGGAATTACTACGTTTACCGCATCGAGGACGACGGATCGGCAACCCGCTATGGTGCCAATGTCGGCCGCGACGGGTTCCGGTGGAGCGGTGACGCTTATGTCGGGCGCAAGGCCGAATGGGCGACCTGGACCCCGCCCAAGGAGATGATCCGTCGCCAGCCCGAGGCGGCCAAATACGCCCGCGGCATGCCGGGCGGCCTCGACAATCCGCTCGGCGCCCGCACGCTTTATCTCTATCAGAACGGCGCGTACACGCTCTATACGATCTACGCCAGCAGCGAGGCCGAGTCGATCGGCAAGGGCATCACAAGCGGCTGCGTCGGACTCCTCAGTCAGGATATGATCCACCTGTACTCACGAACACCGGTCAAGACGAAGGTGATCGTCCTGCCGGCATAGCAGCGGCGTCAGACCCAGTGGGGGCGCCGGCTGGTGGCGAGCCTACACTTCTCGCCACCGTCGTCTGGTCACTTGGCGTCGACCTGACGGTGCTCCCTCAGCTGAGCGATAAGATCTTCCGAGACATAGTGAGGGCCGTCGAAGAGATAGACATCATAGCCGTCATAGACAGAGATCTGGGATGCGACTTCCCCTGCAGTGGCTGAGCGGAATCCTCCCTTGGGATCGGGACGGAACGCCTCAGCAATAATGCGGACGCGCGAAGCTCCCAATTTGACCGAGAGCACATTGGCATAGTGACGCGCGACGGAAGCGTCACGGGCATGAACGCCGACGCCATCCTGGAACATCACGCCGACATCTGTCGGCAGCCATGAGACGAGCCAATCGGCCAGCACGTCCGCACCGACATTGGCGCTGTCGTAGACGCTAATCCAAAGGGGCCTCGGAAACTGCATCAGGAGCGAGGCCATGTGAGGAGCATCGGCCCAGGTCGGATCGACCTCGACGGGAAAATACCAGCCCACGACATTCAAAGGAGTGGGAAGCCGAGCGAGGTGCTTTGACAGAGCAGCCAATTCTGCCATTCGGGCACGCGCTTCGGTCTCCCTGAACCGGCCCGCCATGCCGAGGATCACCTCCTTTGCCCAGGGCTCTTTCGAGATTCGCGTCCAATCAGGCAACTGCGGCGCAGGTCGCACGCCGGCATCGGGGACGAACGCGACGTCATCCACGACCGTCCATTGCACAAGAAGCTGGTGCGCTCCAATCCGCTCCCACCGGCCGCGGATGTCAACGGTGGCATTATCGACCTGCCAGACGATGCCCTTCACCAGATCCGTGTGACCGGTGCGCAGCGCGCGCGAGAGAAGGGTCGCAAGAAGCGCCGATGCGATGACCAGGGCCAGCATGAGCCACGAGCGGGATGGCATCTTCTTTCCCTTGAGAGGATGAACCCGGAGTGGTCCATAAGCCGGCCCCGCCTTCATCAATAGGACAGGGTGATACCGGCGAAAACACCCTGCGCGCGGTCATCTCCACCCAGCCTCGCGCGATATTGGACATTGATGTCGAGCGAAGACATCGGCGCGGTATACCGTGTTTCGCGGAACCAGTAGCGGAGGTTGAGCCCGGCGCCGGCGCCCACGGCCTCGGGGGTCGCGAGCGAGCTGTCGTATCCGCCGCCGATCGCCAGAAACGGGGTCAGGACGAGTCTGTTGCTGATGCCGTCGAGCCGGAAGCTGCGCCCGGCACGCGCCTCGAAGGTACCGACCGTCTGCTTCTCTTCGACGTAGTATCCGAGATCTCCGTAAACCTGCCATGTCCACCAGTCCGGAACATCGACCCGCAGATCCGTTCCGTAACCGTCCGAATAGGCAACGCGGAGAAGGCTATCGGTGCGGGCAATTTTGCCGATGGGAAATAGCCGGCTCGCCTCCAGCACGAGGTTCATGGTGCTGAACGGCTTCCACCGTGCACCGACATAGCCCTGCGCGGTCGAGATTCCGGTCGGACCGTGGGTTTCATCGCTCAGGGTTTCGAAAACGCGTCCGAAGACCTCGACAAGCGCTCCGTTGCGATAACCGATTCCGGGCGGGCGCCAGTAGATTTCCGTTCCGGCCTGCAGCACGTTTCCGCCCGGAGGCGTCGGTGCGGACGGGATGCCTGGCGCCACGCCGACGGCGCCATAGGTCAGGCTGGCATAGGCACCCCAACTGCGCTCCAACTCGGCAACCTCGCGGCGAAGGCCGAAAAGCTGCTGCGGCTCAAGCGCCAGCTGCCCGCTCTCGGCCGCATCGATGCCGGCCTTGAAGAGATCCGTCGCCCGATCGTTCATGGACAGCCGTTTTGCCGTATAGGCTGCATCCAGGTAGCCTGCGCCCTTGAGCTGGCCGGCGGCCTGGGCGCGCTCGAAATTCCGTCCTGCGCTCTGATCGTCCCCGACGCGGTTGGCCAGATACGCAAGATCGAGGCTCGAAAGAGATGTCAAGACGTCCTGGGCCTCGGCAAAGCGTCGACGCGCTTCGTCCTTGTGGCCCAGATCGGCCAGAAGCCTGATCTCGGCGCTCGTCGCCGTTGCCTTTTCTTGACGGGTCGCCTCGGAGGCGGCGGCACGCTGAAAGGCCTGGAGAGCCTCCTCACGCCGGTCGAGGGCGAGAAGGGCGAAGCCTCGGCGGGCCGTGACCGCATAGCTACCCTCTCCTTTCAGCCGCTCGAGGGCATCGAGGGCGCGCTGTGGCTGCTTCGCCACCAGTGCCGCATCGGACAGCGCGAGCAGGAGAGCCCGTCGATCCCGCACGGGCGATTGACGGCTTCGCAGGGCGGCAGCGAAATCGTCCGCAGCGGCGGCGTATCGGCGAAGTGCGACGCGGACGTAGCCGCGTTGAGCGAGGATTTCGCCATCGCCCCGGAATTCCGCCAGGGCGGCAGTCGCGATCCTGTCCGCCTCCTGCGTCCGTTGGCCGGCCGAAAGGGCATTGATCAGAAGAAGCCGGTAATCCCGGCTGCCCGGCTTCAGCATCAGGGCTTTGCGAGCCTGCGCGATAGCTGTCGCGTAGTCCTTGTGCGCATAGGCCTTATAGGCGCTGTCGGCCGCTTGGAAAGCCGGATCGGCAGTCTGCTGCGCCTGCAAGGAATGGGGGTGATCCAGAGGCTTTACAGCTTGCGCATCGGCCGTACCGGGCTTCTCGGCATGCGGGGTGGCAGCGGCCCCTTGAGGCGGCACTTCCGATCCGGCTGTCGTTGGAGCGGATCGCCGGGCAATCTGCTCTCGCGCACGGTCTCGCTGTCGAACCAGTTCAGGATCCTGGATGCCCGCTTCGATGAATTCAGAGGCTGTTTTGTCGGCTTCCTCTGGAGCACCCGAAGCGATCAGTGCCTCAATGAGCAGGCGCTTTAGCCTGCTGACATCGGGGCGCTGACGGATCGCCTCCCGCGACCGTGCGATGGCTGTTGCGTAATCCCTGCGCTCGAAAGCTTCATAGGCCTGGCTCGCGATCTCATAGGCTGGCCCGGTCAGCGGCAGCTCTCCGGCATCCTGAGCCCATGCTCCTCCCGCCATCGCGAGCAATCCGGCCGCTCCGATCAGGGAGAACATCATATGACGACAGAATCGGATCTTGTCGGGCATCATGTCCTCTGGCTGGGCGCGGGAAACTGTGAAATCTGCCGTGGCATAGGCTGTGGTCTAGGCCTCTGCAAGTGACAAGATCTGCTGCTGCACGCCCACGGCCTCGTGGATCGCGCCGCGCGTGACGATCCCCTGCTTCACCAGGAAATCGCCGATGCGTCCGTGCTGGTCGGGACGATACAATCTGAGGGTAGCTGCAAGCGCCTCGGGATCGACCAAACCTCTCTCCAGGAGAATATCTCCCAGAAGGGGCATGCCATTGTCCTGGAAAGAATAAGAAGAACCGCGGAGCAAACGCAGACCCGCGGCGATCTCACTTTCCCGCGCGATCCGCTGTTCCGGCTCATAGCCCAGGAGGGAGCGCAGTTCCTTGAGAGTCTCCGTTCCAATGGGCTTTGCGGCGGCGATCAGCACGGGCAGCCCCTTCCCGCTCCTTACCGGCAGCAGCCTCTCCCGCACACACAGGTCGATTGGCAGCAGACCGAAGCTCGCCTGCACGAGGTCCGCATCAAGATGAATGCGCGACAGGTCTGCCTGGAAGGCGATTGCCTCTGCCAGCGTCTCTTCATCGAGATCCCCACGGGAAACCAGGATGCGTCCCAAAGGAACGCTCCGCTGCGCCTGCTCCGTCAGGGCGCTCTGCAAGGTTTTCTCGTCCACGGCCTGCCAAGCCACGAGAAGTTCGCCAAGCCTTTGCCGGTCACGGACCAATGCCTCGGCATTCGGGAAATCGTGCATTGTCTTGTCCCAAACGATGCGGGTGCCGAGGAGGTGATGCGAGAGAAAGATCTTCCACGCCCGGATCGTCGCCATGAAGTTCACGACGTTGCCGACGACGAGCCGCGGGATGGACATCACGCCATGCACCCAGCCGAACAGACGTGTCACGAAATAGACGCGCTGCGCGAGGCGTAATGCATAGGCCACCACATTCAGCCAGATGACGGTACCGAGCCACTCCTCGGTCGCAAAGATCGACGGATACTGAGCCGTCCACCATCCTGCACTGGCAGCGGCCTGGAACAGGATGAACTGCGCGAGCAGCCCGTAGGCCAAGATCGTGACGAGGCTCGTCAGGATCCCCTTGCGATCCCGGATTAGCAAATACTTGTGGGCAAGCGATCCGCGCCACCCGATCTGCGACCAGCCCTGCAGTCCGATTCCGAGGGTCCAGCGCGCCTTCTGACGATAGGACGCTCGAAACGTGTCGGGAAAGAATTCGCGGACGCAGAGCGGCATCGTCAGGGTGAGTTCCCTGGGACGCCCATAGCCGAACCAGGTGCTTCGCTTAACCTGGAACTGAACCGGGAACCGCGCCATGATGGACTTCATGCCGAGGCGGGCAAGTCTGATCCCGATATCGTAGTCTTCCGTCAGACTGTCCGTATTGAAAGGCTGGTTGCTGGTCGTTTCGATGAGTGCCGACAGGGCGCGCCGCGAAAAGCAGGTGCCGACCCCTGCGGACGGCACGACGCTGGTCATGCTTTCGCGGACGATGAGGTCCTTCGCATGCCATTCGGCAAACTCATCCATGTAGACGCCGGCGACGAGTTCGTACCAGTCGCGCTCGAGCGACGTCACGGGCAGCTGTATGAGGTCGACCCGCGGCAACAGGTAGTTGAAGAACTTGAGTTCCAGCGGATGCAGCACGTCCTCGCTGTCGTGGAGAATGACACCGGCGAACTGGATATCGTGCTGCTGCTCGTGAAGGTGGATGGCCTGGATCACCCAGTTGAGACAATCCGCCTTGCAGGTCGGGCCCTCATGGGGAACCTCGACACGCACGAGCTGCTTGTAGCGCCGCTTCATCCGCTCCACCTCGGCGATGGTGGCGGCATCGTTCACGTAAGTGCCAACGAAAATGGCATATTGCCGGTAATCGAGGACCGTCACCATGTTCTCGAGCATGGGCGCAATGACGTCATACTCGAGCCATGCCGGGATCATGATGGCGAGAGGCTGCTCATCCCTCTCCCGCAGCTGCTCCGGGGTCAGAGGCATGTATCGGCGATTGACGACCAGCGTCCGATACGCCTCCCGTATCCAGTACCAGGCATCGATGAAGAGATCGTCGAGGCTGGAGATCAAGATGAAAATGGCCACACCTGCCGCGACCTTCTCCAGCGCGGCGTAATAGTCGGCGATAAGATATGGCCCATAGGTCAGCATGGCGGCGGGCGATCAGTGACCGCCACCGGAGCGGCGCCGCCGCACCTGCCGAGCTCGGAGGACGATCAGCAGGAGGAGTCCCGACGCTGCCGCTGAGCCTCCCCACGCGACCTTGCCCCACAGTTCCTGAAGCCAGGTCTTGCGGTCATTGCGCGCCAGCCGGTTGCCGAACGGGTCGCGGGTATCGATCTGGGCCAGGACGCCCTCGGGCCCGAGCACGGCGATATCGCCCTCGGTCAGGGAAAAGGGGGTCCCGAATGCCGGCGGGCGATTACCGACCGTGCCGTAGACCAGTCCGGGCTGCTCCTGTGCTCTGACGACGCTGACCGCTCCAAGGCCGTCGAGACCCGTGACATCGAGCAGATTGCTGCTGTCCCGGCCGGCAATGATGAGGCGGTCGCCCTCCACCTTGACCTTCTCTGTGGTTCCCTCGAGCCGCACATCGAGAGCCAGGAACGGCCGATCGGGCTTTACGGGGGCAGAGCTTGTCGTGAACGAGGCCCGCACGGGAGACAACCCCGCTGCATTGGCAAGTCGAACTGCGATTGCCAGCGTTCCGGGGGCCCTGGTCAGCCAGGCGTCGGGGACGATCAATGCGGCGGGTCCGGCCAGACGGGGTATCACGCCAGCGAAATCGTCGGCTGGCGGCGCCTGCTCCAACAGGAGGCGGCTCGTCGGCAGGATCGCGACGGGATAGGCCTGCGGCGTTTCCCGGCAGGGCTCGCCCGCCGATTGCCGCTGGAACGACACGCGCAGCACGTTCTGCGGCTTGAGCACATAGGACGGCACCTCCACCCCGATATGCTCCGGCTGCCCGTTGGCATCCAGGCGCTTGGCGCCGAGCAGCATGTCATTGATGAAGACCGACGCGACGGGACGCGTCGTCGTCGCGCCCGGGGCGGCGGAGACATCGAGTTCGAGACGGGACGGCACACGTCCGTCGGAGGCCAGGGCGCCCAGGTCGAAGGTGGCGGACCAATCCCCCCGCTCCAGCACATCGAAGCTCGTGGCCGTGCCTCCGAGCCGGGCCAGAGAGACGGCCGAGATATCGCCGGAATTGTCGTTGACGCTGCGGATCACGACCGACCTGGACACCGCAAGCCGGCGCCACAGTTCGTCGAACAGACCGGCAGCCTTGGCGCCGGCATCGGGCGCAACCGCCATCAGAGGCTGTCCGGCCAAGTGCATGAGGCGCACCGCACCAGCCTCAAGAGGCATATTCGCGACGCTCATTGCATCCGATCGCCATTTGGACAGAACCGCTCTGGCATCCGGCGCAGCGGCTTCGATTTGGCGGTCGAGCGCCGCGAGCGCGGCATCCACCTTGGACCTGAACTCCTGGTCGGCAATGGCCACCTGCGCCTGAACGGAGGAAGCGCCGAGAAGCAGGAGCGCACCGACCTCGGCGGGATCCGAGATCGTCAGACTCTCCGCTCCGACGAGGTTTCTGAACGCCGGAATGGAGCGCAAGGCTTCGGGAACAACGACACCGGTCAGATCGACCTTGTCGCCGGGAGACGGCAGGGCCTTCACGATGGCGCGCTTGCCGGCCCTCTCCAGGGCGACGCCGATCCGCCATGCGGCGTCATAGGTGTCCTTGGCCATGGCCTGGCCCGCAACGGCTACGGTGACGGACGGGGGAAGCGCCGCCCAGGCTGCGGCGAGATCGTGAACGGCCCTGCCATCGTAGCGGTAGTGCAGCCGGGTCGTTGGAGCAATCCTGAGAATGTTGCCGCTGGTGCGCTCGCTGGCGCAGGCACGCTCCGACACGATGGACGACCAGGCAGCCCCCACGCGGAGGAAGCCGGTGGCACGGGGCGAGCCATCCACGCCGATCACGAGATCAGCGCTTCCTTCCGGCTGCGTGAAGGAACGGGACGAAACAGGATAGCCATCGAACGACAGGACGAAGGCCGTCCGCCCCCCCTCCCCGCGCAGATAATGCGCATCGAGTTGCAGGCTTGCGTCGACGATCGGAACACCCGGGGGAACCGGCAGGAAGATCTCGCGGCGGGCATCGGACGAATTCAGGACAATCGGCTCGCGGATCCCGAGATCCTTCAGGCTGAGCTCACGTGTGATCATCCTGTCCGACGTGAGCTGGGTGATGGCATCCGCAACCTCGCTGGCGGCAACCGCATCGGGTCTGCCGGCGAGCGTAAGAACGGCCGCCGTTACAAAGGCTTTGAAGGCCCGTGGGGCGCGGTATGGGCGAAAATTCATCATGGGAGGTGTGTTCCGGCGTTCATTCGGCAGCAAGTGCCGAGGAATCTGGAGTTTTCGGAGAAAATTCCTCGAAGGATTTCCCTGTCAGAGCCGCAACGATGCGTGCTGCTGCATGTCCGTCGCCATAGGGATTCCGGTGTGGGGCGAAGGTCGACAGAGCAGCTTTCTCGTCGAGAAGCGCCGTGACCCCGCTGACGATGCGCTCCGGATCGGTCCCCACGAGCCGCACGGCCCCGGCGGCAACAGCCTCGGGCCTTTCGGTCACGTCGCGCATAACGAGAACAGGCTTTCCAAGGGAGGGAGCCTCCTCCTGCACGCCGCCCGAATCCGTCAGGATCACGTGAGCCCGCTGCATGAGATGAACGAACGGAACATAATCCTGGGGCTCGATGAGATGGACGTTCGGCCTGTCGGCCAACGCTTCGCGTACTGGACCGCGGACATTCGGATTCAGGTGGATCGGATAGACGATCTCAAGATCGGTCCTAAGGGACAATGTGGACAATGCGGAGCAGATATTGGCGAACCCGGCGCCGAAGTTTTCCCGCCTGTGACCGGTCACGAGAATGAGCTTCCTATCCTTCCGAAGCTGGCCGAACCGGGCGTCGAGATCCGCCTGCAAATCCGTGTCACGGTCGAGCCGATCGACGGTCAGGCGCAGGGCATCGATGACCGTATTGCCGGTCACGACAATGCGTCCTTCAAGCCTCTCGCCATTGAGGTTGTCCCGTGCCCGTGCCGTCGGCGCGAAGAGCAGATCGCTGGCGACGTCGACAATGCGTCGGTTCAGTTCCTCCGGCCATGGTTGGTTGATGTCATACGTGCGCAGTCCCGCCTCGACATGTCCAACCGGAATCCGTCGGTGGAAGGCGGCCAGGGACGCAGCCATGGCTGTCGTCGTATCACCATGAACCAATACCCGATCCGGCCGTATCTCCATCAACAGGTCATCGAGCGTCCCCAGCACGCGGGCCGATAATCCGTTCAGAGTCTGGTTCGGAACCATGACGTCGAGATCATGGTCCGGGCGAATGTCAAAAAGACCGAGAACCTGATCGAGCATCGCCCGGTGCTGACCCGTTACGCAGACCACCGACTCGAGATCCGGCTCGGCCTCGAGCGCTTTGATGAGCGGGGCCATCTTGATCGCCTCGGGGCGCGTTCCGAATATGGACAGAACTTTCATGCGAGGGATCTCGTGGACTCGTGCAGTCCCGCTCGGCAGCGAAGACGGCTGCAGGTTGTATGCACCGGCGCAAGCCGATGGTTTTCGGGGAGATGGGCGACCTAAGGTAGCCGAGCTATCATTAACGCCAATCGAAGTAAAGTCGACAATATAAATATGCTTATAATTAAATTTACCTTAGGTAATTATAGGCATAGGGAATTATATTTAGATAAAAATGCTCAAATCCGATAATAAAATTGTGAACGATACGATATTTATTGCAGTATACATTAACAGTAACTATGAAATACTTAATTTTTGCTTTGTAAATTGTGAAGCACAAATTTTATGCGCAACACTACTGGACAGTTTAACGTGCTCCTGGCTTGGCAATCTCGTTCAATATCACCTTCGGCAAGAAACTGCTTTCCACTCGGTTATTCGCTGGCTAAGTCCTGTTGATTCGCAGGAACCGGTGTTTCGACTGCGATAAATCGAACAGGGCGCCTAGCCGGAGGTCGAGCCTACGAACATCATTGCCCCGACCGCTCCAATTCCAAGACCCACGTAGGTCGCGACATCGAGCAACTCAGTAGCGGAGCGATTGCCAACGGAGCAGGCGGCGCCAACCGTTGCGGCGAAGGCCAGGAGGTCCAGCACGATGAGGCTCTTGGCGACACTCTTCACATTCATTGCTCCCCGGGCGCGCGGCATCAGAATCGCCCCACTGCGTCATAGCGGTGCCGACAGGCTCCGATGCAGAGCATCCGCGATTTTCCCTGCGATCTCTCGGTGAATCTCCTCGCGGGGCCGCTTGCCGTCACCGCAGATCGCATCGTCGTCCCCCTCTTCCCGCAGCAGGGCAGGCCCATCCTGCGTACATGGATTGAACGCGCTGAAGCTCGTCGCGTCAGAGATGGCGCCGTAGCGGGAGCCAGGGATACGTGCCTTGAGCCCGGACGCCTCGACGGCAGGGGCTATCGTGCCTGGAGACCCGAGATTGATGACATCAACTGGGATCCTGATCCCCGCCAGGCTCTCGGGAGCAAAGCTGGTGCTCAGTTCAGGATCGACTGCGATGACGGCCTTGATCCGCTCATCCCGGTGGGACCGACCGAGGTTTTCGGCATCAACCCTCTTCAGGTCGACACCGACACTTGCGAACCAGGCGCAGTCCACCCCTGCCTCGGGCCGATCGCATGAGCGGCCATAACTGTTCGGGTCGAGGCGAGCCCCGGCAAGGGCCAAAACGGACGTGCCGCCGAGGAAGAAGCCTACGGCAGCCGCTTTACCCGGCATGATCCGGTTGGAGAGGACCGAGTCACTCTCCAGGGCCGCGAGCGCCGCCGAGAGGTCGGCGGGGCGCAGCCAGAGTTCCTGGACGGCTTTCCTGGCGTCCTTCGGGCCGAGGGCTGGCGGCCGCGGCACGCCGACGATGTAGCCGCGAGCCGCCAGGGAGGATGCAATCCAGCCCTCGTGGTACGGAGCAGCCCGGAGGCCGCCGTGGGCCAGCACGATGACAGGGTATTGACCCTTGGCGACCGGTGCATTTCGAAGCGCTGGTGTTCCCTTGAAGACCTTGCTCCTCCCGGTTGTCTCGGCAGAGCCCTCCGCGTCCGTCGGGTACCAGACGGTCAGCTCCATAGATTCGCCCCGAACTGGTGCGGATGCCGCCATGGAGCGGACTCCGACCCCGTGCTCGGGTGCAGCAGCAGCCGCTCCGATGATCGCGTGGAACAGGAACGCTGCGGTCCAGATTCGGTATTGCGACACCGCCCTCTCCCTTCCTTGGATCGCCCCGCTCCAGGAATGGAGCGGGATGCTACCGGATAAGTTCAGTTGTGTCTGGTGGCTTTTGCTACCGAATGCCGTATCGAGCGCACCACAGTTGCCGGACGCCGCGGACGACGGTTGAACCGAGTCCGGGCATCCATCTGCGGATGGTCTCACAGGACATGCCAAGCCAACATCCGGCCGCGAGTCCCTCCTCGTCGCGGCAGCTGAGGGTAAGCCGAAAAGTAGCCGGATCACATGCCGGAAGATCTTGGATGGGAACTGTCCGCCTTGTGCCAGAACCGGACGGTCCTGGTTCACAAGTTCATTGCGCGGAATGCCGCAATGGAACGGACCGCTCCGTGTGACTGGATCGCCGCTGCATCGGTCTGGCATTCGGTAACAAGCACCACCAGATCTGAGCCACGCCTTCCAGCGTCTGGACGCCGTTACTCGCAATGAGCCCCTCACAGGGAGCATTTCAGCGATAGCTGAAGCGACCTTCGTTTTGGCAGCTTTGTCGGGGAGACCGCGAGTGGGGCTTCCCCGCTGCACAATTCCGAAAGTCGTCGAGACATGCTGCCGGGAACGCCCTCCAACGGTAAGCGATCGGTTCTCGAGGTCAATCCAACTCGTCAATCCAGTCCGGCACGGGCAAGTCCCTCGATCAGGCGCGCCCGATCCTCGGCGCGGACGAAAGCATCCGCTGCTCCGACCGCGTCCCGTGAGATGTCAGGGACGAGCGACTTGAGCCGCCCGAGCAAGTCCGTGGCGGCCTCGTGGTCGCCCAGAAGTCCAGCACAGGCCGCGCCAATCACCAGCGGATATGCGTGGCCGGACCGCAAGCGATGCGCCTCCCGCGCATAGCTCAATCCAAGCTCATAATTCGCACCCTGGAAGTAAGCCTTGGCGTAGTAGAACTGAAAGTCGCCGAGGAAAGCCTCGCGCGGGCTCAGTCTGAGGGCATAGTCAATGCAAGGAATGGCCTCCGCCGCGCGGCCTCCGTTGGCATGCGCAAGTCCCAACTGCCCATGTGCAAACGCTGAGTTGGGGTTGATCGCGACACCCTGGCTGACCGCTGCCATCGCCAGGGCATCGTCACGCGTCGCATAAGCCGTCATAGCCTGCGCTAGGTAAGCCCACGGTTCCTTGTCGTCTGCGGCAATGGCCTGTTGGACGACATCCCTGGCAAGTGCCAGGGCGCATCCCATGTCCTCCCACCCCTGGAACGCGCGCCACATCGTAATCCAACCTTTCATGGCGAGGGCCTGGGCATAGTCGGGAGCTAATCCGATTGCCCGTTCGAGCAGGGGGAGCATCTTCCGGCTACTCTCCTCAGACAACTGGGAACACAGGAACACGGCCCGCACGACACATTCCCAGGCATCGAGGCCATGATGCGGCTTGCGGCTTTCGCGGGCATGCTCTGCCGCCAGGAGTTCCGGCCCGATGCGGCCGACGACGCTTGCGGTGATTTCGTCCTGAATGACGAAGATGTCGCCGAGGTCGCCGTCGTACCGCTCGGCCCAGAGATGGGCTTCGGAGGCCGCATCGATGAGCTGCGCGGTCACCCTGACACGGTTGCCGGACTTGCGGACACTCCCCTCGAGAACATAGCGGATCCCGAGCTCGCGACCGACGGCGCGCACATCCACGGGCTTTCCCTTGTAGGTGAACATCGTGTTGCGGGCGATCACGAAGAAGCCCTTGAGCTTCGACAGTGCGGTGGTGATGTCCTCGGTGAGACCATCGCTGAAGAGGTCCTGCTCCGGGTCGGCGCTCATGGCGTTGAACGGCAGCACGGCAATGGATGGTCGGTCCGGCAGTGCGAGCCTGGGCGGTACGGTTCGTGCGGCCATCCCTTTCGGAAGGGTGCGGTACAGTCGCACCGGCCGCTCCATGTTCTTGAGCTCGCGTTCGCCCAAATACTCGTAGTCGCAATCGAGCTTGCCCTGGAGGTGATCGTACGCCGTACCGGAAATGCAAACGCCGCCTGGATCTGCCAAGGTCTGGAGGCGGGCCGCGATGTTGACGCCATCGCCGTAGAGGTCCCCATCAACCTCATGGATCACATCACCGAGATTGACGCCGATCCGGAAGATGATGCGTCGCTCCGTTGGGATATCGGACTGGTTCTCGGCAACGGCCTTCTGGATGGCGACCGCGCACGCAACGGCATCGACGACCGAGCCGAACGCCACGAGCGCACCGTCGCCCATCAGCTTGACAATGCGACCCTGATGCTCAGCCAGCAGTGGGTCGACCACCTCCCGGCGCAGAACCTTCAGGGCCGACAATGTCCCAGCCTCGTCATCTTCCACGAGGCGGGAATAGCCGACGACATCAGCGGCCAGGATCGCGGCCAGCCGCCGCTCCGCTCTTGCAGTCGCCATGGCTGTCTCTCCCTCAGGAGATCCGCCGGATGAAGCCCAAGCGATTGACGCGACATGCACCATCCGGCTGCCCGACACCGCGACCGTGCTGGTTGATGATAGCACTGAAACGGCCATGTGGCGACGCTTCACGAGAGAGCGCCGTCAACAGGAACAGGATCCGCGAAGCGGTCGGTCCGTGCTTCGCGAGACATGGCAGCGCGACAGCTTCGATCATCTCGTCAACAACGCAGGCCATGGCGAGATGGCCGCACTCGAAGACAGCACGGAGGCACAGTTCGACCGGCTGGTGAACGTGCACTTCAAGGGCGTGTTCTTCCTCACTCAGGCCCTCCTGCCACTCATCGCGGAGGGCGGCCGGATCGTGAACCTGTCCTCGGGCCTGACCCGCATCTCGTTTCCCGGCTTCTCGGCCTATGCAGCAGTGAAAGGCGCGGTCGAGGTTCTGGGCGTGTACATGGCCAAGGAGTTGGGCAAGCGCGGCATTGCTGTAAATACTGTCGCTCCCGGCGCGATTGAGACGGACTTCCTGGGCGGAGCCGTTCGCGACATGCCGGACGTCAACAAGACCTTTGCCGACATGACCACGCTGGGCCGTGTGGGTGTCCCAGATGATATCGGACCGATGATCGCCAGCCTGCTGAGGGAAGACAACCGCTGGATCAATGCCCAGAGGACCGAGGTCTCCGGCGGACAGGTCATCTGAACAGGACAAGCCGTGGCATTGCTTCCACTTCTCGGGAAGCGATGCCACATTCACCGTGCCCCGTGCGCTGGTCTCACCTTCGCCCCACGGAGATGCGTCGAGGCGACCCAACTTCCGGGTTTGTTACCCTCACCACCTCGCCCGCCCTTCATCGATGAGGAAGCAGGCAGTTGGCCCAACTTCCTCCAGCGCCGGCAGCCAGATGATAACCTCCGCTGCCTGCTCGATCGTCTGGCCTCCCTGTGCAAGTGGCGAAGGTCCCCTCCGTGTGCGGCAGTTCTCCTCCGACGTGTCGGAGGTGACACTTCCTCTGCCGCCCGACGAGACAGGGGCGCAGTACCACGTGCGGTCGATGCGCGAAGGAACGCAAAGGCGGGTGCAAGACGAGCACCTGGCTCGCGCCCGCTGATGGCTGCGGCGCTCCGCACCTGGCCGCGGTCCGGACATCCCACGCTGGCATCAACGATCTTCGCCGCCATTGCGGGCGCCCTGGCCCCGGCCCTGGCGGGTCATCCCCTAGGGTGTCCGGACACCAAGCAGCCGTAGCCTAGCAGGAGGTTGACGTACCGCCCGATGCTGCCAGTTAATAGATGCAAGACAACGGGTTCGGACCAGCTCCGCCCCGGCCTCTTGCCTGGTGGCCAGGGGCGCACAGAGAGGGATCGGCATGGTTCAGCAGCTAACCACCGGCGAACGCCAGAACGCCCTGGTTATCCTTCTTTGCCTCTTCGTTGCGGGCATTGCCATGGCTGCGGCCGGCGGCTCCGATCCACTCGGCGTGCACGGCCTCATCGTGCTTCTCTTCGGCGCCGGCCTCGCCGCTCTCGTCATGCGGTCGTACTACGAGCCCGAGCCCGACCAGAACCGCCTCTCCCAATACTATGACGACCCGATCAAGGCCGGCATCGCCCTGACGCTCGTCTGGGCAATGTTCGGCATGTTCATGGGCGTGTGGACTGCGGCCCAGCTGGCGTGGCCGAACCTCGCCTTCGATGCCGCCTGGTCGGGGTTCGGGAGGCTGCGGCCCACCCACACGACCGGCGTGATTTTCGGCTTTGGCGGCAACGCCCTGATCGCCACCTCCTTCCACGTCGTGCAGCGCACCTCCCGCGCCCGCCTGGCGGGCCAGGTCAGCCCGTGGTTCGTGCTGCTCGGCTTCAACCTGTTCTGCCTCCTCGCCGTCACCGGCTACCTCATGGGCGTGACCCAGTCGAAGGAGTACGCGGAGGCGGAATGGTATGCCGATCTGTGGCTGGTGGTCGTCTGGGTCACCTACTTCGTGCTCTTCCTTCGCACCATCGCCCGGCGGAAGGAGCCGCACATCTACGTCGCTAACTGGTATTACATGGCGTTCATTGTGGTGGTGGCGATCCTCCACATCGTCAACAACCTCGCCCTCCCGGTGTCATTCGGCCACGCCAAGAGCTACACCATCTGGGCCGGCGTGCAGGATTCCATGGTGCAGTGGTGGTACGGCCACAACGCCGTCGCCTTCTTCCTCACGGCCGGCTTCCTGGCGATGCTCTATTACTACCTGCCGGTCCGGGCGCGGCGCCCGATCTTCTCCTACCGGCTCTCGATCCTCAGCTTTTGGGGCATCACCTTCTTCTACATGTGGGCCGGGTCGCATCACCTCCACTACACGGCGCTGCCACATTGGGTGCAGAACCTCGGCATGACGTTCTCGGTGATGCTGCTTGTCCCCTCCTGGGCCTCGGCCGGCAATGCGCTGCTCACCCTCAACGGGGCCTGGCAGAAGGTCAGGGAGGACGCGACGCTGCGCTTCATCTTCGTGGCGGTGGTTTTCTATGGGCTGTCGACGTTCGAGGGTTCGTTCTTGGCAATCCGCCCGGTCAACGCGCTCTCCCACTACACTGACTGGACTGTCGGCCACGTCCATGCGGGTGCGCTGGGCTGGGTTGCGTTCATCACCTTCGGCTCGATCTACACCCTGGTTCCCTCGCTTTGGAAGCGTGAGCGCATGTATTCGCCGGTGCTGGTGGAGGTCCACTTCTGGCTGGCGGTCACCGGGACGCTCATCTACGTATTCGCGATGTGGAACTCTGGCATCCTCCAGGGCCTGATGTGGCGCACCTACACGCAGGACGGGGCGCTCGCCTATTCCTTCCTCGACTCGCTCGTCGCCATGTATCCGTACTACATCGCCCGGGCCTTTGGCGGCCTGCTGTTCCTGCTCGGTGCCATGGTCGCCGCCTTCAACATCTGGATGACAGTGCGCGCAGTGCCCATGGCCGTGAGGCAGGCGGACATGCCGGACACCGGACTTGCCCCCGGCGCCGCGGCCACCCCGGCGGAGTGACATCATGGCTGAACTGTTTCACCGCAGGATCGAACGCACCGCCATCGGCTTCGTCGTCGCGATCATCGCCGCCGCCAGCGTTGGTGGCATCGTCGAGATCGCGCCGCTCTTCACCATCCACGGGACGGTCGAGGAGGCGCCGGACCTGCGCGTCTACACCCCGCTGGAGCTGGCTGGGCGCAACATCTACATCCGAGAGGGCTGCTACGCCTGCCACAGCCAGATGATCCGCACCCTGCGCGACGAGGTCGAGCGCTACGGCCCGTACTCGCTCGCGGTCGAGTCCAAGTATGATCACCCGATGCTGTGGGGCTCGAAACGCACCGGACCCGACCTGGCCCGAATCGGCGGCAAGTACTCCGACTTCTGGCACGTCGCGCACCTGACCAATCCGCGTAGCGTGGTGCCAGAGTCCAACATGCCGGCCTACAGCTGGCTCGCTCGCACCGCCCTGGAAACGGATGATCTCGGGCAGCACCTGCGGGCGCAGCGGGCGCTTGGCGTGCCCTACACGGACGAGATGATCGCCAACGCCACCGCCGACGCCTTCGGGCAGGCGGCGCCCGACAGCCCGTTCGCGGCGGGGGTGACCCAACGCTATGGCGAAAAGACCCAGGTCAGCGGCTTCGACGGCGTGGTCACCCAGCTCACCGAAATGGACGCGCTGGTCGCCTATCTTCAGGTGCTTGGACGGCTGACCAGTGCGGCCTATTCCAGTACGGCCGCGCCGGAACAGGCGCCGAACCCCACCAACAACCCCACCAATTGACGACGGGCAGGAGGACGGCAGATGGACATCGACCACGACACCCTCGTCGGCTTCGCCAAGAGCTGGGGGCTGTTCTACCTGATCGCTTTCAGCATCTGCGTGGTGATCTATGCGTTCTGGCCGGCGAACCGAAAACGGTTCCACGACGCCAAGCAGAGCATTCTCGATGAGGACGATAAGCCATGGCGGTAGAGGAGGTTGATCCCGTCAGCGGTCGCAGGACCACGGGACACGAGTGGAACGGCATCAAGGAGCTCGACACACCGGTGCCGCGCGGCGTGCTGATGTTCATCATCGTCACGCACCTGTGGGCGCTGCTCTGGTGGGTCCTGATGCCGACTTGGCCGCTGATCACGACCTATACCAGGGGTCTGCTGAACACCAACCAGCGCGAGATCGTGGAGCAGGACATCACCGCCGCCCAAGCCCAGCGGGCGTCCTGGATGAAGGCCATCGAAACGTCGAGCTACGAGGACATCCTGGCCAACGAGGACCTGATGAAGGTCGTCCGGACGACCGGCCACCAACTCTTCGGCGACAATTGCGCCGCCTGCCACGGGGCCGACGGCCGGGGCCGCGCCAACTATCCGGACCTGACCGATGAGGACTGGCTCTGGGGCGGGGGACCGGAGAAGATCGCCGAAACCATGCGGATCGGCATCAACTCCCCCCATCAGAACTCCCGCGTCGCGCAGATGCCGGCCTTCGGGCGCGACGCGATTCTGGACCGCACCCAGGTTGCGAACGTCGCGACCTATGTCCAGTCCCTGTCCAACCCGGCGGTCTCCACGGCGCAGAATATCGAGCAGATGAAGGCCGGACGGGAGATATTCCTCACCACCTGCTCGGCCTGCCACGGCGAGGACGGCAAGGGTAACCGCGAGGTTGGCGCCCCCAACCTGACCGATCAGTTCTGGCTTTATGGCGGCGACCTGCAGACTCTGATCAACACGATCCATGGGGGGCGGCAGGGCCACATGCCGACTTGGGACGAGCGGTTGAGCCCGGCGGAGATCAAGATCCTGGCCCTGTACGTCGCTTCCCTGGGAGAAAAGCGGCGATGACGGCCGGTCCTGTGACACAGCGGGCCAAATGGCCTGTGCTGGCGTGGCTCCTGGTGGCTGCCGGACTGCTCGTCGTGGTGGGCGCCAACGCGCATCTCGTCTACGTCGCGGTGGCGTCCCAGCCCGACTGCGTTGCCCACCTGAAGGAGGCAGGCTCCCAGGCGGGCGAATATCGGGCGGCGAAGCCCGCCTGCTGAGAAAGATCGAGCGATGCACGGTTTCGGGGAAGACAGATGAGCGAAGCGGACAAATCGTACGGCTTGCTGAGCGAGACCTCCGGGATCGAGGAGACGCGCAACCCGGCGCGCCAGCGTCATTTGCCGGCGCAGGCCGCGCTCGACTGGCTGCGGGCTGGCTGGCGCGACCTTCTGGTCCAGCCGGGCCTCAGCCTGGCCTATGGCATTGCAGTCTTTCTCATCACGCTCCTCCTCGCCTGGACGCTGATCGCATCGGGACGGGACTACATCCTGTTCCCCGCCATCGCCGGCTACATGATCGTCGCGCCGATTCTGGCCATCGGCCTCTACGAGAAGAGCCGCGCCCTGGAGGCCGGAGAGCATCCGACGCTGAGCACGATGCTGCTCGTGCGGCCGCGGGCCGGGGCGCAGATCTTCTTTACCGGACTGCTGCTCTGCCTTCTCATGCTGCTCTGGAATCGGGCTGCGGTCCTGATCTACGCCCTGTTCTTTGGCGTCCGTCCGTTCCCGGGCCTTGATGGGGTCGTCGGCGTCCTTCTCACGACGCCCGTCGGCTGGGCGATGCTCATCGTCGGGACGCTCATCGGCGGGCTCTTCGCGGCCTTCGGGTTCGCGATCAGCGTGTTCTCGATCCCGATGCTGCTCGACCAGCGCACGGACGCCCTGACGGCCATGGGCACGAGCATGGCCATGGTGTGGAACAACCTCACCCCGATGATCGCCTGGGGTGCCGTCGTGCTCGCCCTGTTCGTGGCCAGCGCCGTGACCGGCTTCCTCGGATTCATCGTCATCTTCCCGCTTCTGGGCCATGCCACGTGGCACGCCTATCGGGCCATGCGGTGATGTGGCCCGGGCGTGAGAGACCGGATGGCGAACAGCCATGACCTGCTGCGCTCCCATCGGCGTTCCTCCTGCCTTCGATGGCCCGCGCCACCCTGGGGCTGCCCTGGAGGAGATCCGGCTGGCCAGCCGCGACCTCGGCGACGGCACGCGTCAGAGCGACCTGTCGGTACCCGGCGTCAAATGCGCCGCCTGCATCGCCGCGGTGGAGCGGACGCTGGCGAAGCTGCCCGGCGTCGAGGCCGCCAGGGTCAACCTGTCGACCAAGCGCGTTGCGGTCCGCTGGAACACCACCGACGGCAGGCCGCCCGACCTGATCGGCGCCCTGCGCGGGATCGGCTACGAGGCCCATCTGTTCTCGCTGGAGCAGGATGCGAAAGATCCCGAACTGGCGCACCTCGTCCGGGCGCTGGCGGTGGCGGGCTTCTGCGCGATGAACATCATGCTCCTGTCCGTGTCGGTCTGGGCGGGCGCCGACGCCGGTACGCGCCAGGTCTTCCACCTCATCTCGGCTCTTCTCGCTCTCCCCGCCCTCGTCTACTCCGGCCGGATCTTCTATGCCTCGGCTTGGTCCGCACTGCGCCATGGCCGCACCAACATGGACGTGCCGATCTCCATCGGCGTGTCGCTTGCCTTCGCCCTTAGCCTTTACGACACGCTCCACCACGCGCCGCATGCGTACTTCGACGCGGCGACCTCCCTGCTGTTTTTCCTGCTCATCGGCCGCACGCTCGACCATGTGATGCGCGAGCGGGCGCGCTCCGCCGTGGCCGGCCTGGCACAGCTCGCCCCGTCCGGCGCTACAGTCATCCGGGATGGGCGGCCGCTCTACGTCCCGGTATCGGAGATCGGGCCTGGTGCGGCGGTGCTTGTCGCCGCGGGTGAGCGGATCCCCGTCGACGGGGTGGTCGATCAGGGCATGTCCGAGCTCGATTGCTCCCTCGTCTCGGGGGAAACCATGCCCCGCAGGACTGCCCCGGGGGAAATCATCCAGGCGGGCGTGATGAACCTCACCGGTCCGCTGACGGTCCGAGCCACCGCGCGGGCTGAAGACTCGTTCCTGGCGGAGATGCTCCGCATGATGGAGGCAGCCGAGGGCGGACGGGCCCACTACCGGCGGCTCGCCGACCGCGCCGCGGCGCTCTACTCGCCCGTCGTCCACACGTTGGCCCTGCTGTCCTTTATGGGCTGGCTGTTCGCCACCGGGGACTGGCATGCGTCCACCACCATCGCCATCGCTGTGCTGATCATCACCTGCCCGTGCGCCTTGGGCCTGGCGGTACCCATCGTGCAGGTCATCGCCGCGCGCCGCCTGTTCGAGAGCGGGATCATGGTCAAGGACGGCTCCGCGCTGGAACGTCTGGCGGAGATCGACGGGGTGGCCTTCGACAAGACCGGCACCCTGACGCTGGGCAGGCCTATCCTGGTCAACGCAGACGAGGTGGCGCCATCAGCGATGCGGATCGCCTCGGGAATAACCCTGGGCTCGCGCCATCCGGCAGCACAGGCGATTGCCGAGGCCGCGGCACAGCGTGCGTCTCAGGTCCCGGCGTTCGACAGGATCGAGGAAGTTCCCGGCCTGGGGCTCGAAGGTCGGCTCGGTGACGACACGTACCGGCTCGGCAGACCGGAGTGGGCGGCGGGATGGTCAGTTCCGGATGATTCCCCCGTAGCCGGGTCGGTGTCGGTTCTGGCGCAAAACGGCGAATTGCTTGCGGCCTTCGTGCTGGAGGACCGCGTCCGCCGCGACGCGCGAGAAACCGTGGAGTACCTGCAACGTCAGGGACTGGCGGTAGAGATCCTCTCGGGCGACCGGGTGCCGGTGGTCGAGGACCTGGCGTCGAGGCTCGGGATCCGTGGCTTCGCGGCGGGACTGCTGCCGGCGGAAAAGGTGGCACGTGTAGCGGCGCATCAGGCCGCGGGCCGGAAGGTCCTGATGGTTGGCGACGGCCTGAACGACGCACCCGCCCTGTCAGCCGCCTCCGTGTCCATGGCCCCCGCCACCGCGGCCGACATCGGCCGCAATGCGGCGGATTTCGTGTTCCTGAACGAAAGCCTGTCCGCCGTCACCGACGCCCTTGGGATCTCCCACCAGTCCCGCCGGTTGATCCTCCAGAACTTCGGCTTGGCGGTCGGCTACAACGCCCTGGCGGTGCCTGTCGCCGTGCTGGGCTATGTAACGCCCCTCGTCGCGGCGGTCGCGATGTCATTGTCCTCGATCATCGTCGTCGCCAATGCCATGAGGCTGTCGACGGCCCGCAAGGCCACGTAAAGCCAAGGCCCTGAGGAGGATTTGATGGGATCCATGTGGTGGCTGATCCTCATCGCCCTGGGCATGGGACTGGCCGGCCTGGCCGCCTTCCTGTGGTCCCTCCGCAGCGGGCAATACGAAGATCTTGATGGAGCGGCGGAGCGGGTCCTCCTTGAAGAAAATCCGGATGATAGAGGTCAGGCCCGTGAGGACAGGTGATGGCCCCGCGTCTCCGGGGCACAGTCGGTGCCGGCGCGATGCGCACGAGAGTGACCGGACTAGGGCCAATTGCATCGATGCCGTTTCTGAGGATTCCGCACTGGGGCCCGGCGCACAGCCTCTGTCAGACGAGGGCGCGGGTCACACCCACCAGGGTCATGCCGAGTGCCGCGAGGCTCGGCACCATCACTGCAGCACCCGAAGCCAAGGCGAGTATCGCCACCCAGTCGAATGGCTTGTCAACGAAGCGAGGCACGATCGGCTCATCCTTTCCCAATGACACCCAACGGATTCCAAACCGCTTCCGTTCCAGCGCCCCCTCAAGCTGAGCGATACCTCTGGCACCGACGGATCTGAAAAGACACCTGAAGCAGCAGAAGCAGCCTACCAAACCCGCAGTATTCCTGGAAGCCCACGGGAAATTCCTGAGCCGCCACAGGTCCCGTCCTCGTCCATCTGATGCCGCCGTCCGGCAGTCATTGATGTTCCCCCTGGAGCGGGAGGGCTTGGAGATGCGCCTGTGCGAGGACGGTACCCAGCTCTGCGCGGATCGGCAGATCATAAGTTGCCTAAGATCGGCTCTCTGCCGTTCAGGGACGTTCCCGTCGCGCCGACACTCGACGCGGAAATCGTCCATCCTGCGTGCATCCATCCGAGATATCCCGACGCACGCACCCCTGCCACGTGAACATTGGACGCGGCCAGTGGTTTCACGTTCTTACCAGCCCGATGCTCTGGCCAGATCGACCTATCAAATGATGCAGCAGCTTCACCTCTTCGGCTTTATCACGCTCGGCTTTATCGTCCTGGCCGTGGTCTGGCTGCCCGTCCTGCTCCAGAGAGCGCCTTTGAGCCTGCCCATCCTTGCAGTGGCCTTCGGCTACGTTTACTTCCTCCCCATGTCGCCAGGGCGGTTCTTCGCGACCTACGGTGGGGCGACGGAGATCCTCCTCGAATTCGTACTCGTTATCGCCGTCATGGGAGCGGGCCTGAAGATCGACAGGTTTTTCGGCTGGAAGGCATGGTCGAGCACATGGAGGCTGCTGGGCCTCGGCATGCCGCTCTCCGTCGCGGGGATCGCCTCCTGTGGCGTGTGGATGCTCGACCTCCCTCTCCCCGAGGCGGTGTTGCTCGCAGGCATCCTGGCTCCAACCGATCCGGTCCTGGCCTCGAACGTCCAAGTTGGCCCGCCCGGCGTGGGCGAGGAAGGCGAGGTTCGCTTTGCCTTGACCTCGGAGGCCGGTCTGAACGACGGGCTCGCCTATCCCTTCGTGACTCTCGGCCTTCTTCTCATGGAGGATACGCCGCGACCGGCGCTGTTCGGGAGCTGGCTTCTGACCGACTGGGTTCTGATCGATCTATTTTGGATGACCGGCGCGGCCGTCGCCGTCGGCATTGCGGTCGGCCGCGCCATCACGGCGATCAACCAGCGCATTCCGGAGCGGTTCCGCATCTCACAATCCGAGAACGGACTTGCGGCGGTCGGGGTCGCGTTTCTCGTCTATGGCGCCGCGGAGGCGATCCACGCTTACGGATTCGTGGCCGTCTTCACGGCGGCCGCGACCATCCGCAACACGACGAAGAACCTCAGCTATACCCGCGATATTCACAGCTCGGCGGAACAGATCGAGCAATTGGTATCGATCCTAATCCTCGCCCTGTTCGGCGGCGCGCTCGCCGAAGGGCTCATCGCTTCTCTCGACCTTACCGAACTGGCCTTTGCCCTCGTGGTGCTCTTCCTGCTGCGCCCGCTCGCCACGCTCCTCGGTTTCGCGGGGTCTCGCCAACCAATGCCGGTGCGGCTCGCCCTCGGCTTCTTCGGCATCCGGGGGCTCGGCTCGCTCTACTACACCGCCTATGCCGTCAACGAGGGCCACGCGGCCGATCCCGAGCGCCTGTGGCGGATCACCGGGATCATCGTGCTCCTGTCCGTCATTGTCTACGGCCTCAGCGCCGGCCCTATCATGACCATCCTCGATAGGATGCGGCTGCGGCACGCGGCCTGAGCCGCGATGCGCAGCGCCTCTCGGTCGGCGCCCCGTCGTCTATCCCTGACCCGTATACGTTGAATGCAAGCCTGCGCTCCTGGTTGAAAGCCGAACCCGAACGGGCTGTGCCCTGCTGACCCCTTGGCTCGCGGCTTTGCGAGCAACCACCTGATTGTCAGCAATGGCTCAAACTGAGAAGTCCACCACCCTCTATGAACGTCCGGTGTCTCCGACATCAGCAGATGTCAGGTCTACCTCCGAGAGGTGCCAATGGAAGTCATTGCCAACTGAGAAGGCGCGGCCTCTCGCAGTTCGGCATACTCGCATTGCAGTCGCACTTTGGTATCATGCGGGCACTTACGTGCTCCAGCCTCGATCACTTCTTCCTGTTATAGACATCGAGGGACACGGCCGCGAGCAGTACGAGCCCTTTTATGACCTGTTGGTAGTCGATGCCAATCCCTAGAATCGACATCCCGTTATTCATCACGCCCATTACGAACGCGCCAATGACGGCACCCGTCACCTTGCCGACGCCGCCGGTGGCGGAGGCGCCGCCGATAAACACTGCGGCGATCACGTCGAGCTCGAAGCCGAGTCCCGCCTTCGGCGTCGCCGTATTGAGGCGCGCCGCAAAGATCAGGCCGGCGAGGCCCGCCAGCACGCCCATGTTGACGAAAGTAAGGAAGGTTAGCCGCTCGGTCTTGATGCCCGAGAGCTTGGCCGCCTTCTCGTTGCCGCCCAGCGCATAGATGCGCCGGCCGATGGTTGTGCGATTGGTGACAAAAGCATAGAGCGCGATCAGCACCGCCATGATGACAAGGACGTTCGGCAGGCCGCGATAGGTCGCGAGGAGATAGCAGAACCCGACGACGAGAACGGCGAGCAGGGTGTTCTTGAAGGCGAACAGGCCGAAGGGCGCCGTCTCGACCGAATGCTTCAGCTGGCTGGCGCGGCCGCGGAAGCTGAAATAGATGATTACCGCGACGCTTGCGGCGCCCAGGAACAAGGCGGTGTAGTTGAAGCCCTGGCCGCCGAACACGTCAGGAATGAACCCGGAGCTCAGGCGCTGGAACCCGACCGGGAAGGGACCGACCGACATGCCGCCAAGGAGAGCCAGCGTCAGGCCTTTGAAGACAAGCATGCCGGCAAGGGTGACGATGAAGGACGGTACCTTGAAATATGCCACCCAGTAGCCCTGTGCCGCGCCGATCATGCCGCCCACGATCAGGCACGCGATGGTGGTCGTGACCGGATCAAAGCCCCATCGCACCATCATCATGGCGGCCAAGCCGCCGACGAAGCCGACGATGGAGCCAACCGAAAGGTCGATATGTCCGGCGACGATCACGAGCAGCATGCCGAGCGCCATGATGACGATGTAGCTGTTCTGCAGCACAAGGTTTGTGAGGTTGAGCGGCCGCAGCAGCGTGCCGTCCGTCACCACCTGGAAGAACAGCATGATCGACAGCAATGACAGTAGCATGCCGTAATCGCGGAAATGGGTTTTGACGAATTCCATCCACGACGTCGTGCGCTCAGGAAGCTGGATCTCGTCGGCGGTTCTGGTATCCATCTCAGCGTCTCCCCGACCTTACGATAGCGTGCATGATCTTTTCCTGGGATGCCTCGGCAATATCGAGCTCGGCAACCAGGGAACCTTCGTTCATGACGTAGATCCGGTCGCACATGCCGAGCAGTTCCGGCATCTCCGATGATATCATGAGAACACCCTTGCCAGCATCGGCCAGCCTGTTGATGATCGTATAGATCTCGTATTTCGCGCCCACATCGATGCCGCGGGTCGGCTCGTCCAGGATCAGGATCTCAGGGTCGGAGAAGAGCCACTTGCTCAAAACCACCTTCTGCTGGTTGCCGCCGGAGAGGTTGACGGCCTCCTGGAAGACGCTCGGACTGCGGATGCGCATCTTGGCGCGGTATTCGTTGGCGACCGCCAGTTCCTGAATGTCGTCGATGACGAAATTCTTCGACACGCCCTCGAGACGGGCGAGCGTGACGTTCTTGCGGATATCCTCGGCCAGGACCAGGCCATAGGTCTTCCTGTCCTCGGTGGCATAGGCGATCCCGTTGGCGACGGCCTTTTCCACCGTGCTGACATCGATCTCCTTGCCGTGAAGGGTCACGCGGCCCGAGATGTTCTGGCCGTAGCTGCGGCCGAACAGGCTCATAGCGAACTCGGTCCGCCCTGCCCCCATCAGCCCGGCGACGCCGACGATCTCACCGCGCCGGATGTTGAGGTTGACGTGCTTGACCACCTGCACATGCCTGTGAAGGGGGTGACAGGCCGACCAGTCCTCGACCTGGAAAATGGTCTCGCCGATCCTCGGCTCCCGCGTCGGATAGCGGTCTTCCATGGTGCGGCCCACCATGCCGCGAATGATGCGGTCTTCGCTCACCTCTTGCGTCCGGCAGTCGAGCGTCTCGACGGTGCCGCCGTCGCGAAGCACCGTGATGGAATCGGCGACCTTCGAGATCTCGTTGAGCTTGTGCGAAATGAGGATCGACGAGATGCCCTGCTCCTTGAACCGGAGCAGCAGGTTCAGGAGCGCGTCGCTGTCCTTCTCGTTGAGACTCGCGGTCGGCTCGTCGAGGATCAGAAGCTTCACCTTCTTCGAGAGCGCCTTGGCGATCTCCACGAGCTGCTGCTTGCCGACACCGAGATTGGTGACCAGCTCATTGGGCGATTCGTTCAGGCCGACGAGCTTCAAAAGCTCCTTCGTCCGTGCGAATGCCATGGACCAGTCGATGACGCCGTATGTGGCCAGCTCGTTGCCCAGGAAGATGTTTTCCGCAATCGACAGGAGCGGCACCAGAGCCAGCTCCTGATGGATGATGATGATGCCGAGCTTCTCGCTGTCGGAGATGCCGGCGAACCTGCGCTCCTGGCCTTCGTAATGAACCTCGCCGCTATAGGAGCCATGCGGATAGACGCCGCTCAGAACTTTCATCAGCGTGGACTTGCCGGCGCCGTTCTCGCCCACCAGCGCATGAATCTCGCCGGCCTTGACCGTGATGTTGACGTTATCCAGCGCCTTCACGCCAGGAAACGTCTTGGTGATCCCCCGCATCTCAAGGATCGCGTTCATCGCATGACCTCGGGCAATGAGCTTTCAAGAAACGAGCAAGGACCCCGCGCTGACGCGCAGGGTCCAGTCTTCACAAAAGCCAATTACTTGAACTGGTCTTCCTTGTAATAACCGCTGCCGATCAGGACTTCTTTCCAGTTCGATGCGTCGACGCTGACCGGCTTCAAGAGGTAGGACGGCACTATCTTCACGCCGTTCTCGTAGGTCTTGGTATCATTGACCTCGGGCTGCTTGTTGGAGAGCACGGCGTCGACCATGTTGGCCGCGACCTTGGCGAGCTCGCGGGTGTCCTTGAACACCGTTGAGGTCTGCTCCTTGGCAAGAATCGACTTGATCGATTGGACTTCCGCATCCTGTCCGGTGATCACCGGCATCGGCTGCTGCGGCGTGCCGTAGCCCACGCCCTTGAGCGAGGAGATGATGCCGATGCTCAGGCCGTCATAGGGCGAGAGAACCGCGTCGACGCGCTTGTCAGTATAGAACGCGGAGAGCAGGTTATCCATGCGGGCCTGGGCGACGGCGCCGTCCCAGCGCAGGGTTGAGACCTTGTCCATACCGGTCTGTCCGCTCACGACCTTGAGCTTGCCGCTCTTGATGTAGGGGTCAAGCACGGACATGGCGCCGTTGTAGAAGAAATAGGCGTTGTTGTCGTCGGGCGAGCCGCCGAACAGCTCGATGTTGAACGGGCCTTTGCCCTCCTTGAGTCCCAGCGCCTTCTCGATATAGCCGCCCTGGAGCACTCCGACCTGGAAGTTGTCGAAGGTGGCGTAGTAGTCGACGTTCTTGGAGTTGCGGATCAAGCGGTCATAGGCGATGACCTTGATGCCCTTGTCAGCGGCCTGTTGCAGCGCATCGGAAAGCGTGGTTCCGTCGATGGCCGCGATCACGAGCACCTTCGAGCCCTTGGTGATCATGTTCTCGATCTGCGAGAGCTGGTTCGGGATGTCGTCTTCCGCATATTGCAGGTCGACGTTGTAGCCCTTCTCTTTGAGCACCTTGACCATGTTGTTGCCGTCGTCGATCCAGCGCGCGGACGACTTTGTCGGCATGGCCACGCCGACCGTACCCTTATCCTGCGCCTGCGCGGCGCCGAGCATGCCGAAGGCTCCAAGAGCCACGGCCGCCAATGTGGTCGTGAATGTCTTCAAGGTCGTTCTCCCTCTCGTCCATGCCCGGATCGACATCATCGCGCCCGGTGCATCTTCAGTGTTCTTCACTCTGGACTCAGGTGGGCATGCGGCGGCCGGCAGAGGCCGGCGCCCTCTCCTCACCCATCACAGCGGAGCCACCCTTGGAATAGCCCTGCCTCCCGTTTGTAAACCGAGTGTTAGACGTGTCACCCGGCCCTATAAATCATACTATAATACTATTTTACATTCCACGTCTCGGCGGCCCAAGCCGTCGCGTCAGCTACTCGACACCTGAGAAGGCATGGACCTGGACCGTCGCGAGAGAGCTTTCCACATGCTTGATCTGCACCCGCTCCGCAGCCTGCAGGATCAGATTCGACATGGCCCCGCTCGCCGCGACGGCATTGCGCTGCTCGATGCCGTCGAACACCGCCTGATGCTGCCGCATCACCTCTTTGAAGCGCTCGTCGCTGGAAACCGGTGAGCTGATCGTGAACGAGGTGGCGAGCGCCGCGCCAATCACGGAGCCGATCGATTGCAGGAAAGGATTGGCGGAGGCCTCCAGGATGGCCTGGTGGAAGGCGAGATCCGCTTTGGTGAAGCCCTGCCGGCTCGTCTCGCACTGATACATGGCCTGGAGCGCTCGATGCATTTCCTTGAGTTGCTCCGGCGTGCGGCGCATGGCGGCGGTGGCACAGGCCAAGGGCTCCAGCATCTGCCGGATCTCGAACAGCCATCCGAGGAAGCGGGCATCGACGCCCATCTCCAGATGCCATCCGAGGATGTCGGCGTCGAACATGTTCCAGTTGTTGTGGTCGAGAACCTTCGTGCCGACCTTCGTCTTGGACTCGATCAGGCCCTTCGCCGCCAGGGTTTTCAAGGCTTCGCGCAGGGCCGTGCGCGAAACGCCGTACTGCTCCATCAGCTCCGCATCGCCCGGCAGGGTGCTGCCGATGGGAAAGCGGCCCTGTATGATGTTCTGGCCGATCCCATGGGCGACGAGATCATGGGCTGATCGCGCTCTTACAGGCCTCCGGACACCGTTCAGCAACACCAATCTCCTTTTCCAACTCTAACGGGCTCGAAGGGACGCCGCCGACAGACCCCGCTGCAGCACGATGAAGGCGAACAGCAGGGCGCCGATGGCGATCTTCGTCCACCAGGAACTTAAGGTTCCCTCGAACGTGATGTAGGTCTGGATCAATCCCTGAATAAGCACACCGACAAGCGTGCCGATGATCGTTCCATAACCTCCCGTCAGCAGCGTCCCACCGATGACGACCGCCGCGATGGTGTCGAGCTCGACCCCGGTCGCAGCCAGGGAATAGCCCGCGGAGGTGTAAAAAGAAAAGACGATTCCGGCCACGGCCGCCAGGAAACTCGACAGCATGTAGATGCGGATGGTGGTCTTCCCCACGGGAACGCCCATCAGCTCCGCCGAGGTCCGGTTGCCGCCGAGCGCGTAGACATTGGCGCCAAAGCGGGTGAAATGGGCCAGAACGATGCCGGCAGCGAAAGTCAGCAGCATGACGATGGCAATGAAGGTCAAGCGCCCGCCGCCCGGAAGAGCAAAGGCAATGTCCGTGATTTGGCCATAGGCGGGCGCGTTGATCGGGATCGAATCCGTGGTCAGAACGAAGCACAGGCCCCGTGCCAGGAACATGCCTGCCAATGTGACGATGAAAGCCGGGATCTGAAAGGTGTGGATCAGGAAGCCCATGGTGGCCCCGAACAGAGAGGCAATGCCCAGGACAAGAATGAAGGCGAGATACGGGTTGAGCCCGTATTTCTCGATGCCGACGGCGAGGAACACGCCCGTGAAGGCGATGACCGAGCCTACCGAGAGATCGATGCCGCCGGAGAGGATGACGAAGGTCATGCCGACTGCGACGATGCCGAGGAAGGCGTTATCGGTCAGAAGATTGCCGATCACGCGGGTCGAGGCGAAGCTCGGGAATTGCGCAAGGCAGATCAGGTAGCCGACGATGAAGACGGCGAGCGTGATGAGGACGGGAAGGTGACGCCGGATCATGCTCTTGCCCTCAATACGGCACGGACGGCCGACAGGACGGGCGACTGGGCGAGAAGCACGCCGAGCACCACGATGGCCTTCACGATGAGGTTGTATTCCGGCGGATAGCCGCTCAGCAGGATGCCGGTATTCATCGCCTGGATGATGAGGGCTCCGACGATGGCGAGCCCGAGACTGAAGCGTCCTCCGAAAAGGGACGTGCCGCCGATCACCACGGCGAGGATCGCATCCAGTTCGAGCCAGAGACCGGCATTGTTGGCGTCGGCTCCGCGGATATCGGCCGTCACGATCAGGCCCGCGATCGCCGCGCACAGGCTGCACCACATATAGACCGCGATGGTCACGACCTTGGTGCCGATGCCCGCATAGGCGCTCGAGCGCACATTGGCGCCGACGGATTCGATGAAAAGTCCCAAGGCCGTGTAGCGGACGACGAAATGCGTGATGATGAGCATCACGATGGCGATCGCCACTGGCATGGGCAGCATGAGGAAGGAGCCGCTGCCGACGGCCGCGAAACTGTCGCTGGTGAAGGTGATGATCTGGCCTTCCGTGATCAGCTGCGCGAAGCCGCGTCCCGCCACCATCAGGATCAGGGTGGCCACGAAGGGCTGGATCTCGAGTACAGCGACGAGAATGCCGTTCCACAAGCCGCAGGCAAGGCCGATACCGGCGGCAGCGGCGAGTGCCGCGGGCACCGGATAGCCCTGTGCCGTCAGTGTTGCGGCCATCGCGCCCGCAATCGCCATGACGGCGCCGACGGAAAGATCAATGCCGCGCGTCGCGATGACAAGGGTCATCCCTAGGGCCAGGATGGCCACCGGCGCGCCACGGTTTAGCACGTCGATGAGACTGCCGAAGAGGCGTCCGTCCTGCAGGCGCAGGGCGAAGAAGTCGCGGAAGACGAGCCAGTTGACGAGAAAGACGAGAAGGAGCGCCGCAACCTGCGGAAGCCCCTTGGGAAGGGTGCGGGAAGGACTGGCCTTGATCATTCCGCTCATTCAATGGCCTGCAATGGTTGTCATGATGGCGTCGGCGCTCACTTCAGAGCCGGAGAGTTCGCGCACGTGCCGCCGGTCGCGCAAGACGACGACCCGGTCGCTGTAAGAGGCGATCTCCTCCAGCTCGGACGAGATGACAAGGAGGGCGAGTCCGTCCTCGCACAGCCGCTCGATCAGGCGGATGATCTCCGCATGCGCCCCCACATCGATGCCGCGGGTCGGCTCGTCCAGGATGAGGAAACGCGGCTCGGTGGCAAGCCAGCGCGCCAGCAGCGCCTTCTGCTGATTGCCGCCGGAGAGAAAGCCGATGGGCTTTTCCGCATCCGGCGTGCGGATGTCGAGCAGCTTGATGAAGCGGTCGGCGATCTCCTCCTGCTTACGTCTCGGGATCAGCCGCAGCCAGCCGCGTTGAGCCTGAAGCGCGAGGATGATGTTTTCGCGAACGGACAGTTCCGCCACGATTCCTTCCGTCTTGCGATCCTCCGGCGTGAACCCGAACCGCAGCCGCGCGGCGTCGCGCGGCGTGGCGATGCGCACCGGCCTGCCGTCGACAAAGGCCTGCCCGCTGTCGGCGCGTTCGATGCCGAAAACAAGTTTGGCCGTCTCCGTACGGCCGGAGCCGAGGAGACCCGCAAGGCCCACCACCTCGCCGGGGCGCACAGCCAGATCGAACGGCTCCATGAGGCGGCGCTTGCCGTAATCCTTGAACGCGACGAGCGGCTCACCCGTGACGGCGCTGCGCTGGTCGCGGTGCAGCGATTCCGCTGCCAGCTCACGCCCCAGCATCATGGAGACGAGGTCGATGCGCGGCAGCTCCGCAATGGGGCGGGAGCCCACGAGACGTCCGTTGCGCAACACGGTGATCCGGTCGCACATCGCATAAACCTGATCAAGAAAATGCGTGACGAACACGATGCCGATGCCCCGGCTCTTGAGATCGCGCAGGATCTTGAAGAGGGTTTCGACCTCATGCGCGTCGAGGCTCGCCGTCGGCTCGTCGAGGATCAGCACCTTGGCCGAGAGATCCACCGCACGGGCGATGGCAACGATCTGCTGGATCGCTACCGAATAGGTGCCCAGCGGATTGGCGACGTCGATGTCGAGGCCGTAGCCTGCCAGCAACTCTTCCGAGAGGCGGCGCATCTCGCCGGTGCGCACCAGCCCGAAGCGACACGGCTGGCGGCCGATGAAGAGGTTTTCCGCCACCGACAGATTGGGGAGAAGATTGACTTCCTGATAGACAGTCCCGATGCCGAGCGCGAGCGCGTCCGCCGGATCGCGCGCCTCGATTCCCTGCCCGTCGAGACGGATGGTGCCGGCGTCGCGATTGAACACGCCGGTGAGAACCTTGATCAGGGTGGACTTTCCGGCCCCGTTCTCCCCCAGCAGGCCGTGGATCTCCCCCGCATGCAGCGTGAAGTCGACATGATCGAGCGCCTGCACGCCCGGGAAACCCTTCGTGAGACCTCGGATCTCGAGAAGTTGGGGCTGTTCCGTCACTAATGGCATCCCACCCTTGCCGATCCATGTGCAAAGCAGCAGGCGATTGCCGCCTGCTGATCCAACTCATACACGGTTTCAGTAGAGGTCCTTGCGCTTCTCGTATTCGGCCTTTGCAGTCTCGGGCGTAAAGACCTTCGACTCTGTCTGGATCCACTTTTTCGGCGCCGTGCCACCCTTCTTGAAGGCGATGAGCGCATCGAGGGCCGGGCCCGCCATGTTCGGCGTCAGCTCGACCGTGACGTTGGCTTCGCCGTCGGCCATGGCCTTGAAGATATCCGGAACGCCGTCGATGGAGACGATCTTGATGTCCGTGCCGGGCTTCAGGCCGGCTTCCTTAATGGCCTGGATGGCGCCGATCGCCATGTCGTCGTTATGCGCATAGACTGCGCAGATATTCTTGCCGCCGCCCTCGGCTTTGATGAAGCTTTCCATGACTTCCTTACCCTTGGTACGGGTGAAGTCACCGGATTGCGTGCGGATGATCTTCATGCCGGGATTGGCGGCAACGACCTGATCGAAACCTTTCTTGCGGTTGATCGCGGGGCTTGAGCCGACGGTTCCCTGCAGTTCCACCACGTTGCACTTGCCGCCCGTTTCCTTGGCGAGCCATTCGCCGGCCACCTTGCCTTCGTAGACGGTGTCGGAGGTCACGGCGGTGAGGTAGAGCGACTCGTCCTTCGTGTCGATGGAGCGGTCGAGCAGCACGACTGGGATCTTGGCATCCTTTGCCTCTTTGAGAACCGCATCCCAGCCCGTCGACACGACCGGCGCGATGAAGATGGCATCGACGCCCTGGGCGATGAAGGAGCGCACCGCACGGATCTGGTTTTCCTGCTTCTGCTGCGCATCGGAAATCTTCAGGTCGATGCCACGCTTTTCGGCTTCGATCTTCGAGACCTTCGTCTCGGCCGCACGCCAGCCGGATTCCGACCCGACCTGCGAGAATCCGACGGTCATTTTGCCCTGCGCAAGAGCGGCGCCTGAGGACAGCATCAGCGCAGCCATGCCAATCGTCGTCAGAAGATGACGGGCCTTCATGAGCTTTCTCCCTAAAAATTGTCGTTGCTCTTCGACTTTAGCAGCCTTATCAGCTGGCTATTAGTACTATTATATGAATCAAATAGAGAGCCTATTCAACGAAAGTCGCGTCCTCAAAAGTCTCGCCGAGCGGGGCGATACACAGTTTCAAGGCACCGGAAGAATGACTGAAGACAGGAAACGCCAGCTGCGCAGCGAAGCGTGGTTCGCCCGCCAGGACAAAATGGGCTTCTATTATCGTTCTTTTTTGAAGAACAGCGGCTTTCCCCAGGACCAGTTCGAGGGACGCCCGGTGATCGGCATCTGCAATACCTGGTCGGAGCTGACACCCTGCAACGCCCATTTCCGCACAATCGCCGAACACGTGCGTTACGGCGTGCTGGATGCGGGCGGCTTCCCCCTAGAGTTTCCGGTCTCCTCTCTTGGAGAGGTAACCATGCGACCGACCGCGATGCTGTTTCGCAACCTCGCCGCCATGGATGTGGAAGAGGCGATCCGTGCCCACCCCCTCGATGGCGTGGTGCTCCTCATGGGCTGCGACAAGACCACCCCTGCCCTGCTGATGGGAGCGGCCTCGGCGGACCTGCCCACCATTGGCGTCTCCGGCGGCCCGCAGCTGAGGGGCGTCTATCGCGGCCAGTACATCGGCTCGGGCACCAACATCATCTCCATGAGCGAGCAACTGCGCGCCGGTGAGGTCACACTGGAGGAATTCCATGAGGCAGAAGGCGGCATGAACCGCTCCGCCGGCCATTGCATGACCATGGGCACGGCTTCGACCATGGCCTCGATGGTCGAGGCGCTCGGCGTCGGCCTGCCCGAGAACGCCGCCATTCCCGCAACGGATGCGCGCCGCAACCATCTTGCCCGCTTGGCCGGGCGGCGAATCGTCGAAATGGTGCGGGAGGATCTGGTTCTCTCGAAGATCCTGACGCGGCAGGCCTTCGAGAATGCGATCCGAACCCTGGCTGCCATTGGCGGATCGACGAACGCTGTGGTTCATCTCCTCGCCATCGCCGGTCGCTCGGGGATCGACCTCACCCTCGACGATTTCGACAGGCTGGGACGGGACGTCCATTGCCTCGTCGATCTGATGCCGTCCGGCCGGTTCCTGATGGAGGATTTCTATTATGCGGGCGGATTACCCGCAGTTCTGAGAACGCTCGGTGAGCGTGGGCTCCTGAACAGGGATGCGCGCGCAGTCAATGGCCATACGATCTGGGAAAACGTGAAGGACGCGCCGTGCTGGAACAGCACCGTGATCACAAGCTTCGACGAACCGTTCAAGCCGAATGCGGGAATTGCCATCCTGCGCGGCAATCTCGCCCCCAACGGTGCCGTGATCAAACCGTCCGCAGCCTCACCTGAGCTGATGAACCATACTGGCCGCGCGGTCGTGTTCGAGACCATCGAAGAGCTTCACGAGCGCATCGACGACGAGACCCTCGATATCGACGAGACCTGCATCATGGTGCTCAAGAATTGCGGCCCCAAGGGCTATCCGGGCATGGCGGAGGTCGGCAACATGCCGCTGCCGCAGAAGCTGCTCAAGAGAGGCGTCCGCGACATGATCCGTATCTCGGACGCACGCATGTCGGGCACCGCCTACGGAACGGTGGTGCTGCACGTGGCGCCGGAAGCCGCCGCCGGCGGACCGCTCGCCCTGGTGGAAAACGGCGACCTGATCACGCTCGATGTCGCCGCGCGCAGCCTGCATCTTCATGTCGAGGCTGAAGAGATGGAGCGTCGACGCGCCGCCTGGGTGCCCCCCGCACCGCATGCGGAGCGCGGCTGGGCCAGGCTCTATGTCGACCACGTGCTCCAGGCCGACAAAGGTGCCGATCTCGACTTTCTCGTCGGACGCACAGGCTCGCCCGTTCCGCGCGACAATCACTGACAGTCGAAGAAACCGAAGGGAGAAACCATGTCCTTGTCCGGCACGTCGTCCATGCGCCCCTATCGCGGCGTCTTTCCCGTGGCCCCGACCATCTTTCATGAGGGCGGTCAGCTCGATCTCGAAGGCCAGAAGCGGGCCATCGATTTCATGATCGACGCGGGCTCCGACGGAATCTGCATCCTGGCGAACTTCTCCGAGCAGTTCCTGCTCACCGATGCTGAGCGCGAGGCGGTGATGACGGCGGTGCTCGATCACGTGGCCGGACGGGTCCCGGTCATCGTCACCGCCAGCCATTTCTCGACGGAGATCTGTGCCGAGCGCTGCCGTCGGGCGCAAGCCGCGGGCGCGGCCATGGTGATGATCATGCCGCCCTTCTTCGGCGCGACCTTGCGCGTCTCCGAGGCTGGGATCCACGAATTCTTCCGCCGGGTTTCGGGCGCTATCGATATCCCGATCATGATCCAGGATGCGCCGATGGCCGGCACCTTCCTGTCAGCGCCTTTCCTTGCGCGCATGGCGAAGGAGATCGCCAACGTCTCCTATTTCAAGATCGAAGTGCCTGGCACGGCGGCCAAGCTGCGCGAACTGATCGCGCTTGGACAGGATGCCATCGAAGGCCCCTGGGACGGCGAAGAGGCAATCACCCTCATGGCCGATCTCGATGCCGGCGCCACGGGCGCGATGACAGGTGGCGGCTATCCCGACGGCATCCGCAAGATTATCGACCCCTATTTCGCCGGCAACCGGGAAGAGGCTCTCGTCGCCTATGAGCGCTGGCTGCCGCTGATCAACTACGAGAACCGCCAGTGCGGGCTGCTCGCCTGCAAGGCGCTCATGATGGAAGGCGGCGTGATCCGCTCGGACGCCGTGCGTCACCCGCTGCAGCCACTGCATTCCGAGACAAGAAAGGGCCTCCTCGAGGTCGCCACGCGCCTCGACCCCATGGTTCTGCGCTGGGGGCGATAAGGACCCACACGATACGTTTAAGCCCCGGATGCCCTGACCTGCACAAGGGTGAGCCCCTGTTTCCAAGCCTGATTGATCGGCGAAAGCCCATGACGATACGCCGGTACGCTCGCCTGCTCGGACTTTGGCTCCGCGCATCTGGTCTCGATCTCCCGCCTACAAACCCATTCCCTGCGGCGGACCAAAGCCTCGATGATCAGTCAGAGAACCGGGAACCTTCGGGGCCATCCAGCCCCTGCCCGGCCACCCCAAGTTCAAGAGTACCGTGCGGTATCTCGGCATCGACGTCGATGATGTCCTTCTGTTTGCGGAGCAGGTTGAGATCGAACCGACTGAGGCGGCCCGCTCACGTGCCGCTTCAGAACCTACCGCCGGTTAGGGAGCAGGGTTCCGGACCTGAGGCTTAAGCAGCCACAAGGCAACGGCTGGCGCGCGCCAAATTCGAACGTTGGCGCCCCCTGCATCACCCCAATTCGGCGGCATCACTCCCTTCACAGCCACGTGCGCCAATGCATCTTTGGCCTTGGATAGCAATGGTGCTCGATGCCTGGACTGGCCCATCTCTTTCCCATTGTCCCAACCAGGCAACAACCTGTCCCAAAACGTCAAGCCGATCGGTCGAATTGGCGCGATGATTATGGTTTCTGCGGTGGCCCGAGGGAAACCCAACTCCTCGATCTGGCCGGAGGAAACACGCTCGGGAGGGGCCCGCGATGGGTCGGCAGCTTCGGCCGGGACGAGTAGCGCAGCCGACGCGCCGCACTGTCCCTGATCCATCGTGCCGGCACGGTACTGAGCCCATGCGGGAGCAAGCCGGAGCGCTGTCATGGCCGGGACGAACCCGATGGAGCCACCTCCCCTCGGCCCAATGAGGGCTTCGACGGTGCCACCTGCGGATGGCGGCACTGCGACAGGCGGACATGGGGCTGAATGGTTGCGCTGGATGCCCGGTCTCAACACCCTCCTCCGGTATGAGACCGCATGGCTGGGCCGCGATGTCGTGGCCGGTCTGGTGCTGGCGACCATGCTCGTCCCCGTCGGAATCGCCTATGCCGTAGCGTCCGGCCTGCCGGGCATTTGCGGCCTCTACGCCACGATCATACCGCTGCTGGTTTATGCCGTATTCGGGCCGAGCCGTATCCTCGTCCTCGGCCCGGACTCCGCCCTGGCGGCCGTCATCCTCGGCGTCGTGCTGCCATTGTCCGGTGGGGATCCGCAGCGTGCCATCGTCCTGGGCGGCATGATGGCGCTCGTGTCGGGAACAGTCCTGATACTCGCCGGACTTGCGCGTCTGGGCTTCGTGACCGAGCTCCTGTCCAAGCCGATCCGCTACGGCTACATGAACGGCATTGCCTTGACCGTCCTGATCAGCCAGCTCCCCAAGTTCTTCGGCTTCTCGGTCGAGAGCGCGGGGCCGTTGCGGGACTTATGGGCGATCGGCGGCGCCGTCGTGGCCGGCAGGACGAACTGGGTAGCCCTTGCGATTGGCTTGGGAACGCTGGTGACCATCCTGCTGCTACGGGGGAGCAGGCGTGTGCCGGGCATCTTGGTCGCTGTCGTCGGTGCCGCCATCATTGTCGGGATGTTCAACCTCGCGGAGCGCCACAGCGTCTCGATCCTCGGCTCACTGCCCCAGGGCCTGCCCAGTTTCGCCATCCCGTGGATCAGTGTCGGCGACATCGTTCCCGTGCTGATCGGAGGCTGCGCCGTCGCCATGGTGTCGTTCGCTGATACAAGCGTGCTCTCCCGCGCCTATGCCGCACGGACCCACACCACGGTCGACCCCAACCAGGAGATGGTGGGGCTCGGAGCCGCCAATCTCGCCACCGGGTTCTTTCAAGGCTTCCCGATCAGCAGCAGCAGCTCGCGCACACCTGTGGCCGAAGCCGCGGGCGCACGTACGCAATTGACCGGCATCGTCGGCGCACTCGCCATCGCCCTGCTCTTGCTTGTAGCCCCCGACCTCCTGCGGAACCTGCCCAGCTCCGCCTTGGCCGCCGTCGTCATCGCGTCGGCCATCGGGCTGTTCGAGATCGCCGATCTCAAGCGGATCTATCGCATCCAAGGCTGGGAGTTCTGGCTGTCGATCGCCTGCTTCGCCGGCGTTGCCGTGTTCGGCGCCATCCCGGGGATCGGTTTGGCGATCGTGATCGCCGTCATCGAGTTCCTGTGGGATGGCTGGCGTCCGTACTCCGCGGTGCTTGGACGCCCGGCCGGCGTCGAGGGCTATCATGACATCACGCGCTATCCGGAGGCTCGTCGGATCCCCGGCCTTGTCCTGTTCCGTTGGGACGCACCCCTGTTCTTCGCCAACGCGGAGCTGTTCCGCGAACGCGTTCTCGCCGCTGTGGCCGACTCGCCGACGCAGGTACGATGCGTGGTCGTTGCAGCGGCGCCGGTCACGAGTGTCGACGTGACCGCGGCCGATGCCCTGACCGAGCTCGATGAGGCGCTGCTGGCGCAAGGCGTCGAGCTTCGATTTGCCGAACTGAAGGACCCGGTCAAGGACAAGCTGCGGCGGTTCGGGCTGTTCGACCGGTTCGGCGAGACGCGGTTCTTCCCGACGATCAACGCGGCCGTGTCGCAATACCTCGGAACAACGTGAAGGATCTTGACCATGCCTGTCCGGATCGACCGCAGGCTCACTGTGACGCATGATCGATGTCCCTGAGCGGGGTTGGTCCGCGGCGCATCCTTCAGGCGCTCATGGCCCGCCCGTCGGGTCGCGGCTGTGCATGGCCTGTCTTAGCACCTCGAAGATGACCGCCGTCGACCAACCGAACAGCAGCACGCCATTCATGGCGGCCATCGGCCCGAGCAGCCGCCAGCGCTCGACCGGCACGACGTCGCCGTAACCGAGCGTCGTGTAGTTGACGAAGGCGAAGTACAGGACATTGGTCCCGGCAGGCACCACGTCCAGGATCGCATAAGCAAGCGACCAGATGATCACCTCGGCGACGTGGGCAACCATCAGCACCCCGACGGTCGCCACCATGACGGCGGCGAGCCAGACGTGGGATTGGCGGCGATCCCACTTCGAGGCGTTCCGGGCGGTGCCCACGACGGCCGCCATCACGACCGCGTGAAGCGCGATGTTGCCCAGGCTGACGAGCCCGCCGAGGAGAAGCTGTCGCAACACGATCGACATTCTACGACGTGGTGGCTGGGATCAGATAGAGGATGGCCGCGATGATGAGGTAGAGGGCAAGCAGCTGTGCCCCCCGGAACCATGTAGAGTGGCCCATCGTGGTCACTGTCGCTCCGAGAAGCACCGCTCCGAACAGCATCCACATCTCGGCCTGCGAGAACACGAGCCGGAACTGAGGCTGACCCATCGCCGGCGCCACCAGCACCAGGATCGGCGCCACGAACAGCGCGATCTGCACGCAGCTTCCAAGGGCGATACCGATGCTGAGATCAGGTCGGTTCGCCCGGCCCATGGCAATGGCCGATCCGGCCTCGGCTGCGCCGCCGACGAGGGCGAGCACGATCACACCCATGAACATCTGCGACATGCCCAGCGCGTGCCCGGCCTGCTCGGCAGCCCCGACGAGGATCTCGCTCATCCATGCGGCGCCGAGCGACGCCACCAGCAAGGTTACGATCCCCCTTGCGAGACTGGGGCGCTCACCCGCCTCGTCGTCTGACAGAGGCGCGTTCAACTCGGCGAAGGTTTCCAGATGGGTTCGCAGGGAGTAGAGCAGGAACAGCCCATAGAGGCCCAGCAGGACGACTGCCACCACCAGATCCAGGGTGGCGTGCACGCCCAGGTGGGGTTCAGTCTCAAGGGCGCGATGGAACGCGCTCGGCAGCGCCAGGCTGATCCAGGCGAGCACCATCGTCGAGGAGTAGGTGCGGACGGCGTTCGGGTTGTACTCCTGGCTGTGGTGGCGCAGGCCACCCAGAAGGAAGGACAAGCCCAGGGCTACCAGCAGGTTCGCGAGAAGTGCCCCGACGATGGAGGCGCGCACCATCTCCAGCAGGCCGACCCGCAGGGCGGCCATGGCAATGATCAGTTCCGGCAGGTTGCCGAAGGTGGCGTTGAGCAGGCCGCCGACGGTGGCACCGGTGTGGGCGGCGACCTGCTCTGTCCCCTGGACGATGAGCTTGGCAAACGGCACGATGGCCAGGGAGGCGCAAAAGAAGACCAGGCCGGCAGGAACGGTGCCGGCGTAGGAAAACAAGGCTGCGACAGGCGCGAGGACCAAGAGCCACAAGAGCGACGGCCCGAACGAGAATCGCTTGAGCAGGTATGCCTCGGCCACCGGGTGCGCTTCGGGATAGGGCTTGTCCACCATGACGTCATTCCCTGGTTCCAGCGGCCGGCCGCGATCATGATGCGGCGGAGCGAAAGCTCTTAGCGCCTGCCCACGCGATTGACCGGACCGCCACGGTTCATTGGCGTTCCCCGTCGCACACCGACACCCGGTGCGCCGACGCCCGGGGTCGCCACGGCACGCGCGACTGGACGCGGCCGCAGCACGACGCCAGGTCGCACGACGCAGCCGACAGGATAATTGATGTATTGGCAGTAGCCACTGCACGGGCCTCTTCGGTACTGGCGGCCACAAATCCAACTGCCAGTGCAGACAACGCGATCGCGAGCTTCATTTTCGCCTCCTTCGATTCTAGGAAAATCTTGTCCGTCATGATGTCAGTCCGTCGCTCCTCGTCCTGCAATCCGGCGATACCTTTCATCGTCCATTGACGACGTCAGAGGGGCGGCAATTCCTGACCGGACACAGGGCGATATCTACCGTCCTCACCCAAGGCGGCCAGGCGGCTTCCTGAAGCGCACAGAAGCTCGGGTCCCGTACATTGAGGTCGTCGGTTGCCGGTCCCCGCAAGCAGCACGACTGCACCGCGAGGCCACGATTTCCGTCGCCTGCGCACAGGTCACCGACCAGTACGTCCGCTCCGACTGGGCGTAGGCCCTGGTCGCTGTTCCCTCGATAACAATGGCGATCGGGATGAGCCTCATCGCTTCCACCTCCAGCCTCATCCTAGTCCAGTCGGAGCGCGGCGCTTGACCGGTGGAGACAATCTCCTGACACTTTGGGTCTCGCCGCAGCGTCGTGATGGCCCTTGGCTCGTCGTGCGGCGGGCACCTGACCCGACCAGGGCCGGAAGGTCGGTTGACGACATTGGCGCCCAAACTGCCCGGGCCCTAGCGTTCCCGCACACGGCCACACAACTGCCGCTAACGCCGTTGCCTCGCGCACGACAGGGTTAACGAGCTCCCGCGGTCGCGCGCACAGGGCGGGAACGGAGAGTCAGCTTAGGATCGGGAACCGAGATCCCCTGCGCATTCAGAAGGTCTCGTTCGATGTGAATTGCTGACTTTGAGCGCAGGTCTCAGGCGTCCCAGGATTGGACATTCCTGGCCCACAGGTTCTGTCTCGTAGAGCAGTGTTTCGAGAGCGCTAGGAAGCAGCGGCCCGTCAAGCGCGATGACCGCCTGCCCTGTGGCCTCATGGTTTGCCTCGGGTACTGAGGCGGTGCACGTGGGAATGCTGAAAGCTTCTCCCGGCGGCGAAGTTCCTGGCTCAGACGGCCTATCTGAGGAGCGAGAGCTGTCGTTGACAATCCCTGCTCCGTGTCAGGCTAGTTGCCGGAACGTCCTACCGGCCGAAGGCGTTGGCACAGCGTGACCATTCAGGCGAGAAGGCATGCAGGCCATTCCGGACGCAGACTACATGACCTACCGGGCACCACGCGGCCGGGCCGCAGTCCGTATCGGAACTGCCGCCTGGAGCATCCCGAAGCAGCATGCCTCAGCGTTCCCGGCCGAGGGATCGCACCTGGAGCGTTACAGTGCGATCTTCGACGTGGTGGAGATCAATTCGTCCTTCTACCGCCCGCATCGAACAGCCACCTACGAGCGCTGGGCAGCCTCTGTGCCGGAGGCCTTCCGCTTTGCAGTGAAGGTCCCAAAGGCGATCACTCACGAGCGCCGGCTGAGGGATGTCGGTGACCTGCTGGATCGCTTCCTTTCAGAGGTGGGAGGCCTCGGGTGCAAGCTCGGCCCGTTGCTGGTTCAATTGCCGCCTAGTTTGAGCTTTCTGGCTGGGGTTGCTGACTGCTTCCTGAGTGAGCTTAGAAGCCGGATCGACGGCAGCATCGTCTGCGAGCCCCGCCATGCCTCCTGGTTCACGCAGGAGGTCGAGGCTCTGTTTGCCAAACTTCGGATCACCCGCGTGGCTGCAGATCCGGCCCCGGTGTCCGGCGCTGACGAGCCAGGCGGCTGGCGCGGTCTGGCATACTACCGCCTGCACGGCTCACCCAGGATCTACTACTCCCCCTACAGCCCGGAATATCTCGCAGCCAATGCGGAGCGGCTCGTACGCGATGCGGCGGCTGAGGTTTGGTGCATCTTCGACAATACGGCGGCCTTCGCTGCGACCAATGATGCGCTCGCGACACGGGCCATGGTGCGAGGGAGACAGCTTGAACCCGCCTCTTGACGGCGAGCACAACAAACCGATCATTCGGCGACCTGCGATCCCCATGAATGGGCTGGCCCGAACACCTGTCAGGCCGCTACGAACAACTCGTTCTGGCACCGTGATAAGGAAGAGCTGCGCTCTTTGGATCCTGCCATTGCTCGCCGCTTGTCGAAACGCGCTTGCGCTTCCTGGAGCAGGCTGCGCTTCTAGGCGTACGGCTGGTTTGCCGCCGTTGCGTCCCTCACGATCGCTGTCGCCGTGGCGTGAAGATCGACTGTCGCAGCATCTAGACCTGGACCGCGTCCAAACACCGTGCAATTGACAGCCATGGCGACACGTTCGAATCTTGGTTCAGCGAGCGACGCGATCTTACGGCCGCCAAACGATTCGTGCGAAAGGCTTTCAAACGTCATGGCAGACCGGACCGGATCGTGACCGACGTCAGCCAGACGAGCCGTAGCTATGGCTGTCCGAGGCGGACAGATGAAGAGGTGCTGGACGAAGCTGCGGGAGTGGCTGGAAGATTCTTGATCTTCGAGCCGGGGCATCCCCTAATTGGGATCGGACTGGAGAAGGATCACCCATGATGGCAGAACCGCTTCAGAAGCATCATCTCGTTCTTATTGTTGAGAACGAGATGATGATCGCCTCATTCCTGCAAGATGCTCTGGAAAGCTCGGGCTATGGAGTTGCCGGTCCATTCGTTGCCCGCGCCGATGCGCTGGAATGGCTTAAGAAACACACCCCTGATCTGGCCGTGATCTGCACTTTGCTGAATGATGGCTCCAGCAGAGACATTGCAGCGGAACTCAACCGGCGCGGCGTGCCCTTCATCATCTATTCCGGCAATCAACGGGACGAGGATGTCTTGCGCGAGTTCAGTGGTGCGGTTTGGGTCGAGAAGCCTGCAACGAATGAGACGCTTCTCGACACGCTTGCCAGCCTTCACGCCGAACCGCGGCAGGAGTAGCGACGAGAGCGACGATCTGGCTCCGGTTCACCTTCTCCCATACCCCTCCTACGTTCTCGCCCAGCCTCTCCAAACCCTGCGCCCATCCCTCCCTAAAGTCATTTTCTGACCGCGATCATTGGCCAGTGCCTGCCCGGAGGCAGACGAATTACCGCATGGCCTGTTCCAAAAAAGCCTCTTGAAGGTGGGCTTCTCAAGCCCTTGGTTTCCGGTCGTCGTGTTCCTGCACCGGCTGAAGATCCATCCCGTCGATCATCTCGGCTCGACGCGCTTCATGGACTCGGATTTTTGCGGAGATCTCCTCAACGCTGCTGCGGCTCGATCCGTAGAGAACTATTCCAGCCAGCGCGGCAGCGATCCCGACGACGAGCAATATGGCATCGGGTCGGATCAGGCTGAGAAGAGAGGCCAAAAGCAGAAGTGCACCTGCCGCGACGACCACCTTCCCCACGATCATGCTCTTCCGGCACTGCTCGGCGGCATTGGACAAGGCGTCGATCTCAGCTTCTAGATCGGCGATTTGCTGGTGCGAGTCAGTATTCAAAACCAATCCTGCGTCCTTAACTCATTGCTCATCGGCACGAGCAAACTTGCCGAGCCAGAAGTGATCGCTGCCGCCATTCAATGACCGAGGTCTAGGCACGCAAGCGGAACCAAATCGACCTGAATCGCATTACCCATTTTGGGTTATGCCATGTTTTCGACATATTGTCCGAGCCTCGGCGGGAATGGAACTGGCTCCTCGCTGATATCGGCGGAAGTTATCCTACTGGGGCACAACATTGGCCAAGAGCACATCCCAGATCGAGCATTGGTTTCTTCGTGGCGGCGGGGATATGGGTGCGCTTATCCGTGCCTGTGACTGGTCTGAGACCTCTCTTGGGCCGCCAGAGGCTTGGCCCCATGCCCTCAAAACGGCCCTCAGCATTCTGCTCAATTCGAAACACCAGATGTTCATGGCCTGGGGGCCGGGCCTGATCTCCTTCTACAATGACGCCTATCGCCCCATTCTCGGGGCCCGTCATCCCAATGCCCTTGGCCGTCCGTTCCCGGAGATCTGGGCTGATGTTTGGCCCGCCATCGGCCCTCTGGTGGATCGAGCGTTGGCTGGGGAAGGTACTTGGTCGGAGAACCTTCCCCTTGTGACCTTTCGTAACGGCTTTCAGGAAATTGCGTATTTCACGTTTTCTTACAGCGCGATCTTTGACGACAACGGCGAAGTCGCTGGGATGTTCTGCGCCTGCACGGAAACGACAGATAAGGTGCTGGCAGAATCACCCAAGCGCAGGCGAGCGAATGCTATTCGGGCCAGTGACGGGTTACTGTATTCCGTGTTCAAGCAGGCCCCCGGCTTTATGGCGGCGGTGCGTGGTCCCGATCACGTCTTCGAGATGGCCAACGCTGCCCATCAACAACTTGTCGGCTTCCGAAGCATCATCGGAAAGCCGGTCCGCGAGGCTCTTCCTGAGATTGCGGACCAAGGCTTCGCGCAATTGCTCGATCAGGTGTACGCCACAGGACAGCCATACGTAGGCAGCGGCCACCCGATGCATGTTCAGCCTGCCCCCGGTAGTCCATCCACCCTTCGCTATATCGATTTCATCTTCCAACCCATCACTGCACAGGATGGCTCGGTTTCGGGGATCTTCATCCAGGGACATGACGTAACCGATCACAAGCGGACCGAAGCTGCGCTGGCTGAGAGCGAGGATCGATACCGGGCGCTGCTTGAGGCCAGCACCAACGTGTTCTGGATTGCCACGCCTGAGGGAGAGTTTGTACAGGTCTCGGGCTGGAGCAAGCTCTCCGGAGAGCGCGAGGATCAATACTCCGGGGAAGGATGGCTCGATACCCTCCATCCGGAGGACCGTGAACGTGCCATCGCCCAGTGGCTGGCATCGGTCATATCTGGTGCTTCATTTCAGGCCGAGTTCCGGGTGCGCCGTCTGGGTGGCGAGTACCGATGGGCCAGTGCCAGAGCCGTTCCGCTTAAGGACAGCAAGGGCGCAATCCGGGAATGGGTCGGCACTCTTTCGGATATACATGACCAGAAGCAGATCGAGGAGGCCCTGCGGGCCAGCGAGGAGCGGCTGCGGCTTGCCGTTGAGACCACGGCACTGGGTATCTGGGACGCAGATTTGATCGCGGATCGTCACGAATGGGCACCTGAGACCCGACAGATCCTGGGAATTGCCGCCGATGCTCCACTTACGGGCGAGACCTTCCTGACTCACATTCATCCTGAAGATCGCACCCAGATGGAAACGGTCTTTTACGATGGCCAATCTGACAGAGACGCCGTCTATCGCTCTGTCTGCCGGATCATTCGGGCCGACAATGGCGAAGAACGGTGGGTGGCGGCAACTGGACGGACGATTTTCGGCGAGACCGGTCAGCCCATCCGTAAACTTGGAACCATCCAGGACATTACGGAACACAAGAGGTCGGAGGAGACACTCCATGCGACAGTCGAACGGTTGCGCCTTGCTCTGTCCGCAGGGCGTATGATCGCCTGGGAACAAGACCTTGCCACAAACAACGTCACACGATCACAGAATGCCTTCGGACTCCTCGGGATCGGGTCTGGTCCTCTCTCAGAATTCCTCGACAGAGTTCACCCAGAAGACCGACCACTGCGAGAGCACTTTCACCCCAGATCAGGCACAACTGGTTCCGACGCTATTGAATTTCGGTACACGTTGCCGAACGGCAAGATGCTATGGCTGGGATTACGTGGCGAGAAGGCAGGTCCGGATCGCCTCGTCGGTGTAACCTTCGACATTACTGGTCGCAAACAGACAGAGGCCGAGATCTGGCGCGTAGCCAATCACGACGGCCTCACCGGCTTGCCCAATCGTGCCCTGTTCCAGCACTGCCTGGAGCAGGCGCTTGATACCGCAAAGCAGAATGGTACTGCCGTTTCTCTGCTCCTGATCGACTTCGACCACTTCAAGGAGATCAATGACGCGCTCGGTCATGATGCGGGCGACGCCTTTCTGCGCGAGACCGCCCACCGTCTCAAGGCTTTGACGCGGGATTGCGACACGGTTGCCCGGTTCAGTGGCGACGAGTTTGCGGTTCTGGTCGTCGAACCGCTCCGGCTGGAGCATGCCTCTCGGCTCGCCGGGATCATGAGCGAGAAACTTAGCGAGCCATTCCGGTATCTTGGACGGGCCATCGCCAGTAAAGCCAGCATTGGCGTCGCCGCATTTCCCGAACATGACGCCACGCCCGCCGATCTGCTCAAGGATGCTGACATTGCTCTTTTCGAGGCAAAGGCGCAGGGGCGTAGCCGCGTGGTCACCTATTGCCCGACGCTGCGATCCGCCGTCGAGCAGCGGGTTTCGCTGCTGGAGGAGGTTCGAGAGATCCTGCCCAAGGGTCAGATCGTTCCCTTCTATCAGCCCAAGATCTGTCTTTCGTCCGGGGCAATCATCGGCTTTGAAGTGCTGGCGCGGTGGCGACACCCGGAAAGGGGCATCCTTTCCCCTGGTTATTTTGAAGCTGCCTTCCATGACCCTCGGCTGGCGATAGCGCTCAGCGAAAGTCTGTTGACCAAGGCCGTCTCAGATCTCCGTTCATGGCTCGATGCCGGGCTTGATCCAGGCCGAGTGGCGTTCAACCTCTCGGCGTGCGAGTTCAGCCAGCCGGGGCTCACTGGCCATGTGTTTGGTATCCTGGACGCTGCGCAGATTCCCTCAGAGAACTTTGAAGTCGAAGTCACAGAGACTGTCCTCCTCAGCCAAAACGCGGGCAGCATCTCCGCAACGCTTAACAGCTTTCACAGCAGGGGCATTTCCGTGGCCTTGGATGACTTCGGCACCGGCTATGCCTCGTTGACACACCTGAAGCAGTTCCCCGTGAGCCACATCAAGATCGACCGAAGCTTCGTTAGGAACCTGGAGCAGGACGCAGATGACAGAGCCATTGTTGAGGCCATCATTAACCTTGGCCGGAATTTGGGCATGCAGATCACTGCCGAAGGAGTGGAAACCCTTGGGCAGGCGCAGTGCTTGCGGGAGCTGGGCTGTCACAATGCTCAGGGCTATTTCTACTCCAAGCCCGTAGAAAGCGGACAAGTCCCTGATTTTTTACGCGATCTAAAAACGAATTATGCTCGTTGAATGGCTGAGCCCCAACCGGGTTTCCTCAAGATCACGGACGAAACGTTCCCTGTCGGGCCGTCACCTTTCCTGGATTGCGAGCCTGATCGTGCTGAGCATCCTGGCGGTGTCAGCCTATGCTCTCGTGATGGGGCGGCAGCGTGCGTGGCAGGAGGCCGAGAAGTCATCGGCAAACATTGTCTCCACTTTGTCACACGAAATCATCAGCACCTTCGAATTGCTGGATGCACTATTGGGAAGCGTGATCCAAGGCACCCGTTATCCAGGGCTTGAACGGCTGTCGCCCGACGTTCAACATCAGATGCTCTTCGACCGCGCCACTTCAGCCACGTTCGTCAAGACGATTGTCATTCTCGATCGGAACGGCGACCTCGTCGCGGACGGCGGGCCAGTGATCGCTCCCCGACCATTGAATTATAGGGACCAGGAATTCTTCAAGGTTCACGAGGAGCACCCTCTGACCGGACTGTATATCAGTCATCCCTACAAAAGCGCGATCACTCCCGGAGAGATCAGTATTGCCGTCAGTCGGCGGCTGACCAATCCCGAAGGAGGGTTCGCGGGGGTGGTCGCCGCGATCACGTCCCTTTCCGCAAAGCGAAGCCTGTTCGAGAGCCTCGATCTAGGCAAGAACGGCTCGATTGCTTTGTTTCGCAACGATGGCATCCTGCTGCTGCGGAACCCGCTCGACGAGCGCCAAATTGGCCAGGATTTCAGCAATCAGCCAATGGGAAGACCCTTGATCCAGGACATTTCCGGGAGCTTCGAGGGTGTGTCGGCAATTGATGGCATTGAACGTTACTACACCTTTGCCCACGTCGAAGGCTTTCCTCTTATTCTGATGGTATCCCGGTCCGTGGATGACATACTCGCCTCATCCGAGCATCAAGCTCTGCTCCTGTGCCTCGTCACATTGGCATTGTGCTCTGCCGTAGTCAGTTTGCTGGTTCTGTTCCAGCGTGAACTCCGCCGCCGCACCAAAGCCGAGACGAAGCTTGAACGAATCGCGAGGACCGACGAACTTACGGGATTACCGAACCGCCGTGCCTTCCGCGAGGCGTATAATCGTGCATGGCGACGCGCGGCTCGCGTGGGCTCTCCCCTCTCAGTCCTCTTCATCGATGCGGATTACTTCAAGTTCTACAATGATAAGTACGGCCACGGGAGGGGCGACGATGTGCTCCGCGCGGTGGCCGGCATACTTGAAAGCAACATTGAGCGACCGATGGACATGGCTGCCCGCTATGGCGGAGAAGAGTTCGTCATCGTCCTCCCTGACACCGACTTAAGAGGAGCCCGGCATATCGCCGAGGCTATCTGCCAAGGCGTCCCATCCCTAGGGATCGTCCATGAGGGCAACCCCTATGGCGTGGTCACAGTTAGCATTGGTGTCGCCACCACACTCCCAACTCGTGGGAGCAAGGGAGCGCCCCTCCTGGAGGCAGCCGACGCTGCACTTTACGAAGCCAAAGCGGCGGGCCGGAATCGTGTGAGTGTATCTGGACCTATCCGTCCGGAACGGAATAACCTGATAGCATCGGGCGCAAGCTCTTGAGTCACGACCACAATGCTTGAGGAGCACACAAACGGCTGCTCCGCGTGGCGTAGCTTCTATTTCAACACCACGGCATTGCGCTCAGACTGCGAATGGATAGTCTCACGACGACAACACCATAGCCATTAAAGGTTCCGGCATGAAAACCTTCGATACCATCGTGATCGGCGTGGGCGGCATGGGGTCTGCCGCGCTATGGCAACTGGCTCGCCGGGGTCAGAAGGTGCTGGGTATTGAGCGATTTGATCTTGGGCACGGCCTGGGATCATCGCATGGCTTCAACCGGATCATCCGCCTCGCCTATTTCGAGCATCCCAACTACGTGCCCCTTCTTCGCCGTGCCTATGAGCTATGGCGGGAGGCTGAGCAGCTTACGAACGAGCAACTCCTGTTTGTCACAGGTGGGATCGATGCAGGCGCGGAAGACAGCCGGATTGTCCGGGGCGCATTGACAGCCTGCCGGGAGCACGATCTTCCCCATGAGGTCCTGACCGCCCGTGACACTCATCAGCGTTTCCCTGGTTACAAGCTCCCGGAGGATTATGCCGTCGTGTATCAGCCGGATGCCGGCTTTGTGGCCTCGGAACGGGCCATCCTGGCGCACGCATCCCTGGCTATTTCTGCCGGAGCCGAGATCCACGGGCGTGAAAAGGTGCTCGCTATCGAGCCTGCCAATGGGCGGGTGGTGGTCGTGACGGATCGGGATCGCTATGAGGCTGGAAAGGTGGTGGTATCGGCGGGAGGCTGGATTTCCGATTTGATCCCCGTTCTCAGGACAACAGCGGTGCCGGAACGCCAAGTGCTCGGCTGGTTCCTACCTCAGAAGCCAGACCTCTTCAGGCCGGATGTATTCCCGGTGTCGAACATCCTGAGCGAGGTCGGCCATTTCTATCAGTTCCCGGCCTGGGGTATCCCAGGCTTCAAGATCGGGCTCTATCACCACTTCCACGAGACTGGTCACGCGGACGAACTCTCCCGTGAGCCAACGCCCGCCGACGAAGAGGCTCTTCGCAAGGGGATCCGCCACATGTTCCCTGATGCGGATGGACCGACGCTGCGGCTTGCGGCGTGCCTGTTCACCAATACACCTGATGAGCACTTCGTGATCGATACCCTTCAAGGAACGCCTGAAGTCATTGTCGCATCTCCCTGCTCGGGGCATGGCTTCAAGTTTGCCAGTGTGGTGGGAGAGGCGTTGGCAGATCTCGCGACTAAAGGGACCAGCAAACTCGATCTTTCCTTGTTCGATATCAGTCGCCTTGCAACTCTTTCAGCGGAATAACCTGGTCGAGATTTTCCCGCGCCGTCTGATATACCGAGCAATGCGAGATCGTCAGGCTGATGCAGTTGCAGGCTCTGCCCCGCATCATCCCGATGATCGTCCGTTTCAAATCGGTTTTCTGATCGAGACGGTCGAAGGTACGCTCGATCAGCCACGTGACCGAACCCTGGCAGCATGAAGCGCCGACGTTTCTGCCAGCAATACGCCCATGAGCCGCCCCCTCCTTCCGGTCAGCGAGAGCTGTGACCCCTGTGCCTGCCTTAACCCATCTGCCTGGAATTGACCTCCTCGACGATGTTGCTGCCGTGGACTTCATCCTTCGGTAGGATAACGCGAAGCAAGTCTGCCAGTCCGAAGGGGGCGCCGGAAGATCAGGTTTCGGAAGGCAAAGCATCACTAGACCTTAAATCAGCTCGAAGTACGGGGCTTACCTGGCGCGCAACGGACTGATGACAGCCCTGTTCGCGGTTTGCAAAGGGTAGGCAATCAGCCTCTTCCGGATAGCTTGTTACGGATCGCAGCCACAGGACAGTCCCCACCTACTCTGCTGTGGGAGCAGCATTCACCGACACAGCAGAAGGCACAGTTGGAGTGCGGCTGAGCCCACACGCGTTTGGTCGTGCCGCGAGAACCGTAGTGGATGGGCCCCGACAGGCCGTACTGAGATCCGGATGTGGCGCTGGCGTAGAACGAGGCGGCCCAGATCCAGGTGGCGGTCATGCTCGCGGCGGAGATGCCGAATCCGGCGGCATTGTTGGAGACCATATACCCGTCGGCGTTTTCGCTCTTGCGGCCAATAAAGAAAGAATGAAGTTTAAGCCGCATAGGTCAGAAAGGAGCAAAAATGTAGTCGTTGTTCAAAACTCAAAACTTCACTTTTGCATTATGCTTTCTCTCTCTAGGTTGAAGAGGGGCGCATGCTTGGGCCGTTTCTCCTGAATTGGCTAGTATTGTCCGTGATCGGCCGGAGATACGAGGTAATGACTTCGAAGTAACCTGCTGCCATCAAATAGATGCTGCTGCATCCGCAGAATCATTCAGAAAATCTATCGAGGCTTTTGTTTGATCCCGCGACCGGTTCGGGTCAGGTAGGAACGATCCTTGGAAGGAACTCTTCACCCTTGGACGTTTTCTATCCTGATCAGGAACCTATGCGTTCCGAAGGGAGGCGCTTCCGCTCCGGTTCAAGCCGCCGCTGGTGATGGGGTTCTCCAAAGGAGCCGCATGTTCAAACGCTTCATCATCAACCCACCAGTCTTCTTCGGCGCCGTCGCCGTCATCGGCCTTTTCCTTGCCGTCGGGATCGTTCTCCCGGATCGCGCCGGTGAGGTCTTCAAAAACTTGCAAGCCGCCATACTCAACAGCTTCGGCTGGCTCTACCTCCTCGCCGTCGGCATCTTCCTCGCCACCGTGCTGCTCCTCTGCCTGGGCGAATACGGCCGACTGAGGCTTGGACCGGACGAATCCACGCCCGATTTCCGGTTCGCCTCCTGGATCGCCATGCTGTTTGCCGCCGGCATGGGCATCGGCCTCATGTTCTACGCCGTGGGCGAGCCCATGACCCACTTCATGGCACCGCCGACGGCCCAGCCGCGCTCGGTCGCGGCGATGCGCGAGGCCATGGCCGTTACCTTCTTCCACTGGGGCATTCATGCCTGGGCCATTTATGCCGTGGTCGGCCTCTCGCTGGCGTATTTCGGTTATCGCTACAACCTGCCGCTCACGATCCGCTCCGGCCTCTATCCGCTTTTGAAGGAGCGCATCAACGGCCCCATCGGCCATGCCGTCGACATCTTCGCCATCGTCGGCACCATGTTCGGCATCGCCACCTCGCTCGGCGTGGGCGTCTCCCAGATCAATGCCGGCCTCAATTATCTCCTGGGCATCCCCATCGGCATCGAGATCCAGCTCCCGCTGATTGCGGTCGTTACGGCCCTGGCGACGATCTCGGTCGTGACCGGTCTCGACAAGGGGGTCCGCATCCTCTCCGAAACCAATCTTGTCGTGGCGATCCTCCTGATGATTTTCGTCCTGGTGGTCGGACCAACGGCACAGCTCTTGCGCGACTTCGTGCAGAACCTGGGCCTCTATTTCGATACGCTGCTGCTACGCACCTTCAACATCTATGCCTACGAGCCGACCCCCTGGATCGATGCCTGGACGCTCTTCTACTGGGCCTGGTGGATTTCCTGGTCGCCGTTCGTCGGCATGTTCATCGCCCGCATCTCGCGCGGCCGTACCGTGCGCGAGTTCGTCACCGCCGTGCTGTTCATCCCCGCCGGCTTCACCTTTTTTTGGATGACCGTATTCGGCAACACCGCGATATTCGTGGACACCGGCGTGGCAGCCGGCGCCTTGGGCGCTGCCGTTGCCGGCGACGTGTCGGTCGGACTTTTCAAGTTCTTCGAGTATCTGCCGTTTACGGGCCTCACCTCCACCATGGCCGTCCTTCTGGTCGGGATCTTTTTCATCACCTCTGCGGACTCAGGTTCGCTGGTCGTCGACTCCATCGCCGCCGGGGGAGAAACCGAGACCACGACCGCCCAGCGCGTCTTCTGGTGCGCGCTCGAGGGCGTCGTGGCGGCCAGCCTGCTCTTGGCCGGCGGTCTCGGCGCCCTGCAATCGGCGACAGTAGCCAGCGCTTTGCCCTTCACTTTCGTTATGCTGGCGCTCGTCTGGTCACTTCTGCTCGGTATGCGCGCCGACCTTGCCCAGCAGCACGCTCACGCCACCAGGAAGCACATTTCTCCGGCCCAGCCGGCCGCGGGCCTCACCTGGCAGCGCCGCCTCGCGCTCATCCTTCACGCGCCGACCGAGGCCGAAGTGGATAGGTTCATCGTCACCCAGGTGCGTCCGGCGCTCGACCAGGTGGCGAGCGAGTTGAGCGCGCGCGGCCGCCCCGCCCATGTGGTCGAGGAGGACGGCAACGCCGTTGCCCTGCGCTCGCCCGCCGAAGGTGTGCGCGACTTCATCTATGGCGTCAGCCGCAGCGCCCAGCCCATGGCCACCCTCTCCCCGCTCGATGTCGGCAAGCCGGAGTACCGTCACGAGGCCCGCACCTACTTCTCCAGTGGGGGGCGCGGCTACGACATCATGGGCATGGGTCGCGACCAGATCATCGCGGACGTCCTCGTCCAGTTCGAGCGGTATCTCCTGCTCGTCCAATCGCCGGCGACGCAACTCGTCCACGGCGCCCCGGAACACGAGCCTGATCCTCCCTCACGGTGACGGGTCCCTCTGCCCCGGGGCCTCCGGGTGCGGGATGGTCATCGGTCGAACCGCAAGCGGACGATCATGTGGAACTGGATTGCGAGCAATCACCAAGTCATCGGCGCGCTGGCGAACATCGCGATGCTGTTTGTCTGGATTGCCTACTTGCACGTGTTCGTCAGCAGCTATCGCCGGCAGAAGCGATCCAACATCCTGATCAACCGCGGCGCTGGGTCGGGGCTCGAGGCCCGGTGCCTGATCAGCAACATGAGCGCCGAGGCGATCTACGTCGAGAGCGTCGTCGCGACCGTCGAGACGATCGAGGGGCGCTGGAGCCGCCCGGTGACCGAGTTGCTGGGAGGCCGATCGGACCTGGACCTGAAGACCCGGCAAGGCCCGCTGCAGGCCGGACACTTCGTCGACATAGGATCGTTTCGAAGCCTGATCGATCCTGTCGTTCAAAGGAGCGCCGTCGCTGCGGATGCCCTGGAGCACCTTGTCGCCTTTGAGATCAAGGTGATTGCAGTGCATGGCTCCCAGGATCTCTTGGCCGGGGCGATGCGTCGGTTCGACGTGATCCGGCAACAGGACCGGCTGCTCGTGAAGGGGCATGTGGTCGGGACGCACCAGATCCGGTCCCGTCGCGAGCGGGAGAACCTCCGTGACGATGTCGCAACGGATCTGTGACCTAAAGGGATCCGGTTTCTCCTGAGCCACTGATGGACTGGAAGGTATTCGTCGTGACGCGTCCTTCCGAGTGCGCCCACAAGGCTGCGCGCCGATGGAGCCGCGATGGATCCCATCAGGGCGTTCGCGGTTGACGCTGCATGGAGCGCATCCGCAACGTCATCGTCCTCCTGCGCGGACAGCTCTGGATCGTGCCCCTGGTCATGAGCCTTCTCGCGCTGGGTCTCGCCTACTGGGTTCTCGGGTCTGCCCCATCCCTGCCTGAGGGCTGGGACGCCGACGAGCTCTGGTGGCTTTACGGCGGCGATGCCGATAGCGCGCGCGGGCTCCTGGCCAGCCTGCTCTCCGGCTTGATGACGATGACCTCGCTCGTGGTCTCTGTCACCTTCGTCATCCTGACGCTCGCGGCCAACCAGCTCGGGCCGCGCCTGATCCCGAACTTCATGGGTGACCGGCAGATCCAGGTCGTGCTCGGGCTATTCCTCGGCACCATCCTCTACGTGCTGGTGGTGCTGCGCAGCCTGGACGGGACCCTGGGCGCGGAGGGCGTGCCCCACCTCGCGGTGACGATCGGCAGTGTCCTCACCATCGTGTGCCTGTTCGCCCTGCTGTTCTATGTGCACAAGGTCGCCCGTGCCATCGTCGCCGACAGCATCGTCGCACGGGTTGCGTACGACCTTCACCACAGCATCGACAGCATGCTCCCGAAGGAAGGCCGGACGGCCAGAGCCGTTCCTGCCGTCCTGCCGCCACGGATCGCCACCGTATCGCTGGGGAGGAGCGGCTACGTCCAGGTGGTCGACTACGACGGGCTCGTGTCGGTGGCCTCCCGGGAGGATGCCATCCTCCAGGTGAGGGTGCGGGCCGGGCACTTCGTCCTGAAAGGCGGGGATCACGTCGTCGTCCATGCCGAGCGGCCGCCCAGCGACGATGCAGCCGAAGCGATCAGGAGAGCGTTCGTGGTGGGCGAGGAGCGCAGCCCGGCCCAGGACCTGGAACATAGTCTGCGCCAGCTCGTCGAGATCGCCCTGCGGGCGCTATCGCCCGGCATCAACGATCCGTACACGGCGGTGGTGGTGGTCGACCGCCTCGGAGCCGCCCTGGAGGAGATTCTCGGGCGCTCGCTCCAGCCGTCGGTGCTGCACGACGACGACAAGGCGGCGCGGGTCATCGCCCAGCGCTCCGACGTGCAGGGCCTGACCGACGCCGCCTTCGACGCCATCCGGCAGGCAGCCCGCGAAATCCCCACCGTCCTGATCCGCATGGCGGACGTGCTAGGGCAGCTCGCGCCGGCTCTCCCCACCCGGGAGGCGCAAGATACAGTGGTTCGGGAGCTCGGCAAGCTTGCCGAGACCGCCGGGGAGGCGCGGCTCGCGCCTTGCGACCGCCAGGCGGTGCTGGCCCGGATCGAGCAGGCGAGGATCGCTGTCACGAGTCTCCCCAGGGAGGGCACCATCCATGTTCTTTGACTCATGGGCCGGGCTGGGACGCGTCCTTGCCGTCGGCACGCTGGCCTACCTCGCCCTCGTGGCTATCCTACGGATCTCGGGCAAGCGTACGCTGACCAAGCTGAATGCCTTCGACCTTGTTGTTACGGTCGCGCTTGGCTCTACCCTGGCCACAGTGCTGCTCAGCAAGTCGGTGGCTTTGGCAGAAGGCGTACTGGCGATGGCGCTCCTGGTCTTCTTGCAGTTCGCGATCACCTGGCTGTCGGTGCGCTCGCCGGGCTTCCAGGACCTGGTGAAGAGCGAACCGACCCTCATCATGCACCAGGGACGGTTTCTCGAAAGCGCGATGCGGTCGCAGCGGATTACGCGCGAGGAGGTCCTGTCGGCCCTGCGCTCGAACGGGGTGGCGGATGCCGCCGACGCGGCGGCCGTCGTCCTGGAGACGGATGGCACCATCACCCTCATCATGGGGGCGGAACAGGATAAGGCGAAGCCGACCCTCGCGACCGTTCCCGAGCCTTAGGCCCCTCCGTGACGGACCTCGCCACGGGGCCATGGTATCGCCAGAGAGGTCTTCCGGCCAGGGTCGTCATCGCCGGCCGGAGGGCTGCCATCAGGGCTTTCCGGCTGGCGCGTGCGACCAAGCCCGAGACGGGCGTCGGGTTCAGGTTGCCGATCACCGCGACCGGCTTGCCTGCCAACCCCGCCAACCGGGTGATCCAGTTGGGCTGCGCCCAGACAGCCATAGCCCGCTCCAAGGCGGCGCGGTCGTCGCCGGCGACGTCCAGTTGGAGAATGCTCATGCGGACAAAACGCGCCAGGAGGAAGCTTTCCACCGTGGATCCCGCCGGCTGTTCTGATGGGTCAGACGCCCTACGACGCCACAACCGGGGCCCCAGGGCGCTCAGGACGTGGGCGTGATCCTAAAGTAGGCGTCCACCTGTGCACCATCCTCATCATCCCTGAACGGATCGTCGTCGGCGCCATAGCGGGGAGTGTCTGCGAGCCGATCCTTGTCGATGTCGACCACATAGCCGCCCAGCCGGGTATCGTAAGTCAGCGCCCGCCAGGCCATCAAGACCGCGCGGGCATTGGACGCGATGGCCGGATGAGCGCGGGAGTACGGCGGTGATCGATCGCCGGCAGGACAGGCCATCCCCAGTTGCAGCACCGGAAGTCTGATCGCCTGGAACGGAACCGCGAAGGTTTCGTTGAACGGCGCAACCAACGGAGACGTGCATGACCGATGCCCACCCTGTCACCGCAATCCCTTCGCTCGACCTCAACCGCTACCTCGGCAGGTGGTACGAGATCTGCCGCCTCCCCCTGAAATGGGAGGATGAGGCCGCCACCGACGTCACCGCCCGGTACAGCCTGGAGAGCGGTGGAACGGTGCGCGTCGACAACCGCTGCTTCGATGCCAAGGGCAAGCCGACCCAGGCCATCGGCGAGGCCACGCCCGTCAACGAGGGCAAGTCGCAGTTGAAGGTGTCCTTCCTGCCGGAGGGCCTGCGCTGGTTTCCGTTCACGAAAGGCGACTACTGGGTGCTAAAGCTCGACCCGGACTACCGACTGTCCCTTGTGGGAACGCCCGACCGGGATCATCTCTGGCTTCTGGCACGGGATCCGCACGTCGATGATGCGGAGAAGGAAGCTTATCTCGCCGAGGCGCGGCGGCAGGGCTTCGATCTCGGTCGGCTGATCACGCCGCGGCATACCGGACGGGACGTCACAGACGAGCTTCTGTCGCTTTAGGCCGAGGCCAACTCATCCCGCTGATCGTGAGCCGATCACCGCTCATGAGCGCGCGATGGCCTCTCCAGTCCGGGAGCCTGCGCCCGTCCCCCGACGAGATACTCCACAAGGGCGCGGACCCTGCGCGGGACGAACCGCCCTGACGAATTTGCTGCCTCAGCGGGCCGCCGATCACAACGGAGGTCGGCGCAACTCGTGCACTCCGTCCGTCGGCGTGTTTCCGATCTTGGAACCAGGCCATGAACCCATGAATGCGGCATGACCAATTTGGGGTGGTAAGTGGCCAGGCCGCTTTCGGGGCTGGCAGAGGATAAAGCGACTCTCCGGTTTCGCAAAAGTCGTCGCGCAGGGTCGACTTTTTTACCTGACATTTGCGACAAGTCTTCGCTTAAAAATCAACGACGCCGATGTCGTCGCGAACCTTGGCATTTCCGCGACACGACAAAGTGACAAACGCCTCTTGACTTAGAGCGCACTCTAACCCGTAGCTTTCTGTGCGTCGTGACGAAAGAAGGGCGTTGATGAAGATTGGCGAGTTGGCGAAGCGTTCGGGACTGTCTGCCCACACTATCCGTTACTATGAGCGGATCGGGCTGTTGCCCCATGCCGACAGGGACCAATCGGGCCAACGTGACTACGACGCATCAATCCTGACCTGGATAGAATTTCTCGATCGTCTCAAAACGACCGGGATGCCTATACGGGAAATGCTGCGCTACGCGGCCTTGCGGGAGCGTGGCGTCGACACGGAAGCGGAGCGCGGCACGTTGCTCGAACAGCACCGTGAGCGTGTCCGTGCGCATGTGGCCAAACTGCAAGCCTGCCTTCTCGTCCTCGACACCAAGATTGCCGGATATGCCGGCAAGGAACAGAGGATGAAGGACTATGACGCACCTATCCCCAAACGTCGGCGAAAGCCGGCTGGAACGCGGCAAGCGGGCGCTCGCTGAAATCGACGGCGAAGCTGGCCACAAGGTCATTGCCGCTCTGGCTGACATTGCGCCCGACTTCGCAAATTACGTGTTCGAGTTCTCGTTTGGCGACATTTACAGCCGCCCCGGCCTCGATTTGCGCGCCCGTGAGATCGCGACCATCGCGGCGCTGACGGCGATGGGAACTGCGACCCCGCAACTGAAAGTCCATATCGAGGCGGGGCTGAATGTCGGGCTGACCAAGGAGGAAATCACCGAAACCATCATACAGATGGCGGTTTATGCCGGCTTTCCTGCGGCGCTCAACGGGCTGTTTGCGGCCAAAGAGGTCTTCGCCGCCCGGTTTCCCGTCCAGAAGGGGGAAGCGGCATGATGAACTTTCTCCGCTCCTTGACCTGCGGCCGGCGCTCTCGCTCTCACCGCGATTCCCGGTTCCCCGATTGTGGCTCCGAACGCCGCATACGCGAATCCGACCACACCTGAAAAGCTCTGGGAAGGATCCAGCGCTCCGATGGGGATAGCCGTCCATTTCGATGGCGCGGTCTATGTATCAAACTGGGAGCGGCACGGTCGAGCGGGTCGCTTAAGACGGGACACGCTCGACCGTTCTGGAAGGTATCGCCTCTCCTGCTGGCATCGCTATCGACGCCACAGGCGCGGTATTCGTCTCATCCTTCTCGGGCGACTATATCGTCCGCAGCACCCTGGGCTCTACCACGAACGCAACTTGATCGAGCGCTTCTTTCGGCATTCGGTAGCAAAAGCCACCAGAATAGAGATAAGCGACTGAAAGCCCAGGAGAAATCCCGAAGATCGTCCAGCCCATCAGCCTGTGGCAGATGGGATTGCCGGATGAAGATGAGGCCTCCACCTGTGACGAGAACGGTCATGTTCCTTCGGTGGCATCAGCGGGAAGAACCGTCCCCCTAGGCCGCCACAGAGGTCCCCCGCTGGCGAGATACACGCCGAGGGATACGGCCAGGATCCCAGCCCAGTCACTTGGCGACGGCGTCTCGCCCAGAACCGGGATGGCCAGCAGAGCCGCCATCGCCGGAACCAGCGCCCCGAAGGCCGCCCCCGCCGATGCGCCGAGAATCGAAACCGCTTTTCCGAACAGGTACAGCGACAGGATCGTCGCCACGATGCCCTGGAACAGCATCTGGAAGGCAATCTCCGTTGCGGGAGCCTGCGTGAAGTGCAGGCCCTGGGTCGCAAGATAGATCGGCGTGAACCCCACAGCCGAGCCGACCGCGACAATGGCGGCGGCGTGGAGCGGTGCCAGGGCTGCCTTGCGCAGGATGATCGTGTAGCAGGCCCACATGAAGGCGGCGGCGAGGAACAGCAGATGGCCTACGCTCCGCTGCTGACCCGGCAGCAGCGCCGTGAGTCCGGCGATGACGATCACACCGAGGAGGATGAGGCCGTAACCGACCTTGCGCCCAGGCGCGATCCTCTCTCGCAGTGCCACCGACGCGAGCACGGCCACGAACAACGGCATGACGCCCGGGGTCAGAACCCCGGCATCGGCGGCCGGAGCGAACCGGAGTCCGCTGGCCGCCACCAGGGAATACGGCGCGCCAGCGCCGACGACCATGACCAGGAGGTGCCACCATCGCAGACGGTCGAGGGCGAGTCCGTTGCGGATCAACACGGGAAGGAGCAGAAGTCCGGCCGTTCCGAACCGCAGCATGGCGAGGTCATATGGTGTGAGCGAGGTCGTCACGCTCAGGCGCGTGATTGGCATCCAACCCGCCCAGATACTCACGGCGGCAAGGCCAAACAGTGACCCGACAAGATAGCGCGAACGATCCGTTCCCGGATCATCAACCCTGGACTTCATTGTGCTTCCCCTCATGAACATGTCGGCTGTCGGCCGGGGCCTGATCCCGGTCGTGCATGCCGTAGTCGCGGATGACGCTGGCAACCCGCAGGCGGTAATCGGCGAAGACGCCGTTGCGACCCTTCACCTGGGTGGCACGGTGGCCAGGACGGTTGCGCCACCGCCGCACCGCCTCCTCGTCGCGCCAGAACGAGAGCGACAGGATCTTGCCCGGCTCGCTCAGGCTCTGGAAGCGCTCGATGGAGATGAAGCCGTCGATCTGGGTGAGATCCTCCCAGAGCGCGGCCGCGAGATCGAGGTAGTGCTGCGTCTCGCCCTCGGCCGGGCGCACTTCGAAGATCACTGCGATCATGGCCGGATCAGCTCCGCATGCGGGGCCGAGGCTAGGCGCAGGAAGATGCGGTCCTCGCGGCGGATGAACTGCTCCTTCTTGGCGAACTCGTAATTGGCTCGCCCGAGCGGATCGTTGCGCAGACGCTCGCGATAGGCCTCGTAGTCGGCCAGGCTCCTGATGTTGTAGACGCCGTACGCGACCGTGCTCGAGCCCTCGTGCGGAGAGTAATAGCCGATGAGGTCCGCGCCGCAGCGTGGAATGGCTTGGCCCCAGTTGCGGGCGTACTCGTCAAAGGCGCTGGCTTTGAACGGGTCGATCTCGTAGCGGATGAAGCAGGTGATCATGCTCGGGTGTCCTCTTGAAGGGCGTGAGAAGTGATGTCTACTTGATTGAACGACTGCGTTGCTTCGGCTACGGTCGAAGTATGAAAGAAGGTCCTGTCATCGCCTCCGTGGCTGCGCTCCTGGGAGATCCGGCCCGGGCCAACATCCTCACGGCCCTCATGGACGGACGAGCCCTGACAGTCAGCGAGCTCGCCGAGGCTGCGGGCGTGACGATCCAGACCGCCAGCGGGCATCTGTCGAAGCTGGATGCCGCCAACCTGCTTACCGCGGAGAAACAAGGCCGGCATCGGTATTTCCGGCTCTCGGACCCGGACGTGGCGCAGGTCCTGGAGGCACTGATGGGCCTCGCCCAGCGTACGGGCGCCACCCGGGTCCGGACAGGTCCGAAGGATGCCGCATTGCGGGCAGCCCGCGTCTGCTACGATCACCTCGCGGGCGAACGTGGAGTCGAACTGCTCAACGGAGCCAGGCAGCAGGGTTTCATCGCGGGCGAGGAACCCATGGCCCTGACCGCCAAGGGAAGAACTTTCTTCGGCGAGTTCGGGATTGATGTGACCCGGCTGGAGAAAGGCCGCCGTCCGGTGTGCCGGGCCTGCCTCGACTGGAGCGAGCGGCGCAGCCATCTTGGCGGCGCATTGGGAGCCGCGATCCTGTCGCGGTTGCTTGAGAAGGGTTGGGTCGGGCGTGATGCCGGACGGGTGATGACCTTCACCTGCCAAGGGCTGGGAGAGTTCAGGTCAATCTTCACTCTCTCCGCATAGGCATATCGGCGAGGGTGGCCATCCGGATGGTCCTGAGGATGATCGCGCTCAGGTTTTCTCCCGAGAAAGGACTTCTGGCGGCGGGCGCTCTCTTTCTTGGAACCACGGTCGGCAGAATGCTCGGGTCGAACAACCTTGCGACCCGATCGATGGCTGACACGTCGCTGTCGATCTGCTTGATTTGTTGCTCCAGAGTCTGGCGTTGCTCGGTCAGCTCGGCACGCTTCTCCATCAACTCTTCAACGGCACCTGCCATTCCCCGCTCCGCTCGCCTCTAATCGGGCAACGGTTTGTTGCCCGAGTGGCTGCGGACATTCCCGGATCAGGTCATGGAGGTCTGGCAGCAATCGCCACCGGATCTATATCAGAGCCCCTCGCACCCTTCGTAATTGGCGATCTCCGCTTCAATGCCCAGTCGCGACCAGAAGTCCTGAGCATTGAAGCCGGTTTGCGCATGGCGATTCTTCATGAATGCCTTGGCCCTCTCGAACGACGAGGCATCGCTCCACTCGACCAATGTCACGATGTTGAACCTGCCCGGACCGGCAACCTTTTCCAGAACGCGGTTCTGGAGGCACCCGTCCATACGACCGAGCAGTTCGTGCGTCTCTGATACCTTTGCCAGGAACGCGTCCCGCGCGACGTCCGGGACGACGAACGTATCAATGCGGAAGACGGATTCGGAATTCGGTTGCACCTGCGCCATATCATGTCCTTTTCCAGTTCCCTGCGGTGTGCCGGTCGATGTGGCCGGGGCGGCGGTCATGAACCACGTCGCAGATTGACATCACGTTGTCATTATGGTTATCGGTTGTCAATGATATCGAAGAAGCACAAGACCAGCGCGCCCCTGGCGGTCAGCGAACTCATCCTCGAGGTCTTCCGGCTCAACGGGCGTCTTCTCACCGAGGGCGACCGCCTGGTGTCGGGATTGGGGCTGACCAGTGCGCGATGGCAGGTGCTGGGCGCCATCGATCTCTCGTCGGCGCCCGAACCCGTGGCGCGGCTCGCCCGCACCATGGGGCTCCAACGTCAAGGCGTTCAGCGTATCGTCAACGAGCTGGCGGAGGAGGGATTGGTCGCGTTCGCCGAGAATCCGCACCACCGCCGTGCCAAGCTCGTTTTGATGACCGACAAGGGACGCGAGACTTACGCGGCTGCCCAGCGCCTCCAAGCACCGTGGGTCAAGGCACTCACGCAAGGACTCGAGGTCGACGATATTCTTGCCGCACGGCAGTTGCTCGAAACGTTGCGGACCCGGCTCGAGAAGTAAGGCACATCTGGCAGCATGGTCAGGGGCAGAGAGGCCATCGGTGGTCTTTGCTACCGAATGACGCAATGCTGCAGCTTGCCTCAGTGCGGCTATGGCTGCGCGCTTATGGGCTACGGGCTACGAACGGGGATTGAGGAAGCCTTTGCAGTCTCCCGACAGCTAACGTCAGCTCCGGGTCACGAGCAGGAGGTCGGCGGCGAGCCTCTCGCCCTCGGTTCGATCCCGGCTCTTGACGTTGATCATGAACCTGCGCGTGGGGCAGGTTGCCAGGACGTCCTCCAGCGAGGGCATCAGGCCAATACCTTGCCCCGGAACGGAAAGGTGTTCCCGCCATCCGCCGTGTAGCCATAGCCGATGTGGAGTTTCTTGAGTTCAGCCATCGAGTGCTCCCCGGCTGACGCCGCTACCGTTGGTGCAGCAGTCCAGCGTCCAGTCGTGAAAGACAGCAAACTGGCCATCCGTGGTCGGGTGGACATCGACCTCGACGATATCAGCTCCGGCCTCAAAGCTGGCCTGCATGGAGGGAATTGTGTTCTCCAGGTAGTTGTGTGTCGGCGGCAACATGCGGGAGGCCGTGCAGGTGTCGTTGCGCAGATCGGTCGTTTCGACCTGCCGGGCGATGCCGCGATGGGCCAGCACCGTAGGCGGACCAGAGGGGCGCTTTGCCAGCAGGCTGGTGTTGTTGACATACACAATGGCCACAAGCAGGGGCAGGGAGACAGCAAGCGGGCGCAACAGTCTTCGCATGGCACCGGTCACCTCAGGAGTTGCATCGTGTCTCGGTCAGCCGTCAACCGAATGGACTGGGCAAAACTACCCCATTCCCGATTCTACGTGCTGAACTGGCAGGCTCGAAGCCTTCCACATGCACGGTCCGGCGTTCCTGTCTGAAGCGACCGCAAGCTCAGGCAGGTTCCGTGGCGATGCGATTGTTCCTGAGCCCAAGATAGGCCAAGGGCGGACTCCCGAACGCGCGCTTGAACATGATCGTGAAAGCTGCCGGGTTCTCGTACCCCAGGTCCATCGCGACCGTGGTCACGGGTTCGCCGGCAGCCAAGCGCGGCATGGCGCAGAGCAGGCAGGCTTGCTGCCGCCAGGCCATGAAACTCAGGCCTGTCTCGCGCCGGAAGAGGCGCGTGAAGGCGCGCCGGCTCATGCCGAGCTCCCTGCTCCAGTCGTCAATGGTCTCGTGGATGGCCGGTTGCTGGATAAATCGTCGACAGCGCTCCGCCAGGAGGCCGTCGGTGGGATAGTGCAGCGACAGCGGCAGGACCGGGAGTTGCTGCATCTCGTGCCGGATCAGTTCCATCAGCGCTCCGGCCCGGCTGTCCAGTTCATACTCCAGGGGCAGGTTCACGGCCTCGGTCATGAGGCTGCGCATGAAGGGCGAGATGCCCACCACCTGGCAGCGCTCCGGCATGCCTGGAACCGCTTCCGGCTCCGGATACAGGCTCTGCATGCTGACCATCCCGACCATCCGCACGCGATGCACGGTCCCGGGCGGGATCCACATTCCCCGCTGCGGAGGCATGACGTAGGTGCCCTCCGGGGTCGTCAGCACGATCACGCCTGACGCGCTGGAGATCAGTTGGCCGCGACGATGGTGGTGCGGCTCGATGTTGAACCGATCCGGATAGACGCGGCCGAGGGCGATGATCGGCCGGGGCAGATGATCGACACTCTCGATACGGAGATCCCGCATCTGGCCCACTCTCGTAATACTTAGGCCCAACACTGGTGGCAGGCCAATTCCGCGCTCTGTATCGTGGTGTCACGTCGGCTGCAAGTGCTTAGCCCAAGCCAGCCCCTGATCGAGAGAAGAACTGGACGTGTCTACCCAAGCATTACCCCTGAGCGCAAAACCAAAGGGAACGGTCTTCCCGATCCTCATCTCCGCCAGCGTCTGCCATATGCTGAATGATATGCTTCAGGCTTTGCTGCCTGCCGTCTATCCGATCTTGCAGGGCGACTTTAACCTCAGCTTCGCGCAGATCGGGTTGCTGACCCTTGTCTACCAACTCACGGCATCGATCTTTCAGCCGTTCATTGGCCTCTACACGGATCGGCGGCCGATGCCCTACTCGCTGCCGCTCGCCATGGTGGCCTCGATGAGCGGACTGCTCACGCTTGCCTTTGCGCCGAACTACGGAACCCTGCTCGCCGGAGCCGTGCTGCTCGGCCTCGGCTCATCCATATTTCACCCCGAAACGTCGCGGATTGCCCGCCTGTCCTCCGGCGGGGCTCACGGCCTTGCCCAGTCGCTGTTCCAAGTCGGGGGCAACTTCGGCTCCGCGCTGGGTCCGCTGGCCGCGGCGTTCATCGTCCTGCCCCGGGGTCAGAACGGTCTCGCATGGTTCGCCCTTGCCGCCGTGGCAGGCATCATCCTGCTGTCCGGGCTGGCGCATTGGTATCAAGCGAACGGGCACGCGGCCCGCCCGACGAACAAGGCGCCCGCGCGTCATCCCACGCTGCCGCGGGGGCAGGTGGCGCGCGCCATGGCGATCCTGCTCGCGCTGCTGTTCTCGAAATGGGTCTATCTGGCACAGTTCACCAGCTACTACACGTTCTTCCTGATCGAGCGTTTCCAGCTCTCCACCAAGGACGCGCAAATCCTCCAGTTCGTGTTTTTCGCAGCCGTGGCGGCCGGCACGATCGCAGGCGGCACGATCGGCGACAGGCTCGGGCGCAAGGTCGTGATTTGGGTCTCGATACTGGGCGTGCTGCCTTTCACGCTGATCCTGCCCCATGTCGGCCTGACGGTGATGGTCCTTCTGAGCGTGGTCATTGGCCTGCTCATGTCATCGGCCTTCCCGGCGATCGTGGTCTACGGGCAGGAACTGATGCCCGGCCGGGTCGGCATGGTCTCGGGCCTGTTCTTCGGGTTCATCTTCGGCATCGGCGGCATTGGCGCAGCCTTGCTGGGATGGGTGGCCGACTGGAAGGGCCTGCCGTTCGCCTTTCTGATCTGCTCGTACCTGCCGGCGATCGGAATCCTGACCGTGTTCCTGCCGAACGTCCACGAGGCCAAATCCAGGCTGTCCTAGCCAGGGACAACGGCTCCCACGTCGGCCGTAGGCGCCGTCCGTGGACGGAACGCCGGCATCGCTCCCGTCGCGACCTTGCGGCCGCTCACCGCCATGGCGCCGTAGCCGAGGAGATTGGGCGCCAGGAGCACGTAGCCCAGAGCCGCGGGACAGCGTGAGGACGTGCGAATCAACGGATCACAGTCCGTCCACACGTGCTCTAGCCTACGTCATTATTCTCTGCCGGGGAGGATTTGCGTGGCAATTCCGCCCCGCCCGAGGTGCAATGTCCTGTGCGTTCCTCCACGACGCGGCTCGACCTATTCTGTTGCGAAGCCGGATGTGGGTGCGGTCTCCCGCAGCCTTGCTGTCCGACTGCGGCTCGTTAAGATCCGGACAGGTCTAAACCTGGGAGAACACAATGTTTCGTCGCACGATTGCCGCCGGCCTCGCCTTCCTCGGCACAATGAGTATGGCTTCCGCCGAAACGCTGGTGGTGTGTACCGAAGCCAGTCCGGATTTCCTCAACCCCCAGTTCTCCACCGCCAACACGGCATTCGACGTCGCCGCCCAGGTTTATGACAGGCTGGTCAGCGTCGAGCGCGGGGGCTCCAGGATCGTTCCGGGCCTCGCGGAGTCGTGGACTGTCTCGGACGACGGCCTCGAATATACATTCAAGCTCAGGAAAGGCGTGACCTGGCATTCGGCCCAGGCCTTCAAGCCGACGCGGGAGTTCAATGCCGATGACGTGGTCTTCTCGTTTCAGCGGATGATGGACGAGCAGCACCCGTTCCATAAAGTCGGACGGGGAGGCTACGAGTACTACGCGGGTCTCGTGGCGCCCTTCCTGAAGGCTGTCGAAAAGGTCGATGACTACACGGTCCGGTTCGTGCTCAAGCGGCCCGAGGCTGCACTGCTGGGCGCGATCTCCGTCGAACCGATGTCCATCCTCTCGGCCGAATACGCGGACGCCATGCAAAAGGCCGGCACACCGGAACAGGTCGATCAGGTCCCGATCGGGACGGGCCCCTTCAGCTTCGTGGCCTACCAGAAGGACGCCACCGTGCGCTTCAAGCGCTTCCCCCAGTACTGGGGCGGGGCCGCGGGTCTGTCCGATCGGACAGCGCAAGTCAGCGATCTCGTCTTTGCGATCACGCCCGATCCTAGCATCCGCTACGCCAAGGTGAGAGCGGGCGAATGCCACATCGCACGCTATCCCAACCCCGGCGATCTCGCCTCAATGAAGGCCGATCCCAACCTTAATGTTCAGTCCGGTACAATCGCGGACATGAGCTACCTCGCCTTCAACAACCAGAAGAAGCCGTTCGATGACCGCCGCGTCCGTGAGGCCCTGAGCTATGCCACGAACGTCCCGGCTCTCGTCCAATCCGTGTATCAGGGCACCGGCACGCCGACCGCAGCCCTCATTCCGCCGACCCTTTGGGGACACAACGACGACCTCAAGGTCCGCGAGTACGATCCCGAAAAGGCCAAGAAGCTTCTTGCCGAGGCTGGGTATCCCAATGGCTTCAAGACGACGCTGTGGGCCATCCCGGTGGTCAGGGCGTACATGCCGAATGGACGCCGTGCGGCTGAACTGATCCAGGCGGACTGGGCCAAGGTCGGCATCCAGGCCGAGATCACGACATTCGAATGGGGCGAGTACCTCAAGCGCACCCGCCAGGGCGAGCACGATGTCGCGATGAGCGGAAGCACGTGGGACTACCCGGATCCGAGCCAACTCCTGTCCCTGAGCTGGAGCTGTGATGCCGTCGCCACTGGGGGCAACCGGGCCCGGTGGTGCAACAAGGAATTCTCCGAGAAGCTGACGCGCGCGAATTCCATCGGCGACCAGGCTGAGCGCGCCAAGATCTACGTCGAGCTCCAGAAGATCTTCTACGACGATGCTCCGGCGATCCTCTTCGCCAATGCTCAGGCCTTCACGCCGGTTCGCAAGGAGGTCTCCGGTTACAAGATGCATTTCTTCGGCGGGCAGCCGTTCTATGGCGTATCTCTCAGCAAATAGGACACGCGGCTCTACCCGGCCCGGATTCGAACAACACCCCGTGCGGATCGATCCGCACGGGATCGGTGCGAACAGCCGCGCGCAATGTGACGATTGCAAACAGACGGAAGAGACCAATGACAATTGAGGTGGAATGGGCCCGAATGACGGCCCCGGAACTCAGGGGCATAGCATCACGTCCAGGCGCACTGGCGGTGCTCCCGGTGGGCTCGCTCGAGCAGCATGGCCCCCACCTTCCGGTGATTACCGATACGGCCAGCGCCAGCGCGGCCGCAGTCCGGGCGGCACGACTTGTCGCCGACGAAATCCCTGTTGCCGTGCTGCCGGGTCTCTGGCTTGGCATGAGCGAGCATCACCTTCCCTTCGGTGGCACGATCAGCCTCGATTACGAGGCTTACCACGGCGTCCTCCGCTCCATCGTGCGCTCGCTGAAGGCCCTCGGATTCAAGCGTCTCCTCATTGTCAACGGCCATGGCGGCAACATCGACCCGCTGGCCGTCGCCGCGCGGGAGCTCGCGGTGACGTTCGCCATGCCCATCGTCGCAACCACCCCGTGGATGCTGGCGCACGACGAGATTGCGGCGATAGCCGAATCCGAAACGCCGAAGCATGCTTGTGAGGGTGAGACCTCGGTGATGCTGGCGATCGCTGGGGATATCGTGCGCACGGACAAGTTCGACGAGGCCGTGCAACAGGCCCCCAAGCGCGCTGAGGCCCCCCAGGGCTTCTCGCGCTTCTACTCGTTCTCGGAGCGGGCCCCTGTCACCGGGACGTGGGGCGACCCGCGCCCGGCCACCCGCGAGAAAGGAGAGCGATTTCTCGCGATCCAGGCCACCGCATTGGCGCAGAGCATGCGCGATGAGCGTCTCTGGTCTGAACCGGATCCGGTCTGGCAGTGGGGCCGGGGGCAGCGAACGACCTCCGGACGGGCCGAATGACATAACCTTAGCCCCAGAGCCGCCCGTCATGCCTATATGGCAGGCGACGGCCGGGTGGGCGTGGTTTCGGTGGATGAAGTCGTAACCCTTGGGCTTGCGAGCAGCGCATGGTCTTCCGAGGCGCGGACACCGACGGCGTCCTCCTGGCCAACGCGAATCGCGGCCTCCGGTCCCGACATTTGCAGTCAGGCTTCACGAATGGAAGCCTTCAACATACGAAGGAAGGCCACTGTCCTCTCCGAACGTCCGCTTACGCGAGATTAGCTGTCCTTGGACATAGATCTGAGAAGTGCCATGAACGGACCTTAGGGTTGCGTGCCCAGGCTGCACCGGAGACCTTCAAGTTTTTTGAGTTTGCGGCTTAACCTCACGAAGGTACCATCAGAGCCTGAGGGGCGGCCTGCTTGATCCGCGTCAGAAGCCAGGAGCGTTGACGCTTGTTCTGCTGGTCGACGCGCTCCACCAGGGTGCCATCAATCCTGATCACTTCCAGGCTACCTTGCGGTTCTTCGGCCCGGGCCGGAAAGGAACGATAATGTCCTGATGGCGCAACTTTCGGGACGCAGATACATCGTGCTGATGTCATGTGAAATAGTCAGGATCTCAAACTGCTTCCTGTATCCCAGTGGACACGTGATCCTGATGCTCTCGGCCATTTCGCGCCCATGACTTGCGAGTTTTTCCGATAACGCAAGGCGTACTCTTTCGACTGCCCGCTTGATGCCTTGATACCGCACGGCCAAAAGGGAAAAAACCCGTACCAATACGAGGTTCGGCGTCGTGACGCGACGCTTTGCTCAAGGACCAGGGTGGCGATGGCCCCGCCACCCACCGGTTCGGATCGTGACAGGACCCTGGATCGGTTGGAGGATCGCTTCCATGTACCTGGCTTGATCATCGATCGCAGATCGGTCGCAGTGCGGTCATGGGCCCGGGATGCTTTTTGGGACATTCGAAACCTCCGCCGAGACGGCATTCCGCGGCACCCGTCGGCTCAACGGGTCGAAGCCCCTCATGAGTGCATTGCGTGAGCAGGTCGTGCTTCCACAGTCGCACCCTGGGCCGCACGCTGCCGCGCGAGCGCCTCGGGAACAGGATCAGCACGGCCGGAGCGCCCAGGCGCGGGATCATCACCCGCAGGACAGATCAAGCCGACGAGTGCTCACGGCGTGCTCCTGCTCCGCACCACGCACCGGAACCCGACATGGCTGGTGGAGGTGTCGACGGGCTCGGGTGGCGAGCGGCCGGGCGGTAGCGGCGGCAATAGTCCGGGGCGCACAGGTGCGAGCCGCCCTTGAGAACCTTGCCCGGGATCGCGATCTGCGGCTGGCAAAGGTCGTAGCTCGCCTCTTCGCCGCCGCCGCGCGGATTGTGCGGATGCAGCAGGGCCGGGCCGCGTCCGCCGGGTGCTTGGGCACAGCCCGTAGCCATTCGGCGGATATGTCCCAACCGGCGACGTCCGCTCATGGCCATCAAGGTTCGTTTTCTGGAACGGAGAGCCACCCTGCCAGGTGCTGGCCATGTGGCGTCCGCCGGGCGTCAGCTCGTCGCCCCAGGCGAACTCGGCACCCTCAAGGCCGCCGCGGGCGGCGAACTCCCACTCGGCTTCCGTCGGCAACTCCTTGCCGGCCCATAGGGCATAAGCCGCGGCATCGCGGCAAGATACAAGATCCTTGTCGGCCAGGAGCCGGATGTTGGGCGAGACCATACGGGATCGGAAACCCCTCGGGACCTCGGGAAACCGCCAGCTCGGGCGAGTACGAGGGTAGCACGGTCGAGGACGCGGCATTGTGGTAAAAGGTGGTAGGAACAGATGGTCGGCAGCGGCAAGGTGGATGATCGATCGGTGAGCAAGCAGGTCGGCCCTGGAGATCGGGCGGGGGGCGAGGCCTCCGGCAAGCGGGTTCCGCGCCGGTCCGCCGACCGGCTTCTGCTGGCTGCGGTGGTCCTGGTGCCGCTCGGCATCCTGGGCCTCGGAGCGTGGCTTGCCTGGGGACAGGCGTGGCGGCAGGCGGAGGCGGAGCTGGCCCGCACCGCCGATGCCGCAGCCGAGTACGCGGCCCACCTGCTGGACGGACACCTGCTGCTGGCCGACCGGGTCGACGACCTTCTCCGCGGCATGACCGACGAGGAGATCCGCGCGCGCGAGGGCGAATTGCACGCTGTGTTGCAGGGCATGGCTCAGACGCGGCCCTGGCTCCTGACGCTCTACGCCATCGACGCCGACGGCCGTCCCCTCGTCAGCGCCAACCTGTTCCCCGTCCCGCGTGACGCGGATCTCCGGGACCGCGACTTCTTCCAGGCGCTGCGCAATCGGACCACGCCGGGTCCCTATGTGAGCAAGGTCTACATCGGCCGCTTCGACGGGCAGCTCTTCTTCAGCGTTGCCGAGCGCCGCGGTCAGGCTGCGGATTCGGGCGCGCGACCGGCTTCCGATCAACTCATGATCGATCCGTTTCGCGGCGTCGTCCTGGTCTCGCTCCGCCCCAATGAGCTGGCCGCGGGGCTGCGCCGGCTCTCCGGGCACGAGGAGGATGCGGTCGCCTTGGTCCGCACCGACGGCGAGCTCCTCGCGCGCAGCACGGGATTTGATCGCCCGCCCCCTCCCCTGGCGGAGGGCAGCCCCATGCTGCCGGTGATGACGGCGGGCCTGGAGCGCGCCATCGTGCGTGGACGGTCCACCGTGGACGGGGTCGAGCGCGTCGCGGCGTTCCGGCGGATCGAGGACTGGCCCGTATATGCGTCGGCGGGACGCGCCCGCACAGCGATCCTGGCGCGATGGCGGGAGACGGTGGCCGTGCAACTGGGATTTGGCCTACCGGCCATTCTCGGCCTGTTCCTGCTGGTCGGCTCCACTTATCGGCGATCCCAGGAGGTGGCCGAGGCGCGGGAGGCGCTCCGTATCGAGGCCACCCGGAGCGCCGCGGCGGAGGCCCTGCGCGAGAGCGAGGAACGCCTCCGCCTGGCGCAGCAGGCGGGCGGCGTCGGCACATGGGACTGGGATGCGGTGCGCGGCGTTGCCACCTGCTCGGAGGCCTACTGCCGTCTGTATGGCCTGGATCCCAAAGGGCCCGGCCACCAAAGCGTGGAGGAATGGCTGGCACAGGTTCATCCCGACGACCGGGGCCGCGCTCGGCAGATAAGAGCCGCCACCATGGCGTCAGGGCATTTGGAAAACGAGTACCGCATCGTGCGGCCCGACGGCTCGGTGCGCTGGGTCGTCGACCGGGGTCTGCCCATCCATGACGCAGAGGGCCGGCTGGTCCGTCTTCTCGGCGCGAACGTCGACATCACTGAATCCCGCGAGGCTCAGGAGCGCCTGCGCGAGCTGCAGGCGCAGGTGCTGCATGCGTCCCGCCTGAGCGCCATGGGGCAGATGGCGGCGGCGATGGCGCACGAGCTGAACCAGCCGCTCGGCGCGGCGACGAACTTCGTGAATGCGGCCCGCATGACCCTGCGCGCGGGTACGCCCGACGGGGCTGAGCGCGCGCTCGCCCGGCTCGAGAAGGCGGCCGAACAGACCGTACGGGCCGGCGCGATCCTGCGGCGTCTGCGCGACTTCGTCGCCCGCGGCGAGACCGACAAGCGCGTGGCCAACGCCCGCCGTCTCGTCGAGGATGCCGTGGCGCTCTCCCTCGTGGGCAAACGCGATCCGGACTTGAGGATGCGGTTCGACTTCGATCCGTCCGATCCCTCGATCCTGGCGGACGGCACCCAGATTCAGCAGGTCATCTTCAACCTCGTGCGCAACGCGCTCGAGGCCATGGGCGGGCAGCTCAACCGGGAGATCGTCGTGGCCACGAAATCAGCCAGTGATGCGCAGCTGGAGATCTCGGTCGCCGATACCGGGCCGGGGCTGCCCCCGGATCCCGAGGTCCTGTTCGCGCCCTTTGCCACGTCGAAATCCACGGGCCTGGGGATCGGGCTGTCGATCTGCCGGACGATCGTCGAGGCCCACGGCGGACATCTTCGGGCCGAGTCGCGCCCGGATGGCGGCGCGGTCTTCCGGTTTACCGTTCCGGTTGCACCAGCAAGGGAGGTGATCGATGGCGAGCGGACGCACCATTCACGTGGTCGATGACGACGAGGCGATGCGGGACTCGCTGGTCGCGCTGCTCGAGGATGCCGGGTACGAGGCCCGCGCCTTTGCCTCGGCCGAGGAATTGCTGGCCCGCGGCATCCTCGAACCGGGCTGCGTGGTGAGCGACATCCGTATGCCGGGTATGGATGGTCTTACATTGCTCAAGAAGCTGCGAATGAAAGGAGATGGGCTGCCGCTGATCCTGATCACCGGACACGGCGATATCCCCCTGGCGGTCGCGGCCATGAAGGCAGGAGCGGTGGACTTCCTGGAGAAACCCTTCGAAGCCGAAACCCTGATTGCAGCCATCGAAGGCGGGCTGAGGCAGCAGGCCGATCCCTCATCACGGGAAGAGGATATCGAGGCGGCCTTCCGGTCTCTGGCGCGCCTGACAGCGCGCGAGCGCGAGGTGCTCGAGCGATTGGTCGCGGGAGACACGAACAAGGAGGTCGCCCGGAAGTTGGGGGTGAGCCATCGCACGGTCGAGTTCCACCGGGCGCACATTCTGGAGAAGACCGGCGCCAGGGGCCTGCCTGACCTTGTGCGGCTCTGGCTCGCGGCCGCCTGAGGACCAGCCCCTTCCATGCCTGTCCAACGAGCGGGCCGATCCGTCCTGGCCTCGTACTTGCACGAGTTCCCTCCTCCCGAGGATCTGCCAGAATCCGTTTCGCAGAGGCACCCCTCCCGCCCCCCTTGCTGCCTTTGCAAACTCGGCCCCGTCCGCAACTTTCCGGATGGGGCCGATTTTTGAAGACTCGGCAGCGAGAGGATGCCCTGCCACATGGCGCACCATTCGAAGGCCGGCCGTCTGCCGCGAGGACCGATTTCCGCGTGTCGAGCGAGACCCAGGGAACCGCGAGGCCCGGCAGTCATTCATCCTGCGCCGCTCCGCATGTCCCTTGCCAACCGGCATCCCTCCGCCGTAGGGGCGGCGCGACTCTCGAGGAGCAACCGACCATGGCCCGCAACCCTTTGACTCCCTTCCATCCCGGCTTCGGCTTTCCTGGGGGCGGTGATCCGTTCCTGTCCCTCCACCGTGACGTGAACCGCCTGTTCGACGATGTCCTGCGCGGCACAGGCCTGCCCGCCGCGGCGGGTAACCAAGGCCAGGGCAGGGTCGGCAACTTCGTCAATGCCAGCATGAACGTGTCGGAGACGCAGAACGAGATCCGCATCACGGCGGAACTGCCCGGCGTCACCGAGCAGGACATCGACGTCAGCCTTGACGACGACGTGCTCACCATCCGGGGCGAGAAGAAGTTCGAGCGCACGGACGACAAAGAAAACTTCCACTTCGTCGAACGGTCCTACGGTACCTTCCAGCGCTCGCTGCGGTTGCCCTACCCGGTGGATCCGGAGCGGGTGCAGGCAAGCTTCGAGAACGGCGTGCTCACCGTGACCGTACCGAAGACCGGGCAACAGGAGCGCTCCCGCCGCATCCAGGTGCAGGGCACGGGTGCCCAGGGCGCCCGGGGATCGCAAGGAAGCCAGGGCGCCGCGGGCGATGCCGGCGCTCCGGGCGGCACCCCGGACAGGACGGCGGGCGGTGCCGGCACCCGGTAAGCGAGAGCCGTAGCGGTCCGGGGCGACAAGCCCAGGTTAAGGATACCGACGGGCCGTGCACTCAGGTGAGCGGGGGCATCATGTTTAGCGTTGCTTCCCTCTCCCGCAGGCGCCAAGGAACTTGGCTTCCAACGGCCAGCATGGCTGGCATCGTGTCCTTTGCCTTCGGGCGATGAGTTTCCCCGCTACGAGATCAAGAGTACGGGCGAAGTCTACCGCCGCATTGCCTACGAAAACCAGCTCGTCACCTCGTTCACGATTTTCCGATAGACAGCGCACTCCGGAGGAGTTCATGCCCGACACGCAGAAGCTGGCCCGGTCCTGGTCTCCCCGCCATCCGATGGTGGCGATCCTCACATTGTCTTCGAACTGGAGGATGGCTTCAGGCTGTCGCTCACGGCGAGCTTCGCTCAGATCGAAGACATGGCGGATGTTCTGGATGATATTCTGGATGCCATAGCTCCTGGGGATGGAAGCGATCCTGGTCACGTGCCCGCTTTTCTTCAGAAGAGCAGGACTCAGCTCTAATGTCTTAAGCTTCCTGGGAGGCATGCTCTTAGACCAAGGGATGCGGCCCGCGCTGCTGGTGCTCGATAAGCTTGATTTTGGCGGCGGCCAGTTCCGCCAACGCACTATCAGGCGTGAGAGCTCGCAAATCCCTCGACGCTTGTTTGAGCTCGGCTAATGTCACTCCGTCAATAAGCGTTCGCTCGGCAACGCGCAGGGCTTTTTCATAGAACATCCGTCAATCCTCTGGTTCTCAAATGAGCCGCCATAGAGCCTTCGGAATGCGCCTTTCCTGCGCTTTCTCAGAGGTCATTCGGAGGTGCGTTCCGCGTACGGATCGGCAGGCTGGGGGATCCTTAGCGAGGTACGCCGCCTTTTTCGCATCCCAGGGCCGTCAACAGGATCCAATTATCCGGCCCGTTCTCAATCCACCGGCATTGACTGGCAAATGCCAGTCCGCGCTCAAGGTCTTCGCCGCGCTGGCCCAGGCTTAGAGTCCACCAATGTCTGAGGCTTTGAACCGAAGCGCCTTGCCCTTGCGGCTTCCCCATCCCATGGGCAAGATGCCGGACGATATGGAGCGCAATGCTTTCGATGGACATGCCACTCATAGCCTGTGCCTTTCGTTTCAATGTGCATGTCTATTGCGGCCGGCTTTACTCAACCGGGCTTGGCAGAGATCAGCAGCCGATGCAGATGCTTTTCGAGATCTCTCTCATCCGGCGGTCACGAGCGCGCTCCAATGCCTCGGACCTGTCGCGTGCCTCCTTCGCGATAGCAGACAATTGAACCGCTTGATCAGCAGGAGACACCTGCATTGACCTTGACGCACCGACATCTACCCGGGTCCGTTCTTCTGAATGTCCAAATTGAGGGAAGACCACCAAGCCCAATGCGGCGGCGACAATGAAAAATCTCAATGAAAGCTCCTGCTGGAGCACTTCATTGGCCCCTTTTCCATATATACGCTCTATATTCCTCAGTAGCGAACAAAGTTTTTATGATTGATCCTTCGCCCCAATAACTGATCTCAGTCATTACAATGTTTAGTGGCATTAGGATCACTACAAGCTGAATAGCGTACCCATTTGGCCATCGCCTTGAAATGGCTCTCCATTCAGCCAATCTTCAATTATCGACTTTAGCCGGACATATGGTCAGTTTCGACTTTCGCTCCCAGGCGCGCGCTCCTCTCTCTCCAAACATCGAGAACAACGCAGTTTCGATTCGTTGCAAGGAATTGCGCTTGTATACTCTGTGGGGCTGAAAAGTTTGCGTCATGATGACAGGTCGAGTGAAGCCCTACGATGAAGCTGGAGGCTTCATCCAACCCGATGATGGCGGTCATGATGTATTCGTCAACGCCATCGCGGTTGAGCGCGCTGGACTACGCGGGCTTGTCGAGGGACAAGATTTTGTTCGAAGCGTTCCCTGGCCCACCAACCTATGTGGAGCGAGCCTCAACTTTGAGTCACGCACCGTCAGGGTTTCGATCTGAAGATGGAATATCCCGGTCGCCATAGCCGCGCCGCCCATTGAGCTTTACTTTCGGTGGCGGCGCGGGGCGATCTTCCAACATCCTCACGGCTTTCCAGACCGAGTTCACGACTCTCTGGGCGAGGCTGATATGGCTTCTGCTCATGGTTAGCTCCCTTGCCGACTTCGATGTCGTGCTGCGGCAATAGCTTTGCCGCAGCTAGTCCGATGCTCTGGGGCCGCGAACGTCCGCGAATGCCACCGCCATTACCGGTTGATTGGCTCTGTCCATGATCTCGACACACCAGCTTCGCCGGTCTTCGCCCTGCTGAACGCCTTCCGCCATCATGTCACGGGCCATGGCGACAGCGACGTCTCTCGCAGCCTGGAGGTCAGGGTACCTGTTTCCTTCAGGGTCCTCAACGAGGCGGCTCCCAGTCTGGCCGTTGAAATAATAGAGAGCGGTTTCTGCTTCAGGAAGCGATGGAGGTGCCGCACTGAAATAGTGACCTGATCGGGGCGCGCCACCTTCATCATCCCACCGTGTGAGATCCTGACGCTGGCTTGTGGCGAGCCCAACGGTCTGGCAATGCCAGGACCGACGCGGTTCGTCGCGCATGCTTGTTCAAGCGCCCCCTCCCGACCTCCTGCTGCAACTGGGATTCCTAGACAACGTGGTCGTAGGTCTGATCATCGCTCCGGATCTGATACTGAGGCTCCCGGCTTCCGGTAGGAAGCAGGGAAACAATCTCATATCCGCTGACCCAGATCTTGTTGGGCGAATAGTCCTCGGCGTAGCTGACATGCCGGCCAATGACGTAACGATGCATTCTCATGACAGGATCCTTTCCTGCCTACCGTAAAACCCAATAAAACACAGCATACTCCTTCATGTAGTCACTAGATATACAAAACAAAATTATTCGATTTTATTTATATCGGTATCTGTAAACAGACTCATGATGCCCATATGATATCAAGATTGACTGTCGGCCTTTTGCGATTGGTCAAGGTTGATATCTGCGAGCGATTGCGGAGGTCCCCCATGTGTCTGAACAGCCGCTTCATGTTTGATCTTCGGCACTACCAAGCTCCCGACGGTCCCGGGCTGACACTACACGCGTTGGCGATGATGCGGAGGCGTACGCCATCGCGGTCTTTGAGCTTGTGGCCGCGGCAGCCGATGAGGCAGCACTCGCGGTCTGGCAGGCAATCCTTGGGCGCAACGATGCTGATGCGGCGGATCTGCCCGAGGTGAAATCACACAGTCCACACGTGCCCACTTCCAGGAATGCTCCGGCTGTCCAGTCGGCATTCCAAGTCTCTGCGCGGATGGAAAGATCGAGGTGGAAGATCGAGGCATCGCCAAAGGGCGTGTGGCCTGTCGGTTCCTCTAGCAAGGCGGTGCGTCAGCAATGTTTATCATCGAGTTTTTTCGGGTCCGGGACACGGACCAGGCCCACGCCACGCTCGGCCGGGTTGAACATGACACCACCAATCTGGAGGACGCCAAAGTGAGAGCCCGGTCGCTCTTTGAGACTTTGGACATGCCGCAAAAACCGGATGCCCTGCGGGTCGTCGATGAGCGTGGCGAGGAGGTGTTTGTCTGGAGCCCGAAGGGTCACAGGACCTGAGCAAGCGACAGCGGCCCTCCGGGTATGTTGTTCACTTCACCCGAGCCCGACGGGAGGATAGCGATGGCGAATGTTCACTACATGATCGTGGAGCACCAGGGCGGGTGGGCCTTACAAAGTCGGCGACGTGTTCTCGGAATGCTACGCCACCCATGGCGAGGCCCGTGAGGCTGCGGAGCGGGCCGCCGCCCTAGCAGATGCTGCCGGGCGCAACCGAAGACATCGAGTTCCAAGACGAGGCGGGCGATTGGCACGAAGAAATCTCTCTGGGAAAGGACCGACCAGAGACAGACGTCGCCGGCTGAGGGACAGCCCTCGCAACGTGGCAGCTTGCACGCCAGGGATGTTCTTCCTCGCTCAGACGCCGGGAAAGACCCTCGAAGAACCTGTCGAGGCAGCTACATGATACCTGAGGCGAAGAATGGCCGCTTGGGAGTTCTCGCCACCGACCTAGGAGCCGAAGATGACGAAGGCACGAAAGCTGTACAGTAGCCCAACTGGCGACCGCTGGTTCTTAATCCGCAATGCGTCGGGGGAGGTTTTCGTTCGGCATGAAGCCAACTCAGCCTCTGGCGGCAATGTCGGTCATATCGAGATCGGAGCCTTCCTGAATTCTGGGCACGGCCCTGAACACCAGGAGCTAATCCGCCTGATCGGGTCCTTGTTGGACGAGGAGACATCGCACCTCTGACGTGGACCCGGTTGCGCCCGAATGCCAGCGGCGGCAGACGGGTGTGCATCGCACGAGGCTGGCAAACGCTAAAACCGCCCCATTAAGCACAGCCCCGACCTCTGATAAGCTCGAACGCCCGCAAGTCTTTCCTCAATTAAAAGCAAAGATAGACAGCACTTGTTATTCTCTAGTAATAGACCTATATAGTTTTTATCGGATTTTGGCCGGACAATCGGGTCGTTTCGCTTTTGACATTGTCGGGCGCACGTTCGGACTCTCTTACCATTACATCGACAAATCGAGTTGAGGTCGCGCTTTTGCGCGCCGTCCCTCACGTGCATCTACGGCAATCACGAAAGGTTACCCCCATGATCATGGGCACAGTGAAATTCTACAACGACATGAAGGGCTTCGGCTTCATCCAGCCGAACGATGGCAGCAAGGACGTGTTCGTTCATGCCACTGCCCTTGAGCGCGCCGGCATGCGTGGCCTGGTCGAAGGCCAGAAGGTCTCCTTCGACACGGCAGAAGACCGCCGCTCCGGCAAGATCGCCGTCAACAACATCGAAACAGCGTGATTGCTGATGACCGGCTCAGGACATAGGCCTGTGCCGCTCGGTCCTGAAGCCGCTCCCTTGTGGGGCGGCTTTTTGTTTGCGCTCGCAATCACCCGGCAGCGGTTGTCCGTCCGGCCCTGCCTGACAGCAGTCGGGCTCCAGGAGCAATGAATGTCTCACAAGTATAAAGTTCGTCAGCTCGTCCGCATCACCCACCCGAACTTCTCGGATAAGCGCGCAACGACAAGCGGCATCTACGAGGTGACCCGCCTCATGCCGGCCGATCAGACCGGTGAGGTCTCCTACCGCATCAAATCGTCCGGCTTCGGCGAGCGCGCCGTGCGCGAGAGCGAGATCACGGCGCAGGCGTGAACCCTTTGACCAGCGCAGATTCCTTCTTTCGCGGATCGCAAATCTACGATCCTGTCGCCCTGCTTCGACAGGGCGATGAGGCCTTGTACGTTGCTCGGGTCGGCCGGAAGGCGTCACGCCAGTTCATGATCCTCACGCCAACAGGCGAGCCTGCGTGGCCACATGAGCCAATCGGCAGCCTCTCCGACGTTGCCTGGGCCCTTCGAGCCCACGCGTGGCACCTCGTGACGCCCGAGTCTATCGGCGAGAGTACCCAGCAAGCCAAGACGCTGGCGCGCCTGCTCACGGAGCGAGCCTAACAACAACCGGTGCGGAGATGAATGCAAGGATGAGATCACATCGCTGGCAACAATTTCGCTTCTAAACCCGCAGGAGGAGGCTCGCCATGGGCGACCAACCAACCAAGCTTGACGCCCATCGCGGCATGGCAGCCCAGAAAGCCACTGATCTTCGACGCCTGCGGTCCGAGGTTGAGGCCGACCAGGCAGCACTCCACGCAAGACAAGCAGAACTCGAAGATCTGCTTGCGGCCGCACCCGCCACCGTTTGGCCGGAGGCTGTCGAGAAGGCGCGCTACCTGCTGGGTTTGTTTGCGCGGAGCTTGGACGCATCCGATCTGCGTCGCCGCACGCTGATCGACCGCGTGCTGACCGACTTCGATCATCTGCTCGACAAGCCGTCCACGACTGAGACAATCTTTCCCAAATCCTGACCGACAATGGAGTATCCCATGGCCAGAGGCGAGAAGCGCGGTAACCGCGAAGCAAAGAAGCCGAAGCAGGAAAAGCCCAAGAACCCGATCCCAGCGTCTCCCTTCGTGAACCAGGGCAAGGGCAGCACCCCGGCGAAACCGGCCGGCGGCAAGCGGGTATCGTAACTGGACCGCGACGGAAGTGAAATCAATCGGAGTCTGACCCGACACCCGCTGGCATCATTCCGGGACAAACCGGAGAGCGAGTGAGTGCCTTCCATCGCGGCGGCCAGTTCGTCGCCGGGATCGAGGCTACCCGCATGCCCATGGTGGCGATCGACGCCACGGTCGACCGCAAAACCGTTATTTAAGGGTATCAGTCCTTCATCGACCGGTTCGTGAGAAGGACCTGGACAAACCCGATGGGCAAGGTCGCGTAATTCACAGAAGCCCATGCATGGAACTCTTCCAGGGTCGCGGCACTATTGAGCTATCTCGTCGCGGGGTTGAGGGATAAAAAGGGGCTCCGCCGCCGCTGCTGTTACGGGCGGCTTTGGCTTCAAGCCACCCAGCCCTGAGCGCCCCAGCATTCCTGTCTGAGTGCAGATAAGGGATAAGGGTCGCCATGAACACCACTCAAGTCAGCCGGCAGGCGGTGGTTGTCCTTCTTGCGGAGGACGAAGCTCTCGGTCGCATGATGGCTGTGGATGTGCTGCGGGAAGAAGGCAGTTTCAAAGTCATTGAGGTGGTCGATGCGGATGAAGCCTTGGCCTTACTTGAGGCGACAGCCGACATTCGAGTTCTCGTGACTGATGTGGAAATGCCAGGTTCCCTGGACGGCTTTACGCTGGCCCGTGTGGTCAGGAAGGCCTGGCCTCGGATCGGGCTCGTGGTGACGTCAGGCAGAATGGCACCTGGGCCGGAAGAACTTCCCTCAGGCGCGCTGTTCATTCCCAAGCCTTACAGGCCCGCCGATCTGGTTGCCGGCGTGAGGACAGTGCTGCCGCCAGACCCGACTGAGATCCCTGCTGAAGCCGCAGTTCCCGCGCTTCCCTCCGGGATCAAAATCAGCGAGCCCCACACCGGCACAGGCGCTGCGGGCGGCTTGGCCCAGCCCCTTCCTGAGCCCGAGGAATAGAGCTGATAGGAGCGCGGAATTTCGCAGAACGGGATGACGGAACCGTGTCAGACGCAAACCATGTTGGGACGGCTAGAGTCAGCTCTGGGTCAAGCAGTTAAACTCGTTTACTGACAGGAACGACCAGTGTTCCTATCCAAAGCGGAAGCTCGCCCCCGTCCGGAACGTGCATTAGCGGCCCTTGCAAGAAGCCGTGTTGAGCGGATCTGCACTTGCATTTCCGGTGATAATTCTATAAGTCTCGACATATGGAATCACACAACGTCATCCTCGCCCTCGCGGCCCTCGCCCAGCCGACCCGCCTTGACGTGTTCCGCCTCTTGGTGACGCACGAACCCGATGGCCTGCCTGCGGGCAACGTCGCACGGGAGCTGGCGGTCCCGCATAACACCATGTCCTCACACCTGGGGATTCTGTCCCGGGCAGGGCTCGTCCGATCCGAGCGCCGCAGCCGCTCGATCATCTACCGTGCCGATCTCGACCAGCTCCGAGAGGTTGTGACCTTCCTGCTCAAGGATTGCTGCGACGGACACCCGGACGTGTGTGCCCCTCTTGTGGACGCCCTGACGCCCTGCTGTCCTCCGAAGGAGAAAGCCCATGGCTGACCGTCCCTACAACGTCCTGTTCCTGTGCACGGGCAACACCGCCCGCTCGATCCTGGCCGAGGGCATCCTGCGCAAGGACGGCTCCGGACGCTTCAACGCGTTCTCGGCCGGCAGCCAGCCCAAGGGCACAGTCAATCCGTCCGCCCTGAAGGTGCTCGACAGCCTCGGCTACCCTACCGACGGCTTCCGCTCCAAGAGCTGGGACGAGTTCGCCGGACCGGATGCGCCCGCGATGGACTTCATCTTCACCGTCTGCGACAGCGCCGCCAGCGAGGCCTGTCCGGTGTGGCTAGGCCATCCCGCCACGGCCCACTGGGGCATCAAGGATCCCGCCGCCATCGAAGGCACCGACATCGAGAAGGAACGGGCCTTCGTCCAGGCGGCCAAATACCTCAAGAACCGGATCTCCGCCTTTCTGGCGCTGCCGATGGCGAGCCTCGACGAAGTCGCGCTGACCCATCACCTGCGGGAGATCGGCCGCCTTGAGGGCGCCACCTGCGGCACCGTTCTCCCCTTCGACCGCCGCTCGGCCTGAGGTTACCGCCATGGACGTCATCATCTACCACAACCCGGACTGCGGCACGTCCCGCAACACCCTGGCCATGATCCGCAACGCAGGCATCGAGCCGCACGTCATCGAGTACCTGAAGATGCCTCCGACGCGGCTCCTGTTGCGGCAGCTCATTGATCGGATGGGGGTCGCGGTCCGCGACGTCATCCGCGAGAAGGGCACGCCCTACCACGAGCTCGGGCTCGACGATCCATCCCTGAGCGACGATCTACTCCTCGACGCCATGATGGCGCATCCGATCCTGATCAACCGTCCGATCGTCGTCACGCCCAAGGGTGTGCGCCAGTGCCGTCCGTCCGAGTCCGTGCTCGACCTCCTGCCGCCGCAGCTCGGCGAGTTCCGCAAGGAGGACGGCGAGATCGTCGTCGACGCCTCCGGGCGCCGCGCGGCCACCGCCTGAAGGAATCCCGCATGTCCATCTTCGAACGCTACCTGACCCTCTGGGTCGCCCTGTGCATCGTCGCGGGCATTGCCCTCGGCCACGTCTTCCCCGGGTTCTTCCACGCCGTCGGCGCGCTGGAGGTCGCCAAGGTCAACCTGCCGGTGGCGGCCCTGATCTGGCTCATGATCATCCCGATGCTGATCAAGATCGACTTCGCCTCGCTCGGGCGTGTGCGCGAGCATTGGCGCGGCATCGGCGTGACCCTGTTCATCAACTGGGCGGTGAAGCCGTTCTCGATGGCGGCGCTCGGCTGGCTGTTCATCGGCTACGTGTTCAGGCCCTACCTGCCCGCGGACCAGATCAACTCCTACATCGCCGGCCTGATCATCCTGGCGGCGGCGCCCTGCACCGCGATGGTGTTCGTGTGGAGCCACCTGACCAAGGGCGAGCCTCACTTCACCCTGAGTCAGGTGGCGCTCAATGACGTCATCATGGTCGTGGCCTTCGCGCCCATCGTCGGGCTGCTGCTCGGGCTCTCGGCCATCACGGTGCCGTGGGATACGCTCCTGCTCTCGGTCGTGCTCTACATCGTCATCCCGGTGGTCCTGGCACAGCTTCTGCGCTCTCGCCTGTTGGCCAGCGGTGGGGAGGCGTCCCTGACCGGATTGCTCCGGGTGTTGCAGCCGCTGTCGCTGGTATCCCTGCTCGCCACCCTGGTGCTGCTGTTCGGCTTCCAGGGCGAGCAGATCCTGGCGCAGCCGCTGATCATTGCCATGCTGGCGGTGCCGATCCTGATCCAGGTCTACTTCAACTCCGGCTTGGCCTACCTTCTCAACCGGGTCGCGGGCGAGCAGCACTGCGTCGCCGGCCCGTCCGCCCTGATCGGCGCATCAAACTTCTTCGAGCTCGCCGTAGCTGCCGCGATCAGCCTGTTCGGGTTCAATTCGGGCGCGGCACTGGCGACAGTGGTGGGCGTGCTGATCGAAGTGCCCGTGATGCTCTCGGTCGTCTGGATCGTGAACAGGAGCCAGGGCTGGTACGAGCACGGCGCCAAGCGTGCGATGCCTCTCGTACGCCGGGCTCCCGCCGGGGAGTGAGCTTCGGTCGCTCTTCATCCGCGGGTGGGGTGTTGGCCAGTCGAAGGGACCATCATGCCGCTCTCGATCGAGTGACTGAGCGCGGAAAGAGGTGATGGAACGTACCGGCGCAGGTAATCCGCATGGCCGCCCGGCTGCGGCTTAATGCCGGAACTTGCCCGCCGCGATCGCCAAGTGATGCGGCTGGTGGTGACCGCCCTGCACCATCAGGCCCATGAACCCGAGCGCCTGGAGCTTCGGCACCTTCTTCGGGTCGCTTGACGTGACCGTGAGCCTGACCCCGTTCGGCATCTCCGCGGTGGAGGTGGACCAATCGTTGGTCCCGTTCAGTTCGCGGGCATGAGCCGGCACCATGCGCCTGATCGCGTCGAGGACACGCCCCGCTCCGGTCACCGCGATCTCGACGCCGTTGTCGAGCCGCCTCTCGTCGGCGGCTGCATGAAGGGTGACCTCGTTCATGTCGATGAGATGCTCGCGCAATGCCGCGATGTCGACCTTCGACCAATGCGTGTTCGGATCCGCCTCCAGCAATCGCACGACCTCCTGAATCGCCCCGAACGCATCCTGGCCCGGAAGGGTCGGCTGCGTGGCTTCCCCGGAGGGCTGGTGCTTCATGCCGTGCGCGCCCGTGCCGCCCTGCCCCTGCATCATCTGCTGGTGCATCCGCATCATGTCCTTGGGCATGCCGCCTTCCATCATGTCGGCATGGGGCGGCATCCGTTGCCCGGCCGGAGCTGCCGTTGCGTGGTCGGGCATGCTCGGGTGTCCGTGCGTCATCTGGGCGGATGCGGAGAGGGTGGTGGCCAGGAGCGCCGCGGCGACGACGCCGGATTTGACCAAGAGGGACATGACGAAACTCCTTCGCTTTAGCCTGACGCCTCCTACGTACACCGGAACCGCCCGCTCGCGTATGATCCGGATCATACGTTGGCGCTTTCAGACCGACTTCCAGAGGACGATGGCCTGATCGGTCCGCGCGATGACACCCTCCGCCTCGAGCGCCGCAACCGTGCGATAGAAGGCCTCACGGGTCAGCCCGAGGTCCGCGGCCATGTCCTGCAATTGGCCATCCAGGGCCACCGTCCGCCCGTCCGGCCCCGCTGTCAGAAGCAGGTACTGAAACACGCGCTCCCGGGCCGAGCGGATATTCCGCAGTTCGAGCCGCGAGCGCAGCCCCTGCACCTGGCGGGCCAGGCGCGCGATCAGCGCCTCCGACAGTTCGGGGTTCGCGCGCAGGGCCGTCAGCAGTTGGTCCTTCGGGTATTGCCAGACCCGGGAAGGGACGGCGGCGACCGCGTCGCAGTGATACATCTCGGAGAACAGGGCAGCCTCCGCGAAAAGCTCGCCTGCCCGTGCCGTGTGGAGCACGACCAAGTGGTCATCGACGGTCTGGCGCACGAGCCGGACCCGGCCGCTCTCGACTGCGTACACCGCAGTCGCGGGGTTCCCCTGGCCGAACAGGATGTCGCCAGCGGCGAGCTCGCGGAGTGGAGCCCGTGACCCCAGCGTCTCCTGAAGCCACGTGGCGGATGGCATTCTCACTGCACCTCTCCAATTCCCGGTCTGTAGCAGGCATCCTTGTACCCCGGCCGCACACTACGCAACGGCTGCGTGGGGGCGTGGCTGCCGTCCTGACCAAGGTACACCTTGAGCGATGTCGATGCGGATTTTCCCGCCGGGCACCATGGTTCCTCCCCAGTCCTCACGCCCATCACCCGGGAGACCATGCTTATGTCCCAGCGCGAAATCGTGCTCTGCCATCCGGTGCGTACCGCCATCGGCACCTACAACGGCTCGCTGAAGACGAAACCGCCACGGACCTAGGGGCCGCCGTCGTGCACGAGACCCTGAAGCAGTCCGGCCTCGACGCAGGAAAGATCGGCTCGGTGGTCATGGGCAACGTCGTCCAGGCCGGCAACAGGATGAACCCGGCCCGGCAAGCGGCCCTCCATGGCAGCGTTCCGGTGGAGGTGCCCGCCATCACGGTCAACCGCGTCTGCGGATCCGGCGCACAGGCTATCGCCTCGGCCGCACAGGAGATCTGGCTTGGGCACCATGACGCCGCCATCGCCGGCGGTATGGAGAACATGGACATGGCCCCGTACCTGATGACCGGAGGGCGGTGGGGCTACCGGATGGGCAATGCCCAGATCTACGACAGCATGCTGCACGACGGCCTGAACGATGCCTTCTCGGGCGAGCATTCGGGCTGGCACACGGAGGACCTCGTCTCGCAGCACCAGATCTCCCGCGACGACCAGGACCGGTGGGCCGCGCGTTCGCAGCAACGGTTCTCGAAAGCTCAGGCCGAGGGCAGGTTCGACCAGGAGATCGTGCCGGTCGAGATCAAGGGGCGCAAGGGGCCGGAGCCGTTCGCCCGCGACGAGCACAATCGCGTCGACACGACGGTGGACAGTCTCTCGAAGCTGAAGCCCGCCTTCCGCAAGGACGGCACGATCACCGCCGGCAATGCTCCCGGTCTCAACACGGGCGCGGCCGCGATGATCGTGGCCGAGCGCGGCTTCGCCGAGAAGAACGACCTCGGGCCGAGCGTGCGCCCCGCAGCCTATGGCATCGGCGCCGTGGAGCCGGGCATGTTCGGTATCGGTTCGGTGCCGGCCGTGCGGCAGGCGCTGGAGCGGGCCGGATGGTCCCTGGGAGACGTTGACCGGGTCGAGATCAACGAGGCCTTCGCCGCCATCGCGCTCGCGGTGACCCGCGAGCTGGGACTCGCCGAGGACATCGTCAACGTCGAGGGCGGCGCGATTGCCCATGGCCACCCCATCGGGGCGACGGGTGCGGTCCTGACGACGCGGCTTGCCCACTCCATGCGGCGGGATGGGCTGAAGCGTGGTATCGTGACCCTGTGCATCGGTGGCGGCCAGGGCATCGCCCTGGCCGTCGAGACACTCTCCTGAGGTCGGAGAGGCACAAGGCTCGACGATCATGACGGAACGGCACCGCCCGGGTTTCCTCGCGCATCCACTGCGTCATCTGTTCTTCACGGGCAAGGGCGGGGTCGGCAAGACCTCGGTCGCCTGCGCCGCGTCGCTGGCGCTGGCCGAGGCGGGCCGGACCGTCCTGCTCGTCAGCACCGACCCAGCCTCCAACCTGGACGAGATGCTCGGCGTCACCTTGGGCGACAGGCCGACGCCCGTGCCAGGTGCTCCGGGCCTCTCGGCGATGAACATCGACCCGGACGCGGCGGCGGATGCGTACCGGGGCCGCGTGATGGTCCAGATGAGCGGCGCGACCTCGCAGGAACGCGACACGGTGCGCGAGCAGCTCTCCGGTGCCTGCACCACGGAGGTTGCGGCCTTCGACGAGTTCGCCGGGCTCCTTGCCGGGGACGAGGCCGGCTACGATCACGTCGTCTTCGACACGGCGCCCACCGGGCACACCCTGCGGCTCCTGAGCCTGCCCAAGGCGTGGACCGGCTTCCTGGCTGAGAACGATCAGGGAGCGTCCTGCCTCGGTCCGCACTCCGGTCTCAAGATACGCGAGGAACGCTTCAACAAGGCCCTCACTGTGCTTTCCGACGCCCGCGAGACGGAGATCATCCTGGTGACGCGGCCCGAGAGGAGCGCACTCGCCGAGGCGGCGCGGACGTCGGGAGAGCTTCAGGCCCTCGGGCTGCTCAACCAGCGTCTGGTCGTGAACGGGGTGTTCCACGCCACCCGTTCGGACGACCCCATTGCGAAGGCCCTGGAGGAAAGCGGCCGGCAGGCCCTGGCTGCCATGCCCGAGAGCCTGCGTCGGCTGCCCGCCGACACCGTTCCCCTGCATCCCTTCGATATGGTCGGCCTGCCGGCCCTGAGGGCGTTGTTCGAGGTGGGGACGCGGAGCGCTCCGGCTGGGGGTTCCCGCGCCTCCACGGCGCTGCTGCCGACGGAGGTGTCCGGGCTTGATCGTCTGGTCGACACCCTGTCGGCCCAGGGCAAGGGCCTCATCATGGTGATGGGCAAGGGCGGCGTCGGGAAGACCGCGGTGGCCGCCGCCGTGGCGGTCGGGCTGGTCGAGCGCGGGCACGAGGTCCACCTGAGCACGACGGACCCCGCGGCTCACCTGTCCATGACGGTCGCAGGCGACCTGCCGGGCCTACGGGTCGACCGCATCGATCCCAAGGCGGAGACGGAACGGTACGTCGAGAAGATCATGGCCGCGCGTGGCGCCAACCTGGACGAGGACGGGCGTGCCCTGCTGCGCGAGGACCTGCGCTCACCCTGCACCGAAGAGGTCGCCGTGTTCCACGCGTTCTCGCGCATCGTCGCGGAGGCACGCAGCGCCTTCGTCGTGCTCGACACCGCTCCCACGGGACACACGCTGCTCCTGCTCGACGCGACGGGAGCCTATCACCGGCAGATGACGCGCGACCTCACCGAGGTACCCGGCACGCATGCCTCGGGTAGGATCGTCACGCCGCTCATGCGTCTCCAGGACCCTGCCTACACCCATGTCATCCTCGTGACCCTGCCCGAGACCACGCCCGTCTCGGAGGCGGCGGCGCTCCAGGACGACCTGCGCCGGGCGCAGATCGAGCCCTACGCCTGGGTGATCAACCGCAGCCTCCTGGCGGCGGGCACGCATGACCCGCTGCTGCGGATGCGGTTGGCCGGGGAAATGAGGCAGGTCGAGCGGATCCGCAGGGACCTCGCCGACAAGGTCTTCGTCATTCCTTGGCTGGCCGACGCGCCAACCGGCGTGCCAGCGCTTAGGAAGCTCGCGGCGCCGGACCATGAGGTGCCGAAGGATCGACACGGGGAAAGGCTGGCTTCGCCGACCGGGCAATGACCTTTCCGGCCCGGATGGCTTGGCCGTGCGGCCGAGCGGCAAGGGAGGCAAGCATGGATGAGCCTCAACATGCGGCAGGAAAGAGCGCGTTCTCCCGCCAGGTGGACAGCCTCGGCTGGGCCGCGTTCTTCATCTGGATCGGCATCGCGGTGCTGAGTGGAATCGGCTGGGCCTGGGCACTTCTGGGCATCAGCGCGATCGTGCTGTCGGTGCAGGCGGCCCTTCGGGTGAACCGCGAGGGGACCGACCCTTTCATGGTCGCCTGCGGTGTCGTGCTGCTCGTCGGCGCCATCTGGGAATTGCTCGGGCTGGACTGGCCCCTCGCGCCGGTCCTGCTCATCGCATTGGGGCTCGTGATGCTCTGGAACGTGCTGTTCCGGAATCGGGTGGGGTAACCGCGAGGTCACGCGGGTGCCCCCGTCCCGGAAAGGTGCTTTCTACTCTTGAGGAGGGAAGTCATGTCGAATGAAAAGCCAGGCACGGTTCACCCGGAGAAGCCCAAGCTCAATCCCGGGGACCAGGCCGATCTGGACACCCCAGGGGCCGGCGAGAACGTCTGCCGGGAGTGCAAGGGCACCGGAAAGCTCGGGGACAAGGAGTGCCCGATCTGCGGCGGGACGGGCGTCGTCATCGAGGAGATTGGTGGCGCATAGGCACTGGGACCGCCTTCATCTCGGGCGTGCATTGCCGCTGGCCCGTACTCCGCCAGGCTGCTATTTCGATTATGCTAGAAATCTCGCTTGACGGGCGACGGGTTGGGGTCCAAGGTATTTCCATGAACGTCGAACAAGCAGCCAAGCAACTCGAAGCGCTCGGGAACGTCACCCGGCTCCAAGTCTACCGCACCCTCGTCCGTGCGGGCGAGGCAGGTCTTCCTGTTGGGCAGATCCAGGAGCGCCTCGGCATCCCCGGCTCGACCCTCTCGCACCACCTCCAGCGGCTCCTGCTGACCGGGCTGGTGACGCAGGAGCGGCAGGCCACGACCCTGATCTGCCGGGCCAGCTATCCGGCCATGAACGGCCTCATCGGCTTCCTGGCCGACGAATGCTGCGCTGACGCCGGATGCTCAACCCAGGCGGAGAACGCCGCCTGATTTATTTTTGCCCGGTATTTCCATAGTACCGGAAATATGAAAAGGAGAGACTGATGCCTGGCGTTCTTCCCTTCATCCTTCATCTCGCCCGCGCGGCCCGGAACCGTCGGCAGGTTATCGCCCTCAACGAACTGGACGACCACCTCCTGCGCGATATCGGCTTCCAGCGGGCGGACGTCCTAGCCGTCCTGGCCCAGCCCCACCACCGCGATCCCTCGCGGATGCTCAAGATCCTTTGCTGCCAAGGACGCGTCCTCGTCGAGCGCGTGCGCGACGGCTTCGCTCCCCGCCCCGCCTCCTGCTGCTGACCAAGGAGTCCTCCCATGACCACGCTCGATAACCTTCCCATTGCTGTCATCGGCGCAGGCCCGGTCGGCTTGGCCGCCGCCGCCCGCCTGATCCAGCGTGGCCTGCCCGTGAAAGTCTACGAAACGGGCGCGACCATCGCCGCCAACGTCCGCGACTGGGGCCATGTTCGCCTGTTTTCGCCGTGGGAGTACAACACAGACACGGCAGCCCGCGAACTGCTCCTGGCCCATGGCTGGCAGGAGCCTCCGGGGAAGGCCATGCCGACGGGATCGGACCTCTTCGTGGCCTACCTCAAGCCACTCGCCGAGACGCCCGAAATGGCGGTAGTGATCGAGACCGGCGCCACGGTGAAGGCGATCACCCGCCAGGGCGCTGACAAGGTGCTCAGCAAGGGACGTGAGACCAAGCCCTTCGTGCTTGCCGTCTCGAACCGCAACGGCGCGATCCGGCGTGACTTGGCACGGGCGGTGATCGATGCCTCCGGCACGTGGAAGGCCCCCAACCCGCTCGGCGCGGGTGGCATCCTCGCCGAGGGCGAGGCCGAGAACGCCGGGCACATCGCTTATGGCATCCCGGACGTGCTCGGACGCGACCGCGCCGCCTACGAGGGCAAGTCGACGCTTGTGGTGGGCGCCGGCCACTCGGCCGCCAACGTCCTCCTCGACCTCGCCCGACTGGCGGAGCGTGATCCCGAGACCACCATCGTCTGGGCGACCCGTGGCGAGAACCTGATGCGGGTGTACGGCGGCGGACGGGCCGACCAGCTTCCGGCCCGCGGCGAGCTCGGGTTCAAATTGAAGGCGCTTGTCGACAGCGGGCGGGTCACTTTGATAGCCGGTTTCTCCGCCACCCGTGTGAAGGCCGTCGGCGACCAGGTGATGGTCGAAGGCGAGACCGCCGATGGGATTCGGGAGCTCGGCCCCGTCGACCGGATCGTGGTGTCGACCGGGCAGCGCCCGGACCTGAACCTGACCCGCGAGCTGCGGCTCGACCTCGACCCGTGGCTCGAGAGCTCGAAGGCACTCGGGCCGCTCATCGACCCGAACCTGCACTCGTGCGGATCCGTGCCGCCGCACGGCCACCGCGAGCTCGCCCATCCGGAGCCGGGCTTCTATACCGTCGGCATCAAGAGCTACGGACGTGCACCGACCTTCCTGATGCTCACGGGCTACGAGCAGGTGCGTTCGGTCGTAGCGGCGATCGCCGGAGACCTCGCGGCTGCGGACGACGTCCACCTCGTCCTGCCCGAGACGGGCGTGTGCTCGACCAATCTTCCCGTCGACGGTGCGCCCGCATCCTCCGGGTGCTGCGGCGGCCCCGCGCCGGCGATGATCGACGCCTGCTGCGTCGCGGATGCCGAGGCCAAGGCCGAGGGCAAGTCGGGCTGCGGATGCGGACCCGCGAATGCACCGGAGAAGGTTGCGGAGCCTGCGGGCTGCTGCTGAGATTAGCCCGTGTCGAACCCGGTGAGTGAGTCCCTGGCGAGCCAACCCACCATGCCGAAGCCGAGTCCGAGGGTGGTCATCGCCACCCTCGGGATCACGCAGATCCTCGCCTGGGGATCGTCCTTCTACCTGCCGGCCGTGCTCGCGAAGCCGATCGCCGCTGATACCGGATGGTCGCCCGGCTGGGTCGTGGGCGGGCTGTCCGTCGGCCTGCTCGCGGCCGGGTTGGTCGCGCCCCGGGTCGGACGCACCATCGATGCGAAGGGTAGCCGTCCGGTCCTCGTCGCCAGCTCGGTCCTGCTCGCCGCCGGACTCGCGACCCTGACGCTCGCTCACAGCCTTCCCGTCTACCTGGTGGCCTGGCTCGTGATGGGCATCGGCATGGGATCGGGTCTCTACGATGCGGGGTTCGCCACGTTGGGTCGCCTATACGGGAAGGATGCCCGGCGCGCGATCGCCACCCTGACCCTGTGGGGCGGCTTCGCCAGCACGGTCTGCTGGCCGCTCAGCGCCTCGCTCGTCGAGCACTTCGGCTGGCGCGGTGCCTGCGCCGCCTACGCCGCGATCCACGTTCTCGTATCCCTCCCGCTGCACGCTTTCGTCCTGCGCGGCATCGGGTCGGACTCAGGCGGCGGCGGGTCGCCTGGCGCAAAGCCCGGCTTGCCCTTTCCGCCTCCCTTGACCGGAACCCGGCGGACCCGAGCGTTTGCGTTGCTCGCCATGATCCTGACGCTCGGAGCAGTGACCGCCTCGATTATCGGAGTGCACCTGCTTACCTTCCTCCAAGCCCGTGGACTCGGCCTTGCTGCAGCCGTCGCCCTCGGCGCGCTGGTCGGCCCCTCGCAGGTCGGTGCCCGCGTGATCGAGATGGCCTTCGGCCGCCACTACCACCCGATCTGGACCATGGCGGCCTCCGTCATCCTGGTCGCAGGTGGGGTCATTCTGCTGCTCCTCGGGCTCCCGGTCCTGGCGCTTGCCTTGGCGCTCTACGGCGCCGGGAACGGCATCGGCTCCATCGCCAAAGGGACACTCCCGCTCGCAGTGTTCGGCCCGGATGGGTATGCCTCGCTCATGGGACGCCTAGCGATGCCGAGTCTGCTCGCCCAGGCGCTCTCGCCCCCCTCGGTGCGATCCTGATCGAACAGGGGGGCACGGATGCCGCGCTCGGCGTTCTCTGCGGTTTGACCTGCATGAGCCTCGGGCTCGTCGGGCTGCTGTGGGTGACAACCCGAAGGAACTGATCCTCGGGCACAGCCAATCCCCGCGCGGGATCAATCGGCCTCCCCTGCGTCTGGCTGCCAGGTCCGCAGGAGTTCCGAATCGGGCTCCGGCGGCGCTCCCTTGACCTTCGCGGGCGTTCCAATCCCAACGAAGCACAGAAGCTTCTCGTTGTCGGCGAGGTGGAAGGTGTGTTGCATTGCCTTCGTCGCGACCTTACGGCCGCTCACGGCCATGGCGCCGTAGCTCAGGAGGTCGGCGGCCAGAACCACGTAGCCCACCGCAGCCCCCGCCGACGCACGCTGCTCGATCTCGGGAACCTCGGCGTTCTCCTGCACGCGGGAGATCACGGCCAGAAGCACCGGCGCATGGTGAGCCTTTTCGCGGGCGCGCTCGAGCTTCTCGCCCGCAATGTCGGATTCGAGTTCGCGCTCGGCGGTCTCGAACGCATCCGCCAAGGCATCACGTCGGTCGGGTGGGATAACGATAAAGCGGAATGGCTTCAGGCTCTTGTGATCCGGCGCTCGGGAGGCCGCCCGCACGATCATGCGGATCTCGTCCTCGGACGGACCAGGTGCCACCAGATGCCGGGGTGGCGTCGATCGCCTCGCGCAGATGCGATGCAGCAACCTCAGTCCGTCCGCCTTTGCGTCAGGGAGTTCCGACGGGGCCGATCCGGTGCTTGCCATGGTGCATGATCTCCTGCGTCACGTGAAAGCCGGGAACCGACATGTCACCGGCGCACCCGATGGATGAAGGCCCAGGATGCCACATCTCCTGCCGACGTTCGAACGCTACAGCGCGGGGTCGTCACGGAGTCGGCATCGGATTATGATTGCTGCGACACGTCACCGTGCATCAATCCACCGGGAGGAGGCCGACGTTGTCCCGCCGCAAGCACCAAAGACGCGTGGAAGAGCACTACGGGACCCAGCTCGCGCCATGGATGGCCGCCAGCCTGGGAGCCTGCATCCTACTGGTCCTGGCAATCTACGTCGCCACCATGCCCCTGTGAATCGAAGCCTGATTGCGGGTCGAGCCAAAGGGGATCAAGGAGCTGCGGCTCAGCCGCCTGTCAGGCGTGCCCTCGCAGGTGATGACGGGGTCCATGACCATCCCTCGATGGATTCCGGTGCGACCGTCGGGCCTCAAGAGCCTGGCAGCCCGGGCTGCCAAGCCCGCAGCTGAGGATCGCTATACGGGGGGCGTGTACTCCTTTTCCTTGAAGGACAGGCCTTTCACCGCCTCCGGAGCATCCGCGATCTTGCGGATGTTGCCCCAGGTCTGCTTGTAGTTCGGGATGATGAACTCGTTCACCCCGGCCGAGACGACGTTGCCGACCACGCCCATCGGATTGGCAAACACCATGAAGGTCTGCTTCGGCCTGGCGTTCTGGGTGGGGTACACGACCGCCTGCGTCGAGCCGTTGTCGTTGTAAACCTCGACCAGGTCGCCTGGCTTGAGGTTGAGCTCCGCCATGTCCTGCGGGTTCATCTCGATGAACGGGAACGGGAAGCGGTCCATCACGAACTCGTTCTCCTGATCGAGATAGGCGCTCTGCCAGAAGTGGTTTGCGCGCCCATTGTTGATCAGGAACGCGAACTTGTCCTTCTCCGCCTGCTTGCCGGCGGCCTGCAAGCCCCGCCACTGCGTCTCCATGAAGACGGCCTTGCCGTCCTTCGTGTTGAACTTGCCGTCCGCGTAGAGGCGCTTCGTCCCGATGATCCGTTCGGCACCGGCCGGAATCGCCTGGGTCACCGGCGTCGCGGCCGGCGTGCCCGGCTGGACCGGCTCCTTCCCACGCGCGCCCTCGATGGCGGGACCCTGGACGACCATCCCGGGCGTCTGGCCCGTCGTCGTGCCGGTAGCGACCGCGCCCATGCCCTCGACGCCGGTCGCCGGCTCCTGGAAGCCGTTCGTACCCATCGCCCGCAGCCGGGCATAGGTGACGAACTCGCCGCCCTTCTCGTGCTGGTGGTAGCCGTCCATGAACGCGTCTTCCTCGGTCTTCCATTCGAAACCCTTGAAGCGGTCGGCGACGTCGGCCTTGTCCATCTCGCGGAAGACCCGCTCCAGATTGTTGGCGATCCGGGCCGCGATCAGGCAGTCCGGCATCGCCTGCCCGGGCGGGTCCATGTAGCGCTCGGTGAGGCGCATGCGCCGCTCGCCGTTCATCGACGTCAGGTTCATCTCGCCCGAGGTCGCGGCCGGCAGCCAGATGTGGGCCGCCTGCCCGATCTGGGTCGGGATGATGTCGACGTCGACCGAGAACAGCCCGCCCTTGCGGATGGCGTCCATGATCGCCGCCACCATCGCGGGACGGTCGCCCCAGGGCACGGCCGACATGGCATCCTTCACCAGGTCGGTCCGCTTCTTATAGACCTGCTTGAACTGGAGGGCGTTCAGGGTCGTCTTGTAGTGATCGCAGCCCCAGACGTGATGGACGCCGCCCTTGCCGTTGATCAGGAGTTGGTCGACGTAGGCCGCGGGCCGGCCGACATGGGCGTCGGACGGACGGGAGTAGCCCTCCTGGTGCCCGCCGAGCCGGACGCAGCCCCCGCCGGGACGGCCAATGTTGCCCGTGGCCAGCGCGACGTTCACGAGCGCACCGTTGGTGCGGTAGTTGTCGTTGCCCCAGATCAGCCCTTTCTCGTAGGCGACCATCGTGCGCCGCCGCGCCCCGCCCGCCTTCGGCTGGGCGATCCACTCCGCCGCCTGGCGGATCTGGTCGGCGGTGAGCCCGGTGATCCGCGCCGCCTCCTCGAGGCTCGTCCTGTTGCTGGCGACCGCCTTGTCGTAGTCCCTGGTCGAGGCGTCGATGAAGGCCTTGTCGACCCAGCCCTTGTCGGCGATGTAGGTCAGCCAAGCGTTGAACAGCGCAAGATCGGTTCCCGGGTTAAGGGCCAAGTGCATGACCCGGTCCTTGCCGGCCTCGACCTCGCAGGCGTTGATCGTCACGGTCCGCCGGGGGTCGACCACGATGACGCGGACGGGGTCGTGCGGCTCGCCCGGCAACTGGTCCTTCTTCTTGTCCATGGACGTCCCACGCAGGTTCGGGATCCAGTGGTTGAGGAAGTAGTTGGTCTGCGTCTCGAGCGAGTTCGCTCCGACCATCACAAGGGTGTCAGCGAGCTCCGCGTCCTCGTAGCAGTTGTTGAGCTCGCCCACGCCCATGTCGCGGGTGGCGTGGACCTCGGAGTTGTAGGCCGGACGGTTGTGGATCCGGATGTTCTTCACCTTCATGGCGCCGAAGTAGAGCTTGCCGGTGCCCCAGGTGTTCTCGTAGCCGCCGCCGGCGCCGCCGTGGTCGTAGGCGGAGACGAACAGCCCGTCCTCGCCCTGCTCGTCGATCACCGCCGCCGTGACGCGCGCGACGAGGTCGAGGGCGTCCTCCCAGCTCGTCGGCTGCATCTGGCCGTAGCGCCAGACCATCGGGTCCGTCAGGCGCTGCTGCTCGTTATTCCTCACGGGCGAGTAGGACATCTCGGCCATGCGGGCACCGCGGATCGAGCCGAGACCCGAGTTCACGACGCAGCCCTTGTCCGGCTTGATGACGATGTGGACGTCCTTCCCGTTCTGCCGGACGACGTTGTACATCGCGGGCGCGTACCAGGCCTCGGTCTCGGCGCCCTGCTGCTTGGCGAGGTCGACGCCGAACTTGTTGCCGGACGGATCGGTGGTGCCCTGCCGGTCGATGTCCCAGGTGTAGGCCTTGTAGCCGCATCCGACGATGCAGTAGTGGCACACCACGTTGTGCTCCCGGGCGTCCGCCGGGATGATCGGAAGGCGGTCGACCTGTCGTTTGTAGGCCATCGCAACCTCCCTCAGAGCACGTTGGACAGGCGGCCGTAGAGGAGCTCGTCGAGGCCCTCGGCATAGATGTCGCCCTTGTCGTCGATCCGCAGCGCATACTGCGGCAGGTTCTGGGTCGCGTGGCCCCAGGTCTCCTGGCCGCCGGCCTCGCAATCGAAGACCGAGTAATGTCCGGAGCAGTTCAGGGTGCGGGTCTGGGCGTTGTAGGCGAGCGGATAGCCCTTGTGCGGGCAGATCGTGGTGAAGCCGACGATGTCGCCGTCAGGGCCGGCGCCGCCCTCGACCCGTTTGCCGAGCTTGAGCAGGACGCCCGGTGCGTCCTTGTCCGGGTAGGCGACGTCCATCGGTTCGTTGACCTTGAGGTCCTTGACGTTGCCGAGCCGATTGGAGGGATAGGTCACACGGGCGGTCGGGATGGCGGCCTTGGCCTCCGGCGGCAGGACCGTGCTGGCGGCGGCGCCCGCCGCGACCATGCCGGCGCCCGACAGGAACCGACGACGGCCGACGTCGACGAGTAGATCGCATCGCTTCATGACCGTTGTCTCCCTCTGCTTGTGGGCGAGGATCCCGGTCAAGGCACCTCGTTCGGTGCCCCACGTGTCAGGCGCTCAATCGGCGCCGTGGCGGAAGTCTTCTATCGGGAAGTGGACCCTGTTCGATCACACGTCCGGCGGCTGCCGTTGCCGGGGAACCGTCCTGCGGCGCCAGGACACGCGGACCGATGGTGGTGAGTGCGCTTGCTGCGAAGACCGGTGGCCTGTGCGGACCTGCGCGCACGTCGAAGCCTTCCTCCCAGTGCCATTCTCGTGGCTTTTCAGGACGCTACACCGGGCCGGGGTGGGACAGCAACGATGCATAAGAGGTAGCTGAACCTATGAGGCGAGGCTTGTCGGACAGTGATCGTGGATGGACCGCTCTGGGTCAATCTGAGGCATTCAGCGCGGCCGTAACAAGGTCCGCTCTCTAGTTGATTCCTGACGTTCGTTGATTCAGGCAGTAAGGTTCGACGTGGGGGTGAACCGATACGTTGCAGGGGAAAAGCTCATTTAGTTGAGCTTGCTTCCCATACGCTTCCCGATCCGATTTTCTGGGAAGCAAGACCAAACCGAACTAGCATCTAAGTGCTTGATAAGGCTTGGTGAGCGCGCTGGGACTCGAACCCAGGACCCTCTGATTAAAAGTCAGATGCTCTACCGGCTGAGCTACGCGCTCCCAGGGTGAGCCCGAAATAGGGGCTATCGGCTGGCGGGTCAATGAAAAAGGCCTAGTATGGGCGCCGAATTCCGTAACCGCGGAGTGGATTCGCCGAAAATGCCTTTCCGCTCCTGATCTTGGGCGTCTCCATGACCGATTCCCGCCTGCCCTATCTCGCAGAACTCGAACGCAAGATCCTGTGGCTGTCCAGCTGGACCATCCATCACGCCAACCATGTCCGTCCCAACCTGGACGGGTTGAAGATCGGGGGCCATCAGGCCTCCTCAGCCTCGCTCTCGACCGTCATGACCGCGCTCTATCTGGCCGTCCTGAAGCCGGAGGACCGGGTGGCGGTGAAGCCCCATGCGAGCCCGATCTTCCACGCGATCCAGTACCTCCTCGGGCACCAGACCCGGGAGAAGCTCGAGAATTTCCGCGGCTACAAGGGCGCGCAGTCCTATCCTTCCCGAACCAAGGACATCGATGACGTCGATTTCTCCACCGGCTCGGTGGGCCTCGGCGTGGCGCAGACGCTCTTTGCCAGCGTCGTGCAGGACTACGTCAAGGCTCATGGCTGGCGGAAGCAGCAGCCCGAAGGCCGGATGATTGCCCTCGTGGGTGATGCGGAGATGGACGAGGGCAATATCTTCGAGGCCTTGCTGGAGGGCTGGAAGCAGGGCCTGCGCAACACGTGGTGGGTCATCGACTACAACCGCCAGAGCCTCGACGCCGTGGTGCGGGAGGGGCTCTATGCCCGGTTCGAGTCGATCTTCCGCTCCTTCGGCTGGGACGTGGTGGTGCTCAAGCACGGGTCGCTGATGAAGGAAGCTTTCCGGGAACCGGGCGGCGACCGTTTGCGCGACTGGATCGACAGCTGTCCCAACCAGCTCTACTCCGCCCTCACCTTCCAGGGTGGCGCGGCCTGGCGCAAGCGCCTCCTCGACGATCTCGGGGACCAGGGCGCGGTGACGCGGCTGATCGAGAAGCGTTCCGACGAGGAACTGTCGCGACTCATGTCGAATCTCGGCGGCCACGACCTGCCGAGCCTGCTCGAGGCGTTCGAGTCCGTCGACCATGACCGGCCGACAGTGTTCATCGCCTACACCATCAAGGGCTTCGGCCTGCCTCTCGCCGGCCACAAGGACAACCATGCCGGCCTGCTCACCCCGACCCAGATGGAGGGCTACCGTGCCGCGGCAAAGGTCCGCCCGGGCCATGAATGGGATAAGTTCGAGGGCCTGAACCTGCGGGAGGAGGACCTGGAGCGCTTTCTCGCCTCGGTGCCGTTCAACGCAAGCGGCAGGCGCCGCCACAGCGCGCCCAAGGTGCCGGTGCCGGCGGCTCTCGAGACGCCGCGGCAGCCTTCGATGTCCACGCAGCAGGGCTTCGGCCTGATCCTCAACGAACTCGCCCGCTCCAGCGAGGCCCTTGCGGACCGCATCGTCACGACCGCGCCCGACGTGACCGTGTCGACCAATCTCGGCGCCTGGGTGAACCGGCGCGGGCTGTTCGCGCGGGAGGAGATGAAGGACATCTTCCGATCCGAGCGCATTCCCTCCACCTTCACCTGGGATTTCAGCCCAAAGGGCCAGCATATCGAGCTCGGCATCGCCGAGATGAACCTGTTCATTCTGCTCTCGGCGCTGGGACTGTCCCATTCCCTGTTCGGCGAACGGCTGCTTCCCATCGGCACGCTCTACGACCCGTTCATCGCCCGTGGCCTCGATGCCCTGAACTATGCGTGCTACCAGGACGCCCGTTTCATCGTCGCCGCGACCCCCTCCGGCGTGACGCTCGCGCCCGAGGGCGGTGCCCATCAATCCATCGGCACCCCCTTGATCGGCATGGCGCAGGACGGACTCGCCTCGTTCGAGCCCGCCTTCGTGGACGAATTGTCGGTCATCCTGCGCTGGGCTTTCGACTATCTCCAGCGTGATGGCGAGGGCGGGCCGAACGACCGCGACCTCAATGAGAAATCCTGGCTGCGCGACGAAACCGGGGGATCGGTCTATCTGCGCCTGTCGACGCGCAGCATCGACCAGCCGCAACGGGACATGTCGGCGGATCTCGCATCGGACATCGTCGATGGCGCCTACTGGATGCGCAAACCCGGCCCGAACGCGCAGGTGGTCGTCGCCTATACGGGCACGGTCGCGCCCGAGGCGATCGCAGCCGTCGGCCTGATGGCCGAAGACCGGCGCGACATCGGGCTCCTCGCCATCACATCGGCAGATCGCCTGAATGCCGGCTGGACGGCGGCACAGCGCGCCCGCGAGCGCGGCCTCGTCCATGCGCGCAGCCATATCGAGCGCATGCTCGGCGAGCTGCCTCCCCATTGCGGACTGGTGACGGTGCTCGACGGCCATCCGGCGACGCTCGCCTGGCTCGGTTCCGTCATGGGCCACCGCACGCGCTCCCTCGGCGTCGAGCATTTCGGCCAGACCGGCACGATCCAGGATCTCTACCGCCATTTCGGCATCGACGCCCAGGGCATCATCGCCGCGGCGGAAATGATCGCTCCGGGACGGCCGATCCGACACCTGAAGGCATTGGGCTGAAGATCAGTAGCGTCATTCCGGGGCCGCGAAGCGGAGCCCGGAACCCATAACACCGAGGTTTGTGGGCAAGGTGCAGCGGCAACCGTTACGGTTTATCCTATGCCGTCAGCGGTTGCGGGTTCCGGGTCTGGTCCTGCGGATTGTCACGGAAGGACAGCCGCGTGCCCCGGCAGCGCCTTTTGCTTCACTCCGGCTCGCGGTGCGACCGCGTCAATCCGCGTCAATCCTCGCCACCCGTCGGGATGTTGTCGATATGCTCGGCGATCCCGTCGCGTTCGCCTTTGGTCCAGCCTTCCTTCACCTCGGCGATGTGATCGTCCAGGCGCCCTTCCGCGATGGCTTTGCGCAATCCCGACATCAGGTCCTGGTAATAGGCCAGGTTGTTCCAGGTGAGCAGCATCATGCCGAGGATCTCGTTCGAGCGGACGAGATGATGGAGATAGGCGCGCGAATAGGTGTTCGTCGCGGTGCATTTCGATCCCTCGTCGAGGGGCCGGGTATCCTCCGCATGCTTGGCGTTGCGCAGGTTCATGCGACCAAAGCGCGTGAAGACCTGTCCATGGCGGCCAGCGCGGGTGGGCATGACGCAGTCGAACATGTCGACGCCCCGACGTACCGCCTCCACGATGTCGTCGGGCGTTCCGACGCCCATGAGATAGCGAGGCTTCTCCCTCGGCATGTGTGGCTCGACCGTTTCGATCATCCGCAGCATCACGTCCTGCGGCTCACCGACGGCAAGGCCACCGATGGCATAGCCTTTCAGATCGAGCCCTGCGAGTTCCCTGGCACTCTCGATGCGCAGACTCTCGACCGCGCCGCCCTGGACGATGCCGAACATCGCCTTTCCGGGCTGCTCGCCGAAGGCGATGCGGCAGCGCTCGGCCCAGCGCAATGACAGCCGCATGGCCTTTTCCGCCACGTCGTCGGAGCACGGCAGGCGGACGCATTCGTCGAGCTGCATCTGGATGTCGGATCCGAGGAGGCCCTGGATCTCGATGGAGCGCTCCGGCGTCATCACATGCGTCGAGCCGTCGATATGGGACTGGAAGGTGACTCCGGTCTCATCGATCTTGCGCAGAGCCGCGAGCGACATGACCTGGAACCCGCCCGAATCCGTGAGGATCGGAAAAGGCCAGTTCATGAACTTGTGCAGTCCCCCGAGCTTTGCCACCCGCTCGGCGCCGGGGCGCAGCATGAGATGATACGTGTTGCCGAGCACCACGTCCGCTCCGAGCGCCTTCACCTGGTCGGGATACATCGCCTTGACGGTCGCCGCCGTGCCGACGGGCATGAAGGCCGGGGTGCGGATCACGCCGCGCGGCATGCGGATCTCGCCGGTCCGGGCGGCGCCGTCCGTCTTGGTGACGGTGAAGGTGAACTGCTCAGTGGTCATCAGAACCTCATTGTGTCGGTCCGGCCGGCGGCCGCAAGAGCCGGCGCAGGAATGGCGCGTCCATCGTCATCGTCACCCGTGCCGGCACGTGACATAGATCATCAACGTCGAAACAACAGGCTCGCGTCGCCGTAGGAATAGAACCGATAGCCCATCTCGATGGCGTGGGCATACGCAGCGCGCATGGTCTCGAGCCCCACAAAGGCCGACACGAGCATGAAAAGCGTCGATCGCGGCAGGTGGAAGTTGGTCATCAACGCGTCCACGGCGCGGAACCGATAGCCCGGCGTGATGAAGATATCGGTGTCGCCGGAGAACGGCATGATGGTTCCATCCTCCCGTGCAGCGCTTTCGATGAGCCGCAGGGACGTGGTGCCGACGGCGACGATCCGTCCTCCCCGCGCGCGGGCTTCGTTGAGGGCCCGGGCCGTCTTCTCGGTGACGCTGCCCCATTCCGCATGCATCCGATGGCCGGCCGTATCCTCCGCCTTCACGGGCAGGAACGTCCCTGCGCCGACATGGAGCGTCACGAAGTGATGGGAAATTCCGCGCGCCTCCAGGCGGCGAAAGAGATCGGCGGTGAAGTGCAGGCCTGCGGTGGGCGCCGCAACCGCGCCTTCGTCGCGGGCATAGACGGTCTGGTAGTCGAGCCTGTCCTTGTCGTCCGTGGCGCGCTTGCCCGCGATGTAGGGCGGCAGCGGCAGTTCGCCGAGCCTTGCGATGGCCTCGTCGAGAAACGGGCCTGCAAAGGAGAACCGCAATGTCACGTCTCCGCCCTCGCCTTTCGCCTCGACCTCCGCATCGAGGCGAACCAGCTCGCAGGCCGTGCTTTCCGATGCTTCGCCGAAACGGATCCGGTCGCCCACATGCAGTTTCTTTGCGGGGCGCGCGAAGGCGCGCCAGCGATCGTTCCCCTCTCGCTTGTGCAGCATGATCTCGACCCGCGCCGCATTCTCCTCGCGAACCCGCACGCCGTACAGCCGCGACGGAATGACCTTGGTGTCGTTGAGCACCAGCACGTCGCCCGGCTCGAGGAGGTCCGGCAGATCACGCACGAACCGGTCCTCGAATGGGGCGTCCTGCGGCCGAACCACGAGCATGCGAGCCGCATCGCGCGGCTCCGCAGGTCGCAATGCGATGCGGTCTTCGGGAAGCTCGAAATCGAAAAGATCGACGCGCATGGGACCTCCGGCTGTCCTCCCGGACGCCCTATGGCGATCCGGGATCGCGCGACCGAAATAGCACCCTATTCCGCCAGCGATCCCGGGCTCCGCCGTGTGGCCCGGGACGACGGTGTGACCGTCTTACGCCGCGTCCGCCGCGACCTTCATGGAGACGATCCGATCGGGATCGCGCACGGGTTCGCCGCGCTTGATCTTGTCGACGTTCTCCATGCCTTCGGTCACCTTGCCCCAGACGGTGTATTGCTTGTCGAGGAAGCGCGCATCGTCGAAGACGATGAAGAACTGCGAATTGGCGGAATGGGGATTGTTCGTCCGCGCCATGGAGCAGACGCCGCGCACATGCGGCTCGGCATTGAACTCGGCCTGGAGATCCGGTAGGTCCGAGCCGCCGGTGCCGGTGCCGTGCGGGCAGCCGGTCTGGGCCATGAATCCCTCGATCACGCGGTGGAACGCGATCCCATCATAAAAGCCCTGGCGCGCGAGGGTCTTGATGCGCTCCACGTGCTTGGGCGCGAGATCCGGGCGCAGTTCGATGACCACCCGCCCCTTGGTGGTTTCCATGATGAGGGTATTCTCGGGATCTGCCATCGGATTCTCCTGCTCTTTCAATGGTGTGTGACGCGAAACGTCGCTTCTGCCCGATCACATAGGCCGCGTGTCGGAGAAACGGAAGGTGAAAATGCGGCCGGCCACGGCCGCGCCGAGCTTTTCAGAGAAAGGAAGCGGCGTGCAGCGCGTAAAGGCGTCGCGGACGGAGCGCGTAAAAGGCTCGCGCTGATCCGGCAGGTTCCCCGCCCTGTAATAGGTGATCCGCGGCCGCCCGAGGACCTCACCGTTGCGCTTGAAGGCAATCCGGAGCGTGATCTCCTGGCCGGAAAAGCCGCTTCCCGCCGGCGGCTGCCAGCAGGCCTGGAGGGCGCGGAAGATCCCCGTCAGATTGTCGATCCGGTCCGCCCGTTCGCCCTCGCCCGGCCGGATCGTTCCATTGACGCTCTCGGGCAGGCTCGGGCCCGGCTCCAGCTGACGTTGCCGCTCGTCCGGATCTCCGAACGGCGACAGGTCCTGAGCAGCGGCAGGCCCGAGACCCGCCGCCGCAAGGATGAACGCGGCAAGGATCCGCCGCGCCCGCCGTGTTCGGGGCTGCTTCATCACTTCGCGTCGGCGGCGATCTGCATTTTCACGATCTTGTCCGGACTGGTGACCGTCCCGTTGGCCGCGGGATTGCCCTTCTTGATCTTGTCGACCACGTCCATGCCGGACACGACCTCGCCGAAGAGGGTGTACTGGCCCGTCAGGGGGCCACAGCCTTCATAGCAGATAAAGAACTGGCTGTTGGCCGAGTTCGGGTCCTGAGAGCGGGCCATGCCCACGGAACCCTTCTTGTACTGGGTCTTGGTGAACTCGGCCGGGATGTTGGGCAGGTCGGATTTGCCGGTGCCGGTGCCTGTCGGATCGCCGGTCTGTGCCATGAAGCCCTCGATCACCCGATGGAACGGAACGCCGTTATAGAAGCCCTGCTTCGTCAGCGCCTTGATCTGTTCCACATGCTTGGGCGCCAGGTCGGGGCGCAGCCGGATGGTGATGCGGCCGTCCTTGGTGTCGAGATAGACAGTGTTCTGCGGGTCCGCGGCCTGCTGCGCGGCAGCGGGGACAAGGCTGGCGAGCACGAGCGCTCCGGCGACGAGCAAACGCTTCATAAAGTGGGCTCCTTCGAGAATGGGCGGCGTCATTGCCGCTTGAATCTGGCTTTCAACCGTGCGGAGACAAGGTCCGGCACGAAAGCCGAGACGTCGCCACCCATGCCGGCGATCTGGCGCACGAGCGTGGCGGTGATGGGGCGAACGGAGGGCGAGGCCGGGAGAAAGACCGTCTGGATCTCCGGCGCCAAGGCGGCGTTCATGGATGCCATCTGGATCTCGTAGTCGAAATCCGTGCCGTCCCTCAGACCCCGGACGATCAGGGTCGCGCCGTGGCGACGTGCGGCCTCGACGGCAAGATCACTGAAGGTCACGACCTCGAGCGAGGTCCCGGTTTCCGCCAGAACCGGCCCGCAGACGGCCCGGAGCAGGTCCGCCCTCTCGTCGGCCGCGAAAACCGGGGTTTTCGACGAATGCACCCCGATGGCGAGCACGAGCTTTTCGGCCAGGCGGCTGGCCTGGCGCACCACGTCGAGGTGGCCATTCGTGACGGGATCGAAGCTGCCGGTATAGAGCGCGGTACGTGTCATTGCCCTCAGGCGTAGCTTGAGAACGGCCAGGGAGCAAGCCGTGCGGCGGCGCACGGCGGCGACGATCCACGGATGCGACAACTCGGTCGACCTCGGAAAAGGAGGGTCGGATGATCTTTCGTCTCATGATCGTTGCCGCTACCGCCGCGCTCGTGCTCAGCCCCGCCGCCCTGGCCGGGATCATGTAAACAGGCCCCTTCCAAAAGAAATGGCCGGCGCAGGGCCGGCCACACCGTCTCAGTCACTCAGGAGAAGCGCTACTCCTCGCCAGCCTCGGCGACGCCGGCTTCGTCGCCCTCGTCCTCTGCGCCCTCTTCATCCTCGCCCTCGATGTGCTCCACCGAGACGACCCGCTCCTTGCCCTTGGTCGAGAAGACCGTCACGCCCTGGGAGTTGCGGCCGACGGTACGGATGTCATCCACGGGAACGCGAATCAACTGGCCACCGTCGGTGACGAGCATGATCTGATCCGAATTCTCGACCGGGAACGAGGCCACAAGCTGGCCGTTGCGGCTGTTCACCGCCATGGCGGTGATGCCTTTGCCGCCGCGCCCCGTGATGCGGTACTCGTAGGACGAGGTGCGCTTGCCATAGCCCTTCTCGGAAATGGTGAGAATGAACTGCTCGAGCGCACTCATCTCCGTATAGCGCTCCAGGCTGAGAGCCTCGTCCGAGACGTTCTCCTCATCGCCCGCCTCGGCGACCTCCGCCTCGCCGTTCGCCTGCTCGCCGGTCACCGCGCGGCGCATCTTGAGATACCCGGCGCGTTCGTCGCCCGTCGCCTCCACATGGCGCAGGATCGCCATCGAGATGATCCGGTCGCCATCGGCGAGATTGATGCCGCGCACACCCATGGAATCGCGTCCCTTGAACACGCGAACCTCGGGAACCGCGAAGCGGATGCACTGGCCCTTTGCCGTGGTCAGAAGGACGTCGTCGTTCTCCGTGCAGATCTGCACGTCGACGATGGCCTCGCCCTCATCGAGCTTCATGGCGATCTTGCCGCCGCGGTTGACCTGGACGAAGTCCGACAGCTTGTTGCGACGAACCGTGCCGCGCGTGGTGACGAACATGACGTCGAGCGTATCCCAGGACGCCTCGTCCTCGGGCAGCGGCATGATCGTGGTGATGCGCTCGTCCTGCTCGAGCGGCAGCATGTTCACGAGCGCTTTGCCCTTGGCGTTGGGCGCCGCCAGCGGCAGGCGCCACACCTTCTCCTTGTAGGCTTTGCCCTTGGACGAGAAGAACACCACCGGCGTATGCGTGTTGACCACGAACAGGCGGGTGACGAAATCCTCGTCGCGGGTCGTCATGCCGGCGCGGCCCTTTCCGCCGCGCCGCTGCGCCCGATAGGTCGAGAGCGGAACGCGCTTGATGTAGCCCGCATGGGAGACGGTGACGACCATGTCTTCGCGGGCGATCAGGTCCTCGTCATCCACGTCGGAATCCCAGTCGACGATCTGGGTCTTGCGCGGCGTGGCATAGGCTTCGCGGATCTCGGTGAGTTCGTCCTTGATGATGGACATGATGCGCTCGCGGGAGCGCAGGATGTCGAGATAATCCGAGATCTCGGTGGCGAGCTTGGACAACTCGTCGCCGATCTCGTCCCGGCCGAGCGCGGTCAGGCGCTGGAGGCGCAGATCGAGGATCGCGCGGGCCTGTGTCTCGGAAAGCCGATAGGTCCCGTCCTCGTTGATCTTGTGACGCGGATCATCGACGAGGGCGATCAGCGGCGCGATGTCCTGAGCCGGCCAGTCGCGGCCCATGAGCGCTTCCCGGGCCGAGTTCGGATCCGGCGCGGTCCGGATGAGACGGATGACCTCATCGATATTGGCGACTGCGATGGCGAGACCGCACAGGACGTGGGCACGTTCACGGGCCTTGCCGAGCAGGTACTTGGTCCGCCGCGACACGACTTCCTCGCGGAAATCGACAAAGGCGCTGATCAGGTCCTTGAGCGTCATCTGCTCGGGACGGCCGCCGTTCAGCGCCACCATGTTGGCGCCGAAGCTCGTCTGCAACGGCGTGTAGCGGTAGAGCTGGTTCAGCACCACGTCCGCCATCGCGTCGCGTTTGATTTCGACGACGATGCGCATGCCATCGCGATCGGATTCGTCGCGCAGATCGGAGATGCCTTCGATCTTCTTCTCACGGACGAGTTCCGCAATCTTCTCGATCAGCGAGGCCTTGTTCACCTGATACGGGATCTCGGTGAAGATGAGCGCCTCGCGCTCCTTGCGGACCTCCTCCACCTCGGACTTGGCGCGCATGACGATGGAGCCGCGGCCCGTGGTGTAGGCGGAGCGGATGCCCGCATGGCCGAGGATCAAGGCACCGGTGGGAAAATCCGGGCCCGGGATGATCTCGATCAACCGCTCGGTGGAAATGTCCGGGTCGTCGATATAGGCCATGCAGCCATCGATGACCTCGCCCAGGTTATGGGGCGGCATGTTGGTGGCCATGCCGACAGCGATGCCGCCCGCGCCATTGACCAGCAGGTTCGGATACCGTGCCGGAAGAACGGCGGGCTCGAATTTCGACTCGTCGTAGTTCGGATTGAAATCGACCGTGTCCTTGTCGATGTCCTCGAGCAGAGGCATCGCCGCGCGGGTCAGGCGGGACTCGGTGTAGCGCATGGCCGCCGGAGGATCGCCGTCCACCGAGCCGAAATTGCCCTGCCCGTCCACGAGCATGACACGCATGGCGAAATCCTGCGCCATCCGCACCAAGGCGTCATAGATCGATTGGTCGCCATGCGGATGGTATTGACCCATCACGTCACCGACGATGCGGGACGACTTCACGTGCTTCTTGTCGGGCGTGTAGCCGCTTTCGTGCATGGCATAGAGAATGCGCCGGTGCACAGGCTTCAGGCCGTCGCGCGCATCGGGCAGCGCGCGGCTCACGATCACGCTCATGGCGTAATCGAGATAGGAGCGCTTCATCTCATCGACGATGGAAATCAGCTTGACGTCGCTGGCCGGCGGCTCGTCCCCGGGGCCGGCGCCATTCTTATCGTTCGGATCGGTCAAAGTCGGTCTTTCTCAAAACAGTCTGCCTCTGGCCCTGGCGGCTTGGCGGCCGCGTCTTTCAGGCCTGGAAGACCCTTGCGAATCCAAAGAAAATCAAGTCCTTAGATGGTCGATCGAGAGCCATTTTTCAAGGCATTTCGGGCGTTTTCCAAAGGCGAGAGCAGGCTTTGGCGGGCACAAACTGCCGCATGCGGGCCTCTTCGGCCCGACCTGTGGTCCCACTGCCCAAAGGTCAGAAATTCTGAAACGTCATAACTTGCCGTTCCAGCGCGGCCGTGGCATGGGTGACGCAGGGACAATCGGGGGGCTGAGGACCATGAGCTGGGTCGTGTGGGTGATCGTCGGGCTTTTCGTGCTCTACGGGATTTCGGTCTATAACGGCCTCGTCACGCTGCGGACGCGGGTCACCCAGGCATTCGCCGACATCGACGTGCAGCTCAAGCAGCGGCACGATCTCATCCCGAACCTGATCGAGACCGTGAAGGGCTACGTGGCCCATGAGCGGGGTACCCTTGAAGCGGTTGTGGAAACCCGCAATGCCGCGCTCAGGGCACAGGGGCCTGCGGACCAGGCGGCCGCCGAAAATGCCCTCTCGGGCGCGCTCGGGCGCCTCGTGGCTCTCGGGGAGGCCTATCCCGACCTCAAGGCCAGCGCGAATTTCCGGCAGCTCCAGACGGACCTGGCCGATATCGAGGAGAAGCTGGCCGCCGCCCGGCGCTTCTTCAACAACGGCGTCAGCGAATACAACGCCGCGATCCAGCATTTCCCCGCCGTGATCATTGCCGGCCCCATGGGCTTTCGGCCGCAGACGTTCTTCGATGTCGGCGAAACCGAGCGCAAGGCCCTCGAAGCCCCGCCGAAAGTGGCGTTCTAGGCGGACGCCGCCGTGCTGCCTGCCTTCGGGCTTTATACCCATATCCAGGCCAATCGCCGGCGCTCGGCTGTCCTGATCGCCGGATTGTTCCTTCTCTTCTATCTGATGGCACTGGGCCTCGCACTCCTCGCGCGCGCCTGGCAGGACGACGGCTCGGCGGCATTCGAGACCCTTTTCGAAGGCGCTCTTCGGGACTGCCTGTGGTTCGCTCCGCTCGTGACGGCCCTCGTCGCGCTCTGGGTGTGGTGCGGGTTCCGGTTCAACGGATTCATCCTCGGTCTCGCGACCGGGTCCAAACCCCTGACGCGCCGGACCGACCGGCGCCTGCACGACCTTCTCCAGAACCTGTGCATCTCGCGAGGCATGACCATGCCCAAGCTGCTCGTCCTGGACACGGAGGCACCCAATGCCTTTGCGTCGGGGACGCGGCCTGAGCAATATGCGATCACGGTCACGCGCGGGCTCCTCGACCTCCTGGACGAGCAGGAGCTGGAGGCCGTGCTCGCCCACGAGCTCACCCATATCCGCAACGACGACGTGCGGACCATGACGGTCGCCGTCCTGGTGGTCGGCGTCATCTCCTTCGTCGGCGAAATCGTCTACAGGGGCCTGCGCGAGAGCCCCGGCCTGTTCACCGACTCATCGGATTCGAAGAAAGGCGGCGGAAAGTTCATCGCGATCCTCGTCGCTGCCGTCTTCATCCTCGTCGCGTGGGGATTGTCCGTCGTGATCCGATTCTCCCTGTCGCGGCGGCGGGAATATCTGGCCGATGCCGGCGCCGTCGAGCTGACCAAGAATCCCGATGCGATGATCTCGGCTCTCCGCAAGATCGACGGCAAGGGCGAGATTCAGGGAGTGCCATCGGCGGTGATGGAGCTTTGCGTCGACAATCCGCGTTCGGGATTTTCAGACCTGTTCGCCACCCATCCCTCGGTGGAAGACCGGATTGCGGCCCTCGTTCGGTATGCCGGAGGGCGTGCCCCGGCATCTGCCGATGATGCGCCCGCGGCGGGAATTCCCGAGGCTCCGGCCGCCTAGAGCGTTTTCAGGCGAAGCGGTTACCGGTTCGGCGCGCGAAAATGCGATGGACAAGGTCTTTCCTGATGCGGTCGCCAACTCCATCCAAACGCAAACGGCCCTAGGCTTTCAGGAGCAGTGCCGTTGCGTCGTCGCTCACCTTGAATCGCGGATAGCGGGCTCCATCCGGATCGAGGATGGTTTCGATCTCCCGCGCCCGCTGGACGAGGGGCTCGAGCCCGTCCCGCAGGGCAGCCTCGATCAGGCTGCCCGGATCCATTTCGTTGTAGAGATCCACGAGGGCGGAGAAACCGTCGCTCGTCAGCAGGATGATGGAGCCGTCCTCGCAGGCAACCCGCTCATGACGCACCCGCTCCGCCGCGGTCGGATCGAGTCCGAGCAAAGCCGGTCCACTCCCCTGCTTCCGCTGGCGCCGCTCCGTGAGCCATGCCTGGAAGACCGGCGTCTCGAAAATGGTCCTGGGCGTCGCGCCGCTGGCACGCAGGAGTTCGGCGGCCTTGGCGGATTCGTGGATCCGCAACTCGGGAGCCTCTCCGATGGTCCGGACCGATCCGTCCGGCCCACGCAGGAACGCGGTCGTGTCGGCGAAGGTCCAGACATCGAGTCGGCTTCCGTCGCGATGGACGAGGGTCATGGCGCCAAGTGGCCAGGTGATGGGATCGAGCCGCTCGGCGGTCGCCTTCGCCAGGAAAGCGACCCTCGCCTCCTCCATCACGTGCCGCAGCAGGGCGACACCGTCGCCGTCATAGGCACGGGCCGCCAGATCCGACAGACGCTCGGTGGCGAAGCGGGCGAGCCAGGTGGCGTCGCTCACCTCGTTCATGATCGGCGGAGTGCCGGGAAAGATGGACGTATCGATCACCCATGCCCAGTCGTTGGAGGTTCCGAAGGAGTCCTCGTTCGCCTTTTCGGGCGATCCCGGCCAGCTGATCCGGTCCAAAGTCGTAAACATTGTATCAATCGCCTCTCGCCAAACCCGCCTGAGAACGCCATAAAGCAAAGCTAGCGATAAGGTCCAGCCGATGCTCTTCGACTATGTTTCCGCCGCTTTCGTGACGCTCCTCGTGACGCTCGATCCGCCGGCCCTCGCGCCGATCTTCATCTCCCTGACGCGGGGGATGAACGCCAACGAGCGCAGGCAGGTTGCCCTCCGGGCCGCCATGATCGCTTTCTGCATCCTCGCGTTCTTCGGTCTCGGTGGGGAAGTCCTGCTGAGGCTGCTTGGCGTCGGCATTCCGGCCTTCCGCATCTCGGGCGGCCTGCTCCTGTTCTGGATCGCCTTCGAGATGGTGTTCGAGCGGCGCAACGAGCGCAAGCAGCACACGGCCGACGTGGCGATTACCCAGGACCATATCCGCAACGTCGCCGCGTTTCCGCTTGCCATCCCCCTCATGGCGGGACCGGGCGCCATCACCGCGATCATCCTTCTTGCCGGGCGAGCGAACGGAGACCTCGTGTATCTCTCGTCGCTCATCGCGCTGATTGCCTTCGGCGTGGCCATCTGCTTGGCCGTGTTCATGGCCGCGGAGCGCGTCTCGCGCATGCTCGGCGTCACCGGAAACGTTGTGCTCAGCCGGCTTCTGGGCGTGATTCTCGCGGGCCTTGCCGTGCAATTCATCATCGATGGGGTCGTGGCACTGGTGAGGGGGACTTCCCCTTAGCCCCCGTCCCGCATCAGGATGTGCATGCCCGATTTCGGTACGTTCTCTTCACGGACGGCCCATCCCCGTTTCTCGTAGAATGCCCGCCGTTGCTCCGCCGCGAGAAGATGGACACACGTGAAGCGTCCCCGGCACGCGGTCCTGTACGCCTCTTCGACCAGGGCTTCGCCGAGCCCGCGCTCGCGGTGCCCGGGCTCGACAAAGAGCGCCGCAATCCAAGGCATGTATTGCGGGCGGCTCTCCTCATCGCAGGCGATGATCGAGACGGTTCCCAGGAAGCGATCGCCCTCGTGGGCGACGAGGGTCGTCGGAATGGGACCCGTTCCGAGGCTGTCGCGCACGAGACCCGTGAGCAGGCTCAGCGGATGTCCCTCGTCCTTCCAGAACGCTCGCCAGATGCGATCCGCAACGGTGTCGGCGAAAACCGGCCGCTCGCGCAGATCGCTGATGGTGGCGGCGATCAGCGCAGGGTCTCCAGGAGCCTCGTCATGAGCTGCTGCCGCGGGGCGATGGACGAGATCAGGCCGTATTCATTGAGCGTGTGTGCGCCATCGCCATCGATGCCGAGGCCGTCGAGGGTCGGGATGCCGATCGCGGCGGTGAAATTGCCGTCGGAACCGCCGCCGACCTTGTCGGAGGATACCAGATCGAACCCGATCTCGGCGGCCAGCGCCTTCGCGTGGTCGAAGAGCTTCGCCGTGCCTTCCGTGCGCTCGTAGGGCGGCCGGTTCATGCCTCCGGTCACGGTCACCTTGAAATCCGGGTTCCCGGGCTTCAGGCCGAGGAGCGCCTTGGTCATCTCCTCGCCGTCGGACACCGTCTCGACCCGGAGATCGACGGGAAAGCGGCAATGCTGGGGAATGGTGTTCACTGCGGTTCCACCGGAGATCATCCCGACGGTCGTCGTGATGCCGCGGGCGTAGTCGGTCAACGCCTCGACCGCAAGGATCTGGCGCGCGGCCTCGTAGATGGCGTTCCGCCCGTCCTTGTGGCGCGAACCCGCATGGGCGGGCCGACCTTCCACATGGACATCGAAGCGGCCGACACCCTTGCGCGAGGTCACGATCCGGCCGCCGTCGCGGGCGGGCTCGGTGACGAGCGCGTAAGCCGACCGGCGGCCGAGATCCTCGATGATGGGCCGCGTCATCGGACTGCCGATCTCCTCGTCGGGCGTGACGATGAAGACGAGGGGCCGCGCCGCGCTGCCACGGCGGGCGACGTCCTTGAAGGCCTCGAGCGCGAAATAGGCTCCGCCCTTCATGTCGTAGATCCCGGGGCCATAGAGCCGGTCGCCCTCGACCCGAAGCGGCAGATCCTTCTCGATGGTGCCGACGGGATGCACGGTATCGAGATGGGACATGATCACGATCGCAGGCTCGTCCCGCTGCGGCCCGGCGCGCAGGATAAGGGCGTCGCCCAGCCCCTGCCCGCCCGGAACCCGCTGGATCCCGACAGGCGTCTCGAGCATCTGCGCGATGACGAGGTCCATCATCAGGTTCACGCCCGCCACGTCATGGGTGGGGCTCTCGGTGCGGATCCAGGTGAAGAGCGTGTCGAGGGAAGACGTCATGGCAGGTTTCTGTTCCGGCTTTGGCAAGGGACTTTCAGGGCACGCCTGTTCTTAGCGGGCATGGCCCAGCCTGTCATCAAGAGACGACGCATGGCGGCCCTGCCCGTTGACGGCGCGCCGATCGGGGCCCGTGGGCCCGGATTGTGGTGGTGGTGGGAGCGAGGCTCGGGCCTAGAACGGAATATCGTCGTCGATGTCGGAAAAGCGCGAACCGCCGCCTGCCGGCGCGGGCTTGCGCTCGAGCGGCGCCGAGCGCCCGAACTCGCCGCCGCGGCTGACCTGGCCGGGCTCCTCCTCGCCGTATTCCGAGGCCCCGCCGCCCCGGCTGTCGAGGATCGTCAGCTCGCCGCGGAACCGCTGCAGCACCACCTCGGTGGTGTACTTCTCCACACCCTGCTGGTCCTGCCACTTGCGCGTCTGCAGCTGGCCCTCGACATACACCTTCGAACCCTTCTTGAGATACTGCTCCGCCACCCGCGCCAGGTTCTCGTTGAAGATCACCACCGAGTGCCACTCGGTCTTCTCCTTGCGCTCCCCGGTCCCCTTGTCCTTCCAGGTCTCCGACGTCGCAATCCGCAGGTTCACCACCGGCTCGCCAGAGTTCAGACGCCGAACCTCCGGGTCCCGACCCAGATTGCCAACCAATATCACCTTGTTCACGCTGCCTGCCATCGGGCGTCTCCTGTTCACAGACGGCTGTTCTGGGGCCAGAGCGCATGGGGAACAAGCTGGCGTGGCAGTTCTGCACAGCTCTGTCCCCAATTAATGGAGATCCCGGGCAGGCACTGGGAAACTATGGCTTCATGGCCTGCTGGGCTTCCATCAGAGCCTGTTCGCAGGCACCCCTGTCCCCTGCGGCATCGGCGCGCCTCGCGCGCCCGAGAGCGGTCAGCGCGACGTCCAGGCGCTGCCCCTCGCCCAGCTTCCGCTCGGCCCCGGCAATCGACTCCGGAGTCGGCTGGCGATGGAGAAGCGCACCCGTGCTTTCCGGCCCGGCCGGGCCGCCTCCGGCCGTCGCGTCGACGCGGGCGTCGAGTTGAGCCTGCACTTGGTCGATGGCCGTCGCGCAGGGGCCCGCGAGGCCGGGACCGGCCGAAAGGATGAGGGCCGCCGCAAGGGCCGCTGTCCGAACCACGATCATGACGTGACCTCCCCGAAAGGTAGCCCCCATGGCATCGCCATCATACCAGATGCCTGCCATCCTCACGACCTGTCCCGGCAAGACCTGTCTCGGCAAGACCTTTCCCGGGATGCGATCAAGGCGGCGAAAGAATATTGTCCTCCCGCCCCGTCTTGCCGCCCGTACCCTCTTTGTTCTAGAGTGAACGTGGTCGCGCCGGATTCTCCGGGTTGCTTACGGAGCGGTCCGATCACATATCCCGGTATCCGCCCACGGGGCAGGATCCCTCCCTTACCGAAGCTGAGCTGGCCATGGCTAAACTTGACGACCTGTTCAACCGCGCCAAGGCGGGCGACCGCGATGCGCGCGTGATTTCCGTGCGCGGGGCACGGGAGCACAATCTCAAGAACGTCGACCTGATGGTTCCGCGGGACCATTTCGTAGTGTTCACGGGCCTTTCCGGCTCGGGCAAGTCGTCGCTCGCCTTCGATACCATCTACGCCGAAGGCCAGCGGCGCTACGTGGAGTCGCTGTCGGCCTATGCCCGCCAGTTCCTGGAGATGATGCAGAAGCCGGATGTGGACCAGATCGATGGCCTCTCCCCCGCAATCTCCATCGAGCAGAAAACCACCTCCAGGAACCCGCGTTCGACGGTCGGAACAGTCACCGAGATCTACGACTACATGCGCCTGCTCTGGGCCCGGGTCGGCGTCCCCTATTCCCCCGCCACCGGTCTGCCCATCGAGAGCCAGACCGTGAGCCAGATGGTGGACCGCATCCTCGAACTGCCCGAGAAGACGCGGCTCTTCCTCCTCGCACCCGTGGTGCGCGGCCGCAAGGGCGAGTACCGCAAGGAGATCGCCGAGTTCCAGAAGAAGGGCTTCCAGCGCCTGAAGATCGACGGCGAATATTACGCCATCGACGAGGCCCCTGCCCTCGACAAGAAGTTCAAGCACGACATCGACGTGGTGGTGGACCGCATCGTGGTCCGAGGCGATATCGCCGCGCGTCTCGCCGATTCCCTCGAGACCGCCCTCGATCTCGCGGACGGCATCGCCGTCATCGAACATGCCGACGAAAAGGACGAGAAGGGGAAGCCGAAGCGGATCGTATTCTCCTCGAAGTTCGCCTGCCCGGTTTCCGGCTTCACCATTCCGGAGATCGAGCCGCGCCTGTTCTCGTTCAACAATCCCTTCGGCGCCTGCCCCGCCTGCGGCGGCATCGGCCATGAGATGCGCATCGACCCGGACCTGATCGTTCCCGACGAGAGCCTGCCCCTCAAGCGCGGCGCCATCGCACCCTGGGCCAAGTCCACCTCGCCCTATTACAACCAGACGCTCGAAGCCATCACGCGGCATTACAAGGGCTCGATGACGAAGCCCTGGAACGAGCTCTCGGACACGGTGCGCGACGTCATCCTTTACGGCTCCGGCGATCAGTCCATCCGCATGGCCTACGATGATGGTCTTCGCGCCTACGAGGTCCGCAAGCCCTTCGAGGGCGTGATCCCCAATCTCGAGCGTCGCTACAAGGAGACCGAGAGCGACTGGGCCCGCGACGAGATCGGCCGCTTCATGAGCGAGACGCCCTGCGCCGCCTGCGGCGGCAAGCGCCTGAAGCCGGAGGCGCTGGCGGTGAAGATCGCCGGATCCGACATCGGCGACGCCACGGCCCTGTCGGTCAAGGACGCCCATGCCTGGTTCGGCGCCCTGACGAAGCAGCTCACCAAGAAGCAGAACGAGATCGCCGGCCGCATCCTCAAGGAAATCCGCGAACGCCTCACCTTCCTCGTCGATGTCGGCCTGGAATACCTGACGCTTGCCCGCTCGTCCGGCACGCTGTCCGGCGGCGAGAGCCAGCGCATCCGCCTCGCCAGCCAGATCGGTTCCGGCCTCACCGGCGTTCTCTACGTGCTCGACGAGCCTTCCATCGGCCTGCACCAGCGCGACAACGAGCGGCTGCTGATGACCCTCAAGCGCCTGCGCGACCTCGGCAATACGGTGATCGTGGTGGAGCACGACGAGGACGCGATCCTGCAGGCGGATTACGTGTTCGACATCGGTCCCGGCGCGGGCATCCACGGCGGCAAGATCGTCGCCGAAGGCACGCCGCCGGAGATCATGGCGAACCCGAAATCGCTCACCGGCAAGTATCTGACGGGTGCACTCTCCGTGAAGGTGCCCGAAAAGCGGCGCAAGCCCACCAAGAGCCGCATGCTCAAGGTGGTGGGCGCGCGCGGCAACAACCTCAAGAACGTGACGGCCGAGATCCCGCTCGGCACCTTCACCTGCATCACCGGCGTCTCCGGCGGCGGCAAGTCGACCCTCGTCATCGACACGCTCTACAAGGCGGTGGCGAGAAAGCTCAACGGCGCCCTCGAACATCCGGCGCCACACGATCGTATCGAGGGGCTGGAGCATCTCGACAAGGTCATCGACATCGACCAGTCGCCCATCGGCCGCACGCCGCGTTCGAACCCGGCGACCTATGTCGGGGCCTTCACGCCGATCCGCGAGTGGTTCGCGGGCCTGCCGGAGGCGAAGGCGCGCGGCTACCAGCCGGGGCGGTTCTCCTTCAACGTGAAGGGCGGCCGCTGCGAGGCCTGCCAGGGCGACGGCGTCATCAAGATCGAGATGCACTTCCTGCCCGACGTCTACGTCACCTGCGACGTGTGCAAGGGCAAGCGCTACGACCGCGAGACGCTGGAGGTGAAGTATCGCGAGAAGTCCATCGCCGACGTTCTCGACATGACGGTGGAGGAAGCCCGCGAGCTGTTCAAGGCCGTGCCGACGATCCGCGAGAAGATGCAGACGCTCGCCCGCGTCGGCCTCGACTACGTGCATGTGGGCCAGCAGGCGACAACGCTCTCCGGCGGCGAGGCGCAGCGCGTCAAGCTTTCCAAGGAGCTCTCGAAGCGCGCCACCGGCCGCACCCTCTACATTCTCGACGAACCGACCACGGGCCTGCATTTCCACGACGTGGCCAAGCTCCTCGAAGTGCTGCATGAACTTGTCGAGCAGGGCAACAGCGTGGTGGTGATCGAGCACAACCTCGAAGTCATCAAGACCGCCGACTGGGTCATCGACATGGGCCCCGAAGGCGGCGACGGTGGCGGACGGATCGTCGCCCAGGGTACGCCCGAAGACATCGCGGCGTCGAAGGACAGCCACACGGGCCGGTTCCTGAAAGAGGTGCTGGCGCGCCGCCCGTTGAAGGGGGTGCCCGAGGTCGCTCGGAAGAAGCCGAAGAAGGTGACACGGCAGGCGGCGGAGTGACCTCCTGGATCGCGGCAACGCCCGCGATCCGCTCCCGGAGCACAAGTCCGCAACACCTGACTCGCGGTGGGGAGGAGTGAGGCGCACCGTCTCGCTCCCCTGTCATTCCGAGGCTGCTCCCGCTGCCGTCCTTCCGGGACAGCGCATCACGCTGGGCCCGGAACCCATCACCGCTGCCAGTGCAGCGGGAAGCGCCGCGGATGGCGCCGCTCTCCCACTGTGAACCCTCAGCCGGGCCGCTGTTCCGTCTTTGTTCTTGACGCCGCGCTCAAGCTATACTATATCATGACCTGTCCCGCCGCAGCGAGGGGCGCGCGCGCGAGGCGTCGCTGGTGTGGCGGTGGGAACGGTCCCGCAGGCAAGGTCACGCCGCCTTTGCCGGGCGGGGGGCCCAGGCTGTGCCCGGGGCTGCCGGTTGGTCCGCCGCCGCCCGCTGTCGCGAACAGCGGTGTCCGCGCCGGGCAGCAGGCCAGCCCTGCGCCGCCTGTCCGCCGCAACAAACCGTGCGCGATGACGCTTCGGCTCTTCGCTTCACTCCCATCCCACCCGAGCCGGAGCCGACACCGCGCCCCCCTCGAGCCGGCCTCCCCTCCGGGCCCACAGCCCGGAGGCGGAAGCGGCGTGGCGGTTTCAGCCATCCCTTCCGTTCCGTCAGTCATCCATTCATTGCCGAAGGATCTTCACCATGAGCCGCACCGATCATGCCCTCCCGCAGCTGCCGATGCCGAGGCCTCCCACACTGCCCGACACGCGGGAATATCCGATTTGCATGAAGACAGGTCGGCCGCGAGGCTTCCGGCTCGCTCACCGTGTCGGCATCTCCACCACAAGCGCGACGACCCGCCGGACGACGGGCATCACGACCAGCGCGGTGGGGAATGCGACGGCATAGGACATGCCCCAGGATTGCAGGATCTTCGAGAACACATCCGCTTCGAGTCCGACCGCTCGAAGGGTCGCGATGGTCGAGACGATCCCGGACATGAGCAGCGAGAGGACAAGGGGGAAGATCACGATCTGGGCCCTCGACGGAAGCTTGCGCAGGCGCGGCAGGCGAAAGGACAATTCAGGCATGGTCTTCGCTCTCATGACATCCACCCGCGTTCGAAGGGCGTGATCGCGGCGGCGAGATCCTGCGCGAAGAAGGCTTGCGTGTGGGGAAGATTCATGTGCCGGGCCAACGCTCCGGCGTCGACGAAATCCTCCACGAGCAGGAAGGCGCTCTCGTCGGAGAGGGCCTGGAAGAACGAGAATTCGCGGCAGCCCGGCTCCAGCCGTGTGGCGCCCTGCAGGTCGAGAAGGGCACGGCGCATCGCGGCGGCGAGGCCGGCCCTGGCCTGGATCCGCACAATCTTTCGCAGAGAGGCGGCTATGACATGATCGGACAAAGTGATCTCCCTCAAAGGATGCCAGCACCTTGCATCCGGAAGCCTCTGTGCGAAATTGCCGAAGTTCTCCCACTGACTGTGAAAGAATCGGGAATGTTCGACTGGGACGATCTGCGTCATTTCGTGGCTTTGGCCGATGGAGGCTCCCTGTCGGCGGCGGCCCGTCGTCTCCGGGTCGAACATGCGACAGTCGCCCGCCGGGTGGCTGCGCTCGAAGCAGCGATCGGAGCAAAGCTCGTCGACCGGCGCGGTGGGCGCTACGTGCTGACCGCCGAAGGCGACAGCGTCGCGCAAAATGCCCGACGGATGGAAGCCGAGGCCTTCGCCGTGGAGCGGGCGGTGAAGGCCCGCCAGCAGGACGTCGCGGCCGAGATTTCGGTCACCGCACCACCCGTTCTCGCTGCATCCTTGATCGCTCCCCACCTGTCGGAACTCAGGCGGGCCTATCCACGCCTGCGCCTGCGGCTTCTCGGACAGAGCCATGCCGTCTCCCTTCCGCGGCGGGAGGCGGATCTGGCCCTGCGCCTGATGCGGCCGAGCGACACGACCCTCGTCGCTCGGAAAGTCGGCTCGTTGGCGTATCGGCTCTACGGCTCAAAGGACTACGTGACGTCCCGCACTCCGGAGGATTTCGAGTTCATCGCCTTCGACGAGAGCCTCGACGACGTGCCCCAGCAGACCTGGCTGAAGACCCTTGCCGGACACAGGCCCATCGTGTTCCGCACCAACGACCTCGCCGTTCAATGCGCCGCCGCGCAGGCACATGTCGGAATCGCCGCCCTGCCCGATTTCCTGGCCGACGCCTGCGGATTGGCCGGCGCCGATTCAGAGAACCGCGTTTTCACACGGGATGCCTGGCTCACCTATCATGGTGATCTGCGCGACAACCCGGCCATTGCCGCGGTCTCGGCCTTCATCGCCGATTGCGTGCGGAGGGTCGTGCCCCTGGGCGGACGGCCTTGACCTTCCCACCGTGGCAAGGTCCAGAAGGTCCAGGATCATGATGACCAAGGACCGAATCATGCATTCCTTTCATGTCCCCAGGATGGGCTGCGGCGGCTGCCTCAAGACCGTGACTCTCGCCATCCTGGCGCTCGATCCGCAGGCCCGCGTCGACGGCGATCTCGACAGGCGCACCCTCCGTGTCACCACCCATGCCACCGAGGAAGCTGTGCTCGGGGCTTTGCGGAAATCCGGCTATCCGGCAGAGCCTGTCGCCGAGGCCCTGCGCTAGTCGCCCCCCATCCTCTGGAACCATTCGGAGCTTCACCGTGACGATACGGACCCTCTCCCTGATCCTAATGCTCGCCGCCGCACCGACGGCCGTTCTCGCACAGGGCATGTCCCATGGCGGCCATATGGGCCACGCGGCATCGACGCCGCGCACCGACTCGCCGGCGACGAAGGCCTATCGCGAGGCCAATGCCAGGATGCATCGCGACATGGACATCGCCTACACGAACGATGCCGATATCGACTTCGTGCGCGGCATGATTCCCCATCACCAGGGTGCCATCGACATGGCGAAGGTCGCCCTCGGGAACGGCAAGGACGAGCAGGTCCGCAAATGGGCGACCGACGTCATCCGCGAGCAGGAACGGGAGATCGGCGAAATGCGGGCCTGGCTGAAGAGCAAGGGCGTCGAATAGGCCGGTCGCCCCGCTCAGCGCAGAACGGCCGAGAGCGCCGACAGGGTGTTGATCCAGCGCACCGCATGTTCCGGGTTTTCCGGATCGAAGGCGACGGTGACCGCGTCGACACGCGTTGCGACGGGGATGACGGCGGCGAGGTCGCAAAGCGCCGGCGTGTTGAACTCGATTTCGAGCCGATAGGGACCTTTCAGCGTGAAGGGCTGCGACACGCCTGCCCTTCGCACCGCCTCCTCGGCCTTCTCGCGGATGAGTGCCCGTGACCGCTCCGGTGCAAGGCTGCGTGCCGCACGCTGCCCGAGGGATTGCTTGACAACCGCATAGATGGCGTCGGGAAAGAGGTCCTTCGTCTCCTCCTGGAGGCAATCGTCGCCCGTGAGCAGGATGATGGGGACGCCGAGGCTTCCGGCATAGGCGCCATAAAGTCCGGCCTCGCCGAGTTCGAGTCCGTTCAGGCGGATGCGGCCGAACGCGAAGCCGTTGACCGTATGCGCCAGAACACCCTTGGCCCGAGCACGTGCATGATATCCGAGACAGAAGATCCCCGCGTGATCGCGCGTCAGTCCCTCGAACATGTTGAGCGGCTTCGGCTTGCCGAGAATGACCTCGGCGCGGGCGTCGAGGTCCTCGGGCACGAGATTGCGCATGTCGCCATGGGAGTCGTTGACGAGCACCTCGCTGGCACCGCCGGCGAAGGCGCCCGCGATGGCAGCATTGACCTCCTGCGTCATCAGGCGCCGGGCGCGCTCGTACTCGCTGTTGCCCATGGCGCCGTGCTGCGGATTCACGACGCCCGCGACGCCCTCGATATCCGCAGAGAGATAGATCTTCATGGAAATCTCCAGACTTTCGACGGCACGTTAAGCGACCAACCGTCTCAAGTTGGTGAAGATGTCAGCCGTTCTCTCTCGCGGCACCGAGGGACGACACGCGCCGGTCCATCGCGGATCAGGAAGCTGAAGGCAGCGTCAGAACTTTCTCGACACCCCCGAGGGCCCTGCCAGACCGCGCAGGGCCTCCTCGACAGCCTGATGGGCGGCCTGGGCGATACGCTCGCTTCGCCTCATGCGGTCCCGCATCTCGATCCGCTCGATCAGGGAATCGAACTCCCGCGGAACGACGGGATCGCCAAGATACTGCGGCTTCGGCGAGGCCTCGTAGAGCTGCGCGCGCAGCGTTTGGCCGAGGTGTTCCTGAATCTGCCGCGGCAGCGGCGGCTGGTTACTACGCGCCTTCCGGGGATTGTCGCCTGTCACAGTCATGCGGGGCCCGCCTGGTTCGAGGAGCATATGGTTAACGAAGCGTAACCATTCCAGTTCCAACCCGTTCGCAAAGACTTTGGCCCCTCCTGTTCTGGTCCTAAGCGCCTCCCTGCCTAGATGTTCCTGAAGGCAAGCTTTTCCAAAGGAGGTGAACCATGGATCTCAGCCGCCGCGCCTTCCTCCTGGGTGCCCCGGCCGCGACGGGCATCGCCCTGTCCGGCGGCAAGGTTTTCGCGCAACCGGCCTTCGACAGGACGGCCTATGGTGCGATGTACGCGCCCATCGACACCGACCTTTATCCGGTCCCTGGAGTTCCGCTGTCGCGGATCAATCAGGCATTCCTCCGCAAGGAGGTTCCCTACGAGAGGCCGGAGCCGCCGGGCACCATCGTCATCGATCCACGCGCCCGCTATCTCTACCATGTGCAGGACGGCGGCATGGCCATGCGTTACGGAGTCGGTGTCGGCCGGGCGGGGTTTTCCTGGTCGGGTGAAGCGACGGTCCACGACAAACAGGAGTGGCCCGACTGGTATCCTCCGAAGGAGATGTTCGGCCGCCAGCCCGAGCTGATGGATCAGATGGGCGACCTGCCCGGTGGCCCTGGAATGCCGGGGGGTCCTGGCAATCCCTTGGGCGCCCGCGCTCTCTACCTCTGGCAGGGCAACAAGGATACGCTCTATCGCATCCATGGCACATTCGAACCCTGGACGATCGGTACCAACGTATCCTCGGGCTGCATTCGCATGATCAACCAGGATGTCATGGACCTCTACCAGCGGGCGCCGATCGGAACCAAGGTCGTCGTCCTCTCGGCCGGAGGTCAAAAAGTGAGGCGGGCCGAGACTCCGAGCTAGGTTATAAATCCGAAATCGAGGGGTAATTTCGTCAAGACAAGAACATCGTCCGCAGACGGGTTTTTTCGATCGTCGCTAACGGTCGGTTAAACGCTCGGCGCAAGACTGTGCCCATGCGTCAGCTTCCGTCCTCCGCCCCGACAATCCGCCGCACCTCCGAGACTGGCGCGCGCCAATTTTGCCATGGTTGTCGGCCAGGAAGCAGGTCGAGGCGCCGGAACGGCATAAAGATATCAAGGGGATTTCTCGTCACGACCGGCGCCTGGGAGGGTCAACCATGATCCCGGCGTCGCTCGGCCGTAGCGCCCGTGCGCAGCGGCTCATCCGCCTTGCTTTGTGCTCGACTGCGGCCGTCGCCGCATGTCTGACCGCCGCCATCGCCACGCAGGACGCGGCAGCCGACGGCGACACGCGAACGCTCACCTTCTTCCATACCCATCGGCGCGACACCGCGACGATCACCTATCGACGGAACGGGCGCTTCGATGACCAGGCCCTGACCCAGCTCAACTGGTACCTCCGGGACTGGCGCACGGACGAGCCCGCCAAGATGGATCCCCGGCTCTTCGACGTCCTCTGGGAGGTCTATCGGGAGAGCGGATCGAAGGAGCCCATCAACATCATCTCGTCGTACCGTTCGCCGAAAACCAACGCCATGCTCCGCAATCGCTCGAGCGGGGTCGCCGAGCACAGCCAGCACATGCTCGGAAAGGCAATGGATATCCGGCTCCCGGACGTCGATATCGGGCGTCTTCGGGCGATTGCCATGAAGCTGCAATATGGAGGTGTCGGCTACTACCCCTCCTCCGAATTCGTACATGTCGACACCGGCAATGTGCGGGCTTGGCCGCGCATGACGCAGGACCAGCTTGCCCGCCTGTTCCCGGACGGCAAGACCGTCCACCTGCCGAGCAATGGCCGGCCGCTCCGCGGCTATGAGGAAGCCAAGGCCGAGATCCTCCCGCGCAATGCAGCGCTGGCGGCCCAGGCCGCCTCCGGCGGCTCGCTCGGCAGCGTGATGACGGCGCTGTTCAGCCGCAGGGAGCCACCGCGCCCAGCCCCGGTCGAGCCCGCGCCCAGCACAGCCCCCGCCACGCAGGCGAGCAGGCCGGACATTCCGGAGACGGCCCTTGCGCTCGCCCCTGTTCCGCCGCCCCGTCCGCGGGATCTGCTGCTGACGGCGTCCGTGGAACCGCCACCACCGCCTCGGCCCGAACGCCCGATCGTGACGGCGGCCCTTGCCGGGGCAGCGACGCGGCCGTCCATCGAGCCGATCATCGGCCCCGACAGGAAGGCCTCCGTGAAGGCGCTTTTCGATCCGCGCACGGCCTTCCTCGACCTCGGATTCGCGCCGCAGGTGAAGAGCGATCTCTCGACCACGGGGTTTACGGGACCGGCGGTGAAGCCATTGCCGATCAAGCAGCCCCTGCTGGTTCGCCAGGCCAGCGCGGAAGCCAGTACGGGATCGTGAGACATTTGACGTGCGCCAACCTCTATGAGGCGTGATGCCGGGCCAGCTCCTGCTGCAGCACCGCAGGATCGATCTGCACCTTGAGGATGGTCCCTCCGAAATCAAGCGCGAGGACAGGCTTGCCGGCCTGCTCCTCGACGCGGGTCGACAGGGGCTGAAGCGGCACGCTGCGCGGGTGGTTCGGCCCCGCCCCTTCTGCAAATACCCGCGGCGGCAGCGCGCGGTGCACCCGGGCGATCTCGTTCAACAGATCCGACAGGATCGGCGTGGAATCGACCGTTCCGAGCAACACCTCGTATTCCCGCCCCGAGTCGGTGCGGACACTGAGCGAGAAGAGTTGTCCATCGGCGGCTACGTCGACCCGCCACGCCATCGATCCAATGCGCTTCACCACGCCAATATCCTTTCGTCAGCTCCCACTTAGCATGCCTTTCCACGAAAGGTTATCACGGGATCGGGCCGAGCCTCGTCCAGGAGTGTCGGCGTCCCGCCGCTGCTACCGCGAACGGCCGGGCGGCTGAAGGGAGACTCCGGTGGGGACTTTCAATTCGCCCTCGGCATCGTCGGGATCGATGAAATGGCCGTCCTTCGGGATGACAAGGCCGGCACCCAGTCTCGGCGGCCTCGTCTGTGAGGTACAATCGATGGAGGATGTAAGTTCCAGCGCCGTCTCGGTGCCTCGCAGGCGATCCTTCGCCTTGGATGGGGGCTCGATCACTCCATCGATCCGCATATGCTGATCGGGAAACTCCCAACTGAAGTCCTGGCCCCGCTGCGTCCACCGGCCCGGCCAGTGGCCGTCCTTCGTTCTCGACGCATCGAATACGTAAGGGCTCACCTCTCCCCGCTCGAGTTCGCCGCCTCCGACTCCGCCATCGGGGTAGAACACGATGATGAACTGCGAGCCGTCTCGCTCCCGCGTGCAGTTCCACATGGAGCCAGTGAGATTTATTCCGTCAGCCAACGCTCCGGCCGAGGCCAGCATCGTCGCAAGGGTCGCGCCTGGAAGTGTTTTCAGGAGTGTTTTCATCACGCGGTTCGAACCCGATGCTCTGGTACAGGACGGCGTGCGAGGACGATAGGTCGGGGCAGGACTATCGGTTGGGAAACCGACTCGTCGTCGCGGCGGGAGATGAGTTTTCCATAGCGCGTCGTTCCGCCCGAAGCCATCCTTCCGAGCACGGTTCGTGTGCCTGAAAATGAGTCAGCCCAAGGGAATCATCACATCCGGCGCCGTCTCCGCATGCCATGCAGAAATGCGGCTATTTTAAGAGGAGACGCCCGGTTTTTTGCGAATGCCGCTTTGCCCTATCGGCCCTGCGCATGGGTGGGCGACGGGCCCTGCACCAGACGAGCTTGTTTAAACGCGCTTGCGGTCTAAACCGAAGTCAAGACTGCGGCGCCGCCACTGCGCTGCACCGCATCGGCGGCTACCGCCAGTATATCCCTCTCTTGGTTCCGGAGATACGCCCAGCATGACGAGGCTGACGGCTCGATTCGCGATCGTATTCCTCACATCCCTGCTTTTCATCCCCGCCGCCCATGCGGCCAATGCCCGCCTTCCCAAAGGCTTCATGAAGATGGAGCCAAGGACACGCAGTCTGCAGATCTGCAACAACAAGGGCTCGCACGAAATTTCGCGGGAGAAGGAATTTTCCCGTCTCGACCGGGTCGTCGTCGATGCCATGTCGAATCCGACCTTCGACAAGAACATCATCTCGGGCGACGGAGGCGCGTTCCGGAACCGGGGGCAATGGCACCAGTTCCAATTCAAATGCACGCTCACGGACGACAGCCTGGCTGCCACATCGTTCACTTATCGGGTTGGCGACATCATCCCTGAAGATCAGTGGGAGCGGTTCGGACTGTGGCGCTGACGAGCGCGCGAACGCAGTGGCGCCCGCGATCCCGTGCCGGAAAATAGACCAAGAAAAATGGGCCGCCTGTGACAGCGGCCCAAGTAAGGGAAGAAACTTCAGAGGGAACAACGTCGCCATCGTTGCGGCGTCATGACCCCAATGTGGAGGTCAGAGGGTACCGCAGGGAGGCCTTCCTATGAAAAGCTGGCATGCGGTTCACGCATGGCGCGAAGCGATTACCCGAACGCGATAGGCCGGATCCGTGTCGTCGCTTTGATGTCGCGCCGACGCATGACCATCCGGACAGCGGGCGGTGCGACGAGACATGTGAAGGATCCGACGACCAGACCGACAAGCAACGCAATCATGAAGACCTCCTGTCAGAGAGGGAGCGTGCGCCCGCAAGGTCAATGAAACGTTAACGGGCGCAGCCCTGTCGTGCCCTCCATCCCGATTTCCGCCCGAAGCCCCCATCAAGAGAATACCGGAACAGCCGAAGCACGGTCACAGGATTATCAGCCTAGGCTTTCGCGAGGCTTGCCTTCCTCTTGCAGACGCTTCGCGCCGCCACTCCCCGGTCGCCGGGCTACCAGCATGGGTGTAAGATATTCGTTCAAGGCTCGTACCCTGTCCTGAAGGCGCGGGGCATGGACGGGCCTCCTGGCGACAACAGGAGGCGGCCCGATGGAAACAGCTCGATTTCGCGATCGCGACGACGCAGGCCGGCAGCTTGCGAACCGGCTTGCCGGAATGAAACTTGCAAATCCTGTCGTTCTGGCGCTGCCGCGGGGCGGAATTCCAGTCGCGAAGCCCGTCGCCGCGGCCCTCCATGCGCCGCTCGACCTGCTCCTCGTGCGCAAGATCGGGGTTCCGGCACAACCGGAACTGGCGGCAGCGGCGATTGTCGACGGGGCACAGCCGGAGATCGTCTTCAACCGGCCCGTCATGTCCCTGGTCGGATTGACCGAGGACGAGATCGACGACCTTGCGCAAGCCGAGCTGTGGGAGCTGGAGCGGCGACGCAAGGTCTACATGAAGGACAAAAGCCCGGTCTCCGTCGAGGGACGGACCGCCATCGTCATCGATGACGGGATCGCCACAGGGACAACGGTGCGGGCCGCTCTGTCCGCCCTGCGCAGGCGGGGCCCCGCCCGATTGGTGCTGGCCGTGCCGGTCGCCCCGGCCGAGACCATCGAAGCCTTGAGGCCTCTCGTCGACGATGTGGTATGCCTTCAGGCGCCGCAGGATTTCTATGCCCTCAGCCCGTTCTATCAGGAGTTCCACCAGCTCACCGACGCGGAGGTCACGCACATGCTGGAACCCTCTTCGGAGGGCCTGGCGCCCTGATTGCCGATTGCCGTCGTCGTGGAGCAGCTTAACAGATGTCCGAGGACAACCTATAAGACGGACCCGGCGCCGGGTTTTTCGCGGCCGGCGAAAGTCCTGCTCGTGGCATTCCGTCCCGAGCCTTTCATGAGAATGAGGAACGCCGGCATGGCCGACGTCGTCACGTTTGGCGAATTGCTGGTCGACTTCGTGCCGACCGTCAACGGGCTCGGTTTTGCCGGCACGGAAGCCTTCAGGAAGGCTGCCGGAGGGGCCCCGGCGAATGTCGCCGTGGCGTTGACGCGGCTCGGCGTTCCAAGCGCCTTCATGGGCATGGTCGGCGACGACGGGTTCGGCCACTTCCTGGCGGAGGCCCTCCGGGAGGCCGGTGTCGACGTATCCCCTCTTCTGTTCACCGACCGCGCGGCAACCGCCTTGGCCTTCGTCTCCCTGCAGGCGAACGGCGAGCGCGAATTCCTGTTCTATCGCAGCCCGAGCGCCGACATGCTGATAGCTCCCGGAGACGTCGACGGGACGGCCATCGAGAAGGCGCGGGCCTTTCATTTCGGCTCCATCAGTCTCATCTCGGACCCGTCCCGCGCGGCCACCCTCCACGCGGTGGAACGCGCCCGCCGGTCCGGCAAGCTCATCACCTATGATCCCAATCTCCGCCTGCACATCTGGCCCAATGCGGAGGCTGCCCGCGACGGCATGCGGCTCGGATTCGAACATGCCCAGATCGTGAAGATCGCGGCGGAGGAGGTCGCCTTCCTGACGGGCGAGGACGACCCCATCGCCGGAGCCCGTGCCCTGTGGACGGATCGCACTGTCCTGATGGCCGTCACCTGCGGTCCCGCGGGTTGCTACTGGCTGACACAGGAGGCTCAGGGAAAGGTTCCCGGATTCAAGATCGATGCCATCGACGCGACGGGGGCGGGCGACGCCTTCATGGCTGGCATCATTGCAGGGCTGCTGGCCGAACCGGGGATGCCGCGAGATCCCGCGCGGCTCGACGAGATCTGCCGCTTCGCCAATGCGGCCGGTGCCCTTACCGCCACGGGACGCGGCGCCATCCCCTCCCTCCCTACCCGGGCAGCGGTAGAAGCCTTTCTAAAGGAGCACCAGACGTGACGGCCATCGCCGCCTCGCTGCGGATGTGCAACGACGCCGACCATTGAACCCGCCAACGCCCCTCCGTGGGCCGAGACGAAGAGGATACGAGGAATGAACGTCGAGACTGTTTCCACGGCGCCGATCGAAGGTCAGAAGCCCGGCACGTCGGGACTGCGCAAAAAGACGGCCGTGTTCATGCAGCCCGGCTATCTCGAAAACTATGTCCAGGCCGTGATCGAAGGCGTCGGCGGCGTCGAGGGACGCACCGTCGTGGTCGGCGGCGATGGCCGCTTTTTCAACGACGAAGCCATTGCCATCATTCTGCGCATGCTCGCTGCGAATGGCGCCGCGCGCGCCATCGTCGGGCAGAACGGCATGCTCTCCACGCCGGCAGCGTCCAATGTGATCCGCAAGCGCGAGGCGTTCGGTGGCATCGTGCTCTCGGCCAGCCACAATCCTGGCGGCAAGGATGGCGATTTCGGGCTCAAGTTCAATATCGCCAATGGCGGCCCTGCTCCGGAGGCGATCACCGATGCGATCTTTGCGCGCACGAAGGCGGTCAGCGCGTACCGCATCCTCAAGGATGCGGCGCCGTCCCTCGCCACACTCGGCGAAACGAGCCTCGGCGACATGGCTGTCGAGATCATCGATCCTGTCGCCGACTATGCCGCCCTGATGGAAACCCTCGTCGATTTCGACCGGATCAGGAAACTCTTCGCCTCCGGCTTCAGGCTTCGCTTCGATGCGATGCACGCGATCACCGGCCCCTATGCGAAGGCCATCATCGAGGGTGCGCTCGGCGCCCCCGCCGGCACGGTGGTCAACGCCGTCCCGCTTCCCGATTTCGGCGGCCACCATCCCGATCCGAATCCGGTTCATGCCGCGGAGTTGTTCCGGCTGATGTTCTCGCCCGATGCACCCGATATGGGAGCGGCCTCCGACGGCGACGGCGACCGCAACATCATCCTCGGCCGTGGCCTTGCCGTCTCTCCGTCCGACAGCCTGGCGGTGCTCGCAGCCAATATTCACGAAGCCAAGGGATATCGCAGCGGCCTGAAAGGCATCGCCCGCTCGATGCCCACGAGCCGTGCCGCCGACCGCGTCGCGGAAAAACTCAAGGTCGAGATGTTCGAGACGCCCACCGGGTGGAAGTTCTTCGGCAATCTGCTCGATGCCGGTCGGGTGACGATCTGCGGCGAGGAAAGCGCCGGAACGGGATCGGCCCATGTCCGCGAAAAGGACGGCCTCTGGGCAATCCTCCTCTGGCTCGATATCGTCGCGGCGCGCCGCCAGTCCATTGCCGAGATCATGACGGATCACTGGCGGACCTATGGGCGCGACTACTACACGCGCCACGATTACGAAGGCATCAGCACTGCCGCTGGCGACGCGCTCATGTCGGACCTCCGTGGCGCCCTTGACACTCTGCCGGGCCGGAACTTCGCAGGCCTCACGGTACAAGTCGCCGACGACTTCGCCTATGAGGATCCGACAGATGGCTCCATCACCCGGCACCAGGGTGTGCGAATCCTGTTCGACAATGGGGCGCGGGCGGTCTTCCGCCTGTCCGGCACGGGCACGGAAGGCGCAACCCTTCGCGTCTATCTCGAGCGCTTCGAGCCCGATCCTTCACGCCACGACCGCGATCCTCAGGTTGTGCTCGCCGATATCATCGCCGCAGCCGATGCGATCGCAGGAATCCGGCAGAGAACAGACAGAGACGCCCCCGACGTCATTACCTGACGGGGGCTGTCAGGGCGCGCCTGACAACCTGCTCAAGCACTCTGGCGTGGCGCGTGGGCCGGCGGGGAACCGTCATGGATCGCGCTTCGGATCTGGTTCCGTAGCTCGGGCGTGTCCTGGTGGTGGTGGACGGTGACCGCATGCGTCACCGCCGCCTCCAGGACCTCGTTCTCCGTATCGGCAACGAGGGCCAGGCTGCATTTCACTTCGCTCGGCATTTCACGGCAATCGATGAACTTCCGTCCCATGTCCCGCTCCCTCTGAGGCTCAGACGCATGATCGGATGACGAGTCCGGCGGCCCGTGCGTCGGGCGGCCGGGCGGCAATCATACTCCAGACAAGGCGTCGGCACACCCTGCAAGGCTTCCGTTCGAAGGAACCGGCCAAGGTTCGGTGCGTTCGACTGATGCCAATTGGAAAGGAATGCCGCCATGCGCCATCGTGTTCTCGGCCCGTCACTCGCCCTCGCCCTCCTCGCCCTTCCTCTCGCCGCCTGCCAGACCGACACCGCCGCCGGACCGGCGACCGGTGCCGCCGGCGGCGCCGTCGCCGGCGCCGTGGTCGGCGGACCTGTCGGCGCTGCGGTCGGCGGCGTGGCCGGAGCCGCAGCGGGCGGCGTGCTCAGCGCCGGCGAGTCCACCCGCGTGCGCACTTTCATCGTCGCACAGCGACGCCCCTCGATCCGCATGACCGAAACGGTCATGGTCGGAGAGACCCTGCCGACACGGATCCGGCTGTTCCCGATTCCGAACAGCGTGGGCCTTCAATCGACCTACAGCTACACGGTCGTGAACGACCAGAAGCTGCTCGTCGACCCGCAGACCCGCGAAGTCGTGGAGATCATCCCGTAGCGGAGTGCCAAACCTGGAGGCGGCTTCTCATCCGTCATGGAACTCCGAGCGCGCCTCCAGGGGTCTCATCCGCTGAACCGCGGTGAATGAAACCCTCACCCGCGCGATGCCGTGTTGCTCCCGCGGCTGGCCGAGACCGATGGGGGTGTTGAGGTAGGCGAAGCGCCCCTCGGCAGTGGTCGGATCTGTGAAGGCGACATGCACATGGCGCGCGCTCGCCTCGAACAGGTTCAACGCCCGCAATTCATCCTCGGACAGGTCGACCTCGGCGACGTAGGAGTCGGCCCTTCCATTCACAGGCCGGATCTGTTCCAGGACTCTGTCCAAGAGATGCGGCCATTCGCGGACCAGTTCAGGCATGGTCACCTCCTGTGCAAGCCTAACGCTTTCGGCAGGAGCCGGTTCGCCCTGTCAGTTCCTTCAAGAGAGATACCGCTTCATGCCATGCGACCATGGAGGGTTAAGGCTGCACGCCAGGGCATTTCCCACGCCTCTACTTTTGATCAATTCAAAACTAAAGGCACCAAATGCAGAAATTGTGAGAAATATACTTTCTACCCAGCCGCAATACTTACTTTAGAATGTTTCTATATAGCAATTTTACCATTGCCATGGCAGCCCGATCGGATTAGCCATCCCCGCGACAGGATTGGCACGGCCAGGGTCTCGTTCTTGCGGAGCCCAGCCGACTTCGCAGGCGGAGATGGACATGAGATTGCGCGCATTCGCGTTGGCCGTGATGGCCGCAACGGCGCTGAGCAGCGCCGCCAGGGCGGAAGCGCCTCAGCCGAAGGCGGTGATCGAGAGCTATATCTCCCTTGCCCAGGCGATGTACGGCGATGCCGCAATCGCCGCTCGCGAGCTTGCCACCACGGTCGATGCATTCCTTGCCGATCCGACCGACGAAACCTTGAACGCAGCCCGCGCCGCCTGGCGCAAGGCACGCATCCCCTACCAGCAGACCGAGGGCTTCCGCTTCGGCAACAAGGCGATGGACGAGCTCGAAGGCAAGGTCAATGCCTGGCCTCTCGACGAGGGTCTGATCGATTACGTCGACACCAAGTCGTATGGCGAGACATCGGACGAGAACCCGCTCTACCGCGCAAACGTCATTGCCAACACATCCATCCGCATCGGCAAGAAGCAGGTTGATGCCACGAAGATCACGAAGAAGCTTCTCTCCGATGCGCTGCAGGAGGCGGGAGGCGTCGAGGCGAACGTGGCGACCGGCTTCCACGCCATCGAGTTTCTGCTCTGGGGACAGGACCTCAACGGCACGGGGCCGGGTGCCGGCGCCCGGCCGGCCACCGATTATTCCCTCAAGGCCTGCACGCACGACAATTGCGACCGGCGGCGTGATTACCTGAAGGCGGCCACCGGGCTGCTCGTCGACGATCTATCCGAAATGGCGAAGGCCTGGGACGCCAAGGGTAAGGCCCGACAGGACCTCGTCAGGAAGGGACCCAACGAGGGCCTCGCAACGATCCTCACGGGCCTCGGCAGCCTTTCCTATGGAGAATTGGCCGGCGAACGCATGAAGCTCGGCCTCATCCTCCATGATCCGGAGGAGGAGCATGACTGCTTCTCCGACAATACCCATAACTCGCACTATGCCGACCAGATCGGCATGGTGGCGATCTATGAGGGACGCTACACACGCCTCGACGGCAAGCTCCTGCAGGGGCCCAGCATGGCCGGCTATGCCCGCGCCAAGGCGCCGGACGAGGCCGCCAAGGTCGAAGCCGCCATGAAGAATGCCACCGACAAGCTGCGTGCCATCAAGGACCGCGCGGACTCGGGCAAGGAAGCCTACGACCAGATGATCGGCGAAGGAAATGTCGAGGGAAACAAGGTGGTCCAGGACGGTGTCGACGCGCTGGTGGCGCAGGCGCGGGCCATTGAGACCCTCGTCAAGAAACTCGGGCTGACCATCTCGGTCGAGGGCTCCAACAGCCTCGACAACCCGTCGGCCGTATCGAAGTAAGAGATGGCACTCGATCGCAGGCAGCTTCTGAAAGGTCTCGGCGCGGCGGGGCTCGCCTCCGCCGCCGGGGGAACGAGCCTGCTGGCGCGGCCGGGCGCCATGCCGCAGCTTGCGCCGCGCCCACCCGTCCCGGCGGGCCAGGTCCACGACTGGCATTTTGCCGCCGCAGAGCGACCTGCGCGCCTTCTGGGCCCTGACGGTCCAGCGACAACGGTCTGGACCTATTCCGACAATCTCATGCCGATGAAGCGGATCCGCCTGGGCGACATCATCCGGGCACGGCTGGAGAACCGGCTCGGGGAGCATACGGCGATCCATTGGCATGGCATCCGCGTGCCGAATGCCATGGACGGCGTTCCCTTTCTCACCCAGCCTCCGGTGAACAAGGGCCAGAGCTTTCTCTACGAGTTCGCGCCGCCTGATCCCGGCACCTTCTTCTTTCATCCCCATTGCAACGAATCCGGCCAGGCCGGTCGCGGCATGGCCGGGGTCCTGATCGTCGATGGCGACGAGCGCCACCGCGCCGATGCGGATCTCGTCATTGCCTACAAGGACTGGCGGCTTGCCGACGACGGAACCTGGCTGGCCTTCGAGACGCCGGAAGGGGCAAGCCGCGCCGGTACCTACGGCACCGTCCGCGCCGTCAACGGCGTCGCGCCGGCACGCCATGCCATCCCCGCCGGGGGCGACATCCGCCTGCGCGTCCTCAATCTCGACAGCACTCGCGTGATCGAGATCGGAGTCGATGGCGCCGAGGCGGCGGTGATCGCCATCGACGGGAATGCCGTGACGCCCTTCCCGCTCGATACATGGCGCATGGGGCCTGCCATGCGGATCGATCTGCTGGTCCGTGCTCCGGCGCCGGGAAAGAGTTTCAAAGTCATCGACTATTTTTCATCCGAACCCTGGACGCTCGGCACATATGAAGCAGAAGGTCCAGCGCGGCCCGCACGGATCTTCGATCCCGCCATTCTCTTCGAAGCGGTGCTACCGCGGGCAGATCTCACGAACGCCGAGCGCATGAGCTTCACCTTCAGCGCGGCGTCCGGCTCCGTGGCGGACGCGGCGGCGGCGCTGGCACCCGACGATCCGCTCGCGAAGATCCTGCTCGACGGTCTCTGTGTGCGCGACACCTCCTTCTGGGCCATCAACAAGGCTTCCTGGGCCTCCGACCAGCACCGCCAATTGCCAGCGCCCCTCGGTGTGCTGACGACGGGTCGATCCTATGTGTTCGAGCTCATGAACGCGACACCGCATCATCACCCGATCCATCTGCACGGCCATACCTTCGAGGTACTGAGCGCTTCGCGGCTCAAGCGGCCCCGTCATTTCGCCGACACCGTACTGCTGCAGCCCAAGGAGCGCATCGAGATTGCCTTCGTCGCAGCCGAGGGCAACTGGATGTTCCACTGCCATGTCCTGGAGCATCTCGAATACGGCATGATGGGCTATCTGCGGGTTTCATGATGAAAGGGCGGGCTCTGGGGCGAACGGCCGTCCTCCTGCTTCTTGCGGCGCCGGTCTCCGCACACGCCCTCGACGATGCCATCGGACGCGCCCTTTTCCGCCGCCCGTGGGTGCCAGCCCCCTCCTCCACGCGGGCGAACGATGGCCTGGGGCCGCTTTTCAACGCCCGCGCCTGTTCCGCCTGTCATCGCGACCTCGATCGGATGCCGGTCGTGACGGATCCGGCGGGCATGGTCCGAAGCGACCATCTCGTCCTGCGCTTCAGCGGCCCGGATGGAGAGCCTGACCCGGTCTATGGCCGTCAGATGCAAACCTCCGCTGTGGCGGGTGTGCCGCCCGAAGGGCGCATTGCGAGGACCGTGCAGGGATTCGGGCCTGTCGATTTCGCTTATGGTGCTCTGGCCCCTGGCATTCGATCCGGAGCACTGCTTGCGCCATCCCTTCGCGGCCTTGGGGAGCTTGAAGCCATTTCCGACGAAGCCCTCGACGCCTTCGCCGCTGAGAATACCCGTCGCGCCGACGGGGTGGCGGGCCGCGTCAACTGGGTCGTGGATGCGCAGGGCCGGCGCCGGGCGGGACGGTTCGGCTGGAAGGCCTCCGAGCCCACGCTGGAAGAGCAGGTCGAAAACGCCTTCGCGCTCGACCTCGGCCTCTCGACGAAAGGACGCTCGCCACCGCAAGGAGACTGTACCTCCGCCCAGGCCTCCTGTCTGGCCGCTCCCATGGGAGACGACGGCGGACCGGAGATTTCACCGGATATCGTCTCGCGCATCGCCGCCTATCTCGCGTCCCTCGGTCCCGTCGCACCGCCGGAAGGCGGGAGCGCCGAATTGGCGTTGTTCGAAGCCGTCGGATGTGCGGCCTGTCATCGCCCTTCCTTGCCCGGCAAGGCCGGACCGGTGCGCGCCTTCACCGATCTGCTGCTGCACGACCTTGGGCCAGCCCTCGACGGCGGCGCCACGGAACCAGGCGTCGCCTCGACCGAATGGCGCACGGCTCCGCTCTGGGGTCTCTCGCGGACCCTTGCGAACGGGGCCGGCCTCCTGCATGACGGGCGGGCCCGGACCGTGGAGGACGCCATCGGCCTTCACGGCGGCGAGGCTGCCCTCTCAAGGTCACGTTTCAAGTCTCTATCGGAGGCAGAACAACGCCGACTGGTCGAATTTCTGAAATCGCTGTGAGACGCATGATGCGCGCGCCCCAGATCGCCACCCTGATTTGTCTTGCCCTTGCCGGGCCGGCTCTTGCCCAACACAGTGACGAGCGCCGCGGGACGGTCCTGCGTGCGGCCCGGGAATTCATCATTCCCGGCTACGATGCTCTGGCTCGGGAAACCAAGGCTGAGGAAGAGGCGTGGACGCGCTTTTGCGCCGCGCCGCGCGCCGACGCCGTCACTGGCCTGAAGGACAGCTATCTGAAGGCAGCGGATGCCTGGGCGAGGATCGAGTTCGTCCTCTACGGCCCGATCGCCAAGGACTTCCGTTATGAGCGCATGGCCCATTGGCCGGAGCGCAAGAACGCCATCGGCCGGGCCCTTTCGAACCTGCTCGCGCGAAAAGGTGGGGACGACCTCGCGCCCGAACGCTTTTCCCAGACCAGCGCCGCTGTACAGGGCCTCTCCGCCCTTGAGCGCATTCTCTATGGAGAGAATGCCGCCGATGCATTGTCGACCGGGTCCGACGAGGCGACGCGGCGCTGCGGTGTCGGCATGGCCATCGCCGGCAACCTCGCACGCACCAGTGCCCAGGTTCTTGACGAATGGCGCCGCCCGGATGGCACGCTCGCCGAGATCGAAAAGGGCGACGACGCCAAGGTGGAGGAAGCGGCGACCAGGCTTGCCACAGACTACATTGCGCTCTTCGAAATCATCGACGATCAGAAGCTGGGTGCGGTGATGGGCGACGGTGTCGACAACGTCAGGCCGACTCTTGCGGAGGGCTGGCGCAGCGGGCGCTCCATGCGGGCCATCGGCGCCAATCTTGAAGCTGCGGAGGCACTGGGCAGAATTCTGGTCGATCCAACGTCCGACGAGGGAGTCTCGCTCGGTTATGCGCTGCGCACCGCGCGCGGTATGGAGGAGAGTGCCCCATCCGATATCGGCAAGGCTGCCGCCGATCCGAGGCAGCGCAGCAACATCGTCCTGCTGCGCGACGCCGTCCACTCGTTACGAGAGACCGCCGAGGCGTCCGTTCCGGCCGCACTCGGCATTTCCCTGGGATTCAACAGCCGTGACGGTGATTGATCGACGCTCGTTCCTGGGGGCTCTCGGCGCGGCGGTCGCAGGCACCTTCTACCCGAAATCCGGGTTTGCCGCGTCCGAGCGCCCGCTCTTCGTCTCGGCCTGTTTCGAGGGTGAGCAGACAGCCTCCGTCGCTGTGTTCTCCCTCGATGGCGAGATGCTGTTCAATACACGCCTGCCGGATCGGGGGCACGACATCGCCGTCCGCCCTCACGGCAATGAACTCGTGGTCTTCGCGCGCAGGCCCGGGAATTGGGCGGCGGTCGTCGATCGTACCACCGGAGAGGTCCGGCGGGTGGTGACGTCAGCGGAGGGACGCCATTTCTATGGGCACGGCGTGTTTTCCCGCGATGGCACCCTGCTCTATGCCACCGAAAACAAGGTCACGAGCGGCGCCGGCATGCTCGGTATCTACAATGCAAGCGAAGGCTATCGGCGGATCGGAGAAATGCCGAGCTTCGGCATCGGCCCGCACGACCTCGCCTATCTTCCCGGCCAGCGTCACATCGTGGTCGCGAATGGCGGCATCAGGACCAATCCTGAGACCGGGCGCGAAACTCTGAACAGGAACCAGATGGAGCCGAGCCTCGCCATCGTCGATCCGGCGAGCGAGAGCGTTCTGCTGAAGGTCGATCTCGGGCCGGATCTGAAGGGCCTCAGCATCCGCCATCTGGCAGTGTCCCCTCGCGGAGACACGGTGTTCGGCTGCCAGTTCGAAGGCGACGAGAACGAGATGCCCGCCCTGGTCGGATTGTTGACTTCGGACGGCAGGACCCGCTTTCTTGACATGCCTGACGATGCTCTCGATGCCATGAGGAACTATGTCGGCTCGGTCGCGCTCGACTCCGCCGGCCGAATCGCCGCCGCGACGAGCCCCATCGGCAATACCATCGCATTCTGGGATCTCGAGTCCGGCCGCTTCCTCGGCCGAAGGCGCATGTCGGATGTCTGCGGCGTCACCGCCGTGCCCACAGAGGGCGTCTTCCTTGCGACGTCGGGCAATGCGGGTGTTCGCTTGGCGCCCGTCGGGAAGGATGAACTCAGGCCTCTTGACGGAACGCAGCTCGGGCGCTGGGTTTGGGACAACCATGTCCGTTCGATCTGAGCCTGGCATCACGATCCAGAAGCGGCAAAGCCACTTGAGATATCCGACCGGTGACACACATCGGCAGCAGACAGGAGATCGCCATGGATAAGCGTCGTTTGGGCCGTTCCAGCATCATGATACCGCCACTCTGCCTGGGCGGAAACGTTTTCGGCTGGACCGCGGACGAGGCAACTTCGTTCAAGATCCTCGACGCTCTGGTCGAGGCAGGATGCAATTTTATCGACACCGCCGATGTCTATTCCCGCTGGGTCCCCGGCCATGAAGGCGGCGAGTCGGAGGCGATCATCGGCAAGTGGATGAAGGCCCGCGGCAACCGCGACCAGATCGTCATCGCGACCAAGGTCGGATCCGAGATGGGACCCGGCAAGAAGGGCCTGTCCAAGGCACGCATCATGGAAGCGGTCGAGGACTCGCTGAAGCGTCTCCAGACGACCTATATCGATCTCTATCAGTCCCACCGGGACGATCTCGAGACGCCGCAGGAAGAGACCCTGAGCACCTACGGGGACCTCATTGCCAGCGGCAAGGTTCGCGCCATCGGCGCATCGAACTTCACGGCGGCGCGGCTCAAGGAGGCGCTCGACATCAGCGCCCGGATGGGTCTGCCCCGATACGAGAGCCTGCAGCCTCTCTACAATCTCTCCGACCGCGCCGAATTCGAACGCGAACTTCAGCCGCTCTGCCGCGAGAACGAGGTCGGCGTCATCCCCTATTATGGGCTTGCAAGCGGCTTCCTGACCGGGAAGTACCGGTCGGAAAAGGATTTCGGGAAGAGCGTCCGCGGTGCCAACATGGCCAAGTACCTGAACGATCGCGGACGGCGGATCCTGACCGCCCTCGACGAGATCGCCCTTCACCACAACGCCAGTCCTGCACAGGTTGCTCTGGCATGGCTCATGGCGCAGCCGACCATCGCGGCGCCGATTGCGAGCGCCACGAAGGTCGAGCAGCTCAATGACCTCGTCGCTGCAACGCGCCTGAAGCTTGACCCATCGAGCCTCGAGCATCTCGACCGCGCCAGCGCGGAGTGACAATCCCTCTCGCTTGTCACAGGATCCCAGCGATCAATCCGTGCCCGAGTGCTTCCCCGGCCGTCAGATACCAGCTCGTTTCCGCGTTCCGGAGGATCTCCTCCTCGCCGACATCGCTGCCGGCAATCAGTTCCGCGAAACTGTCCCTCTCCAGCTTCACGCCGACCTCAAGCTGGGAGAGGGTCTCCCTGGTGATCTGGAGGCTCGTTGAGAGCGACCCGTTCAGGTGGAGGTGCTTGTCCATCCGACGGCTGTGGATCAGCAGGATGGTGTCGCGGGTCAGATAGCGTCTGGAACGTGGGAAAGCGGCCATGATCGTGATGCCAGCGGAGTAGACCACGGTCTTGCCGAGAAAGTAGAAGTCCTGCCCCATCCGCTCCCGGGCCAGCCGGACCTCGAGGGCGATCCGGCGGGCCACGTCCGCATCCCCGCCGAAGGTCATCAGTTCCACGACAACGGGCCGTCCACTGGGAGCCTTGCTCAGCTTGCTGCTGAAATCGTGGAACATGGTATCATCCACGGACCCGTAGAGGCAAATGTCCGGTTCGATGAGATGCGGCTCGTCAGACATGAAAGCCCCGATATGAGAAGCGGGGCTTTACAGCCCCGCTTCGGAATTCGGTCCCGGAGAGGGTCAACGCTGCCGCCGATCCTCCTGCTTCTGGCGCGGGCTTCCCTGCCGCTGGCGATCGGTGTTCTGCTGTTGGCGCTGCTCCTCCTGGCGCTGGCGCTCCTGGCGTTGTTCGTCCTTGCGATCTGGCATCGGTCTTTCCTCTATGTGGTGGAGCCGTGCTCCAAGCAGGGAACACCGTTACGCAGCCCTTGGTTCGAGCGGGGCTGCAAATTCCATTGGGCGCGCCCGAGGAACAGCCTTCGCCGGACGACGGGACAACGTCTTTAACAGCCGTTGCAGATCCCTCGCTTCACCCGCCGGTCAATGTCCTGATTGCGGCGCAGCAACTGTTGCTCCCGCTCGGTCGACGGGATTGTCGACGGGTCGGCCGGCCTGCGCGAACCGGGCCCGCCGATGCCCGGGCCGCTGGATCCGGTCGTGCTCGGACCGGCATTGGCAGGGCTGCCGCTGCTGCCCTGCGTTCCCGGCGGGGGGAGAGGCGCACTTGGCGCATTGGGCGCAGAGCCCGGCGAGGCTGCGCTCGGCGCCGAACCAGGCGACGCGGAGGATCCCGAACTCGAGCCTCCTGCCGATCCCGAACTGCCACCTGATCCGCCACCCGAGCCACCGCCGCTCTGGGCGAATGCCGCCCCCGCCATGATGAGGCCGGCAAGGGCAGCTGTCATAGCAAGGTATCGCATCGAATTTCCCCGGCACGTTGACTTGAGGGTCAACGTCGCAACCCTGCCGAGGTTTCGGTCAGCGGCGCCAGACGGTCAGGCTGACGGGACCGTTCGGATCAAGAACCTGGTGCTGTCCGGCCTTCATGCCCCTCCCGGCAAGGACAGATTCCACGCTCTCGCCTTCGGCGCAGGCTGAAAACAGCGGAACCCCTCCCGGGATCCGTATTCCCTCCGCGCGAGACAAATGAAAGGCGGCATAACCGATCCCGAGGAACAGATCGAAGACCCGGCGCCCGCCGGGGACCGCGACCCGCCCACCATCTGGAACCGCACGACGCACCACTTCGTCCCAGGGCAGATCCTGCGGGTTCCACCACCAGGCATCGCTGCGCTCCTCAAGGCCGGATGCGGACGATGATACGACGATGCGGTGCCGCCGCCGCGGGTTCGGATGGGCTTCGTGGCCAAGCCGACCCAGGACAACGGCCACGGCCCGGTCGAGCTCCGCCTGGAAATACGACCAGTCCGCCTCGCTGCGCAGAGCCTCCGGCATGCGTCCCTCGGCATCGGCGATGCGGTCGTCGTCGGAGACAATGGCGTAGCCGTGAACCTCGATCATCGGGCAAACTTCCTGTGATGCGCGATGGCCGCGCTCATCAGGGTTCCGAGCACGACGGCGTTCAGGATGTGCCAAAGGAAATGGGTTCCCATGGGCAAAGACGCACAGAGCGTCCGGTCGAGCGACCGAAAGACGAGCGATACGATGAAAATTGCCGCGGCTGAAAGCAACGCCGTGCCGGCGAGCCGTTCCTGCCGATCCATGCAAAGCGCGCTGACCCCGAGGAGCGCCGCGGCTGCGGGAAGGTAGCCGACGGAGCCGTTGAGGGTCAGCCCTGGAAAGATGCTGCTCCAGAGGGTCTCGAAGGACATGTTGAAGACCGCAAACAGCACGGTGGTTCCTATCGCTATGGCCATGCCCAGCTGCAGATAGCGGCGCAGGGCGAGGAGGAAGTAGCTGTAGATGAAGACTGCAATCGGCACGACGTCAGCCAGGAGCGACCAGCGCTCCGCAACCGTGTGGAAGAGGAAGCTTCCGATTCCGACCATTGCGGTCACGCCGATCAGCCACAGGACCGGCCCGTCCTTTGCATCGCTTCTGTACCATCTTGCGAAGGCATAGGCCGCGGCGACGAGGAAGGCCGCGTTCGTCACCGCGTTCAGCGGCTCGGACCAGAAAGAGACGTCGACCCGCTCGCAGTAGTTGTCGACCGGAGAGAACCAGGAGGCTGACATGGAGGCATCCGTTGTGTTGGTGGATTTCGGTTTCACCTTGCCGGCCCAGGGCAGACGTCCGATGAAGCGAAAAGGGTTGGAACAACCGTGCAGGGTACGATGTAAATTGCCACCTGCGGTGACAGCCACTCGGCTCCGCCGTGCCCATGCGCGTGACAGCCGGTCTTCATCACTCGCTCCAGCCTCGAGCACTGCTGAAGTCGCGACCTTGCCGTAGACCCATGAAGCGCGCGGCACGGCTGACATTACGGAGGTCACAGTATGCGCAAATCACAATGCCCGTCTTCCTTCTCAGGTCCCCTCCTCCTCAAAGCGACTTGTGGCGTCGCGATCGCGTTCGTATCGTCTCGTGAGCGGAAATGGCGGCAACCAGGACTCACGCCGGACGACCCAGCTTTCGTAGGTTGGCATCAGTTGGTCAGGAGCATCCAGGGACCCGAGGTTCACCTCGATTTCGTCAGCGGTGCGTGCGAAAACGGACGATCCGCAGCGGGGACAGAAAGACCGCCCCGCATAATCGCGTGTTTCGCCGTCGATCGTCACCGCATCCTGAGGGAACACCGCGGAGGCGTGAAAAAGGGCCCCGTGATGCTTCCGGCAGTCGAGGCAGTGACAAAGGCCGACCCGGTACGGGCGTCCTGACGCCACAATCCGGACGTTGCCGCACAGGCAGCTCCCCATGAATCGGTCCATGCCGCTCCTCCTGCGACGCGCTGCTCCGCGCTTGCTGTGCACGGAGGAACAATATCACGCAACCTCTGGCCGATGCATAGCCCGAGATCAGACCCGCAATTGTTCGCGAGTCGGTGCCGCCGGGGCGGCCCCTGCGCAATATGCAACGGACATCCCCCGCGCGATCCGAAGGAAATTTTTGCAGCGGTTAGCGCTGGTGGTATGGTGGCGCTCACGTAAGTGTTCCGTCAATAATTCGTGCGTTCTTTCAATAGGTTATCCGTCGAATGCGAATCGCCACCTGGAACGTCAATTCAATCAAGCAGAGGCTGGACCACCTCGTCACTTTCGTGAAAAGCGCCGAGCCGGATATCGTCTGCCTGCAGGAATTGAAATGTGTGGACGAGGCGTTTCCGCGCGCCGAGGTCGAGGCTCTGGGCTACAACGTCGCCACTCATGGGCAGAAGGCTTACAATGGCGTCGCCATTCTGTCCAAGCGTCCGCTCGAGGACCTTCGCCGGGGCCTTCCGGGCAACGAAAGCGATGACCAGGCGCGCTATCTCGAAGGAGTGGTTTCGACGGAGACGGGCGTCGTCCGCGTGGCCTCGATCTATCTGCCCAACGGTAATCCCATCGGCACCCCGAAATTCGACTATAAGCTCGCCTGGATGGACCGGCTGACCGCTCATGCCGGCCAGCTGCTCGCCCTCGAGGAGCCTCTCGTCCTGTGCGGAGATTACAACGTCATTCCGGAGCCGAAGGATGCCGCGGACCCGGCCGCCTGGCTCAACGATGCGCTCTACCAGCCCGAGAGCCGGGCGAAGTTCCGGGAGCTCCTGAACCTCGGCTTCAGCGATGCCGTCCGTGCCTGCAACGACCAGCCGGGCCTCTATTCGTTCTGGGATTATCAGGCGGGCGCCTTCCAGCGAAACAATGGCATCCGGATCGATCACCTGCTGCTCTCGCCGCAGGCGCAGGACAGGCTCAGAACCACGTCGATTCGAAAGGAAGTGCGCGGGTGGGACAAGCCCTCGGATCACGTTCCCGTGCTTGTTGATCTCGACCTAACCTGATGGCCGGAAATCGGTCTCAGTGACGGGACTGGATGTATTGCTCGAGCAGGGCGAGTGCGAGCTTCCGGTCGCTTTCACCGGCATTCTCGAAGGCATCGTCGTAGAGCTTCGCGATCCATTGATCCTTGCCGGGATCGATCGATTCGCGGGCCAGTGTCAGCCACATCAGGCCTTTCGCCCGCTGCCGCGGCACCCCCTGCCCCGTCATGAGCAAGTGTCCCAGGACCGCTTGTGAAGGGTGATGCCCCTTTTCCGCCGCGAGATTCAGCCACCGCGCCGCCAGCCGGATATCCTTGTCGACCCCGGTGCCTTCCAGATAGAGACGCGCCAGATTGTACTGCGCATTGGAGTCGCTGAAATAGGATGCCGCGTAGGTAAACATCTCCACGGCGCGCACCGGATTGGCGCTTACATAGGTGCCCTTGATTCCATCGAGGAAATAAGTGCCGAGCGCCACGAAGGCGCTGGAGATGACCGGCGCGTTCGGAGAATCGGGGCTCTCCTCGGCGTTCTGATCCGCGAGCTTGGAGAAATATTCGAAAGCCTTCAGGTCGTCGTGCTGCACGCCGTCGCCGTCGGCATACATGCGACCGAGCTTCCAGAGAGCGAGCGTGTGCCCCTGCCCGGCGGCATATTCAAGCGCCTGGGCCGCACCCAGCTTGTCACCGGCGTTGTAGTCGCGCATTCCCGTGCGCAGGGCTTCACGGACCGAGCTGAATTTGGTGACCGGCATCAGCGGCTGCGGCCGCGGCGCCGCATCGAGCGCAAGAGCAGTGCCGGTGCCGAGAACGACAGTACCCAGCACGGCAGCGGCAAAACGGAGCAACGGGACCCGATGCGAGCCTCGGGACACAGGATTGCGCCCTGCACGAACGGGCCCCTCCGTCGTTTGACGGCTGGGCAATCGCGACTTGTCGAAACGGCGCGCATTCATGGCGTGTCTACTTCCCCGCTCGGCCTTCCACCCTAGTTACGAATGGTTGCGAAACTAATGTGATCTGCCACGCTCCGCGCCACAGACGCAACGGTCCCCGAAAGCAAAAGCCAAGAAGGCTTAATGCTCTGCTTTCCTTGGGTCGCCTTGTCTAAAGCGTTGGGGTTGAAGCAGTTTAGCCAGGTTCTTGAGTTGAGCTTCGTTTATGGCGGCATCTTGGCGGAGCTTGGGCCAAGATAGGCAGGACTAGGAAGCTTTGAAGGTGTTGCGCGCCCGCAACATTTTTGCAGGCCCCTTATTCTACTTTTGGAGGCATCCCTTCGGCTCGGAATACTTGGCAAGGCCTCCGGGAAGGAGATCGCGTCCTGCTTCCGCCGGCGGCAGGCTCACCCGCCGTGCTCCCGAATGATTCGCTACATCCTGAAGACGCCGAACCTCGTCTCCGGCACGGGCGCGTTGAGGGTGGCCGAAAACGCCAGGGCGAGGACGCGCCGGGTTTCGGAGGGCAGGATGATCCCGTCGTCCCAGAGGCGCGCCGTGGCGTGGTAGGGACTGCCCTCCTCCTCGTAGCGCTCCCGGATGGGCGCCTTGAACGCCTCCTCCTCCTCGGCGCTCCAGGTCTTGCCATCGGCCTCGATGTTGTCGCGCCGCACGGTGGCGAGAACGCTCGCCGCCTGCTCGCCGCCCATCACGGAGATCCGCGAATTCGGCCAGGTGAACAGGAAGCGTGGGGAATAGGCCCGGCCGCACATGCCGTAGTTGCCCGCCCCGAATGAACCGCCGACAAGGAGGGTAATCTTCGGCACCTGCGCACAGGCCACGGCGGTCACGAGCTTCGCCCCGTCCTTGGCGATGCCACCGGCCTCGTACTGCCGCCCGACCATGAAGCCGGAGATGTTCTGGAGGAAGAGCAGCGGAATGCGCCGCTGGCAGCACAGCTCGATGAAGTGCGCCCCCTTCAGCGCGCTCTCGGAGAACAGGATGCCGTTATTGGCGACGATGCCGATCGGCATACCCCAGAGGCGCGCGAACCCGGTCACCAGGGTGGTGCCGTAGAGCCGTTTGAATTCGTCGAAATCGGAGCCGTCGACGAGACGGGCGATGACTTCGCGGATGTCGTACTGCTTCTTGAGGTCCGTCGGCACAATCGCGTCCAGATCCTCGATCGCGTATCGGGGCTCGACAGGCTCGGCAAGGTCGAGGTCCACGCTCTTGCGCGTGTTCAAGGAGCCGACGATGCGGCGGACGATGGCGAGCGCATGGACATCGTCGGTGGCGTAGTGGTCGGCGACGCCGGACTGGCGAGCGTGAACGTCCGCGCCTCCCAGATCCTCGGCCGAGACGACTTCGCCCGTGGCGGCCTTCACCAGAGGCGGGCCGCCGAGGAAGATAGTGCCCTGGTGCCGCACGATGACGGTCTCATCGGACATCGCCGGGACGTAAGCCCCGCCCGCCGTGCACGAACCCATCACGCAGGCGATCTGCGGAATGCCGAGCGAAGAGAGGGTCGCCTGGTTATAGAAGATGCGTCCGAAATGCTCCTTGTCGGGAAACACTTCGGTCTGGTGCGGAAGGTTGGCACCGCCGGAATCGACGAGATAGATGCACGGCAGCCGGTTCTCGCGGGCGATCTCCTGGGCGCGCAGGTGCTTCTTCACCGTCATCGGATAGTAAGTGCCGCCCTTGATGGTGGAATCGTTGCAGACGATCATCACCTCGCGTCCGGCGACACGCCCGATACCGGTGATGATGCCGGCGCCATGGATGGCGTCGCCATACATGCCGTGTGCGGCGAGCCCACCCAGCTCGAGGAAGGGTGCGCCGGGATCGAGCAGGCGCGTCACACGCTCGCGCGGCAGCAGCTTGCCACGGGCGAGATGCCGTTCGCGCGCCTTGGCCGGCCCGCCCTCCGCCACAGCCGCCCTCTTTCCGGACAGTTCCCGTGAAAGCTCGGCCCAGGATTCGCGGTTCGTCCGCGCGGCGTCCGAGGTCAGATCGGCGGATGTGGCGATGACAGGCACGTCGTCGGCCCCCTGCTGTTGCTGAAGCCCCGGAGCGCCCGGAGGCACGATGAAGACTGCCCGGCAAAAAGCCGGTCCGGTTCGGGCGGCCGAGTGAGGGCTGCCGTTTCGGGCGTATTAGCCTTTCGCGCGGATGACAACCTTTTCGCGCACAGGGCCGGGGCCACACCGATAGGCGATGCCGCGGACCAGGAGCCAGTCGCTTGAGCGCTTCTCGAGATAGAGATGCGTCCCGCCCAGCGCGACTGTCGCCTCCAGCATGCCTTCAGTGGCGGATCCAAAGCCCGGCGTGGTGGGGACGGTCGGGCTGACCTCGGCGAGACGGGTGCAGAAGCGCACGTCGGCCGGCGAATCGACGATGTGAATGGTTTCGGTAGGGGTGGGCGTATAGGCGCACGCCGAAGCGGCCAGAGCAATGAAGGAGGCGAGAAGCGTGCGATGCATGGATTATCCGCCGATGGTCAACCGTTCGGACAAGCTTAGAGCATCGAGCGGGCTTGGGAAGAAGCCCGGACGTCCGCGCAGTGGGAAACCGGCCCCTAGTTGCCGGAAAGCAACGGCGCGCCAACCCTTTCCACGGGGCCGAAAATCGCTTCGAAGGTCTTCCGCATCATGGCGTCCATCTCGGGCATCGTCACGGGAATGCCGAGATCGACGAGGCTCGTGACGCCATGCTGGTGCACTCCACAGGGAACGATCCCCGAGAAATGGGACAGGTCGGGGTCCACATTGAGGCTGATGCCGTGAAAGCTCACCCACCGCCGCACCCGGATTCCGATGGCGGCGATCTTGTCCTCGACGGCAGCACCCTTTTCCGGCCGACGGACCCAGACGCCGACCCGATCCTCCCGGCGCTCGCCCCTCACGTTGAACTCGGCGAGCGTCGCAATCAACCATGCCTCCAGGGCCGCCACATAGCGCCGCAGGTCCGGTTGCCGCCGCTTGAGATCGAGCATGACGTAGGCAACCCGCTGCCCCGGCCCGTGATAGGTATATTGTCCGCCACGACCGGACTGGAAAACGGGAAACCGGTCGGGTTCAACGAGGTCCGCCTCCTGTGCGGAAGTTCCGGCGGTATAGAGTGGCGGATGCTCCACCAGCCAGACCAGTTCGGAGGCCTCGCCTTCCGCGATAGCGGCCGCGCGCGCCTCCATAAAGGCAACGGCCTCCTCATAGCCGGTCAACCCCTCGGCGATCGCCCACTGCACAGGCGCCGCGCCTTCGGCGGGCAGAAAAGCGTCGGCCAGATTGTCGCGAAGCCTCGGCACGGCGTCACCTTCTCCGGGTAGGAAACGAGCGCCGTTTTCGTCCCTTATCGCGCCCGAGGTCAACTACGACTTTCCTGGTGGACGAACCGGAACAGGATCGCTATAGGGACGGCACCAAACGGTGGCCTTCGCCCTGCGCAGGGTTCGACTTCGGCGGTGTCGCCGAGTCTTCGCCGGATGGGCTTGCGGTGGCGCAATCGATCTTGTATAGCCACCGCCTCGCCAGGGGAAACAACCTTGGCTTTGAAGGTTTCGCGGTCGTGGCGGAATTGGTAGACGCACTACCTTGAGGTGGTAGCGGGGAGACCCGTGGAGGTTCGAGTCCTCTCGACCGCACCAAACCTTCGAGATGGCCCTGAAGGCCACAAAAAGAGGTCCCGCTTGCGGGGCCTTTTTTGTTGGGCGGACACGGTTGTCATTCGGATGCGAAGCCGCTTCACTGAACATCGGGCCCAAGGGTGAACTCCACTCTCGGGATCCATCCGATGCTCAATCCTAAGCGGCGCATGGTCGCCTCCGAAACCGGGTCCACTTTTCCGCGCGATGCCCTAGTTTTCACAGTGACTTCATCCGAATCTCTCGCCCCCCGGGGCAGCTTCCGCAGATGGCTGAATCAGCCTTGCAGGAACTGCCGCTAACCGACTCTTTCTTCTCGTCTTTACGGCGCATTGTGCTCATCGGGGCATGCGCCTAAAAGGCCTCTGGATCTTCTGAGGACAGGCTCATGCAGGACGTCGAAAACAGGACGCCGCCTCCCTCCCTCGCTGGCGTGGCGATGGATCCGTTGAGCTTCCGGGATGAAAACGAGGACATCAACCCCGCCTTCCTGGATGCGGTGGCGGCGGCCATCCGTGCCGCCGATTCCGAGCGGCTGCAGCATTTCGTCGAGGATTTCCACGAATCCGACCTCGGCGACCTGCTCGAGGCCCTGGACCACGACGACCGTCCGCGTCTGATCGAGCTTCTCGGCCCGGCCTTCGATTTCGCAGCGCTGACCGAGGTGGATGACGCCGTCCGCGAGGAGATCCTCGAGGAACTGGAGACCCAGACCGTCGTCGAGGGCGTGCGCGAACTCGATCACGACGACGCCGTCTACATTCTCGAGGATCTGAACGAGGAAGATAAAGCCGAGATCCTCGACCAGCTCCCGGCCATCGAGCGCGTCGCCCTGCAACGCGCCCTCGAATACCCGGAGGGGTCGGCCGGCCGGCGCATGCAGTCGGAGCTGATCGCGGTGCCGCCGTTCTGGACGGTCGGTCAGACCATCGATTTCATGCGCGATACCGACGATCTGCCCGACACCTTCTACGAGATCTTCGTCATCGATCCCGGCGGCCATCTTCTCGGCGCGGTTCCTCTCGACCGGCTCCTGCGCAGCAAGCGGCCGATCACGATTCAGGAGATCATGAACGACGACCCGGACCGGGTAGAAGCGACAGATCCGCAGGAGAATGCAGCCCGCATCTTCCAGCGCTACAACCTCGTCTCCGCCGCCGTGACGGACGAGGCCGGCCGGCTCGTCGGCGTTCTGATGGTCGATGATATCGTCGACGTGCTCGACGAGGAGGCCGATGCCGACATCAAGCAGCTCGGCGGCGTCAATTCCGAGGAGGAACTTTCGGACACCGTGTGGGACATCATGAAGAGCCGCTCGACCTGGCTCTTCGTCAACCTCTGCACGGCGCTCGTCTCCGCTTCCGTGATCAACGCCTTCTCCGGCTCGCTTCAGAAGATGGTCGCTCTTGCCGTCCTCATGCCGATCGTCGCATCCATGGGCGGGAATGCGGGAACGCAGACGATGACGGTCGCCGTGCGGGCGCTGGCGACGCGGGAACTCGGCCGCGCCAATGCCTGGCGCATCATCCGCCGCGAGATGATCGTCGGACTTCTCAACGGGCTCGTCTTCGCCACCCTCATGGCCGGCGTCGCCATCTTCTGGTTCGGCACCGCCAATCTCGGCCCGGTGATCGCCCTTGCCATCGTCGTGACCCTCGTCTCGGCCGCCTTCGGGGGGATCATCATTCCCCTTGTGCTCCATCGGTACGACGTCGATCCGGCAGTCTCGTCCGGGCCCCTCGTCACGACCGTCACCGACGTGGTCGGCTTCTTCTCCTTCCTCGGGATCGCGACTTTCTGGTTCGGGCTTTGACGGCCTGCTCTGCGTAGAGCGGTATTCTTCGAGCACCAGCCGGATCACGCCTCTCCTGGGGACTCCTCTTTCGAGGTGTAGACAAATGCGACGAAGCCGTGTCTTTTTCGGGGATGGGCGGCACCCTTCAAGAGTCCGTTAAGGACTTTCAGGCATCGCTCATAGGGTCCAGCAGTTGCGTAACTTTCTGATTGATCCCCATGACGCGTCGCACCTCTCGCCGCCCGAAAGCCCGACGGTTCCCGCTCCTGGCTCTGAGCCGATTTGGGGCCGTGACCACTCTCGCCATCGGCCTGGCCTCCTGCGCGATCGCGCCGACCAGCCGCTACCCCGCGAAATCCGATGCAAAACCGCATTCCGGCGTCGCATCGGCGCATCGCCTTCCGATTCACGGCGTCGACATTTCCAAGTGGCAGGGCAAGGTCGACTGGGCGGCCCTGCGCCAGGCCGGAACCAAATTCGCCTTCATCAAGGCGACCGAAGGCGGCGATCACGTGGATAACCGGTTCCTGGAGAACTGGTGGGGCGCCAAGAATGCCGGCGTCCCGCGGGGCGCCTACCATTTCGTCTATTGGTGCCGGCCGGCCCATGAGCAGGCTGCCTGGTTCAAGAAGAACGTGCCCCAGGATCCGGATGCCCTCCCCCCCGTCCTCGACGTGGAGTGGAACGGCGAATCGCAGAATTGTCCCCGGAAGGTACCGCGCGAGCAGGCCCTCGCGATGATCGAGACCCTGCTTCGGGAAATGCAGGCCCATACGGGCAAGCGTCCGATCATCTACACCGACATCACCTTCCATAAGGAAATTCTCGAAGGGGAATTCAACGATTATCCCTTCTGGATCCGCAGCGTCGCGGCCGAACCCCATGAGCGTTACAGCGACCGGCGCTGGACATTCTGGCAGTTCACGACGACCGGTCGTGTCCCTGGCGTGACCGGCGATATTGATCGCAACACATTCTACGGCACCGAGAACCAGTGGCGCATGTTCGTCCAGAGCGCCTGTGACCCCCGCGACCACCAGCGCCTCAGGCCCACGGGCGTATGCCGCGAGATGGATCCGGTCCAGACGGCCAGCATCGAGGAGTGAGACCGGAACCATCTGGGCCTTCTTTGTCCACACACGACCATCCCGAATCCAGGCTGGCCTTGGCGTTGCCGCAAGGTAACACGCTCGGAGAAATGCCTTACCAAACGGAATTGTTGGTAGAACGACTAGGCTTTTTCTCACAATACTCCGCTCCCGGCCAAGGACGACTTTGATTTGCGCCTCCGTGCCGGAGCGGAGGCTCCATGCATTATTCGTCCCGTTTCGACCGCGCGCTGCAAAAGCCCCTCCGGCGAACCGGTGACGTCCCCGCTCGTCTGCTTCAGCCTGCCGGAAAGCTGTCCTCGCGGGCAGCCCTTTTCGGCACCGCCACCCTGCCCTCCGTCACGCGTTCGGGTCTTTGCCTCGGCGCAGCCGTTCCCATCGCGTTGGGCCTAGGCCTCGCCGGGCTTCCGATCGCGGCCTCGGCAGCCTGCCTGCCCGGCGCGACGACGGCCTGCAGCGCTCCCGGCGGCATCGGCGAACCGGGGCGTTCCGGCAGCGGCGGCGCAGGCAATGGCGATGGCGGCGGCACCAGTATTCTCTCTGGCAGCGATACGATCGTTGTGCCCGGTTTACCGGGGTCGGGAGGCAATGGCGGCAAGGGAGCGGACGGAGACAACACCGGCGGAGACGGTGGCGCCGTCGGCCTCGCTATCGGCGGATCGATCGCCATCAACGCGAACCTGCCAGGTGCGGCAGGGCAAGCCCGCCCCACCAGCGCTAACTTCGGCGCAGGTGGCGGCGGTGGCGGCACCGGCCTTTATTTCAGCGGCTTTGAGCTGACGATCAGCCCTAGTGGCTCGGTCCAGGGCGGTGCAGGAGGGGTGGGCGGGGCCACCTTCAACACCGGCAGCGGCAATGGCGGCGGAGGCGGGGGAGGTGGAACTGGCATCGCATCGGTGGCCGCAGGCGCGCAGATCACCAATAACGGCTCTATTATCGGTGGCCGCGGGGGCGACGGTGGAGACGGTGGCTTCGGCGGCGGCGGAGGCGGCGGCGGCGACGGCCTCATGGTGTTCGGCGTCAATTCGTTCATTACCAATATCGGCACAATTACAGGGGGCATCGGCGGCTTCGGCGGCTTCGGCAACTCTTCCGGCCGCGTCGGCTCGGGCTTCAGCGGAGCGGGCGTCAACCTCGCCGGCTCCGGCAGCGCCCTCGCCAACGTCGGAACGATCGTCGGCGGCGCCGGCAACGACGCTCCGGCCGGGGCCGGGATCATTGCCCGCGGCAACGCTACGATCACCAATGCCGGCACGATCAGCGGAGGGCTCTACAGCGACGGCATCACAAGGGCATCCGCGATCCAATTCGAAGGGACGGGCAACACGCTAAATCTGCTCGCCGGCTCGAATATGTCCGGCGACCTAAGCCTTGCACCGGGTGCGGGCGCAACGATTGCGCCGCAGAATGCAGGATTGACGCTCGGCAACCGCATCAGCCTCGGCAGCGCCGCCTCTGCCGTAACGTTCAACGTGACCTCGTCTGGCCCTTCAACCCCGATGAATCTTCTCGCGTCCGGAGCCATTTCCGGCAGCGGGACTGTCACCAAGACCGGTTCTGGTATTCTGACGCTGACAGGTGCCAATACCTATACTGGCGGCACGACCTTATCGGCCGGTACCCTGGCGGTCGGCCATAGCGCCGCGCTTGGAACCGGAGCCCTGAACATGGCCTCCGGCACAGTGCTGCAGGCGACGACAACCGGCTTGTCCCTCGCCAATCCGATCACGATGGCCGGCGGCATGGGCTTCATCGACGATCAGGGCACCGTGCTCACCCTGTCGGGCGCGGTCTCCGGCGCTGGCGGCCTGACGAAGCTCGGCACAGGCAGAGTCTTGCTGTCGAGCGCCAACACCTATGCCGGCGGCACCATCGTCAATGGCGGCTGGTTGTACGCCGACGGCGCCGGCACGCTTGGCACCGGCGCTGTCACCGTCAATGGTGGCTACCTCCAGTTGCAGAACGGCTTTAACGCCAGCGGCATGGTCTTCTCGACCGCCAATGGCTACACCTTCTTCACGGGAACCGCCACGGCCGGTAACGCGGTTCTCACCGCCGATGCCGGCGGCGTGACATCGTTCCAGGACGGCAGCAATGCCGGCAGCAGCATCGTTGTCACCAATGCTGGCGGCCTCACCGAGTTCTGGGGCTGGAGCACCGGAAGCAATGCGCAGCTTGTCACCTATGCCGGCGGCGTAGTCGACTTCTCGGGGAGCGCTGGCCCGGCATTCGACCGCAAGCTGACGGCGGGCTCGATCGAAGGTGGCGGCACCTTCCAGCTCGGCGCGAATGCACTGACGGTCGGCGCCAACGGCCAGTCGACCACGGTCGGCGGCGTGATCGAAGACGGCGGAGCCGGCGGCGGCACCGGCGGCAGCCTGATCAAGACCGGTACCGGCACGCTCACGCTTTCGGGCGCCAACACTTACAGCGGCGGCACAGTGGTGCAGGACGGCAAGCTGGTGGTTAACGGCTCTCTGGTCTCGGCTGTCACGGTGAACGGCGGGGCGCTTGGGGGCATCGGCAGGATTGGCGGGCTGTCGGTGCAGAGCGGCGGCTTTGTCAAACCGGGCAACTCGATCGGCACGCTCAACGTCGCCGGCAATGTCGCCTTCGGCCCGGGCTCCTTCTATGCGGTCGAGATCGACGGCGCCGGCCGCTCCGACCGCATCGCCGCGACCGGCGCCGCCAGCCTCACCGGCGGCACGGTGACGATCCTGCCCGATGCCGGCGTCAACTTCGTCGCCGACACCCCCTATACCATCCTCACCGCCTCGGGCGGCGTCACCGGCACCTTCGCCGGCCTCCAGAGCAGCGAGTTCGCCTTCATCTCGCCGACGCTGGGCTACAGCACCGATGCCGTCACCCTGACCATGGTGCGCAAGACCGAACAACCGCCCGCGCCGCAGCCTCCCGCACCCCGGCCGCTGGCCTTCCACTCCGTGGCGGTGACGAAGAACCAGTACCGCACCGCCGACGCCATCGAGGCGCTGCGCGCCGGCAACCGCCTCTACAACACGGTGCTGGGTGCGAGCGTCGTCGGCGCCAGGCAGGCGTTCGATGCGTTGTCGGGCGAGGCGCATGCGGGTGCGGTGACGGCGGCCTACGGCGATGCCCGCCTGGTCGAGACCGCCCTGCTCGCCCGCCTGCGCCAGCCCCTGATCGGCTCGTCCGTGCCGCTCTTGGCCCAGGGCCCCTATCCCGCCGCCTTTGCCGCCGACCGGCCCGGGACAGCGCCGCAGCCCGTGGCCCTGGCCCCGGTCGAGCCGCGCTATGCCCTGTGGGGCGAAGGCTTCGGCGCCTGGGGCCGCCGCCGCTCGGACGGCAATGCCGCCAGCCTCGCCACCGCCACCGGCGGCTTCCTGCTCGGCGCCGATGCGCTCGTCTCCGACGGCCTGCGCCTCGGCCTCGCCGGCGGCTTCACCCGCACCCGCTTCGACGTCGATGCCCGGCTCTCCTCCGGCACCAGCGAGAGCGTGGTCGGCGCCCTCTACGGCACAGGCTCGTGGGGCGACCTGAATCTGCGGCTCGGCGCGGCCTATGCCCGCCACGACATCGCCACCCGGCGCAGCATCGCCTTTCCCGGCTTTGCCGATGCCGTGAGCGCCGCCTATGACGGCTCGACCCTGCAGGCGTTTGGCGAGATCGGCTACCGGATCGGCCTCGGAGCGGCCGCCCTCGAGCCGTTCGCCGGCGCATCCGTGCTGCGGCTCGACACCGACCGCTTCCAGGAGACCGGCGGCGCGGCGGCGCTCACCGGCTTTGGCCAGCGCTTCGATCTCGCCACCACCACGGTGGGGCTGCGCGGCGCGGCCCAGATCGGCGACCAGGGGCCGCTGACCCTGCGCGGCCTGCTCGGCTGGCGCCATGCCTATGGCGATGTCGCGCCGGCGGCGCTCCTGGCCTTTGCCGGCGGCACCAGCCCGTTTGCGGTCGCCGGCGTGCCGCTCGACCGCGATGCCCTCGTCGCCGAGGCCGGGCTTGCCTGGCAGGCCGCCGACCGCCTCAGCCTCGGCCTCAGCTACAGCGGCCAGATCGGCCGCCGCGCCCAGGACCACACCCTCAAGGCAAACCTCCTCTGGACCTTCAATACCCACTGAGACAACAGCCCTCATCGTCCGAGGGAGGCCTGCCATCGAATGCCTGCGCTGCCAGAGCTCACTTTTCTTTTCGCACCCGCTTGAAAAGGGCAGTAATGCTGACCAAAATGGTCCGATAACAAGCCATCACGCTCCCGCCCCTGCGGATCGACGGATGGAGGGAGGGACCGATGATACCGAATGTCAGCAAGACCTTTAATTTCGACCTCGGCGAGACCGCCGAGGCGATCCGCCAGACAGTGCGCGATTTCGCCCAGGATCACATCGTGCCGCGGGCGCAGGAAATCGACCGCACGAACGAGTTCCCGCGGGACCTCTGGCCCAAGATGGGCGAAATCGGGCTGCACGGGATCACGGTCGAGGAGGAATATGGCGGGATCGGCCTCGGCTATCTCGAGCACGTGATCGCCATGGAGGAGATCTCCCGCGGATCGGCCTCGGTCGGACTGTCCTACGGCGCTCATTCGAATCTCTGCATCAATCAGATCCGGCGCAATGGCAGCGATGAGCAGAAGCGCCGCTATCTTCCGAAGCTCATCTCCGGCGAGCATCTCGGCGCGCTGGCCATGTCGGAGCCCGGATCCGGCTCCGATGTGGTCTCCATGCGCACCCATGCGGTGAAGCGCGGCGACCGCTATGTCATCAACGGCAGCAAGATGTGGATCACCAACGGGCCGTCGGCGGATGTCCTGGTGATCTATGCCAAGACCGATCCGGAAGCCGGTCCGCGCGGCATGACCGCCTTCATCATCGAGCGCGGATTCACGGGCTTCTCCACGCAGCAGAAGCTCGACAAGATCGGCATGCGCGGCTCCGACACCTGCGAGCTCGTGTTCGAGGATTGCGAGGTGCCGGAGGAGAACGTGCTTGGCAAGGTCGGCCGCGGCGTCAACGTGCTCATGTCGGGCCTCGACTATGAGCGCGCCGTGCTGGCGGCGGGACCGCTCGGCATCATGCAGGCGTGCATGGACATCGTGCTGCCATACATCCACGAGCGCAAGCAGTTCGGCCAGCCCATCGGCAGCTTCCAGCTCGTGCAGGCCAAGGTCGCCGACATGTATGTGACCATGAATGCCTGCAAGGCCTATGTCTATGCGGTCGCCAAGTCCTGCGACCGGGGCGAGACCACCCGCGAGGACGCAGCCGGCGCGATCCTCTACGCGGCCGAAAAGGCGACGCAATGCGCCCTCGACGCCATCCAGCTCCTCGGCGGCAACGGCTATATCAACGACTACCCGACGGGCCGCCTGCTGCGCGACGCCAAGCTCTATGAGATCGGCGCCGGCACGAGCGAGATCCGGCGCATGCTGATCGGGCGGGAACTGTTCGAGAAGACGGCGTGACCGCCGTCTACTTCACCTCGGTCTCATAGATGTAGAGGGTCGACTTGTCGTCCTCTGGCATGAAGTAGCCGCGGATCCCGACGTCGCTGGTCTCCATCCAGACCGGATTGTGCGTCATGTCGTATCCCGACGCCGTCCACAGCAGAATGGGCGTCTGGAAGAGCGGGCGACCGTCGGTCAGGCTCACAAGGTCGAGACCGCCGAGGCGGAAGAGCGGCCCTTCCGTTGTCACCCGCATCTCCGTCACGCCCGAGCACAGCATGCGATGGCCGCCGGCATATTTGCAGTCCTGATAATCGAGATAGTGGGACGTGTTGAGCCTGCGGAGCTTCTCCGGCGCCTCGTCGGCATTGGTCGGCTTACCGTCCTGCCCGAGGGTCCACCGATAGAAGCGGCGCGATCCCCAGCTGACGCCGTGGAGGGAATTGTCGTCGGTGTCGTGCACCAGGCCGCCGATATGGTCGGCGACGCGGAACATCTCGGTGGCCTGCATCGTCTCGGGATCCACGCGGTAGACGATGGACTTGCTGTTGGGACGATACTCGGCGACCGGCACCCAGATGTGACGGCCGTCATAATCGATCCCGCCGGGATGATAGATTGAGCCTTCTCCGAGGGTGATTTCGGACACAAGATTGCCCTTCAAGTCGATTTTGAACAAATGTGCCACCCCCTCGCCGGTGTCCCTGTCAAATCCGTCAACCGGCTGGGCGAATCGCTTGGTCGGCGTCGTAATCTCGACCGAAGACACGAAAAGAGCGTCTCCAATCTTCACCATGCCCTGAGGGTGGAAGGTCGGGAAGTTGATCGTGACGGCGGTGACGGGTTTCCATTGCGTGCCGCGCGAGAGCTTCATGACCCGCTCGGCAAGCGTGTCGCGGCTATCGGCCGCTAAGGCGGCAGGTGCGAGGGCACCGATCGCAAGAGCGGCGAGACAGGTGGACAAGAGGCGCATCGATCATTCTCCGGCATCAGGGCCGCCCCGCGGACGGTCGCCACCAGTTTTGGAGCGGACGGGCGCGTCGACAATGTGACAACCGGCATTTTTACCGGTTGGCGAAGCTCCTCTCCGGGAGCTATGAGTGGCGAAACAGACATTGAAAGAGACCGTCATGACCCTGGACAAAGCCATCGCCGATGCCCTGCGTGCATCCTCCACCGCCACGCTCACGACGGTCCTTCTCAAGAAGGGAATCCGGCGCTGCTGGATGCAGGGCCCGGTGCCCATGTTCAATGCTCCGGAGCGCCTCGTCGGACGGGCCTTCACCCTGCGTTTCGTCCCGGCCCGCGAGGATCTGGCGACACCGGAATCCTGGTCCTCGCCCCGCTCCACCCGGGCGGCGATCGAGGACATGCCAGAAGGCTGCATCGCCGTGGTCGACTCCATGGGTGTCACCGATGCCGGCATTTTTGGCGATATCCTGACCGCACGCATGAAGAAGCGCGGCGTGACGGCACTGGTGACGGACGGCGTGGTGCGGGATGCCGCCGGCGTCGAGGGTACCGAACTTCCCGTCTGGTGCGCCGGCGCCGCGGCCCCGCCCTCCGTTGCCGGCCTCACCTTCGTCGGCTGGCAGGAGCCCATCGGCTGCGGTGGAGTCGCCGTATTCCCCGATGACGTGATTGTTGCCGATGGCGACGGGGTGGTCGTCATTCCGGCCGCGCTGGTCGAGGACGTCGCGAAGGCGGCGGTCGAGCAGGAAAGGCTCGAACTCTGGATCATGCGCGAGGTCGAGAAGGGCGTGCCCCTTCCCGGCCTCTATCCGCCGAACGCGGAGAACAAGGCCCGCTACGAGGCCGAGATGGGCGGTCAGTAAGACCGCACCGGGGAAGACGGCTCTTGTTCTACTACGCATCGAAGATCGTCTGGTTTTTCGCGACGCCGTCGAACCTGCTTGTCAGCCTCATCCTCATCGGCATCGCCCTCGGCTTCACGCGCCGGGGGCACCGCCTCGGAATAGGACTTGCCCTCGTCAGTACGGCCGCGACGGCAGCCTTCGGCCTGTTGCCCCTTTCGAACGCTCTCCTGAGCCCGCTGGAGGACCGGTTTCCGGTATTTCGCGACGACGGCAGGCCCGTCGACGGGATCATCCTTCTCGGCGGAGCCGTCGACGCCTCCGGTTCCCTCTCGCGTGGGAGCCTCGTCGCCAATGAATCCGCCGAGCGTTTGCTCGATACCATCACCCTCGCCTATCGCTATCCCAAGGCAAGGATCCTGATCTCAGGTGGCGGCGGAACCGTTTTCGGGGACGGGACAGCGGAAGCGCCGGTCATCGCGGATTTCCTCAAAGGTGCCGGCATCGAACCGGACCGCATCGTCATCGAGGATCGCTCGCGTACGACGGCCGAGAATGCCGGGTACTCGCGGGAGCTCATCGACCCCGAGCAGAGCGGGCGCTGGCTGCTCGTCACATCCGCCTGGCACATGCCCCGTGCCATCGGCGCCTTTCGCAAGGCAGGGCTGGACGTGGTACCCTATCCCGTCGATTTCCGAACCGTGGGGTCGGAAGACACCCTGCGTCCCTTTGCTTCCGTCTCTGATGGCCTTCGCAGGCTTGATGTGGCCGCGAAGGAATGGGCGGGCCTCATAGGCTATTATGCGGCGGGCAAAACTTCCGCGCTGCTCCCAGCGCCCTGATCAAACCTTGGATGGAACCGTCAGGCGATAGATGCCTCTGAAATCGTCCGGGTCGACCGGACGCCCCTTGCGGAGGATGAGAACACGCCCCTCCTTCATAAGCCGCACCGCCGTCTGGCGAACCGGCTGCATCAAGGGTCCCCAGCCCTCCGGCTTGTCTCCGCCCAAGGCCCGCGCGACGTCCGTGGGATCGACGGTCTTCCCCTCGCCGCGCGCGGCGACCAGAGCCAGCATCACCTCTTCAAGTTCCTCAGCCGTTGCCTTGTGTGCCATCGCCCCTGCCCAGTGCCGCCAATCGGGCGTCCGAAATGAACTGGCGCCGCCACATCACATAGAGCACGCAGGCTGTCGCCGCCATGAAGAGATAAGCGTGCACGAACCATCCGAGATAGGCCAGGGAAAAGAAGAATGCGCGCTGGCCGCGGTTGAAATGCTTTCCCGCCACGACATTCATGGCCGCCGCCTGCCGGGCTGCGAAAGCCGCCTCCTCCCGATTTCGGTCGTTGAGCACGGGAATCGCCCCGACCATGATCGCCATGTAGTTGAACAGCCGATAGGACCAGGCGAACTTGAAGAACGCATAGACGAAGATGACTGCCATTCCGATCACCTTGACCTCCCAGGTGAGCGGCGTCGTCGAGGATCCGAAGGGCAGCGTCGCGAAGACCGGCAGAACGGCATCGGCCGAGCGAAGGAGTGCGAGCACGCCTCCGACGGCGATCAGCGAGGTCGACGCGAAGAACGCCGTTCCGTTCATGAGCGACCCCATGATCGTCGTATCGACGACGCGATTCTCCCGGATCACCGTTTGCTCCATCCAGCGAAAGCGATAGGCGTTCATCATCGCGTTCAGGCTTTTTCCGCCAGCTTGCGTCATTTCCACGGCGGCGTGGTAGCCAAGCCAGGCCAGAATGAAGAAGGCCAGCGCCACGACATCGAGAACGGTGAAACCCAGCACGATCGTCTCCGGTTGACTCTTTCCCCATCATGCCCAGTTTTGTCGAAGCTTGAAACAGAGGGTGGGCTCATGCCTCAGAAAATCACGCACGGCTACAAGGCCATGCTCGACGAGGCGAATGCGAGGATCGAGACCCTGACGGTCGAGGAGGCTATCGCCCGTCATGGCCGGGACGACACCGTCTTCGTCGATCTTCGCGATCCGCGGGAGCTCAATCGCGAGGGGCGGCTGCCCGGCGCGCTGCATTGCCCACGCGGCATGTTGGAATTCTGGATCGATCCCGAGAGTCCCTATCACAAGCCCGCCTTTGCGCAGGACAAGACCTTCGTTTTCTTCTGTGCTGCGGGATGGCGGTCCGCGCTTTCCGCCGCCACCGCCCAGGATATGGGACTGAAACCGGTGGCCCATATCGAGGGTGGCTTCGCGGCCTGGAAAAAAGCGGGCGGACCGGTAGAGACGTCACACGACGACGGCCGTTAGACCGTTCCGCGCACCTCGAAACCCGTCGTTCCGTCGAGGATGATGTCCTCGTTCCCGACCGGCTCGATCCGCTCCACCACGGCGCCACGCGGCCCCTGGCGGCAGGTCGCCAGCATTGCCTCGATGCGGTCGTCTGGCCCCGAGATGACCACTTCCACCGTCCCGTCACGCCGGTTGCGGACCCAACCGTGCAAGCCATGGAGTTCCGCCTGGTGATGGGTCCAGGCGCGGAAGCCGACCCCTTGAACCCGTCCATGAATGATGAGGTGCAGGATGCGATTCGGCATGGATCCTCAGCGGTGGGCAAGGCGCGCGTCGGTATGGCGGCCAGCGTAATCTTGATCGAGCCTGGAGATGATCCTTTCCGCATTCTGCGGGTCCACGCGGCGCAGGATTTCGTCCAGCTTCGCCTCCATTCGGTCATCGCCCTCCTTCGACTGCGGCGATCCCACATAGAGCAGGATGGCAAGGCCGCCAACCTGCCAGAGCAGCTGGAGGAATTCGGATTGCCAGTTTTCGAGCGTATCCCGCATCATCTCGACCGTATAGTCGGAGACCTGGACAGGTTGCGAGTGAGCGCGCTGTTCGTTCACATAGGCGAACCATCCGAAGAGCCAGTGACCAGCCAGAGAGATCGCGAAGAAGCCCAGCGTGACCCAGGCATAGCCGTACTGTTTCCAGAGAGACCCGCTCTTTGTATTCATCCGAGAACCTCACACGTAACGGCGACTCAACGCCCGCGTGCGGCAAAGGTTCTGTCGGGCATGCCTGGCCGTTGACGAGGGATCAGATCTCGCGGAACTTGCCGAGCGACCCGGATGGCGCGTCCCAGCGCGGACGAACTTTGGGGATCTCGGCGGACTCCGATGCCTGCGAGCTATTCGGAAGCCAGCGCCGAAGGTCCCGGATGTGGTCCAGAGGCAGCCCAGCCTCTTCCGCCGACCTCACGACACCTTCCATATAACCGGGCCGGGGTGACCCGGGTGCCTGGGTACGGCCGATATAGAGCATGGCCCGGCGCGGCCCCTGGCCGACGAGGATGGGCTGGATGACCTTGGTGTAGAGGCCCGTCGCAAGGCTCTCGTAGCGGTCGAGAGCCGATACGTCGGCCAGGGCGAGTTCCCAGAGCAATCCCCATACCGTTCCATGCGGATCGCGCATGACGGAGGCGTAACCATCCCTGGAAACAAAGAACCGGTGGCGCATGAGCCGCCCCGGACCGATCACCCTCGAGGCGGGGCAGCGCCGGGCCATGGCAGCCCGGTCCATGTTGGATCCGTAGGCGAAATAGAGCGGCATGGCGATGCTTCGTTCCGGAATCCGGTTCAGGCGAATTCCATGATCACCGCATCGACGGCAAGGCTGTCGCCTTCCTTCGCGTGGATCTTGGACACGGTGGCGTCGCGCTCGGCACGCAGCACATTTTCCATCTTCATGGCCTCGACGATGCAGAGGGGCTCGCCCACCTTCACCTCCTGACCGACCTTGACGGACACCGCCTTCACGAGACCCGGCATCGGGCAGAGGAGCTTTTTGCCGGTATCGGCCTCGACCTTCTCCGGCATCAGGAGCGCGAGCTCCGCCTCGCGGCGTGTATAGACCCGCACCTCGGCGGACGCTCCCGCATGGGCGAGCATGAAACCGTTCAGGATCGAACGCACCTGGACCGCGATGTGTTCGCCGCCCACTTGGCCGCGCCAGACGGGCTCCCCCGGCAACCAGGCCGACGAGACAGGCCACGCCTGTCCATCGATGACCACGGCGATGCCGCCGTCGATATCCTCGATGAGGGCATCATAGCGCTCGTGTCCGACCAGAACGACCCGCTCACGGTCGAACCGGACCGCGGATTGCGGCCGCATCTGGCCCGAGATCCGCCGCTTGCGTTCGTTGAACAGATGATCGACGGCGGCAGCCACGGCGACGATTCGGCGGGCGACCTCGCCGGCCGGCTGGATAGCCTTGAAGCCCTGGGGAAACTCCTCCGCAATGAAGCCGGTCGAAAGACGCCCATCCCGCCAGCGCGGATGCTGCATGAGCGCGGAGAGGAACGGAATGTTGTGGCGGATCCCCTCGATGGCAAAGGCATCGAGGGCTTCGGCCTGCGCGGCGATGGCCTTCTCGCGGGTCGGGGCATGGGTCACGAGCTTGGCGATCATCGGATCGTAGTAGATCGAGATCTCCCCTCCTTCGTAAACGCCAGTGTCGTTTCGCACGGTCACGCCGCCAGACTCGCCCTCGTGCGGTGGCCGATAGAGGACGAGCCGGCCGGTGGACGGCAGGAAGTTGCGCACCGGATCCTCGGCATAGATGCGGCTTTCCACCGACCAGCCGTTCAGCTTCACGTCGCTCTGGGCGAGCCGCAGCTTTTCCCCTGCGGCCACGCGGATCATCTCCTCGACAAGGTCGATGCCGGTGATCATTTCGGTCACTGGATGCTCGACTTGGAGGCGGGTGTTCATCTCGAGGAAGTAGAAGGACTTGTCCTGCCCTGCCACGAACTCCACCGTACCGGCCGAGTCGTACCCCACTGCCTTCGCCAGCGCGACGGCCTGCTCGCCCATGAGGCGGCGGGTGGCCTCGTCCAAAAGCGGCGACGGCGCCTCCTCGATGACCTTCTGGTTGCGACGCTGGATCGAGCACTCGCGCTCACCGAGATAGATCACGTTGCCGTGCTTGTCGCCGAGCACCTGGATTTCAATATGGCGCGGGTCGGTGATGAACTTTTCGACGAAGACCCGGTCGTCGCCGAAGGACGATGCCGCCTCGGACTTGGCGCGGGCGAAGCCCTCCGCGACCTCGTCGGACGAATAGGCGATGCGCATGCCCTTCCCGCCGCCACCGGCGGAGGCCTTGATCATGACGGGGTACCCGATCTCGTCGGCGATCTTGACGGCGTGCCCGGGGCTTTCGATGATGCCTAGGAAGCCTGGAACGGTCGAAACATTCGCGGCCGCCGCGGCCTTCTTCGATTCGATCTTGTCGCCCATTGCGGCGATGGCGCCGGGATTGGGGCCGATGAAGACGATTCCGGCCTCGGCCAGCGCCTTGGGAAAAGCCTCCCGCTCGGACAGGAACCCGTAGCCCGGGTGAACGGCCTGGGCGCCAGTCTGCTTGCAGGCCGCGACAATCTTGTCGATGTCCAGGTAGGACTGAGCTGCGGCAGCCGGACCGATATGAACGGCCTCATCGGCCATTTCCACGTGCAAGGCATCCCGGTCGGCGTCGGAATAGACCGCCACCGTCTTGATGCCCATACGCTGGGCCGTCTTGATGACCCGGCACGCAATCTCGCCCCGGTTGGCGATCAGGATCTTGTCGAACATGAGCCCTCGAACGCTTCCACCCAACTATTGTTGCTCCCATCCGTTACTGCACATCCGCGCGTTCGGGAAGCGGAGCTTGGTCAGCATTTCGTCTGGCAGCACAAGTCAGGTCAGGCAGCGATGCTCTGCTGGCGCTCCTGATGGCGTCCGCGCATGATGAAATCGAGCAGCGCGGCACCAACATTCAGCGATTGGTCGAGAACGGCATAGGCGATGCTCATCGCTGTCTTTGTCGGACCGCAGACATCGAGCACGGTCGCCAGCCAGAGGGAGTCGTCGTGCTCGACGGTCCCTGCGGACTCCCGGCGTCGGATCACGAAATCGACCACGATGGACGTGAGGAAGGGCCCCCAGCTTTCATCCGCGGCAATGGACCGGTCGAGTCCCAGAAGAGATTCCGCTTCCCTTTTACTTGACAGTCCATGCTTCAGAATGTCGTCCCGAAGCATTTTCACGTCGTCGGCCGAAATGAACTGCCGGTCGATTGCGCTTTCGATGAAATGCCGAAGATCAGCGCTCATCATCTGTTTGACTCCTCCCGACTTTTCGCGACGCCGGTTACCTTCCTGTTCGCAACGACTGTCACACGACGGGAGAACCCAAACCGTTAACAGGACATGCTGATCTTCCATTGAGGTTAAGCGATGTTGAGGCTTTTTGGTTGCTGGATTCTTGCCAGCCCCTTTCGCAAGGACGCAAATAAAATCCATCTCCGGCATCAGTAACATTGCATTTACGCAATATTACCTTTCCGGCATGGGCCGTCGGCCTTCGCCCTCCTATCTCACGGTCCTGCGGATCGCCGATCCGCCCACCGAATGGAGCCGATCATGGGACGTCACGGCATTCACCACGTTACCGCTATTGCCGGCCCAGCCCGCCGCAACGTCGATTTCTATACCCGCATTCTCGGCCTGAGACTCGTAAAGAAGACGGTCAACTTCGACGACCCCGGCACGTATCATTTCTACTACGGCAACGAATCCGGCGATCCCGGCTCGATCCTGACCTTCTTCCCCTGGGAGCACGCAGCGCCGGGCCGTGCTGGCGTGGGTTCCACACAGGAAACGAGCTTCCGCGTGCCGGAATCCTCCATCGGCTTCTGGACGCACCGCCTGCTCGAGAAAGGCGTCGTTCATCATGCTCGCGAAAGGCGTTTCGGACAGAGTGTCCTCACTTTCAAGGACCCCGACGGCACCAGTCTTGCCCTCGTCGGTACTGCGAGCCCTGGGGACGGGGCGCCCCGAACCGGAGAAGTTCCGGCAGAGGCCGCCATCCAGGGACTGGACGGTGTAACGCTCCTGGTCGAGGATGCCGAGCGGACGGGCGCCATTCTCACGGACGTCTTCGGCTTCCGTGAGACGGCCCGGGACGGTTCGCTCATCCGCTACGAGGGCGATGCCACCATCGGCGGAAAGGTCGATATCCGCGGGGCGCGAGGATTTCTGCCCGGACGCCAAGGCGCCGGCTCAGTCCATCACGTGGCGTTCCGCGCCGCAGACGACACTGCCCAGGCTAGGATGGTGGAACGTCTCGCCGAGCAGCACGGCATCCGGGCGACGGAGCAACGCGACCGTAATTATTTCCGGTCGGTCTATTTCCGCGAGCCTGGTGGTATCCTGTTCGAGATCGCGACCGACGAGCCTGGATTCACATTCGATGAGCCGAAGGAGCGGCTCGGGCACGACCTTAAACTGCCCGCCTTTCTCGAACCGCGCCGCAGCGCCATCGAAACCGCGCTGCCCGAGCTGACATAAAAGCTGTCACGTCCGTTCCCTCGGGACAGAGGGAGAAAGTCAGACCATGAGCGAGCTGTCCTTCATTCACCGTTACGTGCCCGCGACCAAACCGGGCCATCCACCGTTGCTGCTGCTTCACGGCACAGGCGGCAACGAGGACGATCTGGTGTCTCTGGGCAAGATCTTTGCTCCCGGCGCGGCCATCCTCTCACCGCGGGGCAAGGTGCTCGAGAACGGCATGCCCCGTTTCTTCCGGCGCCTCGCAGAAGGTGTCTTCGACGAGGCCGACGTCAAATTCCGGGCCAATGAGCTTGCCGATTTCGTCGTGGAAGCGCGGCAGGCCTATGGACTGGAGGCACCGATCGCGGTCGGCTTCTCGAACGGGGCCAACATCGCAGCCGCCATACTGATGCTCCGGCCGGACGTTCTGGCCGGAGCCGCGCTGCTGCGAGCCATGATGCCTTTGAGCGATGCGCCCAAGCCGGACCTGACGGGCAAGCCCGTGCTGATGATTTCGGGACAGCTCGACCCCATCGTCCCGGAGGACAACGCAGCCAGACTTGCGGCCGAGCTCACCGCTGCCGGGGCCCTGGTGAACCATCGAATCCTGCCTATCGGCCATGGGCTGTCGCAGCAGGATCTCTCATTCACGCAGAACTGGCTTCTGAACAGGTGAGGCCTTGCATCGTTCCGGCCGGCCTTGTGGGTCGCGCCGGAACGAAAGGCTGCCTACAACGGAATATTGTCGTGCTTCTTCCAGGGCCGCTCGATCTCCTTGGCGCGCAACATCGCCAGCGCGCGGGCGATCCGACGCCTCGTCGAATGCGGCATGATCACCTCGTCGATATAGCCGCGCTCGGCTGCCACGAACGGCGACATGAAACGGTCCTCGTATTCCTTGGTGCGAGCCGCAATCTTTTCCGGATCGTTCAGGTCCTGCCGGAAGATGATCTCGACCGCGCCCTTGGCGCCCATGACGGCAATCTGCGCCGTCGGCCAGGCATAGTTGACGTCGCCGCCCACATGCTTGGAGGCCATGACGTCATAGGCCCCGCCAAAAGCCTTTCGCGTGATCACCGTCACCAAAGGCACGGTCGCTTCCGAATAGGCAAAGAGGAGCTTGGCGCCGTGCTTGATCAGCCCGCCATATTCCTGCGCCGTGCCGGGCAGGAAGCCGGGTACGTCCTCGAACGTGACGATCGGGATATTGAAGGCGTCGCAGAAGCGCACGAAGCGCGCCGCCTTGCGCGAGGCGTCGGCATCGAGCACGCCCGCCAGAACCATCGGCTGATTGGCCACGAAGCCGACGGACTGCCCTTCGATGCGCCCGAACCCCGTGATGATGTTGCGGGCGAAGGCCTCCTGAATCTCGAAGAAATCGCCCTCGTCCACGACCTTCAGGATCAACTCCTTCATGTCGTAGGGCTTGTTGGGATTGTCGGGGATCAGGGTGTCGAGGCTCTCGTCCACCCGGTTGGGGTCGTCGTAGCTCGGCCATTCCGGCGCGCCGTCGATGTTGTTGGATGGCAGGAAGTCGATCAGGCGACGCATTTGCAGCAGCGCCTCGACATCGTTGTCATAAGCCCCGTCCGCCACTGAGGATTTGGTGGTGTGGATCTTAGCCCCGCCGAGTTCCTCCGACGTGACCGTCTCGTTGGTGACGGTCTTTACCACCTCGGGTCCGGTGACGAACATGTAGGACCGGTCGCGGACCATGAAGATGAAGTCGGTCATGGCCGGCGAATAGACGTCGCCGCCGGCGCAGGGTCCCATGATCAGAGAAATCTGCGGGATCACACCGGAGGCGATGACGTTGCGCTTGAAGACCTCGCCATAGCCCCCCAGCGCCGCCACGCCCTCCTGGATGCGGGCGCCGCCTGCATCAAAGAGACCGATGATCGGCGCGCGCATCCTGAGCGCCATGTCCTGGACCTTGATGATCTTCTGGGCATGAGCCTCCGAAAGGGAGCCTCCGAAAACCGTGAAGTCCTTGGCGAAGACGAAGACGGCGCGCCCGTTGACCGTCCCCCAGCCCGTGACCACGCCGTCGCCGGGGATCTTGGCCTTGTCCATGCCGAAATCCGACGAGCGGTGCTCGACGAACATGTCGAACTCCTCGAAGGAGTGGCTGTCGAGCAAAAGCTCGATGCGCTCGCGGGCGGTAAGCTTGCCGCGCCCATGCTGCGCCTCGATGCGTTTGGCGCCGCCGCCGAGCCGGGCCTGGGCCCGCCGATCTTCAAGCCGTTCGAGGATGTCTTTCATGGGGGATACTCTGGACGTCTGAGAAGGTGGGTTGGCTTAGCATAGCCGGATAGCGACGAGAAATTCCACCTTCGGCTGCCGTATCAAGCACCCTCGGTCCCGGCCTTCCATGAAAGGCCTCTCAGAGTTGCGCCAGGCGGAAAGCCTCCGACGCGGCCAGGAAATCCCTGTGCCGCCGCTCCCGGCGCTCAGATGCCTCGGAGTCTTCTCCCCAGACGCTCTCCTGGAAAAACTCGTCGACATGGGCAGCCCGCCAGGCATCCTCCGCCGTGATCTCTCCGGAGATATGAGCCAGGGCGAGCAGGACCGAACCGGACAGGCTGGTCATGACATGCAGTGCGGCGAGGGCAACAGGCGAGCTGATCTCCTCGACGGCCCGGCGGATCGCGGCGATGGCGTCTTCCGGCTGAGAAACGTGCATGACACCCTCCGCCAGGGCAAAGCGCGCGCCGTGACGGTCGCGCACCCAGGCGAGGATCGGATCCCAGGCCGCATTCTGGGCCTGCGCCAGGCGTTCGGGCTCGCTCATGCGGTAATAGAGAAGATCCGAGCCCGCATAGCGGACGAGATCGTCGACGACCTCCGCCATCCGTGGGGTAACACCATCGATGGCGGAATTCACGATCCGCGTGATCGGCATGGACGACGGATCGATCTCGGTCGCCTGCCCGGCCCATTCCGCGGCGATGGCCTCGGCAAGGGGCCGGGACGGGACCGCCAGGGGCTGCTTGCCCGGGGTCCGCGCGCGCCGCCCGTCGAGGACAAGGGCATGGAGGCCGCCGCCCTCTTCGACGCCGGCCTCCTTGTAGAACCGTTTCGGCAGCGTCGGCTTCATGCCGGTTTCGGCCGCACGCATCGGGTTCGGCGCATCCGCCGGGGGAAACCAATCGTTGTCGCTCATGACCGTCAGATAAGGCCTCAGGCCGCGCTGGGCGAGGGCTGCGCAAGGAAACGGCCGAGCGCGCCTTCAAGTTCACGATAGGAATGAACGATGTGGCGGGCCCCGGCCTCGGTCAGGGAGGCCACCGGCTGGAAGCCCCAGGATACGCCGATCGGGAGAACACCGGCCGACCGCGCCATGGCCATGTCGAAGCTCGAATCGCCGATCATCACCGTATCCTGTGCCGTGGCGCCGACCTCCCCCATTGCCTGGAGGATCATGGCCGGGTGCGGCTTGGATGGAGCGTCGTCTGCGGTCTGGATCGTTGAGAAGCGATCGTGCCAGCCGTGCAGGTCCAGGAAATGCGTGACGCCACGCCGGGATTTGCCTGTGGCGATGCCGAGAAGAGCGCCACTTTGGTCCTCAAGCCACTTCAGGCATGAGGACGCGCCCGGAAAAAGCGGCTCCGCATTGGTCGGATCGGCCCGCAGCGATCCGAAGGCGTCCTTATAGGCCTGGACCATGTCATCGACAGGCCCTTCCGGCCCGACGAGGACGGTGAAGGCCTCGACCAGGGACAGGCCGACAATCGACAAAGCCCGTTCCCGCGTCGGTGGCGGGAGGCCGACGGCCGCGAACGCCCTGTGCTGGGCGGCGACGATGATGTTCTGGCTGTCGACCAGCGTGCCGTCGACATCGAAGATGACAAGTTTCAAGACCGCGTTCCGTTTCGTGGCCGCCGGGCAGCGGCCGTCGCTATTTCCCGTGGCAGAAAGGCAGGAAAATGGCCGTGTCCTCATGCACGGGCGCGGCGGCACACGTCAAGAATAAGCAGCCCGAAGGTCCAGCGTGCTCCGCTCCCCGATTGCCTGAAAATTGTCCTCGAGCCATTGGCGCGCGGCGGCGCGACCCAGGTCCTTCAACTCCATGAAGAAACTCCATCGTGCATCGAGGCGCGAGGAGGCCGCAAAATCGTCCAGCTCGCGATTGCCATGGATCCGGTGCATCAAAACCCGCTTGTAGTTGGTCGTCGAGAGCTTGCCCTGATCGATGAGCCGCATAACGAACTCGATGGTTCTAAGCTCATGCAAAAGGTTGGCGTTGAAGGTGATTTCCGTCATGCGGTTTTGGATTTCCTGTGCGGTCCGGGGCGTCGAGCGGCGCTCTATCGGATTAATCTGGACCAGCAGGATGTCGTCCGTCCGCGTTTCGTAGAACAGCGGGAAGAGCGCGGGATTGCCCATGTAGCCGCCATCCCAATAGGGCTCGCCGTCGATCTCGACCGCCTTGAAGATCATGGGGAGGCAGGCCGAAGCCAGCACATGGTCGACCGTTAACTCTTCGCGATTGAAGATCTTGATCTTCCCAGTCCAGACATTGGTGGCTGCGACGAAGAGCTTTGCCTCTTTGCAGGCACGGACCTGCTCGAAATTGATCAGCCCGCTCAGGGCGTCCTTCAGAGGATTGATGTCGAGCGGGTTGAAGTCATATGGGCTCGCCATGCGCGACCACGCGTCGATCCAGGATCGGGTCGGGGAGCCGTCTGGCGTCCAATAGGTCAGGAAGCGGTCGAAGAGCGATCTCTGGATCGGAGATAGCACTCCATCGAGGCTGACCTGCTTCCAGAATTGGCTCAGTTGCGCTCGTGCCCCCTCCACGCCGCCCTCGAGCCAGCCTTCGAAGAGGACCACAGCGTTCATGGCGCCTGCACTGGCGCCGGTGATCGCCTCGATCGCGAGGCGGCCATCCTCCAGGATATAGTCGAGCACCCCCCAGGTGAAGGCCCCGTGGGCCCCTCCTCCCTGGAGCGCGAGAGCGACTGTTTTCTCGGCCTTCGGGCCCGCCAGACCACGGGGGCCGCTGGTGAGGTATCCTGCGCGGCCGGTCATGACATGTTCCTCCCGAGGTTTCGGCGGGCCGAGCAGGCTCTTTCGGCGCAGCGCATCCGTACCTTATCCGAGACGGCTCCGCGCGAGAAATCGGCTGTCGGCGGTGCGTCGGTCCGGCTTCTTTCCAAAAGGAAAGTGAAGCATTTCCAACTCCCGTCAAAGGTCAGACCGACTGTAAGACTGGATTAACTTCAAGGCCCTAGATCTCGCAAACAGCTCGATACAAGGAACGACTATGCAGGACGATACTTCCCTTTCGGAGAGGCTCCGCTTTCTCGGCATCGATGAGGAGGCCTGCCGGGAAATTCGGTCCCTGTGGCCGATCATTTCGCCTGCTCTGCCCAGCATCCTCGAACGCTTCTATGCGCATGTCCGTAAGGTGCCTCGACTTGCGGCCCTCATCGGCTCTCAGCAGGAGCGCCTCATCGGCGCCCAGTCGCAGCACTGGGGCAGGCTCTTCAGCGGACGATTCGACAAAGAGTATGTCGACAGCATCCGCCGCATCGGACTCGTGCACAACAAGATCGGGCTGGAGCCGCAATGGTACATCGGCGGCTACGCCTTCGTCCTCAACGAGCTTGTGCAAGCTCTGTCCGCAAAGCACCGGTTCAGCGGCAATACGCTCGCCCGCAAGATCGCCTTGGTGAACAAGGCCGTCATGCTCGATATGAATTATGCGATTTCCGTCTATCAGGAGGCCCTGATCGAGGAGCGCCAAAGGCGGGGTGCTGAGCTCTCCGAAGCCATCGACTTCTTTTCCGGCGCCGTGCAGGCAAGCCTTCGCATCTCCGGCGAAGCCAGCGAGGCCCTGTCGGCCAGCGCCTCGACCCTTGACGTGGCGACCGGCGCCGCCAGCGCCCTCGCCGGCGAAGTGACAAGCAGTGCCGAGCATACGGCGCTCAACCTGCAATCCGGCGCGTCCGCCGCAGAGCAACTGGCTGCTTCCGTCCAGGAAATCGGCGAACAAGCCAGTCGCTCCGCCGACGTGGCGCGCCACGCGCTGGAAGGCGCGCACCGGTCCAAGGAGTCGGTAGCCAGCCTTGCCGAACAGGCCAGGGAAATCGGTGACGTGGTGGAGCTGATCGATCAGATCGCCGCCCAAACCAACCTCCTAGCCCTCAATGCGACCATCGAGGCTGCTCACGCTGGAGAGGCGGGCAAGGGTTTTGCGGTTGTGGCGCAGGAGGTCAAGGCCCTCGCGACGCAGACTGCCAAGGCCACCACCGAGATCGGCTCGCGCATCACCGCGATCCAGAATGCGACGCAAAAGAGCGCAAGCGAGATCGAGGACATCGCCCGTGTCGTCGCTCAGGTGAGCGAAATCGCTACCGCCATCGCCGCCGCCGTCGAGGAACAGGCCGCAGTCACCTCCGACATAGCTATGAACGTGCAGCAGACGAGCGGGCATACACAGGCAATGGTGCAAAGCATCGAGACGCTGAACGGCTCGACTGCATCGGCGGCCGAGGCGGCTCTGAAGGTCTCGCAGGCGAAGGAAACCCTCGATCAGCAACTGGCAAGGCTGCGCGAGGATATCGACCGCTTTCTCGAAACCGCGCGCGCCGCTTGAGACCGATGGGGTTCGAGGGGAGGCAGCGCTGGCGCTGCCTCGTCCCTAGGCCGTATGCGCGACGCCGACCATCCGCTGCTCGAGGCGTGCCTTCACCTCCGGCCATTCGTCGCTCAGAATGCTGTAGACCACCGTGTCGCGCACATGCCCGTCAGGCATGATCATGTGTCGGCGCAGGATGCCGTCGAGGGACGCGCCCAGGCGCTCGATGGCGGCACGGGACTGATCGTTGAGGCGGTGAGTGCGCAATTCCACAGCATTGCACCCGAGAACCTCGAACGCGTGCCGGAGCATCAGGAACTTGGCGTGGGTATTGACGAAGGAGCGCTGCCAGGAGCGGGCAATCCAGGTCGTGCCGATTTCGACCCGGTGGTTCGCAGCATCGATATTCATATAACGGGTCGAGCCGACGACCTCGTTCCCATCCCGGACCACTGTCGTGAAGGGAAGTGCCAGTCCGGCCGCCTGAAGCTCGAGGGCCTTCCTGACATAAGGCTCAAAATCCTCCGGCCGGGGCACGGTTGTGGTCTTCTTCTCCCATAAGGAGCCGTCCTTGGACGCCTCCGCTAGGGCAGGCACGTCATCGAGGCTCATGGGCCGCAGGATCAGGCGGTCGGTCGCAAGGGTGACCGGCTCAATATGAAGCATGGTGTGGCAGCCTTCTCAACTGCTGCTTTGTCCCTCATCGAGATCCATCAGGCAACAGCCAAAGGCGCCGATCAGGAGACCCGGAGGTCTCCTGATCATGGAGTGTCGTCGGCCGACCCGTCTTCTGCGTCAGGTGAACAGATAGACGAAGCCGGGCAAAGTCATGGCCAAGCCTGCCAGAGCCCACGCGCCAGCCACCGGACGCCAGCCGGTTCCGTCCGTGGTGTTGCGCAGACGCTGGGCGAAGGAAGCCGATTCCATCGTGCGGCCGCTCAGGCAGGAGCACAGGGCATAGTGCGCCTGGCCATCGGAGAGTTCGAAGAAGTTCATGGCATCGCCGAGTCGGTCGCTGGCGAGCCCTTCAGCCTTCAGAACAGGGTCCTCAAAGGCGACGGAGAGGGGGGAATCGTCTACGCGGATCAACGCTCGTTCTGCTGGCGGCTTGTACTCGATTTCACCAAGTGAATTCAGTCGACGCGTGGGGTTCCGCTCGAGAAGCTCGACCCAACGCTGTAGGCGCTCCTGCCGAGTCATCGACCTCGGCTGAACATCGGCTACGCTACGGAGCTGATCAAGATGCTTATGTTCCATCGATCTTTCTCCTTGCAATGGCCCGGCCTGCCACAAGGACTTGCCGAGACGACCTATGCTGCACCCACGGCGCGGCAAAAGTGCGACTACGAGAAGAAAGATTTTAAGAATTGTGACGCGCGTTAATCCTCGGGCGCATCGACGATCGGGTCATAGCGACCGGTATCGAATCCAAGAAGGTTGAAGCTTTGCTGCATATGCGGGGGCAGCGGAGCAGTAACATCGATCGGTTTGCCGGTTCTGGGATGCGCGATCACGATGCGTCGAGCCAGAAGATGCAGCTTGTTCTGGATGCCGCCCGGCAATTCCCAGTTCTCGATGTCGAAATACTTCGGGTCTCCGACGATCGGATGGCCGATATGGGCCGTATGGGCGCGCAGCTGGTGCGTCCGTCCCGTGACCGGCTTGAGCGACATCCAGGCGAGCTTCTGCGCCGCTGTCTCCACGACCGCATAATAGGTGAGTGCGTGGCTCGCTCCCTCGTCGCCGTGGCGCGCGACCCGCATCCGGGAATCGCCCTCCTCTCCCTCCTTCGCAAGATAGGTGGAGATCCGCCCCTGTCGGACCCGCGGCACGCCGGCCACAAGTGCCCAGTAGATCTTGCGGGTCGTGCGGGAACGGAAGGATTTCGCCATGGTCGACGCGGCGAACCGCGTCTTTGCAATGACGAGGCAACCTGCGGTGTCCTTGTCGAGACGGTGTACGAGCCGGGGCCTCTGTCCCTCGTCGTCACGCATGGATTCGAGAAGCTGGTCCACGTGACGCGTGGTGCCGGACCCACCCTGCACGGCGAGCCCCATGGGCTTGTTGATGATAAGGACGTCCTTGTCCTCGTAGAGAGTAATCGACTTCAGGAAGTCCCGGTCGCCCTGCTCCTTCACGGTGCTGCGCGCCACGAGCTTCGGCTGGTCGAGCTTGAGCGGCGGAATACGGACCTTCTGTCCGGCCTGCAGGCGGTCGTTCGGCTGTGCCCGTTTGCCGTCGACGCGCAGCTCGCCCTTGCGGACGATGCGCTGGATATGAGTGAAGGCGAGCTGCGGGAACCGCGCCACCAGGAAACGGTCGACACGCATGTCGGCCTCATCGGGTTCGACCACGAGGGTCTGGACGCCGGTCGCCAACGTCTCCTGCGCTGCCGCCTTGGCCTCGGCACGCGTCGGCCGGCGCGGCGCCTCCGCAGCCGGCTTTGTGCGCGACGCGGCCGGCGGCCGTTCCTTTGCCGCCGCGGGCTTTGCAGACCGCGGCTTCTGGGTATCGCCTGGGCGCGCGCGCTTGCTCTCGCGAGAGGGAACCCTCTCCCGCATCCCCGACCGTCCGCCGCGGGCGCCGTTTCGTCCTGAACCGCTCTGTCTCATGAAACAGTGGGTAACAGAGCGCGGCGCGGGCGGCAATCGAGGCTTCGGGAGGTCGGACGGGTCCCGCAGCGTCCTCTCACGGGGCCGCCGCCCCGATTCAGGCGTTCAATCCCCCGTCGACCGTAAAGCCGGCTCCGGTGATTTGCCGACTTTGCGGACCGGCGAGGAATGCGACCATCGCCGCGATGTCGTCGGCAGTCCCGTAATGGCCGACCGACATGAGGGTCCGCTGTCCCTCCGCCTGGGGGCCGTCCGCGGGGTTCATGTCCGTGTCGGTCGGACCGGGATGGACGATGTTGACGGTGATGCCGCGCGGGCCCAGTTCCCGGGAGAGTCCCTTCGTCAGGGAGATCAAAGCGGACTTGCTCATCGAATAGACCGTGACACCCGGCTTCGTGACGCGCTCCGCCAGGCAGCTGCCGATATTGATGATGCGGCCACCCTCGCCGAGATGCGCCAGTGCAGCCTGGGAAGCGAGCACAACCGAGCGGATATTGACCGCGAGTGTCGCGTCGATGTCCTCGACACTCATGGCCTCGAATGGTCCGCCCCGGGCAATTCCGGCATTGTTGACGAGGATGTCGAGACCGCCCAGGCCACTGGCGGCCTCCTGCACCGAGCGTCGAACCGCATCCGGATCGGCGCTGTCGGCGGCAATTGCAAAAGCGCGCCGCCCCAGCGCCTCGATGTCGCGGACAACCCCGGCGGCCCGATCCGCCGAGCGTTCATAGGTGATTGCCACATCTGCCCCGTCCCGCGCCAAGGTCTTCGCGATTGCTGCCCCGATTCCCCTGCTCGCACCTGTCACCAGCGCGCGCCTGCCAACGAGATACGTCATGTCTGCATCTTTCTGTAATGATCGATATAAAATAGGTGATCCCCTTGTTCCAAGCTGTCAACAGAATTATGTGTTGATCGATACAGAAAGATCGATATGGCCGAACGAGGACGCCCAAGAAGCTTCGACCGCGCCGCCGCCCTCACAGCGGCAATGCGGCTCTTTTGGCAGAAAGGCTTCACGGCAACCTCCATGTCAGATCTGTGCAGCGCCATGGGGATCGGCTCGCCGAGCCTCTATGCGGCGTTCGGAAGCAAGGAGGATCTCTATGCGGAGGCGCTCGGCCACTACGAGTCCGTTGTGAAGCCGCTGATCTGGCGTCCTTTGGAGGAGGCCACGACGGCTCGCACAGGAATCGAGGGCTTCCTCCTGGCTTCCGCCACGGCCCTCGCCTCTCCCAACGGCCCGGGTGGATGCATGGTGACGCTCTCCGCCGTCGCGAACGAGGGCTGCGATCGTCTCGGCGCCATGGTCGTGGAGGCCCGCGCGCGGGGACTTGCCGCCATCGAGGCGCGGCTCGCCCGTGCCGTGAACGAGGGCGACTTGCCGCCTACTGTCGACAAGACGGCGATGGCCCGCTTCTACCTCAGCGTCCAGCAGGGAATGTCGATTCAGGCCCGCGATGGAGCCAGCGCCGAGGACCTTCGGGCCATCGCCCACGCGGCCATGGCCGCATGGGACAGCCTGATCCGTTGAACGAAGGCCTGCGCCGCGTCAGGCAGCGACGCTGCGCACCAGTGCCAATCCGGCAACAAGGCCTGCGAGTGAGAGGAGGACCGAAGCGGCGACATAGCCTGCGGCGAGCCCTGCCTCACCTCGCTCCCAGATAAGAATGGCATCGAGGGAAAAGGCGGAAAAGGTCGTGAAACCGCCGAGAACTCCCGTCGTCAGCAACAGGCGCACAGGCTGGCTCCAGCCCGCCCCGGCCCTGAAGGCCAGCCATCCGGCGAGCGCGCCCATGAGGAACGACCCGACAATGTTCACCACGAGGGTTCCCCATGGAAATCCAATCCCGCAATAGCGGGCACATCCGAGATTGACCCCATGCCGGAGGGCGCCGCCGATCCCGGCGCCGAGGAAGACGAGGAGATAGGAAGTCATACGATCAGCCCCCTGCGAAGCGGCACTGGGAAACATTCACTTGTTCTGCCGCTCCACCCTCAGCCGCGCCCACCAGTCGAGCCTCTTCCTGATCTCCCGTTCAAAGCCGCGGTCGACCGGTTCGTAGAAGGTCTGAGGCTCGAGCTTCTCGGGCCAATAATCCTGCCCCGAAAATGCGTCGGGCTCATCATGATCGTAGCGGTACGTCGCCCCATACCCAATGTTCTTCATCAGCTTGGTGGGTGCGTTGAGGATTGTCTTCGGCGGCATGAGGGAGCCCTTCTCCTTCGCTACCCGCGTCGCCGCTTTGAAAGCAGTGTAGACCGCATTCGATTTCGGTGCGGTCGCCAGATAGACCGTCGTCTGCGCCAGAGCCAGCTCACCTTCAGGTGAGCCCAGGAAGTCGAAGGCATCCTTGGCGGCATTCGCGACGACGAGGGCCTGCGGATCGGCAAGGCCGATATCCTCTACCGCCATGCGCACCAGCCGGCGGGCGATGAAGAGTGGATCCTCGCCGGCATCAAGCATGCGGGCCAGATAGTAGAGGGCCGCATCCGGATCGGAACCGCGGATTGTCTTGTGCAGAGCCGAAATCAGGTTGTAATGCCCCTCCTGCCCCTTGTCGTAGATCGGGGCACGGCGCTGGATGATGTCCTGCATCTGCCCCGCATTGAAGATCTCCCCCGGCTTCGCCGAGCGCCATACCTCCTCCGCCAGGGTCAGGGCCGCACGGCCATCACCATCCGCCATGCGTACGAGAGAGGCCCGCGCCTTTTCATCGACCGGCAGGGGCTTTTCCGAGACTTCCTCCGCCCTCAGCAGGATTTTCCGGATAGCTTCCTCGTCGAGCGACTTGAAAATGAGGACCCGTGCGCGGGAGAGAAGCGCTGCGTTGAGCTCGAAGGAGGGATTTTCCGTCGTGGCGCCGACGAGCGTGATCGTGCCGTCCTCCATCACCGGAAGAAAGGCATCGAGCTGTGCCCGGTTGAAGCGGTGAATCTCGTCGACGAAAAGCAGTGTGCCTCTACCCGTGGAACGGCGGCCCCTCGCGGCCTCGAAGACCTTCTTGAGATCGGCGACTCCGGAAAAAATCGCCGAGATCTGCTCGAAATGAAGGTCCGTCTCATGAGCGAGGAGCCTTGCCACCGTCGTCTTTCCGGTGCCGGGAGGACCCCAGAAGATCAGTGAACCGAGGGTTTTCGAGGCGATCAGCCGCGTCAGGATACCGTCCGGACCGACGAGATGATCCTGGCCCACGACCTCCGACAGGGTCGTCGGTCGCATCCGGTCGGCCAATGGCCGCGGTGCGTTCTGGTCGAGGCCGGCGGAGGAGAACAGGTCGCTCATAGGAGGTTACGATGCCGCATTCCGGATCCGAGCCCGAATCCGTGGGAGAGAGCACAAGGACTCATCGGCCGAGAACGGTGGTGAAGATCCTTCCGCCCCTGTTGATCGTGATCTCCCAGTAGCCATTCCCACGCCTTCCCAGCCGTTCCACGTCCTTTGTCGAGGCCAACCGTTCGCCGTTGACGGCGACAATCTGATCCCCCTTCTGGAACCCGAGGCTGGCGGCGACGCCATTCTCGTCCAGATCTGCCACGACCACCCCATCGTCGGAAATATCGACCTGCAGTTCCTCGGCAACAGCGGGCGACATGTTGACCAGCGTCGCGCCGGAAAGCGGCGAGCGGCTCGTCACCTTGACGGGTTCACGCGGAGGAATTTCCGGCGGCGGCAGGAGTTTGACCTGCAGGTCCATCCGCTTGCCGTTTCGCAGGATTGTCAGGGGCGTCTGGCCTTGCGTGCCTTTCAGCGTGAACCGATAGCCGAAGGCATCGGGGTTATCGATGACCTGGCCGTCGACAGCAAGGATGGCATCCCCACGCTTCAAGCCGGACTCGGCGGCGGGTCCCTTGTCATAGACGGACGTGACGAGGACGCCGGTCGGGCGTGGCAGGCCGATGCTCGTGGCGATCTCGCCGTCAACCGCCTGCAATCGGGCGCCGAGCCAGGGCCGAACCACATTGCGCGCGCCGCTGCGGGCCGAGTTCAGCACCACCTGGACCATGCTCGAGGGAATGGCAAAGCCGATGCCGATATTGCCGCCCGAACGGGAGAAGATTGCCGTATTGATGCCGACCAGACGGCCGTTCATGTCGATGAGCGCGCCGCCCGAATTGCCTGGATTGATGGCTGCATCAGTCTGAATGAAGAACTGGTAGTCGGTCACGCCGACCTGGGTGCGGGCAAGGGCGGAAACGATGCCCTGGGTCACTGTCTGCCCGACCCCGAAGGGGTTTCCGACCGCCAGGACGAGATCGCCGACCTGGAGCGCCTCCGAATTCCCAAGTTCGAGCACCTGAAGATCACCGGAGTCCCTCAGCTTGAGCACGGCGAGGTCACTGCGCTGGTCGCGCAGCAGAATGTCCGCTTCGAACTCGCGCCGATCCGCCAGCGCCACCTTCACCTCGGTCATGTTCTCGATCACATGATTGTTGGTGATCACGAGACCGGACGGATCGACGATGACACCGGAGCCGAGAGAGGTCTGTGAGCGGCCAGGAGGCACGCTGGGCCCACTGCCATCCCCGAAGAAGCGCCGGAAGAACTCTTCCATGGCAGCATTCTGGCGACGCTCGGACCGGGTGGCATAGACATTCACCACTGCGCCGGACGTGCGGCGGACGATGGGCGCGAATGAGAGCTGGATCTGCGCCTGGCTGTCCGGCACGGCCCGGTTCTGGGACGGCGTCTGGGCATGGGCGCCAACCGCCCCGAGAACGGCCAGGGCGGCAGCGATGAGCGAGCGGCGGAGGGAGACTGGGCACATGCTGGCGAATCCGTTCGGGCAAAGTGAGGCTTGATAGAACGTGGGTGCGAAACCTTCAAATTCCAGGACTACCGCCCATGGGTCCACAGAAGCTTCGCCAGCAAAAAGGGCGGCCCCAAGGACCGCCCTTCTTGAAAACCATTGGAGCCGGAAGGCTTACTCGGCTGCCTCGACGATCTCTTCCCGCTGTGTCGGGCCCGAATCCTGGCCGCGCGCATCGACGTCGCGGTCCACGAACTCGATCACAGCCATCGGGGCATTGTCGCCAAAGCGGAAACCGGCCTTGAGGACGCGGGTGTAGCCGCCCTGGCGGTCCTGATAGCGCGGTCCGAGGACGGCGAAGAGCTTCTTCACCATGTCCTCGTCACGAAGCTGCGACATCGCCTGACGGCGGGCGTGAAGATCACCGCGCTTGCCGAGGGTGATCAGCTTCTCGACGACGGGACGCAGGTCCTTCGCCTTGGGAAGGGTGGTGACGATCTGCTCGTGCTTGATCAGCGCAGCCGCCATATTGGCGAACATGGCCTTACGATGCTCGGACGTGCGGTTGAACCGACGGCCTCTAAATCCGTGACGCATGGCTTTCTCCTTGATCTTCCGGCCGCCGTGCCAAGGGTCGGCCGTCCTTCTTTATGGCGAGTGGCGGAAAGTAAGTGGCGAACGGTTGCGATCCGTTCGCCCTTCCTATTCCCCATTCACCGCTCAGTAATGCTCTTCGAAGCGCTTGGCGAGATCTTCGATGTTCTCCGGCGGCCAGCCGGGCACGTCCATGCCGAGATGGAGGCCCATGGAAGCCAGGACTTCCTTGATCTCGTTGAGCGACTTACGACCGAAGTTCGGGGTGCGGAGCATTTCCGCCTCGGACTTCTGGATCAGGTCGCCGATATAGACGATGTTGTCGTTCTTCAAGCAGTTCGCCGAACGGACCGACAGCTCGAGCTCATCGACCTTCTTGAGAAGCGCAGGATTGAACGGCAGCTGCGGCGCAGCGGCGGCGGCCTCTTCCTTGCGGGGCTCCTCGAAGTTGACGAAGACCTGGAGCTGATCCTGAAGGATGCGCGCGGCGTATGCCACTGCGTCCTCGGGGGTCACGGCGCCGTTGGTCTCCACCGTCATGATGAGCTTGTCGTAGTCGAGAATCTGGCCCTCACGGGTGTTCTCGATCCGATAGGACACCTTCTTCACCGGGCTGTAGAGGGAATCGACCGGGATGAGACCGATCGGAGCATCCTCGGCGCGGTTGCGCTCGGACGGAACGTAGCCCTTGCCGGTATCGACGGTGAACTCCATGCGGATCTCGGCGCCCTCGTCGAGGGTGCAAAGCACCAGTTCCGGGTTCAGGATCTGCACGTCACCAACGGTATTGATGTCGCCTGCCGTCACCAGACCGGGGCCGGTCTTGCGAAGCGTCATGCGCTTCGGACCCTCGCCCTGCATCTTGATGGCGATGGTCTTCACGTTGAGGACGATATCCGTCACGTCCTCGCGGACGCCCGGAATGGAAGAGAACTCGTGCAGCACGCCGTCGATATGAATCGACGTCACCGCCGCGCCCTGGAGGGACGACAGCAGCACGCGGCGCAGGGAGTTGCCGAGCGTCGTACCGAAACCGCGCTCGAGGGGCTCGGCCACAACCGTCGCAATGCGCTTCGGATCGTCGCCGGGAGCGACTTCGAGCTTGTTGGGCTTAATCAGCTCTTGCCAGTTCTTTTGGATCACAACCACACCTCTTGAAGGTACGGCTTGAAGGGAGGCTTGAAACCTACCCTTGAAACCGGGATGCGCGTGGGCGGACCCACGCGCTGGATGACCTTAGACGCGACGACGCTTGCGCGGGCGGCAGCCGTTGTGCGGGATCGGCGTCACGTCACGGATCGAAGTGACCGTGAAACCAGCCGACTGGAGCGCCCGAAGAGCGGATTCACGGCCGGAGCCGGGACCTGAAACCTCGACCTCCAGGGTACGCATGCCGTGCTCGGCAGCCTTGCGGGCCGCATCCTCAGCTGCAACCTGAGCCGCATAGGGAGTCGACTTCCGCGAGCCCTTGAAACCCATCGCGCCGGCCGAGGACCAGGAGATGGTGTTGCCCTGGGCGTCGGTGATCGTGATCATCGTGTTGTTGAACGAGGCGTTCACGTGGGCGACGCCGGACACGATGTTCTTGCGTTCGCGACGGCGGACGCGGGTAGCTTCTTTAGCCATATGTCAGAATCCTTCAAACGCGCCCGTCATGCCAGGCGCTCGGGAGCAAAGGGCCACCGTTGCCGGTGGCCACGGGAAATTACTTCTTCTTGCCGGCGATCGGCTTCGACTTGCCCTTGCGGGTGCGGGCATTCGTGTGCGTACGCTGGCCGCGGACCGGCAGCGAACGGCGATGACGAAGGCCACGATAGGCACCGAGATCCATCAGGCGCTTGATGTTCATCGAAACTTCGCGGCGCAGATCGCCTTCCACGATATAATCGCGGTCGATCGTCTCGCGGATCTGCAGCACCTCGGCGTCGGTCAACTGGTTCACGCGGCGCTCGGCCGGGATGTTCACCTTCTCCACGATCTCCTGGGCCTTCTTGGCCCCGATGCCGTGGATGTACTGAAGCGCGATCACGACGCGCTTGTTGGTCGGAATGTTGACGCCTGCAATACGGGCCATCGTCCATCTCCATGTGGCGAAGCTTTAGGCTTCGGTGGCGTTATCGCGCGTCCGGTGGAGGCCGGCCCTTGCGCGGGTTGTGAGAACACGACAATACGGAGCGGCCCCTGTCGAAGCCCTCCGGATCGCGTCTTCTTTTGCGAGAACCGGTTCCCTAGCGTATTGGGGAAGGCACGTCAAGGGATTTAAACTCCTTCATTAAAGCCATCTGCGTGTCGCAGCAGAAGTCATGTTCTCTTCTTGTTCTCCTCTGAATCATTAAATGATACTGCGTTCCGGAAAAATGTGTTGATGCGAGAGCATGATGTCTCGGCTTACACGCTTCCGAAGAGAGATGGTCCGCTTGCAGTCGGATTTAGCTCTGCTTCGCGGCCAAGTCGAAGAAGTCCGGCTACGTCGCGTTATTGAGCGACGCTATGATCCTCATCAGCCTCGCATACCAACTGGGTCGCTGGAGCGGTGAAGGCGGCACCCTATCAAGGCAGTTTCCTGAATCTTTATATGAGTGAAAGCCCCAATCTCAGGCAGGCAAATCTCTTGTCATTCCGGCTACTTCTCGCAGGAAAGAAAGAGAGTGCGAAGTTCTATTAGAGAGAGATCTATTCCTATGCGGGCCAGTAGATCGCAGAAATTGTTACAGGCAGGCGAATGCCCGTTATGCCGCGTGTCTGAACGGAGATCCAAGACCCCAGCTCAACTGCTGAGTTTTAGATATGCTTATCGCAAAGCGAAACCTTGAATATGCAACAAGGGATGGTGCGACCACCCCCATTCCAATTTGCTTGTTTGCCCCCAAAGAAAGCAATGGAGACTGGCGCTGCCGCTACGCGATCGATTGGCGGGATGGCCGGCAGGAGGAGGCCGGCTACGGTGTCGATGCCATGCAAGCCCTGATCCTGACCTCACAGATGATCGGCACTCGCATCTATTGCAGCGATTAGCACAAGACCGGCAGGCTTTGTTTCGAAAAGCCCGCAAGCGGGTACGATTTTCCGGCCCCGAAGAACCTAAGGGATCTCCTGATCGGCGATGATCCTCGCTTCGAGGGCTGAATTGCAGGGGCTCGAATGGCCCCTGCCCTCATCGGCCGAGGATGGTTTTGACCGCCTCGGTGACGTCGTCGATGGGCTTCATGCCGTCGACGGTCTTGAGGTGCCCCTTCCCGGCATAATAAGCGGAGAGCGGTGCAGTCTGCTTCCGGTAGGCCTCGAGCCGGGTCTTGAACACGTCCGGGTTATCATCCTTGCGGACGGGCTCGCCGCGGGCCTCGGTCTCCTTGGCGCGCTTGACGATCCGGTCCACGAGTTCGACCTCGTTGACCTTGAACTCGATGACTGCGTCGAGCTTGAGGCCCTTCTCGGCAAGCATCGCATCGAAGGCTTCGGCCTGGGCGACCGTGCGCGGAAACCCGTCGAGGATGAAGCCGGCCTTGGCATCCGGCTCCTCGATCCGGTCGGCAATGATGCCGACGACCACGTCATCCGACACCAGATCGCCGCGATCCATGATCTCCTTGGCCTTCAGGCCAACCGTGGTTCCGGCGGCCACCGCCGCCCGGAGCATGTCGCCTGTCGAAAGCTGGGGAATACCCAGCCGCTCGACCATGCGCACGGCCTGAGTGCCTTTTCCGGCCCCCGGCGGCCCCAGCAGAATGATTCTCATCGACGTCCCCCTGACTTCGTCGACAGTCCCGCCCTGACGGCGGGACGACGGCTCAGCGCCGCCTGGCGCCCTTGAGCTTGGCCTTCTTCACGAGCCCTTCGTACTGATGGGCGAGAAGATGACCGTGGACCTGGGCCACCGTATCCATCGTGACCGAGACGACGATCAGGAGTGAGGTTCCGCCGAAATAGAACGGCAGCGCCGCATACGAGACCAGAAGCTCCGGAATCAGACAGATGACGACCAGATAAGCTGCACCGAGAACCGTGATGCGTGTCAACACCTGATCGATATATTCGGCTGTCCGCTCGCCGGGCCGGATGCCTGGAATGAAGCCGCCGTGCTTCTTCAGGTTGTCGGCCGTCTCCTGGGGGTTGAACACGATGGCAGTGTAGAAGAAGGCGAAGAACGCGATCAGCGCCGCATAGAGAAACATGTAGGCCGGACGCCCATGGCCAAGATAGGCCGTGAGCGTCGCCACGAAGCCGGTGCCGTCGCCCGCGCTCTGGAAACTGGCGATGGTCGCCGGCAGCAAAAGAAGGGACGACGCGAAAATCGGCGGGATCACGCCAGATGTGTTGAGCTTCAGCGGCAGGAACGAGGTCTGGCCCTCGTACATCCGATTGCCCACCTGGCGCTTAGGGTAGTTGATCAGCAAGCGGCGCTGGGCGCGCTCCATAAACACGACGAAATAGATGATCGCGACGGCCATCACGATAACGCCGAGGATGACCGCGGTCGAGATGGCTCCCTGCCGGCCAAGCTCCAGGGTCCCCGCAATCGCGTGCGGCAGGTTGGCGACGATGCCGGCGAAGATGATCAGCGACGTGCCGTTGCCGATGCCGCGCGACGTGATTTGCTCGCCCAGCCACATAAGGAACATGGTGCCGCCGGTCAGAGTGATCACGGTCGAGATCAGGAAGAACGGCCCGGGCGCGCTCACGATGCTGCCGGAGCTCTGCAAGCCGACCGCGATACCCCAGGACTGGAACAAGGCAAGGAGGACCGTCAGGTAGCGGGTATACTGGTTGAGGATCTTCCGCCCCGCTTCGCCTTCCTTTTTCAGGGACTCGAGCGATGGCAAAACCGAGGTCAGGAGCTGGATGATAATCGAGGCCGAGATATAGGGCATGATGTTCAGGGCGAAGATCGCCATGCGCTCCACGGCGCCGCCCGAGAACATGTTGAAGAGCCCGAGAACACCGCCGCTGGCGCTCTGGAAGCTTTGCCGCAGTGCCTCGGGATTGATGCCCGGCAGTGGAATATAAGTGCCAAGCCGATAGATCAGCAGCGCACCGAGAGTGAACCAAATGCGCTTCTTCAATTCCTCGGCTTTGGCGATCGCGCCGAAATTGATGTTGGCGGCAAGTTGCTCGGCTGCTGAAGCCATCGTTCTCGTCCTTGACTAACTGGATACGTGATCGTCATCACGCAAACGGCGGCCTCACGATCAGACGCGGGCCGCCGCTTGGATCTTTCACCGATGTAAGCCTCGGTTTACGCCTGTGCAACAGCACCCAGGACGGTCACCGAGCCGCCGGCCTTCTCGATCGCCGCGACGGCAGACTTCGACGCGCCGGCCACCTGGAAGGACAGCTTGGCCTTCAGTTCGCCGACACCGAGGATCTTCACGCCGTCACGGGGCTTGGAAAGCACGCCGGCGGCAACCAGAGCCTCATTGGTGACGGTTGCACTCTTATCGAGCTTGCCCGCATCCACGGCCTGCTGGATCCGACCGAGATTGACCTCGTTCAGGTCGATCGCGTTCGGCTTGTTGAAGCCACGCTTCGGCAGACGACGATGCAACGGCATCTGACCGCCTTCAAAGCCCTTGATCGCGACGCCGGTACGGGACGTCTGACCCTTCACGCCGCGGCCACCGGTCTTGCCCTTGCCCGAGCCGATGCCACGGCCGACACGCATCCGGTTCTTGGTGGCGCCTTCGTTGTCACGAATTTCATTGAGTTTCATGACGCTCTCCTCACTGCCCGTCGACAACGCGCACGAGGTGCTTGACCTTCTCGATCATGCCGCGCACCGCAGGGGTGTCGACAAGCGTCGAGGTCCGATGAAGCTTGTTGAGCTTCAGGCCGACCAGCGTCTGGCGCTGCTTGGCCTCGCGACGGATCGGAGATCCGACCTGCTCAACGGTGATGGTTTTCGCCGTCTCGGCGGAAGGCTTCTTCGCCATGGATCAGCCTCCCTTACGCTTCGGCGCCGACATCGGCGTCGGACGAGTCGCGGCGGCGAGCCTGGAGCGTCGAGACCTTGAGGCCACGACGTGCAGCGACCGAGCGCGGGCTGTCCTCGTTCTTGAGCGCGTCGAAAGTCGCGCGAACGAGGTTGTAGGGGTTCGAAGAGCCGAGCGACTTGGCGACCACGTCCTGCATGCCGACCGTCTCGAAGACGGCGCGCATAGGACCGCCGGCGATGATGCCGGTACCCTGGGGGGCAGCGCGGAGGACGACCTTACCCGCACCGTGACGTCCCTTGACGTCGTGGTGAAGCGTGCGGCCCTCGCGGAGCGCTACGCGGATCATGGAGCGCTTGGCGGCATCCGTGGCTTTCCGAATAGCTTCCGGAACTTCGCGGGCCTTGCCGTGACCGAAGCCGACGCGACCCTTCTGGTCGCCGACCACCACCAGAGCGGCGAAGCCGAAACGACGGCCGCCCTTCACGACTTTCGCGACGCGGTTGATATGGACCAGCCGGTCGACGAATTCGCTGTCGCGTTCTTCGCGATCAGCACGTTCTCTTGGTTCTCTCGCCATGAGACCTCTCACTTGCGCGGGCGGCGGGCCCGCTCGCTAAGGGTGTTTCGATACTACCCGCCGTTTAGAAATCCAGACCACCTTCGCGGGCGGCGTCGGCCAGAGCCTTGACGCGACCGTGATAGAGGTAGCCGCCACGGTCGAACACGACATTCTTGATGCCGGCCTTCACCGCACGCTCAGCCACGAGCTTGCCAATCTGCTGCGCCGCCTCGACGGTGGCTCCGGTCTTCAGCGTGGACCGCAGGTCCTTCTCGAGAGTCGAGGCGGACGCGACGGTTACGCCGCGCTCGTCGTCGATAACCTGAGCGTAAATCTGCTTCGACGAACGGAAGACCGACAAACGCGGACGGCCATTCGCTGCCTTACGGATCGCACGGCGTACCCGAGCCTTGCGGCGATCTTCGGCGCCCTTCTTCTCAGCCATGATACGTCGTCCTTACTTCTTCTTGCCTTCCTTGCGGAAGATGAATTCGTCGGAATACTTGACGCCCTTGCCCTTATAGGGCTCCGGGCCGCGGTACTCGCGGATCTCGGCGGCGGTCTGTCCGACCTTCTGCTTATCGATGCCCGCGACGACCACTTCGGTCGGCTTCGGCGTCGTGATCGTGACGCCTGCCGGGATCTCATAGTCGATGTCGTGGCTGTAGCCGAGCGAAAGCTTCAGCATCTTGCCTGCGACGGCCGCGCGATAACCCACGCCGTTGATCTCAAGGCGCTTTTCAAAGCCTTTGGAGACGCCCTCGACCAGGTTCGCCACCTGAGCGCGGGACATGCCCCACTTGGCCCGGGCAATCTTGGACTCGTCGCGCGGGTTAACCGACACGGCGCCGTCCTGGAGAGCCACCGACACTTCCTCGGGCACCAGGAACGACAACTCGCCCTTTGAGCCCTTCACCTTTACCAACTGACCGTCGACGGACGCCGTCACACCGGACGGAACCTGGACGGGCTTCTTGCCTACTCGAGACATTTTCGTAATCTCCGTGGTTCTGTGCTGCTGACCGGCCTTAGAAGACCTTGCAGAGCACTTCGCCGCCCACGTTCTTCTCACGGGCCTCATGATCGGCCATCACGCCCTGGGGCGTCGAGAGAATGGTGATGCCAAGGCCGTCAGCCACGCGGGGCATGGTGCCGACGGAAGCATACACGCGGCGGCCCGGCTTGGAGACACGCTCGATCGAGCGGATCACCGGCTGGCCATCGTAGTACTTCAGCTCGATCGAGAACTCCGTCCGGCCGTTGCCGAACTCGGTCTGCGAATAATCGCGGATGTAGCCTTCGCTCTTGAGCACGTCGAGAACGCGGGCGCGAAGCTTCGAGCCAGGGGTGGAAACGTTTCCGCGACGACGCATCTGCGCGTTGCGGATACGGGTGAGCATATCGCCCAACGGATCGTTGATCATATGATGCTCTCCCTTACCAGCTGGACTTCACAAGGCCCGGGATCAGGCCGTTGGAGCCGAGTTCGCGCAGAGCGATACGCGACATGCCGAGCTTACGGTAATAGGCCCGCGGGCGGCCCGTGACTTCGCACCGGTTGCGGATGCGGGTCGGGTTCGCGTTGCGGGGAAGCTCGGCGAGCTTGAGGCGCGCCTCGAAGCGCTCCTCCATGGACTTCGACTCGTCGTTCGCAATCGCCAGGAGGCGAGTACGCTTGCCCGAGAACTTCTTCACGAGCTCACGACGGTGCTTGTTCTTCTCAATAGCGCTTTTCTTAGCCATTCGATTTTCTCCAGTGTCCGCGTTTGAGGACGTCTGTCCTCACTGCCGGAACGGGAAGTTGAAGTGACGCAGCAGGGCGCGGGCCTCATCGTCCGTCTTCGCCGTCGTCGCGATGATGATGTCCATACCCCAAACCTGCTCGACCTTGTCGTAGTTGATCTCAGGGAACACCAGGTGCTCCTTGATGCCAAGGGCGTAGTTGCCGCGACCGTCGAAAGACCGCGGGTTCAGGCCGCGAAAGTCACGGACGCGGGGAAGAGCGACGGTCACAAGGCGATCCATGAACTCGTACATGCGAGCCTTGCGGAGCGTCACCTTGGCACCGATCGGCATGTTCTCGCGGACCTTGAACTGCGAGATCGCCTTGCGGGCCTTCGTGATCACCGGCTTCTGGCCGGCAATGAGAGCGAGATCCGCAGCGGCCACGCTGGCCTTCTTGGAATCCGCCGTCGACTCGCCGATACCCATGTTCAGAACGATCTTGTCGATCTTCGGAACTTCCATCGGGTTCTTGTAGCCGAATTCTTCAATCAGCTTCGGACGCACCACTTCCTCGTAGTGCTTCCGCAGACGCGGCAGGTAGCCGTCCACCTGAGCCTTAGCCATCGATCAGGTCTCCCGAACGCTTGGCGAAACGGACCTTGCGGCCGTCCTCCAGAACCTTGAAACCAACCCGGGTCGGCTTACCGTCCTTCGGGTCTGCATACGCCAGGTTAGAGAGGTGCAGCGGCGCCTCCTTCGTGACGATACCACCCTCTTGGGAGGCCGTCTGGCGCTGATGACGCTTCACCAGGTTGACGCCGCGGACGAGCGCACGCTCCTCCTTCGGCATAACCTGAACAACCTCGCCGGTCTTGCCCTTGTCGCGACCGGCCAGAATGACGACCTTATCGCCCTTCTTGATCTTCGCGGCCATTAGAGCACCTCCGGCGCCAGCGAAATGATTTTCATGTGATTCTTGGCGCGCAGTTCACGCGGAACGGGGCCGAAGATACGAGTGCCCACGGGCTCTTTCTGATTGTTGATCAGAACCGCGGCGTTCCGGTCGAACCGGATTACGGACCCGTCAGCACGACGGATATCCTTGGCCGTGCGAACGACGACCGCCTTCATGACGTCGCCCTTCTTCACGCGGCCACGCGGAATGGCCTCCTTGACGGAGACGACGATGATATCGCCGACGGAAGCATACTTACGCTTCGAACCACCGAGAACCTTGATGCACATTACGCGACGGGCGCCGGAATTGTCGGCGACGTCAAGATTCGTCTGCATCTGGATCATGGCTTTGATCCTTTCCTTTGTTTCAGACAGGTTTCCGGGCCAAGGCACGATTGCCTTCCCGGACTACGCCTGATGGGGATCTGACGTCCCCTGCCCTTCATGTCGAGAAAGGCGGCCGTATACACGAGCCGCCCTCGTAAGACAAGTCCCAATCGAAGACCCTTAGGCCTTCGGCTGGTCCACGAGCACCCAGGTCTTGAGTTTGGAAAGCGGCTTGGACTCCTCGATGAAGACCGTGTCGCCAACCTTGGCTTGATTATTCTCGTCGTGAGCGTGGTAGTTCTTCGTCTTACGCACGGTCTTCTTCATGACCGGGTGCGTAAAACGACGCTCTACCTTCACGACGACCGTCTTGTCCTGCTTATCGCTGACAACGACGCCCTGCAAAACGCGCTTCGGCATCCTGATTCCCCTTAAGCCTTCGCCGGCGCCGTCTTCTGGCGCTGCAGCGTCTTGACGCGGGCGATGTCCTTGCGGACCTCACGAACGCGCCCGGTGTTTTCGAGCTGCCCCGTCGCGCGCTGGAACCGGAGGTTGAACTGTTCCTTCTTCAGGTTCAGCAACTCGTCCGACAGCTGGTCCGTCGACATCGCCTTGAGGTCAGAGGCTCTCTGCTTCGTCTTCATGATCCCCTCCTCACTCCGCGATGCGCTGGATGAAACGCGTCTTGATCGGGAGCTTGGCCGCACCGAGGCGAAGCGCCTCGCGGGCCGTCTCCTCCGGCACCCCGTCGATCTCGAACATGATACGGCCAGGCTTCACGCGGGCGGCCCAAAACTCGGGAGCGCCCTTACCCTTACCCATACGCACTTCGGTCGGCTTGGACGACACCGGCACGTCGGGGAAGATGCGGATCCAAACACGGCCGGCACGCTTCATGGCACGGGTGATCGCACGGCGAGCCGCCTCGATCTGTCGAGCATTGACACGCTCGGGTTCCATCGCCTTCAGGCCGAACTGGCCAAAGTTGAGGTCCGTGCCGCCCTTCGCGGTACCGGAAATGCGGCCCTTGAACTGCTTACGGAATTTCGTTTTCTTCGGTTGCAACATGGCAAACCTCTCCTGACCCCTCGGTTACGCCGCCTGCTCGCGGCGGCCACCCGAGCGGCCTCCCTCGTCGTTCATGCGCTTATCCTGTGCCATCGGGTCGTGCTCAAGGATTTCGCCCTTGAAAATCCAGACCTTGATGCCGCAGGTGCCATAGGTCGTGAAAGCCGTCGACGTTCCATAATCGACATCCGCACGCAAGGTGTGCAGCGGAACGCGGCCTTCGCGGTACCATTCGAGACGGGCGATCTCGGCTCCGCCGAGGCGGCCCGAGCAATTGATGCGGATGCCCTCGGCGCCCAGACGCATCGCCGACTGAACGGCACGCTTCATGGCACGGCGGAACGCGACACGACGCTCGAGCTGCTGAGCGATCGAATCGGCGACCAGGGTCGCATCGACTTCGGGCTTGCGAACCTCGACGATGTTGATCGCCACGTCCGCGTCCGTCATCTTGGCCACGAGCTTGCGCAGCTTCTCGATATCGGCGCCCTTCTTGCCAATCACCACGCCCGGACGACCCGAGTGGATGGTGACGCGGCACTTCTTGTGCGGGCGCTCGATCACGATCTTCGAAACGGCGGCCTGCTTGAGCTGCTTCATCAGGGCATCGCGGATGGCGATGTCCTCATGCATCAGCTTTGCGTACTCGCCCTTGCCGGCGAACCAGCGCGAGTCCCAGGTCCGGTTGATGCCGAGCCGAAGACCGATCGGGTTAACTTTCTGACCCATCTGGTTCTCCTTTACGCCTGTTCGGCGACTTCCCGAACCACGATCGTGAGGTTCGAGAACGGCTTCATGATACGGGCGCCCCGGCCACGAGCCCGGGCGTGGAAGCGCTTCATGACGAGCGCCTTGCCCACGAAAGCCTGGCTGACGACGAGATCGTCCACATCGAGGTTGTGGTTGTTCTCAGCGTTGGCGATAGCGCTCTCGAGGCACTTCTTGACGTCCCGAGCGATACGCTTGCGCGAGAACTCGAGATCGGCGAGAGCCGAAGAAACCTTCTTGCCGCGGATAAGGGCCGCAACAAGGTTGAGCTTCTGGGGGCTGACGCGCAGCATGCGAGCGACGGCTTGAGCCTCATTGTCGCTGAGCGCGCGAGGAGTCGCGGCCTTACCCATCTTACTTCCTCTTCGCCTTCTTGTCCGCCGCGTGGCCGTGGAAAGTGCGGGTCGGCGAGAACTCACCGAACTTGTGACCCACCATTTCCTCGCTCACGTAGACGGGAATGTGCTTCTGACCGTTGTAGACCCCGAAGGTGAGGCCCACGAACTGCGGGAGGATCGTGGAGCGACGGCTCCAGATCTTGATGACCTCGTTGCGGCCCGCACCACGGGCAGCCTCGGCCTTCTTGAGGAGGTAGCCGTCAACAAACGGGCCCTTCCAAAGCGAACGTGCCATGACGTGCCTCTGTCCTTACTTCTTCCGTGCGTGACGGCTCGACACGATGAACTTGTCGGTCCGCTTGTTCGAACGGGTTTTTTTGCCCTTGGTCGGAATGCCCCACGGCGTCACCGGATGGCGACCGCCCGAGGTGCGGCCCTCACCACCACCGTGCGGGTGGTCGATCGGGTTCATGGTGACACCGCGGTTATGCGGGCGCTTACCCAGCCAGCGGTTGCGGCCAGCCTTACCGATCGACGTATTCATGTGATCGGGGTTGGACACCGCGCCAACGCTGGCGAAGCACAGCCCGTGAACCATGCGCTGCTCGCCCGAGTTGAGGCGAACGGTCACATAGCCCTGGTCGCGACCCACAATCTGAGCGTAGGTGCCGGCGGAGCGGGCGATGGCGCCGCCGCGGCCGATCTTCAGTTCGATATTGTGGATGATCGTACCGACCGGCATGTTGCCAATCGGCATCGCGTTGCCCGGCTTGATGTCGACCTGCTCACCGGCCGACACCTGATCGCCGACAGCAAGACGCTGCGGAGCCAGGATGTAGGACAGCTCGCCATCGGCGTAGCGGATCAGAGCGATGAAGGCGGTGCGGTTCGGATCATACTCGATCCGCTCCACGGTCGCCACATCGCCAAGGCGCCCGCGGCGCTTGAAGTCGACATTGCGCAGGGTGCGCTTGTGACCGCCGCCACGGAAGCGGACAGTCACGCGACCCAGATTATTGCGGCCGCCGGAGGACGACTTGCCCTCCGTCAGCGTCTTGACCGGCTTGCCCTTGTAGAGCTCGCTGCGGTCGACGATCACCAGCTGGCGCAGGCCGGGGGTGATTGGTTTGAAAGTCTTCAAAGCCATCGGATCACTCTCTCAACCGATCAGAGGCCCGTCGTGACATCGATGGTCTGGCCCTCTTCGAGGGTCACAACCGCCTTCTTCACGTCCGACCGCTGGCCGCGGGTGCCGCGGAACATCTTCACCTTGCCTTTGGTGACGAGCGTGTTGACGCTCTTCACCTTGACATCGAACAGCTTCTCCACCGCTTCCTTGATCTGCGGCTTCGTCGCATCGGTCCTCACCTTGAAAACGACCTTGTTCTGATCGGACAGGGTCGTAGCCTTCTCGGTGATGACCGGGCTTACGATCACATCGTAATGGCGCGGGTCCAGGCTCATTTGAAGCGCGCCTCCAGCGCATCGACAGCCGCCTTCGTGAGAACAAGCTTCTCGCGACGGAGAATGTCATAGACGTTGATGCCCTGCACCGGCAGGACGTCGATGTTCGGGATGTTGCGCGCCGCCCGCTGGAAGTTGGCCTCGATCTCGGCGCCGCCGATGATCAGGGCATTCGCGAGCCCGAGCTTTCCGAACCGCTCGACGAGAGCTTTCGTCTTACCTTCGGAGAGCTGCACTTCGTCGACGACGATGAGCGAAGCGTCCTTGGCCTTGGACGAGAGCGCATGCTTCAGCGCAAGAGCCCGGACCTTCTTGGGCAGATCGTGCGCATGGCTACGGACCTGCGGGCCGAAGGCGCGTCCGCCGCCCCGGAACTGGGGAGCGCTCGCAGCGCCGTGGCGGGCGTTACCGGTGCCCTTCTGCTTGTAGACCTTCTTCGTGGTCCGATCGATCGCCGAACGGTTCTTCACCGCATGCGTTCCGGCCTGGCGCTTCGCGAGCTGCCAGCGGACGCACCGGGCGAGAAGATCGGCGCGCGGATCGAGACCGAAGATGGCCTCATCGAGGTCGACCGAGCCGGCCTTCTTACCCTCGAGCGTGGTGACGTCGAGTTTCATCACGCGTTCTCCTCTTGGGCCTGGTCAGCCTGAACGGCCGGCGCAGCTTCGTTGTCGCCCGTCCGGAACGCGCCGGGCATCGGCACTTCCTTGGGCAGCTTGCGCTTCACCGCGTCGCGAACGAAGATCCAGCCGCCGGCGACGCCGGGAACGGCGCCCTCGACCAGGATCAGACCGCGCTCGGGGTCCGTTGACACGACACGCAGGTTCTGCGTGGTCACGCGCTCGGCACCGAGGTGACCCGGCATCTTCTTGTTCTTGAACGTCTTGCCCGGATCCTGGCGGCCACCGGTCGAACCGATCGAACGGTGCGAAACCGACACGCCGTGAGTGGCGCGCAGACCGCCGAAGTTCCAGCGCTTCATGCCGCCGGCAAAGCCCTTACCCGTCGTGGTGCCCGTGACGTCCACGAACTGACCGACGACGAAGTGATCAGCGGTGATTTCGGCGCCCACCGGGATGACAGCATCCTCGGAGACGCGGAATTCCGCGAGCTTGCGCTTCGGCTCGACCTTGGCGACGGCGAACCGTCCGCGCTCGGCCTTCGAAACGTTCTTCACCTTGGCCTTGCCGACGCCGACCTGCAGCGCGGTATAGCCGTTCTTGTCCTTGGTCCGATGGGCGACCACTTGGCACTGATCGACCTTCAAAACCGTTACCGGGACATGTTCGCCCGCATCCGTGAAGATGCGTGTCATCCCGACCTTCTGTGCAATGACGCCTGAGCGCATGTGCGTATCCTCTCGGCGTGTCCTACCGAAAGCTCCAAGCCCAGAGGCTTAGAGCTTGATCTCCACGTCCACGCCCGCGGCGAGGTCGAGCTTCATCAGCGCGTCCACCGTCTGGGGAGTGGGGTCCACGATATCGAGAACACGCTTGTGAGTGCGCATCTCGAATTGCTCCCGCGACTTCTTGTCGATGTGCGGCGAGCGAAGCACCGTAAAGCGCTCAATGCGCGTCGGCAGCGGGATAGGCCCGCGCACCTGAGCGCCGGTCCGCTTCGCGGTCGACACGATTTCCCGTGTCGAAGCGTCGAGGATCCGATGGTCGAACGCCTTAAGGCGAATGCGAATATTCTGACCGTTCATGGGTTGACCTCAACAAGGGAGAAGGCCGGCCGAACCGGCCAACTCCTTTGATCCTCTTCGAATTAGTCCATGACCTGAGCGACGACGCCGGCACCGACGGTGCGGCCGCCCTCGCGGATGGCGAAGCGCAGCTTCTCTTCCATCGCGATCGGAGCAATCAGCTCCACTTCCATCGCGACGTTGTCGCCCGGCATCACCATCTCCGTGCCCTCAGGCAGCTTCACCACGCCCGTCACGTCGGTCGTGCGGAAGTAGAACTGCGGACGGTAGTTGGTGAAGAACGGCGTATGACGCCCGCCCTCCTCCTTGGTCAGGATGTATGCCTCGGCCTTGAACTTGGTGTGCGGCTTGATCGAGCCCGGCTTGCACAGCACCTGGCCGCGCTCCACGTCCTCGCGCTTCGTGCCGCGCAGCAGAACGCCGACATTGTCGCCCGCCTGGCCCTGGTCGAGCAGCTTGCGGAACATCTCGACGCCGGTCACCGTCGTCTTCTGCGTCGCCTTCAGGCCGACGATCTCCACTTCCTCGCCAACCTTGACAATGCCGCGCTCGACGCGGCCCGTCACCACCGTGCCGCGGCCCGAAATCGAGAACACGTCCTCGATCGGCATCAGGAACGGCTGATCCACCGGACGCTCCGGCTGCGGGATGTAGCGGTCGACCTCGGCCATCAGCTTCAGCACCGCATCGCGGCCGATCTCAGGCGAACGGTCCTCCAGCGCGCACAACGCCGAGCCCTTGACGATCGGAATGTCGTCGCCGGGGAAGTCGTACTTCGACAGCAGCTCGCGCACCTCGAGCTCGACCAGGTCGAGAAGCTCGGGATCGTCGACCATGTCGACCTTGTTCATGAACACCACCAGCGCCGGAACGCCGACCTGGCGCGCCAGGAGGATGTGCTCGCGGGTCTGCGGCATCGGGCCGTCCGCCGACGACACCACCAGGATCGCGCCGTCCATCTGCGCCGCGCCGGTGATCATGTTCTTCACATAGTCGGCGTGGCCGGGGCAGTCGACGTGGGCATAGTGCCGGTTCGTCGTCTCGTATTCCACGTGAGCGGTCGAGATCGTGATCCCGCGCGCCTTCTCCTCCGGCGCCTTGTCGATCTGGTCGTAGGCCGTGAACGTCGCACCGCCAGACTCCGCCAGAACCTTCGTGATCGCCGCCGTCAGAGACGTCTTGCCGTGGTCAACGTGCCCAATCGTCCCAATGTTGCAGTGCGGCTTCGTCCGCTCAAACTTTTCCTTCGCCATCGTGGCACCCGTTCCTTAAATCAATCTGTTGTTGTTCAGTGGGTTCAGGCGTACTTCGCCTGAACCTCGGCAGCCACGTTCGACGGCACCTGTTCATAGTGGTCGAACTGCATGGTGTAGCTCGCCCGACCCTGGCTCATGCCGCGCAGGGTGTTGACGTAGCCGAACATGTTGGCGAGCGGGACCATCGCATTGATGACCACTGCGTTGCCGCGCATGTCCTGACCCTGGATCTGGCCACGACGCGAGTTCAAGTCGCCGATCACGGAACCGGTGTAGTCCTCCGGCGTCGTGACCTCAACCTTCATCACCGGCTCGAGCAGAACCGAACCACCCTTCTGAAGGGCTTCGCGGAGTGCTGCGCGAGACGCGATTTCGAAGGCCAGAGCCGACGAGTCGACCTCGTGGAAGGCACCGTCGATGAGTTCGACCTTGAGGTCGACCACCGGGAAGCCGGCGACGACACCGGCACCCACCACCGAATTCAGGCCCTTTTCGACGCCCGGGATGTATTCCTTCGGAACCGCGCCGCCGACGATCTTGGACTCGAAGGCGAAACCGGCGCCCTGATCGTTCGGCTGAACGACGAGCTTGACGCGGGCGAACTGGCCCGTGCCGCCGGTCTGCTTCTTATGGGTGTAATCCACTTCGGCCTTCTTCGTGATCGTCTCACGATAGGCCACCTGCGGAGCGCCCACATTGGCATCGACCTTGTAGGTACGACGGAGGATGTCGACCTTGATGTCGAGGTGCAGTTCGCCCATGCCCTTCAGGATGGTCTGTCCGGATTCCTGGTCTGTCGAAACGCGGAAGGATGGATCCTCCGCCGCGAGCTTCGCCAGAGCAAGGCCGAGCTTCTCCTGGTCACCCTTCGACTTCGGCTCGATGGCGATCTCGATGACGGGTTCTGGGAACTCCATCTTCTCGAGGATCACCGGCTTGCCGGGATCGCAGAGCGTGTCGCCGGTGCGGGTATCCTTAAGGCCGGCGAGAGCGACGATGTCGCCCGCATAGGCCTCCTTGATGTCCTCACGGTTGTTCGCATGCATGAGCAGCATGCGGCCGACGCGCTCCTTCTTGTCGCGCACCGAATTCAGAAGCGTCTCGCCGGCCGAAACCTTGCCGGAATAGACACGGCAGAAGGTAATCGTGCCGACAAAGGGATCGTCCATGATCTTGAAGGCAAGCATGGAGAATGCTTCTTCGTCGGTCGGCTTGCGGGTGGTCGGTTCCTCGGTCTTGAAGTCGATGCCCTGGATCGCCTCACGATCGGCCGGAGACGGCAGGAAGTCGACAACCGCGTCGAGGAGCGGCTGAACACCCTTGTTCTTGAAGGCCGAGCCGCAGAGAACCGGATGGAACGCGCGACGCTGAACGGCCGTGCGCACCAGACGGCGGAGAGTCGCCTCGTCGGGCTCCTGACCCTCGAGATACGCGACCATCGCGTCGTCGTCCATTTCGACAGCCGCCTCGACGAGCTTGCCGCGGTATTCCAGAGCCTGGTCCTTCAACTCGGCCGGGATCTCAACCTCTTCGAAGCTGGCGCCGAGTGCCTCGCCGGACCACACCAGAGCCTTCATCTTGATGAGATCGACCATGCCGCGGAAGTCGCTTTCCGCGCCGATCGGGATCTGCAGGCAGACGGGCTTACCGGCGACGCGCTTCACGATATCGTCGACGCAGTTGAAGAAGTTTGCGCCGGTCTTGTCCATCTTGTTCACGAACACGACACGGGGAACGTCATACTTGTCGGCCTGGCGCCAAACGGTTTCCGTCTGGGGCTCGACGCCCTGGTTGCCGTCGAGGACGCAGACCGCCCCGTCGAGCACGCGCAGGGAGCGCTCCACCTCGATGGTGAAGTCCACGTGGCCGGGGGTGTCGATGATGTTCAGACGCTTGCCGTTCCAGAAGCAGGTGGTTGCAGCGGACGTGATCGTGATGCCACGCTCTTGCTCCTGCTCCATCCAATCCATGGTGGCAGCGCCTTCATGGACCTCACCGATCTTGTGCGACTTGCCGGTGTAATAAAGGATACGCTCGGTCGTCGTCGTCTTGCCGGCATCGATGTGGGCCATGATGCCGAAGTTACGGTAGTCCTCAATTGCGTGCGTGCGGGGCATCGCTCAGCTCCTCAAGGTCCAACCGTTACCAGCGATAGTGCGAGAACGCGCGGTTGGCTTCCGCCATCCGGTGCGTATCTTCGCGCTTCTTCACGGCGTTGCCGCGGTTGTTCGAGGCATCGAGCAACTCTGCGGACAAACGGTCGACCATGGTCTTGTCGTTACGGCCGCGAGCGGCCTGAATGATCCAGCGGATCGCGAGTGCCTGACGGCGCTCGGCGCGAACTTCCACCGGAACCTGATAGGTGGCGCCACCGACGCGGCGGGACCGAACCTCGATCGCCGGCGCGACGTTGTCGAGCGCCTGCTTGAACACCTCGAGCGGGTTCGACTTGGCGCGCGCCTCGATGATATCGAAAGCGCCATAGACGATGCTCTCGGCAGCGGACTTCTTGCCGTCGTACATGATGGAATTCATGAACTTCGTGACGACCACGTCCCCGAATTTCGGATCCGGGATGATCTCACGCTTTTCGGCGCTGTGGCGGCGGGACATGAGCTGACTCCGACCTCAATGACAGTTGGACGGCTTACTTGGGCCGCTTCGCGCCGTACTTCGAACGACGCTGCTTACGATTTTTCACGCCCTGGGTGTCGAGAACACCGCGAAGGATGTGATAGCGAACGCCCGGAAGGTCCTTCACACGACCGCCGCGGATCATGACCACGGAGTGCTCTTGAAGGTTGTGACCTTCGCCGGGGATGTAGCCAATGACCTCATAGCCATTGGTCAGACGAACCTTGGCGACCTTACGAAGAGCCGAGTTCGGCTTCTTCGGGGTCGTGGTGTAAACGCGCGTGCACACGCCCCGCTTCTGCGGGCAGGCCTCAAGCGCGGGAACCTTATTCCGGCTCTTTTGCGCCGTCCGCGGCTTGCGGATCAGCTGACTGATCGTTGGCATTCTCTGCCCTCTTTCACCCACCACCACCCGGTGGCTTTGCGTGTCTTCAACGATGGACGCTGCAACGCAGCGCCCGGCAAGCCGGGGCTTGCGCAAAACGAAGCCGCGCCACAGGCGTTTTCAAGCCCTTGGCGCGGTGCCAATGCAGAGGACCACGGCGAAGCCGCGGTCGTGCCCCAAATCTGACTTGTGTCAGTCAAGGTTGAGTTCGGCAGCGTTTAGATCGATTGGGTCGGAGCTCGTCGCCCCAACAGTCAAGATCTACGGCCAGCCGGAAAGTCCGGTCTCTCTACCGTTCGAGTCGCGGAAAGTCAACAGATTTTGCGATTTCCGGCCGAGGGAGGTCTATTCACTCGTAAGTTGCGACATTCTCGGGGTTTCCTCTACCGAGAGATGCAGAAGGTCGGGATCGCAAACCATTCGGCCGCGATGCCGCCTACCCTGCCCCGCCCAAGAGGATCGAGTCGCCTTTAAAAAAACAGGGCCGCCCGAAGGCGGCCCTGATCGGTCTTTGTCTTCGCGGTCGTTATTCAGCCGCGGGGGGCAGCTCGCTCACCTGAGCAGCGGATTCGGAGCGCTTTTGCTGCAGGATCAATTCGTCGCGGTGCTGCGCAACAGCTTTGATCTGGGCGTTAAGCGCGCCAGTACCGGCCGGAATCAGGCTGCCGACAATGACGTTCTCCTTGAGGCCCTCGAGAGTGTCGACCTTTCCGTTGACCGCCGCCTCCGTAAGGACGCGGGTGGTTTCCTGGAAGGACGCGGCCGAGATGAAGGAGCGCGTCTGGAGCGATGCCTTGGTGATACCGAGCAGAACCGGCACGCCGACGGCGGGCTTCTTCTTCTCGGTCACGAGCCGCTCGTTGATCTCCTCCATTTCCAGTCGGTCGATCTGCTCACCGGTGAGGAGCTCGGAATCGCCCCCGTCGGTGATCTCGACCTTCTGGAGCATCTGGCGGACGATCACCTCGATGTGCTTGTCGTTGATGAGCACGCCCTGGAGGCGATAGACCTCCTGGATCTCGTTCACGAGGTAAGCGGCCAGTTCCTCGACGCCCTTGATCGCCAGGATGTCGTGCGGAGCCGGGTTCCCGTCGACGATGAAGTCACCGAGTTCGACCACGTCGCCGTCCTGCAGGTGGATATGCTTGCCCTTCGGGATCAGGTATTCCACCGGCTCGGAGCCATCGTGCGGGGTCAGCGTCAGGCGACGCTTGTTCTTGTAGTCGCGACCGAACTGGATCGTGCCGGACTTCTCCGCGATGATGGCTGCATCCTTCGGACGACGGGCCTCGAACAGCTCCGCCACGCGCGGCAGACCGCCCGTGATGTCGCGGGTCTTGGCGCTCTCGGTCGAGACACGGGCGAGCACGTCGCCGGCCTTGACCTTGGAGCCCGGATCGGCCGCGAGGATCGCGTCCACCGGAAGCAGGTAGCGGGCGTCGCCACCGCGCGGCAGCTTGGCAACCTTACCGCCCTTGCCCTCGATGATCACGGCCGGGCGCAGGTCCGCCGTGCGCGGCGAACCGCGCCAGTCGATCACGACGCGCTTCGCGATGCCGGTCGACTCGTCCATGGTCTCGATCATCGAGCCGCCGTCAACGAGATCCTCATAGCCCACCACACCGTCGATTTCGGTGAGGATCGGACGGGTGTAGGGATCCCATTCCGCGATGCGCTGACCGCGCTTGATCGTGTCGCCCTCGTCCACCTTCAGGCGGGAGCCGTACTGAAGACGGTGAGCCGCGCGCTCGGTGCCGTCCGCACCGGTGATCACCACGGAAACGTTGCGTCCCATGACCACGAGGTCACCATCGGAGTTCCGCGCGATGTTCTTGTTGCGGAAGCCGATCGTGCCTTCGAAGCTCGACTCGATGAAGGACGAGTCGGCGATCTGAGCCGCACCGCCGATGTGGAAGGTGCGCATGGTGAGCTGGGTGCCCGGCTCGCCGATGGACTGCGCCGCGATGACGCCAACCGCCTCGCCGTGATTGACCGGCGTGCCGCGAGCCAGGTCACGTCCGTAGCAGGTGGCGCAGACGCCGTTCTTGGACTCGCAGACGAGCACCGAACGGATCTTCACCTCCTGGATGCCGGCAGCGCCGATGGCCTCGAGATGCGCCTCCTCGATCATGGTTCCCTTCGGAACGATGATCGAGCCGTCTGCGGCCACGAGGTCCTCGGCCGTGGAACGGCCCAGGATACGGGAAGCCAGCGATGCGACCACTTGGCCGGCATCGATGATGGCCCGCATGCGGATGCCCCTCTCGGTTCCGCAATCGGTTTCGCGGATGACCGCGTCCTGCGCCACGTCCACGAGACGGCGGGTCAGATAACCCGAGTTCGCGGTCTTGAGCGCGGTGTCGGCCAGGCCCTTACGAGCGCCGTGCGTCGAGTTGAAGTACTCGAGCACGTCCAGGCCTTCCTTGAAGTTCGAGATGATCGGCGTCTCGATGATCTCGCCGGACGGCTTGGCCATGAGGCCGCGCATCGCCGCCAGCTGCTTCATCTGGGCCGGCGAGCCACGGGCGCCCGAGTGGGACATCATGTAGATGGAGTTCACCGGCTTGTCGCGACCGGCATCGTCCTTCTGAACTGCGGAAATGCGCGCCATCATCTCGCCTGCGAGACGATCCGAGCACTTCGCCCAGGCGTCGACGACCTTGTTGTACTTCTCACCCTGGGTGATGAGGCCGTCCTGATACTGCTGCTCGTAATCCTTCGCGAGCGCGCGGGTCTCCTCGACGATCTCCCACTTGTTCTCGGGGATCACCATGTCGTCCTTGCCGAACGAGATGCCGGCCTTGAACGCGTTGTAGAATCCGAGCGCCATGATGCGATCGCAGAAGATGACCGATTCCTTCTGACCGCAATGCCGATAGACGGCATCGATCATGTTGGAGATCTCCTTCTTCGTCATGAGCTTGTTCACGACGTCGAAGGGGAGCATCGGATGCTTCGGCAGTACACGCGAGAGCATGACACGGCCCGCGGTGGTGTCGACGATCTTCGACACCGGCTTGCCGTCCTCGCCCAGACCCTCCCAGCGGTAGCGGATCTTGGAGTGAAGCGTGATTACCTTCTCGTGCAGCGCGTGCTCGATCTCGCCCATGTCCGAAAAGGCCTTGCCCTGGCCGGGCTCGCCGTCGGAGATGATCGAGAGATAGTAGAGACCAAGGACGATGTCCTGCGACGGCACGATGATCGGCTGACCATTGGCTGGGTGCAGGATGTTGTTGGTCGACATCATAAGCACGCGGGCTTCAAGCTGGGCTTCCAGCGAGAGCGGCACGTGAACGGCCATCTGGTCACCATCGAAGTCCGCGTTGAACGCGGCACAGACGAGCGGGTGCAGCTGAATCGCCTTGCCTTCGATCAGGGTGGGCTCGAAGGCCTGGATGCCGAGGCGGTGCAGGGTCGGCGCGCGGTTCAAGAGAACCGGATGCTCGCGGATGACCTCGTCCAGGATGTCCCAGACCTCGGGCTTCTCCTTCTCGACAAGCTTCTTCGCCTGCTTGACGGTGGCGGACAGGCCGCGGGCATCGAGCTTGGCGTAGATGAACGGCTTGAAGAGCTCGAGCGCCATCTTCTTCGGCAGGCCGCATTGATGGAGCTTCAGCTCGGGGCCGACCACGATGACCGAGCGGCCCGAATAGTCGACGCGCTTGCCGAGCAGGTTCTGACGGAACCGGCCCTGCTTACCCTTCAACATATCGGCGAGCGACTTCAGCGGACGCTTGTTGGCGCCCGTGATGACGCGGCCGCGGCGGCCGTTGTCGAACAGAGCATCGACGGCCTCCTGGAGCATGCGCTTCTCGTTGCGGACGATGATGTCCGGCGCGCGCAGTTCCATCAGCCGCTTCAGGCGGTTATTGCGGTTGATGACGCGACGATAGAGATCGTTCAGATCCGAGGTCGCGAAACGGCCGCCATCCAGCGGCACAAGCGGACGCAGGTCCGGCGGAATTACCGGGACGACCGTCAGGATCATCCATTCGGGCTTGTTGCCGGACTGGAGGAACGCCTCGATGATCTTGAGGCGCTTCATCAGCTTCTTCGGCTTCAGCTCCGACGTGGTGGTCGCGATCTCCTCGCGCGTGTCGGCCGCGATCTTGTCCAGGTCGAGTTCCTGGAGGATGCGGCGGATCGCTTCGGCGCCAATCATGGCCGTGAAGGAATCCTCGCCGTACTCGTCCTGAGCGCGGATATACTCCTCCTCGGTCAGGAGCTGGCGATCCTTCAGAGGCGTGAGGCCGGCATCGACGACGATGTAGGACTCGAAATAGAGAATCCGCTCCAGATCCTTCAGGGTCATGTCGAGCAGCAGTCCGATGCGGCTCGGCAGGGACTTGAGGAACCAGATATGCGCCACCGGGGCGGCCAGCTCGATATGGCCCATGCGGTCGCGCCGGACGCGCGCGAGCGTCACCTCGACGCCGCACTTCTCACAGATCACGCCCTTGTACTTCATGCGCTTGTACTTGCCGCACAAGCACTCGTAGTCCTTGATCGGGCCGAAGATGCGCGCGCAGAACAAGCCGTCGCGCTCGGGCTTGAACGTGCGGTAGTTGATGGTCTCGGGCTTTTTGATTTCGCCGTAAGACCAGGACAGAATCTTCTCAGGGCTCGCGATCGAGATCTTGATCTGATCGAAGCTCTGCGGCTGCGCCGTTTGGTTGAAAAGATTCATGACCTCTTGATTCATCGCCGTCTCCTAAAACCTCGAAGGCGTCATGACCGGATCGTCCGGCCATCTTGGTCTGAAAAGGCAAGCTCTCTCGGCAAGCCCCTTCGGATTGAGATCCCCGGACCTCGGGCCCGGGGATGACGACGTAAAAATTACTCAGCCGCTTCGGACGGAGGCAGTTGCTCCGGTTCGTTGGCGGCCTTCTTGGAATTGGTGAGCTCCACGTTCAGGCCGAGCGAGCGCATTTCCTTCACGAGAACGTTGAAGCTCTCCGGAATGCCCGACTCGAAGGTATCGTCGCCGCGCACGATGGCCTCGTAGACCTTGGTGCGGCCGGCCACGTCGTCCGACTTGACCGTGAGCATTTCCTGAAGGGTGTAGGCCGCGCCGTAAGCTTCGAGCGCCCAGACCTCCATTTCGCCAAAACGCTGACCACCGAACTGGGCTTTGCCGCCCAGCGGCTGCTGAGTGACGAGGCTGTAGGGGCCGATGGAGCGAGCGTGGATCTTGTCGTCCACGAGGTGGTGGAGCTTCAGCATGTAGATGTAGCCCACCGTGACCTTGCGGTCGAACGGCTCGCCGGTCTTGCCGTCGTAGAGCACGACCTGCCCGGACGGGTTGAGGCCGGCCTTCTCCAGCATCGCCTCGATATCCGCCTCCTTCGCTCCGTCGAAGACGGGCGTGGCGAACGGAACGCCGCGGCGCAGGTTGCGTCCAAGTTCCGCGAGCTCATCATCGGAGGCCTGGTCGATTTCCGGCATGTTTCCGTAGATCGAGACCAGCTGATCGCGCAGCTGCTTCGACTGTCCGGACTTCATGTAGGCGTCGACCGCCTGCGAGACCTGCTTGCCGAGACCGGCGGCAGCCCACCCGAGATGCGTCTCGAGAATCTGACCGACGTTCATGCGGCTCGGCACGCCGAGCGGATTCAGCACGATATCCGCGTGCGTGCCGTCCTCGAGGAATGGCATGTCCTCGATGGGCACGATGCGCGACACGACACCCTTGTTGCCATGGCGGCCGGCCATCTTGTCACCGGGCTGGATCTTGCGCTTCACGGCGACGAAGACCTTGACCATCTTCATGACGCCGGGAGGAAGCTCGTCGCCCCGCTGCAGCTTTTCGACCTTGTCCAGGAAGCGCTGCTCGAGACGCTTCTTCGACTCGTCATACTGCTTCTGCATGGCCTCGATCTCGGCCATGCGGGCATCGTTGTCGACGGCGAACTGCCACCACTGGGACCGCGGATGCTCGTTGAGGATCTCGCGGGTGATCTTGGCGTCCTTCTTGAAGCCCTTCGGGCCTGCGACGCCGCTCTGTCCGATGAGGATCTCGGCCAGCCGGGCATAGGTGTTGCGGTCGAGGATCGCCTGTTCGTCGTCGCGGTCCTTGGCGAGACGCTCGATCTCCTCGCGCTCGATCGCCTGTGCGCGCTCGTCCTTATCGACGCCATGGCGGTTGAAGACCCGGACTTCCACGATCGTCCCGGTCACGCCCGGGGGGACGCGCAAGGATGTGTCGCGAACGTCGGATGCCTTCTCGCCGAAGATGGCGCGCAGAAGCTTCTCTTCCGGCGTCATCGGGCTTTCGCCCTTTGGCGTGATCTTGCCGACGAGGATGTCACCCGCATGGACCTCGGCACCGATATAGACGATGCCGGCTTCGTCGAGGTTCTTCAGCGCTTCTTCCGAAACGTTCGGAATGTCCCGCGTGATCTCCTCCGGACCCAGCTTCGTGTCGCGGGCCATCACCTCGAACTCTTCGATGTGGATCGAGGTGAAGACGTCGTCCTTCACGATCCGCTCGGAGAGCAGGATGGAGTCCTCGAAGTTGTAGCCGTTCCAGGGCATGAACGCGACGAGCACGTTGCGGCCGAGGGCCAGTTCGCCGAGCTCCGTCGACGGACCGTCGGCGATGATGTCGCCCTTGCGGACCACGTCGCCGGCGCGGATCAGCGGCTTCTGCGTGATGCAGGTCGACTGGTTCGAACGCTGGAACTTCTGCAGGCGGTAGATGTCGACGCCCGGACGGGTGGGGTCGGTCTCTTCCGTGGCGCGGATAACGATACGAGTCGCGTCGACCTGGTCGACCACGCCGGCCCGGCGGGCCGCGATGGCGGCACCGGAATCGCGGGCGACGACGGCCTCCATGCCCGTTCCCACGAAGGGCGCATCGGCCTGGACCAACGGCACTGCCTGACGCTGCATGTTCGAGCCCATGAGCGCACGGTTCGCGTCGTCGTTCTCGAGGAACGGAATGAGCGCCGCGGCTACGGACACGAGCTGCTTCGGCGACACCTCCATGAGATCGACCCGGTCGGGAGCGACGACAATGTTGTCGCCGGCCCGACGGCAGATCACCAGCTCTTCCGTGAGCCGGTTCTGGTCGTCGATCGTGGAGTTCGCCTGGGCGACGTTGTACTTCGCCTCTTCCATGGCCGAGAGGTAGATCACCTCGTCGGTGACCTTGCCGTCGCGGACGCGGCGGAACGGAGTCTCGATGAAGCCGTACTTGTTCACGCGGGCGAAAGTCGCCAGCGAGTTGATCAGGCCGATATTCGGACCTTCCGGCGTCTCAATGGGGCAGATGCGGCCGTAATGGGTCGGATGCACGTCGCGGACTTCGAAGCCGGCGCGCTCGCGGGTCAGTCCACCCGGGCCAAGGGCCGAAAGACGGCGCTTGTGGGTAACTTCCGAGAGCGGGTTGGTCTGGTCCATGAACTGCGAGAGCTGCGACGAGCCGAAGAACTCGCGCACCGCGGCGGCCGCCGGCTTGGCGTTGATCAGGTCCTGCGGCATGACGGTGTCGATATCGACGGACGACATGCGTTCCTTGATCGCGCGCTCCATGCGAAGCAGGCCAAGGCGGTACTGGTTCTCCATAAGCTCGCCGACCGAACGCACGCGGCGATTGCCGAGGTGGTCGATGTCGTCGATCTCGCCCTTGCCGTCGCGCAGGTCCACCAGAGCCTTCGTCACGGCGAGGATGTCCTCGCGGCGCAGCGTACGGACGGTATCCTCTGCGTCGAGGTCGAGGCGCATGTTCATCTTCACGCGACCGACGGCCGAGAGGTCATAGCGCTCGGCGTCGAAGAACAGCGAGTTGAACATCGCCTCGGCGGTCTCGAGGATCGGCGGCTCACCCGGACGCATGACGCGATAAATGTCGAACAGGGCATCCTCACGGGCGGAGTTCTTGTCGACAGCCAGCGTATTGCGGATGTAGGGACCGACCGTGATGTGATCGATGTCGAGAACGGGAACCTCTTTGAAGCCGGCCTCTTCCAGGCCCTTCAGCAGCTTTTCCGTGATCTCCTCGCCTGCCTCGGCATAGATCTCGCCGGTGCTCGGATTGACGAGATCCTCGGCGATGTACTGGCCGTAAAGGTCCTCGTCCGTCGCACGGAGGGCCTTGAGGCCCTTCTCGGCGAGCTGGCGGGACGTACGGGCGGTCAGCTTCTTGCCTGCCTCGAGCACGACCTCGCCCGTCTTGGCGTCGATCAGGTCGACCGTGGCCTTGAAGCCCTTCATGCGCTCCGCGTCGAAGGGAACCGTCCAGCCGTCCTTCGCGCGCTTGTAGATGACACGATCGTAGAACGTGTCGAGGATCTCCTCGCTGTCCAGGCCGAGGGCATAGAGCAGCGACGTGACCGGGATCTTACGCTTGCGGTCGATACGGGCATAGACGATGTCCTTGGCATCGAACTCGATGTCAAGCCAGGAGCCGCGATATGGGATGATACGGGCGGCGAACAGCAGCTTGCCCGACGAATGGGTCTTGCCCTTGTCGTGATCGAAGAACACGCCCGGCGAGCGGTGCATCTGGGAGACGATGACGCGCTCGGTGCCATTGACGATGAAGGTGCCGTTGTCGGTCATGAGCGGCATGTCGCCCATGTAGACGTCCTGCTCCTTGATGTCCTTCACCGAACGGGCGCCCGTGTCGGGATCCACATCGAACACGATCAGGCGCAGCGTCACCTTGAGGGGTGCAGCAAAGGTCATGCCGCGCTGGCGGCACTCGTCAACATCGTATTTCGGAGGCTCGAATGTGTACTTCACGAACTCGAGCAGAGCGGTGTTCGAGAAGTCCGAGATTGGGAAAACCGACTTGAAGACCGCTTGCAGTCCCTCTTCCGGCCGGCCACCCTTTGGTTCTTCGACCATCAGGAACTGGTCGTAGGACGCCTTTTGAACCTCGATGAGGTTCGGCATCTCCGCCACTTCTCTGATTTTTCCGAAGAACTTGCGAATGCGCTTCCGGCCGATCAGTGTGTTGGCCATCTGGACCTCGTTCCTCATCTACAGCTGATCGAGCACCCGCCATCCGGATGCTCGATCAGCCGCCCGACGGCCATTCGCCGCCAGAAACTCCCACAAAACCAGAGCCTTTCGGCTCTCCGGACATCGCCCGATTTCCGGCATCAGGACACCGAACCTCTTGGACGACACAACGGCCCCAAGCAAAATTGCCTGGGACCGCTTGTTTCTTGGACCCCGGCTTGAGGCCGGGGAACCTCGCGACCCGAAGGTCGCAAGATTACTTAAGCTCGACCTTGGCGCCGACCTTCTCGAGGGTCGCCTTGATCTTCTCGGCTTCGTCCTTGGCAACGCCTTCCTTGACAGGCTTCGGCGCACCTTCGACGAGGTCCTTAGCTTCCTTGAGGCCGAGGCCGGTGATGCCGCGGACTTCCTTAATGACTTCGATCTTCTTGTCGCCAGCCGCAGCGAGAACGACCGTGAACTCGGTCTGCTCTTCGGCAGCAGCGGCAGCACCGCCACCGGCCGGGGCAGCCGCAACGGCGACAGCCGCAGCAGCGGAAACGCCCCACTTCTCTTCGAGGAGCTTCGCGAGCTCAGCGGCCTCGAGAACGGTCAGCGACGAAAGATCGTCAACAAGCTTGGCAAGATCAGCCATGGATTTCAGTCCTTAAGTTCGATTCGAACGGTTTGATGGTTGAGGTTACGGCCTCACGCCGCTTCGCCTGTCTTGGCATAAGCCCCGAAGACGCGGGCAAGCTTCGCTGCCGGCGCCGTGCTGAGCTGAGCGATCTTGGTAGCCGGAGCCTGGATGAGGCCGACCAACTTGGCGCGCAGTTCATCGAGGGACGGAAGTGTGGCAAGCGCCTTGACTCCGTCCACGTTCAGGGTGGTTGCGCCCATTGCGCCGCCAAGGATCACGAGCTTTTCGTTGGCCTTGGCGAAATCGACAGCAACCTTCGGAGCCGCGACCGGATCGCTCGAATAAGCGATCAGGGTCGGACCTTTCATAAGGCCCGAGATGGACGCGACGTCCGTGCCTTCGAGAGCGATTTTGGCGAGGCTGTTTTTTGCGACCTTAACGGTGGCGCCAACCTGCTTCATCTGCGCGCGCAGCTTCTGCATGTCAGCGACCGTAAGGCCCGCATAGTGGGCAACGACGACCACGCTCGTGTTGGAAAACACGCCGTTGAGCGTCGAGACGAGCTCGCGTTTTGCTGCTCTTTCCACTGGGCTCTCTCCGGTTGGCGGAAGGATCCGCCGGTTACACCAGTCGCTCGTCAGCGCCTCGGCTTGGGGCCGCAGGCGCCTTGGAACGACGCTCTCGCAAGCCCTGTCCCCCAGATCGCGCCCCAGGAAGAGCGCACCAGGCGAGATGGTTCGAACCGACACTCTTGGCTCGCGTTAACGAGCCGGAATTCGGCTTCCCCGTCTATGCAGGCCCTCACGAATTAAGCTGGACCAGCCAGCGCCTGCAGTCTCGGACAGGACATAGCCGGATCGCGCCAAAGGAGAACCTTTGGCCCGCCAGCCTGTCACCGCTCCTCGCGGAGCGGATTTGCAGCCGATGCCTTCCGAAAAAGGACAAGCTTCGGCAGTTTTTGGAAACTCAACGCGATTCCATAAGCCCTTAGGACACAAAAGCCAAGAGGCAATTGCGTGTCTTTTTCGTGCCAAGATGGAAGCATTGGACCATGTAGACCTTCGCAGGCCGGTTTTCAAGGGGAATAGTTCCCTAGAGGAATATAGCGCGTCTTCAGCAGCCGCGCCGGCGCGCCTCCTTTCGGCCCTGATGGCCCCTCCGTCCTCGGGCGAAGAGCTTTGCGGCGATCCAGTGCGACTCAAGCCGAGGGGCGAATAGGCCCTCAGGCTGGATGGAGGACTGCAGGGGACCGAGGCGCAGAGCGGCGAGCGCCCCCTCTCGCAACGATCCTCCCGGAAACGAAGAAGCCCGGCGCTGTGCGCCGGGCTTCGTTTCGTATCTTTGTTGAAGCGCTGATCAGCCGTTGAGGACCGAGGCGGGGTCGACTTTCACGCCCGGGCCCATCGTCGAGGAGATGGCGACGCGCTGGATGTACGTCCCCTTCGCGCCAGCCGGCTTTGCCTTGGCGACAGCATCGGCAAACGCCTTGATGTTCTCAACGAGCTTGGTCTCGTCGAAGGAGGCCTTGCCCACACCGGCGTGAACGATACCGGCCTTCTCGACGCGGAACTCGACCGCGCCGCCCTTGGCGGCCTCGACGGCGCCCTTCACGTCCATGGTGACCGTTCCGACCCGCGGGTTCGGCATCAGGCCGCGCGGACCCAGAACCTTACCGAGGCGGCCGACGAGGCCCATCATGTCAGGAGTAGCGATCGCACGGTCGAAGTCGATCGTGCCGCCGTTGACGGTCTCGAAGAGTTCCTCCGCACCGACCACGTCGGCACCGGCAGCCTTCGCCTCATCGGCCTTGGCTCCACGGGCGAACACCGCCACGCGGACCGTCCGGCCCGAGCCGTTCGGCAGGTTGCAGACGCCACGGACCATCTGGTCCGCGTGGCGCGGATCGACACCGAGGTTCATCGACACTTCGATGGTTTCATCGAACTTCGCCTTGGCGCGTTCCTTGACCAGCTTGACCGCATCCTGGATGCCGTAGAGCTTGGCAGCATCGACGCCCTCGCGGGCACTGCGGATGCGCTTACCTTCTTTCACAGCCATCGTGCCCTCCTTACGCCACTTCGAGGCCCATCGAGCGCGCGGAGCCCTCGATCATGGCCATGGCGGAATCAACGGTGTCGCAGTTGAGATCGACCATCTTCTTCTCGGCGATCTCACGGATCTGGGCCCGCGTAACCGAGCCGGCCTTGCCGCCTTTGCCCGGGGTCTGCGAACCCTTCTCGACCTTGGCCGCCTTCTTGAGGAAGTAGGAGACCGGCGGCTGCTTCATCTCGAAGGTGAAGGAACGATCCTGATAGGCGGTGATGATCACCGGGATCGGAGTGCCCTTCTCCATCTGCGAGGTCTTGGCATTGAAGGCCTTGCAGAATTCCATGATGTTGAGGCCGCGCTGACCCAGCGCGGGGCCGATCGGCGGAGACGGGTTGGCCGCGCCGGCGGGCACCTGAAGCTTGACGTAGCCCGCGATTTTCTTTGCCATAGGACTGCTCTCCAATGGACCAACCGCCCGGAGCCAACCGGACGGTTCGGTGGTTGCAGGTCGCGGTTCGGCCCGATGCTCCCGGCTGGCGACCGGGCGGACCTCCCGCGGATGAAAGCCCCTCGGGGCTTACGAAGCGGCGCCCTGGAGGAGCCGCTCCTTACAGTCAGATCTTTTCGACCTGACCGTATTCGAGCTCGACCGGCGTCGCACGGCCGAAAATGGACACCGCCACCTTGAGGCGGGCCCGGGCGTCGTCGACTTCCTCGACCACGCCATTGAAGGAAGCAAACGGACCGTCCGATACGCGGACCTGCTCGCCGACCTCGAAGCTGACGGAGGGCTTCGGGTGATCGACACCCTCGGCCACCTGCCCCTTGATGCGCTCGGCCTCGCGGTCCGGGATCGGAACCGGCTTGGACTTGTCGGCGCCCAGGAAGCCCGTGACCTTCGGGGTGTTCTTGATCAGATGATAGACCTCGTCGGTCAGGTCGCACTTCACCAGGACATAGCCCGGGAAGAACTTGCGCTCCGTATCGACCTTGCGGCCGCGGCGCACCTCGACGACCTTCTCGGTCGGCACCATCACCTCTTCGAACTTGTCCTCGAGACCGCGCTGTGCGGCCTGATCCTTGATCGACTGGGCAACCTTGTTCTCGAAATTCGAATAAGCGTGGACGATGTACCAACGCTTCGTCATCGCATCCACCTCTTAACCGCCGAAGCCCAGGAGGACCGTACGGACCACCCAGCCCATTGCCTGATCCGCCACGAAGAAGAACAGGCAGGCGACCAGGACCATCACGAAGACCATGGCGGTCGTGATCATGGTTTCCTTGCGGGTCGGCCAAGTCACCTTCGCGGCTTCCGAGCGCACCTGCTGTAAGAAATCGAACGGGTTCGTCTTTGCCATTTCGCCTGCGTCCACGAACCGTCAAGCCGGCTCCGGACGTCCTCTTGAGGGCACCATTCGGCCCAAAGTGAAGGGGCGCGACGCTCTTTTTTCTGAGCGTCGCGCCACCTTCAGAACCATCACTGGGGCGCTCTCTAACCCAAAACGCCCGCTTTGTCGATCCGCTGGCAGGAGTGGAGGGACTCGAACCCCCAACCCCCGGTTTTGGAGACCGGTGCTCTAGCCGATTGAGCTACACTCCTCCGGCGGATCACAGGCGGCGGGAACCCGCCACCTGGAACTTTATTCTCAGTCCATGACCTGAGCGACGACGCCGGCACCGACGGTGCGGCCGCCCTCGCGGATGGCGAAGCGCAGCTTCTCTTCCATCGCGATCGGAGCAATCAGCTCCACTTCCATCGCGACGTTGTCGCCCGGCATCACCATCTCCGTGCCCTCAGGCAGCTTCACCACGCCCGTCACGTCGGTCGTGCGGAAGTAGAACTGCGGACGGTAGTTGGTGAAGAACGGCGTATGACGCCCGCCCTCCTCCTTGGTCAGGATGTATGCCTCGGCCTTGAACTTGGTGTGCGGCTTGATCGAGCCCGGCTTGCACAGCACCTGGCCGCGCTCCACGTCCTCGCGCTTCGTGCCGCGCAGCAGAACGCCGACATTGTCGCCCGCCTGGCCCTGGTCGAGCAGCTTGCGGAACATCTCGACGCCGGTCACCGTCGTCTTCTGCGTCGCCTTCAGGCCGACGATCTCCACTTCCTCGCCAACCTTGACAATGCCGCGCTCGACGCGGCCCGTCACCACCGTGCCGCGGCCCGAAATCGAGAACACGTCCTCGATCGGCATCAGGAACGGCTGATCCACCGGACGCTCCGGCTGCGGGATGTAGCGGTCGACCTCGGCCATCAGCTTCAGCACCGCATCGCGGCCGATCTCAGGCGAACGGTCCTCCAGCGCGCACAACGCCGAGCCCTTGACGATCGGAATGTCGTCGCCGGGGAAGTCGTACTTCGACAGCAGCTCGCGCACCTCGAGCTCGACCAGGTCGAGAAGCTCGGGATCGTCGACCATGTCGACCTTGTTCATGAACACCACCAGCGCCGGAACGCCGACCTGGCGCGCCAGGAGGATGTGCTCGCGGGTCTGCGGCATCGGGCCGTCCGCCGACGACACCACCAGGATCGCGCCGTCCATCTGCGCCGCGCCGGTGATCATGTTCTTCACATAGTCGGCGTGGCCGGGGCAGTCGACGTGGGCATAGTGCCGGTTCGTCGTCTCGTATTCCACGTGAGCGGTCGAGATCGTGATCCCGCGCGCCTTCTCCTCCGGCGCCTTGTCGATCTGGTCGTAGGCCGTGAACGTCGCACCGCCAGACTCCGCCAGAACCTTCGTGATCGCCGCCGTCAGAGACGTCTTGCCGTGGTCAACGTGCCCAATCGTCCCAATGTTGCAGTGCGGCTTCGTCCGCTCAAACTTTTCCTTCGCCATTGATCTCTACCTTACCGAGGCCAGGAACAAAATTCTCAGGGCGTCCCGATATTGCGGTTGCGCTCATTGCGCAAGAGCCAATTTCGATATGCCGTTAGATTATCGGTCATCACGGAGGTGCCGACGTCCGACCGGAACCCGTTGATCCGACTACGACGGGGAGCGGGCGCTATCCGACCGGCCAAGCTTGAGCAAGGGAAACCTAAGTCTGGGGCACCAGGGAAATTGGAGCGGGTGAAGGGAATCGAACCCTCGTATTCAGCTTGGAAGGCTGCTGCTCTACCATTGAGCTACACCCGCGTGCCGGAGAGGCTAGCAGAGGTTTGGGTGGTGGGGGAAGTAGGACTCGAACCTACGAAGGCATAGCCAGCGGATTTACAGTCCGCCCCCTTTGCCGCTCGGGACATTCCCCCATTTGCCCAACCAGAACGCAACGCGCTGAGGCCGTCGACGGAAACGCCCACCGGGCTTCCGTGGGCGCTCTTATGGTGACCCTGATGGCCGGTGTCAACACCAAAGCGCAATCGATATGCGGCCTGTCGGGGTCTGCGCATCCTGTGTTATGTGCCTGGAACCATCGGACACGAACGAGCATCATGAGCGACCGCCCTTCCCCAACCCGCAAGCCCCGTTTCCAGCGCTCCCACGGGAAGGCAGGACGTCGCGATCATGGCCCCCGCCGCACCTTCGGCGACCCCGACGTCGTGGTCCTCTATGGCTGGCACCCTGTCGTCGAGGCGCTGCGCAATGGCAAGCGCAAGGTCCTTCGTCTCCTGGCGACGGAGAACTCGGCCCGCCGCCTGCACGAAGAACTCGGCGAATTCCTCCCCGCCGAACCGGAGATCGTTCGCCCGGACGAGATCAACCGTCTCGTGGAGGCGGATGCCGTCCACCAGGGTCTTTACCTGGAAGCGACGCCCCTGCCCTCGCCCAGTGTTGATTCCCTGAGCGGCAAACGGGTCGTGCTGGCCCTCGACCAGATCACGGACCCTCACAATGTCGGCGCCATCGTTCGCACGGCCGCAGCCTTCGGTGTCGAGGCGATCATCACGACCGCGCGGCACAGCCCCGCTGCCACGGGCGTTCTCGCGAAATCGGCATCCGGAGGGCTCGAGCACGTGCCTTTCATGGTCGTGCGCAACCTCGCGGACACCCTGATCGCCCTCGGCGAGCGCGGCTTCCAGCGGGTCGGTCTCGATTCGTCGGGCGAATCGCGCCTCGACGAAACGCCGCTGCGGCAGCCTGTGGTTCTCGTCCTCGGATCGGAAGGAAAGGGCCTGCGTCAGCGCACCCGTGAATGTTGCGACGTCATCGGCCGGCTCGACATGCCCGGAGCCATCAAGAGCCTGAACGTGTCCAACGCTGCGGCGATTTCTCTTTTTGCTGTGACCAAAGCCGTATCGCCGAAGCCGAACGGATAGGTTGGATGGCTACGCCCTCAAAGCCAAAGCCTTGTTATTTCTTGGTAATTACTTGGAACGACGACCCGGCTTAGACGGAAGTCGAAACTACCAATTGAGAATTGTGGAGCCCGAAGCCGCAGTTAGCTTTCCATCCTGAAAGATTCCGGTGCCCCGCGCACACGGAAAATCAAGACCCGGCCCACCGGGCGCCACCACACTTTGGAAGGAAACGCTATGGCAACAGCAGCAACGACGCCGAGGACGGACGCTCAAGTCCGACCTATGAGCCGGGAGGAGAGGAAGGTCATCGTCGCCTCCTCGGCCGGTACGGTCTTCGAATGGTATGACTTCTATCTCGCGGGTTCGCTCGCCGCGAATATCAGCCAGAATTTCGTGCCCGGCACGAACGATACGGCCAAGTTCATCTTCGTTCTGTTCGGCTTCGCTGCCGGCTTCGCCGTGCGCCCCTTCGGCGCCCTGGTGTTCGGCCGTCTCGGCGACATGATCGGCCGTAAATACACCTTCCTCGTCACCATGACGATCATGGGTCTCTCGACCTTCGTCGTCGGCCTTCTGCCGGGCTATGCCACCATCGGCTACCTGGCGCCAACGGCCTTCATTATCTGCCGCCTCCTGCAGGGCCTCGCGCTCGGCGGCGAGTATGGCGGCGCAGCAACATATGTGGCGGAACACGCGCCTCACGGGCGGCGTGGCTTCTATACGTCCTGGATCCAGACGACGGCGACGGTGGGTCTCTTCCTCTCGCTGATCGTGATCCTGACCCTGCGCCTGAGCATGTCGCCGGAGTCCTTCGCGGCGTATGGCTGGCGCATTCCGTTCCTGCTGTCGATCATTCTTCTGGCCTTCTCGGTGTGGATCCGCCTGCAGCTGAACGAATCACCCGCCTTCCAGAAGATGAAGGAAGAGGGCACCCATTCGAAGGCGCCGCTCACGGAGGCGTTCGGACGCTGGGAGAACGCCAAGGTCGCCCTGGTCGCCCTTCTCGGCGGCACGGCCGGTCAGGCGGTGGTCTGGTATACGGGTCAGTTCTACGCCCTGTTCTTCCTGACCCAGACCCTGAAGATCGACGGCACCACGGCCAACCTGATGATCGCCTTCGCGCTCCTCCTCGGAACGCCGTTCTTCATCTTCTTCGGCTGGCTCTCGGACAAGGTCGGCCGCAAGCCGATTCTGCTTCTCGGTTGCCTGATCGCGGCCATCACCTACTTCCCGCTCTTCGCTTCGCTGGCCAAGACGGTCAATCCGAAGCTGATCGAGGCGACGAACCAGGTGAAGCTCGAGCTGACCGCCGATCCCGCAAGCTGCAGCTTCCTGTTCGACCCTGTGGGTGTCCGCGTCTTCACCGCGCCCTGCGACGTGATCCGCCGCAATCTCGCGAACAACTCGATCCACTACGATCTGGTCAAGGCACCCGCAGGCACCCCGCTCAGCGCCAAGATCAACGGCGCGGACGTGCCGGTGGCCGACAACACGGGCGCAGCCCTCGTCGCGGCGGCGCAGGCGGCGGGTTATCCCAAGGCCGGCGATCCTTCCATCCTCAAGACTCCGAGCGTGGGCGGCGTGCTGTCGGATGCGCGGGCTCTGACGGCTATCGGAATCCTGTTCATCCTGGTCGTCTTCGTGACCATGGTGTACGGCCCGATCGCGGCGATGCTGGTGGAACTGTTCCCGACCCGGATCCGCTATACCGGCATGTCTCTGCCCTACCACATTGGCAACGGCTGGTTCGGCGGGTTCCTGCCTCCGACCGCCTTCGCGATCGTGGCGGCCTCGGGGAATATCTTCTCCGGCCTCTGGTATCCGGTCATCGTGGCACTCATCACCTTCGTGATCGGCCTCCTCTTCGTTCCGGAAACGAAGAACCGCGATATCTTCACCTACGAGAACAAGTGATCGGCGACGGTCAACTCTTTCACCAACGGAAAGCCCCGCCATTGGCGGGGCTTTTCATTTTCGAACTCGCTCCGATCGGCGGATCGATCGCCCGAGCTGTGTTCAGTAGCAGGTCGTGACCTGACGGACGATCCAGCCTTCGTCCTCGACCCAGAGTTTCTTGCGTGACCGGCTGCAGTTCGGGGTCGCATCGTCGGTGCGGAGCGAGCCGGTGACGTCGAGGTCCTTGGCGGCGACAGCCGTGCGGTCTACCTTGGCGGGCTTGCCTGTCTCGTGTGGAGTGGAACGGGACGCCACATGGGACGCCTGGGCGGGAAGCGTGAAAAGAGCGAGGCCGGCGACGATGGCGGCGGCGAGAAGGCCTGCGCTGCCTCGTGAAGGCAAGATCTTACCGGCCACGGATGGTCTGAAACCAAGCATGGGATTGAACTCCTCAGCGGACATTGAGGGGACAATTCCACACCCGGGCGATGGTTGCGGTGCTCCGCAGCACATTATTTTTCCGCAGTGATGGAACTTGCGCGCCCTTGCGTGCGCTGCTACCTCATCCGCCTCAGGTGGAAAGCCGGTTTAGCTCAGTTGGTAGAGCAACCGCCTTGTAAGCGGTAGGTCGCGAGTTCGAGTCCCGCAACCGGCACCACTCCGAACGTCCCCAGTTTCCGATCCGAAAGCGGCTCAGCCTAGCCGGGCTGCGTGTTCGAAGCAGCGCGATGGGGCTTGTAGGCAAGGACCTCCACGCGCTTGATCTCTGGAGGATCGACGAAAAGTTCGGGAGCCTGACGGATCAGAGCCACAGCAACCTCGCCCGCAAGGTGGGCGTCCCGTGCCGCTTCGTCCGGGAAGGCGTCGAAGATCGCGAACGAATTGTGATCGAATCGAAGGGCATACCACGTCGTTGTGCCCGGCTCCGCCTCGACGAGAGGCAAGGCTGACCGGAGAAACTCGGCAGCCTCTTCCTCCCTGCCCATTCTGGCCTCCAGGGCCACGTACAGCGCAAGTTTAGCCATCTTGTTCTCCGTTTCCTCGACGGGAAAAAATGAAAGCCTCTTGGGGCAGAGCCAAGCCCGGGAGCGATCGGATAATGCCCCGGCATCGAAACAGAAATACAGCACTCCCGAGGTCAAACGATCAAGCCGGCCCCGCGAACGTCGTCTTCTCTGCCGCCGTCCCGTGTCTTCAAGGCTTTAACTCTGCGAAACAAAAGAATTCTCAGGCGTGTAGACCGCATCAGGTGCGCCCGCACACTCTGGACTTTGATCGATTACGATACCACCGCCAAGCTTATGCAGGACCAACTCCAGATCTTGGGACGATAATTTAGATGTGCGCGCGAATTCCTCTACGAAAGGTGCTTCGTCTCCGTCCGGTCTCCGCCGGCCGGAGCAGAGGAACCTCACTGTCCCGGTACAACAGCAATTCGTCTTCGCTCCGGCGCCTCTCACGGGCCTCGGCGGGCGGCATCCTGGCGCTTGCGATCGCCCTTCCCATCGGCCCCGTGGCGGCACAGGAGGTGCCCGCCCCCTTTGCGGGCGCGCCGACCGGACGCCTGTTCATTACGCTGGAGGTCCATGGATCGGGCCGCAAGGACCTCCCCAACAAGGTCGAGTGGTCCCGCCTGAAGACGACACGCAAACTCGACCTGGAACTCGCGATGGTCGTGCCTGGCCCAAGTCTTGCGCTCTCCCTGCCGGTCGGAGGCAGCGACGAGAGCGCTGCGGGTATGCCTCCGGGCCTGGAGGCAATGGGCAGAGCGATGAAAAGCTGCGAGGGAGACGAAGCCTGCCAGAAGAGGGCAGCGGCGGCCTTCGCGGTTCAGATGATGGCGAGCCCGAAAGTGCCGCGGTCTATGAAGCTGGATGACAAGCGCTACGTGAACTGGATCGTGGATCGCCGCAGCGCATGCGCGAGAGGCACTGTCGTCATCGAGGATGAAGGTGACGGCGTCAATATCGCACCGCCATCCCCTGCGGCGCCGTATCGGTTCACGCGCACCGGCCGCCTCACGCTGCCGGTCGAGTCCGCGGCGGTGATCGAGAAGGTCTGCCAGGCGGATGTCAGCATCGACACGCAGTCGAACCGCCTCAGCCTTCGGCTGGCCGGATTCGGCTTCCCGACGCCCGTCACCTTGCAGGGGCAGGCCTTTACCTCGGAGAGGTCCGTGCCTTTCCTCGAGGGGGCCGGCAAGATCGAGATCCTGGACCAGCCTTTCGACCCGGACGGCAGGACAGGGGCTGGAAGCGAACGTCTCGCCAAGCTCGGGAGCGTCTCGCACAACTCCGGCGCAACGGTCGCACCGGTCAGCGGCGTTCTGACCTGGCGCTTCGTACGAGACTGACACGCGCGTGCCCGCCGAGCTTGCCCCGGACAACTACGTCATGAAGCAAATCGCGGCCTCCCCGACGCGCTGGAGGATTCTGGACTTCGCGCTCTGCGGAGCCATTCTCGGCGTGTCAGCCGTGCTGGCTCATCAGGTCGAGCACGTCCTGTCGGACGATATCCGTCACGCCGATCCGTTCATGCATGCCATTTTGGAGTTTGGCGCCGGGTCGCTCACCGGATCATTGCTGTTCGCGCTCATCCCGGCAATTCGCCATTGCTCAGCCGGATTGCGTAAGCGCAATGACGCGCGAGACGGAGCGAGCGAAGAACAACCTCGGAAAAAAAGATTCAGGCACCGCAATGAGCAACGAAGAGAATGACAGGCATATCAAGTGGATCGTCTGTCGCGAGACTTTCGAGCGAAGGGATGCCAATGCTGCTGCCGCCAGGACCGCGAGGGAGTTCGAGGCCAAGGCCTCGATGAGACTCGCCGCTCTCCGAACGTGGCTTCAGGTCAGGGACCGCATCGGTCCGATCCTGAACGACCTCAACGAAAAATTGTCATCCATCGGGAGCGAGGTGAGGCTGAGTAAGACCATGCCACACGACGCATCGCACCTGGGTCACCCGCCGATCGGACACGGCCGTGTCGATTTCTTTCAGGACGGAAAAATCACGACGCGCACGTTGGAAGTCGCCCTTTCGGAGCGCGGCATCGTTCATGTCTGCATGTACCTGCCAACGGGGACCCACCTCACGGACATTCCCATCGCTGAGGTCGACGAGGAGCGAATCGAGGCGGTGCTCCTCAATTTTGTCGATCTGGCCACTCGCGACGACTTCCTGCTTGCCGGCTCCCCGTGAGGCTCTCGAAGCTCCGACAGCCCCACCCTGGGAACGGCCCTGAGGAGCGGACTGGAGCTCCCTGCCCCGTCTTTCGGCCTATTGGGTCGCCTTCTCCTGCTTCTCGAGGGACTGGGCCATCTCGAGATGCTTTTGAAGCGTCGGCAGCGAGGCCTTGGCGTAGTCGCTGACGGTTCCGTCGGAGCGTTTCGATTCCTTCTGGTAGTCGCTGATATCTTTCTTATGGTCGGTCACCATATGGGTGACGAATTGGCGGTCGAAGGCGTTGCCGCTGAGTTTCGCCAGCCGGTCATAAGCCGCCTTCTGCTCCTTGCTCGGCTCGGTCGGAGCCGTGACCTGCAGGCTGGATGCTGCGGCAGTCGCCTGGTCCTTGGCGGCGGAATGGTCCTGGACCAGCATCTGGCCGAAGGACTTCACACCTTCGCTGGTGCCCTTTTGCTGAGCGAGCTGTCCCATGGCGATTTCTGCCAGGTTGCCCTGGATTGCCTTGGTGATGAACTGGCGGGCAGGATCCTCCTTAGCCCAGGCCCCCCAGGACGACAGGGACATGAGAGCGACAAGGCCGGCTTTTGCGAGAACATTCGCCATAACGCACCTCCGGAGCCATGCGAACATACGAAGATCGCTCCGGAGGAAACCGATTGGTGATGACGCGGTTCCTCAACGTCCGGAACGGCGCATTTCGACACCCTTCCGCCTGACGTGTCGGCATAAGGCGGATGCGGCGGCCTCAGTATCTGTTGTATGTCCGGCGCCCTTCATGGCGAGGGTAATAGCGTTGGCGCTCGTTTTCCGGGCTGTACCATTCCCCGGTCCGAGGATCTTGGCGAAGGTCCCTCTGAGTCCAAGCTGGACAGCCCTGCGGAGGACAGCGGCCGCCATAAACGCGGTCTCCGACGATTCGCCGGTGAGGCAGCCCGCTATGCCATGCCTCTTGAAGCAGATCTCCCCGGGGTGAAGGCGAAAGGGCAAGGCCATTTGCCGGGATTGCAAACGCGGTGCTGGGAGCAAGGGCAAAAGCTGCCAGGAACAGTGTCAAACCTGAACGTTTCATGAGGGCTTCCTTGTTTCCGATACGTCGCTCTTTTGGAAAGCGCCCGCAGCGTCGACATATCAGCTGCCTCCTAAAATTCTATAAATATGATATCGTTTCAATAATGATTTGGCACAGTCTTCCCGAATGCGCCGCGCCCGGCGCTAGTGACTACGCTCCTTGCCCCAGTTCTCCCGGGCCGCTTCCTCGGATGCTTCCACCTGACGCTGTGTCATCCTGCGGTGCCTGCCGGTGAACAGGAGAAGTGCGAGACCCAGGAGAATGGGACCCCCGATAATGACGAAGCCCCATAGCCACCCACCAGTCATTGGATGTCTCCCTCTCTCTCGCCCAGGGCACGCCCTGGAATACAGCTGCTGGGCTAACAGCCGCAGAAAGTCGTTGTTCCCGACGCGAAGCACCGGCATAGCCAGAACCATCCACGTCTCACATGGCCAGCGGACAGATGATCCAGCCGATTGTCATCACCGATCCGGAAGACCCCCGCATCGAGCCCTATCGCGCCGTGCGCGAGCGCGACCTGGTCGGACGGGAGAACCGTTTCGTGGCCGAGGGAGAGGTTGTTCTGCGCGTCCTGCTGCGACAGAGCCGCTTCGACGTGGAATCGCTTCTGCTGTCGGAAAGCAGGGTCGGAGGCCTGGCGGATGTCCTGTCTTCTCTCGCCGCCGATACCCCTCTCTATGTCGCCAACCGGACCGTAATGGATGCCATTGTCGGGTTTCCGATCCATCGCGGCATCCTTGCTGTCGCCCGCAAGCCTCCGCTGCCCTCGCCGGATTCGTTTCTTGCCGAAATGCCGGAGGACGCACTCGTATTGGGCCTGGTGAGCTTGGCCAATCATGACAATGTCGGGGGCATTTTCCGCAACGCCGCCGCCTTCGGCGCGCATGCCATCCTGCTCGACGATGCGACCTGCGATCCCCTTTATCGCAAGGCGATCCGTGTTTCCGTTGGGGGAGCACTCGTCGTTCCCTTCGCCCGGGCCGGGGCGGCGAACACCATGGTCGGGAGCCTGCGGGCAGCCGGTTTCGAGATCCTGTCGCTATCGCCCTCTGGCGCGGAAACGCTCAGCCAGGTCCGCCGCCGCGGCAGAACGGCCCTGCTCCTCGGGGCGGAGGGTCCGGGACTGCCGCCATCGCTCCTCGCCGAGACCCGCACCGTCACGATTCCCATGAGCGGCGGCTTCGACTCGCTCAATGTGGCGACGACGAGCGGGATTGCTCTCTATGAGCTCACGCGCGTTGCTCCCTACGACGCTTCCAAGCTCTCCGATTCGTGAAAGGCCAAGCTCTTGCTCACCGCAAGGGGATCTCTAGCCTTTAACCCGTTCTTCGGAGAAGGTTTCATGTCCCTGACACGCCGCGCCATCCTCGCCAGTGCCGCCGTTCCCGTCGTCGGTCCAGTCCTTGCCCAGTCGAGCCAGATGCCTGGATCTCAGCCTTCGGCCTCAACGCAGGCTCCGGGCTATTATCGCTACAGGGTCGGCGATATCGACGTCACGGCCATCAACGACGGCTTTGCATTTCGACCCCTCGAGGGCTTTGTCCGCAATGCTGAGCTGACCGACGTCCAGAGGGCGATGCAGGACGCGTTCCTCCCGGCGGACCGGCTCCCGATCACGTTCACGACCCTCGTGCTCCGGCAGAACGGCCGCGTGACACTCATCGACACGGGCAACGGCGACTCGGGTGCTCCGACCTCGGGGACATGGATGTCGAATTTCCGCGCCGCCGGCTTCGACCCGGCGCAGGTCGACACCGTGGTCATCAGCCATTTCCATGGCGATCACATCAACGGTCTGCGCCTCAAGGACGGTACGGCCGTCTTCCCGAAAGCGGAGGTTCTGGTCCCGGCCAGGGAATGGGATTTCTGGATGGACGAAGCGCGCATGAGCCAGGCGCCCGAAGGCATGAAAGGTGCCTTCCAGGGCGTGCACCGTGTCTTCGATCCGATCGCCAAGGACGTGAAGCGCTACGAGGCCGACAAGGAGATCGTCCCAGGTCTCACCTCCATCGCCACCCCCGGGCACACGCCGGGCCACACCTCCTTCATGCTGAACTCGGGCTCGGGCAAGCTGATCGTCATGTCCGATGTCACGAACCATCCCGCTCTCTTCGTCCGCCATCCGGACTGGTCGGCCGTGTTCGACATGGACGCCGACCAGGCACGCCAGACACGTCACAGGATGCTCGATATGGCGGCCGCCGAGCGTGCTCAGGTCTCCTTCTATCACGCCCCCTTCCCGGCCACCGGCCACATCGCCAAGGATGGCGGCGGCTACCGGTTCGTCCCGGTCCAGTGGAGCTCGGCGATCTAAGGCCTCGTCTCATCCAGGAGCCAGGACAGGGTCCCGGGGTCGGCGGCGTCAGGCTCGATGAACAGGATCATGGGCGTCTCATAGGGATGGCGCTTCTTAAGGGCCTGCAGAACCTGTTCCTGCAGGCCCTTGCGCGTCTTGAGGATGCCGACGGCCTCCTCAGCGCGTTCGATGCTGCCTTTCCAGGCATAGACGGATTTCATTCCCGGCAGCACGTTGATGCAGGCGATCAGCCGCTCGCGCACGAGATCCTCACCGATCGCCAATGCCGTGTCGACATCGGGAAAGGTCGTATAGACGAGCAGTGGGTTCTCCATGCTATGCCTTCCATCCAGCAACCGTTCGCGTGCGAGGAGGGTATCCGGGCATGGCCCGCCGTTTCAACCATGTCGCCTTCGTCGCCAGCCCGACCCCGGACGCCCAGTCCGCATTCGCGAGCCTGAAGAGCCGCTATCCCAGCGTCGAGCCGGAAGAGGCCGACGTGATCGTCGCCCTCGGCGGCGACGGACTCATGCTTCGGACGCTCCATCGTTTCATGGGCACGTCGAAGCCGATCTACGGCATGAACAAGGGCACGGTCGGCTTTCTCATGAACGAGTACCGCGACGACGACCTGTTTGAGCGTCTCGAGACGTCGCAGCGAAGCGTCGCACATCCGCTTCTCATGGTGGCGTGGGATGTGCGCGGCCAATCCCATACGGCGCGGGCGATCAACGAGGTCTCCATGCTGCGCCAGACCTACCAGGCCGCGAAGCTGCGCGTCAGCATCGACACCCAGGTCCGTCTGTCGGAATTGATTGCCGACGGCATCCTCGTCGCGACCCCTGCCGGCTCGACCGCCTACAACCTCTCGGTCAACGGCCCGATCCTGCCTCTCAACGCGCCGCTCCTGGCGCTGACGCCGATTTCAGCGTTCCGTCCGCGCCACTGGCGCGGTGCGCTGCTGCCGGACTATGCCAAGATTCAGATCGAGGTCCTGGAGCCGGAGGAGCGGCCGGTCAGTGCCGTGGCGGACCATACGGAATTCCGCGACGTGTCGCGCGTTCATACTTCCCTGGACCGCAGCATCGATCTCGTGATGCTCCACGATCCCGGCCACAGCCTGGACGAGCGCATCCTGCGGGAGCAGTTCGGTTATTGACGGCCGCGTCCGCCGGCGGCATGCGGTTTCCGGAGGACGGGCGAGAACAAGGATCCTTGCATGAGCGACGATAGGACGAGGCATCCGCGCGGCGGCCTCTATTTCGAGGATTTCACCATCGGCGACGTCATCCGCCACCGCCTCACCCGGACGGTGACGCAAATGGACAACATGCTGTTCTCCAACATGACGCTCAATCCGCAGCCCCTCCATATAGACGCGCATTTCTGCGCCACCGAGACCGAATGGGGCCAGCCGCTGATGAACTCCCTCTTCACCCTCGGCCTCATGATCGGCATTTCGGTCAACGACACCACGGTCGGCACCACCATCGCCAATCTCGGCATGACGGACGTGAGGTTTCCGGCTCCCCTGTTCGAGGGCGATACGGTCAGCGCCACGACGGATGTCGTCGCCAAGCGGGAATCGAAGTCGCGGCCCGATGCCGGCATCGTCGAGTTTCTTCACCGCGCCTACAAGCAGGATGGAACCCTGGTGGCCGAGTGCCGGCGCCAGGCCTTCATGCGCAAGCGCAACACGACGATAGAGGTTTGATATTCCATGCGTTCTCTCCTCTTCGTCCCCGGCGACAGCCGCAAGAAACTCGACAAGGCGCTGACCGCCGGGGCCGATGCGCTGCTGATCGATCTCGAAGACTCGGTCGCACTCGACGGCAAGGCGGGCGCTCGGCAGGTCACGGCCCAATTCCTTTCGGAAGCGAAGCTCGAAACGAACCGTCCCCGCCTCTACGTCCGGGTCAACGGCCTGACCACGGGCATGATCGACGAAGACCTCGACGCGGTGATGGGACCCGGGCCCGACGGCATCGTTCTGCCCAAGGCGGTCGGCGGCATTGACGCTTCGCATCTCGGGGCGAAGCTCGCGGTCCGGGAAGCGGAGTTCGGCCTCGACGACGGCAGCACGCGGATACTGGCCATCGCGACGGAGAATGCCCTCGGCGTCTTCGCCCTTGGGACCTTCGGGGGAGCAAGTCATCGTCTCGCGGGGATTGCCTGGGGAGGTGAGGACTTGTCGGCCGATCTCGGCGCGGAGGCCAATCGGGGCGACGATGGGCGTTACACCGAGCCCTACCGGCTCGCCCGATCCCTGACCCTGCTTGGCGCCGCAGCGGCGGGTGTCGACGCCGTCGATGCGGTCTACACGAATTTCCGCGACACGCATGGCCTCGCCGCCGAATGTCGCGAGGCCCGTCGGGACGGCTTCGTCGCCAAGATGGCGATCCACCCGGCCCAGGTTCCGGTCATCAACGAGGCCTTCACGCCGTCGAGCGAGGCCATCGCGAAAGCGCAGGCCGTGGTGGCGGCTTTCAAGGTCGACCCTGGCGCCGGAGTCGTTGGCGTTGCGGGAGAAATGCTCGACCGCCCTCATCTCGTCCGGGCAGAGCGTCTCCTGGCACGGGCCGGGAAGCTTTAGGCCCCAGGCCGCGTCATCGCGAACCTGGTCTCCGGGGTCGCGACGAAATAGTCGCGGTAGCCCGACCGAGCGATCGGACGCATCGCAGCCGTGTCGACGAGGCCGTTCACGATGAACCGGTCGTCGATATGGATGCCGACCACCTGTCCGATGACGAGATGGTAGGACGGCTGGCCGCCTTCCAGGGGAACGAGCGGCACGGTCTGGACCCATTTGCATTCGAGCGCCGCCAAAGCCGCGGCAACGCGGGGCGGCCTGACGAGGCGGGAGGGCGCGGCCTCGAGGCCCGCATGGGCCATCTCGTTCTCGCCCCGGGGGAGAGGCGCCGAGGTGATGTTCATCTGCTCGCGAAGATCGTAGGTCGCGAGGTTGCAGACGAATTCCTTCGTCTCCTCGATGAAGGTCACCGCATCCTTCAGCCCGTTGGACGAAAAGGCCACCATGGGCGGGTTCTCGGAAATGGCGTTGAAGAACGAGTAGGGCGACAGGTTGATCTCGCCCTTCGCGCTCATGGCCGTGATCCAGCCGATGGGTCGCGGTGTCACGATGGCCTTGAACGGATCGTGGGGCAGGCCGTGGTTCTTGGCGGCGGTTTCGTAGAACATGGGGGCCGGTCAGTAACGGGTGACGATGTCGGTGAGGTTCGGGCGGGGCCGGTCCGTCGGGGTCTCCGATGCTGTCCCGATATGGATGTATCCGGCGATCCGCTCCTCGGGGGCGAGGCCGAGAGCATCGAGAACGCGCCGGTCATAGGCCGTCCACCCCGTCAGCCAGCTCGCCCCATAGCCCAGGGCCGTGGCGGCATTGAGGAGGTTCATGCAGACCGCGCCGGCGGAGAGAACCTGCTCCCAATCTGGGATCTTCACGTGCGGTGTCACCCGGGACACGACGGCGACCACGAGCGGCGCCTGGGCGAACCGCGCGCGCTCCGCCGCGACCTTCTCGGCATCGGCACCGGGCTGGTCGGCCAGGTAGACCTTCTCCAGTTCCGCCCCGAGCCGCTGGCGCCCCTCTCCCTCGATGAGGATGAAGCGCCAAGGGACAAGCTTGCCATGGTCCGGCACGCGGGCGGCGACAGTCAGCAGGGTGTCGATCTCGGATGGGCTGGGGCCAGGCTCTGCGAGCCAGCGGGCGGGCACCGAGCGGCGTTGCTGAAGGCGGGCAAGGCTTTCGTTCATAGGACCTTCATCCGGCAAGGATTATATGAGACACTGTGTGGGTATGCCTCAAGATGGTGAGTTCCCGACAGGGCAAGCCCCTGCCATGGTATCGCCGTCTTGTTGCGCTTGAGGGAGCGCGGGCATTGTTGGGGGCCGTCGCACAAAACAAATCGCGATGGATGTATAGGGGGAGCGCGGCGTCACGCCAAGCAGGTTTCCCGGGCATGGCAAGGAGCGGCGGCGTGCTGCCATCGGCGGCGATGCGGCCCTCGCGCGGCTCGGGCTTCTTCGTCTAAGTCTGCGTAGGAGTTAACCGGCCAAGCGCCGCTATAACAACAATGAGCACATCAGTACCTGCATCGGGCGGCCCTCCTGGGCCCGGGATCTGGACGACGCGGCCGACCCTTGTCGCTCTGGCGATCATCGTCGGCGTCTGGGCCCTCGCGGCCCTCGTGTGGCCCCTGACCGGAGCCGTGGTCCCCTGGGATTCCAAGAACCAGTTCTATCCCACTCTGCGCTACCTCGGCGCGGCGCTGGCCCATGGCGAGATGCCGTTCTGGAACCCCTACCATTTCGGCGGCCATCCCTCCGCCGCCGATCCTCAGTCGCTCCTGTTCACCCCCACCATGCTCCTGTTCGGCTGGCTCGTTCCGGAACCGTCGATGAAGCTCTTCGACGTGGTGGTCTTCGCGCATTTCCTTCCCGGCGCCCTGGCCTTCGTGCCGTTGTTCCGCCGGCGCGGATGGCATCCGGCGGGCGCGGTGGTCGCGGCGATCGTGTTCATTCTCGGTGGCTCGGCGAGCGCCCGCCTGCAACATACCGGCATCATCCTGAGCTATGGCTGGTTTCCCCTGGCGCTTCTCATGCTGGAGGAGGCCCTCGACCGCCGCTCCTATCGCTTCGGGGCCCTGTTCGCCATCGTCGCCGTCCTGATGACCATCGGCCGCGACCAGGTCGCGTTCCTGTGCGACATGACGCTCATCGCCGCCGCCGGCTACCGCATTGCCACGGCGCCACGCCCCCTCGCCTATTTCAAGTCGCGTCTCGGCGTCCTTTTCTCGATGGCGGTTATCGGCGGCGCGCTGCTGGCGGTGCCCGTCGTGCTGACGATGCAGTTCCTGGCGACGTCGACCCGGCCTTCCTTCGGCTTCGGGGTCGCCGCCATGGGATCCCTCCCGCCTGAGAGCCTGGCGACGGTCCTCTTCGGCAATGTTTTCGGCTCCTTGCGCTGGACGTACGATTACTGGGGGCCGGACTGGCACAGCCTCTCCGAGGGCACCTGGACGGATCGCGCCACCAACTATCTCTTCATCGGCACCATCCCGGCCCTGCTCTTGCTCTGGCACGGCATCGCGGGCGGCCGCTTGCTGGCGCGGGAATTCCGGTTCTTCCTCGTGACGGGCCTGCTGGCTCTGCTCTATGCCCTCGGCCGGTACACACCGGGCTTCGAGATGATCTTCGACCATATGCCGGGCGTCGATCTCTATCGTCGTCCCGCGGATGCGACGTTTCTCATCAATGTGATCCTCGCCTTTTCAGCGGGGTATCTCGTTCATCGCTACATCGTCGACGGCCTCCCGAAGTGGACGGCTTCGGCGCTCGGCAAGCTCCATCTGTTCCTGCCGATGCTCGCCCTGGCGCTCGTGATCGCCGCCATTGCCAGCGCCATGGCCTTCGCCCTGCGCGCGGGACAGGGGGCGGCGGCCATGCGCGAAATCGGCCTCGGCCTGGTCGCAGCCGCCATTCTCATCGGCCTCCTGGCGAAAGCGAGCGGCACTCCGCGCTGGCGCGAAATCTCCGCTGCCCTGCTCATCGCCATGACCGGCGGAGAGCTCGTCCTGCGCCATGCGGCCTCCCCCCTGAATGCCGAGCCCGCGGAACGCTATGCCGTGTTCCGCCAGTTGCCGCCGGAGCAGCTCCAGGGCCTCCAGATCCTCAAGCGCGAGCTTGCCGACCGTCATGCCCAGGGCGATTATCCCCGCGTCGAGATCCTGGGCCTCGGGGGCCCCTGGCAGAATGCCTCCATGGTTCTCCAGCTCGAGGACATCATCGGCTACAACCCGCTTCGGCTGGCCGATTACGAGCGGGCCGTGGGGCCCGGCGAAAATGCCGAGGATCCCAATCTGCGCACCTTCCCGGCGACGTTTCGGGGCTACAAGTGCCGTCTCGCCAGCCTTCTCGGCCTCGAATATCTCGTCCTCGATCGTCCCATCGAGCGGATGCCGCGCCATTTCCCGCGCCTGACGGGTGCCGAGATCGTCTACGGTACGGGCCGCATGTGGATCTACCGGCTGAACGGGGCCAGCCCGCGGGTCTATATGGCCCACGAGGTCAGCGCCGTGGATTCGGAGGCCGCCCTCGACCAGGAGGAGCTGCCGGAATTCAACCGCCAGAGCGAAGCGCTGATCGACGATGCCAGCATGCATCATCTCAAGGAGCGCTATGCCTCCTCCGCGGAAGGCGTGAGCCCGAAGGACCTGCACGATCAGACGAAGATCGTCAGCTACCAGCGCAATTCCATCGCCATCGACGTGGAGGCGGAGGAGGCCGGCGTGCTCGTGCTGCACGACGTCTATTACCCCGGCTGGGAAGTGACCGTGGACGGGGAGCGCAAGCCGATACTCCGCGCCAACCTGCTCTTCCGCGGCGTCGAGATTCCGGCGGGCCGGCACCGGGTCGAGTTCAATTTTCGGCCCATGTCGTACGAAAACCTGATCGCGGCCGCTTCCGACCTCGTCAGAAGCAAGAAGGAACAGCCGATCAGAACCGCCGAAGCCCCTCGGCCGCGGTGAAATCGGCCCTCGTGGATGATTTGACGTGATATTGCGCCCGACCTCCCTTTGCCTGGCGATGCTGCTCCTTTCCGGGGCCGCGCAGGCCCAGACACCGCCGGCGGTTCCGTCCCTGAGCCAGAAGCCGCCGCCGATCACCCTTGGTCAAGTGACCTTGGCAACCAGCGCTGTCTTTTCCGACAACCAGCCGATCAGGTCCGGCCTCGTCTGGCGGGTCTACGAGGACAAGGGCGATACGACCCAGCCGACCATCATCGCCCGCTCGAGCAGCCCGGCCCCGACCTTTTCCCTTTCTCCGGGGAACTACATCGTGCACGTCGCCTATGGGTTTGCGGGCGCTTCGAAGCGTTTCAGCATCCAGTCCGGCGGGCTGACCGAGCGCCTGGTCATCAGCGCCGGTGCTCTCCGGCTCAAGGGAGCGGTCGGCGACACGTCAATTCCGGCCAGCAAGCTCACCTTCGCGGTCTATGTTCCGATCGGCTCGAATTCGGAAGGGCGACTCGTCATCGGCGACGCCAAGGCGGACCAGGTGATCCGTCTGCCCGAGGGCACCTATCATGTGGTTTCCACCTACGGCGATGCGAACGCGATCATGCGCGCGGACCTGAAGGTTGAAAACGGCAAGGTGACGGAAGCGACCCTGAACCATCGCGCCGCTACCGTGACCCTGAAGCTCGTCGCGGCTGAGGGTGGCGAGGCCTTTGCAGGAACGGCCTTCAGCGTTCTGACGCCGGGCGGCGACGTGATCCGCGAAGCCATCGGCGCATTTCCCTCCGTGACGCTCGCGGAGGGCGATTACGTCCTCATCGCCCGCCACGAGGGCAAGGTCCATACCCGCGACTTCAAGGTGGAGAGCGGTCTCGACCGGGATGTGGAGATCGTCGCCAAGCCGTAGGGCCCTCGGGTTGCTGCAGACGTTGGGCCAGCGTCGCCATTCATGAAAATGCCCTGAAATCCTGAACTTTTTCACCCTCGGCGGCATTGACGGGCAGGAATGCACGGTCGCCGGGTCCTTATCGATAACCTTCGTGGGCGGCCTCAAACGGGAGCAGGCTCATGAGGATTTCAGAGGTTATGACCCGCGATGTGCGCGTGATCGCGCCTGACCGGTCGATCCGCGATGCGGCGCGCCTGATGGACGAAATGAATATCGGGTCGCTGCCGGTCTGCGATGGCCGCCGCCTCAAGGGTGTCATCACCGACCGGGACATCACCGTGCGCGCGACAGCGGCCGGCCTTCCCCCCGACGAGACTCTCGTCCGGGACATCATGTCCGATAACGTCTGGTGGTGCTTCGACGACGACGATGTGAACCACATCGTCGAGCTCATGAGCGATCATCAGATCCGTCGCCTTCCTGTGGTCGATCATGACAAGCACCTCGTCGGCATCGTCGCCCTCGGGGATCTGGCAACCGATGATCAGGCGAGTGCCTCGACGGCCCTGCACCGGATCTCGAGCCCCTCCGAGCCGGATCGCTCGCCCGGCGGCTGGGAGCGTCCTCGTCGGCAGTGGCTGAGCGAAACCGAACAACGGGAACTCACCCGTCGCGAGCGCGAGGGCGGCCGTGGAGAGCCCCCGCGTCCGCCGCATGTCCCGACGCGACGGCATGATCCTGGCTCCGCCCGCTTCCAGTTCCGGGACGAGGACGACGAGCGCGCCGCCTTCGGCAGCACGGGAGGCCCTGTCGGCGCACGTGAACGCAATCCGCGCATGCGCGGCGGGTTTGGAGGCGAGGGCTACCAGAATTACGGCGAGGACTATGGCCGCTATGATACCGGACGGGGCGGAGGCGGATATCGCCCGCGCCAGTTCGGGACCTCGACCGCAACCGGGCATTGGGAGCATCCCGGTGACGACAGCAGCGCAAGCGAACGGCGCATGCAGGACCGGGAGCGCACATGGAGCCTCGTCAACGAGAGGCGCGACCACAGCAATTATGGCAGCGGCCCGGGCAATACCCGTTTTGAGAATGATGCCACGGGCAGCCGAGGCGAGGTGCGTCGCGGCGAGCATCGGGGCAAGGGCCCGCGGAGCTACCGGCGCTCCGACGACCGCATCCGCGAGGATATCAGCGAGCACCTCATGGACGACGCGCTTCTCGACGCATCGGAGATCGAGGTCACCGTCAGCGATCGGGAGGTGACGCTCAGCGGAACGGTCCGCGATCGCACTGAAAAGCGGCGGGCGGAGGACATCGCCGAAGCCGTCTCCGGCGTCACCCACGTCCAGAACAACCTGCGGGTCGGTCAGCATCAGCCAGGCCACCCCTCGGGGACCGAGGTCGGCGATTCCGGTGTGGCGACCGGGAATCCCGGCAGCGGCACGGCGGGTGTCGCAGGGGGGTCCCCGTCCGGGGGACGCAGGACAGGGCGGCAGCCACAGACGAGTTGATGAGAGACCTTCAGTCAGCGCTCCCCTTCACCCGGGACGGGTGAAGGGGAGTATTGTCATTCCGGAGCCCGCCGAGCTGCGGGCCCATGGACACCCATCGCTCGGACCAGGGAGCGACGGCTGCCGGTGCAACCAGCCCGTCGTCAGGGGCCATGGGTTCCTGAGGGTTCCGGACTGGCCAGACGGCAATCCGGAACGACGGTGAGGCTCTCTCTTTCGCCTACGCCACCGTCCGCGCCACCACATGGTGACCGTCGAGGGTGAGGTGCTCCTCCGGCTCGGCCAGGGCCTTCGCGGCGCGCTTGCGATCCGGGGTGACGGCCTCGGCCGCGAGCACTTTCAGGGCCTCGTCGAGGGTCATGGTCGTCTGATCGGGGCTGCCGAGGCGACGGATCGACACCGTCCGCTCGGCGGCTTCCTTCTTGCCGACCACGAGAAGCACCGGCACCTTGGCGAGCGAGTGCTCGCGCACCTTATAGGTGATCTTCTCGTTGCGCAGATCCGCCTCGACACGCAGGCCGGCCCTCTCCGCAGCGCGCACCACTTCGCTTGCATAGTCGTCGCCATCGGAGGTGATGGTGGCAACCACCGCCTGGACGGGGGCGAGCCAGAGCGGGAAATGCCCGGCGAAATGCTCGATCAGGATGCCGGCGAAACGCTCCATGGAACCGCAGATGGCGCGGTGGACCATGACCGGCGTCTTCTTCTGCCCATCCTGGTCGACATAGAACGCGCCGAAGCGCTCCGGCAGGTTGAAGTCCACCTGCGTGGTGCCGCATTGCCAGTCGCGGCCGATGGCATCGCGCAGCACGTACTCGAATTTCGGGCCGTAGAACGCGCCTTCGCCCGGATTGATGCCGGTCTTGATGCGTCCGCCCGACTGGTCCTCGATCTGCTTGAGAACGCGCATCATCACGTCCTCGGCATGATCCCACATCTCGTCCGTGCCGACGCGCTTCTCGGGCCGCGTCGAGAGCTTCACGACGATGTCCTCGAAGCCGAAGTCGGCATAGGTCGAGAGGATCAGATCGTTGATCTTCAGACACTCGGCCGCCATCTGGTCTTCTGTGCAGAAGACGTGCGCATCGTCTTGCGTGAAGGCGCGCACGCGCATCAGCCCATGCAGGGCGCCCGACGGCTCATAGCGCGAGACCGCGCCGAACTCGGCGAGCCGCAACGGCAGATCGCGATACGATTTCAGCCCATGCTTGAAAATCTGCACGTGGCCGGGGCAGTTCATCGGCTTGATCGCGAAAACGCGCTCGTCCTCAGTCTTGGTGACGAACATGTTCTCCCGATACCAGCCCCAGTGCCCGGACGTTTCCCAGAGGGCCTTGTCGAGGATCTGCGGCGCGTTGACCTCCTGATAGTCGCCCTTCAGCCGGCGGCGCATGTAGGAGATCAGCTCCTGGAACAGGGTCCACCCCTTCGCGTGCCAGAAGACGACACCCGGGCCCTCCTCCTGGAAATGGAAGAGGTCCATTTCGCGGCCAAGGCGACGGTGATCGCGCTTCTCTGCCTCCTCGAGCTGCTTCAGATAGGCATCGAGATCGTCCTGGGAGGCCCAGGCCGTACCGTAGATGCGGGTCAGCATCGCGTTGTTCGAATCGCCCCGCCAGTAGGCGCCGGCCACCTTCATCAGCTTGAAGGCGTTGCCGATCTTGCCCGTGGAGGTCATGTGCGGACCGCGGCAGAGATCGAACCAGTCGCCCTGGTAATAGATCTTGAGGTCCTGCCCTTCGGGAATCGCATCGACGAGCTCAACCTTGTAGCTCTCGCCCTTGTCGGCGAAGACCTTCTTGGCCTTATCGCGGCCCCAGACTTCCTTCGTGAAAGGTTTGTCGCGGGCGATGATCTCGCGCATCTTCGCCTCGATGGCGGCGAAGTCATCGGGTGTGAAGGGCTCGTTGCGGGCGAAATCGTAATAGAAGCCGTTCTCGATGACCGGGCCGATGGTGACCTGCGTCCCGGGAAACAGCTCCTGCACGGCCTCGGCGAGAACGTGCGCGCAATCGTGCCGGATCAGCTCCAGCGCGCGAGGATCCTCCCGGTTGAGGAATTCGATCCTTGCATCCCGCCCGATCGGATCGGCCAGGTCGACGACGGTGCCGTCGAGCGCCATGGCGACGGTGCGCTTGGCCAGGGACTTGGCAATGCCTTCGACGATCTCGCGCCCGGTCGTTCCGGGTGCGTATTGCCGCTGGGCGCCATCGGGAAATGTCAGCGTAATCATCAGGTTCTCCTTGCTCACTCCTGCCAACGGAGCAGGTAAGCGGGGGCCGACGGATGGTGGAAAGGACGAGAAGTCAATCGCCGTCAGGTTCGACCGACTCGCAGACGATCGCCGGGGCATTGACGCCTCTCCAGCGGCCGTAGGACCAGGGCTTATACCAGGCGGAGGCGTCGGGCAATGTTTCAGGGACAATGTCGATCCCCGACGTCCCCAAGGGGCCGCAGCGGCAGATGCGGGCGAGGCCGATCCAGCCTCCGGCCCAGAAGCCGTGCCTCTGGATGGCCTCGTCGGTGTATTCGGAACAGGACGGCAGATGGCGGCACTGGCGCCCGATCAGCCCTGAGAGGGTCAGTTGGTAGCCACGGATCGCAACATGGGCCGCCTGCTGAGCGGGATTGGCCATCTATTGTCCTTTGGACCGCCGCGCCGCGATCTGGTCGAGCGCGTCGACCACGGCATCGAAGGTGAGAAGGATCGAGGCATGCCTCGCCTTGAAGGATCGGACGGGTTCGAGCAGCGCGAGATCCTCCCATTTTCCCGTCGGCGGGGCGCCGTCGTCCTTCAGCATCCGGCGGGCCGCCTCCCTGACGGCACGCAACTCATCGGCCGTCGATCCGATGACGTGGCGGCCCATGATCGAGGACGAGGCCTGTCCGAGGGCGCAGGCCTTCACGTCATGGGCGAAACCGATCACCACGTCGCCCTCGACCTTCAGATCCACCGTCACGGTCGATCCGCAGAGCTTGGAATGGGCCGTTGCGCTGGCATCGGCATCGGCAAGCCGCCCGAGATGGGGAATCGCGGCTGCGAGCTCGAGAATGCGGCGGCTATAGATCTCGTTCAGCATTGCGCTCTTAACGTGACAGATGGGCGTCGACGCACAATATAAGCCTCACGACGTGAATTCGCGACCCGGCGGCACCGAGGCGTCGGGGTCGCACGCACAGGATGCCGAACTGCCCAGGTTTCACCCCTGATCCCAATCACTGAAGAAAGGCACCACATGGACGATGTGGTTGAGTCCCTGTCGAAGCATATGAAACCACTCACGGAAAAGCTGAAGGCCGCCGACCGCCCGACCCGGGAGGAGGCCGAGGAAGCCGTCCGCACCCTGATCCGCTGGGCCGGTGACGATCCGCGCCGGGAAGGGCTGGTCGACACGCCCAAGCGCGTGACCAAGGCCTTCAAGGAACTCTATGCCGGCTACAAGGACGATCCGCGGGAGGTCCTCGACAAGATTTTCGCCGAAGTCGAGGGTTACGACGACATCGTTCTCGTGCGCGATATCCCGTTCTACTCCCATTGCGAGCACCACATGGTGCCGTTCTACGGCATGGCGCATATCGGCTATTATCCCTCCAGGGGCGTCGTCGGGCTGTCCAAGCTCGCCCGCCTCGTGGAGGTCTACGCCCGGCGCCTCCAGACGCAGGAGAGCATGACGGCGCAAATCGCCCTCGCCCTCGTGGAGTCTCTCGAACCCCGCGGCGTTGCCGTGATGATCGAGGCCGAGCATATGTGCATGTCCATGCGCGGCGTGCAGAAGGCCGGCGCCATGACCATCACGACCCAGTTCACCGGCGTGTTCAAGGACGAACCGGCCGAGCAGGTGCGCTTCCTCACGCTCCTGCGGCAGGGTAAGGCTTGAGAATAGCCTCTCCGTCCCGTCCAGAGCCACGGCGTCGCGGCTCGCCACCTGCAAGGTTTCTCCCATGTGCGCGTCCCATTCCTTTCCTGCCCCCGGCCCGAAAGCGGAGCTGGAGGAGGGTTCAAACCTGACACCCCGGTTCGGAGCTGACGGGCTCGTGACCTGCGTCACGACCGATGCGGCAACGGGCGATCTGCTGATGGTGGCGCATATGAACGCCGATGCCCTGGCGAAGACGCTGGAAACCGGCGAGGCCTGGTACTGGTCCCGGTCGCGGGGCGAGCTCTGGCACAAGGGCGCAACGAGCGGCCAGATCCAGAGCGTGGTCGAAATGCGCATCGACTGCGACCAGGATGCCCTGTGGCTCAAGGTCAACGTCGCCGGGGACGGCGGCTGCTGCCATACGGGCCGCCGCTCCTGCTTCTACCGCAGGGTGGTAGCGGAGGATGGCGGGGCGGCCCTCGTATTTGCTTGAAACTGCATTGCTTCCGGGACGGCTTTCCAGGCCCGGAAGCCACAACCGCTGAGATCGACAGGCGGGACGCAACGGCGAGCGCTGCTCTCGATCCTTCCACGCCTGTGGCTGTGGGTTCCGGGCTCCGCTGCGCGGCCCCGGAATGACAATCCCCTCCACCTCTTCAAATTCGGAAGGCTGCCATCCCACTTTGCCGGGATGAAAGCGGCTCCGTTGCGGTCTATGAACGGCGGGCGATGCGACACGATCTTTTCCCGGCACGGGCCGCCGCCAGCGCCCTTTTCTTCGGCAATGGCTTCCTGATCGGAACCTGGGCGGCCCAGCTTCCGCGGTTCAAGGCGGCGCTCGGCCTGACCGATGGTGAGCTGAGCTTTGCCCTCCTCGCCTTCGGCCTTGGAGCCGTGCTGCTCATGCCCTTCATCGGCTGGCTCACGGCGGCGCTCGGCAGTGGCCGCGTCGCTGTCGCGTCTGCCTTTGGCTTCGCGGCGACACTGCTGCTTCCAGGTTTCGCGGCGACACTGCCCGCACTCGTGGCGGCGTCCTTCGTCGCCGGGGCGTGCAACGGCACGATGGACGTGTCGATGAACACGAACGCCACCCTCGTGGAACGCGGTTGGGGCCAGGCGATCATGTCGTCGTTCCACGCCTTCTTCAGTCTCGGCGGGCTGCTGGGCGCGGCCGCCTCCGGAACACTCATCGCCTGGAACTTCGGCCTCGTCCCGACTCTTCTGCTGTCCTGCGGCGGCGTGGCCCTGCTCTTTCTGGCGGCATCCTTCTTCGCGATCAGCGAGACGTATCGCGGCCGCGGGGGCCATGGCCTCGCCCTGCCCCGCCGGGGCATCCTGGCGCTTGCGGGGCTGACGCTCCTCTGCTTCCTGGTGGAGGGTGCGATGGTCGATTGGTCGGCGATCTACCTCAGGACGATTGCTGGAGCGTCCCTCGAAAAGGCGGTGAGCGGCTTTGCGGCCTTTTCGCTCACCATGACGATCTGCCGGTTCATGGGCGATTTCGCCGTCCGCGCCCTCGGGCGTGCCAGGGCCCTCGTGGCGGGCGGTCTCCTAGCGGCACTTGGCCTTGGCACGGCGATCCTGGTGCCGCATCCCGCTCCCGCCACCATCGGGTTTGCCCTGGTGGGACTCGGCCTCGCCAACGTGGTGCCGGTTCTTTTCAGCACTGCGGCGGAAACCCGCGGCATCCCCCCGAGCATGGGCGTCACCATGGTCGCCACGCTCGGCTATGCGGGCCTCCTCCTCGGCCCGCCCCTGATCGGGTTCGGAGCAGATCTCATGGGCCTGCGCGCCATGTTCGGCCTGCTCGCCCTTTGCGCCCTGGTCATCGCCATCGTCGCGCGCCTCGTCCTCCGCCCGGCCGCGGTTTAGTTGTCCCGGGGACCGACCTGATAAGCTTGTCGCGCGTTATTCATGAGACTTTCACGACAGGCGTCGCATAAAGTCAGGGCAGGTCTGGAGTTCGGCCATGTTGTGGGACAACATCGCCCGGCGCAGTGCCGGGTCAGGCGGTGGGGGCATTGCAGACATGCATGCACCGATTGAACGGGATCCTCGTGCCAAGGTCAAAATCGGCTTGGCGCTCGGCGGTGGCGCGGCCCGCGGCTGGTCCCATATCGGCGTCCTGCGGGCGCTGGGCGACGCCGGCATCGTGCCCGATGTGATTGCCGGCTGCTCGATCGGCGCCGTGGTCGGAGGCTGCTACGCGGCGGGGAAGCTCGATCAGTTGGAATCCTTCGCGCTGTCCCTCACCAAGCGCCGGGTCATGGGTCTCCTCGATTTCCACATCAGCGGATCCGGCCTGATCGCAGGAAGTCGCCTGCAGCGGCTCCTGGACGAGGACCTGACGGATCAGAAGGTCGAATCCCTGCCGATCCGGTTCTGCACCATCGCTACCGAACTCGCGAGCGGGCATGAGATCTGGCTGACCCGCGGCTCCCTGGTCCAGGCAATGCGTGCTTCATACGCCCTGCCGGGCGTGTTCGATCCAATCCTTGTCCGCGGGCGCTGGCTCATGGACGGTGCCCTGGTGAATCCGATCCCGATCACCGCAGCCCGGGCGATGGGCGCGGATCTGGTGATCTGCGTCAACCTGAACGGGGAGATCCGCATTCGCGGCACCGTGATCCAGTCCTACGACTCGGCGGACGAAGCGAGCGACGAGCTGGAGATCGAGGAGGCGATGGTCGAGCCCAGGCGCTGGGGAATCTTCCCGCCGTCCCGTGCGGGCAAGCCACGCAAGCCCAATGCCCCGGGCATCGCCACCGTGATGGTGGACGCCTTCAATATCACCCAGGATCGGATTGCGCGGTCCCGTCTCGCGGGTGACCCGCCGGACGTGATGATCGCGCCCAAGCTCTCGAAGATGGGGCTTTTCGAGTTTCATCGCGCGGAGGAATGCATCACCCTCGGCCGTCAGGCAACGGAACGGGCCCTCCCCGACATCCTCGAGCTGATTCAGGAGGCGAATCAGACGGCATGATCAGGCGGTGGCGATGTAGTCCTTGATGGCCTGGGCTTCGGCCTCGATTTCGGCCAGTCGATACTTCACCACGTCGCCGATCGAGATGATGCCGACCAATGAGCTGTTCTCCACCACCGGGATGTGGCGGAACTTTCCGTTTGTCATGGTCTCCATGAGATCGTTGACCGCCGTCCGGCTCGTGCAGGTAACGACCTTCCCAGTCATGAACTGTGAGACAGGCTGGTCGAGCGCCTTGGCCCCGTGGGCAGAGACGGCCCAGACGATGTCGCGTTCCGAAATGATGCCCGAGACCGGGCGGGAGCCGTCCACGACCAGGAGCGCGCCAATTTTCCGGTCAGCCAGGATCCGGGCCGCTTCGCCCAAGGTCCTCTGCGGTTCGATGGTAACGACGTTGCGGCCTTTGGTCGAAAGAATTCGATTGACGGACATGCTCGCCTCCGTTGCGCGGCTGCGAAGCCCAAGCCGTCGCGGCCGCAAATCCGACGACCGGCCCGCTGTCCTGCCGGAACAAGCTATGACCTAGCGTCAGCAGAGCAATGATCCGGCGAAACGCCGCCCTTTTCAAGCGGTGAAGCGGGATTGGCGGGCTGGAAGCGGATCGAGGATGGGAAAAAGCGCCAGACCGACCAGGAATCCTCCGATATGCGCCTCCCAGGCGATGCTGGCATCCGTGACGCCGAAGGGCTGAACGAAGCCGAACAGATAATTGGCGGCGAACCAGACCCCCAGGAAGATCAGGACCTGCCGGTTGCGGGCGATATCGAGCAATGCCTCGCGCGGACGCTCGTGAGGATGGGATGGTCGTCCCTCCGGCAACCATTCCGCCGGGGCGAACATGAACCAGGACGCCGCCGCCATCATTCCCGACACGGCCGCAGAAGCCCCGATCATCGGCATGATCTGGTGGGAATTCACGACGGCGTAGAGCACGGCTCCGCCAATGGCCGACGCGGTGGCGAGGGCCAGGAACCGTCCCGCGCCACAGCGCCGGGCGATGGGAGTTCCGAAGGCCGCAAGCCAGACGCTATTGATGAGGACATGGCTCCAGGATCCGTGAAGCAGCGCGTAGGTCAACGCCGTCCATGGCCGGCCGTCCTCGTCCTGCAGAACGAACTGCGCGAGGGCGACGAGCGGCGATGCTTCGGCAGCCGAGGAGCTCCGCCGCACCTCGGTCAGGATCTCCTGCGCCTCCACTCCCCCGTAGGCGACCGCCCAACGGGCCGGAATCACGGCCCAGTCGATGAGAAGCTGGAAATCCACGTCCTCGGACAGAAGCATCCTTAGGGCGTGGATGGCGATCAACGTGCCGATGCTCCATGCGATGATGGACGGAAGGTTGAGGAGCGGCTCGCGGGGCGGGCGGGAGGGATTCGGGGCCATGAGGCAAGCTTTGCACGGGGGTGGGGCGGCGCCAATGCAGGTGCCGCGGCGGGAGACGGGATGGCGGTCCCGCCCTTTTTGACACAGAATATTTCCAGAGGCAGTTCCCCTAGCGCCAGCTGCATGTATGATCGGGCACGAGCAATGCCAATGGCTTAGCTTCCGTCGCGGAAGAATGGCAACTTTTCATTAACCATAACGGAACCCATCGACCCGCGACGCGTTAACTCACCTTTTACTTTCTGCTTGAGCCCCGAATCCGACCGTGTCAGTTTGGTTAAAAGAACATTAACCGGCTGGTGGGGCATGCAGCAGGATTATTTCAAAAACTTCCTTGGTCAGGCGACAAAGTCGTTCTTTTCCTCCAAAGTCGTTCGTACAGCGTTTCTCGGCCTAACCCTCCTCGCTCCGGTCTCCTTCGCCGAGGCACAGACCCTCGCCTCGCTTCCGCCGGCGGGCCACTCGATTACCGATATGGGCGGCGCCAAGCCGATCATGGGCTGGGTGAAGTTCTGCGAGAAATACCCGTCGGAATGCGCGGTCAATACGGCCGAGCCGCAGACCATCGAGCTGACTCCCCAGGTCTGGAAACTGATCACCTCCGTGAACCAGCGCGTGAATTCCTCGATCAAGGCCGTCACCGACGCGGACCACTGGGGTGTCGTGGACATCTGGAGCTTTCCGGATGACGGCCGGGGCGATTGCGAGGATTACCAGCTCCTGAAGCGCCGTATCCTTGCGGACAGCGGCCTGCCCCGTCGTGCCATGCGCATGACGGTCGTGATCGATGAGCTTGGCGAAGGCCATGCGGTCCTCCTGCTCCGCACGAACCAGGGCGACTACGTCCTCGACAACAAGACCTCGACCATCCATCCCTGGGACCGGACGGGCTACGTCTACATCAAGCGCGAAAGCCAGGCGGCGACGGGCTGGGTCTCCCTGGGCGGTATCACTTCGCCCACGATCAGCTCGCCCACCACCACTGCGAACCGGTAATTTTAGCGAAGCGGATCAGTCGATCCGCTTCAGGCCGGCGGCGAAACGCTTCCAGTTCGCCACGTAGCTGCGCGCCGAGGCCCTGAGACGGTCGACGGACCCATCGTCCAGCGCCCGGATCACCCGCGCGGGGGAGCCCACGATCAGGGCATTATCCGGAAATTCCTTGCCTTCCGTCACCAGCGCGTTGGCGCCGACGATGGAATTTGCGCCGATGCGCGCCCGGTTCAGAATGGTCGCGCCCATGCCGACCAGGGAGTTTTCCCCGACGGTGCAGCCGTGGAGGATGGCGTGATGGCCGATCGTGCAGCCAGCGCCGACGCTCAGGGGCGCTCCGGGATCGGTATGCAGCATGGCGCCTTCCTGGATATTGCTCGCCTCGCCGATATCGATGAGTTCATTGTCGCCGCGCAGCACCGCGCCGAACCAGATTCCCACATCCGGCGCGAGGCGGACGCTGCCGATCACATGGGCATCCGGAGCAATCCAGAAGCGCCCCGGTTCGGGCAGTTCCGGCATGCGGTCGTCGAGGCTGTAGATCGGCATGGGGTCGTCCGGTGGGTTTCGGGGGCGTTGCAGCGGGCCCGTCTCCGGGCCGGCGCCGCCGCGATCAATCCTCGAGGTCGGTATCGAGAATCGCCATCGTGAAGTTGAAGGAACGGTCGCCGTCCTCATCGTCCACGAAGAGAACTCCGACGAACTCGTCGCCGATATACACTTCCGCCGAATCGGTCTTCTTGGGACGACCGACCACACGGATCGAGTGGTTTGCGAAAGTCTGGCGCAGATATCGCTCGACTTTCGCCATCTCCGTTTTGTCCACCGCTCATCCTTTCATCGTTTGCATGGATGCAGCACTTGCCATGCCGGGCCAACGCGGGCAAGCCGGGTTGGGTCCCCTGGAAGGAAAAGCGCGTCAGATGCCTTCCATCTCGGACAGGAAATGATCCATCGACCGGGCAGGCTCGGCGCAGCCGGCGCTGCCGATCACCTTGGCAGGAACCCCGGCCACGGTCGCATTGTGGGGTACGGGCTTCAGCACCACGGATCCGGCCGCCACGCGGGCGCAGTGGCCGACTTCGATATTGCCGAGAATCTTGGCGCCCGCCCCGATCAGCACCCCATGCCGGATCTTGGGGTGGCGATCCCCGCGTTCCTTACCCGTCCCACCGAGCGTGACGTTCTGGAGCAGGGAGACATCGTCCTCGATGACGGCGGTGGAGCCAACCACGAGGCCGGTGGCGTGATCAAGGAAGATGCCCCGGCCGATGCGGGCTGCAGGGTGAATATCGGTCTGGAAGACTTCCGAAGACCGGCTCTGGAGATACAGGGCGAAATCCAGCCGTCCGTGATTCCACAGCCAATGCGCCAGACGATAGGTCTGGATGGCGTGGAAACCCTTGAAATAGAGGACAGGCTCGAGCGCCCGCGTAGCCGCCGGGTCCCGGTCGAGCACGGCGCGGATATCCGCGCGAAAAGCCTCGCCGATCTGCGGATCGAGGGCGACGGCTTCGAGATAGGTCTGCTCGAGGATATCGGCCCCGAGCGCCTCATGGTCGAGCCGGGTCGCGACCCGATGGATCACCGCGGCTTCCAGGCCCGGCTGGTGGAGCACGGTGCCGAGGGCCAGCGCGCCCATGGCGGGCTCCGCCCGGAGCAGGGCTTCCGCCTCGCTCCGCAGCCGGTCCCATAACGGATCGACGGTCCCGGCGACGCGCTCCGGGGCTCCCGGCTTTATTCGTGCCTGTGTCATGCTGTGCTCCCTGCCGAACCGGGTTCGATTGGAGTAGCTTACATAGGCCCGCCCCTGTCATTCCCCTAGATCCGATTCGGTCATGACCGCCTTTTTTTCGTCGCCCTCCTCGAAGCTCGTCCTCTCTCTCGAAGGGGGCGTCGCCACCGTCGCCATCGACAATCCGTCCAAGCGCAATGCCATCGATCTCGAGATGTGGAAGGCGCTGCCGCCCGTCATGGCCATGCTGGATCGGGATATCCGTGTTCATGTGATCGTGCTGCGCGGCGCTGGACATGGGGCTTTCGCCTCCGGAGCCGACATCTCCGAGTTCGAGACCGTGCGCGCCGATGCGGCGGGCGGACGGCTCTACGAGGCCGCGAACGAGGCTGCGTTCTGGGCGGTCGCCCATTGCTCGAAACCTGTGATGGCGATGATCCGGAGCTTCTGCCTCGGTGGCGGCTTCGGCCTTGCGGCGGCCTGCGACCTCCGGATCGCGTCGGAGAACGCCGTATTCGGCATCCCGGCGGCAAGGCTTGGCATTGGATACCCGCCCGGCGCCATGCGACTGGTCACTGCGGCCATCGGTGGCCCTGCCGCGCGCGACCTGTTCTATACGGCGCGCCGGATCAGCGCCGCGGAAGCCGAGCGCCTCGGTGTCGTGCAAAGGGTATTCGCCGACGCGGAGCTCGAAGCAGCGACCCTGTCGCTTGCCGCCGAAATCGCCGGCAATGCCCCTCTCACGATCCGCGCGGCAAAGGTCGCCATCGATGAAGCCGTGGGAATCCCGCGCCCGGGAGCCGATCCGGGCGCCCTCGCGGATCTGTGTTTCGACAGCGCGGACGCCGCTGAGGGACGGAAGGCCTTCCTCGACAAGCGCAAGCCGATCTTTACGGGGCGATAGTCCGCTGTTCTGCCGTCATGCGACGGGTCTCTCCCCGGCGGCGATAGACGTAGTATCGCCCCTTTGCGATCCCCGTCTCGCCGGTAATGTCGGTGCAATCCGGCAGATCGAAGCTCCGGTCCGCCAGAAGCAGGCCACCCGGTTGCAGGAGCTTGCCGAGAAGCGGCGACATCCGCAGGGCAACCTCCCGATTCAGGGTCTCGTCTCCCGAACCGATATCGGCATGGATCAACGCGGCCCGATATGGGCCCTTGCTCTCGATGAAGGCCGGGAGCGTATCGAACATGTCGCCGACCAGCAGATACCCGGAAGGCGGCATGCAGTGCGGATGTGCTGCCGGCGCCCGCTCGAAGACATAGATGTCCCGCCCCGGCAGGCGGGTTCTCAGATGATCGTAGGTTCGGCCATTGCCGAGACCGAGTTCGAGCACGAAACCCGTCGGCGCGACGATGCGGCTCGCCCAGTCCAGAAGATCGCGTTGGGCCGTCAGCCGTCGAATGGCGCTGTCGAGGCGGGTCATCTCGGTTCCACTTTCCCGAAGGGAAATGGGATGATCGACCATGAAATCAATGACCTGCCCATGGGATCTTGAATCGATGCGCGAGCTGGCGGTGCAGGGGCAGCCCGGCTCGTTCGGCGTGCGAGGTGCCCTGGCCAAGTTCCTCCGGCAGCGGGCTTTTTCGGCGCCGCTAGGGCCGCTGAGCAAGAAAGTCCAGGACGCCCTGCTTATGGGCCCGGTCGCCGACCGCGAGATTGTGGTCCCGGCCCGGAATATCGAGCGCCACAGCGTTCGGGATCAGGGCCGCGAGCTCGGGGCCGGACCCGGCCACATCGTCCCTTGTCCCGACCGCGACCAGAGTGGGAAGCCTGATCGCGCCAACCTCCTCCCTCGTCAGGACCTGGCGTGAACCACGGATACAGGCCGCGAGCGCCCTGAGGTCGCTCTTGGTCTGCTCCGCGAAGGCCCGGAACATCCGCTGCATCGGGTCGGTGAGATCGTCCAGGGACGGCGCCTCCATGGCATCGGCGATGCCGATCGGCAGGCCGACGCCTTCGATGAGGTGGATGCCGAGACCGCCGAGAATCACGGAGCGCATCCGCTCCGGCGCCGACACCGCGAAATGAGCGGTGATCCGTGCGCCCATGGAATAGCCCATCACATCGGCCCGCTCGATCTCCAGATGATCAAGAAGCCGCCGTGCGTCCGCAGCCATCTCGTAGGAATCGTAATCCTCCGGCAGATAAAGCTTCTCGCTCTGGCCATGGCCCCGGTTGTCGAGTGCGATGACCCGATATCCCGCCCGGCTCAGGGTCTTCACCCAGAGCGTGTTCACCCAGTTGATCATGTGATTGGAGGCGAATCCGTGGATGAGGAGGATCGGCTCGCCCTCCCCGCCTTCGGGGGCGGCGTCGATATAGGCGATTCTGACGCCATTGGAATTAAAGAAGCGCATGGAATCCGGAGGCCTTAGGGATGGGGGTCGGGCGGCACCCTAAGGCAGCGCCTGGGGCGGTTGCAATCCTGAGCGGACCATGTTCATGCGGACTGCGCCGCCGGGCGTCTGCAGGACGGCCTGACGCACCGCAAAATACGCTAGGCGCACGGGCGATCCGCCATTATGGTGCGCGCCAAATCGATAGGTTCAGAGCAACGGCGATGGCTGAGAACAAAGGCACCCCTCACTTCCACAACGAACCCGGTGTTCCGGTGATTCACGTGGGCTCGAAGGAGTTCATGTGCATCGGCGCGAAACCGCCCTTCGACCACCCCCACATCTTCCTCGACATGGGCCGGGACGACGAGATCGTCTGCTCCTATTGCTCGACGCTGTACAAGTACGATCCCTCCCTGAAGGCCTTCGAGGCCCGTCCGGCGGAATGTGCCTGGGACGAGCCGGCCATCGTCGCCGATATTCCCCATCCTGGACGGTGACACGCCGTTCCCTCGCCATCGTCGGCGCCGGCATCGGCGGACTGGCGGCGGCGCTCACGCTCGCCCGCCAGGGCCATGCGGTGACCCTCGTGGAGCGGCGGACCGGCTTCACGGAGGTCGGAGCCGGCCTGCAGCTCTCGCCCAATGCGAGCCGCATCCTCCTTGAACTCGGCCTGGGCCCGGCCCTGCGCCGGGTCGTCACGGAGCCGGAACGGGTCGTGATCCGCTCCATCCGGTCGGGCCGGGAGATCGGCCGGATCGCCCTCGGCGCCTTCATGCGCGAGCGGTTCGACGCGCCCTATTGGGTGGTGCACCGGGCGGACCTGCAGACCGTCCTCCTGGACGCCGTGCGCTCCCTTCCCGGCATCCGCCTGGTTATGGGCCGGACGGTCGAAGGCATTGCCGACGGGCCGAACGAGGCGAGCCTTGTCATGGTCTCCGCCAACCAGGCCCGCGAGACGCTGTCCGTCGATGCCATCATCGGTGCGGACGGAGTCTGGTCGAAGGTCCGGCAGGCGCTCGGCGACAGAGATGGGCCGACATTCCGCAATGCCATCGCCTGGCGCACGACCATCGACCGAAAAGCCGCGCCCGCGGGGCTCGGTGGCAACGAGACCGGTCTCTGGCTGGGCACGCAGGGCCACGTGGTGCATTACCCGATCGCGGGCGGAAATCTGATCAACATCGTCGCCATCGAGAAGAGTCCCTCCGCCGTGGAAGGCTGGTCCGCTCCCGGCCAGGGACATGACCTCCTCGCCCATTATCGCTCCGCCGCTCCGTCTCTGCGCAGCCTGCTCGGCGCCGCGGAGCAGTGGCTGCGCTGGTCGCTCTTCGACCATCCTGCTGGGCGGCTGGCGCAGGGGCGGATCGCCCTGCTCGGCGACGCCGCCCATCCCGTGCTGCCATTCCTGGCGCAGGGGGCCGCCCTCGCCATCGAGGATGCGGCTGCCCTGGGCGCCCAGCTGGGCGGTCCGCAGGCGGACATCGCGCAAAGCTTCCGGACCTATGAGGAACAGCGTCGTGGCCGCGCGCGGCAGGTCCAGGACCATGCCCGGCGCAACGGCCGGATCTACCATGCCGGCGGGCTCATCGCCTTCGGTCGCGACCGGGTGATCCGCCATCTCGGTCCGGAGGGCATGACCGAGCGCTATGCCTGGCTCTACGGCTATCGCGGCTGACCGGCCGGCGCGTGGACCTTCGAGCGCGGATGGACTTGCGCTCCTCCGCGCGGCCCGATAACCGTCAACCCACATGCGGACGTGGCGAAACCGGTAGACGCAAGGGACTTAAAATCCCTCGGGCTATGCCCGTGCGGGTTCGACCCCCGCCGTCCGCACCAGAAATCCTGATCTCGGCTCCCAGGCTGGCGTCCAGACCGGCGCTGGATGAGCATCGCACCCGGGCCACCCGCCCGGGCAGGCCATTTCCTGTCGCACTTTCACGGATGGATGACAGGATCGACTGCGCTGAGATCGCCTGTAAATGTCGGAGCTGTTAGGAGTTCAACGACCAGTACAGGGCAATTCACATGGTAATCATTGATGAAATTTAGCAGGACTGACCCATTGTCGATCCAATAATTTGCCGAAAGCGTGACTTGAAAAATTACCAGGTCGCCATCCCTGACCAGGATGTTCGGGCACGATACGCTGGATGTGGTGTTCACATTCGCGACTTTCGTCTCGCTGTCCCCACCGAATATGTCGCCCCATGTGCTTGCATAAAGCTGGGCCACGCCGGACGATTGACTGCCGTAATAGTTGATCGTCGTCGTCCCCATATGCACCGCAAGGGAAGCGCTCAGGGTTAGGGAAACCGCACCGCCGAAGAAAGTGCCTGGCACCGCCCGTGCCGTGCAACGGCCTTGCGAAATCAAGTCGGTCTTCGCGTTGATGATTGCATAGTAGTCAGAGTCATTCTTCCAGGCGAAGAAGAAGCTGATCCAGACGGTCTTGGACGCTGTGTCTACGTTATCGCCATGGAGAAATTTCACCCAACTGTTCCACGCTTCGATGTGTGAATCATCCATGATTCCTGAAGGGTGCGCAAAAGTTGAAAAGGGAGTGTTCACCATGATCGGCGTTATCGTCAGTGGCTTGCCGCCAATGAGTTCGTAAACTCTCCTGCGATTTTCATTCCCTTCCCGAAACTGGTGAAGCGTAGCAGTAAACTCCTTGTCAGTCTGGGCTTTTTGCTTCTCGAGGAGACGGGTGGCATCGTCGTGATGCTGTGTAAGGGCTTTGTTCAACTGGGTAATATCAAAGCCGCCCTTCGCAAGCGTCGGCTCGAGACGTTTTCTGAAGTCACGGCGAAGGTCCCAAAGCTGGGAATCCAAGGAGGAATGCGACGATACGGGTTTAGACTGCTCTTTCTTCAAGATTGCAGAGACGGCAGCCTGCACTTCGGATTTGGAAATTTTGTTCATTGAAGCCCCCCAGCAAAAGTGGCGCATTGGCATGCAAAGGGTAGGCACGATGCTTGATGATAGCAGGGCATGGATTCTGAGGGAGCCATGTCTAAAGAATTGGTATGCGCTATTATGAGGGATGTATGAGGGTCTGTTATGGAGAGTGCCTGAGACCCCCGCTCGCTTTAGGCTGCCTCTACATCCGAGCGCAGTCGAACAACACCGTTCGACCCTTTAGCTGAATTTCGAAGGCAACCTGTTCGGGGCTTCCGAACGTCCCTCCTTGATCAAGGGTGGCGAGCGGCCGAGTTGGAACGTCGCCATCCGCACCCGCAACATCTCCGCGTTCACACGAAGACGTGAAGGGTCCGGTCCTTGCAGGGACCGGACCCCGTCACCATTTCGAATGTGCGGACCTTCAAATGCCCCCCGCACACCCCTTGTGCCAGGTCCGTAAACTGCACGACCTAGGTCTCTTTCTAAGCCCGCCGATCCAGAGCGGGCTTTCTTTTTGCGCCTATGGCGCGCCCTTTCAAATCTCCATATCGTGTCAATTCGACGGCAAAGCTCCGGAATCCGGCCCTTTCGGGCGCATGGGCCGTGGAAAAGACATTGGGAGACAATCATGCAGGGAGATGCCGTGCAGGCGGGGCCTGCTTTCATCGAGACGAAATCACCCTCCCCCGAGGCCTACAATGCGCTTCTCGCTGCGCTGCGCCGTTTCACCGCCGGCGCCGTGGGAGCGCCGGACAACAGCGACTTCGCGCTTCTCATTCCGGACCCGGTGACCGGCGACCCCATCGGCGGCCTCTGGGCCCAGTCGCGCTGGGGCGGGTTTCACATCGACATGGTCGTCGTGCCGGAAACCCTGCGCGGCCAAGGTGTGGGCACAGGTCTCATGCGGGCTGCCGAATCGGAGGCGCGGCGCAGGCTGTGCCGCCACATGTGGCTCGATACCTACAGCTTCCAGGCCCGTCCCTTCTACGAGAAGCTCGGCTTCACGGTCTTTGGCCAGCTCGAGGGGCCGGCCCCGATCTATCCGCGCTTCTTCATGATGAAGGCGCTGGACTGACGGCGTTTTCGCTTCGGCAAGGCCGCGGTCTCCACATTTCGACGGAACCACAGCCCGGAGGGTGACGTTCGCTCCGCACCAGCATTGAGCGGAGTTTGCACGATGAAGAAGCTAGCCTTGGTCCTGTTTGCGGGAGCGTTCAGCACGGCCGCGTTCGCTCAGGATACCACCACCACGATCAAGAAAGAGGACGGTCTCCTCGGTAGCAAGACCACCATCGAGCGCAAGACCGAACCGAGCGATACCTCGACGTCCACGTCCGTGACCACGACCGGCAGCGTCGGCTGCAGCACCGAAGTGAAGGAAAAGACCAACGAGTTCGGCGATACGAAGACGACCAAGAAGACGGAGTGCTGACAGCCTCGCGATGGCAACAGGCCGGCGCGGCACGATCCCTGAAGATCGGCCGCCGCTCAGACCGGCATGACGACAAAAGCCTCGGCCATCCCGCCGAGGCTTTTGCGTTGTCTCGCGAGACGCGGCGATCAGAAGTCACGCTGAATGCGCAGGCGCCCTTCCCAGCCGCTGTCGGATCCAAGAGCCTGGCCGGTCGCCGGGACGAAGATCCGATTGCGGGGATCGACGCGGGCGTAGATGACCTCGACACCGAAATCGAGTCCGCCGACCGGGCTCCAGATCACGTTCGATCCGACGCGCCACTCGTTGAAATCGGTAAGGCCGGTCACGAAGCCCTCGGGCGACACCAAGCTGGCGCCTGCACCGTAATCCACGCGCATATACGAGCCGAAGATCGACTGGCGGAGGCTCGGTGTCCAATAATGGCGCAGGCCGCCCGCAATCGACCAGCCGTGCCCACGATCGATGTCTCCGGTGACAGGATTGATGTAGGCATCGACGAGCCCGACGCCGCCATTGGCGGTGATTGCGTTGAAGGGCGATGAGTTGAGGCCGGCGTTGCCGCCGTCCATATATGCCAGCGCGCCGTTGGTGTAGGTCGCGGCGAACCACAGGGCGTCACCGGGAGCGAGTTGCGGAAGGTTCACGTTGCCTGCGAAGGCCACGGCAAACCCGTATTCGCTATCCGGGAACCCGGCCGCCGGACCGAGTGGAGTGGCGGCCGAGAAGAGGTCGTTGCTGCGGATCTGGTGGACGGCCCCGGAGAGCTGAGCCGTGCCCCAGGTGCCCTCGTACTTGAGATTGCCGACGACGTCCGGAAGACGCTGCCCGGCATAGGTCAGGCCGCTGGCCGCAAGGCCGCCGGGGATGAAATCGTTCCGACGCCGTTCGAGACCGTCTTCCACGGCGATCGACGCAGAGAACCCGCTGCCGAAGGTGAAGGTGTAGGCCAGCAGGTTGACGTCCGGCGCGTCGTCGAAGCGCAGCGTGCCGAAATGCTCCGTCGGCAGGTCGCCGTTCGAGAAGAAGGACACGACGCGACCGGCCGTCAGGCCACCGAACTGAACGAAGGCTTCGGCCAGGTTCGGAGAGGTGGAGACGCCACCGGGCGCTCCGTTGAACGGCGTGCCCGACGTCCGGGTGATCTCGAAGCGGATCACCGAACGGAGCAAACCGTAAGCGGTCGCGGTGCGCGCATCGAGCTGGATGCGGCCGCGGGTATAGAAGCCGACGGCGTCGTCGCCACGGGCCAGCGGCTCGGTGTACAGAACTTCGGCGCGGACTCGGCCAGCCACCCGGAGGCAGGTGTCGGTCCCGGGGATGGAGAAGAAACTCTCCCCGTAGGTCGAGCAGACACGAACATACTCGACGGGAGCGGCCTTCTGGGCCGGCAGGTCCGCCGCCTGGGCCCCTGCAGTCGACGCCAACCCCATCAGCGAACCAATTAGAAGACTCTGAACGAGCTTCATCGAAATCTCCACTCTGGCCTGTCCCCCGAGGACTTTAAGCCCCGGGCTGGAATGTAACACTATTTACATTCGGAGATGGGAGACAATGCCTCAGGAAGGCCTCGACCGCTGAAGTTGCGAGCGCCTTGCCCAAAAACTGGCCAATCGAGACGTCATGGATTCACTGTCGGGATGAGTGTTGCAGAGGGGCCACAGACATGCCGCAAGGGCATGTCCCCGAACATCACACAAGCTGAACCGAGGGTCAGTCGCCGAAGAAATCCAGGTCGCCGCTCCGGCAACGATAGCCGACCGGGCATTGCGGCGAGTCCCGCGTCGGGACCCAGGCAGGATCAAGGTATTCGTTGATCTCGCAAAAACTGCGATCGCGCACGAACCGGTCATAGGTATAGGTGCCGGTGCTGAGCACCGCTGCGCCCCGGGAGAAGACGATCTGTTGCGCCTGCCGGCAGGTCATGGCTGTCGTGAGGGGCCGTTGCTGCGCGTCAGCGACCGTCGTCGCGAGGGCGGTGAAGGCGAGGATCAGGGCGAGCTTCTTCATGACCTGTGTCCGAGGGATGCGGTTCTGTAGGAAACTAGAGGTCGGACAGGAACGGCAAAGCAGGCAACACCGTTTTGTGACCGAAGGCCCCCGGCCTTCTAGAGCATCGGCTGGAGTCGCCGCGCCATTTCGAGGGCACCCGCATAATCCGTCTTGCCCGAGCCGAGAACGGGAATGGCCGAAATCAGAACGGCTTTGGGAACCCAAAGCTCCGGAAACCCCTGCTCCCTTGCATGGTCGAGAAGCGCGTCGCGATCCGCGTCCGGCTTGTCCGTGATCAGGACGATCTGCTCGCCCTTCCGCGGATCGGGCAACGCCACCACCACGTGATTGAAGGTCGGCCACAGGCTCTGGGCCACGGATTCGATGGCGGCGAGAGAAACCATCTCGCCGCCGATCTTGGCGAAGCGCTTGGCGCGGCCAAGGATGCTGACCAGCCCCGCCTCGTCGACGGCGACGATGTCGCCCGTATCATGCCAGCCGTCGGGCGGCGGCAGGATCGCCCCGGGATGGTCGGGGTCGAGATAACCCTTCATGACATTGGGCCCGCGCACCCGAAGCCGCCCGCCCTCGTGAACACCCTCCACAGGGTCGAGATGCCCTTCCAGCCCTGGCAGGAAGGGCCCGACGGCTCCGGGGCGGTTTCGTTCCGGAAGACTGACGGCGATCACGGGCGAGCACTCGGTGGCGCCGTAGCCCTCGAGAATCACGGTGCCGTGGCGGCCCCAGAGCTTGCGCGTCTCGTCCTTCACGCGCTCCGCACCGGCGATCACGTAGCGCACGCTGGCCAGATCGCTCTCGCCTGCCGCACGGGCATAGCCCTGCAGGAAGGTGTCGGTCGAAAGCATGATCGTCGCATGCGTCCCGGCGACGAGCTTCGGCACCTGCCTGTAATGCAGCGGGCTCGGATAAAGGACCGTCTTCATGCCGTTGAGGACGGGGGTGAGAAGGCCCGCCGTCAGGCCGAAGGAGTGGAAGATCGGCAGCGGATTGAAGAAGATGTCGTCGTCGCCGAGGACGTCGCCCGCATGGGCCTTCACCTGATATGCGTTGGCGACCAGATTGGCGTTCGACAGCACGACGCCCTTCGGCTTGCCCTCGGACCCGGAGGTGAACAGCACGACGGCCGGATCGTCGGCTTTCACGTCCGCCCCCGCGTGAACGCGGCGCGCCCACCAGCTGTCGAGGAGCGCGCGGATCTTGTCGAGGCTGGTGATCGTCGCCCGAACATCCTCCAGGTAGATGACCGTGCGGCCTTCGCCCAGGCTTGCGAGCACGTCGTCCAGCTTGCCCTGCTCGATGAACCGGCGGGACGTCACGATGGTCCGGATCCGCCCGATGTCGCAGGCGGCCTCGAGATTCCTGATCCCGGCCGTGAAGTTCAGGAAGGCCGGGACGCGGCCGAAGGCATTGAGCCCGAACAGGGTGACGGCGATAGCCTGGACGTTCGGCAGCAGGACGCCCACCGTCTCGCGCGGCGCGAGCCGTCCCGCGAGCTTGCGGCCCAGGAGAAGCGCACCCAGGGCAAGGCGTCCGAAAGTGACCGGCTGACGCTCCAGATCCTCGAGGGCCGCCTTGTTTCGCCCGAAACGGTCCCGTGCGTCGAGCAGAGCGGTGAACAGGCTTTTGCGTGTCGCGGCAACATCGAACCCAGCCAAAGGCGTTCCCCTCCTCCCAACCCTGACGTTATCCAGCGGAACCTTCGCGGATCGGCGCCTGGTAGGCGAGGCCCATGTCCCACGGGAAATAGATCCACGTATCCTGGCTGACTTCCGTGACGAAAGTGTCGACGACGGGCCGGCCGGCCGGCTTGGCATAGACCGTGGCGAAATGCGCGTCGGGAAGCATGTCGCGCACCATCTTCGCAGTCTTGCCGGTGTCGGTGAGATCGTCCACCACCAGCACGCCCTTGCCGGTCCCTTCACCGAGGGACTTGATCGAGGGCGCGATATCCTTGAGCACCTGCAGCTCGCCCTGGCTCTTGTAGTCGTGATAGCTGGCGATGCAGACGCTCTCGATGAGGCGGACATCGAGCTCGCGGGCCACGATGGCCGCGGGGACGAGGCCGCCGCGGGTGATGCAGACGATCGCCTCGAAAGGACCGGCGGCGGCGAGCCGCCAGGCCAGGGCGCGGGCATCGCGGTGGAACTGATCCCAGGAGACCGGGAAGGCTTTCGGAGAGGTGGGGGACATCGGGCTCACTCGTAGGGCTTTTGGATCGGGGACGGACTCATAGCGGATTGCGGTCGGCCTTCAAGCGACCGAGCAGTTCGTGGACGGCATCGACGGCCGCGGTGACTGCGGCGGCATCCTTGCCGCGCACGACGATCTGATTGCGGAAGCCGCTCGTGGAAAAGGAGGGATAGGACCCGATGGTCACGCGCTCGTTCGCGGCGGCGATGGCGGCAAGGCCCTCGGCATAGATGCCCTCCGCCAGCCCCTCCGCCTCGATGGTGGTCGCGATCAGCTTTTCCCCGGTCTCGAGCGTCGGGGCGACCGTATCGAGCATGACCTGCATGATGGAGGGCACACCCGCCATGACGAACACGTTCCCGATCCTGAAGCCAGGTGCCTTTGAGATCGGGTTCTCGATAAGGTCCGCCCCTTCCGGGATACGGGCCATGCGCATCCGCGCCTCGTTCAGGTCGTGAGGCTGATAGCGCTCGCGCAGCATGGCGACCGCGCGAGGATCGTAGTCGATCCCGACCCCGAACGCCTTCGCGACGCTGTCGGCGGTGATGTCGTCGTGGGTCGGCCCGATGCCGCCGGTCGTGAACAGGTAAGAATAGCGGCCGCGCAGGGCGTTCACCGCCGCAACGATCTCCTCCTCGACATCCGGAACAATCCTGACTTCGCGCAGGTCGATGCCGATGCCGGTGAGATATTCGGCGATGTAGCCGATATTCTTGTCCTTGGTGCGGCCTGTCAGGATCTCATCGCCGATGATGAGGAGGGCGGCAGTGACGGAAACGGCCATGGGAAGGGTCCTTTTGAGGGCGTTTAGCGCCGGACGCGCCATTTCTCAAGCAAGGCCGCGGTTGAAGGGCGGGCTTCTCCCCTGTAGGGAGACCTTTTCCAGACCGACGGATCATCATGCGTTTTCATGTGCCCCTGCTCGCGGGCCGCCTGATCGAGCGCTACAAGCGTTTCCTGGCCGACGTGGTGCTCGACAGTGGAGAGCGGGTGACGGCCCATTGCGCCAATCCGGGCGCCATGCTCGGCCTGAAGGAGCCCGGTTCGAGGGTTCTGCTCTCGCGGGCGTCGAACCCGAAGCGCAAGCTGGCCTATAACTGGGAGTTCGTGGAGGTCGCGGCGGGCGGCGGCCCCAGCCAGCTCGTCGGCATCAATACGTCCCGCCCCAACCTCCTGGTGGCGGAAGCCCTGCGCGAGAACCGGCTTGCTCCCTTCACGGGCTATGACCGCGTGCGGCCTGAGGTCAGATACGGCCGCAACAGCCGGATCGACTTTCTCCTCGAAAAGGAGGGCGCCCCACCCTGCTATCTGGAGGTCAAGAACTGCCACCTGATGCGCGAGGCGGATTTTGCGGAGTTTCCCGATTGTGTCGCGGCCCGCAGCGCCAAGCATCTCTACGAACTTGCGGACATGGCTGCGACCGGCGCCCGCGCGGCCCTGGTCTATGTGATCCAGATGCGGGCTGGCCGATTCGACGTCGCCCGCGACATCGATCCCGCCTACGACAGGGCCTTCCGCCACGCCCTCGCGGCGGGGGTCGAGTCCTATGCCTATATCTGCCGGCTCACCCCGGAAGAGGTGACGATCGACCGCCCCATCGAGATCATCACGCCACGGTAGACGCCGTCTGTCGGGACGGCGCGAAGCCGAACACCCACAATCTTCATCGGCTCAGAATGAAGGCCTGTGGCTGCGGTTGCGCTTTCTCGGGCATCGTCAGCGGTGCTGGATTCCGGACTTGCCTGACGGCAATCCGGAATGACGGCGTGAGGGGATCAACCTCCGTCATTCCGGGGCTGCGAAGCGGAGCCCGGAACCCATAAACACGATCGTACAGAAGAGAGTTACGGCAGCCGCTGCGCTTTATCCTGAAAGGATAGAGCTTATGGGTTTGCTCGCCTCGCGTGGCCCTTCAGGTCGAGCTCCGCTTCGCTCGCCCGGATTACCCCCGCTCGAATACCAGATTCATCCGGGTCTGCAGGATCAGGCGATAGCCCTTGGTCGCCAGGAGCTGCGGCAGGTCGGTCTGCCAGCGGTCCCGGCCGTCTTCGATGACGATGAGCGAGGGGTGGAGCGAGGCCGGCGCATCGCGGAAGAACGGGTCGAGGATCAGATCCTCTGCCCCTTCCACGTCGAGCTTGACCGCATCGACCCGTCCAAAGCCCTCGCGGTAGAGGAGATCGAGCAGGGTCACGGCGGGAACGCGGATGGCGTCGGTCTGGCTCGAGCTGACGATCTTCACGCTCGACTCGCCCCGGTTGTTGGGATCGAGGAAAAGGGTGAGTTCGCCGGTCTTGTCCGCCACCGCGCAGGCGACGGCCTTGATCGTCCCGAAGGGATTCTGGCGGATATTATAGGTCAGCCGGTCAAACACCTCCGGCTGCGGTTCGACGGCCAGGATCCGAGCCGAGGCACCCGCGCGGGCTGCGACGAAAAGCGCATACCAGCCGACATTGGCGCCCACGTCCACGAAGGTGAATCCCTCGCCGATCCGGCTTGAGAGCAGGTCGAGCTCGGCGGGGTCGAAATACTGCGGCGTGAACAGGATGCGCTTCTCGCACACGTTGTTGTAGGGATGGAGCCGCATGCGCACACCGAAGGTTTCGACGTCGATCGGGGCGCCCTTCAGGGAATGGAGCACGAGATGGCGCAGCATCAGGGCGATGCGGCGCGTGGCCCAGCGCTGGGGAAGGCGGCGCGTGCTCGCAATGGCGAAGCTTGCCAGGCCGGAGGGCGCATAGGCACCGTAGGGGCGTGGATCGTTCATGTCGTCTCGAAATAATGAAGCCGGGAGACCGGCGAAATGTTGGGGAGGTCATGACACCCCCGGGCGCCAATCGCAAGCCGGCGGCTCTCTTTGCTTGCGTCGGGCGCGCCAATCCTTACATTCGGAAAACCATCCAAGGACCGAGAATGACAGAGACAGACACCATCGAACGCAGGCGGGCCGCCGAGATTCCCCTTCATGGCCCCGAGGCCTTCGAGGGCATGCGCCGGGCCGGCCGCCTGTCCGCTGAGGCGCTGGACATGCTCGCCGACAAAGTAAGGCCGGGCGTGACGACGGAGTTCCTCGACAAGCTGTCCTTCGATTTTATCCGGGACCATGGCGCCTATCCCGCCTGCCTGCATTACCGCGGCTACAACAAGACCATCTGCACCTCCATCAACCACGTGGTCTGTCACGGCATCCCCAACGACAAGCCCCTGCGCGACGGAGACATCGTCAACATCGACATGACGGTCATCCTCGATGGCTGGCACGGGGATTCGAGCCGGATGTTCTATGTCGGGGATGTCCCCCGGCGGGCCAAGCGCCTGTGCGAGATCACCTACGAGGCAATGATGCGCGGCATCGCGGCGGTGCGCCCCGGCGCGACCACCAACGATATCGGCGCCGCGATCCAATCCTACGCGGAGGCCGAGCGCTGCTCCGTGGTGCGGGATTTCTGCGGCCACGGCCTCGGCCGTGTATTCCACGATTCGCCGACCATCCTCCACTATGTGGAGCCGGCCTATAACGTGGAGTTGAAGGCGGGGATGCTGTTCACCATCGAGCCGATGATCAATCTCGGCCGCCCGCAGGTGAAGGTGCTCTCCGACGGCTGGACCGCCGTGACCCGCGACCGTTCCCTCTCGGCCCAGTTCGAGCACACGGTCGGCGTAACCGACACCGGCGTCGAGATTTTCACCCTCTCGCCCAAGGGCTACGACAAGCCGCCTTATAACCTCGCCTGAAGACTGACCGGCGCGGCGCGACGCTTGACACTGCCTCGCGCTTCAAGCCTTTAACGCAACAGAGTATCATCGAGATTCTCTGCAGAGGCGAGCGGGCGGGCATGAGCGGCGACGGTTCTCCCCATTATTTCGGCCACCGGGACCGGCTGCGTGCGCGCTTCTCGGAGATCGGGGGCGATGCGCTGCCGGATTATGAACTGCTGGAGCTGGTCCTGTTCCGCTCCATCCCGCGCCGGGACGTGAAGCCGATCGCCAAGGAACTGCTGAAGCGCTTCGGCACCTTCGCCGAGGTGCTCGCCGCCTCCCCCGCCCGCCTCATGGAGGTGGAGGGGATCGGCGAGAGCGTCGTCACCGACCTCAAGATCGTCGAGGCCTCCGCCCGTCGTCTCGCCAAGGGCGAAGTGGCGAAGCGGCCGGTTCTGACCTCCTGGGCCTCGGTCATCGACTATTGCCGCACCGCCATGGCCTTTATGGACAAGGAGCAGTTCCGCCTGCTCTTCCTCGACAAGCGCAATGCGCTCATCGCCGACGAGGTCCAGCAATCGGGCACCGTCGACCACACCCCGGTCTACCCCCGCGAAGTGGTGAAGCGGGCCCTCGAACTCTCGGCCTCCGCCTTGATTTTGGTGCACAATCACCCCAGTGGCGACCCGACCCCGTCCTCCGCCGACATCAAGATGACCCGCGAGATCATCGACGTGGCCAAACCCCTCGGCATTGTCGTCCACGACCACATCATTGTCGGCCGGGAGGGACATGCGAGCCTGAAGGGGCTGAAGTTGATCTGACCCGCCGTACCAGAAGTCCCTGTCATTCCGGGGCCGCATAGCGGAGCCCAGAACCCATAAACACGACGATTCAGAACAAGACGGGCGACAGCCGCTGCTCTTCATTCTCCACGGCTGGCGGTTATGGGTTCCGGGCCCAGCTCTCCGAACTGTCCGGGAACGGCGGCGAAGGCGGGCAGCTCTTCAGAAGAGGGTCTCCAGCCCGGAAAAGATGGCGTAGATGAATCCCAGGCTCAGCGTCAGGCCGAAGGCGCCGATGACGAGGCCGCTGAGGACGACGACCCCGTCCCGCTCGACCAGACCGAGACCCACGAGGCAGACGGCGAGCCCCATCGGAATCTGCCCCACGAAGGGCGGCGCGAACAGCAGGCCCAGGGCCATGACCAGGAGGACCAGACCCATCAGCCGCATGGTGATCGGCGTATCGAGAAACGTCATCCGGGGACGGGAGAATCGCTCGAGCCGGCGGAACGCCGGCAGCGCCCGGGCCACCGCCCGCTCCACGTCCACGCTCGCGATGGAGCGGTTCAACAGGGCATTCGGAAGCCAAGGTGTCGGACGGCCAAAGATGATCTGGACGGCAACCAGGGCCAGCAGGAGCCCGCAGATCAAGGGAATCGGCGGCGGCATCGGCAGGCAGTTCGGCAAGGCCAGCAGCACGATCAGGAGCGCGAAGGCACGGTCCTGCAACACGCCCATGATGTCGCGAACAGTGAGGCGCTCGCCCGGCTGTGACGCCAGCGCCGCCAGTATCTGAGAAGTACGCGCGTTGGAAAACAAGGAGCCCCGGCAAGTTCGAGGATGCTCTAGACACGCCTCTCTACCCGAGATGGATCCTGTGGCCAAGTGTGCAGGCAAGTCGCAGGCAGGGCCGGGCCGCCCCGCTCAATGGAGGCTGAACTCGCCGTCGACGGCCCGGTATTCGGCAGGACGGATCAATCCGGCATGGCTTACCGTTACGGAATGAAGGGGGCCCGCGAGTTCGCGCTGCCAGAAATCGAGAAACTCCAGCAGAACCGGGAAACGGGGCGCGAGATCGTATTCCTGCCAGATATAGGTCTGCAGGAGATGGGGGTGGTCGGGCATCCGGTAGAGAATGCTCGCGGTCGTGAGTCCATAGCCTTCGAGCTGACGGATGAAATCCCTGGAAACCATGCGAACTCCTTCCAGAAACGGGGCGGCCGCGAGGCGCAGCCTCACGATTTAAAGCGTAGGCGAGCTTGAGAGTTCCGCGACTGCCTCACCAACCAAAGACGCATGTCCGGCCACTCCATCAACCTTGTTCACAACTCGAGGCCGGCTTTCCGTCGGACCTGCACGCCGCCTATTGAGACTTCCCGCCTGTCATCGTATTCCGTTACGCAATCGGGGACGGGGACAGGACGATGAACCGGGGATTGTGGCGGCGCTGGCTCATGGCGGGCGCTCTGGCGATGGCGGTGTCCGCTTGCAGCGGAAACGTTCTGAACACCCCGATCAATGGCCCCATCGCCAACGTGTCGGATCAGGGCGGATGGCCCCTGGGGCCCGACCAGTTCGGCTCGACCGTCATCGGCGTCGCATTTTCCGGCGGCGGCATGCGCGCCTCGGCCTTTTCCTACGGCGTCCTCAACGAGCTCGACCGCTACCAAGTGACGACCGATCGCGGACCGCAGCGGATGACCGACATGATCGGCCTGGCCTCCGGCGTGTCCGGCGGCTCGGTGACCGCGGCCTATTTCGGCCTCAGGGGCCGAGAGGGCCTGCCGACCTTCCGCTCCCGGTTCCTCGAGCAGGATGCCGAGCAGGGTTTCGACACCGACATCTCGCTGGCGAACGTCCTCAGGATCATCGACGACGGTGGCGTCAACGACCGCTCCAAGTTCCCGAAATGGCTCGACGACAACCTCTTCGACGGCGCCACCTATGCGGATCTCTTCGCCAGGAAGCGGCCGCTGGTCTGGATCGCGGCCTCCGATATCTACAGCCGGGTCCCGTTCGTCTTCGAACCCGTGACCTTCAGTGCCCTGTGCAGCGACCTGAGCCAGGTTCGCCTCTCAGAGGCGGTGGCAGCCTCCGCCGCGGTACCCGGGCTTTTCATCCCGCTGAACGTCCAGAATTACGGCTCATCCTGCGGCGGCCACATCCCGCAATTCTACCAGCGCGGCGCCGTGGATCCGAGTGCCCCCGCCACGCTGAAGGCGAGTGCCGCCGCCCTGGTCCGATACCGCCAGGACCCGGAACGCTTCCGTTACGTTAAACTCCTCGACGGCGGCCTGACCGACAATTTCGGCATTCACTCGCTCGCCATCGCCAGAACCAACCGCGACCGGCCTTACATGCCGATGACCGCCGAGCAGGCCGTGCGCGTCAAGCGCTTCCTGTTCCTGGTCGTCGATGCGGGTCGCGGCCCGGGCGGAAAGTGGCCGGAGCATCTCGCCTCCCCTTCCGGGATGGAGCTCGCCGGCATCGTGACCGACGTCGCCATCGATTCCGGCGTATACAAGGGCTACGACTACTTCACGACCATCATGAACGGCTGGCAGAGCGACCTCAGGCGCTGGCGCTGCTCCCTCTCAAGCGACGAGGTGCTGAAGCTGCGGGGCACTCTGGAGGGCTGGAAATGCGCCGATGTGACCTTCACGGTGGGCCGGGTTTCCTCGGAGGATGCGGGGCCGGAGCTGCGCAAGCACATGGACGACGTGCCCACCCGCTTCAAGCTCGACCGGCCGACCCTGGAGACGGTGATCGAGACGGGCGAGGTCGCCCTGCGCAACAATGCGGTCTTCCGGACATTCATCCGCGGCGGTCCGCAGCGTCTGCTGACCGTCGCTCTCGAGAATTCGCCTTCACCCCAACCGGTCCCGGAATAGACCGCCCTCGCCGCTTGAACGGGGCGCCGCGAGCCCGACTTTCAGTTCTCGGGAAGGACGGTTCCTCCTTCCCCCTTCGGTGAGTACGCCATGCGTTTCGCCTTTGCCGGCATCGACTTCCTGGGAGACGTCTTCGAAGCGCTCCTGGACAAGGGCTGGGAGCCGGTCAAGCTCTTCAGCCGCCCCTGCGACGGCATCTACGATTTCAACGACGTGACCATGGCGAGGGCCCGGTCGCTGCGGATCCCGGTGCAGCTGTCCCGGATCCTTCCCGCCGATCTCGCCCAACTCCGGGCGTCCCGGTGCGAGGCACTGATCGTCGCGGGCTATCCCTGGCTCATCAAGGGATGGGAGGCGCATCTCCCCTACGCGGTCAATTTCCACCCTTCCCCCCTGCCCATGGGGCGAGGACCTTATCCCCTGTTCCAGGCCATCCTCGAGCAGGTCCCGGAATGGGGCGTGACCGCCCATGCCCTGACCCCGTCCTTCGATACCGGCCCCATCGTCGCGCAGGACCTCTTCCCCCTCGACCCGGACGAGAACCATGACCGGCTGCTCGCCCGGTGCCAGATGGCGGCGAAGCGAATCGCCTCCCGTATCGCCGAGGACCTGCCTGGGCTCTGGACCCAGGCGGAGCCGCAGGGAGCGGGCAGTTATTGGCCGCGAATGACGCAAGCCCAGCGCACCCTCGACTGGACTCGGAGCGTCGACGAGATTTTGCGCACCATTCGCGCCTTCGGCTCCATCGAAACCTTCGCACAGGTGAACTCACGCTTTGTCTATGTCTGGGAAGGCAGCGGCTGGTATGAGAACCACGGCTACGATCCGGGCACCCTCGCCCATCGTCACCGCAATCACCTGGTGGTCGCCGCAGGGGGCGGCTTCGTGCAATTGACGGGCTGGAGCGCCTACACGCCTCGGGGGCCGCGCTATCGCGATTGAGCGTTGTGAGGACGGACCCACTGCTCTGCGCCGACGAAAAAGGGACTCAGGGTTCCAGTCGGAACGATGCTCTAGATCTGGTGATAGAGCCGACCCTTGTAGGCCAGTGCGGGTTTCGCTTCCCCGAGTCGGACTGCAACGATCTGGCCGACGATCACGTAATGGGTGGCGACCAGCCGCGCGTCGGCGAGCCGGCAATCGAAGGCGGCGAGGCTCGTGGTTAGGAGAGGCGAGCCGGTCTTGAGCACGTCCCAGGTGCCGACCGTGAAGCGGTCCTGCCCATGGAGGTTCGCCCGCCCGGCGAAGGCATCGGCTACGGCGACATCCTCGATGCCGAGGGTGTTCACGCAGAAAACCCCGTTGGCAATTAGGGATTGCGCGGTGCGCCCCGACGCATTGGCGCAGATCAGCAGCGAGGCTGGATCGTCCGTGACCGGGGTGACGGCGGTGGCGGTGAAGCCTGCGCGGCCGGAGGGCCCGTCGGTGGTCACCACATGAACGGCGGCAACGACCCGACTCATGCCCTCCCGGAAAAGAACAGGATCGGTGGCGCTGGAATCGGCCTGAGCGGGATTGGGGGTGGGGTGAGTCTTCAACATCTGGTTCCGGAGAAGCCTCTTTCACCCTTTTGCGAGGAGCACAAGTCCATAAGGGGCATATGGTTGCCATCCCGACTTTTGGAAGTGGCAGGCGCCGAATGAACGCTCTCTTCGCCAGGAGATCCGATCTATTCGCAAGGAGATCCGATCTATCATCAGCCCGACTGATAGGAAACTTAACAGATTGTTGTCGCGGGGTTCGTGGTTTGCTAGAGACCCCTCCACCTTATGTCCCGCTTGGCCTTGCTCCGGCATCGTGCTTTGGTGGGACGGCTCTAAGAATGACCCCTTCCAGAGGGGCAAGGGTAGGACATGGAAATTTTTGTGCAGCAGCTCATCAATGGGCTGACGCTGGGGTCGATCTACGGCCTCATCGCAATCGGCTACACGATGGTGTTCGGCATCATCGGCATGGTGAACTTCGCCCACGGCGACGTCTTCATGCTCTCGGCCTTCGTCGCTCTCATCTTTTTTCTGATTTTGACCACCTGGCTCGGGATCTCCTCCGTCGTCGTGGCATTGCTGATCGTGCTGGTGCTCGCGATGGTGGTGACATCCCTGTGGGGCTGGGCGATCGAGCGCATCGCCTACCGGCCGCTGCGGGGCTCGTTCCGCCTGGCGCCGCTCATTTCCGCCATCGGCGTGTCCATCTTCCTGTCGAACTTCGTCCAGGTGTCCCAGGGCGCCCGCAACAAGCCGACTCCTCCCATGATCGGCGACGTGATCGTCCTGTTCCAGGGTGAAAGCGGCTACAACGTGGCCCTTTCCTACAAGCAGATCATCATCATGGTCTCGACCGCCGTGCTGCTGACGATCTTCTGGTACATCGTCCAGAAGACCTCCCTCGGCCGGGCCCAGCGCGCCTGCGAGCAGGACCGCAAGATGGCCGCCCTGCTCGGCATCAACGTGGACCAGACGATCTCCCTCACCTTCGTGATCGGTGCCGCTCTCGCGGCGGTCGCCGGCACAATGTACCTGTTGTATTATGGTGTGGTGAGCTTCAACGACGGCTTCGTGCCCGGGGTGAAGGCCTTCACGGCAGCGGTTCTGGGCGGCATCGGCTCGCTCCCGGGCGCGGTTCTCGGAGGGCTGATCATCGGCCTCATCGAGACATTCTGGTCCGCCTATTTTACGATCGAGTACAAGGACGTGGCCGCGTTCTCGATCCTTGCCATCGTCTTGATCTTCATGCCCTCCGGTATTCTCGGTCGGCCTGAGGTCGAGAAGGTTTAAGGAGCACCCCATGAACGCTCCTCCGATCACGACCTCCTCGGCCGAACAGACGGGCGCGCCGAGCCGTTTCGATCTCGCAGCCGCCCTCAAGGACGCCCTGCTGGCGGCATTGATTACCCTTGGCCTGTCGATTCCGATCCTGGCCTATAAGACCGACCAGAGCGGCTCGAGCCTGACGCTCGTCCCGCGCTGGGGCCTGGTCGCCATCATGTGCGCGATCATCTTTGGGCTCCGCGTGCTGCAGCATGCCTTCATGGCGACGCGCGCGGCGCGGCAGGCCCTGCCCGATCCGCACCAGGCGACAGAGCCGGTCCATGCGGAGCCGAGCGCCTACCAGAAGGTCTCGCGCTACGCGATTCCCTTCTTTCTCGGCATCGCCCTGGCCTTCCCGTTCCTGGTCTACGTCGTTCAGGGCGGCCTCACCGAGTCGCGCTACTGGGTCGACCTCGGCATCCTCATCCTCACCTACGTGATGCTCGGATGGGGCCTGAACATCGTGGTGGGCCTCGCGGGGCTTCTCGATCTCGGATATGTCGCCTTCTATGCGGTCGGGGCCTATTCCTACGCCCTGCTCTCGACCACGTTCGGGCTCTCCTTCTGGGTCTGCCTTCCCCTCGCCGGCATCCTCGCCGCCTTTTGGGGAATCATTCTCGGCTTTCCGGTCCTGCGTCTGCGGGGAGACTATCTCGCCATCGTGACCCTGGCCTTCGGGGAGATCGTCCGTCTGGTGCTCATCAACTGGACGGACCTCACGAACGGCGGCGCCGGCATCTCCTCGATTCCCCGCGCTTCGTTCTTCGGCCTCCCCTTCACGGCCGGCGAAGGCGGGTTCGCGAGCACGTTCGGGCTCGAGTTCAACGGCATGCACAGGATGATTTTCCTGTATTATCTCATCCTGGCCCTGGCGCTGCTCACCAACTTCGTCACCATGCGCCTGCGCCGTTTGCCCATCGGCCGCGCCTGGGAGGCCCTGCGCGAGGACGAGATTGCCTGCCGCTCGCTGGGCATCAACACCACCAACACCAAGCTGACGGCCTTCGCCATCGGCGCCATGTTCGGCGGGTTCGCCGGCTCGTTCTTCGCGGTCCGCCAGGGCTTCGTCTCTCCGGAGAGCTTCAACTTCCTGGAATCGGCGATCATTCTGGCCATCGTGGTGATGGGCGGCATGGGCTCCCAGATCGGCGTCGCCATCGCAGCTGTCGTGCTTGTCGGCGGGCCTGAAATGCTGCGCAACCTCGACTTCCTCAAGGCTGTCTTCGGCGAGGGCTTCGATCCCAATGAGTACCGCCTGCTGCTCTTCGGCATGGGCATGGTCGCCATGATGGTCTGGCGTCCGCGCGGCCTGATCTCCGAGCGCGAACCCTCGGTCGTCCTCAAAGAGCGCAAAGCGATCTCGGGCTCGTTCGTGAAAGAAGGACACGGCTAATGCGCTGGCTTCAGGACCCCCTTCTCGACGTCCAGCATCTGACGATGCGTTTCGGCGGCCTCGTCGCGATCAACGACCTCTCGTTCCGCGCCGGGCGCGGCGACATCACGGCCCTCATCGGCCCGAACGGCGCCGGCAAGACGACCGTGTTCAACTGCATCACCGGCTTCTACAAGCCGACCGAAGGCATGATCGCGCTTCGCAAGCCGGAAGGCGGGGAGTTGCTCCTCGAGCGCCTTCCCGGCCATAACATCAACTGGAAAGGCAGGGTCGCCCGCACCTTCCAGAACATCCGCCTGTTTTCCGGCATGACGGTGCTGGAGAACCTGCTGGTGGCCCAGCACAACCCGCTCATGATCTCCTCGGGCTTCACCTTCCTCGGTGTTCTCGGGGTGGGCGGCTACCGCAAGGCCGAGAAGGAGGCGATCGAGCGCGCCCGCTTCTGGCTCGAGAAGACCCGCCTCCTCCACCGGGCGGACGATCCGGCCGGCGACCTGCCTTATGGCGATCAGCGCCGGCTGGAGATTGCCCGCGCCATGTGCACGAACCCGCTCCTGCTCTGCCTCGACGAGCCGGCCGCGGGCCTCAATCCTCGCGAGTCCCTGGAACTCAACGAGCTGCTCCTGTCGATCCGCAAGGACCACGGCACCTCCATCCTGCTGATCGAGCACGACATGTCCGTCGTGATGGAGATCTCGGACCACGTCGTGGTGCTGGATTACGGCACCAAGATCGCGGACGACACGCCGGTCGAGGTCAGGAGCGATCCTCGCGTCGTCGCCGCCTATCTGGGCGTTCCCGACGAGGAAGTGGAAAAAGTCGAAGCGGAGATCGGCGCATGAGTACGGCTGCCATCAACCCATCGGCGACGCTCCAGAGCGGCGTGGCGCGCCAGCCGCTCCTGAGCGTCCGTGGCGTCAAGACCTATTACGGCAACATCATCGCCCTCAAGGGCGTGGACATGGACGTGCACGAGGGCGAGATCGTGACGCTGATCGGCGCCAACGGCGCCGGAAAGTCCACCCTGATGATGACGATCTTCGGAAACCCGCGGGCGCGGGAGGGCACGATCACCTTCGCGGGCAAGGACATCACCAAGATGCCGACCCACGAGATCGCGCGCCTGTCGATCGCCCAATCCCCCGAAGGGCGGCGCATCTTCCCGCGCATGACGGTATTCGAGAACCTCCAGATGGGCGCGTCCATGAACGGGCTGGCCCATTTCGACCAGGATCTCGAGCGCGTCTGCGCCCTGTTCCCTCGCCTCAAGGAGCGCCTGACCCAGCGCGGCGGTACCCTCTCCGGTGGGGAGCAGCAGATGCTGGCCATCGCCCGCGCCCTCATGAGCCGGCCCAAACTCCTGCTCCTGGACGAGCCGTCGCTCGGCCTGGCCCCGCTCATCGTGAGGCAGATCTTCACGATCATCAAAGAGCTGAACGAGCAGGACGGCATGACGGTGTTTCTGGTCGAGCAGAATGCCTACCATGCCCTCAAGCTGGCCCATCGCGGCTACGTGATGGTGACGGGCAACATCACCATGAGCGGCACAGGCAAGGAGTTGCTCGAAAATCCCCAGGTCAAAGCCGCCTATCTCGAAGGAGGGCATCACTGATGCAGGGCTTCCTTTACGAAGAGCCCTCGATCTGGCTCTTTCTCTTTGTCACCGTGGTCCTCGGCGGCGCGGCCGCCTGGATGACCGGCCGGGCCATCGCCATCACATGGCGTCCGTTCCGGCAGCTCCTGGTCTACCTGCTGATCCTCGCGGCTGCCGTGCGATTCATCCATTTCGCCCTTTTCGGCGGCACCCTGCTTTCAGTGCACTACTACGCCATCGACGCGATCGTCGTCCTGATCATCGGCGCGCTCGGGTTCCAGTATAATCGCGCAACCCAGATGACGACGCAGTACCGCTGGCTCTACGAGCGGACGGGGCCTTTCGGCTGGAAGGAAAAAACGTCTCATACGAACGGCTAAGTACCAGAAATTCCAGCGTGACTTCCGCTCAAAAAGAGTCATGATATCACGCGGACTGCGGGCCCCAAGCCTGCTGCACCGGCCCCAGGAAGGGGGCCTATAAAACCACCCAGAGGAGTGACCTCATGAAGAAATTGCTGTTGACCGGCGTCGCGCTCGGTCTTGGCCTCGCCTTCTCCGGCGCTGCCAACGCGCAGATCAAGGTCGGCGTTGCCGGTCCCATCACGGGCCCCAATGCCGCTTTCGGCGCGCAGCTCAAGAACGGCGTCGAGCAGGCTGTCGCGGACATCAATGCCGCTGGCGGCGTCAATGGCCAGAAGCTTGAGCTTGTCGTCGGCGATGACGTTTCGGACCCGAAGCAGGGCGTGTCGGTAGCGAACAAGTTCGCGGCCGAAGGCGTCAAGTGGGTTGTCGGCCACTTCAACTCCGGCGTGTCCATCCCGGCCTCGCAGGTCTATGAGGAAGCTGGCATCGTTCAGGTCTCGCCTGCGTCGACCAACCCGCAATACACCGAGCGCGGCATGTGGAACACGTTCCGCACCTGCGGTCGCGACGACCAGCAGGGCCTCGTGGCCGGTGCCTATCTCGCCGACAAGTTCAAGGGCAAGAAGGTTGCGGTCGTCCACGATAAGACCCCGTACGGGAAGGGCCTTGCCGACGAAACCAAGAAGGCCATGAACGGCAAGGGTCTCACGGAAGTCGTCTATGAAGGCATCAACCCGGGCGAGAAGGACTATTCCGCACTCGTCTCGAAGCTGAAGCAGGCTGGCGTCGACGTGGTCTATTACGGTGGCCTCCACACGGAAGCCGGCCTCATCATCCGCCAGATGCGCGACCAGGGCCTGAACGCCCCGATGATGTCCGGTGACGGCATCGTGTCGGCCGAGTTCACCTCGATCGCCGGCCCCGGCGCTGAAGGCACTCTGATGACCTTCTCGCCCGATCCGCGCAAGAACCCGAATGCCAAGGACGTGGTGGCGAAGTTCAAGGCCAGGAACTACGATCCCGAGGCCTACACCCTCTACTCCTACGCCGCGACCCAGGTCCTGGCGGAGGCCGCCAAGCAGGCCGGCAGCGTCGACGGCAAGAAGGTTGCCGACGTCATCCACGCCGGCAAGCCGTTCAAGACCGTGATCGGCGACCTGTCCTTCACCAAGAAGGGCGACATCACCCGTCCGGACTACGTCATGTATGTCTGGAAGAAGGGCGCCGACGGCAAGATCGACTATTCCGGCAACGAAATCGGCATGTAATCGATCGGCCTTGAGCTGAACCTATGGAACCCGCCCTGGAGACAGGGCGGGATTTTTCATGAGCAACGGACAGGTTGCAGGGCGCCGCGGCGTTCAGCGGCCGAAGGAAAAGGACCGTCGCGTCCCGGAAAAGGCCGCGCAAGTCTACCGCCAAGCTCGCTTGACTCCAATATACTGGATTTATAGTCTGGTTTCATGGAAGCCGAGTACGACATCAATCGCCACCTCGCGGCACGGCTGCGCGGCCTGCGAACTGCGCGCGGCCTGACGCTCGACGGACTGGCCGAGTTGACCGGCGTCAGCCGTTCCATGATCTCCCTCATCGAGCGCGGCGAGAGCAGCCCGACCGCCGTTGTCCTGAACAGGCTGGCATCAGGACTTGGTGTAAGTCTTGGCTCCCTGTTCGTGACCGAGGCCAGGCCGGACGCATCGCCCCTCGTCCGCCATGCCGGGCAGAAGGAATGGCGCGATCCGGAAAGCGGCTATCTGCGCCGCATCCTGTCGCCGCCCGGGGTTTCGTCCCCTCTCGAACTGGCGGAGGTCGTCCTCCCGCCCGGCGCCCGGGTCGCCTACGACTCGGGACTGCGCACCAACGGCATCAGCCAGCAGATCTGGTTGATCGAAGGCGAGGTCGTGGTGACGACGGGAGCCGACACCTTTCGCCTCGGCGCCGGCGATTGCCTTGCCATGCGGATCGACCGGCCGAACGTGTTTTGCAACCCCACCGACCGACCGGCACGCTATCTCGTGGCGCTCGCGCCCGACGCCGCGCCCGGTGGCCTCGGCGAGAGACAACGTTGAGGACCCTTCCCATGACCGAATCCATCTCCGTCTGCATCCTGACTGCGCCGGAGGCCGAGAGGGCCATCAGCGGCCTGTCGGACGTGCTGATCGACTGTGTCGAGGGTGGCGCCTCGGTCAGTTTCATGGCGCCGCTGAGCGAACAAAAAGCCCATGCGTTCTGGCAGGATGTGGCCGGCGGCGTCGCCCGGGGCGAGCGCATCCTCCTCGTCGCCCGGGACCAGGACAGCGGGACTGTCGTCGGCACCGTGCAGGTGGTGCTCAAACAGCCGGACAACCAGCCCCATCGCGCCGACATCGCCAAGATGCTTGTCCATCGCAATGCCCGGAAACGGGGCGTCGGCGCGGCTCTGATGCAGGCAGCCGAAGCGGCCGCCCGCCAGGCCGGCAGATCGGTGCTCGTGCTCGACACCGTGACAGGAGGCGACGCCGAGCGCCTCTATGCGCGCCTCGGATGGATGCGCGTGGGCGTCATCCCCAATTATGCCCTCTGGCCCCGCGGCGGGCTCTGCGACACGACGGTGTTCCACAAGCAGATCGGAACGGCGTGAGAGCGGAGCGGTGACGCGCCTCTGTTGTCTGGAACCTATCCCAGCCGTCCCAGCGCCGGGAATGTTTCCAGCAGCCAGAAGGACATGTTGCCGATCCAGCCGGTCAGGAAGGCGATGCCGGTGAGGACGAGGAGCACGCCCATCGTCTTTTCAACCACGGAGAAATGCGAGCGCATACGTTTGGTGAGCGCCACGAAGGGCTTCATGGCGAAGGCGGCGAGAAGGAAGGGGATGCCAAGGCCCGCCGAATAGGCAGCAAGAAGCAGGGCGCCGCGGGACACGCTCGCCTCCGATCCGGCAACGGTCAGGATAGCGGCGAGTACGGGACCGATGCAGGGGGTCCAGCCGAAGGCGAAGGCAATGCCCATCACGTAGGCGCCCCAGAGGCCGACCGGCCGGTTCACGGAGAATCGGGCCTCGCGATAGAACAGCCCGATGCGGAAGAGCCCGAGGAAATGCAGGCCCATCGCAATGATGGCGAGGCCCGCAAGCCAGCTCAGCACGTCGAGATATTGCCGGACCGCCTGGCCGAGTGCGGACGCGGTGGCGCCCAGCAGCACGAAGACGGTCGTAAAACCCGCTACGAACAGGAGCGCCGCGAGCATGGCACGCCGCCGGACCGCGCCATCGCCCGCGCTGAGGCGGTCAAAGGTGGTTCCCGCTAGAAATGACAGATAGGGCGGCACCAGCGGCAGAACGCAGGGGCTCAGGAAGCTGATGAGGCCGCCGAGAGCCGCAGCCGGTAGCGAGACGTTGAGCATGAGGCCTTCTAGCCGGTTGCCTGCGCACAGGAAAGCCTGCGTGGCGAAGGGTCGCCAGCTTGTGAACGCGGCCGTTTTGAGCTTGCCTTGCGCCATGACCGCCTTGCGCAACCTCATCACCGACATCGCCGGCCTCAGCATCGGCAATGCCCATGACCCCGCCCTTGCCTCGGGCGTCACGGTCGCCCTGTTCGACACGCCGACGGTCGCCTCCTGCGCCGTGCTCGGCGGTGCCCCCGGCACCCGGGAAACCGACCTTCTCGAACCAGATAAAATGGTGCCGGGCATCCATGCGGTGACCCTCTCGGGCGGCTCCGCGTTCGGCCTCGATGCGGCGAGCGGAGTCCAGGCCTGGCTGCGCGAGCAGAAAATCGGCTTTCCCGTCGGAGATGTCCGTATTCCCCTGGTCTCCCAGGCCGTCGTCTTCGACATGCTCAACGGCGGCGACAAGGAATGGGGCCGCTACCCGCCCTATCGGGACCTCGGCTACGAGGCGGCGCGCAACGCCTCCACGGTTTTCGATCTCGGCACCGCCGGCGGCGGCTATGGCGCGACGACGGCGAATTTGAAGGGCGGCCTGGGCTCCACGAGTACGGTCACCGTATCCGGCCACCTCGTCGGCGCCTTGGTGATCGTGAACAGCATCGCCTCCGCCGTGATCGGCCAAGGACCACACTTCTGGGCCGGCACCCTGGAGGAAGGAGACGAATTCGGCGGCCTCGGCCATCCCGTCCGGATCGAGCCCGAGCAGCGCAGGCTGATCTGGAAAGGCGGCCCGCAACCAGCGACTACCATCGCCCTCGTCGCCACGGATGCGATCCTGACCAAGGCCCAGGCCAAGCGCCTCGCCCTCTCGTCCCATGCGGGCATCGCGAGGGGCTTGCGTTTTTCTCACGCCCTCTACGACGGCGACACCATCTTCACTGCCGCCACCGGGCGAAAGCCGCTCGGGGACGATGCGGATTTCACCCACATCACCGCAGCCGCCGCCGATTGCCTCGCCCGTGCCATCGCCCGCGGCGTGTATGAGGCAACGGCCCTGCCGTTCCCCGGAGCGCAGCCGGCGTGGAGAGATCTTCATGGAAGAACGGAATCGAAGAACTTGCATACGACCTGATGGGTCAAGTCGATCCTCGTATAGGAGGTGCAACACCTCAGGAAAACGTGACCAGTCGGGATCGCAATACGAAATATTTACGCAACGTCATCATTGTAACGCCCTCGCCAGAACATGGGACGGGAGGGTTGCATGAACACAAGGATCGGAGTCGCGACGGCCGTAATCGTTGCGGGATTGGCGTCGGCCAGCGGCGCTCGCGCCGAGGATCCGCCGAAGATGGTCGGAACATGGAAAGGCATGGCGCAGGCCGTCCACATCGGCTCCAATCCCTATCGGGTCGCTGAAAAGAACGGACCGAACTTTTCCGGCAATGAGATCGAGTTCACCTTCGCGATCAAAGAGCAACAGGGAAATCGCTTCGCCGGGACCTCGAGCAACGGCAAGTTCACGGAGACCCTGATCGGTGCCGTCAGCGGCGACAACAAGACCGGAATCATGACGGATGACGACGGCAGCTTCGCCTTCACGCTGCGGGACGCCGATACCCTCGATGTCTGCTACCACCACAGCTTCGCCACGAGCCGCGTCGTCTCCTGCTGGACACTGAAGCGCGCAGCGAGCTGATCGTCACGCCCGGATCGGAATGCAATGAGCCGGGGCGAGTGATCGCCCCGGCTCATTTCTTTGATACCTCATGCGGGCAGCGGCGGCGCTCGTCAGAAACGCTCGGGCCGGTAGGGCTTGGGATCGATCACGGGCGCTTCCCCGGTCACCATCTCGGCGATCAGGCGGCCGGTGATGGGCCCCAGAGTCATGCCGTGATGGGCGTGGCCGAAGCTGAACCAGAGGTTCCTGTGGCGGGGGGCGCGTCCGATGATCGGCATCATGTCGGGCGTGCAGGGGCGCATGCCCAGCCAGGGCTCGGGATCGACCCGCTCCCCGAGTGGGAAGAATGCTTTCGCGATCGGTTCGGCGCGCTGGAGCTGCACCGGGGTCTTCGGCGCGTCGCGGTCCGCGAATTCGGCGCCCGTGGTGAGGCGAATGCCCCGGGCCATGGGGGCCAGGAAGTAGCCGCGCTCGAAATCGAGGGTCGGGCGATTAAGCACCGCGTTGCCCTCCGCCTTGTAGTGCATGTGGTAGCCGCGCTTCACCGCCAGCGGGAAACGGTAGCCGAGCTTCCGCGTGACCACGTCGGCCCAGGGACCGAGCGCCACGACGACATCGCCGGCCTCGACCGGCCCCTTCTCGGTCTGGAGGCGCCACCCGCCGGCGTCCTGCTCGAGGGTCTTGGCATCGCCCGCCGCCAGTTCCCCGCCCAGGCGCTCGAACAGCTCCACATAGGACATGACGAGGGCGTGGGGATCGTAGATGGCGGCAGGATCCGTCCAGTGGATGCCGCCCTTCAACGCCACCTTGAGATGGGGCTCGCGCTCGGCCACCGCCTTGCCGTCCAGTGCGTCGAAATTGACGCCGAAATCGCGCTTCACCTGCTCCGCATCGCGGAACTGGGTCTCCATGGCCTTGTCGGAACGGAAAACCTTCATCCAGCCGGTCGGGCGGATGAGCTGGGTCGAGCCCGCTTCCTCCGCCAGCGCCATGTGCTCGATGACGCTGTGTTCGATCAGCGGCGCATAGAGCCGTGCGATCGCCTTGTGCTCCTCGGGGCGGGAATGCATCCAGTACCGGAACAGGAAGGGTGCGAGCTTCGGGAGCGCCGCCAGGTGATAGGAGGCGTCGATGGTGTTGTTCAGCGCATAGCGCGCGAGCGCGCCGAAATCGTGCGGGAAGCCATAGGGGTAGACGCCCTCGCGCTGGATCAGTCCGGCATTGCCGAAGGACGTCTCAAGGCCCGGCTGCCGCTTGTCCACGAGAAGGACGGAACGACCCCTCTTCTGCAAATGAACGGCAATCGACACGCCGACAATGCCGGCGCCCAGAACCACAACATCCTTACGCATGAAGACCCTGCCCCGTTAATGTCTCAAAGCCGAGCGGCAAGAGGCGCCCAAGCCTCTTGCGCGAGGCTTCTTTACTCCCGTTCGTTCGGGGCCGTCCATGTCTTTCCTGTGGCAAATGGCCCTCTCCCCAGCTGTCTCGGCCCGGCAGGCCCACCGCGCCCCGTTGCCGCGCGGCGAGGCCCGTGCTACCGCGCGGGCATGACACGCCCCCTGCTCATCGCCCCTTCCATCCTGGCCTCCGATTTCGCCAAGCTCGGCGAGGAGGTCCGCGCCATCGACACAGCCGGTGCCGACTGGATTCATATCGATGTCATGGACGGCCATTTCGTCCCCAACATCACGATGGGGCCGGACATCGTGAAGGCCATCCGGCCGCACACCAAGAAGGTGTTCGACGTCCATCTGATGATCGCCCCGGTCGATCCGTATCTGGAGGCCTTCGCGAAAGCCGGCGCGGACATCATCAGCATCCATGCGGAGGCGACCCCGCACTTCCACCGCTCCCTCCAGATGATCCGGGGACTCGGCAAGAAGGCCGGCGTTGTCCTCAATCCGGGCACCCACGAGAGTGTCGTCGAGCCGGTGATCGACCTCGTCGATCTCGTCCTGCTGATGACCGTGAATCCTGGCTTCGGCGGGCAGGCCTTCATCTCATCGGTCGCCCGGAAGGTGGGTCGGGTCAAGGCGATGATCGGGGATCGTCCCATCGACCTCGAGATCGACGGCGGCGTAACGCCGGAAACCGCTCCGATCGTGGCCGCCGCGGGCGCGAACGCCCTCGTCGCCGGCTCCGCCGTCTTCAAGGGCGGCCCGGAATCCTATGCCGGGAACATCTCCGCGATCCGCGAGGCGGCGGCGAAGGCGCGTTGAAGTTCCCCTTCGCCGTCTGATAGGATGCCATTCGGGTCCTGCGGTTCTGCTCTGCCGCGCGCGCTCCGGCGACCGCTCCCTCTCATGACACCGTTCTGAGGAGGCTCGAATTGCTAAGTTCACGCTGCCGCCAAGGATCCCCAACTCGGCGAGGGCCGGTCTCGGCCCGACCGGGACGACGACACCAAGCCGCGCATCGACGCATAGGCACCGACCGTGAGGGTTGCGGGCCGGAGATGCCAGGCGCCTGCCGGACCGCTCCGGCTCTCATGAACTGCGCCAATGCCTGTTCCCAAGGGGGTTCTGAGACCGTGCTCAGGCTTCCGCATGGACCTCGAGAAAGGATCGGGTGATGCTGGTCGAGCGGATATTGCACATCGCGAAAGAACGGCTTGTTTCGGTCCAGGAGGACGCGCCCCTTCTGGCCGCCGCGAAGCTCCTTAGCCAAGGCCATAACAATATCGTCCTGGTCTGCTCGGAGAGCGGTGTCGTGTCCGGCGTGCTGACCAAGACCGATATCGTCCGGCAAATGACCGTATGCCGCGGCGATGGGTGCATGGCGTCGGCGGCGAGCGTGATGACGCGGGACATCACGGCCTGCCGGCCCGAGGACTGGCTTGTGGATGCCTGGTCTGTCATGAAAAGCACCGGATTGCTGCAGTTGCCCGTTCTCGGCTCGCGCGCGGAAGCCCTCGGCGTCCTCTATGCCCGCGACGCCCTTCAGGCCTTGCTGGGAGAGATCGAGGACGAGGAGCAGATGCTGCGCGATTACGTCATGTCCGTCGGATATCGCTGATCGGGGCCGAAGCCTCCCCGGACCGGCCGGCAGCGTGACGGCGGCTCCTCGATCCTGAGGGCAATGTTGAGATCGACGGCTTGGCGTGTTACCGCCGTCGAACCCCCATCGATTGCATGAGACGAGCCCATGATCCCCCGCTACAGCCGCCCCGAGATGGTGGCCATCTGGTCGCCCGAAACCAAATTCCGGATCTGGTTCGAGATTGAGGCACATGCCACGACCGCGCTGGCCGATCTCGGCGTCGTTCCGAAGGATGCCGCGCAGCTCGTTTGGGACAAGGGCTCCAAGGCGACCTTCGATGTCGAGCGCATCGACGAGATCGAGCGTGAGGTCAAGCATGACGTCATCGCCTTCCTCACGCATCTCGCCGAGATCGTCGGGCCGGAGGCTCGCTTCGTCCACCAGGGCATGACCTCCTCCGACGTGCTCGACACCACCTTCAACGTGCAGCTCGTGCGCGCCTCCGATCTCCTCCTGAAGGACATCGAGGCCCTGCTCGCGGCCCTGAAGCGACGCGCCTTTGAGCATAAGATGACGCCGACCATCGGGCGCTCGCACGGCATCCATGCGGAGCCCACCACCTTCGGCCTCAAGCTCGCCCAGGCCTATGCGGAATTCGAGCGCTGCAAGCTCCGGCTCATCGAGGCCCAGCGCGAGGTTGCCACCTGCGCCATTTCGGGCGCCGTCGGCACCTTTGCCAATATCGATCCGCAGGTCGAGGAATACGTGGCCGAGAAGATGGGGCTCTCCGTGGAGCCGGTCTCGACGCAGGTGATCCCCCGTGACCGGCATGCGATGTATTTCGCGACGCTCGGCGTCATCGCGTCTTCCATGGAACGCCTCGCGGTCGAGATCCGGCATCTGCAGCGGAGCGAAGTCCTGGAGGCCGAGGAATTCTTCTCGGCGGGCCAGAAGGGCTCGTCGGCCATGCCGCACAAGCGTAACCCCGTCCTGACTGAAAACCTGACGGGCCTGGCGCGCATGGTCCGCGCCTACGCCCTGCCGGCCATGGAGAATGTCGCCCTGTGGCACGAACGGGATATTTCCCACTCCTCCGTCGAGCGCATGATCGGTCCAGACGCCACAATCACCCTCGATTTCGCCCTGGCGCGGCTCACGAGCGTCATCGACAAGCTCGTCGTCTACCCGGAGAACATGCAGAAGAACCTCGATCGCCTCGGCGGTCTCGTCCATTCGCAGCGCGTGCTCCTGGCCCTCACCCAGAAAGGCGCTTCCCGCGAGGAGGCCTATCGTCTCGTTCAGCGCAATGCCATGCCGGTCTGGCGCGGAGAGGGAGATTTCCTGACCCTACTAAAGAATGATCAGGACGTGACGAAGTATCTTTCCCCACCGGAAATCGAAGCCTGCTTTGACCTTGGCTACCACTACAAGCACGTGGATACGATCTTCACGCGGGTCTTCGGCGCAAGCAAAGCATAGCTTCGGGCTGGAAATCTTTCCGCAATGCGCGACAATCCCCGTCCGGAGATAAACGACGACGGGGATAATCCATGCTGTCGGAGAGACTTCTCAAGGCGGCCCTGACGCGGGCCGTGAAACATGGCACCCTGACCATGACAACGGCCCAGGGGGGCAAGTTCACCTTCGGCGACGGAACCGAGCCCAAGGTCGCGATCCGCTTCACCGACGATGCGGCCCAGCTCGCACTCTGCCTTCACCCCGAACTGAAGCTTGGTGAGCTTTTCACGGACGGCCGGCTCATCGTCGAGCACGGGACGATCTTCGACCTGCTGCAACTCCTGCTTCAGGACACGCATGGAGAGCTCGACGAACTTCCCCTTCATCGCCTGCGCAAGATCCGGACGTGGATGAAGTTGCGCAGCGAGAACGATGCGCTTCGCTCCAAGCGCAATGTCGCTCATCATTACGATCTGGACGGGCGCCTCTACTCTCTCTTCCTCGACAGCGACAAGCAATATTCCTGCGCCTATTTCGACCATCCCGACGCCACCCTCGAGGAGGCCCAGATGGCCAAGAAGCGGCATATCACCGCCAAGCTCCTCCTCGATCCGGGTCAGAGTGTCCTCGATATCGGCTCAGGCTGGGGCGGTCTCGGGCTGTACATGGCCCAGGCCGGCGGCGCGGGCTCGGTGAGAGGCGTTACGCTGTCGGAGGAGCAGCTCGACATCTCGCGAAAGCGGGCAGCAGCCGCCGGCATCCTGGAAAGGGTCCGTTTCGAGCTCGAGGACTACCGATCGACGCAAGGAACCTTCGACCGCATCGTCTCGGTCGGCATGTTCGAGCATGTGGGCGTTCCCTCCTACGACACCTATTTCGCCACGTGCCAGCGCCTCCTCAAGAACGATGGCGTGATGCTGCTCCACACCATCGGACGCACGGGCCAGCCCTACCCGACCAATCCCTGGATCGCCCGCTATATCTTTCCCGGCGGCCATCTTCCGACCCTCTCGGAAGTCACGCCCGCCATCGAGCGCGCCGGACTGATCGTGACCGATGTGGAGATCCTGCGCCTGCACTACGCCTTCACGCTGGAGAAATGGCGCGAGCGCTTCATGGCCCACCGGGAAGAGGTGCTTCGTCTCTACGACGAACGCTTCTGCCGGATGTGGGAGTGCTATCTCGCCATGTCGGAATCCGCCTTCCGGTTCCAGGACGCTGTGGTGTTCCAGATCCAGCTCGCCAAGCGCAACGATGTCGTGCCTCTGACGCGGGACTACATTGCCGAGCGAGAGGCTGCGCTCAAAGTGGCGGAGACGACGGAGATGCGGTGGAGCGCCTGAGGTTCGATCTTGAAGGTGGACCTCGGGACCTCTACCTCGGGACCATGAAAACTTCCGATTGCGACATCCTCATCGTTCCCGGCTACCAGGATTCCGGCGTCGACCATTGGCAAAGCCGCTGGGAGCGGCAGCTCTCGACCGCGCGGCGGATCAAACAGGAGAGCTGGGATTCTCCCAGGAAGGACGACTGGGTCAGGACGATCGTCGAGGACGTGGGGCGGGCCCGGCTGCCGGTCGTTCTCGTCGGCCACAGCCTGGGCGTCCTCGCCATCGCCCATGCCGCGCCGCTTTTGCCCCCCGACAAGGTGCAGGGTGCGTTTCTGGTAGGACTCCCCGACGTGGAAAGGGTTGGTTTCGTCCCGGAGATCGACCGCGCCTTTGCACCGATCCCCCGGGAGCCCCTGCCCTTTCCCTCCGTCCTCGTGGCGAGCCGCACGGATCCGCATTGCGATTACGAGAAGGCGGAGGACGTCGCCTATGCGTGGGGCTCCGCTATCGTCGATGCAGGCGACGCCGGGCACATCAATACGGATAGCGGCCACGGGCCCTGGCCAGAGGGTCTGATGCGGTTCGCGGGATTTCTCAAGATCCTCTGACCCGCTCCTCCACATGACAAAAAGTTCATGTTGCAGTCACCTCGGCGAGAGCAAGCTGAGCCGATCCTGACATCCTCAACTCCAAGGAGGAGACCTGCATGAAAACTCTCGCCATCCTATCCGCAGCTACGGCCCTCGTGGTGGCCGGCACGGTGGCCTACGCTCAGCCCGCTCCTCCGCCGCAGGGCGGATCCGGCCCGCGACCGCAGATGAGCCGGGAGGATTTCGACTCGTTGACCGATGCCAGGATCGCCGCCATCCAGGCCGGGCTCAAGCTCACCCCCGATCAGCAGAAGCTGTGGGGGCCTGTCGAGCAGGCTCTCCGGGCTCAGGCCGCATCACGGGCGCAGCGGATCGAGGAAAGGCGCCAGCAGGGGTCCCGGACGGAGCGGCCCGACATGATGCAGCGCCTCGAGCGGCGCGCCGATCTGGCCGCGAAGGGCGCTGCAAACCTCAATGCGCTCTCCTCGGCCATGAAGCCCCTCTGGGCCTCGCTCGACGACCGCCAGAAGCGGCTTCTGCCAGTCCTGATGCGTGAGGGCCGCCAGGGCCGCGGCGCCTGGCGCGGTCATCACGGCCCACGCGGACATATGGGCATGATGCAGGGCCGTCCCGGAATGATGCAGCGCGGCCAGGGCATGATGGGATCGGGCGGAGAACAACCCGCCCAGCCGCCGAAACAGCCGTAAATGAAAGGCCGCCACCTTGGCGGCCTTTCTCTTTAGACCGTCGCTCTGGGACGGCCCAAAGGGCCCCGCGAAGCGGGGAAACCCATAAACGTCAACGGTTCAGGATCAGGCGCAGCATCGATCACGCTCTTTTCCAAACCGTCTTGGTTATGGGCTCCGGGCCCGCACCTTTGGTGCGTCCCGGAATGACAGTGTGAGAGCATCAACCTCCGTCATTCCGGGGCGAGCGAGGCGAGAGTCCGGAACCCATAAACGGCAACGGTTGAGGATAGAACGTAGCGGCAACCATAGCCCTTCGTCCTGCATCGTCGGTGGCTACGGGCTCCGGGCCGAGCGGCACGCACTGTCCCAGAACGACCGAAGATGCGGCGATGGAGCAAGAACGAAAAAGGCCGCCCCGGAGGGCGGCCTTTTGGATTTGCAACCAGCGTCGCGGCAATCAGCGCGAATAGAACTCGATCACGAGGTTCGGTTCCATCTGAACCGGATAGGGCACCTCCGACAGGGTCGGGATGCGGGTCACCCGGGCTGTCATCTTGGAATGATCGACCTCGATGTAATCCGGAACGTCACGCTCGGCGAGCTGAGAGGCCACGACGACCACCTCGAGTTGCTTGGACTTGTCCTTCACCTCGATCACGTCACCCGGCTTCACCAGGAAGCTCGGGATGTTGACGCGGCGGCCGTTGACCTTCACGTGACCGTGATTGACGAACTGGCGCGCGGCGAACGGGGTCGCAACGAACTTGGCGCGATACACGACCGCGTCGAGACGGCGCTCGAGCAGGCCGACCAGGTTCTCGCCCGAGTCGCCACGCTGGCGGATCGCTTCCGCGTAGTAGCGGCGGAACTGCTTCTCGGTGATGTTGGCGTAATAGCCCTTCAGCTTCTGCTTGGCGCGCAGCTGCGTGCCGAAGTCAGAGAGCTTGCCCTTGCGGCGCTGGCCGTGCTGGCCGGGGCCGTATTCGCGGCGGTTGACGGGGCTCTTCGGGCGGCCCCAGATGTTCTGCCCCATGCGGCGGTCAAGCTTGTGCTTGGCCTGAATGCGCTTCGACATCGCTGTTCCTCTTGCTCAGGTCGAAATTGCGAGGAACGCGCCCTCCTCTTCCCTTACGGGACGACAGGCCGGCCGGAGCCGGGCCACGGGAGCGTAAAAAGTGAACGCGGCCCTTGCGGGACCGCGCGAACCGGGATGGCCTAGGGGAAAACGGCCCAAGTGTCAAGGAAGACCTGCGCTCACGAGGTCAGGAGGCTCCCTGTCCCGGAGCGGCGGGGCCGACGGCGGCGAACAGGTAGCGCTCGAACCAGTCCGGAAAGGCACGTGCCAGCACCTTCGGCCCCTCCACGGTCAACCCTGTCCGCAGCGCCTCGCGGAAATCGATATCGCCCCGCCACCATGCCACCAGGGCGGGAAGCCGGGCACGCACGCGCAGCGGCTCCGGAAATCCCGGGTTCTGGTTACACAGGGAGGCTTCCCCTGCCTTGAGCAGCATGAAGCGAGGCGCCTTATTATCGATCTCGAACCGGACGACGACCGGCTCCCTGGGCAGAGCCTCGACACGGACCCGCCGCTTCATGTCGACGAGCACGGGCTCTAGGTCGAGGTCCTCACTCTCCGCCTGCCTCGGCAGCCACCGTTGCCCCCAGGTGCCCAGGGCGCTCACGAGGGCTGCCAGCTCCCGGCCCGACTCCGTGAGATCGTATTCGGGACCATGTCCGCCGTCGCTGCGCATAACGGCCCCGACGTGGATCAGCTCCTGCAGCCGCTCCGAGAGCATGGTCCGTGAAATGCGCGGTATGCCGCGGCGGATATCGTTGAAACGGCGGCTCCCGCAGAGGAGCTCCCGCACGACGAGCAGCGTCCACCGACCGCCCAACGCTTCATGGGCGCGCGCCACCGCGCAGAACTGGCCATAACCCGACATGCCGAAGCGCTATCATGCTCCCCCCGGCCTGAGAAGTCCGGATTCCGGACCTGACATTCCCGCCGCTCTGGCCTAAGCGCTGGTGGGCGACCGGATAAACGAGGGACGGGACTCATGAATGGACAGCGGCACACCATCCTTGAACGCATCGGCAATACCTCCCTATTGGCCCTGCGCAATATCGTGCCCGGCAACGGCGCGCGCATCCTGCTGAAATTGGAGAGCGAGAACCCGACGGGGAGCATGAAGGACCGGATGGCGCTCGCCATGATCGAGGCGGCGGAAGCGGACGGTCGCCTCCCGGCTGGCGGTCCTGTCGTGGAGTATACCGGCGGCAGCACCGGCGTGTCCCTGTCTCTCGTCTGCGCCGTCAAGGGCCATCCCCTGCATATCGTAACGTCGGACGCCTTCGCCCGCGAAAAGCTCGATCACATGAAAATTCTCGGAGCGCGGCTCCAGATCGTGCGAAGCGAGAGCGGCCGCATGACGGAAAAGCTCACGCGGGACATGATCGAAGGTGCGCGCGTGATCGCGGAAGCAACCGGAGCCTACTGGACGGACCAGATGAAGAACCGGGACCAGCTCGCCGCCTATGACACACTTGCGGAGGAAATCTGGAATCAGACCGCCGGTCGCATCGATGGCTTCGTCCAGAGCGTCGGAACCGCAGCGTCGCTTCGCGGGACAGGAGAGGCTCTCCGACGCCGCGACGACAGGATCAGGATCGTCGCCGTGGAGCCTTCCGAATCTCCGGTCCTGTCGGGCGGCCCGCCGGGAGCTCACAAGATCGACGGCATCGGCGCGGGATTCGTCGTGCCGCTCTGGCAGAAGGACATTGCGGACGCCATCGAACAGGTCTCGACGGAGGAGGCGATGGCGATGGCCTTCCGCCTCGCACGGGAGGAAGGCCTGTTTGCCGGAACATCCACCGGCGCCAATGTCATCGCCGCATTGCGGCTGGCCGACCAATTGGGACCCGATGCGACTATCGTCACCATCATGTGCGATACGGGAATGAAGTATCTGCGAACGTACGGCACCAAGCTCGTCTGAGCGGCGCGCGTCTCCCCGGCGGCCCGTCGTCATCCCAGCATGGGGCTGCGCTCTATTCCGCGGGCTCGGTCGCCGGCTTCGCGCCGGCCCCTTCCTTTCGGATGACCTAAAGCGGCAGGTCCTCGACAGTGATGACGGGCAGGCCCTTCTGCCCAAGTGCCGTGCGCAAGGGCGTGGTGAGCCCGCTCCCTTCCGTGAACACGGCGACGGCCTCGTCCTCCCCCTCCTCATGGCCCGGAACGGGTCCGCCGATGAGCTGCACCACGCGCCGGGCGATGGCCGGGGCAGGGTCGATCCAGGTCACGGGCCAGGGCGCGAGGGACCTCAGGCGCGACAGAAGCAGCGGATAATGTGTGCAGGCGAGCGCCACCACGTCGGTGCGGCGCCCACCCTCCTCCACGAAGCAGGGCAGGAGCTCGGCCACCAAGTCCTCATCGGGAACGGGCCGACCTTCGAGCTCCGCTTCCGCATATCCCGCGAGTTTCGTCGAGCCCACGAGTTTCACCCGGCAGCCGGCGGCATAGGCCGCGACAAGGCCGCGGGTATAGTCTCGTGCAACGGTGCCCGGCGTCGCGAGGACCGTAACGAGGCCGCTGCGCGTCGTCTGCGCGGCCGGCTTGATCGCCGGCACGGTGCCCACGAAAGGGATCGGGAAGCGTCGGCGCAGATGCGGCAGCACCAGGGTCGAGGCGGTGTTGCAGGCGATCACCGCAAGATCGGGATCGTAAAGGCCGATCAGCCGCTCCATGACCGTCAGCACTCGGGCGACGAGGGCCTCCTCCGAGAGGCGGCCATAAGGAAACGCGGCGTCGTCGGCGGCATAGACAAAGCGCGCATCTGGACGCGCCTTCAGCACCTCGGAAAAGACGGTGAGTCCGCCGAGGCCTGAATCGAATACCAGGATCGTGGGCACGGGAGCCGGCATGGCGGCCGGGTTATAAGCGGTTCCAGCCAGAAGATCGACCTGCATGCCTGCCTCGCCTCTCAGGACCGGCCGGACAGGAACCCGGATAATGTCTGCCGAGTCTCGCTCGGCGCGAGGTTCAGCTTCCGGCGCGGGCCCTTCTCTGGCTTCTCGTCATCGCCCTGCCCCTTCGGCATCTGCGCCGAAAGGCGTCGAACAGGCCAGCCGTCCGTCCAGGCGCCCATGTCGATAAAGCTCGGATCGCGAGCGAGGGCAGCGGCATCCTTGCCCGAGAATGCCGCCTCCGCCGCCATGTCGAAGGTCTTCCAGAAGGCGAGATAATCGAGCGAGTCGGTCGGGTTGTTGCCGAGCTGCGCCGTCAGGATCGTCTGCTCTCCGGTCAACGCCATGTCGGCGCTCCAGCGCCAGGTGTTCTTCTGCTTCGGATCGCGGGGTGGATCGGGCTGCACCTTGATGGTGGCGGCATCGTAATCCGCCTTCGGCGATCCCGGCGAGGCCAGCGTCGCGGTGAGGGCCGGAAAGCCATGATCGTCCGAACCGGCGCGCATGAAGAGCTTGCGGCTGGCGGGAATGGTCTCGGTCTCCTTCAGGAGGCGCCGCGCGGCGCGATCCGTCGGGAGGTAGTCGCGGTCGCCGCTCATGGCGATGAAAAGCATCGACGGGTCGACGGCGGACAGGTCGGCGAGCGGGATGCCCCGCGCCTTCGGATCGGACGCGATGCCGCCGGGCATGACGCCGAAAAGCAGCTTCGGCACGGGCAGGCCCTGGTCCCTGTCCGCGGCCGCGAGATTGAGCGCGATCGGTACGCCCGCGAGATGCCCGATATAGGCGACGCGCTCGAGATCGGGCCGGGCCGCAGCGTCGGCCGCCAGCGCGTCCAGCGCGGCCCTAACGAGGCCTGCGGCAATCCCCGACGCATCGGCGGGGCGCGTGCGGTTCACGTCCTGGAAGCGCGGATAGAGAACGACATAGCCCCTGCGGGCCAGGTGGTCGATCCATCCTCCGTAGAGGCCGGGATTCGTTGCGCCCCAGGAATGGAGGAACACCGCCACCGGACGGGGAGCGCTTGCAGCGTCCGCACCATGGAATACGAAGGTTGCAGCACCCACCGTGCCGATGGCCCGCTTCACGACCTGGGATACCGGATAATCGGCGCCACCCGGCCCGCGCACTGGCTGTTTCGGCGGCGAGGCGGCGAGGGCCGCCGGAGCCATCAGACAGGTGCCGATGAGGAGGAAAGCGGATAGCGGGCGACGCATCATGCGACTCTGTTCTGACGGCAAGCGAAAATTACGCTCGGGCTATCAAACCATAAGATCTTTAACGGTTTCTCAAGCGACGACCTTCCGCAAGGGCACGAATCGCCCCGCGCAGGGTGCGGACCTCCTGCTCCGTCATTTCGAGGCGGTGAAAGATGTCCCGCATGTTGCGCGCCATGATCGGCTTCTTGTCCTCGGGAAAATAATTCACCGCATCGAGCTCGTTCTCGATGTAATCGAAGAACGAGACCAGCATCTCCCGTGGCGCCGGCAGCGACGACCTTTCCCCGGAGAACGGCAACGCGCCGCCGGTCGCGCATCGCTGCCATTCGTAGGACATGAGAAGCACGGCCTGCGCGAGGTTGAGGGACGAGAATTTCGGGTCGACCGGAAAGGTGACGATGGCGTCGGCGAGCGCGATCTCGTCGTTCTCCAGGCCCGTCCTCTCGCGTCCGAACAGGATGCCGACCCCCTGCCCTTCGCCGATGCGCCCGTGCGCCTCCGCCATCGCAGGTTCGGGGCCGAAGATGCGCTTCATCTGTCCGCGCTCGCGGGCCGTGGTGGCGAAGACGTAGTTGAGGTCGGCGATCGCTTCCCGTGCCGTGTCGAAGAGCTTTGCGCTTTCGAGGATATGCGTCGCCCCCGAGGCAGCAGAATGGGCGCCCTTTTTCGGCCAGCCATTGCGGGGGGAGACGAGGCGCAGTTCCGAGAGACCGAAATTCGCCATGGCCCGGGCGACCATCCCGATGTTCTCGGCAAGCTGTGGCTCGACCAGGACGATGATGGGATGTTTCATGATCGCATTCTCGGACCGTGCGGCGATGAGCAGGGGATGACACGATCCGGCGGGGCGAAGTCAAGGGGGTTCGGGTCGCGCCTCCTGAACCGGAGAGCGGGATAACGCCGCATGATTGAGCGGGTCATTTGCGGCCTCTACAGACATGACTGAGTGAAATGACAGTATTCACCCAGAAAAGACATGTTTTGCCTGGAGGATTTGAAACCTATCGCGCATCTGCATTCTGGAGACCCGAAAGGTACACGGCCATGAGCAGGCGGAGAGCAGGCACTCGTCTTAGTCGAACGCGAATGCTGAAACGGATGCTGCTTCCATGGCTGGTATGGGCGGCGGGAACGATAGGCCTCGGCGGAACGAGCCAGGCGGACGAATTGGCAGTTCCGAGCGCCGCCCCTTCCGCTCCGGCCGTCAGCCCCACCGGAACTCTTTTCAAGAACGTCCGCATCTTCGACGGCAGAAGTCCGGTGCTGTCGCCTCCTTCCGACGTACTGGTCAAAGGCAATCGCATCGAGCGCATTTCGACGGACCCGGCGGCTCTGGAAGCGGATGCGAATCTCCAGGTCATCGCCGCAGGTGGGCGGGTGTTGATGCCGGGCCTCATCGACGCCCACTGGCATGCCTTCATGGCCGCGACGCCCCAATCGGTCCTGATGACGGCCGAGACGTCATATCTCCATCTGCTGGCGGCGCGACAGGCCGAGGCGACCCTGATGAGGGGTTTCACGACCATCCGTGACCTCGGCGGTCCTGTATTCGGGCTCAAGCGTGCCATCGACGAAGGCGTCATGACTGGTCCACGGATCTATCCGTCCGGGGCCTTCATCTCCCAGACCTCCGGCCATGGCGATTTCCGCTTCCTCTTCGAACTGCCGCGAAAGCCGGGCGGGCCACTGAGCTATACCGAGACCCAGGGAATTTCGGCGATCGCCGACAGCCCCGATGAAGTCCGGCTGCGGGTGCGCGAGCAACTGAGAATGGGGGCCAGCCAGATCAAGCTCATGGCCGGCGGCGGCGTCAGTTCGCCGCCTCACAATCCGATCGAGTCGACCCAGTACACGGAGGCGGAACTGCGTGCGGCGGTCGAGGCCGCGGAGAACTGGGGCACATATGTTGCCGTCCACGCCTACCATTCGCGGTCGATCCAGATGGCCATTCGCGCGGGCGTCAAGGTTATCGAGCACGGACAGCTTGCCGACGAGGAAACGGCCCGGATGATGGCGGAGAAAGGAATCTGGTGGAGCCTGCAACCCTTGACCTACGACACCCACATGTCCGAACACATGCCGGTTGCGTCACGGCAGCGGGCCATGCAGGTATTCGAAGGCACCGACAATGCCTATCGGCTGGCCAAGAAATACAACATCAGGACGGCTTTCGGCGCCGATATTCTCGGCGATGCAGACGCGGCCGGCCGACAGGGAGCCGCCCTTGCCATGCTGGCGCGCTGGTACACACCCGCCGAGGCACTCAGGATGGCGACCGCGGACAATGGTGAACTGATGGCTCTTTCGGGCTTCATCAATCCCTATCCCGGCAGGCTCGGAGTCGTGGAGGTGGGAGCCCTGGCCGACCTGCTGCTGGTCGACGGCGATCCCCTGGAAAACCTCGATCTCGTCGCGGATCCGGGCAAGAGCTTTCTCGTCATCATGAAGGACGGCAGGATCTATAAAAATTCGCTGCCCAGGTGAGGCTTCCTCCCGGCTTCTCGCAAAGAAAAAGCCTCCCCGAGGCCCAGTCGTCGAGGAGGCTCTGACGGTAGGCCCGCCGAGACGGGCCATTGTCTCGAGTGTTACCAGCAGCCCCAGCCGCAATAGTAGTGCGGACGCGCGGCGGCGGCGCCGATGGCGGCTCCGCCGATGACGCCGACGGCCGTACCGACCGCGACCTGGCTCGCAGCGGCGTTCGACTGCGCGACGTTGTTGCGGTAGTTGGCATTGGTGCAGCGGGCATAGGCCTTCGTGCCGGGCTTCAGGCCCGATTCGACGCAGACGTTCTCGGCATTGGCCATGGATTGTTCAGCGGTCTGGCAGCCGGCCAGAAGCAGGGCCGTGGCCCCCATCCCGATGATGATAGCAAGACGCATTTTCAGCTCCCCATATGAAGATCGGCAATTCGCCCTCGGGCTCTAAATGGAATATCATCTCAAGAGTCAAGTGATATTACGTTAGGTTACCTCATCAGGCTGTTCATAAATTCAACAGCTCAGCTTCCGCGGCAGTGCGGCAGCACACGGAGTGTTTGCCCAAGGGCAGGAATGGGAACCTCTCCCCGCCTCCGCCATTTCCCTCACGCTCTCCGGACACCCCCATATCCCGATCCTTGAAATGGAGTCTGACCACATGCAGCGGCTGCTTTCCCTGCAGGCCGTCTTCGGCTTGCTGCTGATGGCGGGAACGGCCGGAGCGGCACCGGCGAACAGAGCGCCCTCGGAGCCGGCCGCACCCCTCTTTCACGGCCATTGGTGCGGCCCGGGCGACGAGAACCGGGCAAGGCCCGTCGATGCCCTGGATTCGGCCTGCCGGGCGCACGACCTCTGCTACGAGCGGATGGGACGGGGCGCCTGCTCCTGCGACAAGGCCTTCCTGAGGGCGACGGCGCGCCTCATCGCCAGCCGGCGAATGGACGAGACCTTGCGCGGCAAGGCGGCAACGGCCAATTCCCTGTTCAGCGCCACCCCCTGCGTCGAACCGCAGAAAAATCGCCCGACCACCGCCCGGCGCTGAATTCCCGCCGAAAGTCGACCCTTCCCCCTCGGGCCCAGTCGCGCTATAGCCCGCGCCACGATGCCTGCCGTCCGGCGGGCGGTCCCAAAGCTTTCAAGCGCAAGGTGAGATCATGGCGAAGATCAAGGTTGCCAATCCGGTCGTCGAACTCGACGGCGACGAGATGACCCGTATCATTTGGCACTTCATCAAGGACAAGTTGATCCACCCCTATCTCGATATCGATCTCAAGTACTACGATCTCAGCGTCGAAAATCGCGATGCCACCAACGACAAGGTGACGGTCGAAGCGGCGGAGGCCATCAAGAAATACGGCGTCGGCGTGAAGTGCGCCACCATCACGCCTGACGAAGCCCGCGTGACGGAGTTCAACCTCAAGGAGATGTGGAAGTCGCCGAACGGCACGATCCGCAACATCCTCGGCGGCGTGATCTTCCGCGAGCCCATCATCTGCAAGAACGTTCCGCGTCTCGTGCCCGGCTGGACCCAGCCCATCATCGTCGGCCGCCACGCCTTCGGCGACCAGTACAAGGCCACCGACTTCAAGGTGCCCGGCAAGGGCCGCCTGACGATCAAGTTCGAAGGCGAGGACGGCACTGTCATCGAGAAGGAGGTGTTCAAGTTCCCGGACGCCGGCGTCGCCATGGCGATGTACAACCTCGACGATTCGATCCGCGACTTCGCCCGCGCCTCGCTGAACTACGGCCTGAACCGCAAGTATCCCGTCTATCTCTCCACGAAGAACACGATCCTCAAGGCCTATGACGGCCGCTTCAAGGACATCTTCCAGGAGGTCTACGACAACGAATTCAAGGCGAAATTCGACGCCGCCGGCATCACCTACGAGCATCGTCTCATCGACGACATGGTCGCCTCGGCTCTGAAGTGGTCGGGCGGCTATGTGTGGGCCTGCAAGAACTACGACGGCGACGTACAGTCAGATACGGTTGCGCAGGGCTTCGGCTCGCTCGGCCTGATGACCTCCGTGCTGATGACGCCGGACGGCAAGACCGTCGAGGCGGAAGCAGCCCACGGCACCGTGACCCGCCATTACCGCGAGCATCAGAAGGGCAAGGAGACCTCGACCAATTCCATCGCGTCGATTTTCGCCTGGACCCGCGGCCTCGCCCATCGCGCGAAGCTCGACGACAACGCGGAACTCGCCAAGTTCGCCGATACGCTGGAGAAGGTCTGCGTCGACACGGTCGAGGCCGGATATATGACCAAGGACCTCGCCCTCCTCGTCGGCGCCGAGCAGAAGTGGCTCTCCACCACCGGCTTCCTCGACAAGATCGACGAGAACCTCAAGAAGGCGATGGCGGCGTAAATCCGCCTCGTCTGCGGCGGCACCTCAAAGGCGCCGCACCATGCGATCGGTCAGGTCCTGCGAGAGCTTCGCGAGACCTGACCACGGATCCTGCCTCAGGTTCTGCAGACGTCCGGGCAGATTCGCGATGCGGAACTGCTGCCCGCTGCGCAGCGCAGGAAGCTCGTCCCACCCAATGGGCGTCGAGACTGGAGCCCCGCCACGAGCCCGCGTCGAGTAGGCCGCAACAGCCGTCGCGCCACGTCCATTGCGAAGATAGTCGATGAAGATCCTACCGGTCCGCGCTCGCTTCGCCATGGTGGCTGTATAGCGATCCGGATTGTCCTTCGACATCGCGAGGGCAACGCGCCCGGCGAAGTCCTTCACCCGATCCCATCCCGCCTTCGGACTTAGCGGCACGACCACGTGCAAGCCCTTTCCACCCGTGGTCTTCACGAAGCTTGCGAGGCCCAGCGCACTCAGGCGCTCGCGGACCTCCATTGCACTTTCCGCGATGGCGCTCCATGGCACATCGTCGCCTGGATCGAGATCGAAGGTCATCCTGTCGGGCTTATCGATCGCGGCGAGGGTCGAGCCCCAGGGATGAATCTCGAGGACGCCAGCCTGCACAAGGGCCAGGAGGCCACCGAGGTTCTGGATCGCAAGGACCTCGTCGCCGCCGATATCGACCCGTCGGACGAGATCCTCGTCCAATCCAGCCCAGGCATGTTTCTGGAAGAAGCACTCCTTCTGCGATCCCGATGGGCAGCGCAGGAGCGACAATGGCCTGTTGACGATGTGTGGCAGGATCCAGTCGGCGATGTCGGCATAGAACTCCGCCAATCCGAGCTTGGTCACACCTTCCCCCTCCCAGAGCAACCGGTCGGGATGGGTCAGTTCCATCGCCGGACGACGAGACGATGGCATGGTCGGCACGCGGCCGGCCGCGATATCCTCCCGCACGACCTCCCGCGGATCCTTGTCCTCCCGCAGGCCCTTGAAGGCCGCGTGGCGCAGGTTTCCGTCATGCGTCCACCCCCGATATTCGATTTCGGCGACAAGTTCGGGCCTGACCCAGCGCGCCCCGCGCCGCGCTTCCGTCGTCAGGCGCCCGGCGAAGGGCGAGGCCGGAATGTCCCGCGCACCGAGATCGGACCATAGCGCCTGTGCTGCCGCAGCCGTAAAGCCAGTGCCTGTGCGGCCCACATGGACGAGCCTGTCGCCATCGTAATAGCCGAGGATCAGCGAACCGACGGCCTTGCGGCTCGTGGATGAGGCCACATATCCGCCGATCACGAATTCCTGCCGTTGCGTACACTTGCTCTTGATCCAGATGTCGCTGCGTCCCGATCGATAGGGTTTGTCCGCGCGCTTGGAGACGATGCCTTCCAGCCCGATGCGACAGGCATGGCGAATGAGGGAGGCGCCATCATCGGCAATGTGATCGCTGAACCTGACAACACCACCGGCCGGCACATCGTCGAGGAGAAGCTGGAGAAGGGACTTGCGGTCGAGGAGCGTCGCTCCGCGCAGATCCCGCCCGTCGCAGTAGAGCAGATCGAAGGCGTAGAACGCCATGCGGTCCATGCGATTTTCCATCAGGTCCTGCTGCAGCGCCGAGAAGCTCGAGACACCGGATTCATCCTCGACCACGACTTCGCCATCGATGAGCGCCGAGGAGAGCTTGAGATCCCTCAAGGCCCTGGCGATGGGACGGAACTTCGCCGTCCAGTCGAGACCTTTCCGGGTCAGCAGCCGCACCGTGCCGCCGTCGATCCTCGCCTGCAACCGATAGCCGTCGAACTTGATCTCATGAAGCCATTGTGGACCCGCCGGCGCGGTGGCCAACCTGGCGAGGCACGGCTCGACGAAAGGCGGTAAAATCGCCTTCTTCGCACCAGGGACAGCCTTGCCGCGCTTCGTGTCCTTGGGGCGCGACGCGCCGACCTTGGCGCGTGCGGCATGATCGGAGCGCACCTCGCCCTCACAGGCCAGCTCCTCGATGGTGCGGCCCGACAGTACGGAGGTTGTTTCCGTGTCCACGATCTCGGGCTCGCCGACTTTGCGGGCGTATTCATCGTCGGATTTCAGAAGCAGCCATTGCTCCTTGGTCTCGCGCGGCTTCGGCCGCGTGCGCACAAGATGCCATCGCCCTTTCAGGCGGAGGCCTTCGAGGGTGAAAGTGAGGTGCCCCTTCGCATAGCCCTCGCGGACATCGCCTTCCGGACTCCAACACCCCTCGTCCCATACGATCATCGTTCCACCACCGTATTGACCGGCAGGAATGACGCCTTCGAAGGAGAGGTAATCGAGCGGGTGATCCTCGGTATGGATCGCCAGACGTTTCTCGCCCGGCACGAGGCTCGGGCCCCGGGTGACGGCCCAACTCTTCAGCACGCCGTCATGTTCGAGCCTGAGATCGAAATGCAGTCGCCGCGCGGCGTGCTTCTGTATGACGAAGCGTTTGCCTTTCGTCCGCGCACGCTTTCCCCTGGGCTCGTTGGTAACGGAGAAATCGCGTCTGGCATCGTAGATCTTGAGCGAGTCGCTCGCGTCGCGCCTGCGCTTGGGAACCGTGCGCGGCTTTTTCGCAGGAGTGTCTCTGGCCATCCGGTCAGCTCGCCCGCTTCAGGCTCTTGGAGCGCCGCGCCTTGGATGCGGACCCTTTCGTGGCGCTCTTCTTCCGCCCCGACCCGCGCGCCGGCGCCTTGGATGGCGAGGCCGCCCGTCCTCCGGATGCGCCCTTTTCCGCCGCGAGGCTCTGGCGCAGGGCATCCATGAGGTTGACCACGTTCGAGGGCTTCGGCGCCGACACGGCTTTTGCAGCATGTCCCTCCTGCTTCGAGCGCACGAGTTCGATCAAGGCGTTCTCGTAGCGGTCCTCGAACAGCTTGGGATCGAAATGGGCCGTCTTCCCTTCGATGATATGCACTGCGAGATCGCGCATTTCCTTCGGATATTTGACCTGCGGGATATCCTCGAAGATACCGCTTTCGTCGCGCACCTCCGCCGCGGAATGAAGGGTCGTGCCAACAAGCCCCTGGTCGAGCGGCTCCAGCAGCAGCAGCCGTTCGCGCCGCGCCATCACGACACGGCCGAGTCCGGCCATGCCCTTGTCGCGGATGGCGTCGCGGATGACGGCGAACGCCTCCTGCGCCACCCGGTCGTCGGGAGCGATGTAATAGGACGTGTCGAGGTATCGCTCGTCCACCTCCTGGCGGGGAATGAAGGCCTCGATATCGATGGTGTGGGTGCTCTCGAGCTTGAGGGCATCGAGTTCCTCGTCCTCAACCATGATGTAGTTGCCCTTGCCGACCTGATAGCCTTTGACCTGATCTTCGGGCTCGACCGGATCACCCGTCTCCGCGTCGACGAACTGCCGCTGGACACGGTTTCCGGTCTTGCGGTTGAGCGTATTGAAGCGGATCCGAGCTGAGGAATTGATCGAAGGATAGATCGCGACAGCGCATGACACCAGGGACAACTTCAAGTAACCTTTCCAGATCGCCCGCGCTGCCATAGTAATACTCCTCGCAATACTTGCGCCTCAGAGTCATATCGACTCTCCGCCGACTCTTCCCGGCCCCAGCCCGAATCAAACGCGACTCAAATTGAGTCGTTCCGAATCATTTTTTCTTGGGGTTTTTCTTCCGAAAAGTGCGGCAGAATCGGCGAAACCAGGATGGCTGCCACGCCTTCGGACACGAATGCTTCAGCGCGGAATCGGGACAGCGCCGAATAAGGTGACTGGAAATGTTCGCATTTTGTTCCAAAACGAGGACGTCCGATCGCTGCAATCGCCCGGTCCGCGACCATAAAGGCGACCGAGCGACGGAGATCGACTGCCCCATGCGAAGGGACATGTGCGTCGTGCGCCGGCGGCCGGCCAGATGCGCCAGGGAACATCCACCCACGCATGCGGAGTGTCGGAACTCAATGCTGTGCGGCGTCGGTCCCGAGAGCGGCTGCGATGATCTCGCTCGCGCGCGAACGCGCATAGTCCCATGCACTGAACGAGACGTCGGCGGCTCCGTCCGAGGCGACGATATAGGGATCTTCGCCAAACATCGTGTAGAGTTCGAAAAGACCGGCTGCGCTCATTCCAGCCTTGAAAGACTCGGCAAGGCTACGATCGACGATCCTGCGGGCTTCGATCAGCGCCTGCTCTGCCGTTTCGAACGTTCCAGCCATGTATTCTTCGTCCGGATCTTGATAGTGGAAATTGTCGGCGACGATGACCGTGTAGGGCAATTTCACTCTCTCTGTTCGTGACACCGGATCTCCCAGCCTTCTCCGTGCTGGGCCGGCGGCCATGTCATTGAAGACGGAACCGGAGTTTTCCACAACAGACGATGCACTGCCATTGGAGCAGAAGCATCCGAGCCTCAAGCGCCATCCGCTGTCGGGAACAATGCCCCGGCCGTGTCGGCACAATGTCCTTGCCTTGGTGGAAGCCGGCACCAGATACGGCATGGTCCGTGTGATGGGAATGCACCGATGAGCAATGACAAAGCCTCGCCCGACACTTCTCTGGACTATGCCGTGAGAGAATATCACCGTCTCTTCGAAGAGGCGCGGCGCGGCGAGCGACCGTGGGATCACGACGCGACCCTGCACGCCCTGGCTGAGAAGACCGGCGTGACCGTGGAAGATCTTCAGGCTAGGATCACTCCATCCGGAGCGTAATCGGCACAAGCGCCGAACGCGTCGATTCCACGTTCATCCCGGGAGGTCCGTGTGTCTGAACAGCAAAGCCGCCCCGTCATGACCGGCGGTTGCCAGTGCGGCGCGGTGCGCTATGCGCTGATGTCCGAGCCGACCCATGCCAGCATCTGCCATTGCCGCATGTGCCAGAAGGCATTCGGGAGTTATTTCGCCCCGTTCACCGGCGTGCCGCTGCAGGACCTGGCCTGGACGAAAGGTGCGCCCGGCGTATTCAAGAGTTCACAGGCCGTCGAACGCGGCTTCTGCAGGGATTGCGGCACGCCGCTGACCTATCGCTTCATGGCGCATGACCGCATCAGTGTCTCCATCGGCAGCCTCGACGAGCCGGCCCGTGTCAGGCCCGCAATCCAATACGGTGTCGAGAGCATGCTGCCCGATTTCGCAATCCTGCATACCCTTCCGGGCGAGCGCACGGAGGAGATCGCGACGCAGGAGGAGCTGGCCACCATGGCGTCGCGCCAGCATCCGGATCACGACTGAGGAGCATCGCAGCGTGCGACGCCCCTCAGCCCGCCTTTTCGCCATGCGCTCAACGGCGAAGACCAGCGCGGTCAGGTCCGGTTGATGGACACACCCCCATCCGCGAGAAGCGCGATGCCTGTCGTGAAACTCGATGCGTCGGATGCCAGATAGAGCGCTGATTGCGCGATCTCCTCGGGACGGGCGCGCCGCTTGAGCGCGTGGAGCCCTTCCACGAACGCTTTCGCTTCCGGCGTCGGAACCCAGGCCTCGGCCATCAGCGTGTCGGTGCCTCCCGGCAGCAGTGCATTGACGCGGATGCCCTTCGGCCCGAACTCGGTTGCAAGCGCCTGAGTGAGCCCGATCAGTCCGGACTTGCTTGCCGCATACGCAGCGACGCCCGGCATGCCGGCCGTGTGGCCAACGAAGGTCGACGTGAAGATCACCGAGCCGCCTCCCCGTTCGAGCATGGCCGGAATCTGATACTTGGCGCCGAGAAAGGCTCCTGTGAGATTGACGGAAAGCGTCTCGTTCCACCCGGCAAGCGAAACCCCCGGTGTCGGGCCCATCTCACCGTTCATGCCCGCATTGTTGAAGGCGATGTCGAGCCCGCCGAACCGGCCGAGCGCCGTATCGACGAGCTTGCGGGCCAGCGCCTCGTCCCGAATGTCGCCTGCGACGGCGAAGGCCTGCCCTCCCCCCGCCTCAATGTCCGCAACCAGCCGGTCCAGCGCGTCGCTGCGCCGCGCCGTGACGACCACGTTCGCCCCTTCCCGCGCAAACAGTTTCGCCGTGGCGAAGCCGATGCCGGAGCTGGCGCCGGTTACGATTGCCGTCTTGTTCATAAGCGTCGTCATGGATGAAACCCTCTTCCGGGACCTTGTGCCCGGAGAGGGAATTGCGACATCCGGGGTCCGCCAGCGACCCGTTTCCGCCGCACGATTTCTGCGGCGGGAGAAAGCGCGGACGGGCCTAATCGACCTTCATCGGTCTGCGTGCAATCACGCGGTACCCGTCGTCGCCGGGCGCGACCATGACATAGCGCACCTCGTACGCTCCAGGCTCATCGGGCGCGTCCACCGTAGCGGAGGAGCTGTCGGGCGTGACGGAATCGTAATGGCCGGACGCGTCGAAACGCGCGTCGGGGCGCTCGATGGCGATGTAGTCCCCTTCGCCCTTGGGACCTGTGAATGCGATCTCGACCCGCGCACCCCGCTTGACCCGGTCCGGAGCGCTGAGGGTGGCCACCGCGGGTTCGACCGTCAGCGGCGCTGCGGCAAGAACCTTGTAGGTCCCATTGGCTTCCAATACGAAGCGCACCTCGTATTCGCCCGGAGCGCCAGGCACGCGCAGGGAAACCCGGTCGCCTTCCGGCCGCTCGTAGGAACCCGTAATCCAGTCTGCCTCAGGCGCGGCTTTTTTGACGATGCCGATGAAGGTGTCACCGCTTCCCGAGCCGCGGAAGTCGACCTGGATGGTCGTTCCCGCCATCGCGCGCGATGGCGCTGTCACTCCGGCACTGGCTGGCGTCACGTCGATCTTCCTGGTGGCGAGAATTTTGGGATCGAGGCCGGACACATAGCGGATCTCGTAGGGTCCCGCTTCCGCCGGCAGCGTCAGCTTCGCGGGAGAACCATTATCCGCGTAGATCCACGCGCCGGACAGATAGGTGCTCGCATCGGCTCCGGGACTTGCCAGTCCGACCCAGTCCTCGGGCGCATTCGGCCCCTTGAACGCCACGAGGATTTCCGCGCCTGCCATGCCCTTCGCCGGAGCATCGAGGCTGGCCGTCACCGGGGTGACGGTGATTTTGGCCCGGGCCAGGATCGCGCCCGTCGCGTCCGAGACATAGTGGAGCTCGTACTCGCCCGCATCGCCAGGTACGCGCACCTTCAGGGGATTGCCCTCGCTCGTGTAGGTGTAGTGCCTCGTTTCCAAAGTCTCGCCATTGGAGCGTGCGACGGCGATGTAGTCGTCCTTGGCATTGGGGCCCGACCATTTCACCTCGAGCGATGCCGTGGCGGGAACGCTCGTGCTGGCCGGCTGAAGGCTCGCCTTCGGCAGGTTCGTGGAGAGTGCAACCGTGATCCTGGCAGGCGCATCCTTCGTGACCTCGACCTCGGACTGGCCGGATTTCGCAGCCGTCACCGCCGAGACCCGGTAGCGGCCCGGCGGGAGAGACACCGAACCGGAAATGCCCTCGGCAACCGCGCCCGCGTCGCCGCTCCGGACGATGGTGAAGGTCGCCTCGGGAACCGGGTGCCCGCCATCCGTGGCCTCGAGGGGAATCGCGCGGGTGACGGCCGCCGCTTTCGGCTTTGCCTTGGCCGTCGTCTTCAGGGCCTCGCCGAGTTCGCCGGCATTGGAAGCCGCGACGAAAGTCCCGCCCGTCCGCTCCGCGATGCAGGACAGCTTCGCGCGCTCCCCGGCAGAGAGGTCGAACCCGACCACATGCGCGACGAAACCGGCATTCCTGCGCTTCAGGTCCTCGGCCAGCGCACAGGGATCGCCCTTGCAGGTCTCGATCCCATCCGTGACGATGATGACGCCGCCCGGCTTTCCCGCATCCAGCAGGCCGGCGGCTTGCCTCAGCGAGGCTGTAATCGGCGTCTTGCCCCGTGGCATGAGCCGGCTGACGACGGACTGGATCCTGGCTTTGTCGACGGGTCTGACCGGCAGCGCCGTTTCGATATCGCCACAATCGCCCGCGCGGCGATGCCCATAGGCGACAATACCGAGACGAGCCCCCTTCGGCAGGGACTCGACCAGGGACGCGACCGCGTCCCGGGCAATGTCCATCTTTGGCTTGCCATCGATCCGCGCCCACATGCTGTTCGAGGCGTCGATGACGAGGACCGTGGATGAGGCGCCCTTCTCCTGGGCATTCCCTTGCGCCATTGCGAAGAAAGCGCCGAGAAAAACAACAACCGCCGCGCTGAATCTTTTCATTGTAACGTATCCAAATGCTCGGCGAGGCATCGAGGATAATGCAGCTTCCGTCAAGTCAAGCTTGGTGGAAACCCAAAGGAAATCTTCAGGTTGCCTGCCGGTCGTCGCGCTCCTGCATCGCATGATACAGGTGCTGCGCCATAGTGGCATTCTCCGCCATGAGCTGGCGCAGTTCCTCCGCATCGAGGACAAGCAGCTTGCAGGGCGTGGCGGCTCTGACGGTGATGCGACGGCGGCGGCGCTCCAGCACACCCTTCTCGCCGAAGAAATCGCCCGGGCCGAGCCTGACGGCTTCGCCTGGCAGCAGAAGCTCGACTTCGCCCGCGGCGATCAGGTACATGGCATGGGCATACTCGCCCTTGTGGACCACGATTTCCCCCGGCCCGCAGCTCTGCGAGCGGAGCCGGTGCATGACGGAGGCGACCTCTTCGACGCTGAGATCGGCGAAGAGCGGCACCCGCGCCACCATGCTCCATGTGATAATGAAGTCGCGCCGATGAATTTCTCGCGAGAAGGCGCTGGCGATGATGCCGACCGGAAGCGCGAGCATGATGAGGCCGGCCACGGCCGCGATCCCTGCGATGAGACGCCCCACGGGCGTCACGGGGACCACGTCGCCGTATCCCACCGTCGTCAAGGTCAGGATCGCCCAATACATCGCGTCGGGAATGGTACCGAATTTGTCGGGCTGGGCGTCGCGCTCGGCGAGGTTCATCGCGGTCGCCGCCAGAAGAACCGCGCCAAGTAGAATGACTCCACAGGCGATCAATGCCCGGCGCTCGGAATAGATCGCCTCCATCAGACTCGTCAGTCCGGGCGAATAACGAGCCAGCTTGAAGAACCGGAAGAGCCGGAGCAGAAGGAACGCGCGCAGTCCGCCGACATCCAGGTACACGAGATAAAACGGCAGGATCGCGAGCAGATCGATGATCGATTGCGGGTGGAGTGCCCATCTGAGCCGGGCATGCCATGGCCTCATGTGCCGCCAGGGCGCATGCTCCGGTGCGCACCAGAGGCGGGCTGCATATTCGACTGTGAAGACGAACCCGCTGAGAACTTCGATGGCGATGAAAAGCCACCTGTACGCCAGGTGAAAGGACGGCTCGCTTTCGAGCACGACCGCCGTCACGTTGACGACGATGAGGACGATGAGAAAAACGTGGACCGCGTGGACGGTCATGTCGTCCACGCTGCTCCGTTCCAAAATTTCGTAGGTCCGATGCCGTGTCGGGTGCGCTCGCTCCCGGGCCACGGCAGCGCCCTCACGCGGCCGTAGCGAGCGCCGCCTCGACCGCCGCGAGCGCGGCCTCGGCCTGGGCCCCGTCGGGACCGCCTGCCTGCGCCATGTCGCGCCGACCACCGCCACCCTTGCCGCCGAGCTTCTCGGCGCCAGCGCGGACGAGGCTGACCGCATCGACCTTGCCCGTGAGATCCTCGGTAACGCCCACGACGATGCCGGCCTTGCCGTCCTCCGCGACGCCCACGATGGCAACCACGCCGGAGCCGAGGCGCTTCTTGCCCTCGTCGGCGAGACTCTTGAGGTCCTTCATCTCGATGCCGGAGACCGCGCGGGCCATGAGCTTGATGCCGCCCACATCCCGAACCGGCTCGCTCTCGCCGGAGCCACCGCCCATGGCAAGCTTGCGGCGCGCCTCCGTCAGCTCGCGCTCGAGCTTGCGCTTGTCTTCGAGCAGGGCTGCAAGACGTTCGGACGCCTCGTCGACAGGCGTCTTGAGAAGGCCAGCAATCTCGCGGAGCTTGCGGCTCCCGTCTTCGAGATGGTGCCTTGCCGCGTCACCCGTCATGGCCTCGAGCCGGCGCACGCCCGCCGCGACCGCGCCTTCGGAAACGATGGTGATGAAGCCGATGTCGCCGGTGCGGTTCACGTGCGTGCCGCCGCACAGCTCTACAGAGAAGGTCCTGTTGCCGTCGGCCTTGCCCATGGACACGACCCGCACTTCCTCGCCGTATTTCTCCCCGAAGAGAGCGCGGGCGCCGGATTCGATGGCCTCTTCCACGCCCATGAGCTTGGTGACGACCGGCTCATTCTGCAGCAGCACGCGATTGGCGATGGTCTCGACCTCGGCCAACTCGTCCTCGCCCATCGGTTTGGGATGGCTGAAATCGAAGCGCAGACGGTCGGGCGCGACGAGCGACCCCTTCTGCGCCACGTGATCGCCGAGGACCTGCCGCAGCGCCTCGTGCAGGAGATGGGTCGCCGAATGGTTGGCGCGGATCGCCGAGCGCCGGCTGTGATCGACAGTCAGCTCCAGGGACTGGCTGAGCTTCAGCGTCCCGTGCTCGACGAGGACGTGATGCACGAAGAGGTCGCCGAGCTTCTTCTCGGTGCCGGTCACGCGCAGCCGGGCGCCCTCGCCCTGCATGATGCCCGTGTCGCCGACCTGGCCGCCGGATTCGCCGTAGAACGGGGTCTGGTTGAGGATGACGAGGCCAGTCTCGCCGGCCTTGAGTTCCGTCACTTCCTGCCCGTCCTTGAGCAAAGCGAGAACGAGGCCCTCGGCGATCTCGGTGTCATAGCCGAGGAACTCGGACGCGCCGACGCGCTCCTTGACCCCGAACCAGACCGTCTCGGTGGCTGCCTCGCCCGAGCCGGACCATGCGGCACGCGCTTTCTCGCGCTGACGCTCCATGGCGGCGTTGAACGCCGGCAGGTCGACGCCAATGCCGCGCGGCTTCAAAGCATCCTGCGTCAGGTCGAGGGGGAACCCGTAGGTATCGTAGAGCGTGAAGGCAGTCTCGCCGGAGAGATTCTCGCCCGTCGTCAGGCTCCGGGTCTCCTCGTCGAGGATCGAGAGGCCGCGTTCGAGGGTCTTACGGAAGCGGCTTTCCTCGAGCTTGAGCGTTTCTGTGATGAGTGCCTCGGCGCGCACGAGCTCGGGATAGGCCTGCCCCATCTCGCGCACGAGGGTCGGCACGAGACGGTACATGAGCGGATCGCGGGAGCCCAGCAGCTGAGCATGACGCATGGCGCGGCGCATGATGCGGCGGAGCACGTAGCCACGGCCCTCGTTGGAGGGCAGGACGCCATCCGCGACCAGGAACGAGGAAGCGCGCAGATGGTCGGCGATCACCCGGTGCGACGCCTTGCGGTCGCCCTCCGGCGCGACGCCCGTCGCATGGGCGACCGCCTCGATCAGGGCCCGGAACAGGTCCGTATCGTAGTTGGAATGGACGCCCTGGAGGATGGCAGAAATGCGCTCCAGCCCCATGCCGGTGTCGATGGAGGGCTTGGGCAGCCCGATGCGGTTGCCCGGCTCGATCTGCTCGTATTGCATGAAGACGAGGTTCCAGAATTCCAGGAACCGGTCGCCATCCTCCTCCGGGCTGCCGGGCGGTCCGCCCCAGAGGGTCTCGCCCTGGTCGATGAAGATTTCCGAGCACGGGCCGCAGGGGCCGGTATCGCCCATCTGCCAGAAATTGTCGGAGGTCGGGATGCGGATGATCTTGGAATCCGGGAAGCCGGCGATCTTCTTCCACAGGTTCGCCGCATCATCGTCATCGTGATAGACGGTGACGAGGAGCTTGTCCTTGGGAAGGTCAAATTCCTTGGTGATCAGGTTCCAGGCAAGCTCGATAGCCCGTTCCTTGAAGTAATCGCCGAAGGAGAAGTTGCCCAGCATCTCGAAGAAGGTGTGGTGACGCGCCGTATAGCCCACATTGTCGAGATCGTTGTGCTTGCCGCCCGCGCGAACGCATTTCTGCGCCGTCGTCGCGCGACTGTAGGGACGCTTCTCCGCCCCGGTGAAGACGTTCTTGAACTGCACCATGCCCGCGTTGGTGAACATCAGGGTCGGGTCGTTGCGGGGCACGAGCGGGCTCGAGGCCACGACCTCATGGCCGTTCTTGGCGAAGTAATCGAGAAAGGTCGACCGGATTTCGTTGACGCCGCTCATGGAATTCAAAGCTCGGAATGGAGGCCAGGGCCCAAAAAATATTGCGGAGGCGGTTTTAGACGCAGGCTGGGGCGCTGTCGAGGCATTCGAATCGGGATGCCTGCGCGTGGTTCACCTTGGCACAGACACGACTCTCGGCTTCGTCCTATCGGTGAGAGTTCTCCGCGCCCCGGTTCTGCCGAGGCGAGCAAACGGAAAGACCGCCGCGATCGCTCGCGACGGCCTGCCTTTTGCCCTTGAAGGAGAGCAAATCTCTTATTCGGTGCCCTCGTCGAGGTCGTCCGCGGTCGGCGTCGCCTGCTCCAGGATCCGGTCGGCGAGAAGGCCGGCATTCTGGCGGATCAGGCCTTCGATCTTGTTGGCGACCTCCGGATTGTCGCGCAGGAACTGCTTCGAGTTCTCGCGCCCCTGGCCGAGACGCTGGCTGTCATAGGAGAACCAGGCTCCGGACTTCTCGACGATGCCGGCCTTGACGCCGAGATCGATGAGTTCGCCCACCTTCGAGACGCCCTCGCCGAACATGATGTCGAACTCGACCTGCTTGAAGGGCGGCGCGACCTTGTTCTTGACCACCTTGACGCGCACGGAGTTGCCGATCGGGTCGTCGCGATCCTTGAGGGTCGAGATGCGGCGGATGTCGAGACGCACGGACGCGTAGAACTTCAGGGCGTTGCCGCCCGTGGTGGTCTCCGGCGAGCCGTACATGACGCCGATCTTCATGCGGATCTGGTTGATGAAGATCACCATCGTGTTCGAGCGCGAGATCGAACCGGTGAGCTTGCGCAGGGCCTGGCTCATGAGGCGGGCCTGGAGACCGGGCTGGACCTCGCCCATCTCGCCGTCGAGTTCGGCCTTCGGGGTGAGGGCCGCCACCGAGTCGATGACCAGGACGTCGACTGCGCCGGAGCGCACCAGCGTATCGGCGATCTCGAGGGCCTGCTCGCCCGTATCGGGCTGGGAGATCAGGAGGTCGTCCAGGTTGACCCCGAGCTTGCGGGCATAGACCGGATCGAGCGCATGCTCTGCGTCCACGAAGGCGCAGACGCCGCCCTTCTTCTGGGCCTCGGCGATGGTGTGCAGGGCGAGCGTCGTCTTACCCGACGATTCCGGACCGTAGATCTCGATGATGCGCCCGCGCGGCAGGCCGCCGACGCCAAGTGCGATATCCAGGCCGAGGGAGCCGGTCGAGATGGTCTCGATCTCAACCGGCTGCTGCCCCTTGCCCAGCCGCATGATCGAGCCCTTACCGAAGGCGCGTTCGATCTGGGAGAGCGCCGCGTCGAGAGCTTTCGACTTGTCTTTATCCATTGATGAACTTTCCACCAGTCTCAAAGAAGACTGCGACATGACCAAGCATCCTTATGGCACGGAGGGAGGCTGAATCTCAACGCGATGTTGAGGGCATATATGTACCCTTTTTGTTCTCGGAAGCAAGTTCCTTTTTTGTTCTGAAGCAACTTTATTCACAGAGATGCGCAGCCCTTCGGACCCGACGGTCAGGGCAGCGTGTGAACCCCTGCTACCAGGGGCACTGCACCCGCGTTCACCGCCCCATCACCTGCTTCACCGTCTCCACCAGCTGCCGCAGGCTGAAGGGCTTCGGGAGGAAGTTGAACTCCTCGCCCTCGGGCAGGTTCTTGCGGAAGGCGTCCTCGGCATAGCCGGAGACGAAGATCACCTTCAGGTCCGGATAGAGCCGGCGCAGTTCGCCGAGGAGCGTCGGGCCATCCATTTCCGGCATCACCACGTCCGAGACCACGAGGTCGACCGGCTCGCCGCGCTCCTCCATGACCTGAAGCGCCTCGATGCCGGAGGCCGCCTCCAGCACCGTGTAGCCCCGGGCGGACAGGGCGCGGGCGTTGACGGCGCGGACAGGATCCTCGTCCTCCACGAGCAGGATGGTGCCCTGCCCGGTCATGTCGGCGGCGGGCTTCTTGGCGGTGTCCTCCTTGACGGTCTCCGGAAGCTCCTCGGCCTCGGGGATATGGCGCGGCAGATAGATGCGGAAGATCGTGCCGCCGCCGACCTTCGAATCCACGTCGATGAAGCCGCCGGACTGCTTGACGATGCCGAACACGGTGGACAGGCCGAGGCCGGTGCCCTTGCCCACTTCCTTCGTGGTGAAGAAGGGCTCGAAGATCTTCTCGAGAACCTCGGAGGCCATGCCCGTGCCGGTATCCGCCACCTCGACCATCACGTAATCGGCCGGCGGCATGCCGCTCACGTAGAGGCGGGCAGCCTCGGAGGCAGCGACGTTCGCCGTGCGGATCGACAGCTTGCCGCCGTCCGGCATGGCGTCGCGAGCGTTCACCGCCAGGTTCATGACGACCTGCTCGAACTGGTTCAGGTCGGCCTTCACGAACCACAGGTCGCGGCCGTGGCTGAGATCGAGTTCGACCCGCTCGCCGAGAAGGCGCTTGAGCAGCATGGAGAGGTCGTAGAGCCGGTCGTTGAGATTGAGCACCTCCGGACGCAGGGTCTGGCGGCGCGAAAAGGCAAGCAGCTGGCGCACAAGGCTCGCGGCCCGGTTCGCGTTCTGCTTGATCTGCATGATGTCCTGGAAGGATGGGTCTGTCGGCCGGTGGTTGCCGAGGAGGAGATCGCTGTAGCCGATGATCGCCTGGAGCACGTTGTTGAAATCGTGCGCCACGCCGCCGGCGAGCTGGCCGACCGCGTTCATCTTCTGCGACTGGGCGAGCTGCTCCTCCACCTTGCGGAAATCGGTCGTGTCGAGGGCATAGAGGATGGCGCTCTCGCCATCCGTGCCGGCGACATCGACCGACGTGACCCACACCCGGACAGAACTGCCGTTGCTGCCCGCCGTATGCAATTCGAGGGGCTGGATGTCGCTGCGGTTCTCGGCGGCCGCCCTGAGCGCTGCCTCAACCTGCGCGCCCTCCCCGTCGCGGAACGCCGCGGCGATCGTCGGCCCCTCCCCGTTCTCGCCCGTCCGCGGCAGGGCGCCGAACAGCTTCGTGAAGGGCGCGTTGGCCTGAAGGACCCGACCGGCGCGATTCACGGTCGCGATGGCGATCGGCGTGTTGTTGAAGAAGCGGGCGAAGCGTACCTCCGCCGCGCGCTGGCCCTCGTCCACGTCGAGGCCGGGGGAGCGGTTGAGGACGAGGGTCCGCGACGCGCCCATGCGGCCGTTCTGCCCGAAGGCGATGCGGTGATACAGGCGGACCGGCAGGGACTGGCCGCTGCGGCGGCGCAGGTCGAGATCGAAGGTCTCGGTGCGCACGCTGCCCGGCTCGCCGGAGAAGGACGTCATCATCGCCACCACGTTGCGCGGCACGATGTCGGAGAGGCTCAGCCCCCCCGACCCCACCTGGGCGAGGTCGTAATCGAGCCAGGAGGCCAGGGTGGCGTTGAGATAGATGATCTGTCCGGCCGGATCGATGGAGAGGAAGCCGGCTGGCGCGTGATCGAGATAGTCGATCGCGTGCTGTAATTCCTGAAAGACGTTTTCCTGCCGTTCGCGCTCATGGGTCACATCGGCGATGATCCACAGGGATGCCCGGCGCCCTCCCGGACGCGGCAGGGGCCTGACGCGGACACGGTACCAGCCGAACTCCTGCGATCCGTCGAGCGAGGGCGACAGGCGGATCTCCTCCGCCCCGGTGCGGTGCTCGCGGGCGGCCTGGGACAGGCGATAGATCGCCTCCGAGACTTCCGGCGCACCGGTGAACAGCCGTTCCACCGGCCGCACGTCGCCACCGGCGGAAGAGCCCGAGAGTGCGAGATAGGTTTCGTTGGCATAGACAACCCGGCCATCGTCCTCGATGACGACCACGCCATCCGCGGAGGTGTCCGCCATCGATTTCGTAATGTCGTTGCGAATGGAATGGCCCGCGAAGCGGATGACGCCGATGGCTGAAGCGAAAAGGAAGAAGACGCCGGCCATCGCGAAGAAGGCGAGGAGGCTGAGAATCAGGATCTGCGCCTGACCGGTCTCGAGAAAGCGCAAGCCCAGAATGGCGCCGACGAGAATGCCGGCGAGCAGCAGGACCAGCCCGATATGGCCGGGACGGTCGGAGCGGTCGATCGTTGCGCTCTTTGGCATCTCGCCCTGGTGAGCCATGGGACTTCAGTATCTCCAAGGAATGGCGCGTTAGGCTTCACGACACGGCTTGAGCGGGGTGACCGGCCATGCCTTCTTCCGCCCAGGCTATCCGGAATTTATTGACCGACCTCTAAGGTGCCGGCATGGGCAGGAACAATAGCCGGACGCCCCTTGCAGACATCCAGGCCTTGTGATTTCCGAGCCCTGAACCACATCTGCCTTTACAAAGAAGGCCTTGGCAAGGGTTTCTGCCGCCATTCGTTCGTTTTCGCCACCTGCGCCCTCGCTTCACGTCCAGGGCGTTAACCATCTGTTAACCTTGCCGCTGGCTTTGGTGCCCGATGTGGTACAAACGGCGTCAAGAATAGGGCCTGACAAGGTCTGAACAACGCTTGAGAGTTCATCGTGTCATCTCTTTTAGGTATCGAAGCGTCACGGGCCGCCCAATACGTGATCGCATTTGCGATCATCCTGGTATTGGTTGCGCTCTTCGGCTTGGTTCTTCGCAAACTGACGGGCGGACGCCTCATGATCCCTGGCCATGACCGGGGCCGCAGCCGTCAGCCGCGACTCGGCGTCGTCGATATCTACGACCTCGACCGCCAGCGTCAGCTCGTTCTCCTGCGCCGGGACAACGTGGAGCATCTCCTGCTCATCGGCGGCCTCAACGACGTCGTGATCGAGACCAACATCGTCCGCGTCGCAGGCGCGCGCATTCCCGCTCCCGTGGCGGAAAACGCGCCCGAGCGTTTCGAGCCGACTTTCGACCAGGCCGCCCGTCCGCAGGTCGAGCCCGCTGCCCGCCCATCCATCGAGACGCAGCTCGCCGCCCAACTCGGTGCCTTCATCCGGCGCCCGTCTGAGGAATCCGACATCGATCAGGAGCTGGCTCCCGTCGCCTCGGTCACTGCGCCGGCACCAGCGCGGCCCGAACCTGTCCTGAAGCCGGATCACGTGACGGTCACCTCGGCGTCCTCCGTGGAGCCCCTGCCCTCTCATCCGCAGCCGCAGCCGTCGAGCTTCCTTCGCGCACCTGCGACGCCTGCCTTCCAGGCGCCCCCTTCCGTGCGCCCGGAAACCCGCCCCGAACCGTCGCGCCCCGAGCCGCGCCCCGACGTCGCGCCGCCGCCTTTCCAGTCACGTCCGACTCCCGTGCCGCCCTCGCCACCGGCCGCCCTCGCATCAGCTCCCGAGGTCGTGCGCCCCGTGCAACCGGACGCCGCCGAAGCGAAAGCGCCCGACGCCGCTATCCTGTCGGACATGGCCAAGCAGCTCGAAGAGGCCCTGAAGCGTCCGGCACAGCCCGTTCCTGCGCCGTCGATCGCGCCGGCGCCAGTCCCGCCGGCTGCTGTCGAGGCGGAGACGGAAACAGCACCGCCCGCCGGCCATGCGGACCTGGACGAGGACGAACTCCTGGAGCCGGTCGCGGCACCGGAAAAGGACGAGCCGGCGTCGCATGCAGCGCCCGTCGCGGAGAGGATCGAACCGCGGCATTCCATTCCGGAGCCCATGCGGACCACGGCCGAGCCGCATCCTGCGCCTCCGCTTCCCCCCGCCCCCGCTCAACCGGCCCCGGCGCAAAAGGTGAGCGATCCCTTCTCGGTGGAAGAGATCGAGGCGGAGTTCGCCCGCCTCCTCGGCCGCCCGCGGAGCCCTGACAGCAAGAGCTGAGCCGCCTGCAGCGCGCGCGATCCTAAAGACCCAAACAAGAAGGGCTCCGTTACCGGAGCCCTTTTTCGTCAGGATCAGTCGTCCCGATAAACCCGCTCGTTGCGCTCGTGTCGCTCCTGCGCTTCCAGCGACAGGGTCGCGATCGGACGGGCCTCGAGGCGCTTGAGGGAGATCGGATCGCCCGTCTCCTCGCAGTAGCCGTAGGTTCCGTCGTCGATCCGCGACAGGGCGGCATCGATCTTGGAAATGAGCTTGCGCTGCCGATCCCGGGCCCGCAGCTCGATCGCGCGGTCCGTCTCGGAGGAAGCACGATCAGCGAGATCGGGATGATTCTCGTTCTCGCTCTGCAGGGCTGCCAGGGTTTCCTGGGCCTCCTTCAGAATTTCGCCCTTCCACCGGATAAGCTTGCGTCTGAAATATTCCCGCTGGCGTTCATTCATGAAGGGCTCGTCCTCAGTCGGTCGATAACCCTCATCAATCAGGATGTTCGTCATTGTGGGCCGTTTATCCCCGATGAACCGTGGCGCCCCTATATCGTCAAGCGAGGCGCGGGACAACGCGCAAGAACGTCATCGGTTTGTCTAAGACGCCGCAGGCGGGAACGGGCTATCCGCTTGAAAAGCAAGGAAAGTACCGAAAATGCCCGATCCTGGCCTCAGCGCAGGTTCTCGACAGCCTTGGCAATATCGGCCTCGATCGCCATGGCAATTGGCTGCCGGTAATGGCTCAGGTCGAAGAAATAGTCCGGATTGCGGTTCTCGGGCCGGTCGATTCGCCAGTCCACGACAGCACTCTTCGCATGTCCCGCGAGAGCCGCCTTCATGGCCGCCTTGCAAGCCTTGTCGAGATATCCCTCCTCCGTGCCGGCGGGCGGCAGGTAGTTCTTGTAGCGCGCCGGGTGGACGAGGATAAGGGCGGTCTCGGCCGGCAGGGAATCGGCAAGCTCCTTCAGCCGCGCCGCCACCGGAAAACTGCGCCGGCCCTCCTTGGGGTCGCGTTCGAAGGTCGGCTCGCTGGCGAAATAGGGCTTCTCGAGCCGGGCGCGCACCTCGGGGCGGGTGTCATAGCCCAGGTTCAGATAGTTCGGCTCATAGTCCCAGTATCCGTCCGGACGGGCGCGCTCGGGATTCTTGCCGAACACGTAACCGACGCGACGCGGCAATTCCTCGAGAATGTCGTAGCGCATCAGGCCCTTGGCGTATTCCAGCGGGTTCGAGGCGTAGAGCCAGAACGGAAACGGCCGGAAATTCGGCATCGCCGGATCCGAAATGCACCAAGTCTCGTCGGAATCGAGGACGAGGGCCTTCACCGGCCCCTTCCGATGCTTGAGGAACCAGTCGATGAGGGTGAAATGCTCCTTCGGCCCGGTGGCCGGGACGGCCAGCTGCAGGAAGTTGAACCCTGTCCTCTGGTTCAGCCGCTCCGGGGAGAGCAGCTGGATCTGCGAGTTGCCGAAGATCGCGGAGTCGAAGGACGGATCACGTCCCCGGCTGGCATTGGCCGTGCGCGGCCCCTGGGGCCGCACGCCATCGCGGGCAAGAAGGGACGAGCGTCCCGTATCGTAGGGGTCGATGACATAGGCGGCCGCGATGATCGCGATGATGGCGAACGCCGTCATGCCGACGAGGAAGACGGCGAAGCGCCGCCAGGAGACTTCCGAGGAGGAATCAGAACTGGAAATAGATGAATTCATAGTTCACGTCGTCGCCGATCTTGAACAACACGATCACGAAGAGAAGGGCAAAGGCGAGTGCGATCCAGCGCCGCGGCGGCACCTTGTGGACCAGCGTCCATGCAGTCGGACCGATGAAGGCGAAGGCCGCGCCGACGGCAATGGCCCGCCACTTCATTCCGGCGCCCTCGCCGCCCATGCCGATCATGCCCTGATAGATGCGCCACGCCGCATCGAAGCTCTGCGCCCGGAATACGATGATGGTCAGCACGAAGAAGCTGAACATAAAGAACCAGCCGAGGAGCTTCGGCATCGTGTATCCGGCCTTGCGCCAGAGGGTGTTGGCGGCAAGGCCAACTCCGTGCAGGGCTCCCCAGGCCAGATAGGTCCAGCCCGCCCCATGCCAGAGCCCGCCGAGCGTCATGGTCGCGGTCAGCGCTCCGATCTGCACGGCCAGTCCCTTACGGCTGCCGCCCATGGCGATGTAGAGATAGTCGCGCAGGAAGCGCGACAGGGTCATGTGCCAGCGCCTCCAGAAGTCCTGCAGGGAGACGGCACGGTAAGGCGCATCGAAGTTCTGCGGCAGCACGATGCCGAACAGCAGCGCCAGTCCCAGCGCCATGTCGGTGTAGCCCGAAAAGTCAAAATAGACTTGGAAGGTGAAGCCCAGCGCCGCCTGCCAGGCCTCGCCCATGCCGATGGCGTGGCCCGCGGTGGCGGACTGGTAGATCGGGTTGGCATATTCAGCCAGCTGGTCGCCGAGAAAGACCTTCTTGGCGAGGCCGATCACCAGAAGCATCAGGCCGCGGGCGAACCGCTCCGCCGCGTCGGGGCGCGCATAGGGACGCTCCTCGAACTGGTGCATGATCTCGCTCCACCGCACCAACGGGCCCGCGAGAACCTGCGGGAAGAAGGCGATGTAGAGCCCGTAGCGGACCAGATCGAAGCGCGGCGCTTTGCCGGCCTTCAGATCGGTCAGGTACATGATGTGGTGGAAGGTGAAGAACGAGATGCCGAGCGGCAGCGCGATATCGTAATGCGGCGTCGCCACCCCGGGGATCAGGGCCGCTACATCGGCGAAGAAATTGAAATACTTGAAGATCGCCAGGACGATCAGGTTCGCCGTGATGGCGAGCGGAATCAGGATGTCCCGTCCGGAGCGGATGAAGGCGCGGGCGATGAGCCAGTTGACCAGGATCGAGACGATGAGAAGCGGCGCGAAGCGCCAGTCCCAGTAGCCGTAGAAGAACAGGGACAGCGCCAGAAGCACCGGCAGGCGCCATTCAGGCTTGAACCGCTCTACGAGCCAATGCGTGAGAAGCGCAACCGGCAGAAAGGCAAAGAGGAAGACAAAGGAATTAAAGAGCATCGCAATTTGAATGGGTCAGACGGCGCGCCATGCTCCCTTCCGCGCCAGAAGGCGCGCTCTTGTGCGGGAATGCGGGCCCGGCGTCAACTTTCCGAAGCGACGCGCCCTCGCCCAAGAAGCGGTTCATGGTACTCGCCCCTAAGGCCCAGGCGGCCCCCTGCCACTCGAACAGCGGCAATTTGGCCGGCCGGGCCAGGGTTATCGCCGCGGAAATTCCGCCTTGCATTGGAAACCCTGAACTCCATATACCATCCACATGGATGGTGCGAGGATGGAAACGATGTCTACCAAGGTACATGAGCTTCGCCCGAGGCCGGCCGATACCGAAAAGATCACGATCAATCTCGGCTATGTGGATCTCGGCCAGATCGACCTGCTGGTCCGGGAGGGATTCTATTCCAACCGCACGGATTTCATTCGGACGGCCATTCGCAATCAGCTCGACCGCCAGAATGAAGCGATCCGGCAATCGGTCACACGGCACCGGCTCGATCTGGGCCTCCGCCAATACACCCGCCAGGATCTGGAAGCCGTCAAAGCAGCGGGGGAAAGGCTTCACATCCAGGTCCTCGGCCTCGCCATCATCGCAGCCGATGTCCCACCCGAACTGGCCCGCGACACGATCGCATCCCTTCACGTGCTAGGCGCTTTGCAGGCCAGCGCTGAAGTCAAGGCGACCCTTGCCGACCGCATTTCCTGAACCGGATCAGTCCTTTCGCGACCATTTGTGAAACCGCATCAAATTTGTTCTGGAGGCGCTCGTCCGAGCTTCTGCCCCGACGGAGTCTCCTCCCCATTAGGATCCCCATCCCATGACTTTGCTCTCGAAGATCGACATGAAGGAGGCGACGCGCCTCACGCGCGAAGGCCGCCTGGGAGAGGCAATGGCCGTTCTGCGCAAGGCGCTTCACGGCTCCTCGCAAGCGCCTCTCGGCGGCGACGAAGGGCAGAGACCTGCCGAGGCTCGGGCTCCCCTACTGGACATGGAGCCCGCATCCGGACGGGCCGAAGGCACGGAGCAGTCGGCGCCTGCCGCCGCGTATTTCTCCGGAGGCATGGCCCAGCCGCAGATGCCGGAGGCTCTCCGGGCATTCCTCGACGGGCCGCCGCAACCCGGCCCCGCCAGGGGACCTCAGGGCTGGACAGGCCCGTCGCCCAAGCCCGTCCGGCCTGAACCGTTCGACGGCGCCCGTTTCGAGGATCGCGTCTATGCCGATGCGGCCGGAAGCCGTCCGTACAAGCTTTATGTCCCGAGCTGCTATGACGGCCAGCCCGTTCCCCTCATCGTCATGCTCCACGGCTGCACCCAGTCGCCGGACGACTTCGCTGCCGGCACGCGCATGAACGACCTGGCCGAGGAGCACGCTTTTCTCGTCGCCTATCCGGCGCAGACGCAATCGGCGAATGTCTCCAAATGCTGGAACTGGTTCAATGCCGGCGACCAGCGGCGCGACCGGGGAGAACCGTCCCTGATCGCGGGGATCACCCGCGAGATCATGCGTGACTTCGCCGTCGCGCCCGGCCGCGTCTACGTCGCAGGCCTCTCGGCGGGCGGGGCCTTCGCAGCCATCATGGGCGCGACCTATCCGGATCTCTATGCTGCCGTCGGGGTGCATTCCGGGCTGGCATGCGGGGCGGCCCGGGACATGCCCTCGGCGTTTGCAGCCATGCGCCAGGGCGGGCCCGTGCCCGGCGGCCCGTCACGTCAGCACGTTCCGACGATCGTCTTCCATGGCGACCGCGACACGACGGTCAATCCCGTCAATGGCGAACATGTCATTGTCCAGTCGAAGGCTGCGGCGCGTTTCGAAGCGCGTGCGGTCCGCGGCGAGGCGCCGGGCGGGATACGGTTCACGCGCACCGTCCAGACCGATGAGGGCGGACATCCCATGCTCGAACACTGGCTGCTGCACGGCGTCGGCCATGCCTGGTCGGGCGGCAGCCCGTCAGGTTCCTACACAGAGCCGAACGGCCCCGATGCGAGCCGGGAGATGATCCGCTTTTTCATGCAACACCCCAAGGGGCAAGGGAGCGGCCGCGCCTAGGTCGCTGCCGCCTCCGTGCGGGTGATCAGTTCGCCCGCCACATCGCCGATCTTCGGCGTCTCCTCGCGGATGAAGGGCAGAGGGCGGCAGACGGACAGGGCCGCGAGGCCAAATCGGGCGGTCATGAGCCCGTTCAAAACGCCCTCTCCCAGCTTTGCCGATATCCGCGCCGCGAGGCCGAGGCCGAGAACCTGCTGCATGAGGCTGTCGCCTACCGCCATGCCTCCAGTCACAGCAAGATGGTTGAAGGCCGCCTTGGCGAGCCGCAGGAATCCGAAGAACCCCGGTCTTCCGCCATAGATTCGCGCCAGGGTGCGCAGAAGGCGCACCGCCGCGAAGATGACGAAGGCCACATCAACGATCGCCCGGGGGCTCACCGCTGTAACCAGGGACACCTGCTTGGCCGCGCCGGCAATGGCGCGCTTGGCCTGCGCATCGAGGGGGGCGAGCAGTTCGCGCTCGGCCATGGCGAGGCGGTCGTCCGCATCGATGATCTCGTCCATCACGTTCATCAGGCGGGCGCTGCTCTGAACCGCGCTCGCCCGCGAGCCGTAGAGGTCCAGGAGGTTGGACACGATGGTCTTGGCGCCCTTGTGGTCCTTCACGGCGAGGGCGTCGACCGCAGCCTCGCGGAGGCGCTCGATCTTCTGCTCGCGCCAGATCCCCCTCACCTCCCGCCCGATCAGGGCAAGAAAGGCGAGCACCGCCAGGACGGCGAGGACGAGCGCGACCCAGCCGAGCCAGGGTGCGACGGCGTAGAGATCGACGATGAGATTTTCGACCGCGAGCCCGAGGGCGAGGACGAGGAGGCCCGACAAGGCGGAGAGAAGGATCCCGAGCCAGGGCGCCCGGCGCTTCTCGCCCATGGGGACGATCGTCCCGTCGGCGGCCTCGATGGCATCGAACGGTTCCTCGGTCACGACGACGGAGCCGTTGGAAAGGCTGGGATCGTCGAGGCGGAAGGCGCGAGGTTGGCGGCTCATGCGAAACGGTCCCCCAGCAGGAATTCAAGAGCGCGGTCGAGGCGGATATGAGGCATCTTCGCCATCCGTCCCGCGGCATCGACGGGCAGCTTTGGAGGCCGGAAGCGCGGGAAACGGAACGAGCCCGGCGGCACCGCTCCCTGGAACACCGCCTCCGCGGTCTCCGGCAGCTCGCCCGGGAAGATCGCGGCCTCGGTCTCGCCATCGAAGATCTCGTTGCCGACCCGTTCGCCAGCCTCGGGAACGCCCGCGACGGCGCGCAGCGTGTCCCGTCCTTCGCGGATCGTCGTCTCCCGCGTGGCGCGGACGGAGGCGAGGGCCACCGTCCCGACCCGCGCGCCCGCCGCCTCCGTACGTCTCGCGGCGCGGTTGACGAGCAGGCGCAGGATAGCATCCAGCCGGTCGTGATCCGTATGGTGGATATGGTCCGCCTTGGTGGCGGCGAAGAGCACCCGGTCGGCCCGGGGTGAGAAGAGACGGGACAGGAAGGTGTTGCGGCCGATCCGGAAGGCCATCAGGACCTGATCGAGCGCTTCCTCGAGTTCGGCGAGAGCCGCCGGACCGGCATCGATGGCGGCGAGCACGTCGACGAGGACGATCTGGCGGTCGATGCGCTGGAAATGGTCGCGGAAGAAGGGTTTCACCACCCGGGCCTTGTAGGCCTCGAAGCGACGCTCCATCAGCGCCGCGAAACTCCCCGCCGCGACCGGCCGCCCGGCCGGCAGGTCCAGCGGCGCGAAGGTAAGCGCGGGCGAGCCCGCAAGGTCCCCGGGCATCAGGAAACGCCCCGGCGGGGTCGTCGCCACCGCCTCCTCGCTGGACCGCAGAGCCAGAAGATAAGCCTTGAAGGCTTCGCTCGCCTGCGCGGCCAGCATCTCGTCTGCGGGACCATCGGGATCGAAGGTCTTGAGCGCCGCGTGCCAGGGAGCGGCGAGAGCGGCCCTGTCCCGCCTGCGGCTGGCTTCGACAGTCTGGCGCGACCACTCTCCGAAACCGGTCTCGAGCAGCGCAAGGTCGAGCAGCCACTCGCCGGGATAGTCGACGATGTCGAGAGCGAGCGATCCCGGTCCGGTCCGCCACCCGGATCTGCGCTCGTACGCGACATCGATGCGCAGTTCGCTGATGCGGTTGGTGGATTGCGGCCAGCGGCGCTCGTCCGTCAGGGCCGCCATGTGCTCCTCGAAGGGAAAACGGGGAATCGTGTCGTCCGGCTGGTGGGCCAGATGCGCCCGCCTGATGCGTCCTTCGGCGGAGGCCCGAAAGGCCGGAAGCGATGTTCCGCGTGTGAGGTGATGCACGAGCGCAGTCGTAAATACCGTCTTGCCGGACCGGGCGAGTCCCGTGACACCCAGGCGCAGCGAGGGCTGGACGAGCTGGCTCGAGGCCTCCCGGAGCGACTGCGCGGCCGAGCCGGCCCGCGAGGCGATGTTGGTAAGCACTGACAAGAGGAGCCCCGACCTTTGCTTTGGACGCCTATGAAATGGGCGTTGGCGAGCCGAATGCAAAGCACCGAGGGATTTTTTTCCGACAGGTTCGAGCGTGCCCCAGGCAGAAGCTTCCGCGGTGAGCGAAGCCACTACCGGATCTCTTCCCGGATATTCACCGTCATTTCGGGCCGCGTCGGCTGAGCCCGACCGGAAGGGCCACGCGCAGCGAGGAACCAATAAGCTCGATCGGTCCAGGATAATGCGCAGCGGCTAACGTAGTCTCTCTTCCGAGAGGTTGGTGTTTATGGGTTCCGGGCTCTCGCTTCGCTCGCCCCGGAATGACGGAGGTTGATACTCCTCACGCTGTCATTCCGGATTGCCGTCAGGCAAGTCCGGAACCCATAAACACCCGCGATGCAGGATCAGGCGCAGCGGCAACCATGGCCCTTCATTCTGCGCTGTCAGCGCATTCCTCGCTTCGACAGACTGGGAGACAGCCGTTTTGCCGACCTCAGATGACGAAGAAATCGTGATAGGTGAGCTTGAGGCCCTTCTTGAGAAGGGCGATCTCCACGGCCGCCTTCTCGCCCGAGCCGTCGGCGTCGTAAGAGAGCACGCCCGTCTTCTTGTCGTAGACCAGGTAGTCGTTGCCATCCCTGGCCTTGTCGGCGACCCTGAAGAAGGCGCTCTTGAGCGCCATGGGCTTGGCTTCCGTGCCCTTCTTGATCGCGGCATAGAAGGACTTGTTCGCCTTGAACAGGGCATTGTCGAGCCAGATCGTGTCGTCCTTGACGTTGAAGTCCGCGATCTTGTCGAAATTGGTCTTGCGGCTGAGCCCGGTGTTGAACACGAAGATGTCCTTCCCCGTGCCACCATAGAGCACGTCCCGGCCTGCGCCGCCGTAGAGCTTGTCATCGCCGGCCACGCCCTTGAGCACGTCGTTGTTGGCCAGGCCGTAGAGCCTGTCGTTCCCGTCCGCGCCGGTCAGCCGATCCGCCCGTGACGTCCCACGAAGAAGCTGGGAACCGCGGGGCAGCATGCTCGTGTCCAAACTGGCATCGGCGAAGCGGACCGATGCAACGTTCAGGAGCAGATCCGTACCGTCGGGCCCGACGACCGTGACGCTGCCGTCGGCATTCCGCGTGGCCGTGTAGGCTGCTTTCGCGCCGGCGAAGACCGCCGTGTCGAAGCCTCCGCCGCCAGACAGCACATCGTCGCCACCGCCGCCTATGAGGATGTTGTTGTACTGATCGCCCGTCAGCGTGTCGGCCCCGGACCCGCCGGAGAGTGTATCGGCGATCGAGGTGTCGCGGGTCATCGTCCCGGCCGTCACGTCGAGTTTGTAAGGCACCGCCCAGGTCTGGCTTCCCTCGTGGACGCTCACCGTCGCGGCCTTGAGGCCCTTGGTGGCGTAGGCATGGCGGGCATGAACCTGGCGGTCCCACAAGCTCAGAGTGTCGTTCGCGCCGTCACCCCACGCGACGGTGACGGAGGAAGCCGCGCCGACCGAGAGCCAGAAATCCACGAAGCGTCCCTCGGCGACCGCCTGCGTCTGGGACATGGCGGCGTCCACGAGAAAGATATCGGGGAATCCGTTTGTATCCCCCTGGATCAGATTGTCGGCATCGCTGCTGAACACCACGCCGCTGCCGTCGACCTGCATCCAGGGATCGTCGCTACCTCCGTTTCCCTGCTCGTTGCCCTGCGCATCCGCACCTGTCTCGCTCAGGCGAACGAGTTCGCCGGTGACCAGATCCTTCCGGAACAGATCGCTGGAGTTGTTCGTGTCTCCCGGTACCAGGTTGGTAGCGTCGCTTTCGAACACCACGTAGCGGCCATCGGCGCTGATCTGTGCGTTCGAACTGCCATCGTTCGCCTGAGCGCCGTCGCTCGCCGTCGAGACGCGGGTCACGTCCCCGGAAACGAGATCCTTCCGGAAGATGTCAGCCCGGTTATTGGTGTCGCCGTCCACCAGATTGCTGGCATTGCTCCGGAACACCACATAGCGGCCGTCGGCACTGATCTGGGGACCGGAGCTCGTGCTGTTCGCTTCCGCGCCTGTCGTCGACGTGGACGCGCGAACGATCGTGCCGTCGGTGAGATCCTTCACGAAGATGTCGCCTGCTCCGTTGGCATCTCCGGCGACCAAATTCGTGGCGGAGCTTTGGAAGACAAGGTGCCTGCCGTCGGCTGCAAGATGTGCCTCGCCGCTGAACCCGTTGGCCTGCACGCCGGCCTCGCTCACCGAGAGGCGGGTCACGGTTCCGGTCACCATGTCCTTGGCGAAAATATCTTTTTGTCCATTGGTGTCGTTGGGCACGAGATTGCTGGCGTCGCTCGTGAACAGCACCGTCTTGCCGTCCGGGCTCACTCCGGCCGTAAAGCTGTCGCCATTCCCCTCGACGCCACTGGTCGAGACGGAGACTCGCCGGAGCGCCCCGGTATCGAGATCCTTCCAGAAAACGTCCCGGCGCTGGTTGGTGTCGCCGGCCACGAGATTGCTGGCATAACTCTGGAAGGCCACATAGCGTCCATCGGCATTTGCATAGGCCCAATCACTTCCCCCATTGGCCTGCGATCCGTCGGCCGCCTCGGAGACACGGACGACGGCTCCCGTGGTCAGGTCCTTGCGGAAGATGTCTCCTGCACCATTGGTGTCGCCCGCCACCAGATTGGTCGCCGCGCTGGTGAAGACCGCGAAATGCCCGTCGCCGCTGAAACCGCCGCTTTCCGAAGACAGGTTCCCCGCCACTCCGTTGCTGTCGGTGGAGACCTGTATGAAGGTCCCATTCTCCAGGTCCTTGACGAATACTTTTGGATAGGAACCCGCATCGCCCGAAACGAGATTGTCCGCCTCGCTCTGGAACATGACATACCGGCCGTCGACGCTGAGGACAGGTGCCCCGCTGAGCGCGTTGGCCTGCTCATGTCCCTGCGCCGGGTGTGCCGTCGTCGAGACGCGGACGAGTTCGCCCGTCGCGAGGTCCTTGCGGAAGACGTCGTTCGAGTTGTTGGTGTCGCTGGGGACCAGGTTGTTGGCAGCGCTCTGGAACGTCACATAACGCCCGTCGTCGCTGATCGAGGCAACGACGCTGTTCGCCTTGCCCTGCGTTCCATCCGTGGCGACGGAGACGCGGAGAATTTCACCCGTGGTCAGGTCCTTGCGGAAGATGTCCCTGGCGCCGTTGGTATCTCCCGCCACGAGATTCGTCGCGTCGCTCTCGAACGCCACGTAGCGGCCATTGGCGCTCAGCTGGGCATTGGCGCTCGATTTGTCGCCCGCCGCGCCGTCGAGCGCTGTGGAGACGATGGTCAGCGATCCCGTGAGCATGTCCTTCACATGGATTTGCGCGATGCCGTTCGCCCCAGCACTTTCGAAGAGGACGAACCGGCCATCGGCGCTGACCTGAGCGGCTCTGCTGTGGCCATCCAGTTGCCCGCCCGCGGCCGTGACCGAGACACGGCGGATCTCCCCGGTGACGAGATCCCTGCGGAAGATGTCGGTCCTGTTGTTCGTGTCGCCCGCGACCAGGTTCGAGGCATCGCTTTGGAACACCACGTAGCGGCCGTCGGCGCTGATCTGCGCGTAGTCGCTGCTGCTGTCTCCAATCTCGCCCTGCGCATTCGTGGAAACGCAGTCGATCTGGCCCGTAAGAAGGTCCTTCCGGAAGATGTCCGCCCTGCCGTTGGTATCGCCGTCCACGAGATTGGTTGCGTCGCTCGTGAACACCACGTAGCGGCCACCGGCGCTGATCCGGGCATCGCTGCTGTGGTCATCGGCCTCGGCACCGTTCGTGGTCGTCGAGACGCGCACGATCGCTCCGGTGAGGAGATCCTTGCGGAAAATGTCGTCGTCTCCATTGGTGTCGCCGTCCACGAGGTTCCCGGCGCCACTTTGAAACACCACGTAGCGGCCGTTTCCGCTTGACGACGGTGATTGGCTGGCCGCGTCCGCTTCCGCTCCATCGGCGGCCGTGGAGATACGGGTGACCAGGTCCTGCTCGGTCAGGACGCGGAAGGATTGGAGATCGAGGGTCGAGGCCATGTCAGGATCCAAAGGCAATAGCCGCGAATGGCAGCCAAGTCTCTTAAATATTACATCGTTACGATAATCTTTCTGCCGCGGGACCCCTTGCCTGTCAAGGAATTTGCGGCACTTTGCGCGGTCGATCTAAGGTTTGGGCTCTGAGAGCTCCGCCCGTTTCGCCACACGCTCTCCCATGCGGCGCACGGCTTCCTCCACCAGGTCCGGGCTGGCCCGCAACATGCCGAGCTCCACGGCCGACATGGCCAGCATCACGGAGGCAAGGTTTGGCGAGGGCGTTCCGTCCGGGGCGAAGAGCTTGAGGTCGTCAGTCGGCCCGATTCCCAGGTCCTCCACCATTCGGGCCGCATAGTTCCGCAGCCGCTGCTCATCTGGAGCACAGACCGTCGCGGCGGGTTTCGCGGGAGCCGCCTTGGGCGCGACGGGAACGGAGGCCGTCTTCCGGGGAGCGGATGTCGGCTTCGCAGTTCGGACGAGAGGCTCGGCCTTCCGCGTGGGCTTGGCCTTTTCCCCCATTCCCGCGGCGATATCCGGCACCCGGTATTCGGGCACGCGGGACGGCCGGGTCTTCAAGGGAATCACGATCGAAACCCGCCCGGGCTTGCCGGACTTGCCCGTGGCCGTGAGCTTCACGCCCCGATGCGACGCAAGCCAGCGGGCTCGCACGGTACCGCCGATGCCCCTCACGGCGAGAACGGCGAGGCCGCCGATCCCGGTAGCAACGTTGCACTCGGCCGGGGCCCAGCGCCGGACGATGTCGAGGGCCGATTTGCGGTTGAATTCCAGGTAGTAGCGCTTCAGGAGCAGGGCCGCCGCGTCGGCTCCGTGTTCGGCGGAGGCAAAGCCCACATGGCCCTCGCCATCCTTGCCGATTTCGCCGTTCCACCGGGCGCTCTTGATGCACCAGTAATTGTTCAGCTTCACGCAGCGGGTGACGATCGGTCGGTCGGCCCGGAACAGGGCCGCAAGCAGGGCGACGGGCTTCGGTTCCAGGGCGTCCACCGTCTCCATCCGCCAGTTCGTGACCTCGCGGGCCTCGGACAGGTACTGCGCGCCCGCGTCCGGACGGCTGCCGACCATGTCGGCCAGCACCTCCCGGCCGAGATCGAGCTTGTTCGTCGTAAGGGCGCTGCCTGCCAGGAACAGGGCGACGAGGGTGTGAGGCAACATGGTCCGAATGGGCCTTCAGGGACGTCGAATCGCCGTGACGGTTCAATGTCCTCAACGACAGGATCCCCCGAAGGTTCACCTCGGACTATGGCCGTTCGAAGGAGGGAGCCTGGGTCCGGTCCCGACGAAGGGGTCCATCCCGGGTTTCGACACGCTAGTCGTCTTCGCCCGCACCGAGGAATTTGGGCGTGACGAAGCGCTCGAGGCGCCCTCCTCTCGCCTTGACCCGCTCCCAGTCCGTCTCGGAAAAGTCGATCACCACAAGTCCGGCCGTAGGGTATTTTCTGGCAAGCCGGTTGCAATCCTCGGGCGTTCCATCGCCGATGAGTATCTTCGCCAGGTCCTCGAAGCCGGGATTATGGCCGACCATGAGTACGGCACGCCTTTCCGGACTCACCTCCTGGACGAGGCTCAGCAGGCGCTGGGCCGGCGCTCCGTAGATCCTGGGTTCGCGGCGATGATCGACGTCACCGAGGGCAGGCTGGACGAGATCCCAGGTCTCCTCCGTCCGGCGCGCAGGGGAAATCAGCACGAGATCGGGCAGGAGCCCTTCCTCCCTAAGGTAGTCCCCCATCAGAACCGCGGCCTTGCGCCCGCGTGGCGACAGGGGGCGCTCGATATCGAGGATGCCGGAGGGCCAGGACGACTTGCCGTGTCGGAGAAGCAGGAGGCGAAGCATGATCGCTCAGCGCCCTTCCCGTCGGGTCAGGAAGGCGAGCTTCTCGAAGAGGCTCACATCCTGCTCGTTTTTCAGAAGCGCTCCATGGAGCGGCGGAATGAGTTTGCGGGTGTCGCGCTCACGCAGCTGCTCGGGGCCGATATCCTCGGAGACGAGAAGCTTCAGCCAGTCGAGCAATTCGGAGGTGGACGGCTTTTTCCGCAGGCCGGGCATCTCGCGCACGTCGAAGAAGATTCTCATCGCCTCCTCGATGAGGCGGCGCTTCATGCCCGGATAGTGGACCTCCACGATCCTGGCCATCGTCTCGGCGTCGGGAAACCGGATGTAATGGAAGAAGCAGCGGCGCAGGAAGGCGTCCGGCAGCTCCTTCTCGTTGTTGGAGGTGATGATGACGACGGGACGCCGCTCCGCCCGCACCGTCTCGCCGGTCTCGTAGACATGGAACTCCATGCGGTCGAGCTCGAGCAGGAGATCGTTCGGGAACTCGATGTCAGCCTTGTCGATCTCGTCGATGAGCAGAACGGGCCGCACATCGGAGGCGAAGGCCTCCCAGAGCCTGCCGCGCTTGATGTAGTGCCGGATATCCGAAACACGTGGGTCACCGAGCTGGCTGTCCCGGAGGCGCGAGACCGCATCGTACTCATACAGGCCCTGCTGGGCCTTGGTGGTCGACTTGATGTGCCAGGTCAGGAGCGGCGCGCCGAGCGCCTTGGCGACCTCCTCGGCCAGGACCGATTTTCCCGTTCCGGGCTCACCCTTCACCAGGAGCGGCCGTTCAAGGACGATGGCGGCATTGACCGCAACCGTCAGATCCTCCGTCGCCACGTAGGTGTCGGTGCCTGAAAAACGCGCCATGTTCCTCCCCTTTTCGGACGCCTGGAGCCGCCGGCTCGGCTCTGGATCGGTCGCACCGCCCAGCCTATGTCGTGACGTCACCTTTCGGCAACCGCTCGCATAGGGTAAGTCGGTCTCAAAGGAGAGGACTCACAACATGGCCTATAACCGCTACCACAAGGACCGCATCGGCAATCACAAGCTGAAGCCCGAAACCCTCATGCTCGGTTACGGCTACGATCCGAGCCTCTCCGAAGGAGCGGTAAAGCCCCCGGTCTTCCTGACCTCGACCTTCGTGTTCACGAGCGCCGAGCACGGCAAGGAATTCTTCGACTACGTCGCCGGACGCCGCGAACCGCCCAAGGGCGAGGCCGCCGGGCTGGTCTATTCCCGCTTCAACCATCCCAATGCGGAAATCGTCGAGGACCGTCTCGCGATCTTCGAGGAGACGGAGGCGGGCCTGCTCTTTTCCTCGGGCATGTCGGCGATCTCGACCACGATCCTCGCCTTCGCCAGGCCGGGCGACGTGATCCTCCATTCGCAGCCGCTCTATGGCGGCACGGAAACCCTGATCTCCAAGACGCTTGCCAATCTGGGCATCCACTCCGCCGGCTTCGGCGACGGGGTCGACGAGGCGAGCGTCCGCGCCGCCGCCAAGGAGGCCCAGGGCAAGGGCCGCGTCTCGGTCATCCTCATCGAATCGCCCTCCAATCCGCTCAACACCCTCGTCGATGTCGCCCTGATCCGCCGCGTCGCGGACGAGATCGCGACCGCCCAGGACGGCCACCGTCCGGTCATCCTCTGCGATAACACCCTTCTCGGCCCGCTCTTCCAGAAGCCGATCCAGCATGGGGCGGACATTTCGCTCTACTCACTGACGAAGTATGTCGGCGGGCATTCCGACCTCATCGCCGGCGCGGCGCTGGGCTCGAAGGAGCTGATGAAGCCGGTCAGGTTGCTGCGCTCGGCCATCGGCACCCAGCTCGATCCGCACTCCTGCTGGATGCTCGGCCGCTCGCTGGAGACGTTGGCTCTGCGCATGAGCGCGGCCAACCGCAACGGCGAGATCGTCGCCAAGTTCCTGAGCGAACATCCCAAGGTCGCGAAGGTCCACCACCTCGCCTACCTGCCGGACGGGTCTCCTGCGAGGAGGGTCTACGAAGCGCAATGCACCGCCCCGGGCTCGACCTTCTCCTTCGACGTGAAGGGCGGCGAGGCGGAGGCCTTCAAGGTGCTCAACGCGCTGCAGGTCTTCAAGCTGGCGGTGAGCCTGGGCGGGACGGAATCGCTCATTTCGCATCCCGCCTCGACGACCCATTCCGGCGTGCCGAAAGAAACCCGCGACCGTCTCGGCGTCAGCGACGCCACGATCCGCGTCTCGATCGGCATCGAGCACCCGGACGACCTGGTGGCCGATCTGGCACAGGCCCTGGCGACGCTGCGATAGAGCGCACGCGGTCGTTCCGGACCCACCCTGTCATTCCGGGCTCCGCTTTCGCGGCCCCGGAATGACGGCGTGCCCAAAGGGCAATTGCCCGCTCTTTGAGCGAAGCGCATCAGGATGCGCGCATCTATCCCTTGCGCTCATGTTCCCGTTCCCCCCATGATGAGAGGAATCGGACGGAGATAATGGCAGCCTCGATCAACCTGCAGGCCTATCAGGAACCTATTCTTTTTCTCGCAACGGCAGGCATCGTCGTTCCTCTCTTCCACCGACTGAGGATCAGCCCGGTCCTCGGCTACCTGGCAGCGGGGGCCCTGCTCGGACCGTTCGGGCTGGGCAGGCTCGTGCCCGGCAATCCCTGGGTCAACTGGATCACCTTCACCAACCCGGAAGGCACGTCGCATATCGCCGAATTCGGCGTGGTGTTCCTGCTCTTCACCATCGGCATCGAACTGTCGTGGCAGCGCCTGCGCACCTTGAGACGGCTGGTCTTCGGGTTCGGTTCCCTCCAGGTGCTTCTCTGCACCGTGGCGCTCGGCATTCTGGCCCTCCATCTCGTCGGCACGATTACCGGGGCGGCTATCGTCGGCCTCGCCTTCGCCCTGTCCTCGACCGCCATTGTCATTCCGGTGCTCGCCGAGCAGAAGCGGCTGACGACCCCCGTCGGCCGCGCGAGCTTCTCGGCGCTGCTGTTCCAGGATCTGGCCGTGGCCCCGATCCTGTTCACCATCGCCGTTCTCGACACGGGCAAGCCCGAGGTCACCATGGCCTCCTTCGCCTGGGCGATGCTGCAGACGATCCTGGCGCTCGGCGCCATCGTCGGTCTCGGGCGCATCGTGCTGCGCCCGTTCTTCCAGCTCGTCTCCGCCACCAAGAGCCCCGAATTGTTCATGGCCGCCTGTCTCCTGGTCGTACTGGTCACAAGCCTGTTCGCGGCGGCGAGCGGATTGTCCATGGCTCTCGGCGCGTTCATCGCGGGCGTGTTGCTGTCGGAGACCGAGTACCGCCGCGCCGTCGATGTGACCATCCAGCCTTTCAAGGGGCTTTTGCTCGGCGTCTTCTTCGTCTCCGTCGGCATGAGCCTCGATCCGCTGCGTCTGCTCGAGGCGCCCGCCCTGATCTTCGCTGCCGCCGCGGCGACCATCGTCGTCAAGAGCCTCATCATTGCAGGTCTCGGTCGGCCCTTCGGCCTGCGCGCTCCCGATGCAGCCGAGGCGGGACTTCTGCTGGGACCGAGCGGCGAGTTCGGACTTGTGATCCTCGGAAGCGCCGTGGGCGCAGGACTGCTTCCGGCCGGAATCGGCCAGAACCTCCTCGTCGCGACCACCCTGACCATGGTTGCCATTCCCCTTTTCGCCCGCCTCGGTCGCCGCTTGAGCCGCCGCCTGGAGCGCCGCGAGCCGCAGGATCCGGCACTGGCAGTGATGCCGCCGTCCGACGAGGCCGGCCATGTGATCGTCGCGGGCTATGGCCGGGTCGGCCGGCTGGTCGGCGACATGCTGGAGCGGCACAAGGTGCCCTATCTCGCCATCGACATGGACCCCGTGCGCGTCGCCGCCGAGCGACGGGCGGGCAGGCCGGTCTATTTCGGCGATGGATCCTATCCCGAGCTTCTCCAGGCCTGCGGCATCGAGCGTGCCCTCGCTCTGGTCATTACCCTCGATACGCCGAGTTCGATCGAAAGCGTAGTGACCTCCGCCCGCAAGGAGCGCCCGGACATCAGCATCGTGTCCCGCGCGCGCGACGCCAAGCACGCAGCCGAACTCTACAAGCTCGGCGTCGACGATGCCGTTCCCGAGACGATCGAAGCCTCGCTGCAATTGAGCGAGGCCGTGCTGACCGATATCGGCGTTCCCATGGGCCTCGTCATTGCCTCGATCCATGAACGTCGCGACGAGTTCCGCGCCCTTCTCAAGGAAAGCACCACCCGGAGCGGTCCGGACAGGACAGAGTTCCGCGCCCGCCGAAGGGTCGGCAAGACACTTCCTCCCGAGAAGGCGCCGTCCCCGGAGAAGCCTGTTTCTCCCGAGAAGGTGGGCATGCCGGAAAAGGAGCCGCCGACGATCGAGCGGGTCACGCGCGCCGGCTCATGAGACCGTGCGCGATTGCGCTTGACCTCCGCCGAGGTTGCCGGACACTGGGCCGATGTTTCTGACGTTCTTCACCGAGCTGCGTGCCGCCAGGATCCCCGTCTCGCTGCGGGAATACCTGTCGTTCCTGGAAGCGCTCGACCGGGATCTCGCCGACAAGAAGGTGGAGGAGTTCTACTACCTGTCGCGGGCCTGCCTCGTGAAGGACGAGCGCCATTTCGACCGCTTCGATCAGGTCTTCGGCCAGGTCTTCAAAGGGCTGGAGACCCTGGGCCAGGGGATAGAGCAGGCGGAGATCCCGGAAGAATGGCTGCGCAAGCTCGCGGAGCGCTACCTGACCGAGGAGGAGAAGCGCCAGATCGAGGCCCTGGGATGGGACAAGCTCTGGGAGACACTCAGGGAACGCCTGAAGGAACAGCATGGGCGCCACCAGGGCGGCAACAAATGGATTGGCACCGCGGGTACGTCACCCTATGGGGCCTATGGCTACAACCCCGAGGGAATCCGGATCGGCCAGGATAAGAACCGCAATTTCCGGGCGGTGAAGGTCTGGGACCGCCGCGAGTTCAAGGATTTCGACGACAGCGTCGAGCTCGGTGTGCGCAACATGCGCCTGGCACTGCGACGTCTGCGCCGTTTCGCCCGCACCGGGGCACTGGAGGAGCTCGACCTCGACGAGACCATCCACGAGACGGCGCACAAGGGTTATCTCGACGTGCATCTGCGGCCGGAGCGCCGGAACGCCGTGAAGGTCCTTCTCTTCCTCGATGTGGGCGGATCCATGGACTGGCACATCGAGGCCGCGGAGGAACTGTTTTCGGCCGCGCGGCTCGAGTTCAAGCATTTCGAGCACTTCTATTTCCACAACTGCGTCTATGAGAGGCTGTGGAAGGAGAACCGGCGCCGTTTCGATGAGACCATTGCGACCCTCGACATCATCCGCACCTATCCGCCGGACTATCGCGTCGTCTTCGTCGGCGATGCCTCCATGAGTCCCTATGAAATTTCGGTGTCAGGCGGCTCCGTGGAACACTGGAACGAGGAGCCCGGCCAGGTCTGGCTGGAACGGATCCTGCATCATTTCCCCCACGCGGTCTGGCTGAACCCGGTGCCGCGGGAGCGCTGGGACTATACCCAATCGACAACCCTCCTTCGCCGGATCTTTACCGACCGCATGTACCCGCTGACGCTCGAAGGCATCGACCAGGCGATGCGGGAACTGGTACGCTGAACCGCATGACCATCACCTACGAGCACAATCCCCGCCCGGTCGGCGGACCGGTGAGCTTTACCCTCAAGGGCGACCGGCTGGTCGTCGATTCCGGCCGCAAGGTCCATGAGGTCCGCCTCGGCGCCGTCGAGGCTGTGCGGATGACCTACGAGCCCGGGCGGTTTGCACAAAAGGTCTTTCGGACACGCATCCGAATGAAGGACGGCAAGACCTTCACCTTCACGTCCTTGACGTGGCGGAGCCTGGTGGAGGCGAACGTCCAGTCCGAGCAATACGGGGCATTTGCGCGGTCTCTCTTTTCGGCCATCACCCGTGCCAACCCGCAGGCGCAATTCCTTGCGGGCAAGAGCATGCCCGTCTGGCTCGCGACCTCCGCGCTGACGCTCGCGTCGCTCCTGGCCATGGCCTTTCTCATCTGGCGGGCCTTCCAGATGCACGCGACCGGCATTGCCCTGCTGGGCGCCCTGTTCGCCCTCGTGGGAATCTGGCAGCTCGAGCCGATGGTCAGGCTCAACAAGCCCCGTCCCTTCGACCCGGCAAGCCCGCCCGAGGAGCTTCTGCCGAAGATTCCCTAGCCATTCCAGACGCATATTGTCATTCCCGCCCCGCCGCGCGGGCACGGAATGACGAAATGGCAATATGAGAGTGCTTTTGGAAATCCAGCGAACGCCCTACGCGCGCACCACCAGCACCGAGCATTTGGCGTGGCGCACGATGGTCGAGGCATTGGAGCCGAGAAGGTAGGTCGCCATGCTCGGCCGGTGCGAACCGACGACGATCAGGTCGGCGCCGGTCTTCTCCGCCTCGCCGAGCACTTCGCCATAGGTAGAGCCGAGGCGGACCACCGCCGAGACACGGTCCGCGGGCAACTTCACCGTCGCGGCGACGTCCGCGAGCTTCTGCTCCGCATCGCTCTGCTGCTCCTCGTCGAAGGTCGGGGGCACGAACTCCATGTAGGTGACGGGCACGAGGGAGCGCACATAGATGAGGCGAATGGTGCCGTCGGAGAACTGCGCCAGTTCCACCGCCTTGGCGATGGCAGGCTTGGCGGCGGCGATCTCTGCGAGGTCGACGGGAACGAGGATCGTCTTGAACATGGATACCCCCTGTCGCGCACCGTCCTGCGAAAGGCCCTGCTCGGCTTTTCGGACAGCGCGGTTGGTTAGGAATGTTTAGCGCAGCTTTCGGCCGGGCCCAACCGAAACGTGCCAACCGAAACGCGATTGCCGGCTCAGCCCTGCCGGGTCGGCGTGCGGACCACGAGACCATCGAGCTCGGGCTTCACCCGGATCTGACACGAGAGGCGGGAATTCGGACGCACGTCATAGGCGAAGTCGAGCATGTCCTCTTCCATCGGCTGCGGCGTGCCCGTCACATCCTCCCATTCCTCGTCCACGTAGACATGGCAGGTGGCACAGGAACAGGCTCCGCCACACTCGGCCTCGATGCCCGGGATACCGTTCCGGACGGCCGTTTCCATCACCGTGGAGCCCTCCTCGGCCTCGACGGTGCGGGCCGTGCCCTCCGGGTCGATGAACGTGATCTTCACCATTGCAGACCTCTGACTGACGGCGCATACTTAATCGAGTGCGGGCGAAAAAACGAGAGTCCAGAGCAAGCGCCCTGCCGTTTTCCTGCCGCATTTTGCCCGGCACTGCTGGTTACTGAGCCGTTAACGACGTTCGCAAGAGGTGGGGGATATCGGGTTTCATTCCCTCCGTCCGGCGGCTAGACTTACTTGGTAAATGGCAGGTTACCAAACGTAAGCCCCGAAGCGGGGTCCTGCGGTTGGACGAAGTCCGCGCGTAAGCGTTGTCATCCGCGTATTCCGGCGGCTTCAACCACCATCTGTTGCGTCACGAGGGCGATCATGGCGACCGAAAAGAAGAAGATGAAAGATCCGGCAGAGGCGGCCCTGTCCGCTGTTGAACAGGCATTGAACCTGGACGACGCACTGCCGTCGATCTCATCGACGCCTGAGCGGTTGGAAGACACCTTGGCTCACGAGGAACCGCGCCTTCCCGATATCGACGATCACGACTTCACCAAGGGGCCCTTCGCCAGCCTCGACACGGATGTGTCCACGGACCGCGGGGATGCACGCGACCTGAAACTGGAGGATGCCTCCCGCGCCGGTTTCATCGCGCCCGACCGGAACGCCGTCGCCAACGATGACCGGCAGAATGTCGGCGTGATGCTCCAGGCTCTCCAGGTGCGCCCGTCCCGGCGCGCCTATGTGATTGCGACGCTTGCGTCCCTTCTCTGGCTCGGCGGAGCGGCCTTCCTGGTCTATTCGCAAGGCATCACCACACCGGAACAGCTGCTGACAAGCTACAGCGTGGCGCAGCTCTCCGTCGCCGGCATGGTGCTGGCCGTTCCGGTCATCCTTTTCTTCATCGCGGCCATGCTGACCGTCCGCTCGCAGGAGATGAAGCAGGTCGCCCGCGCGGTCGGCGAGGTCGCCGTTCGCCTAGCGCAACCCGAAAGTTTCTCGACGGATGCGGTGCTCTCCGTTTCCCAGGCCGTCCGTCGCGAAGTCGCCGCGGTGGGCGACGGTGTCGAGCGCGCCCTCGCCCGCGCCGGCGAGCTGGAAACGCTCGTGCGCAGCGAGATCTCGACCCTGGAGCGTGCCTATTCCGACAACGAGATCCGCATCCGCTCTCTCATCGACGAGCTTGTGACGCAACGTGAGGCGATCGTCACCAATGCCGAGCGTGTCCGTGGTGCCATCGCCGGATCCCATCAGAACCTCATCCAGGATCTCGATACGGCGGGCGAGCGGATCGTCGCCTCTTTCCACAATGCCGGAGACCGCGTCAGCACCTCGCTCCAGGAACGCGGCGAACAGATCACGCAGGCTCTCGGCCGCGCCGGCGAGCATGTGGTCGAGGAAATGGCGAGCCGCGGCGTCGAGTTGGTCGACCGCCTGTCCGGCACGAGCGAGGACATCAAGACCGGCATCGCCGATGTCGGCATCCGCATTACCGGCGCGCTCGAGACCAAGGCACAGGACATCACTGGAGCGTTCGAGCGCACCGGCGACGTCCTCACCCGCCATCTCCAGGACGGCGCCAGCCAGGTCACGCGCACCCTGGCCGAGACCGGTCGCGGCGTCATCGAAGCCCTCGCTCAGCAGGGGAACGACGTCCGCGAAGCGTTCGAACATACGGCCCGCAGCCTCGAGGACAGCTTCGTCCAGCGCGGCAGCGAGATCACCGAGAAGCTGGCCGCCACCGGGGGTGTCGTCGCCGACGACATCTCGGCCCGTACCACGGAAATGCGCGACCAGATCGCCGCCGCCGGCGCCTCCGTCAGCGAGGAGCTCACTCGGAACAGCACGGCCCTGCGCGACGAATTCGCCAGCACCGCCACGACCTTCCTCGAAGACATGGCCTCGCGAGGGCACACCCTGCGCGAGCAGCTCGCCTCCACGGGCACCGAGGTGGTGGACGAAATCGTCGTCCGCGGCAACGAGTTCCGGGAGCGCCTTGCCACGACTGCGGCGGACGTTGCCAGCCAGATCTCCCTGCGCGGCGGCGAAGTCCGCGAACAGCTCGAAGGCGCCGTCCGGCTCGCGGACGAGACCATCGGCACCCGGGTCGAGGACCTGGCTACCCGCCTGGAGGCCGCAAGCCAGCGCGTCAGCGAGTCCGTCACCGTCCAAGGCGAAGCCCTCGAGACGACGCTGTCGGCCACGGGCGAGCGGATCGCTGCACTTATGGGTTCGAAGGTCGAGGCCTTCGAGACCGAGTTCGAGACCCGCGGCCAGCAGTTCTCCGACATTCTCACCCGCCACGCGGATGATGCACAGGCCCGCCTCGCCGGCACCGGCAAGGATATCGTTCTCGCCATCGCCACTCAGGGCGCGCGGGTCAACGAAGCCCTGAACCGCACGGCCGAGACCCTGTCTCAGACGGTCGACACCCGGGGACGCGAGATGGAGGAGACCCTCGGTTCCCGCCTGACCGCGTTCGAGGAGGTGATGAACCGCGGCGGCGAGGTGGCCGAGCGTATTTCGCGCGATGTCGGCAGCATTACGGAAACGATCGGCGGCCGGTTCGAGGAGATGGATCGCCTGATCACGGTGCAGGGCCGCGCCCTTGCGGAATCCTTCTCCGAGCGCGCCCGTGAGGCAACAGGCACCATCGAGACGCAGTTGACAGCTCTGGAAGAGCAGGCTCTCCGCCGCACATCCGAGATCAGCGCGAACTTCGACACCATCGTCGAGCGCGTCGATCAGACGCTCAGCGCGCGCTCCTCCGCACTCAACGAGGCGCTCGTCGTCAGGACGGGCGAGATGGCCCGCGTCATGGCCGAGGGCGGCCGCGACGTGGCCAACGCCCTGCAGGCCCGCATGGACGAGATCGGCCAGGCCATCGCCGCCCGCAGCGGGACCATCGCCGAAACTCTCACGACCAAGGCCGACCACATCAATGAAACCCTCGGCGCCCGCGCCGCTGAGATCGCTACCACCCTCGACGAGCGCGTCTCCGTCTTCGAGGAACGCGTCGTCAACCGCCTTTCGGGCGTTGCCGAAGCCATCGAGGACAAGGGCCAGACCGTACTCGGATCGCTCGGCAACCGGATCGACGAGATCCGCGGCATCTTCGACACTCAGGGCAATTCCCTGGTCGAGAGCCTTGGTGAGCGCGGCGGCGCGATCGGCAGCGAGATCGCCGCAGTCAGCCAGACGGCCCTGCGCGACCTCGAGGAGCGCAGCAATGCGGTGATCGACAGCCTGCAGGACCGCAGCAGCAGCATGCTTGCGACCCTTCAGGAGCGCAGCATGGAACTGACCTCTGCCTATACCCAGTCCACGGAGGCGCTGCGCGTCGCCATGGACGAGGGGACGCAGCGCGCCGTCTCGACACTCGTCGAGACCAACGAGCGCCTGCGCGGCGAACTTTCCGAGGTTCTCGGCCGCCTCCAGGACACCAACAGCCTGCTCCAGCAGGTCTCTGCCAGCGCCAGCGGCAATCTCGGCGCCATCGAGGACGGACTGGCCGGCCGCATCCAGCAGATCGAAGGGCTGCTGTCGGAGATCGCGACGCAGACCGGCCGTGCCTCCGATCAGGTGGCCGATCAGGTCGAGGCCCTGCGTTCGGTCTCGTCCGGCGCGATGCAGCAGGCGACGGAACTGGCCCATGCGCTCGAGGACCGGGGCCGCGCCCTGACCGACGGGGTCCGCGAGCAGCTTCAGACCATCTCCGACGCGACTTCCTCCCTGGAACTCGCGGAAACCCGCATCAACTCCGCTCTTGCCGGCCGAGAGGAAGCCCTCAACGACCTCCTCGCGCGGATCAATACCCGTTCCGAGGAACTAGAAGCGGTGACCCGCTCCTTCTCGACCCTGGTCGAAGGTTCGCTCCAGAATGCGGAGAACCGGGCTCGCCAGATCGGTACCGTCCTTGCCGATACGGCCCAGAGCACGAGCCAGGCCATCGGCGAGCAGTTCGAGCGCATCCGTACCTCGACAGGGATCGAGGGCGAGCGCACGGCGGCCTCGCTCCGTTCCGCTTACGAGCAGGCCGCAGCGGAAATGGCCGAGGCGCTCAACGCTGCCACAGCGAAGTTCCGCGACACCATGGGTGAATTGCGCGGCATGACCGGCGAGATCCAGCGCGAACTCGAGACCACCCGGGCGGAACTGCGCCGCGGGGTCGTCGAACTGCCCCAGGAGACCCAGGAGAGCACGGCGCAGATGCGCCGGGTCGTCGCCGACCAGATCAAGGCGCTGAACGAACTCTCGGCTCTCGTCTCCCGCTCGAACCGGGTGGTCGATGCCGCCCCGGCGGCCCAGGCCCGGCGCGTCAACGAAGCCTCGGTCGCGGCCATGGCGGCAGCGGTCGAGCAGCGCCCTGCCCCGACGCCGGCACCCGCGCCGGCTCCGGCTCCGGCGGTGGCCCGTCAGGCCGAGCCGAAACCGGCTCCCGCTGCGGCGGCCCCCGCACCGGCCCCGTCCGCTCCCGCCCGTCAGGCCGCGCCTGCCGCCGAGCGTCCCGCGCCGCGGCGCGAGGAACAGGCCCGCGAAGCCGGCCGTGGCGGTGGTTGGCTGTCCGATCTCCTGAACCGGGCTTCCCGGGACGAGGAAGGCGGAACGGCCCGCGGCGCCCGCCCTGACCGCTCCCGGCTCAACAGCCTCGAATCCCTCGACTCGATCTCGGTCGACATCGCCCGGATGATCGATCACGATGCAGCCGTGGAATTGTGGGACCGCTATCGGCGCGGCGAGCACAACGTGTTCACCCGCAGGCTCTATACGATCCAGGGCCAGCAGACGTTCGACGAAATCCGCCGCAAATATCAGCGCGACCCGGAATTCAAGCAGACGGTCGACCGCTACGTCGAGGAGTTCGAGCGCCTGCTCGCGGAAGTCTCCCGCGATGACCGCGACTCCATGCTGACCAAGACCTACCTGACCTCGGAAACCGGCAAGGTCTATACGATGCTGGCCCATGCCAGCGGCCGGTTCGGCTGAGCCGGCTTCGATCGAGACGCTTTCATGAAAACGCGGCCCACGAGGCCGCGTTTTTGTTGGCTCTCTCCGGTTCGATGACCTCTCAGGTAATCGACCCCGGCAGTCCCCTCCTCCATCGTCGCTGTGCCTGGATCGACCGGGCGAACGACAAAGGAGACCTCCCATGACCGACGCCGCCACCATTGCCGAGACCTACATCGCACTCTGGAACGAGACCGACCGGGCGGAACGGCGCAAGCTCCTCGTGCGGGTCTGGACCGAAGACGGCGCCTATCAGGATCCCCTCATGGCCGGCGCGGGCCATGACCAGATCGATGCCCTGATCGCAGCCGTGCACGAGCGGTTCCCGGGTTTTCGGTTCGGGTTGACCGGCCGGCCGGACGGATACGGCGACCAGATCCGCTTCTCCTGGGAACTCGGACCGGAAGGCGCCGAAGGGATCGTCAAGGGCACCGACTTCGCCATTCTCGAGCAGGGGCGTCTGAAGAACGTGATCGGCTTTCTCGATCAGGTGCCCATGTAGGCTGAAACCGCGTCACGCCTTGGCTGACATGGGTTTCCATGGTGCGGGATCAGGCCGGCGGCGGATTGCCGGCCTGACTGATGACCTCTTCGCGCCGGGGGAGCCGGCTGCCGCTGACCCAGCGCACGATGTCGAGCATGACCACGGAGAGGGCCTCGTCGAGAGCCCGCGCCGCGTTCGGCGCGTCCACGGCGGCAGCCGGGACCTGTGCCCGGAAAATTCGGCCGTTGACGATGCGCCCGTTCGAGTCATTCACGATCTTGACCGCGACCTCCACCACCGCCTCGTTGCCGGGGGTCGCGATCTCGAACCGGCGGAGCTCGGAGACGAGTTGCACATCGGCGACAGCGCCGCTGCTCGGCCGCGATACGCCGCGGATCTGCGAGGCGTTTTCGAAGGTGTTGATCAGGCGTGTCTGGATGAGCCGGGGCAGATTGTCGGCCCATTGCCCTCCCCCGACGAACGTGATGGTGCCCGAAGCGTCCTTCACGATGATCTGCTGGGTCGAGAGCACCTGGAGCGCCGCGGGTTCATTGACGAGCACCTGCACGCCCGAGGCGCCCCGGATACGGGAGGTCGGAGCGGAAAGGTCATAGGTCGTCGGCGCGGGACCCGACGAGCAGGCGCCCGCCAGCATGGCAAGAGCCAGCACCGGCGAGAGGCGCAGGAGCGGTCGGACCCGATCGATGGAGATGGGAAACACAGAGGACCTACACATACTGGTTCAAGCTTTACCGGCGGCCATTGTATTCGGGGAGCCCAGGACGGCCACCGAAAATAAACTGCTGTGGATTACGTTCGATGCTCCGGACCGCGCGGCTGATGTCGTTGATGGCCTTGCGCCCCTCGACGGCCAGCGCCTCGTATTCGCGCAGGCCGGAATCCGTGAACCGTCCGACGCCGGTCAGGATGCCGGTGGTCCTTTCGTTCAGGTTGTCCGCAAGGGCGCGCACCGAGTTCGCCGCTTCCTTGATCGTCTCGAAAGCGCTCTTGCCCTCCTCGCCTGAAGCCGAGCCGAGGAACTTCTCGGCCCCGGCCAGCACCACGTCGATGCGGTCCGCGGACTTGTTGAGCTTCTCGGTGATGGAGCGGGCTTCCTGGATCGCCTTGTCCACGTCGGGGCTGCGGCGGCTGAGCGTCTGGGTGAAGACGTCGACATTGTCCACCGTGCGCCCGATCTTGACCGGATCCACCGCCTTGGCGACCTTGTTGATCTCCTCGAGCGTCGAATCGAGCTTGGGTGCCGCATCGTTGAGCCGGGCAATGAGACTCGCGGCAACGTGCAGGGCGTCGTTGAGATCCTTGCGGCTGTCGCTCAACGTTTGCGTGAAATTGTCCACGTTCTCGACGATGCGGGCGACACGCTGACGGTCCACGGAGCGGACCACCTCGTCGAGATTGGTGGAAAGGGTTTCGAGTTTTTCGGCGAGCGGGCCGACCTTTTCGGCTGCCTGCCCGACCTGGGCAAGGAAGCGGTCGATGCCGTCGGCATTCTCGCCGAGCGCCTGCGAGAACCGTTCCACGTTCTGGACCGTGCGGTTGATAGAGCCCTCATTGTCAGAGATGACCCGCCCGACGCGCTCGAGCACGTCATCGGCCCGCCGGGCAATGTTGCGTGCCGTTTCGATGAGGTCCTGGAAATCCGACCGGTCGGCGAAGATTGTCGGCAGAGGCTGGCCAGGCCCGGCCACCAGCTTCGGCGAGTTCGGTTCCCCACCGGACAGGGCAATGGTCGCGACGCCGGTCAGGCCCTGATATTCCAGGCGGGCCCGGGTGTCGGTGCGGACGGGGGTGCTATTGTCGACCTGGGCGATGGCGACGACCCGGCGCGGATCCTCCGGCAGCAGGCTGATGTCGGTGACCTCACCGACCCGAAGGCCGTTGAAGGATACGGTGGAACCCTTGGAAAGGCCGGAAACCGAGCCGGAAAACACGATGCGGACAGCCTGGCGCGTCTGCCCGCGGTCGCCCCCGGAAAACCAGTAGACGAAGCCGAACCCCGCTGCGATCACCGCCAGCGTGAACAATCCGATCAGGGCGTAATTCGCACGCGTTTCCATCACAAACCCTAGGTGTCGCCGGCCATGACCGCGCGAGCTCGTTTCCCATGAAAATAGGCGCGGAGCCAAGGGTGATCCGATGCAAGCATCGTTTCGATAGGCCCTTCCGCCAGTATCTTGCCCTCACCAAGGGCAGCGATTCGATCGCACACCGTGTAAAGGCTGTCCAAGTCATGGGTTACCATGAATACGGTAAGCCCCAAAGTCCGCTGCAGGGTCGCAATCAGCTCGTCGAATTCTCCTGCGCCGATGGGGTCGAGGCCGGAGGTCGGCTCGTCGAGGAAGACGATGTCCGGGTCGAGAGCCAGGGCGCGGGCGAGGGACGCGCGCTTGATCATGCCTCCGGACAGCTCGGATGGCAGTTTGTCCGCCGCATCGGGGTTGAGGCCGACCATCTCGATCTTGAGCATGGCCAGTTCGTCGAGGAGCCGGTCCGACAGGTCCAGGTATTCCCGCATCGGCACCTGGACGTTCTGCTTCACCGTCAGCGCGGAGAACAGGGCGCCCTGCTGGAACAGCACACCCCAGCGCCGCTCCAGGAGCCGCCGTTCCGAGGGGGAGAGCTCGTCGAGATTCTGCCCGAGCACTTCGATCGTGCCGGCCCGCTTGGGAACGAGGCCGAGGATCGCCCGGGTCAGGACCGACTTGCCTCCGCCCGAGGCGCCGACGAAGCCGAGGATCTCGCCGCGGTAAACGTCGAGATCCAGGTCCTTGAGGATGGTTTTCTCGCCGAATCCGACCTCGATGCCGCGCACGCGGATGACCGCTTCACGGTTTTCTGTCGAGGCGGGGCGGCTTCTGTCGAGCATCGGTCAGTACTTAATCGCCGCAAAGAACATGGCAAAGAGGCCGTCGAGCACGATGACCATGAAAATCGCCTTCACCACCGAGGACGTCACATGCCGACCGAGCGATTCGGCGGAACCCGCCACGGCCAAGCCCTCGAGGGTGGCGATGATGCCGATCACGAGGGCCATGAACGGCGCCTTGATGAGACCGACGAGAAACGTGTTCATCGCGACAGCCGCCTTCAGGCGGGACAGAAAGACGTCGGGGCTGATGTCGCCGTAGAGCCACGCCGTGATGCCGCCGCCGGCAAGAGCTGCCATGTTGGCGAGGAAGGTGAGGAGCGGCAATCCGATGATCAGGGCCAGAATGCGCGGGATGATCAGAACTTCCATCGGATCGAGGCCCATGACCCGAAGCGCATCGATTTCCTCGCGCATCTTCATGGAGCCGATTTCCGCCGTGAAGGCCGAGCCGGAGCGGCCGGCCACCATGATCGAAGTGAGCAGAACCCCCAATTCGCGCAGGACCAGGATGCCGGTCAGATCGACGACGAAGGGAGTCGCGCCGAAGCGCTGAAGCTGGAAGATTCCCTGCTGCGCGATGATGCAGCCGACCAGAAACGAGATCAGGACGATGATGGGCACGCCGCGATAGGCGATCTGCTCCATCTGGTTGACGATGGCCGTGCCGCGAAAGCGCCTTGGACGGGCGATCACCCGGATGAGGGCGGCAACGAGTTCGCCCAGGAACGCCACGCCGTCCACCAGATCGCGCCCGGCGCCGTGGACCGTCTTGCCCACGTCGACCAGGAAGTCCATGACTTTCGAGCGCTTGACGACCTTCTTCTCCTGGAAGCCGCGGTAGGCGACCTCGTCCAGAAGGATCTGCTGCTCGGGGGAGGCATTGGCGAAATCCGCCGAGAGACCCCGCTCGCCGAGCTCGTGCCGGGTGCGGTCGAGCACCCATGCGCCGAGGGTGTCGAGGCGCTCGACCCTGCCGAGATCGATGATCATGCGGTGATGGTCGGCGGCAGCCATGATCTCGTGCGCGAGCGATTCCACGGACGCGGAATTCATGGCGACCCAGTGCCCGGCAAGCTTTGCCGTCACCTTGTCCCCGGCTTCGTCGATCTCGACTTGCGGCTCTTGAGCCAAGATGCTCTGCGCCACGATCATCCTTCCGGCATTGATTCCGCTTGGTGATAGCGTGTCGCTAAGGCACAAGTCGAGCCGAAGTTACAGGAAGAGGACCAGAATGCGTCAGTTGTCCGTCACGATCGACAGGTTTCCCATCGCTGGAAAGTTCACGATAGCCCGGGGATCGCGCACGGAGGCCGTCGTCGTCACCGCGACGATCCGGGACAACGGCGCAACGGGCCATGGGGAATGCGTCCCCTATGCCCGCTATGGGGAAACGGTCGAGGGCGTGGCGGCCGCCATCGAGGCGCTTTGCCCGCAGGTCGAGGCCGGGCTGACCCGGGAGGCCCTTCAGGCCGCCATGCCGCCGGGAGCAGCGCGCAATGCCCTCGATTGCGCCCTCTGGGACCTGGACGCCAAGCGGTCCGGCATCCGTGCCCACGTGACCGCCGGAGTGAACCGGTGGCCGCCGGCGACGACTGCCTACACCATCAGCCTCGACACCCCCGCAGCGATGGCGGAAGCGGCGGCGAAAGCGGCGGACAGGCCGATCCTGAAGGTGAAATTCGGCGGACAGGGCGGCGATCTCGAACGGATCGCCGCAGTCCGCAAGGCGGCTCCCGATGCAACCCTGATTGCCGACGCCAATGAAGGCTGGACGGAGGACAACCTCGCCGAGCATTTCGCGGCCTGTGCCGAGGCGGGCTTCGCCCTGGTGGAGCAGCCCCTGCCCGCCAAGGCCGATTCTTATCTCGCGACAATCGCCCGCCCTGTCGCCATCTGCGCCGATGAGAGCGTTCACGACCGGGCGAGCCTCGACCGGCTCGTGGGCCTGTATGACGCGGTGAACATCAAGCTCGACAAGACCGGCGGCCTGACCGAGGCCCTGGCGCTCGCGGACGCGGCTCAGGAGCGCGGCTTTTCGCTCATGATCGGCTGCATGGTCGGGACCTCGCTGGCCATGGCGCCCGCCATGGTGCTCGCGCCACGGGCCCGTTTCGTCGATCTCGACGGGCCGTTGCTGCTGGCGAGGGACCGTGAGCCCGGCCTCACCTATGAGGGCAGCATCGTCTATCCGCCGGAGCCTGCCCTCTGGGGCTGAGCTTTCAGCATCCCCGCCGCAACCAGGGTCAGGAGGAAGCCGACGGCGCCGAGGGGCGCCATGGCGACGAAGACGGCTGCCCCGGCTTCCTTGTAGATCATACCGCTGACGATGGTGGAGGCCGCCGTGAAGAGGGCTGCGAGCGAGCCATAGATCCCCTGCGCCCGTCCTCTGGCATGAGGCGGGGACAGAGCTGTCAGAGCCGCCATGGCGCCGATATGCGAAGCGCCGAAGGTCAGGCTGTGGAGGGTCTGGAGCCCTATGGTGAGTGCCGCCCCGGGATGCAGGGACATCATGGTGAACCGGAACACGGCGGCCGATGAGCCAAGCAGGATAAGGCCGAGGCCGGAACTGCGGCCGACCACGTTGCCGAGGAACATGAACACCATGATCTCGGCAATGACTCCCGAGGCCCAGAAATAGCCGATGACCGAATCCGCGAAGCCCTGGGATTGCCAGTAGATGCTTGCGAAGGCGTTGAGGGCCCCGTGGGTCCCCTGTGTCATGGCGGCGGCGATCAGCACGACCCAGAGCGCGGTCGGCAGGCCCTTGGGCTGGAGCGCGCTGCCGCCGGCCCTCGCCACACCATCCGGCGGATGCCGCGGGACGGCGGCCAGGGTCGCCGTGACGCCGAGCAGAGGGATCAGGGTCAGGGCGACCAGGACGATGCCCGCACCGAAACCGCCGACGAGGTAGCCGGCGACGATATTGGCGACGAAGAAGGAGATCGAGCCCCAGCCCCGGATCCGGCCATAGTGCAGATGCGGGTCGCGCTGCACCGCCGCGGTCGTCACCAGATCATTGCCGGGGATCACCGCCGCCTGGGCGATGGCGACGAGGGCCACCAGGGCGACGATGGTGATGCTGTCCTGCGCGAACATCAGCAGCGGAAAGCCGATCATCTGCCCCGCATGGCTCGCGAGGAGCAGGCGCCGCGGACCGAAGGCACGATCGGCAAGACTGAGCAGGGGCGCCGTGGCCAGAATTCTCACGATGATGGGAATGGCGACGACGACGCCGATGAGCGTCGGGTCGAGCGCCTTGCTCTTCAGCCAGATCGGAAAGAACGGCAGGTAGAAGCCGTGGCTGAAGAAGCTCGCGGCATGCAGCGCCGAGAGGCGGACGGAGCTGGCCCTCGAAGGAGACATCAGCGGAAAGGCCTGCTGCTGCGGCCGGATGCGGCGAAAAAGGACGAGGTCACGGCGTAAGGTCGTTGATAACGTTAGGGAAGGCCTTGAGCTGTCTCCAGCATTCGAAACACTTGTCCGGTCGGGAATCAGGAGACCCAGGCAGCGATGAAACCCACCATGACCGATGAAGAGACGCTCGTCACGCTCAGTCCCGGGGATTACGATACCATCGAGGCCGCCGTCATGGAAACGACGCGGGGCCGCTGGTTCCTGCGCGAATATGCGCGCCGGAACCGCAATGCCGACACGGAGGCGGTCCTGGCCGCCGTGGCCGGTTTGGAAAAGAAGATCGCTGACGAAAACACCGCCCGGACCATGGACCAGATCCGGACGAGCCTCCTCGATATGGCGGGAGCCATCGAGGAGACCAAGGCCGAACTCGCCCCGGCTCGCGCGGAAGAGTCCGCACGATCCGCCATCGGAAACGATGCGGCGCGCGACGAGGCCGACCGCCGCATCGCACGCATTCTCGAGACCTTGCGCTATCTGGAGGAGCGAATCCAGGCCATGATGGGCCTTTGCGAGCCCGAGCCCGCCTCCGGGAGCGGCGTACCCTATCCCGGCCCGCAGGCTGGTCTTGCTCAGGCGGAACCCATCTCGCTGACCTTGAACTGAGCGTTCGCCGGCTCAGGTTCGCCGCAGGCCGCTTCAATATTCGAGAAGAACTGGCGTGCGCTTTCCTGCCAGGTGAAGGTCGCACCATAAGCCCGGCAGCAGTCCCTTGGGATGTCGAGGGCGGCGAGGGCCGCCTCCCGCAGGTCTTCGCTCAGAACCCCGCATCCGGACATGCCCACCACGTCGAGGGGCCCGGTCACCGGATAGGCCGCGATGGGAAGCCCCGAGGCGAGCGCCTCCAGCAGGACAATGCCGAAAGTGTCGGTGAGACTGGGAAAGACGAACACATCCGCCGAGGCATAGACCCGGGCCAGAGGCTCTCCCGTGAGAGGACCCAGGAAGACGGTCTCGGGATAGACCCGCTCCAGCTCCGCCCGGGAGGGCCCATCGCCGACCACGACTTTGGTGCCCGGAAGGTCGAGGGACAGGAAGGCCGCTATGTTCTTTTCGACGGCGATGCGGCCGACGAACAGGAACACCGGTGGTGGGACATCGAGGATCCGCCGGTCCCTCGGCCTGAAGAGCTCCGTATCGACGCCCCGCGTCCAGCGCATGACGTTCAGGAAGCCCCGCGCCTTCAGCTCGTGCTCGAGGGAGGGCGTGCTGACCATCACAGCCCTCCCGCCGTTATGGAACCTGCGCAGCACCCCGTAGACCGAGGCCTGAGGGATGGGAAAGCGGGCGGAAACGTATTCCGGAAACCGCGTGTGGTAGCTCGTGGTAAAGGCCTTGCCCTCCCGCCGGCAAAGACTCCGCACGGCGAGGCCGATGGGCCCTTCGGTGGCGATGTGGACATGGGTCGGCCTCGTCCGCGCCATGACCATGGCGACCGTGTGCCGCCACGCCAGCGAAAGGCGGATCTCCGGATAGGTCGGCATGGGAAAGGAGCGGAAGTGCTCGGGTGTCAGGAACGTCACCTCGGCTCCGTGAGCCGATGCCTCGGCGGCCATATGCTCGAGGGAGCGCACGACCCCGTTGATCTGGGGCCGCCAGGCATCGGTGGCAATCAGGAGGCGCATCATGCGGCTCTGACGCGGAGCGACGCGCCGGCCGGCTGCGGGAGGCCCTGACTCTGCATCTCGGCCCAGCGGATCATCTGCAGGGTACCGTCGTAGTGCTCGACGATGGCCGTGCAGGATTCGACCCAGTCGCCGGTATTCACATAGCGTACGCCGTCGAGATCCTGCATGGCGGCGTGGTGGATATGGCCGCAGATGATGCCGTCCGCCTCGTGCCGCCGCGCCTCCGCGGCAAGGAGCTGCTCGAACCGGCTGATGTAGTTCACCGCATTCTTGACCTTCAGCTTCGCCCAGGAGGACAGCGACCAATAGGTCAGCCCGAGCCTGCGACGCACGATGTTGAGGTAGGTATTGACGGTGAGGGCGCAGGTATAGGCCCCGTCTCCGAGGAGCGCGAGCCAGCGGGCATGGCGCACCACGAGATCGAACTGGTCGCCGTGGATGACGAGGTAGCGCTTGCCGTCGGCCGTTTCATGCATCGCGGAATCAGCGAGCTCGATACCTCCGAGATGCACCCCGAGATAATCGCGCAGAAACTCATCGTGATTGCCCGGGATATAGATCAGGCGTGTGCCCTTGCGCACCTTGCGCAGGAGCTTCTGGACCACGTCGTTATGGGCCTGCGGCCAATACCAGCCGGACTTCAAGCGCCAGCCATCGAGGATGTCGCCGACAAGATAAATCGTGTCTGCGTCGTATGTCCTCAGGAAGCTGAGCAGTTGGTTCGCTTGGCAGCCCTTCGTGCCGAGGTGAAGGTCCGACAAGAACAGCGTCCGCACGCGAACGAGACCAAGGTCCTGGGCCATGCAGCACCCTTTCCTGGAATATCGCCCGCAGATGAACGGATTCGCGTCTCACCTCCGTGACGCTCCGCTTGCAAATTTGTGACAGCGGAGCCAGGAACCATGCGCGCGGCGCAGGGGCTTTCAGCAAAAGAGGGGTTCACGGAATCCACCGCCCGTGCTTGGCTGTCCATTCATCCCGCGCGCGACTCGAACCTGTGAAAATTCTCCTCCCGTGAAACCTCTTCTGGGGATTTCCCTCAAAGTCCTCTCCGCCCTCGTCTTCACGCTCATGTCCGCCGGATTGAAGACGCTGACGGCTTCCTACCCCGTCGGCGAGATCGTGTTCTTCCGTTCGATCTTCGCGATGATTCCTCTCCTCACCTGGCTGGCCTGGCAGGGCGACCTGATCAACGCGATCAGGACCGACAACGTCCCCGGCCACTTCCTGCGCGGACTCATCGGCACGTCGGGCATGTATCTCGGTTTCGCGGCCCTCGCATATCTGCCCCTGCACGACACCATCGCCATCGGATACGCATCACCTCTGATGGTGGTGATCCTGGCGGCGATCCTCCTCAAGGAAAAGGTGCGCACCTACCGCTGGACCGCCGTCGGGATCGGGTTCATCGGCGTGCTGATCATGCTGTCGCCCTTTCTCAAGCTCAATCCGTTTGCGGGCGGCCTGAATGGGGGGCCGAGCATCGGCGCCCTGTTTGCCCTGGTCGGCGCTTTCTGCTCCGCCGGCGCTACGATCCAGGTTCGGCGCCTGACCATGACGGAACGGACAGGCGCCATCGTCTTCTACTTCTTCGTCCTCGCCTCGGGGCTTTCCCTCCTGACCATCCCGCTGGGATGGACGATCCCTCCCCTGTCGGACCTCCTGTTCTTCGTCCTCGTGGGCACGCTCGGGGGCATCGGCCAGATCCTCCTCACCCAGAGCTACCGCTATGCGGACACCTCGATCCTGGCGCCGTTCGAATACACCACGATGATCTGGGCGATCCTGCTCGGATGGTTCGTCTTCGGGGATCTTCCCACCGCCGCCGTCATGATCGGTGCCGCCATCGTCGCCGCAACCGGGCTCTTCATCGTCTGGCGGGAGCGCCAGCTCGGCCTCGAACGGGCCAAGGAACTCGAGACCGCGGCCCAGCGGCCCGGGGGCTGAACCCGACGGCCCGAGACCTTGGCCGTGAGCAGGGAAAACAGGGCTTTGACCCGCACGCGCTTGACCCGCCCCGTCTGTTACCCCAAAACCGTTTTGAGGAACGAACGTTCGGTCTTTCAGAACAGAGGCGAGGCAAATGGGCGTCGAAGGCAAGGAGCGTCACCGGGAGCTGGAATCCGGCGCGCAGGTCATTTCGGGCCATCTGGGCAAGACGATCCAGCGCCTGCGCAAGGCCTACAATCTTTCGCTCTCCGAACTGGCCGAGCAGTCCGGAGTGGCGAAATCGATCATCAGCCAGATCGAGCGCAATGAAACGAACCCGACACTGGCGACCATCTGGCGCCTGAGCCAGGCCCTCGATGTCTCCATCGAGCGGGTGCTCGCCAGCAGCGACGAGGAGCCTTTCATCGAAAAGTCCACGCGCGCCGACACACCCATCCTGGTCTCGGAAGACGGCAAGGTGCGGCTCGCGATTATCGGCTGGCTCAAGACGATCGAATGGCTGCAATGGTACGACGTCCAGGCCGAGCCGGGTGGCGTACTGGACTCGGACGGTCACCAGCGCGGCTCCATCGAGTGCCTGTCCGTCCTCGACGGCGAATTCGAGGTCGAGGTCGGCGACGTGATCCAGCGCGCCAAGGCCGGCGAGACCCTGCGCTATCGCTGCGACCGCCGCCACACGGTTCGCGCCGTCGGCGACACGCCGGGTCACGCGACCATGGTCTGCATCCTCAAGGCGGCAGTGATGGACTGACCTGGAGACGCTTGGTCGGGGCGGCGACCCGCCTGGCTCATTTGGGCTTCTTGTACCCCACCTTCGGCGGCAGCGAGAGGATGTACTCCGCGATGGCCCGTCGATCGGCCTCCGGCAACTGGGCGGTGTTGCGCACGACCGATCCCATCGGCCCGGTGACGGTGTCGAAGGTCGGGGTTTCCCCTGTCGTAAGAAGCGTCGTCACCTCTTCGACCGACCAGCCTCCGATGCCGCTCGGGCTCGGCGTGATGTTGGGAGCGATGCCCCGCCCCTCCGGATTGGGCCCGCCGGCGAAGCGCCGCTCCGGGATGATGGCGCCGGCAAAGTTGCGCTCGCTATGGCATTCGGCGCAATGCCCCGGGCCTTCGACCAGGTACGCGCCCCGGTTCCAGGTCGCCGGCCGGTCAGGATCCGACATGAAGCCTCGCCCATCGAGGAATGCCAGCTTCCAGAGTCCCACCCCGCGACGGATGTTGAACGGGAACGGCAACTCATGGGGCGGCGCCCGGCCCTCGACCGCGGGAAGCGTCATCAGGTAGGCGAACAGATCCCTGAGATCGGGAAGCGTCATGCGCTGGTAGGACGTATAGGGAAATGACGGATAGTAGTGCTGGCTGTCCGGTGAGAGGCCCTCACGCACGGCGCGCACGAAATCCTCCTGGCTCCAGGCACCGATGCCATCCTGTTTGTGGGGCGAGATGTTGGGGACGTGGAACGTCCCGAACGGAGATTTCAGGGCGTAGCCGCCGCCCAGCCGCGTCTTGTCGTCCTGGCCCGGCGTCGCATGGCAGGAGGAGCATCCTCCTGCCAGGAAAACGATGCGGCCCTTTTCCGGGTCAGGACTGCGCATGGGCGTTGCGGAGGCCATCTGGATAGCCCCGGTCTCGCCATGGACCACCTGCCATGCGGTCGGAGAGGTCAGGGCCATGAACACGACGACCCCGAGCACGATCAGCCCGAGCAGCACGACGAAAGCTCTGCGCATTCCACTCAACCTTCCGATAGAACGGGCAGCCCTGGAGGCTGCCCGCGCCGAGTGCTCAACCGCTGTTCAGGGCCCGGTCCGATGCCTATTGCCTTGAGTGGCGCATCGCTTGGCGCAGAAAGCCGGATCCTCATTTTAGCGGCGCGGCCCTTCTGGTCACCGACGCGGATCTCCGGCTCCGCACGAGGCGCTAGCCGACCGGCTGGCGGAAGGTCTTGTGGCAGGTGCCGCAATTCTGAAGCACCTTCGGCATCTCCGCCTTGAAGCTGGCCTCGTCCTTGATGGCTGTGAGGGCGGCCTGGGCATCCTGATCGAACTTGGCGAAGAGCGCGTTGAAATCGGCCTTCTTCTCCCAGACGACCGGCAGGGCCTTGGTGTTGCCGTCCTTCGAATTGGCCGGGAAGAGATCGGGCTCTCCCTTGGCGCTCCGGGAGTATGTCTTGAGGGCGGTCTGAACCTGGGCGAGATCGAACGGCGCCTGGCCCTTGAGCATGGCACCGATCACCTTCGACTGTTCGCCGTTATCCTTCATCAGCTTCTGGCGTTGCGCGATGACATCGGCCTGCGCAAGCGCCGCCGTCACCCCAAGCGCCAGAATACCGGCAGCGATAACACTACGCTTCATAATATGGTTTCCCCTCTTGAGCCCAACAGCCGGTTCTTCTGATTCACCACCGGCCCTGCGGCATTAGCGCATGCTTTCGACAGGTCGGGCAATCAGGCGGGAAAACACAACTCTGTGAGGAAATGCACGGCGCGATCTACTCCACCGGCTCGCCCGCATTGATCCAATCCTTGAAGCCGCCCTTGTAATGCTCGCGAAAATCGCGGCCCGCCGCCTGTGCGAACTCGAGCGCCCTGAGCGAGCGAACGCCCGCCGCGCAGGAGAAGACGATCCTCTTGTCCGTCGGAAGGGCGGAAGGATCGAAGGTCGAGAGCGGATGGGAAACCGCACCCGGGATGTGGCCCGCGGCGAATTCCTGGGGCTCGCGCACATCCACGAGCAGGATCGAGCCGTCGCTCAGCCCCCTCTTGATATCGTCGCGATGAAGATCGACAACCGGTGTCGGGCCGTTCATGAACAAGTGCCTCCGTGCATCTCCCGGATCATACCGGCACGGCACGGAGGCAGGCAATCCGGACCGTCGTCACGGAAGCTCGGGAATGCGCAGCACCCAGCCCGGCTGGATCATGTCCGGGTTCTTCACCGGAGGCGAATTCGCCTTCACGATCTCGGTGTATTTCGCCCCCTTCCCCTTGCCGTAGTGCTTCTCGGCAATGGCCCAGAGAGTGTCGCCCTTCTGGACCGTGTACATGACCGACTGCTTCGCCGGCTGGTCCACCTTGAGGTCCGAGGTGTCGACTTCGGCGACCCCAAAGGTGTTGCCGAGGGAGAGAATGATCCTCTCCGCCTCCTCCTGGCTGACCGCCTGCCCCGAGAGCTTCACCTTGTCGCCCTGCACGTCGATGCCTAGCTTGTTGGCGTCGAAGCCGTGGCTCTGAACCTCCTGCTTCAGCTTATCCGGAGTGGCGGCCTCCGCGCTTCCGCCGAACAGCTTCGCTCCCGCATCCTTGATGAATTTGAACAAACCCATGGCCATTTCTCCTCCGCTGGCCGGCACGAAACGTGCCGCTCCCAGGAAAAGACGCCGATTTGCCGCTTACGGTTCCGCTTAGGCCAGCGCCGAGAACACATCGGCAAGGGACGGAAGGCGATCCTTGAGGCGCAGAAGCGCGATCAGCTCGATCTCGACGACGGCCGTATCGAACTCGTGATCCGCGTCGTGCTGCAGGCGCTCTTCGAAGGCCGCCAGGATCTCGTCCTTCGAGCGGCCCTTCACCGCCATGATGAAAGGAAACCCGAACCTCTGCCGGTAGGCCTCGTTGAGGGCGAGAAACTGGTCACGCTCCTCCTCGCTCAGGCTGTCGAGGCCAGCGGACGATTGCTCGCTGCGGGAATCGGAGGTGAGATCGGCGAGTTTCAGGCGGCCCGCCAGATCGGGATGAGCCCGGATGAGCGCGAGTTTCTGCTCGTGCGTTGCCTGCGAGAGGACATGCACCATGGCCGCGTGCAGCCCCTCCGCCGTATCCTGGGCCGCGGTGAAGTTCTCGTCGTAGGCGCGCTCGGCAATCCATGGCGAATGCTCGAACACGTCACCGAAAAGCTCCACGAAGACGCCCTTGCTCATGGTGCTCGGCTTGAGCCCGACCGGTCGATGGTGCCGGATCCAGTGCCGTGCGATTTCGATGCGCCGCGCGATCCAGACGTCGTCGTGGGAAGCGACGTAGTCGAGGAAGCGCGCCAGGGCCGCGGCGCGGCCCGGACGCCCCGCAAGCCGGCAATGGAGGCCGATCGACATCATCTTGGGGGTGCTCTCGCCCTCCGCATAGAGCATGTCGAAACTGTCCTTCAGATAGGCGAAGAACTGATCCCCCGCATTGAAGCCCTGTGGCGTGGCGAAACGCATGTCGTTGGCGTCGAGGGTATAGGGAACGATCAGGAGGGGGCCCTTCGCGCCCTCCTCCCAGTAAGGCAGGTCGTCGGCATAGGAATCGGCACTGTAGAGGAAGCCGCCCTCCTCAGCCACGAGGCGATTGGTGTGCTCCGAGGTGCGGCCGGTATACCATCCCAGGGGCCGGCTTCCCGTGACCTCCGTATGGATTCGGATGGCCTCGCGCAGATGCGCCCGCTCCTCGTCGGAGGAGAAATCCTTGTAGTCGATCCACTTCAATCCGTGGCTCGCGATCTCCCAATCCGCCTCCTTCATGGCGGCGACCGCATCGGGATTGCGCATGAGCGCGGTCGCGACGCCATAGACGGTGACCGGCATTTCCCGATCGGTGAACAGGCGCCAGAGACGCCAGAAGCCGGCTCGGGAGCCATATTCATAGATGGACTCCATGCTCATGTGCCGCTGTCCCGGCCAAGGCGCGGCGCCGACGATCTCCGACAGGAAGGCCTCGGACGCCCGGTCGCCGTGGAGAATGCTGTTTTCGCCGCCTTCCTCGTAGTTGACGACGAACTGGACGGCGATGCGCGCGCCGTCCGGCCAGCGGGGAAGCGGCGGGTTGCGGCCGTAGCCGACGAGGTCGCGGGGATAGGACGTCTCGGCCATAATCAGCTGCCTCGATAGGTGGAATAGCTCCAGGGCGATACGAGGAGCGGTACGTGATAGTGCCCGTCCGGCTCTGCGATGGCGAAGCGGATCGGGACGACGTCCAGAAACGGCGGGTCCGCGGTCGCGGTTGCCACGGCGCGGAAATAGGCGCCGACATGGAAGACGAGCTCATAGGTCCCTGTCCGGAACGTCTCGGCCGCCAGAAGCGGCGCGTCCGTGCGGCCGTCCGCATTGGTACGCGTCCGCACGACGGATCGGCGCCCCTCGCCGTCCAGGGCGAAGAGTTCGACGGCGATACCCTGCGCCGGGCGACCGTTGGCGGTATCCAGAACGTGGGTGGACAGGCGACCCATCGGACCCTCACATCACTCGGGAAGCCGCCGCGACGGCTTGGGGTGGGAACGACGGATTGTCGGACAGCGGGTCGCAACGTCAAGCGGCCATCGCACGCCGGCCCGCGCGACCGGGCTTTCCGGACAGCGGTTCCTGTTGAAAAACCGGAAGGACGGGCCTATCGCATCGGATGCTGCCGCCCTAGGCTGCGTTCCCGTTTGTTTGTTAAGGGGCCGCATGATCGACCCGCAGATCTCCGAATGGATCAGCCAGCTCCTGCGCTGGGTCCACGTCATCACGGCCATCGCCTGGATCGGCTCGTCCTTCTACTTCATCCATCTCGACCTCAGCCTGAAGAAGCGCGAGGGTCTGCCGCAGGGCGTCGGCGGCGAAGCGTGGCAGGTCCATGGCGGCGGCTTCTACAACATGCGCAAGTATCTCGTCGCGCCGCCGGAAATGCCGAAGAAACTCGCCTGGTTCAAATGGGAGAGCTATTCCACGTGGATCACGGGCTTCTTCCTGATCGTCTGGGTCTATTATCTCCATGCCGACCTCTATACGGTTGATCCGGCGGTAGAGGCGCTGGCGCCTTGGCAGGTGCCTCTCGTCGGCATCGGCGGTATCGCGGTAAGCTGGATCGTCTATGAGGGCCTGTGTCGTTCGCCGCTGGGGAAGAACGACGTCGCCCTCGGCTGCGTGCTGTTCGCCTATATCCTCGCCGCAGCCTTCGTTTTCACGCATTTGTTCAGCGGACGCGCCGCGTTTCTTCATACAGGCGCGATGATCGCCACCTGGATGTCGGCGAGCGTCTTCGTCGTCATCATTCCCAACCAGAAGAAGGTGGTGGCGGACCTGCTCGCCGGCCGTTCGCCCGATCCCTCTCTCGGCAAACAGGCCAAGCAGCGTTCCACGCACAACAATTACCTCACCCTGCCGGTACTGTTCCTGATGCTGTCGAACCACTACCCGCTGGCATGGTCCTCGAAATATGCGGTCGGGATCGTGGCGTGCATCCTCGTCGCTGGCGCGATCGTGCGGCACTTCTTCAATTCCCAGCACGCGGGCAAGGGCTCGCCCTGGTGGACGTGGGGCGTGGCCGCTGCGGCGATCGCGCTGGCCATCTGGCTGTCGATCATCGGCAAGCCCGGCAATGCGAACATGGCGGACGTCCAGCCCGGCGTGACGCCGGCCGCCGTCGCCGCCGCCTTCGACGAGGCGGTTCCCGTGATCCAGTCGCGATGCTCCATGTGCCATGCGGCGGAGCCGGTCTGGGAGGGCATCCCCATCGCGCCGAAGGGAATCCATCTCGATACTCCGGAAAGCATCGCCCGCCACGCTGAGCTGGTCCGCGTCCAGGCCGTTCTGACCCACGCCATGCCGCCGAACAACATCACCGAAATGACCCTGGATGAACGCAAGGCAGTGGCAACCTGGCTCGCCCGGAAGGATGCCGTCCTTCGCTGAGGCTTTCCCACCGCAGTTTCCTGAGCAACCGGGCAGGCCGGGCCTAGCCCCGTGGCAATACAGTTCTATAACCGTTTCAGAAAGGGCGCGAACGTGACCGACCTCACCCTCGACACAGCTCAAGCCATCATCTCCGCCGCCCTCAAGGCCGCCCGGGACCGATCCTTCAAGCCTCTCTCCATCGTCGTTTATGATGACCGCGGAGCCTTGAAGGCACTCGCCTCCGAGGACGGCACCAGCCTCAAGCGCGCCGAGATCGCCATGGGCAAGGCCTATGGCGCCCTGGCGATGGGGATGGGATCCCGCGCCCTGCACAAGATGGCGACCGACCGCCCCTACTTCGTGGCCGCGGCGAGCCACGCGGTCGGTGGCCAACTCGTCCCCGTGCCGGGCGGGGTCTTGATCAAGGACGGTCGCGGGCAGATTCTGGGAGCGGTCGGGGTGTCCGGAGATACCTCCGACAATGACGAAATCGCCGCCGCGGTCGGGATCGAGGCGGCGGGACTGACGTTCGACGCCGGGGCCTGAGGGCGGGGTCCTGCCCGCAGACCCCTGTCCAGTCCGGCTCTCCGATGCCCACTGGACAGAAACGGTGGATTGAATAACAAATGAGTCAAGGTCACTGTCCTAAATGATCGTGACCGAAGCATTCAAAAACTCTGGAAACACCAGAAGGGAACGCATCTATGTCCTGGATCAAACAAGCGGCGCTCGCTGCCGTCGCCACCGTCGCCCTCCTCGGGCCGGCCTCGGCCGAGGTCGTTTACAACCGCGCCAATTCCGGCGAGCCGGAAACCCTCGATACGCACAAGACCTCCACGGTTCAGGAATCCCACATCCTGCGCGACATGCTGGAAGGTCTGGTGACCTACAGCGCCGAAGGCAAGGCCATTCCCGGCCAGGCCGTGAAGTGGGAGGTCGGCGACGACGGCAAGACCTACCGGTTCACGCTGCGCGACGGCATCAAGTGGTCGAACGGAGACTCCGTGAAGGCCTCGGACTTCGTATTCTCCTACCGCCGGATCATGAATCCGGAAACGGGCGCGAAATACGCCAATATCCTCTACCCGATCCTGAACGCCGAGAAGGTCAACAAGGGCCAGGCGAAGGTCGAAGAGCTCGGCGTCAAGGCGATCGACGACAAGACCCTCGAGATCAAGCTGGAGCAGCCGACTCCTTATTTCATCGAGCTTCTGACCCACCAGACGAGCCTTCCCGTCCATCAGGCATCGGTGGAGAAGTTCGGCAAGGACTTCGTGAAGCCGGGCAACATGGTGACGAACGGCGCCTACAAGCTCGCCGAGTTCGTTCCGAATTCGCACATCAAGCTCGTCAAGAACGAGAACTACTACGACGCCAAGAACGTCAAGATCGACACGGTGATGTACTATCCAACGCCGGATTTCGCCGCCATGGTGCGTCGCTACGAGGCGGGCGAGCTCGATACCACCGACGACGTGCCTGCCGACCAGATGAAATCCCTCAAGGAGCGCTTCAAGGATCAGGTCCGGCTCGGACCCTACCTCGGCACGTGGTTCCTGGTCGTGAACAGCTCTAAGGCGCCCTTCAACGACGTGCGCGTGCGTCAGGCTCTCTCCATGATGGTCGACCGCGAATTCGTGGCCGAGCAGATCTGGGGCCAGACGATGCAGCCGGGCTATTCGTTCATGCCTCCGGGCGTCGGCAATTACGGGGAACCGGCCTACATGGACTACAAGGACATGTCGCCGATCGACCGCGAGGAAAAGGCCAAGGCCCTTCTCAAGGAAGCGGGCTTCGGCCCTGGCAAGCCGCTGAAGGTCGAGATCCGGTACAATACAACGGACAACAACCGCAACACGGTTGTGGCCATCGCCGAGCAGTTCAAGCCGGCCGGCATCGAGACCTCCTTCATCAACACGGACGGCAAGACACACTTCGCCTATCTGCGTGATGGCGGCGATTTCGACCTCGCCCGCTATGGCTGGATCGCCGACTACTCGGATCCCAACAACTTCCTGTTCCTGCTCAAGAGCGACAACAAGGGCTTCAACTACGGCAAGTACAACAACCCGGAGTTCGACAAGCTCCTGGATCAGGCCGCCGGCGAGCTGGATCTCAAGAAGCGCGCGGAGATCTTCAAGAAGGCCGAGGGAATCCTCATGAAGGACATGCCCTGGATCCCGATCATGTATTACGGCAAGAGCAACCTGATCTCGCCGAAAATTCATGGTTTCGTTCAGAACACGCGGGGCGTCTATCCGTCGCGTTTCTTGTCCAAGGACCAATAGTTAAGGCGAAGGGGGCGGTCCAATGAGGGCCGCCCCTTCTCTTTTCAGGTACCCAGCGGGAGAAAGCATCTTGCTCTCCTTTATTTTGCGCCGCTTTCTGACGGCCATTCCGACCTTGTTGGTCATCGTGACGATCTCGTTCTTCCTGATCCGGCTGGCGCCCGGCGGCCCGTTCGACCTGGAACGCCCCCTCGAGGCGAAGGTGATGGAGAACCTCAATCGCATCTATCAGCTCGATAAGCCGCTGATTCAGCAGTATTGGCTCTATCTTTCCGCCGTCCTGCACGGCGATTTCGGCCCATCGTTCATCCTGCGCGACTTTACCGTCGGTGAGCTCTTCGCCCGTGGCCTGCCGATCTCGATGACCCTCGGTGCCCTCGCTATTACCCTGGCGGTCCTCGTCGGCGGCACCCTCGGCACAGTCGCGGCCCTGCGCCAGAACAGCCTCGCCGACTACATCGTCACCGGGCTCGGCGCCATGGGACTGACGATTCCGAACTTTGTCGTGGCGCCCGTGCTGCAGATCGTCCTGGGCCTGACCCTTGCGTGGCTGCCCATTGCGGGCTGGGCCAACGGCTCGCCGCGCAATCTTGTCATGCCGGTCATCGTCCTCGCGCTGCCGCAGATCGCGGTCGTGGCCCGCATGACCCGCGCCGCGATGATCGAAAACCTGCGGTCGAACCATATTCGGACCCTGCGCTCCCTTGGCCTGCCCTGGCATACGATCGTGAAGCATGCCCTGCGCGGGGCATCGCTGCCGGTGATCTCGTATCTCGGCCCGGCCGCCGCGGCCCTCCTGACGGGCTCGGTCGTCGTCGAGACGATTTTCGGCCTGCCCGGGATCGGACGCTACTTCGTCGAGGGCGCCCTCAACCGCGACTACACCCTCGTCATGGGCACGGTCGTCGTCGTGGCTGTGTTCGTTCTCATCTTCAACCTCGTGGTCGACATCCTCTACGCTGTCGTCGATCCACGCATCCGCTTCGATTGAGGGCTGTCATGGCTGAAGGCGCTGCACTTCCCATCGAAACCCTTGCCGATCCTGTCGTCGGACGCTCCCTCTGGGTCGAGGCCCGGGGCCGCCTCCTGAACAACAAGGCGGCCGTCGCCAGCATCGTCCTGCTGGCCTTTATCGCCGTCGCCTGCGTGTTCGGGCCGCTTTTCACAGGGCATCCGTTCGATCAGGTTTATCCGGACTATGTGAAGGTTCCGGCAAGCCTGGAAGCCTATCCCAAGCCGGACCAGATCACGCCGCAGATCGAGCGCATCGGGGCGCGAGTCCGCGCGAAGCCTGAGAATATCCAGGTGAAGGGCGATCATGTCAGCATGACGCTGGTGGGCCAGCGGCCCATCGACGAGCGGCTTCTCGCCTATTTCGACCGTTCGGACATGTTCGGCGTCGCCAAGGTCGTCGAGAAGACCGACGAGGGCAAGCGCCTCGTGGTCGACGTCCCCCTGAAGAGGAAGTATTTTCTCTTCGGCACCGACACCAACGGCCGCGACCTTCTCACCCGTACGATGAAGGCCGGCCAGATCTCGCTGGCCATCGGCCTGCTCGCCACCTTCGTCGCGATCCTGATCGGCGTGGTCTACGGCGCCACCTCCGGCTATCTCGGCGGCCGTGCCGATCTGATCATGATGCGCATCGTCGATGTCATCTATTCGCTGCCCTTCATCTTCTTCGTGATCATGCTGGTGGTGTTCTTCGGCCGCAACTTCATCCTGATGTTCATCGCGGTCGGTGCCGTGGAGTGGCTCGACATGGCGCGCATCGTCCGCGGGCAGACCCTGTCCATCAAGCGCCAGGAATACGTGCAGGCAGCCGAGGCGCTGGGCGTCGAGACCAAGGGCATCATCCGTCGCCACGTGATCCCCAACACCCTCGGACCGGTCGTGGTCTACATGACCCTGCTCGTGCCCAAGGTGATCCTGCTCGAGAGCTTCCTCTCCTTCCTCGGGCTGGGCGTCCAGGAGCCCAATACCAGCCTTGGCGTGCTGATCTCGGAAGGCGCCAAGAACATCCAGGGTGCCACCTGGATGCTGCTCTACCCCTCCCTCACCCTGATCGCGATCCTTTTCTGCCTTAACTTCATCGGTGACGGCTTGCGCGACGCCCTCGATCCGAAGGATCGCTGACATGGCCAACGTTCTCCCGACCGAACCCGTTCTGACGGTCCGAAACCTCAATGTCCGCTTCCGCACGGGGGATGGCATCCTCCACGCGGTCAAGGGCATCGACCTCGACGTGAACGCGGGCGAGACCGTCGCCATCGTCGGCGAGTCCGGGTCCGGCAAGAGCCAGACCATGATGTCCGTCATGGGTCTGCTCGCCTCGAACGGATGGGCCGAAGGCTCCGTCAAGTATCGCGGCGAGGAGATCGTGGGACTGCCGCCCGACAGGCTCAACCGCTACCGCGGCTCGAAGCTCACCATGATCTTCCAGGAACCGATGACCTCCCTCGATCCGCTCTACCGGATCGGCGAGCAACTCGCCCTGCCGCTGACGACGCACGGGGGCATGGGCAAGGCCGAGGCGCGCCGCCGGGCCATCGAGCTTCTGGAGCTCGTACGGATCCCCGACCCGCAGCGGCGCATCGACTCCTACCCGCACGAGATGTCCGGCGGCCAGCGCCAGCGGGTGATGATCGCGATGGCATTGGCCAACAATCCGGACGTGCTGATCGCCGACGAGCCGACCACGGCTCTCGACGTGACGGTTCAGGCGAGAATCCTCGAGCTGCTGGCCGACCTCCAGAAGCGGCTCGGCATGTCCATCGTGTTCATCACCCACGATCTCGGCATCGTGCGCCGTTTCGCCGACCGGACCTATGTGATGAAACGCGGCGAGGTCGTGGAGAGCGGAACGACCGAGGAGATTTTCGCCGCACCGAAGCATCCCTATACACGGATGCTGATAGACGCGGAGCCGACCGGGACCAAGGAGCTGGCACCCGCCGGCGCCCCCCTGGTGCTCGACGCCAGGGACGTCAGGGTCTCGTTCGTGCTGCAATCGTCTCTGTTCGGCAAGCCGACCCATGTGCTCCATGCCGTCGATGGGGTGAGCCTGTCCGTCCGCGCCGGGGAAACGGTCGGCGTCGTCGGCGAATCGGGTTCGGGAAAGTCGACTCTCGGCCGCGCCGTCCTCCGGCTGCTACCGGCCAGCGGCCTCGTCCGCTTCGAGGACCGCAACCTCATGCCGCTCGACCGGGCCGGGATGCGTCCCCTGCGCCGCCACCTGCAACTCGTCTTCCAGGATCCCTTCGGGTCCCTCTCGCCGCGCATGACGGCCGGCGAGATCGTCACGGAAGGGCTGCTCGTTCACGAGTCCAGCATCTCCCGCAAGGAGCGTGACCGGCGCGCTGCTCAGGCCTTCGAGGAAGTGCGGCTTGAGCCCGGCTGGCGCAATCGGTTCCCTCACGAATTCTCGGGTGGCCAGCGCCAGCGCATCGCGATCGCCCGCGCCATGATCCTGCATCCCAAGCTCGTGGTGCTCGACGAGCCGACTTCCGCCCTCGATCGCTCCGTACAAAAAGAGATCGTCGAGCTTCTGCGCGACCTCCAGAAGGCGCACGGCCTGGCCTATGTCTTCATCAGCCACGACCTCGCCGTGGTCCGCGCGCTTTCCGACGAGATCATGGTCATGAAGAGCGGCAAGGTAGTGGAGCAAGGCGCCGCCGAGGCCATTTTCGAGCGCCCCCGGGAGGAATACACCCGCGATCTGATCGCGGCCGCCTTCCTGAAGGAGCGCGAAACGCCGACGTCGAACGCATCGCTGGCATCCTGACACCGGAACCTGGAGGCCATGGCGCGAATTGAATCCGCGCCATGGCAAAGCTCGCGACCTATCGCGCCAAGCGCGACTTCACCAAGACCACAGAGCCGAAGGGATCTCGGCCCCGTCGGGCAGGATCGTCCTTCGTCATTCAGAAGCATGACGCTTCGCGCCTGCATTACGACTTCCGCCTCGAGATGGACGGGGTCCTGAAGAGCTGGGCCGTGACCAAGGGCCCGAGTCTCGTGCCGGGCGACAAGCGTCTCGCCGTCGAGGTCGAGGATCATCCCCTCGGCTATGGCGACTTCGAGGGCACGATCCCCGAGGGCCAGTATGGCGGCGGCACTGTCATGGTGTGGGATCGCGGTACATGGGAGCCCGAGGGCAACCCGCAGGACTCCTACAAGAAGGGGCGCCTGAGCTTCCGCCTCGAGGGCGAGAAACTGCACGGCACGTGGCACCTGATCCGCATGGGCAAGCGCCCAAGGGAGAAAAAGCCGTCCTGGCTCCTGATCAAAGGCGATGACGAAGCCGCGCGCTCCGAAGATGACCCGGATATCCTCGAAGAAGTGCCCGACTCCGTCAAAACCGGACGTTCCATTCAAGGGATCGCGGGCGGAAAAGCAACCAAACCCGGCAGCGGGACCAGGTCCAAAAAGGCGGTCCGTTCCGCGAAGAAGATCGCCACCACAGCCAAGTCGCGGGCTAAGTCGAGACAATCTCCCGCCATGGCCAGGATGCCGGATGAGATCGAGATCTGCCTCGCGACCCTGGTGGACCAAGTCCCTACCGGACGGAACTGGATCCATGAGGTGAAATGGGACGGCTACCGCCTCGTCGCCTTCATCGATCACGGAAAGGTTCGCCTCGTCACGCGGAATGGAAAGGATTGGACAAAACGGTTTCCCGGCATCGCCAAAGCTCTGGCAGGCCTCCCGGTCGAGTCTGCGATTCTCGATGGCGAGGCGGTGATGCTCGACGAAGATGGAATTTCGAACTTCGCCGACCTGCAGCAGGCCCTCTCGCGAAAAACGAACGGCGTCGCCTCCGAGGCCGTGTTCTATGCCTTCGATCTGCTTTATCGCGACGGAACCGATCGGAGGGATGCGCCGCTGATCGAGCGCAAGCAGGGACTTGCGAAACTGCTCGCAAAGGAGGCGGGTCCGGTCCGCTACAGCGATCACAAGACCGACGGCACTGCCATGGTCCGCAACGTCTGCCGGAAAGGTCTCGAAGGCGTCATCTCGAAACGCGCTGACCTGCCGTACCGAGGCGGACGGAACGAAGACTGGGTCAAGACCAAGTGCACGGACGAGCAGGAATTCGTCATTGCCGGCTTCGTCCCATCAACCGCTCTCAGGAATGCGATCGGATCATTGGTTCTGGGCTATTTCGACAAGGACAGGCTCGTTTATGCGGGTCGAACCGGGACCGGCTTTACGGCCGACGTCGCACGCGACCTCTTCAAGCGCCTCACCAAGATCGAGGCGAAGGCTGCGCCCTTCCAGGACAAACTCGCTGCGCAACAGCGGCGGGGTGTCGTCTGGGTAGAGCCCCGGCTGATCGGCAAAGTGGAGTTCCGCGGTTGGACGGCGGACAGGATCGTGCGTCACGCAGCGTTCAAGGGCTTGCGAGAGGACAAGAGCCCGCGCGAGGTGATCCAGGAAAAGCGCCGTTCGCTTCCCCCGTCCCGTGCGAGATCGGGCGGCAGAGGCAAGGATAGCGGCGCAACGTCATCAAAATCAGCAGGCAAGTCCATGTCCGCCGAAGGAACCGAAGTCGCCGGGGTCCCTCTCTCGCATCCCGACCGTGTTCTCTGGGAAGAGCAGGGGCTGACCAAGCAGCAGCTCGCCGAGTTCTATGTCGGCATTTCGGACTGGCTCCTGCCACACCTGGTCGATCGTCCCCTTACCCTTATCCGCTGCCCTTCCGGTGCACGAAAGAGTTGCTTCGTCCAGCGCCATTCCTGGGCCGGGCTCTCGGATTTCATCCGCCGCGAAACCGTGCGCGACGAGACCGGAGAGACGGAGGTTCTGACGGTCCGGGATATCCAGGGCGTTGTCGCGCTCGTTCAGGCCGGGGTTCTGGAGATGCATGTCTGGGGCGCCACCCTGGCCGATCTGGAACGCCCGGATCGTCTCAACTTCGATCTCGATCCGGGAGAAGGCGTCGCCTGGCCCCTGGTGATCGAAGGAGCCCGTGCCATTCGCGAGCGCTTGAAAGCCATCGGCCTCGAAAGTTTCGTCAAGACCACGGGCGGCAAAGGCATCCATGTCGTCGTTCCGCTGACGCCAAAGGCGGCATGGCCCGACGCCCTCGCTTTTGCGCGCGACATGGCTCGGGCCATGGAGGCCGATGAGCCGGATCGCTATACGACCACCTCCGTGAAGCGGGAGCGCGAAGGCCGCATCTTCATCGATTACCTTCGAAACAACCGTGAGGCGACATCGGTTGCGCCCTACTCGACCCGCGCCCGGCCAGGCGCTCCCGTGTCGACGCCCGTGGCGTGGAGCGAGCTTTCGACGAAGCTCAAGCCCAACGGTTTCACGGTCCTGAACCTGAGCAAGCGCCTTGCCGGCTTGCGCAAGGATCCCTGGGCTGAGATCGCTGCCGTGAAACAGGTGCTTCCGGAACCCGCCCGGGCACGGAAAGGGCGCAAAGGATAACCGCGGCGACCTGGGGCTGGCGAGCCTGCCCTGGCGTCATTTCGGCGCACCAGCGGACCTGAACCCTCCCGCCATGTCTCCCGCCTTGGCGAAGGCCCCCTTCATCTCGGCGGCGGTCATGGCGACCGTGGTCCTCATATCCGTTACGCCACCACCCGCGGCAGCGACGATGAGGGCGGACGCGGCTCCCTCGAGAGGGCCTTCGGACACGATGAGGAAGTCGTATTCACCGAAGGTGAAGTAATAGTTGAGCAGCTTTCCGCCCGATTTCTCGAAGAGCTTGCTGACCATTTCGGTCCTGTCTTCCGGCTTTGCGAGCATTCCCTTCATGGCGTCGGGAGTAAAGCGTCCCTGCGTGATGAAAAGTGGCATGGTTTGCTCCTCTGTCGCATCGATGCCAATGTCGCACAGGGACGAGACCTTTCAATTGCTCATCGTCAGTACGGCTTTGGAACCTCATCCGACAGAAGACTAGATCAGCGGAGCCTTGAGGCCCTCAACCTCGAAGGTTTTCTGCACGGCCGGACGGGCGAGAACCCGCTCGGCGAGAGCGCCGAGATTGGGAAGCGTGCGCGGCGGACGCGGCATGCCACGACCCCACCGGATCAGCATGAGCAGGAAGAGATCGGCCGCCGAGAACCGGTCCCCGAGGAGCCATGTCCTGTCGCCGAGCTGCTCCGAAATGACATCGAACATGCGATTGAGACGCCGCTCCGCAGCATGCTTCACGTGGGGGGCCGCCGATTCGTCGTCCACATGTTCATAGGGATAGAACCAGGCCCTGTATTCCGCCTGCGGCGTGTTGGTGAGATGGACCATCCACTTGTAGAATTCGGCCCGCTCGCTGGTTCCGATGGCTGGGGCGAGACCCGCCTGCGGAAACTTGTCGACCAGATGCAGCGCAATCGCCGCCGTCTCGAACAGGACGAGGTCACCGTCGACCAGAACGGGAATGCGGCCATTGGGATTGAGCTTGAGATAGTCCGGGCTCCTCTGCGCATTCTGGTCCCGGTTCACGAGCCTCAACTCGAACTCGGCACCGACTTCCCGCAGCATCATGTGCGGGAGCAGGCTGGCATTGCCGGGAAAGTAATAGAGGGCGAGCATTGCGAATGCCTTCCGATGGCCGAGCTTAGCGTTATTCTGCTTATGATTGCGCCTCTCGGATGTAAAGATGCAACCTTTCCATCACCACCGCCTGCCCTATGGTTTCGTGTGCTGTCGTTGCCCTGCCCTGTGGAGAAGAAGCCTCAATGTCGGACCGAGTCCACGCCTTCACCGAGAAGTTCCTGGTCAAACCTGGAGATACCATCAAGCTCAAGGATTACGACCCGCGTGAAAAATCCCTCTTCGATGATGAAGAGGCGACGAAGGCGGAGACGGTAGAGATCGCCCGCGACATCGATGCGCTGCAGGACCGCCTCTATGCCGAGGGACAGCGCGCGCTTCTCGTGATTCTGCAGGGTACGGATACGGCGGGCAAAGACGGCACCATCCGCGGAGTCTTCAACGCCACCGGGCCGATCGGCGTGTCCGTGACGGCCTTCCGGCGCCCTACTGAGAACGAGTTGGCGCACGACTATCTCTGGCGCGCCCATCTCGCTGCCCCGAAACGCGGGATGATCGGCATCTTCAACCGCTCCCACTACGAGGACGTGCTGGTTGCGAAAGTGCGTGAGCTCACGACCAGGAAAGCCATCGAGCAACGTTACGATCAGATCAACGCCTTCGAGAGGATGCTGACGGAAAACGGCACGGTCGTCCTCAAGTTCATGCTTCACATCTCGAAGGAGGAGCAGAAGGAGCGCCTGCGGGAGCGCCTCGACGATCCCAAGAAGCACTGGAAGTTCAATCCCGGCGATCTCCAGGACCGCGAGAGGTGGGACGACTTTCAGGAGGCCTACGAGGCCATGCTGAACAACTGCTCCACCTCCTGGGCGCCCTGGTATGTGATCCCCGCCGATCGCAAATGGGTCCGCAACGCCATCATCGCCCGGATCGTCAAGGAAACCCTGGAAGATATCGACCCGAAATATCCCCAGCCGGCCTGGAAGCCGAGCGATTTCACCATCGTCTAGCAGGAGATTTCGGCAAGCTTGACCGGAGGGGCTTGCCGAGGAGCAGGTTGAGCGCGACAATATCCTTCATGAAAAGCATCCTCGTCCCCATCGAAGACCACGGTGTCGTCGAGCCCGTTCTCGAGACGGCCCTGCATCTCGGACAGATTTTCGACAGCTACATGGAAGGCCTGGCCATCACCCCCGATTACCCGGTGGTGCTGCCCGTGGATATCGCCATCGGCGTCCCCTCGCCCATCACCCCGGAGAACCGGGCGGAGATGGCGAAATCCTGTCGGGAGCGTTTCGAGGCGTTCATGATCAAGAAGCAGATCCAGCGCTCGTCATCGGTCCTTGCGGGGCTAAGCTATGGATGGCGGCAGGACGGGCTGATGGAGGACGCATTCCTCGGAGCCTACGGGCGGGTCTTCGACGTCACCGTCGTTGGCCGTCCCGACGGCATCGACGGCCATACGCGCCTCTCGACCGTGGAGGCCGCTCTCTTCGAAACCGGGCGGCCCGTGCTCATCGCGCCGCCGGTGGCCCCGGCGACGTTCGGCAACACGGTTGTCATCGCATGGAACCGCAGCACGGAAACGGCGCGGGCCGTCATGGGCGCCATGCCGCTCCTCGCAAGAGCGCGCCGCACCGTTGTGCTCGAACTGGAGGATTGGGGCGTTCCCGGCCCATCCGGCTCCGAACTGGTGCGGGCTTTGCGCATGCACAGCATCAACGCGGATGCCATCGTCGCGGTCGACCCGTCCAACCGGCCGGGCGAAGTCATTCTCGCCGAAGCAGGCGCGCTCGGCTGCGATCTGCTTGTGAAAGGGGCCTATACCCAAAGCCGCCTGAGGCAGATGTTCTTCGGTGGCGCCACAAGCCATATTCTCGGCAACACGACCATTCCCGTTCTGATGGCGCATTGACGGGAAAGGCGCCACCCTCTGTGCGAGGAGCCATGACCGCGAACTCAGCCATCATCCTTGAACTCGACGAACGCTTCCGCCGCCTCGCCATTTCCTCCGCCCGGCTCGAAAAACTCGCGGAGGGGTGCCGGTGGGCCGAGGGCCCGGCCTATTTTCCGGCCGGACGCTATCTCATCTGGAGCGACATCCCCAACGACCGGATGATGCGCTACGACGAGACCTCCGGTCATGTCAGCGTCTTCCGGCATCCGTCCGGGTATTCCAATGGCAACACGGTCGACCGTCAGGGGCGCCTCGTCACCTGCGAGCATGGCAACCGCCGCCTGACCCGCACGGAACATGACGGCAGCGTGACGGTGATCGCGAGCCACCACGATGGCAAACGCTTCAACAGTCCCAACGATCTGGTGGTGAAGTCGGACGGTTCGATCTGGTTTACCGACCCGACCTACGGGATCGATTCCGACTACGAGGGCCACAAGGCGGAGAGCGAAATCGGCGCCTCGCACGTGTACCGCGTCGACCCGCAAAGCGGCAGGACCAGCATCGTCGCCAACGACTTCATGCGGCCCAACGGCCTCGCCTTCTCGCTCGACGAGACCCGCCTTTACGTAGCGGATACCGGCGCGACGCATGCGGAGGACGGACCGCGGCATATCCGCGTCTTCGACGTCGACCCGGCCGGAGGACTGAAGAACGGGCGAATCTTTGCGACCTGTACCGAGGGACTTTTCGACGGGTTCCGGCTCGACGACGCCGGACGCATCTGGACCAGCGCAGGCGACGGGGTCCATTGCTACGATCCCGACGGCACCCTGATCGGCAAGATTCTTCTGCCGGAGGTCGTGGCGAACGTGGTCTTCGGCGGCCCCAAGCGCAATCGGCTGTATATCTGCGCTACCACCTCCCTTTACGCGATCATGCTTCGCGTGAATGGCGCCAAGACCTTCTGAACGACCCTCCGAGAGCCTGCCGTGTACGCGCCGGCGTCCGATGCAGGCCAGGCCCTTGTGAAGTTGCACCGGTTCGCTCATGAAGGCGGTCTGCAACGGCCGGCGGCGCCGCGCACGCGCGATCATGCCGACCGGAGCCTTCGTCGAGATACCGCGAATGCCACATTCTTTCCCCGGCCGGACCGATTCCGACCGTATCGGCTCCCACCGCCTTTCCGGCCACGGCCGATGAGCCGCCTTCCGTCACCCACGAAGGTCCGCTCGGGCGCCCTTTTCGGCATCGGCCTGATGCTGCTCGGCGTCTTCCTCTTCGCCATGAACGACGTCATGGGGAAATGGCTGGTCGCGACCTTTTCCGTCGGCCAGGTCCTCTTCCTGCGCAGTCTCGCGGCCCTCGCGGTGCTGCTGCCCCTCATGCGCCGGCAGAAGGTCCCCCTCCGGCTTCCGCCGCAGCCTGGCCTCCATCTCGTCCGCATCGTCTTCTCGACTCTCGAGGTCGCATGCTTCTACTGGGCCGTGACCTACCTGCCGCTCGCGGACGTCATGACCTACTACCTCGCGGGTCCCATCTATGTGGCGGCCTTTGCGGTATTTCTGCTCGGCGAGAGGCTCGATCCTCCCCGGATCGTCGCCATCGCCGTCGGCTTCGTCGGCGTTCTCATCGCGCTCCGCCCGTCGCCGGCCACCCTGTCCCTTCCCGCCCTGATTGCGCTATCGGGCAGCATCTTCTACTCCCTCCTCATGATCACGACCCGGAGGCTGCGGGAGACCCACGATGCCACCCTGGTCCTGGGCCAGATCCTCGGGGCACTCGTGTTCGGCTGCTTCGCCGTGCCTTTCTCCTGGGTCACGCCCAGCCCGCTCGAATTCGCGGCCCTGTTCCTTCTCGGCATCGTGTCCATGGGCGGACATGCCTGCGTCAACCGCTCGCTGAAGCTCGCACCGGCCTCCGTCGTCGCCCCCTACCAGTACACGCTGATCGTCTGGGCCATCGTGCTCGGCTATCTGTTCTTCGGCGATATCGTAGGTTCTTGGACGCTCGTCGGAGCCGCCATCATCTGCGGCGCGGGCCTCGTTCTCCTGGTCCTGGAACATCAAGCCGCTCGGCGCGGACGGGTCGAACGGAGGACGGAAGCGCCGATTCTGCCCGAAGCCTGACGTGGCCAATCGGGCGATCCCCAACTCCAGCCTGCGGCTCGTCCTCGTGTCCTGCTTGACATGGCCCGACGAGCCACCGTCAATGGTTGAAACCAAGAGGGGAAACGCATGCGCCTGACATTCAAACTCGCTGCCGCAACGGCAGGTTTGCTCCTGGCATCCTCCGCCATGGCGCAGGACATCAAAATTGCGCTCATCGCTGGAAAGACCGGACCGCTGGAAGCTTATGCCAAGCAGACGGAAGCGGGTTTCATGATGGGTCTCGAATACCTGACCAAGGGCTCGATGAGCTGGCAGGGCCGCAAGATCGACGTCATCGTCAAAGATGACCAGCTCAAGGCCGATCTATCCAAGACCCTGCTGGAACAGGCCTATAACGACGACAAGGTCGATCTCGCCATCGGCACGACCTCCTCTGCGGCGGCGCTCGCCATGCTCCCGGTCGCGGAAGAGAACGGCAAGATCCTGATCGTCGAGCCGGCTGTCGCCGATGCGATCACCGGCGAAAAATGGAACCGTTTCATCTTCCGTACGGCCCGCAATTCCACACAGGACGCCTATGGCGCCGCAGCCGCCGTACCTTCGACCGGCGACGTGACCATTGCCACCCTGGCGCAGGATTATGCCTTCGGTCGCGACGGCGTCGCGGCACTCAAGAGCGCGCTGGCCGCGATCCGCCCGAACGCCAAGGTCGTGTTCGAGGAATATGCACCGCAGAACGCCACTGATTTCACCGCCTCGGCCCAGCGTCTCTTCGATGCCCTGAAGGACAAGCCCGGCCGGAAGATCATCGAGATCATCTGGGCGGGCCAGCACCCGCTGCCGAAGATCGCCGACCTGAAGCCGGAGCGCTACGGCATCGAGATCGCACCAGGGGGCAACATCCTGCCGGCCATGCAGATCTACAAGAACTATCCCGGGATGGAAGGCGCGATCTATTACTACTACGCGTTTCCGAAGAACCCGATGAATGACTGGCTCGTGACCGAGCATCAGAAGCGCTACGGCGCGCCTCCGGACTTCTTCACCGCCGGTGGGTTCGCCGCCGCCTCCGCCGCCCTGACTGCCATCGAAAAGGCCGGCGGCACGGATACGGAAAAACTGATTAAGGCCATGGAAGGAATGACCTTCGAAACTCCGAAGGGACCCATGACTTTCCGCAAGGAGGATCATCAGGCGCTCCAGGTCATGTACCACTTCAAGGTTAAGGCGAGCGGCAAGGACCAGAACGACCTGCTCGACCTGGTCGATACGATTCCGGCCGACAAGCTGCCGATTCCGGTCCGTAACAAGCGCTGATCGTCCGTGTCTCCGACGATCCTGTCAGCACCCGCGCTCGAAACGCGCGGGCTCACCATTCGGTTCGGCGGCCATGTGGCGGTCAACGATGTCTCGTGCCGGTTCAGCGCCGGGACCCTGACCGCCATCGTCGGGCCGAATGGGGCAGGCAAGACCACCTATTTCAACCTCATCTCCGGCCAGCTGCGCGCCAGCGCCGGACAGGTGCGGGTGGACGGAGAGGACGTGACCGGCCTCTCGCCCTCGGCACGGGCGAAACGTGGGCTCGGCCGGGCCTTCCAGCTGACCAACCTGTTCCCGAACCTCAGTGCCCTGGAGAATGTGCGCCTCGCCGTGCAGAGCCGTGCGCATGCCGGATGGTCGCTCTTCTCCATGTGGAGCAGCCACCGGGACCTCATCGCGAAGGCGGAAACCATCCTCGAGCGCGTCCGTCTCGCCGACAAACGGCACGTGCCGCCGAGCGCCCTCTCCCACGGCGACCAGCGGAAGCTCGAGGTGGCGCTCCTGATGGCCATGGAGCCCAAGGTATTCATGTTCGACGAGCCGACCGCCGGCATGAGTGTCGACGAGGTGCCGACCGTTCTCGAGCTCATCCACGGCATCAAGGAGCGCGGTGACGCGACAGTGCTCCTCGTGGAGCACAAGATGGACGTGGTGCGATCCCTCGCCGACCGTATCGTCGTCCTCCATAACGGAACGCTCGTCGCCGACGGGGAGCCCGGAGCGGTGATCGCGTCCCCCGTGGTGCAGGAGGCCTATCTTGGCCTGGAGGCGTCCCATGGCTGACGCTCCCGCCGAACCGCTGCTCCGGCTCGAAGGAGTACACACCCATATTGGCCCGTACCACATTCTTCACGGCGTCTATTGCGAGGTCCCTGCGGGTGAACTGACCGTGCTGCTCGGCCGCAACGGTGCCGGCAAGACGACGACTCTGCGCACGATCATGGGCCTGTGGCACGCATCCGACGGCAGCATCCGCTTCGACGGCCGGGACATCACTGCTCTTCCCACGCCGGATATCGCGCGCTCGGGGATAGCCTACGTGCCCGAATCCATGGGCATCTTCACCGACCTCACCGTGCGCGAGAACATCGTTCTCGCCGCCCGGAACGGGCCCGTCGACAGTTCCCGCCTCGACTGGATGCTGGGGCTGTTTCCAGCACTCAGACGTTTCTGGAACCTGCCAGCGGGTTACCTCTCGGGTGGCCAGAAGCAGATGCTCGCCATCGCCCGCGCCATCGCCGAGCCACGGCGTCTCCTGCTCGTGGACGAGCCGACGAAAGGGCTCGCGCCCGTCATGGTCCGCAGCATGATCGAGGCATTCCGCGCTCTCAAGGCCGCAGGCGAGACCATCCTCCTCGTAGAGCAGAATTTCCACGCGGCCTCGCAACTCGGAGACAATGTGATCGTCATGGATGACGGGCTCATCGTGCATTCTGGCGCCATGGGGGATCTCGTGGCCGACAGAGCCTTGCAGCAGCGCCTCCTTGGCCTCAGCCTGGATGCCCATCAATGAGCGACATGGCCGCTGAAACCTCCGTCACCGCCGAACTCCCCCGCGCCAGGACCGACTGGCTGCCGCTGGTGCTCGTCCCTCTGCTCGCATTGGCCGCCCTGCCTCTGGTCGGTGATATGTCGTCCTGGGTGACGCTGACCGTCGCAGGCCTCGCCATGGGAATGATGATCTTCCTGATGGCCTCAGGTCTGACCCTCGTCTTCGGCCTCATGGACATCATCAATTTCGGCCACGGAGTGTTCATTTCGCTTGGCGCATACGCGACTCTCATCGTCCTCGGCCCGCTGGCCGGCTGGGCCAGCGCCGATTCCGTGGCTCTCAATCTCGCCCTGCTTCTCCTGTGCATCGGCGTCGCCATGGGCCTGACCGCGATTGTCGGCGCGGTATTCGAGCGCGTGATCGTGCGCCCGGTTTATGGCAGCCATCTCAAGCAGATCCTGGTCACCATGGGTGGGCTCATCGTGACCGAGCAGGCGATCCATGCGATCTGGGGGGCATCGCCGATCCCCATCCCGTTGCCCGAGACGCTCCGCGGCGCCTTTGTGATCGGCGACATTGTCATGGAGCGCTACCGTGTCGTCGCGGTCGGCATCGGGCTCTTCGTCTTTCTGGCGATGCAGCTCCTTCTCAACCGCACCCGCATCGGCCTTCTGATCCGCGCCGGTGTCGAAAATCCGGAAATGGTCGAGGCCCTCGGCTACCGAATCCGCCGCCTTTTCGTGACCGTGTTCATCGCCGGCTCCGCGCTTGCCGGGCTCGGGGGAGTCATGTGGGCCTTCTATCGGCAAACCCTGACTGCGGGTATGGGCATGGAAGTGATGGTGCTGGTCTTCATCGTCATCATTGTCGGCGGGCTCGGATCGGTCGGCGGCTGCTTCATCGGGTCGATCCTCGTCGCATTGGTTGCCAACTATGTCGGCTTCCTCGCTCCCAAGCTGGCGCTCATCTCCAATATCCTGGTGATGGCCCTGGTGCTGGTCTGGCGCCCGCAGGGCCTGTTTCCGGTGGCACGCCGATGAGCAGCATCTCCCACCCTCAAGCCGCCTTGGACGACGTCCGCATGCGCCGCGGTCCCCTTGCCTGGCTGCTGTCCCGGGATACTCCGCGCTCCTGGGCGTTGTCCCTGATCCTGACAGGGATCGTCGCCTGCCTTCTGGCGGCTCCCTTTCTGTTCCCGGGAAGCCAGCCCCTGAGCACAGCGGCGAAGATCTGTGTCTTCATTCTCCTGGTCGCGAGCTACGATCTGCTTCTGGGATATACGGGGATCGTCTCCTTCGCCCATACGATGTTCTTCGGGATTGGCGGCTACGGGATCGCCATCGCTCTCGAGAGGCTCGGCCCATCCTGGGAATCGGTGATGATCGGCGTCGCGCTGGCGCTGGCCCTCTCCGCCGTCCTCGCCGCCGTCATCGGCCTCCTGTCGCTGCGTGTCCGGGCGATCTTCTTCTCGATGATTACCCTCGCGGTTGCCTCCGCCGCCGCGGTTCTGGCCTCCCAGATGTCGACGATCACCGGAGGCGAGGACGGGCTGTCGTTCCAGCTTCCGGCGGAACTTCGCCCCGCCTTCCGCCCCTTTGCCGAACCTGTTTTCGGAATCACCGTAAACGGACGCATCCTGGCGTACTACCTCATCGTGGTCGTGACGGCTTTCGTCTTCCTCCTGCTCCTGCGTATCGTGAACTCGCCTTTCGGGCGCGTGCTGCAGGCAATCCGCGAGAACGAGTTCCGGGCCGAAGCCTTGGGCTATCGCGTCGTAGCCTATCGGACCGCTGCGTCGGTCATCTCGGCCCTGGCCGCCACGATCGCCGGAGCGCTGATCGCACTCTGGCTGCGCTACAACGGTCCCGACACGACCCTCTCCTTCTCGATCATGATCGACATCCTGCTGATGGTCGTGATCGGAGGCATGGGCACCCTCTATGGCGCCATCATCGGCGCGACCCTGTTCGTGCTCGCCCAGAGCTACCTCCAGGTCCTGATGGGCATAGGTAGCGCTGCCCTGGCGGGCATCCCTGTCCTGCCGGACTTGATTCATCCCGACCGCTGGCTCCTGTGGCTCGGAGTGCTCTTCATCCTGAGTGTTTATGCCTTTCCGGGTGGAATCGTCGGGCATCTGCGCCGAGGACGCAGTTCCTAGCGCGACGCACGGTGCCGGAGGTCCGCGTCAGCGAAACGAGGGGGATCCTGGAGTGGAATCCACCTTCGGCTCGATGCTCTGCGAGCTTGGCTGAACAAAGCCGGCACAGGATCGTTTTATCCGTGTGCTTGGAGGGTTGCAGCGATGAGCCGGGCCTTTGTACGGGAGAGCGATGGCGGAGAGGCTTTCGAGGATCTGCCCGATCGCGCTCTCAGCCATCACCAGAACCTCGTCACGCCGAGCGGGCTGGCGCAGATCGACGCCATGATCGAGGACTTGCGCGGGCGCCTCGCACGGGCGCAGGAATCGGAGGACAAAGGCGAAGTCGCACGAGTGTCCCGCGACCTGCGCTACTGGTCTCATCGCAAGTCCACGGCGGAACTGGTCCCGGTGCCGACTGACATGTCCCATGTCCGCTTCGGGTCGCGGGTCACCTTCGAGCGCGAGGATGGACGGGTCAAGACCTACCGCATCGTCGGTGAGGACGAAGCCGATCCGGCCCAGGGCAGCATCTCCTATGTCTCCCCCCTGGCGCAGGCGCTGCTGGGCAAACAGGTTGGCGACACGATCGCCGTGGCGCAGACGGAGGCGGAGATCACCCGGATCGAGTAGGCGGTCAGACCGCGTTTGAAGCCTTTGGACCGTCGGGCTCGCCGGTCTCCTTCAGCGGAACCACGTTCGAAGTCCCCATCGATTCGTCCGCACCATCGGCATTGATGGCAACCAGGGCCGAGTCCCTTAGCCTGAGATCGATGTCCTGCTGGATGGCCAGGAAATCCTCCCATCGCGCGGTCATGATGAGGGCATGGATCTCCGCCTTCGGCTTCTCCTCGTGCACGTCACGCAGGCGGACCTCGACGGATTTGGCCTCGATCTTCGGATGCCCGGCCACGAGGGCGGTGATCTTCTCCACCTCCTGGCGGATGGCCGTGCTGTCGGTCGACTGCAGGCTGACGGTCCTGACATACGGCATGCGGTCCCGGTTCGTCAGGTTGATGATGTTCATGTTGACGAAGGTCGCGTTCGGGATCGTGATCAGCGAGCGGTCGAGGCCACGGATGCGTGTCGAGCGGATGCCGATCTCCTGAACGCGCCCCTCCAGATTGCCGAAGCGGCAGAGATCCCCCACCCGCACCGGCCTGTCGGCATACAAGATCAGGCCGCCGATGAAGTTTTCCAAAGTCGGTTTGGCAGCGAGCGCGACCGCAAGACCGCCGACACCGAGACCCGCAAGGAGGCCGGCGAGCGGGATGCCGAGATAGGACGCCCCATAAATCAGGAGGGCCAGCGCAACGGCGATCCCGCCGATCCGCACGGCGGCGCGGGCAAGATGGGCATCGATGCTCTCTGAACGGGAGAATGACAGTTGCGTGGCAAGTCCGTTGGAGAATTTCAACACGGCCCAGATGAGCGACAGATAGGCAAGGCCCTGCGCGACCTCGCTGACGACGTCGTTGACCCGGCCGGTCAGGTTGATCTGATAGTCGGTGGCGTAGACGAGGAAGAGGCAGGCGACCGCCATCGTTGCCGGGACCAGCAGGGTCGCCATCAGCGACGTGAGCGTTCCGCTGCTCCGACTGACCTTTCGGACAAGACGACGCACGGCGAGAACGGACCATGTCGCGAGCCCGACAAGCAGAAAAAACCCGATCCATTGCCAGATCGCCTGGCCTTCGATGTCGATTCGGAAGAACGGCGGCAAGCTTTCGATCAGGCTGTACCATTTCGGCGGGAGAAGATGACCCGGCGACTGGCTGAAGAAATCGTAGAAGTCGGCAGTCGCACCGCTCGTATCGGGCTGATCGCGAACCAATCGGTAGAAATCGTTCAACTGCTGCACGGTTTCGCGGGAAAAAAGGTATTCCCCAGCGCGGGGCCCATCTGCGACGCGAGCAATCCGGATTTCGGTCCCCGGAATGTTCCAGCCTGAAATCGGGCTCTTTCCAGCCTCGCCGTTGCCAGGAACGGCATTCGCATCCGGCAGGGGCACCCGGTCCAGGACCTCCTTGAGCAACAACGTCGCCTCAAGACGCCTATGTTCGAGTTCTACGGGAGGGATATCCCGGAGATCAAGCGCCCGGGCTGCGCGCGCCAGCAAGGACTCGGCCTCCTTGACCTTGTCCTTGACGCTCTTGCTCCAGAACAGGCCCGGCTCTGAAGCGTTTTCCCGGTAGGCATCCATCAGAAGGCTGGTCGCGCGCCGGGCATTGTTGCGGAAATCTTCCAGGGTTGCTCGAGGACTGGAGGTTTCCGCTGGCGCAAGCAGCCGAAGGTCTCCGAGCGCCGGCGGTGTCGCCAAGAACTGGACGGCGACGAATATGACGGAGAGCAGGAGGCAGATCAGCGGAACCGCTGCCTCCCGAAATCGCGATCTTCGGGACATTCTCTCTCGTCTTTCCGATATTGGGCTCTAGGTGACTCTTGATAGAGCATACTAGCTCCCCCGACGTCATCATTCCATCCACCTGGGACCGCCGGCACCTTATCCCCGGCAGTTGATAGGTATTGAATCTGATCAGCTCCCCGAAAAATCATCCCGTCAAACGGAGTAAAGAACCACCACGATCCGATAGACTGACAGCAACTAATGTATCAGATGAAGTAACAATGCCCTCCTATTTACGATTCCGGCAATTTACCGCAATATAACGGCTCAGCCTGTCCAACCCCGACATCAGGAATATCGCCCCAGCCCCATCTCAGCAATTCTCCAGACCGCAATTCTACGGCCGATGGGCAACGCGAAGCGGCAGGCTCGTCGGCTCAGCCAGGAGCAGACGCCATGAACGATCAAGAGGTCGAAATCGTTGCCGCGGAACTCGCCAAGATCGGCGGGACATCCTGGTATCCGGGGCGCGAGAAGGGTCCCATATTGCGGGTCATTACGGAGCGGTATCGTGATCGGGCCCGGGCAGCGATCGCCGCACTCGACAGGCACCGAGCCGACAAGAGCAACACGCAGCAGCCGGACGCTCCTGGAACGGATGGGCCCTCATGGACCCCCTTCTTCGCCGCGACCGGGCGTATCCGGAAGGGCGCAACGGTCGTGTACAGGCCCCCGGGAGACCGGCGGACCTATCCATGCACCATTGAAAAGATCACCGACGATTTTGTTTATCTCGTACCGCAGGTGAAGGATCCGGTCGGCTGGATTCCCGCAGCGGATATCTGGACAAACCCAAATTTCCTTAACGACCTTCAGAGCGAAGAAAGGGAGGGCGACGAGAAACCTCGCCAGCCCTGAACGGCCGCCCCCTTTTCGCCCGAAGAGCTTCAAGAAGCGCCGTGATCAGCGCTTTTTGGGTGTCGAAGCGCGATCGGACTTGATCGACGTCTCGACCTTGTCGAGCTTGTCCTCGAGCTTATCGAGCTTCGTCAGGATCTGAAACAGCAGATCCGGGACGACGCGGGCATACTCGACATTCTCCCGGGATGCCTTGGCTGTCGCCTGGGCCGCCTCGATCAGTTCCCGGATTTCGGCCCGGGTGACAGGGGCGTTTTCGTCGGTTCGGACACCTGTCGACTGGGCGGAAGCCTGAGTGACGGCACCCAGCATGAGAGCTGCGGCAAGGGCGGCGCGGCGCATAGCCATTCTCCTGGAAACATCTTGGTCTATCTCAAGCAATCGTTCCGTAAGGTAAAGTTTTTCCTAAAAGAATGAAGATGAGGCACTGCAAAGAGCCGATGAGCCGTAGATAACTGGTATGGAGCCAGGTCGATGGCGCAAATCCCGCGCCGGACCGGCTTGTCGCCAACACATGGCGCCGCCCGGAAGTGCTCATCGTGGACGACCCCGCAAAAAGCGGTCGTCGGCCGCATCCTGATTGCCCCAGCTCCGGATGGCCACAGCATACGGAATCCGTGCGCCGGACCGGACGGGGGCGATTGATCTGAATCAATGTGCCCTTCCACCTCGATCCCTAAAGGGTGAAGCAGAAGGCGAAGCTCTGTGCTCGCCTCCCTTCAGAACGGTCGAGGCCATGGCTCATACGGCAACATCTCCCAAGGGAATGACCTTTGGCGAAGCAGGCTCTGCGCTTGCCTTCGCTGTCCTGTCCTTCCTGAGCATTATCATCGCAGCGAAAGCCTACACGCCGGAATACGCATTCCACGCCTATCTTTTTGCTGCGGCGGCGGGCGCTGCCGCCTTCAAGATCATTGACCGCTACTACGAGCGGCCCGCGGAGGCGCCACCGCTCACGATCAACGGCAAACCCAACTACAATATGGGTCCTGTGAAGTTCGCCACGATTGCTGGGGTGTTCTGGGGAATCGCCGGGTTTACCATCGGGCTTCTGATTGCGTTGCAGCTGGCCTTCCCGGCTCTCAATTTCGACACCGCCTGGCTCTCCTTCGGGCGGATGCGGCCCCTGCATACGTCCGCGGTGATTTTCGCTTTCGGCGGCAACATCCTGATCGGAACATCCTTCTACGTCGTGCAGCGCACCTGCCGCGCGCGCCTCGCGGGTGACATCGCTCCGTGGTTCGTGGTGCTGGGATACAACTTCTTCATCGTCATCGCCGGAACCGGCTACCTGCTCGGGATCACGCAGAGCAAGGAATATGCCGAGCCCGAATGGTACGCTGACCTGTGGCTGACGGTGGTGTGGGTCACCTACTTCCTGGTTTTCCTCGGCACGATCATGCGCCGCAAGGAACCGCACATCTACGTCGCAAACTGGTTCTATATCGCCTTCATCCTGACGATCGCCGTCCTCCATCTCGGCAACAACGCGGCGATCCCGGTCTCGCTGTTCTCGCCCAAGAGCTACATCGTATGGTCGGGCGTTCAGGATGCGATGGTCCAGTGGTGGTACGGGCACAATGCCGTCGGCTTCTTCCTCACTGCCGGCTTCCTCGCCATCATGTACTACTTCATCCCGAAGCGGGCTGAGCGGCCGGTCTATTCCTATCGGCTCTCGATCATCCACTTCTGGGCCCTGATCTTCATCTACATCTGGGCAGGTCCGCACCACCTCCACTACACCGCCCTTCCCGACTGGGCGCAGACACTCGGCATGGTGTTCTCGATCATCTTGTGGATGCCCTCCTGGGGCGGCATGATCAACGGCCTCATGACCCTGTCCGGCGCATGGGACAAGCTCCGCACCGATCCGGTGCTGCGCATGATGGTGGTGTCGGTCGCGTTCTACGGCATGTCGACCTTCGAAGGACCGCTGATGTCGGTGAAGGCGGTGAATTCCCTCTCGCACTATACCGACTGGACCATTGGGCACGTCCATTCCGGCGCGCTCGGCTGGGTGGCCTATGTCTCGTTCGGCGCGATCTACTGCCTCGTGCCGTGGCTCTGGAAGAAGGAGCGCCTCTACTCCATGAAGGCCGTGTCGTGGCACTTCTGGATCTCGACGCTCGGCATCGTCCTTTACATCTCGTCGATGTGGGTTGCAGGCATTCTTCAGGGCCTCATGTGGCGCGCCTATACCAGCCTCGGCTTCCTTGAATACTCGTTCATCGAGGTCGTGGAGGCGATGCAACCCTTCTATGTCATCCGTGCGCTCGGCGGTGCCCTCTTCGTTGCCGGCAGCCTGATCATGGCGTGGAACGTCTGGAAGACCATCACCGTCGGGAAGGCAGTCGCGGAAGCACCGCACGCCTCCCAACCGGTCCTGGTCGCAGCGGAATAAAGGAACCGATCATGTCCCTTTGGGCTCGTCACAAAATCTTCGAGACCAACTCGATCATTCTTGTCATCGGCGTATTGATCGTCATCGCCATCGGCGGTCTCGTCGAGATCGTCCCGCTCTTCTACCTCAAGAGCACCATCGAGAAGGTGGAGGGCGTCAGGCCCTACACCCCGCTCGAACTCGCCGGCCGCAACATCTATGTCCGCGAGGGCTGCTACAACTGCCACAGCCAGATGGTCCGTCCCTTGCGCGACGAGGTGGAGCGTTATGGCCATTACTCCCTTGCGGCGGAAAGCATGTACGACCGTCCCTTCCAGTGGGGATCGAAGCGCACCGGTCCCGACCTCGCCCGTGTCGGCAACAAGTATTCCGACGATTGGCACCGGGACCACCTGCTGAATCCCCGTGCCGTCGTGCCGGGCTCGATCATGCCCTCCTACCCCTGGCTGGCGCAGAACGAACTCGATGCCGAAAATGTGGCGGAAGACATGAAGGTGCAGGCACTGCTCGGCGTTCCCTACACGCCGGAGATGATCGCGAAGGCGACCAGCGACGTCCGTACGCAGGCGACGACCGATGCACCGAATGCGGACGATCTCGTCAAACGCTATCCGGGAGCACAGGTGCGCAACTTCGATGTCACCCAGCAGAAGGTTACGGAAGCGGATGCGCTGATCGCCTATCTCCAGATGCTCGGCACGCAGGTCGACTTCAAGCTCTACGACAACAAGGCCAACGTGCGCTGAGGACGAAACATCATGCCAGCGACCTATAAATTTCTTGCCGAATTCGCCCAGACCTGGGGGCTCGCCTACTTCGTCGCGGTCTTCGCGGTGGTGCTGATCTATGCCCTCGCCCCTTCGCGGAAAGACCGCTTCGATGCGGCCGCCCGTATGCCTCTCCAGGAGGATTGATCCATGGCCCACGAAACACAGGGACCCGTCGATTCCGTCACCGGAATCACGACGACGGGACATAGCTGGGACGATATCCAGGAACTCAACACGCCGCTTCCGCGCTGGTGGCTGTGGACCTTCTACGCCACCATCGTGTGGGCCATCGCCTATTGCATCGCCTACCCGGCCTGGCCACTCGTTTCGTCGTACACCAAGGGCGCTCTCGGATGGCAGTCGCGGGATGCGATCGAGGTCGATCTTGCGTCTCTCAAGAACCAGCGTGCCGGAATGAATGCGAAGCTGGCCGAGACACCGCTCGAGCAGGTTTCTGCCAACCCGGAACTTTTCGCTTTCGCCCGCGCCCAGGGCAAGGCAGCCTTCGGCGACAACTGCGCGCCCTGCCATGGTGCTGGCGGTGCCGGCGCCGTGGGCTATCCCAACCTGAATGACGACGACTGGCTCTGGGGCGGAACCCTGGCCCAGGTGGAGCAGACGATCCAGTTCGGTGCCCGCTCCACGAGCGACCAGGGCCACCAGGGCTCCATGCCGGCCTTCGGACGCGACGGCATGCTCAAGCGCCAGGAGATCTCGCAGGTGGCCGATTTCGTGCGGTCCCTGTCTGGCCTTCCGGTTGACCAGGGTGCGGATCTCACGGCGGGAGCCAAGATCTTCGCCGACAATTGCGCCGCGTGTCATGGCGACAAGGGACAGGGCAGCCAGGAACTCGGCGCTCCGAATCTCTCCGACAAGATCTGGCTGTTCGGCTCGGCCAAGGCCACCATCGTGGAAGGGCTGACCAATGGCCGCGGAGGTGTCATGCCGGCATGGCATGGACGGCTCGACGACACCACCATCAAGGCCCTGACCCTCTACGTCCACTCCCTTGGTGGCGGCCGGCCGCAATAAAGAGGGTTGCTGTCGATTGTGGCAGGCCGGCGGACATCCGCCGGCCTGTTTCTTTGACCGAAATCAAAGCGACCCGCCCGATGCGAGCCTATGAAGGGTGCGATTTCAAATGACCACCTGCGGCGGATTTCATGGCTGACGCTCCCCTTGCCGGACACATCACTCCCAAGACGCCGGATCAGGCCGACGAGCAGCCGCTTTATGCCCCGCGCAAGAAGATCTATCCGCAAGCGGTCAAGGGGCGCTTCCGGGCTATCAAGTGGGTGGTCCTCCTCGTCACTCTCGGCATCTACTACTTCCTCCCCTTCATCCGCTGGGACAGGGGACCGAACGCTCCGAGCCAGGCCATTCTGGTCGATCTGCCGAACCGGCGATTCTATTTCTTCTTCATCGAGATCTGGCCGCAGGAGGTCTATTATCTCACCGGCCTGCTAATCCTTGCGGCCCTGACTCTGTTTCTCATGAACGCGGTCGCCGGTCGCCTCTGGTGCGGCTATCTCTGTCCCCAGACGGTCTGGACCGACCTGTTCTACGCGGTCGAGCGGCTGATCGAAGGCGAGCGCCGCGACCGGGCGAAGCGTGAGAAGGAGAAGGCCAGGCTCGAAATCGTCACTCTGAAAATCCTGAAACATTCGATCTGGTTGCTGATCGCCTGGTGGACCGGCGGCGCCTGGGTGCTCTATTTCGCCGATGCGCCGACCCTCGTCGGTCAGTTGCTCACGTTCCAGGCTCCCGCCATCGCCTATATCTGGATCGGCATCCTGACCTTTACGACCTATACGCTCGCAGGATTCATGCGCGAGCAGGTCTGCACCTACATGTGCCCATGGCCGCGAATCCAGGCCGCGCTGACCGACGAATATGCCCTCAACGTCACCTATCGCTACGACCGCGGCGAGCCTCGTGGCTCGATGAAGAAGAACGATGTCCTCAAGCGCCAGGGCATGCCTGCCGGCGATTGCATCGACTGCGACCAGTGCGTCGCCGTCTGCCCAACCGGGGTCGATATCCGCGAGGGTCTTCAGCTCGATTGTATCCAATGCGGCCTGTGCATCGACGCCTGCAACACGGTCATGGCGAAGATTGGTCGCCCGGCAAATCTCATTGCCTATGACACCGACATGAATGTCCAGGCGCGGATCGAAGGTCGGCCCGAGGTGCGTCGCATCGTCCGCCCGCGAACGATCCTCTATGCCGGCCTCATCATCCTGGTAGGGGCCATCATGGCGGTGGCTCTCGCGACGCGCCATACCATCGACCTCAGCGTCATGCACGACCGGAATCCGCTCTTCGTACGCCTCTCAGACGGCTCGATCCGCAACGCCTTCACGATCCGAATCGCCAACAAGAACCTCGAGGAGCGCCGCTATGCTCTCGGCGTCGATGGCGTGCCGGGTGCGAAGCTCGACATCGTCGGCGGCCAGATCGACCAGCAGAACCGTCCTGTCGTGGTCGTCGGGCCGGACCAGACGCTCGAGGCCCGCATTCTCGTGACGGCAGGCGATGAGATGCGCCCATCGTCGATGAATCTCCACTTCACCCTGACCGACATCGCGAGCGGCGAAACGGCCCGCGCCAGCGACCACTTCATGGCGCCTTGAGAAGGATCCGGCATGCCCATGGCAAAAGCTCATCGCTCCCCCCGCCCGCTGACCGGACGCATGGTTCTGCTCTATCTCGTCGGCTTCTTCGCCGTCGTTTTCGCCGTGAACATCGTGATGGCACGCGTTGCAGTGTCGAGCTTCAGCGGAGTCGAGACGGAGAGTTCCTACAAGGCCGGGCTCGCCTTCAAGAACGATGTCGCCGCCGCCCAGGCGCAGGATGCCCGCCACTGGAAGGTCGATGCCCAGCTGCAGCCGGGAGCGGAAACCACCCGCATCACGATCACGGCCCGCGACGGCGGGGCCCGCGAACTCGCTGGCCTGGTCCCGGAGATTCGCCTCGCACACCCGACGGACCGCCGTCGTGACGTTCTGCTCGATGCAGTCGAGGTCGCAACGGGACGCTTTCAGACCGAGACGCCCTTGCGCCACGGGCAGTGGGATCTGATGATCACGTTCAGGCGCGACACCGACACGGTCTTCCGGTCGAAGAGCCGCATCAGCCTTTGAGGGATGGCCTCATGGCCGAGACACTCGATCTTTCCGTTTATGTGAAGCGCCAGGACGACGGCACGTTCCATCTCGACCTTGCCATCGAGGGGATCGATTGCGCCGCGTGCATCAACGAGATCGAGGGCGGCCTTCAGCACCTGCCCGGGCTTCTTGAGGCCCGCCTCAACTACACCACTCACCGGCTTGCCCTGCACTGGCAGGGTGCGCTCGACCCTGCCCTGTGCGTGGAAGAGTTGCGGCGGCTCGGCTACCGCGCCCACCCCTTCCAGGCCCGCGCCGTGGAGGAGGACGAAGCACGCCGCGCGCAATGGCTCCTCAAGTGTCTTGCGGTCGCAGGGTTCGCGTCGATGAACATCATGCTGCTTGCCGTCTCGGTATGGTCGGGCAATGTCAGCGACATCTCGCCGGAAACGCGCGATTTCTTTCACTGGCTTGCCGCACTCATTTCCCTGCCCGCCGTCGCCTATGCCGGACAGCCGTTCTTCCGCAGCGCCATCAACGCCCTCAGGAGCGGACGCACAAACATGGATGTCCCGATCACCATCGGGATCCTGCTGGCGCTCATCATGTCGGTGATCGAAACGATCAACCACGCGGAGCACACCTATTTTGACTCCGTGGTCATGCTGCTTTTCTTTCTGCTCTGCGGGCGCTATCTCGACCAGTCCATGCGGCGCAGGACGCGGGCTGTCGCGGGAAATCTCGCCTCGCTCAAGGCCGAGGTCGCTCACCGGCTCGACGGCGCAGGGGAATCGACGCTTGTTCCCACAGCCGCGCTGGCTCCGGACGACCGGGTGCTCGTCCGCACGGGCGAGCGCATCCCCGTCGATGGAATCGTGCTCTCCGGATCATCCGAGGTCGACGAAAGCCTCGTGACGGGCGAAACGGCACTGCGCGCCCTGCGCGAGGGCGACGTGGTCTATGCGGGCAGCCTGAACCATGCGGGATCGTTGACCCTGCGCGTAACCGCGGCCGGGCGCGGGACTCTCCTCGACGAGGTCGAGCGCCTGCTCGACAATGCTTCGGCGGCCAAATCCCGATACCGGCAGCTTGCCGACCGGGTCGCACGGGCCTATGCACCCGTGGTGCATGTCGCCGCCGCGCTCACCGCCGTCCTCTGGATCGCGGGCGGTTCCTCAGTGCACGACGCGGTGATTACAGCCGTTGCCGTTCTCATCATCACCTGCCCCTGCGCGCTTGCCCTCGCCATTCCGGTGGTGCAGGTCGTTGCTTCGGGAGCGCTGTTCAAATCGAACGTACTGCTCAATTCCGGGGATGCCCTGGAGCGTCTTGCGACGGTGGATACCATCGTTTTCGACAAGACCGGCACCCTCACCTTGCCGGAGATGCAGATCGCCAATACGACCGTCATCCGCCCAGACCTCCTCGAAGCCGCCGCCCGCCTCGCCCTGTCCAGCCATCATCCGCTCGCGATGGCCGCCGCACGGGAAGCCAGGAATCCCCGCCCGTTCGAGAATGCGGTCGAGGAGCCGGGACAAGGCGTCCGCGTCACTGTCGATGGAACCGAGATCCGCCTGGGAAGTCCGGCCTTCTGCGGTGCGGAGGATTTGGCATCGGCTATGGCGGGAGACGATGCACAAGCTTCCATGATCGCCTTTGCCCATGGCCGCGAACGCGCGCTTCTCCTCGTCCGCCAAGCACTGCGCCCGGATGCGGCCAGGACAGTGAAGTCTCTGCGGGCGCTTGGCCTCGAATGCCGCATCCTGTCGGGTGACCGGCCTGAAGCCGTGGGGCCTGTCGCGGAGGCGCTCGGCATTTCGGACTGGCGCGCCGGCGCCAAGCCGGCGGACAAGATCGCCGAGCTGAAGAGGCTCAAGGCCCAGGGCCGCAAAATCCTCATGGTCGGAGACGGCCTCAATGACGCGCCGGCCCTGGCTGCGGCCGACATTTCGATCTCGCCGATCACCGCCGCGGACCTGACACAGGCTCACGCGGATGCGGTCTTTCTCGGCGACAGGCTGGCTCCGGTGCTCGACGCGGTGACAATTTCGCGGCGGGCGCATGCCCTCATGCGGCAGAACCTCATGCTTGCCCTGATCTACAACCTGTTCGCAGTTCCGCTCGCTTTTCTCGGCTATGTCACGCCCCTCATCGCGGCGCTCGCCATGTCCGGCTCGTCGAGCCTCGTCACGCTCAACGCATTGCGGGCAAGCAGGCAAACTTCCACACGGGGCGCGGACGACGTTTCCGAGACGGTACCGGCTGTCCCAGCCTTGCAAGGAGCTTGAGTAATGGACGTACTGCTCTTTCTTGTGCCTATGGCGCTGATGCTCGGCCTGTGCGGACTTGGAGCCTTCCTGTGGTCGCTTAGAAACGGCCAGTACGACGACGTCCAGGGCGCTGCCCTGCGCGTCCTCAATGACGACGACATGACACCATGACCGCATCACCGGGCCTCCCGCGCGCAGGGCAACTCGATTGTGTCTGCGCCATCGCTCCCTCCGATGAGGCCACCGATGGCCGCGGAACGATTTTTCTTGCCGCAGCATTTTCGCTGTCGGTGCTGTCGCAGGTGCTCATCATCGGCATCCTGCCGCTCGCAGGCCTGTCTCTCGCACCGAGTCGTGCCTGGGGCGCGCTGCCCTATACAGCCTTTTATGCCGGAGCAGCCGTCGCAGGACTGCCAGCCTCGCTGCTTCTTGATACGCTCGGCCGGCGCGCCGCTTTCTCGCTCGGTGCCAGTCTCGGAACGGCCGGCGGCCTCGTGCTTGTCTGGTCTCTCACCCAGTGGCATTTCGGCGGTCTCGTGCTCGGCTCGTTCTGGCTTGGTGTCGCCGGTGGATTCAGCCTGTTCTATCGACACGCGGCGGCAGGTTTCGGCGGCAAGGGCACAACTGCCCTGCTTCTCGTCTTCGGCGCAGCCTCGCTCGCCGGCCTCGTGGCGCCGACGATTGCGAACGTTGCCGAAACGCTTGCGTCCCCGCGCACCTTCGTCGGGATGGGAGCCGCGGCAGCCATCGCCCATATCGGGGCCCTCGGCGCGACGGCAGCCCTGCCCTATCGACGTCCGCGCACTGTCCTGGATGAGTCAGTCGAGACCAAGCCTTGGCGAGCGATCCTTCTTCCGACGCTGATCGGCGCCGCCGCTTGGTTTCTGATGACGGCCTTGATGGGCGCGACCCCCATCGCCATGGTGGGATGCGGATTGTCCGGCGCCGTGTCCGGCGTCGTCGCGTGGCATGTGATCGCCATGTATGCGCCGTCATTAGGTCTCGCCGCGCTCCCGGCGGCATTCCGACCCGCATGGATTGTCGCCGGGGGTTGCCTGGCGCTTGCCGGCGCGATCCTTTCCTTTGCGCTCTCGGGCAGCGCCACCATGTTCTCGATCTCCGCAGGTCTTCTCGGAATCGGCTGGTCGCTCGTGACCCTGGGGGCCACCTTGTGGATCTACCAGGATGGTCAGCCCTCGCGCTGGGCACTAGGGTTCCACGACGGGGGCCTGCTGGCGGGCGCTCTTCTGGGAGCGCTCGCGACGACCGTTATCGCCTGACAGGCAGGCCGCGTCAGCCTGCCTGTACCCCGGGCAGACCATCGAGGCACACGAAGCTTGCGATGCGGGAAACAGGCGAGGCGCGCACCTTCTCGTCGGCGACAGCCTCGAAGCCGACCTCGCAGTGTTCCTTCGTCATGGACACGACGGCGAAACCTCGCTTGTCGCCGCGGGCATATCTGATGTGCGGGTTCTTGGCGCGGACAGTCGCGATGCCTTTGGCGCTGGGCCCTTCCGATGTGATCGACGTACCACAGAACTCCGTGGCGAGAATCTCGGCCCTTTCGTCCCTGAAATCGCGCTTGAGATCTGCCGCGAAGAAGGCATGGACATCGCCTCCGATCACGACCGGATTCGGCGTCCTGTGGGTGGCGATGCCGTCGAGGAGACGGCGGCGGCCAGCGGCATAGCCGTCCCATCCATCCATCCAGTAGCCATGCCCATCGCCGGGATCGAGGTCGCGCTCGGCCATCAGCGTCTGCTGTGCGACAACGGTCCAATGTGCCGTCGTCTCCGCAAGGGCGCGGTCGACCCACTCCTCCTGGACAATGCCCAACATGGTACGGTCCTCGGCGGCTCGGTCGGGACAATCGACGCGTGGCGATGCGCTGCGTCCGGGCAGACACGCGTGATGGGAGCGATACTGCCGATCGTCGAGCAGGATGATGTTCGCCATGTCGCCGAACCGGTACTGATCGTATATCACCGCCTGGGGACCACGGGGCCGGGCGGAGTCGGGCAGCGGCATGTGCTCGTAATATGCCTGATAGGCCGCGGCACGGACCTTGAGGAACTGATCGCGGTCGCTCATCGCGGGCGAGCGGTCATCCGTGTAATCGTTAGCGACCTCGTGATCGTCCCAGATCGAGAGCCAGGGAAACGCCGCGTGCGCGGCCTGCAAATCGGGATCCATCTTGTAGAGGGCGTAACGCTCGCGAAACTCGGGCAAGGTCGTCGGAATGCCCCCCGTATGCTTGCGCACATGTCGGGATCCCCAGGACGATTCGTATATGTAGTCCCCGAGATGGGCGATGAAATCCAGATCGCGGCTGGCCAATTCGGCATAGGCCGAGAAGAAACCCTGCTCGTACTGCTGGCAGGAGGCATAGGCGAAGCGGAGATCTGTCCAGGTGCCGGGCGCCGCAGCCGTGCGCGTCCGGCCGACCGGGCTCACCGCCAGCCCCACCCGGAACCGATACCAGTACCACCGGCCCGGCCGAAGCCCTGCAACGGTGACATGGACAGCATGAGCGGAGGCCGGCTCAGCCAGTGCCCTGCCCTTGCGAACGATCTGGCGGAAACGGTCGTCTTCGGCGACCTGCCAATCTACCTCAACCGTGTGTTCCGGCATGCCGCCCCCCTCGAGCGGCTTCGGCGCGAGCCGGGTCCAGATGACGACACTTTCAGGTCGCGGAGATCCCGATGCAACGCCGAGCGCGAACGGATCATCCGGGATCCGCGGTGCAGCCTGGAGGATGCCGAAGGGACGTAACCCGGAGATGCCACCGAGAGACGCGAGAAGAAAACGCCGTCGCGGCAGGGCGAGTCCGCTCATGGATTCAGCCCGGCCAGGTACTTAAAACGGCCGCTGTCGTGATAAAGACAACGGCGACGGCTGCTCCCAACGCTGCCCGCGCATTCAGCGCACCCACGCGATTGAGGTAGGCCTCGACCTCCACGACGCTGGCCGTCACCTCGCCAGCATGCGTGGACCCGGGGGGGAGCCCGAAGGTCATCCGGCTCGATGCCCACCAATAATAGGCAGAGAACAGACCCGCGATATGGGAAACCCCTGCCAGATAAAGCGGGAGCCACGTCGTCATATGCAACCTACCTTCCGGTCCCCATCGCATGACTGTCCTGGCGGCCGCCAGCCCTGTCTGCTTGTCCGATGCTTATTGGAACAGCCGACTTCCAGCTCAATCACTTGTCCGCGTGACAGCGAGTGGGATCTTGCCCCATGACGGACCATGTCGCGTCAGCTCCCTTCCCGCGGAGTTCGTATCGTCCATCCCCATAGCGAAAACCCGAGCCGGACACCTGCTGAGGCAATACCAGCGAAGAGGCATCGGGCAATGTCACCACGGCCCGGCCTTCAGGAAACTGGACGTTGAGGTCAGCGCCGCTTTCACAGCGAAAATGCGCGGTGGGAACCTTGGGTGCGGAGAGCGAAACACAGCCTGTCAACATGGCAGCGCTCGCGGCGGCGATGATCAATCGAAGCATCTGTAAATATCCTGTCCGTGAGAATCACGGATGTCGCGTCCTGTGGATTCTCGGACAGGATCGGAATGATCGCTCTGCTGCCGCAGAAGCTCTCCGTTCCAGCATTCATGCCTCGCTTCCATTCGCAAAGGGAATAGTATCCACACCCACGGACACGTGCAAGACGGACCTGCCGCCGCCTTCTATCGCTCGGCCGTCACTCGTCATGACGGGCTAAAACCTTTACCGGTGAACGGGTAAGCTAGACAGTAGCATTGCGCATCGATGTTATGTATCTTGCCGGCCCTGTCACAGAGGCTGGGCCGTTGACATGAGACTGGTAACTCTTTGCGTATTGTTCGTAGCTGCCCTGGGGGTGATGGGCGTACTCGTCCAATTCCCATACTCGCAGCTCAAGAAGGAATATGATTGGGTCGATAGGGCCCTGGTCGACAAAAGCGACACGATTGTCCGGGACAAGTCCGGCGAAACGACATATTGTTATATCGGCCCGCAGGCATTTCCGGTTTCCACGGCAAGAGCCAGGTTCCCGAACTACTGGATCGAGCCGTTTGCTAGGGACTCCCTCGCCGAGGGGGTGGGCAGTTGGACGCTGGCTATTGCCTCGAAGGCCAAGAAAATCGTTGCACTTCGAACAAACGGGACTGTAACGGGCCAGCGATTCCCGGACGAAGTTTCCTGCGGCGACACCATTACGCTGACACCCTCGGGCGAGGAATGGACGGTGCAGTCAGGAAGCTCCTGACCGATGCCGGGCGACATGGTCTCGACTGAATTGAGCAACTTTGGTCGACAGACATGCGCGCCACCACTGCAGCATGCCGCATTCTGCTCCGATCAATGAAAGCCCCTGTTTCGTAGAATACTTTCTCGTCATCGGCGGCGGTCCCGACCTGCTGAGGCCTGAATGACGGGAAGCAGCGCGCTGAACTGACCGCGAGCCGCTCCGTCTTGGCCAGATCACTTGTTTATCCCAAGTGCAATTTGTTCTAAGACTGGCAGGATCACATTGTCTGTCGACAGGCAGTACAGTACATACCCACCATGGCCCAGAATAAGTCTCGCAAGAGAGCATCCGTAGAAGTACCGGTGGAAGCCGATGTCCGTCCAAATCTTGTTGGACGCCGCTCGGACCGCCTGAGACTTCGAGCCGCGTGGATGTATCATGTTGAGGAAATGACCCAGAGCGCGATTGCGGATGCTTTGGGAGTCGGCCGCATCACTGTCACGCGGCTTTTGTCCGACGCACGAAATCTGCATGAAGTGCGCATTTCTCTCAGCAGATCCGTTTCAGAGCTGACAGCCCTTGAAATGGCCCTCGAACGCGCGTTCGGCATCGGCGAGGCAATCGTGGCTCCCCTGTCCGCAAGCGACGCAGATCCGACACGGCCGATCGCTGCCGCGACTGGACAATACCTGTCCGAATTTCTGAATCCCGGGATGAAGATCGGCGTCGGATGGGGCAGGACCCTCCTGCAGTCGCTCGACTTCGTCAGCGACCGCCAGATTCCCGATGTATCGGTTGTGTCGCTCCTCGGCGGCATCGCCCGCGCCAAGCAGTACAACCCGGCCGAATTCGCCTGGCAATTTGCCAGGCTCCTGCAGGCCGAGTGCTTTCTTCTGCCCGCCCCTGCCCTGGTCGACAGCGTGGAGACGAAGCGCGCCCTGGTGGAGCGCTGCGGACTGGCGGAAATCTTCGAGGTCGGCCGTTCTCTCGATGCCGTTCTGCTCAGTGTCGGTGGCATGACGCCGGATGCCACCGCCTATCGCTTTGGATACTTCTCGGAGCAGGACCGCCTGTCGCTCATCAGGGAAGGCGCCGTTGGGGATCTCTTGTATTATTTCTACCGGATCGACGGGCGTCTCGTGGATCACTCGGTCAACGATCGGGTGATGGCGATCCCGGTCGACAGCCTCGCCCTGGCGACCAACCGAATCCTCACGTCTGGTGGACACAACAAGACAGAGGCGATCATCGGCGCGATCCGCATGATCAAACCCACCGTGTTCATCACCGACGAAGTCACCGCGGGCGCCGTGCTCTCCGCCGTCGGCATCCCAACGCCTCAATCGTCATCCTGAAGGATCGGCCTGATGCCCCCATTACGTGGACGCTGGGCTCACGACGCGCCATAGCGCTTAGGGACATCGCCGCTGCTGCGACCGGGAGACCTACATCTCCAAGATGCGTTTCTTGGCGCGTGCGATGGAGGCCGGGCTCATGCTCAGTTCCGTCACGCCCATGCGGATGAACTCCGAAATCAGGTCCTCGCGGGCTGCCGCCTCGCCGCAGACACCGACCCAGATTCCCGCGGCCCGGGCTGCCTGACAGATGAGATCGACTGCCTTCAACACGGCCGGATGATCGGCCCGGTTCAGGTTGACGAGGCGCGGATTCAGCCGGTCGGCGGCCATGATGTACTGAGTCAGATCATTGGTGCCGATGGAAAAGAAATCGGCCTCCTCCGCCAGCGCCTCGGCGCCCAACGCTGCGGCCGGTGTTTCCATCATCACACCAAGATCTATCTGTCCGAACGGAGTGCCGGCGGCTCGCAGTTCGGAGCGGCATTCTTCCACCAGAGCCTTTACGGCCTTAAGTTCGGCAACATCTGCGATCATCGGCACCATGACCTTGACATTCCCGACGACGGCGGCCCGCAGCAGCGCCTTGAGCTGCGGGCGGAAGATGTCTGGCCGGTCAAGGCACATGCGGATGCCGCGCCAGCCGAGAAAAGGATTTTCCTCTTCCGGGAATTCGATGCCGGCCACCGGCTTGTCACCCCCTATATCGAGGGTGCGGACGATCACGGGGCGTGGAGCGAAAGCCTCGGCCAACTCTGTGTAGATGGCGGCCTGCTCGTCTTCCGACGGCAGCGACTTGCGCTCCATGAAAAGGAGTTCGGTGCGGAACAGCCCGACGCCCATGGCGCCGGCCTTCAACGCCGCCTCGACCTCGCTCAGCGAACCCAGATTGGCAGCGACTTCGATCAGCTGGCCGTTGGAGGTCCTGGGCTCCACGTGGGCATAGGAAGCTAGTTGTGTGCGTTCCTCCGCCTCCCCGGCGATGCGCTCCCGATACATGGCAGCGACGTCCTCCGAGGGATCGAGCACCACTTCGCCCGTCCGTCCATCGATGGCAACGACCTTCGCCTGCCGGAGCGCTGTGATGGAGCCCTGATATCCGAGCACCGCCGGAAGTCCGTGGGTCCGCGCCATGATGGCGACATGCGAGGTCGATGAGCCTTTCGTGCAGAGAATGCCGGCGATCCGTGCAATGGGTGCCTTCGCGAAGTCCCACGCGCTGATTTCGTCTGAGATGATGATTGCTCCGGCTGGCACATCGGCCAGGGTCGCATCCTTGCGGCCGAGAAGTGCCAGGGCGACATTGCGTGTGACGCCGCGAATATCCTCTGCGCGCGCGCGGATATAGGGATCTGCCATCGTTTCGAAGCTGCGGGCGACGTCCTCGCCGGCGGCAAGCGTAGCGAAGACCGCATCGTCGCCGTTCTTAATTCGCGCTTTCACCTGGTCGACCAGTTCGGCGTCGCGCGCCACATCGACCAAGGCATCGATGATCTGAAGATCCTCCGGCTCCAGTCCGGCCTGATCGCGCCCTTCGAGGAGAACATCGACGGTCTTTGCGAGAGCTCTCTCGTATCTCAGAACCTCCGCGTCGATCTTCTCGACGGGAACACGCTGCGGCTCCGAGGTCAGGGGCTCTCGAAAGAAGGAATGGACCGGTCCCAGGGCAGCACCTTCGCTCGCGGGAATGCCCCTGTCGCCTGCGATGGGGTGTGCCGCCCGCATGGGCTCCGCGGAAGCGGTTTGGTCGCGCTGCTCGCCAGCTGATTCAGCCTCGGCATGACCGGAGCTTAGGTCAAGACCGGCTTCCGGTGTTTCCATGAAGCGGGCCAGGGCGTCGAGTGCGACGGCCGCATCGTCTCCGTCCGCACGAAGGACGACCTCGTCGTCCTCCTTGATGCCGAGGAGCATGAGTTTGACGGAGCTTTTCGCATTGGCGCCCCGCCCGTCGTGTACGATTTCGATCGTGGAGTGGAAGCTCTTCGCGAGCTTCACGAACTGGGTTGCGGGCCGCGCATGAAGGCCCTCGCGGACCCGGACAGACACCATGCGCTCGACTTGCATCGCACGTCTCCAATCGGTTGGGGCGGCGTCGCGACACCGCCATATTCAATAAACAATCAATGGCCCGCAGCTTATCCGGCGGTTCGGATCACGATCTCGGCGCCTGAAACCAGAGCGCCGTGCAGAAGACTGGGATCGACCGGGGAGGCGCAAAGCTCCCCCGGCCGCCCTGCGGTATCGGCCCCGTCGAAATTGATGACGACATGGCCGATATCCGCGACTTTCTTCCATGACAGTTCGCCAATCGCCGTCAGGACCGCTGAGACGTCCCCGATGCGGAGTTCGGCTCCAACCGGAGGAGCGTCCGGTGTCGGGCCGGACTGGACCGTATGCAGGACCGAAACCTCGGCAAGCTCCGGCGGCGCGCCGGCTGCATAGAGGATCAGGATGCCACCTTCGAGCAGTTCGGCGACTTCGGGGCCGACATCCGTGATTCTTGTCCGGTAGAAAACTGCCATGGATCCCTGTTCACCTTAGAGGAAGTAACTCGCCGCATAGGCGATGACGACCGACACCGGCCCCGTGATCTGACGACTGATCAGAACGGCGGGGACACCGATCTCGATGGTCTTGGGCTTAGCCTCGCCGAGCGCCAATCCGACCGGCACGAAATCGGCGCCGACCTGCGTATCGTAGGCGAACAGGGCCGGAAGAGCCATTGCAGGGGCGATGGTGCCGTTGGCGATCTGAGGCCCGATGATCGCCACGCCGATCACCTGCGCGATCACGGCTCCCGGCCCCAGAATCGGAGACAGGAACGGCAACCCGCAGATGGCGGAGAGCACAATCAGCCCGACGATGTTGTTGGCGAGGGGCCCCATGGGCTTTGCCAGGATATCGCCGATGCCGGTATAGAGGATGAGGCCGATCAGCATGGTCACGAAGGCCATAAACGGCAGGACATTGCGCACGACCTGATCGATCGTCCGCCGACCGGCATTGAAGAAGATCGCGACGGCGCGTCCCATGACGCGGCCCACACTTGTCACGATGCCGATGAACCCACCCCCCGGCACAGGCTCCTTCATCTCCTGGCGGGCTTCGGCTGCAGCCGCTCCCACGGACGGCGAGAGGTCGCTGTCTCCGGCCGCCGACGGGATCGACACGTCGTCCGCGTAGGACAGGTTGCCCTCCTTCACGCCCGACACATAGATGTCCTCCGTAATGAACTGGGCAAGCGGGCCGGACTGGCCGACCGGCGTCAGGTTGACGGTCGGGATTCGCTTCCGCGGATACACGCCGCATCGAGCAGTGCCGCCGCAATCGATCACCACTGCCGCGATTTCGCCCTCGGCGGGCGGCGAGCGGAAGCCGTCGACGACGGTGGCACCTGTCATTTCCGCAAGTTTCTGTGCCACGGGCGGAATCCCGCCGCCCGTCACGGCCACGATCTTGTCCTTTTGAGCGGTCGGCGCGATGACCAGAGGTCCGCCCCAGCCACCGGAGCCGCGATCCACACGAACGGCCTTGAAGGTCTTCATCATCATTCCCTCCCCCGTCGTTCTTTAGAGCGTCACGCCTTCGCGGCGGGCCATGATCTGCGTGATCTTTTCGGTGACGATGCCCCTGAGCAGGATCACGACAACGCCGACGATGAAGTACCAGATGGCCAGATTCACGTGCCAGCCGACCGGCAGCTTACCGGCGGACTCGAGCTGCTGGAGTGCCACGAGCACGCCGCCCCAGACGAAGTATTCGCCCGCATTGGCGTGGGGGAAGAGGCCGGTAATGGGATGGCAGAAGGACACGGCCGAGTCGTAGAACGCCGGCTTATGCTTCTCTTCCAGGAACGTACCGAAGGTGTACGCCATCGGATTGGTAAGGAAGAACATCGCCAACACGGGCAGGATCGTGTAGCGGGTCAGCGCAATGCGTCCGGCTGCCCGGGCCAGTCCATGAACGCGCTGTTCGCCGATGATTTCCGTCACTGCATAGAATGCCGTCATCAGAACGATGAGCGTCGGAATGATGCCGGTCACGAAAGCGGTGAAGACTTCGCCGCCCTTCTGGAAGACGCCGATGAAATGGCGCCCGATGGTGGTGAGCCAGCCGAGTTGCTCCTCCTGCACCACGTTCTTCACACGTGCAGCGAAATCGGCCCCCGTTCCGGCGGGAGCGGGCGGAGGCGCGTTCTGCGCCAGGATGATAAGGTCGTTGGCCCCGTGGATAGAACCTCCAGCTCCCGTGGCTGTCGCCGATCCGACGCTTTGGACGGCATGGCTGGCACTCAGCGACGCATAGTGAAGACTATCGCCGATGAGATCCGCATGCTGTGCCATTGTGGCAAAGATTGTCATGGTTCCTCCCTCTCGCTCCCGGGCTCCTTGTGCCCATTGTTGTCACTGCTTTCTCAAGCGGTGCGCTCAGACAGCGTGGTCGAAGTCTCAAGTTGCTTGGACTTAGCTTTTTCGATCTGCTGTATCGCCTGATCCAGAGCCTTGGCCCTGCCGCGGACCTTGTTGAATGCCTCATCCTCACGAAGACTGGCGAGGCTGCGCCCCCGGAAGTCTTCGAGCGGCTTGAATTTGGCCAGCACGCTGCGCCCTTCCATGGTGAGCATTTCACGGACCATATCGTCCGGTCCCACCACCACCATGAGGATGACGCCGCGACCGAAGCTGGAGCGAGCATTGCCGATGCCGAGATAGCCATCGTTCCATCGCCCCTCGATCGAGCGCATGACACCGCGGTAATGGCGCATCTGTAGCCATGTCCCCACAGCCTGCAGGACCCACATGACGACGAGCAGGATCAGACAGATTTGCCAAATCGGCATGGCCACCTCCGGCTCGAACGCCGAGCCAAGACTGCGTTTCCTCTGAGCGGCGGGCTTCTGAGTCCGTTACGCGCAAGGACAAGATGAGAACATTTGTTATTTGCAATGTCAACGTGTACACGAAGCAGACAGCAACTTGTGCAAAAGCTTTGCTGCACAACCATACTGAACTTCCGGATTCGCGCCATGGGCCCGCGCAGTTCATTGTTCCATCCGGATATGAAACGCTGAGTCCAACCCGCTCCCTGGTCGCTCGACGATCATCGCTAGGCTTTGCACACGGGACAGCCAAGGCTTTGCCTGGAACCCCAATGGGAGCCGACTCCTCTGGCGTCCTACGGTGGCGTCCGTGAGTGGATTTATCCCACGGCAATTTGGAACTCGGGCGCGTAGCAGGATGATTTCCTAAGCTTGTGCAAGTTCTTGCCCGATCACCGGAGCAGGGGATGAAGTGCAGATTCCGAGCCACCCGAGTGAACAAAGTGTTTGACGATAATTCAAAAGTTCATTAACTCAGAACCATTCTCGACCACCGGAGGCGGATCCCATGTCACGCATCGCAGAACTAGGATTGGCGGCCGAACTTGCGGCGCGGGCGGAGAAGGCGGGTCCCATCACCATCGGGCTTGCCGGTGCAGGTCAGATGGGCACGGATATCGTCGTCGAGGTTGCCCTTATGCCCGGCGTACGTATCGGTGCCATTTCCGAGGTTCGCGCGCAGGCGGCCCGCGATGCCGCATTGCTGGCAGGGCACGCCACGGGCGACGTCGTTAACGCCTCCTCCGCCTCCGACATCGACCGCGCCATCGAGGCCGGAAAGATCGCCATTACAGACGACATCAATGCGCTCTGCGCCGCTGGTCGCATCGACGTGGTGATCGATGCCACCGGCAACCCGAACATCGGCACCCTCTTCGCCCTCGAGGCGATGAAGAACGGCAAGCACGTCGTGATGCTGAACGTCGAGGCGGATATCACCGTCGGCCGCTTTCTCAAGGAGGAAGCGCGCAAGGCGGGCGTCGTCTATACGGGCGCCGCGGGTGACGAGCCTGCCTGCACCCTGGAACTCATCACCTTTGCCCAGAGTCTCGGATTCGAGATCGTCGCCGCCGGCAAGGGCAAGAACAACCCGCTCAAATTCGACGCGGTACCGGCCGAGTATGAAGAGGAGGCCCGTGCGCGCAACATGAATGCCCGCATGCTGGTCGAGTTCGTGGACGGCACCAAGACTATGGTCGAAATGGTGGCTGTCGCCAACGCCACCGGCCTTGTGCCGGACGTGCCCGGCATGCACGGCCCGAAGGCCACCCGCGAGGAACTGGCCCAAGTGCTGTGCACCAAGGAGGATGGCGGAATCCTCCATCGTTCGGGCGTGGTGGACTATTCCATCGGCAAGGGTGTGGCTCCCGGCGTGTTCTGCATCGTGAAGCCGAAGCACCCCCGCGTCCTGGAGCGCATGATCGACCTGAAGGTCGGCCCCGGTCCGTGCTTCTCCATCCTCCGTCCCTATCACCTCACGAGCTTGGAGACTCCCCTCTCGGCGGTCCGGGCCGTCGCATATGGCCGCGCCGACATGCAGCCGCTCGACCGACCCGTCGCCGAATGCGTCGCGGTCGCCAAGCGCGACCTGCAGGTCGGTGAAACGCTCGGCAAGATCGGCGAGACCGATTACCGCGGCTTCGCCATGACCTGGTCCGAAGCCCGCAAGGGCCGCGCTCTCCCCATCGGCCTATCCGAGCGCGCCAAAGTCCTCAAGCCGATCAAGGCAGGCGACCGCTTGACCTACGACAATTGTCAGCCTGACGACTCCTTCGTCGTCACGCAGATCCGCCGCCGCCTCGACGAGACCGACGCGCGGTTCGCATAAGGACCGAGCGCCCCACCGGACAGCCTTCTGATCCGTCCGCCATTCCACCTGCCGCGAGAGTAGTCATGGCTGAATCCACGACCGAGAAGGCAGCCGCTGCAGCCCATGCAGCCCATGCTGCCAATCTGCCGGACATCTACAGGCGCCTTTCCACCGCCGATCTGCGAGAGGCGCTTCGCAAGATGCATCTCATCCGACGGTTCGAGGAGAGTGCGGAAGAGGCCTATATGCGCGGCCTGATCCATGGCACGATGCACCTGTCCATCGGCCAGGAAGCCAGCGCGGTCGGTATCTGCGCGCCACTTACAGATGCCGACTTCATTACCTCCACCCACCGCGGCCATGGCCACTGCATCGGCAAGGGCGCGGAGGTGAAGCGCATGTTTGCCGAGTTCTTCGGCAAGGAGGACGGTTATTGCCGCGGGCGCGGCGGATCCATGCACATTGCCGATGTCGCGGCAGGCAACCTCGGAGCAAACGGCATCGTGGGCGGCGGAATTCCCATCGCCGTCGGCGCTGCGCTGTCCGTCAAGAAGCAAGGCAAGGATTCCGTCGTCGTCTCCTTCTTTGGTGACGGGGCCAACAACGAAGGCGCCTTCCACGAGGCCCTCAACATGGCCTCCGTCTGGAAGCTGCCGGTGATCTTCGTGTGCGAGAACAACGGTTATGGCATGTCCACCTCGACCAAGCGCTCGACGGCTGTGCCGAATATCGCCGACAGGGCCAGCGCCTACGCGATGCCGGGTGTCATCGTCGACGGCAACAACTTCGGTGCGGTGGCCGCGGCCTCGTTCGAAGCCGCCGACCGCGCCCGACGCGGCGAGGGTCCGTCTCTGATCGAGAGCAAGACCTATCGGATCCGCGGCCATTCGCGCTCGGATCGAAACCGCTACAGGACCAAGGAAGAGATTGAATCCTGGCAGGCCCGGGACCCAATCGGCATTTTCGAGAAGGAACTCATCGAGCTTGGCCTAATCGCGCCCGACGAGATCGAGAAGGTCCGCGCCGAGGTGGAGGCTGAGATCGCCGCCGGTCTCGATTTCGCCCAGGCGAGCCCCTCGCCGTTGCCTGCCGACGTCACTCGTTATGTCTATACGGATTGAGCCTGTCATGGATGCGAATGTGCGTGAACTCAGCTATGCCCAGGCGATCCAGGAGGCGATGGCCCTCGCCATGGAGGCCGATGAACGTGTCTTCCTCATGGGCGAGGACATCGGGGTCTATGGCGGCGCCTTTCAGGTCACCGGCGATCTGGTTCACCGCTTCGGCGAAGAACGGGTCATGGATACCCCCATCTCCGAGCTTGGCGGCGCCGGTGTGGCCGTCGGCGCCGCCGTGACCGGCATGCGTCCGATCTTCGAGTTCCAGTTCTCCGACTTCGCAACGCTGGCGATGGAGCAGATCGTCAACCAGGCCGCCAAGATGCGCTATATGCTCGGCGGCAACGTGTCGGTTCCCCTCGTGATGCGATTCCCGGCAGGCTCCGGGACCGGAGCGGCGGCCCAGCACAGCCAGAGCCTGGAAGCGTGGCTCGCTCACGTGCCCGGGTTGAAGGTGCTGCAGCCTTCGACCCCGCACGACGCCAAGGGAATGCTGCTCGCTGCCGTGGCCGATCCCGACCCGGTCATGATCTTCGAGCATAAGCTCCTTTACAAGATGAAAGGCCCCGTCCCCGAGGGCTATTACACAGTGCCGATCGGCAAGGCGGAGACGCGCCGCCATGGCCGCCATGTCACCATCGTCGCAACCTCGATCATGGTCCATAAGGCGATGGACGCGGCAGCACAGCTGGCGGAGGACGGCATCGACGCGGAGGTGATCGACCTGCGCTCGCTTCGCCCCATGGACACGCCCGCCATCATCGAAAGCGTGAAGAAGACATCCCGCCTTCTTTGCGTCTACGAGGGCGTGAAGACTTTGGGCATCGGCGCCGAGATCAGCGCCGCCATCGTCGAAAGCGAGGCGTTTGATTATCTCGATGCGCCGGTCATGCGCCTGGGCGGCGCCGAGTCCCCCCTTCCCTATAATCCAGAGCTCGAGAAGGCTGCCGTTCCGCAGGTTCCCGATATCTTTACCGCGGCACGCAAGCTGGTTCGCAGGGAGGTCTGACGATGCCGAGCGAGGTCATCCTTCCACGCGTCGACATGGGCATGGAGACCGGCAAGGTCTCCCAATGGTTTGTCGAAGAGGGTACCGTGGTCCAGAAGGGCCAGGCGATCTTCGAGATCGAGACCGACAAGGCCGCGATGGAGATCGAAGCTCCGGTGTCCGGCATCATACGGGACATGCTCAGCGAGGAAGGCAAGGAGGTACCGGTCGGCAGCGTCGTGGCTCGAATCTACGGCGTGGACGAAGCTTACGACGCACCCTCCCGGCCCGCACCGGTCCAGGTCGCGCCGGGAGCTCCCATCGACATCCCGACCGCCGCCGATGCATCCGCGGAGCCCGCCACCCAGGCTCCGACATCCCCGGTCCTTGCACCCGCCTCCGTTCAGCGTGCAGACGTAATCGAACCGGGGAACGTGCGAGCGACCCCGCTGGCGAGGCGTCTGGCCCGGGAGCACGGCATCGAATTGGGCGAGTTGCGCGGATCGGGTCCCCGTGGACGCATCCAGCACGGCGACGTCCTCGCGTCCATCGCAGTCTCCGACGAGACGAACGCGGTCGCCGAGGCACGCTCCTTGCGCCCCATCCACTCCGCGCATGGCCAGCGGTCGGGGCAACAGGCCGCGCCCCTGCACCATGTCTGGTTCCGCGAAGGACATGGCGCTCCGCTCGTTCTGGTCCATGGATTCGGATCGGATCTGAACAGTTGGCGGCCTCTGATCCCTGCCCTGCCCTCCGGCCGATCCATCCTCGGCATCGATCTGCCCGGGCATGGGCGCTCGCCCCTCGCTGGCCCAGTCACGCTCGACGGCTTTGCGGCGGCGGTGCTCGAGACGCTTTCAGCTCTGGGCGTCAACAGCACCCACTTGGTCGGCCACTCCCTCGGCGCTGCCGTTGCGGCCAGGGCCGCGGCCCAGGCGCAGCTGGATGTCCGCTCGCTGATGCTGCTCTCGCCTGCCGGACTTGGGCCCGACATGAATGGAGCTTTCGTCTCCGGCTTCCTGCGCGCGACCAGCGAGGAGAGCCTTGCTCCCTGGGCTCGCGAACTCGTCTTCGAAGAGGGCTCCCTGGGCGCCTCCTTCGTGAGCAGCACCTTGCGACTTCGCAATGCTGAGATCGTCAGGTCTCAGGAGCAGGTCGCCGCCCATCTCTTCCCCGACGGCACGCAGGCCTTCAGTATCCGCCCGCTTCTGGAGAAGTTCGACTGGCCCGTGAAGGTCGTCTTCGGCACAGAAGACCGAATCATTCCCGCCCGTCACGCGACGGGATTGCCGGGCACCGTTGCCGTCCATCTGTTCCCTGCCACCGGACACATGCCCCAGATCGAGCAGCGCCACGCGATCAGCAGGCTCGTAGGAGAACTCATTCGCCTTGGATGAGCATATCCGGCGAGCTGGACCCCGGTCGCGCATCGTGCGGAAAATCCGCCACTGAAGAAATGAGGGCCGCTCTTTCGGCTAGCGCCTGATCAGCCCTCACTAAAGTTTCGGACGGTTACACCCTCGGTTCGGGCACGACGATTTAGGCGCGGTCTCCCAACGGAAGTGACAGTCCCTGGTGTTCCTTGGCACTCTTCTGCCGGAGCCGCGATTCCGCCAGATCCCCCTGAGCCTCGAGGAGCAGATAGGCCGTGGCCGTGAGGTGACCGTGGATACGCTTCAGGTCCCGGATGATGTCGATGTGGATGGAACTCGTCTCGATCGATTCCGGCCTGCCATCCTTCAGGCGCACGAAATGGCTCTCGGTTGCATTGCGCTCGGCAATTCGCATGGCGCTCTTGTCGGCGAACAGCCTGCGTGCCAGGCCGACATCCCGGGTCGCGAAGACGTTGGCGGCAAGGCGCATCGTCTCCGTGACCCGGCCGTGGAAGGCACGGATCTCCTCGAGTCCTTCAGCCGAGAACGAGAGCTGACGCCTGACCTTCTTGGCGGCGAGTTCGACGAGATTCTTGTCGATGATGTCACCGATATGCTCAAGATTGGTCGTGAACGCCAGGATTTCGAGCAGACGGCGGCTTTCCTCTTCGGACATGGGCGCCTTGGACGCCTCCACGAGGTAGAGCTTGATGGCCTCGTGCAGGCGATCGACGGTATCGTCCGCCTTCTCGATATCCTTCACCAGCTTCTGGTCGTTGCCCTCGATCGCAGCCAGGACGTTGTTCAGCATGGCATCGACCAGGTCCCCCATGCGCAGGGACTCGCGCATGGCACAGGCCAGGGCCTCGGACGGCGTGTCGAGGACGCTTGCTTCGAGATGGCGCGGCCGTCCCTCGTCGACGATGCTCGTGGTCTCGTTGCCCCATCTTTGGAGGAGGACAGCGAGAGCGCCGACGAACGGAAGCCCGAGAATTGCGACGCCAAGGTTGAAGGCCGTGTGGAACAGCACCACGCTGCGGGCAGGATCATGGACGAAGGTGGTCAGTTCCTCGGCCATGAAACCCACGAATGGCAAGGCAACGAGGCCGACAACTCCGCGCATGAGGAGGTTACCCAACGGCACGCGCCTCGCTGCCGGCGGTGAGCCGGAAAGTGCCACCCAGGGAGCGAACGCGCCGCCGATATTGGCCCCGAGCACGAGGGTCAGCGCCACCGGCACCGGAATGACACCGCCTCCGGCGAGGGACATCACGAAGAGAACAATGGCGAGGCTGGAATGAGCCGCCCAGGTCAGCAGTGCAGCGATCCCGAGCGCGATGATCGGCTCGCCGCCTACTGCCGCAAGAACCACCCGCACCGTAGGCGACTCGCGCAGCGCCGCGGCGGCCAAGCCCAATTCCTGAAGGGCCAGGAGAAGCAGGCCGAGGCCAATCAGGGCGCGCGCCGCACCTTGGGCACTCTCACGGGCGCTGTACAGCCCGAATCCGCCGGCGACAAGGATCGCCCAAAGCCACTTGATATCGAAGGCGAGAAGCTGCGCTGCAACCGTCGAGCCCACGTCGGCACCGAGCATCACCGCCAGCGCGGCCGACAGGCCGATGAGGCCTCTCCCGGCAAAGGAGCCGATGATGAGAGCCATGGCGGTGCTCGACTGCAGCAGCGTGGTCCCGATCAATCCGCTCGCGAAGGCCGTGAGGCGGTTCCGGGACGATGCGGCGACAAGACGGCGCAACTCGGCCCCGAGGGCCTGGCTCACGCCGGTACGCACCATGCGCACGCCCCATAGCATGAGGGCGACGCTGCCAATCAACTGGATGAGTGTCCGGGTTGCGTCCATTGTGAGAGCCCAATTTATTTTGCCGACTTAACTGAGTGCCAATATCACCCCGATGCAAGTCCTTTCAGGATCCGCAAGGACAAATTACCGGCACAAGCTCCGCCTGGGACGGGCTATCCCCGGATCGGAGATCTGGCGCCCGCTGCCCCTCATGCACGTTTGGAGACCGGGTTCTCCCTGGCCTGCAACGCTTCTCCGACCTCGGATGGCGGGGCGAGCTCCGAAAGGAGCTCTGCCTGGAGAGGTGTTTCGCCGAACCAGTTCAGCCGGTTGACTGTGACGCAGCCGCCGTCGATGGCCTCGTTCTCGTCCCCTGGGGTTGAGCTGTGGGCCCGGCCGCGCGGGACCGTGATCACGACGGTATTGCCCTGGGACGAAACGACTTCGGCAGATAGTCCGATCTTATCGCGGCCGATTCTCGGTTGTCGAATCGGTGCCGGCAGCGCCGTGGGCAGGTTGACGCTCAGATAATGGCCTTCGATCGCCCAGTCGTCGCGCCGTTGCCAAAGTCCGCCGATCAGGTCGCCGAGCCACGGCACATCCATGTCCGTCGCCCTGGGGTTCTTCACGCGGGAAAAGCCGATGGCCGGAATGCCCCAGAAGCTCGCCTCGCGGGCGATGCCAAGAGTGCCCGAATAGGCAAGATCCTCAGCGACGTTGCGGCCGTCATTGATTCCGGAGAGGACCAGATCAGGACGTCGATCGTCCTTGAAGAGCCAGGCCATGGCCGTCACGACACAGTCCGCTGGGGTACCGGAGCACGAATACCTCCGTTCCGACAGGCGCGTCATCGTCAGCGGCCGAGCAATGGTCAGCGACGGACCGTTGGCGGTGCGCTTGCCGTCCGGAGCGACGACCCACACGTCCTCGGAGAGGGTTCTGGCAACCTCGGTGAGGATGGCGAGACCGGGTGCATCGACCCCATCATCGTTGCAGACCAGGATTCTCATGCGAACTTTCCTTTGCATAGCCTGAGGCTTTGGCCCGTCCGGAATTCGGTGTGGAGCGAAGGGATGTGCCGGCCGAGTTCTTCGAGAGTGGCAGGCGTGCAGGAATGGCCAAGGGTCGGCGGACCGCCGGCCGCGCGCCAGATCTCGATGTTGCCGGACAAGGTCGGATGGGTGGGCATGCGAATCCAGGACGCGCGGCCACTGCGATGGAGCAGGTCGCCGGGGGAAGAGGCCGGCAGGTGACCCGTCAGAAGCACCGGATAGCCGCAGGCATCGGCCATGGGAATCAGCGTTGCGGACGGGCCCGCCGTTCCCATGCCGTCGTCCGCCAGCAACGGACAGTCAGGAAGTGGCTCGCCATCATGCCAGTCCAGAGCTGCAGCGAGTTTCTGCGTCAGCTTTTCCACCACATTGGCCTGCAGCGCGTCCGTGGCTGCGATCTGGCACGCCAGCGCCTCGCGCATACCGGCATGGATCGAGAAGCGTTCCGGCATCACTGCCAGCAATTCCAGCGATCGGCCGAACAAGGGCGTCGGAAGCAGGCATCCTTGCGGGTGCGCGGCAATCCAGGCGGCGATTTCGTCCGCTCGAGTCTTACCCGAGACCGGATCCGCACCATAGGAAGCGTCGAGGATCAGCAGGTTGCATGACGGCACAGGATCCATCACGAAGACCTTGCTGTCGGGCAGGACATCGCCGGAATAGACGATCGTGTCCTCGCCGTTGCCGACGGCGAACCACACGCCACCAACCACGTGCCCCGAGCGACCGGTCCGAATGGTCAGATCCCCGATCGTCAATGTGTCGCCGGGCTTGAATTGCTTGACCTGATCGCGCGGGAACGGAAAGTGCTTCAATTGTTCCGGATCGGCATAGTGTTCGAGGGTCGCCGGCGCCTCGTCGCAGGTCTCCTCGGTCATGAAGATGGGACCGCGATACCCCTCAGCCAGGAGCCAGGAAAGAGCGCCGACATGGTCCTCATGCGCATGAGACAGGAGAAGCGCCTGGATGCTTCCGATATCGGAGTCAATGGCCGGATAGTACTCACGCCCGGTCGCGCCGACCTTGATCCCGGCATCGAGAAGAATGTGACTGTCCGCGCTGCGGACCGCGATGCTCGTGCGCCCTTTCTCGCCGAAGCCGCCATGCAGATCGACCTGCATCATGGAGCAGTCCTCGCTTCGGGAATAACCCAGCCGGAACGGATGCGCACACGTGCTTCCACGCCCGCTTCCAGCGTTACGGGATCCGACTGCTCGATGTGGAGGTTGAGATCGGGACGCTCGACGGGCGACAGTTCGACCCGGGCACGGCCACCCTGATAGACGACCCGCTTGATCGCCACCGGAATCCCGTCCTCACCGGGCCCGACTGCTTCGAGCTCTGGGGAGCGGCAGCAAAGCTTTGCGTCGGGACGCGGACGCTCGTCGGGACGACAGCGCACGACGACTTCGTATCCGAGGACGCGAACCCGGCAATGCCCGGAATCAGCAGCCGTCAGCACGTCTGCCGGAAGAATGATACCTTGCGAAATAAAGGATGCGACCATTTCATTTGCCGGCTCCCGATAGAGCTCGCGCGGAGGCGCAAGCTGGGCGAGACGGCCCTTGTCCATGACCGCGATCCGGTCCGCGAGCGCCATGGCCTCTGCCTGATCGTGCGTAATGTAGACGATGGTGGTGCCCGTGCGCGCATGGAAATCTGCGAATTCGTCTTCCATTGCGGCGCGCAAATGGACGTCCAGGTTGGCAAGCGGTTCGTCGAACAGGACCAGGGACGGTGCTGCGACGAGGCAGCGCGCCAGGGCCACGCGCTGGCGCTGGCCTCCCGAGAGATTGGCAGGACGCCGGTCGCCGAAACCCGTAAGGTTGACGAGGGAAAGCGCCTCGGCGACCCGTCTGTCGCGCTCGGCGCGGGCGACCTTCGCCACCTTCAGGCTGTATCCCACATTCTCGGCAACTGTCATATGCGGCCAGAGTGCATAGTTCTGGAACACGATTCCGACACGACGCTTCTCAGGCGGTACGCTGTGCTCGGGCGCCGACATCGTCTGGCCTCCGATGACGATACGACCGCCCGTGACCTTCTCGAAACCGGCCACCATTCGGAGCAGAGTCGTCTTACCGCATCCCGACGGTCCCAGGACCGCAAGAAATTCCCCATCAGCAACATCGATCGATACGTTGGACAACGCATCAAAATCGCCGAAACGTTTACTGACTTGGTCGATCGTTAATCCCGCCATGGGAGGACTCCGTTCGGCAGATGAGGTGCAAGCAAATTGGAAGCGAGCATCAGGAGGAAAGTCAGGGCGACCGTCATCATCGAGATCGCCGCTGCGTAGCTCGAGTCGCCACCCTGCTCGAAGGAGAAGATCACGACGCCGATGGTCTCCGATCCGGAGGACCACAGGAGCGCGGAAACCGTCAGCTCGCTCAGTGCGGTCATGAAGATCAGAAGCCCTCCGGCGACAGCCACCGGTGCGATGAGCGGAAAGATGATCGTACGCAGCCGCATGAGGAACCCGGCCCCAGCAACCTGCGCTGCCTCCTCCAGCGAGCGATCCATCTGATGGAAGCCGCTCACGGTCGGGCGCAGCGCCAGGACCATGAAGCGGGCGAGATAGGCGTACAGGATGATCCAGACGGTATTGTAGATCTGGAGATCGATCACCGGGATCGGCTTCAGGAACAGCAGCAGCGCCGCGATGGCCAGCACGACGCCGGGAAGCGCATAGGGCAGTTCGACCGTGAGATTCAGAAACTTGGTCCACCAGGACATGCGCCAGGCGATGAAGTAGGCGAGCGGCACCGCAACGAGCACGGCGAAGACCGCGGCCGTGACAGAGAGGATGGAACTGTTGACGAAGGCGCTCTTGGCGGCTGCATGGTCGAACAGCACGAAGGAATAGTTGGCGAGGGTCGCCGTCTTGAGCGACAGCGGGATGCCGTAGCCGGGAACCAGGGAGCTCAACAGGAGCCCGAGCAGCGGCAGCACCAGGATAACCAGGATGATCGTCCACATGATCGCCTCGGTAAGCACGCGAAAGCGTCCGAGCTCGAACGGATCGGCGGGAAGCGAGGTGGATGTGATGCGGTAGTCGCGGCGGCGGCTGATGATGTCCTGCGCCACGATTCCTGCCATTGCGATCACGCCGATCAGCACTGACAGGAACGCAACCTCCCCAAGAACGGATGGCCCCGCCCCGGCAAGCCGCTGGTAGATGAGCGTTGGCAGAACGAGATAGTTGGCGGGAATTCCAAGGAAGGCCGGAATGCCGAAGTTGCCGACGCACGAGACGAAGACCAGGGCGGAGGCGCCGATGATTGAGGGCGTCATCAGCGGAAGGATGATCGTCCTCAGCACCGTCCAGCGGCCGGCACCGCCTGCCAGTCCTGCCTCGATCAGCTCGCGCGGGAGCTTGCGCAGCCCGGCGCGGACCATGAGGAAGACCAGCGGTCCGTACTGTACGCCGAGCAGAAGAATGATGCCCTGCACGGAGTACAATGGATTGCGGCTTCCCAAGGGGGGAGCGATGCCGAGCAGCTTCAGGAGCGGGCTCGCCGGGCCGAACAATTGCAGCCATGCGAGTGCCGTCACCTGAGGCGCGATCATCAACGGCGTCACGAAGCAGAGCACGAATGCGCTGCGTCCGCGAACGTCGGTAAGGGATACGAGGGTCGCGACGGCGGTTCCGAAGAGCACCGCCAGAGCGGTGCCTCCGAAACCGACGACAAGCGAGTGCCAGGTCGCGGTCCATGTCGCAGGATTGGCGAGCCCGGCCTCAACGGCCGCGATCGAAAACCTTCCGCCCGGTGCAATGATTTCTTGCAACAGGCGCAGCATGGGAAGGACCGACAGGAGAGCGACGATCGCAACGACGATCCCCGTCAGCATCCATTCCGTCGAAAAGGTTCTTTTCAGCGAGGCAGGCATCGGCAACGCCGAAGATGCCTGCGTGCGGCTGATCGATACGGCCATCGAAAGGCTCCTTAGCCGCCGAAAAGCTTGGAGAACTTGTTCTTGTCGTCTTCAATCCGTCCGAGGACGGGCTTGATGTCGATCGGCATGATCTTGATCTTTGCATTCTCTGGCAGCCATGCCGGGCGACCGACGCTTTCCTTGGCCGGGAGATAGCCTTGCGAGAGAGCAAGTTTCTGACCGGCGTCGGACAGGATGAAGTCGATGAACTTCTTCGCCGCGGCAGGATTCTTCGCCGTGGAGAGAATAGCCACCGGCTCCGTGACAGCGGGAACGCCCTCGTCCGGGAATACGAAGTCGATCGGCGAACCTTTCGCCTTGGCGTTAAGCGCCATGAAGTCGACGAGGATTCCGTAAGGCTTCTCGCCGCTCGCGACGGACTTCAGAACGGCGCCGTTGCCGCGAACCGCAATCGTGTCGTTGGCCTTCAGCTTCTCGAAGTAGCCCCAGCCCAGATCGGGCTTTTCAGCAAAGCCCGACAGCAGGTACGCCGCGGCGCCGGAATAGAGCGGGCTCGGCATGACGATCATGCCCTTGTAGGAAGGATCCGCTAGGTCCGACCAATGCTTCGGCTTCTTGTCGGCGCCGGTATTGTAGGCAATGCCGGTGGTGATCAGCTTGCTGCCGAAATAGGTCTTGTCGGCATCGAAGGATTCCGGCGAGAATCCGGCGGTGTTCGCTTCCTTGTAGGCCGCGAGACGACCATCCTTCTTCAGGATCTCCATGCTGACGGCATCAGCGATGAACAGAACGTCGGGCTGCGGCGCTCCGGCGGCGAACTCCGCTGCGAGCTTGCTGAGAATGTCGCTGGTTCCCGAGCGGTAGACCTGAACGTCCACGCCAGGATTCGCCTTGCGGAATTCCTCGACGGTCTTGGAGGCATCGGCCTCGGGCTGCGACGTGTAAAGCGTCAACGTGTCCGCCTGGGCGGCGGAGACGATCAGGCTTGCGGCGAAAGCAAACGGCGCAAGCGTCAACCCCTTCAGAAAGTGCTTCATAGTTTTCCTCCTAGTGTTACACGATACCGGCATATCAGAGCATATCGCCGATCCGTCGTTTCTTATTCTTTTGGTTTGTCACCGATTGATGACGTCACGCGGAGACGATATTGTTCATTTGTTCACTGTCAAGGACAAATGTTCCAAATCGTCGATTGAGGCCAGCGCGAGACGGGGAGATTCAGCCTCCTTGAAGGCGCCGCTAAGGGATGAAGAGGGATGCCGACATCCAAGAAGAAGGGCCGCGAGACCGGGCTTCCCCTGGTCTCATCCGACCTCGAAGTGAAGACCGCCTGGCTCTACTATGTGGAGGGATTCACGCAGGAGCAGATCGCCGAGAAGCTCGGTGTCACACGGATCAAGGTCATGCGGACGCTCGCAGCCTGCACGGCCAACGGCGTTGTCACGACAACCATCAACACGCCGACCGCGGGCCAGATTCGGCTCGAGCGGGAACTTGAGAAGCGCTGGAACCTTGCCGCGACCGTCGTCGTACCGACCCCCAGCGACGAGAGGAGTCTCGAGAAGGCGATCGGCCATGCCATCGCCATGTATGTCGGCGAGCAGATGCACGATGGCGCGACCCTCGCCATCGGCGGCGGCGCCACGCTCTATGCCAGCCTGGCATTTCTGCCACGGCGCCAGCTCAAAGACGCGACGGTCGCGGCACTTGTCGGAAGCCTGCCGCACTCGCAATGGATCAATCCCTCGATCGTCGCCGTGAAAGTGGCCGAGGCGCTCGGAGCGGACAGCTACCAGATTACGGCACCGGTCATCGTCGACGACTCGGATCTGCGAGACCGCCTATGGGCACAGCCAACTCTGCAGTTTGCAAGGACTCGCGCTGAAGCCGCGGATATCGCCTTGCTCACCGTCGGCGATGTTTCACCGGACGCCACCATCTTCCGACACGGCATTGTCCCTTCGGACTTCATCAAGCCATTGAGAGCCAAGGGCGCCGTCGCCAATATTCTCTGCTTCTTCGTCACGTCGGACGGACAGCTGGTCGACCACGAGATCAATCGCCGGATCATGGCGATCGACCTCGATGCGGTCGGCAAGATCCCGAATGTCGTCCTGGCTGCCGGTGGAAAGCATAAGGTGGAGGCGATCCGAGCCGCCTTGAAGGCCGTTTCGGTTCGCGTGCTGATCACGGACAGCGAAACGGCGACGTCGCTCCTCGAAGAGGCCTGAGCGTCAGCAGTCTCGGCAGTCCACGACGGTCACCGCGCGCAGACGTGGCTTCCGCAGCCCTTCAGATGAGTCCACGGTCCTGAAAGAAGTCGTCCAATCCGACATGCCTCGTCGACTCGAACTCGTTCACCGCGTCCCGCACTCTCTTGCGCTGCAGGGCGAGGAAAGCAAAGACCTGTCCCATCTCGGACGAGACGCCAAAGCGTTTCCAGCGCTCGGCAATGTGCTCCGGCAGCCCGACATCGCGGCAGAAGTTTTCGAGGTCCGAATAGCCCAACTCCTGCACGACGACGTCGACGTCCGAGGGCGACAGGCGAGGCTCGACCGCATGGTCGACAAAGCGCTGGGCCACGAGGCGCAGGTCGTTCGGGGACGGGAGAGTGTGAATAGCCTTCGCAAGAACCTGCCTTATATCACTCTGATTGTGGGTACTCAATTTTCCCTCGCAAGTTGTAAAGGCGACATCGTACAATGAGATGGAGAAAACAGTAGCGTAAAGGGGTCCGCGCCGCTAGCTGCGACACCTGCTCCGTCGGGCCGGGAAGGCCACGGCCCCGACGATCTCCGCCGAACCTTCGCCAGCGGCTGTGCCCGCCTCGGCATTCCTATCCATGTCGTAGAGAAGGCTCTCAATCACACCTCTGGCACCTTCAGTGGGATTGTTGGCGCCTACCAAAGACATGACTTTGCCGCGGAGCGGCGAGACGCCATGAAGACCTGGGCCAACTATAGAAGTAGGCTTGCGGAAACAAACACATTCAAGTTTAGGCGCTGAGGAAGGACAACTGTCATCGCGCAATTCCTGGAAATACATTACTCATTGGGAAAATCCTGACTAGTTTGGGCGCGATAGTAGAAGCGTTGCTTCCTGAAGCATTCCAGCGAGCAAAATTATCAATGATGGGCTGCTTTAGATCGATATGCGGACCTTCAGCACTTCCGCAAAGTGCCAACTCCGGACCCAACATCGTTCTATGTCTCGGGCCAGCAATCAGGATGGACAGGAACGGTGTTGCAGGTGCCGAGGGCGCATAGGCGGCGTGAGCGGCTCGGACAGGACACGGCGCATCACTCATATCCGTAATTGCCATGCAGGTGGCCGAACCGGTCAAGCAACGGCCCGCAATTCGCGCCAAGATTCACAGCGACCAAGACGGAAGCCACGAGGCTGCGGCATGAGGCTGCTGAAGGAACCGCTGCTGCACTTCCTTGTCCTCGGCGGTCTGCTGTTTGCCGCCTATAATGCGTTCGGCCCGAGGGAGGACAAAGCCGCTGCAACGACGGCCGTTAGGATCACCGCAGCCGATGCCGAGTGGTTGACGGAGATGTGGACACGCCAGTGGCGCCGCCCGCCGACGGATGAGGAGCTCGCGCGTCTCGTCGCAGACCATCTCCGGGAGGAGGTGCTCGCCCGCGAGGCGAAGGCGCTAGAGCTCGATGTCGGTGACACCGTGATCCGTCGCCGGCTGGCACAGAAGATGGCCTTCCTCCTCGACGGCACCATTCAGGTGGCTGAGCCTCCCGAAGCCGAGCTGCGCACTCTCTACGAGCGGCGCCCGGATCTCGTGCGCACTCCGCCACGGGTGTCGTTCACCCAGGTGTTCTTCCGCCGTGAGCACGGCGACGGCCGCGTCGGCGCAACCCTCGCCGCCCTGTCAGCGGGGTCCGCGGTTCCGGAGGACCAGGGAGACGGCCTCCTGCTCGGCGACAGCTTCGCGGACCAGGACGAGCAGACGCTCGGCAACCTGTTCGGCCTCTCGTTCGCGCGAAGCGTCCTCGGTCTCCCGCTCGGGCGCTGGTCGGGGCCTGTCGAGTCCAGCTACGGGCTGCACCTGATCAAGGTCACAGGGGTGTCGCCTTCCGAGGCGCGTCCCTTTGCCGAGGTCCGCGAGCGGCTCGCCGGGGAGTGGCGCCGTGACAGACAGGAAGCGGCCCAGGCCCAGCTTCTCCGGGGACTGCTGCAAAAGTACCGGGTCTCTGTTGACCCGTCCGTACGACCGTTCCTGGGCTCTCTCGCCGATCAGGTGGAGGTCCGGCCATGAGATGGCTTCCGGTCCTTGCTGCCCTGGCTACTTTCCTGTTCCCGCTCGCCGGGCGGGCGCACGAGGTCCGGCCTGCCTACCTCGGCCTGAATGAGGATCGGCCCGGCGAGTTCAGCGTGTTGTGGAAGACGCCGATGGCGGGCGAGATGCGCCTTGCCCTGGACCCTGCCTTCTCGGGCCTGGTCGAGGTCCTGACCCCGGTTGCGGCTCGCAGAACGGGGGATGCTGTCGTGCAGACCTGGCGCCTGCGGGCAGACAACCTGCGCGGGCACAACCTGCGCATCGAGGGCTTGGACGCGACGCTCACGGACGTGCTCGTCCGCGCTGCATTCGCCGATGGCAGCACCTGGGTCGAGCGCCTCACGCCGCAGCGGCCGGAGGCCCTGATCCCAGCCCGCCCAGGCGCCTGGAGCGTGGCGGGAACCTATCTCGGCCTCGGGATCGATCACATCCTCATGGGCGTCGACCATCTGCTGTTCGTGCTGGCCCTGTTGCTGCTCACGACCGGAACATGGCGGCTGGTGAAGACCGTGACCGCCTTCACCGTGGCGCACAGCATCACGCTCGGGGTGGCGACGCTCGGTATCGTCCACGTGCCGCCCAAGCCTGTCGAGGCGGTGATCGCACTCAGCATCGTGTTTGTGGCGACTGAGATCCTGCACGCCCGCCGGGGACAGCTCGGACTGGCGGTACGCCTGCCGTGGATCGTCGCCTTCACTTTCGGACTGCTGCACGGGTTCGGCTTCGCTGGCGCGCTAAGCGAGATCGGTCTGCCGAAGGGGCAAATTCCCGCGGCGCTCCTGTTCTTTAACCTCGGTGTCGAGGCCGGCCAGTTGCTGTTCATTGCGGGCATGCTGGCCCTCGTCACCGTCGCGAAGCGCGTCCGGGTGGCGTGGCCCGCCTGGGCGGAGCTGGTGCCGCTCTACGCCATCGGGACCGTGGCGATGTTCTGGGTAATCCAGCGCGTGGCATTGCTCTGAGCCCAAAACTGCGTTTGGCGCGCGGCAGAGATCGGGTCGGTGGAGCTGAGCAAGGGAGGACGACATGGTGAGGGCGACATTCGAGCGTTCGGCTCTGACGGTCCTGATGACGCTTGGCCTGCTCTCGTCGGCCGGAGCTCAGGACGTTGGCACGCCAACCCGGGAGCAGATCGAGAAGGTGCTGCCGAAGCCGCCTTACTCTCCCTATGCCAACCGCGACTTTCCCACCCGGCCGTACTTCGGCGACACCCACCTCCATACGGCGTTCTCCTTCGACGCGGGCGCCTTCGGGGCGCGGCTGGCGCCACGGGACGCCTACCGCTTCGCCCGGGGCGAGCAGGTGACGGCCTCCTCCGGCCAACCGGTGAAGCTCTCCCGTCCACTCGACTTCCTCGTGGTCTCAGACCATTCCGACAACATGGGCTTCTTCCCCGACCTGTACGCCGGAAAGCCCGAGGTGCTGGCCGATCCGACAGGCCGGCGCTGGTACGACATGATCCAGTCCGGCAGGGGCGCGGATGCGGCCATCGAGATCATCCAGGCCTTCTCAAAGGGGACTTTCCCGAAGGACCTCATCTATGCCCCCGGCACGCGGCCCTACCGCGGCGCCTGGCAGGAAACGATTGCGGCCGCCGAGCAGTACAACGAGCCGGGCCGCTTCACCGCCTTCATCGGCCACGAATGGACCTCAAACACGGGCGGCAACAACCTGCACCGCAACGTCATCTTCCGCGACAACGGCGATCGGGCGAGCCAAGTCGAGCCGTTCACGGTGTATCCGCCCGGGAGCGATAACCCGACGGAACTTTGGAAGTGGATGGGGGCCTACCAGGACAAGACCGGCGGCAGCGTGTTGGCCATCTCTCACAACGGCAATCTCAGCAACGGCCTGATGTTCCCTACCGTCGAGGCCTTCGGCAAGAAACTCGATCGCGAATATGCGGAGACACGAGCGAAATGGGAGCGGCTCTACGAGGCCACTCAGACCAAGGGTGACAGCGAGACCCATCCCTTCCTGTCGCCCAACGACGAGTTCGCCAACTTCGAGCGCTGGGATTTCGGCAATCTCGATGGCAGTGTCGCCAAGACCAAGGAGATGCTGGAGTTCGAGTATGCCCGCTCAGCGCTGAAGAACGGCCTCAAGCTCGGGCAGACGCTCGGGGTGAACCCGTACAAGTTCGGCCTCATCGGCAGCAGCGACGCGCATACGGGCCTCACCGCCATGGAGGAGGACAACTTTTTCGGCAAGACAACACCCCAGGAGCCCAGCCCGGAGCGCATGCGCGCCACCTTCTTCGATAACCCGCAGACCCACATCAAGGTGATGGACTGGCAGGTCTCCTCCTCAGGCTATGCCGCCGTGTGGGCGAAGGAGAACACCCGCGCTGCCCTGTGGGACGCGATGCAACGCCGGGAGACCTACGGCACGACCGGGCCGCGGATGATCGTGCGCTTCTTCGGCGGCTGGGACTTCGTCCCGCAGGACGCGGAGAGCCGCCTTCCCGCCTACACCGGCTACACCAAGGGCGTGCCCATGGGCGGCGACCTGCGGGCCGCGCCACAAGGCAAGTCGCCCACCTTCCTGGTGGCCGCGCTGAAGGATCCGCTTGGGGCGAACCTTGACCGCTACCAGATCGTCAAGGGCTGGCTGACGAAGGACGGCCAGCTCGAAGAGAAGGTCTATGACGTCGCCTGGGCCGATCCGGAGCGGCGCAAGCCCGGCGCGGACGGGAAGCTGCCGCCGGTCGGCAGCACGGTCGACGAGGCGAACGCCACCTGGACGAACACGATAGGTGCACCTGAGCTCGCGACGGTCTGGACGGACCCCGACTTCGATCCGAGCCAGCCCGCCTTCTACTACGGCCGGGTGATCGAGATCCCGACGCCGCGCTGGACTGCCTACGACACGAAGCGGTTCGGGACGCAGCCCCTGCCGGGTACGCCGATGACCATCACCGAGCGCGCCTACAGCTCGCCAATCTGGTACGCGCCGCAATGAGGCAGCGGCATGGTGAATTCGGGCAGCGGGCAAGGCAGGGTCGCATCTGCACAGGGTTCAGAATATCCGGTTCGCTAAGGATTGCTGCCTGCGAGCTTAGGTCTCAGTCGTGCCAATTTCGGTCGTTCGCTGCGGTTACCCAGGCATCCTATGACGTTCCCAACGACGTCATCTATTTCCAGGGGCCTTATACTCTGGTGGCACATGAAGGGTCTCGATTGAAGTCCACCCGATACAGTTCCTCAGGATGGGCGCCAGGTAGGCTTGGCTGCCTCTGATTTCCACCACACGGCACGGATAGGCTCTGCGGTCGCCTACAGGTCGGTAAATCACTGTCGCTCCGAGTCGGATGCCGTGGCTCGCGTGGGCCCGAGAGGAAGTTTCAACCTTGCAATCCCCACCCTTCATGGGATCGGGATGGGCCGCGGCCCCGTTGCATCCTCTCATGCGCGCAAGGGCAGCAATGACAACGCGGGCCTGCTCCCGATAACGCTCTGTCACCGCCCTCAGGAGGGGCCCCTGCTGGCGTCCTGGATACCAAGCTGTCCCACCAATCTTCGCCAGTTCCTCAGCAACAACTTCTACCTCCTCCTCGGTCATGCGGCCCTGTTCCTGGTGGTGTTGAGGGTCTGTCCGAGTCCACGCCCCGTGTACAGCTTGTGGAACAGGTAAAAGCCGTTCAACCGTACACCGGCGACGGCAGCGCACTCACGGAAACCCGGCGGCGCGGCATTTGACGGACCAAGGGGGGCTTCACGCGCCCACAGCTCCGGAAGCAGAAACCCGGGCAGAGGACGATCTGCAGCCACGGCACAGATCAGTTGAGGTCGCTGCTTGGTGCGGTAAAGGTGATAGGTACACCCGCGCTTGGCGCCGCCCGGCTCCTGCATCACTGTCAAGGTGCTTCCCCGTGGCTGATGCTCTTAAACTTAGCAAACTGATACTGACCAACATGCACGGCTCCGGCGAGGTGTCATGGCGGAACATCCCTACGTAGAAAACCGGTGCCCTTGTCCCATCGTAGTCGTTAACACAGGTTAATCGGATCGAGTTATCTCCGGCATCACCAGTTCTCAGTTCCGATTGTGACCGACGCCCTGCATTGGGGCGCCTTTTTGATGAATTGCGAGGAACAATGGCAACCAACAGGCGATTCAACCAAACGCCACCGGACAAGGCGAACGAGCTTTTCGAGAGGCTCCTCGCCACCTCAGACAATGCCGTCAGAACCCGCGAGCGGCTGTTGGCCGACCTGAAAGAGGAGTTGGAGCTCCTGGCCGGTCTTCAAGAGCAGCACCTCTTTCCGATCCTGACAAGGCACGGGATGCAGGAACTTGTGCGGGACGCCACCCGCGACAACCAGGAAACGAGAGCGCTCCTGATGGAATTGGAGCGCATGCCGAAGAATGCCGCCGAGTTCATCGGCCAAGTGACCGAGCTTAGGCGAACGTTCCAACAACACATCCGCGACGACAAGAAGGAGTTGCTTCCCGCTGTGCTCAAGGTCCTGAGCGACGAGGAAGTTACCGCAGTCATTGAAAAAGTGGAGGACGAGATGGCAACCATTGACGAGACCAGGCGAGCCGATGCCCGACATACCCGCGAGCAGGGCGAAACGGAGGGCGTCGCGGACACCATGAAGGCGGGAGTGGAAGGCGCTCTGACTATGGCACGGGCCATGCAGGAGACCATGGAAAACAGCCTCGGTGCCGTCTCGGAGATAGCCCGGCGCTCCACCGAGCACGCTGTACGGCTCTTTGGATTTCCCTCCGGGAATGCAGAGGATCCAACCGGAAAGACATCGGAGAGCCTCCGCGCCGTGACGCAGTCCGGCACCGCTCTGGCGCGTGGTGTTCAGGACGTATCTCGCGAGGTCTTCGAACTGAGCCAGAAGCGCCTGCAACGGAACCTTGATGGTCTCAACCAGCTTGCCCGCTGCCGATCAATCGCTGATCTGGTGGCGACTCAGAGCTCCCTCCTTCGCGACAACCTGCAACAGACCCTCGACAACAGCCGCCGGATTGCAGAGCTCACGATACAGGTGGCCGATGAGGCGACCCGAGGCGCGACTGTGCAGGCTCAGCGCTTTAACCGCGTGGCGTAAATCTCGACAGCCGTAATTGTGTTGTACTCCTGGCCACGAGCCAGGAGTACAACATCACGCAGCTTACTGCTTTTGTTTCAGCACCAGTTCAGCGCACTGGCAGTTTGGCTTGTAGACCTGCCATGACAGTAATCTGTACCAGTTCGGGTAGACTTTGGGCCCCTAGCCGCTCCATGATGCGTGCCCGATGCGCTTCGACCGTGCGCGGGCTGAGCCCCAGGTCCCGTGCAATCGTCTTGTTAGTGCCACCAGCCAGCAGCCCATCCAGCACATCCCGCTCGCGGGGTGGCAACGCTGCAAGGAGCGCCTTCACACGTTCAGTCGCCTGATCCTGCTCGACCCTTTCGCGGATGGTGGCTTGGGCCGAGGCGAGCGCATCGAGCACCTGTTCAGGTTGGTACGGGACGTCGAGGAAATCCACGGCTCCGGCCTTCATCGCCTGAACCCCAACCGCAACATTCCGACCGGCCTCTCCGAGCACAATGACCGGCAACTCGGCCCGGCGCGTCTTCAACTCCCTGGGGATCGTCAGCCCACCGGCTTCGGGGCTGCGAGTATCGAGCACCACGCAGCCAGGCACCAACACTGGCAAGACCTCGAGGAAAGAGCGGGCCGACACAAAGGATTTCGCCTCGTAGCCGGCGCCTTGGAGCAGAAGGCACAGGTCCCGACGCGAGGCCTCGTCGCCATCCACCACATAGACGATGGAGCCCTCGTGTTGGGTGAGGTCCTGGGCGATGCCGCCAACCCGACGGATCCGGCCCTGCTCATCTCGGATCGGGAAGAACGTGTCGCGGATCCAGCGCACGCCACCGTCAGGCCGGATGATGTGGTACTCGTGTGTGCCTTCCTCCCCGCGTTGGACGCGCTCGAGAGTGGTGCTAGCGCGCTCGCGGTCGTCCGGGTGAAGAGCCTTGGCCCAGTGACCCGGATCGCGTAACGCGGCCTCCACAGGCTCGCCCCAGATCGCCTCGTAAGCCGGGCTAACGTATTCCATCTCATGGGTTTCGAGATCCTGGATCCACAGCACCGTAGAAGAGTGCTCGGCAAACTGCCGGAAACGCTCCTCACTGCCCCGGAGGGCCGTCTCGGCCCGGACCCGTAGGATCGAGGTCCAGGTGCGTTCGGCCACTTCCTGAACCAGCGATACTTCGTCATCGCGCCAATGGCGCGGCTCGGTCTGATGAACATAGAGAGCTGCGACCAGCCGGCCGTCCCTGACCAGGGGTGCAATGATGGTTGAGCGCTTTCCCGCCCGGAGGAACTCGGCAGCGACCGGATCTTCTGCGGTGAGCGGATGCGCCAAGGCATCGTCGATGCACACTGTGCGACCCGTCCTCAACTCGCGATCGATCAGGGGGCCAAAGTTACTGGTCCGGTACTCGCCAGCAAAGCTTGGAGTCGCGGCATCGGCCCAGTCACGCTCAACGGCAAAGGATTCGCCACTCTCCTTCAGCTCATAGTACCCGGCGCGGTTCGCCCTCAGGTGGCGCCCCAGCATCTCCGCGGCAGTGGTCGTGACCTCGCGCGCCTCTGCCACCCCGCGCAAGCGTGTGCTCAGATCGACCAGAAACCGAAGCCTCTGCTCAGTGAGCACGCGCTCGGTCGTCTCCTGCAAGATAATCAGAACACCACAAAGCTGGCCAGCGCCGTCCATGACAGGGCTGATTGAGCCGGTCCACCAAGTCTCCTCGGGGTAGCCTCGTCGCTGCACGATGTCGATGGGCACGTCTTGAACATAGGTCGTTTCGCCACGAAGGGCTCGCGTAACCATCGGCGAAACGGTGTCCCAGATCTCAGACCAAGCCTGCCGCAGAGGTTGCCCGAGTGCCTCCGGCCTTTTCCCGCGTAGTTTGAGGGCGGGGTCATTGTAGAAGGTGATGAGGTCCGCCCCCCATGCGAGATAGGTCGCGAATGCGGAGTGGAGCATGTTGCCGAGGGTGACACGGAGTGCTTCTGGCCAAGTGTCCATGGGCCCGAGCGGCGAGCCTGACCAGTCATATGCCTGGATTCGAGGCCCCATGGTGCTGCCCGTCAAAAACTGCATCGTGTGCAAGCTTCCATATCTCCGTCGATGGCCATCGATCGCCACAGACCAATCTTGGCAATGAAAGGTCTGCACCTCGACCAAGGGCATCAGCCGCGCTCATCGACCATTCTGCTCGTTCGAGGATTCCATACTGTCATGACGCAGGATCGCATCGATCGGCTGGAAGGTACTAATCCCTCGTAGTATGCCGACATGACAACGCGCATGCGCCCGAATAGATGAGCCTTACCGGCACCATTACTATTGCCCCCTATGGGCCGGACTTTGGAGCGCCCCTTGGGAAGAGAGGCGCTTTCTTTTTGAAGTCGTACCAAGGCCAGGAAACTTGTCTCGCGGATCGCCAAACTCCGCTACGAACGGGTCTCAGAGGTAAGCCTTCAGTCCAAGCAGCATTGCCGCTCTCTGCCCATCACGGCTATCGTCAGAGAGCAAGGGTTCATGCCGAACTGGCGTAGCCAGCGCATCGACGTGCCCTCTTCCAGATTTTGTGCGTCGGAAGGGCAGCTCTGGGTCAACCTGAGCCCTCAACGGAGGTCTTGTGAAAGTCGCCTTGCAGCCCCATTGCGGAAAAACGGCTAAGGTCGGCCTCGTGCCCTTGGGAGACCTTCATTCCATAGTTTCTCACATGCCGGATCGATGGCGGTGTACAAATGCTTCCGCCGGATGGTGAAATTCGTCCTTTGAGCGGACCGGTTGGCCCCATTCCGTCAAGGATCCAACACGAGAGCCCGAGAGCACTCAGGAATTCATGAGAAAGGCGGCTCCGAAGAACCGCCTTCCTGGATCTATCTGATGTTGCGCTTAACTGCCGTAGGGCGACGCGCAGGCCTGCCTTGGCCCGCTCAGGGGCTGGTAGCTGTTGTCCGATACGCGATAGGACTTCCAGCGGTTCTCGCACCAGTTGACATGGGCAGCGCTCAAGCGACCCGGAGCATACACGGGTGGAGCAGCAACAGTCGGCTGATTGGCGATAGCGCCCCCGATGATCGCCCCCGCAACGAAGGCCGCTGGCGGGAACCACCACCCATTGTACTGGCGATAGCCGCGACGATACTCCCGATGTCCTCGATGTCCATTGTAGTAGCCCCAGTCGCCACGCCGTTCGAAACGGGGACGCTCAACACGGCGCTCCTGGCGCGGACGCTCGAAGCGGCGGCGTTCAAACCTGTCCCGATCGTCATCACGACGGAACTGCACTTGCTGCAAGTTGATATTTGCGGCGTCAGGCTTCACGAAAGGTAAAGTAGCCGCGTTCGCAGCGGACGTCGCAGAGCCAAGAACAGCAGCGGTCAAACAAGTCGCAACAATACCAGACACTATTCTCTTCATAACTATCTCCGCAGGCAGATGGTAAACTCGTTGCCTGGGTAAGATTTTGGTCTCCGTCGGTGAATGAGGACTGAATGCTGGCATTAAGCTTTGGTAATGTTCGAAAGCCTTCTGATCATTGGACGCTTGCAAGCGCCGCGCCCGAGGCTCCTTCCCTCAGGCTGTGTTTCGGCAAGTCGAAATGTCCGCATCGGGTCAATCGCTCACCCTCCAACGACGCAACAGATGTCGCATCCTGCGCGCCAAAGCGGACCAAGCCCGTACGTCTCAGGCGCGCCAAGAGACGACTGTCCACGTCGAACGTTAGGATGGGCGTCGAGTCTCCCTCTCAGCCTAGTGAGACATGCCGGCATCCGTTGAGAGACCGTCAGCAGCCTAAGCCAAGGGTTCGTTGCGGCTCTGACTCTGCATTCTGGTCGATTGTATCGAAGCTGCGTCGGGGCATTGTAGGGAACTAGTTCCAGCAGCAAGCCGCCGGGAGGCCCCGGCGGCTTGTCGTCACGTACGCAACTCCGGAAGACGTTGCGGCGGTTCCTCGCCTGTTACGATGCGGAGGTCATCTCACCTGTCAGCCAGTACTTCACCCGGGCCGGGTGTTCGCTGATGTAGTTCTCAACCGCTTTGTCGACCGAAGTCTCGTTCGCATCGGACATTGCGGATTCGAGCTCGTTGAGAGGAAGGTGCATGCGCATCAGGAATTGGGCAATCTCCGGGTAGTCGCTCTGGAAGCCCTGACGGGCGATAGCGTAGACCCGCTCGACGCCACCGAGCGCTTTCTTCGGATCGTCGAGGTAGCGCAATTCGTATTTGCCAAACATCCAGTGCGGGCTCCAGCCCGTCACCACGATCCACTCCTTCCGGCGGATCGCACGATCCAAGGCCGACACCATGGCAGCATCGCTGGCCGTTGTCAGATCGTACCCGCTCAGGTCGTAAGTCTTGATTGCTTCCTTCGATAGGCGAGTCAGCCCGGCGCCTGGATCGATGCCCTGCACCTTACCGTCGAGCTTCTCCTTCACCTCTGGCTTGGTAAGGTCGGTGATGGATGCGACTTGATCCTCCGGAACATAGCTCGGAACGACCCACCCGAGCCTGGCATCGGTGTAGAGGACGCCAAGGGTCACGGCCTTGTCGCCCACGCGCTTCCAGTAGTCCTTGTGGGTCTCAGGCAGCCATGCCATCATCATGGCATCGATGTCGCCCTTGGCCACGCCCTGGTACTGCGGCGCGATATCAGTCTGAAGAAGCTCAACCGTCTGAGAATAGTTGTCTTCAATGAGCTTCTTGGCGAGCTTGGTGACGAACTCCGCATCAGCCCAGGCGGTCCAGCCGATCTTGACCGGTTTCTTTTCCTCCTGTGCCTGTAGCGTGCCCGCAAGGCCTGTAGTCAGGGCCGCCGCGAGGGCGATCCGGGCGAAGGTCTTGAGCATAGGGTTCTCCTTTCAGCTCCTGGGGGGCGAGTGCCAGATCAGGAGTCCGATCCGGCGCTCATTGTCACGCACCTGCCTTGACAGGCGCGGTCTCCATTCCGGCAGCGTCCTGCTTTACTCCGGCACGCCGGGGCGCAAGGAGCGGGATCTTTAGGGCTGCCGGTCGCGAGAGGCTTTGCGTCAGACGATCAAGGATGATGGCGAGGATGACGACGGCAAGACCACCCTCGAAACCAATGCCGACATCGAGGCGCTGAATGCCTGTCAGGACCGTGTTGCCGAGACCTCCCGCGCCGATCATGGACGCGATCACCACCATCGAAAGCCCGAGCATGATGGTCTGGTTCACACCGGCCATGATGGATGGCAGGGCAAGCGGGAACTGCACCTTGAACAAAAGCTGACGGTCGGTGCAACCGAAGGCGAGGCCGGCCTCGACAAATTCGCGATTCACCTGCGTCAGACCCAACGCCGTCAGTCGCACGACCGGCGGCATGGAAAAGATCACGGTCGCGATGGTGCCGGGTACTGCCCCGAGACCGAAGAACATTGCAGCCGGAATGAGGTAGACGAAGGCTGGCATCGTCTGCATCAGATCGAGCAACGGGCGCGTTCCAGCCGCCGTCAGAGGACTGCGGGCCATGAGGATACCGAGAGGGATACCAATCGTGATTGCGATCGCAGTGGCCGCAATGACGAGAGCAAGCGTCTCGATAGTCTCCTTCCACAAGCCTATCCCGACGATGAGAAGAAGCGCCGCTCCGCAGAGAATGGCGAATTTCCAACCGATCCGCCAGAGGGCGAAGAGTGCGACTATCCCGATGAAGGCCCCCGGCGGAAGCCAGGACAGGGTATCCCTGATGCCGTTGGCAAAGAAGCCGATGACATCCGCGACGGCGTCGAGCGTGGGAGAAAAATTGTCGAGCGTATACTCGACAGCGGCGCTGGCAGCAGCACCGATGCTGAGATCGAAATCCATGGGTATATCCTTCGCGCTACCGATGTTCAGGCTGCGCGGTCGAGCGTCATGAGAAGGGACGACTTGGAAATGGTGCCAACGTAGCGGCCGCCGGCGTCCACGACCGGCACAGGCCACCGGCTTTCGGCAACCCGGCCCATGACCTGCGCCACCGACGCATCGGCCTCGATGGGCACCATCTCGGGCAGGAACGCCCGCCGATAAGGATCCGGGCTGCCGGTGCGAACGGCCTCGTTGAGGGACTCGGCACTAACCATGCCCTGATAGCGCTTGTCACGAGCGACGACGATAGCGACATCCCGATCATGGGCGCGCATACGCTCGAGCGCAGCGTTGACGCTAAGCCCCACGCGATCAATCAATGTGATTTGGCTGTGACGGGCAATATCGCCCGCACGGAACACGTGGGTAACGTCCACGTTGCGGAAGAAGGAGCGGACGTAGTCATTTGCCGGATTCATGACGATCTCTTCGGGCGTGCCCACTTGCACCACAACGCCGTCCTGCATGATGGCGATCCGATCACCGATCCGCATGGCCTCGTCGAGATCGTGGCTGACGAACACGATCGTACGGCTCCGTTCGGCCTGAAGACGGAGAAGCTCGTCCTGCATCTCGGTCCGGATCAGTGGGTCAAGAGCCGAGAAGGCTTCGTCCATGAGGAGGATGGTTGGTTCGTTGGCGAGCGCGCGAGCAAGACCGACACGCTGCTTCATGCCGCCGGAGAGTTCGTCCGGGCGGCTTGCGGCATAGCGCTCAAGCCCAACGGCTTCGAGGGCACGGAGTGCCTTTCGGTTGCGCTCCTCCTCGGAAACCCCCGCAATCTCTAGGCCGAAGGCGGTATTGGCCAGAACTGTGCGATTGGGCAGAAGCGCAAAACTCTGGAAGACCATGCTCATGTCCCGCCGGCGCAACTCGATCAGATCGCGCTTGCTCATGGTCGTCACATCGTGGCCATCCACCAGAATGGAACCTAAAGTGGGTTCGATCAACCGATTGAGCAGACGCAGAAGCGTCGATTTCCCGGACCCGGAAAGCCCCATAACAACGAAGATTTCACCTTCCTTGATGCTGAAGCTCGCGTTGCTCACGCCAATGGTACAGCGGGTCTCGGATTGGACAGCTTCCTTGCTCTGTCCGGCATGAATCATTTCGATGGCTTGCGGAGCATCCGAACCAAAGACTTTGAATATGTTGCGAAGGACGATCTTGTCGGCCGATAGGGTCGCAGCAGCGCCCCTGCACGCGGTAGCGTCATTATCAGTCATCAAACCCCCGTTTTCCCCTGTCTAAAGATTAGGGGCACCCTCCATTACGTAATGATTATTACGAGAACAGGTGAACGATTAGATTAGGCAGTTTCCATTCACACAACAATGCACGCAATTGCCTTGATCTGCCGAAGCCGGCAGCGAATATCACTGCCGCTGACGCCAATTGTCTAAACCGTTCCAACCGAATTGCCAACCCCGCCGACATGAATTGGCTGCATTCCTTGTTTATGGCCCGCCGACTTTCGTTGCCGCAGCCATCGTCTTTTGGTTTGAGAACAGTAGCTTAGAGGATGCCGCGAGAGGGTGAACTCAGACGCCGGAAAATGTCCCAGAGCAGTATCCCCTGCTCGCAATTGCTGAACTCAAGTAGCTTACACAAAGGACATCGAGAAAAACGCCGTACCTTAGCTCTGGCCTCTCACATCAGGTAAAATGATGCTCACTGGGAGCGTGAAACCTGTTCGTATCCACCATCATGACGAGCGGGCTTACATTCACCTTCGATCTTTGGTGCAACGCTCTCGCCCGTGGTCATCGACTGATCAGCAAGGTCCTATCCAATGCCGCCACAGACTGCGCCGATGGTCGCACCTCTCGTTCACCAGCAAGGACGAACGAGCACAGTTCAAATTGCATAGAGAGCAGCAACCCTGCCTCATGGTGCGAAGCCGAACCTCTGCATCGGGTCAAAGTGTAACGAACTGCGAACGAAACGATAGTTTGCTTACCGCCTCGTGAGCTGACCAAAGCGTCACTTCCGGGAAGTGCCACATCCGGACCTACGTTTAGTGCCGCCGGCACGGCTGCTCGCCAGCGGCCACCGGACTTTCGGACGGGCCGCACGCCGAAACTCCGCTCTCATCCCATTCGCATAAGAGTGCGCACGGAGCGCAAGACACATCCTTCCGGAAGCACTCGGGTGAGGCGTAGTGGCGCCCCCGGCCGAAGACCACTCTCCCATATAGCCCTCGCGCATGGCGGTCGGGTTGATGCCATGGCGCTTGGCGGCGGCTCCCGCGCTCTCCTGCCGATCTTGGCTTGCCCGCCGGACCGTCCCAGCCTTTATGGCGCTGCACATCAGTGCATGGGCGTCTTGAGGCCGATTGGCACTAAGCCCAACCGCCTTTACGAACGTGCAGTCTATTCAGGACCGCCCACAGCACCGGGCAGATCCGGCACCGCGACCATTGATCCGCGCGGGATCGGGCTGTCGGTGAGCTCGGCCTCGACGTAGTTGGGCGGTTGGCGGGCTGACGTGCCAGACACACAGCCAGCGACAATGACCGACAGGATCAGGAAGAATGGCAGTCTGACGAGCATCGACTTTTCCTTTGCGGATTCACGGCGGAACGGGTGACAGCGCGCCAAGCGATCGATGCCGGGAAGCGCGGGCCTGACGAAGTTAGCCATGAGCGCCACCGCTTTCCGTCCCGATCTTTGCTCCTGCGGCAGGCCCCGACATTCGACGCAGCATGTGCCGGGTTCGGACGGCGCAGGGACACCGTCCCGCAATGGACATCATCGGGAAAGAGGGCGTGGAATGGAAGTAATTTACTGTAGGTGCAGGCGGAACACCCCTGCGCGGCATCGTCCAGACGCAATCCGGTAACCGGGTCAGAAGCAGATCGGCAAGGTGAAGCCGGAGGTCGAGTCGGCGCTGATCGTCATGAGCTTCGCAGGAGCGAGGCTCGAGGGCCGCAAGCTCGTTCTCACCGGCGTCGCTGCGAATTCCATCGTCTTCGCCGACCGTCCCGCGTGTGGGCCACGCCCTGACGGCCCACCTCATCGCGGCGTGGGCGGTCGGTTCCGACAGTTTCGCCAAGGACCCGCCGAACGCGACCATGTCGATGTCCGACAAGGCCGGATCCTCGGTGAAGGATGCTGTCGTCACCTTGAAGAACCCGAAGATGTAAGGCAGCCCACTTACCTTTGACGTGGCGGTGCTGGAAGGCGATCTTGGCAATGCCGACGGGCCTCCCTCGGTGTTCATCGACATCATCGGCATGCCATTCACGCAGATGTCGTTTGCCGGGGTGGCCCGCCGAACCGCATGCCGGGCGCGCTCTACGCTGGAGCGGCTGGTGCCCATGGCTGTTACCATCCATACGCACCGCCTCATTGCGCCTACCCGTACCGTCCTGACCACGGGTGGAAAAGTGTCGACCGATGACCCTCAGGTGGGCAAATGCCCGCACTTTTTAACCTCGCCAGCCGTCCCGTCCAGTGCCCGTAACCCTGCTTCGACCGATGGCCCTTGCCGGGGACGTGGGCCTCCTACCTGTTGCGGTCCAGCTCGACCTCGATCTCGGCCGCGAGGTCCCGCACCAGCTCTCGGTACTCGGTGCAGCGCGCCCCCCTCACAGGAGAGGACGACCGTTCCCATTGGATGAGGGCTGCCTGCGCCGTGGCGAAATCCTCGCACAGCGACCGAAAGCTGTCATCCGTCCGGGACAACTCGTCGATAGCATGTCCCCGGTCCGGGAAGTAGGCGATGGCGGCCTGGACGGCGTGCTGCATGGCGCAACCCCGGTGCCGGATTCGGGCGGCGCGGATCCGCCGCCCCATGGTCCCCAGCATCGACCCATACCGCCCGCGCGGGGAGTATGTTACTGTAGCTTACGGAATGAGGCGCCTCGTACGCCCGCGGACAACGGACCGATTCATGCTCGGTGGAGGCGACGGCACTGTCGGTGCCTCGTCGCAGGCGCAGTCGCCACCTGCGGCAGAGGACGTGCGCGCCCAGCTCGACATCCTTCTCGCCAGTCCCGATCTCGACGCGTCGGCGCGAGCCCGCCGGTTCCTGCGCTATGTCGTCGAGGAGACGCTGGCCGGCCGCGCCGACCGCATCAAGGCCTATGCCATCGGCACCGAGGTGTTCGAGCGCGATGCCGACTTCGATGCCCAGGGGGACCCAGTCGTGCGCATCGAGGCCGGACGGCTGCGCCGGGTGCTGGAGCGCTACTATCTCTCGGGCGGCCGGTTGGACCCGGTTATTATCACAATCCCCAAGGGCGGGTATGTCCCGCACTTTACCTGGCGCTCGCCGAACGTCCTGGATGATGGCGCGCCCCCCGTCGCTCCACCAGCCAGGAGTGCCGCTGAACCTCTCCAGCGGCGCTGGGCCCTTCGGTTCGGTGCAGCGGCCATCTTGATCGCCTTCCTTGCCACCCTTGGCGGGCTTGTCCTGTGGGGCCCGTGGGGCGACGGCACCTCCCGCACACCGCGGGCCTCGGCTCCTTTGCCGCCCGGCGGGCCGACCCTCTTCGTGCTGCCGTTCGCAGCTCTGGGCGAGCCTTCGTCGGCCAGGACCTACGCGGACGGCCTGACCGAGGAGATCCTGAGCCAGTTCGCCCGCTTCAAGGAGATCACCGTCCTCGGCCGGGAGACGTCGCGCAGCATTCCGCCGGGAACGGATACTGCCCGCATCCGCCGTGACTTCGGCGTCCGCTACGTGCTCGAGGGCAGCGTCCGGGCCGCAGAGAGCCGCCTGCGCATCGCGGGCCGGCTCTTGGATGCACAAACCGGCGCCGTCCTGTGGTCGCAGACCTACGACGAGGACTTGCATGTCCGTGATCTCTTCACGATCCAGGACGACGTCGCCCGCAGGGTCGCGACCGCCGTGGCACAGCCCTACGGTATCATCCAGCGGGCCGACCAGACCCGGACCGGCATCCGCCCGCCCGACGACCTCGAGGCCTATGCGTGTACGCTGCGGTTCTACGATTACCGGGCCGCGCTGACGGAGGAGAGCCATGCCGCGAACCGCGCCTGCCTGGAGCGGGCCGTGGCGCTCCATCCGGATTATGCGACCGCCTGGGCGATGCTGTCCGTCCTATATCTCGACGAGGACCGGTTCGGGTTCAATCCGAGAGCGGGGCCCGGCACCCCAATCGAGCGCTCGCTCGAGGCCGCCCGCCGCGCCATTCGCCTCGATCCGGAGAATGTGCGCTCGCTCCAGGCCCTGATGATGGCGTTGTTCTTCTCCCGGCGGCCCGACGAGGCGCTGGAGGTCGGCGAGCGAGCGGTGGCGCTGAACCCGAACGACACCGAGCTGCTCGGCGAGTTCGGGACCTGTCTGGCCCAGGCGGGAGCCTGGCACCGCGGCGCCGAGCTGATCGAGCAGGCGCTCACCCGCAACCCGGGCCATTCCGGCTACTACAGCGGGGTTCTGGCGGTCTACGCCTACATGCAGCACGACTATGCCCGTGCCGAAGGCCTGATCCGTCAGGCGGCGCTAGAGAAGTTCCCGCTCTACCATTTCGTCGCCGCCGTCATCTACGCCCAGCTCGGCAAGGCGCCGGAGGCGGCCGAGGCGCGCGACACGTTCCTGCGCATGCGCCCGACCATCTTCGAGCACTGGGATGACGAGATGGCCAAGCGGAACTACCGGCCTGAGGACGCGGCCCATTATGCCGAAGGCGCCCGCAAGGCCGGCTTCCCGGTGCCGGCCCGGACAGCTGCGGAAGGGGCTCTTCAGGCGGCCCCACATAAGCGCTGACCGCCACGACCAACACGTAAACTACAGGATGCTACAGGCGTGAATCCTCCGCCGTTGCTAGCGTTCGGGCAGTCTGCAACCGACAGCGCCCCCGAAGCAACTTGCGCCGCATGCCAGCGTGACGGGACAGGAATGCTGCGCGGGGCATGGCTGTCCAGGCACTGGGGTGGCTCCAGTCGCGGAAAGGCAATGGAGGACGAACATGCGGACGCGCAACCTGAGACTTCGTGAGGCGCAGCTCGGGCGCGCGACCCTCGGCCTGATGACGGCGTCGGCGCTGGCCCAGGCCCAAGCCAATCCCGAACGCAAGGCCATCTTCGGCGAGACCCATGTTCACACGAGCTGGTCCTTCGACGCCTACATCTTCGGCAACACCGTGACCGGGCCGGCGGAGGCCTCCGCCTACGCCACCGGCGAGCCGATCCCGCACCCGCTCGGCTACTTGCCTCTTTCGATAGGGACACAGGCCGCCTGTGGCGCCGCAGCGCCGGTAAGTACCCATGGTCGTCTGCCCTGTGGAGCAAGACGGATGCTGCGCGGAATTCAGGAACCGGAACGCAAGGGAGACTTGTCATGACAATGGATCTGACCCGCCGCCAGGCGACGATCGGTGCCGTGGGCCTGCTCGCCGGAACCACGATGAGCACCGTCAGCGAGGCCCATCTGGGCGAGCTGCTGGGTATCGACGAAGGGCTCGAGGACTTCTGGCTGGCAACCGACGCCTACATCTACGGCTACCCGCTGGTCACCATGGAGATGACGCGCCGGATCATCACCAATGTGGCCGCCCCCGAGGGCACCCGGGCGCCGATGGGCCAGGTCATCAAGCTCCGGCACTATCCGGATGCCACGTTCCGGGACGTGACCGCGCCCAATGCGGATACGCTTTACACGACCGCGTTCTTCGACGTCGGCCAGGAACCCTGGGTGTTGAGCCTGCCGGACATGAAGGACCGCTACTACTTGATGCCGATGCTGGACGGCTGGACGACGGTATTCCAGGTTCCCGGCAAGCGCACCACTGGCACCGGTGCCCAGACCTATGCCATCACCGGGCCCCGCTGGAGCGGCACGCTGCCGGCGGGCGTCAAGGAGTACAAGTCCCCCACCAACATCGTCTGGCTGCTCGGCCGCATCTACTGCACTGGTACGCCGGAGGATTACGCCGAGGTGCATGCGCTCCAGGATCAGGTCAAGCTGGTACCGCTCAGCTCCTACGGGAAGCCGTACACGCCACCTGCCGGCAAGGTCGATCCCTCGATCGACATGAAGACCGCCGTGCGCGACCAGGTGAACCTCATGGACGCGGTGGCGTACTTCACCCTGCTGGCGGAGCTGATGAAGACGAATCCACCGTCGGCGGCGGATGCTCCCGCCCTTGCGAAGTTCGCCCGGATCGGGCTCGTGCCCGGCCAGGACTTCGATGCGAGCAAGCTGCGTGCCGACTTCGCCAGGCGCATCCCGGAGATCGCCAACGACCGGATCATGATCCAATTCAAGATCAACAAGGATGTCCACGACATTGACGGCTGGGGCTTCACGACGAAGACCGGGATCTACGGCACCGATTACCTGATGCGGGCTCTCGTCACGGCGATCGGCCTCGGGGCCAACCGCCCGCAGGATGCCGTCTATCCGACCTCGCTCAAGGACGGCGAAGGCCGGGCCTATGACGGCGCAAACAGGTACGTGATGCGCTTTGCCAAGGGCCAATTGCCGCCGGTAGAGGGCTTCTGGTCGCTGACGATGTACGACGGCGCCTACTTCTTTGTGCCAAATCCGATCAACCGCTACTCGATCAGCGCGCGCCAGGACCTGAAGGCCAATCCGGACGGCTCGGTCGACCTCTACATCCAGAAGGACTCGCCCGGAGCGGACAAGGAGTCGAACTGGCTGCCTGCGCCCGCCGGCAAGTTCATCCTGATGCTGCGGATGTACTGGCCGAATGAGGCCAACCCGTCGATCATCGACGGCACTTGGACGATCCCACCGGTCAAGAAGGTGACCGATCGGGCATAGCTGTGCGCCGGTAACTGCCCTTCAACACAGAGGAGGAATCGATGAGATATCTGCTCGCAATATCCGTGCTCGCATTAACTGCGACCGTAGCGTCCGCACAGGTCGGTCCGCCCACATCACAGCGGACATGCGGCGCCAACCGCCAGCTGGTCACGCGGGAAGGCGCGGTAGTCCTCGATACTAGCCCATCCACCTATGCCCGCTTCGTCAGGAGCGGCGCGGAGTGCTTGGCCGACCAGTTCCCCGAGCCGGCATGGGTTCCGAGCTCCAACAACCCGCAATGCTTCATCGGCTACCGGTGCAAGGACGGGTCCGACGATTTTTGAAGGCACCCGATCGATACGGCTGCGAACGTGGCCAGCGACCCGCGTCGAAGCGCAAATCGTGACAGGCCGTCCGAGACTGGCGGGTCCCGTGCTCGGACCAGGTGCCCGCCGATCGAAGGCCAACAAGAGCTGTGCAGGGGGCGGACCTCGACTGGTTATCGAGGATCATCGAGAGGAGATCATCATGAGGAAGTCGTTTTCGATCGTAGCACTCCCGTTGGCAGTTCTGTCCGCCGGGCCAGCGCTTGCCCAGAGCATGTGCGTCATCGATGGAAACCGGGCCATCATGGGAGCCAACATGAACGCCGCCTTTGAAGTCCAGGCCGGACAGGGCTGCATGTCAGACATCAGCCCTCAAGGCACACTCACCAGCTCCGAGGTAAGCCAGCGCCCGCAGCACGGAACCCTCAAGATGGTCGACAAAGACACGTGGACCTATGAGCCCAGCGCTGGCTACCACGGACCCGACAGCTTCGCGATCACGGCGCAGGGGCAGAGCATCGACCAGAAGCCTGGCAGGTCGGTGCTCAGCTACAGGGTGACCGTCAAGTAGCTGAACGCATCAACAAACGGTGCCGGGGTCGCGAGACCTCGGCATCAGTGGGGTGGCGGCCCGAGCCTGGAAGTCGCCATATGTGAGCGCCGCGGCAATTCTCACTGTCGCGGCACGGGAGAATGCCCAGGATGCGATAGGCTGCCACCACGGATGTCCCAGATCCCTTCCTCCGTCGCGGCGTGTCCGACCTTCACCCCGTCCGGAAAAGACCGGACGGGGTCTTTTGTCGCCCTGCGCATCTCCGGCTCCGCTTGCGGAGGTTTCCGTTATGAAAGTACATGATCGGCACTCGTTCCCGGGAGCATCCCGGCTGCGGAAAGGTGTGGTCGCCGCCATTATCATCCTCGCAGCCTACGCTCTCCTGGCCTATGTCGCACTGCCCGCGGCGTGGACCCACTACGAGCACCAGCACGGCCTCGAAGGCCGGCCGATGGTGACGCACACGGCGCAAGGCATTCCCGGTGATCCGCTGAACGTGGGCCTCGTCGGATCAAAAGAGGACGTCGTTCGCGGCATGCATGCGGCGGGCTGGTACCCGGCCGATCCGGTCACGCTGCGGAGCAGTCTCGAGATCGTCGACAGCGTGCTCCTCGACCGACCCTACCATGACGCGCCGGTGAGCCCCCTTTTCTACGACGGTCGACGAGAGGACCTCGCCTACGAAAAGCCCGTCGGATCAAGCGCGGACCAGCGCCATCATGTGCGGTTCTGGAAAGTCCTGGAAAGCGGCCAGGAAGGCCGGCCCGTCTGGCTCGGATCCGTGACGTTCGATCGCGGTGTCGGCGTGAGCCGCTACACCGGTCAGGTCACGCATCACATCGCATCCGACATCGACGCCGAACGCGATGGCCTGATTGACGATCTGGTTCAGGCCGGAATGGTGACGATAAGGTACCAGGTGTCCGGCATCGGCCCTACGCTGAACGGGCGCAACGGTGAGGGCGATCCCTATCACACCGATGGCGAGGTCTGGGTCGCCGTCCTCGTCATGGCAGGGGAAAGACGTCCGCAGCCGCCTGTCGTGCTCTCGACGCCCGCCCTCGTGGCCGTGAAGGACGGCATCTGGACCACTGTCGCGGGAACGTTGAGGAGATTCTCTGCATCTGACTAACGAAGCCCGAACAAGCCGACCGACACGTCTCGAGATGGAACGAAGGACTACTTCGTGGCAAGAGAATGCATGCGAGCGCGGCCACGGCGGGGTGCGCCGTGCGAGTGGTGCCAACAACCGATACGGTTGAACCGAAACCTCGCCGAGGCAGAGCGTGAGGAAACCCTCGCTCGGAGTCCGGACGCCTCACGGATGTCCGTCCATCTTGCCCACAACCCGCCAGCACAGCGGGGCAGAGATGTTCTGGAATGACGGATGGTCGCCGGAATTCAGCTTGACCTGCGTTGCCGCCTCCGCTGCTATGATGCCCGACCCATGGTCAGACATGCCTGTCGTTCACTTCCCGGAACCAGGAAATAAGCCACACCGCAATGATCCCAACGAATTCCCTTGAGGCAACGGACCATCCTGCCGCATTGGGTCAATGCAAGCGGGGCAACTGGGCGCGGTTCCCGTTGGGCGCGCCCTGCCGAGTCTAGCGGGGATTGCCTCTCGTGAGCGGCTTGCACACGCCACCGATCAATTGTTCTCCTCGCTTGCAGGATCTGCTCGAGGGAGTTCCCCGTGTCGAAGCCGTCCGGGATGTGCTACCGGTGGTGCGAGGGGCGTTGTAGTAACCTTCATGTCGGGGAGACGTTCTCGTGAGCGGCTTGCACACGCCACCGATCATCTGCTCTCCCTGCTTGCAAGGCCTGTTCGAGGGAGTTGACTGTGCTGAAGCTGGCCCACTGAGCGATACCAGTAAGGCGGCCGCCGACATCAGACTCAATAGTACTTTCATAAGAGCCTCCTCATAGCGCTTTTGCAAAGAAGCGATGTGCGACTACGTTAGGGATGAAACTGACGCCCCCGCCATTCGGCGCTGTCTGGGCATGTCACTGCCGAAAGTGCAGCCCTCGAAGCGCCTCCACAAAGAGGTGGATGCGTTGCATCCTTCACTCTGTGAGCACACCTCATATCATTTCGGTCCAGTCGGTGCTTGACCAGAATGGACAATTGCTGAACATTTCACGACAGCATCGACGGATCTCGATCGCGAGCCTGGTCAATTTTGCCGCACCGAAAAGAGACGATACGAGACGTTTCTTGCCACAAGCTCTGCCAGTCGAGGCGCCAAGAATGCACTGCAAAGGCATCAGCCTACGAAAGAGCAGTGCTTGCATCATCGGCATACAGTGCCACCTGGCCAAGGGATGAAGCTTACCCGTCTTTCGATCAAAAATACTCCTCCGATCTCCTGATGTGCCACCAGCCAGGCACCTCTTAATTTGGCCCATCGACCGGAGGGACGTGTCGCAGATGTCAAGTCATTGTCTGAATCGGTCAAGCGCCCCCCTCAAAGAACATGGTTTTATTGATCATCCATATCGGAGCGATCCGTTCTCGCGGAGGACTGACCCATGTCGGACACTGCCAGACTCGGCACGCCGCTTCCAAGACGTGCGGACCAGGACATCGATCCCCTTCGTGTCAGTTGGGGCTGGATCGTCGCACTCGGCGTCGTCTACGTGGCCGCCGGCGTCATCGCTCTCGGAAGCGTGGTCATGGCGACCGTCGCCTCCGTGGCCGTCGTCGGCGCGATGATGCTGGTCAGCGGGATCGCCGAAGTCGTCAACGCTTTCAGGGTGAAGACGTGGGGCAAGTTCTTCCTGTGGGCGCTGCTCGGGGCACTCTATGTCATCGCGGGTCTCGTCACCTTCCGAATCCCGCTTCTGGCTGCCACCGTCCTGACGCTGATCCTCGGCATCGACCTGATCGTCTCGGGCTTTCTGCGCATCTTCCTGGCCATGCAGATGATGCAGGGGACGTCATGGGGTTGGGTCGCGCTGTCGGGTGTCATTACCGTGCTCGTAGGCGGTACGGTTCTCGCCCAGTGGCCGGTCTTGAGTCTGTTCATGCTCGGGATCTTCTCGGCATTGATCTGATCCTCGCTGGCATCGGTTGGAGCGGCATGGGCTTGGCATTGAAGCGTCAGCCTTGAAACAGGTTGGTATGGCGGGTGGGCCGGACCTCGTCACCAAATCGTTGTGCCGTTGCGATGCCGGTGCCTGACGAAGCGGAGTTTGCGGATCGAGAACGGTTTCCGGTTGAGAAGGATCAGCTCCAGGAGGAGCCTGGTCGCAGCAGAATTCCATGATCAATGGCGTTGCGTATTGCACACAATCAGATCTTCATTGAGGAGAGATCGATGGCGACCCGACGAGACATCATCAAATCCCTTCCGGCGGGCGCCGCCTTCGCTGTTGCCGGCCGTTTGGTCCTGGACGACAGTCCCGCACAGGCGCAGCCCGCATCCGCTCCACTTGCCGGGCACTTCCATCCCAAGGGCAAGGCGCCGTCGAAGTACACGCTGGAGGTGCTCAAGGAGGCTCGGACCAAGCTGCCGTTCGGCGACACGAGGGATTTCGAGGAACAGAAGCGGGGCCTCATCGCACCCATGCAGGACATGAAGATCATGGCCGATGCCGGCCATGCGGCCTGGGACATGGAGCGCTTCCGCTTCCTGGACGAGAAGGAGGACTTCGACAGCATCCATCCTTCGCTGCTGCGCATTTCCAAGTTGAACAATAATTACGGCCTCTACGAGGTCCTGCCCGGCATCTACCAGGTCCGCGGCTTCGACCTGTCCGACCTCACGTTCGTCAGGGGCAAGACCGGCTGGATCGTCTTCGATCCGATGGTCAGCGCGGAACCGGTCCGCGCCGCCTGGAAGCTGTTCCAGGAGCACGTCGGCGAAGGCCTGCCAGTCTCGGCCGTAATCTATTCCCACACCCATGGCGACCACTGGGGCGGCGTGCGCGGCCTTATTGATGAGGCGGACGTGAGGTCCGGGAAGGTTCCCATCATCGCTCCTGTCGATTTCATGGATTTCACGGTGTCCGAGAACGTCTATGCCGGCAACGCCATGAACCGGCGCCTGTTCTACCAGTACGGCATCCTGCTCCCCGCCAGTCCGTACGGCTATGTCGGTCAGGGCCTCGGCCAAGCCGTCTCGTCGGGGGCGTCGGGCCTGTTTGCACCCACGCGCCATGTCGAGAAGGATATCGAGGAGTTCGAGGTCGACGGCGTCAGGATGGTCTTCCAGAACACGCCGAACACCGAGGCGCCGCGGGAGATGAACACCTACATTCCCGATATGAAGGCCCTCTGGATGGCCGAGAACGTCATCGCGTCGCTGCACAACATCTACACGATGCGCGGTGCTCAGGTCCGCGACCCGCTGCGCTGGTCGAAGTACATCGGCGAGGCGCTCTACCGCTTCGGCGTTGAGGCGGACGTCATGTTCGCTTCACACCATTGGCCGCGCTGGGGCAATGACCGCGTGCAGGAGGTGCTGCGCGCCCAACGCGATCTCTACGCCCACATGAACAACCAGGTCCTTCATCTCGCCAACCAGGGCGTCACGATCAACGAGATCCACAATGTCTACCAAGTGCCGAAGAGCTTGCAGGACAAGTGGCACTGCCGGGGCTATCACGGCTCTCCGGAGCACAACAGCCGCGGCGTCGTGCAGCGCTACCTCGGCTTCTGGGACGGCAACCCGACAACCCTCGTCCCGCTGTCACCGGCGGACTCCGCGCCGCTCTATGTCGAGATGATGGGCGGCAGCGAGAAGATCATCGACCGCGGACGGCAACTGCATGACGAAGGCAAGTACCTGCTGGCCCAGGAGATCGTGAACAAGCTGGTGCAGGCCGAACCGGAGAACCAGACCGCCAAGGACCTGCTGGCCGACACCTTCGAGCAGGTCGGATACCAGCAGGAAAATCCCGGTCTCCGGAACTGCTATCTCGCGGCCGCGTATGAGCTGCGGACGGGCATTCCGGAGGGGGCGACCGCCAGCTCGAGCAGCCCCGACGTGGTCCGGGCCATGTCGACCGAACTGTTCCTCAATTTCCTGGCCATTCGTATGGACAGCCGCAAGGCCGAGGACATGCGGTTCACGATGAACCTGATCACGCCCGACAACGGCGAGCGGTTTGTAGTCGAGCTGGGGAACGCAACGCTCACGAACATCAAGGGCTTCACGGCCCCCAATCCGGACCTGACCCTCACGATCAATCGCTCCGATCTGGAGCAGACCATGACCGGGGAGAAGACCCTTGACGCGCAGATCGCGGACGGGACCGCAAAGGCCGAGGGCAACGTCGGCATCCTGAAGCAGCTCGCATCGACCTTCGTCAACTTCGATCCGCGCTTCGAGATCATGCCCGGCACCAAGTCTAAGGGCACGGAGGTTGCACGAGTCGAGGACTATGAGGCCGATCCGGGTCATGCGATCGCCGAGTAGGCAGTCCACAGAAAGGAAGACCCCATGAAACAAGCACGTGCATCAGCCACGGTCCGTGGATTGGTGGCATCCATCTTCGTTGCCGCGCTGCTTGTTCTCGGCTCGGCTCCCGTCGGCGCCGCGGTCCTTGGCGATCCCGGCGCGCTGCTTGACGTTGGAGACGACGGCGCTGCCAATCTGGAGTCGTCGGGCTCCGGGCAGCTCGCCGTAGTAATAATAGGCGTCGTTCTGGAAGTAGAACACGGGCGGGGGCATAACGCCGGCCAGCCGCCCCCGCAAGCCCGGCATGTAAAGGCTGACGCCGTCCCCGGTTGACTGCACCGCTCCGCAGGCGAGGCCAGCCATCAGGGCCAGAACGCCAATCGCTCCAGAACGAGCCGGCTGCTTCTACCTCGTGGCCGTACCCAAGCCAATGTGCATGCTGTTGCCGCCAATCCGGTCCCCGGCTTCACGTCCGTAAAGTCGCCCGGCTCTGTCGGTGTCGTCTGATCAGGGCAGGATCTCGACGACCGGAGGTTTCCACCGCCCGTCCAGAGCGTCAAGCTTTGGCAAATAGAGGCACATGACGACACCCATCAGTCCGTCCGGAGCCGGCAGCCAGTTCGACCTGAGATCGTCACCCGGACTTTCGTGCTGCATGTAGATGACGATCACGCCGTTCTCGTTCTCTTTGAGACCGGGCAGCATCGGTGAACTGATCAGATAGCGGTCGATCGGTTGTCAACGAGGAACCGGGTTGTCCCATTGTACATGGTGATGGACCAGAACGCGCCCACGGGTGGCAGCGTGTCCTTCGTGAAGCGGAATGCGTAGCGGTGCTTGGACGCATCGAGCAGCCGACCTTCATAGCCCGTCATGTATGATGGGTAGAGGCCCTCCTCGGCCGGGTTGCCGTAGATCCCGGCCAGCGCGCCGATGGCGCGCTCGCGGTACTTGCCCTTCATCTCGGATGGTGAACCGAATAGCCTCTCGGACGTCGTGAGTCTCAGCGCGTCGTCGGACAGTGCCTTAAGTTCCTCGCTTGCAAAGTGCAAATCGACAATACCTTCGACTGTGTAAGTGCCGCAAACTGATAAAGGGTCAATCTCAGTCAGTCTGCCAATAGCGAGCATCCGGCAGCAGGATTGTCGGTAAATCGAGATCATCTCCGCCCTGGATCTCCACGCCATTCTGGATAAGCACGCGTGGCGTCCGACTCAGCTTGGCAGATAGCTTCTTGTCGCGAGAAATAGCTCGGTTACCTACATCATGGGGTGGACCAGCTCTGCCAGTTGCCTCACCTGGTGCTCGTGATCCTGGTGGTAGCGCAGCCTGTCGTGCTTTTTGAGAAGGCTCGCGACGTTTGTCCTTATTGCTTTCTTGTCCTGCTTTTTTGTCATCTGACGCGAAGGCGGGAGGCTCATTCTGCATGGGTGGGATGTCGGGAACTACCCTCGCAGGGTTGAGCGACCTTGGAGTCTCCAAGGCGGCAAGCTCCGCTATTGCCAAATGCAGGTTGCGGAGTGCCACGGCCGAAGTCTCCTGTTCCTGTCGCAATGCGCTCTCGGCATTGACTGCCCTCGTCTGAAAAGCAACAAGTTGCGCTTTCACGGAGGTTAGCTTGCCGGCAATCAATGTGGCGCGCTTTCGTTCCTCGTGAAGCGCATCCTTCAGCGCTGAAAGTTGCGTCTCATTCGATCTTAAAACCCCAAGCTCGCCCTGTGCTGCAGCAAAAGCCGATTGGGCTCTATCTGCTCGGTCTCTCTCTTCGATCATTGCCTCTCTGAGTTTAACGACGTTATCCTCACTGGATCCGGCTGACGCTAGCCGGTCCTGTGCCAACTTCAAGTCATTCGCTGTAGATGCTGCCCGTTTCTTCTCCTGCTCTAGTGCACTCGAAAGCTCTACCGTCCTCGACTTTTCTGCCTTGAGAGTTTCAAGCTCTTCTCTGGCCATTTCCAATTGCCGCTGCATCGCATCGGCGCGTCTCCGATCGCGCTCAAGCGCCTCGTTGACATTATTTACTCCGGCTTCGCTGGCCATCGTACCAGTAACGGAAGGCAGGGGAAGCACCGACGCATTTGAACTCGGCCTGTTGGCTGCCATCTTCTGCAATGCCGCTTGCAAAGAAGTTTCATGAAAATGATCGTCCAGCGTCACTGCCAGCCCGCATACGTCTGTGACGGTTGCAAGCAACTGCTTTGCTCCGACCTGGTCTCCTTGTCGCATGAAGGTATCAATATTTGCAATAAGTCCCATTCTCTCAGGTGAGGCGGCCAGGACTGGAAGTACCCGGTTCCAGTCAACCAAGGCTTTTACCGTACGCGGGGTTGGTGTCGCTGTTTGCAATGCATTGCTGTGTTCTGGTTCCAGCACTCCTTGGACATCCTTTGCATCGATTGTGCCTGTGAGAATGGCCGTGCCAGCGGCATCCTCGTCCGCGGTTGCTGTCGGAGAGCAAAGGAGCATCCCTGTCATTGTTGCAATCGCAATAATGCCGGATCGTCTATGTTGGCCCCGCGGTGTGTCCCAGAGCCATCTCCTGTAGCAAGGCAAGGTTGTCTGTTGCATCATACCGAGGCTCCCACGGCCGTATCGCCAGAGACGGCGGATGGATCGATCAGGGTCGACAGCTGAAACAGCATGCATACGAGTAGATATTGATATCTCGGCAACATTCCGCTTCGACCATGTCTTCCCTATTGATTATCCCTGCAAACCTACAACCGCTCCGGCAGCATTGAGGCGGCATGAGATGCGAGACTGGCGGATCTGGTGAACCGTCGCTCGAGTGTAGGCCACTCTCACCTCGATTGGAGCCACGAGTCCCCCGCCTCGAGTACGATTGAGCTGTCCAGCGCTAGCTGCATCTACTCGTACTGCTCCATAAGGGACCGCCGCCCTGATTATGGAATTACGACACATTTGGACTATTTGGACTGGGATGCTTCCGCGCGGGAGGATTGACCCTTGAACACTGGTCTGTGTGAAGTTTCGTGTATCAAAACGAGGAGCTAGCGAGAGCGGTAGCGTCGGCTCGTTATTGCTTTCTCCAATGTTAAGCGGGGTTGCTGTTAGTACAGTGTTTGTCGCGACCGCATCTGTAGGCATCGTGGGCGGGCTTATTGTGCCCAACCTGTCTGGTGTTGTTGAGGTGGACGGCGAAACCGGGGCCGGGCCGGATTTTACGCTAACGCTGTTGCTGCTTCGGTTCCCTAAGCTGCCATTTCCGTTACTCTGACTACCAGCGGTGCGGCCTTCGCCGCCAAGATCCCCTCCTACTTGGCTGCCACTGCTCCTATCGCTCTGGCGGTCTCCGCTTCTGCTGCTGCTCGCACTACCTTGGCCGCCGAGAGCGGATCCGCCTTCTTGCCCGGCCCCGCCTGATTTGCCACTATTTCCGTTTGCATGGCTGCCACCACCTCCGGCATCGTTGCCACGGCCTTCGCCTGCGCTACGCCCATTGCCGTGACTCGCTGCGCCTCCATCCTCGCTCCCCTTGCCGCCGCTTCCACCATTTCCACCGCCTTTGTCTCCGTTGCCTTCTCCCTTGGCAGAAACTGGCGAACCTGAAAGCAGCACAATTGCAATGATAGGGACAAGTAAAGCTCGAAGCATGGCACCTCCAGACAAATTTGCCGATGCAGGCCCTTCGGGCCCGGGTGACCTGCTAAGAGGCTCCTTCGATGGAGCTCTCGCCGCAGCGAAACCAGTTGCGTTTGCAGTAAGGGCTCCCCAAAACTGCTGCACACAACGCACCTCTCGTGGATGACGTTCCTATGCTCGCCAAGTACATCCGGATACGCGACCAAGGCTCATAGCTGTCGTGGCAGGCCAGGTTTGCTCGTATAAACTTCTGCGTGCCCGAAGATCCAATTTTATAAGCGGCCTCGTCCTGCACTTTCACCTCCGCCGCATCCAACGGAAGGTCCGCTCTCTCCGTCGGCGGCCGAACGCCAGTACGTCGATGCTCCTTGTTTATGCGGATCGAATTGAAGCGCCGCGATAACGAATTTGATATCCGAAAAAGGAACCACTGGGGAAGCGATTGCCGGAGATTGCGCGAAGGCCAGGGTAGAGTAAAATACAAGGTTTGAGGCGCGGTAATTTGGCTTACGGTGCGCAAGGAACGCCTCCCGATGCCGTTTAGTCATTCTTTCATTATGCGTGAGATTATCCGTCATGGCCAACAGCTAAATGGAGCAACGTGGGTACTCAATTCAGGCAGCATCTCAGGCTCTGTTTTCTTATTCCGAGGCTTTTGGTCAAGCTCTTTGAACGGCGCCTTTGTACGTCTGGCTGATATTACTTGTCGGGTCATGGTTCTGTCCGCGGTCGGCATGAGCTGCGGAATAACGGGGTCGGAAGCGTCAGCCTCACCATGTTGCATTCGCGGTCGACCTCTTCTTGCGTGTCCGGTAGCGTCGCCGCCTGTGACGGAAGGCCTGAATTAGACCTAAAGCTTAACTAAAAGGTCCTGACCCTAGACAGGCCGCGCCTGTTGCCAAGCTTAAGATCTGAAACATCTTTTGATTAGTTCGTTTCGATTCATCTCAGGTACGATAAACAACATGCGGTGCAGTGCCTTGCGCGATCGATGGTCAAGGTCGGGATTGCGTGTACTTATCAATCGCCCTGCAACGGCCGCGCTAACAGCCGCGTTGCTGGTCGGAGAGGAGAAGCATGGCACGCTGGTGGCGACCCATCCTCGTCGGGATTGCTGGACTTGCGGTCGCCGTTCCCTTCCGCATTCAACTGGAATTCGGCCATAGATTGAGCCTATCCATCGTGAATGAGTCCGTCCTCGCCAAGGGAGGCGACGGCGGCAACAACGGCAACGGGGGCAGCAGCGGGAGCCATGGCGGAAACGGCGGAGGTGGCAACGCCGGTAATCACGGGAATGCCGGTGGTGGAAACGGCAATAGTGGGCGCGATGGTAGCAACGGCAACGGCGGCGGCCATTCCAACGCCGGAGCCCTTGGCGGCAACGCTGACGGCGGAGTGGGCCACGCAAACGGTGGCGGAGCGAGCGCGGGCGGCGGCATCGGGGCGGGCAAGGGCAACAACAGTGCTAGCGGCAACGGCAATGCCAGTTCCAGCAATAATGGAAAGGCCGGGTCCAACAGCGGATTGAGCGCGAGCCCAGGTCCCAGGGGGAGCGCGAAGGTCAATTCATCGGGTTCCCGAACCGCGTCGACCGGCAACGGCCAACTCGCCAGCGAAAGGGCCCGGGCGAGTCGAAACAGGGCTGCAGCCTCCGCTCGGACGACGTCCGATCAGATCCAGGTGGGTGCGCGGACGCCGGCAGCCAGGATGGGGGCTCTGGTCAGGACGCAGCCCGTCGAGGCCATCGACCGACGACCCAAGCCACGGCAATCCACGCGCTTCATCTTGGCCTCGGGCCTGTCCCAGAAGGATCTGGCCACGCTGACGGCGCGGGGCTTTCGCGTCGAGGCTCGCACCCAGGGCAGCGTCGCGCCTGAGGTGGTCAGGCTGCGGGTGCCCGGCCGCCTATCAGTGGCGCGGGCCCGGCAAAGAGTCCGCCTGGTCGACGCGCGGGCCGCGGTGGATTTCGATCAGTTCTACTACCTCGATGATGCCCGGTCTGCCTGCATGGGCACCGCGTGTCGCGTCCTTCCCCGGACCGACTGGGCTTCGCTCGTCGACTGGCCAGGACCACGGACGTCCCCATGCGGCCCGGTTCCGCTCATCGGCATGATCGACACGGGCGTGAACGTGAACCATGCAGCCCTGAAGGAACAGGCAGTCGAGGTCGTCCGTCTGCCTGAGCGCCATGCCACCGACTCGTTGCAGGATCACGGCACGGCCGTCGCGGCGCTTCTTGTCGGGAACCAGGCTAGCCAGACGCCCGGCCTCCTGCCGCAGGCAAAAGTCATTGCGGTCGACGCCTTCTATCGCGACGGCGGCACAGCTGACCGGACTGACGTGATGACGCTCGTGGCTGCCATCGAGGCCCTTGCCAAGCGCGGGGTGCGAGTCATGAACATGAGTCTGTCGGGACCGTCCAACGAGGTCCTGGCGACGGCGATCGCGGCGGCCCAAGCCAAGGGCATCGTGATCGTGGCGGCCGCGGGCAACAACGGGGCCGGGGCAGAGCCCTCTTATCCGGCGGCCTATCCGGGCGTTGTCGCTGTCACGGCCATCGATCACGACCTGAACGTGTACCGACGCGCCACCCGTGGATCCTATGTCGACTTGTCCGCCCCCGGAGTGAACGTCTGGACGGCCGCCGCCCAGGGCAGCGGCATGTTGAGGACAGGGACATCCTATGCGGTTCCCTTCGTGTCGGCCGCTGCAGGGCTGGTTCTAGCCTCTCACCCGGAGTTGGACGCCAAGGCCGTCCAGACGAGCCTGGAGGAGAGCGCTCGCGATCTGGGCCAGCCGGGGCGCGATCCGGTCTTCGGCTTCGGCCTCATCCAGTTGGCAGGCCTGTGCACGCGGCCCGAGCCCCCCGCCATCGCGACAAGCCACGAGGCACCGGGTGTGTCACCAACCGGCGGGCACCTTGAGGCGCGCTGAGCCATCCAGACCCTGCGGATCAGTCGGCCGCCGGCAGAGGCAGGTCAGGAGCCAGCAAGGCTCGCCGTCCCCCGGCTCATAGGGCAAATCGAAGGCCCCGCTCCGCAGTGGACACCAGAGCAGGCGGCCGATGAGGCCGCCCTCTTCGTGTCTGACCTAGCTTCCCACCAGCATGGCCGACGGACGTTGATTGCTACCGTCATGACTCACGGCTCTGCACCAAAGAGATAGAAGCCATCGGCCTGTGTGGATGCGCGGGCAGCGTCGGCGTCGAAGCCGGGCAACGCGCTGGTGTCCGCAAGGCAGGCGTAGTCCCACTTATCCTCGGTCAGGAATGTCGGAACCGGCCTGTCCTGCGGGACCGCACAGTACAGGCCCACTTCATCCTTATGCCGGAACAGATTGTAGGCCAGCTTGAGGCATCCCGAGCTTGCTGGGTCGTTGGCCAAGCGGGCCAGGGGTCCAATGCTGCCGTGATGTGAATGGCGATATGTTGCGGTCATGGCATGATCATCGGATTGCAGCGACATGCGGCAGATGATCGGCTGCCCAAATCGCTGCCTGGGTCCGATTACCGGCGCCAATCTTCCGCAGAATCGCCTTGATGTGCACCTTCACGGTTGCCTCGGCTACATTGAGCTTGCGGGCGATGACCTTGTTCGGAGCGCCCTCTTTCAACCAGCCCAGGATCTCCATTTCCCGGCTCGATAGAGGGCGCCTCGGCGAAGCAGAGCCGTTTAGGATCCCGGACCCGGTTCCAAGTGAGTCACCTACCTTATGTACCACCTCGCCGATAACCGTCAGGATCACGTCTGACGGAACAATGACCTCTCCTAGCATCACCAACTCGAGAGAATGAAGCAGCACATCGCGAGGTGACGTTGTGAGGCAGAAGCCATCCACGCCGGCATGCCGCGCCGAGACTAGGTCGCGGATGTCAAAATGATCCGCGAGGGCCACGACGCGCGAGGCCCGGTGCCGCGATTTCAACTGGATAATCAGGTCTGCGAGACCACTCGGATGGTGGGTTTCGTCCACGATGAGAAGATTGCACAGCATGTCGTCGAGACCCGGCTCTTCGGCTAAGACGACGAAGCGCGTGGACTTGAGGATCTCTTCCAATCCCGCACGGACGAGGGGACCGGCGCAGATTCTCAACGCCACGGATGAAACGGGATCGATGGTCCGCCCACTCTGTTCCGCACTGCATTGTTCGAAGAGCATCGGATAGTCCTTGTTCTGATGATGGGAAGACTGTTGCCCGGCGATTTGAACCAACCTCATCACCGGATGATGTAGACAATCCGCCGCGAAGCCGCATCGACGATGGCTCTCTGTCCCTGAACGATGGCGTATCGATAGGATGCATGCCTGGGAACTGAACGAAGCACGGTTCCCACAGGGAGCACCTCGCCGACCTCGAGACGCAGGTTGTCCTGATCTGTCGGAGGAGAATCCGACTGGGCCTGCGTGCCGGAAGCGGAGGGGCGGTAGGTGATCTTTCGGACGGCGGAAATGGCACTGCTGAGGGTTCCGGATGGTGCGTCTGCCACCTTAATGCGCGACGATTCCGGGACCGGGCCGGACAGGGTCGCCACTGCTCCAAGCGGAAAGATTGCGAAGGCCAGGATGTATGGTGTCCGCATACGAGACCTCTCACACCGACTGAATGAGAAACGGATGCAGGCTCGTCTTATTCCCGAATTTGTGAGTTTTTACCTTGGCCGGCCGCTGGCTGACATGCCATCGCCCATGCGACGTCATAGCTAGCGTTCGGGTTCGCGCAGTGCTGCGATTTCCGCCGCATCCAAGAGCGGCTCGCCCGCCCCGACACTCTGAAGATAGCTCTCGAGCAGGTCGCCTTCCCCGCTCGGAACATAGGCGCCGCCAGCCATCGACGGAGTCACCGCAAAGGTGATCTTCCAGCCGGCGTTGCGGCAGGCCACAGCGTCCGCGGTCCCAGAGGATGCCTGGAACTTGAACTCGCGGCACAGGGCACCGTTCGTGACGCGGAACGTCGAAACGACCCGTATCCGTCCGAAGGGCAGATCCTGCTCCTGTCCGGAACGACTTTCGCTCAGGACGCGGCCGAGCTTCGGATCGGCCAGGAGCGCGATGGGGCCGGCAGCCTCAGCCGCTGGAAAATAGTGAGGTCGGGCAACATAGACGGCTGTCACAAGGACCAAACCCGCTACACTCGCCGCCAGAGTCAGCCAAAGTGGCTGCCTTCTCGCGAAGGGCATACTGATCCATGTCCAGAGCCTGGACTGAGCCCCCTGGCGACTGGGCAGCTCGAAGCGATCGATCATGGCCTGGACGGCAGCCTGCAGTTCGGGAGATACGTCGGCTGCCGTTTCCTCGGGAAAAGCCGACCGAGCCAACCGCCGACTGCGCAGGAACTCGGCGACTTGCTTGGCGATGGCCGGATCGCCTGCCATGGCCTTTTCGACTGCAGTAGCGACCGGCTCGTCGAGTTCTCCATCGGCGAACGCCATGAGGATTTCGTCACTGAGATGAATCTGCGCCATACGCCCCCTCCCACTGTCAGGCCGCGGCCGTCATTTCAACGAGCCGCTTGCGGGCCCGTGCGAGACGGCTCATCACTGTCCCGATCGGAACGCCCAGAATCTCTGCCGCTTCTCGATAGGCGAGTTCCTCGACACAGACGAGGAGCAGCACCTCCCGCTGTTCCGGCGGCATCGCGTCGATAATCTGCTGAACTTCGAACAGCAGCAGCTTGTTCAGGATCGGCTCCTCGCCTGGATCGCCAATGATATGCGTCTGCACCGTCACGTCCTCGCTCATGCTCGCGGTCCTTGAGCGCCTCAGGTGGTCAATCCAATAGTTGCGCAGGATGCGGAAGGCCCAGGCGTCAAAGCGGGTGCCCGGGGTGAAACTTCCAGCGTTTGCCAGCGCTCGTTCGCAGGCGCCCTGTACGAGGTCATCCGCCAGAGACGGCGAGCGGCAGAGCACAAGGGCAAGGCGCCTCAGGCGTGGCAGAAGCGACACGAGTTCCTGTCCAATGGCTGTCGACATCGCTGCTCCGCGCCGCCCATTTTTCATGCAAACGGATGATGGATCGATTTATTCCCAGGACCGTCGGCATTCACGGTCGAGCGAGATGGTATAAGGGCACAAAGGAACAACGGTTCACCTAGGGGCCAGCCATGGTTCTCATCCCGGGATGCTTTGACCACATCCGGCACCGTGGTGATCCGCTCCAGCACCTCGCATACAGACAGATCCATACCGGATTCCGATCGCGTCATCGATCACACGATCAGAATCTCACTCAAAACCTTAACCGCAAAGGAAAAGTTGTCTTTGATAATGTCGATCTCTGCAGTTGGGAACTACGCCGGGCAGCGCCCGTTGGTTCTCGTTCATCCGCAAGCAGTCATGGGCGATCCTACGCGAATTCCAGGCGTGCCGCCGCGCGAGGAGGAGCCTAACCCGTCCCTGACGATGTACTAAGAAACAGGGCCCGCATTGGGTCTGAAGAAGTCATTCCCCTCGTCGAGGAAACCGTGTCCGTTGGCAAACGGCAGATCGCGACCGGGCGAGTGCGAGCGCGAACGGTCACCGACACAGTTGAGGAGCTGGCACATGCGGACGTGCAGCGCGAGGATGTAGAGGTCACCCGCGTGCCCATCGACAGGGTGGTCGAGACGGCACTCGAGATCAGGACCGACGGCGATGTCATGATCGTTCCAGTGCTGGAGGCGCTCGTAGTCGAGAAGCGTCTGGTTCTCAAAGATGGACTGCAGATCCGGCACCGCGTTGAAACCGAAGCCGTCGAGGTGCCAGTTTCCCTGCGCAAGCAACGCGGTATCGTGGAGCGTAAGGTTCTGGACGGATCGACCAACAATGATAAGGAGACAAACCGATGACATCCAGTATGAACACGGGTCGCGGGTCCTCCGCGGTACTCGGCTCCTACCACGACCAACCCTGGAACCGAGTACAGGTCGGCGGCATATAAGCTGATCCAAGGCAGCTGGAGGGTTTGGCAATGGCACACCGCGAGCAGCACGGAAACCGCGAAGCAAAGAAGCCGGGAAAGGAAAAACCGAAAGGGGGCATGCAGGCGCGATCGCCAAGGTGGACCGTCAGCGAGAAGGTCGAGGCACAGTCCAAAACGAAGCACTAACCGATCCCGCAGCCATCTCCAGAGCTTTCCAATCGGAACCTTAGCCTCTGGCTGGAATTTTCCACCGCGTACCTGCTTCTAGGGAGTGGAAACATGCGCCAGATCCTGATTGCGATCGCAGCGACAAGCCTGATGGCTGGCGGCGCCATGGCTCAAGCCGCCGTAGCGACGAAAACTGAGACCTTCGTGACAGCCAAGCCGACCGATGTATTGGGCAACAATTTGATCGGTCTCAATGTGACCAATGAGGCCAACGACACGATCGGCGAAATCAAGGACTTGATCCTCTCCCAGGGCGATCTCGCCGGCTATATCGTCTCGGTCGGTGGCTTCCTTGGTATGGGCGAGCGCTACGTCATCGTCCGTCCGAGCGCCGTCAAGGTCAGCTATACCGAAAACGACCGGAAGTGGCATGCCGTGATGAATGCCACGAAAGATCAGCTCAAGGCTGCACCCGAGTTCAAATACGAGGGCCGCTGGCAGCGCTGATGCTTGCATCTGCAAGGCCGATACAACGCCTGCGCCGGATTTCGCCGGCGCAGGCGAAGCCAAGTGCGCGACCATCATCTTCCCTGCCTGCTCACCCGAGCTTTTGTTCGGTGCGTTGAGCTCGTCAGCTCGCTGCGAGGCCTGGAGTATTCACATGGGCCAGTAATAAGGAGCCCGCCAATAATCGTGGAGCTCGCGCTCGCGCTCCCGGTCGTTCCAGTCGTAATCGTCGCGACCACGATAGAAATCCGGCGCACCTCGGATCTGCTCTTCGGTAACGTCAGTACGATACCCGCCCAAGTCGGTATCGTAGGTGAGCTTGCCCCACGGAATGGTAAACTCCTCCTCACCCATGCCCAGAAAACCGCCGAACCGCATCACCGTATAGGCAACCTTGCCACTGAGCTTCTCGATCATGAGCCGTTTGATGGTTCCGAGATGATCGCCCTTTAGGTCATAAACGGGCGTACCCTCGACGCGATCACTCTCGATTAAGGGTTTACCGGTCATTGCGCCGGGAGTGTCTGCCTGGGTCATCATCATCTCCACTGCCAAATCAAATGGACTAGGCTCGCAGACATCGCTCTGGAATTCCGATAGCGAACCCTTCCAACGCTGAAGTGAACTCCCGAGTCTATGGTTACGGCTCATCCTCCACGTATCTACTCGCCGTGTAGCCGTTCGCGGTTCTGGCATAAGCGGGGATACGCCTGTCATGACTGCCACTTCGACCATGGATCAACCAAGCCACACCGTACCCAACGGCTCCCGCCACGAGCAGAGCGATCCACGGATGTTCGGTCACATGCTGACCAGCTCTGTGAGCGCCTTCCTGATAAAAGCGATCTGCTTCTGGATAGCGTTCACGGACCTGGCGGACATAGTTCTTGGTTTGAAGATACGCGTCACGGGTTGCTTCGGATGCCCGGTCAACGGTCTCTCGCAGCGAGTTATAGGCCTGCTCTGGACGGTTCCCCGCTTGGCTCGCCCTTCCCTGATCCTGGCGGCTTGATCCCGGCTCGTCCGGCCGATCATAATCTATGGCCCCGCCCTTGGTGACACTGACCGAGACCGGGTCGCTGGTTGGAAAGGTTTCCTCGATGGCATGGTCGAGCTTCTCGTCCAGATGTTCCTGGCTGTTCTCCGGCAGTTCTTTATCCGGCGGACATGTCCCAGCCAGTGAATTTACGGATGATGGATTGATCATTGGCACTCTCCCAGGGCCGGGGTGCGGCCCCGCTTTCAATAACCAACTCCGTGCAAGCAGCGCCGTTCCAGCTTCCCCCGACCGGCGGAAACGGCTTAGATCTCCCAGACTGCCATAGCCTGCCGTGACTGAGGTGGAGTCGATGGCATCGGCGTTGGTTCAGTTGCAGCTTTGATGCTTCGCGACCCCGGCTATGAAGCGAGGGTGCTAAGAGGGGTTAGCGGTGTAGCGGAGCAATAAGTACCCGTTCAAGGGTCCGCAATTCACGGCGGAGATCATTCTGTGGGCAGCGCGCTGGTATCTGCGCTTCCCGATCAGCTACCGTGATCTCCAATGCATGCTCTCTGACCGTGGTGTTCAGGTGGATTACGCCTCCCTCTTTCGTTGGATCCAGGCTTATGCGCTCGAGATCGACAGGCGCATCCACCCGCACCTGCTCAGGACGAACTGATCCGTCATTCTCACAGCAGGAGGCCGGGACAGCTCGAATAAGACGTAAGACAGAAGTCTGCGATAGAGATGGTGTGCCCGGCATCACCACGCGCCCAGGCTGAGATCGGACGGTATCAAAGGCCACCCGAGACGGGTAAATCTGCATTGACAAGGTTGATCAGCGCAAGGGGCCGGCTGAACCGGACCTGTACAGGTCCGGTTCAGACACCTTGGCCTAAACATCCGTATCCGCTGCCAAATGAGATCGACATGCTGATCTGGTTCGCTCTTGCTGCGGCCCTGCTGCCGGGCCTGACGCTTGGTCTTCTGTCGAACAGTGCGCCTGAATGGGCGACCCAGACCGTGGAGCTGGTCACGGTCGTGGCCGTCTTCGTGCTGGTCTGCCTTGTCGAAACCGCCGGGTCGCGCCCGGACAAGCCAAGTTCCCGCTAGGACTAGGAAGTCCACGGCCTGAATCCCAACATCTTGACGACCCGCCACCAAGTCGCAGGAACCGGCGTTCTGGTGGCGGGTTCTCCCGAAGCCAAGCTTGTAGCTTCAGAAGCCGGATTCTGCTGTGCCGGCGCTAGGCTGCCTTCAACGATGTGAGGACGATGATCAGGTGGGACTACGATAAGCACGAGATCTTGGCAGACGGCATCGTGCATGCCTTGGGGGTCATTGGCGGCCTCGCCGCAGTGATCGTCCTGTTGGTTCTCGCCGCGCCAGCCGTCGGTCCCTGGGAGCTGACCTCAGTGGCGATCTATGGCGGAGGCCTGTTGGCCGTGCTCGTCATCTCAGCCGTCTACAATCTGTGGCCGGTGTCCCCGGTCAAATGGATACTGCGGCGGTTCGACCACTCGGCCATCTACCTCCTGATCGCCGGCACCTACACGCCGTTCATCATGCAGATGAGAAGCGAGACCACCGCCATCATCCTGCTGGTCGGCGTCTGGACCGGCTCCTTGGCCGGGATGGTCCTGAAGCTATGCCTGCCGGGTCGGTTTGATCGGCTTGCAATCCTGCTCTACCTGCTCCTCGGCTGGAGCGGCGTCATGGCGTACGAGGCCGTGCTCGGCAGCCTGCCAGGCTCGACCCTCACCCTATTGGCCGCGGGTGGCCTCCTGTACACGGCGGGGGTGGTCTTCCACGTGTGGGAAAGCCTGCGCTTTCACAATGCGATCTGGCATGCCCTCGTGCTCGTGGCCGCGGCCTGCCATTATGGCGCCGTGCTCGACTGCGTGGTGCTGGCGCGGGCGTAACGGCGACATCCATTGTGGCCACCGACCTCCCACGTCGGTTCGTGGTTAACGCGTAGGTAGGATTCGGAATACCCTTTGGCCAAGTTTGGAACCCTACCCGAGTTGCACATGAGGACCTGACGACAGTTTCGGGCCTTCATGGCAGGGCGATTGGCTGGCTCTGCTGATGCAGAGCTGGGCCAACAGCCAGCAGGCTGTTGGCCTCTACGACGAGCAGGACCGGCGAAGCAACTGGAGAGCCGGCAATCCTTAGGGATTTGATAGGGTAGACGCCCCAACGGCATTGGTGTGCCAATTTGGAGGCGTCTATGGGAGAGGATAGCACAATCGGCTTGGACTTGGCGAAGAGTGAGTTTCAGAGGACAGCATCAGTTCAACATGCAGGTGACGGGATCCTCCGTAGGCCTGGCGCTCCGATACGTCAGCCGACCAGCTCTACGACTTTATGACCCATCAAACGGTCACGACTATCTTGCCGAACTGCTTGTTCGACTCCAGAAAGCGATGCGCCTCCACAATCCGTTCAAACGGAAAGGTCCTGGCGATGATTGGCGTCAGAGCACCCGCCTCCAGTCCCTTGAGGATGAATGCTTTAGCGGCTTCCAACCGCGCCGGGTCACTGACGATCTCGTGAACGAGGTAGCCGCGCAGCGTCAAGCTCTTGCTCAGTACGTTGAACAGCGGAAAGGGAGTCGACTCGGGGCTCAAGCCGCCATATTCAATGAGAATGCCGCCCCGCGCCATCGCTGCCGTCAGAGGCTCGAATATCGGACCGCCGATCGGGTCGAACACAACGCGTACATCCGCCGAGCCGGCAATGTCCATCAGACGGACTTCCAGAACTTCCTCTGCTGAAGCAATGACATGCGCAGCGCCAGCCTCAAGCAACGCCTGCTTCTTGCCAGACGTCCGCGTGACCGCGATCGGGGTCGCGCCAACCCTGTTGGCAATCTGTATCGCCGCCAGTCCGACACTGCTGGAGGCCGCGGTAACCACGATAAAGTCTCCTCTGCGGAGTTGAGCAATGTCGATCAGCGCTCCATAAGCGGTAAGATACTGCATCCAAACGGCGGCCGCCGCTTCCCAGCCGAGCGATGGCGGGTGCTTCACAACGAGCTCAGCCGGAAATGTCGCCAGTTCCCCATAGGCAGGCCAGCGGACCATTGAGATCGGCGGTACGATGCTTACGACGTCGCCGGGTGCCAAGCCGTCTACGTCCTCGCCGATCGCTTCGACGGTGCCTGCTGCCTCAAGGCCAAGGCCGGACGGGAAGGACGGCGTTTCGATATATGAGCCCGCGCGGAGCAACACCTCAGCCCGATTCAAGCCCAGTGCCCGGACCCGGATTTGAACCTCACCCCGACCGGGGCCTGGAACATCGACGTCCTCAATGCGCAGAACCTCTGGACCACCATGCTGGTGAAAGCGAACCACTCGTGCCATCGGCCATAATTCCAAAGTTATTGAACCGAATAAGCTATGCTGGGGGATATCAAGCAGATAAAGAGCGCCAGAGGCAGAACAGTCGAAACTGAGAGTTTGGAAACATGGATCGCCTGACTAGCATGGCCGTGTTCGTCAAAGCCGTCGATTTGGGTTCGTTCGCGGCGGCGGCGGTCGCACTCGATCTCTCCGGACCGATGGTCGGCAAGCATGTCCGGTTTCTCGAAGAGCGTCTGAGTGTGCGTCTCATCAACCGGACTACCCGCCGGCAGAGCCTGACGGACTTCGGCCGGGCTTACTATGATCGCTGCCGGGTAGTCCTTGCTGAGGCTGAGGCTGCGGATGCCCTCGCAGCCGATCAACTATCCGAACCTCGCGGCAAGCTGCGTGTCAGCATGCCGGTGCATTTCGGCCGGCGCTGCGTCACTCCCATCCTGCTCGAGCTCGCACAGCAATATCCCACGCTGGAGCTCAATCTGTCATTTAACGATCGTATCGTCGATCTTGCAGAGGATGGCTATGATCTTGCCATCCGGACCGGCCATTTGGAAAGCAAGGCCGGGGTGATTGCCCGCCGCGTCGCCCGCCAGCGCATGATCGTCTGCGCGTCTCCATCTTATCTTGAGAGCCACGGCAGGCCTGAGCGGCTTGAAGATCTGGCCGATCATCAGGCCGTCCTCTACCATCGGACAGGCCCGGTTTCGCCGTGGCTGTTTCCCCGCGATGGCCAGCCGTCGGTGGAGATCATGCCAAAGAGCCGGCTGCGGCTCGATGATCTTGATGCGATTGCCGATACCGTGACCACCGGCATGGGGTTGGCTTGGCTTCCCTCCTGGCTGGTTCGTGAGCGCATTCAGGCAGGTGAACTGGTCCCACTGGTGCTAGAGCAGCCGGGGTTTCCATACGACTGCTATGCACTATGGTTGCAGACTCCTCAGTTGCCACGGAAGGTCCGTCTTGCGGTCGATGCGTTGGCAGCCGCATTACCCAAATTCATGACATAACCTGCCACTCTAACCATCAGAAAGCCCCGCAAATATGAGAAGGTCCGGTGTGGGTCAGGAGGAGTACCGGGGCAAGGAACCGGATGGGGACTTACCTTTGTGAGCTGTTAGAGATTTTAGGAGGAACACTCAGCCTAGGTTTGCCCGCAGAACAGCGGGAGGGCTTCGCTTCAGGGGCACTGCAATGCAAGAAACAATCGCTGACCATACTGGCCGAACCACCGCACCTTGGAGCCGCAGCAAGCTGATTGGACCCATGCGATTGGTCTCGTCCCCCTCGCCTACGGGACCCACTCCCTGCGACGCACCAAAGCCTCGATGATCTATCGAAGGACCGGCAATCTCCCGGCCGTCCAGCTCCTGTTGGGTCACACCAAGATCGAGAGTACCGTGCGGTATCTCGGCATCGACATCGACGATGCCCTCCTGATCGCGGAGCAGGTTGAGATCGAACCGACTGAGGCGGCCCGCTCACGTGCCGCCTCATGGCCTACTGCATGTTCGGAGCAAGGTCTTGACCTGAGGCTTAAGCAGCCGCAAGGCAAACGACCGGCGCGTGCCACAAAGGGACGTCTGTTCCGTGGTTGCGCGTCGGCGTGATCAGACGGGAGCAACGCGATGTCGTTCACTGGGACGAGAGGAAGGCGCGGACCATGGTGCTCGTCGCCGTCGGGTTCTCCTCCATGATCCAATGGCCTGAATCGGGAATGATTCCTTCGGTCACGTTGCTGGCGGCAAATCGCATGACAGTCGCCATCATCGGCCCAAACGACTTCTCGCCCCCGATCGCCAGCACCGGCATCCCGAGCTTGCCCTTGGCAGCAAGAAAGGCCCTGTTGTCGACGGCATCCTGATCAAACGCGGCAAACTGGGCGAACCCTGAATGCATGGCGCCCGGCAGGGCGTACAGCCTGGCATAGTGCTCCCGAGCGGCCTCGGAGAAGCGGCTGGGCGTGGCCGAGAACTCGTTCCAGAAACGATCGAGATAGATGCGCTCGCGGCCTGCCACGAGGCGCTCCATGTCGGGTCCTCCAAACCGGAAATGCCACAACAACGGGCTTTTCAGGATCTCTTCCCATGGACCGATGCCTGGCACCGGAGCATCGATCAGAACAAACCGCCTCACCTGTTCCGGGTGCTGGACGGCGAAGGCGTAGCCGACCATGTTGCCGATGTCGTGCGTAACCAGATCGGTGCGATCGATGTTGAGCGCATCGAGAACGCCTGCCACGTCCCCGGCCTGAGTTTTCTTGTCGAACCCCCCACCTGGCTTGGAGGACAGCCCCAAGCCGCGCAGATCCGGAACCACGACCGTATGATCACGGATAAGATCCTCGGCCATAGGTGCCCACATATCACCTGTTTCGCCATAGCCGTGCAACAGAACCACAGCCGGACCCGTGCCGCCGACGCGGACGTGGATCGTGGCGCCGTTGGTCGTGACCTCCTGCGTCCGGACCTCGGCCGGGAACGGGACCTGCGCCGCAGCTGGCAGCGCTATGGCCGCGGCTCCGAAAGCAGTGATTACGAGCCTGAGCATCTGTCATCTCCGATCAACATGAGAGCTTTCGCCGCGAGGCGGTCGGTGCCTCGCGGTTCGAGGCTGAGATAGCGTTCGAGCACCTTCCGGATTAGGCTCCAAAAGGAGAAACTGGTCTCCGGAAAATCCGAACGATGCTGAAACTCGATGGAATTGCGGCCTTCGTCGCCGTTGCGCAAGCCGGGTCGATCAGCGAGGCCGCGCGCCGCTTAGGACTGTCAAAGTCCGTGGTCAGCGACCGATTGGTCGAGCTCGAGCGCAGCCTGGGCGTGAGGCTCGTGCATCGAAGCACGCGCAGGCTGAGCCTGACGGAGGATGGGATCACCTTCCGCGAAAGGGCATCCCGCATCGCCCATGAAGTCGACGAGGCGATGGCAGAAATGGCCCAGCGCAGCGGCGCTTTGGTCGGCCCGTTGCGCATCTCGGCGCCTGTTACATTCGGCCGATTGCATCTTGGGCCGGCGGTTTATCCGTTTCTCGCCCAGCATCCCGGCATCGAGCTGACGCTCGATCTTGACGATCGGCGGAAAGATCTATCCGCCGAGGGCTATGATGCTGTGGTCCGGCATGGTCCGCTCCTGGACTCACGCCTGGTTGCCTGGCGGCTGGCGCCCAGTCGGCGGGTTCTCGTCGCTTCGCCGGATTACCTGGCGCGGCATGGCACACCCGGCGCGGCCGGCGACCTCAAGGGCCATCGCGGGATCTTCTATACCAACCGGGGTGTCGATGACTGGCGGTTCCCAGGGCCGGACGGGGCAACAATCGTACGCAGCCGAACGGCCCTGCGCGTGAACAACGGCGATATGATGCGGGACGCCGCGCTATCCGGGATCGGCATCGCCCTTCTGCCGACCTTTATCGTCGGTTCCGACATCGCGAGCAGCCGTCTTGTGGTCATCGACGTGGGGCTCCAGTCCGCCCCGGAATTTATCTATGTCGCCCATCTGGAAGGACGGCGGCCATCGGCCAAAGTGAGGGCTTTTGCCGACTGCTTGCGTGAGGCGTTCGGAGAGCCGCCTTATTGGGAGCCTTGAAGCCGCGTCCAGGATTGATGCATCAGCAGATCCGCTTGGGGTCAGGCAGAGACGATCCCTCACCCCTCAGGGACGTCCGGTGCTCCTACCCTCAGCGGACATCGGGATTACTTCCGGAACGTGCCATTCGCGGACCTTCGGCGGAGAATCTCAGCTTCACTTTCTCCGCGATCACGTCGTGGGAACTTCTCGCTCCAGCATCCCAGGCGGCGATGCAACGCTGGATGAGAACCAAAAGTGGCCCTGGCACTGCCGAGCTTAGCCAAGAACCGATTCTGAATCCTAGCAGTCCCGAGACGGAGGAGCAGTCGACACTAGCTTTACCTCCCGAAGTCACTTCGCTGGGATGTTTCGATACTCATACACATCTCTCCTATCGACTGCCGACAATCACGTCGATAGCCCAGTTCCCTGGAAAATGTCTTAGACGATATGCTTCGGGGCACCGGAGCTGACCAAGCAGCGATCCCAGTCCGGCGTGTCGCCGAAGCGCTCGGCGAGCGTATCGATCAGAACCCGCACCTTGCCTGGGACATGCGTGCCCGGCGGCCGCACGACGTGGATGCCGAACTCGGGCCGCGGATGGTCCAACAGAAGGGGGACGAGCGCACCGCTTTCAATGGCGTCTGCAACCAGGAACGAAGGAGCGTCCGCGATCCCGAGGCCCGCGATCGCCCACTGGAGAATGGCCTCTCCACTGTCCGACCTCAGCCGTCCCTCGGGACGGATTGAGAACCGGCGCTTGCCCGACTGGAATTGCCACTCGGGCACAAGGCTGCCTGTGTAGATCAGGCATTCGTGCCCGGAAAGATCCAGCGGCGTCCCTGGCCGTCCATGACGGGACAGGTAATCGGGACTTGCGATCAGCACCGCATGAACAGGGGCAATCCGGCGAACGACAAGGCTGGAGTCTCTGAGGGAGCCGATGCGGACCGCGGCATCGTACCGCTCTCCGATCAGGTCCACGACCCGATCGGTATAGGACACGTCCAGTTCGAGAGCGGGATGGAGTCGTGCCAACTCCGCCAGGACCGGCGCCAGGTGACGCACGCCGAATGCCAGCGGTGCGGACAGGCGCAGGCGCCCGCGTGCGGATCGGCCCTGCTGCGCCACCGCATCGCGCGCCTCCTCAAGGTCCGCCAGGATCCGATCACATCGCGCCTTGAATTCGATGCCAGCCTCGGTCGGGCTGATGCCGCGCGTGCTCCGGTCGAGCAGCCGTGCGCCGAGATCCGTCTCCAGGCGCGTGATCCTCCGACTGACAATGGACTTCGAGACACCCAGGCGGGTCGCGGCGCGGTTGAGCCCGCCGCTCTCGATAACCTCAACGAAAGTCCTCAGCTCCTCCAGCTCGGTCATGGCGGTGTTCCTCTCTTTGCAACAGCGTGGTGCGGAATATGCGCCTTCTGCTGCATCCGATGAACCATTACCTCGGTCGTATCGCAAGGACCAGAACGCTCGGAAGGTTTGTCTCATGTCCACAGCTCTCGTGATCACAAGCAGCGCCCTCGGAGAAGCTTCCGTGTCCAACCAGCTTGTCGCGGAAACTGTCGCCCGCCTGCGGTCCCATGATCCCGCCCTGCGGGTCATCGCCCGGGATCTCGGCCGTAATCCAGTTCCGCACCTGGATATCGACTCTGCCACGGCGCTGCGCGGGGCCGAGCCTTCCAACTATGCCCAGGTCACTGCCCTCTCCCTTTCGAACGACCTCATCGCTGAGCTCAAGGCCGCCGATACCCTCGTCATCGGCGCGCCCATGTACAACTTCGGCATGCCCTCAACCCTAAAGGCCTGGTTCGACCATGTTCTGCGGGCAGGCATCACGTTCAGCTACAGCGAGAGCGGCCCCGAGGGACTTCTCAAGGGCAAGCGCGCAGTGGTCGTCCAGAGCCGTGGTGGCCTCTACAGCGAAGGACCGGCGCAGGCGCTCGACTCGCAGGAACCCCATCTGCGCAACCTTCTCGCCTTCATGGGCATCACCGAGGTGATCTTCCTGCGGGCGGAGAAGCTGGCTTTCGGCCCTGAGGCCCGCGATCAGGCGATCGAGGCTGTGCGTCAGCAGATCGGTAAGATGGTCGGGGAGGCCTGTCGCAAGGCGGCCTAGCCTATGAACGAGTATCAGAGATCGCCATGAAACCAAGATTTTTTAAGGCAGCTTACGAGACGAAGACAACCCTTGGCATACTGTTGAAAGCAGTTCCTGACCGCTAAAGGGCTTTCGAATGAAGTTCTCCTTGTCATTCCCTATGGCACGCTGGCGGGCGGAGATCGCGTGATCCCCCGTAATGAGAATAATGGGTACGTCAGGTCGAGCCCGCTCGACCCGGCGCTGCAGCTCGAACCCATCGATTTCGGGCATGCCAATGTCGGTGATCAGGCAATCGATCTCCTAGAGAGGAGCATCCTCCAAAAATGACCGGGCGGACAAATACGTTCGAACGGCGAATCCCGCAGACTCGAACAGGTTCTTCAGAGACTCGAGAATTCGCTGATCGTCATCGACAACTGCTATGACCAATCTACGCTCAGCAGGCATATCAGCGATTTCCTGTGCGCCGGGTGGAGTGATCGAAGATTGAAGCATCTCCCGGGTTATTCGAGCTCACCTGAGCCCATCGGAAGGCAGAACTTGAGCACGGATCCAGTTGATTCAGCGGGCTCTGCCCATAGGCGACCGTTGTGAGCTTCGATGATGGACCGGCAGATTGCCAAGCCCATGCCCATGCCAGTTGCCTTCGTTGTATAAAAAGCCTCAAAGATCCGCTCCGGTTCCTTGATCCCACAGCCATGGTCCCGGACTTCAACACATATCATGTCGTTTTCCTCGTCCAACTGTGTTTGGACCCGTAGCAGCTTGCGTGCTCCGTTTGCAGTTTCGATCGCATCGATCCCGTTGCGGATCAGGTTGACAAGAACCTGCTGCATCTGAACACGATCGGCCGCAATTGGAGGAAGATCCGGAGCCAGCTCGACATCTATGCGGATGCCCTTTCCGGAAACCTCCGCCTGCATCAGGCGGAGCACTTCTCCGATGACCTCGTTGATCCTCACCATTGTCTGGGTTTGAGGCGACTGTCTGAACAAGGCCCGGATGCGGCTGACCACCTCGGCAGCTTCCGTTGCATCGCGTATGATCCAATCCAATGTCGCCCGGGTCCGCTCGACATTAGCCGGTTCCGATGACAGCCAGCGCAAGGCCGCCTCACTGTTCGTCACCACCGCAGCCAGGGGTTGATTGACCTCATGAGCGATGGACGCAGACAATTCTGAGAGGCTCGCTGCCTGTGTAGCCCGCGCCAGACGATCCTGTGCCAGACGAAGCGTCTCATGCATCCTCGTCTCATCGTCGATGTCGACCGTAACGCCGTACCACTGGATGATCCGGTCATCATCGTCCCGGAGTGGTTCTGCTCGGCCTTCGACCCACCGATACACACCATCAGCCCGCACTTGCCGGTATTTCATGCTGAAGGGCTTTCCGGTGTGGAAGGAATGCTCCAGATTTGCTCGGACGTTAGCTCGATCTTCTGGAAAGACCACCGATTCAATGGCACCTGCGAGGCGGGTTCCGTCGGGAGCTTCGAGATCGTTGAGGGTTAGTCCCACGTAATCCATCAGTTTCTTATTCAGATAGGATGGCTCCCCTTCGGGGGTCATGCACCAGACCATTGTCGGGATCGTATCGACGAGCAGGCGCAGCTGAAGCTCTCTGGCACGCAGCGCCTCCTCAGCCTCATGCCATTCATTGATATCGATATTCGCACCAATCCACTCGACAATCGAACCGGCTCCATTGCGCAAGGGTTCGGCACGTCCTACATGCCAGCGATACTCCCCATCGAAGCGACGAAGTCGGTATGTGAATGAGAAAGACTTACCGGACGCGACCGATTGTGCCCATACCTCCTTGAAGGCAGGGATATCCTCCGGATGCATTGCTGCAAAGGGTTCCTTGTACAACTCCTCGCTGGAGAAGCCAACGTAGTCGAGTGTTCGCTTGCTGAAATAGGATGCCTCGCCGACAGCATTCGTGGTCCATGCCAGGGCCGGCATGGTATCGATGATTTCCTGCAGCTGCTGCTTGCTTTTCGCAGCTGTCTCTTCAGCCTGCTTCCGCTCCTCGATATCAATCGTTGTGCCGTACCAACCGGTAGGGCGGCCGCTACGGTCCAGGACCGGTCGCCCCAAGGCATGGAACCAACGGTAAGTACCGTCATACCGCCGTATCCGGTGCTCTGTCTCAAACGGTTCCCCAGTCTGGAGGCTGCGGAGCCATGCGTTTGTGACACGCTCAGCATCGTCCGGATGGACCGCCTCCAGTCCGGTGCGCCCGGTGCGGTTGAACTCCTCGGTTTGTTTGCCGACATAGTCGACAACGCTTGGACTGACGTAAATGAAATTGCCGCTGGCATCGGTCGACCATCCAAGTCCTGGCATGCTCTCCACGATCAGCCGTGCCTCCCGGTCCACATGCCGATTAGAAGCATCATGCTCACAACCTTGGATAGTCAAGCGGACGGCAAGTAGAGCCACCACAAAGGAAGATAGACCCAGAAGAGCACTGGATCCCAGCGCTCCAGCCGCATCGGTAAGCAGTACCAAGGCGACAAGGACAAGAATGCAAAGCCCGATCGTGAACCACCGTGATTGTCTTCCTATCAAGACGTACAGTGGCGCGGTCACTGCGATGAGGCCCGAGGTGTCGCCGGACAGCCAACTGAGCGCAATACCAGTACAGCCTAGCACAATTGTCACATTGTGCCGTCCAAAGGAAATGGAACGATCCATCGCAACGGTACTCCGTGTGCGGGCCCATACTTACCGAGCCCGCACTGTACCAAAGCAATGTTTCGTTAAACAACATTCGGATGCGATGGCGCCGACGTTGAAGCTCTGTCTTGCTCAGCCGCTCGCATTCTCTTTGTTTGATATCAGAATGCCTTCCGCCGACCCTCCTGGACTATCCTGAGCCATGGAGGTGTCAGGAGCAACTCACGGTGAGCACCTAATCACTCCGTGATCTTCACAAACCCTTGCTGGACAAGCTGAATTGTCCTGGCCATGGCATCCAGGTTGATTTTAACGCCCGGAAGCAGATCCGCATTACCCCACCCGTTGACCCTGGCGGTTGCGCCACAGAGCTCGATTTTTGCGCCACGCCTCGTCAAATCCGCCACCAGGTTCTTGTACGGGTTTCCCGTCGAGATGTTGCGCGAGGCATTGTAAGCATCATCGTTGAGCGTCACATGACCCGCATTCGTGTGAAACACCGCGATCACGTCGGATTGGGCGTGCCATTCGGCGATGTCGCCCGTGATGAGCTGAAGGTGGAAGAGCGAGGCCGGCAGATCGCCCTCAAATTGTAAGTCACCGATGCTGTGCACCGACTTGACGAGTTGCAGCTCCACCGGGATATCGATGACGAGAGAGTTAGCGGAATCGGACATAGGTTTGATCCTTTTAGTCAGACACCTTCGTAAACCAGCTTCGTGAAGAAGGCTGGTCCGATGACAAACTGCCCCCACTTGGCATCGAAGGCATCAGTTGGCTTGGCCGCAACAATGTCGTTAAGTGACCTGCCCTCCTTCTTTAGGGTGGCTACATTTGTGCGGATTGCGGCCAGCATATCCCGATAGGCCTGCAATTCGGCCTTGTTGCTCACGGGCTGGCCGTGCCCGGGAACAACAATCGTCCCATCACCTATGCTGGCAAGAATCGCTTCGACAGCACGGATCGTCCCGTCAATGCTTCCTCCAGTCGAGTAATCAATGAATGGATAGATCCCGTTCCAGTAGATGTCGCCGGTGTGGAAAATGTCCGCTTCGGCGAATGCAACCGTGACGTCGCCGTCCGTGTGCGCGTTTGGCTGATGCTTGAGAAGAAGTGTCGAGTTGTTCAGCCGAAGCGTCTTCTCGGCTGACACAGTTTCGCTGGGAAGCGCCGCCGGAGGTGATGGCGGGAAGTTGAAATCCCAGTCTTCGACCCTTTGGGCGGACATGAGATGCTTGCGTGCGTTCTCCTGAGCAAGGATCGTCGCCCCTTCCTTGTTGAGCCACTCGTTGCCGTCCGTATGATCGAAGTGCCAGTGTGTGTTGATAAGATGCCGTATCGGCTCCCGGCCGAGACCGCTCATGGCCTCGAGCATGCGAGGTCGCGATGCTGTGATGCCAGCGTCGATCAGGACCTTGCCGTCAGGTCCGGTCAGCACAGCAACATTGCCGCCGGATCCTTCAAGGACACTGACATTGCCCCGCAGTTTATGGACCTCGATTGGCGCTTTCGCAGCGGCCGAGCGGATCATGTCGACGATGCCTTGTGCCTGCGCGTAGGCTTCCCTTGGCGTCAGCCACCCACCGGTGGCCGCGAAAGTCGTGGCGCCGACGCAGCAGAGGCAGAAACCGCGGCGCGTAAAGCGGGTATGATTGGCATAGGTCATAGCAGCATCCTCAATCATCTCGACCGCTAGCTCTTGATAAACCCGAGCAGATCCTCGTTCAGTCGGTCCTTGTGGGTTGTCGCAAGGCCGTGGGGTGCGCCCTCATAGATCTTGAGCGTTGCATGGGGGATCAACTTGACCGATCGCAACGCGGCCGCCTTGATCGGCACGATTTGATCATCATCACCGTGCACAACCAGGGTTGGTACATCAATCTTCTTCAAGTCCTCGGTCAGGTCGGTCTCAGAGAATGCTTTGATGCAGAAGTACGACGCCGGGAAGCCAGCCATCATGCTTTGGTGGACGAACTGCTCACGAACCCCTTCCGAGACTTTGGCGCCCGGCCGGTTGTAGCTATAGAAGGCCATTGTCAAATCCTTCCAGAGTTGCGTCCGGTCGGCGAGCACACTGGAGCGGAGCTGATCGAACACTTCCATGGGCGTTCCGTCGGGGTTGCCCTCCGTCTTCAGCATCAATGGCGGGATTGCGCCCACCAGGACCACTTTGGCCACCCGCGAGGTTCCATGCCGACCAATGTAGCGGGTCACTTCGCCGCCACCGGTGGAATGCCCAACATGTACGACACTCCTCAAATCGAGTGCCTGGACCAGCTCGGCGAGGTCGTCGGCGTAAGCATTGAGGTCGTTGCCGTCCCACGGCTGGCTTGACCGGCCATGGCCGCGACGGTCATGAGCGATGCAGCGGTAGCCATGGCTGGCCAGAAAGAACATCTGGTCCTCCCACGCGTCCGACGTGAGTGGCCACCCATGGCTGAACACGACCGGCTGGCCCTTGCCCCAATCCTTGTAATAGATCTGCGTACCGTCCTTTGTTGTGATCGTCGTCATGGAATTCCCCTTAGCTGGCTGGCTGGGACGAAGCTGCGCTGCTGCCATGTTGGGAGCAGCGATGAGGGCTGGTGCGATAAGCGCGCCGGCTGTTCCAGCAAGCACAGCCCGGCGTGATGGCAACAAAGACCCATCAGACTTTGATTTGGACATCAGTGCACTCCCGGACGATCCGATTCAGCCGGGACAGAGGGAGACCCCAGTCCGTGCACGCAATGTAATCTGGAGCGGGAAGTGGCTCTTCCGCATTTGAACGGCTTTGCCAAGTTCGCACGATCGATAAACCAACTGTCTAGAATTCCAGACTTCAGGCGCTGGCAAGCCGGCGCCGATTCTCAATTGGGCAATCTACGTTGATGGCACTGGTCTGATCATGGTGTTGAGTCGCTCCGCGATCCGCACCAGATCCGCGAGTGACTTGGCCTGCATTTTGCGCATCACATGAGCACGATGAACCTTGACCGTAATCTCGCTGACCTGAAGCTTGGCTGCGATCTGTTTGTTCATAAGGCCGGAGACAACGAGGTCCATGACCTCATGCTCCCTTGGGGTCAGTGCAGCAAAGCGCTGCTGCAAGCCTGACAACGATCGCATTTCCTGCCGCCGGGACCGGTCCCGCTCAAACGCGACCTGGATCGCGTCGAGCAGGTCCTGTTCGCGATACGGCTTGGTCAGGAATTCGACCGCACCCGCCTTCATGGCTCGCACCGTCATGGGAACGTCGGCGTGGCCGGACACGAAGATGATCGGAAGATCGATGCTCAGACGGTTCAGTTCCCGCTGCAAGTCCAGTCCACTCAGTCCCGGCAGCCTGACATCGAGAACGAGGCAAGCGGGGACATCGGGGCGCGGACTGTTCAGGAACTCGAGCGTCGATCCGAACAACCGCACCTCAAGACCGACGGAGCCAAAGAGATTCTCGAGGGAGTTACGGACTTTTGGGTCATCATCGACAATGAAGACAACCGGCTGTTCCTCTCTCATGGCGTTCCACCAGCGGCTCTTGCGACGTTGACCCGAGAGATGCGGCATGAAGCCTGGAGCCGCATCCGCCGACGTGAACCCTCAGACACGGAGAACCCCGGGTGCCCAACTCACCCTGTGGTAGCGCCTTCAGTCAAAGGTTTCCTCATCCGATTACCAAATCACACGACTGCCCTACCGGAAAGCTCTACAGCACAGAACCCGATTCCGATGTGTAACAACATGACATCGTTGCGTCCGACGAATTATCATGCACCCAGTCCATCGACCACGCAACAGACCGGGTTCGAGGCAATGTCAGCCTTCCGGTACTCGGTACAACTGCCGATTATGGGACGAGAAGAAGCTTGCCGGTTGTACGTCGCGATGCGATGTCGGTGTGGGCCTGCGCTGCCTCTGCTAGTGGGTATTGGTGTCCGATCCGTACTTTAAGGCTGCCCTCCCGGACTCGATCGAACAGGGCCTGCGAACGCCCGAGGAGATCCGAACGTGTCCTGGCGTGGTGGTGAACCACGGGATAGGTGACCAGCACGCCCTTGGGCAGATCCAGCAGATCGATCGGCGGCTGCCGCTTGATGGTCTGGCCGTAATAGGCCAGCATTCCATGATGGCGCAGGGATGCCAGAGATCCCTGGAATGTGTCCGCCCCTACCCCGTCATACACCACGTGAGCACCTGCTCCGTCCGTGAGGTGCAGGACTTCGTCAGCGAAGTCACCAGTCCCGTCGACCACGACGTGATCGGCTCCGGCTGCCCTGGCGAGTTCCACTTTCTCGCGGCTGGACACCCGGCCGATCACCCGGCCGCCAATCGAAAGCGCTTCTAACGAACGGGCGACATTATCGCCTCCGGCCATTTCCAAGATGTGCTCGGCCCCGCGCCCGTCCGTGATCCCAGCACGCGCTGGTGCCATTCCGGATGATCCACGCGGTTGATGCCGTCACTGGCTCCGAAAGCTGTTGCCCTTTGGAGCTTGCTGTTGCTGCTCGAGGTGACGATCACCTGAGCGCCATGAGCGACGGCAAACTGAAGGGCGAACAGCGAGCCCCCGGTGCCCTGGACCACCAGCGTTTGGCCGACCCGAACAGCGCTTAACTCGACGACCGCAAACCAGGCCGTCAAGCCTGCAACCGAAAGGGTGCTTGCTGCTACCGCATCGAGAGACGCTGGCGCTCTGACCAGCTGTGCTTCTGGAGCGACGGCATACTCGGCCAGGCGGCCCAGAACGGCCTCTTGATTGGCATCGCCCGGCGGCTTGGACCCATCGGTCCAGCTGACATTGTCGCTGATGACCGCCCTGTCGCCGACAGCAAGCCGTGTCACGCCCGCACCCAGTGCGACCACCTCACCCGCCATTTCAGAGTCGGGAACCAAGGCGCCGTTCCATGGTGACCCCATGGCGCCTTCAATGATGGCGCCGTCGCGGTCGTTCAGCGAGACGGCCTGCGTTCGCAGAAGTACATCACCTACCCCTGGGACAGGACGCTCCGCCTCGAAAAGACGCAGGGCCTCGATGCCGGGGGGTACTCAACTCCCACCGCTTTATGCGCTGTGCCATGTCATGCCACATTCTGCCGACTGCCAGTTCTGGCTGCCTCTTGAATCGCATCAAGCAATTTGTGACGCTGCACCGCGTAGGCAAAATCGGGAGCGAGCTGTGTGCCCTCCCGGAGATCGCGTGCGAGTGCTGCATACTCACGCAGGGTATTCGCGCCAAAATCGCCGGATAGCCCGCCGGGAGCAGCGGCAAACGTCTCGGGCAACGCGAGCAGAGCAACATCGGTCTGGTCGTTCCACGCGCCTTGGAGCTTCAGATCGGCAACCTGGACGTTCCCGTTGGCGGCTGTCAGGACAAGATCGCCTTTGGTGCCGTTGATCTCCCAACGCAGATTATCACCGCGTGACGGAGCTCCACGGTACAGAACAGACACGATAGCGCCACTCTGCAAGGCTGCACTGAGGGCAATATGATCAAAGGCAGTAGCGTGGATCGAACGGTCTTCTTCGATGAGACGAACAGTTGACCTGCGCACTGCCGCGGCAGCATCGACACTGACGAAGTTGCCGAGAGCAAAGTTTACAGCCTCCAAAGCATGCAGCATTGGGACTGGCAGCACACCGGCGCCCTGGTGCCGGTCAAGGGTATAGGCGAAGGATCGGGGGATCTGATCCCCCCAGATCATGCCTGTGCCGATGAGGTTCGTCGCCAGGACATCACCAATGTGGCCTTGCGCGATCAGGTCACGGACATACTGCACCGCTGGAGCAAATCTGGCTTGCAGCCCAATGACCGTTCGCACGCCGGCCCTTTGGGCCCGGGCCGAAAGGTCTTCGGCCTCATCCAGAGTCCGGCCCAATGGCCACTCGGTGAACACCATCTTACCTGCATTGAGCGCGGCGACCGTCAGGCTATGGTGATGCGGAACCTTCACGGCGACCACGACCAGATCAACGTCGGGATGATTGATGAGTGCCTCAGGGTTGTCGAAGGCGGGCACACCGAGGACTTGCCCTGTTGCTTCGGCAGAGGCCTTGCTGCTTGTGCTGACAGCCCGCAGTTCAAAGTCAGGGAGCGCCTGGATCGCCGGGATGTGCGAGGCCATGGCCCAGCCGGGATTGAGAGTGCTTGCGCCAATCACGCCAACACCGATTGTGTTCTTGCTCATGCTGATTTCCTTGGATGATGGACCGGATGGGAATGATCGCAGCTGCCACGGGGTTGGGAGGAGATCCCGACGACTCCACAATCACCAGGCGGATCGAACCGTGCCCAATCGATAGCAACGGCTCGATGGGCGATGGCCCATTGACCGGCTCGATCCTCAAAGCGGTCAACGTAACGGCCACGCATCATGAGATCTTCGCCAGGTTTGGCCTGTGCGAACGGCGACCATCCCGCCGGGCCAATCCTATGGATGGCCGTGAAATACGTTTCGACAAACGCTACTGTGCCGTCGCCGTTGGCATGATCGTCGAAGTCGATCTGGATGTTACCGATCTGGTGGTGCATCAGCTCAAGTTCCTGGAGGATGCCTACGACTACGTCACAAAAGTTTGCCGCAGTAGTTTCCGCCCCAGCCGCATGCATTGTTGCGCCTGGATGAAAGCAGCTCGAAGTGCATCTTCATCAAGTCGGTCGACAGCCCGCGTGTAGCGCTTGAGCACATCTTCGATGTGCGCACGGACCAGCAGATAGATCATTGCAGATAATGGTGGCATTCTGTCCAGAATTAACTTGCAACGTTTGCAGACTTGACGATGAGGGCCGCCGCCAACCCAGAGCGGTTCCCAGACGAGGTCGCCCTGTCCGGTTCGTCTTCGTCAAGCCTGTTACACTTGTGCTGATCCACCAAAGACCTCTGCCAACGGTTTCAAGCCGATCAGATCTGCTAATCCGATCAACATGACAGCCAGCTTCTCAGGAGGAGAAGGGCTTGCTCGCCCGTTCTCACGGCAGCCACATCATAGCCAGCTGCCCTGAACTCCCGTGTGAGCCTTTCCCGATCGACCAGATTTGCATCGATAATGAGGATGCGCTCTCGCTCCCATGTGGCCCCAATTGTCCTGTCAGCGGCGGCGGAGCAGGTGTTGCTTGCGTGACCCACAGCCATCCTCGTGTCCTCCCCGACCAGAAACGTGCGCTCTTCGCGGAGGGCTGTCTTGTCAAACCGCCCGATTGCTTCACGATCGCACGGCGACAAGACTGGTCGGACCGGTTAGGCGTTGGGTCCGCTCGCTGTCACCCGCTGAACAAGATCGAGCAATCCGTTTGCCCCGGCTAATCCCCGTTCGACCACCTCGTTCGCATCAATCCCCTTGCTCAACATCGCGTCGGCGAAGTGCTCGATGTCCTTTCTCATCAACTCTTGGAGATGCGGCGCAATTCCGGGAGTGATCGCGGTTCCTAGGGCCCTCAATATAGCGCTCGACCCACTGCTCGCCGAAACTGCGTCGAACAAACTTGCGATATTTAGCCCCAACGTGTCCGCCAAGCCAAACACGTCGACCGCATTCTTGAGGTTCGTCATCGTCAAGGCGTTGTTCAGAAGCTTTGCGACCTGCCCGGAGCCCGAGCGCCCCATGTGCACAGCTTGTGTTGAGAAGGAGCGAAACACAGGTTGGGACTGTTCGAACGCTCTCGCATCTCCGCCAACAAAGGTGGTGAGTGCGCGCGCGACCGCTCCCGGTCGGCCGCCGCTGACGGGCGCGTCCAGAAAAACAACGCGGACTTCATCCAAGTAGGAGGCGATGCGGCGGTTCTCGTCCGGATCGCCTGTGCCATGGTTGATCACGATCGCACCCGGCTTTAGCGCCTTCAGCAGCCCCTGCCGATCCAGGATATCCCATAGGTCGCAATCGTCCCTCAGGCACAATCCGATGATTTCGCATGCCTCCGCAAGCGCCGTGATGCTGGTGTGCGCGGTATGAGGAACGCCAGCAACCGCCTCCAGGGATCGGGTTCGGCGAGCCCACACGTGCAGCTTGAGCCCAGAGTCGCCAATGGCTCGGGCCATAGGTCCACCCTGGTCTCCAAGACCAATAAATCCGATGTTGAAACTTGGTTTCGTCTCATGTGTTGTTGTCATGAGTAGAGGCCTCCTTGGCCCGATGATCTGCACTTCCTGACACAGCAGGGATGCCGACGTGGCCGACCTGCCTCATCGTGCAGGCTCCAGCGGCACGAGTGGCGCCAGACTTTCGCGTCAAGAGATCAATCCCACAGAGACGTTCCAGAGGCGCTCAGCATTGGCTGGGTCGAGAGCATAATGTGCGACACCCATCCAGTCGGTGGGACGTTTGGAAACGGTGGCGGCCTCGTTGCAGTCCTCGAAGTAGCGCCCGCCGACTCCCTCCAGGAGCGGAGATGCCGCCAGCAGCACTGACGTAGCGGCACCTTGCTGCGGCGTTTTCCGGCGCTCGGCCGGCGTCTTCAAACCACCCGTGTGTTTCTGGAGGTTGGTGGCGATTGCGCCAGGGTTGAGGGCATTGGCAACGATGCCGTCACTGGTCCAGCGCCGCGTTGCCTCCACTGCCAGCAGGGCGCAAGCAGTCTTGGACTGCCCATAGGCCACGAGCGGATCATAGGGGAGGAAATCGAAATGAAGGTCGTCGAAGATCACCGGTGCGATCAGGTTCCCACTTGAGCTGACCGACACGATCCGGGCGCCATGTGCTGCTGCGAGCGCGCGGTGCAACCCGAAGGTGAGTGCGAAGTGCCCGAGGAAGTTGGTGGCGAACTGCATCTCCCAGCCTTCCGGGGTGCGTTCCAGGCTGGGTAGAGCCATGATGCCGGCATTGTTCACCAGGATGTGCAGGGGGCCCTCCCAGTCGGCCACAAATGTGCGGAGGCTCCCTTGATCGGACAGGTCGAGATGGCGGACCCAAACAGCAGAATTGCCTGTCGACGACCGGATCCCGGCAGCCGTTTCCTCACCCGCTTCGACGTTTCGCACTCCCAAAGTGACCTCGGCTCCGGCTCCCGCCAAAGCTCGCGCCGTCTCGATCCCGATGCCGGAGGAGGCGCCCGTCACGACAACGCGCTTTCCCGTTAGGTTGACATCGGCCACGACCTCCGCGGCGGTCGAGCCAAATCCAAAAGGTGTTGTAACGAGCGTCATTGTTCATTCCTTCGCGTGGTGGCTGCTGGGGCTTTTGATCAGCCGAAGCTTGGTGCGTAGGTAAATCCCTCCCACTCATGCGATAAGCAGGATAAATTCGTATGAGGTGATGCAGGAAATCGAACAATGACGCGTACTGGTCTGGTCGAACTGAATGCCGTTGTGGCGGTCGCCTCCCATCGCAGCTTCCGGGCTGCGGCGACGGAGCTCGGGATGTCGCCGTCGGCTCTGAGCCACGCCATTGCAGCGTTAGAGGCGCGGATGGGTGTCCGGCTGTTCAATCGCACGACCCGGAGTGTATCGCTCACGGAAGCCGGGGATCAGTTCTTGGCCAAGGTCAGGCCGGCACTGCGCGAGATCGCGGAGGCCATCGACGCAACCAACGTGTTTCGGGATAGCCCCGCCGGCACCCTGCGGCTCAACATGTCGGAAGGAGCCGCCCGGCAGCTCCTGACGCCTATCGTACTCGAGTTCATGCGGCGCTACCCGCAAATGCAGGTCGACCTCGTGACCCAGGGCCGTCTGGTCGACATCGTCGCCGAGGGGTTCGATGCCGGGATCCGCTTGGCTGAGGCGGTGCCGCAGGACATGATTGCGATCCCTTGTGGGCCAGAGCAGCGGTATGCCGTGGTCGGGGCGCCAGTATACTTCGACAGCCACGCGCGTCCGAAAACGCCTGGGGATCTTGTCGCGCACGAATGCATCCGCGGCCGCCTGCCGAGCGGCGCGATGCTCAAGTGGGAGTTTGAGAAGTGGGGCGAACAAATGGTGGTTGACGTGAAAGGGGCGCTCACCCTCGATCATTACGAGCTCTGGATCGAAGCTGCTCGGGAGGGTGCCGGGCTGGCTTATGTCAACGAATGGTCCGTGTCCCATGAGATTTCCTCGGGACGACTGATCCGGGTCCTTGAGGACTGGACACCGCCGTTCCCTGGCCTTTCGCTCTACTACCCAGGCCACCGGCACGTGCCTGCCAGCTTGCGGGCGTTCATCGGAATCATCAGGGAGGCTGCCTCACGGCGGTGATAGGTCCTCTCCCTTCAACCCGGAGGCTACCCAGGTCAGGAAGCGCCAGCGAAGACTGGTTGCAGAGGAATGCCGCGCGGGTGCTACCCTCATAGTTGCAGGCAACTCTTTGATTGGTCAGTCAGGAGCGCTCCAATTCTGACAGATGGACATGGCTGCTGAACGGAACCCCACGATCGGATGAAACGCCCTGCGGGACCGCTGTTCTTACACAACGCCATCTGTGAGGCGTCTCACCCACGAGCCGCCTGAAGACGGTCGTGAAGTGAGACTGGCTCTGGAACCCAGAACTCATGGCGACGTCGACGAGCGGAACGTCAGGATTGAGCATAAGAGATTTGGCCAACTCGATCCTCTTGCCAAGCACGTAGTCGTGCGGACGCAGGCCGACAGCAGCCTTGAACTGTTTGGCGAAATGCATCCGGCTCAGGCCGGCCGCCAAGGCGAGTTCCGGGAGAGTGATGTTCCGGTGCAAGTGCTCACGAATATATCGCTCCACGCGACCCAAGCGCCATTTTGCGAGCCCTTTGCCGCTAAGGTATGTAGATGGATGCGCGGCATTGTCATCAGGTCGGTTCTCTGAAGACCCAAGCACCATCTGGATCGCATCAGTGAGGATCGCCTTCAGCGCGCGATCTGACACATGGGCTTGCTCAAGGGCGAGCGTCAATTGTTTGATAAGTTGCTCCCCTATCGGTCCAGCGATCGGCAGTCCCGCATCCGGCGGGAGAGTCTCCGACCTTTGCGGCCCGTAACGTCGGACGGAGAGGGCCCCGATCTGTGCGCGCTGACTCACAAACATCGAAACGTCCCCTTCGTAGTAGATCGGCTTGGGCCCGATGACCTGACGTTAGCCCCGATGAAGCGATCGATCTTTTACCCTGGAGGACGCGTCTCTTAGCAATAAGCGCAATCGGCGTTATACCTAGGTATCGGTCATGATGCATGCAGGTCTTCGGCAGGCGCATTGCCAGGTCCGGCGTGCCTAGGCACAATGCGCCGGAGCCGCAGAGTGCAGGCCTCAGGCGCAAAGACCTAATGTTCAGTGCGGGTCTGGGGACTAGATTGGCACAGTCGGCCGTATGGCCTCGAGCTGCGGCATGGCGAAGGCCAATGGCTGCGGTGGCCTTTTGCCAACGTTATGCTTCCAGAAGGAAGGCTGCTTCCATGGGAGCAGGTCAGAGGCGCACAGGCGCTGCCTTGGTAAACTCGGCACGAGTGGTTGGGTGGCCGTCAATTGACTCCACGATGCTTTTTGAGCGCCCTAACGACTCCATAAGCGACTTTGGGCCTGCAAAGGGCCGGCCGCCAATATGCCAGCCATCCGGATGCAACTCTTCAATCAAAACCCACACGACTTCACGGAAGGCCTCGGATCCCTCAAAGCGGACCATGACGTCGGTCAGAGCCTTGGCCATCTCATGTTTTTCCTCGGTCGAAAAGACGCCCTCGACGAGCTTCACATTCACGAAAGGCATGGTTTCCATCCTTACTTTGAGTGTTGCCTGTTCAACTCTGACATGTTGGCGCTGCGAGAGCGTCGGCGATGACGGTCTCCGCTGACGCGAGCCGCTCGGCCATGCCTCTCGGAAGTCCATGCTTGCCCTCGAGCGCTGTTGAAGGATTGTAGGTCACGTAAACCCTCCCTTGCTGGTCCTCTCGAACCAGAACGCGGAGGGGGAGCTCGAGGGCGAAGTCCGGCGCTGCGAGCATCAGCGGCGTCCCTCCTTTTGGGTTGCCATACACGACGACGGTCGTTGGAGGCAGGTCCAGTCCGACCGAGCGGGCAGCCGCACGATGGTCGATCGTCACAAATACCCTCAAGCTTTTTTTCTCAAGGGTTGATTGCAACCGGATCAGAGTGTCGGCGAATGAATAAGGGCTTTCAAGTCTCACTGCATCCTCCGCAGGGCTCCGCCGATCGAAGAGCAGTTCAGCACCACAGCAGTTGTCAGGGACTTGGTGCCGACCGCAGTTAAGGCTGTCCGAGGCACCAGATTGCTCCCAACCCATGATTCTGAACTGAGCCTTGAGGTGCCTTGAGATATCCGCGGACCTGCGATAGCGGCATGGTTGCAGCCTTATCCGAGAGCGTCTTGCCACAACGCATTGATTTTACGAATTCGCACGGCGCGAGCGCCAGCCGCTTACCGGACAGCATCTCGTTGGTGTTGAAGAGCTATAAAGGCCGCCAAACGCGGCCTTTCAAATCTATAGCGATAGGATTTGGAACTCACTTGTCCGCGATGTTGACGATCAGCTTGCCGCTCGCGTCGCGATCCCGAATGGCCTGATAGGCCTCACCGACAGTTTCCAGGGTGAAGTGGCGTTGATCGACACGGGGGACGAGCTTGCCTGCCTCTGCCAACTGGGTCGCCTGACGCATGATCTCACCATGATGTTTTCTTCCTTCGCCGGTCAGCAGAGGAAGCAATGTGAACACGCCGGAATAGGTTGCCGCACGAAAAGACAGCGGAGCCAAAGAATGCGTACCCCATCCCAGAATGCTCACAACATGTCCGAACCGGCGGATGGCTTGGAATGATGCATCCAGCGTGGAACCGCCCACGGTGTCCAGAATGATATCGAAGCCTTTGCCGTTGGTGTATGCGGCGACATAGTCCTCAACGGACATCGCATGATAGTTGATTGGGACAGCCCCGAGTTGCTCGATGTAGGGACTGTTGGCTCCGGAATCTGTTGCGAACACCTCTGCACCACGGGCACGGGCAATCTGGACCGCAATATGACCAACGCCGCCAGCACCTCCCTGGATTAGAACTTTCTGCCCAGCCTGCACGTTAGCGCGGTCGACAAGCCCTTCCCATGCAGTGATGAAGATCAACGGCAACGATGCCGCCTCTCGCATGGTCAAGTTCTCAGGCTTGGGCGCAAGCAGATCTGCATCAACCGCCGCAAATTCCGCAAGTGACCCTTGATGGCCGCCGACGCCACCGGTCATGCCATAAACTTCCTCGCCCCTTTGGAATTCCGTAACACCGGGACCGACCGCCTCGACGACGCCCGCGAGATCGATCCCCAGTATGGCCGGCATTGGGTGGCGGGCGTGAGCCGCTTGGCCCGCATGAATTTTGGTATCAAGCGGATTGACGCCGCTGGCTATAATCCGAACGAGTACTTGGCCGGCTCCTGGTTCTGGACGGGCGACAGTTCCCACACGGAACGAAGCGTCATGGCTATCGAGAACCGCCGCCGTCATCACGTTTGCTGTAGACATGAATTGCTCCTTTTGCATTCCGGCCACAAGGTGGGCGCAATGTTCTTGTTTGAAAATCGACAATGATGCACGTAATCCATTCATAAATGAATGACTGGAGAGCGCACGTGGAGTGGAGTGACCTACGTATCTTTCTGGCCATTGCTCGCGAGGGTACTCTCGGGGCAGCGGCGCGTAAGCTCGGCCAGAGCCAGCCAACGATGGGCAGACGTCTGCGTGCACTGGAACAGGACGTTGACCAAACACTGTTTCAACGCACAGGCGACGGCTTCATCCTAACGGATGAGGGTAGCGCAATGCTGTCTCACGCCGAGCGGATTGAGGAAGAGGTGCTGGCAATCCAGCGCCAGCTTTCGGGTCAGGACCAGCAACTCGAAGGGGCCATCCGCGTCTCGTCTTCGGACTGGTTCGGGACCCATATGCTGACACCCATCCTGGCCGAGTTCGCTCGCTTGCACCCACGGGTCGTCGTCGAGTTGGTGACGAGCGCACAACATCTTAGCTTGGTGCGACGGGAGGCCGACATGGCATTCCGGATCCGACCATTCGATGACCCGGATGTGATCTCTCGCCGCCTCCTGCGCATTCCTTATGGTGTCTACATCAAATCTGGCCTGGAGCACCCGCGTGCTGGCGACGGGATCGGCACGCCACTGATCACTATGGATACAGCCTTGGCGACCCTGCCGGATGCGGCCTGGTTAAAGCGGATGCTTCCGAATGCTCACGTCGTGTCACGGAGCAACAACAGGGACGTACAGGGGCAGATGTGTGCCCAAGGCGCTGGTGTCGCCGTTTTGCCACGACCACTCGGCGATGCGCTCCCCGGAGTGGAGCGGGTCGACCTCGGTGAGGAACCGCCCGACCGCGACACGTGGGTTGGCTATCACCGGGACATGAGACGGTTAGCCCGGCTCCGGGCGCTCCTAGATCTCGTCATCGGAAAGCTGGCGGACACGAGCGCCAGAGACTAGTGCTCGACCAGATCCGATCACTGCAAATGGCTAGAGACGGATCTTTCGGTAGGCATAGCCAGATCTACTGTGGCAGTAAAGCAAAAGAGCCGAACGTGCGACAACGGATTTATTCTGATTTCTGTCCTTGTTAGTACAGACTTACGAGCCCGAATTGAGTTAAGATGAAGTATAGGACGCATCCATAACTTTGACCAATTGGACGCAAAATTCTCAAGCGGCCGATGTCTTTGACGTTTAGATCGTACGTAAGTGCTTTGGGACTTGAGCTTAATGTGCTGCTCGGATTGCGGAAGGTCCGCACCGGGTCAGATGCTGGCATTCTTCTGGCCCTCACGAATGCCCGCTAATGACCCCATGATCAGACCAAAGCGTTTCTTCAGCCTCCTGCTGCGACCGGACCTACTCCGCATCCTAACGGTAGCATCCGTGCTGCCACCGCGAACGACGGAATCATAGTTCCTTGTCACCCTGTCCTTTCAGCTCAGATAGCCACCCTCCCGATCGATCCACCGCCATCGACGAACAGGGTCTGCCCGGTGATATAACCAGCCTCTTCCGAGAGCAGGAAGGCAACGGCCGCTGCAATTTCTTCCGGCTTGCCGAGGCGCCGCATCGGGATGAGCGAAAGGAATCCCCGCTCAGCCTCACTGCCGACGGGCGTGTTCTGACGGAACAAGGCGGTTTCCACCGGGCCAGGTGCCACCGCGTTGACGGTGATGCCGGTCTCGGCCAGTTCCAGCGCCCAGGTGCGCGTGAAGCTGTTGATCGCTGCCTTGGCGGCCGCATACGCAGAGCGCTGAGCAATGCCGACGACGGTCAGGCTGGAAATGTTGACAATACGGCCCCAGCCCTTCGCCCGCAAGGTCGGCAGGACCGCCTGCACCGTCTGGATCGTCGGGTGCAGGTTGACGCGCATGATGTCGTCCACGTCTTTGAGCTCGATCTCGCCGACGCGATGCAGCCGCACAAGGCCGACGTTGTTGACGACGCCATCGAAGGAATGGCGCTGAGCGAGATCGGCGAAGGCTTCCGCTGAGGCCTTGCTGTCATTGAGGTCAACCGACACCAGCGTGCCAGGAAAGCTCGGATCCTGGCCACGGGCGATGCCGACCACATGATGACCCGCATCGGCGAGCCGCGTTGAGAGCGCGCGACCAATGCCTTTGCTGGCGCCGGTGACGAGAAATGTCCGTTTTGTCATGATGTCATTGTCCTTCGTGAACAAGGGTGGCCGCAAGCGCGCCTGACCCGGAATTACGATTTCTGACGGGCGGCTAGCCCGAGCCGGCCCTTTGCATTGGATCACGGCGGCAGATCGAGCATCTTCAGCGCCAGTCTCGCCCTAGTGGAGCCGGAGGAAGCTCTACGCCTGTACACATGGCGGAAGGTGTCAGTCGGACCGTGGTATATCCCAGTCATTTTCCGGTAGCCCAGTGCGAGTTGCGCATCAGGCTGCTGAAGTCTCTGCGACGGAAATTCGGATCTTTATAGGCCATTACATCGGCCAGACCGGTGCCTTGGGTAGTCTCGGGACGATGCTTGAGGCCGTTATAGAGGGCTTGCTGGAAATCTTCCGCGAATTGTGGCGGATGCGGATGAGCGGCTTCAACGGCGTTCCGCTCGGCGGCGGTGAAATCGTCATAGCCCGCGCCCACAAGGTCCATGTTGGCACCTTCGGCGAGGAGTGCCGCAATAGGGAACAGGTGCGTGGAAATTCCATTGGTCGTGTGGAGCGCGATCGCAAGCCAGATTCTCTCGCTGTCGACTTCCGAAACGCCGTGGCTGCGTAGAAAGTCACGTGCCGCGTTCGCGCCATCCACCTCGAAGCGCGCGTGGCTCTCCCCGTAGCCTGCCGTCAGGCCGAAATCATGGAACATAGCCGCGACGTAGAGAAGCTCCGCGTCAAAACCCAAGCCCTTGCGCTTGCCTGCCAAGGCAGCCCAGTAATAGACGCGCGTGGAGTGTTGAAACAGAAGATCGCCCTCGGTGTCGCGGATAAGTTTAGCTGCGTCGCGCGCCAATTGGCTGTCAGGAATTCTTATTCCGGAAGCCCCATCGTTGGCGTCCGGCACCGGCTGACCGGATTGAGGCGCGGGCGTTTCGGCCTGACCGTCTGGGGTCGAAACGACCGCGGCAACCGCGATGGTGAGAGCAGCGCAAGTAGCAGTGAAGATCGTACGAATCCTCATGGTCTTTCTCCTATTGCTAAACCGAGTGTGCTCACACAGGGCCGGATCACGTTCTGCTCCGCCTCGTCGGCACGACCCACTAAAACGTGCTCTGGCAACACGCAGCACAATGGTGGTGCGCGCGGACAGACCTCAGTTGCTTGCTAAGCGCGGGCCCTGTGCCGCTGCCATGTCTCCGTCCTGAAGCGCCCGCCGACATGATCTACTTGGCGGATACTGCGAGAACGATTTTTCCTTTCGGCGGACGCCGTATGCCTTCCAGCATCAGGTGAGCCTCACGTGCATCCGCAAAGGGAAGGACTGCGCCGACCCGCGTTCTCAATGCACCTCGGTCGATCAGGCCAGCGATCTCCGTCAGGTGCCTGGTTGTGACATTGACCAGAAAGAAGGCTGCATCGACATTGAGGCTTTTTGCAAGCTCCTGGTCCGGTTGGGAAACGGCAGAGATCAGCTTGCCGCCACGACGCAGGACCTGGAACGAGCGCGTTTGCGCGTCACCGCCGACCAGATCAAACACGGCATCCACGTCCCTGGCCACATCCTCGAAATGCTCGCTCTGGTAGTCAACCACCGTGTCCGCGCCAAGCTCGCGCACATAGCTGAGGTCCTCTGCAGCAGCCGTGGCTATGGTCCGAACGCCGGCTTGCCGGGCGAGTTGGATCGCGTACGAACCGACATTGCCAGCAGCCCCATGAATGAGGACGGTCTGGTCAGCCATGAGTTGCGCCTGATCGAACAGTCCCTGCCAGGCCGTCACGGCGATGACGGGAACGGAGGCTGCTTCGATGTGGCTGAGCGAGGTTGGCTTGCGTGCGACCATCGCCGCCGTAGCGACGGCGTATTCAGCGTAGGCCCCGATGAACCGCGGGTTCGTGACGCCATAAACCTGATCTCTGACGCGAAGGTCGGTCACATCCTGACCGACGGCCTCGACAACGCCGGACAGGTCCGAGCCGAGCGTCAGCGGCAGCGGCTGCGGAAGCGCGCTTTGCCCGCCTCTGATCCAACCATCCCAGGGACCAACCCCGGCTGCGCTAACCTTGACCAGAACCTCACCGGGGCCAGGGTCTGGCCGAGGGATTTGCTCCAACTGCATGGTTTGCGGAGGACCAAACTCATGCACACGCCATGCCATCATCAATGCATGGACTTGGTCCGGAACGGCTTCATGGCCAGTGCTTTCGGTGGTCATCTTAGGCTCCTTGCGAGAGACTTAGGGACGCGGGAATTTTTACTTCCGCTTCGGTATCGTCAGAGGGTTCTCTTTGGGATCGACTATGAAGACAGCCAGCAGGCTGGCAGGTTCGTTGACGCTCGCGTTCTCGCTGACTCTGTGCTGTGCGCCTGGCTCCTCGTAGAAACCTTCGCCAGCATGGTAGATTTTCGCAGGCCCATCGTCGACCTGGCTGCGGATTGCGCCTGACAGCACATGAGCATAGATGAAGGCCGACGGGGCATGGCGATGAACCGCCGACTTCGCGCCGGGTGGGTAGCTCACGACGACGGCGATCATGCTTCGGCCTGGAACATTGGGGATTGTGCGCTGGAAGACAGGCGTCACTGTCTCATGCAGGTCCGGCTCTCCCGCCTTCTGCGAAACAGCGGCGGCCTTCCACTCAGGCCCGTGGGCGTGCCCAGTCCCTATCCCAAGCGCAACTGCTACAACGGCGGTGCCGATGGAGCGCGTAATATTTCCTAGTTTCATTGTCCTGTCCTTATCTTAAGGCAAGAACCGAGCTGATCCTGCCGTCATGATTGGCACAAGCCGCTCGACCGTGAGCTCCAAGCTCAGGGCCAGCACCAGCCGGCACTGGTCATCCCTCACCGCGAGACTGACCTCCCGATGCCACGCGGGGCCCCGGTGACAGTGGCGACTTTGGTGCCGTTCTCGGTCATGGGGCTGTCTTCCTTCGTTGGTGACCTAGGAACCCTCTCCGCAAGGCGGAGGTCAGCTCGGCCAAGCCGAGCCGAGAATGATCGAGCAGAAGTTCTTCCGCTGGTAGCTGGAATCCTTCAGCGCCAGGACGTCGGTTTTTACATTGCCGAACGTCGTCTCGGGCTTTTTGATGATGCCTTGAGCAAAGTGATCGATGATATTTTCCTTGAAGTTCGCCTCGCGCGGGTGGCACGCACAAACTTCGTGCCGGTGTTCATGTGAGAATTCATCATAGGCGATGCCGAGCACGTCCATCTCGACACCCGCTGTCACGAGTGCGATCGTCGGGCGCATGTGCTCGGGGATGCCAGGCGTCGTGTGGAGGGCAATCGCGGTCCAGACGTCCTCAATGTCGCGCTCGGAAACGCCGTAGCCCTTCATGAACTCCCGTGCCGCATTGGCACCATCCACCTCAAAGCGGAGGTCGGGGCTCGAGTAGCGCTCTGTGAGCCCCATGTCATGGAACATCGCCCCCAGATAGAGCAGCTCGGGATCGTACCTGAGGCCTCGCCGTTCACCGGTGAGCGCACCCCACAAGAAGACGCGGCAGCTGTGATTGTATAGCAGATTGTCCTCAGTATCCCGCACGAGTTGCGTCGCCGCACGTGCGATCGCGCTGTCAGGGACACGAATGCCAGCAATGATCTCGGCCATGGGATGCACTCTTTGTCGAGACAAGGCTTCGCCGTGGCGTGAACCGGCGCGCGAGAGACCTTGTCGTTGCTGTCAATAGAACCGTGCCAGCTGGCAGATCAGACTGGAGCGCCGGCGCAAGTCCTGTGTCCTTTCTGGCGTTTGCGGGTCGGGTTGACAACGCGGCTTGACCTGCCGATCAGGACAACGGCACATTGATTTGCGCCAGATCGGTAAGGACCAACCATGACGGTTCAGACGATTGCAATAGTGATTCACGAGGGCGTCCAGGCCCTCGACGTCGCCGGGCCGGTGGACGTGTTCGCGGAGACCAATGCCTATATCCCGGCGGCGGAGCGATACGAGACGGTGCTGGTCGGCCCCCACCGTGCGCCGCTGCGAGCATCGAACAACATGCAGATGATCGCTGATTTGAGCTTCGAGGAGGCCGCCGGCGGCTTTGATGTCCTGCTGGTGGCGGGCGGCCCCGAGTTGCCCTACGCCGCCCCTGATCCGCAGCTGACCGAATGGCTCCGGTCGGCACCGTCACGTGGGCGCCTCTATGGTTCAATCTGCACGGGAGCTTTCGCGCTCGGTCATGCCGGATTGCTCGACGGGCACCGGGTCACGACCCACTGGCAGATTGCCCAAAAGCTCGCTGCGCGTTTCCCAGCCGCCATTGTCGAGCCGGATCTCATCTATGTTCGCGATAGCCGGCTGGTCACATCAGCTGGTGTTACCGCAGGGATCGATCTCGCTCTGGCGCTGGCACGCGAGCGGCACGGGCCGGGTGTTGCCTTAGCCGTGGCGAAACGGCTGGTGGTGGCGGCCCAGCGCCAGGGCGGTCAATCGCAGTTCAGCCCGTATCTCACCGCGCCGGCCGATCCGGCCTCGCCAATAGCTCGCATCCAGGATCATGTGATGGCCAATATCGGAGGCCGTCATACCCTCGAATCCCTTGCGGCCGTCGTCGGCATGAGCGCCCGCAATCTCGCCCGCCATTTCGTGCAGGAAACCGGAATCACGCCGCACGAATTCGTCGAGCGTGCCCGGATCGATGCCGCTCGCATGCTGCTCGAGGGGAGCGATCGTCCGCTCAAGGCGGTTGCGTATGATTGCGGGTTTGGGACAGCGGATCGCATGCGGATTGTTTTCCATGAGCGGCTCGGCGTAACGCCGGCCCAGTATCGCGCCAGCTTTCGCCAGGCGAGTCCGACCCGTGAGCCGGTTGGCGTCACTTAGGTTCCACGTACGACTCACTGCTTTGACCGACTGGCCTGCGGAGGCGGCCTGACCCAAAACGACGTGCATCCGACCGAAAACACCGCTCTGTCTGGGCTGCCTACGCGAACCTAACAGCTTTATGTTGTCCGTAGCAGGCATGGATGGAAGCCTCTCGAAGAGATGCTGACCTCAGGCCCGTCCGGGTGATAGACTATGCGCTCCGGGGAAAGCCGGCGGAGCCACTCCCGGTCTTTAGCGTAAAGGCCGGGCGTGTGAAGCGCGGGCTTGCTGGCTTGAATGTTCCCTCCTGGAAAGTCTTCCGGATGTCCCGTGATGTCGAGCATCTGGACACCAAGCAAGGCCAGGATGTCGATCGCACTTGGATCGAGTGCGTGTCATATTTGACGGATCAGGTGTCCATTTTTGCATTGTCGCGAACATGGAGAAGAGGGCTGCAGTTCCTTAAGGTCGAAGGACTGAACGGAGGCACATCAATGACTATCACTGACGACGTCAAAGTCCCTGATAGCAAGCTCGCGCATGAGGTGACGGAGATCGTTCGCGACACGGAATCCGAACTGCTCTTCAATCATTCCACTCGGGTTTATTTTTGGGCCGCCCTGACAGGAAAGCGAAGAGGCCTCAAGTTCGATCCGGAGCTGCTCTATACGGGCGCTATGTTCCACGATATCGGTCTCACAGAGAATTATCGGAAAAGTCAGCTTCGCTTCGAGGTGGATGGGGCGAATGCCGCACGCGACTTTCTGCGAAGCCGCAGCATTCCTGAAGCGGATATCAAGAAGGTTTGGATCGCGATCGCTCTCCACACGACCCCAGGCATTCCTGAGTTCATGGATCCGGAGATCGCTTTGATCCAGGCGGGGGCGGGAATGGACGTCGCCGGGCGCGACTATGATGACTTCACGGACAAACAGCGCAAGGCGGTGATCGCTGCCTATCCGCGTGGCAACGACTTCGAGCACCGGATGATTGAAGCGTTCTATCAGGGGATGAAGCATCGGCCTGACAGCACATTCGGCACCATGAACGACGATTTCCTTGCGGAAAAGGAACCGAATTTCCAGCGACAGAACATCTGCAGCGTCATGCTGAGTTCGCGATGGGTGCACCGGAAATGTCACTGTGACTGAGCATGGCCCGCGAACTGCCTTGCGAAGACTAGCTTTGAGACGACCCAAACCACGGGCTCCCCTCAAGCGCATCGGACCGCTTTACCGTCCATGTAGTGTCTCCCGTGAGCGTGCCCGTCTTCTCTGTGCGGCTTGGTACCGCAAAGCCGGCGAACAGGGGGTCGCGGCCGCGCAGTACAATCTTGGTCTGATGTATTTCCACGGTCGAGGCATACCGCAGAGCGATGCTCGGGCGCTCGCGTTGTACCGCAAGGCCGGTGGCAAGGGTACGCCGATACGTCGTACAATTTTGGCATAATTTATACCAACGGCCGGGGCGTGCCGCCGGACTTGAGGCAGGCTTATCTCTGGTTTCAGCTGGCTGCCCTGCGGCCCATAGAAAGCACGCTAATCGAGACGGCAGAAGCGAATCTCGCAAGTGTCGCTGCGTCCATGACACCGGCGCAGATTGCCGACGCGCAACGGCAGGCGGCTGCTTTGGGCTCCGACGCCCGCGCCTTGAGGCTTGAGGCCAGCGCGGAAGGTGGGCTCAGGGTCAGGACCTGACCTTTGCCCATACTTCGTGAACCATTTGCGGTTTCGCCGGCGCAACAAGAGTGAGCAGTACAATCCGGCAAAGCGACAATGCAGAAGCCCTGCGCTGATCAATGCTTTGAAGTGCTTTAGTCCCCGGCCTTACAGTGGAATTGGACGCGAGCGTATTTTGGAGCGGTCAAGTTGGGACCCGCATGCGTCTTGTCGAGATCACATAGGCCGACATCCTGTTCCAGGATACTCGCTATCGCCCCTGCGCGTGTGCCTCCGGCATTGCGGCTTGTTACGCCCTTTTACTTTCAGGGCGGACAGGAGGTTGGCGATCCCACGAGATCGCCAACCTCCTAGAGATCTAAGCTGTTGCTGTCAGCAGGTACGGTTCTAGCGATGAACGCTCGCCGTGAGTCGAGAGTCACCGGTCCCGCCAGACAGCGCACGTATCAGCATCACGATCTGGACACCGCCCGCCACGCCGACGAGCGTGTAGACCATCCGTGCGAGGGCAGCCTGCTGTCCCCCAAAAAGTTCCGCCACAAGATCAAATTGGAAGAGGCCAACGAGCCCCCAATTCACGGCGCCCACGATGGCAAGAACAAGCGTAACGATATTGAGAGTTTTCATTGACTCCTCCTAGTTACAAATGGCGCTGCCTAGTCATGGATGGTGCCGCGCCGCCATCCTCACGAAGCGAAGACACTACGATTTCGGCATAATCACCCTGTCAATCACATGGATGACGCCGTTGGATGCCTTGACATCAGCCTGTGTGACAACCGCGTCATCTACCTTGACGGTATTGCCGCTTGCATCTATCCGCACGGCGCCGCCCTCGACGGTCTTGGCGTTTGTCGTCTTACCCTTGAGGTCGCCAGACATGACGTTTCCGGCGACCACATGATAGGTCAGTACCTTCTGAAGCTGCGCCTTGTTCTCGGGCTTTAGGAGTGTCTCGACCGTACCGGCCGGAAGCTTCTTGAAAGCTTCGTCGGTAGGCGCAAAGACCGTGTAGGGCCCCTTGCCTTTGAGCGTTTCAACGAGTCCGGCTGCCTGAAGGGCGGCCGTCAGAGTCTTGAAGCTGCCGTTGCTGACAGCGGTCTCAACGAGGTCCGCCGCAGCGGCCGGACTTGCCGCGACGAGCATGGCGGCTACGGCGTAAGCACTATACTTCACGTTCATTGTCCTGTCCTCTGATCGCTGCGCCCTGTCGGTTCACCGGCGCTAGCCTCGATGGATATGTCCGGAGACCGACCTGCTTTGCATCGGGAGTATCCTGAGTGACGCCGGAAAATCACCGTAGAGGCCTGCTTTCACTGCAGTTGCCATGTGAAGACCAAGAGGAACTGAGATAGACTTCCATATGGCAGCACCCCACAGCCGAGATTGAGGCCAGAATGGACCATCTCACCCCCAACGATGCCTCATCCGCGGAGCATTCAGGATCCAAAAAACGGCGTCGCGCGGCCTCAAGGGCGCCGCACGCTCAAAGCCTTCCGACTCTGATCGCGCCCGAGGTTGAGGCCGAGGCCGTACTGCGCTCCACCCTGGATGCCCTGTCGGCCCATATCGCGGTGCTTGACGAAGCCGGGACGATCATCGCGGTCAACCAGGCTTGGCGTACCTTTGCCCATGCTTCCGGCTATGCCTCCGAGAACCACGGTGTCGGCATGAATTATCTGGCTATTTGCGAGGCGGCGGCAGCCGTGTCGCAAGATGCGGCACGAACCGCGGAGGCGCTGCGGGAGATCATGGCAGGCAACCGCTCCGAGTTTCGGATGGAATATCCGTGCCGCAGCCCGCAGGGGCCGCGCTGGTTCCAGCTCCGGGTGACCCGGCCGGACCAGACGCAGACGCGCCGGATCGTCATCGCGCATGAAGACATAACCGAGGTCAAACGCACGCAGGAGGAATTAGCCCGGCTGAGCGGCCGCCTCATGCATCTGCAAGACGAGGAGCGGCGCGCCATCGCGCGCGAGCTTCATGACACCACGGCCCAGAACCTGCTGGCCATCACGTTGAACGCGACACGCCTGCACGAGGGGCTGCGCGATGCCGGGCAGCCGGCCCGCCGCGTCCTCGTGGAGACCCTCGAACTGGCCGAGCAGAGCCTCCAAGAAGTCCGCACATTGTCGTATCTCCTACACCCACCGCTCCTCGACGACATCGGGCTCACGGCCGCTTTGAGCTGGCTCGCCAGAGGATTTTCCCAACGAAGCGGCATTCAGGTCGACATTAGCATCGAGAATGGCGGTGCGCCTTTGCCTAGGCCCACTGCCACCGCGCTCTACCGGGTCGCTCAGGAGGCGCTGTCGAACGTTCACCGCCACTCGGGCAGCAAGCGGGCACGGCTTGCTCTGTATCGAACTGAGGATATGGTTCAGCTCGACGTTGTGGATAGTGGCACAGGGCTCAGAAGTCTCGTGAACCCCGGCAGCGAGGAAGCCCGACAGATCGGTGTCGGCATCTCAGGCATGAGGCTGCGCCTTGAACAACTCGGCGGCGAGCTCGATATCCGTTCGGGCCCTTCGGGGACCCACGTGAGCGCCAGGGCGCCGATCACGCCCGTGGCTTCGGATCAACCGCTTTGAGCGGCCGAGTGCTCAGGGATGCCCCGGTCTGCCGTTAGGATTCATCATGCTTCGCATTCTTCTCGCCGATGACCACGATATCGTCCGGCGTGGGCTCAAGGATCTCCTGGAACAGCATGTCGGCTGGCAGGTCTGCGCGGAAGCTTCGAACGGCAGGGATGCCATCGAACTCGCCCTCGAGCATCGGCCCCACGTGGCCGTTATCGACCTGTCCATGCCCGAGCTCAACGGCCTCGAAGCGACCCGTCGGATCCGGCAGAGCCTGCCGGACACCGAAGTCCTGATCTTTACAATGCACGAGAGCGAGGAGTTGATCAGGGAGGTACTGAGCGCTGGCGCCCGGGGCTACCTGCTCAAATCAGATGCGGTGCGTCAGCTTATCCCGGCCGTCGAAAGCCTCTCGCAGAAAAAGCCTTACTTCGCTGGGCGTGTGTCGGAAGTTGTCCTGGACGGCTTTCTCAAAGGGGGACAGGTCACGCAGGGGGGGCCAACGACCGAACGCCTGACGTCACGCGAACGCGAGGTCGTGCAACTTCTGGCCGAAGGCAAAAGCAACAAGCAGATCGCGCGCCTCTTGGACCTCAGCGTCAAGACGGTAGAGACCCATCGCACCGCCGCGATGCGGAAGTTGGAGCTCAACTCTCTGCCCGACCTGGTTCGCTACGCCGTCAGGATGCAGATCATCCAAGCCTGAGCTCATGCCACAAAGAACGGATGTTGCGATGCCTCCATCTGCCTCAACCTCATCCCTCTTGAACAGCCTTGAACGCCCGGCTCGCGCCCTTGTCATCGGTGCATCCGGCGGCATCGGATCCGCCGTCACAGACCTTCTCGCGCGCGGAGGGTTTGAAACCGTTCATGCGCTTTCGCGCTCAGGATCCGACCGAAGCTTGGCGGGCGTGCGTGAGGGACGGATCGACCTTGAGAGCGAAGCGAGTATTGCCGCCGCAGCCGAGCAGCTTGTCGAAGGCTGTCCCCTGCGCTTCGTCCTGGTGGCGACAGGGTTGCTCCACGATACCACCCTCCTGCCTGAGAAGACCTATCGCACCCTTGATCTGGAGCGTCTTCTCCGGAGCTTCTGCATTAATGCGATTGGTCCGGCCCTTGTGGCCAAGCATGTGCTTCCGTTCATGCCGAAAGCGGGCAAAAGCGTCTTTGCGGTCCTCTCTGCGCGAGTCGGCAGCATCGAGGACAACCGCCTCGGGGGCTGGTACGGCTACCGGGCATCGAAGGCAGCCCTGAACCAGTTCATGCGAACCATTGCGATTGAGCTCGCTCGCCAAAGACCGGAAGCCGTATGTGTCGCTCTCCATCCTGGAACGGTCGATACAGCCCTGAGTCACCCCTTTCAGGGTGGCAGAACAATCCAGAAGGTGTTCTCACCGGCGTATTGTGCCGAGCGGTTGCTGGCTCTTACGGATGCCCTGACGGCGGCGCAAACTGGTCAATTCTTTGCCTGGGATGGGCAGTCAATACCCTTTTGACAGAGAACATAATGCCCTTCTTGCACAAGTTCCAAGGTGGCATTCGGGTCACGAACCGCCATTAAGCGTGGCCATGTAAAGGTCCGCTTATTGCGCGGCTGCAGACATTCGTCCGGCCAGCTCAAAGTGGTTCAAGACTGCCGCGGTTCGCCCCATCCGGCATAAGAACTTTTGCGAGCTAATGCTAGGATCCAGCTTCCGCCAACTTGACGGCAGCTGGTGGATCATCCTCGAGGCCGAGGATACGAAGGGCGGCCGCGTGGATGAGAGATGCGTGCCGGACTATCTGAACCCACTCATAGTCCGATATCTCACCACCTATAGGCCTCTTCTCCTCGGAGAAGAGGCCGATGGCACGAAGGGGAAGAGGGTAGGCAATCAGCCTCTTCCGGATAGCTTATTGGAGAACCTATCCGGCCCGCTATGGATCGCGGCCACAGGACAGCCCCTCACCTACTCTGCTGTGGGAGCAGCAATCACCAATACAGCAGAAGTCACAGTTGGAGTCGGGCTGAGCCCACACGCGTTTCGCCGCTAGAGCGACGGTGACCTATTTTGGCGGGGAATACCCTCACCTGACCCAAGGAGTGCTGCAACACAACAGTGCGCGGGTCGGTGATGAGCATTACGACAGCGACTCAACTCGGCGGGCCGGCCTCGAGCTGACCGCAATCATACGAGAGCTCACAAAATAGACCTCTGCATGAAGTCTGGGGAGCCGCTTCGAGGCAGATCCGAAGTGTCGTCTCCTAATTAAATTTCCTCTAGACCCGGCAGTATGGAGGCGCCTTCGCTATGGTCAATGTTGAGAGGACGATTATCGAGATCACCGCGTCAATTGTCGGGAACGCTCCTTGCCTACATGACCTCCCCAATGCAAAGCCTGCATAGCGCGGTATTAGGCGTGATCCCAACCGCATGTCGCGAGTGGGTTGCTACAGTACCAAGACAAGAGATGGTTGACGAGCATTTTCCTCTCGCCAGCAGCCGGCAAACTGCTGATCGATTTGGGCAGTGGATCGACACCATCGCGAGATCCTGAGGGAAGGAGGAGCAAGCGATATCCTCTGCCCCTTTGGGATGTCCGCTTTAAGCCTCTAGCCTGACCAAGGCCTTAGGTCTGAGGAGTGCCAGAAGCGGTCCTCTCGACCCACTTCAATTCGTGTACCGGTACTCTCAGCCTCTCTCATGACGCAGGTGCTTGTTTTCAACTCCCGTAGCGCAGTGCATCGACCAGCAGAGAGAAAGCCGGCGCGGGTAGTAGAGAGCCGTCCCGACAAATTTTATTATCGGCTAAGCTGAAACAATGCAGCGGATGGCAACTTGCCCTGATAACAAAAAATCGTGAGCCTGGGAGACTGATCCATGGCGAACGGAATGTGTGACATCTGTGGGATCCGGCCTGCCACCGTTCGGGCTCAGGTTGCCAGGAATGATCATCAGGAGACTTTGGAGCTGTGCGACTTCGACTACCGCCGCTTGGCTCGCCAGCAGGGGCGGATGCACTCGCCCCTGGAGTCTCTGTTCGGTGGGCGGGGAAGCCTGTTCGAGGATTTCTTTGACGACGATTTCTTCGGAGAGAGCCCATTCACGGGTGCAAGAGGGCGCGCAACTGAAGCGCCCGACGCTGAAAGTGGCGGCACCTCCATTCCAGTCAGGCCCGGACGCGGGCGAGCCCGCGGCGCGGCTGGCGCCGCCGAGCGCCTCTCCGAACACGCGGAGGAGATCCTCCAGTCAGCCGCCCGCCGAGCGGCCGACTTCGGGCGCCGCGAGGTTGACACTGAACATCTGCTGCTCGCCCTGACAGAAAGCGACGTCGTCCGCACCGTCCTGGAGCAGTTCAAGGTCTCTCTCGACGACCTGCGCAACCAAATCGTGCAGGAAAGCCCACATGGCGAGGCTGAGCCGCAGGAGGGCGGCGAAATCGGTGTCTCGCCGCGCATGAAGGATGCGCTCTCCCGCGCCTTCCGGGCCTCCGCGGAACTGGGGCACTCTTATGTCGGACCGGAGCACCTGCTTATCGGCTTGGCCGAAGAGGGTGAGGGCCTGGCTGCCGACATGCTGCGCCGCTATGGCCTCACCCCCCCGGCCATCCGCCAGCAGGTCACCAAGGTGGTCGGCCGCGGTGCCGAGGAAGGACGGGTCGAGACGCCCACCAATACGCCCAACCTCGACAAGTACTCGCGCGACCTGACCAAGCTCGCCCGCGAGGGCAAGCTCGACCCGGTAATCGGGAGGGCGCAGGAGATCGAGACCACCGTCGAAGTGTTGGCCCGGCGCAAGAAGAACAACCCGGTCCTTATCGGCGAGCCCGGCGTCGGCAAGACGGCGATCGTGGAAGGCCTCGCCCAGCGCATCGTGGCGGGAGAGGTCCCCGAGGGCCTGCGGGACAAGCGCTTGGTCGAGCTCTCGATCAACTCGCTGGTCGCAGGCTCCAAGTACCGTGGTGAATTCGAGGAGCGCGTCCAGCAGATCCTCAAGGAAGTCACCGAGCGCGAGGACGAGCTGATCCTGTTCATCGACGAAATCCACACCATCGTCGGCGCCGGCCAGGGCGGCGGCGAAGGCGGGCTCGACATCGCCAACGTGTTCAAGCCAGCGCTCGCCCGTGGCGAACTCAACCTGGTCGGCGCGACGACCCTCAACGAGTACCAGAAGCATATCGAGAAGGACGCCGCCCTGGAGCGCCGTTTCCAGCCGGTCTTCGTCCCTGAGCCGACGGTTGCCCAGACCATCATGATCCTGCGCGGCCTGCGCGACACCCTGGAGGCACACCACAAGGTCGCCATCACCGACGAGGCGATCATCGCGGCGGCAGAGCTGTCCGACCGCTACATCACCAGTCGGTTTCTGCCTGATAAAGCCATCGATCTGATCGATCAGGCCGCCGCGCGGGTTAAGATCTCCGCCACCGCCCGGCCGGTGGACGTCCAGGAACTGGAGGCTGAGGTGCGCCAGCTCAAGCGTGAGCAGGACTATGCGGCATCCCGCAAGCAGTTCGACCGCGCGTCCCAGATCCAGGCCCAGCACGATGCTCGGAACAAGGACCTGCAGGACGCAACCGAGCGCTGGCGCCGCGGGCGCGGCTCGGCCTCGGCGGAGGTGCGCACGGAGCACATTGCCCAAGTGGTCTCGAAGCTCACCGGCGTTCCGGTCAACGAACTCACGACCGAGGAGCGCCAGCGTCTCGTGAACATGGAGGAGCGCCTTCACAAGCGCGTCATCGGCCAGGAGGAGGCGGTCAAGGCGGTGAGCGATGCCGTGCGCCTGGCGCGTGCCGGCCTTCGCGAGGGACGTCGTCCCATTGCGACGTTCCTGTTCCTCGGGCCCACCGGCGTCGGCAAGACGGAACTCGCCAAGGCTCTCGCGGAGACAGTGTTCGGCGAGGAGGACGCGATGATCCGCCTCGACATGTCGGAGTACATGGAGCGGCACGCGGTAGCTCGCCTCATCGGCGCACCTCCCGGCTATGTCGGGTATGAGGAGGGCGGACAGCTGACCGAGCGCGTGCGGCGGCGGCCGTATTCGGTGGTGCTCCTCGACGAGATCGAGAAGGCGCATCCGGACGTCTATAACGTCCTCCTGCAGGTGTTCGACGATGGGCGGCTGACCGACGGCAAGGGCCGGGTTGTGGACTTCACCAACACGATCCTGATCGCCACGTCGAATCTGGGGTCCGACATCATCCAGCGCCACCTCAACCTGCGAGGCACGGCCGAGGATGACCAGGCCAAACTTAAGCGCGAGCTGATGGACGTGCTGCGCGGCCACTTCCGGCCGGAATTCATCAATCGCATCGATGAGGTCATCGTCTTCCACGCCCTGGCCCGCAGCGAGATCCGCTCCATTGTGGAGATGCAGCTGGAGCGTGTGAAACGCACGGCTCATGGTCAGGGGGTCGACCTCGTCATCGACGGCAGCCTCGTCGACCACCTGGCGGCCGCTGGCTTCCGGCCGGAGTTCGGAGCCCGCGAGCTGCGGCGTCTCATTCGCTCCGAGCTGGAGACCCAGCTTGCCCGCGCAATGCTGGCAAACGAGGTTCAGGAAGGTGACCGGGTGCTCGCGCGCTGGGACGGAGACCAGCAGAGGGTAGTACTGGAGCCTCAGCCCAAGGCAGAGGGAGCGACAAAGGCCGCAGGCGCAACCGACGACCACCGCAATACGGTCGAGCTAGACCGGGAAGCCCAACGCGGGGCTGGCGACGACAGCAGGACGGCCGCCGAGTGATAACCTCGGCTGCCCGGCGACACGTCCGGAGGACATCGCGTGCCGTTTCGCATCTTGTGATCGACACTTCGGGCCGGGGTGCTCACGGGTGCCCTTGTCATGGCCACCTTTGGAAGCTGATCCAGGTTCGTATGCAAGGACTGGAGCCATGACAGCGCAAAGAGGCCCGGTGGATCGGCAACACAACCAAGGGTGGGCTCCTGCCCTCCTGCCCGGCTCCAACACGGAGGCCGGTTCGCTGCCGCCCGCCCGCATCCATCGGCCAGGCCGCTCCGTGACATCATCCGCACCCGCCCGGACAGGATGGGTGCTGGAGTTTGAGCGCAGCTCGGCCCCATACATCGAGCCGCTCATGGGCTGGACCGGAGGCGACGATCCGTTCGCCCAAATTCGATTGAACTTCCCGGACCTGCAAAGCGCCATCGTCTTTGCCGAGCGGCACGGCTGGCCCTACCGCGTCGAGGATCCGCCGCCACAACGGACGCACCTTCTGTCCTACGCCGACCGGTTCAGGTACGAGCTGGCCAACGCCATTCGGCGCGCCTCGCCGTCCGTGGAGCCGGTTGCCGGCGAGGCGACCCGTCGACAAATCAATCGGATCGCCGGGGTAGGGACTGACGGCGGCGAGGATCGTCGGACATCATGGCCGATCCACACCGACAAGGATAGGAGAGCTCCGCTCCAACATCATTGAAGGGACCGCCCCTGAGCCACTTTCCACCTCGGATCCACCTCATGGACAGGAGTCTCCATCGGGCGGGACAGACCACTCGGCTCCCGAGCGACATGGAGGAAGAGCATGGCTGAACTCATCGTGATTGGCTTCGATGACCCCAACGAAGCGGATCATGCCCTGACCGAACTGGCGCGCCTACAGAAGGAGTATCTGATTGACCTGGAGGATGCGGTGGTCGCGATCCGCGGCCCTGACGGTAAGCTGCGGCTGAAGCAGAGCGTCGATCTGGTGGGCGTCGGCGCCGCATCTGGAGGCCTGTGGGGCGCCATGTGGGGCTCGCTCGTCGGCCTGCTATTCCTGAACCCGCTGCTCGGGCTTGCGACGGGGGCCGCCCTGGGTGCCGGCGCAGGGGCGCTGTCCGGGAAACTGGCGGATTACGGCATTGACGACGACTTCATCCGCTCGATAGGCGAGACGCTCCAGCCCAACACGTCGGCCCTCTTCGTGCTGCTCCGCAAGGTGCAGCCGGAGAAGGTGTTGGACGAGCTGAAGCGCTTCCGCGGACGTGTCCTGCGCTCCTCCCTTTCGCCCGAGCAGGAGGCCCGGCTCCAGGCCGCCCTGTCTGGCGCCAACGTCTCCATGCCTGGCACCACCAGCACCACGTCGGAAGCCACCAATCCGGCCTCCAGCGACATCAGCACCACCCCGAGCACCACCCCTGTCAAAGGAGCCGCATCATGACCTTCCGCCCGCTCCATGACCGCGTGGTGGTGCGCCTGGTCGAGGCCGAGGAGAGGAAGGACCGCGTCCACGACACCATGCACGACACCAAGGCCGCCGCGGAAGAGGGCGTTGTGCCCGGCGGCATCGCCCTGCTCCACGCCAAGACCGCGGTGGCACCGAGGCCACGGTGGCCGAGTTGCCGAAGAAGGAGTCAGCCCCGGCCATGCCCGGCAGCGGCATGGCCGGCAAAGACTTCTAGGCTCCCGAGAGGGAATATTTCAAAGGCCGATGTCCTGGCAACCGAGCGTGTTGGAGCATCCCGAAGGAATGCCCATTGAAAGGAGACACCTCATGGCACGCAATCCCCTGACCCCCTTTGGCTCCGGTTTTGGCACTCCGGGGGGAAGCGACCCCTTCCTCTCGCTCCATCGCGAGATGAACCGCCTGTTCGACGATGTCCTGCGCGGCACAGGCCTGCCCGCCGCGGCGGGTAACCAAGGCCAGGGCAGGGTCGGCAACTTCGTCAATGCCAGCATGAACGTGTCGGAGACGCAGAACGAGATCCGCATCACGGCGGAACTGCCCGGCGTCACCGAGCAGGACATCGACGTCAGCCTTGACGACGACGTGCTCACCATCCGGGGCGAGAAGAAGTTCGAGCGCACGGACGACAAAGAAAACTTCCACTTCGTCGAACGGTCCTACGGTACCTTCCAGCGCTCGCTGCGGTTGCCCTACCCGGTGGATCCGGAGCGGGTGCAGGCAAGCTTCGAGAACGGCGTGCTCACCGTGACCGTACCGAAGACCGGGCAACAGGAGCGCTCCCGCCGCATCCAGGTGCAGGGCCGCAGCTCGAGTGGTCAGGCTTCTCAGGGCGGTCAGGGCGCGTCAGGCGGCACCGGTGGTGGAGGCAGCCGAGGCGGACAAGGTAGCGCACCGGGCAGCACGCCCGTCGGCGTAAGCTCCTGAGTCCGGCAGATCACACATGACGCAGCTATCGGACGAGGAAGACCGCCCCCGGACCGAGCGAGACGATCCCCGCTCCACGATGGGAACTGGCCGGCCCCCGAGCGCCATGGGCCGCGCCCTGCGCGACACCCGCGAGGCTTGGCCCGGCCTGAGCACCTACGAGCGTTTCGAGCAGGTCGTCTCGCTGGTGCTGACCAGCCTCATCGGGCTGGTGATCGCGGCAGCAGTGATCCACCTGAGCTTCCGCATCCTCTTGTTGTTGCTGTCGGGACTGCTCGACCCGGCGGAGACGGGCGTGTTCCAGGCGGTCTTCGGCATGATCTTCACGGTGCTGATCGCCCTGGAGTTCAACCATTCGATCATCAGCATCCTTCACCGCAAGGAAAGCATCGTGCAGGTGCGCACAGTGGTGTTGATCGCCCTGCTGGCGCTGGTGCGCAAATTCATCATCCTGGATGCGAGCAAGACCGACCCGCTCACCATCCTCGGGCTGGCCGCGGCTCTCCTGGCACTCGGCTTGGTCCATTGGCTCGTGCGCGACCAGGACAGGAAGGATGCCGCCGAGCAGGATCAGGCCGGAGGGACTGCCGACTAGAGCATCGTGCACAAAAGTGGCCCCGGTCTTGTGCGAACGATGCTCTGATTCAAAGAGGAAGCATGGGTGCCGCCGTCTGCTGCCGGGAAGCAGAGAGCAAGAAGCCAATAAACGCCAGCTTGCCACAGCCAATCACTCAGGTACAATTGCCGGGCTGGCGTGAATCTGTCCAAAGGCCTTAAACGAGACCATTGCGGCGCGTTTTATGGCGCTCCTCGATCAGGGGACGGCAAGTCTGCTCAATGGCCTTCACCGCCAGGTCGAGCCGCTTCCTGAGAGTGTCTCCGTCCCGTTGTTCGCCCCAGCCAATCGCCGCTTCCCATTGGTTGCGCCTCGCTTCCTCCGAGCCCGTCTGGTCCTGGCCGTAGGTGCGGATCAGGTTGTGGGCCGAGTCGATGACCTCGCTGTGAATGGCCCGAATCTCCTCGAAGGGCTGGGCGGCCTCCTCTCCAAAATAGGCCATGAAGCGGTACCGACTCGCTTGGAGCTCGGAAAACACTTGGCTCTCCTTGGTCAGGCGGTCGACGGGCGCGAAGATCTCGCCCCGTTCAAGCTCCTCGTCCGGTCCCGCTCCGGGACGGCCATCCTCCCCACCGTCGTTGTCATCTGAGGAGGGAAAGCGCGCCCATGTTAGGATGTCCCTGGCCCGGTAGAACCCCGCCAGCACCTCCTCGGCAAGTTCAGTCTTGCGCCGGCCGACCATCTCGCTCCGCCAGGCATTGAGCCCGCGGACGCCGGCCCAGCCGGCGACGACGGCTGCCAAGCCTGTCATGAGATTGGCCAGCGCCGAGATCCAGTCAGCCGACAAGATCGCCTCCGTCAGGAATTAGGAAGAGGTGGCTCTGAAGCCGCTTCGGCGCGACACCTCCACTTTCCCTGAGCAAAATGGCGTGAGATGGAAGCCGGGCAACCCGCCAGATTGAGGGAGATCGCGAAAGAAACGCTGTCACACGACGATCTGCTGGCCTCTTTGGGTCGAATCACCAGCTCGCAAAAGAATCAATTTTGCTTCTTGAGCCTGCGGAATTCACTTGGGAGAACACCGTACGCCGTTTTGAAACGGCGGCCGAAATGAGTCATGTCTGAAAAGCCCCAGCCAGCTGCGATCTCGGCCACGGTTCTATGGACCTGGAGCGGGTCCATGAGAGCTCGGTGGCAGCGGTCCAGCCGTCGGGACTGGATGAGGCGGGCAATCGACGTACCTTCTTGAGCAAGCAGAGCGTTCGCGTAACGCACGCTCACTCCGGCAACGGCTGCAACAGTCTCAGCGTCAAGCCGGGGATTGCTTAAACGAGCTTCGATTGCGGCACGCACATTCAAAAGAGCGGATGCCTTGGCCGACGAAAGATACGGCCTTGGCCTCTCATGCGCCTTCGCCAGCGAGACGGCCACGAGATCAAGCGTCTGATCCTTGACCATCTCTGTGGCGGCCGTACCCAATTGACCTGCGTAATCCGGCAGCATTGCTATAAATGCTGAGGCCAAGCGGTGCTCCGCCTCCACAGGCTTCATGGACCGGGTGACCATGTCGGTCGTCTTGCCGACCCGGGCCTCCAGAGCATATCGGGGCGCCTTGAGAACCAGCAACTTCACACCCCCCGAGAACCTCCCCTCATATGGCAAAAGCGGGTCGAGCAGCGTCATGTCTCCAGCCTCCATGATAATCTCGCGGCCAGCCTGCTCCAATACGAGTTGCCCAGAGGTCAGGTGACAGACAAAAATCTCACCGCTCTGCATCCGAGCACAGTGCTGCTGTGTATGCGAAACCCTCATCGGCGCGGTCTCAAAGAGGACCAGGCCCAGCTCGGCCAAGGCACCGGCATGCAACTCAGCCTCGAAGGTGGGGCGGCATTCAGGCGTGGAGTCATGCGCGATGAGATTTTTGCACGCAACGCTGTGCCAGAAATCAAATCGGTCGCGCGGGTGAACCGCGCTCGTCGAGAACAGCATTTCCATCATCTGAATCCCAGCGTCGCGTTAAATTGGTCGAGAAGTTGTTCCCGTTCAGCCGATCCTTGCGGTGCCCCGACAAGTATAAGCCAACGCTACTATCGTCCTACGTCAAGGGCAAATTGAAAGGCCATGAATAGTCGCAGGCTTACCCTATCCGATACGTCTCCCCGTGCCGTCATGAAACATATAACCTTGTGAATCGTCCCACACATGCGTTCTCGTTACTATTTCAACCTCACTGACGGAAATAAGATTATTTGTGACGGCGGGGGTCTCCAACTTGCGGACATCGATACAGCCGTCGGCTACGCCATCAAGGCGATCGAGGAACTGAGGGCTGAGGCCCCGTCGCCGTCGGAAGAGTGGCTCGGCTGGAGAATGGAGATCACCAACGGCATCGGTGAGGTGGTCTGGGTGATCCCCTTGGAGCCATGGCCCTTAAGGACGTGCTCTTTCCATTAGAAAAGTTGCCCTCAGCCCCATGCGGTATCAAAGGCGCTTCAGATGCGCCCTGCTTTCAACTCGGTGGTTGCGACAGAGACCTACTGCTCAATCAGGTTCCGAAATCTTAAGGCGTCGGGCAGCCAAGGCTCAGGCGCCAGAGCAACATCCAGGCCGCAATACAACATGAAAAGAATCGCTTTGGCTCTTTCGGCAGCCCCTATCCTGGGAGCGTGTACTGATAATGGGCAGTCTTATTATTTGGAGTCTCTCCACTTAGAAAAAGACTACGTCGCCTGCAAAAGCCGTGATTTCATCAAGTTAATTGCCCGCAACTATGGAAATCCCGAGGAATTCGATGAACGCGTTAAGATCGGATTCAAAGACGGAACCTGCCACGTGTTTAGAGCTGGAGAGAAGGTTATGGTTTCCATCAACAAACAGTTTGGACGAATAGAAACGATCAATGATCCCGCTTCCGGAATACATTACGACACCTTTGATCCAATCGATTAGAATTGGTGCCTGAATTATCAGGATATCCTGGTCCAGCTAAACTCAGCCTCGCAACGGAAGCGTAATACGATTCAGCTTTCGCCAAAGATGATGCGAGGAATACCTCTCCAGCACTGCCCTAAACTTCCGATCGACAACGTAATGGCCCTTGATCCCCGCACCCTAGGCGCCGCATTCGTGCTTCTTTCAGCCATGCTCGGAGCGCTTTTGCTCTTCGCCTGGATGCATAACCGGAAGGTCCATTCGCTGGCATGGTGGGGGGCTACCTTCAGCTTGTTCGCCATCGGGATTGGCATGGCAAACCTCGGACACGGGGCACCAGGCTATTTCGTGTTGCTCGTCGCGAATGCTTTGGTGGCGCTCGCCTATGGCGTCCTGTACGCGGGCTGCCGAACCTTCAATAACCGTAGAAGCACGCCTTCTGCCATCATCTGTGGCGCTGTCGCCTGGATTGCTGTTTTCCCCATCATTCACGAGGCGGCAAATGCCAGGCTTCTGCTTCTGTCGCTGATTGCCGGCGGGTATGCAGTCCTGTCAGCGTGGGAGCTTTGGAGGCATGCTCCGCAGCGTCTAACTTCACAAAAAGCGGCCGTCATCCTTCTGTTCGCTTTGGCTACCTTCAATCTCGTTCGCGCACTGCTTGCGCTGAAGCTAACTTCGATCGTCTGGATTGATGCGTTTGCCAACAGGTGGTCAGCGGACATGGCGCTGGTGCTGGTGGTCTATGCCCCTGCCTTGGCCTTTGTCTTCCTGTCCATGGCCAAGGAGCGCATCGAATTCGACTACAAGAAGGCTGAACAGGCCTTGCGTGAGAGCGAGGAGCATTACCGCTATTTGGTCGAGTTGAGTCCGCATATCCCCTGGGCGGCCGACCCACACGGACACATTGTTGATGCATCCACACGGTGGTTCGAGCTGACGGGCACGCCTGTTGAAGAGGCGCTTGGTGCTGGATGGATCAAAGCCCTGCATCCCGACGATTGGGCACTGGCGCAGCAGCGGTGGATGCAGTCGGTGTCCTCGGGCGAAGCCTTCGACCTGGACTATCGGGTGCGTCTGGCCGATGGAACCTATCGCTGGTTCCGCGCCCGCGCTGCGGCCCGGCGAACTGAGGATGGTTCCATAGTCCGTTGGTATGGGACGCTGGAGGACATTCATGATCGGAGGCTTGTCCAGGAGCAACTGCATTGGGCCGCCTACCATGACGATTTGACGGGCCTGCCCAACCGCAGGCTCTTTCGGGAGCGCTTGCAGCAAGCGCTCGACCAAGCCGACCGGACGGGAGATCAGGTCGGCCTGCTGATCCTGGATCTGGATGACTTTAAGCAGATCAACGACCGGTTTGGGCACGATGCCGGTGACAGGCTTCTGAGAGCATTTGGCGAACGGCTGGCTCGTCTCGTGCCTCCGGGGTCCACCGTTACCCGCTTAGGCGGCGACGAGTTCGCCGTCATCGTGACCAATATCGGCGGCGAGGCCGAGGTCGCGGCGACGGCCGGATCCATTCAGACCGGACTGCAGAAACCTCTCAGGCTCAGCACTGGAGCACACGAGTGCCGCACCAGCATCGGAGGCGCAGTCTCCGGCGGGCCTAGTAGCGGCGCGGAGGACTTACTGAAACGGGTAGATCTGGCGCTCTATAGCTGTAAGGCGACCGGACCTGGCGCAGCCATGATGTTCAGACCGGCCATGCGCGAAGAGGCCCAGAAAACCGCCGCGGCTATGGAAGTCGCCCGCAAGGCGCTGGCGCTCGACTGGATCGTGCCGTTCTATCAGCCGAAAGTAGAACTAGGGTCGGGCGCCCTGGTTGGTTTCGAAGCGCTCATGCGCTGGTACCATCCTCGTTTGGGCCTCCAAACTCCCGAGGCGCTGGCACCCGCCTTCGGCGACAGGGAGCTCGGCACGGCGATAGGCGAGCACATGCTCTCCCGTGCGCTCGCCGACATGCGCCGCTGGCTCGATGCTGGCCTCAACTTCGGTCGGATCGCAATCAATGCCTCGCCCGCCGAGTTCCGCCGCGACACCTATGCCGAACGGGTACTCGAGCTTCTCCACCAGGCGGATGTGCCACCGCGCTGTCTTGAGGTTGAGGTGATCGAAAGTGTGCTCCTCGACCGCAGCGTGGCGAATGTCGAACGGACGCTCCGCACCTTGAGCACGGCAGGTGTAACGATTGCACTGGACGACTTCGGCACGGGCTATGCCTCGCTTACACATCTCAAACGGTTCCCAGTCGACGTGATCAAGATTGACCGCTCATTCATCAGCGACATGGAGATCGATGCGGATAATGCCGCGATCGTCCAAGCCGTGCGGAGCCTCGGTTGCAATCTGGGCATCGCGGTGGTGGCAGAAGGGGTAGAGACTGCTGCCCAAGCATCGCTCCTGCGATTGTCTGGCTGTGATATCGGGCAAGGCTATCACTTCGGACGCCCCATGCCTGCCAGAGATATCCCGCAGTTCATCGCAGCATGGACGCCCGGTATTCTCCCTTAGAGCCGCCTTCATGACCGGCTGCACTGACTTCTGCGCCCTTGCTGAGCGCATTACTGATCTTGTGCAGCCTGAGCATTAATCCAGCTTTTCGCCGGCGGGGCGGTGGACACCATCCTTCGGCTGGTAGATGAAGACCTGCTCGCCAAAGCGGAAATCTGCTCAACTTCCCTCGAAGGATCGCTCCAGGTCAGATTCGGCCTTTAATCGTGGCCATATGAAGGTCCGCTGACCCCACGGCTGCGGACCATGGGCCGACTTCGGCTCAGTGCCAGAACGCGACATTAGCACCATGCGGATGAGGTCGGCTCAATCTCATTCTTGGCTTTGATCTATTGACGTCCAAAGGCCAGCGCCTAGCCTACTCTGATCTCACGGGAGCTAGCTCGATGCGCCATGGATTCCGATTGCTCCTGTTGCTGGCGTTCTCTCTCCTGGGGCCAAAGCTCGCTGCCGTCGCACAGGGCACCACGGTGCGGGTCGGTCATTTTCCGAACATCACCCATGTTCAGGCCCTCGTCGCCCGCGCCCTCGAAAGGCAGGGCAAGAACTGGTTCGGGGACCGGCTTGGGCCGGGGGTCAAGATCGAGTGGTATGTCTACAATGCGGGCCCAAGCGCCATGGAGGCGATCTTCGCCAGCTCGCTCGACCTCTCCTATGTCGGGCCTAATCCCGCGCTCAACGCCTATGCGCGCTCGCGCGGCGACGAGGTGCGCGTGATCGCCGGCGCGGTGAATGGCGGGTCGGCCCTGGTGGTCCAGCCGGATTCCGGCCTCGCCCAACCAGCCGATTTCCGGGGGAAGCGCATCGCCACTCCGCAATTCGGCAACACGCAGGACGTGGCCGCCCGGGCCTGGCTCATCACCGGGGGCCTGCGCATTACCCAGACCGGCGGCGACGCGCAGGTCCTGCCCACCAGCAACCCCGACCAGCTCTCGCTCTTCCGGAGCAAGCAGCTCGACGCGGTCTGGACGGTCGAACCTTGGGTCTCGCGTCTTGAATCCGAGGCCGGCGGCAAGATCTTAGTGGAGGAGAAGGATGCGATCACCGCCGTACTCGTCTCACGCGCGGACTTCCTGGCCAAGAACCGGGATCTGGCCAGGCGCTTCGTGGCAGCCCACCGGGAACTGACCGAGTGGATCCGGCGGAACCCGGAGGAAGCGCAGCGTCTGGCGCGCGAGGAGCTCAAGGCTTCGTTTCGCATCGCCATGGCGCCAGACTTGGTCGCCCGCGCCTGGGGCCGCATGAGCCTCACGCCCGATGTGACCCGCGAGGCCTTCCAGTCGTTCGTGACCAGCGCCCAGCAGATCGGTTTTATGCGTGGAGCCCCCGACCTGTCGCGCCTGATCGAGAGCCCTTGATGGAGTCCCGTCCGCCCCCCGGGACAGGCCTCCCGGCCAAGCTCATTGTGGACGGCGTCTCGAAACGGTTCACCTCGTCCCGAGCGACGGTGCAGGCGCTCGACAACGTGTCACTCACGGTGGCCGAGGGCGAGTTCGTCTGCCTGATTGGACCGAGCGGGTGCGGCAAGTCCACCCTCCTTGACATCATGGCCGGCTTGACCAACCCGGACAGCGGCCAGGTGCTGGCCGATGGCAAACGGGTCGAGGGACCTGGGCGGCAGCGACTGGTGATGTTCCAGGAATCGGCCCTGTTCCCGTGGCTGGATGCCTTCGGCAACGTCATGTTCGGGTTGAAACTGCGTGCGGACCTCACCAACAAGGAGCGGAAGAAGATCGCCGATTACTTTCTCGAACTCGTCGGGCTGGAGAAATTCAAGCATGCCCATGTGCATGAGCTCTCGGGCGGCATGAAGCAGCGGGTGGCGCTCGCGCGGGCGCTTGCCCCCGATCCGCAGGTCCTGCTGATGGACGAGCCTTTCGGGGCCCTCGATGCGATGACCCGCGATCACTTTTACGACGACATCCAGCGCATCTGGATGGAGAGCCGCAAGACCATTGTGTTCGTGACGCACAACGTGCGCGAGGCGGTCTGCCTGGGCGACCGCGTGGTTCTGATGTCACCCTCCCCCGGGCGCATCGCGCAGATCTTCGAGATTCCCCTGCCCCGTCCGCGCGACATCAACAGCCCTGAGCTCGCAGGATATGCTTCCAAAATCGCGGCCGCACTCAAGGGCTCTGAATACAAGACGGCATCCGAATGAAGCGCTTAAGCATTGCCCTTCTGTTCTTTGCAGTGCTCATCGGCCTGTGGGACATCGCCGTGCGCAGCGGGCGCTGGTCGGCGGTGCTCCTGCCGTCGCCGCTGTTCGTGGCGGAATACATCTGGGCTGCGCTCCTCGACGGCACTCTCCCTGAAGCCATCTGGGTCACGCTGAAGCGGCTTCTCATCGGCTACGCCGCAGGCGTACTCATCGGCCTGCCGTTGGGCCTCCTGACCAGCAAGTCGCAGGTCCTGGAGGACACGGTAGGCGCCCTCGCACTCGGCCTCCAGACCCTGCCAAGCGTGTGCTGGGTGCCGCTGGCCCTGATCTGGTTCGGACAGACGGAAGGCGCGATGTTGTTCGTCGTCATCATGGGCACCGTATGGTCGGTCATCATCGCCACCGACAACGGGGCGCGCAACATTCCGCCGATCTATGCCCGCGCCGCTCGCACCATGGGATCAGAGGGTTTTCATCAATGGACGCGGGTGATCCTGCCGGCCTCGCTTCCGTTCCTCGTCAGCGGCATGAAGCAGGGCTGGGCGTTTGCCTGGCGGTCGCTGATGGCGGCGGAGATTTACGTCACGATCCTGACCGGCTTCGGCCTCGGCCATCTCCTCCATTACGGGCGCGAGCTGAACGCCATGGATCAGGTGATCGGCATCATGATCGTGATCGTGGTGATCGGGCTTCTCGCCGACCGCATCCTGTTCTCGCCCTGGGAGCGGTTTCTCCACAGCCGCTGGGGGACCAACATCAAAGCATCGTAAGCCGGAATGCCCGCTCGGGGTCACGATCAGGAGACCGGCGCAAAGTAAGGGACGTCTGGCTTACCCCGGTAAGCTGACGAAAACCTTAGGAGGAGCGATCAGCCGGGTTTTGTTATCAGCAGCGATGGCCAAGGTTCATTGTTGGGCTTTCGTTTCAGGAGCACTGCAATGCAAAACAGTATCTCTGACCATCCCTGCCGAACCAACTCCCCATGGAATCGCGGCAATCTGATTGGACCCAAGCCGCCCCTCAAAGCGAAAGAGATTTGGTCCATTCGGATCAGGCTCCAAGTTGCTCATCGCATCCGCGATTTGGCTCTGTTCAATCTAGCCCTCGACAGTAAGCTGCGAGCCTGCGACCTCGTTGCGCTTCGAGTCGATGACGTGGCCCTCAATGGGCGGGTGCGATCCCGCGCCACGATCATGCAGCGGAAGATGGGCCGACCCGTTCAGTTCGAGGTCACCGAGCAGACCCGGGCGGCTGTGGGGCGCTGGCTCGAGCAGAAGGATCTGCATAAGGGCGAACCGCTGTTTCCGAGCCGGGGGCAATCGAGCGAGGCCTATGACGACGCGCCAATACGCTCGCCTGCTGGCGTCCTGGCTTCGTGCGATTGGTCTGGATCCCCTCGCCTACGGCACCCATTCCCTACGACGGACCAAAGCGTCGATGATCTATCGGAGAACGGGAAATCTCCGTGCCGTCCAGCTTCTGCTGGGGCACACCAAGATCGAGAGCACAGTTCGGTATCTTGGGATCGACGTCGACGATGCTCTTCTGATTGCAGAACAGGTTGACATCTAAACGCAGAGGCGGCTCCCCGACGAGCCGCCTCAGACTTCACGCATATCGGAGCAACGTCCGGACTTGAGGCTTAAGCAGCCACGAGACAAACGACCGGCGCGTGCCACTACTGGACCTTCCTGTTTCAAAGATCTGATTTCAGGAATGCCCGTTCATGGAACGAAACCGCCTTCCCTAGGTGTGCTCAACCCATAGAGCTCCGCGATCCGCTCCAGCAGCCGTCCACTTGCTGCATCCTCCTGCAAGTCTTGAGAGAGCTGATTGTCGACGATCAGATGCGAAAGGCCGTGGACGAGAGCCCAAGCGCCAAGGGCCGCGTCGCGAGGCGATGGAGATCCTCTATCAAGGGTCGCACGTTGCAGAACTCCAAAAGCGCCTTGAGCGGCTTGCGCAAGATCGGGGTGCGATTGCCGATCGAGCCCGCTGCCGAACATCAGCCGGAACAGGCCAGGATGAGCCAAGGCAAAGCGCACATACTCTTGTCCAAGAGCCAGCATGCGGTTCTGCGGTGTGGCTGCGGCCTCCTCGAATGCCGCCCGCAATTGCCGAAAGCCATACGCCGCGACGGCGGCCAGGAGGGCTTCCCGCGTAGGGAAGTGGCGGTAGGGCGCATTGTGCGAGACCCCTGCGATACGGGCCGCCTCGCGCAGGCTGACAGAAGCCGGACCATCCCGCTCGATCAGTTCTGCCGTGGCTTCGATGAGTGCATGTCTCAGATCTCCATGATGGAAAGGCTTGTTCGGGTCAGTCTCGCGTGTTGACAATGTCAACATCTCCTCGCATGTTGGCGCCGTCAACATGGCAAATGACGCAAGACAGTCAACCCTGGAGCTCCATGATGTTGTTCTTCGTGTTCGTCCTGACCGCAACGCTCGTTGCCCGCCTGGGCGGGTTTCTGGGGGTTCCGGGAATGAAGGATTGGGCGTCGTCCATGCGCTGGGGCATGGCAGTGGCACTTGTCTTTTTTGGAATGGATCATCTGCTGACGCCGGATCGGTACTTGCCGATGATTCCATCCGTGTTGCGGTACCCGGCGGAAATCGTCCTCCTGACCGGGCTATGCGAACTCGCCGGGGCAATCGGTCTGCTTGTCCCTCGGACCCGACGTCTGGCAGGCATCATGCTGGCGATCTACTTCGTCTGTGTGTTTCCAGCCAACATCAAGAACGCTGTCGAAGGGGTGGTCGTCGAGGGTCTGCCGACGGCGTCGTGGTACTATTGGATCCGTCTTCTGTTCCAGCCGCTGGCGATCTGGTGGGCTCTTCGTGTGTCCGAAGTGATCGGTCCCCGCCGCACTCGGGAAATCGCGGGGATGGTGCCACGGACATAAGCCAGGGCTTCATGGCTTGTCCCGGCGCCTGGGACGCGGTATCTCATCCCAATGTCTTCGATCCAGAACATTGCTACCGCCAATGTTCCGTTCGCCGGTCGCCCGGCGGGCGAGTTCCCTATTTGCGTCTCCGGATAGCAGCGGGACCCGGCTAGGCCGTCCTCTCCCGCCCGGAGACGGTGCAACAAGCGGCCTTCCTGACATCAAAGACAGTTTCAATCATGCTCGCATCTTCTCGAGATCGACGGGAAGGCCCCATGACCATCTCCCGTCGTCGAGTCATCTTCGCCCTGCTTATACTCTGCGCGGCCCTGTCCCTGGCAGGAACCGACCTCATCCTGCCAGCCGTGCCGGCTCTGCCGCAGATCTTTGCGACAAGCGAGGCCACCGCTCAGCTCGTGCTGGCGTCCTATGTCGCCGGCACGGCCATGGGGCTCTTGCTCTTCGGGGCCTTGGCGGATCGCCTGACCCCGCGAACCCTGGTCGCGTCCTCGCTCGTTGTTTTTGCGCTCACATCGGTGGCTTGCGCCAAGTCACCGAACATCTGGGCGTTGATCCTGCTGCGCTTCGTGCAGGGAACTGCATCGGCCGCCGCGCCTGTCTTCGGGCCCGCCATCATCCGACAGATCTTCAGCGAGAAGGCCGGTGTTCGTGCCATTGGCTTTCTCGGCAGCGTCGAATCCCTCGTTCCTGCCCTAGCGCCCATCCTCGGCGTCTTCCTCCTCGCCAGGTTCGGGTGGCAAAGCTCGTTCGAGCTTGTTGGCGTCGTGGCGATCGTCGCGGCGGCGCTGATCTTTGTGCTGGGATTGCCGCGACAGCCGAAAGCGGCGGGAGCGCAGGGCGGCTACCATGCGCTCCTCCTGGACCCGGTGTTCATGCGGTATGCGCTGTCACAGGCGATGACATTGGCCGGCCTGGTTGTCTTTGTCTTCGGTGCCCCGGCCGTGATCGTCGGGACCATGGGCGGCACCCTGCATGACTTCATTGCCATGCAGGTGTGCGGCGTCGCTGGCTTCATCGTAGCGGCCAATCTGACCTCTCGATGCGCCGGGCGCTGGGGCACCGAGCGCATCATCTTCCTGGGCACAGCCATGTCCCTGGCAAGCGCCGTAACGATCCTGGCCTATGCTCTCGCCGGCGGCAGCGACAGTGCATTGCTCCCGGCACTGTTCCTGCCGATGAACGTCGGTTTGGGACTTCGTGGGCCGCTCGGCTTCTACCGCGGGATCGTTGCGTCCGGCACCAACAGCGCTCGTGGCTCGGCTCTGATCGTTTTCTTCATCCTGGCCGCGACCAGTCTGGGCACAATGGTCGCCGCGCCTTTCATCGACCAGGGTTTGTGGGCCCTTGGCGCGGTGACCTGCGCGATCCATGCCTTGTCTGTCGGCTTGCTTCTGCTGCTGCCCAGAATGCCTGAGGCGAGCTGACGACATCATGATCCAACAGGATACGTCTGACAGAGGAGGTCCGTTTGAAGCAGAGTATCGCCCATATCGCTCTCGTGGTTCGCGACTACGATGAGGCCATCGACTTCTATGTCAACAAGCTCCGGTTTGAGCTGGTGGAGGACACGTACCAGCCGGAGCAGGACAAACGCTGGGTTGTCGTACGCCCTCGAGGCGACGGAACGACGTCGTTGCTTCTGGCACGCGCCTCCACTCCCCACCAGGAGACATTCATCGGCGACCAAGCTGGTGGCCGCGTTTTCCTGTTCCTTCGGACTGATGACTTTCAGAGGGATTACGCTGCGATGGTTGAGCAGGGCATCAAGTTCGTTCGCGAACCAAAGAAGGCTCCCTATGGCACCGTTGCCGTGTTCGAGGATCTGTACGGCAATCTGTGGGATCTTGTTCAGTTCACAGACGGTCGGGACTGAGTGCCCAGCAGATCGGATCTCGCAAAACGGGAACTGCCGAACGTCGCGTTCGAGATCAGAGCGCCTCCGTAGACAGGTGAGACGATCAACGAAAGGTCCGCACCGGGTCAACCTCGGAAGTTCAGGTGAGCCGAGCGAAGGTCTGCTTCGAGCGGGAGAGCCGACATTTCTGGATTAGGCGCCGGCTGTTGGGTCCGAGCATACGGAGCAGAGCGCCCGATGATCCGGGAGTTTCGAACAACTCGTCGCGCCAACCGAGGTCCGCGGACCCGACTCGGTCTCGGCTGCAAAGCCAACATTAATCTCAACGTTTGGCTACCTATTGGCTACCTGGAAGAAAACGGCTCAAAGGCCAGATGCCGGTAACCCTTTGAAATGATTGGTGAGCGCGCTGGGACTCGAACCCAGGGCCCTCTGATAAAAGTCAGAAAGTGTTTTGAAGGAGAGCAATAGCGCTCTAACCGGATCAATGCAAAACAGCTGGAAGTCTTACCTCAGGCGTAACCTAAAGGCGGGGAAGAATGCCTCGCCGCCAACTGTCTGCCTAAATCTTTGAAAAGATTGGTGGGTGTACAAGGACTCGAACCTTGGACCCGCTGATTAAGAGTCAGCTGCTCTACCAACTGAGCTATACACCCGTCGCCGAAGCGAAATCCGGCGGTGCGTTATCCGCCGAAGAGGCCGTGCGTGTAACAAACGGCACGGCGCCTGTCTACCCCATTCAGAGAGGTTTTTGAGCGCTCAGGCTGCGGACTTCGCTTTGTCGCGATGATAGCTCCCATCGCCTCTCGTGAGGATGCGGTCTTCGGGCTGCAGATCGCCCGGCTCGATGTCCTCCTGTGTCTCGAGATCGCGCCAGAGAGGGATCAGGCGGTCGAGGTCCAGGCTCGGCCAGGCTTCGATGCCGTCGAGGACGAAGTAGGTCTCCTGGAAGTCGTCGATCCGGTAGAGGGTCCGCATGACGCGCGCGAGGTCGAAGCCGACCCGGTTGGGCGATGCACTTTCCAGGGCAAAGACGGTCTCCGACGGCGACGAGGCGATGCCGGCGCCGACGATGCGCAGGCCCCCGGGGGTCTGTGCAAGGCCGAACTCCACCGTGTACCAGTAGAGCCGCGCCAGGCGCTTCAGGGCCCCGTGCTCGGCTGCGACGAGCCCAGCCCTGCCGTAGGCCGCGAGATAATCCGCATAGATCGGCTGCATGATCAGGGGCACATGGCCGAACACGTCATGGAAGATGTCGGGCTCCTCGATATAGTCGATCTGCTCCGGCTTGCGGATCCAGAACCCTGCCGGAAACTTGCGATCGGCGAGGAGGCGGAAGAATGCGAGGTCCGGAATCAGGCCAGGCACCGGCACAACCTCCCAGCCGGTTGCCGCGTTCAGGCGCGGGTTCAGGACACGGAAATCGGGGATCCCCTCCTCTCCGATGCCGAGCCGGTCGAGACCCTCCAGGAACTGATCTGCGATGCGGCCTTTGAGGATCTCGCGCTGGCGGCGTGCCAGCGTTCGCCACGTGGAATGGTCCGTCTCGGTGTAGGTCTCGAATCCCTGCTGGACGAGGTAGTCGCGCGGATCGTCGCTGCCTGTCACGCTGCTCATGGCGGTTCCTCCACGTTCGACGGACAGGATACGACCGCATCGTGGTCATTTTCGGCCAACAATCCACAGGTTCGGTGCTTCGGCCACGCCGCTTCGGCCTCCGGGCTTGGTGGCCCGGAGGGGAAGCAGGCTCGAGGGGGGCGCGGTGTCGGCTCCGGCTCGGGTGGGATGGGAGTGAAGCGAAGAGCCGAAGCGTCATCGCGCACGGTTCGTTGCGGCGGACAGGCGGCGCAGGGCGGGCCTGCTGCCCGGCGCGGACACCGCTGTTCGCGACAGCGGGCGGCGGCGGACCAACCGGCAGCCCCGGGCACAGCCTGGGCCCCCCGCCCGGCAAAGGCGGCGTGACCTTGCCTGCGGGACCGTTCCCACCGCCACACCAGCGACGCCTCGCGCGCGCGCCCCTCGCTGCGGCGGGACAGGTCATGATATAGCCTAGCTTGAGCGGGGTGTCAAGAACAAAGACGGAACATCGGCCGCTGACGCTCCCCGCCGCCGTCCTTCCGGCACAGCGCATCGCGCCGGGCCCGACCCGGGGGACGCCAACCGCTGAGGTTTCAGAAGGAGGGCTATGGTTGCCGTCGCGCTCCATCCGCAACCGTTGGCGGTGATGGGTTGCGGGCTCCCCTTCGCGGCCCCATGACAGTGCGGGGAGATAAGTGCGCCCGTCGCGTTTCTGGATGAGCTGTCATTCCGGATGGCCGAAGGCCAGTCCGGAACCCATCACCGCTGCCAGTGCCGAAGGAACAGCCGCGGAGATCACCACGCGCGATCCTGCCCCGCTGGTGGCGATGGGTTCCGGGCCCAGCGTGATGCGCTGTCCCGGAATGACGGCAACGGGAGCAGCCCCGGCATGACGGGGCTGGTTCAGGTGTTTCCGATCCGTGTCCTTTAGATGAATCTCGGGTGTCCCCGAGATCCCCGGTCGGGAGAAGCGGCCGCCTACTCCGCCGCCTGGGCGTGCAGGCGGACGCCGCGGCTCATGAGCTTGTTGAGAGCGCCGAGATACGCCTGTGCCGAGGCGACAAGGGTGTCGGGGTCGGCGGCGCGGGAGGTGACGCTGCGATCGTCCGCAGAGAGACGCACGGAGACCTCGGCCTGCGCATCGGTGCCCTCGGTCACCGCGTGGACCTGATAGAGCTCCAGTACCGCCTCATGAGGCACCAGGGCCTTGATGGCGTTGAAGGTGGCGTCCACCGGGCCATTGCCCTCCTGCTCCTCGGTGATGATCCTGTCGTCGACCTGGAGTTTCATGGTGGCGCGCTGCGGTCCGCGGGTTCCGGCGACGATCGACAGCGAGACCAGCTTGATGCGGTCATGGGCCATGGCGATGTTCTGGTCGACGAGCGCCTCGATGTCCTCGTCGTAGACATGCTTCTTGCGGTCGGCCAGGTCCTTGAAGCGCTCGAACGCATCCTGGAACTGGTTGTCGGAGAGATTGTAGCCTAGTTCCTCCAGCTTGTTGCGGAAGGCGGCGCGTCCGGAATGCTTGCCCATGACGAGACTGGTCTTGGTCACGCCGACGCTTTCAGGCGTCATGATCTCGTAGGTCTGGGCATTCTTCAGCATGCCGTCCTGGTGGATGCCGCTCTCATGGGCGAAGGCGTTCCGGCCGACGATGGCCTTGTTGTACTGCACAGGGAACGACGTCGCGGCAGAGGCGAGCTTCGAGGCGCGGGTCAGCATGGTGGCGTCGATGCCGGTCTCGTAGGGCAGCACGTCGCCGCGGGTCCGAATGGCCATGACGACCTCTTCCAGGGCCGCGTTGCCCGCGCGCTCCCCGATGCCGTTGATCGTGCACTCGATCTGGCGCGCACCGCCCTCCAGAGCCGCCAGGGAGTTGGCGACGGCGAGGCCGAGGTCGTTGTGGCAATGGGCCGAGAAGATGGCCTTGTCGGCGTTGGGGACACGCTCCCGAATGGCGCGGAACATGGCGCGATACTCGTCCGGCGTAGCGTAGCCGACCGTGTCGGGCAGGTTGATGGTCGTGGCGCCGGCCCTGATGGCGACTTCGACGCAGCGGCACAGATAGTCGATGGAGGTGCGGGTGGCGTCCATGGCCGACCATTCCACATCTTCGACCAGATTGCGGGCCTGGCCGACCGTGGCGGTGATGATCTCCAGAACCTCTTCCTCCGTCTTGCGCATCTGGTGCGCCAGATGGATCGGCGACGTAGAGACGAAGGTGTGGATGCGCGGCCGTACCGCGTGACGCACAGCTTCTCCGGCGCGGGCGATATCGGCGGAAATCGCGCGGGCGAGGCCAGCGACGGTGGCGTTCTTCACCCGCTCCGCGATCAGCGAGACGGCCTCGAAATCACCGTTCGAGGCAATCGGGAATCCGGCCTCGATGATGTCGACCCCCATGGTGTCGAGGAGTTGGGCGACTTCGAGCTTCTCCTCCAACGTCATCGTGGCGCCGGGGCATTGCTCGCCGTCGCGCAGGGTCGTGTCGAAGATCAGGACGCGGTCCTTGGCGGAGCCGGCGGCGGGGGAAACGGTCATCAATCTCATCCTTCTCGGGGCGAGCGGCACAAGCGCTCAAGGTTGGTTCCTTTTCACGAACCCCTGAGAGCCCAGGCGACAGCGCCCAGCCGACCCTCAGGGGCGACTAAGGAGAAGGAGACCGAGGAGGCGCGCGCGAGCAGCCGCCGAAGCGGATCCGTTCGTCCTAGCGCTGAGGGCGTCGATATGCATCGCGTCCCATTCCTCCCGAGGCCGCATTGCTCTTGGCGGCCGATGACCGTTTGTAACGGGGCTTCCCTGCGATGGCAAGCGCTTGAAACAAATGAAATCCCAAAAGCTCCGGCGCGCACGAATCCGTCACGCTTGTCACCACGTCAGCAGCGGCTGCTATAATTTCTCACTTCTGAATCGTCGTGGCCATGGGCCCCGGACCTGCCTTACGGCAATCCAGAATGACAGGAGAACATCCCTTTTCAGCGCGGTGCGCGCAGCTAGATAGGACACAATGCCCGAATGGATGAAGCACAAGGGAGTTCACCACCGATGACGATTGCCCTCCGTTCCGTCTGGCTCGCCGGCCTGGCGGCGCTGCCGCTCGCCGCCTGCAACCAGACCGCGCCGCCTGCCCCATCGGCCGCGATGATGACGGTGACTCCGTCCAGCTTCCGCATGCCGGAGGGAACGGGCTGCAAGGGCGAGATCGACCGCTACCGCGCAGTCATGGGCAACGATCTGGCCATGGGGCACGTTAACCGATCCGTCTACGACCGGATCGAGACGGAACTGGAGCAGGCGAGCAGCGCCTGTGCGGCCGGGCGCGATGCGGATGCCATCCGCATGGTCAACGCCACCAAATCCCGCCACGGCTATCGCTGAAGAGCATCCGGACTTTCGGCAAAGCTCCACCCGAAGAACGACTGCAGAAAGCGCGGCATCGCCTTCGGGTCGACATCCTTCATGCCGCGCACGATCCGCACATCGCTGAGCTCAGGCTCGTCCTGCGCGGCAATGGCGGCGCGGATCTTCTCCGCGCCCTCGCGGGCCGGGACGTTGAGCGTCGCATAACGCATGACGGCGACGGACGGCCAGTGCTGGACGACGATCCATTCGTCCGAAACCCGGTAATCGTCCTCGGACAGGCCCGTCTCCTCGCCGAGTTCCCGTGTCAGGCTCGTGGCGAGATCGACGATGCCATCCGCCCGCATGTCGGCACGATCCGGCGTGCCGGCCGGGAAATAGACCCGCCCCCCGTTCACCGTGTCATGGCTCATCACGCCGCAGATGAAGGCGCCGTCGGAGCCGCGCAGGGCCGCCATCGCGAATCCGTTGGCGACGGTGGGGTCGGGATGTCCCATGTCGATCCAGGCGACGAGGTTGGCGTAGTCGGTTTCAAAATAGGTGTTGCGGCACAGGTCGGGCGATAGGGAGATATCGCTGAGAAGCAGGACGCGTCCGTTGAACATCTTGGGTTTCGAAGCCACCCGCCGCTGCCAGTTCTCCGCGATGGCGGCGCGGTTCTCCTCCGCCCAGCGCCACACGAAGGGTTGCGACGCGGCCTCGACCCGCGAGACGGTGGTGATGACGGGGTCCTTCGTCATGCCAGGATCTCGCCGCGGTTCACCAGAACGGCATGTCCGCCGATCTCCGCCGTGACGATAGCCCCGCCCTTGATCGTGAGCTGGAGGGCGATCTCGCTCGGACGGCCCATCTCGACGCCCTGCTCGATCACTACGTCGTGCTCGCCGTCGCCCAGCGGTTCGCATTGCATCAGGGCACCGGCGAAGGCCGCGGCCGCCGATCCGGTGGCGGGATCCTCCGCCAAGCCCATGCCCGGGCCGAACATGCGCGCCCTGAACCGCAGGCCTTCCACACCGGGAATGCGGGCGTAGACGTAGGCGGCGGGATGATCGCTGTCCGCAAATGTCTTGTCGAAGGCTTCGCCCTGCGGCTTCGCGCGCGCGAGCGCATCGAGGGACGAGACTGGGACCAGATCATAGGCGACACCGGCCGAGTGGCGGCTCGGCTCATGGCGCTCGAAGCCGATCTCCGTCGGATCGAGACCGAGCGCCCAGGCGCAGTCGCTCGCTTCCTTGCCCTCTCCCCAGGCGAAGGGAAGGCGTGGAAGCTTGAAGCGGGCGCGCCCTTCCGTCGCGCCTGTGATCTCGACCGCGCACGGAACGATGCCCACCTTCTCCTTCAGTCCGAAGGCGACGGCGCCGGGCGCGCCCTCGCGGTCGAGCCATGCCAGGAGCACGGCCGTGCCGACCGTCGGATGGCCGGCGAAGGGCAATTCGCGGGCGGGCGTGAAGATGCGCAGATCTGCCCGCTGGCGCGGATCGTCCGGCGGGAGGACGAACACCGTCTCGGAGAGATTGAACTCCCGGGCGATCGCCTGCATGGCCGCATCGTCGAGGCCCTCGGCGTCGAGCACCACGGCGAGCGGATTTCCGGCGAAGGGCCGGCGCGTGAAGACATCGAGCGTGACGAAGCGGCGGGGCATCGGTCAAACCTCCTCGGCCGGGAAACGATAGGTGGGCGAGACGAACTCGTCCTGCGCCGGGATCGTCAGGATCTCCCGCGATCCGGCCTCCTCGGTACGTTTGAGAAGCCCGAACACGGATGCGGAGGCCTCCGCGAGAGCCGTGGCCGCGGAGAGGGAGCGCGCATAATGGACGAAGAACAGGGCGGCGATGGCGTCGCCGGCGCCGTTGACGCTGAGCGAAAGCTTCGGCGTCCGGACACGCCAGAAGCGTCCCCCCTGCCCTGCGATCAGATCGACCGAATCGTCGGGGGTCTCGCGGGAGACGACGGAGGTCACCAGGACGACCTTGGGACCGATAAGATGAACGGCGGCGATCGCCTCCTTCACCGCCGAGAGCGTGTCCGTGGCGATGCCGGAGAGATAATCCAGCTCGAACTGGTTCGGCGTGATGATGTCGGCGGCAGGAACCGCCTGCTCCTTCATGAACTCGGGAATACCGGGACGCACGAAGACGCCGCGCCCCACATCTCCGATCACCGGATCGCAGCAATAGAGCGCATCGGGGTTGAGGCCGCGCACGCGGGAGACGGCGGAGAGAACGGCATTGCCGATATCCGCCGAGCCCATATAGCCCGAGAGCACGCCGTCGCAGCGTTCGAGCACGCCCCGGTCGGCGATGCCGTCCAGCAACTCCTCGATGGCCGGGCCATCGAAAACACGCCCCTTCCACGAGCCGTAGCCGGTATGGTTGGAGAACTGCACCGTATGGATCGGCCAGACCTCGACGCCGAGCCGCTGCATCGGAAAGACGGCGGACGCGTTCCCGACATGGCCGTAGGCGACATGGGATTGGATCGAAAGGACGTTCATGGCACTTGCCCCGCTGACCGCCTCCGGTTAGCGCATCGTCTCCGCCGCAGCAAATTGCGTGCTGTGATGGGTTCGATCACAGAAGCATGATCGTTCGAACCTTGCCGTATTCCCGCCTTGCCCGGGCGCGCCGAACATGGGAGGGATCCCGATGCTCGAAAGTCTCACCCAGGCCATCCTCGGCTTCATGCGCGACAACAGGGAATTCGCGCCGCTGGTCGTCGGATTGATGACCTTCGCCGAATCGTTCGCCTTCGTCTCCCTCCTGCTTCCCACGGCCGCCATCATCGTCGCGGTCGGCTTCATGCTTGCGGCGGCGGACATTCCCTTCTGGCAGGTCTGGGGCGGCGCCGTCGTCGGCGCCATCGCCAGCAACTGGATCTCGTTTTCCATCGGGCGCCGCTACAAGGCGGCGGCCTTCGGCCTGTGGCCCTTGTCGCGGACTCCCTCCCTGCTCGCACGCGGAGAATCCTTCTTCCATCGCTTCGGTCCCTGGGCGGTCTTCCTCGGACGGTTCTTCGGGCCGACGCGGGCGGTGATCCCGCTGATCGCGGGCATGTTCCTCATGCCGACCATCCTGTTCCAGGCTGCGAACCTGGCCTCCGCCTCCGTCTGGGCCTTCGTGCTGCTCGCCCCGGGAGCGGGGTTCGCGCAGTACGTGCTCTGGTAGAGCCGCCTTCCGCCCGCACGGAACCCTCCTCGGCTCCTGTCATTGACCTCACTGTTTGAGGAGGTTCTCATGGGTAAAGGCAAGATGAGCGGCGACAATTCGTCCGAGAGCAAGCAGCACCCGGGCGACATGACGCGAGGTTCCGGCGGCACGACCAAGAAGCGCCTCGATCCGGGCAAGCAAAGCAACAACAAGGCCACGAACACGAAGAGTAACGATCAATAGCCCCTTTGTGCCGTCTTTTAGGGCAGGTAAGTGGCTTTTACTCTCTGTTTCGGCAGGTGGCAGCCGGGTTTTGAAATGCTACATGACAGCATTGCCTTTTCACAAAGCAATGTCATGGACCAGAGCCCGCCAGATACGTACGTTTGGTACGACGACGATGACGCATCCCGGCCTGTCGCCGGGGTGCCTGGGGGCACACGACCCGGGCTGCCGCCGACTTGGCGGAACCTCGGTTGGTGGATCGGCGGCATCACGTTCGCGGCGCTCTGGATGTTCGAGAGTTGGAGCCGAACCAGTCCCTCGGCCGGACAAGAGGGCATCGGCCGTTCGGCCGAAAGTTTCTGGGGGCTCTCGCTCGCCGTAGCCGTCTGCTACGGAATCTATAAATTCTGCATGCCCCGGTATCGCACGCTGGGTCATGTCCTATGCATTCTCAGCGCCATCGTGCTGCTTCTACAGCACATGGCGTAACTTTTCCTCTCGTGGGGGCCAAAAAATAGGGGCGGATCAACCGCCCCTTTCTTTTTGTTCGCAATCGCTCCCGGCGATCAGTTCCGGCTCTTGTCGACGAGGGCCTTCGACTTGATCCAGGGCATCATCTCGCGCAGGCGTCCGCCGACGTCCTCGATCTGATGCGCGGCATTACGTGCGCGAACCGCCTTGAACGAGGTCTGGTTGACCTTGTTCTCCAGCATCCAGTCACGGGTGAACTTGCCGGTCTGGATGTCGGTCAGGACCCGCTTCATCTCAGCCTTGGTCTCCGGCGTGATGATGCGCGGGCCGGTGACGTATTCGCCGTATTCCGCCGTATTGGAGATCGAATAGTTCATGTTGGCGATGCCGCCCTCGTAGATGAGGTCGACGATCAGCTTCACTTCGTGCAGGCACTCGAAATAGGCCATCTCCGGTGCGTAGCCCGCCTCGACCAGGGTCTCAAAACCGGCCCTGATGAGCTCGACGAGGCCGCCGCAGAGCACCACCTGCTCGCCGAAGAGATCGGTCTCGCACTCTTCCTTGAACGTGGTCTCGATGATGCCGGCCCGGCCGCCGCCATTTGCGGACGCATAGGACAGGCCGAGATCGTGGGCGTTGCCGGTCGCGTCCTGATGGATCGCGATGAGGGTGGGCACGCCGCCGCCACGCAGGTACTCGGAACGAACCGTATGGCCGGGGCCCTTCGGCGCCACCATGAGAACGTCGAGGTCCTTGCGCGGCTCGATGAGGTTGAAGTGAACGTTCAGACCGTGGGCGAACAGGAGGGCCGCGCCATTCTTCATGTTGGCATGGAGCTCGTCGCGGTAGATGTCGGCCTGCAGCTCGTCAGGGGTCAGCATCATGACCACGTCGGCCCACTTGGCGGCCTCTGCCACTTCCATCACCTTCAGGCCTTCCTTCTCGGCCTTGGCCACGGAGGACGAACCTTTGCGGAGAGCGACGGCGATGTCCTTCACGCCGGAATCGCGCAGGTTCAGCGCATGGGCATGGCCCTGGCTGCCGTAGCCGACGATGACGACCTTCTTGCCTTTGATGAGATTGATGTCGGCATCGCGATCATAGTAAACGCGCATGGCGGCCCTCTTCCTTCAACGTTTGTATTGCTTTGATTGGCCCCGCTTGATCCGGGGCACTGCGGGATGCGGCTTCTTAGCGACCTTTTGTTTCAGAGGGAAGCAGCGAAACCGTTATTTTCGTTCGTCTCACAGATAGTCCTTGTAGCGATTGCTTCGCGCCTCCCCTTGGGTGAACAGGCCAAACAGTATTCCATTGCCGGCACCGCCTGTGACGAAGTTCGCCGCGTCGTGTTTCGCAACGTCGCTTGCCTCATTGAATTTGCGGTTCGGTTGTGGAGAAATGGGCCGATGGATCAGATCGTTTCTCCCGACACGGTTCTCGCGTTCTGGCGCGAAGCCGGACCCGACAAATGGTTCGCAAAGGACGAGGTCTTCGACCAGACCTGCCGCGACCGTTTCATGCCCACCTACCGGGCTGCCGCCCGCGGCGACCTCAACGAGTGGGAACTCTCTCCCGACGGCGCACTGGCCGTCGTGCTTCTTCTCGACCAGTTTCCGCGAAACATGTTTCGGGGGACCCGGGACGTCTATAAGACCGATGCCGTTGCGCTTCTGGTCGCCGACCGGGCGATCGAAAAAGGCTATGACAGGCAGGTCGAACCGGGGCTTCGCCGCTTCTTCTACCTGCCGTTCATGCATTCGGAATCCCTGCGGCACCAGGAACGCTCCGTCGCCCTGAATGAAGCTCTCGGCATCCCCGAATCCGTCAAATTCGCTCATCACCATCACGACATCATCGCCCGATTCGGCCGCTTCCCGCATCGGAATGCCATCCTCGGCCGCGAGACGACCCCGGCGGAGGAAGAGTTCCTCAGGGCCGACGGCTTCCAGGGCTGATCTCACATGCTGTCCCCACCGCGCGCCATCGCGGCGACGCCGGTGCGGGAGACCTCGACGAGGCCGACGGCCGTCATTAGCTTGATGAACCGCTCGACCTCCTCCGTCGTCCCGGTGAGCTCGTAGACGAACGACGTCAGCGTGGCATCCATGGTGCGGGCGCCGAAGGCCGAGGCGAGGCGCATGGCTTCGACCCGATGATCGCCCTTCCCGACCACCTTCACGAGGCAGAGCTCGCGCTCGACCGCATCGCCGGTCATCGTCAGATCGACGACGCGGTGAACGGGCACGAGCCGCTCGAGCTGGCTCTTGATCTGCTCGATGATGCTGTCGGTGCCGGTGGTCACGATGGTGATGCGCGAGATATGCGCCTCGTGCTCGGTCTCCGTGACGGTCAGGCTCTCGATGTTGTAGCCGCGTCCCGAGAACATCCCGGCGATCCGGGCGAGAACGCCCGGCTCGTTGTCGACGATGATCGCGAGCGTATGCCGGTTGACCGGCTCGATGCGGGTTGCGGCGGGATAGTGGGTGCTCATCTGGCTCATGATTCTTGAGTTCCGGGGCCTGTTACCGTTTCAGGCGGCGTTGCGATAAATGGCGATGGGCTCCTCGTCGACCTCGTCGGCAGCGACGATCCAGCCCTCCTTGAGCCCCGCGTCCCGCCACTCGCGAAAGCCGGGCAGGCCGAGCACGGCGTCGACATAGGCTCGCGTCGTATCGTCGAGAGGAATGGAATAGGTATCGAGACGGGTGGCGAGCGGCGCATACATGGCATCCGCGGCCGAGAACGCCCCGAAGAGGAATGGCCCCTCCGCGCCGAACCGCTGCCGCGCCTCGCGGACGATGTCCGCAAAGCGCGTGACATCGCGGTCCACCGCCTCGCCGCGATTCCTGCGCGCATACTTTTTGCCCAGATTCATCGGGCAGGCGGAGCGCAGTGCCTGGAAACCCGCATGCATCTCGCAGGCTACGGCCCGTGCCATTGCCCGCGCCTTGCGGTCCTCGGGCCAGACACGCCCCCCGAGAGCGTCACCGACATATTCCATGATGGCGAGCGTTTCCCAGACCGTCACGTCGCCGTCGACGAGGATCGGCACCTTGCCGGCAGGCGAATGCTTCAGGACCCGGGCCTTCGTGTCCGGCAGGTCGAGGGGAATGAGGACTTCGTCGAACGCGATGCCGAGCTGCTTCATCAGCAGCCACGGCCGCAGCGACCAGGAGGAATAGAGCTTATTGCCGATCACGAGTGTGGGCATTTCGAGAAATCTCCCTCCCTCTCCGACCCGGGAGAGGGGTTGTTCGATTAAACCAGCATCTTGCCCTTCTCGTCGATGACGGAGCCGATGTCGGTTCCCGTTTCACCGAGATAGTCGTTGAGCAGCATCTCGTTATGCGCCTTGCCCGAAGGGATCATCGGGAAGCAGTTCTCGGTCTTGTCGACGATGCAGTCGAAGATCACGGGGCGGTCGGAATTGATCATCTTCAGGATCGCCGCATCGAGATCCGCCGGCTTGTCGCAGCGGATGCCCACGCCGCCGTAAGCCTCGGCGAGCTTCACGAAATCGGGCAGCGATTCCGAATAGCTGTGCGAGTAGCGCCCGCCGTGCAGCAGTTCCTGCCATTGCCGCACCATGCCCATATACTCGTTGTTGAGGATGAAGACCTTGATCGGCAGGTCGTATTGCAGGGCCGTGGACATTTCCTGCAGCATCATCTGGATTGAGGCCTCGCCCGCGATGTCGATGACGAGCGCATCCGGATGGGCGAGCTGCGCGCCGACCGCGGCCGGCAGGCCATAGCCCATGGTGCCGTGGCCGCCCGAGGTCATCCAGCGGTTCGGCTCCTCGAACTTGAAATATTGCGCCGCCCACATCTGGTGCTGCCCCACCTCGGTGGTGATGTAGGTTTCCCGGTCCTTCGTGAGCTCGTAGAGCCGTTGGATCGCATGCTGCGGCTTGATGGTCTCGTCCGAGTTGCGATAGGCGAGGCAGTTGCGGGCCCGCCATCCCTCGACCTTGTTCCACCATTCCTTGAGGGCGACCTTGTCCACCTGCGGCGCCTTCTGACGCCAGAGACGGACCATGTCCTCCAGCACATGCGCACAGTCGCCGATGATCGGGATATCGACCTTGACGTTCTTGTTGATGGAGGACGGGTCGATATCGACATGGATGCGCTTGGAATACGGCGAGAACGCATCGAGACGACCGGTGATGCGGTCGTCGAAGCGTGCGCCGATGTTGATCATCACGTCGCATTCATGCATCGCGAGGTTCGACTCGTATGTGCCATGCATGCCGACCATGCCGAGGAACTGCGGGTCGGACGCCGGAAAGGCGCCAAGGCCCATCAGGGTCGAGGTGATGGGAAAACCGGTCAGGTGCACGAGCTCGCGCAGAAGCGCCGCGGCATGGGTTCCCGAATTGATGACGCCGCCGCCGGTATAGAAGACAGGGCGCTTGGCATTCGCCATCAGGTCGATGGCGGCGCGGATGCGCTCCATGTCGCCCTTGACGGTCGGATGGTACGTCTTGTGCTGGTTGTTGGCGGGACGCACATAGGTGCCGGTCTTGAACTGGATGTCCTTCGGCAGGTCGATCACGACAGGACCGGGGCGGCCGTTCATCGCCACGTAGAAGGCTTCGTGCAGGATGCGCGGCAGGTCCTCGATCGATTTCACGAGATAGTTGTGCTTCGTGCAGTGACGCGTGATGCCGACCGTGTCGCATTCCTGGAAGGCGTCGGACCCGATGAGATGGGTCGGGACCTGCCCCGTGATGCAGACCAGCGGGATCGAATCCATCATCGCGTCGGCGAGGCCGGTCACGGCATTGGTCGCGCCAGGCCCGGAGGTCACGAGCACCACGCCCGGCTTGCCGGAGGAGCGCGCATAGCCCTCGGCCGCATGGACCGCGCCCTGCTCGTGACGGACGAGGACGTGACGGATCTTGTCCTGGTGGAAAAGCGCATCGTAGATCGGCAGGACCGCGCCGCCGGGATAGCCGAAGAGATGTTCGACTCCCTGATCCTGGAGAGCGCGGATCACCATTTCGGCTCCCGTCATCGTCTCGCTCATGTCACTCGCTCCGTCTGGTCTCATCACTGTCTTGGGAAATTCGGGCAATAAAAAAGGCCCCTGTGGGGGCCTGTGCGCCATCGCCGGACCTGCGGGGGTCAACCCCGCTCCGTCGATGGCGCTCGTACTACGAGAATAAGCTTGCGCATGAATGCAGCTCTTCGGTTCAAAAGTTGCGCCGACGCTAGCCGATGCATTTCATTCGGTCAAGCGCCTCGCATTTGGCGGATCACGGCCTAGCTCTTAGGATGCCAGGGCCTTTAGACACAATGTCATGACCGATACCGTTTCATCAATAGAGTCTCCCTCCCGCGGGCCGCGAATCACGGCCCGCGCCCTCCTCCTCGGGGACCGGATCGACGTGGCCGGGCTCGAGCGCAGCGACGTCCTGTCGACCTCGCCCCTCGCCTTCCGGGCCGGGCACGAAGGCTTCGTGGCCCTGTTCCGCTTCGGCGTCGCCGTCCTCGTGGGCCTCACGCCCATCGAGGAGGACGATGTGATCAGGGGCCTGCGCCAGCGCATCGTCGGCGAGTTCGCGCGGCACGAGGAGGAGACCGCGATCATCGAGATTTCGGCAGAGAGGGACGACCAGATTCCCCCCGGCGGGCCGATCTACGTGCGGCAACTGTCCACGGAGCGCCTGGCGGTCATCGCCGATGCCCTGGCCAAGAGCGCCGCCCTCGCCAGGGACGAGCGCGAGGCCGCGGCCGTCTTCGAGGTCATGGAGCCCTTCGCCCGCTTTCTCGCCGAGAAGGGCCGGCGCCCCGGCGGACGCCGCGAGATCCTCAAGCATGTCGGCAATGCCCTCCTCGTCCGCCAGCGGGTTTCGGGCCGCGTCGCCGTGGAGGAGAAGCCGGATGTGCTCTGGGACCGCCCCGATCTGGAGCGCCTCTACGCCCGTCTCGAGGACGAATACGAACTCAAGGAGCGGGCCACCGCCCTCCACCGCAAGCTCGACGTGATCGGCGACACGACCCAGGCGCTGACCGATCTCATCGATACCGAACGCTCGCTGCGCCTCGAGCTGATCATCGTCATTCTGATCGTCTTCGAGATCGTCATCACCTTCTATCAGATGGCGACGGGGACGCCGGGGCATTGAGGGCCGCCATGGCGGCCTCGAAACCCTCCCCCGGCCCGACCCACCGCCAATCCGGCAACTGGTGCCGGAACCAGGTGAACTGGCGCTTGGCATAGCGCCTCGTGTCGCTCTGGCCTTTCGCGATGGCTTCGTCCAGGGAGATTTCGCAGCGCAGATGGGCCAGGAGTCCCGGAACCCCATGGGCGCGCATGGCGGGCAGCATGGGGTCGAGGTTGCGCCCTGCGAGGGCACGCACCTCCTCAAGGGCGCCGCCGTCCATCATGGCGAGGAAGCGGGCATCGATGCGCCGGCGCAACTCGTCCCGATCCGGAGCCAGGAAGAGCTTGACGAGGGGCCTGCCGGCCAGGGGTCCGGGCTGACGGGCGCCATGGAAGGAAACGATGGGCCGCCCGGTCGCGGCGAAGATTTCCAGGGCGCGCTGTACCCGCAGGCGGTCCGACGGTCTCAGCGTTCCCGCGGTTTCGGGATCGCGCTCCATGAGCAGGCGATGGAGCTCCGGCGTTTCCAGGCCCTCGCTCTCCCGGCGCACAGCCTCGCGGACCGCCTCCGGAACCGCGGGCATGTCCGAGAGGCCTTCGGTGAGAGCCTTGAAGTACAGTCCCGTCCCGCCGACGAGGATCGGCAGCTTCCGGCCCTCCAGCTCCCGCAGGAGCGCAGCGGCGTCATCGGCATAGCGCCCGACCGAATAGTTCACCGCGGCGTCCACATGGCCGTAGAGCCGGTGCGGAACCAGGCTCTCCTCCTCCGGCGTCGGGCGCGCGCTCAGCACCCGCAGATCCCGGTAGACCTGCATGGAATCGGCGTTGATGACGACGCCGCCGAGCCGTTCGGCGAGGCGAAGGCCCAATGCGGACTTGCCTGATGCGGTCGGCCCTGCAATGAGAACCGCGCCGACCCGAACTTCACTCACACCCGGTCCCCACGATGGCTTCCCCCTCCGATCTCGTCGTCGCGACGCTCGTCGCCAATCCCAACCGTCCAGCCGTGACGGACGCGGTCCTGAAAGCGGCGGCAGGAGCGCTCGGACAAGAAACGGAACCCGTCGTCCTGGCAAGCGGAATCGCGGCGGACGTGATCCTGCCTGCCGGGCGCCCGAGGGCCGAGATCGAAACGATCCTGCGCGAGAGCATCGCCGACGAGCCCATCGACATCGTGGTGCAGCCTCTGGAGGGCCGGCGCAAGCGCCTGTTCCTGGCTGACATGGATTCCACCATGATCGGCCAGGAATGCATCGACGAGCTTGCCGATTTCGTCGGCCTGAAGGCCGAGGTGTCGGAGATCACCGAGCGGGCCATGCGGGGCGAGATCGCCTTCGAGCCCGCCCTGCGCGAGCGGGTCGCCCTGCTCAAGAACCTCCCGGTCCGCGTCGTGGACGAGATCATCGAAAGCCGGATCACCCTGACGCCGGGCGGGCGGGCCCTGGTCCGGACCATGCGGGCGAACGGCGCCTATGCCTGCCTCGTCTCGGGCGGCTTCACCCTCTTCACGGGCCCCGTCGCCGCCAAGGTGGGCTTCGACGAGCACCGCTCGAACCACCTGATCGTCGAAAACGAGATGCTGGCGGGAGAGGTCGAGGAGCCGATCCTCGGCCGGGAGGCGAAGCTCGCGACCCTGATCGAACTGCGCAACCGCTTCGGACTGACCTCGCCGGACACGATGGCGGTGGGCGATGGAGCCAACGACCTCGCCATGCTCGGCGAGGCCGGCCTCGGCGTCGCCTTCCGCGCCAAGCCCGCCGTCGCGGCCGCAGCCCATGCCCGCATCGACCATGCGGACCTGACGGCGCTGCTCTATGTGCAGGGGTATCGAGGGACGGAGATCGTCCAGGACTGAAGGACTGACGGGGAAGAGAGAACCAACCTCAAGAAAAAAGGGCGGCTCGGAGCCGCCCTTTCTGACAACGAATTGCCTCTGTCCATCACTCGATGGACAAGGCCACGAAGCGCACTTCGCCCTGCGTGTTGGCCACGAGGAGCAGCGCCGACTTGCGGCCCTGGGCCTTGATGGCATCGATCCGCTTGGTCACGTCGGCCGGGCTCGTAACCGGCTCCTGGCCGACCTCGACGATGACCTCGCCCGGCTGGATCCGCTTGTCGGCGGCGGTCGAGTTCGGATCGACGCGGGTGATCACGACGCCCTTCTGGTCGTCCTTGAGACCGTAGCGGCGGCGCAGCTCATCGGTGATCCCCGACAGTTCGAGGCCCAGTGCCTGCTTGGTCACGGTCGGCGTATCGGTCGAGGGCTGCTGCAGATTGGCCTGCTTCTCCCCGTCCTCGAGGCGTCCGAGGACGACCTGCTTGGTCTCCTCCTTGCCCTTGCGGACGATCACGACATCGACGGACTTGCCGACCGGGGTCGAGGCGACGATGCGCGGCAGGTCACGGGAATCCCGTACCTCCTTGCCGTCGAACCGGGTGATCACGTCCCCGACATCGAGACCGGCGGGCTTGGCCGGGCCCTTATCGTCCACGCCGGCGATCAGGGCGCCACGGGCCGAGCCGAGGCCGAGGGCTTCCGCGGTCGCGTCATCCACGTTCTGGATGCGCACGCCGAGCCAGCCGCGGCGGGTTTCGCCGAACTGACGCAGCTGATCGATCACCGGGGCAGCGGTCGACGCGGGAACCGCGAAGCCGATGCCGACCGAACCGCCCGTCGGCGACAGGATGGCCGTGTTGATGCCGACGACCTCGCCGTTCATGTTGAACAGCGGGCCGCCCGAGTTGCCCTTGTTGATGGCTGCGTCGGTCTGGATGTAGTTGTCGTACGGTCCGGAATCGATGTTGCGGCCGCGGGCCGAGACGATACCGGCGGTCACGGAGCCACCGAGGCCGAACGGGTTGCCGATCGCCATCACCCAGTCGCCGGGGCGAAGGGCGTCGGAATTCCCGAACTTTACCGCCTTGAGGGGCTTGTCGGACTTCACCTTGAGCACGGCGAGGTCGACCTTGCTGTCCTTGCCGACGATGTCAGCCTTGAGACGCGTCCCATCGGAGAAGATCACGGTGATGTCGTTGGCGTCGCCGATGACGTGGTTGTTGGTCACGACGATGCCGGACGAGTCGATGACGAACCCCGAGCCGAGAGAGTTCGACTTGCGCTGGCGAGGCAGTGGGCTGCTGTCGCCGTTACCCTGGCCCCGGCGGTTGAAGAACTCCTCGAACAGATCCTCGAAGGGCGTTCCCGGCGGCAGCTGGGGCAACGTGCGGTTCTTGGCCTCGACGGTGGTCGACGCGGAGATGTTGACGACAGCCCCGGTCACCTCTTCCGCGAGATCGGCAAAGGATTCCGGTGCTGAACGAGCCTGCACCGCGAAGGGAAGCGCGGTTGCGACGAAGGTCACCACGGCGAAGCAGGAGGCCGCCAGCCTGCGCGGCAGGCGCCTGGGAAGCACCGTTTCGGCGGGCGCCAGCGCATTCATGGCTTGGGTCATTGAAAATCCTCTCTTGGAGAGCTGTGGATATAGATTGTCCCTCTGCTTCGCCATTCAAGCGCGGATTGCGGCGGAAGAGGGGCTAAGGCATCGGACCTGAAAGTGGAGCCTGCCCTCGGGTCCGATGCCGATTTCGCCGACGGCCGGACCATGTCGCCGCCAAGCCGGACCCGCGTTTGCGTGTGATGCTCCAAGGCAGTCACCCGAACTGGCGTATGGCCCAGATCATCCCGAGCCCGACAATGGCCGAGAGGATGCCGACGAGGCGCATCCTGTCGCTCGGGCTATGAGCGGCCTCGTACATGGCCCGGCGCATGCCGTCAGGGAAAGCCGCAAATAGAATGCCCTCGACCACGAGAGCGAGGCCGAGGGCTGCGACGAGATCCAGCATATGGAGTTATTGCGCCGGGGCCGGCTGGGCCGGCTTCGCGGGTGACGACGAGCCGTTTCCACGGCCCGTCGGGTCGTTGAAGTAGCGGAAGAAATCGGAATTCGGACTCAGCACGAGGCGCGTCTCTCCTGATTTGAGACCCGTCTCATACGCCTGCAGCGACCTGAAGAAGGCGAAGAAGTCCGGATCCTGGCTGAAAGCGTCGGCCAGAATACGATTCCTATCCGCATCGCCCGTGCCGCGCAATTCCTCCGATTTGCGATTGGCGTCGGCACGGATGATGGTGGCCTCGCGCTCGGCGCGGGCGCGGATCGTCTGCGCCTGCTGCTGACCGTTGGCACGCAGATCAGCCGCCTCGCGCTCGCGCTCGGTGCGCATGCGCTGATAGACGGCCTGGCTGTTGGCGGCCGGAAGGTCGACGCGGGTCAGGCGCACGTCGATCATTTCGATGCCGAGACTCTGCGCCTGCTTGTTCACGTCTTCTTGAATGCGCTGCATCAGATTGCTGCGGTCGGTGCGAACGATCGCATCCCGGGAGGCGCTGGCCAGCACGTTGCGCATCACCGAGTTGGTGAAGCTTGCCAGCCTCTGGTTGGCGAGCGGAATGCTGCCGACAGCCTGGTAGAACTTCAGCGGATCGATGATCCGGTAGCGCGTGAAGGCATCCACCTCCAGGTTCTGCCGGTCCGCGGAGAGAAGGGTCTGGACCGGAAGGTCGAGATCCAGCACCCGCTTGTCGAAATAGGTGACGGTGTCGATCAGAGGCAGCTTGAAATACGGCCCGGGCTCGCGGAGCGCCGACTGCACGGCGCCGAAGCGCAGCACGAGGGCATACTGGGTCTGCTGCACGATGAAGATCGCGCTGTAAAGGATGATCGCCGCGAGCGCCGCGAGGATCACGAGGCCCGTCCTGATGGCTGAGCTGTTCATCGCGTGGCTCCCTGCTGGCCTGTGGTGCCCTGACCCTGCTGGCCCTGCGGGACCTGCTGGCGCGGCAACTGCGTGAGCGGCAGATAGGGAACGACCCCTTGCCCGTTCTGATCGATGATCACCTTGTCGACCCCGCTCATGACCCGTTCCATGGTTTCCAGGAACATCCGCTCCCGGCTGATGTCGGGCGCGAGGCGATAGGCCTCGTAGATCTGGCGGAACCGCGCTGCCTGGCCGGTGGCGTCGGCCACGGCCTGTTCGCGATAGGCCTCGGCCTGCTGGACGGTCCGGGCCGCCTCGCCGCGGGCCTCAGGGACGACGCGGCTGGCGAAGGTCTCGGCCTCGTTCTGGACGCGGACGGCGTCCTGCTGAGCCGCGTTCACGTCGAAGAAGGCCTGACGGACCTCTGCCGGCGGCTGGGCGGCCTGGAGCTGGACCACGTTGACGAGGACGCCGGCCCCATAGGCGTCGAGGGTCGTCTGCATGATCTGGCGGACTTCCTGGGCGACGCTCGCCTGCTCCGTGGTCAGGATGTTCTGGATCTGGCGGCGGCCGATCACCTCGCGCATGGCGCTCTCGCCGACGGCCTTGATCGTCCCTTCGGGATTCTGGAGGTTGAAGACGAAATCCTGCGGACGGACGGGATTGACCTGCCACACCACGTCGAAATCGATATCGACGATGTTCTCGTCGCCGGTGAGCATCAGGCTCTCCTCGAGAACGTCGCGGGCACGGCCCTGCCCCGTCGGAGTCGAGCGGTAGCCGACTTCGATGCGCTGCTGCTCGGTCACGTTCGGCTTGATCACCCGGCCAATCGGATACGGCAGGTTGTAGCGCAGACCCTCGCTGGAGGTTCCGGTGAAGCGGCCGAAGATCATGTTGATGCCGACCTCGTTGGGTCGGACCGTATAGAAGCCGGTGAGCAGCCAAATGACGATGGCACCGAGCAGAAGGGCGATCAGCCCCTTGCCGCCCATCGATCCTCCCGGAATGAAATCCTTGAGACGGTCCTGACCGCGGCGCAGGATGTCCTCCAGGTCGGGCGGCGTTCCATTGCCCTGCGGGCCGCCCGAACCCCATGGGCTCTTGCCGCCTCCCGATCCACCGCGCTGCCCCCAGGGGCCGCCGCCGCTTTGGTTACTCCAAGGCATGATCGCCTTTCCTCACTCTGAAAAGACCGGCCGCTCGAGCCGATGGGATAAGTGGCGGTTGTGGGTGGTCTTTCTCCCGCCTGTCAAGGCTGCGACTTGGGGATTGTGGCGGCTTTCGTCAACCTTGGCAGCACTCAGGAACGACGTTCCAGATCGATAAAGGTAAACGGATGCTCGTCATCCGCCGCTTTCGGATGATCGCTGCGCCTGACTTCCTTGAAGGCCGAGCGGTCGAAATCCGGAAAGGAGGCGTCGCCTTCCGGGGCCGTGTGAACCAGAGTGAGATGGATTTTAGCCACGTGGGGCAGCGCGAGGGCGTAGATTTCGGAACCTCCGACGACTGCCACCGCGTCGGCCCCGGCTCTCTCGCCGAGTGTCGAGCCCTGTGACATGGCGTCCTCCCAGCTATGGGCCACATGGACACCCTCCGCGGAGAAACCCGGATCCCGCGTCAGGACGATCGTCTCGCGCCCCGGGAGAGGCTTGCCGATGGATTGGAACGTCTTGCGGCCCATGATCATCGGCTTGCCCCAAGTGAGTTCCCGGAAACGCCTGAGATCCGTACGGAGGCGCCAAAGCAACTGATTGTCACGCCCGATGACGCCGTTATCGGCGACCGCGACGACGAGGATGAGAGGCAGGGTCATGGTGACTTTCGGGAAGCGATGAAATTCGATCAGGCCGCGAGAGCGTCTTCAGACGCCGCATCCAGCTATGGAGACACGGGAATCGGCCGTCTAGCAACCACCATCCTTCGCCAGCCTCTCCAGGGCCTCCCCGGTCACGCGCTGCACGGTCCATTCGTCCATGGGAATGGCTCCGATGGAGCGATAGAAACGCAAAGCCGGCTCGTTCCAGTCGAGAACCCACCATTCGAGGCGCGGGAGGCCCTCCGCGACACATCGCCGGGCCAGATGCCGCAGCAGCGCGCGTCCGACCCCTTTCGACCGGAAGGCCGGGCTGACGAACAAATCTTCGAGATAGATGCCGTGGCGGCCACGGAAGGTCGAGAAGTTGTAGAACCACAGGGCGAAGCCGGCAGGCTCGCCCTCCCATTCGGCGATATCGGCGAAAACACGGGGCTGGGATCCGAACAGGGCCTCGGAGAGCCCCTCTTCCGTCGCGTCGACCTCGTGGGCCAGGCGTTCATAGGCGGCGAGCTCGCGGATGAACGTGAGGATCAGGGAAGCGTCGCGGGCTTCGGCGCGGCGGATGGTCAGCGTCATGGCAACCTTGTGCCCAAGCTTTCTGGCGCTGTCGAGCCTCAATCCGCCGTATCCTCGACCTCGACGCGGCGCGGCGATCCCCATTCCTCGAGGATCCCGTTCATGTCGTCGAGGACGAAGAAGCGGGCGCTGTCCACGTCGTAGCCGTCGTCCAGAAGCGCGTCGTAGTCGGTCAGCCTGTGGCGGATATACGAGACGAGGGAAAGCCAGGCGGCAGTTTCCGGCGTCGCCGTGTGAAGGCCGCGGCTGCCGAGCGCATGGTCCGTCACCGCCTCGAATTCGTGTCGCGGAATTCGGGGGGCGAGGATCCTGACGGCGCTCTCGATGATCTCGCGCCTGTTCATGGGTCTCAGACCGCGACGGGCGCCTTGATGGCGGGATGGGGATCGTAGTCCTCGATGGAAATGTCGTCGAATGTGAACTCGAACAGGGAGCGCACGGCCGGGTTGAGCCGAAGCTTCGGCAGGGACCGGGGCTCCCGCGACAATTGCAGGCGGGCCTGCTCGAGGTGGTTCAGGTAGAGATGGGCATCTCCGAAGGAATGGACGAAATCGCCCGGCTGCAACCCGGTCGCCTGCGCCATCATATGGGTAAGCAGGGCATAGGATGCGATATTGAAGGGCACGCCCAGGAAGACGTCGGCCGAGCGCTGATAGAGCTGGCAGGAGAGCCGCCCTTCCGCGACATAGAACTGGAACAGGCAGTGGCAGGGCGCCAGCGCCATCCTGTCGAGTTCGGCGGGGTTCCAGGCGGAGACGATGAGGCGGCGTGAATCGGGGTTGCGACGAATCTCGTCGAGGACCCACTGGATCTGGTCGACCGTGCCGCCGTCAGGCTTGGCCCAGGAGCGCCACTGCTTGCCGTAGACCGGGCCGAGATCACCGTTCGCGTCGGCCCATTCGTCCCAGATCGTGACGCCGTTCTCCCGCAGATAGCGGACGTTGGTATCGCCCTTCAGGAACCAGAGCAGTTCGTGGACGATGGAGCGCAGGTGCAGCTTCTTCGTCGTCACCAGGGGAAATCCCTGGCTGAGATCGAAGCGCATCTGGTGGCCGAAGATCGAGAGGGTCCCGGTGCCGGTCCGGTCGTCCTTGCGGACGCCCTCGTCCAGAATGCGCTTGAGAAGATCGTGATAGGCCTGCATGGAATGCTCCTCGCCCCTTTTATAGGCCAGCGCGCCCTAAGGTTCCGAGAGCGCAATTCGTCCCCGCAGAACTTGTCCCCCACTCTTTCAAATTGCCGCGTCCTTTCCTATATTGAGGGCGCTGGCCGCGAGGTCAGCTATGGCGATAAACGGCTATCGGAATAAACCCATCGGACCCGGGGGCGGTACCCGGCGCCTCCACCAAAACCCAGGCTGAGCTTGGGTTTCGGCGGGGGCGAAATAGGATCGACGAGGGCGTAAAGGATAGACTTTTGCTCGGCATGGTTCCGCCGTTATCGGGCCGATTCAATAGTTGCCAACGACAACTATGCTCCGGTTGCAGTGGCTGCGTAAGCGGTCCCTAAAGCCGATTCAAAGTCCTAGCGGGTAGCACCGTTAGGCGGGGTCCGGAGGCACCTGGCAACAGAAGCCTCCACTTTCTCATCCTCGAAGGATCCCTCATGGCCGGCAAAGACCTGATCCGCTACGATCTTCTTGTGCAGGACGCGCTGAAAGGCGTGGTCCGCAAGGTTTTGATCGATGCCGGAAAGGACGGCCTGCCCGGCGAGCATCACTTCTACATCTCCTTCCGCACCGATTTTCCCGGCGTGCGCCTGTCGAACCGCCTGCGTGAGAAATATCCGCAGGAGATGACGATCGTCCTCCAGCACCAGTTCTGGGACCTGAATGTCACCGAACACACGTTCGAGATCGGGTTGTCGTTCTCGGGCGTGCCGGAGCGCCTTCTGGTGCCGTTCGATTCGCTGACCGGGTTCTTCGATCCCTCCGTCCAGTTCGGCCTCAAGTTCAATACGGAAGGCGAGGAGGAGGAGACCGATGCCACGGAACCGGCCCCGCCGCCACCGCCGGCGCGCACGGGCGATTCTCAGCCCGTCGAGATGAAGCGGCCCAAGGCCGGCCCTGCTTCGACCGCCAGGAAGCCGGACGAGAAGAAGCATGCCGCCGCCAAGGCCGACCAGGCGAAGGAGCCGGCCGACGCCGAGAAGGCCGAGGAGCCGAAGACCGGCGAAGGCACAGCCCAGGTCGTCAGTCTCGACTCCTTCCGCAAGAAGAACTAGCCGGAGCCCCGCATCCGCGGCATCAACCTCCGATCTGTGGTAGCGGAGCTGCCCGGCGCATGGGACGCTCCTGCCTGCGATGGGCAAGTTTCATCGGCAGGCCGCCCTGGGGCCGCAGCGTGATCCGGTGCACCGGGCGGACGACGTGTCCCTCCATCAGATCCAGCCTGACGGCGCGTACGACGCTTGCGAGGACGATGGTCGCTTCCTGCAGCGCGAAGCTCGCGCCGATGCAGACGCGCGGACCCGCTCCGAACGGGAGATAGGCGAAGCGGTCGATCTTCTCCTTGTTCTCCGGCAGAAACCTCTCGGGATTGAAGGCATCCGGGTCGTCCCAGAGCCTCCGATGCCGATGCAGGACGTAGGGCGCGATGGTTACGACCGAACCTGCGGGAATGTGCAGGGATCCGATATCCTCGGCCTTTATGGCCGCCCGGCTCAGGAATGGCGCCGGCGGATAGAGGCGCAGCGCCTCGTCGATGACTGCCCGGGTGAAGACCAGCTTTTCGAGATGGCGCGCTTCGAACGGCCCGTCGCCGAGGACGCTGTCCACCTCCTCCTCGATCCGGGCGCGGGATTTCGGATCCTGGGAGAGCAGGAAGAGAGACCAGGACAGGGTGTTGGCCGTGGTCTCGTGCCCGGCACCGATGAAGGTGACGATATTGGCGCGCACGTCCCCGTCGCTCAGTCCCTGTCCGGTCTCCGGATCCGAGGCCTTCAGGAGCAACGACAGCAGGTCCTGCGGCGCGGGCTCTCCACGGGCGAGAAGAGCCTTGCGGGTCCCGATCAGCTCATCGACGAGCTCCTCGAAATAGCGGATCGCGGGCCGCGCCCGGAGCTGTCCGACGCGGGGGATCCAGCTTGGCCAGCCAAAGATGTCCATGGGGTCGAGCCGTCCGATCCCTTCGAAATAGCGGCTGATCGCCCGCGCCAGCCCATCCGGATCGCGGGCGACGCCCTGCGTGAAGATAGTGCGTTCCAGGACATCGAGGGTGATCCGGGTCATCTCGAGGGAGGCATCGACGATGCGGCCGTCCGGGCGCCGCTGCCAGCGCCGCACGAGCCGGTCCGCGGCCTCCACCATGGCCGGAAAGAAGCTGCCCACCACCCGCGGCGTGAAAAGGGGGGCCAGGATCCGCCGCTGAAGCCGCCAGTCCTCACCGTCGGCGGTCAGCAGCCCCCTTCCCAGGCCCGGCGCCAGAACGCGGATCTGAAGGTCGTCCTTGCGGTAATTGGCGGCGTTGTCGAGAAGGACATGCCGGATGATACTGGGTTCATTGACTACGGTCATGCGGCCCAGCACGCCGTCCCCGGCGATCACGGCCTCCTCGAAATGCCGGTCCATCCATGTGGTCAGGGGATTTCGGCGGATGGCGAGGAGAAAGGCCAGCAATCCCATCGGCTCGGTGCGAGGCTCCGGCGCCGGCGGCCTGAAAAGCGGCGCATCGAAGGACCCAGTCGTAGAATTTGCCATGCCATCGCGCTCGTTCGCTGTTGCGGGCCACCCAACTTGAGATAAGAACACCCATTCCCATCGAAAGAGGTCAGGATGTCGCCCTCAACCCGTACCGAAACAGATACCTTCGGCCCCATTGAAGTTCCCGCAGACAGGCTCTGGGGCGCCCAGACTCAGCGTTCGATTCAGAATTTCCGCATCGGCGGAGAGCGCCTGCCGATTCCGCTCGTCCATGCTCTCGCCATCGTGAAGCAGGCCGCGGCGCTGGTAAACAAGGATCTCGGCAAGCTCGATCCGCGTCTTGCAGACGCCATCGTGAGCGCTGCCGCGGACGTGGTGCAGGGAAAATACGACGAGGAGTTTCCCCTCGTCATCTGGCAGACAGGCTCGGGCACGCAGTCCAACATGAACATGAACGAGGTTCTCTCGAACCTCGCCATCGAGCGCCTCGGCGGAGAGCGCGGCTCGAAGAAGCCCGTTCATCCGAACGACCACGTCAACATGGGCCAGTCCTCCAACGACTCGTTCCCGACCGCGATGCACATCGCCGTGGCGCGCGAGATCAACAACCGGCTCCTCCCGGCGCTCCGGCACCTGCACGCCGCGCTGAACAGGAAGGCGGAGGAGTTCAAGGACATCGTGAAGATCGGCCGCACGCATCTCCAGGATGCGACCCCGGTCACTCTCGGACAGGAATTCTCCGGCTATGCGATGCAGGTCCAACTCGGCATCGCCCGCATCGAAATGACGCTCCCCGGGATCTATGCCCTTGCCCAGGGCGGCACCGCCGTCGGCACGGGCCTCAACGCCCATCCGGAATTTGCAGACCGCTTCGCCGCGAAGGTGATGGAGCTGACCGCGCAGCCCTTCACCTCGGCCGCGAACAAGTTCGAGGCTCTCGCCTCGCATGACGCACTCGTCTTCACCCAGGGCGCGCTGGCAAGCCTCTCCGCAGGACTGTTCAAGATTGCCAACGACATCCGTCTCATGGGCTCGGGCCCGCGCTCCGGCCTTGGCGAGATCTCCCTGCCCGAAAACGAGCCCGGCTCGTCGATCATGCCCGGCAAGGTGAACCCCACGCAGGCGGAAGCCCTGACGATGATCTGCGCCCAGGTCGCGGGCAACCAGACCACCGTCACCTTCGCCGGCAGCCAGGGACACTTCGAGTTGAACGTGTTCAAGCCGGTGATCGCCAACGCCGTCCTGCAATCGATCAAGCTCCTCGCGGAAGGCGCCGTCAGCTTCACGGACAACTGCGTGGTCGGCATCGAGCCCAACCTTGATCGCCTGAAGGACCTGATGGAGCGCTCGCTCATGCTCGTGACGGCACTGGCCCCGAAGATCGGTTACGACAAGGCCGCCGCCATCGCGAAGGCGGCGCACAAGCACGGCACTACCTTGAAGGAGGAGGCCCTGAAGGCCGGCGTCTCCGAGGCCGATTTCGATGCGGTCGTGCGGCCCGAGACCATGCTGTCGCCGGGCTGATGGCGGAGATCGTCAATCTGCGCCAGGCGCGCAAACGCAAGGCGCGGGCCGAGAAAGAGGCCCGCGCCGCCGAGAACCGCGTCCAGTTCGGCCGAACCAGGGCCGAGCGTGAGCGGACGGACGCACAGAAGACCCTGAACGAGCGCCGCCTCGACGGACACAAGCGCGACGAGGACAAGCCCTGACATGGGCGCCGGCATCCTCAAGCGCTCGGTTTCCATCGCCGGGCACCGCACCAGCATCTCCCTGGAGGAACCCTTCTGGGACGCCCTGCGCGCGATCGCCACGCAGCGCTCCCTTTCGGTCCAGGCCCTGATCGGCCGCATCGACGCGGAGCGGGGCGAGCAGAACCTCTCCTCCGCGATCCGCGTCTTCGTGCTCGAAAACCTGCGGGAAAGCCTCAGCCGCCCGGACGGGAATTGATCTGCGGCGGCGGATTGATTTCGAGCGGCGGCGTCAGGGGCGGCATCACGAACGGCGATGAACTCTGGCCGTCGGGGGGCGGCAGTGCCGCATTCGGATCGTTCTGCTGCTGCGACTGGATCCGCTCCGCCTCGATGCGCGCACGCTCCGCCTCTTCCCGTGCCTTTGCCTGACGCGCGGCCTCCTCCGCCGCCGCCTTCGCCCGGCGCTCCGCCTCCTGCTGTGCCTGAATCTGGCGCTGCCGCTCCGCCTGCGCCTTCTCGAAGGCCTCGATCTTTTCCAGCTCCTGCTTCAGGACGATGGCGGCGAGGCCGTTGCGGAACGGCCCGGCATCGATCTCGCGCACGGGGGCGGCCAGGGAGCCCCGCCAGGTCAGCCCGACCGAGGGCGGCGCGCCGACCCAGCCGGGCGGCGACGTCTTCGCTGCGAGCGATCCGCGGGCTTCGAATGCCAGCGACTTCAGGTCGTAGGTAACGGCACCCTGCCAGATGGCCGCCGGGTTCTGAACGACGAAGGGCGACAGCCGCAGGACGCCCGCCACCAGGGCTGCGGATGTCGCAACCGACGGAGCCGCGAGCGAGGCGCGGCTGAGTTCGGCGCCAAGCACCATTTCCGACCTGCCCTCGAGCAGCGGCTCGTTGTCGGCCAGAAGGCGCTTGAGGGCCCGATCGAAGGCCGACGGGTCCGTGTCGGGCAAGCGCAGATTGGTGATCCGCCAATCTCCCGCGCCACCGAGATTCGCCACGAGACCCGCCATGCTGTCGGCCGCCGATCCGAATTTCAGCGTACCGGACAGCCGTGCATCGAACGGCGTGGCGCCGCCCAGGGACGAGAGTGGAATGTCGGTGACAGCTCCTTCCCCGACAATGGAGGCAAGGGAACCCTGGCGCGTGATCGTCGTGGATCCCGTCAGCTTCCCGCCTCCGAGGATGGTCTCAAAATTGCGGATGGTGACGCCGTCCGCCGTCGCCTCGGCCGTAAAGGCCGCGCGCGTTCCCTGCAGCTCCCGTCCGAGATCGAGCGTCCCGACCTTGAACGCAACCTGACCGCCGGTGATCAGCCGGGCACTCTGTCCGAACCGCGCGGTCGACCAGATCGCGTTCGCATCGGGGCTCGGAGGCGTGTTGAGCGCCAATGTCGTCACGAGCCACGGAAGCGACAATCGGTCGAGCGACACATCGCCGGTGACATCGGAGCGCGAACGGACCGCGAGGCGGGCCTGGACATTGCTTTTGGCCACCTGCCCCGTCACGGAGAGAAGAGACGCGTCGCGCTCGCGTCCGAGAGTGATCCGCGCCTCGGCCGGCACCGGCGAGGCAACGCCGGATCCATCACCGAGGAGAAGCAGGAAGGGCGCGATATCGGCCGTGGCGATTTCCGCCTCGCCGCTGTCGACCACATCGTCGTCCGCACTGAGGGTGAAGGGACGCTTGGTCGTGACCCGGACGCCGCCGACGTCACCGGACACGGTCACATTGAACTGGCCCGAACTGACGCGGGTGCCCCGCAGAACCACCTTCGACGGGCGGTTCAGTGAACTCACGGACGGACGGTTGACCCATCGCCCGGTATTGTCGGTCGCGAGCGTCACATCGAGATTCTCGGTCCGACCGTCGAGGGAATCGACCGATCCGAGAAAGCTGCCGCCGGCAGCGGTGCCGTTGGCCGTGGTGCGAAGGCGCAACTCGGTCGAGTTCGGCGGAGGCGCGACGCGCTCCGTCACGATATCGAGGTTCAGATCGCCCTCACGCAGGAAATAGGGAACGAGCTTCGAGATGCCGCCGATCCACACGCTCCCGAGCAGATCGACCAGCGGTGAGGCGCGCTGGGCCGTGACCTTTCCAGCGATGCGTCCCGAGCCGTCCGGCGCGATGCGGCCGCTCACACGGGCATTGGCCCCCGCGAGATTCACGATGTCGAGGGATTCGACCAGCAGGGCCGGACCATCCGAAAGGATGCGCGCCGTGATCCGCCCCGCCTCGGGACGCGTGCCGGCGCGGACATTGCGCGCATCGAGAATGAACCCGACATCGAGATTCTGCGTCGCCTCGAACACGCTCGATACCCGGGGCAACTGATCGAGGTTGAGGTTCTGGATCGCGACCTGCGCCTCCAGCCTGCCGCGCGCATCGGATTCCGGCGCCGTATAGCGCACGTTGCCGGTCATCACCGCATCGCCCGTCTTCACCCGAAGCCGGCTGAACGACAGGACGGGATTGGAGAACGCCACATCGGAAGACATCTCGAGCGGACGTCCGTCGAGAACCTTGAGGAAGGGCGACCGCAGGCCGATGCGGTCGAGATAGCGGGCAAACCGGTCGGAGACATTGGATGCGAGGGCGAGCTTGCCCTCCGCCCCGCCCTTGACGGTCAGCCCGACCGTTCCCTCCATGGCGACGCGGGTTTCTCCCGGCGCCTGGAAGTCGATGCGCTTGATCCTGGCCTCGCCCTTTTCGAGAGACAGGCGCAGCGCCGCGTTCGACAGGTCGTCCTGCCCGAGCCCGATGCTGTCGATCTTCAGATCGAGATCGATGGGGATGGTGATCCGCGGTAGCGACCATGCCGCCAGCCGGCTTTTGAAATCCTGCCCGTTGGAGGACAGGATGAAGCTGTCGGCGTCGAGCCGCCGGCCTTCGAGCTTCAGGGAGATCCGGGGATCGTTAAGCTGGATGCTTCCCTCGCCCGCCATGCGGAGGCTGGCACCACCCTCGCCCGCTTCGAGGCTGACGGGGCTGAGCATGACGGCCCCGGAATCCGCCTTGAAGTCGGCCTCGATGGCGATTGGAATCGGGATGCCGGCGGCCGCCACCTGGGCCGGCGGGCCGAAGAGGATCTTGGCCTTCCCCGCCAGGCTCGGGGTGGAAGCTGCGGGATTGTCGCCTTCGAGAGCAAGCTTCGCGTCGATGTCGAAGCGGGGATAGATGTCGCCGCCGCCGGACAGCCTCACCTGGACGCTCTTGTCAGGGGTCAGTTCCCCGGTCACAAGCCGGAAGGGAACGCCCGCGGTGGTGCCCTCGACTCGCCAGGGGCCGATCAGCCGCTGGCCCTCGATGGAGACGTTCTCCGCGTAGGCCTGGTCCGTACGGCCCGTGGTCGGCGTCTGCGTCGTCACCAGGAGCTGGGCGACCTTGAGGCTGTCGATGGCCCATTCACGCCCGCGGTTACTTCCCCCGGTGAGGTCCTGCGGCAGGCGCCAGCCTCCGTCCGGCCCGACGGGAACCCGGATGTCGGCGCGGCCGATCCGGGTCTCGGTAAAGCGCACCTCGCCGCGCAGGAGAGGGGTCAACGCCAGCTCGGCCCAGACGAAGTCGGCGGTGAAGGACGGTGAGTCCGGCGTCTTGCCGCCGAGCCTCAGACGGTCGAAGCGAAGGCGCGGCGACGGCAGGATGCGCAGGCCGATGCGGCCTTCCGTATGGGCTTCCGTCCCCGATGCACGCGAGATCAGGTGATCGATGGAGGCGCGGTGCGCCTCCCAATCCACAAAGGGAGGAGCCGCCACCGCAACCGCCAGGATGAGGATCACGATCGATGCGATAATCGTCAGAATGTCGCGCAAGAGGCGGCCTTTTCTCCGTGTCGTCGCAAGCTCTTTATCTCAAAGGCAAAAACAGCGGGAGCGGATTGCGGTTTCCATCCACCGTCAAAACGCAACAATCTTTCCTGGGTTCATGATGTTGCGCGGATCGACGGCCTGTTTCAAGGTGCGCATGAGCGCAAGCGCCGCCGGCCCGTGCTCGATCTGAAGATATTTCATCTTCTTCTGACCGACCCCGTGCTCTCCCGTGCAGGTGCCCTCCATGGCGAGCGCCCGCCGGACGAGGCGGTCGATGAAGGCCTCGCAGGCCGCGACCTCCGCCGGATCGTCCGTGTTCACGAGCGGCTGGACGTGGAAGTTGCCGTCGCCGACATGGCCGACGATGGGCGCAACGAGCCCGCTTTCCAGGATGTCTCGCTTCGTTTCGTCGACGCATTCCGCCAGCCGCGAGATCGGGACGCACACATCGGTCGCGACCGACTGAGCCCCCGGTCGCAGGCCGCGCGCGGCCCAATAGGCGTCATGCCGCGCCTGCCACAGGCGGGAGCGCTCCTCGGGCTTCGTCGCCCATTCGAAGGAGCCGCCGGAGAACTCTGCGGCAATCTCGCCGAAACGCTCCGCCTGCTCCTGCACGCCGGCGACGGATCCGTGGAATTCCAGGAGCAGCAGCGGGCTTTCGGGAAGCGTGAGTTTCGAGTGCTGGTTGACCGCCCTCACCTGCAACTCGTCGAGCAGTTCGATCCGGGCGACCGGAATGCCCGATTGAATGGTCATGATGACCGCATCGCAGGCCGCCTTGACGGAGGGGAAGGGGCAGATCCCGGCAGAAATCGCTTCGGGAATTCCGTGCAGCTTCAGGGTGATCTCCGTGACGATCCCGAGCGTGCCCTCGGAGCCGATGAAAAGGCGCGTCAGGTCGTAGCCGGCGGCGCTCTTCTTCGCCCGGCTGGCGGTCTTGACCACCTCCCCGTCCGGCGTGACCACCGTCAGGGACAGCACCGCGTCCTTCATGGTGCCGTATCGGACCGCGTTGGTTCCGGAGGCCCGCGTCGCGACCATGCCGCCGATGGAGGCGTCGGCTCCCGGATCGATGGGAAAGAACAGGCCCTTGTCGCGCAGATGCTCGTTCAGCTCCTTCCGGGTCACGCCCGCCTCGACGACGCAATCCAGATCCTCCTCATGGACGGCGACAATGCGCTTCATGAGGCTCAGATCGACGGACACGCCCCCGAACGGGGCGTTGATGTGGCCCTCGAGCGACGTGCCGGTGCCGAAGGGAATGACAGGCACATCGTGCGTGAGGCACAGTTTGACGATCTCGGACACTTCGTCCGTGGTGCGGGGATAGACCACGGCGTCCGGCGGCTGGTTTTCGATCCAGGTCAGGAAATGACCATGCTGCTCGCGCACGGCGTCCGAGGTCACGACCTGATTGCCGAACCGTTTGATGAGTTCATCCGTTAGGGAAGCCAGGGCGGTCTTGGAGGGCTTGGTGCGGCTGGACGGGTAGGATGCGTTCATCGGTGCTTCAGGTCCGGTTGCGATGCTGACTCGTCCCATAGCTACCAGAACCGTTGCAAAGGCAACACTCTGCGTGAGAATGACGCTGCAACCCTCTGGTGAGACGCGGGAAATGTGCTAGTGTTGCGAGACGAGGAGGCGTTGGGAGCATGGTCGGGGTCGGAGGAGCATACTGATCATGAGTGAGCGCGCGCCGGTTTTCTTCTTCGCTCCGTTCGTATCCTCGACCATGCGGGTCCAGCCGGCATGGATCGACTACAACGGCCACATGAACATGGCCTATTACCACGTGCTCTTCGACCGCGCCGTGGAGGAAGCGTTCGGCCTTGTCGGCCTTGGCGAGGATTATCTCGAGGAGCGCAACGCCTCGTATTTCATGGCGGAGACCCATACCCTCTACAAGCGCGAATTGCAGATGCGGGATGCGGTCCGGGTGACCCTCCAGCTGATCGACTTCGACGAGAAGCGCCTTCATTTCTACATGGAAATCCGCCATGCGACGGAAGGATGGCTTTCGGCGACCGCCGAAGGAATGGCCCTCCATGTGGACATGGAGACGCGGAAGGTCGTGCCTTTCCCGGACGATATCCTCACCAATCTCGCCATCATGAAGGCAACCCATTCCCGCCTTGCGAAGCCCCAGACGCTGGGGCGCATCATGGGAATCCCGGGCCGGTCCGAGACGGCCAGCCCGTTGCGCGAACCGATGCTCGCCTCGGGCACCTGCCATTAGGACGACGGGCCGTCGTGCCTTTCCTTCTCAGCAACCGACCGAGCCGGGCGGGCAGGTCCTGATCCCCGCAGGCGGCGTCGGATTGGTGAACGTCCTCTGTCGGTCGATCCTCTGCTGCATCTGATTGAGTTCGAACTGGTTCTGCTGCTCGAATCGCTGGAGGCGCTGCTGTTGCTGCAGGTCCCGGTTGATGCCCTGCACCTGGCGCTCGGCCGGACTCTTGCGCGGCAGCCGGGTCTGCGCCGCCGCAGGCAGGGCCAGAGGCAAAGCCACGCTTAAACAGACGACAGCCTTCAGCGCATTGCGCATGGTCCATTCCTTTCCACGCCGACTATGACCATATGGCTCCTGAGGCCGTCCTCGACAACGAAGTTCCGCCTGCGGCAGGATCGCCCCTATTCCGGGCTCGACGTCGTTCGCCTTTTGATCCATGGTCGCGCCAATGAATCAGCCTGATCCAAGACCCGATCCGCAGGACGAATCCGCCCGGGAGCCATCGTCTGCCTCCTTGAGCGCCCGTGCCCGTGCGGCGGTCGCGCCGCAATCGCCCTATCTCTCCGGCCTCAATCCGGAACAGCGCGCCGCCGTGGAAGCCACGGAGGGTCCCGTTCTCGTGCTGGCGGGCGCCGGCACCGGCAAGACGCGGGTGCTGACCACCCGCATCGCCCACCTGATCGCGACGGGCAAGGCCCGTCCCTTCGATATCCTCGCCGTGACCTTCACCAACAAGGCGGCGCGCGAGATGCGCGAGCGCGTGGCATCCCTGATCGGCCCGGTCTCCGAGGGGATGCAATGGCTCGGCACGTTCCACTCCATCGGAACCAAGATCCTGCGCCGCCATGCCGAGCTCGTGGATCTGCGCTCCGATTTCACCATTCTCGGCACCGACGATCAGCTCCGCCTGATGAAACAGGTGATCGAGGCGGAGGGAATCGACGAGAAGCGCTGGCCGGCACGGCAACTCGCCTCCATCATCGACGGCTGGAAGAACCGCGGTCTCGGCCCCGATCAGGTGCCCGCGGGAGAAGCCGGCGCCTTCGCCAATGGCCGGGGCGGAAAGCTCTACCGTGCGTACCAGGACCGATTGAAGACCCTGAACGCCGTCGATTTCGGAGATCTGCTGCTGGAATGCCTGCGCCTGTGGCGTGAGCATCCCGACATCCTCCAGCAATACCAAAACCGCTTCCGCTACATGCTGGTGGACGAGTACCAGGATACCAACGTCGCCCAGTATCTCTGGCTCCGGCTCCTCGCCCAGGCCCGCAAGAACCTGTGCTGCGTCGGCGACGACGACCAGTCGATCTATGGCTGGCGCGGCGCCGAGGTCGACAACATCCTGCGCTTCGAGCACGATTTCCCTGGCGCCACCGTGATCCGTCTCGAGCGCAATTACCGCTCCACGGCACATATCCTGTCCGCCGCCTCGGGCCTCATCGCCAAGAACCAGAGCCGCCTCGGCAAGACCCTGCGGACGGAGGACGAGCCGGGCGAGAAGGTCTCGATCACCGGTGCCTGGGACTCGGAGGACGAGGCGCGCCTGGTAGGCGAGGAAATCGAGGCGCTTCATGCCAAGCGCCATTCCCTCTCCGAGATCGCCATTCTCGTGCGCATTTCCGCCCAGATGCGCGAGCTAGAAGACCGGCTGGTGACGCTCGGCGTGCCGTATCGCGTCATTGGTGGTCCGCGCTTCTATGAGCGCGCGGAGATCCGGGACGCCCTCGCCTATCTGCGCGTCGTCAACCAGCCCGCGGACGATCTCGCCTTCGAGCGCATTGTCAATGTTCCGAAGCGTGGCCTCGGCGACGCCACGATCCAGGTTCTGCACAACCATGCCCGCGCGGCCCGCGTCCCGCTTCTCGAGGCGGCGCGCTTCATCGTCGAGACAGACGAGTTGAAGCCGAAGCCGCGTGCGACCTTGCGCGATCTCCTCATCTCCTTCGGACGCTGGGCGAAGCTCTCCGAGACCATGACGCAGTCCGAGGTGGCGCAGACGGTTCTCGAGGAATCCGGCTATACCGAGATGTGGCAGAAGGACAAATCGGCGGATGCGGCGGGGCGCCTGGAAAACCTCAAGGAACTGGTCCGTTCCATGGAGGAGTTCCCGGATCTGCAGAGCTTCCTCGAGCATGTCTCGCTCGTGATGGAAGCCAACGAATCGGACACCACGGAGCGCGTGAGCCTGATGACGCTCCACGCGGCGAAGGGGCTGGAATTCGACACCGTCTTCCTGCCCGGCTGGGAGGAAGGCCTGTTTCCGAACCAGCGCGCCCTCGACGAGAGCGGCCGCGCCGGCCTCGAGGAGGAGCGCCGCCTCGCCCATGTGGGACTGACCCGCGCAAGGCGCCGGGCCAAGATCTATTTCGCCTCCAACAGGCGCATCCATGGCCTGTGGAACTCGACCATCCCGAGCCGTTTCATCGATGATCTGCCGGAAGCCGACGTGGAGATCCTCGAAGCTCCCGCCAATTTTTCCTATGGCGGCGGCTTCGGGGAAGGATCGCGCTTCGACCGGATGGCTCCCTTCACCGGCTCGTCCTACCAGACCCCGGGATGGCAGCGCGCCCAGGCGCACCGGGCGTCCACCTCGGACGGCGGCTATTCCGCCCGCAGGCCGGGCGACCGCCGTGGCCCGATGATGATCGAGGGAGAACTGGTGGCGAAATCCACCGGAGGTTCGGGCTTCTCCGTCGGCGGCCGCGTGCTCCACACCAAGTTCGGGCCGGGCACCATCGAGGCGGTGGACGGCAACAAGCTGACGGTCGAGTTCGACAAGGCCGGGCGGAAGATGGTCCTCGACAGCTTCGTGGAGGCGATGGGGTAGCGGTCATCCCGGAATCAGGCGGAGAACCGGAAAATTGCGCCGGGAAAAGCCCCTAGCCATGGGCTTGCGACTGTGGAACGATCCCGCCCCGTTGAAAGCCCGTTCGAGGTCGCGATGTTTCCTCTCTCCCACATGCTGAAATCCTTCATCCGCACCGGCACGCTCACGGTGATCGACGCGGACGGAAAGAAGCATGTCTTTGCGGGCACTCCCAGCCCCAAGGTCACCATGCGTCTCACGGACCGGTCGCTCTACCACAAGCTCTTCCTCAACCCGGAGCTTCATGCGGGCGAGGCCTACATGGACGGGCGGATGAGCTTCGAGGATGGCTCCACGATCCGGGACTTCCTGACCCTCTTCTCGCTCAATCGCTCGTCACTCGCGAACTATCCGCTCCAGAACGTGCTGAAGCGGATCTCACGCGGCGTGAAGAGGTTCCAGCAGGCAAATCCGGTGGGCAAGGCCGAGAAGAACGTCGCGCACCACTACGATCTCGGAAACGAGTTCTACAAACTCTTCCTCGACAAGGGGATGCAGTACTCCTGCGCCTATTTCATTCACGATGACGATACGCTCGAGGAAGCGCAGCAGAACAAGCTTCGTCTCATCGCCTCGAAGCTGCAATTGAAGCCCGGCCTGAAGATCCTCGACATCGGCAGCGGCTGGGGCGACCTCGCGCTCTATCTCGCCGCCATGGAAGATGTCGACGTCACCGGCGTGACCCTCTCGAAGGAGCAGCACGCATTGTCGAACGAGAAGGCGCGGCGTGCCGGGCTCGCCCACCGTGTGCGCTTCGAACTGCTGGACTATCGCAAGGTCCAGAACCGCTTCGACCGCATCGTCTCGGTCGGCATGTTCGAGCATGTGGGCGTTCATCATTACGGGGAGTTCTTCGCCAAGATCAACGCGCTTCTCGACGACGACGGGCTCATGGTCCTGCACTCCATCGGCAAGATGAGCCCGCCCGGAACCGCGAGCCCGTGGCTGCGGAAATACATCTTCCCCGGCGCCTATTCCCCTGCCCTCTCCGAAGTGTTCCCGGTCGTCGAGCAGAACAGCCTCTGGGTGACGGATCTCGAGTTCCTGCGTCTTCATTATGCGAAGACGCTGAACCACTGGCACAAGCGCTTCGAGGCCAACCGCGACCGGATCGCCGCCATGTACGACGAGCGCTTCTGCCGGATGTTCGAGTTCTATCTCATCAGCGCGGAGACCATGTTCACCTCGGGCAGCCAGCTCGTCTTCCACATGCAGCTTGCCCGCAGGCGGGATGCGGCGCCGATCGTGCGCGACTACATCACGGATCTCCAGCGCCATTACCGCCTGCAGGAGTCGGAGCGCCTGAAGATCCTGCAGCAGGCGGAGCCGGAGCCGACACCAACCTGAGGAGCCTTCCCGCTCTCAGGTCACGGTCTCGTAATCCTTGTTCTTCAGCCCATCGTGCGAATGGCGGGTCGGCAGCTTGGTCTCAGGCTGCTTCTTGAAGAAGGAGGAAGCCTTCGCGCCCATGGGTCCCTTCGAGATCGTAATGCCGCCGTCCACCGCATAGAGCGCGCCGGTCACAAAGCTCGCCTCGTCGGAGGCCAGGAAGCAGAAGACGTTGGCCACCTCCTCGGGCGTGCCGCGCCGGCCCATGGGGGTGGCCTGCGTGATCATTGACGCCAGCTCGGAATCCATGGGACCTGTGGACTTGTGGGTCCAGGCCGTATCGATGGGTCCGGGGCAGACGCAGTTGGCGCGCACGCCGTAGGCTGCCTGCTCTCCCGCGATGCCACGAATGAAGGAGTGGATGAACGCTTTCGTTCCGCCATACATGGCATTCTTCGGATGTCCGATCATGCCCGCCTCGGAACCGGTGGCGACGATGTTGCCATGGGTCTTCTGGAGATGAGGCAAGGCGAATTTCGTCATCAGAAAGACGGAGCGCACATTGGCGCGCAGGGTCTCGTCGAACTTGTCGATCGGGTAATCCTGCGTTTCCGCGACGGCCAGGAAAACCCCGGCATTGTTGATCAGCACGTCGAGCCGGCCGTAGGCACCGAGGCAGGCCTCCACCGCGGCCTCCGCATGCCGCTCCTCGGCGATATCGCCGAGATAGACCTCCGCGAAGCCGCCGGCACCATTGATGAGTCGCGCCACGTCGTCGACGGGATCATCCGGCAGACCGACAAGCAGGAGCCGCGCCCCCTCCTGGGCAAACTTCAGGGCGATCGCCTCGCCGATGCCGGTGCCTGCACCGGTGATGATCGCGACCTTGTCGAAAAGGCGTCCGGGCATGATCGAGCTCCTGTCGTCACTTGAAGCGTGGCCTTCGCGCAGGCCGTGCGCGAGGCTGGTCGAGGGCACAACGGATCCGCTACCAGCCGGTTCCGGCGCGCCTCCCGTGCGATCCGGAAGCGGTGCATGCCGGCTGGACTCCGTGCGGGACGCCGGAGGCAGAGGCCTGCCGCTTTTTCGGGCGATCTGCCTTCTCCCGCTTTTTCCGGAAATGCGCTAAGCGATGCCCATGCTTGAAGGACTTCACCCCAACCGCCCCACCCATGTCTTCCGGATCACGACCGACGGACGCTCGGCCCGCGCCATGACGGAGCTGATCGGGGAGATTTTCGATCCGGCGGAAACCGCCGTCGCCGCCTTCGAGACGGAGGACGACGGCCCTTGGCTGCTCGAGGCCTATTTCGCCCACGAGCCCGATGAGGCCGCGATCCGCAACCTGCTTCGGCCAATTGTCGGCGCGGAGGCGGACAAGGGCGTTTTTCTCCCTCTGGCCCAGCAGGACTGGGTCAAGGCCTCGCTCGAGGGGCTCAGCCCGGTCCGGGCTGGACGGCTTCTGGTTCACGGCTCCCACGACAGGGCTATGCGCCGGCCCAATGACATTACCATCGAGATCGAGGCTGCCCTGGCCTTCGGCACCGGTCACCATGGCACCACCAAGAGCTGCCTCGTCGCCTTCATGGATGAGCTGAAGAGGCGCAGGCCGCGCCACATCCTTGATGTCGGCACGGGCACAGGGATCCTGGCCTTCGCGGCGGCGAAGATCCTCAAGCGACCTGTGGTGGCGGGAGACATCGATCCCGTTGCCGTCCATGTCGCACGCGAGAATGCGCGCCTGAACGGCATAGGATCCCTGATGAAGCTCTATGTCGGGCCCGGGGTGCGTCACAGCCTGGCGGACAGACCCGGCCATTTCGACCTGATCTTCGCCAATATCCTGGCAAAGCCACTGCGCGTGCTCGCGCCCTCCATCGCCCGTGTCGCGACGCGGGACGGCGTCCTCATCCTGTCAGGCCTTTTGGGACGCGATGTCCCGGGCGTGCTGACGGCCTATGCCGCGCAGGGCTGGCACCTAGAGCGCCGGTACGATCTCGAGGGCTGGGTCGCCCTTGTGATGAAACGGGGCGGCGTTCATCCGCTGCCCCGCTGAAGACGGGGGTTATTCCGCAGCAACGCCGGGATAGCGCTTGAGCATGGCCCGACGGAGCGCAAAGGCATCGTTCCAAACGTCGCGAACGGCCTTGAAAATGACAGCAATCAACATGGTTTTCTCCTCGATCGAAGGTTGAAGGGCAGGAATCGGGCTCAGTTCACGGACGCGGACGCCTGGCCGTAGCGGAAGGCGAGGTCGCCCCTGACGGCATCGTGACGGCGCAGCGCATGCTCCGCCGCGCGGGCGCGACTGGCGATGAGCGCATTGGCGATGCGCTTGGCATAGATTCCGAAGATCGAAGGTACCGCTGCGCTCTGTGCGGCGGGGTAAGTGACAGTGGCCATAGGTTCATCCCCCAGTTTGGTGTGATGACCCTTCGACGTTCCTCGTTATGTCGTTGCTAGATAGGTAGGCGCAGCCAGCCCTGATGAGGAGAGGCGCCGAAGCATGTGAGCCATGAGCCAGATGCAGTTCACAATCGACGATTCTGCTTTGCTAGGCACGGAACGCATAACACGAAGGCAAATCGCCTCACGGAAGGGCAGTCGGGTCGAAGCCGTAGCCTGTCCTGGAACGGGGTCCGGCCGCGCATGACGAATTATTTCTGCGCCGTGCCGACGAGGCCGGTTTCGTTGCGGACGAAAGCGCTCTAGCTTGTCGCCCAACCTCCCCGAGATCGGTTTTCGCATCGTAATGTCACGCTTCCAGAGTTTCGAAGATTCCACATCCCCCGCCCAGGGGCCCAAACGGATCGCAAAGCTGCGCACCGAGCTGTCGCGCCGCGGCTATGACGGCTTTATCGTGCCGCGCGCCGACGAGCACCAGGGCGAATACGTTCCGAAGAGCGCCGAACGGCTGGCCTGGCTGACCGGGTTCACCGGCTCGGCGGGAACGGCTGTCATCCTGCAGGACAAGGCGGCTCTCGTCATTGACGGGCGCTACACGGTGCAGGCGTCGGAGCAGGTGGACACCTCGGTGATCACCCCGGTCCCCATGGCCGAAACCTCGGCCGAGGATTGGATTGCCGCGAACCTTCCGGCGGGCGGGATCCTCGCCTACGATCCGTGGCTGCACACCAATGACGGGCTGAAGCGTCTGGAGCAGGCGGTCGCTCGCGCCGGCGCGAAGCTCGCCCCCGTCGAGATGAACCTGGTCGATGTGATCTGGATCGACCGCCCCTCCCCGCCGCAGGCTCCGGTCATGCCGCACCCGCTGGCCTATGCGGGCGAAACCGCCGCGTCCAAGCTTGCCCGCGTGCGCGCCAAGATGGTGGAAGCCAAGGTGGATGCGCTCGTCATCTCCGACCCGCACAATCTGGCCTGGGCATTCAACCTCCGCGGCGGCGATGTCGGGCACACGCCCCTTCCGCTCGGGTATGCCATCCTTCCGAAGGAGGGGCCGGCGCGGCTGTTCTTCGACCCGGCGAAGGTGACCAACGAAGCCGGCGATGCGGTGGGCGACCTCGCCGACTTCGTGAACATCACCGCCTTTCTCGGTGAGCTGGATGCCCTCGGAACGAATGGCGGCAAGGTCCGGATCGACGCGGCGACCGGGGCGGTCGCGCTGATCCGGCGGATCGAGGAGGCCGGCGGAACGGCCGATGTCGGCGCCGATCCGATCAGCCTCATGAAGGCCGTGAAGAACAAGGCGGAGATCGCCGGCTCGCGCTCCGCCCATCTGCGCGACGGCGTCGCGGTGGCCCGGTTCCTCGCCTGGCTCGATCAGGAGGCTCCCAGGGGCGAGCTGACCGAGATCGATGCCGTCGAGGCGCTCGAGACCTTCCGGGCCGAAACGGGGGCCCTGAAGAACGTGTCCTTCCCGTCGATTTCAGGAGCGGGGCCGAATGCCGCCCTGCCCCATTACCGGGTCACCCGGTCGAGCAACCGGCCTATCGAGAACGACCAGATCTTCCTCATCGACTCTGGCGCGCAGTACGAGGATGGCACGACGGACATCACGCGCACCATCATCGTCGGAAAGCCTACGGCCGAGATGAAGGACCGGTTCACGCGGGTCCTCAAGGGCCACATCGCCATCGCCCGCAGCGTGTTTCCGAAAGGCACGAGCGGAGCCCAGATCGATGCCTTCGCCCGCCTGCCCCTGTGGGAGGCCGGGCTCGATTTCGACCATGGCACCGGCCACGGCATCGGCAGCTATTTGTCCGTGCACGAGGGCCCGCAGCGCATTGCCAAGACCGGCCTGACCGCCCTCGAGGCCGGGATGCTGCTGTCCAACGAACCGGGTTTCTACAAGAAGGGCGAATACGGCATCCGAATCGAGAACCTGATCCTGGTGGAACCCCGCACGATTCCGGGCGGGGACAGAGAGATGCTTGGATTCGAGACGCTCACCTTCACGCCTATCGACCTGCGCCTGGTGGAACCGTCCCTCCTTACCGCCGACGAATTGGCGTGGCTCAACGGCTATCACGCCCAGGTGCGTGAGAAGATCGGCCCGGACCTGGACGACCAGACCCGCGCCTGGCTGGAGCAGGCGACGAAGCCTCTGGCGTAACGTTTCTCGCGCCGCCGCTACAGGAGACCGCGCAGCAGCACCACGGCGGCCACGCCCACGGCAATCGTCGCGAGAAGAGGCAGCCTGAAGGCGACAATCGCCGTGATGGCGGCGGCGATGGCCTCCGCCCATCCCGTGGTCAGGGCAGTCGGCGCGATGACGGCGACAAGCACGGCGGGCGGGATGGCGTCGAAGGCCGCCTTGGCGCGGCCCGTGAGGGCCAGCCGGTCGGCGACCAGGAGACCGGCGACACGGGTGAAATAGGTCACGATGGCCATGGCGAGGATGGCGAGAAGGGTCGTGGGATCGACGCTCATGCCCGCGCCTCCTCTCCGGCCGCGAGATAGGCAGCGGCGATCCCCGCCAATGCGCCCGAGGCGACGTGCCAGGGCGCGCCGATGAAATGATGGACAAGGGCCGCCACCGCCGCGCTGACGGCAACCGTGACCAGGGTCACCCGGCTTCGGCCGAAACCGGCTACCAGTCCGATGAACAGGGCCGTGAAGGCGAAATCCGCCCCGAGGCGGGCCGGGTCGCCGAGGAGCGAGCCGAGCACGGCCCCCAGCGTCGTCGAGATGACCCAGTTCGAGTAGAGAACGGCAGCCATCACGGCCCAATAGGCACCCGTGACGGGGCGCTCGAGGGCACGGCGCTCCGACAGGGCCCAGGATTCATCAGTCAGGAAGAAGAAGGCGACGAACTTTGCAGCACGGCTCATCCGGGCTTTGGGCGAGAGCGACGCCCCCATCAGCACATGCCGCACGTTGATGAGGAAAGTCCCGAATGCGAGGGCGAGGATCGGGGCCGGACTGACCCAGCTCTCGATGGCCGCGAACTGGGCACCGCCGGCGAAGACGAGAGCCGACATCAGCGCCACCTCGGCCGGGCTCAAGCCCTTGGTGACGGCAACGGCACCGAAAAGGAGACCGATCGGGATCGCGGCGATCGCCGCCGGCGCAATGTCGCGCAGGCCGGCCCGCGCGTCCCGCCGATAGGTGAAGTGGTGGGGATTGGCTTGATCCATAGTCATGTCCGTTTTCCAGCCTTATGCCGGAGCGTGATCGAACGGTCTTGGATGAAAGTGCTCTTCAGGCGGCGCGAAAGGCCCCTGGGGTCACGCCCATGCGGGCTTTGAAGACCCGGTTGAGATGGCTCTGATCGAAGAAACCGCAGGTGGCGGCGACTGCTCCCGGTGCCTCTCCCCGCTCGAGAAGACGGCGCGCTGCCCGGAAACGCCGGTCGACGAGATAGGCGTGAGGCGTCAGGCCTGTTTCCTTACGGAAGGCGCGGATGAAGTGACTGCGCGAGAGCCCTGCAATGGCCGCGAGATTCGCCAGTTCCGCTTCCTGCCCGAGATGGCTGTCGAGATAGTCCTTCACCCGGGCGATGCCTTTGGGACCGTAGCGGAGGGGTGCGGCAGCATCGAGATCGGCCCACCGGACGATCAGCCGGGCCAGAAATGCCACTAACCGGGTATCCTGCTCCATCTCCGAGGTCCAGACGTCGTCATGGCAAAGGCAGGCGTGAAGACACGCATGGGCGTTTGCGAGTTCCGGATCCGCCACGACCGCGTGCGGAAACCAGGGGGCGCCGGTCATGGAGCGGCCGGCGACATCCTCCGCGATCTCCTGCATCAGTTCAACGGAGGGGTAGAACGTGCGGTATTCGAAGCCGCCGCCATAAGGCTCCCCGTCATGAATTTCGTCGGGACAGACGATGGCAATGGAGCCCGGGCCGGCGTAGCGCTGCTCGCCGCGATAGAAGAAGGTCTCGCAACCCGAGAGAATCGCCGCGATGGCATAGGTCTCGTGGCTGTGCCTGGCGTAGGCGTGACGGCGGAAAGTCGCACGCAGGCATTCGAGGCCGCGATGCCGCGGGACCCGCCAGAAATGCGTTACGTCGCCCAGGGCGCGCTGGTCAGGATCGAGCGAAAGCTCCGGACTGATGACCGTCATGGCCTACACGATGCCACATCCGCGCCGGCGCGTCTTGTACAGGAGTCTCATGGGCGTCCGACCAGCGCGAACCAGCCGTCCTCGTCCATCACCTGGACGTCGAACTCCTTCGCCTTGTCGAGCTTCGATCCTGCTCCGGGTCCCGCCACGACGATATCGGTCTTCTTGGACACCGAGCCCGACACCTTGGCTCCGAGGCGCTCGGCCATGGCCTTGGCCTCCTCACGGGTCATCTGTTCCAGGGAGCCCGTGAAGACCACCGTCTTGCCCGCAACGGGGGAAGCCGAGGCGGTCGCCTCCATCGGCACTGTCCCGACCTGGGCCAGAAGCGCATCGAGCATATCCTCGTTGTGCTTCTCCCTGAAGAACTCGACGATCGCCTCGGCAACCACGGGGCCGATCCCGCCGATGGCCGTGAGCTCCGCATGGGCGTCGGACGTCGGATCGGCGGCGGCCTTCGCCGTTTCGCGCAAGGCCTCGAAGGAGCCGAAATGGCGTGCGAGCAGGCGGGCCGAGGTTTCGCCGATATGGGGGATGCCGAGAGCGAAGATGAAGCGGTTGAGCGCGATGGTCCGGCGCGCATCGATGGCGGCGAAAAGGTTCTTCGTGCTCGTCGCCCCCCATCCTTCCCGGTTCTCCAGCCTCTGAAGGCTGCGGGCATTCCGCGCTTCCAGGGTGAAGATGTCCTGCGGGCTCCGGATCAGACCCTCCGCATAGAAGTCCTCGATGCGCTGCCCGCCGAGGCCCTCGATGTCGAAGGCGTTGCGCGAGACGAAATGTTTCAGCCGCTCGCGGGCCTGGGCAGGGCAGATGAGGCCGCCCGTACAGCGGCGCACCGAATCCTCCTTGCCCGTGCGAGGGTTGACCTCGCGCACCGCATGGCTGCCGCAGGCGGGGCAGACCGTCGGGAAAACATAGGGCTTCGCGCTCGGCGGGCGCTTGTCGAGCACCACATCGAGCACTTTGGGGATCACGTCGCCGGCGCGCAGCACCACCACCGTGTCGCCGATGCGGATATCGACGCCGTTGCGGATCGGCTGACCGTCGCCATCGATGCCCTTGATGTAATCCTCGTTGTGGAGTGTCGCATTCGAGACGACGACGCCGCCGACCGTCACGGGCTTCAATTTCGCGATGGGATTGAGCGAGCCGGTGCGACCGACATTGATCTCGATATCCTCGAGCACGGTCATGGCCTGCTGCGCGGGGAACTTGTGCGCCAGCGCCCAGCGGGGCGAGCGGGAAACGAATCCGAGGCGGGTCTGGAGCCCCAGGTCGTCGACCTTGTACACGACTCCGTCGATATCATAGCCGAGATTGGCCCGGTCGGTCTCGATGGCGTGGTAATGCTCCAGCAGTTCCTCGACGCTGGAGCACAGGCGCGTCAGCGGATTGGTCTGGAACCCGAAGGACTTCAGGGCCTCGACCATGCCATGCTGCGTCGTTGCCGGCATGGCGCTGACTTCGCCCCAGCCATAGGCGAAGAAGCAAAGGGGACGCGATGCCGTGATCCTGGAATCCAGTTGCCGCAGACTGCCCGCGGCCGCGTTGCGCGGGTTGGCGAAGAGCGGCTTGCCGGCCGCCGCCTGCCGTTCGTTGATCGCGGCGAAGTCCCGATGCGAGAGGTAGACCTCGCCGCGCACCTCGAACACATCGGGGACCCTGGCGCCCTTCAGGGTATGGGGGATGTCATGAACCGTGCGGGCATTGGCTGTCACGTCCTCGCCGACCGCTCCGTCGCCGCGAGTCGCCGCACTGACGAGACGGCCCGCCTCGTAGCGCAGGCTCAGCGACAGGCCATCGATCTTCGGCTCGGCCGTGAAGAGCAGCTTCGACTCGGGCTTGAGCTGCAGGAAGCGGCGGATGCGCTCGACGAACTCGACGACCTCCTCGTCCTCGAAGCCGTTCGCCAGCGACAGCATCGGGACCCGGTGGCGGACCTTGGCGAACTTCTCTGAAGCCTTGGCGCCCACCTTCTGGGTCAGGCTCTCGGTGCTCGTCAGCTCCGGGAACTGCGCCTCGAGAGCCTCGTATCGCTTGCGCAGGGCATCATACTCGGCATCCGAAACCGTTGGCGCATCTTCTTCATAATAACGCCGGTCATGCTCGGCGATCTCGCGTTCAAGGGTCCCGTGCTCGGCCTGAGCCTCGACGAAGCTGAGTTGATCGACGGGTATTTCCGAGGAGGTTTTGTGCCGGGCCATGGATCGAATCGAAAATGAGGAACGGGAAACCATAGCGCTCCCGGCGGGACTCTCCAGAGGAACGCTGGGGATAGCTCGCTCCCTTCCCTCCGGAGCTCCTCTGCCAGGCCGGAGCAGCGGAGCGCTGGGCCCGACCGGAAGGGCCACGCGAAGCCGCATACCCCATGAACACTGGCGTTGGGGAAGAGAGGGCCACGGTTACCCCTGCACCCTCCCGCAACGCTTGGCGGATATGGGGTCCGGGCTCCGCTGACGCGGCCCCGGAATGACGGCTCAGCCGTGTCGACCGAGCGCTAATGCACCGCCGCTTCGAGCAGGCGGGCGGCGGCGGCGCGGGCTTCCTCGGTGATGGTGGCACCGGCGAGCATGCGCGCGATCTCCTCGCGGCGCGGGCCATCGTCCAGCGGGACGACGCGGGTCGCAACCCGATCGGAGCCGCGCACGCCCTCCTTCGCGATGAGAAAATGGCTCTCAGCCCGCGCCGCGACCTGTGGGGCATGGGTGACTGCCATGACCTGAACCCGCTGGGCCAGCCGGGAGAGGCGCTGGCCGATGGCGTCCGCGACCGCGCCGCCGACTCCCGTATCGATCTCGTCGAACACCAGGGTCGGAGCGGATCCCTTGTCGGCAAGCACGACCTTGAGCGCGAGCATGAAGCGGGACAGTTCGCCCCCGGACGCCACCTTCATCAGCGGGCCCGGTTTGGTGCCGGGATTGGTCTGGGCCCAGAACTCGACCCGGTCGAACCCATTGGGATCGCGACTGTCCTCGTCCGTCTGGATCTCCGTGATGAAGCGCGCCCGTTCCAGCTTCAAGGGCGGAAGCTCGGCCTGCACGGCGGCATCGAGCGCCCGGGCGGCCTTGCGCCGGCCCGAAGACAGGATCTTGGCCGCCGCGACATAGGCCCGCTCGGCCTCGTTCAGAACTGCTTCGAGTTCCCCCAGCCGCTCCTCGCCAGCGTCGATGGCCGCCACGTCCTCGACGAAGCGCTGCTGGAGGGCTGCCAGCTCATCGGCCGGAACATCGTATTTGCGGGCGGCGGCGCGCAGGGCGAAGAGACGCTCCTCGGTCTGCTCCAGCTCGCGCGGATCGAACTCCGCGGCGCGGATGGCCTCCTCAAGGGCGGCACGGGCCTCGTCGATGGCGACGAGCGCCGCGTCGAGGGCCTGGACGCTCGGATCCACGAGGGACGGCGCCTGGGCACTGCGTCGCTCCAGCTTGCGCACGGCGGCGGAAAGAACGGGAACAGGCGACGAGGAGCCCGCCACCGCATCGAAGGCTTCGTTGAGGTCCGTCGCGACCTTTTCCGACTGCATCATGACGATGCGTCGCTCCGAGAGGGTTTCCTCCTCGCCGGCCTTCGGTGCGAGCTTGCTCAGTTCCTCGACGGCATGGCGGAGGAAATCGGCCTCCTTGCGCGCCTTCTCGATGCGACCCCGATGCTCCTGCAAGGCCTGCCGGGCATCCCGGACCTGTCTCGCGGCCTCGCCGACCGCCTGGACCTCACCGGACAGATTGCCGAATGCATCGAGGATCGCCCGATGGGTGACCGGGTCGACGAGGGCGCGATCGTCGTGCTGACCGTGTATCTCGACGAGCGCGGAGCCGATGGCCCTCAGGACCTGGACACTGATCGGTTGATCGTTGACGAACGCACGTGTGCGCCCGTCGGCCACCTGGACGCGGCGCAGGATCAGGTCTCCGTCCACGTCGATCTCCGCGGAAGCGGCGATGCGGCGGGCGGGATGGTCCATCGGGCAGTCGAAGACGGCAGTGACCTGACCTTGAGCCTCACCGTGCCGGACGAGGCTTCCATCACCCCGCCCGCCAAGAGCCAATGCAAAAGCATCGAGCAGGATCGACTTGCCTGCTCCGGTTTCGCCCGTGAGGACGCTGAGGCCCTCACGGAAATGGAGCTCGAGCTTGTCGATAAGGACGATGTCGCGAATCGCCAGCTGGATCAGCATGGAAGGTGAGGCTTACCCCGCCCGCTGACCGACCTGGGGAACGCCGCGGAAGGCCTTGCTGATCCACGATTCGGAATTCTCGCGCGGCTCGACGCCGCCCTTGGTCAGCAATGCGTAGGCGTCCTTGTACCAGGGACTGTCAGGGAAGTTGTGTCCGAGAACCGCGGCGGCAGTCTGCGCCTCGGCGACGATGCCCATGGCCATGTAGGCTTCGGCCAGGCGCTCCAGCGCCTCCTCCACGTGACGGGTTGTCTGATAACGCGAGACGACGGTGCGGAAGCGATTGATGGCGCCCGAATAGTTGCGCTTCTGCAGATAGAAGCGACCGACCTCGAGCTCCTTGCCGGCCAGCTGGTCGCTGGCGACCTGGATCTTCTTCTTCGCGTCGGCGACGTATTCCGAAGTCGGATAGCGCTGGATCAGCTCCTGCAACGCGAGGAGCGCCCGCTCCGACTTCTCCTGATCGCGGGTGATGTCCGGGATCTGGTCGTAATAGGAAGACGCCAGCAGATACTGCGCATAGGCCGCATCCGGGGTGGACGGATGCATCTGGAGATAGCGCTTCGCCGCAGTGATGGACTCGTCGTAGAGGCCGCCCTCGTAGTTGGCATAGGCCTCCATGATCAGGCCTTTGCGCGACCAGTCGGAATAGGGATACTGCTTGTCGAGGGTGGAGAACTTCTTGGCCGCCCCCTCGTAATCCTTCTTCTGGATCCGGGCGAGCCCATCGTTGTAGATCTGCTCGGCCGGGACGCTCGCCACGATTTCCGGCTTGTAGGTTTCGCTCTTGTCGAATGGATTGAGCGACGAAAGGGTATCGCAGCCGGCGACGGTCAGGCCGCAGGCCCCGATCACCAGCGCGCGAACGACGCTATCCCTCAATCCTAAATAAGCCTTCGCGAAAGACATGCTTCGCGGTCCTCCGAAAATAGTGCCCGGGTTGTAACGGTGCAAAGGCTCTTTAACCTATGCGCGGGCAAAGAGCCAACCCTATCCGTCAGGCTTTACCCAGTCGGTTTGGGGATGAGGGGCGAAATCATGCGACCAAAAGGCGCCCGCTGCGAATGGGGCGCCCAGGAACGGCCGAAAGCGGGACTTTTAATGGATTTCGGGCGCAAAGGCCGGAACGGCGACGCCGCTGCCAAGCTCCGCGTAACCCGTTTCCCGGCGAGCGCTGCCATCCACGATGGTGTAATTGGAACGGCTCTCGAACAGGGCTTCCAGCACCGAGAAATTCAGCCGGTGGCCGCCGCAATAGGAGCGGTAGGTGCCGAGCAGCGGGAAGCCGGCAAGGGAGAGATCGCCGACCGCATCGAGGATCTTGTGCCGCACAAACTCGTCGCCGTAGCGCAGGCCTTCCGGATTCATCACGCCGTCGTCGCCGATGGCGACCGTGTTCTCGAGCGAGGCCCCCAGAGCGAATCCGGCACTCCAGAGCTTCTCGACGTCATGCATGAAGCCGAAGGTGCGGGCGCGGGAAATATCCTTGCGGAATACCGAAGGAGACAGGTCAATGGCCTTGCGTTGGCGGCCGATCACCGGCGTCGGGAAATCGATCTCGACATCCAGGCGGAAAGCACGCTCGTTGGGAAGCAGTTCGGCGAAGGCCTTGCCCTGAGTGACGCGGACAGGCTTGAGAACCTTCAGGTAGCGGCGGGTGGCCGCCTGCGAGGCCAGGCCGACCTGATCGATGGCGTCGATGAAGGGCGCGGCGCTGCCATCGAGAATCGGGACTTCCGGCCCATCGATCTCGACCAGCACGTTGTCGATGCCAAGGCCCGTGAGAGCAGCCATCAGGTGCTCGATCGTGGCGACGGCGCCGCTATCACGGTCTCCAATCACGGTGCAGAGCTCGGTGGCGGTAACGGCCAGATGACGTGCGTCGATCAGGCGCTCGAGACCCCCAGGCAGGCCGGTGCGCAGGAAAGCGATGCCATGATTCACCTCCGCGGGGTGGAGAACGATCTTGACCTCGTCTCCGGAATGGACGCCGGCGCCAATGAGAGCGACGGCTGCGCGAAGCGTGGTTTGCTGGCTCTGCTTCATCTTTACTCGACCTCGAGCGTCGCGTTCCGGCGGATGATCCGCTTTGGCCTTGAGCGCCCGCTGTTCTTGTTCGTGCCCCGCAGAATTCCTGCGAATCCTGCCTTTAAGATGAAGGGAACATAGGACTCGATGCAGGCTAGGCCAAATCACGCTTTTTTACCGTCTGTTACAACCTCGGCCATTTGTAAGTTATTGAAAAGTAAACAAATTATGAAAAAGCCTCCGGCTGTGTAACAGCCGGAGGCCTGATTTGTTGCCGATCGCTGACGCTAGTTCGCCTGGCGGCGGAGGAAGGCCGGGATTTCCAGCTGGTCGTCTTCCACACTGCGCTGGGCCGCGGGCATCCGGGGCTGTTGCTCAGGATGGCCCTGAGCGGGGCGGTAGCCCTGCGGGCTCGCAGGCCGCTTGGCGTATTCCGCGTGGACCGGCGACATCTGCTGACGGGGCGCCTCGGGAGCCTGGCGTTGCGGAGCGGCCTCCGCGGGCGCGTGGTCGTCCCGGCGGCCAAAGCCGACCGTGGCGAGACGCTGGAGCAGCGACATCCGCTTGGTGTCGTGCGGCGCTTCCTCCCCGCGACTGGCGCGGATCTGGTTCTGCGCCGGAATCGGCAGTTCGTCGATCCGGGGCATCCGGGCCGGGCGCATGGCCCGCTCGGGCTGCGGCGGAATGAAGGCGCCCTGGGCCGCAGGATCCTCGTGATAGGCGGGCTCAGCCACGACCGGGGCCTCGTAGGCCATGGCCTGCTTCGGCTGGGTCGGCGTGAGGACCACATCGTCGCGAACGACCGGCTGGGGAGCCGGCTCGACGACAGGGGTCGCCATGGAGACATAGGCTGGGGTGGCAGCCGGAGCGGCCTCGATCGCAGCGGGAACCGCCTTCACCGTTTCGGCTGGGGCGGCGGCGCGAAAGGTGGGGACGGCCTGGGTCTGGGCGACACGGGCGCGGGCCTCGGCGCGCAGGCGTTCAGCCACTTCCGAGATCCGCTGCTCCGTGGAGGTCAGGTCCACGCCTTCCGCGCCGGCGATCTGATCGATGCCGGTGGCGACCACCGACACGCGGATGATGCCCTCGAGGCTCTCGTCGAAGGTGGCGCCGAGGATGATGTTGGCGTCCTGATCCACCTCTTCGCGGATGCGGGTGGCGGCCTCGTCGAGTTCGTAGAGGGTGAGATCATTGCCACCCGTGATGGAGATCAGCAGGCCGCGTGCCCCCTTCATCGACACGTCGTCGAGGAGCGGGTTGGCGATGGCGGCCTCGGCCGCGCGGATGGCGCGCTTCTCGCCGGAGGATTCGCCCGTGCCCATCATGGCCTTGCCCATGCCGCGCATGACCGAACGCACATCGGCGAAGTCGAGGTTGATGAGACCTTCCTTGACCATCAGATCGGTGATGCAGGCGACGCCCGAGTAGAGCACCTGGTCCGCCATGGCGAAGGCATCGGCGAAGGTCGTCTTCTCGGTGGCGACCCGGAAGAGATTCTGGTTCGGGATGACGATGAGCGTATCGACCGACTGCTGCAGTTCGGTGATGCCGGCCTCCGCCAGACGCATGCGGCGGACACCTTCGAACTGGAACGGCTTCGTGACGACGCCGACGGTCAGGATCCCGAGTTCACGGGCGGCTCGGGCCACCACGGGCGCCGCACCGGTGCCCGTTCCGCCGCCCATGCCTGCGGTGATGAACACCATGTGGGAGCCGGCGAGCTGGTCGCGGATCTCGTCCATCACCTCTTCCGCCGCCGCGCGTCCGACTTCCGGCTGAGAACCGGCGCCGAGACCCTCGGTCACCTGCAGACCCATCTGCACGATACGATCGGCCTTGGACGATGCGAGGGCCTGCGCATCGGTGTTCGCGACCACGAACTCGACGCCCTGGAGCCCGGACTCGATCATGTTGTTCACGGCATTGCCGCCAGCACCGCCGACGCCGAAAACCGTGATGTGTGGCTTGAGTTCCCGGATGTCCGGAGCTTGCAAATTGATTGCCATGACCTGATGCCTCTTTGGCCTTTGTACCGACAGCGTTCGGCCGACGCTTACCCTTGGTTGACTTGAACTCTGGGCGATGGCCGCCGCGCCACCGCCTTACGCGTTAAAAACTATCGCGAATCCACCGGCCCACCCGCGAGATGTAGCCGTCGGTTCCCGTACTCTGAAACAAGCCACTGGAGCGCGGCTCGAAATACTCGATATGCGCTACCTGCGGATAGACCAGCAGGCCGACCACCGCCGAAAAGGCTGGGCCTTTGGCCGCTTCGGGCAGGCCCTTGATGCCGAGCGGGCGCCCGACACGAACCTGACCCTGCAGAATGCGCCGCGCCGTCTCCGGCAGGCCGACAAGCTGGCTCGCGCCGCCCGTCAGCACCACGCGCCGGCCGGCCTGCGCGGCGAATCCCGCCGATTTCAACCGGTCGCGAACGAGTTCGAGGATCTCCTCGACCCGCGGCTTGATGATCCTGACCAGATGCGACTTCGGCAGATGGTTGGGAACATCGCGCTCGTCTTCATCAACCTGCGGAACGGCGATCATGTCGCGGTCGTCCGCGCTCGATGCGATCGCCGACCCATAGAGCGTTTTGAGGCGCTCCGCGGCTGAGACACGCGTCGTCAGCCCGCGGGCGATATCCATGGTCACGTGATGCCCGCCGACAGCGATGGCATCGGCATGCACGAGGTGACCGTTCATGAAAATTCCGACGCTGGTCGTGCCGCCGCCCATATCGACCACGGCGCAGCCCATGTCGGCCTCGTCGTCGACCAGGGCCGACAGACCTGCAGCGTAGGGCGTGGCGATCACCGCCTCGACACCGAGATGGCAGCGCTCGACCGCGAGCATCAGGTTACGCGCCGCGGCAGCTTCTGACGAGACGACGTGGAGATCGACTCCGAGGCGCTCGCCGATCATCCCGGCGGGGTCGACGATATGGCTTTGCGCATCAAGTGAGAAACCCGTCGGCAGAGCATGCAGGACCGCCCTGCCCCGACGCGGATCGTAACTGCTCGCGATATCGAGCACACGGTGGACATCGCCGTCACCGACCGCGCCGCGCACGGGAACATGCGCCTCGAAATGTTCAGAACTCAGCCGCCCACCCGTAAGGTTGACGATGACGGACTGGATCTCGACCTTCGCCATGCGCTCTGCTGCATGGACAGCCTGCCGGATCGATGTCTCGGCGGCTTCGAGATCGACGATCACGCCGCCCTTAAGACCAACGGACCGCTGATGCCCGATTCCGAGAATGCGCGCCACATGGGTACGACTGCGCAGAGATTCGACCTCATCGGCCGGCTTCAGCTCGGCCACGACGCACACCACCTTGCTCGTCCCGATGTCAAGGACGGAGAGAATGGCGCTCTTGCGCGCGGACAGCGGCTTCAGGCGCGGTGTCAGACCATGACCCGACCGACTCATGTTTCGACTCCTTTGCCGCGCACCGGTTTTTTCTTCAGGGCATCGGCGCGGGCCGAAGCCGCCTCTTCCGTCAAACGGACGACGACACGGTCCGCCATCCGCAGATCGATCGCCAGCACGTCCTTCTCGAGAATTTTCTGCTCGCGCTCGAGCTTCACGAGCCTCGCCAGCGCATCGGCAGCTCCGAGTTCAGGCAGGCTCACGTCCAAGCCGTTGTCCATCTTGAGATTCCACCGGCGACCGGCAACGAGAGTCCCGGCGCGGATGCGGCTCTTGAGAGGACCGGCGGCCTCGAGCAGCGCGATATAGTCCTTGCTGCGGGTATTGGCTTGCTCGCCCACCACGAACGGCAAACCGACATAGCGGGCATCCTGCATCAGGTCGATCACGGTGCCGTCGGCGGAGATCACGAACAGTTCGCCCTTGAGCTGCCAGATCGCATCAGGCTCGCGCTCGGTCAGGCCGATGACCAGTTCGTTCGGATAGAGCTTGCGGACAGTTGCGCTCTTGACCATCGGAACGCGCTCGAGGCGCTCGCGCACATTGTTCACATCGAGGAACACCAAAGACAGCTTGGCATCGAGACCGGCAGCGGCGAGAACTTCGGCCTCGCGCATCTGCGACAGGCCGGAAATGGTGATCTGCTCCAGTCCGAGGCCGACGAGGCGCGCCAGGGCGTGATGCGGCTCGCCGTTCTTGCGGATGAAATCGTTGAGGTGACCGCCCTGCCAGAGTCCCGTTACCGCGACGGCCCCGAAGAAACCAAGGGTAAGAACCGTTCCCAGATAGCGCGGGATGCGCCGCTCGATCGGAACACCGGCGGAACGGCGCCTGACGCTCTTGGTGGGACGGAACCGCTTGATGAGACCGATCCGCGGGGCGCCCGCCTTGCGCGGTGCGGCGGCGGTCGCGCGCGCAACCGGGCTGCCGGCCTTGTAGGCCGTCATCGGTTGCAGGTAGCGTCCTCCACCATCCATTGCACAAGCTCGCCAAACGAATAGCCCGCATGGGCTGCCAATTCTGGCACCAAGCTCGTCTCGGTCATGCCGGGTTGCGTGTTGACCTCGAGTACCACGAGTTCCCCGGTCCCCCCGGGAGTATCGTCATACCGTAAGTCGGCGCGGCTGATTCCCCGACAGCCGAGCGCTTGATGCGCCGTTAACGCCAACTCTTGGACCTTTTGGTAAATATTCGGTTTAATTTCTGCCGGGAGGACGTGAATGGAGCCTCCCTTCGCATACTTTGCATCATAGTCGTAGAACACACCCGTGGCGGGCCTGATGTCGATGACCCCGAGGGCCCTGTCGCCCATCACCGCACAGGTGAGTTCGCGCCCCGCAACGTATGATTCGACAAGGACTTTCTCGCCGAAGGCCCAATCCTCCCGGAGGAGTTCCTGGGGCGGATGGCTGCGGTCCTCGCGCACGATAATGACTCCGACCGAGGAGCCTTCGCTGACCGGCTTGATCACGTAGGGCGCCGGCAGAACGTGGCTCCTCGCCGCCTCCAAACGGTTAACAACCTTCCCAAAGGGAACCGGGACGCCGGCCGCCTGCATGACGACCTTCGCGCGGTCCTTATGCATGGCCAGCGCCGACGCGAGGACGCCGGAATGGGTATAGGGGATGCAAAGGATTTCCAGGAGGCCCTGGATCGTCCCGTCCTCGCCGCCCCGGCCATGGAGCGCGTTGAAGACGACCTCGGGAGCGGTTGCCTCGAGCACGGTGGCAATGTCGGGCTGGACGTCGATGGGCGTCACCCTGTAGCCGCGCTCCTCGAGCGCCTTGGCGCAAGCGCGGCCCGAGGCCAGGCTGACCTCTCGTTCCGCTGACCAACCGCCATAGAGAACGGCAACGTGTTTGCTCATGATATGCTCTCCATGGACCGTCGATGACGGCGTGGTCGGGTGTGATTCGGGTCGGATGTCAGGGCCGTCCGACGCGCTTGATTTCCCATTCGAGCTCGATGCCGGAAGCCTGGCGGACGCGCTTGCGCACCTCTTCGCCGAGAGCCTCGATATCGGCGGCCGAAGCGGATCCGTGGTTGATCAGGAAGTTGCAGTGCATTTCCGACACCTGGGCATCGCCGATGCGAAGGCCCCGGCACCCGGCGGCGTCGATCAGCTCCCAGGCCTTGTGCCCTTCCGGATTCTTGAAGGTGGAACCGCCCGTGCGGGTATTGACCGGCTGCGTCGAGGATCGCGCTTCCGTGATCGTATTCATCTCGGCCAGAATTGCGGTGGAGTCGCCGGGACGGCCCTGAAAAAGCGCCTGTGTGAAGACCACGTCGTCGGGCACGGCCGAATGTCGATAGGTGAAGCCCATGTCGGCGTTGGAGCAGACGATCCGCACGCCGGCGCGCGTCACGCCTCGCGCTTCGACGAGAACATCCTTCGTTTCGCCGCCATAGGCACCGCCATTCATGCGCAGCGCGCCGCCGATGGTGCCGGGAATGCCGCGCAGGAACGAGAGGCCGGCGATGCCTGCTTCCGCCGCAGCCCGCGCCACCTTCACGTCGGGCGCAGCCGCGCCGGCGCGGATCCTATACCCGTCCTCGACGGCGATGTCGGAGAAGCCCTTGCCGAGACGGATCACGACACCTTCCCAGCCGTTGTCCCGGATGAGCAGATTGGAGCCGAGACCGACCACGAGAATGGGGATCTGCCGATCGAGTCCAGCGAGGAAATAGGCGAGATCGTCCTCGTCGGCGGGCGTGAACAGAACCTGTGCGGGCCCGCCCGTGCGGAACCAGGACAGGGGCGCGGTCGGCGCGTTCGCTTCGAGCTTGCCGCGCAGATTCGGCATCCGCGCCTTCAGTTCGGCCGTCAGGTCACGAAACATCAGGCTGCCTTTTCGCCGAGCGCCTCGAGCTCCCCGGGCAGGGCATAGGCCCATTGGGTGATGTTGCCCGCCCCGAGGCAGATCACATAATCTCCGGGCTTGGCGATGCCCTTGATCAGCCCTGCCAGATCCTCGGATTTCTCGAGAGCCATCACGTTGCGGTGGCCGCGCGCCTTGAGTCCGGAAACGAGCCCGTCCCGATCAGCTCCGGGAATCGGCTGCTCGCCCGCCGCATAGACCGGCGCAACGATCACGGCGTCGGCGTCGTTGAAGCAGGTGCAGAATTGATCGAACAGGGACGAGAGCCGGGTATAGCGGTGCGGCTGCACGACGGCGATCACCTGACCGTCCGTCGACGAACGCGCGGCCTTGAGCACCGCTGCGATTTCGATGGGATGGTGTCCGTAATCGTCGAAGACCGTCACGCCGTTCCACTCGCCCGTTCGGGTGAAACGACGCTTCACGCCGCCGAAGCCGGCGAGCGCCTTGCGGATGGCATCGGGCGAAACGCCGAGTTCGTGCGCCACGGCAATCGCCGCGGTGGCGTTCAGCGCGTTGTGCGCACCCGGCATGGGCAGGACGAGATCCTCGAGCTCGAGGCGGAAGCCCGGACGGCGGTCTCGGATCATGACGCGGAACCGACTCTGCCCTCCCCGCGTATCCACGTCCATGAGCCGCACATCGGCCTGCGGATTCTCTCCGTAGGTGATGATGCGTCGATCTTCGATGCGGCCGACCAGATCCTGCACGGTGGGGTGGTCGATGCACATCACCGCAAAGCCGTAGAATGGGATCGAGTCGATGAAGGAGCGGAATGCATCCTTGATGGCGTCGTAGCTTCCGAAATGGTCGAGATGCTCGGCATCGATATTGGTGACGATTGCCACGTCCGCGGGCAGCTTGAGGAATGTGCCGTCGGATTCGTCCGCCTCCACAACCATCCACTGGCCCTCGCCCATGCGGGCATTGGTGCCATAGGCATTGATGATGCCGCCATTGATGACGGTCGGATCGAGACCGCCCGCATCGAGCAGGGTGGCGACGAGCGATGTGGTCGTGGTCTTGCCGTGGGTGCCGGCCACTGCGACGCAGGACTTGAACCGCATCAGCTCCGCCAGCATTTCGGCGCGGCGGACCACGGGCAGGCGTTTCTCTCGTGCAGTGGTGAGTTCGGGATTGTCGCGCTTGATCGCCGTAGAAACAACGACGATCTCAGCCCCGTCCACGTTCTCCGCCTTGTGACCGATAAAGGTCTTGATGCCCTTCTCGGCGAGGCGCTTGACGTTATAGTTGTCAGAGGCGTCCGAGCCCTGCACGGTGTAACCGAGATTGTGCATGACTTCGGCGATGCCCGACATGCCAATGCCGCCGATGCCGATGAAGTGAATGGGTCCGAGTTTCGGCGGCAGCTTCATGAGGTTTTTCCGTTCTTGTTCGAAGAGGCGAGATGGGACACGGCCTGAGCCAGGCGCTCGGCCGCGTCTGTGATGCTGGCGCTATGTGCGGCAGCAGCCGCCCGCGTCAAGCGGTCCGGCTCCTGCAGAAGCGTCCCGATTTCCTGCGCCAGCCGCTCAGGAGTGAAGGCTGGTTGTGGAAGAACGATGGCAGCACCCAGATCGCCCAGGGTTTTGGCATTGGCCGCCTGATCCTGGTCGAGAGCGCCCGGCAGGGGGACGAGAATCGATGGCCGGCCGATGGCGGCGAGTTCGGCGACGGTCGATGCGCCGGACCGGGCAACGACGAGGTGGGCATCTGCCATCCTTCCTGGCAGGTCCTTGAAGAAAGGTTCCGCCTCGAACGGAACCCCGAGGCGTGAATAATGCGCCCGGACCCGCTCCAGGTCCTCTCCCCGTGCCTGCTGGCAGACCTCGATCCGCGATCGCAGGGCGGGTGGAAGAAGTTCGAGAGCGGGCGGAACGACGTCACTCATCACCCGCGCACCCTGGCTGCCGCCGACGACGAGCAACCGAAGCCTCCCGCCGTCGACCGGCGCCAGATAGCTCTTCCGCGACGCTTCGAGAACGGCGGGCCGGATCGGGTTGCCGGTATGGATCCTGGTCCCTGGAACGCCCGCGGGAACGCCCTGGGCGGCCGCGAACCCCGTCGCGATCACCGATGCGCGCCGGGCCAGGAGCCGGTTCGCTCGCCCCATGACGGCATTGGCCTCGTGGATGACCGTAGGCACGCCCAGGAACGACGCCGCCATGACCGGGGGAACCGTCGGGTACCCACCAAAGCCCACCACGACCGCCGGCTTCATGCGGCGGATGGTCCGGATCGCGGCGAGCGTCCCGCGCCCGAGAGTCAACGCAGCCTTCGCCATCTGGAGGGGAGACCGTCCGGACGGCGTTGCGGATGGCACCTCCACGATCTCGTCAGCCGGGAACGATCCGGCATAGGCATTGGCGCGCTTGTCAGTCGCCAGTGCGATCCGCGCGCCCGATGCCTTCAGGGCGTTGGCGAGAGCCTCGGCCGGAAAGAGATGCCCTCCCGTACCGCCTGCGGTGAGAAGGATCAGGGGACCCGTCATGAGCGCGGCGAATCCTGGAAGAAATCCATCGTCTCGGCACGCGGACGGCGGCGTGTGAGGGCGACAAGGAAACCCATGCTGAGCGCCAGCGACAGGAGCGACGATCCGCCATAGGAGATGAACGGCAGCGTCATGCCCTTGGCGGGCATGAGGTGGACATTGACCATCATGTTGATGGCCGCCTGGAGGCCGAACATCATGATGAGGCCGGTCGCCGCAAGGCGGCAGAACGTATCCTCGTTGCGGCGGGCGAGCGTCAGGCCGCGCAGAACGATGAAGGCGAAGAGCATCAGCAGACCGATGCACACGACGATGCCGAACTCCTCCGCCGTGACGGCGAAGATGAAGTCGGTATGGGCGTCCGGCAGGATGCGCTTCACGGATCCTTCACCCGGCCCACGCCCGAGCCAGCCGCCGCGGGCGAAGGATTCCATGGCCATGTCGACCTGGAACGTATCGCCGGAGGACTTGTCCATGAAGCGCTCGATTCGGGCGCGCACGTGCGGCAGGAACTCGTAGGCCGCCACGATGCCGATCAGGCCTGCACCGCCCAGACCCATGACCCAGAACCAGTGTAGGCCGGCTACGAAGAACAGGCCGCACCATACGATGGTGATGAGCATCGTCTGGCCGAAATCCGGCTGGAGGATCAGCGGCACGATGGTGGCGGGAAGGATGAGGAAGGCAAGTAGCGCGCCAGGCATGTCCTTGCGCCGGGCACCTTCCGAAAAGGCCCAGGCCGCCAGGATGACAAAGGCCGGCTTCACGAATTCCGAAGGCTGAATGCCGAGCGGCCCGATCATGATCCAGCGATGGGCGCCTTTGATCTCCGGCCCGAACTGAAAGGCCAGGAGGATCAGACCCATCCCTGCGAAATAGATCAGCAGGGCAAGGCGGCGGACATGGCGCAGGGACAGGAAGGAGACGGGAAGAAGAATGGCGAGGGCGGGGATCAGGAAGAGGACCTGCCGATTCACGAAATGGAATGTCGACAACCCGAGGCGCTCAGCCACAGGAGGTCCGCCGGCCATGAGAAAGACAAGGCCCGTCAGCGCAAGGATCGCCAGGGAGGCCAGCAGCACCCGGTCGACGGTCCACCACCAATCGCCGAAGGCCGAACGTTCCGCGCGTGACACCATGATCGTCAGGCTCCCATCGTCGGGTTGATGCCGGGCAGGTTTCTGACAAGGGCGCGGAAATGATCCCCGCGCACCTCGTAGTTCGGATATTGATCATACGAGGCGCAAGCCGGTGACAGCAGCACGACCGGCGCCGTATCCATGATAGCCGCATCCTGCGCTGCCTGCTCGACCGCACGGTCGAGCGTGCTTGCGCGCATGTAAGCGACCTCGTCGCCAAGTGTCCCGGCGAATTCGTCCGATGCCGCTCCGATGAGGTAGGCTTTCTTGATCTTCGAAAAGTACGGCCGCAGGGACGCGATTCCGCCCTCTTTCGGTTTGCCGCCCAGAATCCAGAGGATGTTGTCAAAGGATTTGAGCGCCTTCTCGGTGGAATCTGCGTTCGTCGCTTTCGAATCGTTGATGAACAGCGTCGAACCAAGCCGGCCGATCTCCTCCATCCGATGGGGCAGTCCGGGAAAGGTGCCGAGGCCCGATCTGATTTTGTCCGCTGGGATATTCATCGCCGTGGCAACGGCGATGGCTGCCGCCGCATTTTGAGCGTTGTGCGCGCCGCGCAGGGAATGAATGCCCGTAAGATCCGCCACCTGCTCCGGGCCCGAAGAGGTTGCATGGAACAGCGTCGCACCGTCGGCGAAGAAGCCTTTCCCATGCAAGGGACCAGTTGAAACGGGCGTCACATCGATGCCTTTCGCCTCGCAGGCGTCGGCAATCTCACGGCTCAGGTCATCGTCGACGCCGACGATGGCATGCCGGGCCTTCGCCACCAACCTTTCCTTGATGGCGGCATAGTCTTCCATCGTCCCATGCCGGTCGAGGTGATCGGGCGAGATATTGAGGAGGATGCCGATGGTCGGCGCCAGAGAAGGCGTGAGGTCGATCTGGAACGACGAACACTCGACGACATGAACCCGATCGTCCGAGGGCGGGTCGAGCGAGAGGATCGCGGTGCCGATATTGCCGCCCATCTGCACGTCGTGTCCGGCCTCGCGCAGGATATGCGCGATAAGCGCCGTCGTCGTGGACTTGCCGTTGGTGCCGGTGATGGCGATGAACGGAGCGTTTGGCGCCACCGTTGCCCGTTCGCGGCAGAACAGCTCGATATCGCCGATGATTTCGACGCCGGCTTCCTTCGCCAGCACCGCGGACCAGTGCGGCGCAGGATGGGTCAGGGGAACGCCGGGCGAAAGGATGAGCGACGAAATCCGGGACCAGTCGAGCGTCCGCAGATCACCGGTCTCGATGTCCCTTGCCTGCGCCTCCGCTATCTTCGCCGGATTGTCGTCGCAGGCGATGACATGAGCGCCGCCCTCCTTCAAGGCGAGCGCCGTCGCCAGCCCGGACCCGCCGAGACCAAAGAGCGCAACTGTTTTTCCGGCGAAGGAGGTGACGGGCGTCATCGGCTCACCGGAGTTTCAGGGTGGCAAGCCCGACCAGCGCCAGGACGACTGAGATGATCCAGAACCGGATCACCACCTGCGGCTCGGTCCAGCCGAGTTGCTCGAAATGGTGATGGATCGGTGCCATTTTGAAGACGCGCCTGCCGGTGAGCTTGAACGACGCGACCTGGATGATCACGGACATGATCTCCAGCACGAACAAGCCGCCGACGATGGCGAGCACGATCTCGTGTTTCGTCGCGACAGCGATGGTGCCGAGCAGTCCGCCGAGCGCCAGCGACCCGGTATCACCCATGAAGATCTGCGCCGGAGGGGCGTTGAACCAGAGAAATCCGAGACCTGCCCCGATCAGCGCACCGCAGATCACCGCGAGCTCTCCGGTGCCGGGCACGAAATGGATCTGGAGGTAGTTGGCAAAGACAGCGTTACCGGCGAGGTAGGCGATGAAGCCGAAGGTGCCCGCCGCGATCATTACCGGGACGATCGCCAGACCGTCCAGGCCGTCGGTGATATTGACGGCGTTGCCGGCGCCGACGATCACGAACCCGCCGAAGACGATATAGAACCAGCCGAGATTGAGGATCAATTCCTTCGAGAAAGGCAGCGCCACTTTGTTGGCGAGTCCAGGGGTCGCCATATACGAGATCGCAATACAGGCGGCCGCTGCGATCAGCGCCTCGATGGCGAGGCGGGAGCGACCCGAAAATCCCTTGTGGGATTGTTTGGTCACCTTGAGAAAGTCGTCATAGAACCCGATGGCGCCAAAGCCCACCGTGACGAACAGCACCACCCAGACATAGTGGTTGGCCAGATTGGCCCAGAGCAGTGTGGAAACCAGCACCCCGGCCATGATCATGAGACCGCCCATGGTCGGCGTGCCGCGCTTCGTCAGCAGGTGCGATTGCGGGCCGTCCTCACGGATCGGCTGACCCTTGCCCTGGCGCACGCGAAGCAGGGAGATGATGGCGGGTCCGAAAAGGAAGACGAAGAGGAGCGCCGTCGCGGTCGCGCCGCCGGTGCGGAACGTGATGTAGCGGAAAATATTGAGAGGGCTGAAATAGGGGCTGAACTCAGCCAACCAGGTCAACATCGATCATCCTTTCAGCGCGTGGCCGGTTTCGCCAGCGCCGTAACGTTCTTTCAGGGCTTTGACAACCAAAGCCATCTTCATGCTCAGCGATCCCTTGACCATGACGGCATCACCCGGCCGTACGGCGGCGCAGACCGCCTCGATCAGATCTGCCGATGCCGGTTCGCGGGCCATGACCTGCGCCTGCGGCAGTTTGCCGGCCAGATGCTCCATCAAGGGGCCGGCCAGGAAGACATGGTCGACCCGGTTGGCTGTGACCGCCTCGGCCAGACCTTCGTGGAGGGCAGGTCCGTCCGCTCCGAGTTCTTTCATGTCGCCGAGGACGGCGATGCGGCGTCCCCGTCGGGGAACCTCCACCGCGCCGAGATTGGCGAGCGCCGCCCGCATCGAGGCTGGATTGGCGTTGTAGCTCTCATCGATCAGCAGCGCTTCGCCATCCTTCAGGGACAGCATGGTCCGCTCGCCGCGACCGACAGGCGGCTTCAGATCCGAAAAAGCGAGCGCCGTCAGCGCCAGATCGGCGCCGAGTGCATGGGCGGCGGCGAGAACGCTCAGGGAATTGAGGGCGATATGCCGCCCCGGCGTCCCGATCCGATAGGCCAGTGGCTGGCCAAAAACCCGTGCCTCCACGATGGACAGGTCGGGTTTTACGATGATGCGCTCCGCGCGGACATCAGCGCCATCGCTCTCGCCGAAGGTCACGACACGCCCGGCCCGCGAGGCGAGTGCGTGCGCGCGCAGGCGATCGAAATAGGAGTTGTCGCGGTTGAGGACCGCCGTCCCGCCGGGCTCGATTCCGGCGAAGATCTCTCCCTTCGCGTCCGCGATGCCCCAGATCGAGCGGAAGAACTCAATATGGACAGGCTCGACGGTCGTGACGACGGCCACGTGCGGTCGGACCATCGCCGTCAAGGGAAGGATTTCCCCGGCATGATTCATGCCGATCTCGAAAATCCCGAACTCGGCCTCGCGGGGCATGCGGGCCAGGGTCAGGGGCACACCCCAATGGTTGTTGTAGGAGGCGACCGAGGCATGGGTCGCGCCCTGGCGGGCCAGGGCGAGGCGCATCGCTTCCTTGGTGCCCGTCTTCCCCACGGACCCGGTGATCGCCACGATCTTCGCACCACTCCGCTCACGGGCGGCGCGTGCGAGCTGGCGCATCGCTTCCAGCACGTCGGGCACGACGATGAGCCGGTCCGCCTCCTTGAAGCCAGGAGCCTTTTCCTCGGAGACGAAGGCAGCGGCAGCTCCCCTCTCGAGTGCCGTTGTTACGAAATCGTGGCCATCATGGACGTCGCCCTTGATGGCAAAGTAAAAATCGCCGGGAGCGAGCGTGCGCGTATCGATGGAGGCGCCCGACGCCGGTGCCACGCCCGCGCCGATCCGGGCGCCGGTCGCGGCCGCGATTTCATCCAGGGTCCATAGGGGCGTCGTCATCCCTGCCTCTCCGCAATGGCCGCCCGAACTTCGTCGTGATCCGAGAACGGCAGGGTCCGGTCGCCGATGATTTGGCCCGTTTCATGACCTTTGCCCGCCACGACGAGGACATCTCCCGGGCGGAGGTCGTTCACGGCGGTCCGGATGGCCTGCGCCCGGTCGCCGATCTCACGGGCGCCGGGGGCGCCTTTCATGATTTCCGCGCGGATCGCCGCCGGATCTTCGGAGCGAGGATTATCGTCCGTGATGATCACGGCATCCGCCTTCTCGACGGCGATCCGGCCCATCAGGGGGCGCTTGCCGCGGTCCCGATCGCCGCCGCAGCCGACGAGACAGATGAGCCGCCCCTTCGTGAAGGGGCGCAGCGCGTCGAGCACATGGGCGAGCGCATCGGGCTTATGGGCATAATCGACGATGCAGAGGGCGCCGTCGATCTCGCCGACCCGTTCCAATCGGCCCGAAACACCCTTCAGGTGAGCCAAGCCCGCCACGATATCCGCCGCGTGCTTCTCGCCTTCGACAGCCATCACAAGGCCCGCCGCGAGCAGGGCATTCTCGATCTGGAAGCCCCCCAGGAGCGGAAGCGTCGTGCGCAGAGTCCGACCGAAGGCCTCAACCGTCAGGCTTTGCCTGAAGCCGTCGGGTTGCGCATCGACAAGACGAAGCGCAGTGCCCGCGCTTCCCGTCGTCAAAAGTGTCCGTCCGGCCCGCCGGATTCCTTCCATGAAGACATCCGCGTACGGGCCATCCGCATTGACGACCGCTGGAGCGCCGCTCGGCAGGAGCGTATCGAAGAGACGCAGCTTTGCAGCCGCATAGGCCTCGGTCGTGCCATGATAGTCGAGGTGATCGCGGCCGAGGTTGGTGAAGCCGGCAGCACTCAGGCGAACCCCGTCGAGCCGGCGCTGGTCGATGCCGTGGGACGATGCTTCCATCGCCAGCCGGGTGACGCCGTCCCGCGCCAGATGGTCGAGAGTCTCGTGCAGCGAGATCGGATCCGGTGTGGTCAGCGATCCGTAGGCGGCGCCATCGGATGTGATGACACCGAGGGTACCGAGGCTCGCCGATTTATGCCCGAGCATGGCGAAGAGCTGGCGCGCAAAATCCGCCACGGAGCTCTTGCCGCTCGTGCCCGTGACGGCAACGATCTTCTCGGGCTGCCGCGGAAAGTACCGGGATGCGGCTTCGGAAAGAGCACGACGCACATCCGGGACGCGCAGGAAGACGACATCCGACGGCAGATCCGAGGGACGATCGGCCTCTCCGACGATGGCGATCGCGCCCGCCGTTGCAGCCTGGGCGACGAAGCTCATGCCGTCCGCTTTCGTTCCCGGCACCGCGAAGAATACGGAACCCGCCTCGACCTTACGGCTGTCGGAGGTGATCTTCGCAACGGCGAGCGAAGCTCCGGCATGGTTCTGCGCCTCGGGAAGGAGGTCACTCAGAAGGAAGCTTTTCGTCGGCATTATTTCGTGCCCCATGCGCCCAGGCGCGACATCAGAGGGAAAGGCTGCGCGGGCGGCTCGAACCGGGGCGGAACCCCAAGCAGGGGCGCCACGCGCTCGATGATATTGCCGGTGATCGGGCCCGCATTCCAGCCGGCCGTGGAGAAGCCATAGGTGCCTTCGACGGCCTGGGGTTCGTCCATGATTGTCAGGAAGACGTATTTCGGCTTGTCGGCCGGCAATATTGCCGTGAATGTCGTCAAGTTCTTGTTCTTCGAGTAGCGCCCGTTGACGACCTTCTCCGCCGTACCGGTCTTTCCACCCACGAAGAAGCCCGCGATGGCCGCGGCGGATGCCGAACCCGCAGGGTTGGAGGCATTGAGGCGCATCACGTAGCGCAGAGCTTCGCTCGTTTCGGGCTTGATAACCTGCAGCGCATCCTTGCGGGCCGCTGCCTCGTCACGCTTGAGGAAGGTCGGCGTGATCAGGGCACCGCCGTTCACGAGCGCGCCGACAGCCATCAGGGCCTGCAGCGGGGCGACTGCAAGCCCGTGTCCGAAGGCAATGGTCATGGTATTGAGTTCACCCCACCTTGGCGGGACGATCGGCTCCGCATTCTCGGGCAGCTCCGTCTTGAGCCGCGTCAGCTGGCCCATCTTGCGCAGGAAGGCCTTATGCCCTTCGACGCCGATCCCGAGCGCCATGCGCGCAGTGCCGATGTTGGACGAGTGGATGAAGACCTCCGGCACGGTCAGCACGCGGTGCGTCGCATGGTAGTCGCCGATGGTGAACTTGCCGTAGCGCAGACCTGAACGGGCATCGAGCGAGGAGTTGATGGTGAACTTGCCCGAATCCAGCGCCATGGCGGTGGTCAGGGCCTTGAAGGTGGAGCCCATCTCGAACACGCCGACATTGATGCGGTTGATGCGGTCGCTCTCCAATGCGTCGACCGGATTGTTCGGGTCGAAGTCAGGAAGCGAAACGAGCGCAATCATTTCGCCCGTGTTCACATCCATGATGGCGCCGGCCGCTGCCTTGGCCTTGAACTTCGCCATGCCTTTGGCGAGTTCGTCGCGAAGTGCATGCTGGACGCGCAGGTCGAGGGACAACTGCACCGGCTTGAGGTCCGCCGCCGAGATGGCAAAGCCGGCGCCGTTCAGGTCCTGAAGCCCCTGACTGTCGATATATTTCTCGATGCCGGCGATGCCCACATTGTCGACATTCGCGAAGCCGAGAACATGGGCGGCCGCTTCGGCGTTCGGGTAAATGCGCTTGTTTTCGGGCAGGAAGCCGATGCCGGGAATACCGAGGCGATGCACCTCGGCCTGCTGGCGCGGCGTGATCTCGCGTTTCACCCAGACAAAGCCTTTTTTCGTGCCGAGCTTGTTGCGCAGATCCGTGGCGTCGAGATCGGGAAGGACAGCGGTCAGCAGTTCGACCGCTTCATCCTTGTCGATGATATTGCGCGGTTCGGCGAAGACCGACACCATCTTGACGTCGGTCGCGAGAATGTTGCCGTTGCGGTCGACGATGTCGGGGCGTGCCGCCGAGATCTCCAGCGATGCCGCCCGACGCACTTCGCTTGAGGTGTCGCTGGTCATCGCAAGGTAGACGAGCCGTCCCCCGATGACGCTGAACAGGCTCGCGAAGCAGAGCGCCGTGAAGCCGACGCGGGACGTACTCTTGTCCACCCGGAGGCGAAACAATTCGCGCACATAGCTCAAAACGCTGCGCCTGGGGGCAGCGTCCTGGCCGATCAGATCCGGATCGAACTTTTGCAGCACGGCTTACCGTCTCGGAGTTTGTGTGGTCGGGGTGCGGGCGTCGCTGTTCTTGTCCTTGGGCGTCGATGTCGGCTCGAGCAGCCCGAGCGCTTCGAGCTTGCGTCCGATCTCGTCCTCACGTGCCGGACGGTTCGGCAAGTCGGACAGCCGCGCGAGCTGCTGGATCTTCAAGGGCTGAAGATCGAGATGTTGATCGACCGCGGCCTGCAGCCGGTCTGGGCGGTCGAGATATTGCCACTCGGCCTGGAGCACGGCGATGGCATCGCGTTCGCGTTGCACTTTCGCTTTCAGCTTCGCCACCTGCTCGACATAGTAGAGGGTCTCGTATTTGACCGAATAGGCATATCCCGCCGATGCGATGAGCATGGAAATGGCAATGATGTGAAGCAGGCGGATCACCGGCGCCCTCCCCGTTTCTCGGCAGTCTGCGGCAACTCGGCAAGCATGGTAATGGCGCTCAAAGGTTCCTGCGGCGGCGTATCGGTTCTTAACCCGGCTCGCAGCTTTGCCGAGCGCGCGCGCGGGTTGCGTGCGACTTCGGCGTCGCCCGGAGCGACAGGTCCCCGGGTGATGGCCTCGAAGGTCGGCTCCGGCGCAGCGATTCCGGGCAGATGGCGGGACCCGCTCGGGCTTCGCCCCGTACGGGCCGCGAAGAACTGCTTCACGATCCTGTCTTCGAGGGAATGGAAAGTGACGACGGCAAGACGTCCACCTGACTTCAGAATGCGCTCCGCAGCATGCAGCGCCCGGACCAATTCGCCCAACTCGTCGTTGACAGCAATGCGCAGCCCCTGAAACACGCGCGTCGCAGGGTGGATGCCGCCCGGCTCCTGGCGGATCAGCGAGGCAACGAGATCGGCGAGTTGGCCTGTCGTCTCAAAGGCCTGCCTGCGCCGGGCTTCGACGATCGCGCGGGCGACGGCGCGGGCACGACGCTCCTCACCATAATGATAGAATATGTCGGCGAGCTCCGCTTCGGAGGATTCATTTACGAGATCGGCAGCGCTCGGGCCCTCTCGCTCCATGCGCATATCGAGAGGTCCGTTGCTGCGGAACGAGAAGCCGCGCTCCGCTTCATCGAGTTGCATCGACGACACCCCGATATCGAGCACCACGCCATCGACGCTCTCCGACCCGTTCTGACGGGCAATCTGGTCGAGATGGCCGAAGCGGCCCTGCACGAGCACGAGGCGTCGCTTGACCCGCGAGGCCAGTGCCGCGCCACCGGCAATCGCATCGGGATCGCGGTCGATGGCAATGACGACGTTGCGGGAATTGGCATCGAGAATGGCGCGCGTATAGCCTCCGGCGCCAAACGTACCGTCGATGTACGTCCCGCCGCTTTTCGCATCCAGCGCTGTGCAGACCTCCTCCAGGAGAACGGGGACGTGACGGGTCGGTCCGCCAGCGGCTCCGGCTCCTGGGCCGTCGCCGCGTCCCATCATCGCTCCCGTACTCCTGGTGAGATATCCTGCACCGAACGCTCCACGACCCGGCCGCCCAAGACCCTCTTCAGATCTCGCACCTTCGTACGCGCCTCCTCCAGATGCGCACGGAAATGCTCGGGCTCCCAAATCTGGAACTTGTGACCGAGTCCGACGAACGTCACCATGTCCGCGATCCCGGCATGTACTTTCACTGTATCCGTCAGGATGACACGCCCCTCCGGATCGACCTTGAGAATCTCGCTGGTTCCGAACAACGCCGTCGACAGCTGATCCCGTTCGTCCGAATAGGGCGACAGCGTCGACAAGAACGCATCGATCTCGTTCAGGAGAACGTTGCCGCCCGCATCCAGAGCCGGCGCGTCGAGCGCCGGATGAACGTAGAGTCCCTCGAACCCATCCACGGCCAGCACCGCGCGGAAAGATGCGGGGATCGAGACCCGACCCTTCGAATCCAACTTGTTGGTGAAATTGGACACGAAGCGGTTCATGGGCCGCGGCTCGCGCTCTCCTGATTGTCAGCCCCCCGGCAGATCTCATCGATCCACCACCCGACGCCGGTGAAGACGCCTCATTCTGAACAATGCAGCCAGATCCTTGTGCGGGCCTGACCATCCCTTCAGAAGACACCGTCGGCGGGATGATTTGGGATAACATGGGAGGTTATGGGCGTCAACGAAATGGGGCTGGTACGAGGGCTTGTCGGCACGCGACACACATCAGAATTGTTTAGGGTTAATGAATCGTAAGCAGAGCAATGGTTTGCCCGATGTTTTCGAATTTTCATCCTGTGGAAAAGGTCGTCAGCCGGCCTGTAAGCCGGGTTCTGTAGGGCCCAAGGCGCGAGCCTTGAACGTGGCGGCCATTCCTCTGGGACGGTCATTGCTGACCGCCTCAAGCAACCAACCCGGACGACGAGCCTGGAAACAAGCCTGGCGCGAACGCCTGTCGTCCCTATTCGGTTTTGCTCCTGGTGGGGTTTGCCGTGCCGTCCGCATCACTGCGTCCGCGGTGCGCTCTTACCGCACCCTTTCACCCTTACCTCGCAAAGCGGGGCGGTCTGCTTTCTGTGGCACTTTCCCTAGGGTTACCCCCGCCGGACGTTATCCGGCACCGTGTCTCCATGGAGCCCGGACTTTCCTCTCCGCATGGCGGAGCGGCCGCCCGGCCGACTGACGCGTTGGATGTGGGGGAATGAATGGGTATTCGTCAAGGGTTCTATTCGGCTTTGGCCGTGATGGTCTTCACCTTGGCGCAATAAACCCGCGATGCGCGGGTCATCGTCTGGGTGCGGTGCCCAAACTGATAGCGCAGGATCGTGCCGCACGTATCGCCGCCGGCGAGCTTGTACGCCTGCGCCAGATATTTGAGGCCGTAGCGAAGGTTCGTCTCCGCATCCAGAAGGCCCGCCGCGCTGCCCTGGTATCCAAGGGACTGCGCGGTCCGGAAGTTGATCTGGGTCAGGCCCATGTTGGGACCATTCCGGACGCTGGGGTTGTAGCGGCTCTCGATCCGGACAACGGCGTCGGCCAAGGCATAGGGTAGTTCATGCTCCGAGGCATAGCGCACGATAAGCGGCCTTAAGGCATTGGCGCGAACATCGTCGCCACCCTTCGACTTGATCCGAATGCCCGGGGCGATGGAGGCAGTCATCGCCGCCTTCTCTTCACTGGCGGACTCCGCGTGTGCCGCGGTCTCCCCCATCGGGGTTGCACTCGCCACAACCGGCGGCTCGGGGGGAACAAGGCTGGACCCCTCGCCGCCTTCGGCGCGGGCTTGCGAGGCAAATGCAAGAGCAGCGGCACCCAGCATCGCGACAACGATCGTTCTGAAGAAATGCTGCAAAGTCATATGGCTCTCCCACGAACGACCAAGTGCGATCATTGGCTCGGTGAGGCCGAATTAGGGCAAAGATGTGACACAGCAAATCGCAACGATATTCAAAAACTTCTTAAGCTAGACCATTAGAAGTATGCAATCTACTCACAATATCCCAGTTATAGCCTGTGTGCTTTCGGTAAGGCCTTTTGTACAGATAATTCCTATCATGAGGAACTGTTTGGCCTGCGGAGAGTTGGCGTCTGCGTAAGGTCAAGCTAAGTAGGGTCGGGCGATCCACGGCCCACTAACGACAGGGAAGCTTCCATGAAAAAGATCATCACAGCCATCGCAGCTGGCGCCCTCACCCTCTCGATGGCAGCCTGCAACACTCCTGGCGAGCGTGCAGTCGGCGGTGCGGCTATTGGCGGTCTCGCAGGTGCAGCCATTGGTGGCGCTGCGACGGGTCGCGGAAGCGGCGCTCTTGCCGGCGCGGCCATCGGAGCAGCCGGTGGCGCCATGGTCGGCGCGGCCACCACCCCCTCGCGCCCGGCCTGCCCCTACGGCACATATCAGGACGTGTACGGCAACATCTACTGCCGCTAACCGTCTGCGCATGAATTTTAGGGGCCGGAACGTTCCGGCCCCTTTTCTTTTGCTGGGACTTGAGCTTACCACTCAAGACCATGATTCAGTCGATTTGGGGCAAGTTGGGTGGCGCGGGGCTCGGGCTCGCATTGGGGGGACCGATCGGGGCCCTCCTGGGCGGCGTCGCGGGCCATATGTTGATCGACCGTGAAGGCGCGATCTTCGGACGCCCGCCGAAGGACGTCGTCTTCACCATGGGATTGGTGGCCCTGGCCGCCAAGATGGCAAAGGCGGACGGTGTCGTTGTCGACCGCGAGGTCATGGCGTTCGAGCAGATCATCGAGGTTCCTCCGAACGAGCACGAGCGCGTGACGCGCCTGTTCGATCTGGCCAAAGAGACGCCGGACGGTTTCGAAGCTTATGCCCGTCAGATCGGCGATGCCTTCCAGGACGAACCAGCGCTTCTGGAGGATGTCCTCGACGGCCTGTTCCACATCGCCAAGGCCGACGGTGCGGTGCACGACGCCGAGTTCGCCTATCTGCGCGATGTCGCGACGATCTTCGGCTTTTCGCCCGCCGATTTCGAACGTATCGCGGCGCGCCACGTGAGACGGCCCGACGATCCCTACATGATCCTGAAAGCAGATCGCGACATGAGCGACGACGAGTTGAAGCGGCACTACCGCAAGCTCGTTGCCGAGAATCATCCCGACCGGGAAATTGCACGCGGCTTGCCGCCCGAAGCGGTGAAGATCGCGACGGTACGGCTCGCCGTCATCAATGCCGCTTGGGAACGCATCGCCTCCGAGCGGAATCTCAGGTAACCCGATGAGCACGCCCCTTTCTCCCGAGAGCACCGTTGCCGCGAAGGTCTTCCCTTCGCCAAATCACGGGGAAAGGAAGGGCGGCCAGCGTCCTGACATGCTGATCCTGCACTACACCGGCATGCCGGAGGCAGGAGAAGCCCTGCAGTGGCTGTGCAATCCGGTGTCCCAGGTTTCCGCCCACTACTTCGTGTTCGAGGATGGACGCGTTCTCCAGATGGTGCCGGAAGCCCGCAGGGCCTGGCATGCGGGCGCATCCTTCTGGGACGGCGAAACCGACATCAATTCCCGCTCGATCGGCATCGAAATCGCCAATCCGGGACATCCCGGCGGCCTGCCCTCATTTCCGAAGCAGCAAATCGACAGCGTCGTGGCCTTGGCGCGCGACCTCATCGGCCGGTGGCGGATCTCTCCTACCCGCATCCTCGCACATTCAGACGTCGCCCCGGGACGCAAGCTCGATCCCGGCGAGGCTTTTCCCTGGCAGCACCTCCATGAGGAGGGCGTTGGTCACTGGGTTGCGCCGGCGCCGATCCGCGACGGCCGCTTCTTCGCTCGCGGCGACGCGGGCATGCCCATCGAGGCGCTCCAGGCCATGCTCGCGATGTATGGCTACGGCCTGAAGATCACCGGGGTGTTCGACGAGAATACGGAAAAGGTCGTTGCGGCCTTCCAGCGGCACTTCCGGCCCGAGCGGGTCGATGGGGTGGCCGACGCATCGACCATCACGACCTTGCGGGATCTCATCGCCAAGCGGCCACACGCCCCATGACAAAGAGTTAACTCGAATCCGGCCAGGAAATCCGCCAGAATGTTATTTGTACGTCATGGCGTGAAGGGCTCGAAGGTGCAACGGATCTGGTTGTGGTTGATCGGCATTCTGGCCGTTGCGGGTACGGCCGGTTTCCTTCTGTGGCGGCCCGCGGGCGGGAGCGCATCCGACACCACCTTCAGGCTCGCGGCGGTGGAACGGGGCCCGATCACGGCGAGCGTGCGGGCCACGGGGACGCTCAACCCGGTGACGACCGTGCTCGTCGGCTCGCAGCTTTCCGGCCAGGTCGTGGAGATCCTCGCCGACTACAACACGCCGGTCCAAGAGGGCCAGGTGGTGGCCCGCCTCTATTCCGAGCAGATCAAATCCCGCCGTGATGCCGCCTTGGCCGACCTTGCCCAGGCGAGGGCGGACCGGGACACGAAGAAGGCACAGATCGACAAGGCCAGGTCCATGCTGCAGCGATCAGAAGCGGTCGCCACCGATCTCGGAGCGCAGCGTGACCGTGCGCAGGCACAACTCGCCGAGGCGCAGCGCAACTTCGAACGGCAGACCGAACTGGTGGCCCGCGCCGCCGGCACCCAGAATGCCCTCGATCAGACGAAGACACAGCTCGACATTCAGAAAGCGGCCCTGGTTTCAGCGCAGGCCCAGATCGCATCCAACAAGGCCGAGACCGAGGGGCTGAAGGCGGATCTTTCCCTTGCGGAAGCGAGCGTGAAGTCGGCAGAGGCCCTCATCCTCCAGCGCGAGGCGAAACTGAAAGATATCGAGATCGATCTTGCCCGGACCGAGATCCGGTCACCGGTCGACGGGGTCGTGGTCAAGCGCGACATTGAGCTCGGCCAGACCGTGGCCGCGTCCCTTTCGGCGCCGACCCTCTTCACGGTCGCGCAGGATCTGCGGGAAATCGACATCTACGCCAATATCGACGAGGCCGATGTGGGACGCCTCAAGCCAGGACAGGCGGTCACCTTCACTGTCAACGCCTATCCGAACCGCGCCTTCAGCGGCTCCGTGCGCCTCGTCCGCCTCGGCGCCCAGACGGTTCAGAACGTGGTGACCTACACGGCCGTCATCGGCGTGAGAAACACGGATATGGCCCTGCTTCCCGGCATGACGGCCAATCTCCAGATCATCACCGACGAGCGAGATGACACCTTGCGCATCCCGAACGCCGCTCTCCGTTTCCGCCCGGTGGGCATGGCAGTGGCGGCCCGACCGTCTCCGCCGGACACTCGGAAGGGCCAGCCGGGGCGTCGGACTGGAACGCGGCCAGTGTCAGATCCTGGCACGGAGGGGCGCGTCTACCGTCTCGTGAATGGAAATCCCGAACTTGTCCCGGTCCGTCTCGGCGTGACCGATGGAAGCGTTACGGAGGTGCTCAGGGGTGACCTGAAGGAAGGCGATGCGATCATTGTCGGAGGCGGAGTACGCGGCACTTCACAGGAGATGGATCAGCCACGCTCCTCGCAGCGTCCCCGTCCTCCACGCATGTTCTAGGAATTCGTCGTGGCGCTGATCGAAACCCGCGGCCTGCGCCGCATCTACGATCTCGACGGCGGGCGTGTCGTCGCATTGGATCATGTCGACCTCGATGTCGAACAGGGTGAGTTCGTCGCGGTGATGGGACCTTCGGGCTCCGGCAAGTCCACATTCATGAACCTCGTCGGCTGCCTCGACCGGCCGACCGATGGCCATTACCGGCTGGCCGGCACGTCGGTCGAAAGTCTCGACGCGGACGGACTTGCGCGCCTGCGCAACCGCGAGATCGGATTCGTGTTCCAGCAGTTCAATCTCCTGCCGCGGGTTGATGCCATCGGGAATGTCGAATTGCCGATGATCTATGCGGGCGTCGATCGCCGCACGCGCCATCAACGCGCCCTGGGCGCCCTGAATCGTGTCGGCCTCGCAGACCGCGCCCATCACCGCCCGATGCAATTGTCTGGCGGGCAGCAGCAACGCGTCGCCATTGCACGGGCGCTCGTGAACACGCCGAGCCTTCTCCTTGCCGATGAGCCGACAGGCGCTCTCGATAGCCGCACGGCCAGCGAAATCCTGGCGCTGTTCCAGGAATTGAACCGTGAGGGCGTGACGATCGTCCTCGTCACCCACGATGCCGAGGTGGGACGCCATGCGCGCCGCCTCGTCCGGTTCAGGGACGGTCGTGTCATCGAGGACAGCCTTCAGACACCTCTTGACGCCCGAAGCGAGGAGTTCCTGGCATGAGGCTGATCGAGGCCATCCGGTCCGCGTTATCCGCCATCACTGCCAATGCCCTGCGCAGCTTGCTCACCATGCTCGGCATTGTAATCGGTGTCGCAGCAGTGATTGCCATGGTCGCCATCGGCTCGGGAGCGCGCAATCTGGTCGACCGGCAGATCCGCTCGCTCGGTGCGAACCTTGCCATCGTCACACCCGGCAACGTCACACAGGGCGGCGCCCGTCTCGGCGCTGGCGCAGCGTCATCCCTGACTGACGAGGATGCTCAGGCCATCAAGAGCGAGATCGACGGCGTAACGGCGGCCGCGCCGTTCGTGCAGGGTGGAACGCAGGTCGTCGCGGGTGGCAACAACTGGGCGACGCGCATCTATGGTGTCGACAACGATTGGTTCGAGGCGCGGGAATGGGACGTAGCGGTCGGTCGCGGCTTCGATCCTGAAGAAATCCGCCGTGGCGACATCGTCGTCATCCTCGGGCAGACGGTCGCGCGCAATCTCTTCGGGGAGGATGATCCCATCGACCAGACGATCCGCGTGCGCAACGTGCCGTTCCGGGTCATCGGCGTCATGGCGCCGAAGGGCCAGTCTGCATTCGGTCAGGATCAGGACGATGTGATCTTCGTTCCCCTCGATGCGGGGCGGCGGCGCGTCATCGGACGGAACTATGCCAAAGACCGTTCCGTCGGCTCGATCTTTGTAAAATTCGCTCAGGAACAGGACATCGAGCCCGGCATCGAGCTCATCACCCAGCTTCTCCAGCAGCGCCACCGCATCGTCCGCGACCAGGAGGATGACTTCTCGATCCGCAACCTGACCGAAATCGCCAACACGGCCTCCGCGTCGGCCAATACGCTGTCGATGCTGCTTGCCGCGGTTGCCGCGGTTTCGCTTCTCGTCGGCGGGATCGGCATCATGAACATCATGCTCGTCTCGGTCACCGAGCGCACCCGCGAGATCGGCCTGCGCCTCGCAGTCGGCGCGCGCCCCCGAGACATCCTCTCCCAGTTCCTGATCGAGGCTACGACGCTCTCGACGATCGGGGGCATCCTCGGAATAGGGCTTGGGGTGGGCGTAGCTTATTTCGTCGCACGGCTCGCGGGCTGGCCGTCTCTTGTGTCATCCGACGCCATCGTCATCGCAGTCGGATTCTCCGCCCTCGTCGGTATCTTCTTCGGGTTCTATCCGGCCCGGCGCGCGGCGAAGCTCGATCCTATCGAGGCGCTTCGCAGGGAGTAGCTCAAAGCATCGCGTAGGATCGGATCCGGGGCGCGCACCCTCACGATGCTCTCTTCCACCTGCAGAGCCAGCAGCGGACCTGAAGCGGCGGCGCCTTCCAGCGCCGATCCCTGAGAGGTTTCACTCGGCGGCTGACAGAAGGCCGCCCGGGATCCGGGCTTTGCGCGCCCGGGCCATGCCGATTCCTGCGACGGCCGCCACAAGTACGAAGAGCTGCGCACCGATGGCCTCCCAGCTCACACCCAGGCCAAGAGCCAAAAAGAAGTCCGGAACGCCCTGGTCGTGGATCGGGACGATCGACTGTTCCTGAAGCTCCAGCACGGCGTTGCCGATGAAGCGGAGTCCCATGACGAAAAGCAGGCCGGATGTCACGAGGAAGATGGGACGAAGAGGAAGGCGCAGCGCCAGCCATTGCATCGCGCCGAAAAGGATGAGGAGACCGATTGCCGCGACACCAAGGCCCCCGAGGATCCCGGTTCCCCATCCGCCGCTTGTCTGTGCGAGCGTGTGCAGGAACAGGACCGTCTCGCCACCTTCGCGGAAGACGGCAAGAAAGGCGATCCCGGCAAGCGAGAACGCCGTGCCAGCATCGGCGGCGCGCGCGGCTGCGCGACGCAACTCCGCCTGCCAGGCCTTCGGATCCTGTCGCAGGAAAAGCCAGCCGCTCATATAGAACATCAGGGCCGCAGCGAACAGCATGACGCCCGCCTCGAGAAGGTCATTGTGAGTGCCGTTGAAATAGGTCTCGAAGACCCACGCCGAACCGAGGCTCGCAACAATCGCGGCGACAGCCCCTGCATAAAGCGGCCGCAACTTGTCGTGCAGATCGGACCGGCGCAGGAATGCCGCCAGAGCAGCAACGATAAGCATGGCCTCCAGTCCTTCACGGAGAAGGATAGCGGCAGCCTGCACTCCCACCGACCAATCGTTCATGATCCCGGCCCACTGTTGCGAACGGATCGCACCAATAGAGCGCTATAGCGGGACATGCAACAAAAAAACGCAATTAAATCAATAGTTTATATATATTCTAAAGTACCCGCGGATGGAACTTGGCCAACCGGCGTCCTTCGACGCCGATGGGGAATCGCTCCTACTCGGCAGCCATCACATTGTACGATGCGGGATCGTAATTGAGGATCGGCGAAAGCCAGCGCTCGACTTCGGGGATGCTCATGCCCTTGCGCCGGGCATAATCCTCCACCTGATCGCGCTCCACCTTGGCAACACCGAAATAATAGGCGTCGGGATGCGACAGATAGAGTCCGGAGACAGAGGAACCGGGCCACATGGCGTAGGATTCCGTCAGCGCCACGCCAATGCTGCGCTCGGCGTTGAGCAGTTGGAAGATCGTCGTCTTCTCCGTGTGGTCGGGCTGGGCCGGATAGCCTGGAGCAGGACGGATGCCCTGATATTCCTCGCGGATCAGATCCTCGTTGCTCAAGGCCTCGTCCGGCGCATAGGCCCAGAACTCCTTGCGCACACGCTGGTGCATCCGTTCCGCAAAGGCCTCCGCCAAGCGGTCCGCCAGCGCCTTGACAAGGATCGACCGGTAGTCGTCATTCGCGCGCTCGAACCGCTCGGCGATGCGCACCTCCTCGATACCGGACGTGACAACAAAGGCTCCGATGTAGTCCGCCCTGCCACTTTCCTCCGGAGCGATGAAGTCGGACAGACAAAGATTGGGCTTTCCGTCGCGCCGTGTGAGCTGCTGGCGTAGCCCATGCAGCGTCGCAAGCGCGTCGATGCGGCTTTCGCCCGTGTAGAGCCTGATGTCGTCTCCGACCGCGTTCGCAGGCCAGAAGCCGATCACGGCCTTCGGATTGAACCACCGCTCCTCGACGAGTTGCTTCAGCATCACCTGTGCATCGTCGTAGAGCTGCCGCGCCGCCTCACCTTGTTCCGGATCATCGAGGATGGCCGGGAAGCGGCCCTTAAGCTCCCACGTCTGAAAGAACGGCGTCCAGTCGATATAGGACACAAGTTCGCCAACATCGTAGCTGCGGAAGACGCGCGCGCCCGTGAATGTAGGTTTTGGCGGCTGATAAGCCGCCCAGTCGACCTTCAGTCGGTTGGCTCGCGCTTTCTCGAGAGAAAGCCGCTGCTTGTCGGCCTCGGCGCGCTTGTGGGCCTCGGCTACTTTCCGATATTCCGCCTGGACCGTGCTGATGTACTCGCCCTTCGCGTCCGGCGACAGGAGCGAGGAAACGACGCCGACCGCGCGGCTCGCATCCGTCACATAGACTGCCTGACCCTTTTGGTACTGGGGATGGATCTTCACGGCGGTGTGAACCCGGCTCGTCGTGGCACCGCCGATGAGAAGCGGAATGTCGAAGCCTTCGCGCTCCATCTCGCTCGCCACATTCGCCATCTCATCGAGGGATGGCGTGATGAGGCCGGAAAGGCCGATGATGTCGACGTTCTCTTTGCGCGCGGTATCGAGAATCTTCTGCGCCGGCACCATGACGCCGAGATCGATGACCTCATAATTGTTGCAGGCTAGGACGACGCCGACGATGTTCTTGCCGATATCGTGCACGTCGCCCTTGACGGTCGCCATCAGGATCTTCCCGGCAGCAGAGCGCTCGACGCTGCCGCCATTCGCCTTCTCCGCTTCCATGAAAGGCATGAGGTAGGCGACGGCCTGCTTCATGACGCGGGCTGATTTCACCACCTGGGGCAGGAACATCTTTCCCGCGCCGAACAGGTCGCCGACCACATTCATACCCGCCATCAGCGGGCCCTCGATGACATGAAGAGGTCGCTCTGCCAGTTGACGAGCCTCCTCCGTGTCTTCCTCGATGAATTCCGTGATGCCGTTGACAAGCGCATGTTCGAGACGCTTCTCGACGGGCCAGGACCTCCATTCGAGATCCGCCGCCTTGATGGAGCCGCTCCCGTCGCCCTTGAACCGGGGCGCTGCTTCGAGCAGGCGCTCGGTCGCATCCGGGCGGCGGTTCAGCACCACGTCCTCGCAGAGCTCCCGCAATTCCGGGTCGATCTCGTCGTAAACGGCAAGCTGGCCCGCGTTGACGATGCCCATATCCATGCCGACCTTGATCGCATGGTAGAGGAAGACCGAGTGCATCGCCTCGCGGACCGGCTCGTTGCCTCGGAAGGAGAAGGACAGGTTCGACACGCCGCCAGAGATGTGGGCATGGGGGAGCGTCCCGCGGATGATCCGCGTTGCCTCGATGAAGTCGACTCCGTAGCCGTTATGCTCCTCGATGCCGGTGGCGACGGCGAAGACATTGGGATCGAAGATGATGTCTTCGGGCGGAAATCCCACCTCCTCGGTGAGAATCCTGTAGGCCCTGGTACAGATCTCGACCTTGCGCTCCAGCGTGTCGGCCTGTCCCTTTTCGTCGAATGCCATGACGACGACCGCAGCACCATAGGAGCGGCACACTTTCGCCTGCGCGATGAAGGCATCGACACCCTCCTTCATCGAGATGGAATTCACGATAGGCTTGCCCTGAATGCACTTCAGGCCGGCCTCGATGACATGGAATTTCGAGGAATCGACCATGATCGGCACACGGGCGATATCGGGCTCGGCGGCCACGAGGTTCAGAAACTCAACCATCGCCTTTTCGGAATCGAGCAGACCCTCGTCCATGTTGACGTCGATGATTTGCGCGCCATTGGCGACCTGGTCGCGGGCGACGTCGAGGGCGGCCGCATAATCGCCGTTGGTGATGAGCTTCCGGAACCGGGCGGACCCGGTAACGTTCGTGCGCTCGCCGACATTCACGAATGTGATGTCCGGGGTGAGGATGAAAGGCTCCAGGCCGGACAGCCGCATCATCGGCTTGACCACCGGAACTTCACGAGGTGCCTTGCCGGCCACGGCTTCGGCAATCGCACGGATGTGGTCCGGCGTCGTCCCGCAGCAGCCGCCGACCACATTGACGAGGCCAGCATCGGCGAATTCCGCCAGCATGCCTGCGGTCGCTTCGGGCCGCTCGTCATAAAGCCCAAACTCGTTCGGAAGACCGGCATTGGGATAGGCGCAGACGAGGGTGTCCGCGACCCTGCCGATTTCCTGGACATGAGCGCGCATCTCCCGCGCGCCGAGGGCGCAGTTGAGGCCGACTGCGAATGGGTCTGCATGGCGCACGGAATGCCAGAAGGCAGTGGGCGTTTGACCGGACAGGGTGCGCCCGGACAGATCCGTGATGGTACCGGATATCATGACCGGAAGAGACACGCCTCGCTCCGCAAACACCTTGTAGGTGGCCGCGATGGCGGCCTTGGCGTTGAGCGTGTCGAAGATCGTCTCGATGAGGATGAGCTCGGAGCCACCGTCGACAAGCCCCCTCACCTGTTCGGCGTAGGCTTCGCTCATCTGATCGAACGTGACCGCACGATAGCCGGGATTGTTCACGTCCGGCGAGATCGAGAGGGTGCGGTTCGTGGGGCCGACGGCGCCGGCGACGAAACGGCGGCGGCCGTCCTCGCCTTCCGCCAGCAGGGCGGCCTCGCGTGCGAGGCGCGCACCCTGGACGTTGAGTTCGTAGACGATCGCCTCCATGCCGTAATCGGCCTGCGCAATGGACGTGCCCGAGAAGGTGTTGGTTTCGACGATGTCGGCGCCGGCGCGGAAGTAATCCAGGTGAACCTGGCGGACGGCATCGGGCTGGGTCAGGATCAGCAGATCGTTGTTGCCCTTGACGTCCTGTTTCCAGTCCTTGAAGCGCGCACCGCGAAAATCCTGCTCCGAAAAGCGGGCCCGCTGGAGTTCCGTCCCCATCGCGCCGTCCAGCACGAGAATGCGTCTCGACGCGGCCTCGCGGAGGGCCTTCGTGACCTCGGCGCCATTGGCGGGACAGGGAACTTCAATCGTCATGGTCGTCTCTTTCGTCCGTCCCTGCCACTCAGGGATCATGCCGTTCGGCACACGGGAATTGCGCGCCCTGAGCCGGGCATGCTGGTTGGTCGGTCAGGCCGCCACCCTCTCCGCCTGGCTGCGCAGGCCGAGCAGGCGACAAATCGCATAAACGAGATCGGCCCGGTTCATGGTGTAGAAATGAAATTCGTTGACGCCGCGATCCACGAGATCGATCACCTGCTCGGCGGCCACGGCGGCCGCGATAAGCTTGCGGGTCTCGACATCGTCGTCGAGCCCTTCGAACCGCGCGGCCAGCCATGCGGGAATGCTCGCGCCGGTCTTCGCCGCGAAATTGGCCGTCTGCTTGAAATTCTGTACCGGCACGATACCGGGAATGATGGGGATATTGATGCCCCGCGCCCGGACGCGGTCGAGATAGCGGAAATAGACGTCGTTATCGAAGAAGAACTGTGTGATGGCGCGGTCCGCGCCACAATCGACCTTCTCCTTCAGCACGTCGATATCCGCATCGAGGGATGCGGCCTCCGGATGCTTCTCAGGATATGCGGAGACGGAGACTTCGAAATCGCCGACAGCCTTGATCCCCGCGACAAGGTCGCATGTGCGCTGATAGCCGTCCGCATGCGGCGCGTAGGTCGTCCCCAGACCACCGACGGGATCACCACGCAACGCCACCACATGGCGGACGCCGGCATCCCAATAGGATTGCACGACGCCGTCGACCTCCGCCTTCGGCGCGGCGACGCATGTGAGATGCGCTGCGGGCTTGAGCTGCGTCTCGCGCACGAGACGCGACACAGTGGCGTGGGTGCGCTCCCGGGTTGAGCCGCCGGCGCCATAGGTGACCGACACGAACTGGGGATCAAGCGGCGCCAACCGTTCGATGGACGACCAGAGAGTGGCCTCCATCTCTGGCGTCTTGGGCGGGAAGAACTCGAAGGAGACGTGGATCGGGCATGATGCCTGACGGCTCGGGCGAAGCGCTAGCGGCGACATCAGGCAACCTCTCTGTCGGGTGCGGTCAGCGGCCAGTCCGTCATCGTGCGACGGTCCTGGCCGAGCCAAAGGGAAACGATCAACTGCTCGCCGCCTTTTTTCGACGGCGCGATCTGTCGGTTCAGCGTACAGTCGAGCCCCGCCTCCCCAAGCCAGTCGGCGACCTGCTCAGCGGCAAATCCGAGACGGCGATGGGCCTGGGATTCCCGCAGGAATTCGAGGGTGTGCGGCGCGAAATCGACAACGAGGATCCGCCCGCCTGGCGCAACGAGGCGAGATGCTTCGCGGATCGCACGGGCTGGATCGTCAAGGTAATGCAGGACTTGGTGAATGACGACAAGGTCGAAGGTGTTGCGCGGGAAAGGCGGCGCGTAGATATCGCCCTGCCTGAGCTCGATTCCCCTCAGGCCCGCCTTTTCAAGGTTGGCGCGAGCGACGGAAAGCATGGCGTGGCTCGCATCAAGTCCGACGGTGCGCAGCGCCCGGGGTGCGAGGAGCTGGAGCATCCGGCCGGTGCCGGTGCCGAGATCGACCAGGTTTCGGATCGGCCTGTCGCCAAGAGCGTCGAGCACGGCCGCCTCTACCGTCGCCTCGGGCGCATGGAGGGAACGAAGGCGGTCCCAATCCGGCGCAAGGCGGGAGAAGAAGGCCTGAGCGGCATGGGCACGCTGACTCCGGACTGCCTCTAGCCGCGTCCGATCGTCGAGGAGAAGCGGATCAGCCCGATCGAGGCTCTCCAGCATCGGGCGGAGAATACGGGATGCGTCGCTACGATCCGTAAGCCGGAAGAAGGCCCAGGCCCCCTCCCGGTGCCGCTCCACCAGTCCCGCCTCGACGAGGAGCTTGAGATGGCGGGAAATGCGCGGTTGCGACTGCCCCAGGATGTCCGTGAGGTCGGAGACGGACAGCTCTCCCTCCGTGAGCAGGGCCAGAATCCGCAGACGCGTCTCCTCGGCGGCCGCCCGCAGGATGCTCAGGGTCAGGTCCAGGGATGGCGATGCAGCGTCGGGCACGGCTCGAAACTCGCTCTCACATATAAAGATATATTTATATCTTCTTTCGGAGCTGAGGCAAGTCAAACTTGAACATTCGGCCAAATCCTATGTCCGAATGTGGCGTCCCATGCATAGGTGGGACCACCGCTGCGGCCACGAACTGAGCCGGAGGACAATTGGTCTCCCTTGCATGAGGCTTGCAGGAAGAGGCACCAAGACCGTTCAGGAGGGCGGCCGGCCGATCAGTGAAAGGCCGCTCCCGGCATAGATGCCTGGGCGCCACGACGAGCATCGAGCTGGCCTGAGGTTTCAAAAGACATGGGTCTCTTCCGGCACTCTCAGCGGAAGGGGGGCTCGTCGAAACTGCGTAGCTTCCGGGAATGGAGGGAGGTTCGCTGGTCCCGGAGAATATCAAGGGCGGAAAGGCCTATCATGAGATGCTCGCCGACCGCGCGCTCATAGAACGCATTCGCGGCCCCTGGTAGTTTGATCTCGCCATGCAGGGGCTTGTCCGAGACACAGAGCAGGGTACCGTAGGGAACCCTGAGGCGATAGCCCTGGGCGGCAATGGTACCGCTTTCCATGTCGACGGCGATGGCGCGGGACAGGTTGATCTGGCGCCGTTCGTGGCTCCATCGCAGCTCCCAGTTGCGATCGTCATAAGTGACCACCGTGCCCGTGCGCAGGCGCCGTTTGAGTTCCTCGCCTCTCTCCCCCGTAACCCGAGCGGCGGCTTCCTGAAGCGCAACCTGCACCTCTGCGAGGGCGGGGACGGGAATCTCCGGGGGGACGGCATTGTCGAGGATGCGATCGCGACGCAGATAGCCATGGGCGAGCACATAGTCACCGATGGTCTGCGACTGGCGCAGGCCACCGCAATGGCCGACCATAAGCCAGCAATGGGGCCGCAGAACCGCAAGATGATCCGTAATGTTCTTGGCATTGGACGGGCCGACGCCAATATTGACGAGAGTAACCCCGTGCCCATCTCGGCGGGTGAGGTGATAGGACGGCATCTGGAAACGATGCCAAGGCGAAGAGCCGATCAGTTCCGCAACCGTTTCCTCGGACAGGCCGCTTTCGATGGCGACTCCACCCGGCAGAATCAGCTTCTCGAACGGGCTTTCCGGGTCCGCAAGCTCGGTGACCGCCCAGCGAACGAACTGGTCCACATAACGATGATAGTTCGTCAGAAGGATCCATGGCTGGATCGCCCGCCAGTCGCTCCCCGTATAGTGCACGAGGCGCCGCAGGGAATAATCGGTGCGCGCCGCATCGAATAGCGATAGCGGACGCGGTACGTTCTCGACGAAATCCCAAGTCCCATCGGCAATCTCATCGCCGACCGTCGCCAGAAGCGGAGTCGGGAAAAACTGGGCAAGTTCCGCTGCGGAATGCGCGCCACGACCGAGTTCGTCGCCGCGCTCGAAAATGTACGGATACGGGATCTCCTGGCGACTCACGCCGACCTCGAGGGTCACACCGTAGTCGCGGACCAGATGTCTCAACTGCTCGAGAAGATAGTTCCTGAAGAAAGCCGGCTGCGTGATCGTGGTGGCGAATACCCCTGGCCCCTGCAGTTTCGCATAGGCCCTCTGCTTGACCGGCGGCAGGGACGTCGCCCTGTAGACGACGCGCAACTCCGGATATCGAAAGTGGGCTCGCTCGTCGGTTGTCGGCGGCAGCTTCGTCGCAAAGAAATGCTCAAGAGCGTGGCGCTGGCCCTCGACGGCGGCATCGTAAAGCAGAGCGAGCTTTTCGACGGCTTCTTCAGGGGAGGCTACGGTTTGAAAAGCTTTCATCTCATCGGCGGGCACGGCAACGTCCTTCGAGAGTTCTCGTGCCTCAAGGGTCTTACACCGTTTCGGGTGTGAACCCAACTCTCTTCCTAAGCAGGCGATACCCAGCGCGATGCATTTAGAAGGGCAGTCGTTCCCCCTGCCAGTCAAAAAAGAGACCGCTGTCCGCCATGGACAGGCGATCAATCAAGGCGACGATTCCCGCTGCACTCTCACCCACGGGAATATCGGCGTCCGCGCCGCCCATCTCCGTGCGCACCCAGCCTGGGTGGACGCTGACCGCCACGATCCCCTCCGGCGCGAGATCCGTTGCCAAACCTTGCATAAGCTTGTTTACAGCAGCTTTTGAGGCTCGGTAGGCGATCCGATCCGATTTGGCATATGCCAACGAGCCCATTCGGCTGCTTATCGTGACGATCCTGGGGGCCTTCGAGCGCCGAAGCTGCGGCAGAAAGGCCTGGGTCACGCGGAGGGGCCCGAGGGTATTGACCTTCAGCGTGTCGAGGAATCCGTCGAAATCCATCTCCAGCGTCGATTGTCTCTGGGGACCGATTACGCCCGCGTTGTTGATCAGCACATCGACGGAATCGTCGACGGCGCGCGACGCATCTATAATGGATCCCTGATCCAGAAGATCGAGCCTGATGAGCTTGAGCTTGCCCTGTTCCGAATACTCGTGCCAGTCGAGGGAAAGAGCGCCCTCGTCGCGCACCGTGCCGATGACGCGATCCCCGCGCGCAAGAAGGACACGGGCAAGCTCCTTGCCGATCCCGCGTCCGATCCCGGTAATGAGGTAGGTCCCCATCGGTCCTACCGCGAAAACTTCTTGTACTTGATACGGTGAGGAATCGTGGAATCCACTCCGAGGCGGCGCTTCTTGTCCTCCTCGTAGTCGGCGAAGTTGCCCTCGAACCATTCCACATGGCTGTCGCCCTCGAACGCGAGGATGTGGGTGGCGATGCGGTCGAGGAACCAGCGATCGTGGCTGATGATCACCGCGCAGCCGGCATAGTCCTCAAGCGCCTCTTCGAGGGCCCTCAGGGTGTCGACGTCGAGATCGTTGGTCGGCTCGTCGAGGAGAAGGACGTTTGCCCCGGACTTCAGGATCTTGGCGAGATGCACGCGGTTGCGCTCGCCGCCCGAGAGCACGCCGACCTTCTTCTGCTGATCGGCACCCTTGAAGTTGAATGCGCCGCAATAGGCGCGAGCATTGATCTCACGCTTGCCGAGGTAGAGCACCTCGTTGCCGCCGGAGATCTCCTCGTAGAGCGTCTTGTTGGCATCGAGCGTATCGCGGCTCTGGTCGACATAACCGAGCTTGACGCTCTCGCCGATCTCGATCGTGCCTTCGTCCGGCTGCTCCTGCCCGGTGATCATACGGAACAGTGTCGTCTTACCGGCGCCGTTGGGACCGATGATTCCGACGATGCCGCCGGGCGGCAACTTGAATGACAGGCCATCGATGAGCAGCTTGTCGCCGAAGGCTTTCTTAAGGCCATCGAACTCGATGACATTGTTCCCAAGACGCTCGGCGATGGGGATGATGATCTGCGCGGTGGTCGGCCCCTTCTCGGATGCCTTGGCGACGAGTTCTTCGTAGCGCTGGATACGGGCCTTCGACTTGGCCTGACGGGCCTTCGGCGAGGCGGACACCCATTCCCGCTCGCGCTCGATTGTGCGCTTGTGGGCCTCTTCCTCGCGACCCTCCTGCTCGAGGCGCTTCTGCTTCTGCTCCAGCCAGGACGAGTAGTTGCCCTCGTACGGAATGCCACGGCCGCGGTCGAGTTCGAGGATCCAGCCCGTCACGTTGTCGAGGAAGTAGCGGTCGTGGGTCACGATCAGGATCGCGCCCGGATAGCTGCGCAGGTGGCCTTCGAGCCAAGCGGTCGTCTCGGCGTCGAGATGGTTGGTCGGCTCGTCGAGCAGAAGCAGTTCCGGCTGCTCAAGCAGGAGCTTGCAGAGCGCTACGCGGCGGCGCTCGCCGCCGGAGAGTTTGTCCACGGCCCAGTCGTCGGGCGGGCAGCGCAGGGCGTCCATGGCCTGGTCGACCTGAGAATCGAGATCCCAGAGCCCCTTCGCCTCGATCTCGTCCTGGAGGCGGGTCATCTCGTCCGCTGTCTCCTCGGAATAGTTCATGGCGAGTTCATTGTAGCGGTCGAGGATCGCCTTCTTGGCTGCGACACCCTCCATGACGTTCTCACGCACGGTCTTTGCGGGATCCAACTGGGGTTCCTGCGGCAGGTAGCCGACCCGGGCGCCCTCGGCGACCCAGCCTTCGCCATTATAGTCGGTATCTATGCCGGCCATGATGCGCAGCAGGGTCGATTTACCGGCGCCGTTGACGCCGAGCACGCCGATCTTCGCATCCGGATAGAAGGAGAGATGGACGTTATCCAAGACCTTCTTCCCACTGGAATAGGTCTTGGTAAGGCCACGCATGTGATAGATGAACTGACGGGACACGGAAGGAACCTGCTGACTGGTCGTGGTGGGAGTTGCCGGTCAGTTAGCAGGGGCGGCCTGCCGGGGCAAGGCGGGCAAAGGTCGCCGGGGGCCCCCTCCCCGCCATTCCGGGACGGCGCGGCACCAGGCCGGAATGGCTGCGGAGCCCTCAAAGCCCGAACGGATAAGTCTCGGGCATACCCTCCCCATGAGCCTTCGTCAGCGGCGTGACGGCCCCGGTCTCCTCAAACCAGACGAAGGCGTCGAACTGCTCCGGCAGGATGGCTTCGAAATAGTGGCTGTAAAGCTCCGTTTCCGGCCTGTAGATCACACCGATGGCGCGCTCCAGGCGTGGCTGGGACAGCGCGCCACGCAGATCGACCCGCCCGCTTCCCCGCCAGTCGGTGAGGAAACGGCCGAGGCCGGTATCCCGGAATATTCGCTCATGGCTGTCGGGCCGTGCCGGACGGACGTCCTTGATTTCCATAGGCGCGTCCCAGTCGCTCGCGGCGGCGACCGTGCCCCGATCGGTTCCGAAGCCGATGAGAACGGCTTCATCTCGGTAGGCCGTTCGGCATAGCTCGCCGATGTTGAACTCGCCCTGCCAGCCCATGGCAGTCGCCGCGGCATTCCCGACATGGGAGTTGTGGGCCCAGACCACGGCTTTCGCATTCTTGCGCCGACCAAGGAGGCTTTGCAGCGTATCGAACATGTGTCGATCGCGCAGGTTCCAGGACTCTGTCGCGCCCTCATACATGATGCGGTAGTAGTGCTCTGCAGCGTGGACAATCCGGGCATTCTGGACCGCATCGAAGAAGTCCTCGCCGTCCTGTGCTCCCAAATAGCGCAAACGATGGCCGAGCATGTCCTGAAGTTGGGCCAGCAGGGCTTGGTCGCAGGGTCGCTTCTGGCCCGTCAGCACGGCCCGTCCATAACGCGCGGGATCGGACTGCCACGGGCTGAGGCAGCCGTAGCGTTCCCGTGCCTCCTTTGAGGCTTCGGGATCGATCCGGTCGAGATAGTCGAGGACAGAGCGGATGGAGGCATCGAGGCTGTAGACGTCGAGCCCGCGGAACTCGGCCCGCTGACCCGCCGGACGACCCTGGTTGAAGGCGCGCATCCAATTGACGAAATCCGCGACATCCTCATTCCGCCACATCCAGGTCGGGAACCGCTCGAACGCAGCGTCATCACCTTGGGGAATGGATCGATGTCTCACATAAGCGTCGATCCGCGCGGCATCCGGCCAGTCCGCCTCGACGGCGACGATGGTGAAGCCGTGATGCTCGATGAGCCGGCGCGTTATCGCCGCCCTGGCACGATAGAACTCCGACGTGCCGTGGGTCGCCTCGCCGAGCAGCACCACCTTGGCATCGGCGTAGCGGTCGAACGGGATGCCGAAGGCGTTGGCGTCGTCCAGAGGCGGGAGGGGTTCGCCGCTGGCGCGGACGATCCCGACCGTCTCCTCGATTGCAGCATCGCTCTCGCGCTGCTTCCGGGACAGGCCGACCATGATCCAACCCTCACGAGATCGCGGCCAGGGCGGTGCCATGCACACGCTCGGGCATCTTCTCCTTAACGGCAGGTTCGGTTTTCCTGTTCCGGCTCAATTGACGCGGACGAGACCGCCATCGACGATGGATGTTCTGACCCGTGGCCCTCCCGGCCCGTCGGGATCCGAGTGGTGCGCACCCGTCCTGTCCGGCGGGCTGTCGGAGCGCATCGGAAGCGCAGGGCGCTCGCTGCGCGATCCAATTCGCGCAACAGCGGCGTCTCGCCCTTGCCGGCGGCGGTGACGACGGCAACTTTGGCCATGGCGTCTCCGTTTGGATTCGCCGGCGAAACGATTGGTCTCAAACGGTTTGCGCCATGAGGGTTGCAAACGCCTCCTCAGCCGCCAGTACCGTCGTCATCTGTACCGAGTGGGCGAAGCGGAAGGATTCGCCGTAGATAGTCTCGTCGGGAAATTCCGTGATGAGGGTCAGCGGCGTGGGGTGCCGCTCCTCCGCGGTGATAAGGCACGGAATATCATTGATGATCTCGTATGGTTTTCCGCCCGAATGGATGGCGCAGATCTCAATTTGGCGCCGGTTGAACGCCGGCAGGCCCGGAATGGCCTGAAGCCGCTTGGTCACCGCCTCGACGAGCGCCCTCGCCGTCTCTCCCCACGAATGGTGATGGCGCATGATCAGGAAGAACCCCTTCGGGATCGACCACAATTCGAAGCCACGTGGGAGGTAGCCGGTGAACGGCCGGGTCCACTCATGGGCGGGATAACCGTGGAGGTTCACGTGAAGCTGTGCTCCGGACAGTTCCAGCGCCTGGATCCGCGCTCCAAATTCATAGGTGGGATTGCCACGATCGAACTCCACGTCGCTGCCGAGGGAGGTGTAGCGCGCGGCATGGTGCATGTGCCGCGGATTGGCCTCACAGAGCCTTCCGTGCAGCGCATACCCGTCAGGATTCTCGACCGCGATCAGGGCGACACTCGCCTCGGGGTCGGCAAGGAGGCGCCGGACGGCGCGAAGTGCACCGACCGGAGCCGAGGTCTCGTTGGCATGCTGCCCGGCAGAGATCAGCACGGCCGGGTGTGACCCTTTGCGATAGAGACCGCACACTGGCCTCCCTTCGCGGGACACAGCCTGGAAGGTCGTTCCGGGAAGGTTCGCCATCTCCCTGTAGATCTGCTCCAGACCGGGCGCTGCGTCTGCTGTTTCCAGCACCTGCTCACGCCTGACCGGATTCTTCGGAACCGCGAAGGAACGAAGTTCGACACGAACATGCGCGTCGCCCGCGCCGGCGCGGATGTCCGGCACGATCTGGCCCGGCTGAAGGCTGCGATCCTCCGGGGGACGGCCCGACTTGTGCTTGAAGAACTCCAGCAGCGAGAAATAGAAATCCTCGTGCAGCGCCTCGCGCGTACTGATCACCTCGTCGCCGCAATCGAGGGGACGCTCGATCCCCGCAATTTGAACGTCGATGGCGATGGTCTCGGCGTAGGGCTCCTCGGCGGGCCAGGAATGGCCCGCAATCGCTGTCATCACAGCCTCGAAGACGGTCTCCACCTCGGTCGTGATCGCCTCGTCGAGATCAGGGCGGTCAGGACAACGGGTTGCCCTGATCCAGCCAGTCGGAGACAGGTCGTTTTGGCCGATATGATTCGAGCGAAGGCGGTTGGGAGCGAAAATTTCTTTCTCGATCCGGCGCCCATCGCGATAGTCCGCAATGATGCGATAGGTCAGGCTCTCGCCTCCGGGAACGAACACGGCCTCGGCATGGCTGAGCAACGCCGCCAGCGGATAGGCCTCCGACAGGAAACGCACGGCGTCCGCCTGCGGATGCACCGGATAAGTCACCTCGACACGCGCGAGGTCGGCTGTCTCGATTTCCTCCAGGAATGCATGGACCAGGGGCTTGTAGGTACTGCGCAGGCGCGCCGTGACGCCGGCCTTCGCAAGCACCGTCTCCGCATGTCGCCGCGCCGGCTCGTCCTCGAACAGCCAGGCTTCGATATGGGCCCCACTCCGACCGGCCCTGGACCATTCCGAGACGAGGGCATCGAGAGTCCGCGGCACCGTTTCATCGAGGAGGATGGTCATTTCGAAGTCTGTCCTGTCGGGTCGAGATAGTCGCGCAGCCAATCGCCGAGAAGATTGAGGCCGAGCACCGTGAACATGATGGCGAGTCCCGGAAAGACGCTAACCCACCAAGCGGATTGCAGATAGGTGCGCCCATCCGCCAACATGCCGCCCCAACTCGGGATCAGCGGATCGACGCCGAGGCCGAGGAAGGTCAGGCTGCTTTCGAGAAGGATGTTGTTGGCGACGTTCAGGGTCATGAGAATGACGATGGGGCCGAGCACATTGGGAAGGATGTGCTGGAAGATGATGCGGCCGTTCCCGACGCCGATGGCGCGGGCGGAGAGGATGAATTCCCGGTCGCGAAGGGCAAGCACGGAGCCACGTACGAGGCGGGCATATTGCACCCATTGCGCGACGATCATGAAGAAGATCACCTTGTCGACACCGGTGCCGAGGATGGCGAGGAACATGATCGCGATGAGAATGAAGGGCAATGCGAGTTGCACATCCGCAAAGCGCATCAGCACGATCTCGGCGATACCGCGGTAATAGCCGGCGATCAGGCCGACCAGGGTTCCGAGGATCACGGCGCCGAGGACGGAGAGCGCACCGACGGTAAGCGAAATCCGCCCGCCTATCACCACGCGGGCGAGAACATCGCGCCCAAGCGGATCGGTGCCGAGAAGGTGGGCCGGATTCTGGAACGGCGGCAGGAGACGCGCCATCAGGTCCATGCTCTCGCCGCCATCAGGAAACAGAATGCCCGAGAACAGGACCGCGAGCGTCATGGCTCCGGTCAGAATGACGCCAAGGACGAGTTCAAATGATCTGAAGCGCCGGCGCGATCCGGGTGCGGCCTGAGCCATGGCCATGAGCGTCACTCCGTCCGAATGCGCGGATCGATGAGCCCGTAGGCGATATCGACCAGGAGATTGATGAGCACGATGAAGAGGGCGAGGACCGTGATGGAGCCTTGCAGAACGGGATAGTCACGCGCCGAAATCGCATCGAACGCGAGGGTTCCCATGCCGGGCCAGTTAAAGACACGCTCCACAATGACGATTCCGCCGATCAGGCCGCCGAACTGGAGCCCGATATAGGTGACGAGCGGAATCGCAGAGTTTCGTAGAGCATGCTTGTAGAGCACGACACGGTCCTTCAGCCCCTTGGACCGCGCCACCATGATGTATTGCTGGGAAAGAGTTTCCAGCATCGAGGTCCGCACCAGTCGCACATTCGTCGCGGTGAGAATAATTCCCATGGTCAAGGCAGGCATGATGAAGCTCTCGAACCCTTCCATGCCGCTCGGCGGCAGGAGACCGAGGGTGATCGAGAAGAACAGGACCATCATGATCGCCAGCCAGAAGTTGGGAAATGACAGCCCGACAAGGGAAAGGATGCGGATGACCTGATCCGGCCACCGTCCCCGATTCACGGCCGCGGAGACGCCGAGTGGCACAGATAGCACGATGGAAAGGAAAAGCGACGCAAAGGCCAGAAGCAGCGTCGCAGGGAGTGCCTTTGAGATCAGGAGCGACACGGGCGTTCCGCCCATGAAGCTGCGTCCAAAATCACCGACGAGGAGACCTCTGAGGAAATCGATATATTGGACATAGAACGGACGCTCCAGTCCCAACGCCTGACGGATGTTCTGCAGATCCTTCTCGGTGATGTTGCTGCCGCCTGCCAGCATCACCGCCGGATCGCCGGAAAGCCTGATGGCGAAGGACACGATAAGTGTCACGGCCAGGATCACGAAGATGGCCTGCAGCAATCGCCGGAGAATGAAGCCCGCCATGCAGTGATCCTGTTCCGTCTTCTTGTGTCGAAGCGGCCCTGTGCTCGCGGGCCTGCCTGATTGTCGAACGACAATGACGGGCGTCGCCGCTCGTGGCGACGCCCGCGATGGGTGACTTACTCCACCGTCACGTCCGAGAAACGGAAGCGACGGTCTGCCGGCGGCTCGAAATTCTTCACCCGCTTGTTCACGCCATAGATGGTGTTCTGGTTGTAGAGCGGGATCTCCAGCGCCTGGTCCGCCACGTAGCGGGCGACTTCCTGTAGAACCTTCTCGCGCTCTTTCACGTCGTAGATGCTGCGCTGCTTCTCAAGCAAGGCATCGAGCTTGGGATCCTTGTCGTAGGGATTCCACTTCTCCCCCGAGTGATACATCAGATAAGCGGTATTATCGTAGTCGAACGTCCAGCCGCCCCAGGCATTGTGCCAGGCTTCGTCCGTCTTGCCGTTCGGGATGATGTCGTTGAGCAGGACTGGCGTTTCGTACGGCTGGAGCGAGGCCTTCAGGCCAAGCGCCTGAAGAAAGCCTGCAGCGGCCTGCGCGACTTCGCGGAACGTCGCGTCGTTGCCGCGGAAATCGATCTTTACCGGTGCGCCGGGCTGGACACCCGCCTGCTGGAGCATCTGCTTGGCCTTGGCGAGATCGAAAGGCAGCGGCTTCAGGTTCGGATCGTAGCCGAAGGAGAGGTCGGCCTGAAAGCTCGCAATCGGCTTGGCATGGCCGAGCAGCACGGCCTTGATGATGGCGTCGCGGTCGATACCCATGATCAGCGCCTTGCGGACATTCACGTCCTTGGTGATGCCTTCTTTCGTGTTGAGGCGCAGGGCAACGACCGTCGGCCCGGTGATGCTGATGAGGCTCAGCTTCGGATCCTTCTCCACCGTCGGCGCAAGGCCGAAGGGGATGAGTGTGGCGATGTCGATACGACCTGCCTGCAGTTCCGCGATCTGAGTATTCGCCTCTGCGATCATGCGGAACACGAGCTTGTCGAGCTTCGGCGCACCACCCCAATGCTCAGGGAAGGACTCGAGCGTCAGGCTGACCTTCGGCTCATAGCTGACGAACTTGAACGGCCCTGTCCCGACGGGATGGGTATTGAAGTAGTCGTCGCCCTTCTCCTGGATGTATTTCGGCGGAACGATCATCGCGCCATATCCAGCGAGCTTGGTGATCAGCACGGGATCGGCCTGCTTCATGACGAAATCGACCGTGCTGGCATCGACGACCTCCACATGATCGATGGAGGTGTAGTTTGACTGCTGTGGCCCCTTCTTGCCCTCGGGGCCGAGAAGGCGATCGAAGGTGAACTTTACGGCGTCCGCATTGAAGGGTTCGCCGTTGTGAAACTTTACATTCTCGCGCAGCTTGAAGCGGATGCGGCTGTTGTTGTCGAGGAATTCCCAGCTGGTGGCGAGGCCGGGCTTAAGCTTCATGTCCGCCCCGCGTGAGGTCAGACCGTCAAAGATATTGTTGGCGGCGGAGGACCAATCGACGATGAAGGTGTCGATAGGGTCCCAGCTGCCGGGATCCAGGGCGATGGCCGTCGTCAGCGTGCCGGCCGCCTGGGCCTGCGTCGCTGCGAGCGGCGCCAAGGCTGCAGCGACCGTGAAGCCGAGTGCCTTGAGTGTGGTCGAAAGTTTCATTCTGCTTGCTCCTCTGAAGAGTTTCCTTACGCCGCGCCAAGGAGTCGATCGTTCTCGACTGCCACCCAATGGCCCGGCTCGACTTGTCGCATGCGGTGGATCGCCGGTTCGTGTCCGACGGGTCGGACCGGGCTTGGGATCTCACCCTCGATGCGCGTTTTTGCCCGCTCTCGCTCCGGATCGGCGATGGGGACCGCCGACAGGAGCTTGCGGGTATAGGAATGCTGCGGATTTTCAAATATCGCCTGGCGCGTACCGAGTTCGACGATCTGCCCGAGAAACATCACTGCGACGCGATGGCTGATTTTCTCCACTACTGCCATATCGTGCGTGATGAACAGGTATGACAGCCGCCGCCGCTCCTGCAACTCCATGAGCAGGTTCACGATCTGGGCCTGGATCGACACATCGAGAGCGGACACCGATTCGTCTGCGATCACGAGCTTCGGATCGCTTGCGAGCGCCCTGGCGATGCAGATACGCTGGCGCTGGCCGCCGGAGAATTCATGCGGGTAGCGCTTGGCGTGTTGCGGCTGCAGCCCGACCTGTTCCAACAGTTCCTGCACCCGTCGCTCGATGGACCTGCGGTCCTTGATGAGGCCATGAACCACGATGGGCTCGGCGATGCTGAACCCGACCGTATGCCGAGGATCGAGGGAAGCGAAGGGATCCTGGAAGATGTACTGGATCTGCTGGCGCAGGCGGCGTCGCTCTGCCTGGCTCATGGCATTCATGTCGCGCCCGTCGAACCGCACCGTGCCGCTGGTCGGCTCGACGAGTTGTTGCAGGGTGCGGCCGATGGTCGATTTCCCGCTGCCGGATTCGCCGACCAGAGCCAGGGTCTCGCCGGGATAGATGTCAAAGCTGACTTCCTCGACCGCGTGGACTCGATGCGTGACTCGGCCGAAGAATGTCTTGCCGACGTCGAAGCGGGTGGTCAGCTTGTCGACCTGCAGGATCGGCTTGGAATAGTCCGCCGTGTCCTGAATGTGGGTTTCCCCCGTTTGCTTCGGCTGGGTCCCTTCCATCACCGTCACGGGCGTGCGCTTCGGCAACGGCTGACCCGTCAGGCTTCCGAGACGGGGCACGGCCGACAGCAGGGCGCGCGTGTAGGGATGGTTCGGCGCTGCGAAGATCTTCCGCACGGGCGCCTGCTCGACCTTCTCCCCCTTCCACATGACGACGACGTCGTCCGCCATCTCGGCGACAACGCCCATGTCGTGGGTGATGAAGATGACGGCCGTGCCCATCTCGGCCTGGAGGTCCCGGATGATGTTGAGGATTTGCGCCTGGATCGTGACATCGAGCGCCGTCGTCGGTTCGTCGGCGATCAGCAGCTTGGGGCCGCAGGCAAGCGCCATGGCGATCATGACCCGCTGCCGCATGCCGCCGGAAAGCTGGTGCGGATACCGGTCGAGGAGCTTTTCCGCATCGGGAAGGCGAACCTTCTGCAGCAAGTCCCGGGCCCTGAGCCGGGCGTCGCGCGCACTGAGGCCCTCGTGGAGCACCAGCGCTTCGACGATCTGGTTGCCGATGGTGAAGACCGGGTTGAGCGAAGTCATCGGCTCCTGGAAGATCATCGCGATATCCTTGCCGCGGATCTCCCGGAGCTTGGCATCGGACGCGCCGACCAGGTCGAGCGCTGGCCCCTCCGAGGGGCGAAACAACACTTCGCCGCCGGCGATGCGCCCGCCGGTATAGTCCGTCAGCCGCATGATCGCGAGGGAGGTGACGGATTTGCCCGAGCCGGATTCTCCGACGATGGCAAGGGTCCGTCCGGGCTGGACGTCGAAGCTGACATCCTTCACCGCTCGAAATATTCCTTCTCCCGCTCCGAACTCGACCGAGAGTCCGCGGACCGACAGAAGGGGTCCGTCCTTGAACTGACGATTGGCTGGGGTGTCAGACATGGATCCTGCTCACGATAAGGCCCTTGTGCGAAAGGTTGGGCCCGTACCTCTTGAATACCATTCCCCTTCGCAGTGGCGGAGCCTTACCGTCAAGTCCCGTTGAGATGATGAGCCGGCAATACGCTGCACCGGGCCAATCATTTTCGTCACGCAGTGACCCACTCGCCCCCACGCATCAGCGGTTCGGCGCGTCCATCGGCGGTGATTCCGTCAACGTCGACCTGGCCCGACCCGATCATCCAATCGATATGGATCAGACTGCGATTGGCGCCACATGCGGCAAGCTGTTCCTCGCTCATCGTGCCGCCATTTCTGATACATTTGCTGTAGGCTTGCCCGAGGGCGATGTGGCTGGATGCATTCTCATCGAAAAGTGTGTTCAGGAAAAGAAGCCCACTTTGGGAAATCGGTGACGAGTTCGGCACCAGGGCCACTTCGCCAAGCCGGCACGCGCCCTCGTCCGTTTCAAGGACCTTCCTGAGGACCGCCTCACCCGTCCGTGCCTTGCTTTCTGTGATTCTTCCACCTTCAAACCGAACCTGGATATCCTGGATCAACGTGCCCTGATACGAGAGCGGCTTGGTGCTCGTCACCGTGCCGTCCACCCGGTCCTTGTGTGGGGTGGTGAAGACCTCTTCGGTCGGAATATTGGCATTGCAGACGACGCCGTTCTTGGCCTTCGTCGACCCCCCGTTCCATTCATGCCCATCGGCGAGACCGACACGAAGGTCGGTTCCGGGACCCTTGAAATGAAGAGCGGCATAGCTCTTCTCGTTCAGCAGGCGCGTCCTGGCCTGCAACTCGGCATTATGGGTGGCCCATGCGGCAATCGGGTCCTGAGCATCGATGCGGGACGCGGCGAAAATCGCATCCCACAGCTTGGCGAGCGCAATCTCCTCGGGATCATTCGGGAACACGGCCTTCGCCCAGGCTGGGGTCGCCGCGGAGACGATGGTCCAGTTGATGTCGAAGCCGGCGATGAGGTTCAGGGCTGGCATGTAGGCCTTGGAACGCGCCCGGTTGGCCCGTGAGACCTTTTCGGGGTCCTGCTGCGCCAGAAGGGACGGGTCCTCGCCGACGATGGCGAGGCGTGCCGCCCCTTTCCTGTAGGCCTCGGCCATACCCTCGTAGAGCCAGGATGCGGCGCTGTCGAAAGTGTCCTCGCGGCCATGGCGGAAGCGCATAAGCGTTGCCTCCTCATCGGAAAAGATGGTCGTCACCAGGGACGCGCCGGACTTGTACGCGTGCTCGGTGATACGGCGGGCCAGAGCAACCGCTTCGAGAGGCGCGGTCATGACGACTTCCTGGCCTGGCCGGAGTCCCAGCCCGACGCGCACCGCAACCTCGGCGAGGCGGTCGAGCCGCTCCGCATGGGAAGTGGCGTCTGACGGGTTCCGGAATCGATCGTTCATGATCCTGCCTCTTGGGAAAGGGATTCTAGGACTGGGATTGGTTCGCCGGGCAAGCTACACCCCCCAATTCTGGGCGCAACCCTCAAGGGGTGATCAGCGTTCGTTCTCACGGGGCACCCGGGTCAGCGCATCTGAATCGAAGGCGACGCTCTTGACGATGGCGTAAATCGGCAAGCCGGGTGCGAGCCCCAAGTGCTCAGCGGATTTGCGGGTGACCCGTGCGACGAGGGTTTCGCCCGCGCAATCGAAAGTCACATCGACGCCAGGACCCTCGGACGGCTCCAAGGAGACAATTGTCCCGGAAACGATGTTCAGAGCGCTCAACCTGTCCGGACGGTCCAACGACAGAATGACATCGCGGGCCCGGATGCGAACCCGCAAGGGAGCCCCGATCGGCAGATCGAGATGGGGAATCGTAAGAGCTCCTGCCCTCATCTCGAGAATGGTCAGCGCGAATTCTTCCTCGTGCCGCAGGACCCTCGTTTCTATCAACGCACCGGCCTCGGCAAGTCCGGGCTGCGGAAGCAGGCTTGTGTGTCGCAGGATCTCGCTGGTCGGTCCGACGGCGGTCACCTCGCCGTTCGAGAGAACCACGACAGACGTAGCGAGCCGGGCAATCTCCGGCACGGAGTGACTGACGAGAACGATGGGAACGCGGCCCTCGTCCCGGAGACGCTCGATGTAAGGATAAATTTCCGCCTTTCGGGTCTCGTCGAGGGATGCAAGCGGTTCGTCCATGAGCAGGAGCAGTGGATCCGCCAGCAGCGCCCGACCGATCGCAACCCTTTGCTTCTCTCCACCCGAGAGCGTCGCAGGACGGCGCGCCAACAGGTGGTCGATTCCGAGAAGCGACACGACATTCTCGAAATTCGCGTAGTGCTCCTGCCTCTGCGTAAACCAGCGCCCGAAGAGCAGGTTCTGACGAACACTGAGATGAGGGAACAGGCGGCCTTCCTGGAAAACGTAGCCGACCCTCCGCCGATGAACCGGCACGTCGATTCGCCGCTCCGTATCGAGGAGCACCCGCCCGTTGACCACAATCCGCCCCTTCGACGGCCGAAAAAGGCCGCCAATGGCATTGACGAGGGTGGTCTTGCCGGCACCCGAGCGCCCAAACAGGGCGGTCAGGCGCCCTTCAGAATGGAACCGGGCACGGAGCACGAAGTCGCCCAGCCTGTGCCTGACATCGACATCGAGACTCATCCGACGGCCAGCCTTCCCCTCAGGCGTCGCGCCAGCCACTCGGAGGCCCAAAGGGCGGCCACCGATATGACGACAGACACGAATGTCAGGCGCAGGGCGCCCCCCTCGCCACCGGGGACCTGGGTCAGGGCATAGATCGCCGTCGGCAGTGTTTGCGTCTCGCCTGGAATGTTGGAAACAAACGTAATCGTCGCTCCGAATTCGCCCATGGCCTTGGCGAAGGACAGGACCATCCCGGCCAGGATGCCCGGCAGGATCAGAGGCAGAGTGACAAGCAGGAACACCCAGACCGGGTGGGCCCCCAAAGTCTCCCCAGCCCGCTCGAGCTTGCGGTCGACTGCCTCGATGGAGAGACGGATTGCGCGCACGAGAAGGGGAAATCCCATAATGGCGCAGGCGAGAGCCGCGCCTGTCCAGCGAAATGAGAATACAATCCCGAAATGCTCTTCAAGAAACGCGCCCACGGGGCCGCGACGACCAAGGGCCAACAGAAGAACGTATCCCACGGCCACCGGCGGCAGGATCAAGGGCAGGTGCACCACGGCATCGAGCATCTGACGCCCCCAGAACCGCCCGCGCGCCAGGAGCATGGCGACGGCGATCCCGGGAATGAGGCTGCCAAGCATGGCCGCCACCGCGACCTTCAGGCTCAAGCCGACGGCTGACCATTCCTCAGGCGAAAGCCACGTGCTCAAGACCCGGCCGGCCTGGCGAGAATGGAAAAGCCCTGCTGCTCGAAGAGCGGAAGGGCTTTCGACGAACGCAGGAAATCGAAAAATTCCTTCGCGTTCGATCCGGCCGCCTTCGTCAATGCGACAGGATAGGCGATGGGCGGATAGGTATTTTCCGGAAAATCGGCGACAATCCTGACCCCTGGATCGGATCTGGCATCCGTCCGGTACACGATACCGAGCGGAGCCTCACCGCGCGAGACGAAGAGCAGTGCTGCCCGAACGCTTTCCGCCTGGGCGATCCGATCCTTCACCGCATCCCAGAAGCCAAGTTTTTCAAGCGCCGCCTTGCCATACTTGCCGGCTGGTACGGCAGCCACGTTGGCCATGGCGAGTCGGCCCCCATTTAAGGCGCCGGCGAGGTCGAAGCCGGGCTGGATCGTCATCCCGCGCGCATCGTCCTTCGGTGCAATGAGCACAAGGGCGTTTCCGAGGAGGTTGATGCGGCTGGCGGGGTCGATTAGCCCCTTGGACGCAACGTAATCCATCCAGTCGAGATCCGCCGAGACGAAAAGATCCGCAGGTGCGCCCGCCTCTATCTGCTTGGCCAGGGCATTGCTCCCCGCATATGAAATGACGGCTCTCTTGCCGGTCTCGCGCTGCCAGGCGGCATTGATGTCGTCGAGTGCGTTCTTCAGGCTCGCTGCCGCGAAGACAACGACAGGCTTCTCCTGCGCGGCAGCTGGAACAGAGGCGCCAAGGGACATCGATAGGATCATCAGGACCGCCTGCAGAAAGGCTACCCTCCTGAACATCGGCTTCATGTTCCCCGTCCTGCGGTTAAGGATCCAACTTCGCCATCCTATCGGAGACGCCTCGGTCTTCAAGCGGCGCGACGGCGCGGGCGCGGGTCTGACGACAACTTTCGGGACGCGGACCGGACCAGCCTGTAGCCGAGCAGGGCGAGCATGATCGCCGCATAGACCAGGGGCTCTGGCGGCCAGGACTTCACCACAAGGAGAAAATGGAGCACTGCGCCAAGGCCAGCGATATAGACGAGGCGGTGGAGCTTCGCCCAAGCCTGTCCTCCAAGGCGGCGGATCGCGGTATTGTTGGAAGTGACCGCCAGCGGCACGAGGATTAGGAAGGTCGCCATGCCGATGGTGATGTACGGCCGCTTCACAAGATCGGCCCAGATCGCCTGAAGATCGAGTCCCTGGTCAAGAACGAGATAGGTCGTAAGGTGCAGAACGGCGTAGTAGAAGCAGAGCAGCCCCAGGGCACGGCGATAGCGCAAAAGGTTGATGTTGAAAATCTGGCGCAGGGGCGTGATCGCAAGGGTCGCTACAAGAAACCGCAACGCCCATAACCCGAGCGCCTGCTCGAGATAGCGCATGGGGTCTGCGCCGAGATGGTCGTTGATTCCCTGGTAGAACAGCCATCCCGCCGGACCCAAACCGGCAATGTAGACCGCGATCTTCGGCACCTGGGGAACGACGAAACGCGGCTTCGCCGTTTGCTGTGGCGTCCTGGCGTCCATCAATAGAACTTCTTCAGGTCCATGCCGGAATAAAGCTGCGCCACCTGTTCGGCGTAGCCATTGAACAGCTGCGTCGGCCGCCGTTTCACGAACAAACCACCCTCGCCGATCCGACGCTCGGTCTTCTGGCTCCAGCGTGGGTGGTCAACGTTTGGGTTCACGTTGGCATAGAAACCGTATTCGTTTGAGGCCTGCTTGTTCCACGACGTTTCAGGCTGCTTTTCGACGAAGCTGATCCGCGTGATCGACTTGATGCCCTTGAATCCGTACTTCCATGGCACGACGAGACGGATGGGGGCACCGTTCTGGTTGGGCAAGCGTTCTCCGTAGAGGCCGACGGCGAGGATGGTCAGCGGGTTCATCGCCTCGTCCAGGCGCAGCCCCTCCACATAGGGCCAGTCGAGCACGGGGAAAACGGATTGCAGGCCCGGCATTTCCTCGGGCCGGTAAGCCGTCTCGAAAGCGACGTACTTCGCATTCCCCAGCGGCTCGACGCGCTTGATCAGGTCCGACAACTGGAAGCCATCCCAGGGAATGACCATTGACCAACCCTCGACGCAGCGCATCCGGTAGATCCGCTCCTCCAGCGTCGCGGACTTGATGAGATCCTCCACGGAAAACTCGCCGGGCTTGCCGACGAAACCGTCGACCTTCACCGTCCAAGGGGAGGATTTGAGAGTATGGGCGTAGGAGGCCGGAGCGCTCTTGTCGACACCGAACTCGTAGTAATTGTTGTAGCTCGTCACGTCCTGGAGACTGGTGAGCTTCTCATCCGTGGAGAGCGGGCTCTTCACCGTGGCAAGGGAGGCCGCCTGTAACCCTCCGGGAAGGCCTGAAGCCAGGGCAAGCCCGGCAGCCCCGGCGAAGAGCTGGCGGCGATTGAGATAGATCTCCCGAGGGGTGATCTCGGACGGAAGAATATCTGCAGCGCGACGGATCAACACGACGGCACCTCGCTTAAAGCCTTATCTGGGTACACCCGAGAAGGGCAAATGTGCTTTCACGATTCCGTTATGATATTCACCATCGTGAGATACATGATCCTGCCGGCGAAGCCTACCGTGCCGTCATATCGTCGCGATGCGCTGCCCCTTTTCATCAAAGAGATGGGCGTACTGGGCCACCGGTTTCAGAGCCACAGCCTCGGAGGGGCGGAGGTTGATCCTGTCTCGCACGACCACGGTCAGGTTCTCGCCCTCGGCCTTGGCGATTACGGTCGTGTCGGACCCGGTCGGCTCAACCACCGTGACGGTGGCAGGAATGGCTCCGGCGGATCCCGCCGGAACGATCTGGAGATGCTCGGGCCTGATGCCGTAGGTCAGCTTGGCACCTGGCGGCAGGGACGAAGGGACCTGGAGAGGCAGAATGGCGCCACTCGGCAGGTGGAGACCGCCCTCCCCCACCACTCCTTCGACGAAGTTCATGGCCGGCGATCCGATGAAGCCGGCAACAAAGCGGTTGGCCGGGTGGTCATAGAGCTCCAGGGGCGTGCCGATCTGCTCGACCACGCCATCGTGCATCACCACGATCTTGTCGGCCATGGTCATGGCCTCGATCTGGTCATGGGTAACGTAGACGGTCGTCGTCTTGAGCCGCTGGTGCAACTCCTTGATCTCGGCCCTCATCGCGACCCGCAGCTTGGCATCGAGGTTGGACAGCGGCTCGTCGAACAAGAAGACCTGCGGATCGCGCACGATCGCCCGGCCCATGGCGACACGCTGGCGCTGGCCGCCGGACAACTGCCGCGGATAACGGTCGAGCAACGGCAGAAGGCCGAGGGAAGCGGCGGCATCCTGGATCCGCCTCGCCTGCTCAACCTTCGGCGCTCCCTTCAGTTTAAGGGAAAAGGCCATGTTCTCCGCGACCGTCATGTGCGGATAGAGCGCATAGGACTGGAACACCATGGCGATGTCGCGGTCCTTCGGCGGCACGTCGTTCACGACTCGCGAGCCAATGCGGATCTCCCCGTCCGTGACGTCCTCCAAGCCGGCAATCATCCGCAGCAGGGTCGATTTCCCACATCCCGATGGGCCCACGAGAATAACGAACTCGCCATCATCGATGTCAATGTCGACGCCTTTGATGATGGCAACGGGTCCGAAGGATTTGCGGATATTCCGGATCGATACATTGGCCATGGTAGACTCCGTGACGGATCTGCGCCTTTTCACGGGGCGCCGGTGTTTCCTTCGTTCGTCCATGGCGCTGCCGCCTGGACGAACCTTTTCGTGATCTCACGTGGATTGGTGATCGCGGTTCCGACCACCACCGCATGGGCGCCGCGCTCGAACGCTGCGGCAACGAGATCGGGTGTGTCGAAGCGCCCCTCCGCCACGACCGGGACCGGGATAGCGGCCACGAGAGCTTCCAGCAGATCGAGATCTGGCCCTTTGTCTCGCATCGCGGCCGTTTCATCGGTGTAACCGGACAGGGTCGTCGCCACATAGGTCGCGCCGAAAATGGCTGCCGCCCTGCCCTCCTCGACGGTCGAGATGTCGGCGAACACTTCACGCACGAGTTCGCTGCGGATGCGGCCGATCAAGCTCTCGACGGGCTCGCCGTTGCGACGACGGGGCGTCGCATCGAGTGCGACGATCTCGGCACCGGCCCGGGCAACCTGCGCCGCACTTGCAAAATCCGGCGTAATATAGACGGGAACGTTGTCGTCGAACACCTTTGCGATTCCGATGATGGGAAGGGTCGTCAGAGCCCGGATCGCCGCGATGTCCTCAGCGCCATTGGCGCGGAAGCCCTGGGCGCCGCCAGCGGCAGCGGCACGTGCCATGGCGGACATGAAGATCGGGCCATGGAGCGGATTGTCGGCCCTGGCCTGGCAGGACACGATGAGCGCGCCTTTCGGAATGTGCATTTTCGAGCTCCTATTTCACGGCACCGGCGGTCATGCCCTGAATGAACTGTCGTGACAGCGCGATATAGAGAAGCGTGATCGGAGCCGCCGCTATCGTCAGCCCGGCAAACAGCATGCCCCAATCGGTGGTGTATTCGCCCATGAAGGTCGTCAGACCCTGCGGCAAGGTTTTTGCCGAATCCGACTGGATGAACACCAGGGGAAAGAAGAAATCGTTCCAGATCGGAACCGCATTCTGGATCGCGGCGATGGCCATCGGCGGGCGGGCGAGAGGCAGCATCACGGACCACATGATGCGCGGCTCGGACGCACCATCGATCCGCGCCGCATCCTCGAGTTCCGCCGGAAGGGACCGCAGGAATCCCGCCATGATGAATACGGCCGACGGCATGCCGATCGCGGTGTAGGTGACGATAAGGGCCCAGCGGCTGTCGAGAAGATTGAGATCCCGCAAGAGGATGAAGAGAGGGATGACTGCGAGCTTCAGCGGCAGCATGAGGCCGGCGAGAAAGAACAGCAGCACCAATGTATTCGTGCGCGACTCGTAGCGCGCCACGGCATAGCCGGCCATGGTCCCGAGCACGAGAATGAGAACGATCGAGGCCCCGGTGACGACGATGGAATTTAGAAAGTAGGTCGGCATCGACGTTTCGCCGAGAACGCGGGCGAAATTCTGTATCTGCGTGAAGTCCGGCACGGAGAAGGGATGCTCGAAAATCTCGCCCGTCGTCTTGAACGCCGAGAACACCATCACCACCACCGGATAGAGCATGATGAAGGAGTTCATGACCAGGATGATCTGAACCAGAAATGCAAAGGAGATCGGTTGCCGCGGTGCAGCCTCATGTGTCGAGGTCGTCAAAACTGGATCTCCCGACGGCGCAGCCACAGGGTAAGCATGGACGCGAAGACGACAATGAATAGAAACAGCAGTGTCGCGAGCGCTGAGCCCTGACCGAAATTCTGGATGCCGCCGCTCTGGTTCCCGAAGGCCGTTCGATAGAACACGAGTCCGAGCACATCGGTCGAGCCGAAGGGCGATCCGTCGAGACCCACCATCACATAGGGAATCTCGAACCAGTTGAATGCACCGATGAACAGGAGCGTGAACAGGATGGTGGTGCTCGGTGCCACGAGCGGCCAGATGACGTTTTTCAGGAGTTGCCACTCCGAAGTGCCATCGAGGCGCGCGGCCTCGATGATCTCGGAGGGGATGCGCTGCATGCCGGCGAGATAGACAAGGGTTGGAAATCCGATGAAGTGCCAGGCATTGGCGAGGATGAGGGCGCCCAGCGCGGTTGACGAATCGCCGAGCCATGGTTTTGCCAAGGCGTCCAGACCGACCGCGTAGAGCGCTTGGTTCACGATGCCGAAATTCGGATTCAGAAAGAGCTTCCAGAGAAAGCCCACGATGATCGTCGAGAGCACCACTGGCACGAACACCGCAACGCGGTGGAAACGGAATCCGAACGGCTCCTTGTAAAGCAGCCAGGCAAGGAAGAAGCCGCCGCCGTTCTGGATGATCATCAATGCCACGAGGGCATAGACGTTGTGAAGGAAGGCGTTCCAGACGACGGGACCCATGGTTGGCCCGAGTAGCACATCGTAGAAGTTCGCAAGGCCGACAAACTCTCCGCGCGCCAGTCCGCGCCATTCATAGAAGGCGTAGGCGAAGGCGGACAGAATGGGGTAGACCACGAACAGCGACATGAAGGCGATCGGCGGGAGGACGAGAAACGCCACCCAGCTGCGATGTTTCAGCGTTCGGGCCTGCTTCGGCGAGACGGGCATGCGAACTCCCACATGAAGATGGCGGCGGAGTGGCCCCGCCGCCATGCTCGGCCTTATTTCTGGAAGGGCTTGTAGTAGGTCGCGACACCTTTGTTGATTTCTGCCGCGGCCTGCTCGGGGGTCTGCTGGCCCGCCAGCATCTTTTGCACGTTCGACTGAAGCAGAACGGATCCGCTCGGCTCCTGGTAACGGAAGTGCACGAGCATCAGGTAGGACATCGCATGCTCTGCGAGCTTTGCCACTTCCTGTGTGATCGGGTCCTCGATCTTGATGCCCTTGATCGGAGACAGGTTCTTCAGCGTGTTGGTGAAGGCCGTGCCGTATTCGGGCGTCGACAGGAACCGCACGAATTTCACTGCGGCATCCTTCTTGTCCGACTTCGCATTGACCGCGTAGCCGCCGTCGTAATAGGTCGCAACGAGAGCCTCGTCGCCTGCCTTTGCGACCGGAGCCGGGAACACGCCGAGATCGAGGGCTGGATTCTGGTTCTTGAAATTCGCGACTTCGTAGGAACCACCTGCGAACATGGCTGCGCGTCCCGCCACAAAGAGTTGCTGCGACGAGGGATAATCGACGCCGGTGAAGTTCGGCGAGAAGTACTGGCTCACCTCCTTCAACTTGGTCAACGCATTTACGAAGCGCGGATCGGTAAAGTTCGCCTTTCCGGAGACGATGTCGGACTCGAATTGCTTACCGAGCATGGACGACAGCAGGCCGCCGACGATGGTCTCGTTCTGCCAAGCCGTGGCCGTACCGTTGGCGAAGGGGTTGATGTTCTTAGCCTTGAGGGCCTGACAGAGGGCCATCAGCTCGTCCCAGGTCTTGGGCGGGTTGACGCCTGCATCCTTGAAGAGCTTCTTGTTGTAGACCACGAGCTGGGTCTGCATGGCAAAGGGAACCGCATAGACCTTCCCATCTGACCGTAGGGTCTCGGCCGCCAGCGCCGCCTCGGGGAAGTTCGCCAATTCAGGAACGTTCTGCTTGTCCAGGGCGAGCAGGTAGCCAGGGGTCGCAACGGCCTCGAGATTGCCGTAGGCCCGGGCCTGGATCACGTCGGGGCCGCGCCCGGCGGCGAGCGCCGTGGACAGAATGGTCTGGTAATTCTCCGGCGCATATGTCTCGAACTTGACCGAGATATCTGGCTCCTTCTCCTGAAACTTCTTGATGATGTCCTGGTAGAAAGCCTTGTCCTCCTGGCGCCAGCTCCAGAATGTCAGATCGGTCTTGGCCATGGCGCCCCCGGCCGAGAGCAGATAACCGCCCATGGCAACGCCCATCAGCATCCGTCTTGTCAGACTCATCGAAAGTCCCCTCATTGTTGAAGTCTCCTCCTTTAACACCGAAAAACGCGCCATTTGAGGCCCATCTTTCGGAATTCCGTCAGCTTCGGCCGTGCGCGGCGATCACGAGAACGGTCGCATCGTCATGCGCCTTCACGCGTCTGAACGTCTGGCCTGTCTCGTCCCGCCGCTCGCGTTCGCGCAGTTCATCGAGCAGTTCATTGCCGCGCCCCTCAGCCAGAGCGTCGTAGAGGGACGCCTCCGTATAGACACCGAACACGTCCACGAGGCGCATGAAGCCGTCTGTCGCCAGGACGATGGGCGCGTTGGCCGCGACCTCGGTCTCGAACCGGATTGCGCTGCCTGCCCACGGGAGGCACGGGTTCACGACCCAATAGCCATCTGGCCGGTTGAGTTTCGAACGATTTTCTCGGATCTGCCGACGGACGCGCTCCGTCATGCCGTCAGGCTGGTGTCCGCCAGTTCCCAGGGCGGCAAGCGTCAACTGCTCGAAGGGCTTCGCCCGGTCATCCGTCCAGCGAAGAATGCCACCCTCTGACGGGACGAGGGCCACCACATCGCCGAGGAAGGAACCGGTCAGCCGCAGGACATCGCGACTTCCGGAAGCTTCGATCCCGATCAGGCCCAGGCAGGCCGACGGGCCGATCAAGTCCGCGGATACCCCGGCTGGCGCAACAGCAGCTTCGAACGCGCTTTGGATTTCGGACTGGAGCTCCATGAGAATTCCGTCGTCCGCGGTACCGGCCGGAATAGCCTTGGAGAGCGTTTCGCCGATGAGGCTGGCGAGCCATGCCGCATCGCTCGGCGCAGCCAAGATCTGTCTGTCCGAGATGCCTGTCGCGCCATCGACGATCCAAGCATAAGAGCCCTGCAGACCACAGCCGTCCTCGTTGATACGAGTTCCGGGAAGCGACTGCCGGTAGATCGATCGGAAGCGGGTATGAAGGCCAGTTTCGCTCACGCTTCCACTGGTCTCATATTGGTCGCCTCCTGTCCATAGTGGTCTTATGGTCTATGCACATCTGGCTCGGCAACAGGCCACCCTACGTTGAGAGGGCTCAGGATACCTTTTCCCCGGCCTCATCGACGACCGACCATTCATGCGTAATCGTGGCGACGGCGCCCAGCATGATCGAGGCCGAACAGTATTTCTCTTTAGACAGGGAGATCGCCCGCTCCACCTTTGCCGGAGCCAGGTCCCGGCCTGTTACGCGGTAGACGATGTGAATCTTCGTAAAGACCTTGGGATCCGTCTCCGCACGCTCCGCATCGACCTCGACGACACAATCGGTCACCTGCTCGCGTCCTCGCCTGAGAATCTGCACCACGTCGAAAGCCGTGCAGCCGCCCAGGCCGATCAGGAGCATCTCCATTGGGCGGATACCGAGATTGCGACCGCCATATTCCGGTGCGCCATCCATGACGATAGCGTGGCCGCTTCCCGACTCGCCGACGAAGGCCATCCCGTCGATCAACTTCACTCTGGCTTTCATGACACGCTCCCAGATAACGGTCGTTTCTCAGATGTTCGTCTTATAAGGCGTGCGCGACGGGAAGCGGAGCGATTTTCGGGACCGTGCCCTCGGACCGGTTTCTTGACAGACCGCAGGGGAGCACACAGTCTCTGTTCCCGGCCATCATGAATCTCACCGCGGCCCTTTGAACTCGCCCAGGATCGATCTTGCTCTCCTTCGCACCCCCCGGCCGCCCGTTCCTGAAGATGCATGGACTGGGCAACGACTTCGTAATCGTCGACGGTCGTGAAAAACCGTTCCGGCCCTCTCCCGACACAATCCGCCTCATCTGCGACCGACATATCGGCGTCGGGGGCGACCAGCTTCTCGTCATCGAGCCGCCGACAGTCGAGGGCGCTTCTGGCCGGATGCGGATCTACAATGTCGATGGCACGGAAGCCGAAACGTGTCTCAATGCGACCCGATGCGTCGTCTGGCTCCTCCTGCAGGAGAGCGGTACGGGCGACCTGGTGCTGGAGACCCTTGGAGGGCTGATCCAGGGTTCCAGATTCGAGGACGATCAGGTCGCGCTCCAACTTGGCTCGCCACGCTGGGCTTGGGACGCCATCCCGCTCGCAGCGCCCGGTGAAACCCTCTATCTCGACCTCGAATCCGGCCCGCTTTCAAAACCGAGCGCAGTCAATGTCGGCAACCCGCATCTCGTCTGCTTCGTGGAGAACCGCGATGCCATCGATGTCCCCCGTTGGGCTCCCAGCTTGCAGGGCGCCCCTCTGCTGCCCGAGGGCGCCAATATCGGTGTGGCAGAGCTCGTCAGCCCCAGGCGCCTGCGCCTCGTCGTCTGGGAAAGACCGGGTATTCTGACCCAGGCTTGCGGTAGCGGGGCCTGCGCGGCGGTCCTGGCAGCACGGCGGCGAGGCCTGACCCATGAGAGGCGGGTGACGGTGGAAATGCCCGGAGGGAGCCTGCAGGTCGAGATCCGCGACGACGAGAGCGTTGTTCTCATCGGCCCCGTGGCGGTCGCATTCGCAGGGCGACTTCCAACGGCCTAGGAACACCATGACACCGGCATAGCCATCCGATGTCCGGACAACCCAGTCTGATCATGCGCCCGGTGGGAAACGACAAGGAGCTTTCGGTCATGGCGACGATTTCGTGGGTGGGCATCGCATCTCGCTACAGCGACCTCGTGATCAAGGACGATGTTGTCTATTTCTCCGGGTACGTGCCGGAGACGAGCCTTGGCCAATCCGTGGCGGATCAGACCCGGGATGTGCTCAACCAGATCGAACAGTCGCTCGTCGAAATCGGTAGCGGCAAGGATAGGATCCTTCACGCCATGATCTGGCTTGCCGAAATGGACGCCTTCGAGGAGATGAATGCGGTCCGGGATGCGTGGATCCTGCCTGGCCACGCGCCGACTCGAGCCTGCGTCGGATCCAAGCTGGCGGATCCCGGCTACGGGCTTGAAATCCAGATTACGGCAGCCCTGCCACAGCCCTATCCATAGACACGCCTCAAAGCAGCGATGTCCCGGTCCATGACGGTGGATCGCTTGCCGGAAACGACTCAAGATCAGCCTCTTCGACGATATCGACGCCCTCGTTTCCTGCAGACACCGTTGCGAACTCCGTGTGACCGAATCCCTTCCTGTAGTCCAGGACCGAAAATACCTCGGGAAGGATCCTGAAGAGCGCCACGCCTTCCAAGGCCTCCGACGCGTATTGGGCGAGTTGCGGAAACTTCACCATCATCATCCGCGCTGCTTGCTCGATTTTCGTCGGATCCGTCAGGAGTTCCGCGCGCCCCGCTAGGGACAGACCCCGAATCTCCTCCCAGGATCCGTAGGGCAGGCAGATGGCAGCGGAAACCCGGTTGTCGTGTGCGATGTTCTGGGCCTTCTGAGATTGCGCAGCACAGCCGAAATAAAGGGTCAGCCCATTGTTGACGAAGGAAACCGAAGTGGCTTGAGGATAGCCGTCCTCGCGGATGGTTGCGAGGGTCAAGTCCTTGGCGCCGTTGAGAATATCGATTATCTGCCGCCGCAGTGCCTCATCCATGATCATGCGCCTCCAGTCGCTTTTTTTCGTCTCATCACGACAAGAATCTTCACGACAAGAATCTTCTGACTCTCATGTAAGGCCCGGGCATCGGTTAATCGATAGTAACGAACGCGGTTCATGTGCCAGGGCAAATCGACACATTATTGCGAAAACGCTGGAGCCAGTCGTCGATAGAAAAGAATATTCGAAAATCTTCGCTGGGTAATCCTTGTAAAATAAGGGAAAATCCAAACGTAACACAATCCACTCTTTGCCTGGAGAGCAGACAATTCGCGCGGACTGAGAGAGAAATCCGATTATGCACAGAGGATGGAGGTCGACATGACCCAGGATTTTGATCTGATCGGCGCTTTGACAAGCTTTTCCGTTGGCACCTTGGATGGTCGGGATGCGATGATGGTCATCGAGATCGCCGCCACGCCAGATGACTTCGCCCGTGGCATTCGCCATCAGATGCCGGTCGCCATGACTGCCGACCGTGCACGCGAACTCGGCGAAGCGCTCCTTATGGCGGCGAAGGTTGCGCTCATGGGTGATGCGCCGACGAACGCTGTCAATTGAGGCCAGGATCCTTGGTGAGAGCGGCCCCGTTCTGAAGGTCGTGGCCCCTTCCCAGCGAATCGACTGCCCTCTCACGGCTTCCGAATGCCAGGCAGGCCGTCCTCCTGCCGCTTCGTCTCTCCCGTCCGGCAGTCCACAGCTATTCCGACAGGTTCCGTACGCGTTAACCGACCGCCAATTCCGGACACCTCCCTAAGGATCTTGAGCTCAATCAGGGCTGCGAACTGGTTGATGTTCCGGATTGGCTGCATGAATGCGCCCATTCCACCGATAACGCAGTCCCGATAATAAAGGTCGAGCGCATCCATGTCCCAGGCCGCTTCCGGGTTCTTGACCATGACGGGGAGGCCGTTGATCGTAACACCTGATCCGGTGACCTGATCCCGGGCATCCGTCACGGAGCGACCATCGTTGTTCGTGCCATCTCCCGAGACATCGATGACCTGACGGACCGCTTCCGGCTCTACCTCTCGCAGGAGCCGTGCGCTGAAGTCGAGCGCTGCAGAAATCGAAGTGGTTGTACCCCGGCGCGTGGGCTGGAAGGAGAGTCTCTGTGCGAACGTGCTGGCGGAATCCGGGCCATCGATCACCGTCCATGGCACGATAACAACCTGATCGTCCACGGAGGACCATTCGACATAAGTGACTGCAATCCTTCCCAGAATGCCTCGCTGAATGGCCTTGTGCACGAGTGGGGACCGAAACGCCTCGACAAACCCGTCACGCTGGAGCTTCTGCTCAACCGGATCCATCGACGAGGAGACGTCCACTGCGATGACGAGTGCGAGATCGAGCCTAGGTTCGGCGTTCGCAGGATCCGTGAGAAGAAGAGCAGCCAGGGGCAGGCATAGACACAGGGATCGGGGCAATTGGAACATTGCCGCCTCCGTTCAGGATGGTCCCCAGCCCAAACGGGCATACCAACTCGGTTGCCCGGATACAGATTTGAACGACATCAGGTCCCGTGGGTTCCAGTGACGTGTGGGGAATCCTTTCCGGGGGCCGCGCGTTGGGCGCACCGGTTGCTTACGTCAGGCCGCGGGAATCACGGCGATCCGGAGGCATCGTCGTGGTACAGCTCGTCGGCGGGCTATTCGTCCGGTCCTTGGCTCAAACGTCCGATCCAGGGCGGCAGCTTGGCCGTTTCCCCAGAAAGTTTGGGCGCCGTCGACGGCGCCCAATACATTCAAAGCGGTCGGGAGGAGGCCTTACTTGCGCGCCTTACGCTTGGTGTTGACCCGTTCCTTGAGGGCCTTGGCCTGTTCGAACTTGACGTTCTTGGAGGCAGCGATCTTGATGGCCTCGCCCGTCTGCGGATTGCGGCCCTTGCGCGCCTTGCGCTCTGCGAGCTTGAACTTTCCGAAGCCGAAGATCGCAACCTCTTCGCCCTTGTGGACGGCGTCGGAAATCGATTCGAACACGTTCTCGATCAGGTCCCGCGCGAAGGTCTTCGTCAGTTCGTATTCCTTGGAAATCTGCTCGATAAGTTCGTTCTTGTTCATAGGTATTCCTTTATGCCCGGAGAAAAGCTTAAGAAATGAGCCGTCCCGGCAAGGTTAGCTCATACGCCGCGTTTGCATTGCTCTAACATCGACGTCAAGACCGGATTCTTTCGATGTCACCGGCGCCCTGCAGATCTTCCGCTACGTTAATTGTCGCGAGCAATCCCGGCCCCTAGCCCGCCCCGGAGGTCCCGCATGAATGATGCGCCGGGCGTAGCACCGGAACTTCAGATATCGAGTTCGAGCAGGACGGGTTGATGATCCGAGGCCTGCGATTCTTGGTCGTACGAGATGCAGCGCACCCGAGGTGCAAGATCTTCCGTTACAAAGACAAAGTCGCAGCAATGCGGACGACCATGGGTTTGGTCGTAGATGCAGAAGGATGGGGGATGCGGCACCGTGCCGTTTACGACCTGCCAGGAATCCCTCAGCGCCGGCGCGCCGTTGTCGAATGTGTCAGAGATACGCTTTTTCGTAGTGTCCTCCGGACGCATGTTGAAATCACCGGTCAGCACTGCAGACGAGGTTAACGGGAACCGGACATAGGTGCCCTCACCGTCCTTCCGCGGCGTCAGCGTGCGATCATGAGCCGTCCTGTGTGCCTCTCGGATGCCCTCGACCTGCGCCTGCCGCAATGTGTCAGAGGAATATTCCAAGTGGGTTGTCATAATCCTCAAGGGGCCTGTCGGTGCTTCCACCACCGCTTCCAGCAGAACGCGCGGCATATTGAGGGTCGGTGCAGCCTCCCAAGGCAGCGTATATCGCAGTACCTGCGCCACGGGGAGGCGCGAGGCGATCATGTTGCCGAAGCGTCGCCGCGCCCCTGCCCCATCAGGAATGTCGAGGGAGACACCCTCGATGGCAGCGTAATCGGGCAGCAGGGCAGCAATTTCGGCGAACTGATTGGCGCCGGCGTTACCCTTGAGATTTCCAAAGTTGTCTGAAACCTCCTGAAGGCACAGCACGTCGAAATCGGCGATGGAGCGCGCTTCATCGATGATGCGCTTGAGATCGACGCGCCCGTCGATCCCGAGGCCCCATTGGATGTTCCAGGTGATGATCCGGAGCATGAAGAAGTCCTGGTTTTATTGGCCGACCTTGCTCAGGACATCCGCTTTCAGGAAGCGTTCGATGACAATCATGAACAACACGGACGGAACGAGGAGGATAAGAGCCGTGATGGAGGCAATCTGGTAGTTGCCGCCCATGCTGGCGTTGTAGAGGAGAAGCGGCAGGGTTGTCACCTGTGGAACGCCGACGAAGAACGTTCCAGTGAATTCATCGAGTGACTCCAGAAAGACGAAGATGGCGCTTGCCATGATGCCGGGCATTGCAAGCGGCAGCGTGATGGTGAAGAAGGTGCGCAGAGGGGATGCGCCGATATTCCGCGCCGCTAACTCAAGATCCTTGTCGACTGCCGCGAACGCTGCCGCTGCGATCCAAACGGAATAGACGAGTCCGTGGGCGGCGTGCACCAGCACGACACCTGTGATCGTTCCCGTCAGGCCGATGCTGTAGAAGACCCTTGCCACGTTGATGTAGATTGCGACCGAGGGAAACGCCTGGGGCAGAAGGAACAGGATCATGAGGGCCGTGCGCCACGGCAGCCTGAGGCGCGCAAGCGCATATCCGGCCGGAACAGAGACGCACAAGGCTACGACAACCGTGAGGCAGGCGATGCTGATACTGGTTACGAGCGATGACATGGCATCACCAGTGGGGCGGAAAACCACCTCCCAGTAGCGCAGGCCATAGGAGACCGGGAGCTTGAACGGCGCATACCATCGCTCGGCCACCGACCAGAGAACGAGATTGGCGAGCGGCCCGAACAGAAGAAAGGCGAACACCACCAGCGCGAGAACCTTGAGCGCGGAGGACCCGACGACCCACACCCTGGCCGCCGATTTCGATGGTACACGACGGTTCAGGCTGAAGCGCCTAGGCCGATTCAAGGAGATTGGCTCCGGCGATGCGGGAGAGAACTGCATCTTCCCGCTCACGACTGCACCTCCCGCCTCACATTGTGGCGAAGGTAGATCCAGGCGACGGTCCCGGCGATCACGTAGGAGATCACGCCGAGTGCATTGGCCGTGGCGTAATCACCATAGGAATTGATGCGGAAGGCCATGTCGACCGTCAGCATGGTAGGCTGGGAGCCCGCGACCATCATCGGCACGGACAGAACGGACAGCATGGTGACAAAGGACAGCACAAGTCCGACGAGCAATGTCTGAGCCACCTGCGGCAGAACCAGTTCGATGAGGACGCGCAGCCGCGATGCGCCAAGATTCCGGCCCGCTTCGATGGTCGCTCGGTCAATAGAGGCCATGGCTCCTGCCAGCATTAGAGTCACGAAGGGCACCTGTTTCCAGACGAACGTGATGATGATGCCGCGCCAATCGAGAAAACTCGTCGCTTGGATCGGCTCCATCAGGCCGAGAGCGACGAACGAATTGTTCATCAAGCCGTTCTTGGCGAGGAACGTGCGCATGCATTGCGCCGCGACGATGAACGGGATGAAAAGCGGCCAGCGATAAAGATTGCGAAGGACCGCGATCAGCCATGGAATCTCGCTCAGTGTAAGTATCCCGGCGATCGTAATCGAGAACAGCGCCGTCAGAAGGGTCGAGGTGATGACGATGAACAGGGTGAACAGGATGTCGGTGGAATAGAGGTCATAGGCCTTGTGGAAGGACGCGAGAGACAAGCCGCCATCAGGCGCCGTGAATGCCGAGGCAAGGGAAAACCCGAGCGGGTACAGGAACAGGACACCGATCATCGCCAGGGCTGGCGCAATGAGCAGGAGGCCGAAGAACGAAGGTCTCGCCATGATTCTACAAAGTCCCGATCTCGCTGGGAGACCGATCGTGACATCGGGGCGGCGGGCGGCCCTCGGGTATAGGCCGCCCGTCAACGGTGAATGTTCGATCAGTTCGCGACCTTCTTCTCGTAGGTTTCGAGAATGTCGTTGAAATACGGGCCGATCGGGAAAGGCTTACCGTTGGAGGACAGCACATCCGGCGGGATATCCGCGAAGAGCTGGTTCCACACGGCCTGATCGAGCTTGCCTTCCAGATTCTTGGCATCAATGCCAGGATACCAGTTGAAGCGCTTCACGATGCCCTCGGCCTGTACCTCGGGACTCGTTGCGAGCGCCACGAACTCCGCGGCCAACTTGTCCTGAGCCGTCTTTGCTGGAATGGCATAATACATGGGCTGCCCGGGCATGCCGGGGGACACGAGCTTCAGTTTCATGCTCGGAGGGAGCTTGCCCTCTGCCTTCCAGGTATAGAACATGTCGACCCAGACCGGTCCCATGGCGATCTCGCCGCGGTTGAGCATGTCGAGCGTGCCTGCATTGCCGGGCGTGATGACGACGTTCTGGTTGAACTCCTTCAGATCCGCCATGGCCTTGTCCCAGGAGGCTTTCGTGGCAGCATCGTAGGGGCCCTTCTCCAGCTTCGCCGCGTCGCCGCCGAAGGCCGAGACCCAACCCGTCACGAAGGCAACGCCGGACATGCCACCCTTGATGCCGTTATAGCCGAACTGCTTCGGATTCTTCTTCACCCAGTCCCGCAGTTCCGCATAGCTGTTCGGTGGAGACTTGATCAAATCAGGATTGTAGGCGATCGCCGTCTGGGAATGGAACATCGGCATGACGTAGCCCGAAACGTCGGCACCCAGCGAATTGGTCGCTGTGTCGCGCGTCACCAGCTTTCCGGTTGGAAGGCTATCCCGGTATTTCTTGAGCAGGTTGTCCTGCACCATGGTTCCGGCCGCCTTCTGGTGAATGACGACCACATCGAAATCGGCGGCTGCGCCGGCTTTGGTCTGCGCGTCGAGCTTTTCGAAGATCTTCTGCGATCCGCCGTCACCGGGCCCGGTGCCGACGGCGACGACCTTGACGCCCGGATGCTGCTTTTCGAAGAGCGGTCCGAGATAGTCCTTGATGTAATCGACCATGTTTTGGTCGCCGGCAGTGGCGACGTTGAGCGTCTGCGCGCTCGCCGCGCTCGTCATGAGAAACGCTGCAATGCCGGCAGCGTAAAGGGCTTTACGCATGGATTCCTCCCTTGGCTTGGTCAGTGGGAAACAGGTGCAACGACGACACCGGCAGCCGGAGGCCGACGGGGCGATCGACGTCGTGGTAGCGGTCGTCCGTCACGGAAAAATGACGGTCGCCGATCGCGACCACGTACCTGTAGTGTCCGCCGGGATACGTTCTCTGCGTAATTGTCCCGGGCAGAATGATGGACCCTTCGATCAGGGCGCCAGGATCTTCGAGCGAGGCAACATCATCACGGAAGAAAGCGGTCACGGCGCCGACGGGAACTGCGCCAGCATAGGGTGTAGCGCGTCCGTCCCTGGTTCTGATCTCGACATCCGAACCCGATGCGCGGATATCCAGGTCGATCGTGTTCTCCGCCCCCATGAAACTGGCGACGAAAGGTGAATTCGGCCGGTCGTACACGTCTTTGGGCGGCCCCATCTGGGCGATGTGGCCGGCATCCATGACCACAATCCGATCCGCCATCGTCATGGCTTCTTCCCGGTCATGCGTGACGTGGATAGCCGTGAAGCCGAGACGCGCCTGCAGGGACTTGATCTCGGAGCGTAGCTGGATGCGCACCTTGGCGTCGAGGTTGGATAGCGGTTCGTCGAGCAACAGGATCTCGGGCTCAATGGCGAGCGCGCGTCCGAGGGCCACCCGCTGCCGCTGCCCGCCGGACAGGTTCGTCACCTTCCTGTCCTCGAGGCCTTCCATGTTCAGCATCTTGAGAACGGACCCGACCCGGGCGCGGATTTCATCCTTGGGGACCCCGCGCAGGCGGAGGCCGTAGCCCACATTGCCGAGCACGGTCATGTGCGGCCAGAGGGCATAGGATTGGAACATCATGGCCATGCCGCGTTTCTCCGGCGGCACATCGACCACGTCCCGGCCGAACAGGCGAATGGCCCCGCCCGAAGCTTTCTGGAAGCCGGCGACCGTCCGCAGGAGCGTCGTTTTCCCGCAACCGGACGAGCCGAGGATGGCAATGAATTCCCCGGGGGCGACCGAAAGGCTGACCCCATGCAGCACCTGCTGGCTGCCGTAGCTCACCTGCAGACGATCAATATCGATCGCGGGCAAGACAGAATTGTCCACGGTCCCACTTCCCTCCCTGATTGCGCTTTTCGCGTCTCTTATGGGAACAGACAATCACATTTAGATGACGGTGAAAAGCCTGTGATTCGAAGGCGTTCGGAATTTTAGCCGGCTAGCCCCTGGTTCCGAGAGGAGAGCTTTCTGCTTACTTCTTCCGCTCTGCTGCCTGGGCTGCGCTCTTGCCTCACGGTCACCGGTCAGGACCTTTCCATCAGGTCTCTTTCCCCCTTGCATCGACCGACCAGAGGGATGCCTCCCCGCCCGGGATGCATATCGCCAAGCGATTGAAGAGGTTGACCACCGGGCATGCGTGATTGGGATACACCAGCAGCCGGGTCCCGACGCCAAGCAAGCCGCCGCGCCTCTCGACAGAACCGTGCTCCTCGGACAATCGCACCACCGGAAGCATTGCCTTAGGGTCGTGCTGGGCAGCGAAGGGAAATGCAAGGCCGAATCCGGACCCGCCGGAACTGTGCGCCCCGAGGTCGGACGTCAGGGCCTTCGATCCGGCATCGATGATGTAATAATCTTCGTTCGCGCTCACGATGGTGGCAACGACCGCGAGGGCGAGATTATGAGGGGATGCTATGCCGAGGCGGACCGCAGTCAGGTCGAGGAACACGTAGTTCCCAGGCCGGATCTCGTCGATGCCTGCAAAGCTTTCCGACGAGAAGACCGTAGGAGTGGATCCAACGGAGATCCTGGCATTCGCGAAGCCGAATTTCGACATCCGCTCCTTGGCAAGAAGCATCAAGCTCTGCTCGGTCCGCGCGACGTGCGCGATCTGCGTTTGCTCCGTGCAGCCATAGGCATGGCCAGCGTGAGACACAAGGCCGTCGAACGCGAGCATGGGAAGCGCATGCAGGAGCCGTGCGAGTTCGTCGAGGGCAGAGGAATCAGCTGCTACGCCGCAGCGATGCAATCCCACGTCGATTTTCAATCGGACCGGGATGCTTCGCCCCGCGATCTGTGCTGCCCGGGCAAGCGCAGCGAGTCCATCGGGACTGTCCGCAATGAAGGCGACCGAGGCGCGCCTGCCCTCCGCCACTTGGAGAAGCGGAATGACGCGATCGGGGTCGATCACAGGATAGGCGACGAGAATGTCCTTGAAGCCCGCATGGACGAAGACCTCGGCTTCGCTGGGCTTGGAGGCGGTCAGACCGATGGCGCCGTGCTCCTTCTGAAGACCCGCGAGTTCAACCGACTTGTGGGTCTTCACGTGCGGCCTCAGCGAAATCCCCGCCTCTGCGGCTATCGCGGCGCCTTTGCGGATATTGCAAAGGAGGCGTTCCTTCTGCACAAGAATGAAAGGCGTCTTCAGATCCGGCAGGTCCGTCCAATCCGTTGAATTCATGACGTGCCCGGTCCTCCTCCCTGAAAGTCTCTCGCCGTCGCTCCTGACGATAGCTGCTCAGGTCAGCGCTTCGTCGCGCACAGGATAAAGCGATCGTGCAGCCATGTCCGCAGCCAATCGTGAGGTCCGGCAATGCGACGCTGAGCGCGGTGGATGCGGCGATAGTCCCCGCACACGACATCGGCAAATCCAGCCTGCTCTACGAGGAACTTGAGCGTCTCGAACGTCAGGCCATCGCGAAAAGGCAGTCGCTGGAGGATGGCGGCGTGTTCATCCGCCAGCGCAGGGTCACGATGCGGCGGCGTGGCTGAAAGCCGCTCCAGCAGAGTCATCGCCCGCTTGGCTATACGTCCTCGCAGCGGCAGATTGACGAAATCCCCATCGAAAATGACGATTCGGCCGCCAGGTCTGAGAACGCGAAACCAGTCCTCCAGAGCCGCCTGTGGGTCAGTCAGGGTCCAGACGAGATGGCGGCAGACGACAGCGTCGAAGGTCTCATCCAGTTCCTTCGTGCTTTCCGCGTCCCCTAGAATGAACTTCGCTCGTGGATTACCCCGATGCTTGGCGCTGGATCGGGCAATCATCGCTTCGGACAGGTCGATACCGGTGACCCGATGGCCCAGGGACAGGAGGACCCCAGTCACCTCTCCCGTTCCCGATGCGAGTTCCAGGACATCGAGAGGTTGGGACCCGAGATGAGCGCGAATCTCCTCGGCCCACGCATCGTGCTCGACTCCTTTCGGAATGCGGTGCCCAAAAGACTGGTCGAATGTTTCCGCACGTTTCGACCAATAGGTTCGGATGTCGTCCTTGATGGACCAGTTGGAAGGGGCCTGCATGGTGCTCGTCATTCGAAGGCTCACAACGATGAAAGATAGGGCTCGACGAGGAGAGACCCGCGGGCGGATCGCTCCAGATGGATTCCGACACGGTAGGCTTCAGCCGTGGCGTGCGTTCTGAGTGCTTGCTCCGGCTGCCCCTCTTCGGCAATGCGGCCATCCTTGAGAACGAGGAAACGATCGGCAAAACGGGCAGCGAGGGAGAGGTCGTGCATCGCAACGACGGTGATCATGGATCGTTCCCGCGTGACCTGCCGGACGATCTGCAGAACCTCAAGCTGACGGCGCACATCGAGGGCGCTCGTCGGCTCGTCGAGCAGCAGCACATCAGGCTCACGCACGAGTGCCTGAGCAATGCCCACCAGCTGTCGCTGACCTCCGGAAAGCGTGCCGATATGGCGCTGACTCAACGGGTCCAGGGCAAGGCTGCTCAGAACATTCTGCACCGCACGCAAGTCGCACAAGCCTGCGCGCAGGCTCATTCCGCCTGAAAGGGTCTTTCGAGCGAGGAGCACAACCTCGAACACAGTCAGGGCCGCCCGCGCCGACAGATCTTGCGCCAAATGGAAAATTCTGCGGCCACGTTCGCGCCCCTTGAGCGCAGTTAGATTCTGCGCGTCGAGCAGGATGCGGCCACTCTGCGGCCTGGCTGCCCCTGAAAAGCACCGGAACAGCGTCGACTTGCCCGATCCGTTCGGACCCACAAGGGCCGTCAAGGCGCCACGTGCCAAGGGGCCCGCAACAAGTCCGCGGAGCACCACGTGCGGGCCGTAGGAAAAGCTCAGGTCGTCAATCATGAGTGACATCTATCAAGCTCCCCGACTGCGGATCGAGAGGATGAGACTGACGAAGAACGGAACTCCGATCAGACTCGTAATCATGCCGATCGGATAGATGATGCCAGGAGTTATTGCTTTCGACAGGGTTGACGCCAAGGATAGGATGACAGCGCTCATCACTGCGGATACAGGAAGGAAAAAGCGTTGGTCTTCGCCGATCACGAGACGCGCAATATGCGGCCCAACCAGTCCCACGAAGCCGATGGCTCCGACGAACGCCACCGAAATCGCCGCAAGGAGCGACACCAGACCCAGAATCTCAAGCCGAAGCCGATCGACCTTGATGCCCATGGTTTCCGCCCGCTCGTCGCCCAAGCGGATCGCCGTCAATGCCCATGCGCGGGCAAGCATCCACGGCATCGCAACACCGAGAGCTGCAATGCAGATCCCGATCTTCTCGAAAGTCGCGCGGCTCAGGCTCCCCATGATCCAGAAGACGATCTGCTGCAACTGCGTTTCGTTCGAGCGGTACTGGATAAGCGCGAGGAGCGCATTCGAGGTGAAGAGGAGAGCGATGCCCACGAGCACCATCGTCTCGGCGCTGACGCCGCGCAGCTTTGTCAATCCAAACAGAGCGAGCGATGCCAGCAGCGCGAAGACGAAAGCATTCGCCGTAATGGCCAGCGTTCCCCCGACCGGGAGAACGACCCAGCCGAAAGCGATGGCAAGCGAGGCACCGACACTTGCAGCGGCGGACACGCCGAGCGTGAAGGGATCGGCGAGAGGATTGTTGAGGATGGTCTGCATCGCGGCACCGGACAGTCCGAGCATGGCTCCCACGAGCACCGCCATGAGTGCCACGGGCAACCTAAGTTCGAACACCACCAGGTGGAGGCGCGTCTCGGCCCCTGATGGATCCAGGAGCGCATCAAGAACTTGGCTCAAAGTGGCGGGACCGGGGCCGACCGCGAGATCGGTCACGAATGCCGCCCCCAAGGCTGCAAGCCCAAGGCAAACTAGGCCCAGCCGCCGGCGTGCAACGCGCCGGTAGCCCACGACCGTCGTGAGCGTGGCAGCGGTCATTTCAGGGTGGCCCAGAAGATTCCGGAAGGTGCAACCGGCAAGAACTTCGCATGGAGATCTTCCCACGTCGCCTGCGGGTCGACATCCTTGAAGCGTTCCGGATGGAGCATCTTTGCAATCGCCTGCACGGCCACGAAGGAATAGGGCGAGTTGTAGAACTGATGGTAGAGCACCATGACGTTCTTCTTCTGGACAGCCCGAAGCAGCGGCAGTCCCGGGCGCTCCATCAGCGTACTCAGGCGTGCCTGGACCTTCTCGTCGGTAGCATCATAGCCCATGGGTGCAGCGGTGCTGCTCGGAATGGATTCCGACCAATTCGCTCCTGTCAGAAGGAAGTACTCCGGATCGTCCGCAACAATCTTCTCGACATTGACGTCACCGCCGCTGGTCGAGCTGAAGAAGCGGCTTCCCCAATTGCGGCCACCCGCCTCTTCCACAAACTTGCCGAAGTTCGTGGCGCCCCACGTGGAGCAGCAGCTGTTCGGATTGTAGCCTGCCGCACGTTCCATGAAGACCAGGGGACGATCCTTCTCCTTGAGATTTCCGACCCGGGTGTAAACAAGGCGCATCTGCCGAAGATAGAAATCGGCGAAGGCAAGAGCTTCCCTCTCTCGGTCCATGATGCGTCCGAGAAGGATGAGGCTCGGCACGGTGTTCTGGCTCGGATCCTCGCGCCAATCGATAAAAACGACAGGAATACCCGCTTTCTCGAGCTTTGCGATGAGCCCGGTTTCCTGCGCTTTGAAATAGTTGCCGAGATCGAGAACGACCACATCGGCATCCAGAGCCAGAACCTTCTCGACGCTGAAGTCGCTCGTATAGGGATTGCCGAAATCGGCGATCCGGTCAGCCTCCGGGAACTTGCTGCGGTATTTGCGCCAGGCATCCGGATCGTTGACCTTCAGATCATCCCGCCAGCCAACGACGCGCTTGAAAGGATTGTCCCTTTCGAGAACCGCCAAGCCATAAAGCTGGCGCCCTTCGCCGAGGACCATGCGCTGCACGCCCTTTTTGACCTGGACCGTGCGGCCGGCCAGGTCGGTGACCTCGACCATCCCTGACGAGCTCTGGGCGTGGGCACCGCTACTTTGCATAACGAATGTAAGCACGCAGGCGGCAACGAGCAGAATGATTAGAACGGGATATGACCGTACAACAGCAGGTGCGCCACTGGGCCGTGTGGACGTCGGCATTGATTGACCTCGCGCTTCGGGGTTCAAGGCCCCGGTTCAAAGGCTACGCCTGTAACCATGAAGCAGCGCTATCTACAATTTGAGGCAAAATCAATTATAAATCAATTACTTAGAATATTTCTTATCTGCCTCTACTTTTGAATTCCTCTGAACGGGAGACAACATCGCAATGAGTTCAGGCGGATACATGGGCCCTTCGTGCCTATGGCGCTTTCCCAATCTCAACGGGAACACGGACGAGATCGCGATCCCAGGTGACTTTGCAGTTCGAGAGTTGATAACGAGTCAGGTAAAGAAAGCCGCTGAACCCGATGTCTTCGAACGACAACGTCTCCGCCCCAGGATCGATCAGGCTTGGATAGAAGTAAGCCAGCTTCTCATCGCAGGATTTGTCCCAGAGCAGTTGCGCTTCCATGACGAGCCTGGGCTGTGTCCAATTGAGAAGATCGGGCGACATGGACGAGTAGATGCCCTCCACGATACGACCATCCGGTCCACGCCGCTTGTCCCCAAAGACAGCGATCACGGCGCCGGTCTCGCGCTGTGTGACGATGCTGCCAATCAGGCGTCCAATCACGTTCGGGGCAACGGGCTGGCAGACGTGCGACGCCGCATCGATCGCCCTCTCGCTGAATGGGTTCACGAACCGCACGGAAAAGTCGGAACCGCTCCAAGCCCGCCAGGAGGTCGGGTCGTCGAGAGTTTGGGTCCGAATGAGGCAGTTTCCCCGACGTTGGTCCCGATAGCCATCGGCGAAGACGAACGCATAGTACCAGCCGTTGCGCGCGATGATGTTGGTGGGATTGGCATAGCCGACCCGTGCCGAGCGGTCAGTTGGATAGGAATAGGGGAGCGTCGCGACGACAGGGGGCTTCCCGTCACCGGCGGGGACAAAGTGACGGCCACCGTCGCGGGAAATCAAGCCGGTCACGGTGTTGAGCAGACAGGCGCTGTAGCGTCCTGCAGGGCACTGTCCGGGCGTCCGCTCTCCACGCAGTTCCGTATGAGCAAGGGCGTACACCGTCCGGCCATCGGTCGTGTAGACCCCGCCGATCCAGCTCAGGTCGTCGAAATCGGAGAGTCTGGCGGATCCCCTCCCCTGATAGATGAGATCGCATCGTGGCTGAACGTCGTTCAGTCCTTTTCCCACGAGAGCGCGGTTGTCGTTATGACTGATGGTCAGGCGAACCTCGCCGTCCGCGTTGCGGAAGGCGCGCGCGGATGCATCCGGGACGTGACTCTTCACACAGGCATCGCGCGACCAGTCGAACACGGTCTCGATCGGTCCAACCGGACCGATCAAGAGGTCCCGGCGCCCGGCCGTCTCGGCTCGGGCGCCGGCCCACAGAACGCTTCCCGCCAGGAGAGAGAGAGCGAGAAGCGTCAGCGGTCTTCTCATCGACTTGGCCCCCCTACGCCACCTTCTGCATCGGGTCGTCGACTTTCTGCATCACATCGACCATCTTTGTATCGACGCCGTTCTCCACGAGGAACTGCCGCATTTCACGATAGGTATGATGGTAGGCCCGATTGAACTTGTCGAAGAGCGACTGGTCCCAGTACTCTTCGATGCTGAAGTCCTTGCCGGCGAACACGTCGAAGCTCGGAATCTGGAACGTCTCGGCAAACTCCACTGTCCGGCTGTCATACGTGAAGTAGATCGAGGGCGTGCTATTCGACAGCGCCATCAGATTGCCGTGCAGGCGATATCCCAGGACGAGGTCTTTCTGCTGCACCAGGTCCTCGTAGTCGGCAACAACGTCGGAATAGAACAACCGCTCACGATGGAGCTTTTCCATGGTGTCGTCCAGATACCAGTCGGAGACCCACTTGTTGGCGCGCAGTGCCGCGAAGGCCTCTTCTTTCTGCTCCTGTGTTCCGAAGACAATTTTCTTTTCCTCGACCTCGCCCTGCGCCATCAGGACCACATCGAACCGCTGCGCAAGGGACTTGACGAAATCACGATGGAAGGTGAGGTAGCGCTTGATATCCTGCGCATAGGCAGGCGAAACCTCCCGGCGCATCGTGACACCCACATACCTGACCTTGTCGAGAGGCGGAAGCTGGATGGTCATGTTCGGATTGTTCCGACGGAAGGCAGTCGGACAGCCGACGATGCGGACATTGCGGATGCCGATATCCCACAGAACCTGGGCGGAGTATGCTCCGCGGACACCAATCGAGGTGGTCGAGTCCGCCATCATGCGCAAGACCGTCTTTGTCTCGTCCGAAAGCTCGATCTTGCCCTTGACGGGCGCCTGCGCACCAATGCCGTAGGCGACGACTGGTATCTTGAGCCGCTTCAGAACCTCGATCGTCTGGCTCCAGCGCATATCCTTGTGGACGTAGTTGGAGCCACGCAGGAATACATAATCATATTCCTCATTGAGCCGGTCTATATCATCTAGGTTCGGGTTCGCGATCGGCAGAACTCCAAGCTTATCAAAATTGAGAAGCTTCAGCGAGGAATCGAAGACGAAAGCATCGCCAATGTTGTGATAGTGATTGATGTGGTTCTGGACGTCCTTGTACCGGTACCAACGAACATTGTCGTGGTCATAAACCTCACCGGATGGAATCATTACGAGAATGCGTGCCATGTTCTCTCTCCTTCTGGCTGCAATTCGACTTTGTGGACAATTGTCAGGCTGACCGCGCCGCGGGGGCGATCTCGCGGTTCGCGGCGATCGTGTAGTACAGGTCGAGGTGTTTCTGCGCGCATTCCCGATAGCTGATCGGCCGCTCTATCCCGGCGCGGAGACGGTCCCAGAGGTTCGGGTTGGTCAGCGCCTCGGTCATGCGATCAATCAGGTCTTCAGGAGAGCCGGCGCGGAAATGCAAGCCGTTTACACCATCCACGATCTTTTCCGCCATGCCGCCAATATTGCTGGAGATCATGGGCCGTCCGTGGAAGAACGACTCTTGAATGACGATTGGCGAGTTTTCCCACCAGATTGATGGGATGATCGTCCAGTCGATCGATTGCATGAGGCGCGGCATTTCGGCGTTCTGATAGGCACCGTAAAAGCGCGCGCGCGGCCCCGCCTGTTCGACGAGTTTCTCGATCTTCTCTTGGAACGCCGCTGGCTGCCGTTCCAGATTGCCGCCGAAGATCATGAGCTGGGCATCATCTCCCCAGACCGCGTCCGGGATTCGGGCAACTGCATCGAGCAGAACATCGACACCTTTGAAGGATGTAATCTGACCAAAGTACGCAAAGCGCGCCCTGCGCGCGCCATCGGGCAATGGCCGCGGGGCAGCAGGATCCGCGATATCGAGGCCATTCTCGATGACCGAGAACTTCGACCGGTCGAGGCCCCAATCGACATAGCGGTCTACGAGGAACTGGCTTGGTGATATGAAATGATCCGCTAATTCAAGCAGGCCGCGAACGAAATTCTCGCGGCGCAGGAACCGCGCCGGCGAAATATCGGGAAAGCAGGCATTGCAATCCGCAGGCGAAGCCTGCCGACATAGGTTGTTGTTTCGCGTCTTCACCATCTGCCCGTGGTGATGACAGATGGACAGGAACTCATGGAAGGTGACGACGATGACAGTATCCGGCAGGGCGCGTCGCACCGCATAGATGCATTCCAGCCCCAGACCAATGAAGTGATGAAAATGGATGACATCGGGCTTGAGATCGAGCACCACTCGCAGGAAGTCCCGCTCGATCTCCTCGGTGTTGCGATTGGAAAGGAAGAAGTGATCGTAGTCATCAGCATGGTAGAGGATCTCACCCTCCTTCTGGCGAAGGCTGAGAAGGGCGGTGCCTCCGTGGCGCACGACCGGATGACCGACACGGGCGACGAACCGGGAACTGACGCCATCGAGAGCGTTCAGACCCTTGTGCAGATTGTACGATGCGACCTCCGCCCCACCGAGCGAGAAGCTTGGATGTCCGTGGGATACAACGAGGACGCGCAAAGGATGATAAGTCATTCGACCCCCCGCATGTTGGCGACGAGGAGAGACCAGCGACGGTCGAAACTCCAGCGGTCGACATGCTGAACCAGCCGCTGCCAGGGAAGGCTGGCATCGACGGAGTCTCCGTCCGCGGCAATCATTTCCACATCCGGCAGCCAGAACGAGGGCGTGCCTGCGAGTTTGAGCTTAAGGCAGAGGTCCCGCCCCTTCTCCTTGACGCTCATGTAAGACTGGCTGAACCCGCCAATATCGTGAAAGGCGGAGCGTGAGACAATGCAGCAGGCGGTCGAGCCGGCCATGACCTCCGTCGGTTCGGCGCCGCGGATGACATCGCTCGGATACCCCAGGAAGCTGTCGACCAGCTTCCTCTCGCGCTGGTCGAGCAAGGTGCCTGCGAAGCAAATGGAGTTGTCTTCGAAGACAATTGTTGGGCTTACAAGGACCTTTCCGTTGCGCTTGCGATATGTCCGCTCCATCACGGAGAGCCATCCGGGCTTGCGAGGCAAGACGCCTGCCGAGAGGAAGACGAGCGCTTCGGCGTTCGTCGCCTGAACGGCGGCTTCCAGGGTATCGCACGAATCCTGGACTCCATCGGCTCCTACGAGACGAATGCCCAGCCCGTAGAACCTCGCGAGACGCTGCACCTCCGCGGCAATACGGCCGAAAAGCTCCATCGGCACACAAAGGAGAATGGGGACACTGTGCATCTCCGGATCCAGCGCCAAAAGTGAAAGAGCGACGAGAACCTCTTCCACGTCGCGCCGGCCGCCAAGGACGAGGCAAAGACGCGCTGCGCTCTCGTCATAGCCGAAATCTCGCCTTTCGACCGCTCGTGGCTTGGGATGGTCGAACGCCTGGATCATCGGGCCGATATGCGACTCGATGGCCATACTTGTAGCCGCAGAGCGAGGGTCGAGCGCGGCCATCACCTTGTCCACTGCGCGCCGTGATGCGGCGCGCGCAGGGTTGAGGGGATAGAAGGCAGACGTTTCGTCACCGATCTTGATCTCGAAATAGACTGGATCCTGGTTCGTGGAGCCCAGCTCCGGGACGAACGCCAAAAAGCCATGATCATGGCGATGGGGATCGACACTGTGTCCGAAGACCGGGTCATGCTGGAATGCCGCCGTTACATCGGGCCGGGACAGGCGCGTCCAGCTGCTTTCGATTGGCACGGATTTCTTGCCTGCGTTGAGCACAACCTCCTTTACCACGTGCTCCGGATCGAGCATCCAGCCGCCGACCAGGATTCCCCCCTTCGGCAATTCCAGCACCATGTCCATTCCGATGCGCACGGGCTCACTGAGACTAGAGACCGTATCCCGCCCGTCGAAGCGGGCACCCGCTTTCTGCAGCAGGCCCAGGGTCTCGACATTTGCAGTGGCTCTTGGAAGGGCATCGCGCACATGCGCCGGCACGTCCATCGGTGAAAGGTGAATGCGGCGGTCATAAATCTCAAGTGTCCGCCATCCCTGCTGGCCACGAAAGAAGAGCCGTTGCAGGCGCTCCAGATCGACCGTCGCGGTTCCAGGAGTCACAAGGCCCACAAAGCCGTATCCGCGCTCACCGAGATCCTCTCGCTGAACCTTGGCCGAAACGAAATCCACCGCATGCAGACCGTCATGGGAAACGATGAGGCGAGACTTGTCGGCCGGAAGCTCGCTCGACCAGCCTTGGAGATATATTTCCCCCGTGTCGAGAACGCCCATGACCTCCACGAATCCGTCCGTGCGTGCTGTCGCCGTCAGCATCGAAAGAGCGGCGGACATGCGTTTCGGGTCGCTTGTGCCGATTACCAGAGCCTGAGCAACGCCATCGGCAACCTTCGAGAACTCCGCTTCTGCATCGGCGGCTACGACGTTCATCAGGCTCATCAGCGGCAAGGCCCGTCTCACCAGCGTATAGCGCGCCGGCTGCCCCTTGCGGCGCATGACGATGGAACGGATGCGGACTCGGCCCGCAACCTTGACGGGGACAATGGCGACAAAGCCGACTTTTGCCTCCGGAGGTGCCTCTCGCCGGTTCCACGTGATGACGTTCGCCGTCATCGAGAGCGAGGGATCGCCGTTGAGAAGAACGGGTACGGCGCCCGACAGCGCATCGGTTACCCCGCTGACGAGCAGCAGATCCTCGCCGACGGGCGACGCGATGACTGTTTCTCCATCCGTCGGGAGGCTCAGTTGATCGTTCAGGAACGCATTTCCCGCGGCGTAGTCTGAACGTGGACTGGGAGCCATGTCCTGTTGCGGCGCGTGACGTACTGCTATCGTCATGAATATCCCTATCGGAGTGCAATCATGAGGGTTGATATGGCACTGATGGCCGAGATGCTCGTCAGCAGAACCAGAACGGCAACGGCGCGACGCATGGGCCTGTCTGCCGCGCTCGTCAAGTCCTTGATGCGGTCGTCGAAGCCGGCGATCATCTTGTCGAAACGCATATGGAAGATTTCTACATCGGAGATGCGCCGGGCCAGTTCGCCATGGTTGGAACGAACAACTTCGAGCGCAGCGCCGATGCCATCTTCCTTGGAGGACATCTGCTCAACCTGGCCTGCCGTGTCGCGTATCGCCTCCACAGCTTCACGCAAAATGATCTGCGATCGATGCTGCGCAGATATCAGGACCTCCAACTGCTGCAGCACTCTGTTGAGCGGAGCGCTGATCACCGCCTCCGCAGTCCGCTCATCCTGGCTGGGCGCTGGCAGAACGATTTCTTCGCCGGTCTTGCGCAAGACGGCAACGACCTCGAGTTCACCGAGGTCGTGACTCACTGCCTCCGGGAGCTCGACCTCGAATGCATAAGCACCGTCGCCAATGCCGTTGCGGCGCAGGTCGATGCGAGGACGATCGGCAGTTGCTGACGCGACCATGCGCCCTCGGAAGAGCACCCGCACGAGGAGCCTCTCCTCGGGACGCGCCCGATCCCAAACCCAGCCGTAGAGCCGGCGGCTTTCAACAGCATCCAGCCGTCCCTGGATCTGGCTCGCCGGGACCTGGACGACGTTTGTGGATGATTTCTTGACTTCCGCAATGCTCATCGGGTCATTGCTCCCTGCTTCAGGCGGCCTGCGCAGATGCGCCGATGCCGCGATAGAGGTCGAGATGATGATCCGCCGTCTGAGCCATAGTCGGCGGCGGCCGGATGCCTTCGACCAGATTGTCCCAGAGGCGTGGCTCGTCCATGGCCCTCCTCATGGCACGGGCCAGTGCGACCGGATCGTCGGGGCGCACGTGAAGGCCGTTGACGCCGTCCTGCACGGCCTCGGCCATACCGCCGATGCCGCTCACGATAACAGGACGTCGATGGTGAAAAGCCTCCTGAATGACAAGGGGTGCATTCTCCCACCAGATCGAAGGCATGACGACCCAGTCCACCGCCGCCATCAATGCGGGGATTTCGTCCCGGCGGTAAGGACCGAGGCGCGCAACATGACGCTCGACTCGCCCGACAAGGGCGTCGACCTCCTCGATGAAGCCTTCGGCCTGAAATGGCGCGCCGCCGTGGATGCGCAACTCGAACCCTTCCAAACCTTCGGATTCAAGACGCTGAACCGCTTTTAATAGGACGGGAGCACCCTTCCAAGGATTGAGATTGCCAAAATAGCCGAAGACGGGCCGCCGCCCGTCGGCGGAGGGTCTGTGCGTGGCAATTGGAGCATCCGGCCGGCCGTTCGGCACGACATCGATCCGGTCATTGGGGAGTCCCCATGCAACGAAACGATCCTTGATGAAATGGCTGGGCGCAACGAAACTGTCGACTTGGCTCAGCAATGTCTTGACATAGCGCTCCCGCAGAAGGAAGCGATCGGCTCCAATATCAGGAAAGCATGCACCACAACGGTTCGGAGAGGCACGGTCGCAGCGCTCCCGCCCCTTCGGCCGCATCATGAGGCCATCATGGGCGCAGATGGCGTAATAATCGTGCAGTGTCATCACGATCCGCGCCTGTGGCAGAACGCGGCGGATGATGGCAATGAACTCGACACCGAGAAGCAGCACGTGGTGAATGTGAACCACGTCGGGCCGGAACTCCTGCAGGAGTCCAACAAGGTTCGGCACGACGCCATAGGTATCGATCTGGCTGAGATAAAAGTGGTCGAAATGCCCGCTCCAGAGCACGACTTCGTCCGGCGCGTCCGAGACTGACTGGAAGCTCGTACCAGGACGCGGCTCCCGGTGAACGCGGTTCGTCGCCGCCAGGAACAGGGCCTCGATCCCGGGTCTTGAGCGGAGCTCGCGGAAAAGATCGTGAGCGAAAATCTCGGTTCCGCCGGGATGCAGATCCGGATGGTTATGGGCGACGACGAGAACGCGCATGGTCAGGCGGCCCTCTCCGGCTTCGTGGCAATGACGATGTCCTGGTAATGCGTGCTGTCGATGCCCCGCCAGTGACCCAGGCTTACGCGCTGGATCTGCAAGCTTGCTTCGCAAAGGGCCCGTTCGACCAGATGTCGATCGAATCCGATCGCTCCAAGGGGGGCGGCGGGATCGCCGTACCAGCTCCCGCTCTCGCGGCCTGCGCTGAATTTCGGGCGGGCTCCTGCACGCTCCAGGTCGCCGTCGAGGACAAGGAATGTCGTCATGAACAGGCGGCCGCCTGGCGTAAGAAGACGCGTGATCTCGCGGGCATAGGCGGCGATTTCCGCAATCGGAAGATGCGTCGCGACGGAAACCATGGCGGCGAAATCGAAGCTGGAGTCAGAGAAGGGTAGAACGACCTCATGCCCTGCCAGAGCTCCGCCGGGGTTGTAGAGTTCATGAGCCAAGTCGATCTGGCAAAACCGGAAGTGCGGATAGATTGGCGTGATGTTCTGCACGCACCACTCGATTCCGTCCTTCACAGGGTCCACGCCCTCGTAACAGCCTGTTTCATGGTCGAGATATTGGGTCAGTGGAACCGCCATGCGCCCGATCCCGCAACCGATATCCAAGACGCGGTCGGACGGCCTGAGGCCACCGATGCGCACGAAATGCCCGAGATACTCCGCACCGATCGCGCGGTAATCGCCATCGCCGACGAAGATACTCTCGGGAGCCGGAGCCGGGAGGAAGCGGTTGCGCTCGATCGTCTCCATGATCACCGAAAGGCGACCTTCTTCGTGTGGGGAAAGTAGGGGCTGATAGGCGGAAACCCTGCTGCCGACCTGCGCATTCATGCCGCTTTGCTCCTTGTTTTTCCGAATCGGTTATGGATGTTCATGATGTCGGCAATCATGTCTCCCCATCGGGAGTCATGCAGGGCGCAGTTGTATTGCCAGGCAACGCCTTTCATGTACTCGACGTTGAGAGCCATGGACTTGCGTTCGAGATGATAGAGCTCGACGTCCGGAACATAGAGAATCTTACGTTCGGCTGCCGTGATCTTGAGGCAAAGATCGCTGTCCTCGTAGTCGCCGACGACATAGTCGTCCGAGAAGCCGCCGACCTTTTCGAAGAGCGTACGCGACGTGACAAGACACGCACCCGTGACCGCTGGGACGAGGCGTTGTTCCATTGCAGGCGCGTAATGTCGCGGCATCCCCTTGAAATAGTGGTGATTGAGCCACCGCCCGTGATGATCGCGTTCGAAGTACATTCCGGCGTGCTGGAGGGACCCGTCCTCGAACAAGAGTTTAGGACCCACTGCGCCGATCCGCTTGCGGGCATCAAGCCTTGCGGCCAGGGCCGCGAGCCAGCCAGGTGCTTCCGGAATGATGTCTGAATTGACGAGCGCCAGAATATCGCCGCGGGCGAGCGCGGCGCCCACATTGCAGGCTCGCGCATATCCGCTGTTGCGATCCATAGTCGCGAGCACAACTGGAAGCCCATAGACAAGGTGCAGCCCATTGAGCAGATGCTTGACGTCCAGTGCCTGCTCAGGCGAGTCCAGGACATAGATCAGCTCGGCATGTTGCCTGAACCAGGGATCCGTCGCGAAGGCCGCAATCTGGAAGCGAAGGAAATCGAGCGCCTTGTAGAGAGGGATGACGACAGATGCCCGAGGACGCGCGAGAGGTTGGCCGATTTGGTGGATATGGGGCTTGCTCGGTGCGATCCGAGCCCGGTCATGCAGCTCGGCTATGACAGGACTTAACGTGTCCGCCAACAGGCGGTCGTCGACATGCTGTGGTGAAACGGCTCTCAGAGCGGCTGCTCGTGCCTCTGCTGGATCGATCGGCTGAAGGGCGGGCACGAGCGGATGGTATGCTCCCGACTTCAATAGAAGGCGAAATCGCGGCTGGAGAACAGGCGTCGAACCTCCGGCGGAGGGAGCGAGGGCCGCGAACCCCACGGCGCTCACCCGCCCGTCGACACCGGCCGCCTCGGCCGTGATCGGGTAACGATGAAGAGTCCCCGTCAAGTCGTGTATGGCCCCGTCGCGACCGACAGCCGCTATGCCGGCGACGAGATTTAATGGGTCGCGAAACCATCCGGTAACGAGGGTTCCTGCAGCAGTCGAAAGGGCATTCGTTACCTCGGCCGACAAGCCCGAGGTTCCTGTGCCAACTCTCTGACGTTCGAGGGGCGCGGCGAGCTGCGCCTCCACCGCCGCCGCGTCGCCTGTATCCGCGAGTTGCGACAATTCGATCAGCAGATGTTCCCGAAGACCCGCGGCTCGCTTTGCATGTTCCCGCAGCCAGCCGGTCAGCGGCGGCGCCTTCTTCTCCGGTGGCACCAACGCGCGTACCTGGATTCCATCCGAGCCTGCAAAAATGAGCCACCCTTCCTGCCCATTCGACGCCCCCGCGGTGAGAAGGTGCAGCACGTCCCGCCCCTTCCCGAGGGAGGTTCGATGGGGCCGCCCCTTGAGACGCTCCGCAGCATGGCGCGTGATGCGATAGATCGCGTCGACTTTTCCGAAAGCGCTCGGAAAAGGCGTCTGCAGAAGCACGAGATCGTCGACGGCCCTTGCGATGACTGCAACAGGCTGGGGAGAGGGATTGATATGCCGCAACAGCGCCGACAGGCTACGGATGAAAGCGCCATTCCTCTGCAAACGAAAGAGGCCACCCCACAGATTCAGCAGAGTCGAGACAAGGGTCGCGCTTGCATGATCCTCGAGATCATGAAGGAGCGCGCCGGCGTCCACTGCGGATACGATAGAGCTTGCCGGAAGGGAAAGCTCCGCTCGGGAACCGAGCGTCCCGGTCGACAGAACGATTTCGAGGGAGATGTGGTCGGGACGGCGCAGTGCCCAAAGAAGGCGAGTGCCGCCATCTTTGCGAGCCAGGCGCAGCGCAGCGGTCGGTGCAACGACGACACCATCCGAGAGGGAGAGAGACGCTGGGGCCCGCACTGCCTCGGGAACATCCCATACGACCAACACCACGCCACCACCGAGAAGCGCGGCCGCGGGCCGATTTGCGATGCCGGGCGTCGAAGCCGTTTCCGATAGATCAAGCAGCGCCATGCCGTTCGAGAACCTTGCAAGAGGGGCGCTGCAGCACGAGGCTGCAGCGCTTTTTTACGTTAGTTGACGGAGAAGTAGTCGTTCGGGTTGCTCTGCACGTCGTCGGCGCTGACGTTGACGAGAGTAACCGAGTCGCCGTTGCCCAGATCGACGAGAGTATTGTCGCCGACTTGGTGGACGCGGCTTGCGATATCTTCCGCGGAGGAGATATCCGTGCCGTTGATGCCCTTGGTGACCTGCAGCAGGTCCTCCCCGACCTTGAAGTCCAGGACGACGTCGTTGCCACCGCCACCAGAGAACACGAAGACGTCCTGGCCGGAATTCCCCTGGAGAACGTCGTCTCCGGCGCCACCCTGGAGAATGTCATCGCCCGACCCGCCTCGCAGGACGTCATCCCCGGCGCCGCCCTGAAGAAGGTCGTCGCCGGAATTGCCTTCGAGAATGTCACTGCCATCGCCGCCCTGGAGGACGTCGTTGCCATTGCCGCCGCGGAGATAATCGTCACCCGAGCCGCCCTGAAGCGCGTCGTCGCCATTGCCTCCGAAGAGGATGTCATCGCCGGCAGCGCCCTGAAGGACGTCGTTGCTGTTTCCACCGAAGAGCACGTCGCTTCCGGCGCCGCCGAACAGCGCGTCCTCTCCGTTACCTCCGAAAAGAAGGTCGTCACCTTCCCCGCCGAAGAGAGCGTCATTGCCCCCGCCGCCGAAGAGGAAGTCGTCTCCGCCGTTCCCGAAGATCACATCGGGTGAGTGGGTGCCGTGTAGCGTGTCGTGATAGGCGCCACCTTCAAGAGTTGCCATACCTGTCTCCTTGCTGTCTGAGCCGGAGGGCATCTGCCCGCCGGATGGGATAGGTGGAATTGAAGCGAGCGAACCTTCACCCGAAGGCGACCGACGATGACATCGTCAGAATTCGTATTACCTGTTCGCCGCACCGCAACATTGATGAATACATAGCGCTTGTAAAGACCAAATCACAATAAAAGCTATTCAAACTCTAATATTGACGATATTATGACAGCATCCAATTTAGTCTATTTACCTATCTAAACATCATTCAATTTAGTTCGAAATTCGAAATATCTTCTAATACATTGATACAGAGGGTGTTCTATTTCGATAAATGGTTCATCCGGGCGATAGAGGACCGTGGGATGTCAGTCGTCGGCTAGCAGAACGAGGCTCGCGCCTATCCGCTCCGACGTGCGCCTTGGCGCACGCACTTCGACACCGATGCGTTTGAGTTTGGGAGGCCGGAGCTAGTCCTCGCCCTTCTCTGCTCTCACGTCACTCCTCTCGGAAGGCCCGATTGAAGCTTTCCGTTATGGGAGCGAGAAGATAGTCGATGGCCCGACGCGGCTTGTTGATGATAAGTATTTCAGCAGGCATTCCAGGATACAGCTTAACATCCGTGTTCTTTGCCAGACTTTCGGGCAGGATCGAGGCCCGCACGACATAGAAGGCTGATTGATTTCGCTCGTCGATCTGCTGGTCGGCAGAGAGGTAAGTCAGCGTTCCGGCGAGTGGCGCCGTGCTCCGATTATTATACGCTGTCAGACGCACCTGGACTGGGGCGCCGAGGTGCACGGAATCGATATCGCGCAGCCCGACCTTCGCCTCGATGATCAAGGGTTCCTGCTCGGGGACGATATCGAGGATCGGCTGGCCCGGCGCAATGACGCCTCCTGGCGTGCGGGTGCGGATATCTGTAACGATTCCGCTTTGGGGAGAAACCACCTCGACCCTGCGCAGAACATCACTGGCTGCATTCATACGCTCGATGGTATCTGCGAGGTCGAGCTGCGCCGTCTGAAGATCTGCGGCGACCTGCTGCTGAAAGTCATTCTCGATCGAGAGAATCTCGAGTTCGGCCGCCGATTTGGCCTGTTCGGCCTTTGCCTTGCGAGCCACGAGTTCCGCGGCGCGCCCGACGAGTTCGCTCTCCCGGGTCTGCAGTTCCGTTAGTCGCGGGCGGGGAGCGTAGCCCTTCTCGACCAGCGTGGCGATGGCGTTCAGGTCGCGGCTCAGCAGTTCCGATTGACGCGTGTTGGCTTCGGTCTGGGCGCTGATCGCCGCAAGTTCCGCATTCTGCTGCTCCACCGTCTTGCGCTGGATATCGACTCGGCGGTTGAACATCTCGCGCCGTGAAAGAAAGACATTTCGTTCCGCCTTGACCACGTCGGCCGCGATCGGGCTCGACGACGCCGTAACCTCATCAGGAAAAGACAGCTCCTTCTGATGGGTCTGTTCTGCGCGCAGACGGACGAGCCGCGCCTCGAGGCCGATCCGCTTTGCGCGAAGCTGCTCGAGCTCCGCCTTGGCGCGCGTGTCGTCGAGCCGCAGAAGTGGTTGTCCTGCCTTGACGACGTCCCCTTCCTGGGCGAGCAGCGTCTTGAGAATTCCGCCCTCGAGGTGGCTGACCGTCTTGCGCTTGGAATCGACCACCACCGTTGCGTTGGCAACAGCGGCGCTATCGAGCTGTGCCGCGAAAGCCCAGCCCACGAAGCCTCCGAGGCCGATCACGATCGCGACTATTCCTGCCATGAGCGGTGTCCGCAGGGAGGGACTGCCATGCTCTTCGCTTTCGAAGCGTTCGACCCAGTTCCGTTTCAAGTCCACATGTTTCAGATCCACCTGCTTCGCAATCGGCGAGCGGCGGTTTTGGACGAGGATTTCGGTGCTAGCCACGAGGTCCCTCTCCCTGAACGGCTCGGATAGCCTGCGCTTGAACAGGCTTTGCGATTTTCCCGTCGCGATCATTGATACCGACCACTGAGGCTCGGGGTCCGAACTGAGCAACTCGCCCATCCTGTAGAACCAGAAGTTTGTCGGCGACCTGCATGATCGATGGGCGATGCGCGATGAGGATTATGATGGCGCCACCTGCTCGCGCCGCCTCGATGGCTCGCATGAGGGCCCGCTCGCCCTCGGTGTCGAGATTTGCATTCGGCTCGTCCAGAACGATCAGGCGCGGCCGGCCATAGAGGGCCCTCGCAAGTCCGATCCGCTGCTTCTGCCCACCGGACAGAAGAAAACCGCTGTCCCCGAGGCGTGTGTCGTACCCGAGAGGAAAGCGACCGATCATGGCGTGCACGTCGGCCAGGCGCGCCGCTTCCAGGACAAGGTGCGGATCCGCCTCCTGCATGCGGGCGATGTTCTCGCGAATTGACCCCTCAAGGAGCGAAACGGATTGGGGCAGATAGCCGACCATGTCGCCGAACGACTCGCGCTCCCACAGAAAGACGTTGTGCCCATCGAGGTAAATGCCACCGGTCGTCGGCTTGAGCACTCCGACGAGAAGACGCGCGAGGGTGGACTTTCCAGCAGCCGACGGACCGACGATACCCAGCACTTCGCCGGGAGACAACGAGAAGGAGACGCCTTTCAGGACTGGGACATCGGATCCAGGAGGCGCATAGACAAGCCGGTCGACGGTCAGCTCGCCGTCCGTGCGCGGCGTCGGCTGAGTGTCGCGACGCGGCGTCTCGTTTTCCAGGAGGTCGCACACACGCGTCCATGCGGCCGATGCAAGGACCCATTGCCGCCATCCGTCTACCATCGAGTCGAACGGCAACAACAGCCGCCCCATGATGATGCTGGAAGCCACCATTGAGCCCGGACTGACTTCCTGCCGGATGACAAGCATGGCTCCGACCGAGAGCACGGCAATCTGCATCATATAGCGACAGGTTCGTGTCAGGGATGACATCGCCCGCCCGCGCCGCGTTGCAATGTCGAGGAGATCCTGCGCGCGAACCTGATGGCCACGCCAGCGGCGGGCCAGTGCGGGGAGCATCCCCATCGCCTCGATCGCCTCCGCATGGCGAAGGCTGGAACTCATGTCGCCGATGCCGCGGATAGCGGATTCATTTGCACGCTTGAGAGCGCGACGGGTCAGCAGGTCCGAAACCAGGCTGAGCACCACGATCAGAGTCGCGGAAATGAGCGCCACCAACCCGTACAGCGGATGCAGAGCGAACAGGACCGCGAGAAAGATCGGGCACCAGATCGCTTCCAGGGGAACGCTGATGGCGTTGCCGGTCAGGAAGGACCTCAGATCATTGAGGTCGCGAATCGCCTGGCTTGCACGTGCACTGCCCTGTTGAACGGAAGCGGACACGGCAGCCTGCAGGACGGGCAGATTGAGCCGGCGGAGGAGAAGACTGCCCATCACCTGGAAAGTGAGGGCGCGCACGTAGTCGAGGACGCCGAACAGAATGAGGCCGACCGCGGCGATGACAATGAGCATCGTGAGCGTATCGAGGCTCTGACTGTTCACGACGCGATCATGCACCTGCAACATGAACAGTGGCACGGTGAGCTGTAGGCAATTGATGAACGCACTCAGGAGACCCGCATAGGCGAGCCCCACGATGAATGCCTTACGGCCGCGGTGAATGAGATCCGCGGCCTCTCCGGAGACAGTCGCCTTGTTCATGCGAGCCATTTCTGAAACGAATATATCGACGAAAATGTGACAGAGGAGAGAGTAATCGCCGAGCCCCATAAAGGGATTATTTCCGATTGCTTTACACGACGACAATTCTCTATACCATCATATGGCGATCTTGCAGAATGTCACCCTAGAATAAGCATTCTCTTTATAACGAAACAAACAACACAACTTAAAAGTTTAGGGAAAACGTCTTAGAAATAGTTCGAATTTCGAACTAATCACTAGCGTGACAGGAGAACGCATGGAACATAAGTTCAGCAAAGAAGTAGGGCTGTTTCGGGAAGTGCCGACAAGCGGCCTGTCGGATCTCTCCCCGATCCCGCAATCTGCGAAAGTCCCAGCTCCAGTTGTAGAGACCATCCATCCGGCCGAGAACCTCTCCGGAGTATCGCATCTCGATCTCGTCCGCGTTGTCGAGCGCGTTCATCGCCGCTATCTGGATTTGTTCCGGCTGGATCTGGGACGTCTCGGCGTCGACGATCTCAGCCCGTCCCAGGTGATGATGCTGTTCATGATCGGCGCCGACGAACTGACTGTCCGCGACCTTATCGACCGTGGATATTACCTGGGTTCGAATGCGTCCTATAACCTCAAGCGATTGGTCGAAGGCGGATATGTGGACCGCAGTGCGTCCGAACGGGACCGGCGTTCCGCGCGCATCCGCCTCTCGGAGAAGGGACGTGAGCTTTGCGAATCCGTCCGGAAGATGGATGAAACCTATCACCGTCTCGTCGTGCGCAATGAGGACGAGAAGCAGGATCTGGAAACGGCGTTCAGAACCTTACAGCGTCTGGAGCATGTCTGGACCGGCGCTCTCCGCTATGGCGGAACGCGAACCACCTGACGGATGCCTGTCGCTTTCCTCCACAATAGAGCATAGACTCTCTCCATCCGATCCGGCTTGGCGCTTCGATGTTGCCAAGCGTATCCTTTGTCACGGGATATAATATGGCCAGATTTCTCGTCACCGGCGGAGCCGGCTATGTCGGCAGCCACACCGTTCTGGCGCTTATCGAGCGCGGAGACGACGTCGTCGTTCTCGACAATCTCTCTCAAGGCCACCGCGCAGCTGTGCCTTCGGGCGTCGATCTGATTGTCGAGGACATAGCCGACACGCGCCGCCTCCGGGAGATCTTTGCGTCCTGGCGCTTTGACGGCGTCGTCCATTTCGCGGCGCGTTCCCTGGTAGGCGAAAGCATGCGAGAGCCCCTCCTCTACCTTTCCGAGAACGTGAGCAATACTCTTCGGGTCGCGGAAGCCGCCATCAAGTCCGGCTGCATGCGCTTCGTCCTGTCCTCGACTGCGGCGCTGTTCGGCATGCCGGATCGCATCCCGATCGATGAGAAATCGAAGCTCTTTCCGCTGTCGCCCTATGGCGAATCGAAGCTCATGGCGGAACGGGGGCTCGACTGGGCGCAGAGGGTCCATGGCCTGCATTGGTCGGCGCTGCGGTACTTCAATGCGGCCGGCGCCGACCCGAAGGGACGGCTCGGCGAGGACCACAATCCGGAGACACATCTCATTCCCCTGGCGATCAACGCCGCGCTGGGGATCGGACCGGAACTGACCATCTTCGGCGATTCCTACGACACGATCGATGGAACCGCCGTCCGCGACTATGTGCACGTCACCGATCTGGCGGATGCGCATTGCCGGATTCTCGATCGCCTCGCAGCCGGCCGCAGCGGCTGCTATAATGTCGGCAATGGCACGGGCTATTCCGTTCGCCAGGTGATCGACGCGGTCGAACGCGTATCGGGGCGCAAGGTCCCCCATCGGATTGGCCCTCCGCGCCCTGGCGATCCACCAGTCCTCGTTGCCTCGAACGAACGACTGCGGCGAGACACGGGCTGGTCGCCGCAATACGCATCCCTCGACGATATCGTGAGCACAGCTTGGGCATGGCGTTCCGCCCACCCGAAAGGATTCGAGGAGCCGCAAGCCGGAAGCACGTCAGCACTCGAGCAAGCAAGCTGATCTTATCGAGCTATGCATCGCCTGATACGGGAAGTCCGCATCGGTGGTCTCTGTGCGCGTCCGTTTCACCTGATCCCATTCAGCTCGGCAACGATGTCTGACAGCATCGGGACGTAGTCATCTCCATGCCCCGTGGCGACGGCGGTCGCGAAGCTGTTGCGCACGGAGGCACCGATCGGATTCGCAAGGCCCACCGATTGGGCAAAGGAGGCAAGATACGTCACGTCCTTCAAGCCGTTCCTGAGGGTGAACTTGTGCGCTTCGCGGTCCCTCTCAAGCACCCACTTGAAGAAAGTCTGGTAGAACCCGCAATCCATCCGCCCGCCCCGGATAACGCTGTCGAAAAGTTGCGGCGTGATGCCGGCCTTAGCGCCCAGTGCCAACGCCTCCGCATAGATGGATGCGTAACCCATCGAGAGGAAGTTGTTGAGAAGCTTCATGGTATGGCCGGTCCCCGTCGGTCCGGTATGAACGATGCGACCAGCGAAAGCCTCAAGGATAGGACGCGCGCGCGCCACCACCTGGGGATCGCCGCCGACCATGACGTCAAGCGTGCCGGCCTGCGCATCCGCCGGCGTGCGTCCGAGGGGAGCGTCGATCAGCGTAATATGAGTGCGTGCGAGCTCTTCGGCGAGTTTGATCGTCACGGATGGATCGGATGTGGAGCAATCGATGATCAGAAGCGCCTTACGCGCTGCGGCCAACCCATCCGGCCCCAGAATCGCGGCCTGCACTTCCGGCGATCCAGTCACGCAGAGAACGACAACGTCCGACATTTCTGCAAGCTGTTTCGGCGAGTGGGCTTCTGCCGCGCCGCGCGCCCTCAGATCCTCCACCGGCTCGCGCTTCCGGTGGCCGAGAACGGCCAGCGGCCAGCCTTTCTCAACAAGGTTCTTCGCCATGCCGTGGCCCATATGTCCGACACCGATGAATCCGATACGTTCCTTCGTCACGGGTCTCTCCTCTGCTCGGTTCGCAACAACAGTGGCTGCGCGGCCGGGTCCAGGTACGTCTGGCGGCAAAAAACTCAAAGAACCGGCGCGACAACCTTTGCCCGACAGTCGACACCGCGTTCCACATGAACGCAAGCCCGGGAGACGAGCGACAGGGAGAACGCATCGTCGGCATCTTGGGCGCAGCCGGAACCTCGTGCTCGAGGAGACCTCGCGGTCGTGGTCCGAGGGGGCAACTGCCCGCCGGACTCGACCAGCTGCAGATGCCGAACTCTGAATGGGTTCCCATGCTTCACGGACGCCGCTCGCAAAGCCAAGGCGGCTCGCCCAACGTCGGCCTGGACCACAACCCACATCAAATCCCGCGCCCCGCGCTCAAAACCCTTTTTCTCTGCATTCCAGATCGTCAAGATAGGGCTTGAAGAGGCGCAACTGCCGCCGAGCGGCCACCAACCGGAGCCTTGCTATGCCGATGTCCCATTTCGGCCTCCCGCCCGCCGGCTCGCCCTGGCGCGCCCGAACGGGCCACCGGCATTGGCTTGCGAATCAGGCGGCGGATCTCTTCGCCTTCTACCAGCCTCGTCTGATCAATCCGAAGGGCGGATTTTTCGATCTGAATGAAGCCGGCGAACCGATGGACAACGGCAATCCCGTTCGACAGATCCATGAGACGACGCGAATGGTCCATTGCTTCGCCATAGGCCATCTCTTGGGCCGGCCCGGCTGCGCAGACATCGTCGATCACGGAATGGACTATCTGTGGGAGCACCACCGCGATCCACGACACGGCGGGTATGTCTGGTCGCTGGACGACGAGCAATATAAGGACGACACGAAACAGGCCTACGGGCATGCTTTCGTTCTGCTCGCTGCATCGAGCGCGAAGGTCGTCGGACATCCTCTGGCGGATTCCCTTCTGGAGGACGTGACACGGCTTCTGGAGCGGCGGTTCTGGGAGGAGCGATACGGTGCCGTAGCGGAGGAGTTCGCGCGCGACTGGTCTCCTCTCACACATTACCGCGGCCAGAACTCGAACATGCATCTGACCGAAGCCCTGATGGCGGCTTTCGAGGTTACCGGCGATAGGGGCTATCTCGATAAGGCCGAACGCATCGCCGGGCTGATCATCGGCCGCCATGCCACAGATCTCGGCTATCGCGTCGCCGAACACTTTCATGAGGATTGGAGCCTCAATCGCGATTATCGCGGATCCGACGTCTTTCGCCCTTCGGGCGCCACGCCGGGTCATTGGCTCGAATGGGTGCGCCTCCTGCTTCAGCTCTGGGTGCTTGGCGGAAAGCGACATGAGTGGATGCCGAACGCTGCCCGTTCCTTGTTCCGGTCCGCGGTCGAGCTCGGATGGGACGAGACGAACGGAGGCTTCTTCTATACCCTGGACTGGGACAACCGCCCTGCCCTGCGGCAGAAACTCTGGTGGCCCTGTGCGGAGGCGATCGGCGCGGCAGCATTTCTGTGCGATCACCTTCCGAGCGACTTCCATGAGGCCTGGTACCGGCATCTCTGGGATTTCGTCGCGCGGTATGTCATCGACGACCGGAACAAGGGATGGCATCCGGAATTGTCTGAAACATTGCGGCCGGCAGCAACGCTCTTTACCGGCAAGCCGGATCTCTATCACGCCCTTCAGGCCTGCCTGATTCCGCTCTATCCATCGACCGGGAGCCTGACCCGCGTAATCTCCGAAGCCAACGGCGAGCCTGGTAAGTCATCTCTTTAGAATGCCCGCAGGGAGCAGGCGCGTGCGCCACGCCCGGAAGCCTAATGTGCCCTCCTCTTCAAGAGCGGACCAAGAGCGCGACTCGCATGACGCAAGCGACACTGCTTCAGCAGGAGATCCTGGAACATATCGACAGCGGCCAGGGCCTGTGCCCTTGCGGACGTAACACCGGCCAGATCCCGGACTGCGAAACGATCGGCAGCCTGGACCAGACGCCGGCAACGTGCCTCGACTTCCATCCTGGCGTCATCGAGACGCAGATCTGGCACAAGGCCGACGGCCGCATCCCGACAGGCCAAAAGCACCGCGCCAACCAGGTCCTCGTCCGAATAGAGGCCCGTGTAGTGAGTAATTCTGTAACGGGCGCCATCGAGAAAATGCTTGATGTCGCGGCGCCACGCGCTGTCATCCATCATCCGCGAAATCCCCTGACCGTGGAAGCCTCTCGTGAAACCTCAGAAACAGAAAACCTCGTGAGCCGTAAGGATCTCATTAACGCCTGCCTTACGGCGCTACGAATCCAAGGATTGCTCGAGCAATAAAAAATGCCCGCCTCGGAAGGCGGGCACCGAATGCTCAACGGGCAACGTGGGCCGGGAAAGTCAATTGCCCGAGATCAGGCGACCTTCTTGCTGCGGCGGCCCTTACCGGCCGAAGCAGGCTTCTCGGCCTCCGCTTTGCGGCGTTGCTGCCCAAGACCCATGGTCTTGGCCAGTTCCGAACGCGCCTTGGCATAGTTCGGCGCAACCATCGGGTAGTCGCGTGGCAGATCCCACTTGGCCCGATACTGCTCGGGGGTCATGTTATAGGTCGTGCGAAGGTGACGCTTCAGGGATTTGAACTTCTTGCCGTCTTCGAGGCAAATGATGAAATCCGGCGTAATGGACTTCTTCACCGGAACCGCTGGTGCCAGCGCAGCCTGGGGTTCTTCGACAATGCCCTGTGCCGTCTTCGTCAGCGCGGCATGAATTGAATTAAGAAGCAGTGGCAGATCTGCAGCGGGAACGGAGTTGTTGCTCACGTAAGCCGAAACGATATCGGCAGCGAGTTCGACAAAATTCGGAGAGGAAGCGTTCTCGCTCATAGTCTTGTTATCCTTAGCCACGCAGGAACCGTCGTGATCGATATTTTGGGATTTATGTTCCGTAACGCCTATCAGGACTAATGGCACTTATGTCATCAGGTCCTGAAGCGCATGGCCGAAATATGTCCGAAATTCATTCTTGGCAAGACGCCAATTCAAGATGTTCTCTGCGTGTTCTAGATTTTATTGTCACAAACCCGTTGTTCTAGAGGCCCGGACGACGGCGGAATTGAACGGATACTATACCGGCCTCGCCAACGAAAAGCATCTCCAATCAGCTTGGCCCCTGGGATAGACCGGTTGTTGGCGCTATTCTCGACCGGGAAAGTAGCCAAAGAGCCGGCTGGGGTCCTTCAAAAGAAAAGGTTCCGACCACTGACCGCGCACCGGACTGCGGAACGGGATCCAGCGTCTGTCAATTCTTTCATGAAACGGAGCGTGGCATGAGGCATCATCCTTTTGGTTCCCGGCGGGACTCTGTTGCCGTCATCGGCCAAGGTACATGGCGGCTAGACGAGGGAGATCGCTCTCGGGCCGTAACGGCGCTTCGCAAGGGGCTCGATTGTGGCATGAACCACATCGACACTGCCGAGATGTATGGCGAAGCCGAGCCTCTGGTCCGCGATGCACTCGGCGGTCGGCGCGATGAGATCTTTCTCGTTTCGAAGGTGATGCCACAGAATGCGTCCCGCCTCGGGACGATCGCTGCATGCGAGAAGTCCCTGGCGCGCCTTGGAACCGATCGGCTGGACTGCTACCTCCTGCATTGGCGCGGCAATCACCCGTTGGAGGAGACCATTGCGGCCTTCGAATCCCTTCGCAGCGACGGGAAAATCCTCTCGTGGGGCGTCAGCAATTTCGATGAAGTTGATCTGGCGGAAACGCTGGCCATCGCGGGCCCCGGGAAGATTGCCTGCAACCAAGTTCTCTATCATCTCGGCGAGCGCGCGGTGGAGCACGCCGTCCTTCCCTGGTGTGAACGCAACGAAGTTGCGCTTGTCGCCTATTCTCCTTTCGGTCACGGGGCCTTCCCTGAACCGCAGACGCAGCAAGGCCAGGTGCTGGCACGCATCGCCGGTGCCCGCCATGCAACGGCTCGGCAGGTCGCGCTTGCCTTTCTGACCCGCAGGCCCTCGCTTTTTACGATTCCGAAAGCGGGCTCGCCGGATCACGTACGAGCGAATGCGGCAGCCGGGGACCTTATCCTGTCGGATACGGAGATCGCCGAGATCGACAGAGCGTTTCCGCGCGGACCACGCCCCAGAACCCTTCCAATGATCTGATACATCACTGCGCCGAAAGAACTGGGAGAGGCCGCCCTCATCGACCGGAGGTCCAAATCTATCTCCGTTGGGCGAAGCCCACTATGATGGTGTCAGGAGTGTCGCGATGAACCTCCCCGATCCAGTTCTTGGAGCCTTCGTCGTACTCGTCGTGGCATGGGCCATCGCACTCGTATCCCTGCCGCTCGCCCGTCGATATCGAGCAAGACGCGACGCGCTCGCCACTGTTCTGCGAACCGACAGCCGATATTGTGACCGGGACCTCTCGCCGATCGCCAACGCGCTGGATCAGGATGTCGGAAGCATCATGGCCCTCGCCTTTCCCGTCGCCCTCCCAGTGATCATCCTCGTTCTGGCAGGAGCTGGCTTCGTCCGCCGCCTCCGCAGGTCGCCGCGCCGTTCCCCTCTCGAAGGGCTCGAATGGGCGAGATTTCGTGAGCACGAGCTTCTGCTTCTCGAGGATAAAGTCGCCGGCCGCGGAATCCTGAGGGCGGACCCGCGGTTCCGGCGGCTCAGCGAACTCGCCTTTGAATGCGAGATCGTAAATCGGCCGGTGGTGTCCTTGATTACGATCGCGATTTCTCTTGCGCCCCTCATGCTCTATGGCGCGGTCTATGGAGGCCGGGAAGCCGTCCTCATCCTACCGCAGCTTGCTTACTTCTACGCTCATGCCCTTCGGCCGCTCATGCGGCCCGGCTAGAACCTAGAACCGGTTGCGGACTGCCTTGGTCCAGAGAATGCCGCTTCTCGGTCCGCTACGCAGCGGACGAGAGCCGGGACAGAACGAACCAGCCGACGAAACAGACAATCGAGAAGCCGGGGACCAGAAGGCCGAGAATTGTCCACCGATGGACACGATGCTCCCACGCATGGGTCTGATGTTCGACCTCTTCCGTCAATGGCGCTTTGAGGAGGGCCTTGAATCGCTTGCGGGCATAATATCCCATGACAAGAACAACAGGAGACAACCAGCCGAATATGATGGCCAGATCCCACATCAGGTTTCGATATTGTGCGATGGTCACGTCGATCTCCGCCTTTGCCTCCGCCCCGTCATCCGAACGGCATCGCGTCGGGCGGCCGAAGAGTCGCGGGAAGGATGAGGGCCAAGTCGAGCATTTTTGTGCTTGTGCGACCTAAGGGTTATTGGCCAGAACACCGGGAAGGTCCTCAAGGTTCCCGGAAAAGCGCAGCGTTCATCCCTGGTCTGCGCCATCAGACGGACTGGCGCAGGACAGTGAGCAATACACCTGCAGCGCTCTGAGCCGCCCTCAAGGGAATATTTTCAAAGATTTGCCCATGCCCGAGGGCCGATGCGGATAGATCCCAGCCGTGCGCACGGGAACGGCTGGGGAGCCATGAAAGATAGCTGCGATGTCGGTCAGCTCCGCTGAACAAGGTCCGCCGGCAGATCGCGGTTATGGTACTTCTTGAAGGTGGCATTGAGATGCCCATTCGCAACGTTCGTCTTGATCCAATTATCCAGCCACTCCTTCAACCGCGTTTCACCCTGCGGAAGGGCAATGCCCAGATTGAGCTCCTGCTGAACGATCTTGGTCACGAGTGGATTCTTTCCGCCGCGCTTCTCATTCATGGCGGCCAGAACGGCAGTCTGGGTCGAGACGATATCAACCTGTCCCGACACGACCGCGGTGATCAGCGTCGCATCGTCTTCGAAACGGACGATCTCGGCACCCTTGGCATTCTGCGTGACCATCTGGTCGTTGACTGTCGCGCGGGTCACGCCGATGCGCTTGCCAGCAAGGTCGGCATAGTCCTTGATCGCTACGGATTCAGGCGCCGCGACGATGATGTTGAGGGTTGCATAGGGAACTGTAAAATCGACGGCCTTCTTGCGCTCGGGCGTGATGCCGAGATTGGCCACCAGAATGTCCGCCTTGCGTGTCTGGATAGTCGGAACGCGTGCCGCATTCGTGATCTCGACGAGTTCAAGGTCGACGCCCATGTCCTTGGCAATCATACGGGCGGTTTCGACATCCGATCCGGTCGGCTTCACCTGAGCATCCACAAAGGCGAAGAGCGGGACGCCCATCGCGACGGCGACACGGATCTTTTTCGCCTTCATGATATCGTCGAGTTGATCGGCCTGCGCCACGGGCGCGAAGGCAAGCCAGGCGGCAGCGGCGGCCATGCCGAGACGGGCGATGGTCTTGAGCGTCATGTTCGTTCCTCCATTATCGGTTGTTGTAAAGCGGCCCCTGTCGGGCCAGTGTCATCAGAGGCCGGTAGCCAGAAACTCCTTCAGTTCCGGCGTCTGAGGATTGGCAAGCATGTCGCCGGATCCAGTCTCCCAGACACGACCCGTGTGCATGAAGATCACCCGGTCTGCGACACGACGGGCGAAAGCCATCTCATGAGTGACGACGACCATCGTCATGCCACCCTTCGCCAAGGACTCCATCGTCTTGAGAACTTCGCCGGTGAGCTGCGGATCGAGCGCGGAAGTCACTTCATCGAACAGCATCACCTTCGGATTCATGGCGAGAGAGCGCGCAATTGCGACGCGTTGCTGCTGCCCGCCCGAAAGTTGCTCGGGATAGGCCTCTATCTTGTCCGAAAGCCCTACCTGCGCCAGCGCCTCCTCGGCGATAACCCGCGCCTTAGCGGTCGGCGTCCGCTTCACCCGACGCGGGGCAAGCATGATGTTCTCGGCGACGGTGAGATGTGGGAAGAGATTGTAGCTCTGGAACACCATTCCAACATCCTGGCGCAATGAACGCAGATCGAGCGCCGGGTCATGGACGCGATGGCCGCCGACTTCGATCTCACCGGACTGGATTGTCTCAAGGCGATTGATGCAGCGCAGCGCCGTGCTCTTACCCGAGCCGCTGCGTCCGATGATGGCGACGACCTCGCCGCCTGCGACGTTGAAGCTCACACCTTTGAGAACCTCGATCGCGCCGAAGCGTTTGTGAACGTCATGCAGCCTGACGACGGCCGACATTGAGCCTCCTTTCGAGCGCGCGGCTCCAACGGGACAGGGGATAGCAGAGGGCGAAGTAGAGACAGCCGGCGAGGCCGAACACCAGGAACGGCTGGAACAGGGAATTGTTGATGACCTGGCTCGCCCGCGTCAGCTCGACGAATCCGACAACGGATGCGAGCGAGGTATTCTTGAGCACCTGGACGAAGAAGCCCACAGTCGGCGCGGTGGCGATCCTTGCCGCCTGGGGCAGGACGACATCGACCAAAGTCTGCCAACGGCTCAGCGCCAGGCACTCGGCCGCCTCGCTTTGCGTACGAGGCACAGCCTCGACGCAGCCACGCCAAATCTCCCCGAGGAACGCGCTGCAATAGATCATCAGCGAGACACCCGCGGCGACAAGCGGCGGCATTTCGATCCCGACAACCGACAATCCGAAATAGATCAGAAATAGAAGAATCAGCAGAGGCGTTCCCTGAATGATCTGCACGTAGACGAGCGAGGCATTGCGAATAAAGCGCGAACGGGACGTGCGCAGCAGCATCACGCCGAATCCCGCAATACTGCCCAGCAAGAACGCGAGAACCGTGAGGACGACCGTCCAGGCAACGCCTTGGAGCAGATAAAGCAGATGGTCGAGTGTGAAATCACCGCCCATATCCACCTCACAACGCCGTGCCAAGTCGGCGTCGGCGGGGAAAGATTGCCTGACCGAAGAGGAAGAATGCGAACTTCAGGAGGACGGCGAGAGCCAGATAGAGTACGGCCACGACGATGTAGGTCTCGAAGGCACGAAAGGTCACCGACTGGATGTTGTTGGCGACCGCCGTGAGTTCCTCCGCAGAAATCTGCGACGTGATGGAGGACGCAAGCATCATCAGAACGAACTGGCTCGTGAGAGCCGGATAGACCCGCTCGAGCGATGGCCGCAGGATGACGTCCCAGTAGATCTGCGCGCGCGAAAGACCAAGTGCTTCGGCCGCTTCAATCTGCCCTGGGTGAATCGTGTCCATGCCAGCACGGACGATTTCGGCCGTATAGGCTCCGACATTGATGATGAGAGTCAGAATGGCCGCGAAGAAGACAGGCAGCCTGATGCCGATGCTGGATAGACCGAAGAAGAAGAAAAAGATCTGAATGATGTAGGGCGTGTTGCGAACGGTCTCGATATAGGCCCCGCAGACCGTCCTGAGCCAAGCGGACGAACTGCGTCGCCCGATGGCGCAGAGAATGCCGATGACAAGTCCGAGGACGGTCGCGATGGCCGTCATCTCGAGCGTCGTCAGCGCACCCCGCAAGAATTCGGGCCAATAGTCCTCGAGCGCCGAGAAGTCGAACTTGTATTTCATCCGCCCGTCCTCATCGTGCGAGCCAGCCCCCGTCGACAGGCAGAACAATGCCATGGACGTAGTCCGCGGCCCGTGACGCGAGAAAGACCGCAGCCCCGCCCAGATCCGACGGGTCGCCCCACTTGCCAGCGGGGATGCGCGAGAGAATCTGGGCGTTGCGATCTGCATCCTCGCGCAAGGCCTGCGTGTTGTTCGTCGTGAAATAGCCGGGAGCGATGGCGTTGACATTGATGCCGCGCCCCGCCCATTCGCAGGCAAGCAGGCGTGTGAGTCCGGCAAGTCCGCTCTTGCTGGCGGTATAGGCCGGGATGCGGATGCCGCCCTGAAAGGAGAGGAGCGACGCGATATTGATGATCTTGCCGCCCTTCCCGTCCGCGAGCATTTTCCGGGCGAACGCTTGTGTCAGGAAAAACACCGTCTTGAGGTTGATATCCATGACCGCATCCCAGTCCGCCTCCGTATAGTCGATGGCATCGGCACGGCGGATGATGCCGGCATTGTTGACCACGATGTCGACACGGGCGCGCTCGGATGCCTCCGCTGCGATTCTCTCGATCGGTTCGAGCGTTGAGAGGTCGGCCGAGATCGTTTGGATGGATCTTCCGGTTTTCGCCACCGCAGCTTCAGTCTCTGCCATCGATGACCGGCCGACGGCGACGATGTCGGCACCGGCGCCGGCCAGTGCGACGGCAATGGCCTGCCCCAGACCGGTATTGGCGCCAGTCACGAGAGCCGTCTTTTCCGTGAGGTCGAAAAGGCTGTTCATCGAAGCATTCTCACCGCAGGTCCGACATGGCGACCATGTCCATGTCCGTATAATCCTGATTGTCGCCGCCCATTGCCCAGATGAAGGCATAGTTTGCGGTTCCGACGCCGGAGTGAATCGACCAGCCGGGCGACAGGATTGCCTGTTCGTTCGCCACCATCAGGTGGCGTGTCTCGCTCGGCTCTCCCATGAGGTGGACAACACGGGTGTCGAGTCCGAGATCGAAATAGAGATAGGCCTCGGAACGGCGGTCGTGGGTGTGGCAGGGCATGGTGTTCCACATGCTGCCGGGCTCAAGCTGGGTCAGGCCCATCACCAGCTGGCAGGACTGGCACACCCCTGGAATGATGTACTGGTGAATTGTGCGCTTGTTGGCCGTCGCCTGCTCACCAACCTTGAAGCTGTTGGCCTTCTCCTGCGGGATCTTGACGGTTTCGTAGGTCGCATGGGCGGGCGTGCTTATGAGGTAGAACTTGGCGGGCGCCTGCGCGTCCGTGCTTTCGAATGCTACGTCGCCCGCATTCATTCCGATATAAAGGCCGTCACGGCGCCCCAGCTCATACACCGTTTCACCGACAAGGACGCGGCCGGCGCCGCCGACATTGATGACACCGAGTTCGCGGCGCTTGAGAAACGCGTCTGTGCCGACGGCTTTCGGAGTCGGCAGCGACACTCGGTTCCTGACCGGCATCGCGCCGCCGACGATCAAACGATCGATATGACTGTAGGTGAGCAGCACCTCATCGGGCGAAAACAGGCGCTCGATGAGAAAGTGCCGCCTCAGCTCCTCCGTATCAAAGCGCTTCACAGCCTCGGGATGCGAAACCTGCCTGATCTCGATCGTCATTTCGTCTCCAGGTTATTCTTGGGGGTCGTAAGCTCGTCGTTCGGGTGGGGCGATGCGCTGCCGCCGACATCGAAGTAATCGGGATTCAAGCCTGCTACGTCGCCGATATCGGCCATGAGACTTCCGAGGTGGTGACCCATGTGGTGAGCCGCGTCGCTGGGATCGCGACGCCGGATGGCATCGAGCACGGCCTCATGTTCGATGAGCACGCGCTCGAGCCGCCCCTCCTGTGGAAGCGTCAGCCGACGATAGCGATCGACTTGGACCTTGACCTGCTGCGCCACGCGCCAGAGGCCCGGATATCCTGCCGCCTCGGCGATGGCGGCATGAAAGGCGTCGTCGTTCTGGTGGAAGTGCTCCCGGTCTCCCCTGGCTGCGGCTTCGCGCAGACGATCCATGACGGCTTCGATAGCGGCGATTTCTCGTGGGCCGGCACGGGTCGCTGCCATTCGAGCGCTCGTCTCTTCCAGAGCACGGCGGATGATGAGTGCCTCCGGCAGGGCCTGGAGTGGAATGCGCGAGACATAGGTTCCCGATTGAGGGAAAATGTCGATCAGCCCTTCCTCTGCCAGTCTCAGCACGGCTTCGCGGACGGGGGTCCGGCTGACGCCATAAGCCTCCGCGATTTCCTTTTCGACGATCGGCTGACCGGGCAGAAGCTTAAGGGCGAGAATGTCGTTGCGTAGATCCTGGCGGATGACGGCCGAGGCTGTCGGCACCTGTCGGCGGTCCTTGACCTTCCCGGCGGGATGCACGCGGCGACCGCGGGGCCGCGAAGGGGCAACGAAGACCTCGGACACGGGCATTTCCTCTCGCATGTTCTCTGCATGCGGTTTTTGCTCGCCAAGCGAGCTCTTCGGAAAACTCATATATTAGTATACCAATTTGTCCACCCGACGAAAGGTTAAGAACAGCCCGCGGCAAAACGGCATGCCGGAGCTGGATGCCGGGGATCCGAAGAACCCGTCTCCGCATAAGGCATTCGGGTTCCCAACGAGATCCTGGCGCGGGACACAGGGCATCTGAAGAGAAAGCTTGTGGGTGCAAGTTAAGCGCGGCGCAGCTGCGGCATCAGCAGCAAGATCAGCCTAAGAAAATTCTAGGAATTTTCTTGAAGAACAGGCCCGGAGAGAAATCGAATCATGGAGCTGAAATGGATCAATTTTGCCTGAATTAACCAGCCCCCTTGTAAAATAACCCATAAAGTTCTATATGAACATTATCGACATTTGGCCGGACAATCGGGCCGTTTCGCTATTGGCACTGCCAGGCGCACGTTCGGACTTTCTTTCCAAAACATCGACTTAACGATCGATGGTGGCGCAGCGCGCCGCCACGTTCACGTGCATCTACGACAATTGCGAAAGGCTATCCCGATGATGATCGGTACCGTGAAATTCTACAATGACATGAAGGGCTTCGGTTTCATTCAGCCGGACGACGGCAGCAAGGACGTTTTCGTCCATGCCACGGCCCTCGAGCGCGCCGGCATGCGCGGCCTGACGGAAGGCCAGAAGGTTTCCTTCGACACAGCCGAAGATCGCCGCTCCGGCAAGGTAGCGGTGAACAATATCCAGCTTGCCTAAGAATGGATCGGCGTCCTCCCCTAGACGCCCCTCTTACGAAGCCGCTCCCTGGGGAGCGGCTTTTCTTTTTCGAGAAACCACCGATGAGGCTGCCATGAACATGTTCCGGAAATCCGCTCCTGCAAAATCGGTGATCTTTCTTGTGAGCTACGACGATTCCCGAACTGCCTATCTGTGGGTCGACACGCCCTCGAAGGCGAGCGACAGCCGGGCCGTGGAAGGAATTGCGCGGGCCCAGCAGAGCCGTGGCACTCTGCCCCCGGGCAATATCACCAGCATCAGACGGGTTCGATAATTCCCGGCCGTCGATCCGAGCAAGAAGCGAGATAGAGAGACAGAATGAAAGAAGACAGATTTGGCGAGCGCCTCAACGCTGCCAAGATGGCGAAACAAACCATGGCCGCAAAGTTCCTCCAGCGGCCCGGGAATGATGACCCGGCGGTGATCGAGCGCCGTAAAGCCCGCGAGGCTGTCAGCGCCGCGCGCGATGTGCGCATCGCCGAGCGCGAAGCCGCGAAAGCAGCATCGGTCGCGGAGGCGGCAAAACTGCAGGAACGGATCGCCGTTGAAATGGCGGCTCAGCAGGAGCGCGCCGCTGCCGAAAAGGCCGCTGCAGACGCCACGCTCGAATTGGAACGCAAGGCCGCCCGCGACGCACGCTACGCGGCGCGAAAGGCCCGAAGCCGATAAGAATTTCCACCCTGCCCCATGGCAGGCTCACAGTTCCACTCGCACCGAGGAGATCAACAGCCATGTCCCACAAATTCAAGGTTCGCCAGATGGTCCGACTGAAGCACGCCGGTTTTGCCGACGCCCGGACGAGCTCCACCAGCACCTACGAAATCGTACGGCTCATGCCGGCCGACCAGACCGGCGAACTTTCATACCGGATCAAATCCGGGTCGGTGGAGCGGGCCGTCCGAGAGAGCGAGATCCGCGGGGCCTGATCGGACTGGACAGGCTGGGACAGCACTGGCTCGCGCAGCGACGAAGCTTGGAGCTTGAGCGATCCCTCCCTCATGGTCTGGCGCACCGCCCCCCGGCGATGAACCGCTATGACGTCAGGCACATCACCACGCCATAGCCGTTCGTCTGGGCCGTCGTTGGAGGCGACCAGGCAGGACCCTACCGCGTGCCGACGATCACCGTTGCTGTCGACAGCATTTGGACGGTTCCGTCGCGCATAGACTTGCGCGCCACCTCGAGGACTTCGGCCCGGATGCGGTCCCGCGTTGCCGCGTCGGCCTTCGCAAGCGCCGCGACGACGGGTGCTGCGATCTCGGTCATGAACTGCCAATATTGCTCCGGCGTCTCATGAACCAAGAAGGTCGATACCTCCTCCTCAACAATGTCACGCAAGCCTGCCTCGCCGAACGCGGCGCGCATTGTGCCCTCTGGCGCACAGCGGAACAGGCCAGGCGAACCGGGCTGCGCGGGAGGCACATCCACATGGCGGGCAATCGCGCCCGTAACGGTGGTCGCCCAGGGGTTCTTGTCCGGCGAGCTCCAAACGGCGGCGCAAACCCGCGCCTGCGGCTTCGCCACCCGTGCGAATTCGCGCGCAGCCGATACGACATCGGGAAAGTACATGAAACCGAAGCGGCAGAGGACAGCATCGAAGCTGGCGTCGCGGAAAGGCAATGCGCCGGCGTCGCAAGTACGGGTCTCGAAATTGCGCATGCCGCGGCGCGCTGCCTTCTCCGCCGCCACAGCCAGCATTCGTTCGGACAAGTCCGTCACGGTCACACGCCCATGCGGCACAAGCATCGCTGCCGTGAGCCCTGGTTCGCCAGTACCGGAAGCAACATCGAGGACGCGGGAGTCCTCCTGCAGATCGGCGAGTCGGATCATCGCCTCGCCGAATGGAGCCTCCCAATTCTGGACCAGTTCGTCCCACTTGTTCCAGCCGGCGGAGAACTGATCCCAGGTTTCACGCTGTTGGTCACGAATTTGGTCGAGGTTCGAAGACATGCAGCCTGGCTCCCTCTTGACAGGAGTTCCTCGCCCGATGGGCAGGGCATTATCCGCCTCCCTTGGATGAACTTGCAATCCAAATCCGCTGCAACCAAGACAAGGGAGCGACGGTCGCCCCGTCGGGCCGCGAAGGACAAGATTGCCACGATCCCCGCCAAGGGCGGCTCGTCCTGAGCTGGCCGGGTTGGAACAGGGCCGGCTCGATGCCGTTCGCTCTGCTGTCGGTTCCCGGCTGGGCGGCGATCGCCGCATTCCTGGATCTGGCGCCAACCCCGTGAGGCAGGTGAACGAGGGGCACCGGACGACCCGGAAAGCGCAAGACCGCTTTTGGTCCGGCGCTTCAGCGAGTTCCTGTCTGCCTCGAGGAACTTGCCTCTCGAAGGCCGATCTGGCTGGACGCCGCAGATTTGCTGCGATCTCGGGTCCTCAAATATCGTTCACAATCAGTTCGGAATGTGTGGCCGCCAGCGTATCGGCAACCTTCAGCACCTCGGACAGATGCTCACGAGCGGCACGCTCGGCCGCTGCAACATTGCGCGCGCGAACGGCCAGGAGCATCGCTTTGTGCTGCTCAATCAGCTTCGATACCGGCGTGACGTTTGGAAGGCTGAGAAAGCGCAGACGATCAAACTGGGCCTTCTCCCGCTCCAGCACCGCCCAGATATTTCCGACGTCGATGGACTCGGCGAACACCCTGTGAAAGACGTCATCCGCAACAGTGAACCGCTCCGGCTCACTTTGTGCCGCCTCCTGATCGCTGATGGCCTTGTCGAGCGCTCTCAGACTTGCTTCCGAAAGTCCCCTTTCGGCTGCTCGATGCAGGATCGCGATCTCCATTGCCTCCCGGACGAAGCGAGCGCGACGAACCGCCTTCAGGGAGATGCGCGTAATGAACGTGCCTCGCTGCGGCCAAACTTCAATCAGGCTCTCATCAACGAGCCGGAACAGGGCTTCCCTCACCGGCGTGCGGCTCGTCCCAAACCGGCGTGCGAGTTCATTCTCGGAGACGCGCGTGCCCGGTCGAAGGCGCAGGAAGATGATATCCTGACGTATGATGTCATGGATCTCCGCGACACTTGCGGGCATCGCGATGGGCTGGAAGCTCTCGTGCTCTGCCTTTTCTTGAGCAGTGGTCTTATGTCGAGGCGTCTCGGCCACGTCGCAGGTGCTCCCGATTACGCATTCCAGCCGAGATGACCGAGGAAGTCGCGGGTCCGCGCCTGTGTCGGTGCATCAAAGATCTGGGTTGGCGGGCCCTGTTCGACGATCTGGCCACTCTCGAAGACGACAACGTGATCCGCCACGCGGCGGGCAAAGGTCATCTCATGGGTGACGACCACCATGGTCATGCCGTCATCCGCCAGTGCCTTCATGACGTTCAGCACCTCGCCAATGGTCTCGGGGTCAAGTGCCGACGTCGGTTCGTCGAAGAGCATCACCTCCGGTTCCATAGCAAGTGCACGGGCGATCGCCACGCGCTGCTGCTGACCGCCGGAGAGGTTCGCCGGATAGTTGTCGGCTTTGTCGGTAAGACCGACTTTTGCGAGAAGAGCTTCAGCTCGCTGACGCGCCTTCTCCTCAGAAAGGCCGAGAACGGTCGTCGGTCCCATCATGATGTTCTCGATGGCCGTCTTATGAGGGAAGAGTTCAAAGTTCTGGAACACCATCCCCATTCGCTGACGAACCTTGCGGATCGCCCCCGGGTCCCTGGGTAGCGAAACGCCGTCGAACAGGATTTCACCTCCGTCAATGGTTTCCAGGGCGTTGGTGCAGCGCAGAAGTGTGGACTTGCCCGACCCGGATGGGCCGATCAGGCACACCACCTGGCCGCGCTTCACTTCCATGGAAACGCCTGACAGGGCAACGAATTTCCCATATTGCTTGCGAACGTCACGGTACTGCAGGACGATGTCAGGAGCGGTCTGCGTCGCAGAGACGGCGGCTGTCATTCTGTCACCCCGAATTTCTTGTGGATCCAATCTGCGAGCTTGGCCTGCGGATAGCCCATCAGCCAATAAATCGCAGCCATAGCAGTGAGCATCTCGATCACGCGGAAGGTCTGGGACCGGATCTGCATCGCGGTGTGGGCCAAATCCCCTACGGCAATGACGGATACAAGCGACGTATCCTTAAACAGGGTGACCCATGTGGTAGCGAGGACTGGAAGCACTCGTCGCCATGCTTGAGGCAGCACGATCTTGCGGAACGACTGAGCTGTGCTCATGCCAAGCGCGAGCGCTGCCTCCGTCTGGCCCTTGCGGATGGACTTGATTCCGGATCGGAATGTCTCGGAATTATAGGCGGTGTTATTCAAAGAAAGAGCCACCAGGCCGGTAACGAAAGGCGAAAAGGCGAGGCCAAAGATCACGGGCATGACGTAGAATGCCCAGTATACCACGAGGATGATCGGAATATTTCGGAACAACTCGACGAAGCAGGTGGCCAAAAATGCGACTGGGCGCAAGTGTGACTCGCGCAACATCGCCACAACGATCCCACAGGGAACGGCAATCGCCATCGTCAGGACGGTAAGGGCGATCGTGATGAGAGCGCCATGTGCAAGCGCACCAGCGCTCGCCGGAATGATGGACCAATCCAGGTTCATGACCGCCCCAGGAAGGCAATGCGCTTATAGACAATGTCGACCGCGCGGGTGACGGGAAAGATGATAAGGAAGTAGATGATCATCACGGTCGTGAAGACCTCAACCGGGGTGTAAGACTGCCCAGCGATCGAATCTGCTCGACGCATCAGCTCCGGCACCGCGATGACAGCTGCGATGGCCGTGTCCTTGATGGAGAGTGACAGAAGCGAGCCAAAGGCGGGCATCATGCGCACAATGGCCTGTGGCAACACGATCTTGCGCACCACCTGGGGTCCCGACATGCCGAGCGCCAGCCCTGCACGGATCTGACCCGGACGCACAGATTCGATACCGGCACGCACCACCTCCGCCACGTAGGCGGCCAGATGGAACGAAAGGGCGAACAGTGCCGACCAGAATGGCGGCATATTCCAGCCCGTGATGGCGGGGAGCGCGAAGTAGATCCACACGAGGACAACCAGAACCGGAATCGCCCGCATGGAATCGATATAGAAGACGAGGACGGGCTTCAGCCACTGCGGCCCATAGCGCCTCGCCAAGCCTACGGCCGTCCCGAGAAGCAGACTGCAGACGGCGACACCGAATGCGAGGAGCAATGTAACCCACAGGCCGTCGAGCAGAAAGCGCCAACTCCGCAGGACAGGTTCGAAATTGAATTCCATGATGGAAGCCACTTCAGCAAGTGAAAGCAGGAGTGGAGCCGATGCCGGGTCGAGCGCCCGGCATCGGAAACATGTACGTCGGCTGCGAGCTACATCGTCTCGACGATACGTTCTTCTTCAGCCTGCAACGCAGGCAGCATCGGATCAGCGACGGATTTCAGCCACTTGTGGAACTCCGGTTGGTTCTTATCGAGCGCGAGGCCGATTTCGTTCGCGGCTTCGGTGCTGTCCTGACAGTTGTTGCCTTCCGGCAGCGCCTTGAGACCCTTCACCTTTTTGTTCAGAGCAATCCACGGAATCCGGTTGATCGGGGTGACATCGGAGCGACGGGCCATGATCTCTTCGACCGGAGCCGCCGTGCCGGCGCTGGACACGCCACGCAACTTCGCCTTCGGGAAGCGTTGCTTCACCCAGTTCTCCTCACCGCCGCCTGTAAAGTAGGCGACCGTGATGTCTGGGTTATTGAAATCATCGATCGATTTGGCGTTTGCGACCTTGGGATTATCGGCGCGGCCGAAAACGCAAAGGCTGGTTTTGGAATAGGTGACGAAGTCGACGACATTCTGTCGTTCCTTGGTCACCGAAAGCGGAGAAATCGTGAGATCGACTTGGTTCGCAGCAAGAACCGGCACCTTCGTCTCGTGAGAGACTGGAACGGGTACCAGCTTGACGCCGAGACGCTTGGCAAATTCCTTGGATAACGTCCAAGCCGGGCCAGCCCACGCCTCGCCCGAACCGGTGGTGTCCTCAACGAGCCAGGGCGGATTGGACAACACGCCCACTCTCAACTCGCCAGCTTTCTTGATGGCGTCGATGCGCGGGCTCGTCCCGGGAGGGGGGACATCCTGAGCCTGGGCCGTGCCGGCAGCCAAACCTATTCCGACCAGTGCCGAGGCGAAGAAAAGAGCAGTTTTTGAGATTGGCATCGGTTGAGTTCCCTAAAACTTGTTATGGCGGCAGTGCAACGCATCCCGCGATCCAATGTGACTTCGTTGCTGTCTCGGTGTAGTCACACAACATGTACTCTAGTATACAAGTTTAGGGCGATCAAGCATCGACCAGAATGAGCGTAGACGTGAGACTAAGCACCTGCCTCTTCGACGCATCGCATCGTCGAGATGCCGCTGCCCTCGCCTCGCCGGTTCTAAGGGACAGCGGCATTTTCACGAAAACGGCCGAGTTGGGAGGCGCGAGCGCCAGCGTCAGAGCACGAAGTCTGCACTCGTGAAGGTGTGCCAGCCAAGCACCTTGATGGCGAAGTCCGCGGCGCCATTGCCGTCGCTGTCGCCCGAGATATAGGTGTTACCGTCGGCCGGATGGTAGACATGCAGCTCTCCGGCGACGTTGTGAAAACGCTCTGTGCCGATGAACGTGAATGTCTGGTTGCCCTCCAGCGCCCGGTTCGCATCGATGTTCACCAGGTTGATCCGATCATATCCCTGCTCAAAGTCGGCAATGGTATCACCGCGGGCATCCGCCTCGGTCTCGAACACGAAGATGTCGCTGCCGGAGCCGCCGATCAGGACATCCTTGCCGGCCCTGCCGTTCAGGATATCGTTCAGGGCCCCACCGTCGAGGACATTGGCGCCCCCGTTGCCCGTCAGCCTGTTGTGCAGGCTGTTGCCGGTGCCGTCGATGTTTGCGGAGCCGTTCAGGGTAAGATTTTCCACGACCTGCCCCTGCAGCGAGTAGGTGATCGAGCTGTAGACGGTGTCGTTGCCTTCCCCTGCCCTCTCAATGGCCCTGTCGTCTGCCTGGTTCACGTAATAGGTGTCGTTGCCCGTGCCGCCATACATGAGGTCCATTCCGCCCAGTCCGTGAATGACATCATGGCCGGCATACCCGTAGATCAGGTCGTCCCCTGTTGTCCCGTACAAGACGTCGTTCTGACTGGTGCCAGCGATGACCTCCGCTCCTCCCGTGTCGGTCTCATCCGGCACGGCCGGGCCCACATCGTCGGGCTCCACGCGTTCCTGGTCGTCCGGTGTGCCGAAGTTCAGCGTAACGAAGACCACGTCCTCTCCATACAAGGTGCCCGCCTTCAGGCCGATCCCGATCTCCTCGTAATGGGCCCTGATGGTGTTCGAATAGTAGGTTGGCGTCTTCAGGATTGTCTCGTGAAGGTTGAGGACGGTCGCCTCGTTCAGGGGTCCGCTTACGTATCCGATATTCTCGGCGACGCTGACATATCCGTAGCCCGCCTGAGTCACGCGGTATCCGGCGGTGGTGCTGTTCTCGCCCGTATGGGTCAGCTTGTCGTTCTGGTCCATCCAGAGGCTGTGCCCATCGGCGGCTGCCAGAAGCTCGCCGTCGAATGAGAGTGCCTGCACTCCGGCCTTGGCGCGGGTCTCATTCACGAGTTGGAGAAAATAGGTCTCCAAAGTCGTCGGACTGTACATGGTCGCGTTCATCCCATCGGCTGCGCTTCGGTTAACTACCCTCACGAAGCCCGGACGATCCGGCTCCCGGAAGGCACGGCTGCGCTTGGCCCTCCAATGTGGTCAGAATGTGATTGCCCTCCAAGACCATCCGCACCTCTTCGCACTGTTACCAATGCACCACAGCGTGCGACGAGCACGGGACGCACAAGTCCCTGCCAGCCGTCTATGCCAGCATGCGACGCGTGGATCGCCGGATGGCACGTCATGGCTGAGTGGAAGGGATATCAGATTTGGCCGCACCGGTCGGTGGTACGCAGGGCCTCGACAGGGCTCTGGGCCGGGAGGCAGCGATTCACCCGGGATTCAGCGCAGCCATCCACCTCTTTCCGGGCGTGCGCCCGGAGCGGTGCTCGACCCCCGGACACGGCGCAAAACCGTTGTAAGCGAAGGAAGAATGCCCTTTCGTCGAGGGAAGAAGTGGTGGGCCTGGCAGGACTCGAACCTGCAACCAGACCGTTATGAGCGGCCGGCTCTAACCATTGAGCTACAGGCCCTTTGGAAAAGGGTCAGCGGCTTTTAGCTGGAAAAAGGGTCGCTCGGCAACGGGTGTCCACGCATGGACGGGAGTGCCGTCCGCCTGGCGGATCCATTACGGCCTGAAGACCTCGATCTTCTCGTCGAACCCCTCCACCGTCTGGGCTCCAAGAGGCGTCGGATTCCCCCAGAGATGTTCCACGAAAGCCTTGGACATGAGCAGCGGTTCTCCGAGCTGCTTGTTGAGTTCCGCGATCCGGCTCGCCAAGTTTACGTCGCGGCCGATCACGGTGAAATCCAGCCGCCGTCCTGATCCGACATTGCCGTAGGCCGCGTCGCCGTGGTGCAGGGCAATGCCTACATTCACGGGCGCCGGGAAGCGCCCCTCCCTGTTGGCGGCCTGGACGCGCCTAAGGGCCTTGGTCGCGGCGGACAGAGCCGACTGCGGCGCGCCGCCCGTGTCGTCGCCACGGTCGCGAACGATCGCCAGAAGGCCGTCACCGAGATATTTCAGCACCTCCCCGCCCTCGTCCTCGATCGGAGGAACGAGGCAGTCGAAATAGTTGTTCAGGAGCTCGACCGCATGTTCAGGGCTCAAGGTCGAGGAGATCTGCGTGTAATCGCGCATATCCGCGAAGAGGATCGCCGAGCGGATGCGCGTGACCTGGCCGCGAAGGATCACCCCCGACAGGATGGCCCGATGCGGGTCGTCGCCCACATAGATGCGAAGGACCTCGTCGAGTCGGTTGCTCGTCGTACGCATCTCGATCACAAGGGCGAAGGACGGGATGACCAGATGCAGGATCTTCAGCGTCTGTTCGTCGAAACCGCGGGGCGAGCGGGTCGCGAAGGAGATGGCGTTCTCCGCGCCGCTGCTGAAGCGAAGCGGAATCGTCAGATAGTGGCGATAGCCGCCTTCCCTGAGCTCTGCGAGGATGGGGAAGGTGTCGTCCGGAGTCGTGGCAATGTCGAGCAGCAGCCATTCCCCGGTTCTGTTGACATGGGCGAAGGGGCTCGACCCATACACCTGCGAACGGCGGTCGCCATGGGGAAGATAGCGCACCATGGTGCCCTCTTCCTTTGTCCAGAACCGCCCGATCCCCGCATATTCCGAATGGAGAGCCTCGATGGCCGAGGCGGCCCGATCGATGGGCAGGCCAAGCTCGCGCAACCGCTCGATGAAGGCGCTCATGATGGCGTTCAGGTCATCCATCCGGGCAGCTTCCGTCACGAGCCAGTCGCGCAGAGCGATGACGCGCGACAAGGTCTCCGGATCCAGGCTGCGCGCCAGTTCCAGGGAATCCTCGAAGGGACTGGTTGGTGAGAGCGAGAGCATTATACCGCCAAGGTGGGATCGTGCGGACAAACCTGCAAGGAGAGGTGCCCTTGAAATCGCCCCTCCGCCGCTTGCCGAACTGCTTTCGTTTTGACACTCTCCGCCGCGAAAGCTAGAGCCTTGCCATGTCCACCATCGAAACGCTTTTCGTCACAAAAGTCTACCGCGCGGAGCTTCCCGAGACCAAGGCGGCGCGCCTCAACGCGGATCTCGAGACGGCCTGCTGGTCCATCGCGGAGGATGACGTGGCCGGCCAGCGCTGGTGCGAGAAGAACGGCTACCCCGGCTACACGTCCTATGCCTCCCTCGATGATCTGCCCTGGCGCGTGCCCGTCTTCGAGGAGTTGCTGAAACAGCTCAACTCTCATGTGGCCGCCTTCGCGAAAGAGCTCGAGTTCGACCTGAAGGGCCGCAAGCTCGAGCTCGACTCGCTCTGGATCAACATCCTGCCACCGGGAGGCATCCACACGTCCCACATCCACCCGCATTCGGTGGTGAGCGGCACCTATTACGTCACGATTCCGGATGGGGCGAGCGCCCTCAAGCTCGAGGACCCACGTCTTGGATTCATGATGGCGGCTCCTCCCCGGAAGGCCAGGGCCAAGCTCGAGAACCGGCAATTCGCCTACATGGCCCCGAGGCCCGGCACGATCCTGCTCTGGGAGAGCTGGCTTCGGCACGAGGTTCCCATGAACGCTGCGGAGAGCGAGCGGATCAGCGTCAGCTTCAACTATTCCTGGCGCTGATCCGCCTTACGCCATGCGGCCCCTGGGCCGTTCGTGCGGCAGGAAGACCGTGAGCAGCCCGATCGCCGGCAGGAACGAGCAGACGCGATAGACCGTCTCGATGCTGGTCCAGTCGGCCAGTTCGCCGAGTACCGCCGCGCCCAGCCCCCCCATGCCGAACGAGAGCCCGAAGAAGAGTCCCGCGATCATGCCGACCCGCCCGGGCACCAGTTCCGTCGCATAGACGAGGATGGCGGAGAAGGCCGAAGCCAGAATGAGGCCGATGACCACGCTGAGCACCCCGGTCCAGAACAGGTTCGCATAAGGCAGAGCCAGGGTGAAAGGCAGCACGCCGAGGATCGAGAACCAGATCACGTATTTGCGCCCGATCCTGTCCCCGATCGGCCCGCCGAGCACTGTGCCCGCGGCCACGGCGCCGAGGAAGATGAACAGGTGCAGCTGTGCGTCCTGGACGGAGAGCTGAAACTTCGCGATCAGATAGAACGTGAAGTAGCTCGTGATGCTCGCGGTGTAGAAGTTCTTCGAGAACACGAGGAGCATCAGGATCGTGATCGACCAGAAGATCCGCTTCCGGGAATAATGGGACCTGTGTTCCGTCGCACGGGACTTCGCCTGCAAGGCGACGAGCTTGTTCCGATACCATCGTCCCACCTGGGACAGGACAACCATGGCAAGCAGGGCAACCAACGAGAACCACGCGATGCTCGGCTGTCCCATGGGCACGACGATGAAGGCCGCGAGCAGCGGTCCGACCGCTGTTCCGGCATTGCCGCCGACCTGGAAGATCGACTGCGCCAAGCCATGCTGCCCCCCTGAAGCCATGCGGGCCACGCGGGAGGATTCGGGATGGAAGACCGACGACCCCATGCCGACAAGTCCCGCGGCCAGGAGAAGGAGCGGATACGACGAAGCCCGCGAGAGTGTGAGCAGGCCGGCGAGCGTGAAGCCCATGCCGACGACGAGGGAGAACGGTCTCGGCTTCTTGTCGGTTGCAAAACCGACAAGCGGCTGGAGGAGGGACGCCGTGAGCTGGAACGTGAGCGTGATGAGGCCGATCTGCCCGAAGTCGAGCGCATAGCTCGACTTGAGGATCGGATAGATCGCCGGGATGAGCGACTGGATCAGATCATTCAGAAAATGTGAGAAGCTGATCGCCGCAAGGATCGGGATGGCGACTCCCTCCGTCACGGTTCGGGCAGGCGTGGCGGCAGGGATGACGGTCGATTTGGTGTCCATGGCGTTCTTTTTGAGAGGCGCGGCGGACGCTCGGCCTCGGCGGGGCATTATGCCACTCGCCTATAAACCAAAAAAGCTCCGGCCTCTCCCATTGCCCGTGCAATGCTGGGTTGCGGAAGGGACATCTCCTCGTCGCACGTCTCGGACCCGGGATGCCGGCATGAAACGCGAGTCTCACCTTCGTCGATGGCCCATCGGTCCTGCGCCCGTAAGATTCGATCTGAAGCGCGTGGAGACATGAACCGCCGTTTCGCCTCCGTCTCAATCGCTGTGCAGAGCGGCCTTCGTCTCGAGTTGGCGCCGGTACGTACCCGCGCTCTGCGGCTTGATAAACAAGGTCACAATCTCGGGATGCGCCTGCCTGATCCTTGCCTCGACGCGGGTGACGCAGGCTTCGATGTCGGGCGTCCGCAGTTCATCGGAGAATTCGGCGCTGAGCGCGGCAACGACCTGGTTTGGCGCCAGATGGACTGTCACCACGCCATTGGCACGTTCGACCGCCGGGTCCTCCTGCGCGATGGCCAGAACCGCCTCCTGCAGGCCGACATGAGCGGCCTCCCCGATGAGGAGGCCCTTCGTTTCCCGGGCAAGCACAAGGGCGGTCATGGCCAAGACTGCCCCGATGCCAAGGGATGCGACACCGTCCAGCTCGGGCATCGCGAAATATTCGGCGGCGACGACGCCCGCAAACGCGATCAGCAATCCTGCCAGCGCGGCAGTATCTTCGAACAGAACGGTGAAGGTCGTCGGGTCCTTGCTCTGCCGTACGGCGGCCAGATAGCCGAGAGCCCCTTTTGCCTTGCGGAACTCCTTGAGCGCGATCCACCACGAGCCGCCCTCGAAAAGCATCGACAGTCCCAGCACCACATAGGCAATCCGCGGATTCTCCATGGGCTCGGGACGACGGATATGAATGAAGCCTTCGTAAAAGGACACGCCCGCGCCCAGGCCGAAGATGAGGAGTGCGACGATGAAGGTCCAGAAATAGAGCTCACGTCCATAACCGAGCGGATGGGCGCGGTCCGGCGGCTTCGCCGACCGATGGAGCCCGTAGAGCAGCAGGAGCTCGTTGCCGGTATCGACAAGCGAGTGGACCCCTTCGCTCAGCATCGCCGAGCTTCCGGTCCAGCCGGCAGCGACGAATTTGGTAATCGCGATCAGAAAATTGCCGAGCAGCGCGGCATAGATGACCTTCTTTGACGATGTCTGCGCCGCCATGCCTGTCCCGCTCCACTCAGGACAGAACGGTCAGGCTGGGCTCGGGTTGCATGGCGCGGGTGGAAATGCGGCGATGAATGTGCGCCGTCGTCACCGGCCGCGGGCAGTCTCGGATATGAAGCGGGCGCCCGGCAAACCGGGCGCCCGACAGGAGGGATCGGGAGAATGGCTTACTCCGCCGCCTGTGGAACAGCCTCGCTCGGCGACAGGCCCATCCGCTCGGCGACACCAAGGCCATAGGCCTTGTCAGCGAGATAGAAGTGGAGCACCTGGCGCTTCACGATCTCGACCGGCACACCCTGCATCGCCTCGGCGATGTTGTTCATGAGCTGCGCCTTCTGCTCGTCGCTCATCAGGCGGAACAGGGCCCCTGGCTGGCTGTAATCGTCGTTGCCGATCCGGTGGTCGTAGCGGTCCGCGTCGCCCGAGATCTTCAGCGGAGGCTCGGCGAGGCGGGTATCCTGCGTCGGGCCGCCGAAGGAGTTCGGCTCGTAATAGGCGTCGCCCCGCTCGGGCACCTCGAACAGCATCGCGCCATCGGAATGGTAATGGTGAACCGGGCAGCGCGGACGGTTGACGGGTAGGGCCTCGTAATGAGTGCCGACCCGGTAGCGATGCGCGTCCGCATAGGCGAAGATGCGCCCCTGGAGCATCTTATCCGGCGAGAAGCCGATCCCCGGCACGATGTTCGACGGGGAGAAGGAGGATTGCTCCACCTCGGCGAAATAATGCCTGGCGTTCCGGTTCAGCTCCAGAAGACCGATCTCATGCAGCGGATAATCCGCATGTGGCCACACTTTCGTGAGGTCGAACGGATTGTAGGGCGTCTTCTCGGCGTCGGTTTCCGGCATGATTTGCACGCAGACGCGCCAGCGCGGATAGTCGCCCTGCTCGATGGCTTCGTAGAGGTCGCGCTGAGCGCTCTCCCGATCCTTGGCGATCACGGCTTCCGCCTCGCGGTTGGTCCAGGTTTTGATCCCTTGCAGCGACTTGAAGTGGAACTTTACCCAATAGCGCTCACCGGCGGCGTTGAGGAACGAGTAGGTGTGCGACCCGAATCCATGCATGAAGCGATAGCCTTGCGGCAGGCCGCGATCCGAGAACAGGATCGTCACCTGGTGCAGGCTTTCCGGCGACAGGCTCCAGAAATCCCACATGGCCGTGGGACTGCGGAGATTCGTCGAGGGATGGCGCTTCTGCGTGCGAATGAAATCGGGGAACTTCAACGGATCGCGCACGAAGAAGACAGGCGTGTTGTTGCCGACCACGTCCCAGTTGCCCTCCTCGGTGTAGAACTTCACCGAGAAGCCGCGAACGTCGCGTTCAGCATCCGCAGCGCCGCGCTCGCCGGCCACCGTTGAGAAGCGCAGGAAGACTTCCGTCTGCTTGCCGATTTCCGAAAAGAGCCTGGCCTTGGAAAACCCGGTGATGTCCTGCGTCACCGTGAAAGTGCCATAGGCACCCGAGCCCTTGGCATGGACCACGCGCTCTGGAACGCGCTCACGGTTCTGATGCGCCAGCTTCTCGATCAGCTGGTAATCCTGCAGCAGCAGTGGTCCCCTGGGGCCGGCCGAGGCTGAATTCTGGTTGTCGGCAATCGGCGCTCCGGCCGTGGTCGTCATGGTCGGTTTCGACATGGTGATCCTCCTGAAGGCGGCACCATCACCGGGCGTTTGGCATTAGTCCAATTCGATTGCCTGACGTCGACGATCAGCTTAACTTATCGTTATGCTCACGCTTCGCCAGCTTCGCTACATTGCCGCCATCGCCGAGACCCGGCATTTCGGGCGGGCGGCCGCACTCTGTCATGTCACTCAGCCGGCTCTTTCCATGCAGATCCAGGACCTGGAGCAGTCCTTGGGCCTTCATCTCGTGGAACGTCGCCGCAACGCCGTCGATCTGACCGCGGACGGCCGCGAAATCGCCCGCCGAGCTGCCGCCATTCTCGCCTCCGTCACGGACTTGGAGGATTATGCCCGTCGGGATAAGCCTCCCCTGGTCGGCCCGCTGAAGCTCGGGATCATACCCTCCATCGCGCCCTACCTTCTTCCGCGGGCTCTCCCCACGCTTCACAGGCGATATCCGGACCTCGACCTGCGCGTCCGTGAAACCCAGACGACGGCACTGGTGGACGAACTCATCCGCGGCGATCTCGACCTCATCGTCGCCGCCCTTCCCCTGGACCGGCCGGAACTCGAGACCCTGGCTGCGTTCGAGGATCGCTTTCTGTTGGCGCGACAGGCACGGGCAGGCTGCGGGGGGGACGAGAGGATGGACCCGTCTGCTCTCGCCTCGGAGCATCTTCTGCTGCTGGAAGAAGGCCATTGCCTGCGCGACCAGGCTCTCAGCGTCTGCGGTGCGCTCTCGCCCAGCGTTCATATGGCCTTCGGGGCCTCAAGCCTGTCGACCGTGATGCATCTCGTGGCAAACGGCTATGGCGTCACGCTCCTGCCTGAGATGGCGGCGGAGATGGAAGGCACGGAACGGGTCCAACTCGTTCGGTTCGCAGAGCCGGAACCTGTGCGCACCATCGGCGTCGCTTGGCGCCGTACCTCGTCCCGGCGAAGCGACGCGGCGGCGCTCGCGAAGGTGCTTGTCGGCGCCCGGTCCTGAAACGCTCTAGGTCTAATGTCAGGCGTGACGTAAAAGGATCCGAGTTCTCAATGCCAAGGACATCCGATGATCCTGGATCCGCTGCTCGAACGTCTCGCCGTTGCCCTCGCCATCGGCCTGCTGATCGGTCTTGAGCGTGGCTGGAAACAGCGGGATGAAGCGGAAGGGGAGCGGACGGCGGGTTTTCGTACCTACATGCTCGCGACGCTGCTCGGCGCCCTGTGCGCCATTCTCAGCGGCAGCCTGGGCGCGATCTTTCTCAGCTTCGCATTTCTCGCGTTTGCCCTCGCCTTCACCGCTTTCGCATGGCTGGAGGCATCGTCGGAGGGCAACTTCAGCGCCACCGGCGTCGTCGCGGCCCTGATCGCTTTCGCGCTCGGCGCCTATACGATGCTCGGAAATCTGCAGATCGCCGTCGCGGTCGCCGTTACGACGACCATCATCCTCGCCCTGAAGGAGCCTCTGCACAGCTGGGTGAGACGCCTGACCTGGGAGGAGATCCGCGCTGTTCTCATCCTCCTCACCATGACATTCCTGCTGTTGCCACTGCTCCCGGACCGGACCATCGACCCCTACGACTCCGTCAATCCTGCGGAGATCTGGCTCCTCGCCATCATCATCGCCGCCCTGTCCTTCGTGGGCTATGTGGCGGTTCGGGTTTTCGGAAGCCAGCACGGCATCGCCCTGGCTGCGCTGGCAGGCGGCCTCGCCTCCTCCACCGCGACGACCATGACCCTCGCACGTCTCGCCCGGGAGCATCCCGCGGCGAGCCCGCTCCTGGCCGGCGGCATCCTCCTGTCGAGCGCGGTCATGGTTGGGCGCGTGATCGTCGTGGCGGCGGCAGTCAATCCGCAACTCCTGACACCCCTCGCATGGCCCCTCGGCGGAGCCGGGCTCGTCCTTGTTCTCGTGGCGGGAGGGCTCCTCTTCAGGCATGGCGGCGAAGAGCGTGGCCAGCCGGACCTGGACATCAAGAATCCTTTCGAACTCGGCATGGCGTTGCGCCTGGCGGCTCTGATCGCCGTCATCAGCTTCCTGGCAAAGGTCATGACCGAAACGTTCGGCGCGACCGGCCTGAACCTGCTCGCCATTCTCTCCGGCCTTGCGGATGTGGATGCCGTCACGTTGTCCTTCGCCCGCCTTTCGCACACCTCCCTTCCCCTCGGCGCAGCCGTGCTGGGCATCGGCCTCGCGGTCGCCACGAACACGGTGGTGAAGGCCGGAATGACCTTCGGTCTGGGAACCACGAAGGCGGGATGGCTCGTCGCTGCGGCGAGCCTCGCCGCCATCGCGGCAGGCGGAGCCGCGCTGCTTCCGCGCGGTACGTGAGAGGATAGGACAGAGCGATGACGCAGTCCCCTGGCCGCCGCTCGCGGCAACGGCTCCGCGCCGGACGGTTCGGTTGAGTGCCGAAGCAGGGATTGGCTGGTCACGGGCACCTTATGGAACAGTCGGTCCTCGCCTCATCCCATCGTGTCGACCTGCGTGCCGAGGCCCGCAGCCTTGCGGCCTCGGCCGGCCTGCACGGCCTTTTGCTGATCGCCGGGCTGGCCCTGCTGAGGCCCCAGCCCATTCCGCCGCTCGACGAAGGAATTCCGGTCGAGATCTGGACGCCGGCGGAGGTCGAGGCGCTGGCACCGAGGGTCAGCGCCGCGCCGGTCCCCGAGGCCTCACCGCAGGCGCCGCCCGACACCGTCCAGGAACGAACGCAAGTTTCAGCCGCGCCTGAACCATTGCAGCCCGGTCCACCGGCAAGAATCCGGGCGACGAGGATACTGTCCGGCGAGGTCCTGGCGAGCCCGCTCAGTCGCGCGATGCGGCAGGCCCTGCCTCGCTTCGACGAGGAAACCCGGATCGAACAGCTCTGCGGCATCGAGGCGATGGCCCAGATCGCCGCGACCCTCAAGCAGTTCCAGCCGGACAGGGTCGTGGCCTATGCCATGGCAGACGTGAAAATGAGGCAGAACAGGCTGATTGCCGACGGTGCCGCGTTCCGCAGCGCGCAGCATTGGTACCATCTGCAATTCATCTGCGACCTGAGTGCCGACCGCCGGGCCGTCCATGCCTTCGAGTTCGCCGTGGGGGATGCGATCCCGCGGCGGTTATGGGGCGCGCACAACCTTCCACCGGTCCATTGACGATCACTCTGGCAAATAAAAAAGCGCCCGGTCGGGCGCTTTCTTGTCGTCGGTGGCGTGAGCGACCGATCAGTTGTCCAGGAAGCTCCGGAGCTTCCGGCTCCGGGACGGATGCTTCAGCTTCCGGAGCGCCTTCGCCTCGATCTGGCGGATACGCTCGCGGGTCACCGAGAACTGCTGACCGACCTCCTCCAGCGTGTGGTCGGTGTTCATGCCGATACCGAAGCGCATGCGCAGGACACGTTCCTCACGGGGGGTGAGGGAGGCGAGCACCCGTGTCGTGGTCTCGCGCAGGTTCGACTGGATCGCCGCGTCGATGGGCAGGATCGCGTTCTTGTCCTCGATGAAGTCGCCCAGGTGGCTGTCCTCCTCGTCGCCAATGGGCGTCTCGAGGGAGATCGGCTCCTTGGCGATCTTGAGGACCTTGCGCACCTTCTCCAGGGGCATGGCCAGCTTTTCGGCCAGTTCTTCCGGAGTCGGCTCGCGGCCGATCTCGTGCAGCATCTGGCGCGAGGTGCGGACGATCTTGTTGATCGTCTCGATCATGTGCACCGGAATGCGGATCGTGCGGGCCTGGTCGGCGATCGAGCGGGTGATCGCCTGCCGGATCCACCAGGTGGCATAGGTCGAGAACTTGTAGCCGCGGCGATACTCGAACTTATCGACCGCCTTCATGAGGCCGATATTGCCCTCCTGGATGAGGTCCAGGAACTGCAGGCCGCGGTTCGTGTACTTCTTGGCGATGGAGATCACGAGACGAAGATTCGCCTCGATCATTTCCTTCTTCGCCTGCCGGGCCTCGCGCTCGCCCTTCTGCACCATCATGACGATGCGCCGGAACTCCTGGATCTCCAGGCCGGTCTCGGAAGCGAGATTGTGGATCTTGTCGCGCAGCTCGTGGATCTGGTCCTTGCCCTTGGCGACGAAGTCCTTCCAGCCCTTGCCGCCGAGCTTGGAGACGCGCAGGACCCATTTCGGATCGAGCTCCCAGCCCTGGTAATGCTTGAGGAACTCCTCGCGCGCGACACCATGGCTCTCGGCGAAGCGCATCAGGCGGCCCTCATGCGAGATGAGCCGCTTGTTGATATCGTAGAGCTGCTCGACGAGGGCCTCGATCCGGTTGTTGTTGAGCGAGAGGGACTTCACGGACGCGACGATGTCAGCCTTGAGCTCGCGGTATTTCCGCTCCTGGGCCGGAGTCAGCTGCTTGTTCTGCATGCGCTGCTCCACGTGCTCGACCTGGAGACGGCGCAGCTTCTTGTAATTGTCAGCGATGGAATCGAAGGTCTCGAGAACCCGCGGCTTCAGCTCGGCCTCCATGGCCGACAGCGACACGTTGTTCTCCAGATCGTCGTCGTCCATCTCGCCTTCGGGCGGAACGGCTCCCTCGCCATCCTCGCTCGCGGCTTCCTCCTCGCCCTCGGGACCATCTTCCCGTGGGGCACCCTTGCCGTCGGGGCCGGCATAGGTCGCCTCGAGGTCAATGATGTCGCGCAGGAGCACCCGGCCCTCGACGAGCTCGTCGCGCCAGATGATGATGGCCTGGAAGGTCAGCGGGCTCTCGCACAGGCCCGCGATCATGGCCTCGCGGCCAGCCTCGATGCGCTTGGCGATCGCGATTTCGCCTTCGCGGGAAAGAAGCTCCACGGAGCCCATCTCGCGCAGGTACATCCGCACCGGGTCGTCCGTGCGGTCGGTCGGCTCCTTGGTCGTGGTCTCCCGGACGACGACGGCGCGGGCCTGGGTGGTCTCAACGAGATCCCCGCCCTCGGCCTCCTCCTCCTCGGCTTCCGCCTTCTCGCCTTCCTCGGCTTCCTCGGACTCGACTACGTTGATGCCCATCTCGGACAGCTGGCCGAGCACGTCCTCGATCTGTTCGGAGGAGAACTCCTCGGAGGGCAGGACCTCGTTCAGTTCGTCATAGGTCACGTAGCCGCGCTTCTTGGCGAGCTTGATCATCCGCCGGACGGCGGCATCGGTCAGATCGAGAAGAGGCCCATCGCTCTGCTGCTCAGGAGCTGCGGTCTCGGCTTCGTCCCGTTCGGTTGCCTTCGTTGCCATGCTTTGCACTACTCCGTCGCCTCCCCGGCCCCCGAGCCAGATCGGCGATGCGCGAACGGGCAGCGAAGCTCCACGGCCTCACCACCCGAAATTCATTCCAAACAATAAAACAGCGAGTCGCTTGACTAACCGTTAACCATTCCCCCGCTCAGCCCGCTCATCTGAACCCGGCCAGATCCGAGCGTCAGTGATCGCGGTGGACAACTCCGTTGTCTAGATCGGCCTCGGCACCCTCGACGGAAGACAGCTGGTTTTGGACCTCTCGCAGCCAGGCGAGATTGGCCTCGTTGTCGTCTTCGGCGAGTGCGCGCTCCGCGGCCCGAAGTTCGCTATGTAACGTGCGTGCGCGGCGATGCAAGGTGATTGCCTGCCTCAATGCGTCTTCAAGTCGCAAGAAATCCGCGTGCGGGTCGAGCATCCAGCGGTCGCCGGGTCGAACCAGATATGTAAGTCGTTCCGCCACCGGCGCAAGCCCCGACCTCTCGAGGCGGACCCGCATGACGTCCGGTCCCGGCGGTTCGCCATGGGCTGCGTCATCGATCAGGAACCGGCGCAGGTCCTGCGCCCCCCTACCCTCAAACTCAAGCTCCGCAAGGGTTTCAGCATGGCTATGCAGCATTTCCGGATGGGCCAGGAAAGCGCAGAGAATGATCGCCTCGCGGGGGGACTCCGCCGTTCCACCGGTGAAAAGGGCACTGCGTGCGAGAAGCGGGCTGATGCTGACCCGGGCACTCGGGGTGGTCGGAGCGGGCGCCCAGCGCTCCCGTCGCGAGCCGCCGCCATGCCGTTGGAAGCGGCCCGGCCGCGGCTCAGGATTCTGCGTGGACAGGCGCGCCTCGATGTCCTCCCGGTAGTACCGTTTGAGGGTTTCGTCCCGAATCAGTGCCAGTGATTCGCGAAGGCGCCTCTCCAGGGCCGCCCGGCGTTCAGGAGTGTCGAGGGGGCCCGCCTCCAGTTCCCGCGCCCACAGGATGTCGATCAGCGGCCGCGCCGAGGCCAGCACCCGCTCGATGGCCGCCGGTCCACCCGTCCGGGCGAGATCGTCCGGGTCCTGCCCTTCCGGAAGCATGGCGAAGCGCAGGGATTTCCCGGCGCTGAGGTTCGGCAGGGCGATGTCGAGGGCCCGGTAGGCCGCGCGCCGTCCCGCCTTGTCGCCGTCGAAGCAGAGGACCGGCTCATCGGCCATGCGCCAGAGAAGCGCAAGCTGGTCCTCCGTCAGGGCGGTTCCGAGCGGAGCCACCGCGTTGGGAAAGCCCGCGACGCTCAGCGAGATCACGTCCACATAGCCCTCCGCAAGGATCACGGTTCCCCTGTCGTGGGCGGGCTTTCGGGCGAGGTGGAAATTATAGAGGAGCCGGCCCTTGTTGAAGAGCGGCGTATCCGGAGAATTGAGGTATTTCGCCGAGACCTCGGCGCTCATGGCCCGGCCGCCGAAGGCGATGACCCGGCCGCGCAGGTCGCAGATCGGGAACATGATCCGGTCGCGGAACCGGTCATAGGGGATCTTCACATCCTCGCCCGAATAGAGAAGGCCCGCCTCCTCCATCATCTCCAGGGGGACGCCCTTGCCGGCCAGATGATCGCGCAGGGCATAGCGCTCCGGGGGCGCATAGCCGATGCGGAAGCGCTCCTGGGTCTCGCGGCTCAGGGAGCGCCCGGCGAGATAATCCCTTGCCTTCACGCCGAAACGGCCCTGGAGGGAGGTCATGAAGAACTCCGCCGCCATCTCCAGGACGTCGTAGAGGCTGTTGCGCTTGACCTCTTCGGCCCGGTCCTCGCGGGTGAGCTTGGGCAGCGCAACCCCGGCTTCCGCCGCCAGGCGCTCCACGGCTTCGGGGAAGGATAGCCCTTCCGTCTCCTGGAGAAAGGTGAAGATGTCGCCATGCTTGCCGGAGGAGAAGCAGTGATAGAACTGTTTCTGGTCGTTCACATAGAAGGATGGCGTCTTCTCCGCATTGAACGGCGACAGCCCCTTCCACTCCCGCCCGGCCTTCTTGAGCCGCACGCGCTTGCCCACGACGGCCGATACCGGCAGCCGGGCGCGGATCTCCTCGAGGATCTGGGGCGGGTAGCGCACGAAGCGAATTCTCCAAGCCTGCTGGATAAACTAGGGCGGCCGTCAATCGGAACGAAAATCGTGGGCGGCTCTCGGTTTGCCCGCAATTCACAGGATCGAGGCCATGTAACGAGGCGGGCGCCTCACCCCCGCGCCAGGGGGGTGCCCAGGACGATATGGGTCGTGGCGGTCGCGACCCCCTCGACGGCGGCGACCGCATCGCGGATCCGGTCGAGGGTCGTGTTCGTGTCGCAGGCCACCATCACCATCATGTCGATGGCGCCGGTCAGGGAATGGCAGGCGACGATCTCGGGGATTCCGGAAAGGTGCGGCACCACGTGCTTGCAGCGGAAGCCGGGTTCGAAGGTGACGGCGATCATGGCCCGGACCGCGGGATCGTGCTCGGACGCGAGCGCAACGGTATAGGATTTGATCACGCCGTCCCGCTCCAGGCGGCGCATCCGCTCCTGCGTGGCGCTTCGCGAGAGCCCGACGCTGCGGGCGAGGCCGACGAGGCTCTCCCGCGCGTTTTTGCGCAGGGCGCCGATGAGAATCCTGTCTTTCTCGTCCAGCATGAAGATCAAACCGCCGTCCTGAGGAGCTCCGACCGGCATTTAGCCGGTCGGGCCGTCATCTTGTCGAGTGAAACCGGCATCGCGATGCGCGAAAACCGAGGGACTCAAGGAGCTTCCCATGACCATTGCCAACGCCGTCCTTCTGCCGGTCGACATGCAGCTGGCTTTCGACCTCCCCTCCTGGCCGCGCCGCTGGAACGAGGCTGTCGATTCCAACGGCCAAGCCCTTCTCGGGGCCTGGAGGATCCGCAATCTCCCGATCATCCACGTGCGCCACGACTCCGTGACGCCGGGCTCGACTCTGGCGCCGGGGCAGCCTGGCAATGCCTTCCGGCCCGGGTTCGGGCCGCGCGGCGGGGAGCCGCTCATCTCCAAGAGCGTCAACTCCGCCTTCATCGGCACGGACCTCGACCTGCGGCTCAAGCGGCTCGGCGTCCGGACGGTCGTGGTCTTCGGCATCTCCACCGACATGTGCGTCTCGACGACTGTGCGGGTCGGAGCCAATCTCGGCTACGACATGGTGCTGGTGGAGGATGCCTGCGACTGCTTCGACCTGCCCGACGGAGCGGGTGGAACGATCCCTGCCGAGGGCATCCATGCCGCCCATGTGGCGACGCTCCGCTTCGAGTTCGCCCGCGTCGTGACGACCCGGGCGCTCCTGGACGAGATGGCGGGACAGGCGGATCGAGCCGCCTGAGGGCCTAGCCCTTGGGCAGCATCTCCTTCACGAGGCCGCTCGCCCTGGCGAAGTCCATCCGGCCGGCATATTTGCCGCGCAGGATCCCCACCACCTTGCCCATGTCCTTCATGGAGGCGGCGCCCGTCTCGGCGATTGCGGCCTCGATGGCCGCCTTCACTTCGGATTCATCCATCTGCTGCGGCAGGTAGGAGGTGATCACCGCGGCCTCCTCTCTCTCCTGCTGCGCCAGCTCGGGACGGCCTCCCTGCTCGTACATGGCGATCGATTCCTGGCGCTGCTTGATCATCTTCTGCAGGAGCGCCAGGATCTCCTCGTCGGAAGCCTGGCCCTTGCCGGCGCCGCGGGCCTCGATGTCCTTGTCCTTCAGCGCGGCCTGGATCAGGCGGATTGCGCCCAGCCTGCCTTTGTCGCCGGCCTTCATGGCTGCCTTCATATCCGCGGTGAAACGTTCGCGCAGCATGCGCTTCTCCTTACCATTGAACGCTTGAGCGTTGACGTGGCGCGAGCGGCCCCTTAAGTCACGAGGATAGGTCAAGGGCGTCTCGGGCACGCCTGCTCAAGCGCGACCCATTGGGTTCGGACTTACAAGAGATCATGACGATGCTGCAAGACAAAGACACCACCGGGAGCTCCTCGGGTGGCTGGACGGAGCCGCGCGCCACGGCCGTTGTCGTGCTTCAGGACGGCACCGTCCTCGAAGGCTTCGGCATCGGCGCCATCGGCGAGGCCACGGGCGAGGTCTGCTTCAACACGGCCATGACGGGCTATCAGGAAATCCTGACCGACCCGTCCTATGCCGGGCAGATCATCACCTTCACCTTCCCGCATATCGGCAATGTCGGCGCCAACGAGGAAGACATCGAGAGCGTGAATGCGGCATCCTCGTCCGGGGTGCGTGGCGCCATCATGGCCGCCGCGGTTACGGACCCGTCGAACTGGCGCGCCTCCCGCCACCTCGATTCCTGGCTCAAAGCCCGCGGCATCATCGGCCTGACCGGCATCGACACCCGCGCGCTGACCGCCCTGATCCGCGAGAAGGGCATGCCGAACGCGGTGATCGCGCACGATCCCGACGGCCGATTCGACATCGACAGCCTCAAGGCCCGCGCCGCCACCCTGCATTCCATGGACGGGCTCGACCTCGTTCCCATGGTCACGAGCGCGCAGCGCTTCGACTGGGACGAGAGCACCTGGAACCTTGGACAGGGCTACGGGAAGACCGATGAAAGCAAGTACCACGTGGTCGCCATCGACTACGGGGTGAAGCGCAACATCCTGCGCCTGCTGACGCGGGCGGGCTGCAAGGTCACGGTCGTGCCCGCCACCGCATCGGCGGAGGACGTGCTGGCCCTCAAGCCGGACGGGGTTTTCCTCTCGAACGGCCCTGGCGATCCAGCGGCGACCGGAGAATATGCGGTGCCCGTGATCCGAAAGGTGCTGGAGGAGAAGATCCCGACCTTCGGCATCTGTCTCGGCCACCAGATGCTGAGCCTCGCCGTCGGCGGCCGAACCAAGAAGATGCACCAGGGCCACCATGGGGCGAACCACCCCGTGAAGGACAGAACAACCGGCAAGGTGGAGATCACCTCGATGAATCACGGCTTCGCGGTCGATCCCGAGAGCCTGCCGGACAATGCCGTCGAGACGCATGTCTCCCTCTTCGACGGCTCAAATTGCGGCATCGCGCTGACCGACCGGCCCGCCTTCTCGGTCCAGTACCACCCGGAAGCCTCACCGGGCCCGCAGGACAGCCATTATCTCTTCGACCGTTTCGTGAAGCTGATCGAAGACGAGAAGGCGAAACGCCAAGCTTAGAGACTTTATTCTTCTGGCTGGGCAACGGAAGCTTGGCCGGAAGAAGGATGTCTCCGCGACAACGCGTGTATTGCGCAAGATCCCCAAATCACGTTAACCGGTCGAAAACCATAAAACATCGACCATACGAATCCTGATTTGGGGGTTTCTCCGATGACCATTGACGAGAAGGCGGGCGAATTCAGCCGCCTCCATAGCCTGTTTACGTTTCACCTCGGCGTCGCCGTCGGCCTGTCCTGGCTGACCGCGCTCTATGCGTCCTTCTACGCCCCCTGGGTTCGCAATATCCGTCCGCTCATCGATCCGTCCTATGCGGGACAGGTCGAGAGCACGTGGTCGTTCCTCTTCGTCTTTCCCGCGGTTCTGACCGTCGCCTGGCTCATGTGCGTGCTCGGCCGGGAGATGTTTCGCCATATGCGCATCTTCAAGAACCAGATCATCGAGTTCGCCATCGCCGGCGCCCTCGCCTTCGTCGTGTTCTATCTGGCCATCGACCGCGCCGTCGCCGCCCTCTCCCTCGGCCTCTGAGACGCGGGCGGGACTCGCCGCAAATGCGCAACCATGATCAATTCCGGAGCCGTATTGTCGGGCTTCGGAGTGATCCATGCTGCAAAAGAAACCGAAGACACGCCTCGATTACGGACGCCGGGTCTCCCTGGTCATCGACCACATCGCCGACCATCTGGACGGCGAGCTGTCCCTCGAGCACCTGGCAGGTATCGCCTGCTTCTCGCCCTTCCACTTCCATCGCATCTATCGATCGATCACGGGCGAGACTGTCACCGAGACCGTCCGGCGCCTGAGACTGCACCGGGCAGCCGGGGAACTGGCCCGCTCGACCTACCCGATCGAGCGGATCGCCCGCAGGGCTGGCTATGGCTCCGTCGAAGCCTTCACGCGGGCTTTCGGCGCCGACCATGGCGAGCCGCCGGGCGCGTTTCGGGCACGGTTCACTCCGTTTCGACCATTCGGAAATGGAGACGACATCATGCTTCCCGTCACGGTAAAGGACTTCGAGGGCATTTATCTCGCCACCCTCCCCCATCGTGGCAACTATCAGGAGATCGGCCGCTGCTTCGACCGGCTCGGCGTATGGGCCGGGGCGCACGGCCTCTTCGACCGCCCGCGTCGGATGATGGGCCTCTATTACGACGATCCGGAAAGCGTGCCGGAGGCGGAACTGCGCTCCGAGGCCGGCATCGAGGTCGCGCCGGATACGCCGCTGAGCGACGGGGTCACGCTGCGCCACATTCCGGCCGGCCGCATAGCGGTCGTTCTCTACAAGGGCCCCTATGCCGGACTCGAGGAAGTCTATCGCCAGCTCTACCGGGAATGGCTTCCCCGGAGCGGCGAGGAAATCGGTGACCAGCCGGTCTTCGAGAATTATCTGAACACGCCCCGCGACGTGCCGCCCTCGGAGCTTCTCACCGAGGTCACGCTGCGGCTGAGGAACTGACCTTTCCCCGGCTTCTCCCCGATGGAGGAGCCGTCCTTCCGACCTTTTTGGCGTGTCCGGCGTTCTGCTCGGGACAGAACAGGAGATCCCGCCATGGCCAAGGCGAAAGGTTACGGCGAGGCGCACGCCTATAATGCGCCCCTCAAGACAGACACCTATGTTTTTCGGGACGACGGGCTCATTCCCAACAACCGGCTGCCGCTGATCGTCAGGCAGGGCGCCATCACGCCGGGAAGCTCCGACCCCGCCAAACCCTTCGAAGAAACCTTTCGCCGGAATGGATGGACCAACACATGGCGCAACGGCATCTTCGAGTTTCATCACTATCACTCGAGCGCCCACGAGGTGCTGGGCATCGCCTCGGGCTCCGCGAATGTGCGTTTCGGTGGCGAGGGTGGCGAGATCGTCGGGCTGACCGCCGGTGATGTCGTGGTGATCCCGGCGGGCGTCGGCCATGCCCTGATCAACCAGAACGGCGATCTGCTGGTGGTCGGGGCCTACGCCGACGGCCGCGACTACGATACCTTGAGGGACGATCCCAAGGTGATCGCGGAAGCGCGCAAGCGCATCGCACAGGTGCCGATGCCGGACACGGATCCCGTGGACGGCGCGGACGGACCTCTGACCAAGCTGTGGTCTCAAGAGTGACGACCAAACCTTGAGTACCGGCCGGCCCTCATGCGGACCGGTCTTCCGCAACGAGCGATGCGCCGCTCGAAGAACCGAGCATCGGATCGACTCCAAAGGTGGATTCCACTTTGGGGCCCGATGCTCTAGGACTCTCGCCATGAACTGGCGAGACTACTGGAACCAGGACACACCGATCTACGCCAGCGAGCGGCACAAGCTCCTGCATTATCGGCTCGTGGCCAACGACATCATCGGCCTGATCCCCTCGCCCGAGGCGCGGGTGCTCGACTACGGATGCGGGGAGGCCCTGTTCGCGGATCGGGTCGCGGCCCGCTGCGGCCGTCTCCATCTCTGCGACGCGGCTCCCCTGGTGCGCGACAGGCTCCGCGAGCGGCTCGGTGCGAATCCGCGGGTCACCATCCTCGCTCCCGAGGATCTTTCGGAGATGGAGAATTCATCTCTCGACCTGATCGTCGTGAATTCCCTGCTGCAATATCTCTCCCTCGAGGAGCTGCGCACCATCCTGCAGACCTGGCGCAGCAAGCTGAAGGCAACGGGCGAACTGGTGATCGCCGATGTCGTGCCGCCCGATGTGAAGCCCGTCACCGACGCCAAAGCGCTTCTTTCCTTCGCCTGGCAGGGCGGCTTCCTCGCCGCCGCCCTGGGTGGCCTGGTGCGCACCGCCCTGTCCGATTACCGCAAAATCCGCGACGAGATCGGCCTGTCCCATTACGGCGAGACGGAGATGATCGAGATCCTGCACGAGGCCGGGTTCTCGGCAGAGCGCGCGGACCGCAATCTCGGGCACAACCAGGCGCGGATGACCTTCGTGGCACGGCCCGCTGCGCCTTCCGTTGACGGCACCTGAGTCACAGCGGCTGTCGGCGCTCGGAACAAGCAAGAGGCTGGCGCCTTGTTGCAGAGCGAACCTGCGAGGCCGCCATGACCGTCGGCTCCTCTGAAACGAAGCACCAGGACAGTTTCAATCCTGCCGAGAAAATCCCCGACCTGTCGCCCCGGAAGAAGAAAGCCATCGAGGAACAGAGCCGGCCCAATGCGGCTCTCATCCACGAAACCATTCGCGCGGAAGGCGAAAGCGAACTCGACCGTACGGCGGTGGCCTTGCTGCTCTCGGGACTTGCGGCCGGCTCGTCCATTGGCTTCTCGCTTGTCACCGAAGGGGTCCTGCACGCCCACCTTCCGAATGGCGCCTGGAAGCCTCTTGTCAGTGCCTTGGGCTACTCGGTCGGCTTTCTGATCGTTGTGCTGGGGCGCCAGCAGCTCTTCACCGAAAACACGCTGACACCAATCCTGCCGTTGCTGCACAACAGAAATGCACACACCCTCTGGAAAGTCCTCAAGCTGTGGCTCGTGGTTCTTGCGGCCAACATCGTCGCCACATGGATCTTTGCAGCAGTCATCGCCCACACGCCGCTTTTTGCACCCGAAATCAAGGAGGCCTTCACTCAGATCAGCCGAAAAGTCCTCGAACCACCCTTCGGGACCACGGTCTTGAAGGCGGTCTTCGCCGGATGGCTCATCGCCCTGATGGTCTGGCTCCTGCCCGGAGCGGAATCAGGTCGCGCCGTGATCATCCTGATCATCACATACGTCGTGGCGATCGGCGGCTTTACCCATCTGATCGCAGGCTCGGTCGATGCTTTCTATCTTGTCGAGACAGGCCAAGCTGCCTGGTCGGACTATTTCACGCGCTTCTTCGTCCCGACCCTGATTGGAAATGTCCTGGGCGGGGTAAGCCTCGTCGCCGTCCTGAACTTCGGGCAGGTCGCTCCCGAGCTGAACTGAAACCGGGATCCGGCCAGGCTGCGCTGGCGGACAGGCGCGCCGAGCGGCGGGAGGAGGCTCGCGCCGCTGCGCACCCGTCTTCGCGATGAAGAGCGCAGACGGCTCAGCAGGCGAAAATTCCCGGGCACATGCCCGCCTCAGGCAAACGTCCATGCCTTGTGCGCCAAAAAGCTCCACAGCATGACAATCCCGGTGGTCACCAGCTGCGCGGCGAGATAGGGCGCGCCGAGGTTGACGGTGAACACGTGCATGAAGCCCCAGGTCAGCAGGAATCCGACGAATGCGACGAGGGCGAAGCGCCATGTGGCTTCCCGATGGGGCCGATTGCTCCGGTAGGTGTGTCTGCGGTTCAGGGCATAGGAAACAAGCCCGCCGGCAATGTATCCGCCGAGGGTCGCAGGCACGGGATCGGCCCCCGCCCCTTCGACCAGACCGATGAGAAGGCCGTAATGCACGATGGCCGCCACGACGCCGACGCCGAAGAAGGCGCTGAACTGCCGGGCAAGTCGGGAAAGGGCGGGAAACGTCGTCACCGGGCTCCCATAGCGCCTCGGAGCCACCAGGTCACGCCCTGGATGATTTCCCGAAGCCGATCGCCTTTGTCATTCCGTGGCCTGCAGGCCCGGGAAGCCACGAATACCGGCCATGCGAATCCAGCGCGGCACCGGCCGCGTGCCCGTTCCCGGAGTGACGGCCGAGATACGTGGGAATACCGGGGCCGAAACCTGGGCATGGGGCGCCTTGCCCCTTCCTTTACGGGGGAAGGCCGTGTAAGAGCCTCTCTCAACCTTCAATCTGACAACACGCCAGCTGCGCTCGGAAGCGCCGCATCATGCGGCCGCGCGGCTGGATACGCCTGGGTGGCCCTATGCCGAAGCGGACTGACATCTCTTCCATCCTCATCATCGGCGCAGGCCCGATCATCATCGGGCAGGCCTGCGAGTTCGATTACTCGGGGACTCAGGCCTGCAAGGCCCTGAAGGAGGAAGGCTACCGAATCGTCCTGGTCAACTCGAACCCGGCGACGATCATGACCGATCCGGATCTGGCCGATGCCACCTATGTGGAGCCGATCACCCCGGAGATCGTTGCCAAGATCATCGAGAAGGAGCGGCCGGACGCTCTCCTGCCCACCATGGGCGGGCAGACAGCCCTCAACTGCGCCCTGTCCCTCAAGAAGATGGGCGTGCTGGAAAAATTCGGCGTCGAGATGATCGGTGCGACGGCGGAGGCCATCGACAAGGCGGAGGACCGCCAGCTCTTCCGCGAGGCCATGACCAAGATCGGCCTCGACACCCCGAAATCGCGCCTCGCCAACGCGTCGGCCCTGAAGAAGGCCGACCGCGACGCCTATCTCGCCGAGCTCGCCCGCATGGAGGCCCTCGACCTTCACCCCGGCGACAAGAAGCGGATGGTCGCCGCCTACGAGCTGAAGTGGAATGCGCACGAGAACGACCGTCGCAAGCGCTATCAGGAGCACGCCATGGGCGAAGCCCTCCTGGCGCTGGCGGAGGTCGGCCTCCCGGCGATCATCCGCCCGTCCTTCACCATGGGCGGCACAGGCGGCGGCATCGCCTACAATCGGGATGAATTCCTCGATATCGTCGAACGCGGCCTCGACGCCTCGCCCACCAACGAGGTGCTGATCGAAGAGAGCGTTCTCGGCTGGAAGGAGTACGAGATGGAGGTCGTCCGCGACAAGGCGGATAACTGCATCATCGTCTGCTCGATCGAGAACATCGATCCCATGGGCGTGCATACCGGCGATTCGATCACCGTCGCCCCCGCTCTGACCCTCACCGACAAGGAATACCAGATCATGCGCGACGCCTCCTTGGCGGTTCTGCGCGAGATCGGCGTCGAGACCGGCGGGTCGAACGTGCAGTTCGCGGTCAATCCCCAGAACGGGCGCATGATCGTGATCGAAATGAACCCCCGCGTGTCGCGCTCCTCGGCGCTCGCCTCCAAGGCGACGGGCTTCCCCATCGCCAAGGTCGCGGCAAAGCTCGCCGTCGGGTACACGATGGACGAGATCGCCAACGACATCACCGGCGGTGTGACCCCGGCCTCGTTCGAGCCAACCATCGACTACGTGGTCACCAAGATCCCGCGCTTCGCCTTCGAGAAGTTCCCCGGCGCCGAGCCGACGCTCACCACCGCCATGAAGTCGGTGGGCGAGGCCATGGCCATCGGCCGCACCCTCCCCGAATCCCTGCAGAAAGCACTGCGCTCCCTGGAAACCGGCCTGACGGGCCTCGACGAGATCGAGATCGAGGGTCTCGGAAAGGGTGACGACAAGAACGCCATCAAGGCGGCTCTGGGCACCCCGACCCCTGACCGGCTCCTCAAGGTGGCCCAGGCCCTGCGCCTCGGAGTCAGCCACGACGAGGTCTATGAGAGCTGCAAGATCGACCGCTGGTTCCTGGAGCAGCTCCAGGCCATCGTCGATCTAGAGGCCAAGGTGAAGGCCCACGGCCTGCCCCAGACGCCCGGCGCGTTCCGTCAGCTCAAGTCCATGGGCTTCTCGGATGCGCGCCTCGCCGTTCTGGCCGGCAAGACCGAGACCGAGGTGCGCGAGCTGCGCCGCTCGCTCGCCGTGCGCCCCGTGTTCAAGCGCATCGATACCTGCGCCGCGGAGTTCGCCTCCCCCACAGCCTACATGTATTCGACCTATGCGGCGCCCTTCGCCGGACAGCCGGCCGACGAGGCCTATCCGTCCGATGCCAGGAAGGTGATCATCCTCGGCGGCGGACCGAACCGGATCGGCCAGGGCATCGAGTTCGACTATTGCTGCTGCCATGCCTGCTTCGCCCTCAAGGACGCGGGCTATGAGACCATCATGGTCAACTGCAACCCGGAGACCGTCTCGACGGACTACGACACCTCCGACCGGCTCTATTTCGAGCCCCTGACGCAGGAGGACGTGCTCGAAATCATCGAAACCGAGCGCTCCAGGGGCACCCTGCACGGGGTCATCGTACAGTTCGGCGGCCAGACGCCGCTCAAGCTCGCCCGCGCCCTGGAGGAAGCGGACGTGCCGATCCTCGGCACCTCCCCGGACGCCATCGACCTCGCGGAGGATCGGGACCGGTTCAAGCGCCTGCTGGACAAGCTCCACCTGAAACAGCCCAAGAACGGCATCGCCTATTCGGTGGAGCAGAGCCGCCTGATCGCCGCCGATCTCGGACTGCCCTTCGTGGTGCGCCCCTCCTACGTGCTGGGCGGGCGGGCCATGGCGATCATCCGCGACGAGACGCAGTTCGAGGATTACCTGCTCGGCACCCTGCCGAGCCTGATCCCCTCCGACATCAAGGCGCGCTACCCCAACGACAAGACCGGCCAGATCAACACGGTTCTCGGAAAGAACCCGCTTCTCTTCGACCGGTATCTTTCGGACGCGATCGAGGTGGACGTGGACTGCCTCAGCGACGGCAAGGACACCTTCATCGCCGGCATCATGGAGCATATCGAGGAGGCGGGGATCCATTCGGGCGATTCCGCCTGCTCGCTGCCGCCCCGCTCCCTGGCGCCGGAGATCGTCGCCGAGCTGGAGCGCCAGACCAGGTCGCTGGCGCTCGCCCTCGACGTCGGCGGCTTGATGAACGTGCAATATGCCATCAAGGACGGTGAGATCTACGTCCTGGAGGTCAACCCCCGCGCCTCGCGGACGGTGCCCTTCGTGGCCAAGGTCATCGGCGAGCCGATCGCCAAGATCGCCGCCCGGATCATGGCCGGCGAGAGTCTCGCAAAGTTCGGCCTTACCCCCAAGGAGCTGCCCCATATCGGCGTCAAGGAGGCGGTCTTCCCCTTCGCCCGGTTCCCGGGCGTCGACGTGCTCCTCGGGCCCGAGATGCGTTCTACGGGCGAAGTCATCGGTCTCGACCGCGGTTTCGGCGTGGCCTTCGCCAAGAGCCAGCTCGGCGCCGGAAGCCAGGTGCCGAAGACCGGCACCGTCTTCGTCTCGGTGCGCGACTCGGACAAGGCGCGGATCCTGCCGACGATCCAGATGCTGCAGGAAATCGGCTTCCAGGTCGTCGCAACCGGCGGCACGCAGAAGTTTCTTGAGGAAAACGGCGTCAAGGCGACGCGGATCAACAAGGTGCTCGAAGGCCGCCCACACGTGGTGGATGCCATCAAGAACGGCGACATCCAGCTCGTGTTCAATACAACCGAGGGTGCAGGCGCGCTCTCGGATTCGCGCAGCCTACGACAGGCTGCCCTCTTGCATAAGGTTCCCTACTACACCACTCTTGCAGGAGCGATCGCTGCGGCCGAGGGCGTCAAAGCCTATCTCGGCGGCGATCTCGAGGTCAGGGCGCTCCAGGATTACTTCGCCTGAAGCCCGGCCTGAATCGGAACTGCGAAGCTTCACGGAAGTTTTCGTTGATGAGCGAGGGCGTCGGCAACGGCGGCCTCGCACCTCTTTTTGAACGAGACGAATGATGGACAAGGTCCCTCTGACGATCAAGGGTTTTGCGGCGCTCGAAGAAGAGCTCAAGCACCGGCAACAGGTCGAACGCCCCCGGATCATCCAGGCGATTGCGGAAGCCCGCGCGCTGGGCGACCTGTCGGAAAACGCGGAATATCATGCGGCCAAGGAAGCCCAGTCCCTCAACGAGGGCCGGATCCTCGAGCTCGAGAGCCTGATCTCCCGAGCGGAAGTCATCGACATTTCCAAGCTCTCGGGCGACCGGATCAAGTTCGGCGCCACCGTGAAGCTCGTCGACGAGGACACGGAAGAGGAGAAGACCTACCAGATCGTCGGCGATCCCGAGGCCGATGTGCGCTCGGGCCGGGTGTCGATCTCGTCCCCCATCGCCCGCGCCCTGATGGGCAAGACCGTCGGCGATACCGTCGAGGTGACGACTCCTGGGGGAGGTAAGTCCTACGAGGTCGTGGGCGTCCGCTTCGGCTGACCCATATGGAAAGGGGCATCATGCGCGAGTGTCGATCATGTCTCCCCTGTCCCGCCGCTCTTCTCTGATCGGATTCGCCGTCGCCGCGCTGAGCGGCGCGGCCTTCTCGCCTGCCCGGGCTCAGCTTTTCGCGCCCGCTCAACCCTTCCCACAGTATTTCTCGTCCTTTGCCGTCGACGTGAGCGTCCTGAAGGCCAAGGGCCTCGGCCCCTTTGCCGATCTCATCGCTGCCGCGACACTCGAGCAGCTTCGCGTCTCCTTCGGCGACCGGATCGATCCGAGGGGCCCGCGGCTCGTTGTCCGTCTGACCGAACTGGTCCAGACCGCATCCCCCGGCGGGGGCGGAGACCACTGGCGGCGTGGCGGGGGCGGAGGCGGGACGGATTCGCTGGACGGCGAAGCCCTGGCCATCGGCCGAAAAGGCGAGATCCTGGCCCGCCACCCGCAGCTCGCGGTGCTGCAGGCCAATCGCAGCATCCTTGATCCGGACGAGCCCGGCCGCGCGGTCGAGCTTGCGCACAACTACGTGCTGTGGCTGCGACGGCAGCTCATCAACTGAAAGCGAGCTCGCGCCAGCAGAGCCTGACCCGAAGGGCCGCGAAGCAGGAACCCAGACCCTCCGCAGGTTCGGGATCGAAAGCAGGGCTATCGTCGCTCTTTATTCTGAACCGTCGTGGTTATGGGTTCCGGGCCCGCACCTCCGGCGCGTGCCGGAATGTCGGTGGGGTCAGGAACCGGCCTCCACCACGTCCTCGATCGGCACCAGAGGTTCGTCCTTGATCAGGTCGAGGGTCAGGGCGGTACGCACGTTGCGCACGTTGGGCAGGCTGGTGAGTTCTGAGACGAGGCCCTGGAAGGACGCCAGATGAGGCGCCACGCACTTCATGATGAAGTCGATATCTCCGGACAGGGTCCAGCACTCGCGGACCATGGTCCAGTCCTTGATGTGCTGTTCGAACTCGTTGAGTTCCTTCTTGCCCTGGACTTCGAGCTGCACCATGGCGAAGCAGACGATCTCGAAGCCGAGCGCCTTCGGATCGAGCATGGCCCGATAGGCCTTGATCACGCCGCTTGACTCGAGCGCACGCACGCGGCGCAGGCATGGGGGCGCCGACAGGCCGACTCGGCGGGCCAGCTCCACATTCGTGATGCTGCCGTCGGCTTGCAGTTCCTTCAGGATGGCCCAGTCTATGGAATCGAGGCGTCCGCGCACATGACCTCCGGGAAAGGCTCGTCTCGGCTGAGTAGACGTTGTAGAGGGACTGCACAAGAAGGTCCGGCGATTAAGTCGCAACGAACTTCGCGAACTCCACAGGCACAATGATCGAATGTTGCGCGATGTCGGCATTATTTCCTGGGTTCTGACGGACGGCAAGGCGGGCGACGAGCTCCAGGCCCTGAGCGTCGCGGACGCCCTGGGCCTTGTTCCCGAGATTCGCCGCGTCAGGCCCCGCCCCCCCTTCAGCTGGCTCATGCCCTGGGGGCCGATCGATCCGCGGGAGCGGCCCGCGGCCCACAACAGCCCCCTCGTTCCGCCCTTTCCCGACCTGCTCATCGGGTCCGGACGCCGCGCCGTGCCCTATCTGCGCTTCGTGAAGCACGCATCGGGCGGGCGGACCTATACGGTGTTCCTGAAGGATCCCCGGATCGGCCTGAAGGCCGCCGACTTCATCTGGGCGCCGAGCTATGACCGGATCCGGGGCCCCAACGTCCTCAACACGCTCACGCCTCCGCACAGGATTTCGCCGGAGCGCCTCGCGGCGGCACGGGCCGAGCCCGACCCGCGGCTCGCCTCCCTGCCCCACCCGCGCGTCGGCGTCCTGGTCGGCGGCAGCAGCCGGCATCACCGGTTCGGCGAGAGCGACATCGCCGGTTTCCTCGCCCGCCTGAGGAGGCTGGCGGAAACGGGTGCCGGCCTGATGGTGACCGCTTCCCGGCGCACGCCGCCGGCCCTTCGGGAGGCCCTGGCCGACCTCGTCCGCCGGCATGGCGGCTTCCTGTGGGACGGCAAGGGCGAGAACCCCTTCGTCGGCCTCCTCGCCCTTGCGGATGCTGTGGTAGTAACCGCGGACTCCTTCAACATGGTCGGAGAGGCGGCCGCGACGGGCGTGCCGATCCTGGTCTTCGAGCCCGGCGGCGGTCACCCCAAGTTGCACGCTTTCCTGAATGAGCTTAAGGGCAAGGGAATTGTGCATGGGTTCGAGGGGCGCCTTGAAGGCAGCCCTTACGTGCCGCTAAATTCAACCCCCACGATCGCGCGCGCCATTGCCGAAGGCCTGGCCCGCCACCGCCGCGCTCTCGGCCTCCCGGACGCGGCGTTCTCACTGGAGAATCCCTGATGGCCCAATCCCACGCCAAGCTCATCATTATCGGCTCTGGGCCAGCAGGCTACACGGCGGCGATCTATGCGGCCCGCGCCCTCCTCGAGCCTGTCCTGATCTCCGGTTTCCAGCCGGGCGGCCAGCTCATGATCACCACCGACGTGGAGAACTATCCCGGCTTCGCGGACGTGATCCAGGGCCCCTGGCTCATGGAGCAGATGCGCCTCCAGGCGGAGCACGTGGGGACCAGGACGGTGTCCGACCATATCGTCAAGGTCGATCTGAACACCCGCCCCTTCCGGATCGAGGGCGATTCCGGCGACGTCTATACCTGCGATGCCCTGATCATCGCCACCGGCGCCCAGGCGAAGTGGCTCGGGCTTCCGTCGGAAGCCCAGTTCCAGGGCTTCGGCGTCTCGGCCTGCGCCACCTGCGACGGCTTCTTCTTCCGCGGCAAGGAGGTCGTGGTGGTCGGCGGCGGCAACACGGCGATCGAGGAGGCGCTCTACCTCGCCCATCTCGCAAAGAAGGTCACCGTCGTGCATCGGCGCGACTCCTTCCGCGCCGAGCGCATCCTGCAGGATCGTCTGTTCAAGCATCCGAACATCGAAGTCGTCTGGAATTCCGCCGTCGAGGAAATCTGCGGTACGCAGAACCCGACTTCCGTCACCCATCTCAGGCTCAAGAACCTCGTCTCCGGCCAGGTGACGGAGCACGAGACCGATGGCGTCTTCATTGCCATCGGCCACAAGCCTTCGACGGAACTCTTCTCGGGCCAGCTCGACATGAAGCAGGGAGGATATCTTCTCACGCAGCCTGGTTCCACCGCGACCAACATTCCCGGCGTCTTCGCAGCCGGCGATGTGGCGGACGACGTGTTTCGCCAGGCGGTCACGGCTGCGGGCATGGGCTGCATGGCCGCCCTGGAATCCGAGCGCTACCTCGCCGCGCTGGAGGCGACCCAGCAGGCGGCTGAATGAAATCATGAAAAGAATTGGTGAATCTTTGGCCGGAATTCCTATTGCCTCCGGCCGAAGCTGATAAGAGATAAGGAACTCGGCACAAAAGCCGGGACGCCAGGGGAACGCTGTGGACTGGGACAAGATCCGGATTTTCTATACGGTCGCGGAGGCTGGAAGCTTCACGAGGGCCGGCGACGATCTGGGTCTGAGCCAATCCGCCGTCAGCCGTCAGATCAGCGCCCTCGAGCGGGAGCTGAAGGCCCCTCTCTTCCATCGCCATGCCCGCGGCCTCATTCTGACCGAGCAGGGGGATCTGCTGTTCCGCGCCGCGCGCGACATGCGCATGCGGCTGGAAACCACCAAGGCTCGCCTCGTCGAGACAAGCGAGCGGCCCTCGGGTGTGCTCAAGGTGACCACCACCGTCGGCCTCGGTTCGATCTGGCTGGCGCAGCGCATCGCGGAGTTTCTCGACCTCTATCCGGATGTCCGCGTCGAACTGATCCTCAACAACGAGGAACTGGATCTCGCCATGCGCGAAGCCGATGTGGCGATCCGGCTCCGCCGCCCCGCCCAGCCCGACCTGATCCAGCGGCGACTGTTCACGATCCACTTCCATGTCTATGCCTCGAACGACTACCTGAAGCGGTTCGGCGAACCGAAGACACTCGAGGATCTCGACAAACACCGTATCGTATCGTTCGGCGGCCATGAACCGTCCTATCTGACCTCGGTCTACTGGCTCTCGACGGCCGGCCGCGAAGGCCAGGAGCCCCGGCCCTATCACTACGTGGTCAACAACATCACGGCTCTCCGCTTCGCGGTCGAGACCGGGGCGGGCATCGCCGTGCTGCCGGACTACGTGGTCGTCGGCAATCCCAACCTCACACAGATCCTGCGCGACGTGGAGATGCCGTCACTCGACAGCTATCTCGTCTACGCGGAGGAGATGCGCTCGGTCGCGCGCGTCCAGGCGTTCCGCGATTTTCTCATCAGCAAAGCCCAGCGCTGGACCTATTAGGGCGGCCAAGCTGGATGGCTCAGCCGGAATTTGTCAGCTTGACGACACAAGCCATGCATGTAGCGCAGCCCTTTTATGAGGCATGCTGCATTGCAAAAGAGCGCGGTGCGGTCGATATGAGCATTGGCTGATTTCAACGCGGCATCGCTTATCTTCCTCCCAAGCGCTGCCGTTTCGGCCGTTCCCTCTGGAAGGTTTTGACATTTGTCGGACCTCACTTTAGCCGGGCTTCGCGCCCGGCTTTTTTTTTGCCTGCGAGGTCTCGCTGCCGTCGACGAGCGCGCCTCAGCGCGAGGCGCTCACGTCGTCCTTCAGGACACGCCGCAGCACCTTGCCCACATTGGACTTCGGCAGCGAGTCACGAAACTCGATCCTTCGGGGCACCTTGTAGGCGGTGAGATTGTCACGCGCGAAATGCCGGAGTTCCTCCGCCGTGAGGGATGAGTCTTTGCGCACCACGTAGGCTACGACGATTTCGCCGGAATGCTCGTCGGGCAGGCCGATCACCGCCGCTTCCATGACGCCAGGATGCTGTGTGAGCACGTCCTCGACCTCGTTCGGATAGACGTTGAAGCCCGAGACCAGGATCATGTCCTTCATGCGGTCGACGATCTTCACCTGTCCGTCCGGCAGGAGCACCGCGACATCGCCGGTGCGGAAGTAACCGTCCGACGTCATCACCTTCGCGGTCTCGTCGGGCCGCATCCAGTAGCCGGCCATGACCTGCGGACCCTTGACGCACAGCTCGCCCCGCTCGCCGGGCGGAACCGGCGCTCCCTCGGCGGAGCGGATGGAGACCAGGGTTGACGGGATGGGATACCCGATGGTCCCGGTGAACTCCTCGATGTCGAGTCTGTTGGCGCACACGACGGGCGACGTTTCGGACAGGCCGTACCCTTCGACGATGGGCTGGCCCGCCACGTCCTTCCACTTCTTCGCGACGGCCGCCTGCGTGGCCATGCCGCCCGAAACGGCGAAGACGAGTTGAGAGAAGTCCACCTCCTCGATTCCCGGGGCGTTCGCCAGGGCGTTGTAGAGGGTGTTGACCCCCGACATGAGCGTAATGCGCCGCGATTTGAGCGTCTTCACGAAACCATGGATATCGCGCGGATTGGCGATCAGCAGCATGCAGCCGCCGATCCGCGTCATCAGCATGGCGCAGACCGTCAATCCGAAGATGTGGTAGAGCGGCAGCGCCGCGACCATCACATGGTCGTCGCGCTCGCCGAAGAAGGGGCGCATCCACGCCTCGCATTGCAGCACGTTCGCCGCCACGTTGCGGTGAAGCAGCACGGCGCCTTTCGCGACGCCCGTCGTGCCGCCGGTATATTGCAGAAAGGCGATGTCATCGGGTGTGATCGAGACCGGATCAGGCCGGCGCGATGCCCCTTCCGACAGGACGGACCTGAAGGTCACCGTCTTCGGAAGATCGTAGGACTTCACCGCCTTCTTCACATAGCGCGACACGAGATTGACGATCGCGCCCTTGAACCCGAGCAGGTCACCGGGCGTTACGATCACGACGCGGTCGAGACGAAGCTCGGGCAAGGTTTCCTGAACCGTCGCCGCGAAGTTTTCGAGCACGAACAGGAATCGCGCACCGGCATCCTTCACCTGGTGTCCCAGTTCGCGTGCGGTGTAGAGCGGATTGACGTTTACGACGGTGCCCCCGGCGATCAGGATCCCGAACAGGATTGCCGGGTAGGCCATGACGTTCGGCAGCATGATCGCGACACGCTCGCCTTTCTGAAGCCCTTGAGACTGCAGCCAGGAGGCGACAGCCTCGGCATGTCGGCCAAGCTCCGCATAGGTGATCCGCTTCCCGAAACTATCCGCAGCAAACCGGTTTCCGTAATGGTCAACGCCTTCGCGGAACATGTCGACCAGGGTTCCGACCTTCGCCTCGTCGATCGTGGCCGGAACGTTCGAGGGGTAGGATTTCAGCCAGGGCTTGGTTGCGGCCGGGTCGGCGGCTCCCGTGAGGATGGGCGCCGGGGTCGTGGCGTTCATTTTGTCGTTTCCTCCGCTCGTCATGCGGCTGCGTCATGGGATGGCGTTTCCCTTGAGGCTAACTTGGCGTGCACGACACCCTTTGTCGATGGGCGCTTCGTCGAAGCAGCCGGCCGAGGCGGGTGGCGGAGGTGGCAGGAAGTGGAAGCGGCATGGCGGGATGGCCGGCAGGCGCCGGCCATCCGAGCCTTTCCCTCAATGCGCCTTCTGCATGGCGAGTTCGGCGGGACGTCCGCTCAGTTCCGCCATGTGATCGAACCGGGTCGAGAACGTACCGACGCCCGCGGTCGCGGAGCGCAGCTCGACGATGAGATCGCCGATCTCGGCCTCCGGGATCGTAGCGTTGATCACGTCCCAGCCCGGCCAGCCCGGCCGCGCGTCATAGCCGAGGATCTGGCCGCGGCGCGAGGTGACGAGCCCCGTCGCCTTGGAGAGAGCCTCGGTCGGAATCGTGATCTCCACCGACAGGACCGGCTCCAGAAGGACAGGCTTGGCCTTCGGCAAGGCTTCCGCCAGGGCGAGCTTCGCCGCGGCCTGGAACGCCGCGTCCGAGGAATCGACCGTGTGGTAGGAACCGTCGGTCAGCGTCACCGCCACATCGACCACGGGAAAGCCAAGGGGCCCGCACCTGACCGCATCCCGCGCCCCCGTTTCCACGGAGGGGATGTACTGGCGCGGCACCACGCCGCCCGTGATCTTGTCCTGGAACGCGAAGCCCTCCCCGCGCGGCAGGGGGTGAATTTCGATCATCACGTCCCCGAACTGGCCGTGTCCGCCGGTCTGCTTGCGATGCCGGCCCCGTGCCGAGGCGGGGGTGCGGATCGTCTCGCAATAGGAGACCCGGGGCTTGGACGTCTCGACGCCGACCTGGAACCGGGACGCGAGCTTCTCGACCGCGACCCTCAAATGCATCTCACCCTGGCCGAGGAGCCGGATTTCTCCGATCTCGGGGCGATTGTCGATCACGAGCGACGGATCCTCCTCCGCGATCTTGGCGAGCGCGCCGGTGAGGCGAACGTCATCCTTGCGGTCCCTCACCCGGATCGCGAGGGAATAGACGGGCTCGGGCGGCGCGATGGACAGGATGGCCTCGGGACGGGTCTTGCCAGTGCTGAAGCAATCCGTCGTCGCGAGGTCCTCCAGGCGTCCGAAGCCGACCGTCTCCCCGGCCTGCGCGGCCTCCTTGCGTGTCATGGAGGCGCCGACCAGGGTCATGAGGCTGCCGATCCGGGCCTCCGCGCCCCGGGACCCGATCACCGTGTCGCCCTCATGGAATTCGCCGCGCAGAACCCGGGCGACCGACATCTTGCCGCCCTGCCCGAGATGGAGGGTCTTCACGATCTGGGCGAGCGGCGGGCCATCCTCCGGCACGCCCAGCCTGGCACGGGTGTCCTCCACGCCGGGAGCCTCATGGCGCAAGGCCTTGAGAAGGCGCGTCACCCCGTTACCGCGTTCCGCCGAGCCGATGAAGGCGGGCACCACATGCTGGTCCTTGAGTTCCTGCGCCAGATCGTCGAACACCCGGTCGCGCGGCGGTTCTATCTCGGAGATGAGATCCTCCATCAGGGTGTCGTCATAATCTGCCAGCCGCTCGAGCATGGCGAACCGCGCCTCGCGCTCGCGCAGGGTTTCCCCATCCGGTATGTCGACGATCTCGCTCGGCGCATGCTCGCGATAGATGAAGGCGCGCTCCAGCGCGAGGTCGATGAAGCCGACGGCGATCCCATCCTTCCAGATCGGGATCTGGCGCAGCAGGAGCGGCGTGCGCGAGGCGCGCTGCAGCAAGGCGAGGGACTCTCTCACCCGCCGCGTCGCCGTATCGATCTTGTTGATGAACAGGAAGCGCGGAATATCGGCCTCCTCAAGCTCCCGCAGGATGATCTCGAGGGCGGGGATCTTGCGTTCGTCCGCTTCGCAGACGACGATCGCCGCATCGCAGACCGGGGCCACATTGCGCATTTCGTGCAGGAATTCAGTGGAGCCGGGACAGTCCACGAAGGTCATGGTTTCGCCGAGGAACGTGACCGTTGCGACATTCGGCTCGATGCTCATCGCATGGGCCCGTGCCTCCGCGCTCGAATCGCCCACGCTGTCTCCGTTCATCACCCGGCCCGATCGCCCGATGGTGCCGGTTCGCTCCAGGATCGCTTCGAGGAGGGTGGTCTTTCCGCTCTGGAACGGGCCAACGATGGCGATGCATCGCGGGCCCTTCGTTCCTCTGCCGTTGGGTGCCATGACAGTCTCCTTCCCTGCCCCCATCAGCGCGCTCTTGCCGGCCGCATACGGGCGATGCTCTGCCTGTCGGCCAGCAATGGCAAGGGCTTTGTCGGCAACCTATCGGCCCGACTGGGGCGCAAAAGAATACGGCCCGGCATGGGCCGGACCGTGAAAAGGCCGTCGCGATTCCATTACCGGCGTGCCGGGCGCAGCTCCAGGTCGCCGACACCGAGCGCGAAATTCAGGCCGGTCTGGCCACTCACGGAAACCGGCTGCAGGGAAATCGAACGGTTGAAGCCTCCGACCAGGACATTCGCCCCGAGCCCCGCACCGACGGTCGCCTCCGCGGTCGCGCCGACATAGCTGCCGGCGAGGGCCCACGGCCCCGGGCGACCTTGGGAGAAGACCGCCCAGGTGATCGCGCCGCGCCGCGTGGCGCCGACATCGAGACCAAACTTGCGGATCACCCCGACGTAGCGCTCGGCGGGACCACGGCGTGGCCGGAAGGTGCAGGTGGTCGCCTTCTGCGATCCGAGGATCAGGCCGATGCCCCCGGACACGCTGCAGGTCAGGACCCCGGCCCTGACCCGGCTCTGGGCCTGCGCGTCCGAGATCCCGGTTGAAGCGAGCAGCACCAGGGCTGCGACGGATGTGACGGCGCGAAGCATCGTGATCTCCTTAAGCTTGGCTTGGGCGATCAACGATGCAGGAGGAATGATGTTCCCTTACGGGCAGGCTGGCGCCTCACGGGTGGGGCGGAACCGCCGGTTCCTCGTCCCGATGCTTGCCCCGCCGGACGATCTCCATGGAAAAAATCGTCACCGGACCCGCCCTCAGCAGGTTCATGGCCGAGACGATCATCTCGGCCAGACGCTCGGGCGTGACGCTGTCGCCCTCAATGTCGAGAATGAAATCCTTCGCCTCGACATGGCCGCCGTTGGTGAAGTCGACCCGGAAGTCCGACTTCACCCGATAGGGCGAATGCTGATCGAGGCGATAGGGAGCTGCCCCGGGATCCGGATGAAAGGTCCGAGGCAGTCGATTCACCGCAGGCTGCCGCAGAAGCGCTGGATGCGGTTGCAGGCATCCTCCAGGGCCGCGTTCGACGTGGCATAGGAGATGCGGAGGTTGGGACCCAGGCCGAAGGCCGAGCCGTGGACCGCCGCGACGCCTTCGGTCTCGAGCAGTTCCGAAACGAAATCCTCGTCCGTGTTCAGCACCTTGCCCGAGGGTGCAGTCTTGCCCATGGCATCGGCGCAGGACGGATAGACGTAGAACGCGCCCTCCGGCATGGGGCACTTCAGGTATTTCGACTGGTTCAGCATCGAGACCACGAGGTCACGGCGCTCCTCGAAGGCCTTCTTGAAGACCTTCAGGTGGTCTTGCGGACCGTTGAGCGCCTCGACCGCCGCCCATTGCGAAATGGAGGCCGCGCCGGACGTCTGCTGGCCCTGCACGAAATCCATGGCGTTGATCAGGTGCTGGGGCCCCCCGGCATAGCCGATGCGCCAGCCGGTCATGGCATAGGCCTTGGACACGCCGTTCATGGTAAGGGTGCGCTCGTAGAGGCCGGGCTCCACCTGCGCCGGGGTGACGAACTCGAAATCACCGTAGGTCAGGTGCTCGTACATGTCGTCGGTGAGCACCCAGACATGCGGGTGGCGCATCAGCACGTCGGTGATGGCCTTCATCTCCGCGCGGGTATAGGCCGCGCCGGTCGGGTTCGAGGGCGAGTTGAGGATGATCCACTTGGTCTTGGGCGTGATGGCACGCTCCAGAGGCTCCGGCTGAAGCTTGAAATTGTGCTCCATCGTGCAGTCGACGAAGACGGGCTTGCCCCCGCACAGGACGACCATCTCCGGATAGGAGACCCAATAGGGAGCCGGGATGATGACCTCGTCGCCCGGATTCAGGGTGGCGAGCAGCGCGTTGTAGATGACCTGCTTGCCGCCGGTCGAGACGATGGTCTGCGATGGCTTGTAGTCGAGGCCGTTCTCACGCTTGAACTTCGCCGCGATCGCCTCGCGCAGAGGCACGATTCCGGAGACGGGGGTGTACTTCGTCTCGCCGCGGCGAATGGCGGCGATGGCCGCTTCCTTGATATTGTCCGGCGTATCGAAATCCGGCTCGCCGACCGAAAGGCTGATCACGTCCCGGCCCTGGGCTCTCAGGTCCCGCGCTTTCTGCGTGATGACGATGGTCGCAGATGGCTTGATGCGGGAAAGGGCGTCAGACAAAAAGCCCATGGGAATCCTCCGATCGGGGCGTTAGAAGGGACCTTGACGGCGGCGGACCCTAGTCCGCATAAGCCGCCCAATCAAGCAAAACGGCCCACCTCCCGTGGGTTTTTGAGGAGTTCCCCTGCCGATGACATCCCACCTGACACGCCGCCTCGCCCTCGGCCTTTTCGCCGGTGCGGCGCTCCTGGCCACCTCGGCCATGGCTCAGGAGTTCCCGACCCGCGTCATCAAGATGGTCGTGCCCTATCCGGCGGGCGGACCGACCGATGTGATCGCCCGCATCGTGGCAGAGGAGATGGGCAAGAATCTTGGCCAGAACGTGATCGTCGAGAATCTGGCGGGCGCCTCCGGCGCGGTCGGCACCCGCACGGTCGCGAAGGCCGAGCCCGACGGCTACACCATCGTCTTCGGCAACAACCAGACCCACGGGAACAACATGTTCCTGCTCAAGGAGCCGGGCTATGACGCGATCAAGGACTTCGCGCCACTGGCTGGCGCCGGCGCCTTCGAGCACGTCTTCGTGGTCAGCAACGACCTTCCCGTGAAGACGATCCCCGAGTTGATCGCTCTCGCCAAGAAGGATCCCGGCAAGCTGAACTACGGCTCCACAGGCGTCGGCTCCGGCTCCCATCTGGCGACCGAATTGTTCATGGCCCGCACCGGCATCAAGATGACGCATGTGCCCTTCCGGGGCGCAGCGCCGCTCGTGACCGAACTGATGGCCGGGCGCATCGACGTGTCGAACTCCACCCTGCCCAGCGTACTGGCCCAGTTCCAGGCCGGCCAGATGCGTGCCATCGGCATCGCAAGCCCGCAGCGCAACCCGCAGGCGCCCGACGTCCCGACGCTGCGCGAACAGGGCATCTCCGATGCGGATGCGGAATCCTGGGCGGCCTTCTTCGCCCCGGTGAAGACGCCCGCACCTGTCCTCGACAAGTTGTCGAAGACCATTATCGCGATCCTCAACAAGCCCGACGTCAAGGAGCGGATCACCAAGCTCGGCTTCACCCTCAACGTCCGCGATCCTGAGGCTTTCAAGCCTTATCTTGCCAAGGAAATCCAGACTTGGGCCGACGTGATCAAGGCCGCCAACATCAAGACGGTCGAGGGCAACTGATCTCCAAAGCACTTCCTGTCAACATCGAAGTCATGGCCGGGCACGTCCCGGCCATTTTTGTTTCACATCCTTCATTGTGCGGCGGTCGAAAATCTGTCCCACTACTTCGCGGCTTTTGCCACAAAGGTTAACGACCCATTAACTCCAAGTCTTGGCCTGTCTTGTAAAAGCACTCTTTTGGATAAGCCTCGGAACTTTCTCGATTCACACCTGTTTTTTCCCGCAACAACTGTTCTGTGCATGGGGAAAAGTGATGAATACCGCCCGCAGCACCAATGCGTACCACGTCGCCTCCCGCGTCCAGCGCCTCGATCCACGGAGGGAAAGCCGCTTTTCGCTTGCTCTCGTCATGCTGATGGGCCTCGCGACGATTTCCGTGATGGCGACCACGACCCAGGCCCTGTCAAGCCACGAAGGCTCGATCAGCCTGACGGCCGTCCTTCAATAAGATGGGCATGATGAAACATGCCGGTTGACGGCAACCCGTAAACGGCTAGCTCTCCGCCCTGTTCGTTCGCCGGAGAGTGTCATGATCCGCTTCTGCCCCGCCTTCGTCTTCATCCTCGGAATCACCCTCTCTCCCGCCTTCGCTCAGGACACGCAGCGTGTCCGCACCGACAAGGTCGAGGTCATCGTCGAGACCGTGGCCCGCGGCCTCGCCAATCCCTGGAGCGTCGCCTTTCTTCCCGACGGGAGGATGCTGGTGACCGAGCGGCCGGGTCGCCTGAGGATTTTGTCGGCGGAGGGCAAGGCCTCCGAGCCGATCAAGGGCATGCCGCGCATCGCGGCCCGCGGCCAGGGTGGGCTGCTCGATGTCGCCCTTGATCCGAACTTTGCACGCAACAGCCTCGTCTATCTCAGCTTCGCCGAAGACCGGGGCGACGGCCGTGCCGGGACGAGCGTCCTGCGCGCCCGCCTCGACGAGGCGGCGATGGCGCTGACCGACTCCCAGATCGTCTTCCGCCAGGAGCCGGCCTATACCGGCGGCAACCACTTCGGCTCCCGACTCGTGTTCGATCGCAGCGGCAATCTTTTCGTGACCCTGGGAGAGCGCTTCGATCTGCGCGATCAGGCGCAGAATCCGGCCAACCTGCTCGGCAAGATCGCCCATATCAGGCCGGAAGGCGGACCCGCGCCGGACAATCCCTTCCTGAACCGCCCGGGCACCCGTCCGGAAATCTGGTCCATCGGCCATCGCAACGTGCAGGGCGCGGCGCTCAATCCCGCAACTGGCGAACTCTGGACCGCCGAGCATGGCGCGCGGGGCGGCGACGAGATCAACATTCCCCGCAAAGGGAAGAATTACGGCTGGCCGGTCATTACCTACGGGGTCGACTATTCCGGCGCGAAGATCGGCGAGGGCACGAAGAAGGCCGGCATGGAGCAGCCGATCTATTACTGGGACCCGTCCATCGCGCCGTCGGGCATGGTGTTCTATACGGGCAACAAGTTTCCGGCGTGGCGCGGCAGCATCCTGGTCGGGGCGCTTGCCGGCCAACTCGTGTCCCGGCTGGAAACGAGCGGAAACAAGATCACCGGCGAAGAGCGCATGCTGCACCAGCTCGGCGAGCGCATCCGCGACGTTCGTCAGGGGCCGGACGGCTTCGTGTACCTGCTGACCGACTCGCGCGAGGGACGGCTCCTCCGCATCAGGCCGGCGGATTGAGACGGCGGCGGTCAAGCAATCCGGACCCGGACGTGGGATCCGCTCTTGGGGTCGATCCGACGCTCACCCCTCCGGTCGGCGCACCGCTTGTTGCCGAAGGCCGGGTCCGCTTTTCACGGACGGGGCCTTTGGGCCCGCACGATGCGCTAGCCCCGGAAGATGAACGCGGCGCCTGAGGCGATCAGGGCGAAGCCGACCAGATGGTTCCAGCCGAGCGGCTCCTTCAGATAGAGCACCGAGAAGGCCGCGAAGACCGCGAGGGTGATGACCTCCTGCATGGTCTTCAGTTCGGCCGCTGAATAGACCGCGGAGCCGATCCGGTTCGCCGGCACTGCGAGCCAGTATTCGAAGAACGCGATCGCCCAGCTGGCGAGGACCGCCATCCAGAGGGCGGATGTCTTGAACTTCAGATGGCCGTACCAGGCGAAGGTCATGAAGACGTTCGAGGCGATGAGCATGGCGACAGGCGCGGTATGGGGATTCATGAGCATTCGTGAAATGTGGGGGGAAGCGTCCCTGCCCTATTCCTCCGCACGATCCTGTCAAGGGCGCGGGATGGAATGGGTGGAGTCACAACCGGGGACGGTGCGGAAAGTTCGTGAGGCCCACGGACGCAGGCCCTTGCCTCAACCCGGCGCGGTCAGCAGGCGCGCTGCGGCTGGAGCATGGCGCAGCCCGCGGTCAGCCGCTCCATGACCTCCCCGCCGCCCGAGATCTGCGGGTTCGAGGGATCGAAGCCCTCGCGCTTTTCGCGGGTCGTCACGAGCTGCCTTGCCCGCTCGAATGCGGCGTTCAGGCGCGCCTCGCTGCGCAGCGCCCGGTTGAAGAAGGCATCGCCGAAATAGGTCCAGGTGGCCCCGTCCTGGCATCCGAAGGAGGGCTTGTCCGCCGCCGCTGCCGTGATCACCAGGGTGCGCTCGTCGGCCAGGGCCTTGGCAAAGATGCCCGAATAGCAAGCGGACACGATGAGAACGCGATTGCGTGCCCGCGTCTCCTGCAGGAGCCGGCCGACATTCTCCGGCGTGACCACGCCCTCCTCCCGCCGGGAAATCAGGCCGATCCCGTCCGGTCCACCGTGGGAGGTGAGGACCAGCACGAGAATGTCCTCGTCCGGGTCGAGCGTCGCACCGGCCGCCCGCGCCGCGGCGAGGAGAGCCCCTGGCGTCGCATCCGAGCGCCGCTTGGTGTTGGACAGGACGATGGTGCGACCCTTGGACCCGATCTGCTGCTCCAGGATGCGGGCCGCGCCCTTGGCCTCGCTCTCGAAGACGCTCTGCGGCCCCCAGAGTCCGAAGGAGAGGATGTAGACATCCGTCTGTCCGGGCCGCTGCGGTTCAAGCCTGAAGGCCTGCGGACGCTGGGCCTGTTGGCTCAAGGCTGCGGTCGGAAGGCCGAGGACCAGGGCCACGCCGACCAGGGCAAAGGTGAAAAACCGGCGCATCGCCATCTCCAGGCAGGCCCTTCGCGAGGAATCCCGTTATCCGGGAAGACCTGTTCTACCCATATCGTAACTTCATTGCCAGGATGAGCGCCACCAGAATGAAGGTGATGCTGTTGGCGAAGATGATCGGCGCGTTCCCGGCCATGATCCCGTAGATCAGCCAGAGCGCGACCCCGAAGGTGAAGGCGCTCTGCGTGGCCAGGGACAGCGCCTTGGTATCCTTGGTCCGGATGGTCCTCAGAGCCTGGGGCAGCCAGCACAGGGTCGTCAGAACGGCGGCAGCGAAGCCAAGGATGTCGAGACCGGACATGGTGGGACCGAATCGGGAGGGAACGTGGCTGCTCTATCACGACCTTTCTGAAAGCCCGATGAAATTCTCGGGCATTCCGCGCAGGCTGTGTCTCCCGCGCCCGCGCCCTACATGAGCCCCGAGGAAGCGATCCGGCGGAAGAAGCTGAACCGAACGCCGCTTTCGGGGTTTTCATGTCATGACGCAGAAAAGAGACTTTTCCCAAGCCGTTTCCCTCAATATCGGAGTCGATAAGGTCTGCGACCTCATCACCCGCGTGAGGGCCGTCGACGTGAAGGAGGGCGTGACCGATCCGGATTCCGGCTCGAACCCCATCGACGACGGCAATATCGACGCGCTGGCCACCAGCCCCGACGACATGACCGAGGAAGAAGTCCGGGAGGTGGTCGCAGGCCTCAACGACGACGAGCGCGCCGACCTGATCGCCCTCGTCTATATCGGCCGCGGCGACATGGAGCCCCAGGAGTGGGCCGACGCGGTGCGGCTCGCCCGGGAGCGGGAGGCCGCCAGTTCCCTCTCCACGGCCGACTGGCTCATCGGCATCCCCAATCTCGGCGATCTCCTCGACGAGGGCCTGAACCTCCTCGGCCGCAGCTGTGACGAGGCCTGATCCGCGGGCCGCTGCGCACTGAGGTTCACCTTTCTTCGCGGCGCCATGCATCCAGGACGCTCGCTTGCGTGTATCGGAAAGATCAGTGAACGGAGTGTAAGGGTGAAGGCCGCGATCGGGAGCATGACGCCCCCTGCCCTCGACTTGAACGACGCCCTTGGCCGGTGCGCCAAGGGCGACCGTATAGCCCTGCGCGCAATCTACGACCTGGAAGCACCGCGGATGCTCGGCGTCGCCATGCGGCTCTTGCGCAGGCGCGCCCTGGCGGAGGAGGTCGTGCACGATACATTCGTGCAGGTCTGGCAGAAGGCGCAGAGCTTCGATCCCGACAGAGGCGACGGGCGCACGTGGCTCTACGCGGTCCTGCGGAACCGCGCCCTCAATATCCTCCGCGGCGAGTCACGCACCGATTTTGTCGACGACCTCGAGCCGATGGGCCTGGTGAGCGACGAAGAAGGGGCCGAAGCGGCGGTGCTTCGCCTCTCCGATACGGGACGTCTCAGGAGGTGTCTCGAGCGTCTGGAGCCGTCGCGGCGGCAGGCTGTGACGCTGGCCTATATCCACGGCCTCAGCCATGGCGAGCTCGCGGGTCGCCTCGGCGTCCCGCTCGGCACGATCAAATCCTGGATCAGGCGCTCCCTCACAGCGTTGCGCGAGTGCATGGCATGACGGACGAGGATCACGACCGTTTGGCCGCCGAATTCGTTCTTGGCCTTCTCGACGGTGAGGAGAAGCTCGAAGCGGAGCGGCTGGTCACGACGGATACCGGGTTTTTCGCGCGCGTCGAGAACTGGCGCCAACGATTTGCTGAGCTCGACCGGACGGCACCGGAACTGCCGGCGGGAGAAGGACTGTGGCGACGCATCGAGGCAGCGCTCAACGAGCCCTCGAGCCGGATCGCCATGCAGAGCCGGTCCACGCCTCTCGCGCCGTCCGTCACGAAGCCTGGGCTTTGGGACAGCCTCGCCTTCTGGCGCGGCTTCGGGCTGGCAGGCGCGCTTGCGGCCCTTGTTCTGGCAGTCGGCCTTGGCTTCCTTCTCGTCAGGCAGCCGGCCCGGCAACCGGTGATGATCGCGGTGCTGCTCAACGATGCCAACCAGCCCGGCGCCGTGCTCAGCACCTATGCCGACGGGCGAGCGGAGCTGGTGCCTCTCGGCGACATGACGATTCCGCACAACCATTCGATCCAGATCTGGACCTTCCCGGACCCGAAGGGCCCTCCCGTGTCGGTGGGCGTCATCAGCGCCGCGCGCAGAGCGCAGCTCGACATGAACAGGATGCCCCAGCTCCATGCCGATCAGGTGGTCTCCGTCTCGGTGGAGCCGATGAACGGCTCGCCGACGGGTCTTCCGACCGGGCCGGTGGTGATGAAGGGTACGGCCTCCACCGCTCTTTGACGGCGGCGGTGCCGCAATTGCGACACGGATTGCACCGAGACTCCCGGCGACGATTCCAGGAGCACGTCATGACAGCCCGTCCGCCCCTGCCCAGCTCTCCGGATAGTGCCGAAGCATCCACGGACCCGCCCATCGGGACCGCTGGTGCCGAACCGCATCACGCGTCCGAACAGCCGTTGGTCACGTCCCAACGCTCGGATGACGAAGAGCGCGCCAGGATGGAACGCACGGCACGCTATCTCAAAGGCCCCACTGCGTTCTCCGCCTGATCGACCTCTCACAACAACGTGAAGCGCTTCCTGCATCCAGCAACGCGGACGATGCGTACCACCCTCGAAGGTCAGCCTTCGATCACCGGCGTGCCGCCGGGATCTTCAGCAATCAATTGAGGTATTGGACTTATGAAAATTCGCATCGCCTGCCTTGGTGCCGCGCTGGCGCTCGCAGCCCCGATGGCCGCGCTCACCCTTCCCGCCGTTGCAGAGGAAATGATGACGACCGTCGGCGGTGCCCCGATGTATCCGTCGAAGAACATCGTCGAAAATGCGGTCAATTCGAAAGATCACACGACGCTCGTCACGGCCGTGAAGGCGGCCGGACTTGTCGACACCTTGTCGGGCAAGGGGCCCTTCACGGTCTTCGCACCGACCAACGCAGCCTTCGCGAAACTTCCGGCCGGTACGGTCGAGACGCTCCTCAAGCCAGAGAGCAAGAAGGCGCTGACGGGCGTGCTGACCTATCACGTGGTCGCCGGAAAGGTCACCGCGAAGGAACTCCTCGACAAGATCAAGCAGGGCGGCGGCAAGGCGACCCTCAAGACGGTCGAAGGCGAGACCCTGACCGCGACAGCGGCCGGCAACGGCGTCGACATCATGGACAAGAAGGGCCAGACGGCCCGCGTGATGATTCCCGACGTCATGCAGTCGAACGGCGTCATCCACGTGGTCGATACGGTTCTTCTGCCGGGCTGATCTCATCCTGACGTTGCGGCTGCGCGTCCCCTTTTGGCCGCAGCGCAGGGTCCCGGGCAGAGCGGCGGCCCTCTCGCGAGAGGGCCGCTTTCATGCCTGTTCTTTGCGGTTTTACATCTTCCCGAGCTTGAGGAACTGCGTCTCGCCGGAGGAATCGTCGACACCGTCGTTGTCGGTGACGATGAAGGCATCGCCCGCCGCGTCGATAGCGAAGCCTTCGACCTTGTCGAGCACGTAGCCCTTGGCGCTCTTCAGATCGGGCAGCAGGTCGCGCAGCGCCGTCTTCTTCACCACCGGCAACTCGCTGCCCAGCGGGGCGGGCTTCATGTCGGAGAGTGCGACTGCGTAGAGTTTCTTCACCTTCGCGTTTCCGGCGATCTGGTTGTCGCGCTCGATGATGACGACCCGGTCACCGGCAGCGGTGATCTCGGACAGGCCGATCCAGCCGGTCTCGGTCTTGTCGAGCGGATAGCGCACCGCACCCCATGTCTTCGTGGCGGGCGTGTATGCGAGGAGCTTGACGAAGCCCTTGCCGTCATCGGCCCATTCGCGCTGCACCGCCAGCCAGATCGTCTCGCTCGCGCCCGAGCCTGTGACGGTGACGCCCTCGTAGCCGTAATTCTGCGCACCTTCCTCGAGGCTCGCCGGCAGGGCGATCTCCTCCTGGATCGCACCCTTCGCGTCGACCTTGATGAGAAGGTTCTTCATGTCCTTCTTCGGGTTGCCCTCGGAGGCGAGCCAGAAGCCGCCGTCGCTCGCCATGGCAATGCCTTCGAGATCGAGCTTCTCCGCCGCAGCGCCACCGCGCGTCACCGGGGTCTCGGCCACGATGGTCGCGGGTTTCGTCGTGGCGTCGATGGTGAGGATGCGCGGCGCGGCGCTGTAGACGCTGTCGGTGACCGCATGGAGCCTGCCCGGCTGCGCCTTGTCGGCGGCAAGACCCGAGAGTGCGCCCCAGGCGATGGGAAGGCCATTCGCGCCCTTCACGGAGCGGATGGTGGGATAGGCCGGAGCTTGCCTCTCCTTGCGTTCGTAGATCATCACGTGCGGGGCGACGCCGCCTTCGCCGTGCAGATCCGCCTCGCTCGTGGCGATGAAGAGGTTACGGGCGGGCAGCGCCAGCAGGCCCTCGGGGCCGATGCCGGTCGGCAGCACCTGGACGGGCTCCGGAGCGGCGCCGGTATCGCGATAGACCCCGACGACGGAAGCGCGCTCGGAGCCGACGAAGAGCAGCGTGTCGTTGCCGTAGCGCGCAACCTCGACGCCTTCGATCTCGACGCCCTTCTTGTTGCGCTTGTCTGGGTAATGGCCGAGGGCGACGATCTCATGCTCCAAACGAGCGCCGGATTCGTAGGCCACGGTGCCATCCCTGTTGAAGATGGTGAATCCGCGGCTGCCGCCCTTCCAGTCGCCCTCGTTGGCGGTGACGAAACGGTTGCCGTCGATCCAATGCACGCCGTCGGGCTCGCGCGGAACAGCCTTCATGCTGCCGGTCAGCTCGATCCTGCCGTCCTTCCTGGTGTCGATGTCCTTCAGGTCGACGGTGCCTGCGGAGTAATGTGCCTCGACCTTGCCGGTCCTGCCGTCGACGATGGCGATATGGTTGTTCTCCTGCAGGGTGACGACCACCTTGCCGTCCTCGTTGATGTCGACGAATTCGGGCTCGGGATCCTCACCCGCGACGGCGGCGAGGCCGGTCATCGCCACGGTCTTGAGCGCGGCGCAATCGAGCGCATCGTTCTTCAGCGCTCCGATCACGAGCGCGCCCGCCGGCATCTGCGGCAGCGCGCCATCGTTCACCTTCTCGTCGCGCTCATTTTCGATGGCGATGGCAAGCACCTCGCCGCGTGCGGCGACGGAATCGGGCTGGCCGGGAAGCATGCACTCGCCGGCGATCGTCTTCGTCGCGAGATCGACGATGACGAGCTTGCCGCTCGGCTTCGTGAAGCTCTCGGAGGTGTTGACGGCGACCAGAGCCTTGCCGCCGACCACCTTCACCGAGGTCGGCTCGCCACCGACCGCGAGCATCCCCCCGGGGGCAGGCCTCACCGGGTCCGCGATGTCGATGAAGCCGATCGCCTTGTTGGGGCTGTCCGTATAGACGAGGAGCTTTCCGTCCTCGCTCGCGGAGATGATCTCCGCCACCGTCGAGGCCTTCCTGTCCGCATCCTGCGGAAGGTTGGAGGTGATCGGGAAGCTGGCGATCCGGTCGAAATAGTCCGCCGCCGAGGCCTTCAGGGCCGTGCCCGAGAGAAGAACGACGGCGAGCGCGCCGGCAATGTAACGACGGTCCATGATGAGGCCCCACTGGATGCTTGAACGGTGCGGCCGTCATGCCTCCGCCTCATGACGGGCGGATGACGGCACGGAAGCGGGGCTGCCCACCCTTCCCAAGGCAGGCGATTTGTACCATATTCGTTCCATGGCCAAAGCACCCAAGAAGCCCAAGCTTTCCACCGGGAAGGCGTCCAAACCTGAGCTCAAGCCGCTGGATACCTATCTGGCCGATCTGCTGAATCCCGCCGTCAACCGGGAGCGGAAGGCGGCGGAGGGCTTTGCCGAGCGTGCGCAGGAAACCTTCATCCACGGCGATGTCGAGGATGTGGACCCGGCACTGGCCAAGAAGCTCGGCCTGAAGGGGCCCGACGACGGTCCCGACGTCGCCACCGACCTCGGCGACATGGCGCCGGACGTGAACGGCGTATCCGCCACCGTGGACGCGTTGACGCGGCTGCTGACCGAGGGCGATCCACGCTTCAAGGACGGCAAGCCCTGGGTGCCGCACCGCCCGCCCCGTCCGGAGAAGTCGGAAGGCGGCATTCCGTTCAAGCTCGTCTCGGAATTCAAGCCCTCCGGCGACCAGCCCACCGCCATCGCGGAACTGGTGGACGGCGTGCGCCGGAACGAGCGCGACCAGGTGCTGCTCGGCGTCACGGGCTCGGGAAAAACCTTCACCATGGCGAAGGTGATCGAGGAGACGCAGCGTCCCGCGCTGATCCTCGCGCCCAACAAGACTCTCGCCGCGCAGCTCTACGGCGAGTTCAAGTCGTTCTTCCCCGAAAATGCGGTGGAATACTTCGTCTCGTATTACGACTATTACCAGCCCGAGGCCTATGTGCCGCGCTCGGATACGTATATCGAGAAGGAATCCTCCATCAACGAGCAGATCGACCGCATGCGTCACTCGGCGACCCGCGCCCTGCTCGAGCGCGATGACGTGATCATCGTCGCCTCCGTGTCGTGCATCTACGGTATCGGCTCGGTCGAGACCTATACGGCCATGACCTTCTCGGTGAAGGTGGGCGAGCGCATCGAGCAGCGTCAGCTCATCGCCGATCTCGTGGCCCTGCAATACAAGCGCATCCAGAACGATTTCGCCCGTGGTACGTTCCGCGTGCGCGGCGACGTGATCGAACTGTTTCCAGCCCACTTGGAGGACCGCGCCTGGCGCATCGGGTTGTTCGGCGACGAGATCGAGAGCATCGTCGAGTTCGATCCGCTCACCGGCAAGAAGACCAACGACCTCTCCTTCGTGAAGGTCTATGCGAACTCGCACTACGTGACGCCGCGCCCGACCCTGCAGCAGGCGGTGAAGGGCATCCAGGACGAGCTGCAGCACCGCCTTCAGGAGCTCACCCGCATGGGCCGCCTGCTGGAGGCGCAGCGCCTGGAGCAGCGCACCCAGTTCGACCTCGAGATGATCGAGGCGACGGGCGTGTGCAACGGCATCGAGAACTATTCGCGCTACCTCACCGGCCGCAAGCCCGGCGAGCCGCCGCCGACCCTGTTCGAATACCTGCCCGACAATGCCCTCGTCTTCACCGACGAGAGCCACGTGACCGTGCCGCAGATCGGCGGCATGTATCGCGGCGACTTCCGCCGCAAGGCGACGCTGGCCGAATACGGCTTCCGCCTGCCCTCCTGCATGGACAACCGGCCCCTGCGCTTCGAGGAATGGGATGCCATGCGGCCCCTGTCGGTCCACGTGTCGGCGACGCCGCAGAAATGGGAGATGGAGCAGACCGGCGGCGTGTTCGTCGAGCAGGTCATCCGTCCCACGGGCCTCGTCGACCCGGTGGTGGAAATCCGCCCCGCGCGCAGCCAAGTCGACGATCTTCTGCACGAGGTGAAGGAGCTCGCCGCCAAGGGCTTTCGCGCCCTCGTCACCACGCTCACCAAGCGCATGGCGGAGGACCTCACCGAATACCTGCACGAGAACGGCGTGCGCGTGCGCTACATGCATTCGGACATCGACACCCTGGAGCGCATCGAGATCATCCGGGATCTCAGGCTTGGCGCCTTCGACGTGCTGATCGGCATCAACCTCCTGCGCGAGGGCCTCGACATTCCCGAATGCGCCCTCGTCGCCATTCTCGACGCCGACAAGGAAGGCTTCCTGCGCTCAGAGACGTCGCTGATCCAGACCATCGGCCGCGCCGCGCGCAACGTGGAGGGCAAGGCGGTTCTCTACGCCGACAACATGACCGGCTCTATGCAGCGCGCCATCGCGGAGACCAACCGCCGCCGCGAGAAGCAGCTCGCCTACAACGCCGAGCACGGCATCACGCCGCAGAGCGTGAAGCGCAACATCGCCGACATCCTGGAAAGCGTCTACGAGCGCGACCACGTGTCGGTCGATACCGGGCTTGCCGAGAAGACCGTGGGCCACAACCTCAAGGCCGTCATCGCCGACATGGAAAAGCGCATGCGCGAAGCGGCGGCGAACCTGGAATTCGAGGAAGCCGCGCGCCTGCGCGACGAGCTCAAGCGCCTGCAGGCGACGGAACTCGCCATCAGCGACGATCCGCTGGCCCGCCAGGGACAGGTGGAGCGAGAGGCGGGCCGCTATTCCGGCTCGCGCAAATACGGCCAGAGCGCCAACCTGCCGCCGAAGGGCCTCCCCCCCTCCCCCGAGGGCGCCAGCGCCGGCGACGAGGACGCCGATGCCTACGGTCCCATCGGAAAGGGCCGCTCCGACGAGGGCACCCGCATCCGCAAGCCCGGCCTCGACGAAATGGGCCCCGGCACCGACCGCGAAGTGCCCCTGAACTTCAGGGAACGCCCCCTGCCGCGCTCGACCCAGGGGCATGGCGGGCAGAAGCCGAAATATAAGGGGCGCAAGGGGCGGTGAGCTAAGCAAACTGCGAACTCGGTCACCGCTATGCCCCGCTTGTCACTGCGGACGAGCCTGGCCCGGGCTGCATAATGCCATCGGCTATTCCAAGCCAACTACACAATGCATCAGCCCAGCTTCGGCACATAGATGCCGTGCGATCGAGCCTTGAGAAGGAATCGTACTTTCATCAGCTTATGCAATATTGTGACAAGCTGCCGACTAGAGCTTAGCCGTAATTGGTAGGTGTCCTTGACCGAGGCACATTTCCTTCAGACCTCGAGCAAAATCGCGTTCATTTTACGCTCTAGCTTGTGTAGTAATCTTCGACCACAGGGTTCTCACCAATGTACGTTCAATCAAAAAAGCGGGCTCTCGACAAAATTTATAAGCGCCGGGATCGATATGAGATCCCTGATTGGCAACGCGAAGAAGTATGGGACACGGTTAAGAAGCAGGAGCTCATTGACAGCATTCTAAGGGGCTGGAAACTTCCCAAATTCTACTTCCTTAAGACGCAGGACGAGCCGGAAGAGTTCGAAGTTGTAGATGGTCAGCAGAGAATGACCGCAATTTTTGAGTTTTTTGATAACGTTCTGCCTCTATCACCAGCTTCGGCGAAAGCTTTTGGCGGAACTTATTATAAAGACTTGCCAAGCACTAGGTCAGACGAATTCGACGACTTTGAGATCGATTATGATGAGATTACAGATGCGACAGATCAGGAGATAAAATTATTCTTTCAGCGTTTACAGCAAGGCCTGCCTTTAACCAGCAGTGAGAAGCTAAACTCAGTACACAGCAAGCTTCGCAATTTCTGTCGTACACTTGCAAAGCACAATTTCTTTAAGACAAAAGTTAGCTTTTCAGACAAACGGTACGCGTATTTTGACATCGCAGCGAAAGTTGCTGCCATTGAAATTGAGGGCATTGATACGGGATTGCGCTTCGATGACCTAAGAGCTCTTTTTGAAAGTCAGTCCAATTTTTCGGATCGTTCTGCAGTTGCGCAGCGCTTAATCGGGACCTTTGACTACCTAGATAAGGTGTTTCCGTCAAAGAGTGTTCAACTTCGCAATCGTTCGATGGTACAGTCAATAACAACTTTGGCTGCCCGCATCATTAGGACGGGTCGTAGTGCCGGTACTGAGCAATATTTCTACAAGTTCGTCAAAGATTTCTCCGCGGAGCTATCTCGGCAAGTAGAACTAGGCCTAAATGCAACGGATACTGATTATCTACTTTTTCAACGATCCATTAGCGCGAATGTTAAGGGCAACACCCGCACAAGAGATGAAATATTACTAAGGAAAATGTTGACTCATTCCCCTATCTTACTAGGAGTTTTTGATCCAACGATCGTTAAGGAAAGCGGCCTTAATGCAGAAATTAAGAGATTGGGAGGGTCAATAACCGACCTAATTGAAAAGCTGAATGCGAGCCATTCCGCTAAAACCGGAAAAGATCTCTTTAAACCAACCAACAAAACACTATCTGCTCTCAATAAATTGGGCAATACAATTACAGACTATCCGCACTACAAGAGTTATATTGAAGGGCTTTATTTTGTTTTTTGGGAAAGCATAGGCGAGAGACTTGGTGAAAATATACCACAATCATTTCTGGACGTTAATGCATTGAGGAATGATCTTCAGCATGATTTGGATCATGGCAAGCAAAAAGCCGCTGCAGCAAAGCGGAAGAAAGTAGGATCGGTATTCGCGAAGTACTCTGGGGCCGCCACACCAGGGACTGTTACACCAGAATATTTTGCAGTGTTCCAAGCGAGCTTGCTCAATTCCATTGAAGCTGATTTAAGATTACTTTTGATCACTACATGAACACTATGATGTAGCAGCTTGTTTAAATTTTGTAGTATCAAGGCAGGGTTATCTATTGTCTCAGAAATCGCTAAAAACTCAATTACATCCAACCGCCGTTCGCCGCCCTCAGACATCGCCACGAGGGACTGTGGCTTTCCCAGACGCTCAGCCACTCCGACCTGCGTGAGCACGGAACTCTCCTCCCCGCCTCGTCGGATTTTCCCGACCGACAGGCGCGCTCCCTGGCCCCGACGGCGCGGTCGCGAGACGGGCCGGGCCTGCTTCGCGCCAAGCAAAAAGGCGCCTGACCGGACGAGACCCGGTCAGGCGCCCATCGTTCTGCGGCCGGCGTTCCGAGGCGTCAGATTCGTCCCATCAGCAGCAGGATGATGAAGATGACCAGGATGACGCCGAGGATGCCGCTCGGGCCGTATCCCCAGCTGCGGCTGTAGGGCCACGCCGGAACGGCGCCGATGAGGAGCAGGATGACGATGATAAGCAGAATGGTGCTGAGAGCCATGATGACGTGTCCTTGACCTTCCGCCGGTTCGGGACGCTCGATTCCCTGGCCGGACCGTTGCCTCGCACCCCATCCGCGCCGGGGCGGATGGGGCCATGATGAGCCGCCATGCGAACGGGAACCGGAGAGCTTCCGGCCGCAATTCCGCGGCATCCGTGAGAGAAACTTGGCGGTAAGGATTAAGTTCCCGGCTACGCTTGGCAGGGAAGCGGCAACGGAAATGGGTCGCCCAAGGGAACGATTGGACCAACCTCGGCGTTACATTCGAGGCGATTGGGTGCCGCCGTGAGTGCGACCCATAGGGAAGGTCGACAACCTCGCATGGCTCAGGATGACCCAATGAAGGTAAAAAGTCACCAAGACGCATCCCATGAGGAATTTGAGCCGGTTCCGGGCATGAAGCACGCTTCGCCCACCCTCACGCGTTCCGTCCAGGCACAACTCGGCCAGCGCCTGCGCCAGTTCTACGAATCCCTGTCGCTGGGCGAAACGCCGGTCCCGGACCGGTTCATCGAGATCATCAACCGCCTCGACCAACGGATGCCGGAGAAGCAACAATCATGAGCATTGACATCACCCTTCGCGATTCCATGCTCAAGGCGACCCCGAATCTGCGCGCCTTCGCGATTTCTCTGACCAACAACGTGGATCGCGCGGACGACCTGGTTCAGGAGACGCTGATGCGCGCCATTGCGAACATCAATCGTTTCCAGCCCGGGACGAACATGCAGGCCTGGCTTTTCACGATCCTGCGCAACCTCTTCCATTCCGAATACCGCAAGCGCCGCCGCGAGGTGGAGGATGCGGACGGCAAATACGCCTCGACCCTCTCGGTCCAGCCCGACCAGATTCCGCATCTCGATTTCGAGGATCTGCAGAAGGCCCTCGCCCGTCTACCTCACGACCAGCGGGAGGCGCTGCTGCTCGTCGGCGCTTCGGGCTTCTCCTATGAGCAGGCAGCGGAGATCTGCGGCTGCGCCGTCGGCACGATCAAGAGTCGTGTCAACCGGGCGCGCAACCGCCTCGCCGAGCTGATGCACTTTACCGATATGGACGAAGACATCGGGCCCGACCGCGTGACCCTGTCGGTCATGGCCGCGGTCGCCTGATCCGGGCAGCCGCGCTCAGCGGCGGCGGAACTGCTGGCCGCCGCGCTGCGGCGGGCGGGGACCCGAAGATGCACCGGAATCCTTGTGGCGGAAGATGAGCCGACCCTTTTCAAGGTCGTAGGGAGACATCTCCACCGTCACACGGTCGCCCGCGAGGGTCTTGATGCGGTTCTTCTTCATCTTGCCGGCTGTATAGGCAATCACTTCGTGCCCGTTGTCGAGTTGCACGCGATAGCGCGCATCGGGCAGGATTTCGGTCACCAGACCTTCGAATGTGATCAGTTCTTCCTTTGCCATGCAAAGCCCTTCGTCTCAAAAACAAAAAGCCGCCCCTCAGCGGAACGGCTGAAATGCAAGAGGGCGTGACAGGCACGCCCTCCGGCATCGAACCTTAGGCGTTCTGCAGGTTGACTGCAGAAGCGCGGCCGGTGCGCTGATCGGTCTGAAGCTCGTAGGAGATCTTCTGACCTTCGCGGAGGCCGCGCATGCCGGCACGCTCAAGCGCCGTGGCATGAACGAACACGTCCTTGCCGCCGTTGTCGGGCTGGATGAAACCATAGCCCTTGGTTTCATTGTACCACTTTACGGTTCCCGTTTCCATGGGAAGTCCTTTCACTGTCGTTTGCACGTAGGTGGATGCCGAAACAAACACCCGTTAGTCGATATTGGTAGAGAGAAGGAACGTGCGCCCGGCAGTGCCAAAGCGGAGTAGCCCAGTCGTCCGGCCAAATGTCGATGCGAAAATAACTAGGGGAAGGTTAGGGCAATTGCAAGGCATGCACCCCCTTTGCCCCTCGTTTGCACCACCCGGTCCCTCCAAATCCCAACCCCGGCGACCATCCCGGGCGCGGCAAATCCCGGCCCCGAGGAACCGTCTCCGGCGCCTGCCCGTTGGCCCTCGAGACCGCTGCCGGAGCATGGCAGCGGCCGCCCTTTCCAGACACGAGGAACGCATCCATGCCCAAGGACCGTTACCGTTATGACCCCGACCGCGACCGCTCCGGCAGTTGGCGCGGTAGGGACGAAGCATATGGACCGCGCCGTCCGTACGAGCCCGAACACGGCTCGACCGGATGGAGGCGCGACGAGGATGGTTACATCGCCCGGCGCGGCTTCGGAAACCGTGCGTCCGGCTATGAGCCCGGCCGCAGCGACGAGGACCGTTATGAGTCGTCGCGCTGGCGCGACTTCGGCGACTCCGCCGGCTACGGCAGCGGCGGATCCGCTCGCGACTGGCGCGATGTCTTCGGGGACGACCGGCGGCGCGGCATGACGGGCTACGGGGTCGATTACAGCCGCGATCGGGACTGGCAGGGGGGATATCGCTCCTCCTTCGACGAGGACCGCGACCGGTATGGCAGCGGCTTCTTCGGCCGGGGCTCCCGCGATTATGGCGAGGAGCGCGGCTTTCTCGAGCGCGCCGGAGACGAGGTCCGGTCCTGGTTCGGCGACGAGGAGGCCGACCGGCGGCGGGACATGGATGTGCGCCGCGCGGAAAATTACCACCGTGGCCGGGGGCCCAAGGGCTACCAGCGCTCCGACGAGCGCATCCGGGAGGATGTCAACGACCGCCTCACCGATGACCCGCATATCGACGCTTCCGAGATCGAGGTGACGGTCACGAGCCGGGAGGTGACGCTCAGCGGAACGGTGCAGGGTCGCTTCGAGAAGCGGCATGCGGAGGACATCGCCGAATCCGTCTCCGGCGTCACCCATGTCCAGAACAATCTGCGGGTCCGGCAGAGCAGCGATCTCGGGATGGGGAGCGGTTTGTCGGGCGGCTCCAGGACGGCGGGCACGACCGGCGGCGATTTGGCCTCGGGCCAGGATACCGGCCGCCGACGCACGCCGAGCACCTCCGGGACCTGACCGGCCCTTCGGCATGACACCCCGCTGCATGCCAAACGGGCCCGTCGGGACCGCATGGGCGTGCTTCGGGGCTCATCTTTGCCGTGATCTTCATGGGAGGAGGCAGATTCTCTCGCTGCCCCCTCTTGCCTTTCGCTTCGCGCCCTGCGACCCCATATGTGACGGGGAGGCTCAGACTTCATGGCAGGAATTTCCGTCACGCTCGATGGCACCAACATCCAACTCGCCTTCCAGAAAGGCGAGCAGTCGACGGCCGTCGTCATGGATCCCCACGCGGCGCGCTCCCTCGTGAGGGCGCTGGGGCAACTGCTCGCCGCGATCGGAGAGGGTCCGGAATCCGGGGAGGAGGAGATCGAGGAAATGCTCGACGTCACCTCGCCCACCATCGATATCGGCATGGACGAGAACGGCCAGGCCGTGGTTGCGCTCCAGGCGGGCCCCATGGCCCCTTTCATGTTGCGGCTGAAAGACAACGAGGCCCGGCATATCGCCAACAGCCTGCTCGAGATCCTCAACAGCCCCCGGGACGTCCGCGTGTCCCTCGGCGGGCACTAGGGCGCGCACAGGTTCTCGGCCAGAAAGCGATACACAGTATCTTCGTTCCGTTGTAACATCCTCTCCGGATGCTGCTTGGAGGGACGGAGGCGGTATGGCGGACTGGGCCTCGGGTTACGTCGTCGATATCGAGTACACACACGGATTCTATCGCGAACTTGCCCCGAGCTTTCTCGGCTTCATCGCCTTGATGCAAGGCGTCCGGGCGCCAGGGCTCGGGACCGGACCGGCAACCTACTGCGAACTCGGATGCGGCCAAGGCGTGTCGACCAATCTGCTCGCGGCGGCCAACCCTCATGTCCAGTTCTACGCGACTGATTTCAACCCTGCCCACATCGCAGGCGCCGACGCCCTAGCCCGCGCAGCGCGGCTCGGCAACGTCCATTTCTCGGACGACAGCTTCGCCGAGTTCCTGGAGAGGGACGACCTGCCGGATTTCGATTTCGTCACATTCCACGGAGTCTACAGCTGGATCTCCGCCGAAAATCGCCGGAACATTGTCCGGTTCATCCGCAAGAAGCTCAAGCCAGGCGGAATTGTCTACGTCTCCTACAACACCATGCCCGGCTGGGCTTCGGTGATGCCCCTCCGCCGCTTGATCGTGGAGTATGCGACGCAGCAGAGCGCCGGCTCCAGGGCTGCGCGAATTCGCAACTCCCTGGATTTTGCCGAACGCCTGAGCAAGGTTGGAGCCCGCTATTTCGCCAGCCATCCCAAGCTGGCCGAACGGCTGGCGCAGATCATGAAAAAGGATCCCAGCTACATCGCCCATGAATATTTCAACGCCGACCTGAACCCGTTCTATTTCATGGATGTCGCGAGCGAATTCGAGGAAGCCAAGTTGCGCTGGATCGGGTCTGCCGCGCCCCTCGATGCGGTTGAGGAACTCAACCTGTCGGAGGACCAGCGGAAGATCCTGGCCGGCATCGACGGCACCCCGCTTCGCGAAACCGTTCGTGATCACCTGATCGACCAGGGGTTCCGGAAGGATGTCTTCGTGAAGGGTCCGGTCCGGCTGAACTCATCTCTCGTGAGGGAGCAATGGCTCGATACTCGCTTTGCCCTGTCGCAGCCGGGCCAGGAGATCTCGCCTCAGATACAGGGCAGAAACTACAACCTCACTCTCCAGCCCGACTTCCATCGCGCCCTGACCGCAGCGCTCGACCACCATCCACGAACGGTGCGGGAGATCATGGCCTCGCCGGACATTGCGAAGCACGGTGTCGACAAGATCACGCAATTCCTCGTCTATCTGATCGGCCAGGGCGCCTGTCATCCCTGCCTTGCCGACGACGGGCTCCCGGAGCGAAGGTCCAGGACCGACGCCTTCAACATGGCCGTCGCGACACAGGCTCTGCACGGACAATCCTGCAGCCCCTTTGCCTCTCCGGTGACAGGGAGCGGCATCCGGGTCGAGCAGATCGACCAGTTCATCTGGCTCGCCCTGCGGCGAGGGGAAGCCAACGTGCCCGAACTCGTCTGGCGCAGCATGAATGAAACCGGACAGAGGCTCGCCAAGGACGGTAAGGCGTTGACGCAGGAGGAGCATCGGACGGAAGTCGAGGCGCGCATGATCCGCTTCGAGACCAAGACGGCGCCTGTCCTCGATTCCCTTGGCATCGCAACGCCCCTTCCTCCAGGGGAGATCCGGGACCGCCGCATGTCGGCGTGAGCCTCGGCGCGCAGGCTCCGAGCCGAGGCCAAGGAACTTCATTACCGTCACTCGGTTGTCGAACGCGGGCCGAACGCGCCCATTCGGACGAGGTCGATGACGGTTCACAACCCGGACTTTACCCCTATTGCGCATCCCGGCGTCCCGATCTTCGACGCCAAGGCAGAGCCGACGCTGCAGTACCCCGAGGCGGAAGCCTTCTATGCGGAGGCGCTTCGGGAGCTGAACCAGCTTGGGCTCCCCTTCCTTCTGGCCGGAACCTACGCGCTTTCGGCCTATACCGGCATCACACGGCCGACCAAGGATCTCGACATCTTCTGCAAGGCAGGCGACTACACCCGGGTTCTGTCCCACTTCAAGAGCCTGGGCTACGCGGTCGAGATCGAGGATGATCGGTGGCTGGGCAAGGTCTTCAAGGGGCGTTCCTTCTTCGACGTGATCTTCGCCTCGTCGAATGGGACGATGCCGATCGGCGACTCGTGGTTCGAGAATGCCAGGCAGATCGAGGTTTTCGGCTCGCCGGTCCGCATCGTCGGCCCGACAGAGCTTGTCTGGTCGAAGTGCTTCATCCAGCTGCGCCACCGCTATGACGGAGCCGATGTCGCGCATACGATTCTCAGGGCTCATGACCTGATCGATTGGCACGGCCTGCTCGGTTACATGGAGGTGCATTGGGAGGTCCTGTTGATGCATCTCCTGAACTTCCGCTGGATCTACCCCACCGAGCGGGACAAGGTCCCACGCTGGGTCATGGACGAACTGCTCGACCGCCTGTCCAAGCAGCTCGAGCTTCCTCCTCCGCAGATGAAGGTCTGCCGCGGTCGCATGTTCTCCCGCGTGGACTACGAGATCGACGTGAAGGAATGGGGCTTCGCCGATGTCGGCGGCGAAGGCGACTGGCGGAATGACTGAGGCGCAAACTCCCTTGAAGATTGCCGCAATGGGCGATCTGCACGTCCGTGAGGACAACGTCGCGGCATATCGCGAATTGTTCACCGAGATTTCCAAGGAAGCGGATGTCCTCGTACTCACGGGAGATTTGACGGATCTCGGCAAGCCGCGCGAGGCGGAACTCCTGGCGCAGGACATCAAGGCATGTTCGATTCCCATCGTCGGCGTCCTCGGCAATCACGATTACGAGTGCGGCGCGCATGAGGAAGTCTCGCAGATCCTGCGCGACGCCGGGATGCGCCTTCTCGACGGGCAGTCCTGCGAGATCGGGGGCGTCGGATTCGTCGGCGTGAAGGGCTTCGCCGGCGGTTTCGGCCGCCGCATGCTGGGCTCGTTCGGCGAACCGGCCATCAAGCAATTCGTCGGCGAGGCCATGAACGAGACGATCAAGCTCGAGAACGCCATGCGACAGGTCCGCGCCAAGCGCTCCCTTGTGGTCCTTCACTACGCGCCGATTGTCGAGACGATCGAGAGCGAGCCGCTGGAAATCTATCCGTTCCTCGGCTCTTCGCGCCTTGCGGAAACCATCGACAGGTTCAAGGTCTCGGCCGTCGTTCATGGGCACGCCCATCGCGGCCGTTTCGAGGGTCGGACGCCGGGCGGGCAGCCCGTCTACAATGTCGCGAAGCACATCGAGAAGCCGAACGGGAAGCCCTATGCGATCCTCGAGATCTGATTTCCGACGGCGTCGTCTCCGTTCATGGAATTCTGGACTGCGCCAACTCGCCGTTGAGAAAGTCGGCCGTCATTGCGGCCGTCTCGGGCATTGTCGGCCCCGATTTGACGCGCTGGCCTGAGACAGAGACCGCCATTCGGAATCGACCCTCGGCGATTGGCGGTCTGAACGCCTCTCATTCTCCCATCAGAATCGCGTCCCAGGGCCCGTCGGATTTCCGGGCAGGTAATCGGGCTCCGAACCCGGCCCCTTGGGGTCCGTAATCCCGGGATCGTTGACCGGATATGGCGTGCGCGGCCCGGTCGGGCCGATGTCGGGCTGCTCCTCGGGCGAAGCGGGAGGCACCTCGGTTGGAATGTTACCACCCGGAATCGGGTCGCGGTCAGGCATGCCTGGATTGACCATACTTCGTTCCTTCGCCCTTCTTTCTCTCGAAGGGTCAACCGAGCCGCGGCAGGACGGTTCCGAGCGATCTCCCTTCGTTGGAACTCTCGGCGCGCTCGCCCGTTGCCCGGCCATCCCTCAACAGAACGGAGAGTGCCATGCCCGATATCAAGCAGGCCACGATTCTCATCATGGCGACCGACGGGTTCGAACAATCCGAACTGATGGTTCCGCAAAAGAAGCTTTCCGAAGCAGGAGCGACGGTTGTGGTCGCCTCGCCGCAATCGCGCATGGAACAGGGCAGCATTCGCGGCTGGAACAAGAAGGATTGGGGCGAAAGCGTTAAGGTCGACAAGAACCTGGACGATGTCGATCCGGCCGCATTCGACGCCCTCGTTCTTCCCGGCGGACAGATTAATCCGGACAAGCTGCGGACGGAGCAGAAGGCCATCGAGATCATCCGCGCCTTCTACGACAGCGGCAAGGTCGTCGCGGCGATCTGCCATGCTCCCTGGCTTCTGATCGAGGCCGGCGTGATCAAAGACCGGCAATGCACTTCGTATCACTCCATCAAGACGGACGTGAAGAACGCCGGTGGCAAGTGGCGCGATGAGACTGTCGTCAACGATCAGGGCCTGATTACCAGCCGCAACCCCGGAGACCTGGATGCCTTCTCGGCAAAGATCATCGAGGAGGTGCAGGAAGGACGGCATGCACGCCGCCAGGCCGCCGAATAGTGGCTCCATTCATAAAAAAAGCGGCCGGTGATTGAACCGGCCGCCTCAAAGGCGATGAAAAGGTTCTAGCTCTGTTGGATCGCCGAAAGCTTCCAGGAGCTGCCCTGATCGCGGCGGAATGTCCAGATTTCCGTGGCTTCCACCGGCTTTGAGGGATCGCCGTCCACCACGCGTCCCGTTGCCTTGTCGGTCGTGACGTCGATCAGCGCATAGCGCATGGCGACGGTTGCATAATCAGTGCTTCCCTCACGCCAGGCTTCGGCCAGGTCGCCCTGGAGCAGGCGGACATCGGAGACCTTGTTCACGACGCCGCGCGCGGCGTTGTCGTTCAGTTCCTCCTGCATGTATCCCGCCATTTCCGGCGTCGCCAATGTCCAGAGCTTTGCCACGTCATTGCGGGAATAGGCGTCCTGCACCTCGGTCAGGGACCGCTCGAACGCCCCGTAGTCCTGCTCGCCGATGCCGACCTCATCGCGCACGCCCGGACGAGCCCGGCTCGCGGCTGCTCCGCCGCCGAGACCACCCATTCCGAGGCCTGCGCCCAGTCCGCCAAGGCCACCGAGCCCGCTCCGGCCCGCCGGGGGCACGGAGGATCCGCCCGACATCGTGCGATCATAAGCCTGGGGGCCCGCATAGGCCGGCTGCTGCCGCCGCCTGAACCATTTCATGGCAAACGAGACCAGGAGGACCACCAGGCCGATCTGGAGCAGGAGGCCCAGGAACGAGCCGAGACCGGACAAGCCCCCGAGGAAGCCGTGGCCCATCAACATGCCGAAGAGCCCGGCGCCGAAGAGGCCGGCCATGAGACCCGTGCCGAATCCGAACCGGCGCGGCTGCGCAACCGACGGATTGGGGGCGCCAGGACGGTTAAAGGCGGGACCCTGATTGGGGATCTGCGAACGCTGCATCGGCGCGGCCGTGCCGGGCGCCGTGCTGGTGCTCGGAGGCGCGCTCCAAGTCCGGGCGCCACGCGAGCCGAAACTGCCCCGTCCCCCGCCGACGCGAGCCTCCGCCGCGCTTCCGGCGAAAACAAGGGCTGCCGCGAGCGCAATCATGAGACGGCTGCGGCGAGAGGCGATCTTCATCATCGTCGTCTGTCATCCTTCGGAGCGGAATGCCCCACGAACATCATATGGGTGCCATTCGAAGACCCTGAAAGGGGTCCCATCAAAGGATCGTTCGCTGGCGCACCCGGCGTCGTGCCGCCGCCAGCCAGCCCTGCCGGCCGCCCTCGCCCCAGAAGCGGGAGAGCCTGCCGCGCATTCCAGCCACACCCTCCCGCACAGTTCCGGCAATGCGCTTCGCCTGCCGCCACGCCCGGGTTTGCTGAAGCCAGGCATGGACGAGGTCACGGATCGAAACGATCCGGGTGAAGCACCAGGCGAACCAGGCGATCGTGAGGAGCTTTTCCCTTCCGACGGCGAAGAGGCGCTCGGCGAGACCGAGCCCTACCACCTTCGCCACAAAGAAGGTGAGCAGGCCCGATGCGAAATGCCCGAGGCTGAACTGGTAGAGGGCGTAGATCTTGAACGGCTCGATGATGGCGAGAGGCACGAGGAACAGGGTGAGAATGCCGTAGGCGGGCAGTCTCGCGACCGATGCTTCGAGCCAGCGCATGACAGGGAGGCGCGCCAGCGCCTGTACAGCGGGAATAACGAAAGCCCGAAAGGCGTCGTCCACGATCACGACGCAGACCGCGACGGCCAGGACGAGAGGATTCAGAACCCGCCGCAGGATGCGGGAAGACCGTCGGCGCGTGAGAGGCATGCCAGGAAGTCCTATGGTGGTCCTGTGGTTCAGGGGCCGGTCTTGCGACCGGAATGTGGGGGCTCTGCGGTGTCCACTTCAAGGACGGTCGTGCACCAGGCTCCGGAGACGGGCCATTCCGGCAGGATCTAGCCGATCCCTGGGCGCGGCATCCGACGGCTGGCGATATGGACATCCGTGGCCCTCGAAGGCGTCCTGTCGTCCCGGTGGGGCCAGCAAAGAGCCAGGCCCCAATGGGCGTGATTACTTGATGTTCTTTTTTTGCCCCGGCGCACATTCTTCTGCCAGGTGAGGGATATCTCGCACTGTCGGGTTTCAAACCCTTTTTGTTCGCTTTCTGTTCAAAGAGAGAACAAGATTTCCCTTTCCTATGTAACGCAAAGAAAGAGCAGTCTTCGGAAGTTAAAACCGTCCCCGTTATCCACAGGTTTGCGCCTCCATTGTCGAAAATGCCTGTGTTCCTGCTTTGTTCAGCCAACTGGGAAAGGGGTTGGATTGCGATACGCAAGCCTGCCTGAACGTTGCGAAACGCGGCGGCGCATGTCAGGCCGTGGATAGGTTCTTCCGGCGGAGTGGCGTCATCTGGGCGCGGTGTCCATGCCAACCCTGCGTCCTGCTGTCGAACGCTGCGGGCCCCACGCGCCCGAACCGATTTTGGGCCGTGGCACTCGCCTTGTGGCTGACGGGCAGACACAACGCCAGCTGGTATCGTGTTCAAACGGATTCCCGATGCGGAGGATTCCGATCGTCCGTCGGATCTCGTCACGCGGGGACGGCTCCGAAAATCCGGCCGTCCCCGCGAGAGATCGGCGCCTCAGGCCGCCTTGGCTTTCGGCTGCACCTCGGCTTCGTAATCCTCCATGAGGGTCTTGGAGAGAGCCCCCGGCGTGAAGGTATAGGTGCCGATTTCGGCAACTGGCGTCACCTCCGCGGCGCTTCCGGTGATGAAGCACTCGCTGAACCCGGCCATTTCCTCCGGCATGATCCGGCGCTCCGCCACCTCGATCCCGCGCCGCCTGGCGAGGCCGATCACCGTCTGCCGGGTGATGCCGTCGAGGAAGCAATCGGCCAAGGGCGTATGCAGGACGCCGTCCTTGACGAAGAACACGTTCGCCCCGGTGCATTCGGCGACGCGGCCCTGCCAGTCGAGCATGAGGGCGTCTGCATAGCCCCGGCGCTCGGCACGGTGCTTGGAGATCGTGCAGATCATGTACAGGCCGGAGGCCTTGGCAGTGGAGGGCGCCGTCGCCGGGTCCGGCCGGCGGTATTCCGCCATATCGATGCGGATGCCCTTCATTTTCTGGGCCGGATCGAAATAGCTCGGCCACTCCCAGCTGGCGATGGCGAGGTGGATCTTGTTGTGCTGGGCGGAGACGCCCATCATCTCGGACCCGCGCCAGGCCAGCGGACGCAGATAGGCGTTCCTCTGGCCGTTCTTTTCGAGCACGAGCCGCTTCGCTGCGTCGATCTCGGCCGCGCTGTAAGGAATCTCGAAATCGAGGATCTGGGCGGACTTCCGGAGCCGCTCGGCATGCTCGATGGACTTGAAGATGCTGCCACCATAGGCGCGCTCGCCTTCGAAGACGCTGGACGCATAATGGAGGGCATGAGTCAGCACGTGAACCTTGGCATCTTTCCACGGTACCAGCTGCCCGTCATACCAAATCCATCCATCACGCTGATCGAAGGGGGTAGCGGACATTTATCTTCTCCTGAACGGCGACCTTGGGGCTCATCGGGGTCGCGAAATTTCCGATGCCATTCCGCGCGGTTTCGATTTCATTCCTTTCGCGGAAGCGGCTTGACGAGTAACAATCGACTTGAGATATGTCAACAACACTGACTTAATAATGGGTATGGACACGGTGCCAGACGCAATCCCGGTTCTACGTTCCCCCAGGCCCGCTGCCGAGCTGCGTGCCGAGCGGCCGGCCTATGATCTCATCGAGCTGTTCTTCTTCGCCTATCGCGACTTCGTCAGCGATCCCGACCGGATCCTTGAAGAATACGGCTTCGGCCGGGCGCATCACCGGGCGATCCATTTCGTCAGCCGTCAGCCGGGCCTGACGATTGCCGAGCTCCTCGACATCCTGCGCATCACCAAGCAGAGCCTGAACCGGGTTCTCAAGGAGCTCATCGAGAAGCGCTTCATCGAGAGCCGGACCGGCACGGCGGACCGTCGCCAGCGTCTCCTCTATGCCACGCCCCAAGGCCACGATTTGGCCTTGAAACTTGCCCAGTTGCAGACGAAACGCATCGCGGGGGCGCTTGCCGGCCTGGAGCCGGAGGCCAAGGATCTCGTTACCCGCTACCTCCTGGGCCTCATCGACCCCGACGACCGGGCCCACGTGGAGCGCCTCGTGTTCGGGAAGGCAGAAGTCTGATAAAAGCCCGAGGCAATGGAAGTCACACGTATCGATATCCCCGACCACGCTCCCCACATCCTCGTCGTGGACGACGACCGACGCCTGCGCGATCTTCTGGCCCGCTTCCTCACGGAGAACGGCTACCGTATCACCACCGCGGCGAGCGCCGCCGACGCCCGGGCCAAAACGGAGAATTTCGTATTCGACGCGCTGGTGCTCGACGTGATGATGCCGGGCGAGTCGGGGTTCGACTATGCGAGAAGCCTGCGGCAGTCGTCGCAGATCCCGATCCTGATGCTGACCGCTCGGGCGGATGCGGCGGATCGCGTCACGGGACTCGAAATCGGCGCGGACGACTATCTGCCCAAGCCCTTCGAGCCTCGCGAACTCCTTCTGCGGCTCGGCAACATTCTCAAGCGCGCGGCCCCGTCGGAGCCCACTGCATCCCTGGACATGCCCGAATTCGTCCGCTTCGGGCCGTTCACCTATCGCTTCGATCGCGGCGAGTTGCGCAGGGACGATGAAATCGTGCGCATCACCGAGCGCGAGCGGGAGATCCTGACGATCCTCGGTTCGCGTGCCGGTGACAACGTTCCGCGCGAGGAGCTTGCGGGCAGCGGCATCGCCGCGAACGAGCGCACGGTCGACGTCCAGATCAACCGCCTGCGCCGCAAGATCGAGGCCGATCCGGCGAATCCCGGCTTCCTGCAGACCGTGCGCGGCATAGGCTACCGCCTCGTGATCGACCGATGAGGATCAGCTCCGCCTTGAAGCATTCCCCGTTCGACATCGCCATGCGATGGCTTGGGCGCATTCTCCCGAAAGGCCTTTATGCACGTTCGCTGATCATCATCATCGCCCCCATTGTCCTGCTGCAATCGGTCGTTGCCTATGTCTTCATGGAGCGGCACTGGCAGCTTGTGACGCGCCGTCTTTCCTCTGCCGTCACCTCGGATATCGCTGCGCTGATCGATATCTACGAGAGCTATCCGCAGGACCGGGACGCGACCACGCTCAGCCGGATCGCGTCCGAGCGTCTCCAACTCGACGTGGACGTCCTGCATGACACGGATCTGCCGCCGCCCGGCCCCAAGCCGTTCTTCTCGATCCTGGACGAGACCCTGTCCGACGAATTGCGCCGGCAGATCGACAGGCCATACTGGATGGACACGGTAGGACGGTCGAACTTCGTCGAAATCCGCGTCAAGCTCGATCAGAACACCATCATGCGGGTGTTGACGCGGCGCAGCCAGGCCTATGCTTCGAACTCGCACATCTTCCTCGTGTGGATGGGCGGCTCATCCCTCGTCCTGATGGGCATCGCGATCCTGTTCCTGCGCAACCAGATCCGTCCGATCCTCCGGCTCGCGGAGGCGGCCGAGGCGCTCGGAAAGGGGCGCGAAATCGAATTCCGTCCGCGCGGCGCCCGCGAAGTCCGGCAGGCCGGCCACTCCTTCCTGGAGATGAAGCGGCGCATCGAGCGCAATATGGAACAGCGCACGACCATGCTGAACGGCGTAAGCCACGACCTGCGCACGATCCTCACCCGCTTCAAACTGTCCCTCGCCCTGCTGAAGCAGACCCCGGAAGTGGAGGATCTGAAGCGCGACGTCGATGAGATGAGCCGGATGCTCGAAGGCTATCTCGCCTTCGCGCGCGGCGATACCGGCGAGCACGCGGTCGAGACGGATCTGCGTCCCCTCCTCCAGGATCTCCAGTCCGATGCCGAGCGGCAGGGCCATTCGACGAGCCTCGACATGGTCGGAGACCCGATCGTGACCGTGCGGCCGGACGCCTTCCGGCGCCTGCTCTTCAACCTCGTCGCCAATGCCGCACGACATGGCGAGAAGATCGAGATCTGCGCCAATCACGAGACGCGCTGGCTGGTCCTGCATGTGGATGATGACGGCCCCGGCATTCCCGCCAATCTGCGTGAGGAAGTCTTCAAGCCCTTCGTGCGGCTGGACGAGGCGCGCAACCAGGACGAAGGTGGCTCCGGCCTCGGCCTCGCCATCGCCCGCGACATCGCCCGCTCCCATGGCGGCGACATCACCCTCGGCGAAAGCCCGCTGGGAGGCTTACGCGCGACGGTCCGCCTTCCGGCCTGATGCCGGGAAACGCCCGTCGACGACCTCTGCGATCAATACAGGCGCCCCCCGGGCGGCACGTCCCGATCCGGTCTGACGAGCATGACGTCGCCGTTGGCGTCGGGCACGCCGAGCGTCAGGACCTCGGACATGAAGGGGCCGATCTGCCGGGGCGGGAAGTTCACGACCGCCAGGACCTGGCTGCCGACGAGATCCTCAGGCGTGTGATTCACGGTGATCTGCGCCGAAGAGCGCCTGGTGCCAATCTCGGGACCGAAATCGATCGTCAGCTTGAACGCCGGCTTGCGCGCCTGTGGAAAGGCCTCCACCGCGACGATCCGGCCGACGCGAATGTCGACCTTGAGGAAATCGTCGAAGCCGATCTGCGCCGGCCGCGAACTTGCCTGATCCATGCCTTCCCCCTGATGGCGTGCTAGATGGCTGCTGCCGGATTGCTGGCCTCGCCGTCATCCCTGCGTTTTGTATAGCTCCTCGCCGGCCCGCGACCCTCGATGAGCGCGCGGCCGATGGCGCGCAGGGGGGCCGTCAGGCGGCGCACATCCTCGGCCCGTTCGAGAATCCGCTCGCCGCGCCGCAATTCGCGGTCGAGGCGCGCCATGGTCTTTGCCATGGAGGGATCGTCGTCCTCGAGCCATGTGCCCATCGTGTTGGCATAGACGATGGCCGCGCCCTGGATCTTCAAGGTCCCCAGCGGACCCTCTGTGGGAATACCGGCGGCGGCGAGCATGAAACGCTGCGAATTGAGCGCTCCACGGTTCAATGCCGCCAGCGCGAGAGGATCGTATCTGAGAGCGCGCGCGATGTTGCGCAGGGCGTTCTTGTAGGGCGCCAGGGCATCGAAGCGCCGCATGATGACATCGAAGATCCGTTCCCGGGCCGGCTCCTGCGCCAGATCGTCCGTCGTCCCTTCCAGGACCTGCTTGTCGATCTGGCGCGAAAGCGCACCGAGGACGGCGCCTTTCGACGGGAACAGCTCGCGGAACTCAGCAAGGGACAGATTGGCGGCCTTGGCGATGTCGCTGATCTCGATCTCATCCCACCGCCGCCGGGAAGCAAGCTCCATGAGAGCATCGACCGCCGCCTTGCGCTTGGATGGCATGTCTGCCGCCATGATAATCTCCTGACCGTGAATGAACCTGCCTGCTTATCTAGGCCACATCGCTCGACCGTCAGCCGGCCAGCTCCTCGGCACGCTTCTTTGCCGCAGCCACCGTCTCGCACATCAGCGCCTTGAGGCCGCCGGGATCGGCCATCAGCACCTGCAGTCCCGCGGCTGTCGTGCCGCCGGGCGAGGTCACGTTCTGACGCAGGGTCGCAGGAGCAAGATCACTCTGGAAAAGAAGTTCGCCCGCTCCCGTGACCGTGGCACGCGCAAGCCTCTGCGCCAGTTCCCCAGGAAGCCCCGCGGCGATTCCGGCCTCGGCGAGACATTCGACGAGATGGAAGACATAGGCGGGACCCGAGCCCGAAACGGCGGTGACCGCATCGATCAGGTCCTCCGAGGGCAGCCATTCCACCGCTCCGACACTCTTGAGAAGCGCATCTGCCGTCAGACGCTGCGTCTCTGAGACCTCGGCGCTGGCCGCGGCCCCGGTCGCGCCGCGTCCGATGCTGGCGGGAAGATTGGGCATGGCGCGCACGATGGCGCGGGCCGCGGGAAGGCGCTTCCTCAGATCGCCGATGGTCTTGCCCGCGAGAATGGACACGATGAGCGTCTGCGGCCCGACCAGCGCACTCAGGTCCCTCGCCGCCTCATCGAGCATCTGCGGCTTGATGGCGAGGACCAGCACCTCGGGCTGGCGTGGATCTGCGGGATTGAGCGCGATCCCGCGATCGGCGCAAAGCCGCGCCATCTCGTCCGATGGGCGTGGATCGATGACCGTAACGCCCTGTGGCGGCATGCCCTCGGCAAGCCATCCCTCCAGCATGGCCCCACCCATCTTGCCGGCCCCGAGGAGAAGGAGTGAGGATGGCAGGTGGCGGGTCGGGGCGGACATGGGCAAGCCTGTGGATCGTTGCGGAGCGCGCAATCTATCCATCTCGTCCCGCCCCTGTCGAGGGCGGGATCAGGCCTCGCCTTCGGTCTCGAACAGCACCGCGTCGAGCGCATCCTTCGGCGACTTGCCGGCCCACATGACGAACTGGAACGCCTGAAAATAGCGCTCGCACGCTTCGACCGCGACGCGCAGCATGGTTTCGCATTGACCCTGGGTAGGATCGGCGCCGCCGGCGAGCAGGAGCGCGTGCCGGAACATCACGACGTTTTCCTTGCTCCAGAGGTCGAAATGCCCGACCCAAAGCTGCTCGTTGATGCGCGAAATGAGCTGGAGGATATCCTGGCGGCGGCGGTCGGGAACCTTCAGATCGAAGGCGCAGGCGACATGAAGCGCCTCGACGTCCTCGATCCAGGTGAAAGCAATGTGATAATCGGCCCAGCGTCCCGAGACCGAAACCGACATCTCGTCAGCCTCCGCACGATCGAAGATCCAATCTCTCAAGGAGGCCAGCCGCTCGACGACATCGAGCGGGTGTTCCAGGCGATCAATTTCGATGTGGAGCTGAGACATATCGTTCCATGAAATTTCCGCTTGAAAATGCAAAGCACAACCAAGCAACGTCGTAACGTAAATTCGGGCGATTTCGGGCTACTCCTTACCGAATACCTTGGCTATTCGGAAGTTTTTCCCAATTCCGCAACGAATCAACTCATGAAACGACAGTCTTAGATTTTGACTCCTGTCACAATGCGTCGGTCTGACCTGTCCACAAAAGGTGACCGCCCCGCAGCGACAAGGCTGTGGAAGGCTTACTTCGCCGGTTTCGCAGGAGTGGACTCGCCCAGCCTGGCTTCGAGCGTGGCAACCCGCGTGGCCAGCCGCTCGTTCTCCTCCCGGGCGGCGGCCACCATCTCGCGAAGGACCTCGACCTCTTCCCGAGTCGCGACATCCATATCCTGGATGAAGCGCTCGATCTGGCTCTTGACCACGCTCTCGACCTCCCGCCGCACTCCCTGTGCCGCGCCGGCGGCGTCCGTCGCAAGGCGAGCGAGTTCATCGAAAAGCCGGTTGGAGGTCTGGGTCATGGGTCTATCCGTGATCGTGGGACGGGCGGCGCCCGCATGCGGTCACATGTGGGCGTTTTTTCCGCCGGCTGCAACAGGGTTGACGATCGGGCCGCCGGCGTTCCAATGGCGTGGAACATCATCAAGGCTTCCTGAATGCCTCTTTCCGGCCTCGCCTTTCCCGTCATCGATCCGGTCGCCTTCGCGATCGGCCCCTTCGCGATCCGCTGGTATGCGCTGGCCTACGTCGTGGGCCTCCTGGGCGGCTGGCTCTATGCGAAGCGCCTCGCAGCCCGTGCCGACCTCTGGGCCCCCTCCCCGCAGCCGAAGCCGGCCGATATCGACGATCTCATAGTCTGGGTGGCGCTAGGCGTCGTCCTCGGCGGACGCATCGGCTATGTCCTCTTCTACAATTTGAGCGCCTATCTCGCGCATCCGCTTGAAATCTTCGCAGTCTGGCGCGGCGGCATGTCGTTTCATGGCGGCTTCCTCGGCGCGGCGCTCGCCATTATCCTCTTCGCCCGGTCGCGTGGCCTGAACGCCCTGACGATCCTCGACCTCGCATCGACGGTCGCGCCCATCGGCCTGTTCTTCGGGCGCATCGCCAACTTCATCAATGGCGAGTTGTGGGGGCGCCCCGCGCCGGACTTTCCCTATGCCATCGTCTTTCCCCATGCAGGGCCCATCCCCCGGCATCCGAGCCAGCTCTACGAGGCCCTCGCGGAGGGGTTGATCCTGTTCGCCGTCATGGCCTTCGCGGTGCGCCGGTTCGGCTTCCGCCGCCCCGGTCTCGTGGGCGGGATCTTCCTCCTCGGCTATGCCCTGGCGCGGATCTCCTGCGAGTTCTTCCGCGAGCCCGACGAGCAGCTCGGTTTCCTCTTCGGCTCCTCCGTGTCGCTCCTCGAAGGCGGCATCACCATGGGAATGCTTCTGTCGGTGCCGATGGCGCTTGCCGGCGCGGCGGCGATCTGGATCGCCGCGAGGGGCTGGACCCGACCCACGACCGCCGCAAAGCCCGCGTGACTGCGTTCGAAGATACCCTGCGCGATCTGATCGCCGTCGAAGGGCCGATCACCGTCGAGCGCTACATGAGCCTGTGTCTCGGGCATTACTACGCGACGCGCGATCCGCTGGGCGCCGCGGGCGATTTCACGACGGCCCCCGAGATCAGCCAGATGTTCGGCGAATTGATCGGCCTGTGGATGCTGGACACCTGGCACGGAATGGGGCGCCCCGCAGGCTTGCGGCTGATCGAGCTCGGGCCGGGGCGCGGAACCCTGATGAGCGACCTTCTTCGCGCCGCGCGGCTCATGCCGGATTTCCTGGCCGCGGCCTCGCTGCACCTGGTCGAGACGAGTCCGGCTCTCCGGGAGCGCCAGCGGGAGACGCTGCGGCAGGAAAGCCTCCCCGTGACCTGGCACGACACCCTCGACGACGTGCCCGCCGGGCCGACCCTCCTCGTCGCCAACGAGTTCTTCGATGCCCTGCCGGTGCGCCAGTTCCTGGCCACAGAACGCGGCTGGTGCGAACGCCTCGTCGGCCTCGACCAGGATGCCCTGACCTTCGGGCTGAAACCTGAGCCCGAACCAACCTTTGGGAGCCCCGTGAGGCACGGCGACGTACTCGAATGGCCGGCCGCCGGCATCGGGCTGGCGCAAGGCCTTGCCCGCAGGCTGGTGCGGCAGAGCGGAGCCGCCCTGATCATCGATTACGGCTATTGGGGTCCGGCTTTCGGCGACACGCTCCAGGCCCTGAAGCATCACGCCCCGGTCGACCCTCTCATCGAACCGGGGGAAGCCGACCTGACGACGCATGTGGATTTTCATGCCCTCGCACAGGCCGCGGCAGCTGAGAATGCGCGGGTGCACGGGATGACGGCACAGGCGGACTTCCTCGAGGCCCTCGGTATCGCGACGCGGGCGTCCGCTCTGAAACAGCGTGCGGCCGCCACTCAGGCGGAGGCCATCGACCGTGCCTTGGAGCGCCTCACCGCGCGCGGAGCCAAGGGCATGGGGGAGCTCTTTAAGGTTTTGGCGTTAAGCCATCCCGGCCTTGAGGCCGTCTCCGGATTGGCCGCCCATCCTCTCAACCCGGCAAGGACCTGAACCCCATGTATGTCGAAGCCCCCGAACTCGCCGCCTATCCCAGCGTGCGGCACGCCTTCTTCACCCGCGAGGGCGGCGTCTCCGAGGGCCTCTACGCCTCGCTCAACGGCGGGCTCGGGTCGTCCGACGACCCGGACAAGGTCAGGGAGAACCGCCGCCGCATGGCAGTGGAGCTCGAAGTCGCTCCCGAAGCCCTCGTCAGCGTGCATCAGGTCCACTCGGCGGACGCGGTCATTGTCGAGGCTCCCTGGAGCGGGCCGCGCCCGAAGGCCGACGCCATGGTGACCGCCGTGCCCGGCATCGCCCTCGGGATCACCACCGCCGATTGCGGCCCCGTTCTCTTCGCCGATCCCCATGCGAACATCATCGGCGCCGCCCATGCGGGCTGGCGGGGAGCTCTCACCGGCATCCTCGAATCGACGATCGAGGCCATGGAAAGGATCGGTGCCCGGCGCGACAAGATCGTGGCGGTGCTGGGACCGACCATCAGCCAGGGCGCCTATGAGGTCGGACCCGGCTTTGCCGCACCGTTCCTCGAGCTGGATCCCGGAAATGATCGCTTCTTCAAGCCCAGCGAGCGGGCGGATCACGCCATGTTCGACCTGCCCGGCTATATCGGAAGGCGGCTCGAAGACGCCGGCATCGGCGAGTTCGCCAATCTCGGCCTCTGCACCTATTCCGACGAAGAGCACTTCTACAGCTACCGGCGCGCGACCCATCGCGGCGAGCCCGATTACGGCCGGCTGATCTCTGCCATCACCCTCATTCCTTCATACCTGTGACGTCGGGCGTCTCCCACGCGAGATGCTGACCCCGGTCGACCGCAATCATCTGCCCGGTCACGCTGCGGGCCCGCACGAGATACATCAGCGCGTCGGCGATATCGTCCGGGCTTGCGGGCTGGCGAAGAAGAAGCGCCTCCGTCTGCCTAGCGAAATCCCCCTCGTCCTGGCGGTCGCTGGCAAGGGTCGGCCCCGGCCCGATGGCATTGACCCTGATCCGCGGGGCCAGTGCCTGTGCCATGGTCTTCGTTGCAGTGTAGAGGGCTGATTTCGTGAGCGTGTACGAGAAGAACTGAGGCGTCAGCTTCCAGACCCGCTCATCGACGATATTGACGATCGATCCCCTTCGCTGCGGGGGCAGCTGGCGGGCGAAGTCCCGCGCAAGGAATGCGGGCGCGCGCAGATTGATGGCGAAATGCCTCTCCCAGCGCTCAGGGACGAGGGAGGTGACCTCGTCCGGCTCGAATTCGGAGGCGTTGTTCACGAGAAGCGTCAAAGGCCCGACGGCGGCGCGCGCAGCGGCGACCAGAGCATCGACGGCTCCGGCATCGGCGAGATCGGCACAGACGACAGCAGCCTGCCCTCCCATCGCCCGGATCCCCTCCGCGAGATCCTGCCCATCCGTGACCGACCGGTTGCAGTGGATGGCCACAGCGAACCCCTCCCGGGCAAGCCTCTCGACGAGGCTTCGCCCGATCCGGCGGGCTCCTCCGGTGACCAGCGCGGCCTCCCGGATTGTGGTCCCATGCGGGGATGTCACCCTCACCCCATTTTCGAACATGTGCACAAAGTCACAATTCTCACATTGCGGCTCGAACCAACTTGGCCGTCAAGCGTTTTGAGTCGCAGGGGATGCCAAAGGGGAACAACACGCAGCTCTGCCACAATGCTGTCACAGTGCCTTTCGGCGCTGTTGTGGACATGTCACAGCTCTCACGAGGCTCTCGCCCTATAACAGCACTCGTAGTCTGACTCGGTCCGAAGCCGTTGTGTTGTAGTATATCGGGCACGAGGACGTCGAACAGGAAAGTAATCATGAAGAAGATCCTTCTCGCCAGTGTCGCCCTTTTCGGTTTCGCGGGAGCCGCCTCCGCCGCGGATCTCCCCACCCGCGCTGCTCCCCCGGCCCCGATCATCGCGGCTGTTCCGATCTTCACCTGGACCGGCTTCTACGTTGGCGTGAACGCCGGCTATGGCTGGAACACCAACAACAACGACCCGTTCTTCTATGACCCGGCGCTCGGCTATTATGGCGGCGACAGCGGCAGCGACGGCGGCTTCGTTGGTGGTGGCCAGATCGGCTACAACTACCAGATCGGCCAGTTCGTCATCGGTGCCGAGGCGGACATCCAGTATGCCGACCGCGGCAACAAGAACAGCCTCCTCTATAGCCCGACGCTTGGCTATTACTACGGCGGCAACAATTCCGACGACTGGTTCGGCACCGCCCGCGCCCGCGCCGGTTTCGCCTTTGACCGCGCCCTCATCTACGCGACCGGCGGTTTCGCCTTCAACGGCGACAATGCCGGCTGGACGGTCGGTGGCGGTCTCGAATACGCCTTCACGAACAACCTGACCGCCAAGATCGAAGGTCTGTACGTGAACATCGACAACGGCAACAACAACGACATCTACGGCCTGGGCTATTATGGCGGCAGCCGCAACAAGGACGAGTTCGGCGTGGTCCGCGCCGGCCTGAACTACAAGTTCTCGACCTACTGAGATCAGTCGCATCCGCGACCGAAGGGGCCCGGTGGAAACACCGGGCCCTTTTCATGTCAGGCGGTCACCCGCGTCTTGGCGAAGGCGGGGACGCGCGCCTCGAAATCGGCAAGCCAGTCCACGAGCTTGGGATGGCTCTCGCGCCACGTCCCGCCCATGCGGAGATCGAGATAGCCGAGGGCGCAGGCGAGAGCGATGTGTCCGACATGGAGCTCCGGCTCGGGCGTCGAGAAATGCGCTTCCGCATAATCGAGCGCCCGTTTCACCTTTCCTGCCTGGAGTTCGAGCCACTTCGGCTCGTGCCGGTCCGCTTGCCGGAAGCGTCCCTCAAGGACTTGGAGAAGCGCCGCATCCATGATGCCGTCGGCCAATGCCTGCTGGCGCAGGGCGACGAAGCGGTCGGCACCGGCGGGAAAGATCTTGCCGCCGCCGGCGAGGTGATCGAGATACTCGACGATCACCCGCGAGTCGTAGACAGCCTCTCCATTTTCCAGGATCAGAGCCGGAATCTTGCCGAGCGGATTCTGCTGGCGGATCGAATCGTTCGGATCGGACGTGTCGGCGCCGACGAGTTCGATGCGATCCGACAGGCCGAGAAGGGCTGCGGAAATCTTGACCTTCCGACCGAAGGGAGAAGCGGGAGATGTGCGAAGAATGAGCATGAGGACTGACCTGGAACGAAACGGTCTGCCTTCATGACGCCCAGGCGAAGCCGCGGCAATGGCTTTTATGCCGGTGGCCCGAAAGGCTCACAGCGATAGCGGGCATAAGACCCTCGCGACAGGCGTTCTGCGAGGGCCGGAAGCAGGATCTCGGCTTCATCGCGAAGCGCCCAGGGTGGATTGAAGACGATCAGCCCGCTTCCGTTGAGGCGCGCGGGCTCGCGCGGGTCGTCGACGAGCAGCTCGAGACGCAGACCCGGGCGTGGGCTTTCCGCATGCAGCCGTTGAATCAGGGCGTCGACCGGCGCGAGCGTCTTGATGGGATACCAGCCTGCATAGACGCCGGTCTCCCATTTGCCGAGAGCCGCCAGGATTTCGGTGCCCAGTCGGTCGAGTTCGTTCGGCTGCTCATAGGGCGGGTCGATCAGGACGAGGCCGCGCTTCTCCTTCGGAGGGATGAGAGCATGAAGAGCCGTCCAGCCGTCGAGATGCATGACCTTGAGATTGGCGACCGTATTGAAGGCTTCGTTCAAACTCGCACAGTCGGCCGGATGCAGCTCCACGAGGACGCCACGATCCTGCCGGCGCAGCATTTCGCGTATAATTCCTGGGGAGCCCGGATAGATGCTCTCTCCGTGCCGGGCACGGACGTCGGCGACGACCCGGCGATAGGGGGCCAACAGATCCTCGACCTCCGGCGCAAAAGGCGTGTCGAGACGACCGATGCCGTCGATCCACTCCCCTGTCCGGCCGGCCTCGTCGCCGGTAAGGTCGTATTGTCCGATTCCCGCGTGGGTATCGATGACGCGCAGCGGCGTCTCCTTGCGCTGGAGATAGGCCAGGATCCGCACCAGGAGCGCGTGCTTCATGACATCGGCGAAATTGCCGGCATGAAAGGCATGACGATAATTCATGAGCGATCTAAAGCATTTTTTGGGACGAGAGGGAAACGCCTGTTCGCCCGAGACGGCGAAAGGTGCAGCCTGGACCTAGCGAGGCACCGGGACGGTGATCTCGCCCGCGCGGCATCCATCCCGGTCGACCTCCGGGCATCGACGAAAACCGCGCAAGTCCTTGTCCATGCAAATGCGGATCTCCTGGAAGACGCGGCGCCCGCAGGAGACAGCCATCATTTCCGGCCGCAATCCCGGATTGGCTGCCGCGAAGGCGCGCTCGATCTCGGTCGGCATCACGCGTGACTCGGTCCGAGAACCGGACAGGCTTTCCGGGACCCGCACACGCTCCTGGGCCTTCCGCACGAGCGAAAAATACTCGCTCGGACTGACGCCGGAGCAGGTCCCATGCTTGCGCCACTGGTAGCGTGCCAGATTCGGATCGGGGAAAAGACCTTCAGCCTGATCGATCACGGCCCGCGGAACGAAACGCCCGCCGGGCTCGCAGAAGGTCGGGTAACCACGCTCGGATTGTGGCCAAAGGCCGTGGACCACGAAGCCGAGACCGCTGCCTTTCTCGCATTGCTTGCGCTCATTCCCACGGGCGCTGACTTCGCAGAAGCCGGGAGACCAGGACAGGGCGAGGACATAGAAGTCGAACGCCCCCGTCGGCGCTCCCCGCGCTTCCTGCATGAACGCCTGTGCGAAGGCGGGAGAGAGTGCGAAAAGCCAGGCGCCTGCAATGGCAAGGCACCGGGCCAGATTCACGGTTGCGCCTGCTTGCACAGGGGCGCGTAGGCATAGTTGCGGTCAAGGCCGACCACGCACCAATCGGCGCCCCAGCTGATGCCGAGGAAACCGAGATTTTCCCGGACGGAATAATTGATCCGGCGCTTATAGCCGTCGGACACGATCACGGTGCCGGTGCAATAACGGCGAGGGATGTAGTCGAGCCCCCAGGGACGCCATTCCGCTTCGACCACCTGCTCGAAGCCGAGGATCGTGAGGGAGGATTGCCAGAACCGGCTTTCCCGGGTCGAGAAATCCGAAGAGATCTGTCCCAGGACCGAAGGGTCGCCACAGGCCGGAAGAGAAGCGCTGAACGAATGGTCCCGTCGCTCGGCCGGGGTTATTTCGCGAGCGAACGCCGGTGCGCTCAACAGCACGCAGGAAACCAAAGCCGCCAGCCACTTCATCGCGATGCTCCAACAGATCCAACGATCGTTTCTGGACCATGTAAGCGCGAAACAGGAACGTCAAGGCTCCGCTTGCGGGTTTAGTATATTCCGGAGCCGTTCAGCGCCAGCGGCGCACCGGACGGTGCGGGGCGATAGGCTGGCGGAATGGCGGTCTGGTTGATCGGACCCGGAGGCAGAGGTCGCGAAGCCGGCAGGCCCGGCCCTGGCAGATCCGCCGCAAAGCCGGTGCCGGTCGAGAGGTTCGGGCGGGTGGAGCCCGGCACGTCCGATGCGCGGCCGAGGGCCATCTCCTCGGGGATGTCCTGCTCCATGTCGATGGGCGCCAAGTCCTCCGCCGTCGGGGCAGGCTGCGCTTCCGCCAGGCGGCTGCGCTCGGGGTCGATCCGGGCGACGAACTTGAGGACCGGCTTGCAGATGCGCCGCGTCCCGCGCGGATCGTGCCGCGCGAGATCGATGTGCACGTGATCGTAGTGGAAGGCATCGGATCCGGGGCCGAGGACCGTGCTGAAGTAGCGGCAGGCGCCGACGAAGACTTCGCGGAGGAATTCCTGTTCCGCGGGCTCGCCCTTCCAGCCTTTCGCGACAGCGATCTCCCGGCCGTCGGCGAGGATGAAGGCCATCACGTCGAGAGCATTGCCGAAGGCATGCTCGGAGACCTTGGCGCCCCGCTGGTTGTTGCGGGGACGGCAGGAATAGGAACCCGCCTTCAGGTCGACGACGGGAACGCCGAAATAGAGGGTGGCGGCGGGCTTCACGATCTCGTCGATCCAGGTATCGATCCGGGGGATGATCGGGCACGCCAAGGTGACCTTGGACTTCAGACCGACGGAGCCGTTGTTGAAGGCCGCGACCTTGAAGGGATGATCCATGCCGCAGACGCCCGGGCCGTCGATCTTGGAGGACAGGGCCATATAGGCGGAAGGCTGGACGAGACGCTGAGACAGGCACGCCTCTTCGGCCTGGGCGCGCCAAGGCTCGCGCTGTTCGAACCTGAACAGACCGCATCCCGTAAGCCCGAGCCCGACCAGCGATAGGGCAAAAAACGCAACTAACCCACGACGCATGAGCTCAGTTTAGGCAGGCGCCCGTAAACAGATCGTCAATGGGGCGATCTTTGTATTTCAGGATGTCGAGATCAATACTTGCTGCAGAATTGGCACCAAAAACATCTGATTCTTGAATGCGTTCAGGAAAAGACTTGATGGAGCGGCGGCTTGTTTATGAAAATTTTCCCGATTACTAAGATCGTCAACTTTTTTCGATTGCGGCGACATGAAGGATTTCGACGCCAAAACAATACTTTAACACCTGATAAACCAATCTATCCCTCGAAACGCAGTGCTTAGACTGAAAAGTTTGGCTTTTCACCCTGGTGAACGTTTGTTAATTTACCTCTCCATTTAGACAGGGGATCCCTATGAACCTGACGTCGCATTTGGATAAGGCTTCTAAACTCAACATCGCGGCGGTGTGCGTTTCGCTCGCCTTCATCTGCGCCATTGTCGTCGGGGTTTTCTAGGCGAAAGCATTGCCCGGCCGGAGAGCGACACCCGTCCGACCCGTACGAATTTCAACCCACGCTGCCGGAACCCTCCGGCAGCGTTTTTCATGAATCGAGACAGGGAGTCTCCGAGAAGGCCCAGGACGTGACGTTGATTTCCATCCGGCACTGGGCCAGGCGCGGTCCATCCGTGGTCCTGAGGCAGACCTTTTCACCGACGGCGAACATCTTTCCGCCCGCCCGGCAATAACAGTCGAGAGGGTTGTGAGCGGGCACCTGCGCCTGAGCGAGGCTGAGTTCCCCGGAAGGGTCTGGGCCTGTGGCCATCAGCAGGCTCAAGGTGACAACGACGTACCGCATGCGGGCCTCCGTCGATCCTTTGGCCCGCCGATGGTCCGCCTCCAGGGCCGGGCCGTCAAGCACGATCCGGATCCGCAACGAAAGAGCGCCGCCGCTACTGCCACCGGCCGGCGGCCGCGTCGTCCTCTGCCCTGGCGTCGACCCAGGCACCGGTCGTGCCATCCTTGAGATGCTCGCGCTTCCAGAAGGGTGCCTGGGTTTTCAGATAGTCCATGAGGAAGGAGGCGGCCTCGAACGCAGCTTCGCGATGCGCCGATGCCGCCAGAACCAGGACGATCTCCTGCCCCGGACGAATCATGCCGTAGCGGTGAATGATCGTCAGACCGAGGAGCGGCCATCGCTCGCGCGCCATCGCGGCGATCCGCGCGGTCTCCGCCTCGGCCATGCCAGGATAATGTTCGAGCTCGAGGGCGGAGAGGCGCCCGCCTTCGTCCCGGCACAGGCCCGTGAAGCTGACGACGGCACCGACATCGGTGCGCCCGCGCGTCAGCGCCGCCGCCTCGGCGGCCGCATCGAATCCTTCCTTCTGAATCCGGATGATCACGTTCACGATCTGCCTGTCCCTCGCTGGGGTCAGCCTCCGGTCATGGGCGGGAAGAACGCGATCTCCCGCGCGCCGGCAATGCTCCGGTCCGGCTTGGCATGGACCCGGTCGATGGCGGCGCGGACGACCTCTTCGTTTTCGAAGGCGTATTCATATTCCTCGCCCCGGGTCTTGAGCCAGCGGACGAGGTCGGCCACGGTTGCGACTCCTTCAGGCGGCTCCACCTCCTCATCCGTCCGCCCGATGCGCTCGCGTACCCAGGCGAAGTAGACGAGCTTCATGGCGCCCTACCCTTCATCCATCATGTGATGGATCCCGGTCTTGAGATAGTCCCAGCCGGTATAGATGGTCAGGATCGCCGAAATCCAGAGCAGGACCGTGCCGATGACGACGGTTCCCGGCAGAACCGTCTCGCCCGCAGGTCCGGCGATGAGAAACCCGACGGAGACGATCTGTGCGGTGGTCTTCCACTTGGCGACCCGGCTCACCGGGACCCCGACCTTCAGTTCCGCCAGGAACTCCCGCAGTCCGGAAACGAGGATCTCGCGGCACAGGATGACGATGGCCGCCCAGAGGGACCAGCCATGGATCGTCTTGTCGGCCACCAGCATCAGGAGGCACGCAGCGACCAGCAGCTTGTCGGCGATCGGATCGAGCATCCGGCCGAGCGCCGATTGCTGCGCATAGGTGCGCGCCACGTAGCCGTCGAGATAGTCGGTGATGCCGGCAAGGGCGAAGATCGCGAGCGCCGCCCAGCGGGACCAGTGATCCTCCGGCCAGAACAGCAGGCCGACGACCGCGGGGACGGCCACGAGCCGCCCATAGGTCAGCATATTGGCGAGGTTGAAGGCTTTCGACCGGCGCATGGAAGAGGCGGTGCTCATGACAAGGCAGGAAGCATGCCGGAGGCCGGTCCGTCAACCGGACATGGTCTGCCACGCGGTCCTCGAACGCCGATGCGCCATGCCCGCCGCGCTGATATCGAGAGATCGTGAAGACCGTTTTCGACACTCAGCTCCTGTCGTGGAAGAAATCATAGACGGCCCGCGCCGTCGCCGCGTTCACCCCCGGAGCCTTCATGAGATCCTCGAGCGCTGCCCGCTGGATCGCCTTGACGGTGCCGAAATGGTGCAGAAGGGCCCGCTTGCGCGTCGGTCCGATGCCAGCGATCTCGTCGAGAGGGTTCTTCACCATCTCGCGCTTGCGCTTGGCCCGATGGGCGCCGATGGCAAAGCGGTGCGCCTCGTCGCGCAGACGCTGGACGAAATAAAGCGCCGGATCGCGCGGCGGCAGCTTGAAAGGCGGCTGGCCCGGCTTGAAGAAGGTCTCCCGCCCGGCGTCCCGGTCCCGTCCCTTGGCAATACCGACGAGCGCGACGTCCTTCTCGCCGACCCCGATTTCCTCCAGAGCCCGACGGGCTGCCTCCAGCTGCCCCTTGCCACCATCGATCAGAACGAGATCGGGCCATGCGGGAAAGCTGTCGTCGTCGGCACCGTCATATTCGCCCTCCCCCTGTTGGGAGGGCATGGAGGTGGGCGTGTGCGCGTCAATCGCGCCCGCCGCCGGCGCCGGGACCCCTTCTCCGGCCGGGCCCTCGAGAAGGAGTGCGCTGCCGGCGGCGGGCGCCCGCGGCTCCTCCTTCACCAGGCGCGCGAAGCGGCGCTGCAGCATTTCACGCATCATGCCGTAATCGTCGCCGGGCTTCAGGTCCTCGGACTTCATGTTGAAGGTACGGTAGTGCTGCTTCATGAAGCCGCCCGCGCCCGCCACGATCATCGCGCCGACCGCATTCGTGCCCATGATGTGCGAGTTGTCATAGACCTCGACCCGGCGCGGGGCCTTCGACAGCCCGAAGGCCTGACCCAGGGAGATGAGGAGCTTCTGTTGCGACGTGGTATCGGCCAGCCGCCGCCCGAGGGCCTCCTTCGCATTGCGCTGCACGTAGTCGATGAGCTGCCGCCGCTCGCCGCGCTGGGGCGCATGGATCTCGACCTTGGACTCTGCACGGGTCGAGAGCGCCGCCGCCATGAGCTCGGCATCCTCGATTTCGTGCGAGAGGAGAATGACGCGCGGCGCCGGCTTGTCGTCGTAGAACTGCGCGACGAAGGAGGAGAGCACCTCCTCCGGGCTCATCGACTTGTCCGCCTTCGGAAAATAAGCGCGGTTGCCCCAGTTCTGCCAGTTGCGGAAGAAGAAGACCTCCACGCAGAACTGGCCGGCCTGCTCGTCGAGGGCAAAGACGTCCGCCTCTTCCACCGATTGCGTGTTGATGCCCTGTACGCCCTGGATGGCGGAGAGCGCCGCCAGCCTGTCGCGGCAGCGAGCGGCCCGTTCGAACTCGAGCGTCTCGGCCGCCTCCTGCATCTCCGCCGTGATGCGGGCCTTCACGGCGTTGGACTTGCCCGAGAGAAACGCCCGCGCCTCGTCGGCGAGCTCCGCGTAATCCTCGCGGGAGATTTCCCCGGTGCATGGCCCCGAGCAGCGCTTGATCTGGAAGAGGAGGCACGGCCTGGTGCGGTTTTCGTAGTAGCTGTCGTTGCACGACCGCAGCAAGAAGGCGCGCTGGAGCGCGTTGATGGTGCGGTTCACCGCCCAGACGCTGGCGAACGGCCCGTAATAATCACCCTTTCGCTTGCGCGCACCGCGATGCTTCACGAGCTGGGGCGCCTCGTGATCGCCGGTGAGGAGGATGTACGGGAGCGACTTGTCGTCCCGCATCAGCACGTTGTAGCGGGGCTTGAGCTGCTTGATGAGGTTCGCTTCGAGCAGCAGCGCCTCGGTCTCGGTCGCGGTGGTGACGAACTCCATCGACGACGTCTCGCCGATCATCCGGGCGATCCGGTTGGTATGGGCCTGGCCCCGCGCGTACGACCCGACCCGGGCCTTCAGGCTCTTCGCTTTGCCGACATAGAGAACATCGCCCTTGCCATCGAGCATCCGGTACACGCCCGGAGCGTGGGGCAGCGTCGACCAGAAGCGTCTGATGACGTCCGTTCCCCTCTGGACCGAGCTGGGATTGGCCGCGAGGTCGAACTCGACGTCGGACCCGCTCTCGACCGCGACGGTATCCTCCTCGTCCTCGTTGTCCAGAATATCGGGAGGAACGTCGTTGTAAGTATTGCGACTCATGAGGATGATTTAAGCAGTCCGGATTCCCGAGGGAAGAGCTGCAAAGGACTGGAGATAATATTCCGGCCGGATTAAACCGCTACGCTCTGCCAATGACCGGAACCGGACCAATGCGCCTCTCGATCATTTCATCTGCCATCATCGCGGCCCTCGTCGGTTTCGGAAGCACGATTGCCATCATCATCGCGGCGGCGAATGCGGTGGGAGCCGATGCGGCACAGACGACGTCCTGGGTTGCGGCCCTGTGCCTGAGCATGGCGGCCACGAGCGGATACCTGAGCGTGCGCTACCGGATGCCGGTCATCACCGCCTGGTCGACCCCGGGCGCGGCGCTGATCGCCGCCTCTACCGGAATCGCGATTCATGCCGCTGTGGGAGCTTTCCTGATGGCCGGCACGCTGATCGTGCTCGCCGCCGCCTTCAGGCCCTTCGGACGCCTGATCGAGCGGATTCCCACAGCAATCGCGGCGGCCATGCTCGCCGGGATCCTGATCCGCTTCGTCATGGCCGTATTCGAGAGTGCCCAGGGAGCGCCGCGGCTCGTCCTCCCGCTCGTCGCCATCTTTCTCCTGGTCCGGCTTTTCAATCCCGCGATGGCGGTCCTGGCCGTGCTCTTCGTCGGTCTGGGCCTCGCCTTCGGCGACGGTCTCGCGGTCCTGCCCACCTCCGCGCTCGATTTCTCGTCGCTGACCTTCATCGCGCCCAGCTTCGAGCCGACGGTACTCATCGGCCTCGGCCTTCCGCTCTTCCTGGTCACCATGGCATCACAGAACCTGCCGGGCTTCGCGGTGCTGCGGGCGTCCGGCTACACGCCGCCCTCACGCCCGATCCTGGCCGTGACCGGCGTCGCCTCGGTCGTCACCGCCCTGTTCGGCGCGCATACGAGCAATCTCGCCGCCATTTCGGCAGCGATCTGCACCGGTCCCGACACGCATCCCGATCCGGGCAAACGCTGGCTCGTCGGGCCGTTCTACGCCCTCACCTATCTCCTCTTCGCCGCGTTCGGCGCCAGCCTCATCGCCCTCATCGCCGCCCTGCCGCCGGAATTGATCAAGACCGTCGCGGGCCTGGCGCTCATCGGAGCCTTCACCGGCGCCATGAGCTCCGCGCTGGCGGACGAGTTCAAGCGCTTTCCCGCAGTGCTGACCCTGGCGGTCACGGCCTCCGGCCTCTCCCTGTTTGGAATCGGCTCCGCCTTCTGGGGGCTGGCGGCGGGCCTCGTCGCCCTCGGCCTCGACGAACTGGCCCTCCGCTGGCGCAAACAGCGCTGACCTGGACGCCGCGCTCCGTTAAGCTTAAAACTTCGTTACCGAAGCGGAGAGCGGGAGTGTTCATGGCTGGGATGAAACGGGCGGGACAGGCGGCTGTCCTGGCGATGACCGTCCTGCTGGGCGCTTGCCAGACCGACTCCGTGTCGAACGGATCGCCGGAGGGCGTGCCGATCGCGCTCGAGAGCATCGACGGCGCCCCTCCCCCGGTCAAAACGGCCCTGATCGACGAACTGACGACGGCCGCCGCCAGCCGGAAGGTCGAGCTGGTCGGCTCCACTGCCCAGGCGCGCTATCGGGTTCGCGGCTATCTCTCCACGGAAACACTCAACGGCGAGACGAAGGTCGCCTATGTCTGGGACGTCTTCGATTCGGAAAAACGCCGCGCCAAGCGCCTGACCGGAACGAGCCCCGGCCAGGTTGCGGCAAAGTCGATCTCAGCGCTGGACAAGGAGACGCTGGCCAAACTCGCCAGCGCCAGCATGGATGAAATCGCCGAATTCCTGAGCGCCGCGCGCTCGGAGACCCCGATCCGGACGGCGGAGGCCGATGTGGACGGCGAGGCTGTTGCGGCGCAGTAACGGATTCGGATCAAGTCGGAAAAGCGCGCATCTGCGGCTATGCGCGTATTGTGACGGTTTCTTATCGCTGCTAAGACCCAAGCGCCTTGCCGCATAAGGGCAACAACGTCACGCGGTGGGCTCCTCGGTCACTCTAAGAGCCAAAGATGCGTACATGAAGCTCGTCGCGGGAAATTCCAACCGACCGCTGGCAGAGGCCATCTCCGCCTATCTCAACGTTCCGCTCGCCAAATGCCAGGTGAAGCGCTTCGCCGACATGGAAGTGTTCGTCGAAATCCAGGAAAATGTCCGCGGCGAGGACGTCTTCGTGATTCAGTCGACATCGTTCCCGGCGAACGACCACCTGATGGAATTGCTGATCATCATCGACGCTCTGCGCCGCTCCTCGGCGCGCCGCATCACGGCGGTGATCCCCTATTTCGGCTATGCCCGCCAGGACCGCAAACCCGGCCCGCGCACGCCGATCTCGGCCAAGCTGGTCTCCAACCTCATCACCCATGCGGGGGCCGACCGCGTCCTGACCCTCGATCTCCATGCCGGACAGATCCAGGGCTTCTTCGACATCCCGACTGACAATCTCTTCGCGGCCCCCATCATGGCCCGGGACGTGAAGGAGCGCCTCGACGGCGGCGACCGCATGGTGGTTTCGCCCGACGTGGGCGGCGTGGTGCGCGCCCGCGCCCTCGCCAAGCGCATCGACGCGCCTCTCGCCATCGTCGACAAGCGCCGCGAGCGCCCTGGCGAGTCGGAGGTGATGAACATCATCGGCGATGTCCGCGGCCGGTCCTGCATCCTGCTCGACGACATCGTGGATTCGGGCGGCACTTTGGTGAACGCCGCCGATGCCCTCCTCGCCAATGGGGCAAAGGAGGTTTACGCCTACATCACCCACGGGGTGCTTTCCGGCGGCGCGGTTTCGCGCATCTCGAATTCGAAGCTGAAGGAACTCGTCATCACGGATTCGATCATGCCGACCGAGGCCGTGAAGGTCGCACACAATATCCGCGTCGTGCCCATTGCCCAGCTCATGGGCGAAGCCATTGGCCGGACTGCCACGGAAAGCTCCGTGTCGAGTTTGTTCGACTAGAGGATCCTTCTATCGCGAGGACGCTTCGGCCACGGCCGAAGCGTTAGCAGCGGATCGCGCCGCCCCGTTCTGTTAGGCCTGCCTTGGTTGAATTCCTGCGAGGCAACGCCGATGAACGCCCATCTCCAGAAGCCCATTCCCATCCACCGGGTGATCAATCCCTCCGTGCTGTATTTCGGCACCCCGGTGGCCCTGATCACAACCCTGAATCCGGACGGCACGCCCAATATCTCGCCGATGTCCTCCGCCTGGGCCCTGGGCGACCGGGTCGTGCTTGGACTGTCCTCGGGCGGCCAGGGTGGCGAGAACGCTGTTCGCGAGGGCGAATGTGTCATCAACCTCGCGCCGGCGGACTTGTGGGAGCAAGTGGAACGGCTGGCCAGGACGACCGGCCGCAGTCCTGTCCCTGAAGACAAGGCCGCCTCCGGCTATCATCACGAGCCCCGGAAATTCGAAGCCGCCGAGCTGACGCCTCTGCCATCGGACCTCGTTCGGCCGCCCCGGATTGTCGAATGCCCGCTCCAACTCGAGGCACGGGTCGTCGCGGCCCATGCGCCCGGCGGAGGTCCTTGGACAATCGGCTCGGCCCATGCTTTCGCCATCATCGAAACGCAGGTGGTGCGGGTTCACGCCCATGCCGAGATCACGATCCCAGAGAGCAACCACGTCGATGTGGGCCGCTGGCAGCCTCTTCTCTACGTCTTCCGGCATTATGTGAGAGCGGGCGAGGATCTCGGTCGGACCTTCAAGGCCGAGGCGTGAGCTGGCGCCGCATTGCATTTCCGGACCGCTTTCTCTATAAGCCGCCTCGCGCCCGCTCGACACCCTTGGAGGCACGGGCGCCGACCTTGTGGCCGCCAATGGCGGCCTTCGGTTTTTCACCACCTGTTTTAAGGACCACGACCATGAGCGATATCAAGCAAATCAAGGCCGTGGCGCGCGACCGGGCCGGCAAGGGGGCCGCCCGGGCTGTTCGTCGCCAAGGCCAAGTTCCAGCTGTCATCTATGGAGGCGGCCAACCCGCCCAGGCGATTGCACTCGACTTCAACAACACCAAGCAGCTGATCTTCGCCGGCCACTTCCTCACCACGATCTTCGAGATCGACGTGGACGGCAAGAAGACCCGCGCCATCCCGCGCGACTACCAGCTCGACCCGGTCCGCGACTTCCCGGTCCATGTCGACTTCCTGCGCCTCGCCGCCGGTCAGGCGATCAAGGTCGTGGTTCCGGTCCACGTGATCGGCCAGGAGAAGAGCCCGGGCGTGAAGCGCGGCGGCACGCTCCAGATCGTCGAGCACTCGGTGGAACTGCTCGTTCCCTCCGACGCGATCCCGGATTACATCGAGGCCTCCGTTGCCGAGCTTGAGATCGGCTCCTCGATCCACCTGTCGGATATCAAGCTGCCGAAGGGCGCCAAGCCGACCGCGGCCGAGAACGTCACCCTCGTCACCGTCGTTGCCCCGTCGGGCATGAAGGAAGAGGAAGCGGCTCCGGCGGCGGCCGAGGGCGAGGCTGCGGCTCCCAAGGCCTGATCGTTCCTTCGCCGGGCACCACTGCCCATCGAACGGCTTCGACGCTCCGGCCGCAAGGCCGGGGCGTTTCTTATGAAGGTGTTTGAGCGATGCGCCTCTTTGTCGGCCTCGGCAATCCCGGGTCCCGCTACGCCAGGAACCGCCACAATATCGGCTTCATGGCCGTGGACGAGATCGCCCGGCTCCAGGGGGCTTCCCCGTGGCGGAAGCGGTTTCAGGGGGAATGCGCGGAGGCCGTGATCGGCGGCGAGCGGGTTCTCCTTCTCAAGCCGCAGACCTACATGAACGAGTCGGGCCGGGCGGTTGCGGAGGCCCAGCGCTTCTTCAAGATCCCGCTCTCGGATGTGACCGTCTTCTATGACGAGCTCGACCTGCCTCCGGCGAAATTGAGGGTCAAGGTCGGCGGCGGCAATGCGGGCCACAACGGCCTGCGATCGATCACCGCCCATTGCGGCAACGATTACCGTCGCGTGCGGATCGGTATCGGCCATCCCGGGCACAAGCCGCTGGTTCAGCCCCATGTGCTCGGGGACTTCGCCAAGGCGGAGGAGCCCTGGGTCGCGGACCTGACCCGGACGATCGCGGACAACGCGGCGCTTCTCGCCAAGGGCGAGGATGCGAGCTTTCAGAACAAGATCCACCTCGCCATGGAGGCGAGAGGGTGGACGGACGTGAAGCGACCCGGCGAACAGGCGGGCCAGGATAAAAAGAACACCGGCTGACGCCGGTCAAGAAAGAGTGACGCCGGCAGAAGCCGGCTATTGGCAAGGAGTGGGGCCATGGGCTTCAAGATGGGCATCGTCGGATTGCCGAATGTGGGCAAATCCACCCTTTTCAACGCGCTGACCCAGACGGCGGCGGCCCAGGCGGCGAACTACCCGTTCTGCACTATCGAGCCGAATGTCGGCGACGTGGCGGTGCCCGACGATCGCCTGGAGAAGCTCGCCGGCATCGCCGGCTCCGGCCAGATCATCCCGACTCGCCTCACCTTCGTCGATATCGCCGGCCTTGTGCGTGGCGCCTCCAAGGGCGAAGGCCTGGGCAACCAGTTCCTGGCCAATATTCGCGAGGTGGACGCCGTCGCCCATGTGGTGCGCTGCTTCGAGGACACGGACATCACTCATGTGGAAGGCAAGATCGACCCCATCACGGATATCGAGATCATCGAGACCGAGCTGATGCTGGCCGACCTCGAAAGCCTGGAGAAGCGCGTCACGGCCCTGGAGAAGAAGGCCAAGGGCAACGACAAGGAAGCCAAGGAGACCCTGGACCTCGTCAATCGCGCCCTTGTCCTCCTGCGCGAGGGCACCCCCGCACGGCTCGTCGAGCGCAAGCCCGAGGAGGAACGCCTGTTCCAGATGCTGGGGCTCCTCTCCTCCAAGCCCGTCCTTTATGTCTGCAACGTCGAAGAGGCCTCGGCCGATCAGGGCAATGCCTTTTCGGCCCGGGTCTTCGAGCGGGCCAGGGAAGAAGGTGCCAAGGCGGTCGTCGTCTCGGCGAAGATCGAGAGCGAGATCGCCGTTCTCGCCCCGGACGAGCAGAAGGACTATCTCGATGCCATCGGCCTCGCCGAACCGGGCCTCAACCGGGTGATCCGCGCCGGCTACGAACTCCTCGGCCTGATCACCTATTTCACGGTCGGCCCGAAGGAGGCTCGCGCCTGGACCATCACCAGGGGCACCCGCGCCCCGCAGGCGGCCGGCGTGATCCATACGGATTTCGAGAAGGGATTCATCCGCGCCGAGACCATCGCCTATCCGGACTATGTTACGCTCAAGGGCGAGTCGGGGGCGCGGGACGCGGGCAAGCTGCGCCTGGAAGGCAAGGACTACACCGTTCAGGACGGCGACGTGCTGCATTTCCGTTTCGCAAACTGACGGATTCGTGAACGGACGCTTCCTCGTCCGTTCAGCCGGTTCCTGCGTTTATCCTGCGCGGAGGCAGGAGCCATGCAGGATTCGCTTGAAGAGATCGCCTATGTGGTCGGTGGGGCCGTGGTTTCGCCGGGTCTCGGCTCGGCGGAATTGATCGTCGCCTTGCTGGTGGCCTGCGGCTTCCTGGTCAGCGCCCTTCATTCGCTTTTTGCAGGACGCCATGGGCAGGAGGCCCATTGGCCACGGGAACGGCACTGATCGGGACCGTTTCGGACCTTGACGCGTTGAGCATCGGTCTGTCCTGATGCTGAGCGCATGCACCTCCGTCACCGCCACTCCTGGAACCTCTCCCCCGCCGAAGCCATCGCCCTTCAGAAGGAACTGCGGGCTGAGGTCGTTTCCAACCGCCCGATCCTGCTCGACAAGATCGGGCTCCTCGCCGGGGTCGACGTAAGCGTCAAGAACGAGCAGTCCCAGGCGGCGATCGTTGTCATGACCTATCCCGGCTTCCTGCCGGTGGAAACGGTGCTTGCCCAGCGCCCGACACCCTTTCCCTATATTCCCGGCCTCCTCTCCTTCCGGGAGGGCCCCGTGCTGGAAGAGGCGTTCGAGAAGCTGCAGAGCGAACCGGACGTGTTTCTCTTCGACGGCATGGGAATCGCCCATCCCCGCCGCATCGGGATAGCCAGCCACATGGGCCTGTGGCTGGAGCGTCCCACCATCGGGTGCGGCAAGACGCTCCTCTGCGGACGCTACAAGGACCTTGCCGAGGAAAAGGGCGCAGCCGCGCCGCTGATCGACAGGGGCGAAACCATCGGCGTGGCCCTGCGGACCCGCACGGCAAAGAACCCGATGTTCATCTCGCCCGGCCACCTGGCGGATATCCCGACATCGGCGGCTCTCGTCCTCGCCTGCTCGCCAAAATATCGCTTGCCCGAGCCGATCCGCCTGGCGCACAACGCAGCCGGACAGTTCAACCCGTGACCTCCCGGTCGGGAAGGGCCGCCAGGGCCCTTCCGCTCCTGAAGACGAAAGACCGATGCCTCGTTTCGCCTTTGAAGACTTCACGCCCGGTTCGACCCGGATCCTCGGCCCGATCACCGTCTCGAAGGACGAGATTGTCGCCTTTGCGCGGGAATACGACCCGCAGCCCTTCCATACGGACGAGATCGCGGCGAAGGACACCTTCGTCGGGACGCTGATCGCCTCCGGCTGGCATACCTGCTCTCTCAACATGCGGCTCCTCGCGGACGAGGTCATTCTCGATTCGACATCCATGGGATCGCCCGGCATCGAAGAGCTCAAATGGGCAAAGCCCGTCCGACCGGGCGACACCTTGCGGTCGCGAATGACCGTCCTCGAGAGCCGTGCCTCGAAGAGCCGACCGACGCTCGGGCTCGTGAAGTTCCAGTTCGAAGTGGTCAACCAGGCCGACGAGATCGTGATGGTCCAGACCAACTGGGTCATGTTCGGACGCAAAGGCACCGGCCTCGCCTTCAATGGAACCAGGAGCCTTCCGCCCGCGCAGCCAGCCTCCCCTGCCCCGCCGGCCGAGATCCCGCCCTTCTCCGTCAATCCCTATCTCGACGATCTCGTCATCGGTCAGACGGACGTGCTGGGGAGCTTCACCTATCCGGCAGAGAGCATCATCCGGTTTGCGAAGGCGTACGATCCGCAGCGCTTCCACGTGGATCCCGTTGCCGCGAAGGAGAGTCTGTTCGGCGACCTTTGTGCCTCCGGATGGCAGACGGCGAGCATCTGGATGAAGCTGATGGCGGCCCATCGCGATCGCATTCGGGCCGATGCCCTGGCCCGGGGAGAGCGCCCGGCCCATCTCGGTCCCTCGCCCGGCTTCCGCAGCCTGAAATGGCTGAAACCCGTCTATGCGGGCGATACGATCACCTATCGCTCAACGATCACGGACCGGCGCGCCTCCGCGTCCCGTCCCGGCTGGGGGATCGCTTCCCATCACAATACGGGCGTCAACCAGCACGGCGAAGAGGTGTTCTCGTTCGATGGCGCGGTGTTCTGGGAGCGGCGGCCGGAGGGCTGAGACACCACCGCCCGTCGGGGACTCCGTTAGCGGGAAATCCATAACCGCCGAGCTTTACGAGAAGGGTGCGGTGCCGTCGCTGCTTATCCTGAACTGCTAGCGGTTATAGGTTCCGGGCCTAGCTCTTTTGAGCTGTCGCGGAATGACAGCGTGAGGGGTATCAACCTCCGTCATTCCGGGGCGCCGCAGGCAAGCCCGGAACCCATGAACGTCAACCGTTCAGGATAAGGAGCAGCTGCAAGCGCGGCGTCCTGTTCCGGGAGGTTGTGTTCGTGGGCTTCCCCGCTTCCCGGGACCTTCGGACCGGGTCCAACGCTCCGCGCCATCCCGGGATGACGGGTGAAAACCTCAATGCCCCTCGAAGCTCACGAGGCTTCGCACGTCGACGCCGAGGTCGCGCAGCTTCTTCGCGCCGCCGAGATCCGGCAGGTCGATGACAAAGCAGGCGGCGACGATATCGGCACCCATCTGGCGTAGGAGCTGCGTCGCTGCGACGGCGGTGCCGCCGGTGGCGATCAGGTCATCCACGATGACAACCCGGTCGTTCTGCCCGATGGCGTCGGTATGGATCTCCATCTCGTCGACGCCATATTCGAGCGAATAGGCGATCCGGACCGTCTCGTGCGGAAGCTTGCCCTTCTTGCGGATCGGCACGAACCCGGACGAGAGCTGGTGTGCAACGGCACCGCCGAGGATGAAGCCCCGCGCCTCGATTCCTGCGACCTTGTCGATGCGTCCGCCCGCGAAGGGATGGACGAGTTCATCCACGGCTCTGCGGAACGCCCGTGCATCGCCGAGCAGGGTCGTGATGTCGCGAAAAATGATGCCCGGCTTGGGATAATCCGGGATCGAGCGAATGGTCGATTTGAGATCTGTAAGGAAACGCTGGTCCATCGGCTGAGCCTGACACATTTGAGGGGCGTTGGAATCTTCCCGGAGACCTACCATGCCCGATCCGTTTCAGCGAACGATCCTGACGGATATCGACATCCCGTTCGCCAGTCTCGTCCTGTTCTTCGTGAAGGCCGCCCTCGCAGCCATTCCCGCGACCTTCATTGTGGCCTTCATCCTGGCCCTGATCGGCTGGCTGTTCCGGTTGGTCTTCGGGCTCGGAATCATGGGCGGGATGATGACCTGAGGCTGAAGGCGCGCCGTCAGAGCACCCGCCCCGCAACGGCGTCGAGCTTCGCCACCAAGGCCGGATCCCGCGCGGATGGCGCTGTCATGATGGCGCCGTCGAGGGCCCGGTCGGAGCGCACGGGACAGGGTTCATGCTCGGCCGGGAAGTCGCGTGCAACCCGCGCGATCAGTCTCGCGACCTTTGCCGCATTCTGCTGCGCGACGGCGACGACGGCTGCGACTTCGACGTCGTCGTGCTCCGGATGCCAGCAGTCGAAATCCGTCACCATGGCGATGGTGGCATAGGTGATCTCGGCCTCCCGGGCGAGCTTGGCTTCCGGCATCGCCGTCATGCCGACCACGTCGTAGCCGAGCCCCTTGTAGGTGACCGACTCGGCATAGGTGGAGAATTGCGGTCCCTCGATGCACACATAGGTGCCGCCGACCGTGACGTGAATCCCCTCTTGCGAGGCGGCCTGCGCGATGCGCCGCTGGAGCAGGGGGCCGACCGGATGGGCCATGGGAACATGGGCGACGCAGCCGCGGCCGAAGAAGGACGTCTCGCGCCTGAAGGTCCGGTCCACGAACTGATCGACCAGCACGAAGGAGCCGGGAAAGAGCTCCTGTTTAAAGGCCCCGCAGGCCGAGACCGAGATGAGATCGGTCACACCGGCTCGCTTCAGCACGTCGATATTGGCGCGGTAATCGATGTCGGACGGTGAGGAGTGGTGGCCACGGCCATGCCGGGGCAGAAACACCACCTCCGTCCTCCCGATGCGTCCGCGCCTGAGGGCATCGGAAGGCTTGCCCCACGGGGACGAGACCGGCCCTTCGCGCAGGTCCTCGATCCCAGGCAGATCATAGACGCCCGAACCACCGATGATGCCGAGCACGGCCTTCGTCATCGTCCTTGCCTTCCCGATCCCATGCGAGCCCGGAGGGAGGATGGCCGATGGCGGCTCAAGCCACCCCGGTACCTCGAACTTCCAAAGAAAAAGGCTCCCGAAGGAGCCTTTTCAATCCGCCTCAGGCTTGCGTCGTCGTGACGTCGCTGTGCCCGACCCGGGCCCAGACCTTCTTCTTCGTGAAGTAGAGAAGGCCGGAGAGCACGATCAGGAACAGGATCGCCTGGAAGCCGATGCGCTTGCGCGCCTCGAGTTTCGGCTCCGCCGTCCACATCAGGAAGGCGGTGACGTCGCGGGAATATTGCTCGACCGTCTCCGGAGCCTGCGGCTGCCCGTTGGCATCCTTCGGATATTCGACCTGCCCGTCGCTCAGGGGCTTGGGCATGGCGATGATGTGGCCGGGGAAATACTCGTTGAAATGTCCGCCTTCGGGGACCTGGAAGCCGGCCGGGGGCTCCTCGTAGCCGGTCAGCACCGCGTGGACGTAGTCGGGACCCGTCTCCGCGAACTGGGTGAACATGTCGAAGACGAACCAGGGGAAGCCGCGCTCATAGGTGCGGGCCTTGGCCATCAGGGACAGATCCGGCGGTGCCTTGCCGCCATTGGCCGCGGCGGCGGCATTCTCGTTCGGGAACGGCGACGGGAAACGGTCCGCCGGGCGGGCGGGACGCTCGAACATGTCGCCGGCGTCGTTCGGACCGTCCTGGACCTTGTACTCGGCAGCCAGGGCCCGGACCTGCGCCTCGGAGAATTCCGGTCCGCCCGGCTCGGCGAGGTTGCGGAACGCGATGTAGCTCAAGGAGTGGCAGGAGGAGCAGACCTCCCGATAAACCTTGAAGCCGCGCTGGAGCTGGGCCCGGTCGAAGGTGCCGAACGGGCCGTGGAAGCTCCACTTCAGCTGCGGCGGGACCGGAGTCTCGCCAGCGGCGAAAGCAGGGGCCGAGAGGCCGAGAACGGCCGCGGCGATGAGAAGAGTACGCTTCATCATAATATTATTCCCCAGCGCTCGCATCAGCCCTTGGACTGCGGTTCGGCATTGGCGCCGGTCGGCAGGCCCGCACCACCCTTCACGCCCATCACCGAGTCGATGATCGAATTCGGCAGCGGGAGCGGACGCTCGATGAAGCCGAGCAGCGGCAGGATGATGAGGAAGTGGATGAAGTAGTAGGCCGTCGCGATCTGCGAAACGATGACATACCAGCCCTCCGGCGGCTTGGCGCCGAGCCAGCCGAGGAGAAGGGTGTCCGCTGCAAGGATCCAGAAGAACTGCTTGTAGAGCGGACGATAGGTCGTCGAGCGGACCTTCGAGGTGTCGAGCCAGGGCAGGAAGGCCAGGACCGCGATGGAGGCGAACATGGCGATGACGCCGCCGAGCTTGTCCGGAATGGCGCGCAGGATCGCGTAGAACGGCAGGAAGTACCATTCGGGCACGATATGGGCCGGGGTTACGGACGGGTTGGCAGGGATGTAGTTGTCCGCATGGCCGAGGAAGTTCGGGATGTAGAATACGAACCACCCGAAGAAGATCAGGAACACGACGGTCGCGAAGATGTCCTTGATCGTGGCGTAGGGCGTGAAGGGAACCGCATCCTTGCCCGACTTGATCGGAACGCCGGTCGGGTTGTTCTGGCCCGGCACGTGCAGCGCCCAGATGTGCAGGATCACCACGCCGACGATCATGAACGGCAGCAGATAGTGGAGCGAGAAGAAGCGGTTCAGGGTCGGGTTGCCGACGGAGTAACCACCCCAGAGCAGGCTCTGGATCGTGTCGCCGACCACCGGAATGGCGGCGAGGATGTTGGTGATGACGGTCGCGCCCCAGAAGCTCATCTGGCCCCACGGCAGCACGTAGCCCATGAAGGCGGTCGCCATCATGAGACCGTAGATCACGACGCCGAGAATCCAGAGGATCTCGCGGGGAGCCTTATACGATCCGTAATAGAGGCCGCGGAAGATATGGACATAGACCGCGACGAAGAACATCGAGGCGCCGTTGGCGTGCAGGTAGCGCAGGAGCCAGCCATAGTTCACGTCGCGCATGATGTGCTCGACGGACTGGAAGGCCAGCGCCGCGTTCGGCGTGTAGTACATCGCCAGGAACACGCCGGTCACGATCTGCGACACGAGCATGAACGCGAGGATGGCGCCGAAGGTCCAGAAATAGTTCAGGTTCCGCGGAACGGGGAACGCGATGAATGAGGAATGGACGAGGCCCGCGATGGGCAAGCGGGTTTCGAACCACTTGCCGAAGGCGCTCTTGGGAACATAGGTGGTGGGGTGCTGGCTCATGGTCTCGCCTGATCGAATGGCCGTCGCGAAGGGTTACGCCGTGGCTTCCTGGCCGATGACGATCTTCGTATCGGACGTGAAGGTGTAGGGCGGGATCGGCAGATTGATCGGAGCCGGACCGCCGCGAACACGGCCCGAGGTGTCGAAAACCGAGCCGTGGCACGGGCAGAACCACCCCTCGTACTGGCCCTGATGCCCGAGCGGCACGCATCCGAGATGGGTGCAGTTGCCGTAGACGATCAGCCACTGGGTGTGCCCCGGCTTGACGCGGGCGGAATCAGGCTGCGGATCACGGAGGCTCGCGACGTTGACGTCCTCGGCAGCCTTGATCTCGGCCGGCGTGCGGTTGCGGATGAAGATCAGTTTCCCGCGCCAGAAGACCTTGACGATCTGCCCTTCGGCGATCGGCGCCAGATCGACCTCCACCGGCGCACCGGCGGCGACCGTGGCAGCGTCCGGCATCATCGACTGAACGAATGGCCATACCAGAGTCGCTCCGCCGACAGCAGCGGCAGCGCCCGTGGCGATGAAGAGAAAATCGCGCCGTGTCGGCTCAACGACGGTAGAGGTGGTCTCAGCCACTTGGCTCTCCAGCATACGTCAAAAAACGAGAACCGCGCATCTGCGATGACCTGGGCACCCTCGGGCATCCAAGCATCCGGCACGCCGCCCGCTTGAACAAGCATACGCGCCAATGCGCGCGCAATGCGACTGGGCGTCGCCGCGCGAAGCGCTCTTTGGCACGGCCAAGCCCGACTGTCCATAGGTGGATTGGACTTGTTCCAATCCGTTCTGCTCAGATCTCCGCCGTTTCCTCGGCCCCCAGGAAGCCGCCGGACTGGCGGCGCCAGAGCCTGGCATAGAGCCCATCCCGCCGCAGGAGCTGCGAATGGGTGCCCTCCTCGACGATCCGCCCCCGGTCGATGACGATGAGTCGGTCGAGGGCCGCGATGGTCGACAGCCTGTGGGCAATCGCCACTACGGTCTTGCCTTCCATCAGAGTGGACAATGCCTCCTGGATCGCGGCCTCGACCTCGGAATCCAGGGCCGACGTCGCCTCGTCGAGAACGAGGATCGGCGCGTCCTTCAGGATGACTCTCGCAATGGCAATGCGCTGGCGCTGACCGCCCGAAAGCTTGACGCCACGCTCGCCCACATGGGCATCGTAGCCCCTGCGGCCCCGGTGATCCTCCAGGTCGAGGATGAAATCGTGGGCATGGGCCAGACGCGCCGCCTGCTCGATCTCGCTGTCCTTCGCCCCCGGCCGCCCATAAGCGATATTCTCCCGGATCGACCGGTGGAGCAGCGAGGTATCCTGCGTCACCATGGCAATGGCAGCCCTGAGGGTGTCCTGGCTCACATCGGCGATGTTCTGGCCGTCGATGAGGATTCTTCCCTCTTCCACATCGTGGAGGCGGAGAAGCAGGGAGGTGATGGTCGTCTTGCCGGCGCCGCTGGTGCCGACGAGGCCGACCTTTTCGCCGGCCCGGATCGTCAGGCTCAGGTCCTCGATGACCCCGTCCTCTCGTCCGTAATGGAAGGAGACGTGCTCGAACCGGATCTCCCCGGCCGTGACGACCAGCGTGCCGGCACGCGGCGCGTCGACGATCCCGTGCGGCCGGGCGATGGTCTCCATGCTTTCCTGCACGACGCCGATATTCTCGAAGACGCCGCGGACGGTCTGCATGACCCAGCCGGACATGGCGAGGATCCTCATGACGAGGGCCAGGCCCGTCGCGGCCTCGCCGCTCGACATGAGCCCGCGCATCCAGAGCGCGATCGACAGGGCTCCCGTCGCCACGAGGAGGGCACTGTTCATGACGGCGAGGATGCCGGTGACCCCGGTGATCAGCCGGAATGAATTGAGAAAAGCGTCCGTGTGGGCGGCCAGGGCGTTCTGGACGGCCGAGCGCTCCTCGGCCCTGCGGGCGAAGAGCTTCACCGTGAGAATGTTGGTGTAGCTGTCGACGACACGTCCCACGAGGGCTGAGCGCGTGTCGGCGACCTTCAGGGACCGGGACTTGGCGCGTGGAACGAAATAGCGGAGCAGAAGGACATAGCCGACGATCCACAGGCCCATCGGCAGTGCGAGCCAGGGGCTCACCTTCGAGAACAGCCCGAGGGCCGTGAACGCGAAGATCGCCACATAGAGAAGGGTATCGAGCACCGTCACCGCGATTTCGCGGATCGCCGAACCCGCCTGGGTGATGCGGTTGGCGAGGCGCCCCGCGAAATCGGCCTGGAAGTACCCGAGCGCGTGACCCAGCGTGTAAAGGTGGGTCCGCCAGCGGATCATGTTGGTGCTCTGCGGGACCAGAGCCTGATTCGTGATCGTCTCGTGCAGGAAGTGAAGGATCGGCCTGACGAACAGGATCGCCCCACCCACCAGCATCAGCGACGTTCCGTGATCCGGCCAGAGCCGGTCGGGGGTCGAGTGGGCAAGGATGTCCACGATCCAGCCCATGATGACGTAGAGCGAGGCCTCAAACAGGCCGACCAGCAGCGACGCGAAGAAGAGCACCACGAGCCAGTACCTGACCGGCCGGATATAGTACCAGGAAAAGGCCCCGACCGTATCCGGCGGCGTCTCGTTCTCGTCGAACGGCGCGAACGGGTCGATCTGCTTTTCAAACCACCGGAACATTCGGATCCTCGGATTCCTGTCGGTCTTCTTCCGCCCGGGCCCTGCGACAACCCGATGGATGGCGAAGCGTTCACTTGACGGCAGGGCCCGCTTTCGCCGATGTGGCCGGCCATGCCCCGTCTTGCTCTGTATCAACCGGACATTCCGCAGAACACCGGCACCATGCTGCGACTTGCGGCCTGCCTTGGCGTGCCGGTCGAGATCATCGAGCCGGCGGGTTTCGACGTCTCCGACCGCAACCTTCGCCGCTCGGGAATGGATTATCTGGACCGTGCGACGGTCACACGCCACGTCTCGTGGCGCAGTTTCGAGACCTGGCGCCAGGAAAGCAAGACCCCGGCCGGCGGACCCCGCCTGGTCCTGGCGACCACGAAGGGCGCTACGTCCTATGTCGATTTTGCCTTCCGCGCCGACGATATCATCCTTGTCGGGCGCGAATCGGCCGGGGTGCCCGACGAAGTTCACGATGCGGCTGCCGCGCGGGTGGTCATTCCCATGCGGGCCGGTCTGCGCTCCCTCAATGTCGCCGTCACGGCAGCCATGATCCTGGGCGAGGCCCTGCGGCAAACCGGTTCGTTTCCAGCGTTCTCCCCATCATTCGAATGAGTTCACCATGACCGACACCGCCGTTCGACACCTGCAGGAACAAGCCCCCGTCTGGTTCGCCGCCCTCCGAGACCGGATCTGCGCCGCCTTCGAGGCCATCGAGGACGAGGTGACATCGCCCCTCCCCCCGGAAGCGTCCGCACCGGGACGGTTCGAACGCAGGCCATGGGAGCGCAAGGATCATAGCGGCCAACCGGGCGGCGGAGGCGTCATGTCGATGATGCGCGGCCGGGTGTTCGAGAAGGTCGGCGTCCACGTCTCGACCGTGCACGGCGAGTTCGCCCCGGAATTCCGGGGCCAGATCCCCGGCTCGGATCAGGATGCGCGATTCTGGGCCTCGGGCATCTCGCTGATCGCCCATCCCTGGAACCCGAATGTTCCGACCGTGCACATGAACACCCGCTTCGTCGTCACCACGAAGCCCTGGTTCGGCGGCGGCGCGGACCTGACCCCGGTCCTGGACCGGCGCAGGACCCAGGAGGATCCCGACGCGGTGGCGTTCCATGCAGCCATGAAGCAGGCCTGCGACCGGCACCCCTCCGCCCCCTACGACAAGTACAAGGCCTGGTGCGACGAGTACTTCTTCCTCAAGCATCGCAAGGAGCCGCGCGGCATCGGCGGCATCTTCTACGACTACCACTGGACCGGCGACCCGGGCGAGGACCTGGCCTTCACCCGCGATGTGGGCGAGGCCTTCCTGGAGATCTATCCGCAGATCGTCCGCCGGAATGTCGGCGCCGCCTGGACGGAGGCCGACCGGATCGAACAGCAGGTGCGTCGCGGCCGCTATGTGGAGTTCAACCTGCTCTACGACCGGGGCACCATCTTCGGGCTCAAGACTGGCGGCAACATCGACTCGATCCTGTCCTCGATGCCGCCGACGGTCCGCTGGCCTTGAGGCTCACGCGCTGGCGAGGACGCGGTCGAGGAGGGCCCTGGCGAAGGCCGGATCGGAAGGGCACCCTTCCGCGAGCCAGATCGAGCGCGCCCGGCTCAGGAGTTCCCCGATCCGCGGGCCCTTTGGGATGCCCTGTCCCATGAAATCGGCGCCCCGAAGCGGGAAGGCGGGGAGAGGATCGGCGCCGGTGGCGAAATCCTCCAGCGCCGTCCTGGAATCCGCCGTCACCTCCGGCCGCGGTTCGCCCGCGAGGGCCGCGAGGGCCAGCGTGACGGTCTCGATCCCATGCGAGGCGACGAGGCGGCGCATCTCCGTCCGGTCCACAGGCGCCTGCTCGCCCTTGAGAACGGCGAGGAGCCTTGCATAGGCCGCGAGCCTGCGCTCCTCCTCATTGGAGAGGCGCAGCCTCTCGCGCAGACGCTCCGCATCCTCCTCGACCATGACGGCCAGCACGGCCAGCCGGTCGGCAGGGCCGAAAGCCGACGCGCCGCGAGCGACGCGCCCGAACCGGCCGAACTCGGCCGCCCCGTCCAGGATCCAGGTCAGGAAGCCGTGTTCGGCGAGGATCCGCACCGTGTCCACGGCGCGCCGCGCCGCCAGCAGCTTCAGGAATTCATGCCGGATACGCTCCCGGGACAGGATGGCGAGTCCCGCCCGCTCAGATCCGGCGGCCGCCAGCCCCTCCGGATCGGGGCCGTTCTCCGCATATTCCGCATAGAAGCGGAAAAAGCGCAAAATCCGCAGGTAGTCCTCCCGGATTCGCGTATGCGCGTCGCCGATGAAACGGACTCGCCGGGCGGCGAGATCGGCAACGCCATCCGTGTAATCATGGAGATGGCCGTCCATTCCGAGGGACAGGGCATTGATGGTGAAGTCGCGCCGCCGCGCATCGGCCTCGAAGTCGCGGCCGAAGCGAACGACCGCATAGCGCCCGTCGGTCTCCACATCCTCTCGCAGGGTCGTGACCTCGAACGGCTCGCCTTCGACCACGACGGTGATCGTTCCGTGATCGATGCCGGTCGGCACCGGCTTGAAGCCGGCCCGCTGCGCCAGGGCGACGATGCGGTCCGGCAGCGCGGTACTGGCGCAATCGACCTCTGTGACGGCACGTCCCAGCAGGGCGTTGCGCACGGCGCCGCCGACGATTCGCGTTTCCTCGCCGCCCTCATTCATCGCGCCGAGCAGGGCCCGCAGCCGTGGCCGCTGCAGAAGGGTGGCGAGAGCGTCCCGGTCGAGCATCGCGGTCACTTGAACTGCCCCGGCACGACGCGCCCGTTTTCCATGTGTGTCGGGACGAACGCGCCGGTGTGGCGCTCCGCGAGAAAGCCGCCCAGAAGCAGTGACGCGATCACGAGCATGAGTCCTGCAATGCCGACCCACGACACGTGATTGCTCCAGGACGACCAGGCAAGGGGATTCCGGCGGACGATGACGAGGTAGATGGCGAAGGCGGCGAAAGGCAGGAGGAACAGCGACAGTTCCTGAAAGATCGCCCGCGTCATGACGTGTAGAGCCTCTCGTAGAGATTGCGGAGGATGCCCGCCGTGAGGCCCCAGATGTATCGTCCTTCATATGGCATTGCATAGTACCTGCGCAGGTTCCCTTTCCACTCCCGGGCATGGAGCTGATGATTGGCAGGGTCCATGAGGAAGCTCAGGGGCACTTCGAAGGCATCGGCGACTTCATCGGGGTTGAGGACCAGCGAATAAGAGGGTGCGACCTGCGCCACGACCGGAATCACGAGATAATTGGTCGTGGACAGGTAGGCATCGAGATAGCCGAGCGGGCTGATCAGGCGGCTGTCGAGGCCGATCTCCTCCTGTGCCTCCCGATAGGCTGCCGCCAGGATGGACTCGTCCGTCGGATCGACCCTTCCGCCTGGAAAGGCGATCTGGCCCGAATGCTGGCGAAGGCTCGTCGCCCGCTCCGTGAACAGCAGGGTCGGTTCCTCCCGCATCACGACGGGAACGAGGACGGCGGCTTCTTTCGGCGTCAGGGGCTCGACCAGCGGGATGTTGTCGAGGCTATGATCGCGCCGGGGATTGGCGAGGGCCTCGCCGAGAACCGGCGGCTCGGGCCGCAGGCGCCTGGCTGCAAGATGCAGAAATTCGGGCGCATCCAGAGGGACCGTCGGCATCAGCGCCTACCGTGCCTCGGAGGCGGGGGCGATGGGAAAGAACGCACCCCCTGCTTGAATGCCGTATTGATCCACCCCGTCGAGTGCCCTCTCCTCGCCGAGAGCGATCAGGTCGAGCGCCAGAGACCGCGTCACCAGCGCCCACAAGCCGCCGCGGATCTTCACATAGGGTTTCACACCCCCGTTTTCGTCCCGATCGAAACGCAGCGGGTGATCGGGCCCCGCCTGCACGAGATCGTCGACATTGGTGCGGAAGGCGATCTGGCGTCCTTCGCCGTCGCCCTCGACCGCCATCTCGACGGCCAGGAACGGCGCGTCCTCGACGGTAATTCCCACCCGTTCGACAGGCGTGACGAGGACATATCGCTCCGGGTCCTTGCGCAGCACGGTGGAGAAAAGGCGCACCAGCGCGGGCCGGTTGATCGGCGTGCCCATATAATGCCAGCTCCCGTCCGCGGCGATGCGCATGTCGATCTCGCCGCAATAGGCGGGATTCCATCGCTCCACCGGTGGCGGGCCTTTTCGCTTTTCGTCCGGTCCGAGTGCGGCCGCAAGCCGCGACAAGGCGCTGCCGGTCGTTGAGACAGGTTCGGTCATGACACAAGCGTGAACAAGAATTTGCACCTCGAGGATCGACGAACGGCGATCGGTGGCTAATTGCTAGAGCATAGAGCCATAGCGTGCGCCGTCCAGTTCCCTGGTTCCGGATTTGCCGCTGCGGCGCAAAGACCTGCATGACCCGCTTGCCTACCGATGCCTAACGCAGGCAGAGTGTCGGCCGGGGGCGGACGCTAGCGCGTGGAAGGATAACTCATGACGGCCAGCATCGCTCAACCGCCCACCGCTCTCGACGACGCCATCATCCGCAGCGCGGAGGCGACGCTCGAAACCGTGGCACGGGCCCGTGAGGCGATCCACTCGGTCATTTTCGGTCAGGAGGATGTGGTCGATCAAACCCTCATCACCTTGCTCGGAGGCGGGCACGGACTTCTCGTGGGCGTGCCCGGCCTTGCGAAGACAAAGCTGGTCGAAACCCTCGGGACGGTGCTGGGCCTCGACGCACGCCGGGTGCAGTTCACCCCGGACCTGATGCCGTCGGACATTCTCGGATCCGAGATTCTGGACGAGGGAGCCGACCGGCGGCGCTCGTTCCGGTTCGTCAAGGGACCGGTCTTCACACAACTCCTGATGGCGGACGAAATCAACCGGGCCAGCCCCCGCACCCAGTCCGCGCTCCTCCAGGCCATGCAGGAGCACCACGTCTCGGTCGGTGGCGAGCGGCACGACCTGCCCCAGCCCTTCCATGTCCTCGCGACCCAGAATCCCATCGAGCAGGAAGGCACCTATCCGCTGCCCGAAGCCCAGCTCGACAGGTTCCTCCTCGAGATCGATATCGGCTATCCCGACCGCGACGCCGAACGGCGCATTCTCATCGAGACGACGGGAGCCGAAGAGCACAAACCCGTCGCGGTCATGAACGCGGAGACGCTCATGAATGCGCAGCGGCTCGTGCGCCGCCTCCCCGTCGGCAACAGCGTCGTCGACGCCATCCTCGATCTCGTCCGCGCGGCGAGACCCGGCGGCGAGCCCCTCGAGGGCGTGACCGACAAGCTGCTCTGGGGCCCGGGGCCCCGGGCCTCCCAGTCCCTGATGCTGGCTGTCCGCGCCCGGGCTCTCATCGAAGGTCGGGTCGCCCCCTCCATCGCCGACGTGGCGGCCCTGGCGGAACCGGTCCTGAAGCACCGCATGGCCCTGACCTTCGCGGCCCGTGCGGACGGCGAAACGATCAGGAGCGTCATCGGCCGCCTGACGGCGCGGCTGGCCGGCTAGGATCACCAACATGGTCCGCGTCCGGGTCCTTCCCGAGACCGCCCGCGCTCCCGGCCGACATGAAACGGAAGCGGCGCTCGATCTTGCGCAGCGTATGCCCCGCCTCGTTCTCGAGGCGCGCCGGGTTGCCGCCAACCTGTCTCACGGGATTCATGGCCGCAGGCGCGCGGGCATCGGCGAGACCTTCTGGCAGTTCCGGCCGTTCGTGGCCGGCGAGGCCGCCCAGCGCATCGACTGGCGTCGCTCGGCCCGGGACGACCGGCTCTATGTCCGCGAGCGCGAGTGGGAGGCAGCGCAGAACATCTGGTTCTGGATCGATCGCTCCGCCTCGATGGCCTATGCCTCCGATCTGGCCCTCGCACCCAAGGTCGAGCGGGCCGTCGTGCTCGGCCTTGCCCTGGCGGACGCCTTCGTGGAGGGCGGCGAGCGGGCGGGAATGCTTGGCCTCATGGCACCGCGGGCGACGACCCGGATCGCGGAATCCATGGCCGAAGCCATGGTTGCGGACCGGTCGTCGCTTGACGACGACACGCCGCCGCGGGCCCCGATTCCGACCATGGACGAGGCGATCCTGATCAGTGATTTCCTGAGCCCTCCGGGCGAAGTCGCCGCCGCTGTGGAGGCGATTTCAAGCCGGGGCGGCCGCGGGCATCTTGTGATGATCCTGGACCCGGTCGAGGAAACCTTCCCCTTCGAGGGCCAGGCCGTCCTGCACGATCTCGAAGACGGGATCTCGCTGAGGATCGGCGATGCCGCTTCGTGGGGCGAGGCGTACCGGAAGCGCATGGCGCAGCATCGGGACAGTCTCGAAGAGCTCGTGCGCAGGAGGGGATGGACCCTCACGATCCATCGGACCGACCGGCCGGCCAGCGAGGCGGCCCTGCGTCTGATCACGCTCGTCGCGGCGTCGCGCGGCGTCGGCAGCGGAAGGCGCTAGACCATGCTGGGCCTTCCTCTCACCTTCGCCGCTCCCCTCGTCCTCATCGCGCTCGTAGCCCTGCCCGCAATCTGGCTGCTGTTGCGCATCACGCCGCCTCAGCCAAGGCGGGTCGATTTTCCGCCGCTGAAGATCCTCGCCGATCTGCGTCCCGAACAGGAGATGCCCGCGCGCACGCCGTGGTGGCTTCTGCTGCTGCGGCTTCTTCTCGCTGCGCTCCTCATCCTCGCGGCGGCCGGCCCCATCTGGAATCCGCTCGCGGAGGGCGGCAGCCGCGCGCCGCTCCTTCTCCTGGTCGACAACGGGATCGCCGCGGCACATGACTGGCGCGAACGCATGAACCTTGCGACCGGACGCATCGAGGCGGCGGAGCGCGAAGGGCGCATCGTGGCGGTGGTCGCCATGGCAGGCGACCCGCAGGATCTTCAGGCGACGAACCCCGCATCCGCCCTCGAGCGCCTGCGCTCTTTCAGTCCCCTACCCCATCTGCCGAACCGCCAGGCCCATCTCGACGCCGTCCGCCGTTTCCTGGAATCGACGCCGGATGCCGAGGTCGTATGGATCAGCGACGGCGTCGCAGGCGTTGACGGGCAGGCATTCGTCGACGGCCTCGCGTCCTTGACAGGGGACCGGCCCGCTCTCGTCGTCAAAGCGGAGCAATCCTCCGCCCTTGCCCTTGCCGATACCGCGAATGCGGGCGGCCAGTTGACCGCAACCGTGATCAGGGCCGAGCCGAATGGACGCGATGCGGGGATCGTCCGTGCGCTCGACCTGAAGAACCTGCCCCTCGCGGATGCGCGCTTCACTTTCGCTCCCAATGCCACGGAAACGACCGCCACCTTCGACGTGCCGACAGAGATCAGGAACGATATCGCACGGATCGAGATTCTGGGTGAGAACTCCGCTGGAGCCGTGACCCTTCTCGACGAGCGCGGCAAGCGCCGGCGCGTCGGCCTCGTCTTCGGCGGAACGGCCGACCAGGCGCAGCCGCTCCTGTCCCCGGTCTACTATGTCGAGAAGGCGCTGGCCCCCTATGCCGAGATCCGGCAGGGGCATGGAGGCGTTACGGATGCGATCGATCAGCTGCTCGAGGAGCAGGTCTCGGTTCTCGTGCTGGCCGATGTCGGCGGCCTCGACCGGGACGCTCTGGCGAAGGTGACCGCCTTCGTCGAGCGTGGTGGCCTGCTGCTCCGGTTTGCAGGATCGCGCCTTGCGGCAGGGAACGACGACCTCGTCCCGGTGCGCCTGCGCCGGGGGGGCCGCAACCTCGGGGGCACCCTGTCCTGGGACACTCCGAGGACCTTCGCGCCCTTCACCCGCGAAAGCCCGTTCTTCGGGCTGACCATACCGGACGAGATCGGCATTCGGCGCCAGATCCTGGCGGAGCCCGAGGGCGACCTTCCGGCCAAGACCTGGGCCGCCCTCGCGGATGGAACGCCGATCGTGACGGCGGACAAGCGGGGCGATGGGCTCGTGGTGCTCTTCCACGTGACCGCCGACACCACCTGGTCGAACCTGCCCCTGTCCGGCCTCTTCGTGGACATGCTGCGCCGGATTACCGCCCTGGCCGGTTCGCCCGGCGACGCCAACGCCGAATCCCGGAATGCCGAGAATCAGACCGTTGCCCCGCGCCTGACGCTCGACGGCTTCGGCGTCTTCTCGTCGCCTCCGGCCACGGCGCGCGCGGTGACACGCAATTACACGGAGCGCGCCAGCGCGGAGCACCCACCGGGCTTCTACGGCCCGGTGGATTCGGGCCTCGCCGTCAACGCGCTCGTTGCCGGTGACCGCCTCGCTCCCCTGGACTTCAGTCCGCTGAAGGCCCGCATCGCACCGCTCGAGGGCGCCAAGACCGTGGACCTCAGGGCTCCGCTGTTTACCCTGGCGCTCGCGCTCCTCCTGATCGATACCCTGGCCTCGCTCTGGCTCGGCGGACAGCTCGGGAACCTGTTCGGCCGGATGCGCCGGGCGGGTGCCGGAGCGGCGGTCGTCCTGGCGGCCATCTTCATCGCGGCCCTTCCGCCGGACGGGTCCGCCCAGGAGCGCCCAACTCAGGAGCGCTCAACGCTGACGCAGGAGGACAGGACCTCCGCCCTCGTCACGCGCCTGGCCTATGTGATTACCGGCGACGCAGAGGTGGATGCAGCCAGCAAGGCCGGATTGATGGGTCTCTCTCAGGTGCTCGGCATGCGTACGGCGCTGCAGCCCGGAGATCCCATCGGGATCGATCCGGCGCGGGACGAACTGGCCTTCTACCCCCTCCTCTACTGGCCCATCGTCGCGACGCGGCCGGTCCCCAGCGATGCTGCGATCCGGCGTCTGGATGCCTTCATGAAAGGGGGCGGGACGGTGATCTTCGATACGCGGGACGCCTTCAGCGCCCGTCCGGACGGTGCGGTCAGCGCCGAGGGGCAATATCTGCGCCGGATGCTGGCCGGCCTCGATATCCCCGAGCTCGAGCCCGTTCCTGCCGACCACGTCCTGACGAAGACATTCTACATCCTCGACGATTTTCCAGGGCGCTACGCCACGGGCCAGACCTGGGTCGAAGCCCTGCCGCCCCAGACGGACGAAACGGCCAATCGTCCGGCGCGCTCGGGCGACGGCGTCTCGCCGATCATCATCACGTCCAACGATCTCGCCGCGGCCTGGGCGGTCGGGGCACGGGGCGAGGCTCTCTATCCCGTGGTCGGAAGCGATCAGCAGCGCCAGCGTGAGCTGTCATTCCGAAGCGGCATCAATATCGTCATGTATGCACTGACCGGAAACTACAAAGCGGATCAGGTCCATGTGCCTGCCCTGCTCGAACGCCTGGGGCAATAGGGATAGGACATCGCATTGCTTTCCTTGAGCTTCACACCGCTGGTTCCTGTTCCCGTGCTCTGGGCCGTCGGCGCAGTCGCGGTGCTTCTTGCCGTTCTGGCCCTCGTCTCGCGGGGACCGGTTGCGCTCCTGCGGGCTCTGGCGCTGGGCCTGATCCTTCTGGCGCTCACCAATCCTTCCCTCGTCCAGGAAGAACGGGAAAAGGTGAAGGACATCGTTGCGGTGGTCGTCGACCGGACCACGTCCCAGACCCTCGGGGACCGGAAGGACATGACCGACAAGGTTCGCGCCGAACTGGAACGCCGCTTCGGTTCCCTGAACGACGTCGAACCTCGCTATATCGAGGCGGACGACGGTACGGGCGATGACGGAACCCGCCTGTTCGCGGCTCTGTCCAACGGACTGGCCGACGTCCCGCCCGACCGTCTCGCCGGCGCCATCCTCGTGACCGACGGCGTGGTGCACGACATCCCGCCCAACATCGAGAGCCTCGGCTTCAAGGCGCCGTTGCATGTTCTCGTCACGGGACGCCCCGACGAGCGCGACCGGCAGATCAAGCTGCTCGAGGCCCCACGCTTCGGCATTGTCGGCAAGGATCAGACCATCCGCGCCGTGGTGATGGAGCGGGGCGGCACCGGCTCGGCCACCGTCACCGTCCGCCGCGACGGCCAGGAATTCGCACGCCAGCAGGTCCGCGCGGACACGCCCTTCTCGATCAATGTGCGCATCGAGCACGGAGGGCCGAATGTGGTCGAGCTCGAGGTCGACGGGCTGCCGGACGAGCTGACGCAGGCGAATAACCGCGCCGTCGTCCCCATCGAAGGGATCCGGGAGAAACTGCGCGTGCTCCTCGTCTCCGGCGAACCGAATCCCGGCGAGCGGACATGGCGCAACCTGCTCAAGTCCGACGCGAACGTGGATCTGGTCCATTTCACCATCCTGCGTCCGCCGGAGAAGCAGGACGGCACGCCGATCAACGAGCTGTCGCTGATCGCCTTCCCGACGCGCGAGCTGTTCCAGCAGAAGATCAAGGAGTTCGACCTCATCATCTTCGACCGCTACGCCAACCAGAGCGTCCTTCCCTCGACCTATTTCGAGAACATCGTGCGCTATGTGCGCGAGGGAGGCGCCGTCCTGGTCGCTGCGGGACCGGAATTCGCAGGCTTTGGAAGCCTCGCTCAGACAAGGCTGTCGCCGATCATCCCGGGCGTGCCGGACGGACGCATCATCGAGGAACCCTACAGAGCCGGCATCACGGACACGGGGGCGCGCCATCCTGTGACCCGCGATCTGCCCGGTTCGGAAACGAATCCGCCGAGCTGGGGGGAATGGCTGCGCACCATCGGGACGCAGGTGAATGCGGGAAGCACGGTCATGTCGGGCGCGAACGACTTGCCCCTTCTCGTTCTCAAGCGCGAGGAAAAGGGGCGCGTGGCCCTTCTGCTCTCCGACCACGCCTGGCTCTGGGCCCGCGGCTACGAGGGCGGCGGACCCCATCTCGACCTGCTGCGCCGCCTTGCCCATTGGCTCATGAAGGAGCCGGCTCTGGAGGAGGAGGCCCTGCGCGCCAGCGCGGTCGGTCGCGACATCAGGATCGAACGCCAGACCATGAAGGACAGCGCCGATCCCGTGACCCTCAAGGCTCCGAGCGGCGCCGAAAGCAGCATCGCCCTCGCCGAGACGCGTCCTGGCCTGTTCACGGCGCAGGTGGCGAGCCGGGAACTCGGGCTCCATACGGTCCGCTCCGGCGACCTGATCGCCTTCGTGAGCATTGGGCCCGCCAACCCGCGGGAGCTGACGGACGTGTTCAGCAATGTCGACGCCCTCCGCCCCATTGCGGAGGCCACGGGCGGCTCCGTGCGGCGCGTCGCCTCCGAAGGCGAGAGGGACATCGCCGTTCCGCGCATTCTCGCCGTCCTGTCGGGAACACGGTTCTCCGGCGGGGACTGGATCGGCATCAAGCCGAGCGAAAGCGCCATCGTGCGGGGCGTGTCGGTGTTCCCGCTCGCCCTCGGGCTCCTCGGTCTCGTCCTGCTCGTCGGCGCGACGCTTGCCGCCTGGCTGGTCGAGGGCCGCCGCCGCGCCTGAGCAGGGGCTGCCTCAGACCGAAACCACGCTCACGTGTCCCCTGATGCGGGACAAGGCGCCTTCGACCAGCTCAGCGGCAAGGAAACGATCGGGATTGACGGGGCCGGGAAGCTGAAGATGTCCCGGGGGAACGCGCCTGAAGCCGAAGCGACGGTAATAGGGCTCGTCCCCCACCAGCAGCACCAGGGTGTGTCCCCTGGCCCGCGCAGCATCGAGGGAGCGCAGCATCAACGCCGCTCCGATCCCTCGGCCCTCGAAGGCAGGCTCCACCGCCAGCGGACCGAGCATGAGCGCCGGATCCTCTCCTGCTTTGACCGGTGTCAGCCAGACGGAACCGACGAGCAAGGTGCCGACCAGGGCGGTGAAGGAAAGCTCGGGCAGATGGGGAGCCCCTTCCCGCAGACGGGAGGCCGTGCGGGCATAGCGACCGGGGCCGAACGCGCGTTCATGCAGGCGCTCGATGGCCTCGGAATCGATGGGCAGTTCGTTGCGGATGATCAGAGAGAGTTCGGTCATGAACGGACTCGCGGAATGACAGCGATGCAAAGCGGGCGTGGCGGGAACGTCAGCCGTTTCGTCGTCGCAGGTTCCGGGTCATCGTCATGAGGGGCATGTGTCCTTGGATGCCTTGGCCCATAGCAGCGTCGGCGCGCGGGCGCAAACAGTTCCGCGAACACCTCACCACTGGTTGCCTGCCGGCTCCCCCTCGAGAATTTCCGCCAGGCGCCGGCGGGTGGCCGAAGTCACTCCTTCCGGAAGGTCATCGACAGGAAAGAAGCGCGCCTCGGCGATTTCGCGATCAGGGGCCTTGGGTCCGGCGACGGTGAAGTCGCGGACCACATAGACCACCACATGATCACGCGGAGAGGCATGGCTGTTGAAGAAGACACCGTGCAGCCGCGGCGGCTTCGTCATGACGATGCAGGCCTCCTCCCGGAGCTCACGCTCCAAGGCATCGAGCACAGGTTCTCCGGTCTCGACGCCGCCGCCGGGAAGATGCCAGCCGGGAACGTAGGTATGGCGGATGAGGAAGACGCGGTTATCGCCGTCGATGACCGCGGCCCGCACGCCGAGAGTCATACCGCGGGCGAAGCGCCAATAGGTATGCAGGGTCCGGCGCATCAGGCGCGAGGCGAGCTTGGACTCTGTCAGGACGGGCATTCTCATGAGCGAACCGCAGCCGAGATTACAAATTCATGAATGGAGTTATACTTTAGATGCATATCTGCACCATTGTTTCAGCATATGACATGCGCCTCGTGCAGGTCTATGACAAGCGCAACCCAAAGGTGCTTCCATGTTCCTCTCGCTCATCCTGTCCCGCCTCGTCCGTTCCGCTCGTTTCGCCTGGTCCCCGGCTCTCGATCTCAAGGATCATGCGATCCGCTCGACCCTGATCCCCGGCGCTCAGTACTAATCGCTTTCCGCGACGATTTCTGCCGTTCCGTCATCTCGCCCGGACCCGGGCTTGGCGATATTCGGGAATCCTGTTGAGAGAATCTCCAAACAGGGGCTCTCGGGATCGTGGCGCTGTCGGTGCTGAGCGAGCGTGAGGTCATTGCCCTCGCGATCGCGAACGCGGGAGAAGACTCCCGGATCTATCAGACTTTCGCCGATCGGCCGCGCCCCGATTTTCCCTCCTCCGCCGAAATCTTCGACAACTTGGCGGAGGAAGAACGCCATCATCGCAACTCCCTCCACGATTTCTACCGTTTCCGCCTCGACGGACACCTGCCGCCCATCCGGCGCGGATGCGCAGCTTCCTGAAGCGCCGCGCCGTCTGATGGAATGTCCGGCTCGATCTCGACAGGATGTGCTGCGAGGTCGAGCGCGACCACGAGCGGAAGGCGCGGCTCCGCCTCGCGGTGCCGCAATATGGACACCCCGCTCCTGAACGGCCGCATTCCAGGTCATCGTCGGAGGCGTACTGGTACTCCGCGCCGGCATCTTCATCGGCAACGCCTGAGGGCCCCGGCAATTGGCGAACGGCCTCTGACGCCATAAGGTCCGCGCCATGTTCCGTCTTGCCCATCTGACCGACCCCCATGTGGGGCCTCTCCCCCGTCCGCTGCTTCGGCAATTGCTGAGCAAGCGGCTCACAGGCTGGTACAACTGGCACCGCAGCCGCGCCGGCGCCCATGACATGGAGTTGCTGGCGGACCTTGTCGCCGATATCCGCATGCAGTCGCCCGACCACATCGCCTGTACCGGCGACACCTGCAATATCGGGCTCCCGAGTGAGTGGGTGACGTCGCGCGTTTTTCTGGAAAGCCTCGGCACCCCGGATACCGTCAGCTTCGTGCCGGGAAACCACGATGCCTATGTGATGGGGGCGCTCGAGGGACTCCTGAAGGAGGTCGCCCCCTGGACACGCGGCATCGACGGCCGGGAGGGCGTTTTTCCTTACCTGCGCCGCTACGGTCCAATCGCACTGGTCGGCCTTTCCTCCGCCATCCCGACCCTGCCCTTCGTCGCCACGGGGCGCGTTGGCTCGAGGCAGATGAAGGCTGCGGAGACGATTCTGATGGATCTGGGAGAGGATCCATCATGTTTCCGTACCGTCATGATCCATCATCCGCCCCACCGGGGAGGAGCACAGCCGGGCCGCAACCTGACGGATGCGCGAGCCTTCGAGGCCATGATCGGCCGCGTCGGGGCGGAGCTCATCCTGCATGGGCACAACCATGTCGGATCGCTCGCGCAGCTTCCCGGCCCCAGGGGACCGGTTCCCGTCATCGGCGCGCCCTCGGCGTCGGCCCATGGCGGAACGATCACCCACAAGGCGGGCTATCATCTCTTCACCATCGACCGGGACGAGACGGGCTTCCTGTTGACTGCGGAATTGAGGGGCCTGAGACCGGACGGTACCATCGGAGGAATGGGCATGCTGGCCCTCGGTCAGATCCGGCGGCCCAGCAGCGCGCCCTGAGCCCAGGACGACGCGAATATCGTGAGAGTCAGCGCTGCGGCGAGACGCGTTTGCCGAACGTCCCCAGCCTTGCCCGGGCGAAATCGGTCACGGGCCGCTCGAAGAAGCGGTGCACGAGCAGGCTGACGATCAGGGTCGCCGCCAGCGAAACGGCAATGAAGCCCCAAGGGCCGAGAACGGCATCGGCACCGGCCCGCGCCAGGACGGTTCCGGTTCCCCGGATCACGAAGGGATGGATGAGGTAGATGGCATAGGACGCGTCCCCCGCGAGCGCGACGAAGCGCGTCACCGCGCTCGGCGGACGCTGTTTCGCGCCAAGGGCCGCAGCCGCGACGAGGAAGGCTGCCGGAATGCCCCAGGCCAGAGGCCGCATCTCGTTGAGATTGGCCCGCAATCCGATGAAGTTCATTGCCAGAAGCGCAAGGCCGGCGACGACCAGGACCCAGCGGACGCCTCTGCTCAGCGTCACACCCTCCGCGTGCAGCCAGCCGAGCCCGAGCCCGAAAGCGAACTCCAGAACGATCGGGTCGGTCCAGAAGTCCAGCGGTTGAGGCAGGGCGACCACGCGGCCGAGGATCGCGAGGAGCACCAATACTCCAGACAGGATGCCCACCGCCCACCTCCGCGGCCACGCGAGCACACCCGCAAAGAGAACGTAGAAAAACATCTCGTAGTTCAGGGTCCAGCCCAGGGAGTAGAGGGGCTGTGCCGTTCCGTCCGGACGCTCGAAGGGAATGAAGAGATAGGATGCCAGGATCTGCCACGGCACCAGGGTTTCGCTGTTGAGCAAAGACGGGGCGAGCAGGGCAATGGCAAGGTAGAGCGTGGTGACCGTCCAGTAGAGCGGCACGATCCGCAGCAGGCGCCGGACCAGAAACTCACCCTTTCCGCCCCTCCTCCCGAAGAGGGAGCGCGAGGCATAGACCATGATGAAGCCGGAGATCACGAAGAAGATATCGACGCCGGCCATCCAGGGGAGGTTCTCGAGCGGCGGGAAGGATTGTCCGATGCGCGCCGCCAATCCCGCAGCATCGTGCTGCGCATGCAGGAAGGCGACCGCCAGGGCGGCCAGCGCTCTCAGGACCTGGATATGAACAAGCTTCGACAAGAGGATCTCGGAACCGGACGTGCGCTCATACCCTATCGGAGCCGCCGCCGCATCCTTGTTCCGCCGAATGTCTTTTAAACCAGGCGCATAGTTGAGGCTACCAAGCGCCAAGCTTAGATGCGCAAGCTTCAGCGTATTGATTGGATCATGGTTTCAGCCTGGAACCACCAGGATGCTACATCGTTGAACGGCTGCAGCAGTCACCAGTAGTTCTGTGCAGGCTGACAGGTCTTGCGTAGGTGTTCTGCATTCCAAATGCCGGGAGCTCATCCTATGAAGAAGTACGTTATTCTTGCAGCTTTGCTGACGAGTGCCTCCGCTCCTGCCTTCGCGCAGCCGCTGGACAGTCAGACTTTCCGTACGATGGCCACCCAGGCCGATGCCTTCGAGATCGCCGCAAGCCGGCTGGCTCTGGATCGCTCGCACAACCAACGGGTTCGCACCTTCGCGCAGAACATGATCACGGACCATGGCCAGACGAGCCAGGCGCTCAATGGCGGCCGCGCCGTCTATTCGGCGTCCGGTGAATGGCTGGGCGGCACGGTTGGCGGAACCCTGGCAGGCGCAGGCATCGGCGCTCTGGTCGGCGGCCCTGTCGGCGCCGCAGTCGGAGCGGGCGTCGGGGCAACGACCGGCGCGGTGGCCAGTGCTCCGAGCGGCGGCCCCGGTACCGGGGCTGGCGCGGTCGGCGGCACCCTGGCCGGAGCCGGTGTCGGCGCCTTGGTCGGTGGCCCCGTAGGGGCGGCCGTGGGCGCTGGCGTCGGCGCGACGACCGGAGGAGTTGCAGGCCGCGCCGCCGATGTGCGGTCGACCGGTTCAGTGGCAGCGGCGCCCATCCGGCTACCAGTTCAGCTCGATGCCGAAAAGACCCAGATGCTGAACCAACTCGCTTCGACCAGTGGTCCGCAGTTCGACCGCCTCTATGGCCGCTATCAGCGCGCCGCCCATCAGGAGACCCTGGCCCTGTATCAGCGCTATACCCAGACAGGCACCGATCCGGCCCTGGTGCAGTATTCCCAGTCGGTGATTCCGCATCTGGAACAGCACCTTGCAACGGCACGCCGACTGCCGGGCGGGCGCTGATCGCGTACCTCGAGTCAGTATTGCGTCGGCGGGTCCTTGAGACCCGCCGTTTTCATGCGGCGCGGAGGAAGGCTTCGACGTCCTTTCGAACCGGCATCGGCTCGACGGCCCCCTGCCCCAGGGTCGAGAGCGCCGCCGCCGCATTGGCATAGGCCGCTGCCCTGAAGGCGTCGCCATGCACGAGCCACTCCGCGAGGAAGGCGCCGCCGAACGTGTCCCCCGCCCCGGTCGCATCCACCGCTGCGACAGGCCGGGCCGGAATGACATCGAGGCGATCCGGCGTCGCGACCATGGTGCCGGACTTTCCCATGGTCATCGCGACAATGCGGCAGCCGAGCCCGAGATAGAAGGCGCAGATATCTTCTGGACGGTCGATGCCCGTCAGCTGACGGGCATCGTCGAGGCCAGGCCGTGCGATGTCGGACAGGGCGACCGCGCCGTGGATCACAGCCCTGGCCCGGTCGAGCGGCCAAAGCCGCAGGCGCAGATTCGTGTCATAGCTGACGACGGTGCCGCTCGCCTTCGCATGACGGATGGCGGCGAAGACAGCATCCGCGCAGTCGTCCGAGATCGCCTGGCTGATGCCGGAGGCGTGGAGGATCCGGGCGGAAGCAATCTGGTCAAGAGGCAAGTCGTCGACCCGCACGAGGCTCGCCGCAGATCCTGCCCGGGCGTAGGAAAAGACGTGCCCCTCTTCGCCGTAGCTGATGAAATAGACGCCGGTCCTTCCATCGCTCCGAACGATCACGGAAGAGCGGTCGACTCCTTCCCGATCCCACAGCGCCAGAAACTCCTTTCCGAACGCATCGCCACCCAAGGCCGTGAAGATCGCGGCTCTTGCTCCCTGGCGGGCCGCGGCGACCGCCGTATTGGACACGTCGCCTCCGAAACCGGGCAGGTAAAGGCGCTCGCCATTGCGCTGTACCTCGGCGAATTCCATCAGGGGCTCGCCGATGGCCAGAAGATCGATGGTTTTCATGCGTGATCCGTCAAACTCAGGATGGCTGTGGTGGTGCTCTCGCCCGTCCGGAGGACCTTGCCGGGGTTGAGGAGGTTCTGGGGGTCGAGGGTCTGCTTGAGGGCGCGCATGAGATCGAGCGCCACAGGGTCCTTATAAAGCAGGAGCTCGTCACGCTTGATCAAGCCGACCCCGTGTTCGGCGGCGATCGATCCGTCCATGGCATGAACGATGTCGTGGACGATGCGGTTGAAATGCTCCCATCGCGCAAGGAAGTCGTTCTTGCCCATGGCCATGGGCTGGGACAGGTTGAAATGGATATTGCCGTCGCCGAAGTGTCCGAAGGCGCAGACCCGTATTCCCGGCATTTCCGCCTCGCAGGCCTGGGTGGCAGCCTCGATGAACTCGGCGACGCGGGACACGGGGACCGCGATATCGTGCTTGATCGACCCGCCCTCGAGCCGTTGTACCTCGGAGAGGCTTTCCCGCAGATGCCAGAGGGCAATACTCTGGGCCTCGCTGGCTCCCAGCGTCGCGTCCTCCACCAGGCCCTCCTCGAGGGCCTGGCCCAGAATCTCCTCGAGCCTTCCCTGGAGATCTGCGTCCCTCTGAGGCGAGGAGAGTTCGATCAGGGCATAGGAGTGATGACGCTCCGCCAGGGGCCGGACGGCGCCAGGACGGTGCTTGAGCACGATCTCGAGCCCGAAATCGGGAATGTATTCGAAGGCGGTGAGCTGGTCGCCTGCGGTCTCGCGCAGGCGATGAAACAGCGTCAGCGCGCGTCCCGGCGAGGCGCAGCCCACAAAGGCGGTGACGCGCATCTGCGGCTTTGGAAAAAGCTTCAGGACGGCTGCGGTGATGATGCCCAGCGTCCCCTCCGATCCGATGAAGAGATCTTTCAGGTCGTAGCCCGTGTTGTCCTTCCGCAGGCCCTTCAAGCCGTTCCAGATCCTCCCATCCGCAAGGACCACCTCGAGGCCGAGGGTCAGCTCCCGCATGTTGCCATAGCGCAGGACGGCGGTGCCCCCGGCATTGGTGGCGAGATTGCCGCCGATGCGGCACGACCCCTCCGATGCAAGGGAGAGGGGAAACAGATGGCCCGCCGCGTCGGCGGCATCCTGGACCGATTTCAAAATGCAACCGGCTTCCACGGTGATCGTCGCATTGACCGGATCGAGATCCCGGATCCGGTCGAGCCGGGCCAGGGAGAGGACGATCCCGCCCGACGGGACCCCGCCTCCGACCAGGCCCGTATTGCCCCCCTGCGGCACGACCGGGATCCCGGCCTGCGCGCATTCCCGCATGACATGCGCGACCTCGTCCCGATCACGCGGCCTCACGAGGGCCAAGGCCTGTCCGCGGTAAAGCCCACGGGTCTCGACCAGGGCGCTCTCGAGGTCCGCGGCATCGGTCAGGACCGCCGCCTTGCCAAGTCTTTCCGTCAGACCCTGGATGAAGGTTCTATGCGCGGGGGCTTCGATATCCATTCCTGCTCCTCGGAGGTTGGGCATAGTCATTGCGTCTTGTCGTGTCGACTGCAAGGTGTAGGAAAGGACCAACCGGCCTGCCCCACAGGAAGGCCGGGATAAGAACAATCCTCCCACGCTTTTCCGGACCTCCGATGGCCTATGTGATTCCTGCCCCGACCGTCCCGGCCCTTCCCGTTGCCGATTCGAGCGACCTCTTCCCCGTCCGCCGAGTCTATTGCGTCGGGCGCAACTACGCGGCGCATGCCCGCGAAATGGGAGGCGATCCGACCCGGGAGCCGCCCTTTTTCTTCATGAAGCCCGCCGATGCTCTTCAGCCGGTCCCCGCCGGCAGGACGATCGACCATCCATACCCTCCGAAGACCGGAAACTACCATTTCGAGATCGAGATGGTGGTGGCGCTCGCCAAGGGCGGCCGCGACATCCCGGTGTCGGAAGCGCTCGACCATGTCTACGGCTATGCGGTCGGTCTCGACATGACCCGCCGCGACCTCCAGGACGAGGCCAAGCAGCTCCGTCGTCCCTGGGAACTCGGGAAAGCGGCTGACCTGTCGGGCCCGGTCGGGCCGCTGCTCCCGGCCTCGCGGATCGGGCATCCCGGCGCGGGTGCGATCTCCCTGGCCGTCGATGGGGAGGTGAAGCAGAAGGCCGATCTTTCCGACATGATCTGGTCGGTCGCGGAACAGATCAGCTATCTCTCCTCCTATTTCGAGCTGGCGCCCGGCGACATCATCTTTTCCGGCACCCCTGACGGGGTCGGACCGGTGGTGAAAGGGCAGACGATGACCGGCGCCATCGAGGGGCTGGGCGAGATCCGGCTGACGGTCGTCCCGTCCGACTGAAGGCGTCTTGCCTTTTTGACGCGTTTGGAGGTTACTCCGTCACGGCGCGATCGATCAGATCGCGAGAAGCAAGGCTCGCCTTCAATCCGAGCCCTAGAATCAAGGGAACACATATGAAGTTCTTCAAGACAGTCAGCCTGGCCATTCTCGGCTCCGCGCTTGCGATGGGCGGCGTGGCGGCCCAGGAGAAGACCGTGAAGATCGCCACCGAGGGCGCCTATGCGCCGTGGAACTTCACCGGCGCCGGCGGCAAGCTGGAAGGGTTCGAGATCGATCTTGCCAACGACCTGTGCGCGCGCATGAAGGTGAAGTGCGAGATCGTGGCCCAGGACTGGGACGGCATCATCCCGGCGCTCAATGCCAAGAAGTACGACGCCATCATGGCCGGCATGAGCATCACCGAAGAGCGCAAGAAGGTCATCGACTTCACGGGCCCCTACGCCAATTCTCCCAATGGCTTCCTGGTGGCAAAGGACTCGCCGCTCGCGAAGATGCCGGGCACCGGCGAGGCCTATAACCTCACCTCCCAGCAGGCCGCGGCCGAGAAGGCGATCGATGCCTTCAAGCCTCTCCTGAAGGGCAAGACCGTCGGCGTGCAGGGCTCCACGATCCATTCGAACTTCGCCGACAAGTATCTCAAGGGCACGGCCGAAGTCCGCGAGTACAAGACCACCGAGGCCCATGACCTCGACCTCGCTGCGGGCCGCATCGACGCGGTCCTCGCCGATGCGACGGCGATCATCGGCACTCTCGAGAAGCCCGAGTTCAAGGATTATGTTCTCGTCGGCCCGTCGATCACCGGCGGCATGCTCGGCGCCGGCGTGGGCGTCGGCCTGCGCAAGGGTGATACCGAACTGAAGAAGAGCTTCGATGACGCCATTCAGGCCGCCATCAAGGACGGCACCGTGCAGAAACTCTCCGTGAAGTGGTTCAAGATCGACACCACGCCGCGGAGCTGACCCGGCTTCGTTCATCCAGCAAGGCGCGGCCCGGGCCGCGCCTTTTTTGTACGGATCACCCCGGACTGCGACCGAAATCGCCAGCCGAGCCCGCCGAATTGGCATGATTGGGACTTGCGTTGGCTTGGCTTTTGAATGTTAGCTCTGAGCCAGCGACGACTGCTGGAGCCCTGGTTCCGGCCTCGCCGGAAAAGGCTCGTTTGACGCCACACATTTAGGGAACGACGATGAGAATGTTCAAGGTAATCGGCCTTGGCCTACTGGCCTCCGCGCTTGCGATGGGCGGCGTGGCGGCCCAGGAGAAGACCGTGAAGATCGCCACCGAGGGCGCCTATGCGCCGTGGAACTTCACCGGCGCCGGCGGCAAGCTGGAAGGGTTCGAGATCGATCTCGCCAACGACCTGTGCGCACGCATGAAGGTGAAGTGCGAGATCGTGGCCCAGGACTGGGACGGCATCATCCCGGCACTCAATGCCAAGAAGTACGACGCCATCATGGCCGGCATGAACATCACCGACAAGCGGCTGGAAGTGATCGACTTCTCGCGCCCCTATGCGTCGGGCCTGCATGGCTTCGCGACGATGAAGGATTCCCCCCTTGCGAAGCTGGAGGGGACCGGTGGCCGCGTGAACCTGGACAAGGATGCCGCTGGCGCGCAGAAGGTGATCGATGCGTGGAAGCCTGTCCTGAAGGGCAAGACCATCGGCGTGCAGGGCTCGACCGTGAACTCCCAGTTCCTGGAAAAGTACCTCAAGGACACGATCGAGATCCGCGAATACAAGACCACGGAGCAGCATGATCTCGACCTCGCGGCAGGTCGCGTCGATGCGATCTTCGCGGCGCAGTCGTCCATGAAGGCGACCCTCGACCAGCCCGAATTCAAGAACATGGCCATGGCCGGCGCCGGCGTTTCCGGCGGCGTGCTCGGACGCGGCGTGGCCGTCGGAATGCGCAAGGGCGAAGCGGAACTGAAAAGCAATTTCGATGCGGCGATCCAGGCCGCCATCGCCGACGGAACGGTCAAGAAGCTGACCGAGAAGTGGTTCAAGGTCGATATGACCCCGCAGAGCTGAGCTCAGCGCGCGATCGTTATCTCGAACAGCGTCATCCCGTTCGCGGGATGACGCATAACAGGAACAGTCCAGCGTGCAGCAACTGAGCTATTTCGAGCTCGTCGGGTTCGGTCCGAACGGGTGGGGATGGGCGCTTCTGACGGCGACGGGAATGACGTTGGCCGTTGCGCTCTGCGGTTTTCTTTGCGGATCCGTGGTGGGCACCGTCGTCGCCTGGGCGAAGCTTTCGCGCAATGTCGCGGCCCGAAGCCTGGCCGACGGCTATACCACCATTCTGCGCGGCATCCCTGATCTTCTCGTCATCTATCTTTTCTATTTCGGCGGCAGTGCGGCCCTCAGCGCCATCGGCAGCCTGTTCGGCGCGGAAGGGTTCATCGGCGTCCCTGCCTTCGTCACAGGCGCACTCGCGATCGGTATCGTCTCCGGAGCCTACCAGGCCGAGGTGTTCCGCGGGGCCTACCAGGTCGTCTCCCGTGGCGAGATCGAGGCGGCGCGCTCGGTCGGCATGCATCGCTGGCTGATGTTCCGCCGCATCATCGCCCCGCAGGTGCTGCGCTACGCGATTCCTGGCCTCGGCAACACATGGCAGCTCGTCCTGAAGGAATCTGCGCTCATCTCCGTCACCGGGCTCGTGGAATTGCTGCGCCAGTCGCATATCGCGGCGGGCTCGACCCGCCGGCCCTTCGACTTCTATATCACCGCCGCCCTGCTTTACCTCGTGATCACGTGGGTTTCGACCTACCTGTTCCAACGCGCCGAGACCCATTCCATGCGCGGCATGCGGAGGGCTTCCTGATGGATTTCACCTTTATGCGGGATACCTTCCTGCAGCTCATGACAGGCGTCCCGCTGACGCTCAACCTCGCCTTCACCTCTGTCGCCTTCGGCGCCGTCTTCGCGATGCTTCTGGCGCTGATGCGCATCTCCGGAATCCGCGTTCTGGATATCGTCGCGCGGGCCTACGTGTTCGTCTTCCGTGGAACGCCGCTGCTTGTGCAGATCTTCCTGATTTATTATGGCCTCGGTCAGTTTCGCCCGACACTTCAGGAATGGGGTATCTGGAGCTTCTTCCGCGAGCCCTACTGGTGCGCCGTGCTGGCCCTGACTCTCAACACCGCCGCCTATGCGAGCGAGATCTTCCGCGGTGGATTGCAGGCCGTGCCGCATCAGCAGGTCGAGGCCGCGCGCGCCTGTGGCATGTCTGGCATGCTGCTCTTTCGCCGGATCGTCTTTCCCATCGCCGTCCGGCAGGCTCTCCCTGCCTATGGCAGCGAGATCATCCTGATGGTAAAGGCGACGTCGCTTGCCTCCATCATCACCATGATGGAAGTGACCGGCCTGGCGGCCAAACTCATTTCGCAGACCTTCCGCGCGGTCGAGGTCTTCGTGGTTGCTGGAGCGATCTACCTCATCCTCAACTTCGTGATCACGCGCATCATCATGGCCGTCGAGTGGTGGCTCTCCCCTCATCTGCGCCGCCCGCCCGCCGTCGCGCCGAAACTGGAGGCTGCACATGTCTGATGCAGTCCCGTTTTCCGCTTCGCTGCAAAACGGAGTTTCGCCCGTGCCGTCCTCCAATGCTCCCGCTGTCTCCGTTCACAACCTGCGCAAGAGCTTCGGTTCACTCGAGGTTCTCAAGGGCGTCTCTCTGGAGGCCCGGGAAGGCGACGTGATCTCGATCCTGGGCGCATCCGGATCGGGCAAGTCGACGATGCTTCGCTGCATCAACATGCTGGAAGTACCGGATTCCGGCGAGATCAAGATCGGCGGCGAGGCAATCGGTCTCAAGAAGACGCGGCGTGGCATGGAGCCGGCGGACCAGTCACAGGTGGATCGCATCCGCTCGCGGGTCGCCATGGTGTTCCAGAGCTTCAATCTCTGGTCTCACATGACCGTTCTGGAAAACGTCATCGAAGCCCCGGTCCACGTTCAGAAGCGGCCGAAGACGGAATGCCTTGCCGAGGCGGAGGCCCTTCTCGAAAAGGTCGGCATCGCCGACAAGCGCAACCAATATCCATCGCATCTGTCGGGCGGCCAGCAGCAGCGCGCGGCCATTGCGCGCGCCCTGGCCATGCACCCCAAGGTCATGCTCTTCGACGAACCGACCTCGGCCCTCGATCCGGAACTGGTCGGCGAAGTGCTTCGGGTCATGCGCTCCTTGGCGGAAGAAGGCAGGACCATGCTCGTGGTGACTCACGAGATGGGATTCGCCCGCGACGTATCCAACCGCGTCATGTTCCTTCATCAGGGCATGGTGGAGGAGGAAGGCACGCCGTCGGAGGTGTTTGGCGCGCCGAAATCGGAGCGCTTCAAGCAGTTCATTTCCAGCCACCGCTGAACCGGCACCGCCGGTTCAGCGCCGTTCGATGCTGCGTCGCTCGAAATCGCCATCCGCCGACGCGTCCGTGATGTCCGAGGGGGTCACGTCCCGGTAGCCGGGACGTGGATAGCCTCCGTTCCAATCCATTGGCTCCCCTGGACGGACGGCGCGTCCCAGAAAGATGCTGATGGCCGCTGGCACAGCCAGGATCAGCAGGGCCACGATGCCCCAGACGAAGACGATGGCGGCGAGCCCAAGATTCCGAATGGCCGCCAGGCTCCATGAAAGCCATTCGACCGTTTCGGGATGGCTGCTCACCACGTCCGCATGCCGGGCTGCGGTGGTGCCGAACAGATCGATGAGGCCATAGGCGCCCCAGGCCAGAAGAGACCAGAGGGCCACCATGATTCCGGCAACCAGCCAGAGAAACCGTCTCATCGTCAGCGCTCGTCGATACGGGTTGCGGTAGCGTCGATCTGGCGCGGACCGCGCTTGGAAAGACCAAGGTGTTGGTGAATGATGCGCAAATTGCGCTGATTGCCTTTGAAGAAAACGTCGAATACGTCGCCCGCCACAGGGATCGCACCGAATGCCGTATCGAGTGCTATGTTGGCGATCATCCGCGCGATCTTCCAGCGGGGCAGACCGAGCTGATGGGCCTCCCAGACGATATAGCTCGCCAGAACCGCAGAAATCGCGTCGCCCACACCGGGGACGAGACCGATCACCGCATCGAGACCGATGCGCCGGTTCAGGCCCGGAATCAGAAACGCGCTATCCATGAGGTTCGCCACCATCGTAACGCGCGCGACAGCATCCTCGCGGGTTGAACCGGCCGACTTCACGGAATCGAAAAAAGCGCTGCGAGCAGCGTACATCCCACTTTCTCCTGGCTGCCGAGGAGGGCAGCACGACGTCAGAAGATGTGTGCATGCCAAACTTCGCCTGCAAGAGCAGCGTCAATTGAAACGCTATTGCAAGGCTACAAAGGATAATTTCAGATCTCCATTGCGTTAGAACAGGACATCGTTCCGGCCCTTTGGGTTTACTTTTGATTATATTCAAATCCCAGGGCTTGCCGCCGCTGGTTTCAACCTTAGCTTGCTTCGCTGGCAGCGGCAACTTAGCCGTTACATGCTCAAGAACCAAAAGCAGACGCAGCGATGTGCGGCTGAGGGTCGCTCATGGCCGCAAAAGGGGGGCTCGTTTGGGAGGACCCTATGAGCACCAGTTCTCGTCGCCACAAAAGCGTGTGCATCCCCATGACCCTTTGCGCCGGATGCCTTTTCGGTGCAGCGGTTCTGGGAGCATCCCTGAATCCGGCGAAGGCGGAAAGCGAAGGGATCGGATACCCTGCGGCGCAATATGCCAGCCTTCCGGCGACCGACCGTATGAGAGACCCCTCCGAAACGGGAAGCCTGCCGAGGGATGCCGCGGTGCCAAAACCGGCCTCGCGCTTCTCGACCTCGGTCAGTCTCGGGAACATCGTATTACGGAAAGGGGCACCGACCAATTGCGTCCCCGCGCCCCTACGGGATGTCATTGCTGACATAGCTGCGAGGTTCGGTGCAGTGAGCGTCGAATCCACCCATCGCACAGCCGGGAGGAACAGGCGAGCGGGCGGGGCCGGGCATTCCCTGCATCTCGCCTGCCGCGCCGTGGACTTTCGTATTCACAACCGCATACGCGGAGTCATGGCATATTTGCGCTCGCGTCCCGAGGTCGGCGGCCTTAAGATCTATCGGAACGGCATCATCCATGTCGACAATGGAACGCGCCGAAGCTGGTAGAGGCCACGAGAACGCATGACGACACAGCCCGATGCGCACACGATCGCCACCCGGATCGCTCAGGGGCGCGGAAAGGCTGAAGCAGATCTCGTCATTGCCGACGTCCGCCTTCTCGATCTCGTGACGGGCTCGCTCACGCACACCGACATCGCGGTCTGCGGCGATACGATCGTCGGCACATATGGACAATATCGGAGCGCCCGCACCATCGATGGTCGCGGGCGCATCGCCGTCCCCGGTTTCATCGACACGCACCTGCATGTGGAATCCTCCCTCGTCACGCCATTCGAATTCGACCGCTGCGTCCTGCCCCGCGGCGTCACGACGGCGATCTGCGATCCTCATGAAATGGCGAACGTTCTCGGGACGGCTGCGTTCGACTATTTTCTGGCCTGTGCCGAGCGGACGATCATGGATCTGCGTGTGCAGCTGTCCAGTTGCGTACCGGCGACACACCTTGAAACGTCCGGGGCGCGCATCGAAGCAGTCGATCTCGTGCGCTACCGTCATCATCCCAAGGTCATCGGCCTTGCCGAGTTCATGAACTTTCCCGGGGTCCTTGGCGCAGACCCTGCCTGCCTCGCCAAGCTCGAAGCCTTCGCCGATGGGCATATCGACGGACACGCGCCGCTTCTTCGCGGGCTCGATCTCAACGGCTATCTGTCGGCGGGGATCCGGACCGACCACGAAACCACGACCGCCGAGGAAGCACTGGAAAAAATCCGCAAAGGCATGACCGTTCTCATCCGCGAAGGGTCCGTGTCGAAAGACCTCCACGCGCTTGCGCCGCTGCTGTCCGTTCAGACATCGCCCTTCCTTGCTCTCTGCACCGACGACCGCAACCCTCTCGACATCGCGGAGGAAGGCCATCTCGACTACATGATCCGGACCTTGATCGAACTGGGGTGCGAGCCTCTCGCGGCCTATCGCGCGGCTTCGATGACAGCAGCGCAGGCGTTCGGCCTCACCGACCGCGGCATGATAGCCCCCGGCAAACGTGCCGACATCGTGCTGCTCGACGACCTTGCGGCCTGCGCGGTCTCGGATGTCATCAGCGCGGGACGTCTGGTGGACGATGGCCTTTTCGCGAGCCGTCGCGCCGTCGCTCCGATCGGTCGCGGGAGCGTCAAGATCGGAACCATCACAGCTGATGATTTTCGCATCCCCTCCTCCCCCGGACCAATGCCGGTCATCGGCGTCATTCCTGGCAAGATCATCACCGAAAGTCATTCGCTGACCCTGCCCCATCGAGAGGGCTCGACTCAGGTCGATCCGATTCAGGATATCGTGAAGGTCGCCGTCGTGGCGCGCCACGGCGTCAACCGCAATGTCGGCCTCGGTTTCGTGAAGGGGTTCGGCCTTGAGCGCGGCGCCATCGCGTCATCCGTCGGGCATGACAGCCACAACATCTGTGTCGTTGGCGTCAACGATGACGATATGGCCGTCGCCGTCAACCGCCTGCATGCGATAGAGGGCGGGTTCGTCGTCGTTGCCGACGGTCAGGTTCTCGCAGAATTGGCGCTCCCCATTGCGGGTCTAATGAGCGACCGTCCCTATGAGGCCGTGCGCGATGCGCTCTATCCCCTGAGGCGCGCCGCGAAGAACCTCGGTGTCACGCTTCCCGAGCCGTTTCTGCAGGTTGCGTTCCTGCCGCTTCCGGTGATCCCACATCTGAAGATCACGGATTTCGGGCTCGTCGACGTCGATCGCATGGCCCTGGTGTCTTAGACGGATCGGGGCGCATCATGTTCGAAGGATTCACGCAGCGACAGGTCACGACGGCAGAAGCGAGGATCAACCTCCGCTATGGTGGCGAGGGCCCGCCGGTGCTGCTTCTGCATGGCCATCCCCAGACGCATGTCATGTGGCATCGTGTTGCCCCGCGCCTGGCGGAGAATCATACCGTGGTCTGTGCGGATCTTCGCGGCTACGGCGATAGCTCGAAGCCGCTGACGACGCCGGATCATGAGCCCTACTCGAAGCGGGCAATGGCGCGTGATATGATCGAGGTGATGCGGATTCTCGGCTTCGAGCGTTTCGCCGTCGTTGGGCACGACCGCGGCGGACGCTGCGCCTACCGCATGGCGCTCGACCACCCTGAGCGCATCGCGGGTCTCTCCGTTCTCGACATCATTCCGACATCCGAGCATTTTCGGCGCACCGACATGGCCTTCGCCATGGGATATTGGCATTGGTTCTTCCTGGCACAGCCTTACGATCTGCCCGAGCGCCTGATCGCCTCCGATCCGGAGGCCTTCTATCTGCGCCGCGGCCGGACGATGTTCGACGAGCGTGCCCTTGCCGAGTATCGGCGCTGTTTCACGGATCCCGACACGATCCATGCCATGTGCGAGGACTACCGGGCCGGCGCCAGCATCGACATGCGCCTTGACGAGGAAGACCATGCATCCGGACGGCGGATCGCATGTCCGGTCCAGGCTCTCTGGGCCCTCAGGAACGGCCTGGAGCGCTGGTATGACGTGCTCGGCGTCTGGCGGGATTGGGCCGATCGTGTGGAGGGGCACGGGATAGATTGCGGACATTATCTCGCCGAGGAAGCACCCTCGGAAACGCTGGCCGCCCTCAAGCCCTTCCTGAATCGAGTCCTTGGGACCTCAGACGTCAGATCGCCCCAATCCTGAACGATAGCGGAAAACAGATCGTGCGACGGCGATCGGGATCTCCCCACGCAGCCTTCAGGTCGCGCGCAAATTGCTCGATGGGCTCGCGGCCGAGTGCTTTCTCGGCCTCTCGCACGGCAGACCATGTATCCGCATAACCGATGAGATCTTCAGCGCGCCAATCAACCCTGATTGCGAGCGACGGTGGCGTCAGCTCCTTGAACGGGAAATCGAAGGCCCGATAGCCGTCCTCGACATGTCGACGCTCGGGCGGCCAGTAGGGTCCGATCACGTCCTTGTAGAAGTGCCGAATCACCGGGTCGATCTGAGAATCGGACCGGATCACGCCATAGGTGATCAGCGCCAGGACAGCTCCCGGCTTTCCAACGCGTCGTGCCTCCTCATAGAATGCGGGAAGATCGAACCAATGCGCCGCCTGCGCCGCGGCGATGAGATCAACGGAATGATCAGGCAGCCCGCTGTTTTCCGCAGGTGCGACGCGGTACGCGACGCGCTCATGCGGCACGGCGTTCTCGATCTGCCTGACGCTCGCATCGGTGGCGATGACGGATCTGAAGGTCTCGGCCAGCAGAACCGAAAGCTGACCGGTGCCGCAGCCGACATCGAGCGCGACGTCGGGCGATGGGCACAGGCTGGCAAGGTACGTCGCGAGCTCGCGTGGATAAGTCGGCCTGTAGGCCGCATAGCCGGCAGAGTGCGACGAGAAATGATCCTTGAAGGACATCAATCAAACGCCTGTGAATGGGGCTATCGCGATGGCATTGGCCTGAAGCGTGTCTCGGATCGTCCTTGCCATCGCAACTGCGCTTGGCTCGTCGCCGTGAACGCAGATCGTATCAATTGCGATGGGGATGCGCTTGCCGGAAGTCGTCGTCACGGCCCCCTCCTCCAGCGTGCGCAGAACCCGTGCCGCGGCGGCCTCTGCGTCGTGCAGGACCGAACCCGGCTTCCTGCGGCTCGACAGCGTGCCGTCATCCTCATAGGTACGGTCTGCAAAAAACTCCCGCGCCACCCGTAATCCCATCCTTTCCGATGCCTTCTCCATGAGAAGGCCCGGCATGCACACATTGACGAGGTTCGGATCCACACCCTTGACCGCACGCGCAATAGCGAGGGCAAGATCTTCATCCTCGTTCGCCATGTTGTTGAGCGAGCCATGCGCCTTCACATAGGTGACGCGATGGCCGGCGAGTGACGCAACAGCCTGCAGAGCGCCGATCTGATAGGCTACCATGCGCTCGATATCCGCGGGGCTGTCCCCCCTGATCACGCGGCGGCCAAAGCCTTGCAGATCGTTGAACCCGGGATGGGCGCCGATCGCGACACCCTTCCGCCGCGCCGTCTCGGCGGTGCGGAACATGGTGCCGGGATCGCCGGCGTGAAAGCCGCACGCGATATTGGCGGAGGAGACAATGTCCAGCATTGCCTCGTCATCCCCCATGGGCCAGGGCCCGAAGCCTTCGCCCATGTCGCAATTGAGATCGATCATCATGACACTCATACCAGAACGGGCTTTGCGCTCTGCGCGCCGACATTGAAGACGCGCTTGTACCGCTCGATCTCGCTCTTCGGCCCCATGGCCTTGGTGGGATTGTCAGAGAGCTTCACGGTCGGCCGGCCATTTGCGGAAATGACCTTGCAAACGATGGAAATGGGATCGAGCCCCCCTTCCGGGACGAAGCCCCGGAAATCGTTGGTCAGCAACGTGCCCCAACCATAGCCGATGCGCATCCGTCCCTGGAAATGCTGGTGGATGCGCTTGATCACATCCACATCGAGGCCGTCCGAGAAAATGGCGAGCTTTTCCTTGGGATTCTGGCCGCGCTCCCGCCACCAGGCAATCGCCTCCTCCCCGCCCTCGATAGGATCCTTTGAATCGATGCGGATGCCGGTCCAGGCAGCAACCCAGTCCGGTGCGTTGCGCAGAAAATTCGTTGTGCCATAGGTATCGGGCAGAATGACGCGAAGGTTGCCTTCGTAATCGCTCTGCCAGTCGGCGAGCACCCGGTAGGGTGCCATCGCCATGTCCTGGTCATTGTCCGTGAGTGCAGTATAGACCATCGGCAGTTCGTGAGCGTTCGTGCCGGCAGCCTCGACCTCTCGCCGCATGGCGATCAGACAGTTGGATGTCCCGAGAAAGGCCGGGCCGAGCCCTTCGATCATCGCCTGCACGCACCAGTCCTGCCAGAGGAAGCCGTGGCGGCGACGCGTCCCGAAATCCGTGATCGAGAGATCCGGGAGCGTCTTGAGCTGTTGAATCTTCTCCCACACGCGGGTCATGGCGCGAGCATAAAGAACCTGCAATTCGAACTTGCCCATGCCCTTCAGCACACCGCGGGAGCGCAGCTCGTTCAGGATTGCGAGAGCCGGAATCTCCCACATGGTGGTCTCGATCCAGGGTCCGTGGAATGTGAGGACATACTGGCCATCCTCCTTTTCCAGCAGGTATTCGGGGAAGCGAAAAGTCTCGAGCCAGTCCATGAATTCGGGCGAGAACATCTGCCGCTTGCCATAGAACGTGTTGCCTCGCAGCCAAGTGGACTCGCCCCGGGTCAGCGACAGGGAGCGCACGTGATCGAGTTGCTCGCGCAGTTCGCCCATGTCGATGATATCCGCAAGGCGGATGCGCGTCGTGCGGTTCTGAATTCCGAACGTTACCTGGACATCCCGGTGGCGACGGAAAATCGTCTGCGCCATCAGGAGTTTATAGAAATCCGTGTCCAGGACGGATCGGACGATCGGGTCAATTTTCCAGGTATGGTTATAGACCCTGGTCGCGATGTCCGCCATCGCCTGCTCCTTGCCGCTTCAGGAGGCAGGACAATAGCGAAGGGGGGCTCACGATGAAAGAGCGGGCGAAATCAAGGCAGGCATGACCCCATCAGGGGGGCAGGACATCGACCTCTATCGCAGAATAGTACGCAGCCACGTTTTCGATATCCGCGTCCGTGAGATCCCTGGCAACAATGTTCATGGACTCGTTCTTGCGTGCTCCGCTCTTGTAGTCATGCAAGGCCTTGGCCAGATAGGTCTCGACCTGCCCTGCCAGGTTCGGGGCCTCGGGGTTCTTGGAGAGCCCGTCCATGCCGTGGCAGGCTTGGCAGACCACGACCGTCCGACGCCCTGCCGCCCTGTCGCCCGCCCTGGCGGTGCCGGAAACGGCCAGGGCCGATGCAGCGGCGGCGAAAAGCAGGGTCCGAAGCGGCTTCATTCCGGCGATTCCCAGGATGCGGGCGAAGAGGCGCGTGCTCGGCGCGCCCGTTCGCTTCAACTCATCGCGAAGCATAAGAGATACGATAGATTGCTCCTGCGGTATCGTCGGAGACAAGCAGCGAGCCGTCCGGCAGCATGGCCACGTCCACCGGCCGGCCAAGATATTCGCCGTTCTCGGTCAGCCAACCCTCGGCAAAGACCTGTGGCTTATCAGCCGTGCCATCAGGCTTGAGGGGCGTGAACATCACTCTCGCACCAACGGGCTTTGTCCGGTTCCAGGAACCGTGCTGGGCGTCGAAGATGCCGCCCTGGTAGGTCTGCGGAAACATCTTGCCCGTATAGAACATCATCCCGAGATCGGCCGCGTGAGGCGCCATTTCCACCTGCGGCGCGATAGCTCCGGCTGGCTCGGGATCGTTCTTGTACTCAACGGTCCGGACCGTTCCGCCACCATATATCGGGAAACCGAAGTTCTGGCCCATCTGCGTCACGCGGTTGAGCTCGCCCGGAGGTTGATCGTCCCCCATGCCGTCGACCTGGTTGTCGGTGAACCACAGAGTCTTGTCAGACGGATTGAAATCCATTCCGACTGAATTGCGGATTCCGGCGACGTAGTTCTCGCGGTCCTTCCCGTCCTGGTTCATGCGAATGATGCCGCCAAGCCCATAGCGCGCATAAAGGTCCAGCTTGTCCCTCGGCGGAACGTTGAAGGGCTGGCCGAGGGCAATATAGAGCTTACTGTCGGGCCCGATACGGCAGACGCGCGCCGTGTGGTTGAAACTCTCCTCCGTCGGTGGAATCAGGTCGCCCTGCTTCGTCACCACGTAGGCCGCGACATCCGGCCCCTCGTAGAAGAATTCCGCCGCGGGGAATTGCAGCACACGGTTCTGCTCGACGACATAGAGCATGCCGTCCGGAGAGAAGCAGACGCCATTCGGGATCTTGAATTCCACGGAGGGTGCGAAGGCCTTCACCTCGTCTGCGACCCGGTCCTTGTCGCGGTCGGTGACGACATAAACGTTGTTTTTGCGCGTTCCGGCGAACACGACCCCCGTCGACGGGCCGACAGCCATATGCCGCGCATCGGGAACGATCGCATAGAGATCGATCGTGAATCCCGGTGGCAGTTTGACTTTTTCCAGGTTCCGCCGAATGGCGTCGGCGCGCCGTCCTTCCTGGGGTATCGGCTTCGGCTCGACGGTGCCGGTGCTCCTGAATGACGTGAGCTTTTCGAGATTACCCGAGGGCGACTGCGTCGCGGGTTGGGCCAAGGCGGTCGATGTAAGAAACGCAACGGAGACAGACGCGAGGAACAGCGATTTCATGACGACCTCCTCTGCACCGCCTGCTCTTTGAAAGACTTATGGCGCACGAGGAGTCTGAAGCCATCCTGCACTTTTTCAAGTTGGGCATTGGCGTTATTTCCGCTTTCGTTCGGATCTCTTACCGGGACGGACGAGAAAGCGAGGCTCCAGAGAGCCCCGCTGCCTCCGCTTGCAGATATGATGCGGCGTAGGTCGCGTCAGCGCAGATTGACCTTTTCCTGCTCGCCTATATTCGTCGGCGGCTTGCCGGTGACGGCCGCCTTCGCGTATCCGAAAAGGTGAACGAGGGTCGATGACGGGCTGTCCCAATATTCGCCTTTTGCGGGATGAACGCGGACGAGAGCAATCGAAGGATCGTCCTTCCCTCCCGGGAACCATGCCCGCAGCCCCTCCGACCATTTCTCATCGATAGTGGCCTTGTCCCTGACGATCTCGGCTTTCCCGGAAACCGAAACGTAATTCTGCTTCTCGGGATCTGCGTAGGCGAGGTTGACTTCGCTGTCCCTGGAGATCTCGGTTATCTTTGGAGACTGCACCTTGGTGAAGAACCACAGGTCGCCGTGCTCGTCAGCCTCCTGGCTGTACATGGGGCGGCTGTGGAGCGAGCCATCCGTATCGGCCGTGGTCATCATGGCGATCTTGGTGTCCTTGATCATTCCATAAAGTTTGCTGGCGTGGGGATCGTCGTGGCCGTGCTGATGCATTGTCCTATCCTCAATTCTGCTCCCATTCCCTCGGGCCAAAAGGCGATGAATGCACGAATGGTGCGCGTCATCACGGGAGCACGGGGCTAGGGTCATTCACCCATCGGGGCGCTGCGATGACAACGGACCACGCATGCTTTTGTTCGGACGAAGAGGCCTGAGGCAACAAGCACCTTAACGGGCGCCCCTTCAGCGTTTACATGACGGTCAGGACCATCACACAAGGTTCGGCAAAGGAGACTTGACCGTGGCGATCACCCGTGGAGACGTGCTGAAGGCTCTCGCAAACGTGCCGGTCGATGCGGGAGGCACCAGCCTCACAGCGTCAGGCCGGCTCTCCGAAGTGGTGATCGACGATGCGGCCCGGGTCATGTTCTCGATCTTTGTTGAGCCTGCGGAGGCGCCGGAGATGGAGCAGGTCCGCCAGGCGGCCCAGAATGCGGTCCAGAGTCTTCCAGGGGTGAAGGGCGTCTTCGCCACCCTCACAGCGGAGCGCCCGGCCTCGGCAAGCGCCGCCGCGCCCCGAGCGGAGCCTCGCCGCCCTCACGCCGGAGCGCAGACGCGGGGGCAGCAGATCCCCGGCGTAAAGCACGTGATTGCCGTTGCCTCTGGCAAGGGCGGCGTCGGCAAATCGACCACCGCCTGCAACCTCGCCCTGGCCCTCCAGTCTCTGGGCCTGAAGGTCGGCCTCCTCGATGCCGACATCTATGGTCCCTCGATGCCGAAGCTGCTTGGCATCCACGGCAAGCCCAGGGTCCTCGCCGACCGGGTTCTCGAGCCGATGGAGGCCTACGGCCTCAAAGTGATGTCCATCGGCTTTCTCGTGGACGAAGAGGCGGCCATGATCTGGCGGGGGCCGATGGTGATGTCGGCCATTACCCAAATGCTGCGGGAGGTGGCCTGGGGAGACCTGGACGTGCTCGTGGTCGACATGCCGCCAGGAACGGGCGACGCCCAGCTGACCATGGCGCAGGCGACGCCCTTGGCGGGAGCCGTCATCGTTTCCACGCCACAGGATCTCGCGTTGATCGATGCGCGGCGCGGGGTTTCCATGTTCAAGCGTGTAGAGGTTCCGGTCCTCGGCATCGTCGAGAACATGGCCACCTTCATCTGCCCGCATTGCGGCCAATCATCCCATATCTTCGGGCATGGCGGCGCTCGCATGGAGGCGGAACGCCTCGGTGTACCTTTCCTCGGCGAAGTGCCCCTCACCATGTCGATCCGTGAACTTTCCGATGCCGGCCGTCCCGTGGTTGCGGCGGAGCCGGACGGACCGCACGCCCTGATCTACAAGGCCATGGCGCGACAGATTGCGGATGGACTTGCAGGGGGGAGCAGGCAGCGGCTGCCGCCACGCATCGTCATCGAGTAAGGGACATGTCGAGCGCAGGACCCCAGCCGACCACACAGGGCGTGATTCTGGCCGGCGGCCTGGCGACGCGCATGGGAGGAATAGACAAAGTCCTGATCAGCCTCGGCGGAGAGACGATCCTTCACCATATTGCCCGTCGCCTCGCCCCTCAGTGCGACGGCCTGATCCTGAATGCCAACGGTGATCCGACCCGCTTCGAACGTTTCCACCTGCCGGTCGTACCCGATCCCCTGCCCGGCCATCCGGGCCCGCTGGCCGGGATCCTGTCCGCCCTTGAATGGACAGCGGCACACCGTCCGGGGGCGGACTGGGTCGTGTCCGTGTCCGGCGATACGCCATTCCTGCCGGTCAATCTCGTCGCGGGACTGCACGAGGCACGCCGAAGTGCCGGAACGGCGCTTGCCTGTGCCTCCTCTGGCGGCAGGATCCATCCCACGATCGGGCTGTGGCCCGTGCACCTCAAGGACGATCTTCGCTACGCGCTGCTTGATGAAGGCCTCCGAAGTGTTCGCCACTGGTCGGAACGGCACGGCCTGGCCGTGGCGGAGTGGGCCGATGCGCCCTTCGATCCCTTCTGCAACATCAACACGCAAGAGGATCTCGCGTTAGCGGAGACTCTCCTGGCGCACTTTTCCGGCCCTCCCATGAAAGGGACTGACACGGGTTCCTCATATGAATGAATTGAATCTTTCGGGCCTGAAATGCCCCCTGCCGGTCCTTCACACCCGCAAGAAGTTGCGTGCTCTGGCATCTGGGGATCAACTGAAGGTCATTTGCACGGACCCTCTGGCGTCGATTGATGTCCCCAATCTCATTCGCGAGACGGGCGATACCCTGGAGAGCCAGAGCCAGGACGGGGATCGCTTCGTCTTTGTCATTCGCAAGGAATGAAGCTGCGAAAGAGGCGCGAAGAAAAGGCCCGGCGCGCTGCCGGGCCAGATCGTCATGAAAGGCGTCATCAATCCTTGTTGCGGAGGGAATCCTTTATCCCGCCGACGGTGTTCTGGATCTTGCCTTCGGCCTTATCCATTTTGCCCTCGGATTCGAGCTTGGTATCGCCGACGGCCTTGCCGACGCCTTCCTTCAGGCTGCCTTTGACGTTCTTCATGCTGCCTTCGACGCGATCCTTATCCATCATCAAAACTCCTATCTTGAATTCAGTGTGAATGCTGAACGCGCGGATTGCGCAAGGGTTTCCGATCCTTTCCATAGAAAATCCCGGTCACGGCGGAAGATGATCCTCCTGCATCGGCCTAGGTTCCAGCGAAGCTCGCTCCCAAATCTGGCGAAATACTCTTCAAATAGAGGGCGACGCGCCCAGCTTTCTCCATTAGCAGGGCTGCCTGTCCGACAGATCGGGGCCCTTCAGGTCGGATACTCGAGCTGGATTGAGGCAAATCTTCAGGGCCGACGAATAATTTCATCAGGCGGATTGAACCATACCGTGGATATAACGTTATATCTTTAAATTCCCAAAGAGCTTTTCGTGCCGGATCATCGGACTCCATTCAGCAAGCCCAGTGCGACTTCAACCCAAAACGGCCGGGATCCTTCAAGCGATCCATTCCGGCATTTGGACCGCATGGCCCTTCTGGCGCACCAACTGGTGACGCCTCTCTCGACGATTTCCGCCCTCGCTCAAGGCCTGATGCGGCGCTCTGAAAATCTAAAGCCGCAAGAGGTCCGCGACCGAGGTGAAAAGATCTGGCGAGCGAGCCTTCGCCTTCATCAACTGATCGAAACGATCATGTCCTATACACGGGCGAATGCCGGGGCGATTACGCTCAATCCCAGCCCATTCAACCTCAATTCCCTGGTCCGCCGTGTCTGCCAGGAGCAGAACCAGCAGCAGCCCGGCCGGATATTTCATGTGGCAGCGGAAGAACTGCCAGACGCTTTTTTCGGAGACCCCATTCTTCTGGAGCAGGCACTCGTCATCGTCATCGGGAACGCGATGAAATATTCCCCTATCGACCGCCCCATTACTGTTTCCGGCCGCGGAAGCGACCAGGAGGTAAGAATTAGCATCGAAGACGAGGGTATCGGTGTGCCTGAAAGGGATCTGCCATTCCTGATGCAGCCCTTCTTCCGGGCTCGCAATGCGAAACATTTGCCCGGGACCGGCTTAGGGCTGAGCCTTGTCTGGCACATCCTCCAGCTGCATGACGGCAAAGTTCAGGTCGACAGCGTGGAAGGTCGTGGCACAACGATCACCCTGGTCCTTCCTTGGAGCGAGAGGATCGAGACACGCGTCAGGGGCTAGCCTCGGCTCGAACAGCGCATGCAGGAATGAATGCGGTCTCGTCGTTCCATATTGGCCTCGACAAGGAAGCGGCCGTCTGCCGAGCGCAATCAGCGGCGCACGAGGATGCAGCGAAAGTCATTTACATTCGTAAGCGTCGGACCCGTGATGACTAAGCGATCCAGAGCCGAAAATGCTGTGTAGGCGTCGTTGTTTGCGAGATAGGTTTCGAGGTTCAGCCCTTTTCGGCGCGCCTCCGCGAAGAGCCCGGCATCGAACCACGCACCTGCATTATCCTCGGATCCGTCGATCCCGTCCGTGTCACAGGCGATGGCCGAGAATGCCGTGTGTCCCTTCAAGGACAGGGCAAGGGAGAGCAGAAATTCGGCGTTGCGTCCACCACGCCCTTGACCGCGCACAGTCACGGTCGTTTCACCTCCGGAAAGGAGCACACAAGGCGTGTCGATGGGTTCCCCATGCCGCAGGACCGAGTCGGCGATGCCGGCCATGACGCGGCCGACCTCCCTTGCCTCACCCTCGATGGCATCGCCGAGAATAAGCGGCGAAAGGCCGAGTTCCCGCGCGCGCCGGGCGGCCGCATCCAGGGCCATTTTCGGCGTCGCCAGCATATGAACGACGCCGCCCGATACATTCTCCTCAGCCGCATTGGCACGGATGGCTTCGATCACGTGCTCGCCCACCTCGATGTTGTAGCGGCGAAGAATCGCGAGAGCGGCTTCCGGATCGACGGGCTCGGAAACGGTCGGGCCTGAACCGATGCTGCCGGGATCATCGCCCGGCACATCCGAAATCAGGTAGGTAACGAGGCATGCAGGTTTGACGGCCACGGCAAGGCGTCCGCCCTTAATGGCCGACAGGGCCTTTCGCACGCGGTTCATTTCTCCAATGGGCGTACCGGATCGCAGCATTGCACGATTGACGTCCTGCTTGTCCGCAAGGCTCAGCCCCTCAGCAGGCAGCGACAGAAGGGACGATGCCCCGCCGGAGATCAGGCAGACGACCAGATCGTCCGGTCCGGCCTCCAGCGCAAGATCGAGGATGCGTCGTGCGGCATCGAGCCCGGCCTGATCGGGAACCGGGTGCGCCGCCTCCACGACTTCGATTGAGCGTGTCGAGGCGCCATGCCCGTAGCGCGTGACGACGAGACCCTCGCACGTTCCACCCGCGGCCATCCATGCATTCTCGAACGCCGCTGCCATGCGGGCCGACGCTTTCCCGGCACCAAGCACAATCGTCCGCCCTTTCGGCATATCGGGAAGGCGGCCCTCGAATTGACCATCGGGTAGCGCTGCGTTCAGCGCTGCGTCGAACAAGGCGTGCAGGATTTCCCTATCGCTTTGCATCATGAAAACCTCAGGAGGGGGAGTTTCGGCGGCATCCGGTCAGATGACAAGGATTGGCTTGGCATGGCGATAATTGTCGCGATGCCGGAGCAGCGATGAGGAAAGGTGCGGACGTGTCCCGTCTGGAACATACCGCCGACCGAGAGCGGCGCCGTCGGCGATCACGTATGAAGGCTTCCTGTCCCGAGAAGGTGTGACCGGCAGGCGCGCGCATGGATCTTCCCTAACGTCAGCCTTTCGATCTCCATGACTGCCTCGTTCGAAATCCATGAGGTCATCCATCCCCTCTCGCGCCTGATGCCCGCATGCCCTTTTCGAGGTGACTACGGCATGGTTGCGTCGGGCTCCTTCGACGATCCCCCGTGAATGGCAATGCCGTCTGCGGCCAGCCGCTCGGCGAGCGCGCCTTCGGGGGCCCGGTCGGCGACGATATCGGACAAGGCGGCCAGCGGGCAAACGATCTCGAAATGTCGGCGGTCGAACTTTGTCGAGTCGATCAGCAGGACCCGTCTCTCCGATCGGTCGAGCATGGCCCGTTTCACCCAGCATGCTTCAGTCTCCACATCCGTCGGCCCGTCGACAGTCAAGCCGCTGGCACCGATAAAGGCGATGTCAGCAAAGAACTTTCGAAGGAATCCGCAGGTTTCGGAGCCGTAGACGCCGCGCTCGCGGGGAACGAATTCGCCCGGGCAGAACATCACCCTGGAATGTCCCTCACCTGCAAAGGCGTTTGCGACGGCAAAACCATTCGTAATGACGGTGATGTTTTCGACCTGCGCGGCCAAGGCCTGCGCAAAGCGGGTGGTCGTGGAGCCGGAATCGATCATGACCACGTCGCCGGGCTTGACGAGCAGCGTGGCTGCGTGGGCAATCGCGTTGCGCTCGCCGACAGCCTCGGACTCTCTGTGGGAGACCTCTGGCTGGAGCCCGAGCTGGCGCCCGGCAGCACCACCATAGGTGCGGCTGGCAAGGCCGCGGCGGGTCAGCTCCTCGATGTCACGGCGAACGGTTTCCGCCGAGACGCCAAGCCGTCGTGCCAGGTCCGATGTCCTCACTGTCGGGCTGAGGTTCAATTCCGCCACGATCTGCCTTTGACGGGAGACCTTTTTGCCCACAGGAAACGTCATGGCAATTCTCACTCTCTGAGATGAATGTTGGAAGCCGGTCGTAATTTTGTGGAAGATGCCACATCATTATGCTTGATCCGGAATTTCCCGGCTCTTAGATTTCTACAGAATTTCACTAAGCTCCCTCAAGAAAATGTTCCCCATGCCAGTGACTGCCCCTGATTTTGCTCGCGCTATGATGGCGGGAGCCGCGGAATGAAGCCATTATCCGAATTGCCCCTCGCCGAGGCGCGTGCCGTTCGCGTGGTCCTCTCCGACATCGACGATACGATCACGTCGGAGGGAATGCTCACGGCCTCCGCCTATGGCGCTCTTGAAGCGCTGCATCGGGCTGGTTTCCTGGTCATTCCGGTGACAGGTCGTCCGGCCGGCTGGTGCGACCATATTGCCCGCATGTGGCCGGTCGATGCGGTGGTCGGGGAGAACGGCGCGTTCTACTTCCGCTACGACCGAACCAAAAAGAAGATGCATCAACATTTCTGGGCGAGTTCCCAGGAGCGACGGGTGAATCGGGCCCGTCTCGAGGCTGTCGAAAAGGAAGTTCTAGCGAGCGTTCCGGGAGCCGCGCTCGCCAGCGACCAGGCCTATCGGGTTGCCGATCTCGCCATTGATTTTCGTGAGGATGTCGCCCCCCTGCCGGAGAAGGACGTAGACCGGATCGTCTCGATTTTCGAGCGGGCGGGCGCCCAGGCCAAGGTCAGCTCGATCCACGTGAATGGCTGGTTTGGAGCCTACGACAAGCTCAGCATGGCCAAGTCCCTGTTGGCCGATGTGTTCGGGATTGGCTGGGAGGATGCTCAAAAATATGTGATCTATGCTGGGGATTCACCCAATGACGAGCCCATGTTCGCGGCATTCCCACTCAGCGTCGGGGTCGCAAACATCGAAGCCTTTGCGCACCGGCTGAAGAACAAACCGTCCTATATCGCCGCGTCCCACTCGGGGAAGGGCTTCGCAGAGCTTGCGGCGCTTCTTCTTAGGGCGAAGGGCACGCCCGAAGCCTGAGCAATCCAGCCTGTAGAGGAGCGCTCGATTGTAGATCTCTGCGACTTAAGGATGAACCTGGGCCGCATTGCCGGATCGAAAAGTCCGCGTACCTTCCTTGACCACCGCCGCAGGTCGCCTCACCATGCGACCATAATCAGATCCGGCACAGCCGGGCATGCGATACGAAGGGAAGGAAGTCGATGCGCATTCTCAAGAAAGCCCTGTTCGCCTTGAGCTGCACCGTGCTGGCGCAATCCGCCTACGCGCAGCAGGTCTCCGACAATGTCGTCAAGATTGGAATCCTGAACGACCAGTCGGGCGTCTATGCCGATTTTGGCGGCAAATCCTCCGTCGAGGCCGCTCGGATGGCCGTGGAAGACTTTGGCGGCAAGGTGCTCGGCGCACCAATCGAGATCGTCAACGCGGACCATCAGAATAAGCCGGACGTCGCCTCCAGCGTCGCCCGCCAATGGTATGACACCGAGAAGGTCGACGCGATCATGGAGCTGACGACCTCGTCAGTCGCCCTGGCAGTTCAAGGCCTTTCCAAGGAAAAGAAGAAGATTGATATCGTCACGGGCGCTGCCACGACGGATCTCACCGGCAAGCAGTGCTCGCCCTACGGCTTCCACTGGGCTTACGACACCCACGCCCTAGCGGTGGGAACCGGTGGGGCATTGGTGGAAAACGGCGGCAACAAATGGTTCTTCCTGACCGCGGACTATGCTTTCGGATACTCCCTCGAAGGCGAAACCGCGAAGTTCGTGAAGTCGAAGGGCGGACAGGTTCTCGGCTCCGTGCGCCATCCGCTCAGCGCCAATGATTTCTCGTCCTTCCTTCTGCAGGCGCAAAGCTCGGGGGCCAATGTCATCGGTCTCGCCAATGCAGGCCTCGACACATCCAATGCAATCAAGCAGGCCTCAGAATTCGGTATCACGCAGGGTGGCCAGCGCCTCGCGGCTCTTCTGTTTACCTTGGCAGAAGTGCATGGACTGGGCCTTAAGGCCGCTCAGGGCCTGACCCTCACCGAAGGCTGGTACTGGGACCAGAGCGACGAGAACCGGAAGTTCGCCGAGCGTTTCATGAAGCGCACCGGCCGGATGCCGAACATGATTCATGTGGGCACCTACTCGTCCGTTCTGCAATATCTCAAGGCGATCCAGAAGGTCGGCACCGATGCGACGGAGCCGGTGGCGAAAGCTCTCCATGAGATGCCGGTAGAGGATATTTTTGCGAAGAACGGCAAGGTCCTCCCCAATGGCCGCATGGTGTATGACATGTATCTTTTCCAGGTGAAGAAGCCGGAAGAGAGCAAGAGCGAATGGGATATGTACAAGCAACTGGCCAAGGTTCCTGGCGATGAGGCGTTCCTCAAGGTTGCCGACAGCGGCTGTCAACTCACGCAATAGCGTGTGCGCAAGACGAGGGGCAGTTAACCTGCCCCTCGGCACGAGCCGATGCCGCGGCGTTCCGGAATTCCGGGACGCCATAACAGTTGCATACTTATTGTCGTGAAATGATCGACCGCATGATGGTCACTGCCACGCCTATCCTGAACGCTACCGGGATTACCATGGAGTTTCGCGGCTTTATTGCCGTGAATAACGTGACGCTTTCCATCCACGAAGAGACCATCCATGCACTGATTGGGCCGAATGGAGCAGGGAAGACCACCGTCTTCAACATGCTCACGAAGTTCCTGACGCCGACCCAAGGCAGGATCGAATTTCGCGGTCGCGACATCACCAGGATGAAGCCCGCCGAGGTTGCGCGCCTTGGGCTCGTGCGTTCCTTCCAGATCTCGGCGGTATTCCCGCATCTGACAGTTCTCGACAACGTTCGCGTTGCTTTGCAGCGGCCATCCAACCTTGCGACACAGTTCTGGCGCTCATCGCGCATACTCTCCCGCCTGGACGAGCGTGCCTTCGAGCTGATCGAAGCGGTGAACCTTTCCGCCTACGTGCACTCTCCCGCCGTCGAATTGCCGTACGGACGCAAGCGCGCTTTGGAGATTGCAACCACACTGGCGCTCGACCCAGCCATGCTGCTCCTCGATGAGCCCATGGCCGGAATGGGCCACGAAGACATTGGCCGCATTTCCGAGCTCATCCGCCGCATTTCCAAGGGCCGTACCATCCTCATGGTGGAGCACAATCTGCACGTGGTGGCCGATCTCTGCGACCGGGTCACCGTTCTGGCGAGAGGCGAAATCCTGGCGGATGGCACGTACGATGAAGTCAGCGCCGATCCGCGCGTCCGGGAAGCCTATATGGGTACGGAGCATGAGTGACGCTCTTCTCGAAGTTCGCGGGCTGAACGCCTGGTACGGCGAAAGTCATGTGCTGCACGGAGTCGATCTCGACATCCGCGAGGGCGAGACGGTGACCTTGCTCGGGCGAAACGGCGCCGGGAAGACGACGACTCTTCGCGCAATCATGGGTATCCTGCGCAGGCGCGAGGGTTCGATCCGACTGCGCGGCCAGGATCTGCTCGCACTGCCACTTCATCGCGTAGCGCAGGTTGGCCTCGGCTACGTACCCGAGGAGCGCGGAATCTTCGCAAGCCTCAACGTCGAGGAGAATCTCACTCTCCCGCCCAAGGTGGCTGGTGGCGGCATGAGTCTGGAGGAAATCTACCGGCTCTTTCCGAATCTGCATGAGCGCCGCTACAGCCAGGGCACCAAACTTTCCGGCGGAGAGCAGCAGATGCTCGCCATTGCCCGTGTGTTGCGAACCGGTGCGAGAACGATCCTTCTCGACGAACCGACGGAGGGCCTCGCCCCTGTCATCGTGCAACGCATCGGCGATGTTCTGGTCGCTCTCAAGCGACGCGGCATGACGATCCTGCTGGTCGAGCAGAACTTCCGCTTTGCTCGCAAGGTGGCCGATCGATTTTATCTCATGGAAGATGGGCGGATGGTGAATTCTTTCCCGGGCCACGAGCTCGACTCCCATATGGACGAGCTCCACGAAGTGCTTGGGGTGTGAGGGTCAGATGAGCACGATTTTCGGCATCCCCGCTCCCGCCCTTTACGGCCAAATCCTGATCGGCCTCATCAATGGATCCTTTTATGCACTGCTGAGTCTGGGCCTCGCGGTTATTTTCGGCCTGCTGCGTGTCATCAACTTCGCCCATGGGGCGCAATACATGCTCGGCGCGTTCGCGGCTTATGGCCTTCTGAATTATGCGGGCATAGGCTACTGGCCGTCTCTCGTTCTTGCTCCGCTGATCGTCGGGGCGGTCGCCATCGTGATCGAGCGCACCATGCTCAGCCGGCTCTATGGCTTGGACCCGCTCTATGGCCTGCTTCTCACATTCGGGCTGGCACTTATCTTCGAGGGAGCTTTCCGTTACTGGTTCGGCACATCGGGTAAGCCTTATGCGCCGCCATCGCAACTCACCGGCGCGGTGAATCTCGGCTTCATGTTCCTGCCGATCTATCGCGGCTGGGTCGTTATCGCCTCTCTCGCGATTTGCCTTGGAACTTGGCTGCTGATCGAGAAGACACGCCTTGGCGCCTATCTGCGCGCAGCGACCGAGAACGCTACGCTGGTCCAGGCTTTCGGCGTGAATGTTCCACGTCTTTTAACCCTTACATACGGCCTGGGCGCAGCCTTGGCGGCTCTCGCCGGGGTTCTGGCCGCTCCGATCTATCAGGTCAGCCCACTCATGGGGACCAACCTCATCATCATTGTCTTCGCCGTGGTCGTGGTCGGCGGCATGGGCTCCATTCTCGGAGCTATCGTGACAGGCTACGTGCTGGGTATCCTGGAAGGGCTGACGAAAGTTTTCTATGCAGAGGCGTCAAGCATCGTGATCTTCGTCGTCATGGCCATTGTCCTGCTTATCAGACCGGCAGGCCTTTTCGGGCGGGAGGCTTGAGCAACGTGAAGGTTCAATCGCAGCCTTTCGAAGGGCAGGAAGGGGTCCGGATTTCCGTCAAGGCGTTCGCTGCCCTGGCGCTCGTCGGACTGATTGCCGCGCCCTTCGTCGTTTATCCTATTCTTCTGATGAGCGTCCTCTGCTTTGCGCTCTTCGCCTGCGCCTTCAACCTGCTCATCGGCTATGTGGGACTGCTCTCCTTCGGCCATGCGACATTTTTTGGCGGTGCTGCCTATGTCACTGCTCACGCTGTGAAGGTGTGGGGCTGGGAGCCGCTGGCTGGGATCCTTCTGGGCGCCCTGGGCGCGGCGGTTCTCGGACTTGTGGTCGGCTTTCTGGCCATTCGCCGTCAGGGCATCTATTTCGCGATGATCACTCTGGCGCTGGGGCAAATGTTCGCGTTCATCTGCCTGCAGGTACCGTTCACCCATGGCGAAGACGGAATTCAAGGTGTCCCGCGGGGACATCTCCTGGGCGTGATCGATCTCGGCCAACCGCTCGCCATGTACTACTTCACGCTTGCCATTTTCCTTTTCGGCTTCTTCGCTGTCTGGCGCATTGTGAACTCGCCGTTCGGGAATATCCTGAAAGCCATCCGCGAAAATGAACGACGCGCCATTTCACTCGGATATCGGGTCGAGCGCTATAAACTCGGTGCCTTCGTCATGTCGGCGGCGCTGGCCGGACTTGCCGGCGGCACGAAGGCCATCGTGTTCCAATTCGCTACGCTGACGGATGTTCAATGGCAGATGTCCGGTGAAGTGATCCTGATGACCCTGCTCGGCGGGATCGGGACGTTGATTGGCCCCGTCGTAGGCGCCGCCTTCGTGATCGCACTTCAGAACTATCTTGCCTCGTCGGACTTTCCGGTAACCGTTCTGATCGGCATCATCTTCGTCGTGTGCGTGCTCCTCTTCCGTCGCGGTATTGCCGGGGAGATCCTGGAGTTTCTCAAACACAAGAGAAGCAAGCACTCCTGAGTCAGGCCTGCCTCCCACGACCGAGGCGCGGCCGCATCTGTCGAGCTAGGGCCATGTCGGACAGCGATATATTCGACTACGTGATCGTCGGCGGCGGATCAGCCGGATGCGTGCTCGCGAACAGGCTGTCGGCGAATCCCGGCCAGTCCGTGTGCCTGCTGGAGGCCGGCGGAAAGGACAATTGGATCTGGTTTCATATCCCGGTCGGCTACCTCTTCGCGATCGGCAACCCCCGATCCGACTGGATGCTCAAGACGGAACCGGAGCCGGGCCTGAACAACCGCATTCTCAATTACCCCCGCGGCAAGGTCCTGGGTGGATCGTCAGCGATCAATGCCATGATTTATATGCGCGGGCAGCGCGAGGACTATGACCACTGGCGCCAGATGGGACTTCACGGCTGGGGTTGGGACGACGTCAAACCGATCTTCCGCCGTCATGAGGATCACTATCTGGGCGAAGGTGAGCACCATGGCGCCGGCGGCGAATGGCGTATCGAGCCCCCTCGCGTCCGGTGGGACATTCTCGATGCCTTCATCGATGCCGCCGTTGAAGCAGGCATTCCCCGCACGGACGATTTCAACACCGGCGATAACGAAGGAATTGCCTATTTCCACGTCAATCAGAAGAACGGACGCCGCTGGTCTGCGGCACGCGGCTTTCTCAAGCCCGCCCTGTCACGCGCGAACCTGAAGGTTCAAACCTACGCCCGGGCAACGCGCGTCCTCTTCGAGGGGAAGCGCGCCGTCGGTGTAGAGTTCGTGCAGAATGGCGTCAGACGCGCGGTCCGCGCAAGGCAAGAGGTCGTGATTGCGGCCGGGGCCGTCATCACGCCTCAATTGCTGCAATTGTCGGGTGTCGGCGACGCTGCGCTCCTGCGACAGCACGGCATCGACGTCGTGCACCACCTGCCCGGTGTGGGGGAGAACCTGCAGGATCATCTGCAGTTGCGCCCGATCTATCGCGTTCATGGCGTTCGCACGCTCAATGAGGACTATCGTTCGCTTGTGAAGAAAGGCCACATGGCCTTTCAATATGCTTTGTTCCGGCGTGGGCCCCTGACCATGGCACCCTCTCAACTTGGAGCCTTCACACGCTCATCCCCGCATTATGCGACGCCGAACCTGCAGTTCCACATCCAGCCCCTGTCCCTCGACAAGTTCGGTGAGGAGCCACATCCTTTTCCGGCCTTTACCGCCAGTGTCTGCAATCTGCGGCCGACGAGCCGTGGCAAGATTCAGCTGCGCGGCCCGGAACCGTTTGAGCAACCATCGATCAAGCTTAACTCGCTGGCGACGCAGGAGGACCAGGAGGTTGCCGTGGATGCCTTGCGTCTTGTCAGGCGGATCGTCTCGATGCCAGCGCTCCAGAAGTACCGTCCGGAGGAGTACAAGCCCGGCTCAGGGCTAACGACGGATCAGGAACTGCTCCAGGGAGCCCGAGAGATTGGAACGACCATCTTCCATCCGGTCGGGACGGCGAAGATGGGTGTCGAGGGCGATCCTATGGCCGTCACCGACGAGCGCCTTCGCGTACGTGGAGTCGAGGGACTTCGTGTCGTGGATGCGTCCATCATGCCGACCATCACGAGCGGTAACACGAACTCTCCCACGCTGATGATCGCGGAAAAGGGAGCAATGATGATCCTGGAAGACTCGAGGACCGGCCGTTCAGTGGCAGCTTGAGCGCACCTCTCTTTCAGCCGTGCCTGAGCGTACTGGCGTCGACGCGATAACTTTCTCAATCCCATCGCGGCCCAGCTCGGGACCTATAGGCGACCATAATCGTCCTCGAGCCGGACAATATCGTCCTCTCCAAGATAGGCACCCAATTGCACCTCTATGAGATCGAGGGGAGATGCTCCTGGATTCTCGAGCCTATGAACGCATCCGCTCGGTATGTAGGTTGATTCATTCTCGCGCAGAAGAGCCTGCTCCGGACCGCGGGTTACCAGGGCGCTCCCGTGGACGACAATCCAGTGCTCGGATCGATGCTGATGTTTCTGCAACGACAGTCTGGCACCGGGATCGACACGGATGTGCTTGACCTGAACCTGCTCTCCCACGTGCAGGAGTCGATAGAATCCCCAGGGGCGATGTGCAGTGGCGGCTTCCATCGCCATCCGGTAGCCGGTCGCCTTGATGTCACTGACAAGGTTCTTGACCTCTTGGTCACGGCCTTTCTCAGCCACAAGGACAGCATCCGGCGTGGCCACGATAGCCAGGCTGTCGACGCCTAGGGTTGCAACAAGTGGACCCTCGGAATGGATATAGCTGTTGGTGGTTTCTTGAGAGACGACGTCTCCCACAGAGACATTGGCGCAATCATCCTTCCTTCCCTTCTCCCAGAGCGCCGACCATGTCCCTAAATCACACCAAGCGAACGAAGATTGGACGACGGCTGCCTTTCTTGTCTTCTCCAGGACGGCATGATCGAGCGAAATATCTTTGGATCTCGAGAACGCATCTCCATCGAGACGAATGAAATCGAGATCAGCACTGGCGCCAGAGACCGCATCCTTGCAGGCCCGCAGGAGTGCGGGCTCCAGGCATTGGAGTTCGCTCAACAGCGCCTGCGCAGACAGGAGGACGATGCCGCTGTTCCACGCATACTCCCCACTTCTGAAGAAGGACTCGGCAGCCGGCTTATTCGGCTTTTCCTTGAAGCCTTGCACCCTACGGAGAACCGAGTTCCTTCCGAGAGACTGGCCCAGGTGGATATATCCAAGGCCTGTTTCCGGACCAGAGGGCTTGATGCCGAAGAGAACGAGGAAGCCGCTTCGAGCGGCTTCAAGTCCGATCTTCAGATCGGTCTGGAAAGCATCCAAGCCTGTTACCGAATGGTCTGTAGGCAGTACCAGCAGGATCGCCTCGCGGTCGCGTTGCGATGCAAATAGTGCTGCCACTGCAACGGCTGGAGCAGTGTTGCGCCCCGCCGGTTCAAGAATGATCCGGGCATCGTTCACGCCAACGGCACGCAACTGCTCCGCGATGACGAAGCGCTGACCCGCGCTTGCCACGATCATCGCCCCTTCAAAGAGGCCGGGGTCGCTCACCCGCCTGGCTGTCTGCTGAAGAAGGGTCTCCTCTCCGGTGAGCGACAAAAGTTGCTTGGGATGGTCTCGCCGTGACAGGGGCCAAAGGCGGGAACCCGTTCCACCAGAGAGAAGAACAGGGATGATTTTGCCCATGGTCCCTACTCAGCCGCTTCGTCTTCAATGCGCACGCAGGGACACACCTGGAAAGTTGCTCACAATCTATCGCAGGAGGAACGGGGACGACACTGATGCAATGAAGGGGGAAGATGAGGTGGCAAGACCAGTCCGCTCTCAACGGAGAGCAAATCCGTGTTCCTGACCACCCGAAGCATTGTCCGGCGGTTCGAAACACGAGTGGGTGAGGCCTGTCCTATCCACGAGGGGTCCGACGACACGCGTCAGCGTCTGCAATAAATGAAAGCTCACAATGAGGAAGCCGACTCCCCCATCAGGAGGAGGAACGGGCACCCGTCCCCGCTGACGGTTTCACAGCACCAGCGGGCCCGGCGATTTCGGGACACGCTCTACGATACGGTCGGCAGGATGTCATCGCCCTCCGCTGGGCAAAGGCCGGGAATTTCCTTGAGCCGCTGAGGAGGGCAATGAACTAGTGGCCGTCGATTCCTACAGTTTGATCGGTTGGGCGGAGATGGCTGGCCGCCCAGATGGCTGCCTGGGTCCTGTTCTTGGCCCGGATTTTTCGGAGAATGGCTTTCACGTGCACCTTGACGGTGGCTTCCGTGATATCGAATTTCCGTGCGATGATCTTGTTGGAGTCACCCTGCATGAGACACCGCAGGATGACAGTTTCACGGATCGACAGGCCTCGCTTTCCGAGTTTGCTTCCCGCCTCCATGAGAACTTCATCCGGATCCCCGTGGGTCTCCTCGGCCTCGGAGGCAGGCTCGCGGATCAGGCTGAGGATCGCTGCGGGATAAACGGCTTCTCCCAGCATCACCAAATCGAGCGATTTGGTCAGGACTTCGCAGGAAACGGACTTGACGAGATAAGCATCAACGCCGGCCTGGAAGGCGGTGAGCACTTCCTTCAAGTCATATCGTTCCACGAGGACGACGACCTTTGCCGACGCATTTTCGCTCTTGAGCTGCTTTATCTGACCGAAGACGTCCTCATGGTCGCTGCCGGCGCTTACAATGACCATGATAGGACGGTCCAGCGACTGCTGGCGAGAACACTCACCAAAATTCGCACCGGAAGCGACAACGTTGAAACGTGTATCGATCAGGATCCGCTTCAGCCCTTCCCTCAGCAATGTGTTGGGTTCTACAAGAAATGTAGAGACAAGGCCCGTATCTGACCCTGTCGCTCGACTCCACACGCCATCGGCGCGTGAATCCGGCACTTTTGAGAAAGTCTCGTCTGAGACAAGGCTATCCAAGTCGGACAGGCTATCGAAACTATAGTTCTTCCTCATCGTCTGCTTCTCTGGCCAAGCCCCCGGACAGTTCAGCACGATATTTATTCATATTTCCCTTACGAGAAACCTAACTCAACTCTCGCGCATGCACAAACATGTTCTCGGCAGTTTGAGGCCATCAAGGGGTATTTCGCTTTATTTTTGCAAAGAATCCCGTAAGCAATTAATTCCAGGCAGGGGGGACCATCCTGCAAGGATGCAAACGGAAGCAAACTTTCTCAGAGGATGCAGATGGGCTCTGGCAACCTTTCTGGCTCTCCCCGGATACTGATTCGCAGTCCTCTTACCCTTGAGAGTAATATCGAGCGCCCTTGGCAAAGTAGAACCTAGACAACGGACCTCGGCGGATCTAGATCATTTGGCGCTGCCGGTTCAAGCCCGTCTGATTCCAAATATCACCATAGAAAAGAGTAAATGGAGCCGATATCCGTCATCATGAGGTGCTACTTCAATCTCGTCGATGGTTATGAACGGATCCTGGACCAGGACGGCATCGAGGTATCGGATCTTGACCAAGCCCGCTCCCAAGCCGTGAAGGCAATTGAAGAGCTGCTGGAGGAGGATGGCGGAATGGCCGGAGACTGGCGAAACTGGTCTCTTGAGGTGACCAATGAACGGGGGCAGATCCTATTCTCGATCCCGCTTAGCGGCATCCTTCACTGAATTATTTTCTGCACTTCCCCGGTTTGACGCAGTCGTATCGATTAGCTTTTGAAGCATAAATCGTACATGCTCTTTCACGACGTCTTTCTTCATTGTTGGATCTTGAGACGTTACCTCATTCTTTTCGGAGACCATGGAACCAGCCTCTCTAAAAACATTCAAGGAAGTAGTGCCGTTTACTATTTTCCGATGAGGCCCTTACGATAGCAATCTTCCGAATACGAACAAATTACGCAAAACCGTCAGCGTCGGCGCGGCCATCCAAAATTCGACGTCTAGAGTTGTGCGTTGAACCCGCCGACTTCAGGATCCAAGCCCGGAGAACGACGGGAATGCCGTCTCCGTGCCGGATACCATTTTTACTTCAGCCAATGTCAGAACCCAGAATTCACGAACGGTTGCCGAAGCCACCTTTGCGAACCAACCTACGATGATAGAGTAGTCTGATCCTCATGAGCGCCATTCGCAAAATGCGTCACGGCCCACATGGCAGCCTGCGTCCGATTGGTCACCCTGATTTTCCGGAGAATGGCTTTCACGTGCACCTTCACGGTGGCTTCCGCGACCTCGAGCTTGCGAGCAATCGTCTTGTTCGGAGCGCCCTCCATCAGGCAGTGCAGGATTTCCGCTTCTCGTGCCGAGAGCATCCGGCTCGGCAAGCTCGTTGCAAGGACCTGCATCCTCTGAACGTCGGCCGATTGATAGAAGCGCGGTTGGGCGGCCGGCTCAGCCTGACCTGACATGGCTGAAATGACCATCGCCGCGGGAAAAACCTTCTCTCCAAGCATGACGAGATCCAGATACTTGACGAGGGTTTCGCACCCTATTGTCGCCAAGCAATAGCCTTCGGCACCGGCCTCGACCACTCCCATCATGCGACCAAGGTCAAAGCCATCCGCGAGCACGACGACACGCGATGCCGGAGCACGAGCCTTGAGGTCCCTGACGATTTCCGAGGTCCGATCCTGGTAGAGATTCTCGTCCAGGATAAACAGGACTGCCGCCTCCCGGGGCATTTGGGATAGCACGTCCTTATTGTCGACGACCTCTTCGGGATTTACCCGATAGGTTGTGCTCGACAAGATGTGGCGAATTCCTTCGCGCAACATAACGTTCCGACAGATCAGGAATGTTGTTACAGGCATCGAATTCTGAGGCATACGTGTCATCCCCCTGAGAAATTTTCTCCTAAATTATACAATTCAGGATTTGTTAAGCATTAAGGCAAAAGAGGTAGATTTACCGCTTAGGAGGTAATTTCGATATGGCCAGATAACCCCCTTTAGAACCCAAAATTCCGCTAGGAAAACATTTACCAAATACAAAATATTCCCAGAATCGCACCTTAAAAACTGAACGTTGAACACGTTGAGTTGAAGAATATCATCCCAGAAAGAACGATGAAATTATCCTGCCGCTCTCCTGGCAATACTTCTTGAAAGAGTTGTTCTTCCCTAATCCAGTCTCACTCTGTACATTTCGTATCACCATTTCATCAGTTTGAGCGATGGCATTCCTGAGCGACCATCCGAAGAGTCTTGCATGGTGCCAGCCACGGACGGGATGGAATGCAAAGGCCACTCGCCTTGTGCAGGTCAGGATTCCCGGAAGGCACGCGCCATGCTGTCTCGGAGTGGCTGGAGCAGATACTCGATGAATGTACGTTCCGCGGTCTTGATGTAAACCTCCGCCGGCATCCCAGGCGTCGGTGCAAAGCCATGGACCTTTGCCACTTCGGCCGGATCGAGGGAAATCCTTGCGACATAGACATCGTTGCGGGCGAGCGTGCTTTTTTCGTCTGGAAGGGCATCGGCTGAGACGTAGGCGACTTCACCCTCGATCATCGGCGTGACACGTTGCTTCAAGGCCGTGAGGCGAATAATGGCTCTTTGCCCGAGCTTCACGTTGGGGATGTCCTGGGGGCGGACCCTGACCTCGATCAATAGGTTCTCCTGGAGAGGGACGATCTCCATGACGGTCTTTCCCGCTTCGACGACTCCTCCCGGGGTATGATAGCGGAGTTTGACCACGACGCCCCTCACCGGGCTGGCTATCTTTACCCGGTCCAGGACCCGTGTTGCGGACAGTACCCGCTCGCGGACATCCGCCAGTTCACCGAGGGTCTCATGCAATTGCTCGACGGACGTCTTCACAGCGGTGTTGCGGACGCCAACGATCTGCTCCTCGGAACGGGCGATGCGCTCCTTGGAATCTCCAATCTCACCCGTCAGTCGCCCGACCTCCCCCTGCAAGTTGGCGCGGGCACGCTGAAGAGCCAGTACCTCAGATCTTCGGATCAGCCCATTCTTCAGCAGTTGCTCCTTGGCCTGAAGCTCCTCATCGAAAAAGGCGATCTGCTCACGCACCGATGCCAGCTGGGTCGTACTCCCCTTGATGCGCTCCTGCAGGGCTTCGATGCTTGTCCTGATCGAAGCGATCTCGCTTTGCATGCTCTTCCGATGGGCCTCGAGCGTTGCCCGTTGGGCTTTGACGATTGTCGCGACATCTGAATCGGTACTGATCTTCGATAGCAGTTCCGAAGGGAAGGCGACCTCACGCCCTTCCGCCATTTCAGCCCGGAGCCGGGCCTCGATAGCGACCAATCGAGCCTCGCGGAGGGCAAGGCGTCGCAGTTCGGCGCGAGGGCCGGTCTCGTCGAGCTGGACCAAGGTCTCGCCGGGTTCGACCACATCTCCCTCACGCACGAGGATGTCCTGAATGACACCTCCCTCGAGATGCTGGATGATCTTGTTCTGCCCGGTTGCGACGAAGGCACCGTTCGTGACGACGGCCCCGGCGATCGGGGCAATTCCTCCCCAGTAGCCGAAGCCCATCAAGGTCAAAGAGAGAATACCGATGCCGAGGAGCGTTGGCAGGCGCGTGCTACGAGGCACATCGGCATACCATTCCTGTTGTTTCTGAAGAGTGATGATTGCCGTTTGTGACATAGGACCTGTCTCAGCCTTCGAGGACTGGGGGTGAATCGCTGGGCTTGCGTCCGCTCATCAGGGGAATAATCTCATCGCGCCTGCCAAAAGCCTGAACCGAGCCGTCCTTAAGCATCATGATTTTATCAACGCTCTTCAGGAGAGCGGGCCGCTGGGTGATCGCAACGATGGTGATGCCGCGCTCCTTCCCCCTGGCCAGGGCGCGTGCGAGGGCTTGCTCGCCTGGAAAATCAAGGTTCGAGTTGGGTTCGTCGAGCACGACGAGACGTGGATTGCCGAAAAAGGCCCTTGCAAGGCCAATGCGCTGCCGCTGTCCACCGGAAAGCGGGCTCCCATCCATTCCGACGATCGTCTCGTAGCCTTGTGCGAACTGGGAAATCATCTCATGGACATCCGCCAAGGCTGCCGCATCAAAAATCTCTTCGTCGCTCATATCTTCGCGCATGCGCGCGATGTTGGCTTTGATCGAGGCTGGGAAGAGCTGTACGTCCTGGGGAAGGTAGCCGACACTTTCGCCAAACTGCCGCGGGTCCCAATTGCGAAGGTCCATCATATCGAGCCGTACGCTTCCCGCTGTTGGGATGATCGATCCTACGAGCATGCGCCCCAGGGTCGATTTGCCTGTTCCAGATGCGCCGACAATGGCCAGGGACTCGCCGGGTTCCAGCTGAAAGGAAATGCCATTCAGAATGACTTTCTTATTCGGCGGAGGCACATAAAGAACCCGCTCCACGCTCAGGCGCCCCTGCGGCTGCGGAAGGCGAAGACGCTCCATATTGAGCGGCGAATGCTGCAGAAGTGCCTTGATCCGCCCATAGGCAGAGCGCGCCTGCACGAAATTTCTCCAGCCCTCGATCGTACCCTCGACGGGCGCCAATGCACGGCTGGCGACGATGGACGATGCGATCACCATGCCACCGGTCAGTTCGCCGGCCATGGACAAAGTTGCGCCCCATCCAAGAAGCGAAACCTGTGTCGTAAGACGAATGAACTTCGACAGCCCGGTCATCATGATGTTCCGGTCTTGAGCAATGACCTGGGCTTTCAGCGACTCGCCCGTTTCCCGACCCCACATCAAGACTCCTTCCGGAATCATGCCCATTGCATTGATCACTTGTGCATTGCGGGCCATGGCATCGGCCTGAATGTTGGCTCGTGACGCATAAGCATTCGCCTTGGCGAAAGGAACAGCTGTGAGCTTCTGATTTACAAGCGCTACGACGAGAAGCAGAAGCCCCGTAACCGACACGATGTATCCAAGTTGTGGGTGGATCAGGAAAACCGCCAAGAGATAGACAGGCGCGACCGGTGCATCCAGCATCATCAGAAGCACGGGCCCCGTCAGAAAGCTCCTGACATGCTGAAGGTCGGACAGGATTTGAAACTCCTTGCTGGAACCGCTCTGCGATGCCTTGGCGGCCGCACTGAGGACAGGAGCACCAAGTTTGCTTTCTGCCTCGACGGCAATCCGCATCAAGATGAACCGGCGCATCATATCCATCAGAACATGCGCAAGCACCGCCCCAATGACCACCAGCGACAGCATCGCGAGCGTATCGACACTGCGGCTTGTCAGAACGCGGTCTGAAATATTGAACAGGTACACTGGGATCGCCAGCACGAGCACGTTCACAAAGAAGGAAAAAACCGCGACTGTAATCAGATTGCGGCGACAAGCGGCGAGTCCTTTGCTGAGAACTTCACGGAAGTCGCGATCCGCCGAGCGCTGCTGCACTTGCGGAGGCTTGCGTGGTCCATGCCCGCCTCCATCTGGCCCTCGTCCGTTCAGTTGGCCTCCGCTCTCACGAGAAAGGACGGGACCCTCTCCTCGCGGCCCTCCGCCCTCTTTCCGGAATGCGACGGGCGGCCTTGCACGGGGAGGCGCAAACGGTGCCGGTCCTTCTGTCCGATTCATCGGTGACGGTCTCGGGGCCACAGGTTGCGGGCTGTTGCGGGCCACACGGGCCGGGTCCTCACCTGGCCTGACTCCGCCGTCCCTGCGAGCAGGACCGTTGGGGGGCCCGTCATTGTTGCTCCTGCCGAGCTCCGGTCCCGTAGACAGACCTCTCAAGGTATCTTTCAGAAGCATCAATTCCCCCAACTCGGCAGGATTAGGTCAGGACATGCCCGAACGTATCGTGCTGGTTTCCAAAAACGTCTCGCGTCCAGGCGCTCGCGTCGGCCTCGCCACTGCCTTGCGCATGATCCACGAAGGCAACGAGCTCCGTCACCAACGCCGTTGGATCCGTCGCAACCGTTTGCGTCGTATCGGAGACCAGATTGGCTTGTAGAAGGATGGAATCCTCATATGCATTGCCGCCCAGGATTTGGCTCGATGTCGCACTGCCATCAATGATCTGAGCAAAATTGCCTGCAGTGTTACCACCGGTCGAGAGCCATTGCAGCGAGGATTCCTCGCCTGCCCATTGCACAGCAACGTCGGGATCCGAAATGATGTTAACCTGATTGATGATGTTCAGGTCGTAGTAATTGCCAGTCACGAACAGGACATCGAAGCTTCCCGAAGCGGTACCCTGGAAACTCGACCAGGCTTCTCTGTCGAGGGCTTCACGATTCCCCAGCCTTTGGATCAGGTTCTCGATATCTCCGTTCAAAGCGTCGAAGGTCGTCGTTCCATAGGTGTGGATCGCAGCCTCGTTCCGGAGGTTGTTCTGATCGGTCAGGACGGCGGAGGACTCGTCCTCTGTTGCCTGGGAATTCAAACCGGCAACATCGTCGTCAAGGACGACATTCAACTGCGATATCACGTTCGCAGAATGATAGTCCCCAAGCACGATGATAACGTCGTATCCCTTCCCCCAGTCCACGAACTTTGCGACATTGTATTGCTCATTGCTGCCGCTACGGACCTCGGAATAGGACTGCATCTGGGTCTGAACGGAAACGTCGCCGTCCTGAATGAAGCTCCGTTGCGTAAGAGCCTTGATATCGAAGAGATCGCCATCGATGTAATCGACATTGACCTTCAGGTCGCCCCGGAGGGTGTGATACCCGCCTGCTTCCAGGGCTTCCTTCGCGTTGAATGTCGCTATGTTGTCGGCGGAGTTTTCACCTTCAGGGGTCGGAGCCGGATCTGCTCCAGCGTCAAGAATATGGTCTTGGTTCTGCAAAATGTTGGCTTGAATGATAGCATTGGTCGAGAAGTAGTTCCCCTGCACGATCATCGTTGCAGGTGCCTCGTTGAAGTCGAGGATCAAGGCTGCGTTTTCAGCCGTGTTATTGCCGGTTTCGGCTACTTGGCCCGGTCCCGTGCCGCCCTCCTCCCGGACGGGAGGGGCCGGGACATCCGCCACGGCCGGGGTTTCAGAGGCCTGGCTGTCTGCAGCCTGCAGCTCGCCGTTCACATAGCGACCAGGCTCAACCGCTCCCGGCTCAACCGTTCCTTCAGCAATAGCCTCGTCATGGATCATGAGGGCAGTCAGGCCCGTATCCCCGAGCTCGCCTAAGGGAACTGCGGCATCGGAGACGAAATCCTTGCCCATATCGACAAGGTGAGAAATCGTCTCGCTGCCATCGATGGAATGAAGGGCTTCGTAAGCATGCCCTCCGTCCGAAGACCAGTCATTATCCGAGAGGGAGTTGGCCTGCGTCAACTTTCCGATCACACCTGCAGGTGGATCGTCGTAAGACATGGCGTAGCTGGGCTCCCGATGGTGCGGATCGGCCCGCGGGCTTGCATCATGCTCAACGTAGTGCCGGATATGATGGACAACATGACCGTACCGTATGCTGATGGTCGCGTCGTCTCCGCCTGATAAACCCTCCCGATGATCACGCTCGGCAGCGTGGTCAGGAAGATAGACCTGGCTATCGATTTTTGAGTACTCGTGATGCTGGAGCTTGAGCTCGCTCGGGGAGCTGCTGGAACTTGCCGATAGCGCCGGGAAAACAATGTGGACCGGCTGCCCCACAATATCGGGAGTGTCCAGCGGAAGGCTTGAAGCGTCGTCAAGAGCGAGACGATAGTCGGAATTCTGGCTCTTGTAGAGCGCTTCATCGTAATTCGGACGCGCTGCGGCGAAATCCTCGGACAGATGCCAGTAACCGGCGAAATGCCAGATGATTTCGAGTACGCCGCCTGGAACCATCGCGTCCTCCTGCTTCGTAGGGTCGCCAAAGGGCAACAAGGCGGCCCGCGCGACAGGATCGCGCGGGCCAGGTCAAACAGGAGACTTAGCTGTGATGATCGTCCGTGAGGTCGCCGCCGACAACGCTCATCGAATGATACTGAATGTTCGCACCCATCGAGATATTCTGGTTGAATGCTTCGAGATGCGATGTGGCGGCCGCGGTTGCGGTTGCATCGACCGATCCGTCCTCGCCGGCTGCGGATGCGAAGTCGCCCGTAGCGCCATTGATGCCGCTTGCGTCACCGCCGTTCCACTCTCCATCCTGGCTCCATTCCGAGTTGCTGCTCAGGTTTGCAGTCAGGGTGTCGTTATCAGTCATTTCACTGATTTGCGTCATGCTGAACGCTTGGCCGGCACCATCCCCGATAGCGGAGAGCACGCCATTGAAGTCGGTGTTGTCGAGATTGATCCAGTTTGTTTCTGAGTAGTTGAACGAATCCTGGATATTAACGCTCAGATCGAAAGTCTCAGTGTTGTAGCTATCCGTTGGGTTGTAGCTATCGTTGATGCTGTGATCACTGTTGTCGTTATAGCTGTCAGTTGGATTATAGCTGTCGTTGACGCTGTGATCGCTGTTGTCGCTGTTATCCGAATTGTCGTTGTAGCTGTCGTTCGTGCTGTTGTCGCTATTGTCCGAATTATCGGAATTATCGCTGTTGTCGTTGTAGCTATCTGTAACGCTGTTGTCGCTATTGTCAGAGTTGTCGTTGTAGCTGTCGTTAACGCTCTTGTTATTCAGCGCGTCGCTGACAGCAACATCAACGGTCGTTGCGGTGCTATTGTCGTTGTAGCTATCGGCAATACTATTATCACTGTTATCAGAATTATCGCTGTTATCGCTGTTATCTGAGTTGTCGCTGTTGTCGTTGTAGCTGTCGGCAACGCTGTTGTCGCTGTTATCTGAGTTGTCGCTGTTGTCGCTGTTATCGCTGTTGTCAGAGTTGTCGTTGTAGCTATCGGCGATGCTATTGTCGTTGCGGCTGTCGGTATTGCTCTCGTCCTCGTAATTCCCGTTCTCCTGGGAAGCAAAAGCGAAACCTGCAATGGCCGCAGCGATATTGCCATTTTGATCGGTAGCCATGGTTGGTATCCCATCTTGGTTGATGGCAGCGCTTCAGCCTCAGCCTTCACATCCATTACGTGTCCGGCAGAGCTGTTACGATGCGATGCTAATGTCTGTGGCTTTTCCAAGGGCTCTGAGCGCGGCCCGCCTCTCGCAAGGCCTTCCAATCAGGCCACTTGGCAGTTGCAACGGATATTTTGTTTGGCGTCTCCTCCTTCGATCACCTGCGCTCCCTCCTCGACATTCATTTTGGGGACAGTCGGATCAGGTCTGACAGGCGCAAACCTCGCGATGCGGGAAGCGCCATAGAACGCTGTCCCAAACCGCTCTGCCGGCCGCACATCTGTGCGACTGCCCCTGATGTCGTTTTCCAGCGTTGGAGAAGTCTGCGTTTCCTGGGAAGGAAACGTGCCTCAGCTTCTCATTTTCGAGCCACATGCTCTGCAATGTGCTCAGAACGTCGAAGCCATTCCAAGAAGATGCTTCAGACATTGAAAGTAAACTTTACTTCATCTGCCTCGTCCAGTCGCGCAAAGGGAGTAGCCCTCCAGACCAGAACAGAACTAGCTGCGGAAATCAGCTAAGTACGGCGACCTTTTCCTGAAACATATCGAGCCATAGAAGAAAAACGTCGTCGCGAGAACCTAACAATTCGCCACTCCAAAGACTTCCTGCGCCGGTGCCGGTTGTCACAAGCTCGCTGGTCCGCAATGCAGTATGGAAGATCGCGGCTTGGCTGCAGCCACGTTGAAACTGCGGATCGCCGTCCGTGCTCAATGTCAGGATTTGTTCGCCATGGAGGCTGGCTGGTACACCACTTAATTCGGCCATCGTTTCAGACTGGATGAGCCCGAGCGCAGTAGAACCGAGGTTGCCACCAAGGGCAGCCCTTGCCTCGAGGCTTGCCAGCATCGACACGAAGCCCAGGACATAGGGATCATGCCATGCTGCAGCGGGAATTCCGCCCAGACTTGCTTCGCTTCTCTCAATGAGGGGGCCGAGCACCGCCATGGCCGCCCTTCGGCCCTGTCGCGCTTTCCACAGCTGGAGCATCAGGAACCTGTGTCTCCGCACGGTCGAACCATCGCTCCAACGTCGATGACCTGCAATCGCCCTTATGGATAAACTGGGCTATAGTAGGCGCAGCGGCTGAAACGCAGCGCGTGTGATGTTTCTCGGCTCCGGAAGGGCAATGCTATGCCATCGAGGCTCCCTCAAAAGCCCGACTTTCAGGCCATTGAGGCCGCAGCGATCGACTCGGCCGACCATCGGACAATGGTGCTGGCCCTCATTGGCAATCTCGTCTTCAGCTGGTCGAACAACGAGAGCATGTTCATTTATGTGCTCATGCTGCTTCTCGAGACCGACGAAGTGTCGGCCGCGATCGTCTTTGCAACCCTCAATACGACGAGAGCCCGGCTCGATCTCGTCCAGCGTCTTGCTAAGGCGAAGATCACCGACAAGGAGACGGCGCAAGACCTGGAGCGCCTCATTGCACGTTTCAACGTCTGCACACGGATTCGCAACGAGTTCAACCATTGCATGTACGCGGTGAGCGACCGCGGGGAAATCACCCATACCCATGCAATGAAGATCCGGGAAAGTGCCGGCCGTCTTGTTCTCGGAGAGGTTCGCCCTGTCGACGAAAGCCGTGTCCGCGAATTGATCAAGGTCATCGAGGACCTGAAATCGCTCAATCGCGAGTTATGGGACTTCCTGCCGCGTCTCCAGGCCTCGATACACTCGCCCGCCCCGAGCGGGCCGGAACAAAGGCCATCTCCGACCCAACAGAAATAAAATCCCGGACCGCCCCTGGCGGGGCCGCCCGGGGCTCTATCGCGCCCTATGCTAGTGCCGATCCTGACCCGGTCTCATCTCTTCCTCGCCCGTCGCGAGAGCATGTTCAGTCCTTCGATGAGGGCCGAGAAGGCCATCGCAGTGTAGATGTAGCCTTTTGGCACGTGAGCACCGAAACCTTCAGCGATCAGCGTCATGCCGATCATCAGGAGGAAGCCCAGAGCCAGCATGACGACTGTAGGATTAGCCTGGATGAAGCGTGCCAGGGGGCCAGAAGCTAGTAGCATCGCGGTCACAGCGACGATGACGGCGATGACCATGACTGGAATGTGCTCGGTCATACCGACAGCTGTGATGATGCTATCGATCGAGAAGACCAGGTCGAGCACGAGGATCTGGCCGATGGCGGAAGCGAACCCCAGACTGGCCTTGCCGCCCTCGAACATGTCGGGGCCGGGGTCCGGATCAACATTGTGATGAATCTCCTTGGTCGCTTTCCACACCAGAAAGAGGCCGCCGGCGATGAGGATCAGGTCCCGCCAGGAAAAGCCATGCCCAAAAAGGCTGAACAGCGGCTCCGTCAATTGCACAATCAGAGCCACAGTCCCTAGAAGGCCCAAACGAAGGATCAGGGCGAGGCCAATGCCGATACGACGCGCCTTCGCCTGATGTTGCGCGGGCAGCTTGTTCGTCAGGATCGAAATGAAGATGAGATTGTCGATCCCGAGGACCACCTCCATCACAATAAGGGTGGCAAGAGCCGCCCAGACGGCAGGATCGGCAAACAAACCAAGGATTTCGTTCATCATCTCATCCGCAATTTTTCACCTCCGTTATCTCGGCGGCATCGCGCGATCCGCAAGGGGTAGCGGCCCTCAAGGGCAGGATAAACGGAGAATTTTCTTGGGGAGAGAATGTGGTGGCGCGCCTGAACCATATTGAACCCTTACGAAACCAATTGCCTATTGGTTCGGCTCTGAGATAGATTTATTTCGATTCCGCACGTCGTCGTGCAAGAAAACCTCTTTGTAACCGCGCGCCAATGTAACAATTGGTTTCAGAGGGAGCTGTATGGCCACTGAGTCCTCATCAGACAGTTCCGATTTTGCCCTCACGCAGTTGCGCAGCCTGCTGGACGCGCTTCCCGAGGGGGCGGACACTCAACTTCCACCTGAGCGATCCCTTTCACAGCAGATTGGAGTCGGTCGCCGGGCATTAAGGCGGGCTCTCGAGGTCCTTGAAGCAGAAGGGCGTCTCTGGCGACAACAAGGCAAGGGGACCTTCGTCGGTCCCCGTCCCCAATCTACTGAGATGAGCCTCGAAGCCCTTTCAAGCGGTACGAACCCTCTTGAAATCATGGAAGCCAGGCTCGAAATCGAGCCCGCCCTGGCTCGGTTTGCTGCATTGAGAGCCTCGAACGGCGATGTCGAACGCTTGAAGCATCTTGCCAATAAGACAGCGTCGAGCGCCGATGGTGACATGGACAGCAGGGAATTGTGGGACGGCGCCTTCCATAGAGCGATTGCAGAGGCGGCCGGCAACAGTCTCCTGTTCGTGTTCTTCGACATCATGAACCGGATCCGGCAGGATCCCACATGGCGCCAGCTTCGCGAACAGGCGCGGTCGAGACCCGGTCAAAGGAACTACGTAAGTCAGCACAGCCGGGTCATCGAAGCGATCGCCGCCCGTGACGGCGGCGCAGCGGAGCACGCGATGCGTGAACATCTGGAGACGGTTCGCGCGAGTCTTCTCAGAATCATGACGCGGTCGGCTGTTCAGCAGGACAACGGACCCGGCAATGACGTCCTTTCGAAGAAACAAGGAAGGCCCGCGGCATGAACAATGATGCGGCACTCCAGGTTACGGCGGCCAATGCGGTTGGCCAACATGCCAAGGAGCCGGAACCTCTCCTTCGGGTCGAGAACCTGTCCGTCCGCTTCGATGGCGCACCACCAGGCATCAACGTCGTGGACCATGTGTCCTTCTCGGTCGACAAGGGCAAGACCCTATGCCTGGTGGGCGAATCCGGATGCGGGAAGAGCGTCACTGCGCTCTCCCTCATGGGGCTCCTGCCGACTCCACCAGCGAGAATTGCAAGCGGAGCTGCCTATTTCCGCGGAACCGATCTCCTCAGCCTGCCCGAGCGCGCGCGGGCCGACATGCGCGGCAACCGGACCGCGATGATCTTCCAGGAGCCGATGACATCGCTCAACCCTGCCTTCACGGTGGGAGACCAGATCACGGAAGGTATCCTACGGCACCGCAAGGTCTCCAAGGCCGAAGCGACCGAGCGCGCTCTCGAGATGCTTCGGCGTGTCCGGATCCCCGCGCCGGAAAAGCGCTTAAGGGCCTATCCGCATGAAATGTCCGGGGGCATGCGCCAGCGCATCATGATCGCCATGGCACTGGCGAACGAGCCAGAACTTCTGATCGCCGATGAGCCGACGACTGCCCTCGATGTGACGATTCAAGCGCAGATCATTTCGCTTATTCGCCACCTCCAGGACGAAAGCGGCATGGCGATGATCCTGATCACGCATGACCTTGGCGTCGTTGCCGAAGTCGCCGACGAGGTGGCCGTCATGTATGCGGGCAGGATCGTGGAGGCGGGCTCCGTCGAGGCAATTTTCGAGGATCCGCAGCACCCCTACACAATTGGCCTGATGGGATCCGTACCATCCCTCAGTCGTCGTCAGGGACGTCTTGCCACGATCCGCGGCACAGTTCCCCCGGCCGAGCTCATGCCGAAGGGCTGCCGCTTCATGCCTCGCTGTCCTTTTGCCGACGCACGCTGCGTGGCCGAGCCCCCGCCCCTCACCGAGGTGACGCCGGGACACTGGGGACGCTGCTGGTATGCCCCACTCGAACTGCACCGGGGGAATGCGGCATGAGTATTGATGTCCGGGACACAATTCTTCAGGCGGTCGATCTCGTAAAGCATTTTGGCGGAGGCGGACTTCTTTCGTCGCCAACCATCGTCCATGCAGTGGATGGGGTTTCCCTATCCGTCAGACGGGGAGAAACCTTTGCCGTCGTGGGAGAGTCTGGCTGCGGGAAATCCACTCTCGGCCGTTTGCTCCTGCGGCTCATCGAGCCCACCGCTGGCGACGTTCTTTACGAGGGCCGCTCCATCCTGTCGCTCGATCCGACTGCGATGCGCCGACTTCGCCGCGAACTGCAGATCATTTTCCAGGATCCGTTCGCTTCCCTCAATCCGCGGATGAACGTCGGGGATATTGTCGGCGAACCGATCTGGTTGCATGGACTTGCAAAAAGCAGATCGCAGCGGCGTGAGCGAGTCGCGGAGCTCCTGCGGACTGTCGGTCTTCTGCCGGCCTATGCAGATCGCTATCCTCACGAATTCTCGGGCGGCCAGCGCCAGCGCATTGGTGTTGCTCGTGCTTTGGCCGGCGAGCCGAAGCTGATTATCGGAGATGAGCCCGTCTCGGCTCTGGATGTCTCGATCCAGGCGCAGATTATCAACCTTTTGGAGGACCTGAAGGAACGCTTCGGCCTGACGCTGATAATCGTCGCTCACGATCTCGCGGTGATCCGGCACATGAGCGACCGGGTCGCAGTCATGTATCTTGGAGAGATCGTTGAGTTCAGCTCGACCGACGATCTCTTTGAAACACCCCTTCATCCCTACACACAGGCGCTTCTTACAGCCATTCCCATTCCAAGTCCCGTGAACCGCAGTCCGAAGCCGTTGCTTCAGGGCGATGTTCCGAGCCCGACGGCTCCTCCGCCTGGATGCCGATTTCATACGCGCTGCCCCCATGCGCGCGCCATATGCCGCGAACAGCACCCAACGTTGGAAGCCGCAGGCGACGGTCGCTCGGTCGCCTGCCACTTCTGGCGCGAAATTCAGAATGCAGGCGCCGGCGCTTTGACGGCGCCACCGCCAAGCGCAGCATTCGCCAAGCGTATGGCACTCTATCAATCCTGGCGGAAGCGCCAAGATGAAGCCGCAAAACCAGGCCGCTGAAAACCAGAGGAGAGATCATTGAAAAAGCCCCTATTCATGTTGGCGATGGCTGCCACATTTGCGATGGGCACCGCAGCCTCCGCGCAGACGCTCAGGATCGGATTGAATGAAGATCCCGACGTGCTCGATCCGCACCGCGCCCGGACCTTCGTCGGGCGTATCGTGTTCACATCCTTGTGCGACAAGCTCGTCGATATCACACCAGACCTGAAATTCGTTCCCCAGCTCGCGACGGAGTGGACCTGGACGGATCCGAAGACCCTCACGCTTAAGCTCCGCTCCGGCGTGAAATTCCACGATGGAGAGCCTCTGAACGCCGCCGCCGTCAAAGCGAATATCGACCGCGCCCGAACGCTGCCGGACAGCCTTCGCAAGAGCGAGCTCGGTTCGGTCGAGAGTGTCGAAGCTGTTGACGACATGACGGTAGCCCTGAAGCTGTCGCGGCCGGATGCGACGCTGCTGTCGCAGCTTTCCGACCGCGCCGGCATGATCATGTCGCCGAAGGCACTCGCCGCAGCCGATTTCGGCCAGAAGCCTGTTTGTTCAGGTCCCTACAAGTTCGTCGAGCGCGTGCAGAACGATCGCATCGTCCTCGAGCGTTTCAAGGACTACTGGGACGCAAAGAGCTACAATTTTGAGAAGGTCGTGTTCCAGCCGATTCCAGACACCACCGTGCGGCTGGCCAATCTCAAGTCCGGCAATCTCGACATGCTGGAACGTTTGGCCCCGAGCGACGTCGCAGCCGTTAAGAGCGATTCCTCTCTCATTTTTGCGCCCGTGAGCGGCATCGGCTACCAAGGTCTGACGATCAACACCAATAATGGCGAGCGCTCGAAGTCGCCGCTCGGCCAGGACAAGCGCGTTCGCCAGGCGCTCGAATATGCCATTGACCGCGATGTGATCAACGAAGTCGTCGGCCAGGGCATCTTCCCGCCGGCAGGCCAGCCCTTCCCGGAGGCGAGCCCCTATAACGACAAGAAGTTCGCAGCCAAAAAGCGCGATGTCGAGAAGGCGAAGAAGCTCTTGAAGGAAGCCGGTGTCGAACGCGTGAAGTTCGACCTAACATTCGGAACTGGCACAACGGCACAGCAAATCGCCGAGATCATCCAGGCGATGGCGGCGGAGGCCGGTTTCGATATTTCGCTCCGCCCGACCGAGTTCGCCGCCATGCAGAAAGAAGCTCAGGCCGGCAATTTCGATGTCAACGTTATCGGCTGGTCTGGCCGGGTCGATCCTGACGGAAATATTCATCCCTTCGTAACCTGCAAGGGCGGCTTGAACGATGGGCGCTATTGCAACCAGGAGGTTGATCGCCTCCTGAATGAAGCGCGGGTTATCACCGATGAGGCTAAGCGCAAGGAGCTCTATGACGCGGCGCAGACGATCCTGCAGGACGAACTGCCGATCATCTACACGTACTACCAGCCTTGGCCGTTCGTACTGGCCAAGAAAGTTGAAGGTTTCCGGGCCTATCCCGATGGCATGATCCGTCTCAAGGGAATGAAGTTCTCCTCCTAGCGCCTCAACCATGCGCGTGTCCGGCGGAAGCGCCGGGCACGCTCTCTGTCACGCACCGGAAGCCTGACCCGCATGCTCCGCTATATCGCCAGACGAATCCTGATTGCCATCCCGACGATATTGATCGTGTCGGTGCTGGTCTTCACCCTGCAGCAGCTCTTGCCCGGAGATCCCGTACTGACCCTGGCGGGCGAGGAGCGCGATCCTCAGGTCCTGGCGTTTCTTCGCGAGAAGTATCGCCTCGACGATCCAATTCCCGTGCAATACTTCGCTTGGTTCACCCAGGTACTCCAGGGAAACCTGGGAGTGTCCTTGCGAACGGACATTCCCGTCCTCACTCTCATTCTCGGCAAGCTGCCAGTGACGATCGAGCTGGCTATACTGGCAATGGTCATTGCGTTGGCCATCGGCATCCCAGCCGGAATCATTTCGGCAGTTCGGAAAGGTACTTCAATCGATTATGCCGCCAACGTGGTTGCGTTGTCAGGCTTGTCGATTCCAAACTTCTGGCTCGGAATCCTTCTCATCATGCTGGTATCCGTGCGCTGGAAATTGCTGCCTGCCTCAGGCTTCGTCCCTCCCAGCGAAGATCTCTGGCTGAACATCAAGACCATGATCATGCCGGCTTTCGTGCTTGGTACAGGCCTTGCAGCCAGCTTGATGCGCCATACGCGAAGCGCCATGCTCGGCGTCCTGCGTTCGGATTACATCCGAACCGCTCGCGCCAAGGGATTGCTTAGCCGCGTCGTGATCATGAAGCACGCCCTGCGAAACGCCCTTATGCCCATCATTACCCTCTCGACTCTGCTCTTTGGCGAGTTGCTCGCCGGCGCCGTTTTGACCGAGCAGATCTTCACGATTCCCGGCTTCGGCAAGCTCGTGGTCGACGCGGTCTTCAACCGCGACTACGCCGTCGTTCAGGGCGTCGTCCTGTGCACGGCCGTTGGCTTCATCGTCATGAATCTGCTCGCCGATGTCCTGTATGTTCTGGCCAATCCGCGCCTGAGGCACGCCCGATGACCCTTGCCATCTCCGAAGATGTGGCACTTCCGAAGAAGCGCAATCGCATCCTCGCTAAATTCCTGAAGAACCGCAGTGGCCTCTTTGGAGCCGGCATCGTCCTGTTCTTCGTCGTCGTTGCGATCGTTGCGCCAATGGTTTCTCCGTTCGATCCGGTCAAGCCGAGCTTCATGACGATCCGCAAGGCACCGTCCGCCGCTTTCTGGTTCGGCACAGACGAGTTGGGGCGCGACGTATTTTCACGAATGCTGTGGGGAACGCGGGCCTCGCTTTCCGCAGGCGTCATCTCCGTGACGATTGCGGTACTGCTCGGTGTCCCGTTCGGCCTCGTCGCCGGCTATTTCGGCGGCTGGATCGACGCAGTGATTTCTCGAGCCACGGAAGCGATGCTCGCCATCCCGTTCCTGATCTTCGCCATTGCGCTCGCGGCCTTCCTGGGCCCAAGCTTGAGCAACGCCATGATCGCCATCGGTCTCTCGGCCATGCCGATCTTCATTCGTCTCACACGCGGCCAGGTTCTTTCCATCAAGACTGAGGATTACGTCGAGGGCGCGCGCGCAATCGGCCTACCGAATTTCTGGATCATCCTGAGGTATATCCTGCCAAATGTTGTTCCCCCGATTCTCGTCCAGGCGACCCTCACGATTGCCAGCGCCATCATCGCCGAGGCCAGCCTCTCGTTTCTCGGCCTCGGCCAGCAACCGCCAAATCCGTCCTGGGGTTCCATGCTGAATACGGCCAAGAACTTCATGGACCAGGCGCCGTGGATGTCCTTTTTCCCCGGCTCCGCCATCTTCCTCATCGTGCTCGGCTTCAACCTTCTAGGCGACGGCCTGCGCGATGCTCTGGATCCTCGCGAAAACTAACGTCTCACTTCGGATCAGATACATGTTCACCACTCGACCTGAAATCCTTGGCACTTTTGGTGTCGTCACCTCGACCCATTGGCTTGCCTCCGCAGCCGGAATGTCGATTCTTGAGAAGAATGGCAATGCGTTCGATGCCTGCGTCGCGTCGGCGTTCGTACTGCAGGTTGTCGAACCTCATCTTGTCGGGCCCGCAGGCGAGGTCCCGGCGGTCTTCTATTCAGCACGAACCGGGAAGGTGGAGGTCCTCTGCGGCCAGGGAACGGCCCCGAAGGGCGCTACTATCGATCATTACAGGCGCGAAGGCCTGGCCCTGATCCCGGGCAATGGACTCCTCGCGACCGTCGTTCCCGGAGCCTTCGATGCCTGGATGATCCTGTTGCGCGATCACGGGAACCTCCGTCTGCGTGATGTGCTCGAGCCCGCGATCTATTACGCCGAAAAGGGTCATCCGCTGCTTCCGCGGGTGGCGGACACGATCAAGGGGCTGAAGGGCTTCTTTGAAGCCGAGTGGCCAACCTCTGCTGCTGTATTCCTTCCTGGCGGAAATGCACCGGAGCCGCGCAAGCTGTTCCGCAACCCGCAGCTTGCGGAAACCTGGAAGCGCATTCTGCGAGAGGCCGAAGCGAAAGGGCGCGACCGTGAGGGTGAAATCGAGGCTGCGCGAGATGCCTTCTACAAGGGCTTTGTGGCCGAGGCAATCGATCGCTTCGCACGCAGCCATGAGGTGATGGATCAATCCGGCGCTCGCCATCGCGGCGTGATCACCGCGGATGATTTGGCCTCGTGGTCCGCAAGCTATGACACACCGCTCACCTATGAATACCATAATTACCGGGTCAACAAGATTCGGCCGTGGGGACAGGGTCCCGTCTTCCTTCAGACGTTGGCTCTCTTGAAGGGCTTCGACCTCGAGGCCATGGGGCCGACAAGCGCACCCTTCGTCCATACTGTCGTTGAGGCGATGAAGCTCGCCTTTGCCGACCGCGAAGCCTATTATGGGGATCCGGATTTCGTAAAAGTCCCTATAGAGACCCTCCTCTCCGATACCTATTCGGACGAAAGGCGCAAGCTGATCGGCGAGAGGGCATCGCTCGAGCTTCGTCCGGGTCATGTGGAAGGGTACGAACTTCAGGTTGAGCGTGCACTAAAGGCGCTTCGCGACCTCTCCACGACGGACCGGAAGGTGACGGGCGGCGAGCCGACCTTGGCGTCCATGCGATCTGCCCGTCGAGGCGACACAGTTCATATCGACGTGGTCGACCGCCACGGTAACATGATCGCAGCCATGCCGTCCGGCGGCTGGCTGCAATCATCGCCGGTCATTCCTGAACTTGGCTTCATGCTCAACTCGCGCGCGCAGATGTTCTGGCTGGAGCCAGGCCTTCCGGCAAGCCTGGAGCCCGGCAAGCGACCGCGTACGACCCTTACTCCTACCCTCGCGGAGAAGGACGGCGAGCCCTATATGGTGTTTGGTTCGCCGGGCGGAGACCAGCAGGAGCAGTGGCAGCTGCTGCTCTTCCTCCGCCATGCCCACCATGGCCTCAATTTGCAGGAAGCCATTGACCTGCCCATGGCCCACACGGCGCATTTCCCGTCATCGTTCTATCCGCGCGAGCAGAAGCCGGGGCATCTCGCGATCGAGGAAACCTTTGGCGCCGAGGTTCTCGACGACCTGCGATCTCGCGGTCATGACATTGAAGCGATGCCGGCCTGGACCGTCGGGCGTCTGGTCGCGGCAAGTCGGGATAAGGATGGAATGCTCCACGGTGCGGCGACACCGCGGTTGATGCAGGCTTATGCGGTCGGTCGGTAGGTCGAGATCTTGGGAGAGCGAGCGCCTACAATAGAGCGGCTCTCCCAAACATCACGACGTGCTCGACATTGGCACAACGTGCGGAGAAGTCGGCCCGGATTTCAGCAACAGGCGATGCGCCAATCGCTGGCCGGAGCTTCGGGCGGATCCGCTTTCGGTCGATGCTCTAATCGTAGCTTCGCTCATCCACGATGATCTTGCCATCGTTCGGCAGCGACCCAGGCGGAACGACCGCGACATGCCCTTTCAACTTCGTTAGGTCCTGGAGCGCGACGGCAATCTCCGACGCGATATCCGGATCGGAGAGCGACGCTTCGACGTTCAATGTCATGACATCGGTTTCATTTTCCCGGGTCACGACAAGTCGGAGGCGACCAAGCCCAGGGTGACGGCGGCCGATTTCCGCGATCTGCTCGGGCCTTACAAACATCCCTTTTACCTTCGTGGCCTGATCGGCGCGACCCATCCACCCCTTGATGCGCATATTCGTACGACCACAGGGGCTTGGTCCGGATAAGATGGCAGTCAGGTCTCCGAGCGCGAGACGAATCCACGGCCGCTCCGGATCAAGCGTGGTCACGACGATCTCGCCTACATCGCCGTCGGGAACAGGATAGCCTGTTCCGGGGCGCACGACCTCCACGATAATGTTCTCGTTGACGACAAGCCCTTCGCGTGCGGAGGTTTCGTACGCGATGAAGCCAAGATCTGCCGTCGCATAGGCCTGAAAAGCAGCGATCCCCCGGTTGGCGAACTCCTCCTGGAGCGATTTCGGGAACGCCGCGCCGGATACCAGCGCCCGCCGGATGGACGTGAGATCCCGCCCAGCCGCCTCCGCACCATCGAGCAGGATTTTGAGGAAATCCGGAGTGCCCGTGTACGCGGATGGTCGATACGCCTCGATCAGTTCGTACTGCTGCTCGACATTGCCGGGACCGGCCGGAATAACCGGGCATCCCAGGGCCCGCGCTCCCGAATCCATGATGAAGCCGCCCGGCGTCATATGGTAGCTCAAGGTGTTGAGCACCACGTCACCCTTGCGAAGGCCTGCCGCGTGCAGGCCTCGTGCGGCACGCCAGGTGTCCGGCTCCGTGCTTTCCGGTTCGAAGATCGGTCCTGGCGACGTAAAGAGTCGTCCAAAGGCATTTTTCGGAGCAGGTACGAAGCCACCAAATGGAAGTGCAGTTCTCTGGAGACCAGGCATTTCCGCCTTGCGCAGGATGGGCAGACGCGCAAGCGCCTCGCGGCTAGAAATCGAAGCGAGATCAATTCCCTTCAGTCGCGCGGCGTAGGACGGCGCGTGAACGGCTCGCTCCAAGACGCTCGGAAGACGGGCGAAGAGATCCGCTTCGCGCGCGGCGGGGTCGCGCGTTTCAAGCCTGTCGAAAAACTCGGTCACCGGTCTTGCTCTCTATCCTTGAGTACAGGTGAAAGGTGTCAGGCGAGCCAGCGCTTGCGGCGCTTGTAGCTCTTCACCTCCCGAAACGATTTCCGATCTCCTTCGGAAACACCGAGGTAGAATTCCTTCACATCCTCGTTCTCGCGCAACATGGCAGCTGGGCCATCCATGACAACACGGCCCGTTTCAAGGATATAGCCATAGGTTGCGTATTTCAGCGCCATATTGGTGTTCTGTTCAGCGAGGAGAAATGACACACCTTCTGATTCATTGAGCTTGCGGACAATCTCAAAGATCTCTTCCACGATCTGGGGAGCGAGACCCATTGATGGCTCGTCCAGCAAAATCATCTTTGGTCGAGACATCATCGCCCGTCCAATTGCACACATCTGCTGTTCGCCGCCTGACGTGTAGCCTGCCATGGAGCCGCGTCGCTGCCTCAGACGTGGGAAATAGTCGTAAATGTTTTCAAGATCGCGCCGAATCGCGGCGTTCCCGTCGCGGCGCGTGAAGGCACCGGTCAGGAGATTTTCCTCGATCGTCAGATGGCCGAAGCAATGGCGCCCTTCGAGGACCTGAATGCAGCCGCGACGTACCAGTTCGTTGGGGGACAGCTTGTCGACCCGCTTTCCATCGAACGCGATGCTGCCTTTTGTTACCTCCCCCCGCTCCGCATGAAGCAGATTCGATATCGCTTTCAGGGTTGTCGTCTTACCTGCCCCATTGGCACCTAGAAGCGCGACGATTCCGCCACGCACAACGTTTAAGGACACACCTTTGAGGACAAGGATCACGTGGTCATAGATGACCTCGATATTGTTGACTGAGAGAACGAGATCTTCAGCCTTCGCCTGAGCCGCCTGTTCCACCGCGATTTCCTTATCAGGGCTGCGCGCGGACAGGACCCGATCCCGTCCACGCACCTGCTGCGTTACTCAAAGGGAAATTAGCTTGCCTTGTCGCAGGCCTCCGTCCGCTTGGGCCAACCTGCGTTCTTTTCCGCATAGTCCTTGGCAGCCGCATCGAGCTGCGCCCGCACGCGGTCGCCCATGGGCTCGATGGGATTGGAGATCTTGACCCATTTCGTGCCATCCCACTCCTGCATAAAGGCGGGACGGTGGCCGTTGTGGTCGCTGCAGGACAGCGCAATCGCATCGGTAAAGCCTTCGAGCCCAAGCGCTTTGAGGCGAGCAGGATCGAGGTTGATCGTCTCCATGCCGCGGCGGACATCCTCGCCCGTCACGGCCTTCTTGCCCGTGAGCTTCTGAGCGTTCGCGATGGCTTCGGCGATCAAAAGCGAATTATAGACGCCGCGGTTATAGAGCAGTTCGCCAACCTTGTCCTTGGAAGCCTTCGAGAGTCCTTTGTCGACCACATTCTTGAGAATGTCCTGCAGGGCGGGATAGGTGGTTCCGACGCCATGCCAGTTGAGCATCTTGAACCCCTTGGCGCCGGCGCCCCCGCTCCTGGCATCGTCCTCTCCCGGCCACCAGACGGAGAGAAACTTGTCCATGGGATAACCGGAACGGACGGCCTCTTTGATGGCGCCGCCATTCATGGAGCCCCATCCCCACATCACCATGTAGTCCGGACGGTCGCGACGGACGCTCAACCACTGGGACGACTGATTCTGCATATCCTGCGCAGCCACAGGATAGAGCTTTACTTCGAACCCGAGTTCCTTTGAGAGTTCTTCAAGCAGCGGAATTGGCTCTTTTCCGAAGCTGGCGTCGAGATGAAGGAAGCCGATTTTCTTGCCCTTCAACTTGTCGAGTCCGCCCTCCTTCTCGCCGATATACTTGACGATCATCGACATGCCGTCCCAGTAGGTGCTTGGCGGGTTGAAGACCCAGGGAAAGATGTCACCGCGTGCCGAGGCCGACAGACCATATGCCATCGAAAGGATGGGGATCTTGTCCACAGCCGCACGGGGAATCAAAGGCAAGGTAATGCCTGTCGACCACGGATTGACGATGACAGGATTCTTACCCTTCACCGCCTCGTAGCATTCGACGCCCTTCTTGGTATCATATCCCGTTTCGCATTCTTCGATGACGAGCTTGACCCCACCAATACCGCCATCGCGCTGGTTCAGCATTTCAAGGTAATCGTGCATGCCGTCGGCGATATGAGTACCCGATCCAGCAAAAGGCCCCGTCCGGTAGGTGAACAAGGGCACGTAAATGGAATCCTGCGCGACCGCGGGAAGCGCCGCACCTCCCATCAGCGTTGCAACGGCCAATCCAAGGCCCATTCTACGTAAAGACATCTGCCTTTCTCCCATATTGTCCGGCTGAACCGGTCGTTGTCGAGCGATGTCTCCTTGGCTTAGCGGCGTCCCAGCTACCTTAGTAGGGAAACGGCCAGACCAGGAGCTTCTGTTTGCCGATCTGCCAGAGCCGCGCGAGTCCGTGTGGTTCGACGATCAGGAAAAATATGATGAGCGCGCCCACGATCATGAAGCGCAGATGCTCAATGGTCTCGGAGCCGACTGAGAGCCCGAAGGGCGAGAGCATGATTGGCAGTACCACGCCAAGCAGAATTGGCATGATGAAGATGAGGGCGGCGCCGAAGAAGGACCCGATAAGGCTGCCGAGTCCTCCGATGATCACCATGAACAGAATGAAGAAGGATTGATTGATGTTGAAGACGTCGTACTCGGCACCGCCGTACCAGAGAAATACCATGAGCGCTCCTGCCACCCCGCAGAAATAGGATGACACGGCAAAGGCCATAAGCTTTGTCCGAAGCAGGCGGATTCCCATCAACTCCGCCGCGAGATCCATGTCCCGCACAGCGATCCACATTCGCCCGATGCGACCATGCACGAGGTTCGATGCGAACCACGTCAACAGGATTACCAGGGAAAGGACAACGAAGTAGCGCGTCTGCGGCGTCGCTGTGGCACCGACGACCGGGATGCCGAAAACAGTCCGCAAGGGAGCATCGAGCGCTCCTGACACATTGTAGTTCACGAGCCACGGTATGCGGATGAAGCACCATTGCAGGAAGAACTGAGCGGCCAGTGTCGCAACAGCAAGGTAGAAACCCTTGATGCGCAGGGAAGGTAGCCCGAAAAGCGCGCCGACAACGGCCGAAAAGAGGCCGGACACAAGAATCCAAATGATGACGTTCACATCAGGGAAAGCCGTCATGAGCTTATAGCATGCATAGGCACCGACCCCCATGAATGCGCCGGTGCCGAGCGACAATTGGCCCGCGTAGCCAGTCAGGATGTTAAGACCAATGGCTGCGAGCGAGAAGACGAGAAAGGGAATCAGAACGGCCTGAAGGAGGAAGTCACTTCCGACGAAGGTGAGTCCGTAGGCTGCTAGGATGATGACAGTCAGCCCGATCCGATCTTCCCGCAGGCGGAAAACCGCCATGTCGGACGAATAGGTGGTTTTGAACTGTCCCGCTTCACGATAGAGCACGCGTCGTTCCCTCAGATACGTTCGATGATGCGCTCCCCGAACAGCCCTTGCGGCCTGTAGAGGAGGAACAGCAGTGCAATGACATAGGCAAGCCAGGTATCGATCCCGCCGCCGACGAGCGGACCCCAATAGAACTCACCCAGCTTCTCCCCGACTCCGACGATCAGGCCGCCGATGATGGCTCCGGGGATCGAGGTGAAACCACCCAGGATAAGCACGGGAAGTGCCTTCAGGGCGATGATCTGGAGAGAGAAGGAGACGCCTGATCGGGCGCCCCACATGATGCCCGCAACGAGGGCCACGATCCCGGCAGCGAACCAGACGATGACCCAGATCTGGTTCAGGGAGATGCCGACGGATAGAGCAGCCTTGTGACTGTCGGCAACGGCGCGCAACGCGCGACCGATCCGCGTCTTCGAGAAGAAGACGGCAAGAAGCCCGATGATGAGTGACGCAATTATGGCCGCCGCGATATCGAGATGCTGGAAGCGGACCGATCCGCCAAAAATGGTCAGTTCCGTCGTGCCTTGAGGCAGAAGGAGGGCATCAGTAATCATTTCCTTCGGAGAACCGCCGAAGACCAACTCGCCCAGACCGATCAGAAGATAGGTCAAGCCGAAGGTCGCCATGAAAAGAATGATGTCCGGCTGGTTGACGAGAGGGCGAAGAACGATCCTCTCTACCGCCATGGCGAGAAGCAGCATCACGATCGCGGTAAGAATGAGCGCCATAAAGGCGGGAATGCCTTTTTCGTAGAACCAGATCAGAGTCAGCGCGGCAAAGACGACCATGATCCCCTGGGCGAAATTGAAGACACCGGACGCCTTGAAGATCAGGACGAAGCCAAGTGCTATCAGCGCGTAGAGAACGCCGGACACAAGGCCCTCCCAGAGGGTCTGCACCAAAAGGTCCGGGGCTTCCCCCATGAAGATGAAGGGTTCCACGAGGACCTTGTAGAAAATATCCATGTGTCCTCCTCAATGCGCCACGCCGAGATAGGCGTCGACGACGCGTGGGTCGCCTTTCACCTGTTCGGGTGTCCCGTCCGCAATCTTTCGACCGTACTCCAGCACGACAACCCTGTCGGAGAGATCCATAACCACGCCCATGTCGTGCTCTATGAGCGCGATCGTCGTCCCGAACTGCTGGTTCACTTCGACGATAAAGCGGGACATGTCCTCCTTCTCTTCGAGATTCATTCCAGCCATAGGTTCATCGAGCAGGAGTAGATCCGGCTCCATGGCGAGGGCACGCCCAAGCTCCACACGCTTTTGCAATCCATAAGGAAGTCGGCCGACCGGGATGTGGCGAATGTGCGGAATCTGAAGGAAATCAATGATGTCCTCGACCACCTTCCGATGTGAGACCTCCTCCCGCAGGGCGGGGCCGTGACGGAACAGTTGCCAAAAGAAGCTCGCTCTCATCTTGAGGGAGCGTCCGGCCATGATGTTGTCGAGCGTCGACATGCTCTTGAAGAGGGCGACATTCTGAAAGGTACGCGCGATGCCCCCGCGCGCCGCCTCATGCGGCCGCATCTTTCGCCGCGTCTCCCCCTTGAAGGTAATGCGGCCTTCGGTCGGATAGTAGAAGCCGTTAATGCAGTTGAGCATCGAGGTCTTCCCGGCACCGTTCGGACCGATAATCGCCCGAATCTCGCCTTTCCTGATATCGAATGAAACGTCAGTGAGTGCTTTCACGCCTCCAAACTTCAAGGACACGTTCTCGACGGCTAAAAGCGTATCGTCCGTGCCTGCCGTCTGTTGTGCGAAGGGTCTCATTCCGCTGCCTCCTGCAGCGCAACGCCTTCTTTGTAGGGATGAGGCGCCATATCGCGCAGCTTGACGCGCGCGGAGATTGCTCCCTTGCGTCCGTCCTCGAATGTCACCTCCGTGGTGACGTCGGTTTCCAACGACCCATCGTAAAGCGCCTGGATCAGAGTGGCGTATCGCTCCGCGATGAAGCCGCGCCGAACCTTCTGGGTACGGGTCAACTCCCCATCGTCGGCATCCAGTTCTTTGTGCAGAATCAGGAAACGCTTGATTTGCGCTCCGCCCATGCGGGGCTCCGCGGCCAGGGAACAGTTGACCTCATCGACGTGCTTCTCGATCATGTCATAAACCAGCGGGTGGCCGGCAAGCTCCTGGTAGGAGGCATAGGTCACCCCGTTGCGCTCCGCCCAGTTGCTGACGGCGACGAGGTCGATATTGATGAAGCATCCGACATAGTCGCGCCCATCGCCGAAGCATACCGCCTCCTTGATGTTCGGATAGAACTTGAGCTTGTTCTCGATGTATTTCGGCGGGAAAAGCGAACCGTCACGCAGCCGCCCCACATCCTTCGCTCTATCGATAATCTTCAGGTGGCCGGCGGCATCGAAGAATCCTGCGTCGCCCGAACGTACGAAGCCATCCGGCGTCTTTGTTTCCGCCGTCTTCTCGTCGTCCTTGTAGTAGCCGACGAAGACGCCGGGCGACCGGTAGAGCACCTCGCCGTTCTCATCGATGCGAATCTCGACCCGCGGCGCGGGCCTTCCGACGGTATCGGCGTGAATCTCCCCGTCGGGCTGCATGGTAATGTAGACGGAGGCTTCCGTCTGCCCATAGAGTTGCTTCAGGTTGACGCCAATGGAGCGATAAAACCGGAAGATCTCCGGGCCGATGGCCTCGCCGGCTGTGTATCCCACCTTCAACTTGGTCATGCCGTAGCGATTGCGCAGCGGCGCATAAACCAGGGCATTCCCCACATGCCAGACGAAGCGGCCCCAAAGGCCGACGCCTGCGTCCCGGTTGAGGATCCTTTCACCGACCCTTGTCGCGTGGTCGATGAAGTACTTGAACATGCGCCGTTTGAGCGCTCCGGCATCCTCCATACGGACCATCGTGAGCGTCAACATGCTTTCGAACACGCGGGGCGGTGCGAAGATATAGGTAGCCCCGACCTCCCGCCTGTCGTCGGCGATCGTCTCCGGGCTTTCGGGACAGTTTACGCAAAGCCCTGACAGAATCGCCTGGGCATACGAGAAAATATGGTCCCCCACCCATGCGATCGGAAGATAGGCGATGATCTCGTCGGTCTCATCGAGATTGTCGAAATTGCATCCGATCTCTGCCGCGGCGATAACGCTGTCGAACGTCAGCATCACTCCTTTCGGGCGGCCTGTCGTCCCTGAAGTGTAGAGGATGATCGCAAGATCGGACCCCTTGCCGGCCTTGAGCTCCCGCTGGAACAGGGCTGCGCTCTCGCCGTCCTTCAGCCTGTCACGTCCCCGCTCGATAACCGATCGGATCGAATGCAGGCGGCTGTGGTCGTAATCTCGCAGTCCCCGATCCTCGTCGTAAAGAATGCGGTCCAGTTCAGGCAGCTCGCCTGAGACGGAGATCAGCTTGTCGACCTGCTCCTGATCCTGAACGGCGGCATGGGTGACACCGGCGTGAGCGAGGACGTACGACATCTCCTCGGCGACGGAATCGGCATAAACCGGGATCGGTGTCGCTCCAATCCACTGAGCCGCCATGATCGTCCAGTAAAGATAAGGACGATTGTGGCCTATGACAGCGATTTTCCCACCACGGCGCAGGCCGAGTTCATGGAGGCCGGCGGCGTAGGCCAGGACGATCTCGTGGACCTCCGCCCAAGTCCACGATTGCCAGATTCCGAGATCCTTGTGGCGAAAGGCGGTCCGCTGCGGGCGAACGCGTGCATTGCTGACAATCAGCTTCGGAAATGTATCCTCGCGCGAGTCAGCAATCGTCGTCACCGACGCCTCCTCTCCGGACACAGCGCGCCTGCTGAGCGTGCCATGCGGCTTCGTTTCCTCTGCGGCGCAGTTTTTCCTACGCACTCTGCCGGGCTCGCCCGGCTCTTACCCAGTACTGGGCTTTGTTGCCGGGCATTCTGTATCGCCACCAGGCTTTCCACAAGACCTAGCCATCCCTTGGCGACCACTACGATGGACTAATGCGTCTATCGGTTCGGATGGACAGCCGGATATCTGACCTCGGTTGGCATTCGCGAAAAAAAATCAGCAAAGAATACATATGTCTCCGGAATAAAGGGGCAATCTCGTCGTCTCAATAGGTGGGTCAATACCGGCCCAGGGAGAAAAACCGTGTTGAAATCGACATTCTGTACGGCTGTCCTGTTCGGCGCTCTGCTCGGCGCGAGCGTCGCGGCTGCCCAGACCGCAACACCGGCGAAGATTGCAGAGACCTCAAAAGGCAAGGCTCTCGTCGATATGAAGGGCATGACCCTCTACACCTTTGACAAGGATGCTACGGGCAAGTCCAACTGCAATGGAACTTGTGCACAGAACTGGCCCCCCCTCATGGCCGACGCCAGCGCGAAGGCGTCAGGGGAATGGAGCCTCGTGAAGCGTGACGACGGTTCAATGCAATGGGCCTACAAAGGCAAGCCGCTCTATACATGGGTTAAGGATACAAAGCCTGGCGAGACAACGGGCGATGGCGTCAATAACATCTGGCATGTTGCTGCGCCCTAAGATCCGGATGAACCCAGGGTAGAAGGTACCTGTCTTGGACGAGATCGCCGCCCTTCTCGAACCGCTCATTCCGAGTTTACGGCGTCACGCCTGGGCCCTCTTGCGCGACAGTGAGGCGGCCGACGATCTTGTCCAGGATACCCTCGAGCGCGCGATCGGCAAGTGGCACTCGCGGCGACGGGATGGCGGACTCAAGGCTTGGCTCTTCGCGATCCAGCACAACCTGTTCGTAGATCGGATACGGCAACAGAAGCGGCGGGGTATCCAGGTCGGCACGGACACGCTTGTCGATTGGGCCTCCCCGGAAAGCGCCCCCGACGAGCAGCCGGGCCTGCAGGATATCCTAACAGCCCTGGACGCCCTGCCAGAGGAACAGCGCTCGGTCATGCTGCTCGTGAGTGTCGAGGATCTTTCATATGAAGAAGCGGCCAAGGCGCTCGCCGTCCCGGTTGGGACGATCATGTCCCGATTGAGCCGGGCACGGGAGAAAATGAGGCGGTTCATGGAAACCGGGCGGATGACGGTGCTCAGGAGAGTGAAATGACGACTGAGCTCCCGATCGGCGAAGACGACCTTCAGGCTTACGTGGATGGCTATCTGCCCCCCGAGCGCAGGGCTGCTGTGGAGTCCTATCTCGAAAACCATGAGAGGTCCGCCGCACAGGTCGCCGCTTATACCCAGCAGCGGGAGGCGCTGCGTCAACGCTTAAGCGCGAAGGCCAGCGAACCCATTCCAGCCCGTCTCCGGGTTGCCAATATCATGGCCGGTCACCGTCGCGGGTTCTCTCGGGCGTGGACGGCCACGGCCGCGGCCGCTGCATGGCTCATTGTGGGCTCGGTCATTGGCGCTGCCGGCCACGCCTGGATCACGTCTCAAGTCACGCCGGGCCCTGTGGAGACACGACGAGTCGCGCAGGATGCGATGGCAGCCTACCGGACCTATGTGGTCGAAACGGCCCATCCAGTTGAGGTCGGTGCCAATCAGGAAGCTCATCTGGTGCAGTGGCTCTCCCGTCGCCTCGGCAAGCGGATCAAGGCTCCCGATTTGACGCAGCAGGGATTCCATCTCGTCGGCGGCCGATTGCTTCCTGCAGGATCGTCCCCGGCTGCTCTCTTTATGTATGAGGACAGCAAAGGGAAGCGTCTGACATTCTACGCGCGTCCGGACAGCGGCAGTCAGCCGACCGCCTTCCGCTTCGAGGCACAGGGCGACATAGCTGCGTTCTCGTGGATCGATCGCGACCTGTCTTACGTGGTTACGGGCAGCACCGATCGCGAAACGCTCTTGTCGATCGCCGAGACGATCTATCGGCAAGAGGATCCGCAGCCCCCGACACGCAGGGACAACCTCTAGACGTCGCGCCCCCGCATTGTTCAACCAGCATCCCGCCCTTGCGGGTCAGGTTGGCTTGGGCCGGCGGCGGGCTTCTCGACAGAACCCTTTGCAGTTGGAAAAGTCCGCAGTGCTAGGAGGACGAGAGGATCGATCCCGTTTCCCTCTTCCCATGCACAGCTCATGATGGCGTCCCTCATATGGGGCGTCCAAAAAGCGGCGAGATGATCATGAATCCCGGCAATAGCCTGTTCTTCCGGGTAGGACCTGAAGAACCCCGCGATCTGGTTGGCCATATGGATCAGCTTTTCGGAGCTCATGAGGACACGCCCTGTTGATCGATACGCTCGAGGCCATGAAATACTGTCATCGTGTCATGGCGAGCGATGGCGATGAGGGTCATATCATGGAGACGTGCCCGATCCAGTGCGAGCGATGTCGGCGCTGAGATCGCCACGAGCGTTCTCGCACCGAAGGCCGCGACTTTCTCAACGAGCTCAAAGGAACAACGACTGGTTACGATACAGAAGCCTCGGCTTGGCACAATGCTGCTGCGGCACAGGGCCCCGATCAGCTTATCCAGGGCGTTATGTCGGCCTACATCCTCTCGGACGAACAGGATGTTCCCTTCAAGATCCGACCACGCGGCCGCATGCACAGCGCGCGTCGACTCGTTGAGCGGCTGGTTGCCCTCGAGCGTGTTGAGAGCCTTGCGGACGGCAGAAGGCGCCAGTGTTGGCGCAGGCTCCGCGGGTGGACGTGCCTTTGGAAGTGCCCCTAGATCATCGATTCCACACAACCCGCACCCCGTACGGCCGGCAAGGGCACGTTTTCGGGCCAGATGCGCATGCAGCCCCTCAGCCGAAAGATCTATGAGCAGCCGGATGCCGCGCTCCTCCCTCTCGACGTGAATGGAGCGGACGTCGTCCACACTTTCGACGATGCCTTCAGTGAAACTGAAACCGATGGCGAAATCCTCAAGATCGGCAGGGCTTGCCATCATCACCGCAAATGGAATTCCAGCGTAGATGACGTTGATAGGTTCTTCCGTGGGTATCGTTCGTAGGCCGGGACTGCAGCCGTCGCGGTCAAAGGACACGACGGATGTCGTAACCTCCTGCGCCAGAGGAAATGTTGTCTGAACCTTATTCTGCCGCATCGAGGTTGCTTTCGATACGCTTGAGGCTGTGGGCTTCCTCGGCGAACCGCGCCTGCCAGTCGGACATTCTGTTGGTGCGACGCACCTGCACAGCCGTCACCTTGTACTCCGGGCAGTTGGTGGCCCAATCGGAGAAATCGGTCGTCACGACATTCGCGCCGGTCTTGGCGTGATGGAACGTCGTATAGACGACGCCGGGCTGCATGCGCTCGCTGATGAGGGCGTGGAGCGTGATATCACCCGAGCGACTTTCCAGGGCGACCAGGTCGCCGTCTCGAATGCCGCGACTTTCTGCATCGAAGGGATGGATCTCAAGGACATCTTCTTCGTGCCAGCGGCTGTTCTCAGTACGGCACGTTTGAGTTCCGACATTATATTGCGTGAGGATGCGCCCCGTCGTGAGCAAAAGGGGAAAGCGTGGGCCCGTGCGCTCCTCAGTCGGCACGAACTCGGTCAACATGAACTTGCCCTTGCCGCGTACGAACCGATCCACATGCATCGTCGGTGTGCCGAGCGGAGCGGCGTCATTGCACGGCCACTGTACCGAACCGAGACGCTCAAGCTTTTCATAGGAAACCCCAGCGAATGTCGGTGTCAGACGAGCGATCTCGTCCATGATTTCGCTCGGATGCCCGTAATGCATCGGATAGCCGAGAGCATTCGAAAGCGCCATCGTCACTTCCCAGTCCGCCATGCCTGCGAGTGGCGGCTGCACTTTGCGGACGCGGTTGATCCGTCGTTCAGCGTTGGTGAAGGTTCCATCCTTCTCGAGAAACGAGGATCCCGGAAGGAAGACATGAGCGTATTTGGCGGTCTCGTTCAGGAAGATATCCTGGATGACGACACACTCCATCGCTTTCAGACCAGCCGTGACATGACGGGTATCGGGATCGGACTGCGCGATGTCCTCACCCTGGATGTAAAGTCCCTTGAAACGCCCATCGACCGCTTCATCCAGCATGTTGGGGATCCGGAGGCCCGGTTCGCTTTGGAGCGGAACATTCCACAGTGCCTCGAACATGTGGCGGGTTGCGTCGTCGGAGACATGGCGATAGCCGGAGAATTCGTGCGGAAACGATCCCATGTCGCAGGATCCCTGAACATTGTTCTGTCCGCGTAGAGGATTCACGCCGACGCCGATGCGTCCGAGATTTCCCGTGGCCATGGCAAGGTTCGCCAGGCCCATGACCATCGTCGAACCCTGGCTGTGCTCGGTGACGCCCAGCCCGTAATAGATCGCGGCATTGCCCCCGGTCGCATAAAGGCGCGCTGCTGCGCGGATATCAGCGGCCGGAACACCCGTCAGCGGTTCGACGGCCTCCGGGGAATGCCGTTGCTCCGCGATGAACCGCGCCCAGGATTCAAACTCGGCAATCTCGCAGCGCTCGCGGACATAGGTCTCATCGACAAGACCTTCGGTGACGACGACGTGAGCAAGAGCATTGATCAACGCGACGTTCGTGCCTGGGAGCAGTTGGAGATGATAATCCGCTGCGACATGCGGCGACCTCACCAGATCGATCCGCCGCGGATCGATTACGATCAGGCGCGCTCCTTGCCGCAATCGCCTTTTCATGCGCGAGGCAAAGACCGGATGCGCCTCCGTCGGGTTGGCGCCGATGACGACGACCACGTCGGCATGGGCGATAGACGCGAAATCCTGCGTGCCTGCCGACGTACCGAGCGTTGTCTTGAGGCCATATCCCGTCGGTGAGTGGCAGACGCGAGCACATGTATCGACATTGTTGTTGCCGAACGCGGCGCGGACCAGCTTTTGGACCAGAAAGGTCTCCTCGTTAGTACATCTGGACGACGTGATCCCGCCGATCGAGTCACGGCCATATTGCGCCTGGATACGCTTGAAAGCGCTAGCCGTATGAGCGATTGCCTCGTCCCAGGATACGATGCGCCATGGATCGGTGATCTTTTCCCGGATCATCGGCGTGGTGACGCGATCCTTGTGCGTCGCATATCCCCATGCGAAGCGGCCCTTGACGCAGGAGTGGCCTTCGTTGGCCTTCCCATCCTTGTAGGGAACCATGCGCACGAGAGTATTGCCCTTCATCTCTGCCTTGAAGGAACAGCCGACCCCGCAATAGGCACAGGTGGTAATCACCGAGTGTTCGGGTTTTCCAAGTTCGATGACGCTCTTTTCGTTCAGGGATGCCGTAGGGCAGGCTTGGACGCAAGCGCCACACGATACGCATTCGGACCCGAAGAAGTCGGACCCTCCTGGAGACATGCGAGAATCGAACCCTCGCCCCTGGATGGTCAAGGCGAAGGTCCCCTGCACCTCCTCGCAGGCACGCACGCAGCGCGAGCACACGATGCATTTGGAATCCTCGAACGCGAAATAAGGATTCGAGACGTCGTCGGGAGCGTCGAGATGGTTTTCTCCCTGGTAGCCGTATCGGACTTCCCGCAAGCCCACGTCGCCTGCCATGTCCTGCAACTCGCAATCGCCGTTTGCCGAACAGGTCAGGCAATCGAGAGGGTGATCGGAGATATAGAGTTCCATGACGCCACGCCGCAGATCGGCAAGCCTCTGCGTGTGGGTATGGACCACCATGCCCTCCGTCACGGGTGTCGTGCAGGAGGCGGGCGTCCCGTGACGTCCCTCGATCTCGACGAGACAGAGGCGACAGGAGCCGAACGCCTCAAGCGAATCCGTCGCACAGAGTTTCGGGATTTTCGTGCCCATCATCATGGCCGCGGCCATGACGGACGTCCCGGCCGGGACGGAGATCTCCTGACCATCGATCGTCAGCGCAACCATCGCTTCCGATCCGGAGATTGGCGTGCCGTAATCGGTTTCCTGGATGAGGGCCATCGAAACGCTCCTTACTCGGCTTCGGCAGGCTGACGTGGCGCCTTGTCGAAATCTTCCGGAAAATGGGTCAAGGCGCTCAGCACGGGGACGGGAGTGAGTCCACCCATGGCGCAAAGCGAGGCATCCGTCATAAGCTGACACAGATCCGCCAGGACAGCGAAGTTCCGCTCGCGCTCGGTTCCGGCGAGGATGCGATCCATGACCTCGACGCCCCGAATGGCACCGATACGGCAGGGTGTACACTTTCCGCAGCTCTCGGCGGCGCAGAATTCGAACGCGAAACGTGCCTGCCGGGCGAGATCGATGCTGTCGTCGAAGACGACGATGCCGCCATGCCCGAGCATGCCTTTCGCGTGTGAGAGAGCCTCGTAGTCATAAGGCAGTTCGAGCATGGCTTCCGGGAAGTAGGCTCCAAGAGGGCCGCCGACCTGCACCGCTCTCACAGGTCGGCCGGTTGCCGTTCCACCCCCGAAATCGTAAACGAGTTCGCGCAGCGTGGGTCCGAAGGCGAGTTCGATGAGCCCGCCCTGCTTGACGTTTCCAGCCAGTTGCACCGGCATCGTGCCGCGGGAGCGACCCATGCCGTAACCGGCATAGGCCTTCGCGCCATGAGTCATGATCCACGGAACGGCGGCGAAGGTCAGAGCATTGTTGACAACGGTCGGTCTTCCAAAAAGGCCCTTGAAGGCCGGCAAGGGCGGTTTGGCGCGGACGACGCCGCGTTTGCCTTCCAGGCTGTCGAGAAGGGATGTCTCCTCGCCGCAGATATAGGCTCCTGCCCCCAACCGTGTTTCAAGTGTAAAGGCGCGCCCGGATCCGGCGATGGAGGGCCCGAGATAGCCGGCCTCCGCTGCGATCTCGATGGCGCGATTCATGGTTCGAAACGCGTGTGGATACTCGGAACGGATATAGACAAAACCCTTCGTCGCGCCGACGGCGAGACCCGCAATCGTCATGCCTTCGATCAAACAGAAGGGGTCGCCCTCCATGAGCATCCTGTCGGCAAACGTGCCACTGTCGCCCTCGTCCGCGTTGCAGACTACATATTTCCGGTCCGCATCGAGATTCAGGACCGTGTCCCACTTGACCCCGGTCGGGAATCCCGCGCCGCCCCGTCCCCGCAGGCCGGAGCCTTTTACCTCGGCAACCACGGCTACAGACTCAAGGCTCAGAGCCCGCTCGAGCCCCTTGAACCCACCGTGGATCCGATAATCGTCCAGGGACAGCGGATCGACGATGCCGCATCGGGCAAAGGTCAGGCGGGATTGGCGGGCGAGGTAAGGATGATCCTCCAAACGCCCAAGTCTCCGCGCATGGGGAGCGCCGAGAAGGAAACCTGCCCCGAAGAGGCTTGGAACCTCGGCAACATCGAGTGGCCCGTAGGCGATCCGTCCCTCCGGCGTTTCGACCTCCACGAGAGGCTCGAGCCAGAAGAGTCCGCGCGATCCGGTTCGGACAATCTCGACAGCCTCCCCTCGCCTGGCCGCTTCATCGACGAGAATGCGGCTGATCCCCTCCGCCCCGAGCGCCAGGGAGGCTGAATCCTGGGACAAGTAAACTCTGGTCATCGGTCCCTCGCCTCCTGCGCAATGGCGTGAAGCTTTTCGCCATCGAGACGACCTATGGGCTCCCCATCATAGAGGGCGGAGGGTGAACAGGCGCAGAGGCCGAGGCAATAAACGCTCTCGATCGTAAGGCTGCCATCTTTGGTCGTCCCCCCCCAATCGACCCCCTGTTGGGCCAGGAAGTCGCGAGAGAGGGCAGCGCCGCCCATCGACTGGCACGCTTCCGCACGGCAAATCTTGAGGACGTGCCGGCCCGGCGGCGTGCGGCGGAAATCATGATAGAATGTAACGATTCCATGGACTTCGGCCCGCGACAGGTTGAGCGCGGAGGCGACGAGAGGAATGGCTTCGTCGGGAATGAACCCGAACTCGCGCTGGAGGGCGTGAAGAATGGGCAGGGCGGCCCCATCCAGCATTGAATGGTTCGCAACGATCTCCCTCGCCCGGACATCGTCCCACTGAACAGTCTTGGGCATCTTCTCCCCTGTAGCCGTGCTGAATCGGAAGGACTGATCGGATTCAGCATTCGGTACTATAGCCGGTTCGGGCTGCGATTGAAGAATATCCCGGGCGGACGCCAATCATCGGCAAGACCGCCTTGGCGGGTCATTCCTCGCACCGGTTCCAAGCGGGAGGACAGCCCGTTCGATGCCACTGGTTCGGCCACGGGACCGACTGGGCTGGCTCTGAAGGGGTCAGGGCTACAAAGCTTCTGGTGGAGTTTCCGGGATTGGTCCCGACCTCTCCCTGCACGAAAGAAAGACCGCGAATGGGGTACCGGATCCGGAGCGTGGATCGACACACCGTTGGCCAAGGCCGGTTCCCAGTGCATCAGAGGCTGAGGGCTTCTCGGCTTCGTATCGCGAAGGCCGGGGAGATTGTGTCCGGACGGACAATTCCGCCACCGGCTGCCGGCATCCGGAGCCTCCAGCGTTGCAACAGAATGCAGAATCTGAAAGGGGCCGGTTGGGTCAGGCTGGTTCATGGACCCTGAGTGATACCGGTAGCTTGGAGCGGCTCGAGTTCCGCAGAATCGCAACTCTCTTCCGTGGTCTCTGCTTGCCGCATTTTCGAGCGGAAGATCGGTCTTCCACTTCCTGCCGACACGGCCTCTGGATCCCGAAAATGCTCCGCCGGCGGGGCCGGCCCGACAACGCACGTCAATCCGACCGGCTGCCCAGCGTTCCTCAATGTTGAAGCCCCGGAGACGAGCCCCGGGGCTTCCTAGGATGCGCCGCCCGAAGGCGTGTTCATCGAATGGATCCAAAAGTGAAAACCACCCTTGGATCCGTCGCCCTAGATGAAGAAGAATTCCTTGTAGGTGAAGTTCTTCAAGGCCTTGTTGCTGGTGAAGCTGGCGATGGCGATGCCGGCCTTGGATCCGGAGCCGTCGGCATCGTAGTACAGCACCCGCTTGTGGCTGTCGTAGACGAAGAAGTCGTCCTTGTCCTTGGCGTGGTCGAGACTGAAGAACTTCGACGCCATCTTCAGCGGCTTGGTCTCGCTGCCCTTCTTGATCGCGGCGTAGAGCGTCTTGTTCGCCTTGAACAGGGCATTGTCGAGCCAGATCGTGTCGTCCTTGACCGAGTAGTCCCGGATCAGGTCCTTGTTCTTCGACTTATGGAACTTGGTGTCGAACACGAAGGTGTCCCTGCCCTTGCCGCCGGTGAGCTGGTCGTTGCCCAGCCCGCCCCACAGCTTGTCGTTGCCAAGCCCGCCGCCGAGCCTGTCGTTGTACTTGCCGGCCTTGAACACGTCGTGGCCGGCCGTGCCCGCCGTGACCTCGCGGGCGACGTCGGTGACGCCGATCGCGAAGGTCTGGCTCGCGACCCCGCCATGGCCGTCGGAGACCTGGACGGTGACGGCGTGGGAGCGGGCCTGCTCGAAGTCGAGGCGGAAGCCGTCGGCGACCAGGATGTTGTGGCCGGAGAGCACGAAGCGGCCGCCGGCATTGTCGGTGAGCGCATAGGACAGGGCATCGCCGTCCGCGTCGGTGGCCGAGAGGGAGCCGATCAGCGTCCCCGCCGCGGCATATTCCGCCGCGGACCGGCCCCCCGACAGCGCCACCCCCGAAGGGGCATGGTTCGTCGTCGGCGTGTCATCGACATCGCTCAGGTTGATGCGGATGACCTGCTCGGAGGACATGCCGCCTTCATCGGTCGCAACAACCTTGATCTCGTGGTATTTGGCGCCTTCGGGAAGCGCCTCCCAATCGAGTTTGGTGCCGTCCACCACGAGGATCTTCGTCTTTGTCGCGTCCAACTTGAACCGGCCGCCCGCGCTGTCGCTGAGGGCGTAGGTCACCGCCTGCCCTTCCGGATCATGGGCGGTCAGAGTACCCACTTCCGTATTGGTTGCCGTATTCTCCGCGATCGTGACGGCTGTCGCAGCATTGAGCCTGACATTGTCCGGCGCCTCGTTGACTTCGGCGATGTTGATCTTGAAGCCCTGGGTGGCACTTACGCCGCCCGCCTTGCCGTCATCGGCCTTCATGTAGACCATGACGAATTTCTGATTGGCGGGAAGCGCCTCGTAGTCGAAGCCGGCCTTCAGCTTGAGCTGCTTGGTGCCGTTGCCGTCGTCGACGATCTCGAACAGGTTGTTCGCGTTGCCGGCAACCGTGTTGTCGAAGCTCCAGGTGAACGCAGTGTCGTTGTCCGAGTCATGAGCCGTGAGATTGCCGGCAAAGGCGGCATTCTCATTGACGGTGACGACCGTTCCGCCGTTCAGCTGGAGCTGATCCGGCGCATGATTACCTGCGACCACATCCGTCACCGTGATGGTGAAGGTCTGGTAGGTCGACAGGGATCCTGCCCCACCGTTCTTGTCGGAGACCTTGAGCGTGATCTCGAAATTCTGATTGCCGGTCCCGTCGGGTAGTGCCTTGGCAACCGTGAGGTGTCCAGAGGCGTCGACGGCGAACAAACCGCCAGCGTTGGCAGCATTGCCCTGCGCATCCTTGAGCTCATAAACAAGCCCGCCCTGGCCATCCTCCGGGTCGTGAACCGCAAAGACGCCGACCTCCGTTGCGACCTGCGCATCCTCGGAGACCTGGCTCGACGACAGGCTGTCGATGACAGGGGCACTGTCCGCATGCGCGGTGGTGTGCACCGTCACCTGACCGGTCACCGGCGTCGGATGCGTCGCATCCGTCGCCGCGATCGTGAACACCGTATCGACCGCAGGGCTGTTCGCCGCCCGGTCGGTCGGGTTGAAGCTCAGGCCCTGAAGGGTCGCCTGGATCGCCGCCGCCGTCCCGGTGAAGGTGTAGCTCGCGATCCCGCCCGTCACCGTCTTGGTGCCGAGGCCCGTGCCGCTGAGCACGCCGTCCGCGTCGGCAAACGTGAGCGTCACCGTCGTGGTGTCGTCGTTGGTCAGCGTCACGCCCGCAAACGGGGTCACCGCCGCGCCGTTGTCGACCGCATTGACCGTGCCGCCCGCCGTCACCGTCGGCGCCGCGTCACCATGCGCGGTGGTGTGCACCGTCACCTGACCGGTCACCGGCGTCGGATGCGTCGCATCCGTCGCCGCGATCGTGAACACCGTATCGACCGCAGGGCTGTTCGCCGCCCGGTCGGTCGGGTTGAAGCTCAGGCCCTGAAGGGTCGCCTGGATCGCCGCCGCCGCCCCGGTGAAGGTGTAGCTCGCGATCCCGCCCGTCACCGTCTTGGTGCCGAGGCCCGTGCCGCTGAGCACGCCGTCCGCGTCGGCAAACGTGAGCGTCACCGTCGTGGTGTCGTCGTTGGTCAGCGTCACGCCCGCAAACGGGGTCACCGCCGCGCCGTTGTCGACCGCATTGACCGTGCCGCCCGCCGTCACCGTCGGCGCCGCGTCGACGGTTTCATTCACAACATCATTCAGATCAACTTGAAAGTTCGACTGAAGAACCGTCTTTCCAGAACCATCCACCAGTTTAAATGAGATTTGCGGATAAACTCCAAACCAGTTTTCATCCTCGTAATCAAATGAGCTTCCTGCTTTGGCGACGAGATACCACTTGTTATTCACGGTATCTATTTCAATTTCGAAGTTATTATTGGGATTATTGGCCCATACGATCGACGAGAAATTTGTAGCCTCCCAGCCTTTAATCTCGGCAATACGCGTCCCCGCAGGAAGATTCTCGTCGATGGCTATTTCGATAGTGGAGCCGTTCACCATACCGGCATGATATTGTGTTGCCGTAGGAGCATAAGGCGTAAGCGAGAGAGCCATTGGTTTTCCCCTGTTTTATATAGATAATATCGTTACATTAAATGCCTGGATCTCGTCTGTGAAGAGACCCAGGCATAAAATTCCCTAGATGACGAAGAACATGGAAGCGTCCAAAAGCGGCTTGTTCACACCATCCGGCTTGTTATTGATCGTCGCCAGAAGCCTGGCCGCCACCCCATTGGCCCCATCGGCGTCATAGTAGATATTGCCGGTCGTCTGGTCATACAGGATCCGCTGCGAGGCGGTTGTGGCTGTCGTTCCCAGACCGAACTCGGCCGCGGCAATCTGCTGGGGCTCTCCTTGTGCAGCTGGCGCTCCCAGCCCCTTGAACACCGACTGCTTGAGAAGGACGCGGTCTCCATCAGCAACCGTAAAGTCCATGATAAGATCATGGTTCGTCACGGTCAGATTGGTATCGAAGACGAACGAATCCGCCCCAGATCCTCCAAACAGACGATCCATCTCCCAACTGCCTGCGAGGGTATCATTGCCTCCATTTCCGCGCAGGATGTCACCAGTCGCACCACCCAGTATCAGATCGTTGCCTTCCGTTCCGAAGACGGACTCCTTGAACAGGTTCTCGATATTGATCTCGATCGTCTGGACTTCGGAGTAGTCCGTCCCGTCGAACGCCTTGACCTTGATGGTGAAAGAGCCGGTCGGATACTGCTCGTAATCGATCTTGGTGGGATTGGCGACCACGAGCTGGTTCCCATTGAGAATGGTAAGGCCTCCGTTCGTCCCATCCTCTACCAATGTAAAGGTTAGCGCCTCCGGATTCTGCTCACCGTCCTGTGCTTGGAAGAGACCAAGAACGGCATCCGGGCCGGGATTCTCGGCCACGAACAACTCCGAGAAGGTTATATTCGACGGAGCCGAGTTGCCTGCAGGCCCCACGTCCACCGTATAGGTCGTCTCGGCGCTGACATGGCCATCATCGTCATAGGCCACGACCTTCAGGTTGTGACTGAAGACGTCCGATCCCACCACATCACGGGCAGTTTTGATCTCGCCCGTATACTCGTCGATGACGAACAAGCCATCCTGGCTCGTGGTGCCGGACCAGGCGCCATCGACGAATTTGAAGCGATTGGCGACGAAACCCGAGTCGGGAGCGTCGAAGTCATGCGCCGTGGCCTGAGCCACGACGATATCCTGTCCGCTCCCGGCGTGGACGTCCGCCACATAGGCGACCGCCACGGTATCCGGCCCCTCGTTGACGTCGCCGATCGTGATCGTGATCGTCTGCGGGTCGGAAATCGCGCCCTCGCCATCCTGGGCGCGGACGGTCACCGTATAGGTTGCGTTCGCCTCATGGTCGAGGGTTGCATTGGCCTTGATGCGGATCTGGCCAGTCGTTTGATCGATCTCGAAAAGATCGTTCGCGTCCATGAAGTATTTCAGAGGACCCTGTTTGTCGTCATCGGCCGTGACGAAATACTGGAATGCGTCGTTTCCGGCATTCTCGTTTACGGCAATGGCGGTTCCGCCGGTCGTCAGACGCAGATTCGACGGCGGCTGGTTGCCGGTCGCATCCTGAACGACGACGTCATACTTGAACGCCTGGCTGACGAGGGACGGATCGGACTCATCGTAGGCAACGATCCAGAGGGAATGCTGCCCCTTGTCGTTATCGGTGAGTTGGTCGGCGTGGACTTTGACCTGTCCCGTAGCGGCATCGATCTCGAAGAGGCCATCCGAGCTGATCAGCCCGTCGGGGCCCAGCCCATCCAGGAACCGGTAGTGGTTATGCTGATTGGCCTCGGTGTAGATGTCCGGATCGTGAGCGGTTGCCTTGACGACCAGCGCTCCGCCGAAATCCCCGACATGCAGATTTTTCAGATCCGAAAAGTCGATGCGGTCCGCGGCTTCGTTCACATCCGCCAGATTGATGGTGATATCCGTCCAGGCCGAGTAGAGGCCCGAACCGTTCTGGTCCCTGACGCGGACATGGACCGTGTAGGTCTGCTGCGTCTCGAGGTCCAGCTCGGCCCCATCGAGAACATAGATCTCGCCATTCTCCCCGATGCCGAACTTGGTATTGGCCGTCATTTCGTAGGCGAGTTCAGCCGTGTCGCCATCGTCATCGGCAACGACTTTTGCAACCACCGTCTGATCACCCGCATTCTCCGCGACGAGTGCCGTCCAAGTCCCATCCTCGAGACGGACATTCGTCGGCGCGGCATTGTCGGGCACCTCCGGAACTCCATCGAGCGTGATCACCCGTTCGATGCCCTGGCTCATGTAGGTGGCGATGGCCGATTGCCACTCTTCCTTCGTGGCATAGAGGCCGCGGTAGATATAGGCGACATCGTCGTTGCCGTGGATCGTGCCGTCATCGTTCGCGTTGTCGACATCGATCTCACCCACGATCATGTCGCCGGCGTTGACGACGATGTAGGTGTCATTGCCGTCGCCACCCACCAGGGTGTGAACAATTCCCACGCCGGCCCCGCCATCGAGCGTATCGGAAACTGCCGCCGTTCCGCTGCCGAGCATGATCGACGAATAGGCATTGCCGACAAGATGGACACCCGCCCCGCCATCGACCCCTTTCAGAACCTCAATCTGGGCATTCGCCGCGAGGCGATACTCGTCGCTGAAGGTGATCTCGGCCGTGTCAAAGCCACCGTCTGCGCCATCGACGATCGCGTCGTTCAGGTGACGGATCCGGTAGGTGTCGTTGCCCGTGCCTCCATCGAGGATGTCGGGGCTGGCCCCGACACCGCCATCGAGAACATCGTCGCCGTCGTAGCCGTTCAGGATATTGCTGTCGGCATTGCCGGTGATGACATTGCCCAGTTCGTTGCCGCCGAGAGTCACGGCGCCGGACGAACCGCTGGCGTCGAGGTTCTCGATGAAGCCGCCAAGGGTATAGGCGGCCCAGTTGTTATTGAACACGGCGCCATCAAGCTTGATGGTGTCGACGCCACCCGTCTCGTTCGCCACGTCTTCGACGGTCACGCCCTGCTGCCGGGACACGATATAGGTGTCATCGCCCAGGCCGCCGCGCAGGACATCCTGACCGGCGCTGCCCCCATCGAGAGTATCGTTGAAGGCGCCGCCGACAATCGTGTTGTCCAGGTTGTTGCCCTTGACATCGATCCCGGAGGTGTTTTCGGCAAAGGCCTCCAGCACCTCGATGCCGTCGCCATCGTCAAGCACATACTGTCCGCCGATATCGTGGATATAGGCTTTGTCGTAACCGCCGACGGCGGGATCCGGATCTTCTCCGAAAGTCTGGCCGACAGCCGTGACATGGTAGATATCGTCATTGGCGCCCGGTCCGGTGATCGTCGAAACGACCGTTACCTGGCTGTTGCTGGTCGGATAGGCATGGTGCCCGTCATCCAGCGTAATGGTGAACTGGGTCGTGACCGGCTGGTTGCTGGGTGCATCGTGCTCTGTGGCATCAAAGGCGAGGCCGTGAAGCAATGTGGTGAGGGCCAGCGCTGACCCGGTCAGCGTATAGGTGATCTTGCCCGTCGCAGAGTCATAGGACGACGGGGTATTCTCCGGAAGCCCGGAAAGCGAACCGTCATCCCGGCTGAACGAGATCGTGAGCGTCAGTTCGTCACCGTTCGCATCCGTCAGGGTAACGTTCGTGAACGGGTTGACGGCCGGACCCCAATCCGTCGTCGGGATCGGGTTCGTGTCGGACACGGCGATGACAGGGGCCGCATTATCGACGGTATTCCCCGTCACTGTCGTGTTCACTGTGACATGTTTGGTGGACCAGGCTCCCGTGGAGTCGAAAGCGGTCACCGTGATACCCTGGATGATCGTCGAGTTGGCAGGGCCCATGGCATTGCGAGGATTGAAGACCACCAGCTTCAGGAAGGCATTGACGTCATCCTGCAGGCCCTGGATGGCCAGGGCACCTTCGCCGGGCCAGAGGGTCACCCCCGGGAAATCCGCCTGGTACTCAAAGGTGCCGCCCATCGTGTCGTCTATGAGCAGCGACACCGTGATGATTGCGCCGTCCCGATTATCCTCGAAGTCGGAGACGCTCAGGTCGTGGAAGGGCGCAACGGTGTCAGTGTCGTTCACGAACCATTCGGTGGTGCCGTTGGGATCGACGGAAATCACCGGCGCCGTGTTGTCGGGCTCGGGCTGGAGGTTCTGAATGTAGACCTTGACCGGGATGGGGGCCGATTCCTGCCCGTGACTATCCGTGGCAACGACAGTGATCTCGTACCAGCCGACATTGTTGGCCTGGTCCTTCTGAGCCTCTGGCAGGGTCTCGTAGTCGAGAGCACCGTGGACGACGATCGCCCATTCGGTGCCGAATTGCTCAAGGGTGAACCGCCCCTCCGCATCGCCGACCAGGCGATAGGAAACGATCGTATCGCCGAGGTTGGGATCGTGCCCCGTCAAGGTCCCGACAGGCTGGCCCACGCCAGCATCCTCCGGGATCGGAGCGGCATTCAGGATGATCTGATCGGGCGCGCGGTTCTCGGTCAGGACCGAATAGCTCAACTCGATGCTGTCGTGCGCTTCGCTCTGATCCTGAACGTCGACGCTGAACGTGATCGGGTGATCCTGGCCGGTCGGATCATTGGGGAAGTCGGCCGGCGAGAACAGCAGAGCCTTGAAGAAGCTGGTCAGGCTGTCTTGAGATCCCGAGACTCGAATGAAATTCTCGTTGAGGTTGTTCTCCTCGATCGTCACGCCGAAGGCCTGGGACACATCGAACTCGCCGTCGGCCCCCGTCCAGGAGACCGTGACAGTCAGGGTGTCGTTGACGTCCTGATCCTTGAAAATCAGGTTTTTGAACGGCGTGAAGGTTGCAAGGTCGGAGACCGTCGGTGGAACCGGCTCCCCGTTCGGGTCGATCTCGATGATCGGCGAGTGGTTCATTGCTCCCGTCGCATGAGAGGTGACGTGCACATGCAGCGGGTCTGACGGAACATCCTGCGAGTCGAACACGACCACGGTAAAGTCCGTCGTCTCGTCGGGAGCACCGTCCGGCCGGTTGTTCGGATTGAACTGAAGCTGGCTCAGGATGCTGGTGACCTGATCGTGGGTGCCCTTGATGAGGATCGAGTCACCAGACGTATAGACGAAGTCCACGCCCGGCGGCAGGTTCGTCGGGAGGTTCTCGAAGCCGCCGGTCAGCTGTCCGAGGAAACTGACCAGTACGGTGATCGGCGTTGCGGGACTCGTCGCATCGTCCTCCGCATCCGCGAAGACCAGGTTCTGGAACGGTGCAATTGTCGCAACGTCGTTGATCGTGAAGTCCGTTTCGCCGTTGACCTGGATCTGGGGCGGAGAGTTGTTGCTCGGAGCATCGGCGTGAATGATCAGCTCCTGCAACTTGGAGCCGCCATGGCCGTCCCATACGCGCACCGTGATCGAGGCATCGGTGAACATGCCAAGGCTCTTGCCCGCCTGCAGCTGGACGATTCCGTCCGGCGAGACCTGGAACAGATTGTCCGGATCAGACACCAGCTCGAACCGCAGCAGCCCCGCATCCTCAGGATCGGGATCGGAAGCGATCAAGACCCCGATCAACGCGCCCGGCATATCGGGTCGAGTCGAGATCTCGGTCTGGTGGTTCGTGAACGTCAGGCTGTCCGGATCATGATTGATCGGATCATTCGGCACATCAGTGACGCCGATCGTTACGGTCTGATCGAGGAACCCACCGTGATTGTCGGACACCCGCACCACGACCGTATAGCTGTGGTTCGGACCCGAGCTCTCGTAATCGAGGCTGACGCCATCCTTGAGTTTCAGCACGCCGTTGACGACTTCGAAACGACCGCTCGGATCACCATTCGGCGCCAAAGAATAGGTCAAAACGTCGGATATATCGGCGTCATGACCCATAAGCGTGCCAACAACGGCGCCGGTCATGTTCTCGATAACCGAGGCTGTGGTCGTGCCGTCGGCGAAAGTCAAGCTGTCGGGACTGCGGTTGACCGGGTCGTTCGGCACATCGGAGACATTAATCGTAAAGGCCTGATCCTTGAACCCGCCATGGCCGTCCAATACCCGCACCACGACCGTGTAGCTGTGGTTTGGGCCCGAGCTTTCGTAATCGAGGCTCACGCCATCCTTGAGCTTCAAGAGTCCATTTACCACCACGAACTTTCCGCTCGGATCACCGTTCGGCGCCAGCGCATAGACCAGCGTATTGGCTGGATCATAGCTGTCCGGATCGTGTCCCATGAGCGTGCCGATGATCGCGCCCGGCGTTTCCTCGTTCACAGACGCGGCGACGGAGCCGTCGGCGAAGGTCAGGCTGTCGGGATTGCGGTTCGGCGGATCATTCGGCACATCAGTGACGCCGATCGTTACGGTCTGATCGAGGAACCCACCGTGATTGTCGGACACCCGCACCACGACCGCATAGCTGTGGTTCGGACCCGACGTCTCGTAATCGAGGCTGACGCCATCCTTGAGCTTCAGCACGCCGTTGACGACTTCGAAGCAGTTGCTCGGGTCGCCGTTGGGTGCAATCGAGTAGGTCAATGCATTCGCCGGATCATAGCTGTCCGGGTCATGTCCCAAAAGCGCGCCGAGCACTGCGCCCGGCGTTTCCTCGTTCACGGTCGCAACGATGGTGCCATCGGCGAACGTCAGGCTGTCGGGACTGCGGTTGACCGGGTCGTTCGGCACATCGGTGACAGCAATCGTAAAGGCTTGGTCCTTGAATCCGCCATGGCCGTCCGACACTCGCACCACCACCGTGTAGCTGTGGTTCGGACCTGACGTCTCGTAATCGAGGCTGACCCCATTTTTGAGCTTCAGCAGCCCGTTGGCCACTGTAAACATCCCGCTCGGATCACCGTTCGGTGCGATCGAGTAAATCAGCGCATTCGCCGGATCATAGCTGTCCGGGTCGTGTCCCATGAGCGCGCCGATGATCGCGCCCGGCGTTTCCTCGTTCACGGACGCGGCGACGGAGCCGTCGGCGAAGGTCAGGCTGTCGGGATTGCGGTTCGGCGGATCACTCGGCACATCGGCGACATTGATGGTAAGCGCCTGATCGAAGAACCCGCCATGATTGTCGGACACCCGCACCACGACCGTATAGCTGTGGTTCGGACCCGAGCTCTCGTAATCGAGGCTGACGCCATCCTTGAGCTTCAGGATTGGATTGCCGCTGGCATCTTTGACCACCTCGAAGCGACCGCTCGGATCACCCCCTGGCGCCAGCGCATATTTCAGTACACTGGATGGATCGTAACTGTCCGGATCGTGGCCCTTGAGTGCGCCGACCACTGTACCCGTTACCTCTTCGGTCACGGTCGCCGTGACGGTGCCATCGGTAAAGGTCAGGCTGTCTGGGCTTCGGTTCGGCGAGTCGTTTGACGCGTCGGCGATGTTGATCGTGAAAACCTGGTCTTTGAATCCGCCACGGCCGTCCGACACTCTCACCACGACGGAGGACTGATGGAACGGACCGGTGGTTTCGTAATCGAGACTCACGCCGTCCTTGAGCTTCAACACGCCGTTGACCACTTCATAGCGTCCGCTCGGGTCCCCCCCAGGCGCGATCGAATAGGTCAAAGTGTCATTGTCGATGTCATGCCCCTTGAGCGTGCCGAGCACCGCACCGGCCATTTCCTCGTTCACGGTCGTCGTGACGGCACCGTCGATGAAGGACAGGCTGTCCGGGTCGTGGTTGACCTCATCCACATTGGTAAGATTGACCTGAAGGGACCGGTCAAACGACAGGCCGGACTCGTCTGTCACACGAACCAAGACGGTATACATCTGTGTCGTTTCGTAATCGAGAACGGCTCCCGGCTTGACCTTCAGCAGATTCCCAACAGCGTAGAAACGCGGATCGTTGTTGAGCACCTGATAGGTAAACGACGTGCTGTCAGGGTCTTGTCCCTGCAATGTTCCGACGACGGTATCGCCGGGCGAGTTTTCCGGGATGGACGCGGTACTCCCTCCGTTGATTGTTACCCCAGTCGGAGCATCGGGTCCGTTCAGAACCGTTAGATTGAAGGTCTGATACCCCGTGTGTCCCGCGGTGTTCGTCGCCGAAACGGTGACATTGAGTGTATGGTTGGGTGTCGTTTCATAGTCGATCCCGCTGTTCGCCCCCCCGAACTGGTCGTATGTAATAAGATAATACTTGCCATTGTTCTTGGTCACGAAAAATCGCGAGTCATTTTGTACACGTACGTCTGAGATCAACCTCCCTTCAACGTCAGTGATATTGAGCTCACCGACCACAAAGCCGACTTGGTTCTCAGCCACTTCGTAAGGCCCATTCAGGCCGATGATTGGCGGCTCGGAGACATCGTTGAGCGTGAATGTCAGCGTCTGCAAAACGGACGACGATTCCCCAGTCTCGATGTCGTATGTCGTCGCTTTGACCAGCGCCTTGACCTGGTGGTTGGTGGCCGTCTCGTAGTTGTATACCGAAGGATCGGTAACCCGGACATAATATGTGCCGTCCACATATTGGACTTTGACGGGCTGGCCAGACACGGTTGCGAAGCTGTGGGCGTATCCATCATCATTAGGCAGCAAAACTCCGAGCGTCTGGCTTGGAGTCGGGTTTTCGTCGATGGTTGTATTTCCGTTGAATATTCCTGCGGAGGGCGGCGGTCCAGCAAGCGTCTCCACTGGGCCGTTCGTCGATGGTTCCGCGAGCGCGTTCTGAGACTGCTCAGCAGAAAGTGCCGAGCCGTCTAGGACGACAGGAGCGCCGCGCTCTTCCTGGGGCGCCGCCAGCCTATCGTTTGTCGAGTTCAAGCTGGCGTCGGCCTCATACTTGAGGGTGCTGCCAAGGAGATCCATTGGATCCCAGCGAGACGTCTCCACGCTGCCGGATTCGGCATTCGCTTCGTGAGCGACATCGAGATCGATAGGATGGCCCTTCGCGAGTGAGGCAGTCACTACATTGGGCCCGAGGGTGAGGTTACGGCTTTCCTCTTCGGCGCCTGCGGGTGTCGCTGCCCCATCGTGGCCCTCTCCGGATGCCTGTTGTGAACGGCCCAGGCTTTGATCCGCACGCTCGACATTGACATGAGACCCGTGCCGAACCTCCTCCTCGGCGGCAGCAACGATCTCGGTGGGCACCAACTCAGCGAATCCATCGGCGGAGTTGAGACTGCCCAGGTTATCCAGCCGGATCGTCTCGCTAACGAGGGCCTTGTCGAAAACGGGCTTGTTCATGTGACGTCCCCTAAGACTGACTGTTGCCTCACGGCCCGTCCCTTTGATGGTTCGGGCAATGATATGTTCTTACGTCACATTCTTAGATCAAACGGGGGAGACGCCAAGCTCTTCGTTCAGAGAGGGAATTAAATCCGCGTCGAGTAGAGCCAGCGTATAGCCCGGCACTGCCGTTGGGGGATGGACACAATTTGCTGCAGAGGAAGCAAGGATCGCGGATGCCTGGGGCGGCGTTAACCACGCCCGATGATCCCTCAAAGGAACCTTGCAAGTTTGCAAGTCTGTTCGCAATTTTCGCAATCTTGGCCGGAGGAGTGCGATTTTAAACCAACCGTTAGGTTCTCGAGGCGCCTCACAACTTCAAATTGTTGTCGCGCTGCATCTCGGCCGGATCAAAACGGCGGCTGCCGCCGGCATGGACGAACGATGCGAAGAAACCTCTCACGACCATTTCATCCGCGTGCCCCGCACCTCGTCTATCGCGGCGACGATCCAGGCACTGTTCACCAGGAAGCTCTGGTAGAGGTCGAGAAACGGAACGAAAGGCAACAGCTCGATCTCGTCATCCTGCTCGAGGACGTAGATCATGGCCGTCATGACGTTCAGCAGGCTCACCGATCCAATCCAGGCCACGACATCGTCCAACGACGCGCCTGTCGCCGCGGACAGGGCGATCGACCCCCAGAAGACGAGGTTCAGGATGGGAACGAGATAAATGTCCAGGGGATAGAACAATGCCATGATCGTCGGCAGATAGCGGATCTTCTCCTTCCTCAGGTGGCGCAGCTGCCGCCAATAGATGGCATAGACCTGCCAGGTGCCGCGAAACCAGCGATAGCGCTGGTTCATGAGCGTGCCGATATCCTCCGGACATTTCGTATAGGCGCAGGCGCGCGGCTCATAGACGATGCGGCCGCCCAGGGCGAGGGCCGAAAGCGACAGCTGAAAGTCCTCCGCGAACGTCTCGCCGGACAGGGGGCCGAAGACGTCGCCGGGTTTGCGTCCGGCCGTTTCCTTCGACCGGTTTCCCGGCAGATTCCTGATTTCCTCTAGGATCTCGCGCCTGTAGAGGCCGATGGGGCCCGGCACTACGGTGACCACTCCCAGGGAACTCAGGGCCGTCCGCATTCCGCCGTTGCCGAGGAGGTATTCGATCGACTGGAACCGGGTCAGCATGTTGATGCGGTTGCGGATCGTGACCTGCCCTGACACGGCGGCGACGCCGGGGCTCAGAACACGCGGCACCATGACCTTCAGCGCATCCCGCGCCAGGCCCGAATCCGCGTCGACGAAGAGGATGAGATCGCCTTTCGCCCTTTCGTAGGCGAAGTTCAACGCACTCCATTTGCCGCCATTGGGCTTCGTGAACACCTGAACGGTGCAACGGCCATGCTGACCGGCGACGGGAAGCGCCTTGGCATAGGTGTCGTCGGAAGACCCGTCGTCGACGAAGATGACTTCGTAAGCGGGATAGTCGAGGTGGATCAGGGACTGGAGCGCAGCCACAACGGTCTCCGACTCGTTGTAGGCGGGCACAAGGATCGAGACGAAAGGCAGCTTGTCGGGCTCGACCGGCGCAGATCGCCGCATCCGGTTGAGTTCCGTAAAGGCAAGCCCCTGGATGACGAGCCAGCGCACCAGGATGAAGGTCCCGATCCCCACCAGCAGGACAGCCCTGATGTGTCCAAGTGGTCCTGTGGCGGCGAGCCCACTTTCCGCAAAGGCAGCCTCCTTCATGCTCCAGGGCAAGGTCAGCAGGAGAGAGACACCGTAAACGAACGTGACGACGGCGAGGAAGTTGACCAGCGCCCGAGGGAGAGAGCGCCGGCGCGCCCTGAACTCCCTGCCGGCCCCCGTGTGATCCACCATATCGGACATTTCGCCCTTCGCTCACTGATCCGGCAGAACTGTCCTGGCCTCGAGCGCCGCCGAATAGGGCTCCAGCCGTTGCGTGCGTTCCTGCCCCTCAGGCGGTGGCGACGGTCCGCATGCCGCGAGTCTCCTCTTCGGCCCGCCGGGCGGCTCTTTCGAGCGCCGGCAGCACCGTCGTCTCGCCGGCGAGCACGTCCGCCACTCCGACACTGATGGAGCCCTGGACATGCGGCAGGTCACTGACCCGGAGTTGTCTCGCTCTCTGGCGCAGCCGCTCCGCAACGACCTCAGCCCCCGCAAGGTCCGTCTCCGGGAGCAGCACGACAAACTCCTCACCCGACCAACGTGCCGAAAGATCCCGATCGCGCGAGCCGCGGCAAAGTTCGGCCAAATCCTTCAGGACCGCATCACCAACCTTGCGCCCATAGATGGTGTTGGTCTCCCTCAGCTGGTTGATGCGAAGAATGAGAACCGACAGGGAGGTGGCAGCCTCGGATGCGTTTTTCACTTCCGCTTCGGCGATGCCCAGGAACTGGTCGCGATCGATAAGACCCGTGACGGAGTCTTTGGGTACGGATTCGCCGCGGTTCTGGACCATTGCCTTGCGGCTTCGGATATCAACGATCTCGCTCGTTGAATTCAGACCGGAGGGCGGCGGGCTCTGGAGCGATGTTCCCGCGTCGGATCCAGCCTGGGGCGGGACGGGCGCCATAGTCGTGTTCCGTGCTGCCTCACTGAACTCGTTCTCCCTCTTCGCACGGGTTCCTCCGAACATGAGGCCGAGGACACCGAGCAGGGCCAACGCGGCGCTCGCCTGGGCCCCCGTGTTCCGCAGCAGAGAGGGCTTCCAGAGCAGCCGCACCTTGATCGGCTCGGCGGAGTTCCCAAGGCTCGCGATGACCTCTGCCGGAAGGGTGCAGTCGAAGAGCGCGATCACCTGATCCTTCATGAGCGGAACCGGCTCGGCTTCGACGAAGTTCGCCGTGATGACATTGCGCATCGCGGAGTGATCCAGCACGAGCGCGACCGGCCGCTTTTCGGACGCCAGCTCGTCAGCCTCAGCGCGCGGCAGCCTGATCCGGGCAAGGAAGCCCGCGCCCGAGGAAAGGGCAAGGACCGGGGCGCCATCGGCCGCAAGCCCCGGGGTGGGATGGCGGAACACAACATGACCGGAGAACGGCGCCTTCAACTGGGTCGTCTCGATGGAACGCTCCCTCTCCGCCGCCGCGATCGAAGTCTCGAGATCCGCGGCTTCGACTTCACGTTCGACAAGCGTCCTTGCACGGGCGCGATCATCTCCCAGCAGGCGCTCGGTCTCGGCAAGTTGTGCCTTGTAGCTCTCCAGCGAGGCGCTGAACTTGGTGGTGTTCTCTTCGATCTGGACAAGCTGCTGACTGAGAGACGTATCGGACTGCCTGAAACGATCCTCCAACGCCTGGCTCCGGGCATTCAGCGAGGTCAAGGCCACCTGCTGGGTGTTGACCTCACGCTCCGCATTGATGAAGTTCGAGCGTCGCGTGTCATAGACCGGCTGCGTGATGATCTGCTTCTTGAACGCGTCGGCGGCCTGCTGCAGGGCCGTGCGCGCAATCTCCAGCTGGCTCAAGGCCGCCGAGAGAGACTTCTCGGTGGATGCGATCTCCCCCTCGATTCGGGTCTTCTCGCGCGTCCATTCCGTCAGGAGCGCCGCACGTGCCTTGTCGGCCTCGCCCCGCGATTTTTGAAGCTCGAGAAGAAAGCCTTCCGCCTGGGTAATCTGCGTGCGGATCTGAAGTTCGCGCTGGACGAGCCCCTGATCGACCGGCAAAGACTGCACGCGGATGGCTTCCTTCCTTGCCAGCGCTTGCGCCTGCTGGATGTTCTTGACGGCGAGCTGCGTCTGGTTGGCTGGGGGGACGAATGCCGCGATCACCTCCCCGGCTTCGACCGCGTCCCGCGAGGTCAGGGTCAGAACCGTGTTATCCCGGCGGGCATGCACGACGAAGAGGTCGTTCCCGCCGGCAACGCCTTCGCGCTTTTCGAGTTCGCTGAAGCCCCATGAGGCGAGCAGGCCAACCGCTCCGAGTGCCACGAGGGCGTAGGAGATGCGTCGCGCCCAGCTTGGGCGGTAACTGCGTCCCTTATTTCGCTTCCGCCAGACCGAGACGCTGTAGGAAGCGCAGAATACCGCAAACCCTAACGCGCCGCTGAAAATCGCAACACGGAGGAAATCGCTTCCGTTCAGTGACAACATCTTTGCCTCGCCCTAGCCTGGCAGCGTCTCGATTGTGCAACGACTGCACGACCGTCTGCGAATAGCCGTTTATCTTTCGAGAATTGCGCCCTTACAGACGCATCTGGCATTTCAACTACTGACTTGGCATTGATCGTCATCAATGCAACGCAATAAAATTGCAAATATACATCCTTTAATTTGCGTATTCTTTGTAGTTGCTTTCTTGTGCTGTAATCTGCTGCGGATCTATTCGCAACACTTCTTTTACGAAGAAGAAATCTCGACAATCCGAAATGGTCAAGCCTGCTATTCTGCCCCAAGATGCACGCTTTCCATCGGTGGGCAGGGAAAAGGAGAGCCTTCGACATGCTCTCGTTACGGCCCGGTAGCGGAGGACCACCACCGCCAATCCCTCAACCCCTCTCCATCTGGTTCGGATTGCGTCCTTGTGGAGGGCCAAGTCGTTGACTTGATTGGCGGGTTGCCCACAAAATCGCTGCCAGCGACAACTCTCAATCCGCCGTTCACATCCCACAGGGCCCTTTCCGCAAGAGCCCTCCCGCAAGCGCAAAGAGATGATCCCCGCCTCCAGGGTTCGGGCCGGGGCACCCCCCAGCGGTCCCGGTATGCCGATGCCGCCGCCCGCCATCGTTGGCTTTTCCATGCTCAAACTTGATCATCTGACCATCATCGCCCCGACTCTCGCAGAGGGGGTGGCGCATGTCCGAACGTGCCTTGATCTCGATGTCCCGTTCGGGCAGCGCCACCATTACATCGGCACCTACAATCACCTTCTGCAGCTGGGGGATGGGATCTATCTGGAAATCATCGCCTTGGACCCTGATGCGACAGGGCCAAGGCGCGCGCGCTGGTTTGGATTGGACGATAGCAAAGCCGTCAGAGCCGACTGGGATGCCGGCCGCCGCCTTCGGACCTGGGTGGCGCGGACGGACGCAATCGATGCCGTCCTCGCCGGTCGGGAAGGACTACTCGGAAGGAAAGTATCTCTTCCGTGGATCGATCCATCGTTCGACTTTGCAATTCAGGACGATGGTTCGCTTCCTCTTGACGGCGCAGTTCCCTCGATCATCGACAGGCGCGGTAAACCTCGGTCGATGGAGACGATCGCGGATCTGGGAGCAAGGCTCAGATCATTCACCCTTGAACACCCTGACGCTGCGGTGATCTCAGAACTTCATCGAGAGATCGGTGTCGACCGCTCGCCCGCAATTGTGCTCTGTGATGTCTTCCGCTACCGCGCGCAGATCGAGACGCCTGCCGGCACCAAGGAACTTTCCTGAGCCGCGCATGAAGGTCCGCGATGGGTCGTAACCTCCCCTTCGATCCAACACGTGCCTGAAGACAGGGCCTCTCGTGGCCGAGCAGACGCTCGTGCGAAGCGCCTTCGGCTCCGATAAATCAGGTCAGCGAGACGCGCCCAGCCCCATCCCGGCGTATCCTTGGGGACGGCTAGAAGAAAAGCCCATTCGTCATGATGGATTACAGGGATTGATGGTAGCGGAGGAGGGATTTGAACCCCCGACACAAGGATTATGATTCCTCTGCTCTGACCAACTGAGCTACTCCGCCCCAGGAACGGGGACAACCCCGTGTCAGACAGGCGCGATATAGGGAAGGTTTGGCACCTCTGTCAAGGAAGAGTATGGGCCGCCACCGCAGCCGTGGCAGGTTTTGTCCAGCCCGGCTTCCCCCTCCCCCGGCTTCATCAGTCAGCCTCAGGGGGCCGACTTTCCATCCGCGGCGGGAGCATAATAATGACCTGGGAGCGATCGGCCGTCGCGTGCCCGCCTGGCTTCGGGGCGCGAAGCCCGCGTGCCGCTTCCGGACAGGGCACCATGACCATCCCGCCTAGGCTCGATCCGGGGCCTGGGCGACCCTGAACCATCGAAACGGTTCAGCCCTTGGGCTTCGTGCGCCAGAGCTGGAATCCCTCGGACGAGATCGCCTGCTCGATGACACGACGGGAGAAATTATGCGGCGGCGACTGGCGCGACTGGAGCGTACCTGTCAGGCCCCACGGACCGTACTTCGCAGGGAGCTTGCTCCCGGATTCGTCGCCGGCGAAGGCATGTAGCTCGTCCCGGGACTGAGAAACGAACATGAAAATACGCATGGGACTGTCTTTCTGTCTTAAGGGATCGGAGCACACGCTTAGATAGGGCTCAGGCCTCGGAAGTCAGCTCGATCGCCTGCGCGGCCAGTCCGAACCGGTAAGCGAGGTGCCATTGCAGCTCGCGCGGAGACTGGTAGAGATAGGAGCAGTCGAGAAGGTGGCTGACCTCCCGGTTGCTCCCGGCATCCCTGGCCCAAATCCGGTCGAGAGTGAAGCCTGCGCTCCAGTGGTCCTGGCCCGCGGGCTTGGGAATAAAGTGAAATTGCATAACTCGTAAGCCTTGATTTTTCTTGAGGTTCGTTGAATCGCAAAGGGCCTTGCCGGCTCCTTTCGCAACTGTTGAGAATGGGTCAGCGACCGTGCGACCTCAGGCCGCTTGAAGGTTGCCGGCGGATTGCCTGCCGGTGCGTCGATCCGTTTCGATTTCGAAGCCGATCTTCTGGCCTTCAACGAGGCCTCGCATTCCAGCACGCTCGAGAGCCGACGCATGGACGAAGACATCCTTGCCGCCATTGTCGGGCTGAATGAAGCCGTAACCCTTATGGTCGTTATAAAACTTGACTGTTCCTTGAAGCATTTCGGTTCCCCTCCGGCATGATGACAGAACAAGTCGCGCCAGAGAGCGAAACCTGTCGGTTTTTTTTCGATTTTTGGGAAGAGGACTGAACGCGCGTTCAAGTTAAAACGCAGCGGGGCCCAGAGATCCGGCCAAACAACGACTATACTAAGATAGGGACTTGATTGATAAATAGCAAGGGCGGCCGGGACTCAGGTTATCACGACCCCCCTTTTACTGACTCCAGCGCGACTTTTTACGGACGTTTGCGGACACGCATGAGCTTGAAGAAGCCAGCCGGGAAAAGCGGCTTCAGCTCGACCACGTCCATGCGCCCGGTCGTCCTGGCCCAGGCTTCGACCCGGGAGGCCTTGAAGGCAGAGCTCCAGCCGATGGCCTTGGCAAGCGGAGAGGCCAATTCCTCCAGGGCCGCCACCGGGCCCGAGGGCTGGCCGAAATGGTTGGCGAGCACGATCTCCCCACCCGGCTTGAGCACGCGGGCAAACTCCGAGAGGGCGACCTCCGGCTCCGGCACGAGCGTAATGATGAACTGCGCCGTCACCGCATCGAAGGTCTCGTCGGGGAAGCCGAGGCGGGTGACATCCATGACCTGAAGACTTTTGACATGGGTAAGGCCGTGCTTGTCGACCTTGATCCTGGCCCTCCGCAGCATGTCCTCGGACAGGTCGACTCCGTAGACCTCTGCATGCTTCGGATAATATCCGAGGGATAGACCCGTTCCGACACCGGCTTCGAGCACGCGCGGGCCGCAGGCTACGGCCGCGTTCACGGCGGCGCGGGCGGCCGGCTCGGTCAGCTTGTCGTAGACAACATCGTAGATCGGGGCCCAACGCGCATAAGCCTTGCGCATCAGGGCCGTGGTGGGTCCATCCGTCATGGAGCGTCCTTCAGTGGAAGGCTTAGGCCGCGGCGGGGGCGACCTCAGCTGTCGTGCGAGCGATCGTGCCCCCGCCAAGCACACGTGCCCGGGAAGCATCGCTTTCATAGATGACACAAGCTTGACCGGGAGACACCCCATCTTCCGCCGATAACAACTCCACGCTCGCGCCTTTCTCGTCCAGCCGAAGGATCGCGGGACGGGGTTCACGGGTGGAACGGACGCGCACTGCGACATCCATGCCCTTCCCGCTGAGGCTGCCGAGAGGTGCGTCCCCGAGCCAGTTCACGTCGGCCAGGCGGATAAGGCGCGTCGCCAAAGCCTCCCGGGGCCCCACGACGACCCGCGCTTCCTTGGCATCCAGCCGAACGACATAGAGAGGCTCCCCGGTCGAGATGCCAAGGCCCTTTCGCTGCCCCACCGTGTAGTGGATGATCCCTTCGTGACGGCCGAGGACCCTTCCGTCCATATGGACGATCTCGCCTCCATGCACAGCGTCCGGCTTCAGACGCTCGATCACGTCGCTGTAGCGTCCCTGCGTGACAAAGCAGATATCCTGGCTGTCCGCCTTCTCCGCCACCGTGAGACCGAACTCGCGCGCAAGCGCCCGGGTCTCCTCCTTGGGCAACTCGCCCAAGGGGAAGCGAAGCAGGCTCAGCTGCTCCGGTGTTGTCGCATAGAGGAAATAGCTCTGATCGCGGTCCGGGTCGGCGGCCCGGTGAAGGGCCCTGCGGCCGTCCGGAAGCGCGCGGCTTGCCACATAGTGACCGGTCGCGAGCACATCCGCCCCGAGTTCCCGGGCGGTTTCCAGCAGGTCGCGAAACTTGATCGAGCGGTTGCATTCCACGCACGGAATCGGGGTTTCGCCGGCCAGATAACTCTGAGTGAAACGGTCGATCACGGCCTCGCGGAATCGCGCCTCATAGTCGAGCACGTAGTGAGGAATGCCGATGGATTCGGCCACGCGGCGAGCATCGTAGATGTCCTGACCGGCGCAGCACGCACCCTTGCGATGGGCGGCGGCACCATGATCGTAGAGCTGGAGCGTGATGCCGAGGACATCGTAGCCCTCTCGCTTGAGAAGGGCGGCGACGACGGAAGAATCCACGCCACCGGACATGGCGACCACGACGCGCGTCTGCGACGGGTCGCGGGGAAGATCGAGTGAGTTGAGCATCGTTCCATCCCGAGGCGCCGTTCAAGGCGGCGCACGGAGGGGCCAAAGCACCTCTATAGCGATTGCCGGGCCGATCTTCCAGAGCGCCCGATGGCCCCAAACGTCACGGCTCATTAACCATTATGGCGAAATCGGGGCATGCGCACCGGCCGCGCCTCTGCGCTTAGGAAAACATTAAGCGGCGTCGCATAACGTCATCGTCGACAAGGTCGTTGAATTTTTGTGTGAGCGTATCATGACCGAACCCCACCGCCCGAGGGTCAAGTATGTCATCGGGCCTGACGGCAGTCCGCTGACGATTGCCGATCTTCCACCGTCCAGCACACGCCGCTGGGTCATCCGACGCAAGGCGGAAGTCGTCGCCGCCGTCCGCGGAGGCCTTCTCAGTCTCGAGGAGGCCTGTCAGCGCTATACCCTGACGACGGAGGAGTTCCTCAGCTGGCAGCTGTCGATCGACCAGCATGGGCTTGCAGGGCTGCGCACGACGCGCATTCAGCATTACCGCCAGTAGAATCCCCGAAACGGTCTCAAGGGCGCGGCTTCCCTGAGAGCTGCGCCCTCATCGTATCAGGCGGCCGCGCAAAAGGCATCCTACGGCGACGTTAAGCGATTTCTAACCATACCCGGACAATTGTCCTGCGGCCCCTTTCGCAGAGACAGGTCTGACACGTGCAGCAAGCCTACGAACTCCCGAACCCGCCCTCCTCTCCTTCGATGGCTCCGAATGCGGCCTCGACGACCCAAGGGGCAGCGCTGCTTGCCTCGCGAACGATCCAGATTGGCCGGACGGTCGCCGATGTGGAGCGGCATCTCATTCTCGATACGCTGGACTATTGCCGGGGCAACCGAACCCATGCGGCCAAGATCCTGGGCATTTCGATCCGAACCCTGCGCAACAAGCTGAACGACTATGCGGAAGCCGGATTCGCCGTACCCGAACACGGGCAAGTTCGCGCCGCCGGCTGAACGACCCCGGCTCAGCGCTTGCGAATCCAGAGGCTCGTCTCGAGCGCCCCTGGCTGCAACGGCAATTCGGAGAGAATGCCATGCGGGCGGCCCGCCAGCATGGTCTTTGCCACGAAGTGGCTCGAGAAGACGGGCTCGTAGGCGCCGCCTTGCAGGAGGGTGCCGACCAGGAGCTGCTCGTTATAGCCCCTCCAGTTCCAGACCTCCGGATAGGCGTCCGGCAGGGTCATGTCATGAATATGGATGACGGTTCCGCTCGCGAGGCGCGGCAGCACGTCCAGGAAGAGCCGGTCGACGTCTGTCCCAGGCATGGCGATATGGCTGGAATCAATGAACAGGATGTCGCCGGCGGCCAGCTCCGTGAAAAGGGAAGGATCGGCTTCCTGGAGCAGCACGGCCTTGTGCCGCACGTGGAGTTTCGCCAGGGACGCCCTGGGTGCAGGATCGATGCAGGTGATCCGGGCCTGAAACCCGCCATCCTGCACGGCCTGAGCCATGAAACGGGTGGAATGGCCGGACCCGACCTCGAGAATCCGCGCGGGCCTGTTTGACCGCACAATCGCATAGGCGGCGGCGGCATCCAGCCGGGGGAACCAATCCTGGTCGAAGCGCGCCGGTCCCTGCCCCTGAGCGATCAGGCGCAGGTCCGCGGCGCACGCCTCGATATCGTCGAGGATCGACGAAAACCGAGGCTTCGCGTCCTCGAACAGGGAAACGAGAGCCGGATAGCCAAGGACCTTCACATCGGCGGCGTAGCGATAGGGAATGAAGAATCCTTTGGCTCTGCCTCCCAGAAGCGTCGAGAGACCAAAACCGAGGCGCCGCCATGGAGCCGCCATGGGAGCCTCAGACCAGAGGCGATGGCGGCAGCGGCCCGTCGGGCCTGCCGCGCCCGCGCCAGGCCTGGGCCAGACGCGCCCTCTCGAACAGGAGGACGACGATCAGGGAAAGCGCGAAGGGGATCAGGAGATAGAACACGCGAAAGACGATCAGCGCGGCCAGCACGTCGGGCTTTGGAATATCCGGCATCGCCGTCATGAAAACGAGTTCGAACACCCCGAGCCCTCCTGGCGCATGGCTGACCAGGGCTGCAGAGAACGAAGCGAGGAAAACCGCCAGCACGACGACGAAGCTCGGCTCGAGATGGGCCGGCAGCACGAAGTAGATGATGCCGGCAGCTCCCAGAAGCTCGAGGGGGGCGGCCAGAAGCTGACGCCAGAGAATGGCCGGGCGGGGATATTCGAGCTTCGCCTTACGGACGACGAGGGGCGGAAGGTGGAGGATCGATCCGGCCACATAAAGAGCCGCGAGCCCGAGAAGGATGAACCCGACGATCCGCGCTGTGGCCGGGTTGGTAAGGACGCTCGGCAGCAAATCCTCCAGGCGATGCAGCAGGGTCGGATCGAGGGTCAGCACGATGCCGCCGAGCAAGATTGTGCCAAGGCCGAAGGTAAACGAGCAAAGGGCGACCAGGACGGCGATCTGGGCGGCACTGAGACCTTTCGAGGAATAGGCCCGGTAGCGGACGACCGCGCCGGAAAACACCGATGCGCCGATATTGTGCGACAGGGCGTAGGTCGTGAACGAGGTGACCGACACGAAAAGCCAGGAAATGTGCCGCACGCCAAGATGCAGAAGGGCGATCCGGTCGTACCAGGCCAGCGCCGCGTAGGCGACGAGCGTCGACAACCCGGCGAGCACATAACGATGATGCGGCACCGCCTTCAGGCTCTCCCATACATCGTCGAGGGAGAGGCCGCGAAGTTCGCGATAAAGAAGCCAACCGGAAACAACAACCGCCAGCAGCCCGATCAAGGGCCAGATGAACTCACGCACATTTTTCATCGAAGCGGGCGGCTCCCTGGTAATTTTCCCTGTGTGCCCTACAAGCCTTTGCCCCGCAAGGGGGAAGTCGGTCGCGGCGCCGGGACGCATGAAGGAGGAAATCCGGCTCCGGACAGGATTCGGGCCCCATGGAGATTCGGCGCTTCGCGGACCCATTGGACCGAGCCGACGGCTGCCGCACCCGAGAGGACTCATCAAAGCCGTCATGACCGTTGCCCTCCCGCGACGGCCATGGGAAACCATCCTTACGGCGGATAGACGTCAGGAGAACGTCGCACGATGACAGACCCCTCTTCGATCGAACTGAACCTGAACGGCTATACGGATCTCCCCGACGGCAAGGTTGCAGCGGTCGTGACGTATCTGCAGATGCGCAGGCCGCCTGCGTCCGCCGCAGCGGCCGCGCCGCCCGGCTGGTCCCTCGAGCGAATGACCGGCGACGTCGCGCGCTATCGCGCCCTTTTCCGCAGCATTGGAGAGCCCTGGCTCTGGTTCAGCAGAGCGATCATGCCGGATGAAGAGTTGAGAGCGATCATCGGCCACCCCGGGGTCGAAGCCTATGCCTTGACCGACGGCACGGCCGATTTCGGCTTGCTCGAGCTCGACTTCCGTCCCGCAGGCGAGGCGGAACTCGCCTTTCTCGGTCTGGTCCCAGGGACGATCGGTCGGGGAGCCGGGCGCTTCCTCATCCAGGAGGCGGTCCGCAGGGCCTTCGAAAAGCCCATCGGGCGTCTGTTCGTCCATACCTGCTCGCTTGACCATCCCGGCGCCCTCGCCTTCTACCGACGCGCCGGCTTCGAGCCCTACAAGCGAGCCATCGAGGTTTCGGACGATCCACGGCTGGCGGGACATCTGCCGCCGCAGGCGGGACCGCACGCGCCCATCCTGGGACAGCCCTGACGGGACCACCGCTTAGAAAAGAAAAAGGCGCACCCCGTGCGCCTTTCCAGAAGCAGCCTGCAGTAACGGCTATGCCGAAGCGCGCATAGCCCGCGGCTGTGCAGCCTGGCCGATCATGGCGGTATCGCGGGCCGGATCGGCGCCCCGCTCCCGGTCCTCGAGACTCTCGGCGCGCTTCAAGTCCTCGAAGGCCTCTCCCAGCTCGGCCTTGGCGTCGTCGAGCTGCACATGAAGATTTTGAACAGATTGGCGAAGGTTGTCGCGCCGCTGCGCCGCGGCACGTGCATAGGTCGGATAGGCGAAGTGGTTTGGATCGGAAATTCCGGCCTTATGCTCCTCCGCAGCGATTTCACGATCGAGGTCCACCGCCATGCGGTCAAACTCGGCGATCATCATCTCGATCTGCGCAACCTTTCGACGTTTCTCGTCGACCTGAAAGCGCTTGAGGCGGATGAGCGTATCCCGCGACTTCATTTTGATTCAACTCCACACGTCGCTGTTTCACGTGTCCTGCGGATCGCTCAGTTACCCGCCAGACGGGATTTACCATCCTGCATGGAAGTTGACCGTTCCTTACCGCCTCCGAGGAAATCCCCACGAAAGGTTGCTGTGCGATGGGTCACTTGGACATCCATCTATCCACAGGCGGGGCGCCATCAACCTTTCGTTTACCGAACTCGTTAACACTGAGTCCGTCGCACCGGCCTCCCTTAGGGAAGGCTGGAAGACGGGGACGCAAAGTCCCGAAAAGCAAAGAGTTTCGATCGTGCGGAACGAGTTCGAATGGTGAGTCAGAAACTATACGGCGGCAAGCTCGGACGACGGATGGCGAGAGCCGAGTCGTTAAGCGCTTGCATGTCTGAATCAGGGTTTGTTAACCATTCTGAACTAGCGTTGCGAATCAGTTCAAAAGGGCATCCGCCACAGGCCCTGTGGCGGATGAGCAGCCATCGGCTGGTCAGTGGCCCAAGGGCAAGGGCTGGGGAATAAACATGCGCGTACTTCTCATCGAAGACGACAGCGCAACTGCGCAGAGCATCGAGCTGATGCTGAAGTCCGAGAATTTCAACGTCTACGCGACGGATCTCGGCGAAGAGGGCGTCGACCTCGGCAAGCTCTACGACTACGATATCATTCTTCTCGACCTGAACCTCCCCGACATGTCGGGATACGAAGTTCTGCGCACCCTCCGCGTTGCGAAGGTCAAGACGCCAATCCTGATTCTCTCCGGCATGGCCGGCACCGACGACAAGGTGAAGGGTCTGGGCTTCGGTGCCGACGACTACCTGACCAAGCCGTTCCACAAGGACGAATTGGTGGCTCGCATCCACGCGATCGTGCGCCGTTCCAAGGGCCATGCGCAATCGGTCATCACCACGGGGGACCTGGTCGTCAACCTCGACACCAAGACCGTCGAGGTCGGCGGCGCCCGCGTCCACCTGACGGGCAAGGAATACCAGATGCTGGAACTCCTTTCCTTGCGTAAGGGGACGACCCTGACGAAGGAGATGTTCCTCAACCATCTCTATGGCGGCATGGACGAGCCGGAACTGAAGATCATCGACGTCTTCATCTGCAAGCTCCGCAAGAAACTCGCCAACGCCTCGCAGGGAAAGAACTACATCGAAACCGTGTGGGGTCGCGGCTACGTGCTGCGCGAACCGAACGACGCCGAAGAGCGCATCGCTGTTTGAGACCGAACCCCTCATCCCATGCAAAAAGCCCGGCTATGAGCCGGGTTTTTTGTTATGATGAGGCAACAGAACTCAGGCGGGGTAATCCTCATGCGGTCTGTCATTGTAGCCTGGCAATTCTGGGCTTTGCTCTCGGCTGCCTTCGCCGCCATGACAGCGATCTTCGCGAAGATCGGCATCGAGAACATCAATCCGGACTTCGCCACGTTCATTCGCACCGTCGTTATTCTTGTCCTGCTTGGCGCAATCCTCGCCGGCTCGGGTCAGTGGCAGGCACTGGGCTCTGTCTCTGGCCGGACATATGCGTTCCTGATCCTGTCGGGACTCGCCACCGGCGCCTCGTGGCTGTGCTACTTTCGCGCGCTTAAACTCGGGGATGCGGCGCGCGTCGCGCCTATCGACAAGTTGAGCGTCGTTCTGGTGGCCGTGTTCGGTGTTGTGTTTCTCGGGGAACGCTTGTCCGGATGGAACTGGACAGGCGTTGCGCTGATCGCTGCTGGAGCCGTGCTGGTCGCCTATAAGGCGTAGCCGCAAACGTCTTTCGCGTGCCGTATCGTTCGCGCGGCAGGAGTCTTATCATTGTCCGGCATGGAAGCGTCCAGCCGGTCTCTCCTGCCGCAATAACAGCCGAAGCATCCGCGAGAATCGCCTTGCGCAATCCCTCGGCGTCGTCGAAACGTCCCTACGCCGGCATCGCCCGCAATGTGACCTCGTCGCCGTCGATGCTGAAGGTGGTTGTCATGCCGGACGCACGCGCGACCATTCCGGCATAATAGATCTGGATGCCGTGTGCATCGATCGTACCCGTCTCCGACTCGCCGGCGAGCAGCGATTCCGCATGCAACGGAATACGTGCGTTCATCCCCTTCGAACGAATGATGAACTCGCATGTCTCCGCATCTCCCGACACGCTCGCGGAAATTGAACCACCGCGTGGGATGGCGTTGATCGCGATCATGATCAGGTTGAGCAGCAGCTTGACCCGGTTCTTGGGGAACAGGAGTCGGGGCGCCGACCAGGCGAAGGAGATCTTGTCGTCCAGGAACAGCCCGCGAGCCACATGCTCTGCGTCGCCGAGATCGATGGCGGCACCCGCCGAACCGGCCGCGCCAAAGGCGAGACGGGCGAACTGGAGACGAGCGGACGCCTGCTTCGCGCTTTTCTCGATCAGTTCGAGGGCGAATTCCCGCATCGACGGGTCATTGTCGTCCTCCAGGACCTCGAGCCCGTTCACGATGGCCCCCACGGGAGAGATGACATCGTGACAGACGCGGGAACACAGGAGGGCGGCGAGATCCAGGGAATCAAGAGCAATCGTGGCCATAAGGGCTCCGGAATGACCGTCAGATCGGTCCTATGCTTGCACAAGCGGGTTTCGATCTGCCAAGGTTAGGCGATAACAGGAAAGAGAACGTGAACCGGGATACCCGGCTCAGAGTTCTTTGAAAAGCAGGCAGCGGCATTCACATGCCCTGCGCAACCGGGCCGGAGCCATGACGAGGCTTGACGACAGCGATACCGATTCTCTTGCTCGGCAACTTGCAGTGGTCGCCATCGGGGCCGGACAGATCCTACGCCGCGCGAAGCCTGCCCTCCTCGATCCGTATATCAAGGAAGATGGGACGCCGAGCACGATCGCGGATCTGGCTGCCGAAGAGTTCATCATCGGGCATCTGAAAAGCGCCTGGCCGGGCATCCCGATCATCGCCGAAGAGACTGCATGCCACGAGAAGACGGATACCCATTTCTTCCTCGTCGATCCTCTCGACGGAACCGGCGACTTCATCCACGGGATAGGCGAATACAGCGTCAACATCGCCTTGATCCGCGGTGACCGGCCCGTGGCTGGTGTCGTGGCGGCACCTGCCCTGGGAAGCATCTGGATCGCCGGAACAAAGGCCCTGGTCGGCGCCATCCCCGATCAGCCGGACGGAGACATCGTCTGGCGTCCGGTCAAGACGAGAGCGGCCCCGGAACAGAACCTGATCGCCCTCGTCAGTCGCCGGCACGGGGACCATGCTACGGAGGAGTGCCTCTCGACATTGTCCATCGGGTCAAGGCGGATGACCTCGTCCGCTTTGAAATTCTGCCTCATCGCGTCGGGCGAGGCGGATGTCTACGTCCGGTGCGGTCCGACGATGGAATGGGATACGGCGGCCGGCGACCACATCCTTTCATGCGCAGGCGGAAGGGTCATAGGTCCTGGAGGCGCGCCATTGTCCTATGGCCACAGGAGCCGCGATTACCGCAACGGCCCCTTCGCGGCCCTGGGGGACATCTCCCTCGCACCGCGCCTCGCCCTGCCCGTCTCCTGCTAGGGAAGCGGGAACAGGCGGGTTTTCCGGTCCCACCGTCCGGCGCCATGCGAGCCTGTAGAGAGATTGTTAGGGTTGATGGCCTTAAAAAAGAGCCACCGCCTGTGTCCAAGGCCGGCCTTGGACGGACGGAAATCCGGCCAGGGCCGGTTTTGTCCACTTACCGTCGGGGCCTCGGTTCCGGCATCTCATGCGAGGAGATTGCTCATGGGCTCGCGCTACGCCTTTCTGGCCGCAGCCGCCTTGGCTGCCTTCGTCGGTCTGTTCTCCGCTGGGGCATCGGCTCAGGTGGTCCCCTCCAGCTATACCGCCCCAAACGCGCCGAACTCCTATAACTCGAATGATCTCGTACAGTCGGGACACCAGTTCTTCGGCTCGGCCTCCCGTGGGCTGGCCCTTGCGGTGGAAGAAGCCGTCCGGCGCTGGGGCGAGCCGAACGGCTATATCCTGGGCCAGGAGGCCTCTGGCGCCTTCTTTGGAGGGCTGCGCTATGGCGAGGGCAAGCTTTTCACCCGCAATGCGGGCGAGCGGCGCATTTTCTGGCAGGGGCCGACCCTGGGCTTCGACGTGGGTGGCGAAGGCGCGCGCACGATGATGCTCGTCTACAACCTTCCGGCCATGAACGCCCTGTACCGCCGCTTCGTCGGCATCGACGGCTCCGCCTATCTCGTCGGCGGCTTCGGGATTTCGGCGGCAAAGGCGGACGAAATGGTGGTTGTGCCGATCCGTACCGGCGTCGGCGCCCGGCTGGGGGTCAATATGGGATATCTGAAGTTCACCCCCGAGCCGACCTGGAATCCCTTCTGATCTGCGCTACAAAAGGCGTTCCGGGGCTCTCATAAGGCCCTGGAAAGCGGCGCGGGCACAAGTCAAGGTGCTTGAGCGTTTCCGGTCAGGCACCTTGGAGTTTGAGTCCGCGTGGTCGAAACAATCATGATCTTCGCATTGGGGTTCCTGGCAGCAGCCCTGATCGCGCTTCTCATCATCCCGGCCGTCAACAGCCGCGCGGAGCGTCTGGCCCGCCGACGGGTCGAGGCCCTCTTTCCCATGTCTATCGAGGAGTTGACGGCAGAAAAGGATCACCTGCGCGCCGAATTCGCGGTCCTGCAGCGGCGTATCGAGCGAAAGGCCGAGGAGGCGCAGGCGGTCAAGCATCAGAGCCTCGAGGAGCTCGGCCGCCGTGCCGTTCGCATTCAGGAACTGGAGGATGAGCTGGCCGCCTGCCGCAAAATCATCGCCGCGCGGGAGGCCGAGCTCAAGGCGGCTTTGGACAAGGTGGCGGCGACTGAAGAGGAGCTCGGACGGACGCGCAACTCCCTCTCCAGCGCCCGCGAGACCCTGGCTGCCCTCGAGAACGCCCATCGCGCGACATTGGACGAGCTTTCCAACAACCGCAGGGAGCTGGATGTTGTGCAGGCCGCCCTCGCACGCAGCAAGGCCTCTCTCGCACGACTGGAGGAAAAGTCTGCCGAGCGCGACGCCACCTATGTCGAGGCCGACCAACGCCTGAATGCGGCCTTGAGCGAGCTCGACGTCAAGCGGATCACAATTTCGGACCTCGAGACCCGGCTCATGACCCAGACCGCCCGCGGCGACGATTTCGAGCGCGCTCTGAATGAGCGACACAGTGAGTTGTCGGGCGAGCGCAAGCGGCTTGCCGAGCTTGCCAGGAACCTCTCGGCCGAACAGGAACGCGGCCTGATTCTCGAGCAGCGCATCCGTGAATTGGAAACCGAGCGAGACGGGAAGGTCGCGGAGATCGCCGCTCTCACCAAGCGGCTCGATGAGCAACCGGCACAGGCGGATGCGACCGTCTTGGAAAGCCAGAACGAGGCGCTGCGCCTTCAGATTACCGAACTGGCCGAACGGATCGTGAAAAGCGGCAAAGCCCAGCCCGCCAAGGGCAATCAACCCGCCAAGGCCAATCGGCGCAGGAAATCCGGCTGAGGCCCCTATTTGGGATCGACACGCGGGTTGCCGCCTGGGCTGCCGGGCGGTGGAATGACCGGAGTCGTGCCCGGATTGGGAACCGGGGCCGGGACCGTCATCTCCGGTGTGGCCGTCGCCGGTGGCCGAATGACGCCATCGCTCTTCTCAAGCTTGTCGCTCAAGGTGCCGGTCGATCCCGTTTCCGAAGGGTCGGACGGCTTGATCTTCTCCGCCGGCATATCCTTCGGCGCGGGCATATTCGGCGCTTGGGGCGGCAGGACGGGGGCCTGAGCCAGGGCACCCGTGACGCCGCCTGCCGTCATGACCGCGAGAATGAGCATTCGCTTCATGAATCCGCTCCTTTCAAGGGGAACGGGCCGTCGGGGGAGAGGTTCCGGCAAAGTCTATTCGGCTGCGATGGCCTGCTCCCGTGCCATCTGGAGGTAGAGCTGACGAAGCCTTTGGGTAATCGGCCCAGGCTTTCCATCGCCAATCTTGCGACCATCGATGGAGGTGATGGGAAGCACGAAATTCGATGCGCTGGTCAGAAAGGCCTCGGCGGCATCATAGGCCTCCTCGACCGTGAAACGGCGCTCCTCCAGACGGATGCCGTCCTCCTTGGACAGGCGCAGCAGGGATTGCCGCGTGATGCCAGGCAGGATGGCATGGGACAGCGGGCGCACGACGATGCTGCCTGCCTTCGTGACGATGAACCCGCTCGATGAGCCCCCCTCCGTCACATAGCCGTCCTCGACCATCCAGGCCTCCTGGGCTCCAGCCTCCTTTGCGGCCTGCTTGGCCAGAACCTGCGCCAGGAGCGAGATCGACTTGATGTCCCGCCGCTCCCAACGCTGGTCGGGCACGGTGATCACCGCCATCCCCTCCCGCGCCGCGGGCGTGTCGACGATGGCCTTGGCCTGCGTGAACATCATCACGGTTGGTGTGACGCCGTTCGGGAAAAAGAAATCGCGCTCCGCAACGCCACGGGTGACCTGCAGATAGAGAAATCCCTCTGTCATTCCATTCCGACGCACGAGCTCCTGCTCCAGGCGGGTCCATTCGTTCCGGGAATAGGGATTGTCGATCCGAACCTCGCGCAGGGAGCGCTCCAGACGCTCCAGATGGGCCTCATTGTCGACCAGTCGACCGTCCAGCACGCCGACGCCCTCGTAGACCCCGTCCGCGAACAGAAAGCCCCGGTCCATGATCGGGACCTTGGCCTCTTCAGGTGGCAGGAACGAACCATTCAGGAAGACTATGCGGGACATGGAAACCTCGACAGCACGGAACCGACCACCCTGGCCTCGCCCGGCGAGAAGCCTAGTTATCTGGCTCCGGTCACGCGGGGCATCGGACGGTCAGAGCGATAGGTACTCAGATTATGAAGTGGACGCCATCCCTCATTTCAGCATTCCTGCTTCTCATTCCGACACTGTGCTCGGGGTCAGCAGCAGCGGCTCAGGAGCCACAATCCTGGTTCGTGGAGCAGGGCTATGTTCCCCCTGCGAACGATCGAATCGTCGCCTGTCATGGCTATGGCTGTGCGCGACGAACGGCGCTAGCCATCGACTCCTCCCTGATCCGCAAAGCGAGCACGATTCTGAAATCGGGAAGCCTGACGCCGGAAACGGAACGGCGTGCGCTGCGCGAGGTGGTAAAGCTCTACACGTCCTATCTTGCCAGCCGGATTGGCAGCGCGCCGGACCGGCCCAGATCGCCGCCCTCGCTGGCGGGCCAGACAGGGCAGATGGATTGCGTCGACGAGACGGCGAACACGACGAGCCTTCTCCTTGTCCTGCAGGATCATGGGCTCCTGGTCCATCACGAGGTGGAGCGTCCCGAATCGCGTGGGATCTTCATCGACGGGCGCTATCCGCATACGACCGCGATCATCGCTGAGAAGGGCAATCGCCGGGGATGGGCAGTCGACCCCTGGGCCAAGGCACCCGGAGAGAGGCCGGATATCCTGCCGCTCGCACAATGGCGGCAGGATTCCTGAAAAGGCACCTGAAAGTTATTTCAGATGCTGGGCGAGGTGCTTGTTCATCTCGAACATGGTCACCTTCGGCTTGCCGAAGATCGGCTTCAGTTTGTCGTCTGCCAGAATCTCGCGCTTGTTTTCCGGGTTCTGAAGGTTGTGCTTCTTGATGTACTCCCACATCTTGCTCACGACCTCTCCGCGAGGCAGCGGGTTCGAGCCGACGACCGCCGCCAATTCCTTGGACGGCTGCAGGGGCTGCTGAAGAGCATTGGGCTTGGATCCGGCCGCTTTCTTGGCCGCAGGCTTCTTCGCACCGGCTTTTCCGTCTGTCGTCTTGGTCGGCATGGATTCCTCCGAGAATAGGTAAAGGTGACCCTCCGCAGCCATGAAGGGTCTGTGAAGTGTCCATCGGCCTGGACTAAAGCGGGATGCCGGTCGGTGGCCAATGGTGGCAGAGCTTATGTTTGCTCCGTGCTGTCAGCAAGGCCGTTTTGGCAGGGATCAAGCCGTTTTCGGAAACGGAACGACATTTGGAGCCAAATCTCTGGTCGCATTTGGTTTTCTGCCATCCTTCCGGATTCGTTTCGTCCGTTCGGCAGCGGAAAGCACATGTGAGACGATGGCTTCGTTGGGACAAGGTTTCGCCAGAAAGGCAGCCCCTGGCGGAAGGTCTCCCCGGGCTGGCCACTGCCTCCCCGACATGATGAGGATCTCGGTCTCCGGCCATCTGGCATGAACCACTCCGGCAAGCTCGAAACCGTTGCTGCCAAAGGGCATGTCGACATCCGTCAACAGGACACTGACCGGCAGTCCTGCCTCCAGAATCGTCAAGGCTTCCGCTGAATTCGCGGCCTCGACGACCTTGAAGCCTGCTTCGTTCAACAGGTCTGAAATGAAGAGACGGATGAGGGGCTCGTCCTCGACTAAAAGAACTGTGGACTGATCCTCGAACATCATACTGAAACTCGCGCCACGACGCATCTCAACGCCTGGAGGGACCACTTGTTCCATCCAGCCAGGGAGGTTCGTCCCGGCACGCTCCGTCCTGCACCATGGCGGAAGCCGGGAAGTGGAGCTCTGACCTTCGGACCTCAGGCCAAAGGGGCCAGGGATGCGGTCTGACCAACAGAGCGCAGAATGGTATCCTCTTCGAACGGCTTGGGTATGAAAGACGCCCTTTTCAGGGAGACTGGCATATCGCAAGGCAGCGAGGCGGACACGAAGGCAAAGGGAATCCGCCTCTGAAGTAGTTCTTCGGCAACTCCAAAGCTTTTTCCTCCAATCACGTCAATATCAAGCAAGGCATAATCGAAATTATCAGACAGATGCTCTTTAACATCCTGGATTGAACTATAGACGCCGACGATCTCATGGTCTTTTTCCTCCAGGATGGCCTGCAGGTCCATCGCGATGAAAGGATCGTCTTCAAGGATCAGAATACGCACACCACAACTCCCTCATCCCGGATTTATCGGCATTGCATACCGTCCGCCCAGCGAAGCAATTTTGTGTCGCGAACGTAATGCGAACGAACGAGCGGGCAGCTCGGTTCCGGCCTTAAGTTCGATCCGGGGCTGCTCAGAAGAGCTATGGTTAAAATTCAGTTAATTTCTTCTCTCGCCGCGTTCCGACTGCGTCTTTCGGGCGCATGACTTGAAAGTGTCATATACAGCTTTTATCTTTATCTCAACCGGCGAGACTATCGGCGCCGGATACGGTCACGATGCTGAATTCATGACGCCGGATGTACGCGCATGACTTCGCCGTGGCCGTTGCTTTTCTATCCTGACTGTCCGCGCGTGGCGCGCGAAAAAGCGCCGGCGGTAGGCCGGCGCCTTCCAGGTTCGGCGCATCCGATCAATGAGGATTGGCGTTCGAGCGACCAGCCCGGAACTCACTTTCGTGGCGGCTGAAGCGATCCTCGTCCCCGTTGAACGCTTCTTCCACATATTCCCGTCCGCGCTCCGTCGCTTCGCGAGCGTAGCGAAGGCCCTGGTTGCGAACCTCGTCGGCCCACTCGCCGAAGGCTTCGTTCTCGCGCCGGGTCCGCGGCAGCAGTGCACCGATCAGAAGTCCTGCCGCCAGGCCCACCAGACCCACCACCATCGGATTTTCCGAAACGTAGTTTTGCACGCTGTTTCGTGCGCGACCGAACTGCCGTGTCGAACGCTCCCTCATATCGCCGAAGCGCTCTTGCTGGTGGTGATAGCGGTCGGAGGCCCAGTCCGAGGCACGCTCATAAGTGTCCTGAGCCCAATCGGAGGCATGCTCATAGACGTCCTCGGCCTTCTGCCGCGCCACATCCGCGGCTTCACGGACCTTGTCACCTGCCTGCTGAGCGGTTTGCTGCGCCTTGTCCGCGACGCCGCCCCTCGGGGATTGTTCCTGCGAACGCCCACTGTCCGAGCCCTGGCCGCCTGAGCGCGAGGAGGACGCGGAAACGCCCTGGGTGGACCTGCTCGCCGTCTGGCCTCCACCTTGAGCATGCGGCATGGGCGATTCGCCGACGTGACCGAGGGAGGTGCCGGCTGAGATCTTGGCGCCGGAGCTGCTATCCGAGCTGCCGCCGCTTCTCTGCTGATTCTGCTGGTTCTGCTGCGAGGGCGACTTGCCTGTTTCATTCTTCGGGTCAGCCATATAGATCTCCTGTTGAACTCAAATGCGCATGTTCACGCCCCGGCGACGTTCCATGACGTCCTGGGGGGATTGCAGAGTGGATGCGCCGGACTCGTAGAGACGAGGTTCCTCCGGATAGGCCGGGAGATCCTCGTCGGACATGACGCGCACATGGGTACGCACCCTCGGCTTGCGTCCTAGACGATAGAACAACAGCCCGAGCCCGGCGGCGATCAGCATCACCGGGACCGGGTTGCGCCGCACCGTCGCCAGAACATGGTCGAAGGCAGGGGCGTAGCGCCCATTGCGCGCAGTTCCGAGCATGTCATCGACAACACCAGAGACGGACAGCCTGCTCTGAAGCTGGTCGATGGTCAGATCGAGCTTGGCCCGGCTCTGTTCGATATCTCGTTCGAGTTCCTCGATGCTCTGCGTCATCCAGCGACCCTTTCAGACAAAACCTCGGCGTCACGCTTGATCGACCGGACGGTTCGTTGCGGCGCGAGACCCGAGAGCGACATCGCATGCCGCCCGTACAATCCGAGCCCAATAGCGATGACAGCCAGGGCGCCACCGACGATCAGTGCGGCAAGCGCTTCTGAATGGACGACCGTTGCAAGCCATTTCACCAGCGAGTCGGTGAAGAGCATGATTGCAGCGATGGCGAAGATCGCAGCGACGACGATCAGGGCGAGGCCCATGAACAGCGTGCGGACGTTGCTCGTGACCTCGGTGCGGAAAAGAGCAAACTCTTTCTGCGCCAGTTCACTGCTGTCGCGTATCGCCTCGACAACGAGGCCCTGGATGGTCTGGTAGTCACGATCCGACATGGTCATGCTCCCGTCAGCTGGTCGCATTGCCATTGCGGGCCCGTTGGCGCCGCACATTGCGCTTGCTACCCTGGGGCCGCGGCGGCGTATAAGCCTCGTCGCGAAGATCTTCCGCCGTGCTCTTGATGAAACGTGCGGCGAGGAAGCCGATCGCAACCGAGACGGCAGCGACCGTCGCCGGTCTCTGTCGAGCGACGTTTTCGATGTCGTTGAAAATGTCGGCGAAGCTGCGGTCACGGATCGAATCCGCAAGGTGCTCGAGCCCCTCGGCCGCACTGTCGACGACAGCCTGGATGTTCGGACGGTCTTCGAACGATTGCGTCGATCCTCGCAATGAATTCGCAAAGTCGGCGACCGACTGCGCCACGTCGCTTTTCCGACGATCCGCATAATCCGTCGCCTGCTCGCGGGCGGCATCGATGAAGTGCCATCCCTGCTCCACGGCGGCATCGGCAATGTCGCTGACATCGCCCTTCAGGGTGTCCCAATTCTCGTCTTCGCCCTGACGCTGGCGATTGCTGTCGCTGCCTTGCTGTCCCACGCTCATGGTATCCTCTTTCGATCGCGATGAAGTAACCCCTTGAAGCGCAGCATGTTCCGCAAGAGGCAGCGCTGTCCGGAAGCGGAGCCGTATCGGACACCGGAGCGGCAACAATTGCCCAGCATCCGCGTTCAGACGTATGGACAAGTTTGCACCTGGGGGCAGCATGGGCGACGCGGTCTCGGACCGAGTGAATAAGCTGAGAGCCAGCGAGCACGGACGCGGTCGGAATGCCACGCGGCCCCTCCAGATCCCGTGGCTTGGGTGGAAGGATATCCTCCTCCGCCTCAGGGACGAAATCCGGGAGGATCGCGTCGGCACTGTTGCGGCCGGCACCGCGTTCTTCATCCTCCTGTCGCTCTTTCCCGCCCTCGCCGCTCTGGTCTCGCTCTATGGCCTGTTCGCCGATCCGATTACGATCGGCGAACACTTGGCTGACATGCGGGGCTATATTCCTTCGGCCGCCATCGATCTGATGGCCGGAGAGCTCCACCGTTTGCTCGGCAACCGCACAAGCGCCCTCGGCCTGAGCTTTGCCGGGGGCGTGCTCCTTGCCCTGTGGAGCGCGAACAGCGGAATGCGGGCGTTGTTCGATGCCCTCAACGTGGCCTATGACGAGACGGAAAAGCGCAGCTTCCTCCGGCTTCTCCTTATTTCCCTCGCCTTTACGCTCGGGATGGTCGTGTTTTTCATTCTGCTGATCAACCTGATCGTGGGCGTTCCGCTTGTCGTGCGGTTTCTCCGGCTGGGTTTCGTCGGAGACGTCCTGATCACGGTTCTGCCGGCAATTTCGATGTTCGGCGTCGCCTTGATCGGCTTGGCCATGCTCTATCGCTATGGCCCAAGCCGCGAGATGGCGAAGTGGAGTTGGATCACGCCGGGCTCCATCATTGCCGCCGTGATCTGGCTCGCGGTCTCCGTTCTGTTTTCGTGGTATTTATCGAACTGGGCTGACTATTCGGCAGCTTATGGCTCGCTCGGCACCATCATCGGCATGATGATGTGGATTTATCTGTCTCTGTGGGTCGTCCTGGTCGGCGCCGAGATCAACGCGGAGATTGAGCACCAGACTGCGCAGGATACCACGACCGGCCCGGCAAGGGCCATGGGCGCGCGCGGGGCGGCCATGGCGGACGACGTGGGCGAGGCGCGGGCGCAACCGTAAAGAGGCCCTTTACCGAGCCGAGGCCAGCCAATCCACCAGATCGACGACCTTCTTGCGGACCTCGCCATCCGGAAGGCGCATGAAACTTCGCACCAGCCGCTCCCCTTCGGGAACGAGCAGGAAGTCGCTCATGCTCCCCTCCCCTGCCGGTCGGACGAGCCCGAGTTCCGGCAAGCCCTCGAAAAAGAACTCGATGCCGACGCCGAGGATCTGCGCGATGGCCACGAGCCTGCTTGCGCCGATGCGGTTGAGTCCCTTCTCGTATTTCTGGACCTGCTGGAAGGTCAGCCCGAGGGCCTCTCCCAGCTTTTCCTGGCTCATTCCGATCGTCATCCGGCGAAGGCGGACCCGATTGCCGATATGCCGGTCGATCGGGCCAGGGGACTTTTTCTGCACGGGTCTCTCCAACACTTGTGCAAGCATAGTGCCAATCGATCCCTCTGCAAAACCCAAAGTTGAGTATTAAATATTTTTCCTCTATTGGTTGTGTTTATTTCCGAGGGAGGTCCCCATGACCGGTGACCGTGTCGATCCTGCGAGGGAAGCATTCGCCTTCATCGAAGGGCTCGATCTCCTGACGGCGCCCCAAGGCGTCATCGACGCCATGGAGCGCTCGTTCTCCCGGTTCGGCTTCGAGAACTTCATCATGTCGGGGCTTCCCCATGCCGATCAGCGGATCGAGAGGCTCGTGCTTCTCAAGAAATGGCCCATGGAGTGGTTTCGACTCTATACGGGCCAAGCCTACGACCGGTACGATCCCGTGATCGGCTATTGCCGGCAGACAGTCCAACCCTTCGAATGGGCAGAGGCCCCTTACGATCCCGACACCCAGCCCCGGGCAGCCACTGTGATGCACCAGGCCAGCGAGTTCGGCATGCGACAGGGCTATTGCCTTCCCATCCATGGCCTCAACGGATACGAGGCCTGCCTGTCCATGAGCGGCCGCCAGCTCGATCTGAATCCGCAAACGAAACCGGCCATCCACCTGATGGCCATGTACGCGTTCGAGCGTGTCCGGCAGATCCTCTCGCCGTCGAAACAGGCAAACCCTCTCACTGCCCGTGAGCAGGAAACCCTCCGCTGGGCTGCAGCCGGCAAATCCGCCCTCGACACAAGCATCATCCTGGGCGTGACCGAGAGAACGATCACCGCCCATATGGCCAGTGCGTGTCACAAGCTGAGTGCCGTCAACAAGACCCATGCCGTAGCGCGGGCCCTCCAGCATCGGCTGATTCAGCTCTGACGCTGGGATACCTGTAATTTTCTACAATAGGCATCCCGCGTTCGTCGTGAACATTGGTCTCCGAGCCATCGGAGACCACTGGCATGACATGGGTTCACGTTATCACTGCGGAAAACAGGCGGTTCTACAGCGACGTCCTTGATGTCTACCACCGCGCCCGGCATGACGTCTTCGTCACGGAGCGGGGGTGGCGGGCGCTCGATCGCGTCGACGGCCGCGACATTGACGAATTCGACGACGATCATGCAACCTATCTCCTGGCATTGGAAGGCGATCGCCTGGTGGGCGGCCTGCGGCTTTATCCGACACTTCGGCCGCACATGATCAGCGAGGCGTTCCCGCATCTCGTGCACGGCCGCGTGCTTCGTGGCGCCACAATCCTGGAATGCACCCGCTATTTCGTTGTCAGGGAAAGACGCATGGGCCGCACCGATTGCCGCCTGCTCGCAGCCTTCCAGCAGTTCTGTCTGGACGAGGGCATGACCGAGGTGACGGCGGTTGTCGAAATGTGGTGGTTGCCCCGCTGGCAGCAGGCAGGATTCAAGGTCAGGCCGCTCGGACTGCCCGTGATGGTCGAAGATCAGCCGTGCCTGGCGGTTGCCATTGCGATCGCAACCGACAGCCTCGACCATCTACGTCAACTCGCAGGGCTGAAGGGTCCCTGCTTGGTCCGGCAGGGCCTCTCGTGTCCTCCTCATGTAAAGGTGTCCCATGCGGCGGCATGACGACCCAGCTTACGCAACCCTTGTGCAGGAGGAGATGATGAGGGCCGTCGGCGACAGCATTCTCCAGCTTATAGCTGGACTTCCGCCGATCTCACGCCTGCGGGTTCTGGCATTCCTGCATCTTCTCGAACAACCGGAATCCCTGAGGACACGGCTTGAGGTGGATTCGTCCGGGGATTTGCGGCTGACCCTCGCAACAGCCAACCTGTCCCCCGAAGGTCCGCCGCATTGAAGTATCAATGCGGCGCCGACAGGAGCCACTCCGCACCTCGTCGTGGCGCAGGGTGGCTCATGGTTGCGGCATGGAGACCTGGGACAGGACGATTATGCGGCTTTGATATTGACCCGCGATTCGGCGAGCTTGGTGAGAAGCTCGTCCGTCTTCTTTTCCTCGGCGAGGTTCTCCTCGAGAAGTCTTGCCGCATCCTTCATGCCGAGTTCCATGGCCCATGTCTTCAGGGTGCCGTAGCGGGTGATTTCATAATGCTCGACAGCCTGGGCGGCGGCGAGAATGCCGGCGTCGAGCGCTTCGCTCTCGGCGAAATCCTCCATGACTTCCTTGCCTTCTTCGATGATCCCGTTAATCGCTTCGCACTGGACGCCACGAGCGGGCTTACCCATCATCTTGAAGACTTGCTCCAGGCGCTCGATCTGGCCCTCGGTTTCATCGCGGTGCTTCTCGAACGCCTGCTTGAGTTCTTCCGAGTCGGCATTCTTCGCCATCTTGGGCAGCGCCTTCAGGATCTGCTTCTCGGCGTAGTAGACGTCCTTCAGGGTGTGAAGGAACAGATCGTTCAAAGTTTTCTCTTTGCTCGGCATAACGGCAACTCCTTATCGTTGAGCTTGGACTCAACGACAGCCCGGTTGGCTGGTTCCGACGATTCCGATGGCCGCCTGAAATTCGCGCATCCGGAACCACATCTGGAAGCGTCGCGTTGCGGTTAAGGTTTTACAGGAGATTGAACGTGGCCAACGGGACCTCGGACGAACAGAACCTCACGACTTTGGAACGTGCCGCCTATATCGTGGCAGGCCTCGGACTGGCCGCGGCGGGTGCAAAGCCTCGTCCCAATCCGCTCTTGAACGTGGCCGCGCTCCTCGGCGGTTCCTACCTCGCCTGGAGAGGCTACGTGGGGAACTGTCCTGTGAAGGCGGCCCTGTTCGGCCCTGAGGATTCCACCAGGCGTATCGGCTGACGGGGCACATGCGAAAACGGGCTGCAAGGCGCCTCGCCTGCAGCCCGTTTCCCCGTGAGCGAAAGTCAGCAGCCCTCAATAGGACGAGGTGGAACGGCTCCGCCCCGCAATCAGGCCCCAGATAAACAGAACGACGACCGCGCCAACGATCGCGCCGATGAAGCCGGCACCTTCGTCCGCCCGGTACCAGCCGAGCGCCTGACCCAGATATGTGGCCACGAACGCACCGACAATGCCCAGGATCGTGGTCAGAATGAACCCAGAGGGTTCGTTCGATCCAGGCATGATGAGCTTGGCGATGACGCCTGCGACAAAGCCGATGATAATTGTCCAGATGATACTCATGAGATGTTCCCCGTGTCCGGTAGCCCACAGGAAACGCACAGAAGTGGCTAAGGTTGCGCCGGCGAATCGATTGCTGTGGAAATCATAGGGAGCCTCGAGCGCTCAGGGCGAAGCTTGGCTGGACCGAATCGACTGGCGCGGGCGACGGGGCTCGAACCCGCGACCTCCGGCGTGACAGGCCGGCACTCTAACCAGCTGAGCTACGCCCGCGCATCGATGTTTGGAGCGGGCGAAGGGATTCGAACCCTCGACCCCAACCTTGGCAAGGTTGTGCTCTACCCCTGAGCTACACCCGCACGCTCCGTCAATGTCGTTTCGGTTGGTGGAGCCAGGCGGAATCGAACCGCCGACCTCTTGAATGCCATTCAAGCGCTCTCCCAACTGAGCTATGGCCCCGAACCGAACAGACAATGTCGCGCCCCGGCACTCGGCCTGACGACCAAGCTCCGAGGTTAGTCCCTCCTCAAAGCAGCACGATGCTGATCGAAGATTCCTTCATAAGAATGGCGCGCCCGAAAGGATTCGAACCTCTGACCCCCAGATTCGTAGTCTGGTGCTCTATCCAGCTGAGCTACGGGCGCTTACTCGGCAGCTGCTTGCGAGAAGCAGCGTTGTCCGGAGGACGGCTGAATTAAAGGGTTCGGATCGGGTTGGCAAGCCTCTTTATGACGAAGCTGCGCAGGACAGCTCGAAATTTTTTCACGATGGCGCTCGATCGGGGATCTGCACGCGGAAGCACGTGCCGGTATCGCTCTCTGCCAGTGCAATCGTTCCGCCGTGGAGCTGGACAAGTTCCGCAGTGATCGCGAGCCCGAGACCGGTGCCGCCCTTCCGGACCGAACCCTGGAACGGTGTGAAGAGTCCCGTCCGGAGGCGCTCGGGAATTCCGGGGCCATTGTCCTTGACGTCGATGACGACCGTGCTGCCCTGACGCGTCGCCGTCACCGCGATCCGCGGCGCCCCCTCGAGGGTCCCGGCTTGGCTCAGCGCCTGCACAGCGTTGCGGACGAGATTGACCAGGATCCGCGACAGCTGATCCGGATCGGCGTCGATCATCAGCCCTTCCGGCACCTGCCGATCGAAGGCGATGCCATGTCCCGGCGCGAGATCGGTCAGGTGAGCGAGGTCCTCGACCAGAGGCGCGAGCGGAACCAATTGGCGCTGGGGAAGGCGCTCCGTCGCGCGTCCATAGGCCAGCGTCGCCTCGCAGAACGAGATGGCGCGGTCGAGCGTGGCGACGAGACGCGGTGCGACCCGCTGGACACGCTCGTCGCCCACGCGGTCGAGGCGATCCGTGAGAAGCTGGGCCGTGGTGAGCATGTTGCGCAGTTCGTGGTTGATCTTGCTGACGGCCAGCCCGAGCTCCGCTAACCGCCGCTTCTGGCGGAGCTCGTCCGCAAGCGCCGTTTCCATGCGCGCCAATGCCTGCTCGGCGAGGCCGATCTCATCCGCTCGCTCGGTCGGCTGGATGACGCGCGAGGCGTCCTCGGGATTGCGCGAAAATTCGGCGATGTTACCCGTGAGCCGCCGCACGGGACGCACGATCACCCATTGCAGGGCAAGGTAGACCAGGCAGGCCGTCAATCCGGAGATGAACAGGGAGACCAGCAGGATGTTGCGCGAGAAGATCAGCATCGCATTGCGCAGCGGCCTCATGTCGAGCAGCATCTCGACGAAGTCGACGCCCATGCCCGAGCCGATGATTCGGACCGGATGGCTTGGCGGGGCGATCATGAGTTCGAAAGCGTCGCGGATGCTCTCGGCCCATGTCACGCTCCGGAGGTCCACCGTCTTGCCCACTTCGGAAGGCATGTCGCCGGTCGCGAGGAGGCTCCGCCGCCCTCCGCCACGGATGGCAATGGCCTTTGCGCCGACCCCGGAAAGGATCCGCATTTCGAGTTCGCCCGCCGGGTTCTGATCGGGGGCAGCGTCGAGCACGAGAGCGGCGATCTGGGCCGCCGCCAACCGGTCGTTCAGCCATGTCAGGCGGAAATTGGCGACGGAGGGCACGTAGATCAGCACCTCCGCGATCATGACGAACAGCACGGTCAGAAGGAGCAGGCGCGCCGAAAGCCCGAAACGCTTCAGGAATCCTCCCTTGAGGAAATTCGGTCGCTCGGCTCTCATCCGGACCCTTCTTACCCCAGGCGCCTGACGAAGCCGAGCAGGCGCCTCACCCAGAGATTCTGCGCCGTTGGCTTCAAAAATTCCACTGCGGCGCTTTTTGTGATCTCGGACAGCGTGGGATAGGGGTAAACCATCCCCGCCAAGTCGGTGATTTTCAAGTTCTTTGCCATGGCAAGGACCCATGGCCCGATCAATTCGCCAGCCTGGGGACCCACGATCGCGCAACCGAGGATACGGCCATGGGGTGTCACAAGGGCCTTGATATGACCCTCCATGAGGCCTTCGGTCTGCGCGCGAACGTTGTCGGCGAAGGACCACCTCAGGATCCGGATGTCCGCGTGCTGTGCTCGTGCCTCTTCCTCCGTCAGCCCGGCGGCCGCGAATTCCGGGTCGGTCGAGATGACTCGCGGGATCGGCTCGGCTCCGATCCGGATGGGAAGCCGGAACAATGCGTTCCGGATGACGAGGCCGGCCTGATGATTCGCCTCATGAGTGAACCGGCCCCCATTCCCGCTCGCGCAGCCACCGATGGCGTAGACTCTTGGATTCGTGGTCCTCAGGCCGTGGTCGACCCTGATTCCGGATGCGTCTGCCGAGATCCCGGCCTTGCCGAGATCGAGGCCGTCGAGCCCGGGTGAGCGGCCCATGGCAACCAGAAGGTGGCTCCCCTCGACCCTTGTCTCGGTTTCTCCGTCCCTGAGGATCACGGCAAATTTCTGATCCGTCCGCGGCTCGACGGACGCGATCGTCACGCCTGTGCGGAGGGTCGTCCCCTCGGACCGGAGAGCCCGCTCGATCACGCCCGCCATTTCGGCATCCTCGCCGGCGAGGATGCGCTCTCCGGCTTCGATCACCGTGACCCGGACGCCGAGACGCCGATAGGCCTGAGCCATCTCGATGCCGACGGCACCGCCGCCCAGGATCACGAGATCGTCCGGCCTGGCGGCAAGGTCGAACAGGGTGTCCTGGGTCAGGAAAGGAATGCCATCGAGGCCGGGAATGTCCGGAATCGCCGGCCGTCCGTCCGTGGCGACAATGAATCGGCGCGCCTGGACGCTGGTTTGCCCCGCCAGCACCGTCGAACGGTCGACAAAACGGCCCTCGGCCTCGAGGACCCGGACCCCCATGGCCGTATAACGCTCGCGCGAATCCATAGGAGCGACCGATCGGACCGTCTCCTGGATGCGGTCCCGAACCTTGGCGAAGTCGATGTCCGGCTCCTCGCCGGAGCCGATGCCGAAACGCCGGGCGTGGCGGCAGAGGTTCGCACGGCGGGCAGCGGCGATCAGTGTCTTGGCGGCGATGCAGCCGGGCTTGTGGCGCTCCGCTCCAGCCCTGCCCTGCGCGATGAGCACGACGGACGCCCCCAGGGAAACCGCCTGGGACGCAGCCGAAAGCCCAGCCGAACTGTCGCCGATGATGCAGAGATCGGGCCTGAGAATGTCCTTGGGGTCGACTTCACGGGCAGGGGTCACGCTTGCTCCTTTTGGCGCCATTCCCGCCATCGCCGCAGGAGGATGGGGGAAAGCGCCAGGATACCCAATACTGCCAAGGCGACCAGCAGCTCCGTCGTCACCAGATTTTCAGGGCTCAAGGACAATTTACAATCGGCCTTGGCGGCGCCCAGACACTGCCGGTAGATCTCCTCCTGCCGATCCACGACGGCGTCGAGACCGGATCCGGCGATCGCGAAAGCCAGCGAGTTCGGGATCAGGCCGAGCTGGGTCGCAATCACGAAGGTTTTCAGGCGGACTCCGAAAACGGCCGCGGCAAGATTCGTGATCCAGAACGGCATGACAGGCAGGAGGCGGAGGAAGAGCACATAGGAGAAAGCCTCTTTCCTGAAGCCCTTCGCCAGGGCCTGGAGACGAATGCCTGCCCGGCGCTTGAGAAAGTCCCCCAGTGACGTACGGGCGATCAGGAAGATGTTCGTCGCCCCAACGGTCGCAGCCATGGCCGCGACAGTACCGCCCAGCGCCCAGCCGAACAGGTAGCCGCCCAAGGTCGTCAGGAGAGCGGAAGCGGGAATGGAAATACTGACGATGATGACATAGGCCAGTGCGTAGATGGCGACGGCCGCCCCGTAATGATCGGCAACGAGCCGCCGGATGCCGTCGTCGTGTTGGACAAGGGTTTCCAGGCTCAGGGTCCGGTGGAGGCCTGTGGCAAAGAATGCGGCGGCTGCAATGATGACCATCGCCAGGGGAAGGAATCGCCACAGCCTGCCCGGTGCCTCCCCCGCCCCGTCCTGATGCCGACCTATTGCCACGTTGCCGCCTCTGTCATTTCCCCTCATTTAGACCGGGAGGCCGCCGAGCCCAAGCGGAGGTCACTTCCTCGTGAGGGCAGCCTTCGGCGCGGTTGCAGGCCGGGAGAGCGTTGACTTTGGCCCTCCCTTCCGTCATAAGCCCGCAAGCTGACGGCGCTCGCTTTGGGCGCTGATCGTTTTTTCGAGACAGTTTCGGGGTTTTCCCCACACATCCAGACGGGCGCGAGCCTTCGAGCACCGCTGCCCCATTCGACCGGAGATGAGCCGTGAAAAGGACGTATCAACCGAGCAAGCTCGTTCGCAAGCGCCGCCATGGTTTCCGTGCGCGCATGGCGACCAAGGGTGGCCGTAAGGTCATCGCCGCTCGCCGCGCCCATGGCCGCAAGCGCCTTTCGGCGTAACCGGCATCCAGGGCGGACCGGTGCGCGACCATCGCGCAGGCTCGGTCGGGCGCCTGACGAAACGATCTGACTTCGTTGCGGCGGCCTCGGGCCGCCGCTTTCATACGGAGCGGATGACGGTCCAGGGCCGCCTGCGCGACGATCGGAAAGACGTCCGCCTGGCCGAGAGCCTCCGGATCGGCCTGACGGTCACCAAGCGTGTCGGTCATGCCACCGAGCGCAATCGGATCAAGCGGCGGCTTAGAACCGCATGCCGGACGGCGGGTCTGGACTATGCCGATCTCCATGCCGATATCGTGGTGATCGGACGACGCGACATCCTGACCGCTGACTATAACGTGCTCATCGACGACCTTCGGCGGGCGTTGCATGTCGTTACCAAGCCGAAGACGGCGCGGCCCGTGGGCCGCCCCAATCCCCCCTCACCTCCTGACGGCGAGCGTCGCGGACATTCCCATGCTTAACGAGAACAAAAACCTCATCGTCGCCATCGTGCTGTCGATGGCGGTTTTGATTGGCTGGCAGTACTTCTTTGCGGCGCCGGAGGCTGAAAAGCACCGTCAGGCCACTCAGACCGCCCAGCAATCGACGCAGGTCACCCCAGGCACACCAACCCCGAGCCAGGCAGGTGGGCCATCCGCCCCGGTCCCCGGCACGGTTCCGGCGACGCCTTTGGCTCCGGTCGCCGAGTCTCGTGAGGCCGCCTTGGCCCGCTCGCCCCGCGTTGCGATCGAGACGCCCGCCATCGCCGGCTCGATCAACCTGCGCGGTGCGCGCATCGACGACGTGTCTCTGAGGACCTATCATGAGACAGTCGACCCCAAGAGCCCGAATATCGTGCTCCTGTCGCCGTCGGGCAGTCAGAACCCGTATTACGCGGAGTTCGGCTGGGTCGGTGCCCAGGCCGATTCCGTGCCGGGGCCCAATACCGTCTGGACTGCCGACAAGGACAAGCTGACCCCTTCATCGCCCGTGACCCTGACCTGGGACAACGGCAAGGGCCAAGTCTTCCGGCGCACCATTTCGGTCGATGACAAGTTCATGTTCACGGTGAAGGATACCGTCGAGAACCGCGGTACAGACCCCGTAACCCTACATCCCTACAGCCTCGTCTCCCGCCACGGCCGGCCGACGACGCTGGGCTACTACGTCCTCCACGAGGGCATGATCGGCGTTCTCGGCGATCAGGGCCTCCAGGAATACACCTACGCCAAGCTCGACAAGGAAAGCCCGGTCTCGGGCCAGGGTGTCGTCGGCAAGGTGTGGGACGGGGTGACCGGCGGCTTCCTCGGCATCACCGACAAGTACTGGGCAGCGGCCGTCATTCCCGATCAGATGCAGGGCTATCAGGGCTCGTTCACCGTCCGGCAGGACCCGAACGGACCGACCTATCAGGCCAATATCCTGGGCACGGCGCAGATTGTGCAACCGGGCGCGACCTTCGACATGACGCAGCGCGTGTTCGCTGGCGCGAAAGAGGTGACCACGGTCGACCAATACGCCACGAACCTGAAAATCAAGAACTTTGACCTCCTGATCGACTGGGGCTGGTTCTACTTCATCACCAAGCCGCTCTTTAAAGTCCTCGATTTCTTCTACAAGCTCTTCGGCAATTTCGGCATCGCGATCCTGCTCGTGACCGTGATCCTGAAAGCCCTGTTCTTCCCGCTGGCCAGCAAATCCTATGCCTCCATGGCGAAGATGAAGGCTGTGCAGCCGGAGATGGCGGCGATCCGCGAGCGCTATGCTGACGACAAGATGAAGCAGCAGCAGGCGCTGATGGAGCTCTACAAGAAGGAAAAGATCAATCCGGTGGCCGGGTGCTGGCCGGTCCTTATCCAGATCCCGGTTTTCTTTGCGCTCTACAAGGTGCTCTTCGTCACCATCGAGATGCGCCATGCACCGTTCTTCGGCTGGATCCGCGACCTCGCAGCGCCTGATCCGACCTCCGTCTTCAACCTGTTCGGCCTGATCCCCTTCAATCCGGGTTCAGTCCCGGTGATCGGTCACTTCCTCATGCTCGGTGCCTGGCCGCTCATCATGGGCGTGACCATGTGGCTCCAGATGAAGATGAATCCCGAGCCGCCGGACCCGGTCCAGAAGCAGGTCTTCGCGTGGATGCCCGTGATCTTCACGTTCATGCTCGGCTCGTTCCCCGCAGGCCTCGTGATCTACTGGGCCTGGAACAACCTGCTCTCGGTCACCCAGCAGGCGTTCATCATGAAGCGCAACGGGGTCAGGATCGAACTCCTGCACAACCTGCGCAGCACCTTCGGAAAGAAAGCCCCGGCCAAAGGCTGATTGTCGAGGCGGGCCGTCGTTACGGATCCCCGGGGCCACGCTCCGGGGATTTTTCGTTCCGGCAGATACGGAGAGGACCATGATCGGACCGGACCCCAAATCGCCCCATCCCATGCCCGGTCACCCGAGGGTCGGGTTTCTCAAGGCTTTCGTAGACCAATCCAACATCGAGGTCGGGGACTACACCTATTACGACGATCCGCGCGGTCCGGAGGGATTCGTAGAGCGTTGCGTCCAGCATCACTACGACTTCATCGGCGACCGCCTGATTATCGGGAAGTTCTGCGCCATCGCGACCGGCGTTGTCTTCATCATGAACGGCGCCAACCACGCCATGACGGGGTTCTCCACCTATCCCTTCAACATCTTCGGAGGCGGTTGGGAGACAGGATTCGATTGGGCGACGATCCAGGCCGGTTTCAAGGGCGATACGGTGATTGGCAACGATGTCTGGATCGGGCAGGAGGCGACATTCCTGCCGGGAGTCCGGATTGGCGACGGCGCGATCATCGCGGCACGATCGGTCGTCACCGCCGATGTCCCACCCTACACCATCGTCGGCGGCAACCCGGCCAGGCTCATCCGCAGACGGTTCCCGGAGGATGTGACCCAGGACCTCCTCGCCATTCGCTGGTGGGACTGGAGCCCGGAGAAGGTCGCACGCAACCTGAATGCCATTCGCGGAACGGATCTGAAGGCTCTGCGCGAGGCCGTCTGAGCGCGGCGCAGGAGTTCACGCCTGCATCAGCCCCTTCAGCTTCATATGCTGGAGCAGCACGATCGTCTTGGCATCGACGATCTCACCCCGGTCGATCATCAGAAGCGCCTCGTCGAGGGTGGGCTCCAGAACCTCGATATCCTCCCCTTCCTCCTCGGCTCCTCCGCCAGCTCCGGTGGAATCATCGGGAGAGTAGCGCGCCACGAAGAACACCAGTTGCTCCGTGACGCTGCCAGGGCTCATGAAAGCCTGCAGGACGCGCTGCGGTTCACGCAGGCGGTAGCCCAACTCCTCCTCGGCCTCGCGGCGAATGCAGGTTTCCGGATCGTCGTCGTCGAGAAGGCCGGCGCAGGCCTCGATCAGGGGAGCAGGATGCCCGCTCACGTAGGCAGGCAGCCGAAACTGCCGGACCAGGAGCACCCGGTTGCGATCCGGGTCATAGGGCAGGATGACGGCCCCGTTGCCGCGATCGTATGTCTGGCGGACCTGCCGCTCGATCCGCCCGTCCCGGCGCGTATAGTCGAAAACCACCTTCTTCAATATGGCCCAATCGTCCGACAGGACCTCCACGGACTGGATCTGAACGGGTTCGCTTTTCACGACGGATTTCCCTCAAAGACATGGGCCGGCACGTTCTCATGGCACACAACAAGCACATGAATGTCCCGATTTCACTCCGACAGGATCGACAGTCTGGGCCTCATTTTTCGATGAGCAGCCGCGCTGCCTCCGTTGCTCGTTTTCCTTGTGGCCCTAGATAGTCCTGGTGGAACCTTCGTGATTGCGCCCATGCACCAAGCTCGCCCCCCTCAGGCTGTGCCCATGCAGGCAATGTCGGCACCGCGCGAAGTCGAGTTGAAACTCGAGCTGGCCTTCGGCACCATGGAGGATCTCCTGACGCACCCGCTCCTTGAACGGGCCAGGGCCGCGCCGGAAAAGAGCGGCTCCCTCCGAGCCACCTACTACGACACGCCGGACCTGGCGCTGCGCCGCGGCGGCTTCTCCCTCCGGCTCCGGGAGCATGGCGGGCGCGTCGTCCAGACCCTCAAGATGGATCGCCGGGAACCCGGCCTTGCTCTCGACCGGGACGAATGGGAATGGCCTGTTCAAGACAATCTCGACCTTGACGCCGTATCCGCGACCCCGCTTGGCACCCTCGTCGCCGGCCCGACCGTTGCCCCTGCCCTCAGGCCCGCTTTCACCCTGGAGACGGACCGACAGGTGTTCGAACTTGCGCATAAGGGCGCGCTTGTCGAGATCAGCCTGGACCGTGCCGAGGCCAGGGCGGGTGCAAAGACCTCCCGCTTTGTCGAGATCGAGCTTGAATTGAAGGCCGGGGAAATGTCGGCCCTGTTCTCCCTCGCGCGGCAGTTCGAGGATGTGGTCACCCTGCGACTTTCGATGCTCACGAAGTCAGAACGCGGGTATCGTCTCCTGGCCGAATCCGAGGACGAGGTGGCCCGGGCCCAGCCTATTGCCGTGCCGCCGGAATGGAACAGCGCGGAGACCTTTCAGGCCATCGCGAGGGCCTGCCTTCATCAGATCGTTCGAAACGAGGAGATCGTGCGCCGGACCCGTGCCCCGGAGGCATTGCACCAGATGCGCGTCGGGTCGAGACGGCTGAAGTCGGCGATTTCCCTGTTCGACACGATGCTGACGGACCGCGAGAGCAAGGCCGCCATCAAGGAGCTGCGATGGATCGGGCGGAAACTCGGTCGGGTGCGCGATCTCGATGTCTATATGCACACGCTGCACGATCGAGGGCTCGACCTCGATCGCTCTGCTCTGTCAGAGGCGGAACATCGCCGGGTGCGAGCCTATGGTTCTCTGGTTCGGACATTCGAGAAGCCGCGCTTCGTGAAGGCCATTCTCCTGCTCGCCGCCTGGATCGAGGCGGGCCGATGGCTGTCTCGCCGGAAGGCAAGTCGCCTGGAGGCTCGGGCCCTTCCGGCAGCGAAAAGGGCCGGCGGCGAACTCGGGCGCCGTTGGAAGCGGATCCGCAAACGGGTTCCGCGGATCAGAGAGGTCGATGACCAGAAGCGCCACCGGCTGCGCATCAGGATCAAGGACCTGCGCTACGGGATCGAGTTCTTTGCCTCGACCTTCCCGGGACGGAAGGCCGAAAGTCGTCGCAGGTCCATGCTGGCTGTCCTCGAGGACCTGCAGGACGAGCTGGGTGGGATGAACGACCTGATCGTGAGCGAGCAGCTTTTCCCCGACCGGACGTCGTCCCAGAAGCGACACTCCCAGGCACGCATGACAAAGCTCATGTCGCACGCGGAGGCCTCCGCCAGAAAGCTCCGAGGCCTCAAACCGTTCTGGGACTAGCCCGGTGCCTCGCACGGCCGCGGAATGACGCGTGGGCGCCTTGAACAACGGAGCGCGAGCGCCGATAAGGAGCACATGACAGATACGGCACCCGACACCGATCCGTTCTTCGAGATCGGCCGCAAAATCTTCGCTGGCGAGGCTGACTTCAAATGGGCGGCGAACTCGCTGAAGAACCTCCCGCCCATGAGCCAGGTGGAGATCGCCTTTGCCGGGCGCTCCAACGTGGGCAAATCGAGCCTCGTGAACGCCCTGACGGGACGCAACACGCTCGCCCGTACGTCCCACACCCCGGGGCGGACCCAGCAGCTCAACTTCTTCGATATCGGCGGCCGGTTTCAGCTCGTGGATATGCCCGGCTACGGCTATGCCGCGGTCGAGAAGGAAAAGGTGCAGGCCTGGACCCAGCTGATCCACGATTATCTGCGCGGACGGGCAAGCCTCGCCCGCGTCTATGTCCTGATCGACGCGCGGCACGGCATCAAGCCGGTCGATGAGAACGTGCTCGAAACCCTGGACAAGGCAGCAGTTTCCTACCAGATCGTGTTGACCAAGGCGGATGAATTGAAGGCCGGCGAGATCGAGAAGCGGATCGCCGACACAGCCCAGAACATCGCCAAGCGTGCCGCAGCCTTTCCGGTCATCATTCCGACCTCGAGCCGTACCGGCGCGGGCATTCCGGAACTGCGCGCGCAAATCGCCCGGCTCCTGAGCGAAAGAGGCGGCACATGATTCTGCCGGACCGGCTGCTGGTCGTCGCGGCCGGCCTGGCAGGCTGCCTCGGAGTCGCACTCTCGGCCGCCGCAGCCCACGTGACCGCTGGAGGCCAACTGCTGACCGCAGCGCAATTCCTTCTCTTCCATGCACCGGCTCTTCTGGCCCTTGGTGCACTCGCCGGGGTCGGAGCCCTCCATCCCAAGGCTGCCCGGCTGGCTGGTTATGTGCTTGTCCTGGGGCTCATCCTCTTCTGCGGCGACCTTTCCCGCCGGACTTTCGCGGGCACTGCCCTGTTCCCGATGGCGGCGCCGACCGGCGGAACCCTCCTGATGATCGGCTGGCTTCTCGCCGGTGCCGCGGGCCTTCTTCGGCAAAGATCCTGAAGTCCCTGTTCCCAGGGCGGTCCCCTTCGGCTAGAACCGTCGCCGTTCCGTTTACCCATGCGCCGGGGCCATTCATGTCCGATTCGAATCCTGCAGCCCATCAGCTGCCCGATGTCCATGTGCAAGCCGAAGTGCTGGTCCAGGCTCTGCCGCATATGCAGCGCTACGACCAGCAGGTCGTGGTGATCAAGTATGGCGGCCATGCGATGGGCGACCGGGCCGCTGCGGAGGACTTTGCCGAGGATGTGGTTCTTCTCGAGCAGTCCGGTATCAAGCCCATCGTGGTGCATGGCGGCGGACCGCAGATCGGCAAGATGCTGGACAAGCTCGGCATCAAGTCCGAGTTCAAGGCCGGCCTTCGCGTCACCGATTCCGCCACCGTCGAGGTGGTCGAAATGGTCCTCGCCGGCTCGATCAACAAGCAGATCGTCGGCTGGATCGGTGCCGAGGGCGGCAAGGCCGTCGGCCTGAGCGGCAAGGACGGCAACATGGTCACCGCCCGAAAGGTGACCCGCACCGCCGTGGACCCGGATTCCAACATCGAGAAGGTGGTGGATCTCGGCTTCGTCGGCGAGCCCGAGAACGTCAACCGCGCCGTCCTGGACCAGATTCTCGGCGCCGAGCTGATTCCGGTCCTGGCTCCCGTCGCGGTCGGGAAGGACGGCCAGACCTACAACGTCAACGCCGACACCTTCGCGGGCGCCATCGCGGGCGCCATGATGGCCAAGCGCCTTCTGCTGCTGACCGACGTGCCCGGGGTCCTCGACAAGAACAAGAACCTCATTCCGGAAATGACCATCGACGATTGTCGCCGCCTGATCGCCGACGGCACGATCACCGACGGCATGATCCCGAAGATCGAGACCTGCATCTATGCCCTGGAGCGGGGCGTCGAGGCGGTCGTGATCCTCGACGGCAAGGTTCCCCATGCCGTTCTGCTCGAACTGTTCACGGATCACGGCGCCGGCACCCTGATCCGGCGGGGCTAGGCTCTTCAAATCCAGGATTTCTGTGCCTATATGACGGGAATGGGGCCTGTGCGGCCCCATTGCCATCTCTGGGTGCCATGAAAGCTATACCGGCCGACGACAACCTGCCCCTAGGGGAAGCACGACGCTTCTCTCACGTGGACACTTGGATCTTCGATCTCGACAATACGCTCTATCCCCACACGTCGCGGATCTGGCCGCAGGTGGATGAGCGGATTACCCTGTATATTGCCGAACTTTTCGGGATCGACGGCCTCTCTGCGCGTGCTCTGCAGAAGTACTTCTATCATAAGTATGGGACGACGCTCCGGGCTCTGATCGACGAATACGATATCGATCCTTACGATTTTCTCGATTTCGCCCACGATATCGACCACACCGACATCGCCCTCGACGAACGACTGGGTGCGGCCATCGAGAAGCTGCCGGGCCGCAAGCTGATCCTGACGAACGGCTCCCGAAAGCATGCCGAGAACGTGGCGAAGAAGATCGGCATTCTCGACCATTTCGAGGATGTCTTCGACATTGCGGCCGCCAATTTCGTGCCCAAGCCGGACCGGCGCGCCTATGAGAGCTTTCTCGAGAAGCATGCCGTCGAGCCGTCCCGGGCCGCGATGTTCGAGGATATCGCCAAGAACCTGATCGTTCCCCACGACCTGGGGATGATCACCACCCTGGTGGTTCCCAGGACGGCCGACCCGTTCCGGGAGGAATTCGAACAGGAAGCGGTCAAGGCGCTCCATATCGACCATATCACGGACGATCTGGCTGGCTTCCTGTGGAAGGGGATCCTCCCCTCTGGCTCCTGATCCGCTTCCGTAAGTCCCTCGGCAGATTGTCTTGGCATTGTAATTGCAACGTTATATAAATTAAAATATCCTCGGAAGGACCCTTGCGAGGAACCTTCCATGGCCACCTACGATCCCGTCTCCAATACCTGGACCCTCACCGACCAGGAGCAGAACTACACGCTCCAGTCGGCCGATATCGATGCCAATATCATCGGCAACGCCCTCGACAACATCCTGACCGGGAACGACACCAGCAACGCACTGGACGGTGGAGACGGGGGCAAGGACACGCTGATCGGCGCGCAAGGGGACGATCTCTACGTTCTTCGAACGGCTGACACCGTGATTACGGAACTGGACGATGAGGGCGACGATGCCATCATCTCCTATATCGACATCGACCTGAATGACTACGCCAACGTGGAACACGTCGTTCTCGAAGGCACGGCCGTGCAAGCCACAGGAACCGACGGCGACAACCAGATCTACGGAAACGACCTCGCCAATGTTCTCGACGGCGGCCAGGGCAACGATACGCTGGACGGGGGCGCAGGTGCCGATCAGATGACCGGAGGCCTCGGTGATGACGTCTACTATCTCGACGACGCCAACGACGTCGTTCTTGAGAATGCCGACGAGGGGGACGACACGGTTTTCGTTCTCTTCGACTATTCCCTCGTTGGGACGGAAATCGAAAATATCGAACTGATGGTCGGTGTGAATGCGACTGGAAACGACTATGACAACCGCCTGATCGGCAATGCTTCGAGCAACATGCTGGACGGAGGCAAGGGGAACGACACCCTGGACGGCGGCTTCGGCGCAGACGACATGAGGGGCGGGCTCGGAGACGATACCTTTTACGTCGACGACGCCAATGACGTCGTTGTCGAGAGTGCCGGCGAGGGAAACGACACGGTGAAGGCGAGCGTCAGCTTCTCGATCGCCACAGAAGAAATCGAATTCCTGATTCTCACGGGGAGTGAGGACATCGACGGCTTCGGCAATGACGGTAACAACATCCTTATGGGCAACGACGGCATCAATCGTCTTGAAGGGGGCAAGGGCCACGACGATCTGGATGGCGGGCATGGTGCCGACATCCTGATCGGAGGCGAAGGCAATGACCATTATTACGTCGATGATGCCGGCGACGTCGTTCAGGAGCTTACCGATGAAGGGACTGATCTCGTCTTCGCGTCCGCCAGCTATACGCTGTCCGACAATGTTGAAGACTTGGCTCTGACAGGTGATCAAAATATCGACGGGACGGGGAACGGTCTCGATAATTACATAGGTGGGAACGACCAGAGCAACATTCTGGATGGAAGGTCCGGAGCCGACACGCTCGGAGGCGCGATGGGCAATGACACCTACGTCATCGACGCGGCCGACACGATTACGGAGTTCGAGGACGAAGGCACCGACACCATCAAGATCACGGATGCCTATGCACCGACTTCATACATCTTGCAGGACAATGTCGAGAATCTCACGGTCACTGGCACACGGGACTTCACGGCCACCGGCAACACTGCCGATAACGTCATGACCGGCAACAGCGGTGTCAACACCTTTACGGGCGACGAGGGCAATGACACCCTCGACGGCGGCGGCGGCGCGGATCATCTGGATGGCGGCAAGGGTGATGACGTGCTTCTCGGCGGCGCCGGCAACGATGTCATGATCGGCGGCACCGGCAACGATCTCTATTTCGTCGATTCCGCGGGCGACACGGTGACCGAAGAAGCTCCCGGCGGAACGTTCGACCGCGTGATCGCCAAGATCAGCTACGTGCTGACTGCCAATGTGGAATACCTGGCGCTGGAGAATGCCGGCGGAAACATCAACGGCACCGGCAACGCGCTCGACAACACGATCTTCGGAAATGACGGGAACAACATCCTCGACGGTGGCGCTGGCCGCGATCAGCTGTACGGAGCGACGGGCTCCGATCTCGTCCACGGAGGCGATGGGGATGACAGCATACACGAAGCCGGCAGTGGCAACGACATGCTGTACGGAGACGCCGGGAACGACAGTCTCGAAGGTGAAGGCGGCAACGATCTTCTCGACGGCGGCACTGGCTCGGACCACCTGAAGGGCGGTGCCGGGAACGACAGATACATTGTCGACAGCGCTTCCGATGCGATTACGGAGGCAGCGGGTAGTGGCGTCGACACGGTTGAGGCAAGGGCCAACTTCGCATTGACTGTGGATGCGGAGGTGGAAGTCCTTATGGCAACAGGCACCGGTGCCGTGAATCTGACAGGCAACGGCTTCGCCAACAGAGTCAGCGGCAACGCGGCCGCCAATGTCCTGAAGGGACAGACGGGCAATGACACTCTGAGCGGCGGTGCCGGCAACGACCGGCTCTGGGGCGGCATCGGCAAGGATGTTCTCACCGGCGGCGCCGGCAAGGACGTGTTCGTGTTCGACACCCGGGCGAACAAGAAGACCAACCTCGACAAGATCGCCGACTTTTCGGTGCGGGACGACACGATCTGGCTCGACAATGCCGTGTTCAAGAAGCTCGGCAAGGGCACGGAACTCAAGCCCGGCAAGCTCAATGCCAAGTTCTTCACCCTCGGCGACCATGCCAAGGACAAGAACGACTACCTGATCTACGACAACAAGAAGGGTGTCCTGTACTACGACGCCGACGGTTCGGGCCGGGGCAAGGCGGTCGAGATCGCCACCCTCAAGAAAGGCCTCAAGATGACGGAGAAAGACCTCTTCATCATCTAGCCGTCATGACGCAGAATATGAAAAGGCGACCTTACGGCCGCCTTCTCTTTCCGGCTTCCAGAACAAGAGTTGCGGCGGCTCAGGCCGCCTTGGTGTTCACCTTGCTTTCGGCAATACGGTTCAACTTCTGATCGGTCGCCCGCTCCTGCTCCATGATCTGGTGCAGAATGCCGGCACAATCCTCACGGCCAAGTTGCTTCGCCCATGCCGTCAGGGTTCCGTAGCGGGTGATCTCATAATGCTCCACGGCCTGCGCAGCGGCGAGCAAGGCCGCGTCGAGGACCTGCGGATCGTCGATATCGCCTGCGATATCCTGAGCTTCATCGATGATTCCGTCGATGGCCGGGCAGGTGACGCCCTTTGGGTCATGCCCATGCATGCGGAATACCTGTTCCACCATCTTCACCTGCTGTTCCGTTTCGCCGAGATGGGTCTGGAACGCCTGCTTCAACTGCGGATCGCTCGCCTTTTCGATCATCTCAGGCAGCGCCTTCGTGATCTGCTGCTCAGCGTAATAGATATCCTGCAATGTGTGGATGAAGAGGTCGTCCAGCGATTTGATGTCCTTCGAAAACAGGCCCATGGCGCGTATCCTTCGATTGGGAGAGCCAGCGCAAGGCGCCGGCGAGGATCGTGGTTCGAACGGTTCAAGAACGTCGCGGCGCTTCGACCAGTTCCCGCTTCAATGGCCCAATTCCATGCGAGACCGAGATTCAAGAAGCGTCGCTACTCCACGGCACGCAAGCTCGGCCCATGCAGCCTGAGCCATTCCGCCTGCGCCTCCACCTCGGTCCCGCCCTTGTCGAATTCCAGTGTCTCGATCTTCTGGGCGCGCTTCACGATCTTCTCCGTCGAAACCCGGATCTGCGCCACATCGTCCTGTGCCTGGCGAAAATGGGAATCGAGCTTGGCGACGCGGCCATCGAGACGCTCCACATCCTCCAAGAGCTTCTGAACCTCAACCTGGATGACATGCGCTTCCTCGCGGATGCGCGCATCGCGCACGAGGGACTGCATGACCTGGATCGCCAGTGAAAGCAGCGACGGCGAAACGATCACAACCCGCGCGCGATGGGCCTTCTGCACCACTTCCTCGAAATGCTCCGAGAGATCGGCGTAGATCGACTCCGCCGGAACGAACATCATGGCGATGTCCTGGGTCTCTCCGGGGATGAGATATTTCTCGGCGATGTCCTTCACATGGACGAGCATGTCGTTGCGGACCTTGGCGGCGGCTCTCGCCCTCCCTTCGTCGTCCCGCGCCTCACGGAAATGGGTGAAGCCCTCCAAGGGGAATTTGGCGTCGATCACCAACCCGCGGACATCGCCCGGCAGCCGCACCAGGCAGTCGGGCCGCGTGCGGTTGGACAGTGTCGGCTGAAACTCGAAAGCGCCGGTCGGGAGACCATCGCGGATGATCGCCTCCATCCGCCCCTGGCCATAGGCGCCACGGGCCTGCTTGTTGGACAGAACATCCTTCAGCCCCACGATTTCCCCTGTCAGGTCCTTCAGATTCCTCTGGGCGGCGTCGATCACGGCGAGGCGCTCGTTGAGCTTCGAAAGGTTTTCGCTCTGGTGGCGGGTGGTGGCATCCAGCCCCTGCCCGACCCGGTGCTGGAGCCCGTCGATCCGCTCCGAGATGAGGCGCACAAAGTCGCTCTGGCGCGTCCCGAAGACCTCGGCGATCGTCTGCATTCGTCCGGTCATTTCGGCCTGGATGCGCGTCAGGTCGGCCATCTTGTCATCCATCTCCCGCGCCCGCTCCGCGGCGATGGCAGCCTCGAAGGCCCGCTCCCGCTTGCTCCGGAGGAGCATCACGGTCACCACCGCCAGAAGCAGGAGGCAGGAGGCCGCGATCCCAGCCATCAACTTTCCCAGCGGAAGGGCATAGGAGCCGAGCAGGAGAACGGTATCGTTCATGGGATAAGGTTCCGGTTGACGAAATCATCCGAACATAAGACGAACGATTTGACCATCCCGGTGCAACCGCTTATCTCCGCCGATCATGACCATCAAACCGCTCGTTATTCTTCCCGATCCCAAGCTCCGCCTCGTTTCCGAGCCCGTGAAGGAGATCACGGACGAGATCCGGACGCTCGCCGAGGACATGCTTGAAACCATGTACGACGCACCCGGCGTCGGCCTTGCCGCCATCCAGCTCGGCGTTCCCCTCCGGATGGTCACGATGGACGTGTCGAAGTCGGAAACCGAGCGCCAGCCACTCGTCCTCATCAATCCCGAGATTACCTGGGCCTCCGAAGAAAAGCGGGTTTACGAGGAGGGATGCCTCTCGATTCCGGAATATTACGAAGAGGTCGAGCGGCCGGACCGGGTCAGGTTCCGCTATATGAACCTGACCGGCGAGATCATCGAGCAGGAAGCTAAGGACCTTATGGCGACTTGCGTCCAGCACGAGATCGACCATCTCAACGGCGTACTCTTCATCGACTATCTCTCAAAGCTGAAACGCGACCGCGTCATGACCAAGTTCAAGAAGGCGGCGAAGCGCGAGGCCAGCGGCGCATGAGCCTCCGCGTCGTCTTCATGGGGACACCCGACTTCGCCGTGCCGACGCTCTCGGAAATCGTCGGCCAGGGCCACGAGGTTGTTGCGGTCTATACCCGGGCCCCGGCGGCCGCCGGGCGCGGAATGGAGCTGCGCCCCTCGCCCGTCCATCGGATGGCGGAGCGGTTCGGCCTGCCGGTTCTGACCCCCCGGACCCTGAAGACCGAAGACGCTGCGGAGGCGTTTCGCGCGCATGAGGCCGATGTGGCCGTCGTGGTCGCCTATGGCATGATTCTCCCCAAGGCCATCCTCGACGGGGCAAGCCTTGGCTGCCTGAACCTCCATGCCTCCCTGCTTCCCCGATGGCGCGGCGCTGCGCCGATCCAGCGGGCCATCATGGCAGGCGACAAGGAGACGGGCGTCGCGGTGATGAAGATGGAGGACGGCCTCGATACCGGCCCCGTCGCCATGGTCGAGCGGGTGGTGATCGGTCCTGACATGACCGCCGGCGAGCTGCACGACAAGCTGATGGGCCTTGGCGCCGACCTGATGGTGCGGGCGCTCGCGGCCCTCTCCCGCGGCGGCCTGAACTTCACGCCCCAGCCGCAGCAGGGCGTCACCTATGCTCACAAGCTCACGAACGAGGACTCGCGCATCGACTGGTCGAAGCCGGCTCAGACCGTGCACGACCATGTGCGGGGGCTCTCGCCCTTTCCGAGCGCATACTTCTCGGCCGATTTCGGCAGAGGCCAGGAACGGGTCAAAGTCCTGCGGACGGCAATGGCGGAAGGCAGCGGCAAGCCGGGCACGCTTCTCGACGACAGGGGCCTGGTGGCCTGCGGCGAGGGCGCCGTCCGTCTCCTCACGGTTCAGCGCGCCGGCGGCAAGGGCCCGATGGCAGCCGATGATTTCCTGCGCGGCATCAGGCTGGCTGCCGGAGCCGCCCTGGCATGATCCCCGATCTGCGGATCCGCACCGAGGACCCTGAAGATCGATCCGCGATCCATGCGCTCCTTGCTGCAGCGTTTGGAGGTCGCGCCGAGGCGGATCTCGTCGACAACCTGCGCAAGGATGGCGACCTCGCCCTTTCCCTCGTCGCCTGCACCGACCATGTGGTCGGCCATATCGCCTTCTCGCCACTGGCCCTGGCCGATGCCCGGGATCTCAAGGCCTATGCCCTGGCCCCGGTGGCGGTCCTGCCCGCCTTCCAGAACCGGGGCATCGGCGCGGCCCTGATCGAGGATGGGCTCCAGCGCCTGGCGGATGTGGGAGCCGATCTCATCCTCGTGCTGGGAGATCCGGATTATTACGGCGATTTCGGCTTTCGGGCTGCGCATGCGGCGACCCTCGTGACTCCCTATGACGGCCCCCATCTCCAGGCGCTGTTTCTCAACGAGAAGGGCCGGACGGCACAGGGCAAGGTGACCTATGCCCCTGCCTTCGCGGAGCTTCCCTGACATGCCCCGCTACAAGATGGTCGTCGAATATGACGGCACGCCCTTCACCGGCTGGCAGCATCAGACGAACGGCCTTTCCGTGCAGCAGGCGGTCGAGGATGCGATCGCACGCTTCGCCGGAGAGAGGGTGCGGATCCATTGCGCGGGGCGGACCGATTCCGGCGTTCACGCCACTCACCAGGTGATCCATGTGGACCTCGGCAAGGACTGGCGCGAGGACACCGTCCGGGATGCCACGAATGCTCACCTGAAGCCGGCTCCGGTCGCGATCCTCTCGGCTACTCAGGTGCCGGAAACCTTCCATGCCCGCCTCTCGGCAACCAAGCGCCACTACGTCTACCGGATTCTCAACCGCCGTTCGCCCCCTGCCCTCGATATCCACCGCGCCTGGCATGTGGCATGGCCCCTCGACCATGCCGTGATGCACGAAGCCGCCCAGACCCTGATCGGGCGGCACGACTTCACGACCTTCCGCGCTGCGGAATGCCAGGCAAACAGCCCTGTGCGAACGCTCGACCGCCTCGATGTGGAAAGGGTCGGACACGAGATCCGGATCCATGCCTCGGCCCGGTCGTTCTTGCACCATCAGGTGCGGTCGATGGTCGGGACGCTGGAACGGGCGGGGGCCGGGCGCTGGACCATCGAAGACGTGCGGGCAGCGCTCGATGCACGGGACAGGACCCGCTGCGGCCCCATGGCGCCTTCCATGGGCCTCTACCTGATCGGCGTCGATTACCCTTCCTAGCCGAGTAGCGCCCTGACGGCCGCGTAGACAAGACTGTTGAGAAGCACCCCCAGGGTGACGATTCCGAAGGCCGTCCATGCGTCGAGGCCGAGGGTGGCCTTGGTGGCGAACCACTGCACCCGGATCACGATGACGAAGAAGGCGAGGCTGAAAAGCGACGCCAGGGCCGGCGGCGCCCACCCGAGAAGCAACAGCATGAGCGGGACCGACATCACCAGCATGGCGATGACGTTGATCCAGTTGGTCACGATGACGAACGGCACATAGCGATGTGTCAGGCGCAGGTGGCGTGCGCCCCAGATCATCGCGACTGGCAGCGCCACAAAACTCGCGCCTTGCCCGAGGGCGACCAGAACGTCGATCTGGACACTGTCGAGCAGAGGATGGTTCGGCGCGAGAAGGCCGAGGCGCAACCGTTCGAAGGCGACGGAGACGATATAGGCGGGAAGGGTCAGCCAGATCGCGGCAAAAGACCGCCAGAAACCTCGCTCGCTCATGTCGAAAGCCTTCAGGCCTTCCACCCGGCTGTTGAGCAGGTCGAGCGCGCCTTTGAACGAGCGATTGACTTCGTCGGCTGTCACGATCATGGGCGAAAATCCCAGGAGGTCCGTTTCCCACGAAAACCGCTCAGATCCGCGAACGTTCCGCGCCGACTCGACTTTAGTCGAATAATGCTGAGCTTTCCATGGCGAAGGGGCTGCCGGCTTCCCTTCGCTTCCGATCAAGCGGGAAAATAGGCCGCAAGCACCCTGCGGTAGATCGACGCCAACCTGTCGAGGTCGTCTACGACGACGCGCTCGTCGATCTGGTGCATGGTCTGGCCGACAAGGCCGAACTCGACCACCGGGCAATCCAGGACGATGAAGCGCGCATCCGATGTGCCGCCGGTCGTGGAGAGTTTCGGCTTGATCCCGGTCTCGGCCTCGATGGCATCGGCGACGAACCCGACGAAGGCGTTGGGTGGCGTCAGGAAGGCGACCGCGTTGGTCGGCTCTGTCCTCAGCACATAGCGCACTGTGTTGCCGGCGGCTTCGCGCAGGCGTCGCTCCAATTCTTCCTGCAGGCTCTGCGGCGTCCAGAGATCGTTGAAGCGGATGTTGAAGGTGGCGCGGGCCGATGCGGGAATGACGTTCGCCGCCGGATTGCCCACATCGATTGTCGTCACTTCGAGATTCGAGGCATCGAAATGCTCGGTGCCGTGATCGAGCGGCTCGCCGAGAAGTCCCTCCAGGAGGCGCATCAGGCCGGGAATCGGGTTCTCCGCCAGATGCGGATAGGCCACGTGGCCCTGCTTGCCCTCGACGGTTACATGGCCGGTGAGCGATCCGCGCCGGCCGATCTTGATCATGTCGCCGAGCCGGTTCGGGTTGGTCGGTTCGCCCAGGATGCAGGCATCGAAGCGCTCGCCCCGCGCCCTCGCCCAGTCGAGGAGCTTCACCGTGCCGTTGATGGCCGGCCCCTCCTCGTCCCCGGTGATGAGGAATCCGATGGAGCCCTCGAAGTCGGGATTCTCCCGAATGAAGGCCAGCGCCGCCGCCATCATGCAGGCGACGCCACCCTTCATGTCGACCGCGCCGCGCCCATGAAGCTCAGGCCCGTCGACGACGCCGCCGAACGGATCGTGCCGCCAGCGGCTCAGGTCGCCGGGTGGGACGACGTCCGTATGCCCGGCGAAAAGAAGATAAGGCTTCCCCTTGCCGTAGCGGGCATAGAGATTCTCCACATCCGGCGTTCCCGGCTCCGAAAAGACCGGCCGGTGAACCTCGAATCCTGCTTCGCGCAGCACGGTCTCAATGAAAGCAAGCGCCCCGCCCTCGGCAGGTGTCACCGAGGGGCAGCGGATGAGGGACTGGGCGAGAGCAAGGGGGGAACGGTCCATCGGATCAGTCGCGCAACAGCTCGTTGATCCCCGTCTTCGCCCGGGTCTGCGCATCGACGCGCTTGACGATGACGGCGCAGTAGAGGGACGGGCCGGGCGTGCCGTCCGGAAGGGGCTTGCCGGGGAGCGAGCCGGGGACGACCACCGAATAGGGCGGGACGCGACCGACGAACGCCTCGCCGGTGTTGCGGTCGATGATCTTGGTGGAGGCGGAGATGAAGACGCCCATGGACAGCACCGAGCCTTCGCCGACGATGACGCCTTCGACCACCTCGGACCGGGCGCCGATGAAGCAGTTATCCTCGATGATGGTAGGGTTGGCCTGCAGCGGCTCGAGCACGCCGCCGATGCCGACGCCGCCGGAAAGGTGCACGTTCTTGCCGATCTGGGCGCAGGATCCGACGGTGGCCCAGGTGTCGACCATGGTGCCCTCGTCCACATAGGCGCCAAGATTGACATAGGACGGCATCAGCACCACGCCGGGCGCCACATAGGCGCCGCGCCGGACGGTGCAGTTGGGCACGGCGCGGAAACCGGCCTGCTTGAACTCAACCTCCGTCCAGCCATCGAACTTGGAGGGTACCTTGTCCCACCACACGGCGTCTCCGGGTCCGCCCTTGATGATGCCCATGTCGTTGAGGCGGAAGGACAGCAGCACGGCCTTCTTCAGCCATTGATGCACCTGCCACTCGCCGCCGGCCTTCTCCGCAACGCGGGCCTTGCCGGAATCGAGCAGGTGCATGGAGTGTTCCACGGCCTCGCGAACGGCGCCCGTCGTGGCGGGATTCACATTCGCCCGGTCCTCCCAGGCGGCATCAATGGTGCGGGCGAGATCGGTATGGGACATGGGCTTGCTCGAGGGCTTGGGAGGAACGGGAGAAGCCTGATTAGCAATGGCGGTTGAGCCTGTCACCTGACACGTGCCGTCATTCCGGATTGCCGCCAGGCAAGTCCGGAACCCATAACCGCTGAGCTTTGCGAGAAACGCGCAGCGGCAATCGCTGCCTTCTGTCCGCCGCCGTCGTGTTCATGGGTTCCGGGCTCCGCTCACGCGGCCCCGGAATGACGGGGCAAGGGCCTTAAAACGCTGTTCTCTGCCGGATCGCGGCCGAGAGGGTGCCCTCGTCGAGATAATCGAGTTCGCCGCCGACCGGCACGCCATGGGCGAGCTTCGTCACCTTCACCGGCAGATGCGCGAGGAGTTCGGTGATGTAATGGGCGGTCGTCTGGCCGTCGACCGTTGCGTTGAGCGCGAGGATGACCTCCGCGACGCCGGGCTCGGAGGCCCGGGCCACAAGACGGTCGAGATTGAGATGTTCGGGGCGCACGCCGTCGAGCGGCGAGAGCACGCCGCCGAGCACGTGATAGCGCGCGTTGACGGCGCCCGAGCGCTCCAGCGCCCAGAGATCCGACACGTCCTCCACCACCACGAGGATCGACGTGTCGCGGCGCGGATCGCGGCAGATGGTACAGGGATCCGACGTATCGACATTGCCACAGGACGAGCACACCACGATGCGCTCGTTGGCGACGCGCATGGCGTCGCTCAGCGGGTTGAGCAGGGTGTCGCGCTTCTTGATCAGGTGCAGCGCGGCGCGCCGGGCCGAGCGCGGACCCAGGCCCGGCAAGCGGGCGAGAAGCTGAATCAGGCGCTCGATCTCGGGTCCGGCGACGTTCTGGGCCATGGCGATCTCTTAGAAGAGCTTCAGGCCCGGCGGCAGCGGCAGGCCCTTGGTCAGGTCGGCCATGCGGTCCTGGGCGGCACGGTCGGCCTTGCCGCGGGCGTCGTTCATGGCGGCAACGATGAGATCTTCGAGGATCTCCTTCTCGTCCGGGTTCATCAGCGAGGGATCGATGCTGATCGCCTTCAGGGCGCCCTTGCCTGAGACTTTCACGGTCACGACGCCGCCGCCGGCGGTGCCCTCGACCTCCACGTTCTCCAGCTCGGCCTGGGCGTCCTGCAGCTTCTGCTGCATGGCCTGGGCCTGTTTCATCAATCCCATGATGTCCTTCATGACGGTCTCCTCAACTCAGATCGTCGTCGGCTTCTGTTTCGTGAGCGGCGAGCGCGTCGGCCTCGCCGAGAATTTCCGTTTCGGCATCGGGGGCCGGATCGTCGGACTTGCGCTCGATCACGTTGACGATCTGCGCGCCGGGGAACTTGGCGAGAACCGCCTGGACGAGGGGATGGTTCGCGGCCCCTTCCTTCCGTTCCCGCTCGGCGGCCTTCGCCTGCTCATGCAGGGTTGGCGCGCCCTGCTCGGAGGACAGGGCCACCATCCAGCGCTGACCGGTCCATTGCTGCAGGGCACGGGCGAGATCGTTGGCGATGGTGCGGCTGCCGCCCTCGGCAAGGCTGAGCTCGATGCTGCCCTCCTCGAAGCGCACGAGGCGCACGTCGCGTTCGAGGGCGGCCTTCAGTTGGATCTCCCGCCGCTCGCCTGCCAGGGCGACCACATCCTCGAACCGGCGCAGGCGGAGGGCCGGAGCGGCGCCTTGCGGCTCAGGGCGCGGTTGCGGACGGGGCTGGGACGTGGCGAGGGCCATATTGCCGGTGGAGGCCGGCGGCGAGGGACGGGGCGCGGAAGGCGGTTGGCCCGTCGCAGGCGCCGTTCCATCCTTCAATGAGCGCAGGGCCTCGTCCGGGGTCGGCAGGTCGGCGGCATAGGCCAGGCGCACCAGGACCATTTCCGCGGCGGCGATCGGCCGGTTCGAGACCTGAACCTCGGGGACGCCTTTCAGCAGAATCTGCCAGGCACGGGAGAGGGTGCGGACACTGAGCTTCTGGGCGAAGTCCAGCCCACGGCTCCGCTCGGCCTCGGAGAGGGAAGGATCCTTCGCCGCCTCGGGGATCAGCTTGAGACGCGTGACCACATGCGAGAAGGCCGCCAGATCCGAGAGAACGACGCTCGGATCGGCCCCGGCATCGTATTGCGTGCGAAGATTGGCGAAGGCGGCGGGCACGTCGCCGCGCATGACGGCCTCGAACAGGTCGATGACCTGGGTGCGGTCGGCGAGGCCCAGCATGTCGCGGACCGTCTCGGCCTTCACGATTCCCGCCCCGTGGGCGATGGCCTGATCGAGCAGCGAGAGCGAATCGCGGGCGGAGCCTTCCGCCGCCCGGGCAATGGCGGCAAGGGCCTCTGCTTCCGCGCTGACGCCCTCGGCGTCGCAGATGCGGGAGAGATGCGCCACGAGCTTGTCCGCATCGATGCGGCGCAGGTCGAAGCGCTGGCAGCGGGACAGGATCGTGACCGGGACCTTGCGGATTTCGGTGGTGGCGAAGATGAACTTCGCGTGCGGCGGCGGTTCTTCGAGAGTCTTCAGGAAGGCGTTGAACGCCTTCTCCGAGAGCATGTGGACCTCGTCGATGATGTAGACCTTGTAGCGGGCCGAGACCGGCGAGTAGCGGATACCGTCGATGATCTGACGGACATCGTCGATGCCGGTATGGGATGCCGCGTCCATCTCGAGCACGTCCACGTGCCGCGACTCCATGATCGCCTCGCAATGGACGCCGAGTTCGGGCATGTGGATCGTCGGTCCGGAAGAGTCCCTGGATTCCTGGCCGCCGGCCCTCTGGTAGTTCAGGCCGCGGGCGAGAATACGGGCGGTGGTGGTCTTGCCCACCCCGCGGACGCCGGTCAGCATCCAGGCCTGGGGGATGCGGCCCGTCTCGAAGGCGTTCGAGAGGGTGCGGACCATGGCCTCCTGGCCGATCAGGTCGTCGAAGGTGCGCGGACGGTATTTGCGGGCGAGAACGCGGTAGGCCCCATCACCGGACGAGGCGGGCATAAGGGGAAAGCCCGGCAGAGCCGGCTCGTCGTTCAGGGGCGTGCCAGCAGTGGTGTCGTCCATCGGCTGCAAGAATTGGAAGCTGCGGGGAGCGCTCCTGCAAGCGCTGGGGTGGGAGGCTGGACGAAGACCCGTTCGGTCTCGTTAGGGCTGCTTCCTTCCGGACCTGACCCGGTTGGCGAGTGAGACGTCCCTCGCCAACCTCCCGACGCCTATATGGGCGTTTCAGGGAGCGAACGCAAGCGGAGATAGCGGCCCTGGAGCGTCCGTGGTGTCGCTGTGAATTCCCGTGAACTTTCGGCTCTGATCCTTCTCGATAGCGACAGGCACGCCGCTTCCGCCTCCGGGCTTGGGGCCCGGAGGGGAAGCCGGCTCGAGGGGGGCGCGGTGTCGGCTCCGGCTCGGGTGGGATGGGAGTGAAGCGAAGAGCCGAAGCGTCATCGCGCACGGTTCGTTGCGGCGGACAGGCGGCGCAGGGCTGGCCTGCTGCCCGGCGCGGACACCGCTGTTCGCGACAGCGGGCGGCGGCGGACCAACCGGCAGCCCCGGGCACAGCCTGGGCCCCCCGCCCGGCAAAGGCGGCGTGACCTTGCCTGCGGGACCGTTCCCACCGCCACACCAGCGACGCCTCGCGCGCGCGCCCCTCGCTGCGGCGGGACAGGTCATGATATAGTATAGCTTGAGCGCGGCGTCAAGAACAAAGACGGAACAGCGGCCGCTGACGCTCCCCGCCCCCGTCCTTCCGGGACAGCGCATCGCGCTGGGCCCGGAACCCATCGCCACCGGCGGTGCCGGAGAATGCGCAGCGGAGGTCACAACTCCTTCTTCTGCACCATTGGCGGTGATGGGTTCCGGACTGGCCTGTGGCCATCCGGAATGACGGCGGCGGGGAATAAGGACAGGACGGGGAGACAAGTGCGCCCGCCGCGCTTCGAGTTGCTGTCATTCCGGGCCGCACCGGCGGTGCGGGCCCGGAACCCATAGCCACGACGGTGCAAGGTTGGAGAGCACCGAGCCCCGCTGCGCTTCATTCCGGACTGGCAGCGGCGATGGGTTCCGGACTCGCCTGCGGCGCCCCGGAATGACCGGGCGGTTTAGCGCTTTTGCTCCCGTCTCCCCGCCGGGGAGAGGGAGACGCGCCGTGCAACAGAACGGACGATCCTCCGGTGCGGGCGGGATAGGCACGGGGCAGGAAGCTCGGCTAGATAGACGCATGACCTTCCAGCTCGATTCCCGCCTTCAGGCAGATACCATCCCCATCGGGGATCTGGCCCTGTCATCGGTCCTGCTCCTGGACGATGCCCGTTTTCCCTGGTTCGTCCTGGTGCCGCGCGTGCCCGGCGCAAGCGAACTGACGGATCTCGACAACCCTCAGGCGGCGCAGCTCATGGACGAGATCCGCATCGCGACGCGGGTCATGATGGAGCTGTCCAAGCCCGACAAGGTCAATGTGGGCGCGCTCGGCAATATCGTGACGCAGCTCCACGTCCATGTGATCGGGCGGTTTCGCTCCGATCCGGCCTGGCCCGGACCCGTCTGGGGCCACGGCACCCGAATGCCCTACCCCGCCCATGCGGCGACGGCTCTGATCGAGCGCGCCGCCTCCCTCTTCACGGCTGCCTGACATCTGAGAAGATCGCCAAATGATCCCCACGATCGCCTACACCACGAACCGGCTCGTCCGTCACAGCGTCGAGCACGACCCGGAGGCGCTGGCCCGCCACGCCAAGGACCCGGACGCCGCCATTGTTCTCCTGGCAGGCGACCTGCCGGTGCTGAAGTCCGGGGAGCCTGGAACGGCATTCCTGCCCGCCTCGGTGCTGGAGCGCCTGGACGGCCATCGGGAGCAGGTCTTTCTCGGCTTCCTCGACAAGCGCCCTGTCATCGCGACACTCGCGGCGCCGGAGGCAGCGGAGCCGTTTCAGCACGACCCGCACTTCAAGGTCGAGAACCTGCGCGCGATTGCCATGGAGGGCCTCGTCGCAGGGGAGGAACTCGGCACCCTTGCCATGGCGAAGTCGCTTCTCGACTGGCATGCCCGGCACCGCTTCTGTGCGAATTGCGGCGCGCCCACCCACCATGCCCAGGCCGGTTTCCGCCGGGATTGCCACGTCTGCAACGCCCAGCATTTTCCGCGCACCGACCCGGTCGTGATCATGCGCGTGACCCGGGGCGACAGATGTCTCCTCGGACGGCAGGCGCGCTTCGCGGCACGCTCGTATTCCTGCCTCGCCGGCTTCCTGGAGCCCGGCGAGACCATCGAGGATGCGGTGCGGCGGGAGGTGTTCGAGGAGGCAGGCGTGCGCATCGGCGCGGTGCGCTACCTGGCCTCCCAACCCTGGCCCTTCCCCTCGTCCATCATGATCGGCTGTGCCGCGGAGGCGGAGAGCGAGGAGATCGTGTTCGACACGGCGGAACTTGAAGATGCGCGGTGGTTCTCGCGGGACGATGTCCGCCGCATGCTCGACGGCACGCATGAGGATTTCGCCGCACCCACTCCCATCGCCATCGCGCATCATCTCCTGCGCCATTGGATGAGCGAGTGAGGGTCAGGCGCGTCCGGGGATCGGCTCGAACCGGTAGGCGACCTCTGCCACCGTCTGCCCGCGCAGTTCCAGCATCCGATTCCCGGCCGGCCGGCCGCCGAGCCGCTCATAGAAGCGTCGCGCGGGCTCATTGTCCTCGAGTGCCCAAAGCCCCGCCGACGCAAAGCCGTGTTCCGCGAAATGTTCGAACAGGCCGGCCATGAGCCGCCGGCCAAGTCCCCGGCGCTTGACCCTGTCCAGCAGGTAGATCGCGTAGATTTCAGCATCCGTCCCAAGGGCGCCGGGTTCCCCGCTACGGGCGGCACCCCCGCTGGCAAACCCGACGATCTCGCCATCGGCGCAACGGGCGACCAGATCGAGTGCGGACGGATCGCGAGAGGAGAGCACGCAACGCCACATGCGGGTCCGTTCCTCGACGGACAAGCCCGCCAGCGCGGCGGGAATCAGGAAGTCCCTGTACGATTCGCGCCAGCCCTGCACATGGACGCGGGCGATGCCCTCGGCATCCGCCTCCACGGCAGGTCCGACTGCAAACGTCACTCCGACGTTTCCTTGATCTTTTCCCGGAACGGGCTCGCGGGGTAGACGCCGAGAATGCGGATCTCGCGCGAGAAGAAGTCCAATTCCTCGAGGGCGCGCGTCAGGGCGACGTCCTCGGGATGGCCGTCCACTTCCGCATAGAACTGCGTGGCCGTGAAATCGCCCTCCAGCATGTAGCTTTCGAGCTTGGTCATGTTGATGCCGTTCGTCGCGAAGCCGCCCAACGCCTTGTAGAGGGCGGCAGGCAGGTTCCGGACACGGAAGACGAAGCTCGTGACCACGGGCCCGTCTTCGAGCGGCGCCCATTGCGGCGTCTTGGAAAGGATCACGAATCGCGTCGTGTTGTGCGCCTCGTCCTCCACATCCTCCGCCAGGATCTTCAGGCCATAGATGTCGGCGGCCATCCGCGGCGCCAGGGACGCCTTGGTCGGATCCTTCCATTCGGCGACCTCGCGGGCGGAGCCGGCCGTATCGCCCGCCACATAGGTCTTCAGACCCAGCTTGCGGATGATCTTGCGGCATTGGCCGAGGGCGTGAACATGACTGTGCACGCTCTTGATGGTGCCGAGATTCGCGTCCGGCACGCTCATGAGCTGGAAGCGGATGGGGAGGAAATGTTCGCCGACGATGTGGAGCCCGGAAGTCGGCAGGAGATGGTGGATGTCGGCGACGCGCCCGGCGATGGAATTCTCGATGGGAATCATCGCAAGCCCCGCCTGCCCCTCCTTCACCGCCGCGAAAGCGTCCTCGAAGGTCGGACACGGGAGAACCGTCCATTCGGGATGCACCTCCGAGCAGGCGATGTGCGAATTGGCCCCGGGCTCGCCCTGGAATGAAATATACCTGTTCATGATGTCCTCCGGGCGGCGATGATGGCGCGCGCGCGTTCGAGATCCTCGGGTGTATCGACGCCGAGCGGGACGTCGCCCACGACCACCGCGTCGATGCGCATTCCGGCCTCGACGGCGCGAAGCTGCTCGAGCCTTTCGCGCCGCTCCAGGGGCGACGGCGCAAGCCCGACGAAACGCTGCAGAGCCCTGCGCCGATAGGCATAGAGACCGATGTGATGATAAAGCGGCCCGTCGCCGAAGGGGGCCGTGGCCCGGGTGAAATAGAGAGCGCGGAAGCGGCCGGGGACGATCTCGGTCCCCACCATCTTGACCACGTTCGGATTGGTCCGCTCCTCCTCCCGCACGATGACGGCGACGAGGGTCGCGATATCGACGGCACCGTCCGACAGTGGGGAGACCGAGGCGGCTATGGCCGCGGGATCGATGGTCGGCAGGTCGCCCTGCACATTGACGACCACGTCGTGCCGGCCTTCCGGATCGAGCTTTTCCACAGCCTCGAAGATCCGGTCCGAACCCGAGACATGATCGGCGCGGGTCATGACGGCCTTTCCACCCGCACGGTCCACGGCCTCGGCGATCGGCTCGGCATCGGTGGCGATCGCCACCGGGCCGATGCCCGCTTCCACGGCCCGCCGCCAGACATGGACGATCATCGGTTCGCCGCCGATATCGGCCAGGGGCTTGTTCGGCAGCCGGGTCGCGGCGAGGCGGGCGGGAATCAGAACGAGGGGATGGGACATGGGCTACATTCGGGCAGGAGTCGCGGGTCCTTACCAAGGCCGGGAGGGTTTGTCATGGTGTCGGGCCGGGCGGCCGAGCATGGCGGCGGCCGGTTCAGCCCCGGCACAATCGGCCTTTCCGCACAATCATGCGACGACGAGACCGGCTAAAAGCCGCCGGACCCCATTGTCAAACCCCCGTCTCTGCGGCTAAGCAACGCCACGGTCGCGGGCAGCCCGCCCGCGCGCCATCCGTTTCGTCGCGCCGGTTCCGCCGCAGGTTAAGGCGAGGAGAGCCCCTTCATGAATATCGAGACCAATAAGATCGCGGGCGCCGTGTTTGGCACGCTGCTCTTCGTGGTCGGCGTCAACGTCATCGCCAGCGGCGTGTTCGCGCCAAAGCATCCCGCCGTCCCAGGCTACGATCTTCCGGCTCCCGAGGAGAGCGCGGCCGGCGGCGCGGCGGCTCCCGAGGCCAAGGCCGAGCCCCTTCCGGTCCTGCTGGCCAAGGCCGATCCGGCCAAGGGTCAGTCCGCGGCCAAGAAGTGCCAGGCCTGCCACAGCTTCGAGAAGGGCGGCCCGAACAAGGTCGGCCCGGATCTCTACGGCGTCGTCGGCCGCCCGGTCGCTTCGCACGAGGGCTTCAATTATTCGGGAGCGTTGAAGGCCAAGGGCGGAAACTGGACGTACGAGGAAATCGACAAGTTCATCACCAATCCCAAGAAGGATGTCCCTGGAACCCTCATGGCCTTCGCCGGTATCGCGAAGCCCGAGGAGCGCGCCGATATCCTCGCCTATCTCAAGTCGCTGTCAGACAACCCGGTTGCCTTCCCGACCGCCCCGTAAGAGCGGCAGACATTCTCACCTTTGCAAAGCCGGGCTTCGTGCCCGGCTTTTGTTTTGGCCCCCTGCCCTGTTTTGGCCAGCGGCCCTTGCACTCCTCGAATTCCGGCCAAAAATGTACCAACCTGTGAAAAGACGCCCCGCAACCAGGAGTCCCGAGTGTTCCGTATCGCCCTGCTGAGCCTTTTCGCCTGCCTGACGCTTTCCCCCGTCTCGGCACAGGACGCTTCCTGGAAGCATGGCTCGGCCCTCCTGGGAGAGCCTAAATATCCCTTCGGATTCAAGCACTTCGACTATGTGAACCCTGACGCTCCCAAGGGTGGCCTCGTCCGATTCGGCGCGCAGGGGACCTTCGACAGCTTCAACATTGTCGTGGCGGGAGTGAAGGGCGCGCCCGAGCAGGGGCTCGGCCTGGTCTATGAGACCCTCGTGACCCCGTCCCTGGACGAGCCGAGCGCCTCTTACGGCCTTCTCGCCGAGGCCTTCTCCTTTCCGGACGATTTCTCGTCCGCCACCTTCCGCCTCCGCCCCGAGGCGCGCTGGCACGACGGCAAACCGGTCACGGCCGAGGATGTGATCTATTCCTTCGAGGTCCTGAAGGCGAACAGCCCGACCTATGCCTTCTACTACAAGAACGTGCAGAAGGCGGAGAAGGTCGGCGACCGCGAGGTAAAGTTCACCTTCGATGAGAAGGGCAACCGGGAACTTCCCCAGATCATGGGTCAGCTCCTCGTCCTTCCCAAGCATTGGTGGGAGGGAACCGCTCCCGACGGCCGCAGGCGCGACGTGACCCAGACCACCCTCGAACCGCCCCTGGGCTCGGGGCCCTACCGGATCAAGAGCTTCGATACCGGCCGCAACGCCACCTATGAACGGGTCAAGGATTATTGGGGCGCGACCCTGAATGTGAATGTCGGACAATACAACTTCGACGAGATCCGATACGAATATTACCGCGACGCCACCGTGCTGCTCGAAGCATTCAAGGGCGACCGCATCGACTTCCGCACCGAGAACAGCGCCCGGAACTGGGCGACCGGCTACGATTTCCCCGCCCGCCAGCAGGGCAAGGTCGTCCTGGAGGAATTTCCAATTCGGGCCTCCGGGGTGATGCAGGCCTTCGTGCTCAACCTGCGGCGCGACAAGTTCAAGGATCCCCGCGTCAGGCGGGCCCTCAACCTCGCCTTTCCGTTCGAGGACATCAACCGGACAATCTTTTCCGGCCAGTACGAGCGAATCTCGAGCTACTTCCACGGCCTCGAGCTCGCCTCCTCCGGCCTGCCCGAGGGCAAGGAACTGGAGATCCTGGAATCGGTCAGGGACAAGGTCCCGCCGCAGGTCTTCACCACGCCCTACAAGAATCCGGTGGGCGATACGCCCGATGCGGTGCGCGCCAACCTGCGCGAGGCGGACCGCCTCCTGCGCGAGGCGGGCTGGGAGCTGAAGGACAGGCGCCGCGTCAATGCAAAGGGTGAAACGCTGACGGTCGAGCTGCTCGGCGACAGCCCGAACGACGAGAGGGTCTACCTTCCCTACAAGGCCTCCCTCGACCGCCTCGGCATCGTCACGACGGTCCGGATCGTGGACGATGTCCAGCACGTCAACCGAGTCCGCTCGTTCGATTTCGACATCATCACGGGGCTCTGGGGCCAATCCCTCTCCCCCGGCAACGAGCAGCGCGAATTCTGGGGTTCGCAGGCCGCCCAGCGCGAGGGCTCGCGCAATCTCGCCGGCATCGGCGACCCGGGCGTCGACGCGCTGATCGACCGGGTGATCTTCGCCAAGGACCGGGAGGAGCTGGTGGCGGCGACGAAAGCCCTCGACCGCGTGCTTCTCGCCCATGACTACATGGTCCCGCAATGGACCTACCGGAAGCAGCGGACCGCCCGCTGGGACCGGTTCAGCCATCCCGAGACCCTGCCGCGCTACGGTGCAGCCGCCTTCCCGACCATCTGGTGGTACGACGCCGCCAAGGCCGCCAAGACCGGAGCTCCGCGATGACACGGCCGACCCGGCGGACCCTCCTTCTCGGCGGCGCGGCCAGCGCTCTCCTCGCGTGCCGCCAAGGGACGGGTCCCGCCCGTGCCGAAGACGGCGAAGTGCATGGGATGTCCAGCTTTGGCGACCTCAAATACGCGCCCGATTTCAAGCATTTCGACTACGTCAACCCTGCGGCTCCAAAGGGCGGGACCCTGGCGCTCCAGCTGAGGCAGGGGATCGGCAACCAGAATTTCGACACGTTCAACACGCTCAACGTGTTCGTGCTGCGCGGCGATGGTGCGGCGGGGATGAACAGCACCTTCGACAGCCTGATGGCCGCATCCGGCGACGAGCCCGACGCGCTGTACGGGCTTGTGGCCCGGGCCGTGCGGATCTCGGACGACAAGCTCACATACCGCTTCCTGTTGCGGCCCGAAGCGCGGTTCCACGACGGCTCGCGCCTGACCGCCCGGGACGCAGCCTTTTCGCTCGCCATCCTCAAGGAGAAAGGGCACCCCACCTTTCGCCTGCTGCTGACCCAGCTCGAAGCCGTGGAGCCCGAGGGCGACGATATCCTGCGCGTTCAGCTTTCACCCAAGCGCAGCCGCGACCTGCATCTGGTGGTCGCCGGAATGCCGATCTTTTCCCAGGCCTATTGGCAGGGCCGCGATTTCGAAGGCTCGACCCTTGAACCGCCTTTGGGATCCGGCCCGTACAAGGTCGCGCATTTCGAACAGGGGCGCTTTATCGAGTTCGAACGCGTCGCCGATTATTGGGCGAAGGATCTGCCCGTGAACGTGGGCCAGAACAATTTCGACCGCATCCGCTACGAGTATTTTCGCGACCGGATCGTGTCGTTCGAGGCTTTCAAGAACGGCACGCTCAACTTCAACGAGGAATTCACCTCCCGCACCTGGGCGACGGGCTACGACTTCCCGGCATTCCGCGATGGCCGCGTCAAGAAGGAGGAGATCCCGAACGACGCGCCCTCCCCGATCCAGGGCTGGTATTTCAACACGCGCCGCGATGCCTTCAAGGATCCGCGCATCCGCGAGGCGATCGGCCTGGCCTTCGACTTCGAATGGACGAACGCCAACATCATGTATGGCTCGTATCGGCGGCTGACGTCCTATTTCGAGAACTCGGACATGATGGCGAGCGGGAAGCCCTCGGAGGCGGAGCTCGCCCTGCTCTCTCCGTTCCGCGACGAACTTGCTCCCTCCGTCTTCGGCGAACCCTATACGCCGCCGGTCTCAGACGGCTCCGGTCAGGACCGCCGCCTGCTGCGCCGCGCGGACGAGTTGCTGCGCGAGGCGGGCTGCAAGCGCGAGGGTGGTGTTCTCAAGCTCCCGAACGGCCAGCCCTTCACCATCGAGTTCCTCGATTTCCAGGCGGCGCTTCAGCCGCATACGCAGCCCTTCCAGTCCAATCTCAAGCGCCTCGGCATCGATGCGCGGTCGCGTATCGTCGATGCGGCACAATACCAGAGGCGCATCGAGGGCTACGACTTCGACATGACGTCCCGCGCGCTCTCGGGTTCCAGCACGCCCGGCGACTCGCTGCGCGTCGTCTATGGCTCGCAGGCCGGCCGGGCGCCCGGGTCCTACAACATCGCGGGCATTGACAGCCCGGCCGTGGATGCGCTCGTCGAGTTCATCGGGTCGGCAAAGACCAGACAGGAACTGGTCACCGCCTGCCGCGCCCTCGACCGGGTGCTGCGCGCCGGTCATTACTGGGTGCCGATGTGGTTCAAGCCGAGCCAGTGGTTCGCCTATTGGGACATGTTCTCGCGTCCCGCCGTCAAGCCGCGGCTGAACTCGGGCGCCCCTGGAACATGGTGGTACGACGCCGAGAAGGCGCGCCGGATCGGAAGAGGCTAGACTTGGAACCGCAGCAAAACATGGCGGCCGTCAAAGGCGGCCCGCGCCTGATCCTGCGTCTCGAGGGCCTGGCGCTTTTTCTCATGGCGACAGCGGGCTTCGGTTTCACCGGGCTGTCGTGGTGGCTCTATGCCATCCTCTTCCTCGCGCCGGACCTGAGCTTTGCGGGCTATCTCGGCGGCCCCAAGAAGGGGGCTATCCTCTACAATGCGCTTCATTCTACCATCGCTCCGGCCATTCTCGCCGGATGCGGCCTCCTGCTTCGGGAGCCGCTTCCGCTTGGGCTCGCGGCCATCTGGGCGGCACATATCGGATTCGACCGCATGTTAGGATATGGCTTGAAATACGCATCCGCCTTCGGCGACACCCATCTCGGCCGTATTGGCCGGCAGCGTGACGCCTGATGCTCGCCTATATCGCGCGCCGCGTCCTTCTCATGATCCCGACGCTGCTCGGGATCATGCTGATCTCCTTCGTCATCGTACAGTTCGCGCCGGGCGGCCCCGTGGAGCGCATCATCGCGCAGTTGCAGGGCCAGGATTCGGGCGCAACGTCGCGGATCTCCGGCGGCGGCGGCGATCTGTCCGGCGGCCAGGGCGCAGCAGGCGGCGGCGGGGAATCGTCGTCGTCGCGCTATCGCGGCGCGCAGGGCCTCGATCCGCAATTCATCAAGCAGCTGGAGGTACAGTTCGGTTTCGACAAGCCGGCGTCCGAGCGCTTTCTCAAGATGCTCTGGGACTACGCCCGCTTCGACTTCGGCAAGAGCTACTTCCGGGACATCTCGGTCCTTCAGCTCATCAAGGAGAAGCTGCCCGTCTCCGTGAGCCTCGGATTGTGGATGACCCTGCTGTCCTATGCGATCTCGATACCACTCGGCATCCGCAAGGCGGTCAAGGATGGATCGGCATTCGACATCTGGACCTCCGGAGTCGTGATCGTCGGTTATGCGATTCCGGGCTTCCTGTTCGCGATCCTCCTGATCGTGCTCTTCGCCGGTGGCTCGTTCTGGCAGATCTTCCCCTTGCGCGGGCTGACGTCCGAGAATTGGGACCAGCTCTCCCTCGGCGGCAAGATCGTCGACTATTTCTGGCACATCACGCTGCCGATCATCTCGATGGCGCTCGGCGCATTCGCGACCTCGACACTGCTGACGAAGAACTCCTTTCTCGATGAGATCCGCAAGCAATATGTTCTGACGGCGCGCATGAAGGGCCTCTCCGAACGACAGGTGCTCTACGGGCACGTGTTCCGCAACGCGATGCTGATCGTGATCGCGGGTTTCCCCGGCGCCTTCATCGGCGCCTTCTTCGCCGGTGCGCTGCTGATCGAGACGATCTTCTCCCTCGACGGGTTAGGGCTTCTCTCCTTCGAGTCGATCGTCAACCGCGACTATCCTGTCGTGTTCGCCAATCTCTACATCTTTTCGCTCGTCGGGCTCGCGGTGAACCTCATCTCCGATCTCACCTATACGTGGATCGACCCCCGCATCGATTTCGAGACGCGGGAGGTGTGAGATGAACGAGAACGTGCCTGTTGCGTCTCCTGCCAATGCTCCCGTTGCGCCGCCGCTTCCGAGGGAGGGCTTCATCCGTCTCTCCCCGCTCAACCGGCGGCGCCTGAAGAACTTCCAGGCCAACCGCCGCGGCTACTGGTCGTTCTGGATTTTCATGGTCCTGTTCGTCTTGAGCCTGTTCGCGGAATTCATCGCCAACGACAGACCGCTTCTCGTCTCCTACAAGGGCGAGATCCTCGCCCCGATCTTCGTGGATTATCCCGAGGAGAAATTCGGCGGTTTCCTGGCGCAGACGGATTATCGCGACCCCGTCATCTCCAAGGAGATCGACAAGAACGGCTGGATCCTATGGGCACCCATCCGCTTCTCCTACAACACCCATAATCTCGACCTGCCGGTTCCGGCACCTGCTCCGCCGACGTGGATGCTCAGCGACGAGCAATGTCGTCCGATCGCGGAGCGCACCGGCGGCACGGGGTGCCGCGACATCGAATGGAACTGGCTCGGCACGGACGACCAAGGCCGCGACGTGGTGGCGCGGCTGATCTACGGCTTTCGTATCTCGGTCCTGTTCGGGCTGATCCTCGCCGGCATCTCGTCGGTCGTCGGCGTCCTTGCCGGCGCCGTGCAGGGCTATTTCGGCGGATGGGTCGACCTGCTCTTCCAGCGCTTCATCGAGGTCTGGACGGCCATACCCGCGCTGTATCTCCTCATTATCATTTCCGCGATCATCACGCCGAGCTTCTTCGTGCTGCTCGGCATTCTCCTGCTGTTCTCATGGGTGTCGCTCGTCGGCGTGGTGCGCGCCGAATTCCTGCGCGCCCGCAACTTCGAATATGTGCGCGCGGCCCGGGCGCTGGGTCTGTCGAACGTGACCATCATGTTCAAGCACCTCCTGCCCAACGCCATGGTGGCGACGCTGACCTTCCTGCCGTTCATCCTCAACGGCTCGATCAGCACCCTGACCTCCCTCGACTTCCTCGGCTTCGGCCTGCCTCCCGGCTCGCCCTCGCTCGGCGAGATGCTCGCGCAGGGCAAGGCCAATCTGCAGGCGCCATGGCTGGGGCTGACCGGCTTCTTCGTGATTGCGCTGATGCTCAGCCTCCTCATCTTCGTCGGCGAAGCGGTGCGCGATGCCTTCGATCCGCGGAAGACGTTCCAATGACAGAGCCGCTCCTTTCCGTTCAGGATCTCTCGGTGGCCTTCCGCCAGGACGGGCGAGACATGCTCGCGGTCGACCGGGTCTCCTTCGACATCAAGGCGGGAGAGACCCTGGCACTGGTGGGCGAGTCCGGCTCGGGCAAATCGGTCTCCGCCCTGTCGATCCTCAGGCTGCTGCCCTATCCGTCCGCCTCCCATCCGTCTGGGCGCATCCTGCTCAAGGGCCAGGACCTTCTCACCGCCGACGAGGATGCCATGCGGCGGGTGCGCGGCGACGACATCACGATGGTGTTTCAGGAGCCGATGACCTCCCTCAACCCGCTCCACACCATCGAGCGGCAGGTCGGCGAGATCCTGAAGCTGCACAGAGGCTTGTCGGACCGCGCCGCCCGCACCCGCACCCTCGAGCTTCTGGCACTGGTTGGAATCCGTGATGCCGAAAGCCGCCTGAACGCCTACCCGCATCAGCTCTCCGGCGGCCAGCGCCAGCGCGTGATGATCGCCATGGCGCTCGCCAACGAGCCCGATCTCTTCATTGCCGACGAGCCGACGACGGCGCTCGACGTGACGGTGCAGGCGCAGATCCTCAAGCTGCTCGCGGAGCTGAAGAGCCGGCTCAACATGGCGATGCTGTTCATCACTCACGATCTCGGCATCGTCCGCAAGGTGGCGGACCGTGTCTGCGTGATGCTGAAAGGTCAGATCGTCGAACAGGGCTCCGTGGCGGAGGTCTTCGCCAATCCTCAGCATCCCTATACGCAGAAGCTTCTGGCCGCCGAGCCGAGGGGCCGTGCCAATCCCGTGGCGACCAATGCCCCGACGGTGGTCGAGGCGGGGCCGATCAAGGTCTGGTTCCCCATCAAGCGCGGCTTCCTGCGCAAGACGGTGGGGCACGTGAAGGCCGTCGACGGCGTGTCCGTCCGCGTCCGGCGCGGCGAGACGGTGGGCATCGTCGGCGAGTCCGGCTCGGGCAAGACGACGCTCGGCCTCGCGATCCTGCGCCTCGTGTCATCGGAAGGCCCGGTGGTGTTTCTCGGCAACCGGATCGACACCCTCGGCTCGCGGGAGATCCGGCCCATGCGCAAGGATCTTCAGGTCGTCTTCCAGGACCCCTATGGCTCCCTGTCACCCCGCCTGTCGGTGGCGGAGATCGTGGAGGAGGGCCTGCTGGTGCAGGATCGCAGCCTGTCCTATGCCGAGCGCCGTGCCGTGGTGGCGCGCGCGCTGGACGACGTGGGCATCGATCCGGCCACCATGGACCGCTATCCGCACGAATTCTCCGGCGGCCAGCGCCAGCGCATCGCCATCGCCCGGGCGATGGCGCTTGAGCCGCAGTTCGTCATGCTCGACGAGCCGACCTCGGCGCTGGACATGTCCGTGCAGGCGCAGATCGTCGAACTGCTCCGCGAACTTCAGAAGCGGCGAAATCTCGCCTATATGTTCATCAGCCACGATCTCAAGGTGGTGCGCGCCCTCGCCAACCATGTCGTCGTCATGCAGAATGGCAAGGTTGTCGAGGAGGGTGCGGCGGAGACGATTTTCGCCAAGCCTCAAACCGACTATACCCGCGCCCTCTTCGCCGCGGCATTCAATCTGGAAGCGGACAGCCGTCACGCGGTTCGCGAGTGAAACATATGCCGTCGCATCAGCATTCAGCCGGCCATTCCCATCACGGTCACAGCCAAAGTCACGGCCATGCTCATGCGGTCGGTCATGGCCGCGCATTCGTCATCGGCATCGTGCTCAATCTCGCCTTCGTCGCCATCGAGGCAATCTACGGCTTTCTCGCCGGTTCGATGGCCCTTCTGTCCGATGCGGGCCATAACCTGAGCGACGTGCTCGGCCTCGCCATCGCGTGGGGCGCAGCCATACTCGCCAAGCGCAGCCGCACGCCGAAATTCACCTACGGGCTTCGCTCCAGTTCCATTCTCGCCGCGCTCTTCAATGCGCTCCTGCTGCTCATCGCCGTCGGGGGCATCGCGTGGGAATCCGTCCAGCGCCTGATCGAGCCCGAGCCCGTGGCCGCCGGCACCGTCATGATCGTCGCGGGCATCGGCATCCTCGTGAACGGCTTCACCGCCTATCTGTTCATGAGTGGGAGCAAGGACGATCTCAACATCCGCGGCGCGTTCCTGCACATGGCGGCCGACGCCGCTGTGTCGCTCGGCGTCGTGTTCGCGGCCGCCATCATCCTTTGGACGGGTGCCACCTGGGTCGATCCCGTGATCAGCCTTGTGATCGCCGGCGTCATCGTCTGGACGACCTGGGATCTTTTCCGCCAGTCCCTGACCCTCTCCCTTCAGGGCGTCCCAAGCGGAATTTCCGTGCCGGAAGTGAGGGCATGCCTGGAAGGGCTGCCGGGCGTGGCCCGCGTTCATCACCTCCATGTCTGGGCCATGAGCACGACAGAGACCGCGCTCACGGTCCATCTCGTCATGCCAGAGGGGCATCCGGGCGACCGTTTCCTGGCCGACACCCAGCGAGAGCTGAAGGAGCGCTTCGGAATCGGGCACGCGACGCTACAGATCGAGATCAAGGCCCCCGAAGGGCATCGCCACGGACCGGAATGTCCGCTCGACGGATATGATCATCCCTCTGACGAGCGCGATCACGACGATCATGGCCATGGACACGCGCATGGGGCGCAGCACCGGCACTGAAACCGTCGCTTCTTCGATCGATATGACATATCAATCGTGAATCTCCCGGCTTGAAGGATCAGCAATCATGCCTCGTGCTCTTGTCATCGTGCTCGATTCCGTCGGCATCGGCGGCGCGGAGGATGCGCGCTCCTATGGCGACGAGGGAGCCGATACGGTCGGGCATATCGCCGAGGCCTGTGCCGAGGGAGGGGGCGACCGGCCGGGCCTGCGCCAGGGCCACCTTCACCTGCCGCATCTGGCCGCCCTCGGCCTCGGCCTCGCCTGCGAGGTCTCGACCGGCAGGATGCCGCCTGGCCTTGCTCCGCAAGGTCCGGTCCGGGGCGCCTGGGGATACGGAGTCGAGACCTCCAAGGGCAAGGACACACCCTCCGGCCATTGGGAGATCGCCGGCGTGCCGGTGGATTTCGATTGGGGCTATTTCCCGGATACGAAGCCGAGCTTTCCGAAGGAACTGACCGACGCCATCATCGCACAGGGCGGCGTTCCCGGCATCCTTGGCAACACCCATGCCTCCGGCACCGTCATCGTCGACGAATACGGCGCCGAGCACATGCGGACCGGGAAGCCGATCTGCTACACGTCCGTCGACAGCGTGCTGCAGATTGCCGCGCACGAGGAGACCTTCGGCCTCGAACGGCTCTATGATCTCTGCCGGATCGTGCGCAGGCTCTGCGATCCCTACCGCATCGGGCGCGTGATCGCCCGCCCGTTCCTGGGGACGCCGGAAACGGGCTTCACGCGCACGGGCAACCGCAAGGATTTCGCGACCCCGCCCCCCTCCGACACGATCCTCGACACCCTGGCGAAGGCGGGCCGCCCCATCGTGACCGTGGGCAAGATCGGCGACATCTTTGCCCATCGCAGCACCGGCAAGGAGATCAAGCCCCATGGCAACGATGCCTGCCTGACCGCCGCGATCGACGCCATGAAACACCTGCCCGAAGGCGGCCTCGTCTTCACCAACCTCGTCGATTTCGACAGCGAGTTCGGTCACCGCCGCGACATTCCGGGCTATGCCGCCGCTTTGGAGGCCTTCGACCGGCGCGTGCCGGAGATCGAGGCAGCGCTCAAACCCGGCGATCTCGTCGTCATCACCTCCGACCACGGCAACGATCCCTCCTGGAGGGGAACCGATCATACGCGGGAGCACACGCCGATCCTCTGCCTCGGGCCGGGCCCGGGGGCCGGTTCCATCGGCAGGCGCGAGAGCCTTGCCGACATCGGCGCGAGCGTTTTGACGCATCTGGGCGTCAGCCATGTCGGCAAGGGGTCTTCCTGGCTTTGAGACCACCTTTCCCATGGGGCACGGGCGACCTCTCTGGCCATTGACGCCCTCGTAACTTTGGATCAGTCTTCCAAGGATCGTAAGGAGACGCTCCGAGCGATCGTTCGAAGGTCCTTGGGGAGTCTTCCCGTTCTCGCGTGGAAGCTCATATGAACTCGCCCAATCGTTCGACCCACATTCGGCTGACGTCCCATCCCGAGCCGAATGCGGCCACCCTTCGCCGTCCCATCCGATGGGGAGCCGACGACCCGCGCGAGCGTGGACCGGTGATCGGCTCCGTGACCAACCCGGCGGACCGCAACGTGATCGGCGCCCATGGCGGGTCCTATTCGCTCTATCGGGCGCTGGCGATCTCCGCCCGCGCGCTCAATCCCCTCGCGCGCCCCGACCTGCACAACACCCATCCGACGGCCGAGATCGGCCCGCATCCGCAATGGTCCGAGCCCGGCAAGATCGTCTCCCTCGATCCCTGGGGGCATCTGGTGGGACAGACCTTTAATGACGAGATCGCGGGCGGCGTCGATATCCGCCCGACCATCGCGATCACGAAGGCCCGGCTCAACATGCCGGAGATCCTCGCCGCGATGGGGGCAAAGCGGCTCAAGGCCGATGGCGACGTGCTGCATGGCTCAGGCGATATCTCGGTGACCAAGGTCGCCGTCGACCCGGTCTGGTATCTGCCGGGCGTCGCCGCGCGGTTCGGCTGCTCCGAGGGCGAGCTGCGGCGCACCTTGTTCGAGCAGACCGGCGGCATGTTCCCGGAACTGGTGACGCGCCCGGACATGAGCGTCTTCCTGCCCCCCATCGGCAACATCACCGTCTACGTGATCGGCGATGTCGAGGGCCTCGGCGATCCCAGGCGCCGGATCGCCTGCCGCGTCCATGACGAATGCAACGGCTCGGACGTCTTCGGCTCGGACATCTGCACCTGCCGGCCATACCTCGTCCATGGAATCGAGGAATGCGTGCGCGAGGCGCAATCGGGCGGGGTTGGGGTCATCGCCTATAACCGTAAGGAAGGCCGCGCGCTCGGCGAGGTCACGAAGTTCCTCGTCTACAATGCCCGCAAACGGCAGGAAGGCGGCGATTCCGCTGCGACCTATTTCGAGCGCACGGAATGCGTCGCCGGCGTGCAGGATGCGCGCTTCCAGCAACTGATGCCCGATGTGCTGCATTGGCTCGGCATCCGCCGCATCGACCGGCTGATGTCCATGTCGAACATGAAATACGACGCCATCACCGGCTCCGGCATCGAGGTGGTGGAGCGGGTGCCGATCCCGCCGGAACTGGTGCCGCCCGACGCTCAGGTCGAACTGGAAGCGAAGAAGGCTGCGGGATACTACACGCCCGATGGCGCTCCCGACCAGGCTGCGCTCGACCGGATCAAGGGACGCGACCTTGAGCGCTTCTAGCCGCCGCGGGAGCATTGCGCCCGAAAGGGGAGTGCACTTCGGGGACCCATGCGATGCTCCATCGTTTGAGCGGCGCTTCGCGTATGGCGGACAACCGGGCCCACTTCTCCGCACGGTGCGCTCGTCTTAACCTTCTCCTCAATCGGCCCGGCGACCATCCCTTGCCGGGCCCCGACTTGTGCTATCGCTCTCAGCCCAAGGAGAGCAACGGAGCCCTGCGTGACGGATCAGCTTCATTTGTCCCCGGAAACGAAAGCCGCCCGGACCCTTCTGAATGCGGCGGCGGTGCGCGAGCGGTCCCATCAGCTTCTGAACCATGGCCTGGCGGGCAGGCTGCAGCATTTCACGATCGATCTCGACCGGCTCCCGGCCTGTGCCGATGAAGTCGTGGCCACGATCCGTGACGCCTATCCCTCCCTCGACATTCCGTTTCATGCCCGCTGGCGGCACTTCTCCGCCGGAGGACACGACCGCTGGGACGCTGTCATGCACGGAGCGCCCTGGGCGGATGCGGCGCAGATGGCGCGCTCCGCCTTCGATCTTGCCATCGTCTCCGTCCTGCTGGACGCGGGCGCAGGGCCGCAATGGCGCTACGAGGAGGGCCGCACGGGCGAGGTGTTCGCCCGGTCCGAAGGGCTTGCCGTGGCGAGTTTCGACATGTTCGTGAGCGGTGCATTCTCGAGCCATGCCGAGGACCCGTTCCGGATGGACGCGGAGACGCTTCTGGCCCTCACGGCAGAGGACCTCGCGCAAGGCTTCCAGGTTTCAGCGGACAATCCCCTCGTCGGCCTCGAGGGACGCGCCGCGCTCCTCCGCCGCCTCGGGCGAACCGTTGCGACGAATCCGGACATTTTCGGCCAGCATGACGATCCACGGCCGGGGGGCCTCTTCGATGTCGTGGCGGCCACGGCCGACAGCGAAGGCCAGATCAAGGCAACCGCGATTCTGGAAGCGCTCCTGACCTATCTCGGCGCCATCTGGCCGGGACGCATCGTGCTCGGCGGGATCAATCTGGGCGATACCTGGCGCCATCCCCTCGTCGAAGCGGACGATGACACGAAGGGGTTGATTCCATTCCACAAGCTCTCCCAGTGGCTGAGCTATTCCCTCATCGAGCCGCTCGAATGGGCAGGCTTCACGGTCATCGATATCGACGGACTCACCGGACTGCCCGAATACCGGAACGGTGGCCTCTTCCTCGATTCCGGCGTCCTGGCCCTCAAGGATCCGGGCGAGGCGACGCGCCCGCACGATGTCGACTCGACTCTCGTTGTCGAATGGCGGGCCCTGACGGTGGCGCTGCTCGACCGGATTGCCGAACCCGTCCGCAGGACGCTAGGGTTGAGGGCGGAAGACTTTCCGCTCGCAAAAGTGCTCGAAGGCGGCACCTGGGCGACGGGACGCAGATTGGCTAAGGAACGGCGCGGCGACGGTTCGCCCCCTCTGACCATCATCAGCGACGGGACGGTGTTTTAGATGAATCAGCATAAAACGATAAAAGGCTTGAAAAGCATGCAAGGCGTCACCGTGGTCGACCATCCGCTCGTTCAGCACAAGCTGACGCTGATGCGTGAGAAGGAGCGCTCGACCAAGGGCTTCCGCCAGCTGCTCAACGAAATCGGGATGCTCCTCTGCTACGAAGTCACCCGCGACCTGCCGGTGGAGCGGATCGAGATCGAAACGCCGCTGACGAAGATGGAAGGTGTGCAGATCGCCGGCAAGAAGCTCGTCTTCGCCCCGATCCTGCGCGCCGGCGTGGGCTTCCTCGACGGGATGCTCACCCTCGTCCCGGCTGCCCGCGTGGCCCATATCGGCCTCTACCGCGATCCGGAATCGCTCCAGGCCGTCGAGTATTATTTCAAGGCTCCGTCCGATCTGGCGGATCGCATGGTGCTCGTGCTCGACCCCATGCTGGCGACTGCCAACTCCGCCGTCGCGGCCATCGACCGCCTGAAGGAGCGTGGCGCGAAGGACCTGCGCTTCGTATGCCTCCTGGCGGCTCCCGAGGGCATTGAAAAGCTCCGCGGCGCGCATCCAGACGTGCACATCTGGACCGCTGCGATCGACGATCATCTGAACGATCACGGCTATATCATCCCGGGTCTCGGCGACGCCGGCGACAGGATGTACGGAACGCGCTGAACATCAGAGCCGTTCTCTTCGCATCGAGGGGGATATCGGTCTTGCGTTTCATCGTCGCCGACTGGGGAACGACCCGCTTCCGGGCCTATCTGATCGAGAACGGGACGGTTCTCGACACCGTTTCGTCCGAGGAAGGCGTATCCGCCCTCAAGCCGGGCGAGCATGCCGGCGTCTTTGCGCGCCATTGCGGACACTGGCTCAAGGCCGAGCCCACGGCGCCGGTTCTTCTCGTCGGCATGGTGGGGAGCCGTGAGGGCTGGGTCGTCGCACCCTATGCCGATTGTCCGGCAGGTCCCGTCGAGATCGCGAAGGCGATGATTGCGGTCGATGTCGGAGGTGGGCGGCTGGGACATATCGTGCCCGGTCTCCACTGCGCGCCGGTTCCCGGCGCCTCGGACGTCATGCGCGGCGAGGAAACGCTGGCCCTCGGATCGGACGTGGAGGATGGGATCGTCTGCGCCGCGGGCACGCATCCGAAGTGGATCGTCATGAAGGCCGGACGGATCGAGCGCTTCGCCACCTCGATGACGGGTGAAATGTACGCTCTCCTGCGCGAGCATTCGATGATCGGCCGTCCGGCCACGGAGCCGGAAGATCCCCACGGCTTCGACCTCGGCCTCGATGCCGCAGAGCGCAACGACCCCAGGAAGGGCGCACCGGCAGGTCTGCTGCACCTGCTCTTCGAAGCCCGCGCGGCCGTGGTTTCGGGGCATATGGCGACGAATTTGCTCGGCCCCTATCTCTCAGGGCTTCTCACCGGAGACGAAGTCAACAGCGCCCTCGGCCAGTTCCCGCGCCCCTCCAAGGTCACCGTCCTTGCCAATGCGCAGCGGGCGGAGCTCTATGCGAAAGCCCTTGCCCGCCATGGTGTTGCGACGGAGACGAGATCGTCCAAGGATGCGCTGATCGCCGGCCTGTCGCGGATCGTCCGCCACGTCCCTCGCCTGTGAGACGAACCTCTCCCCGCGATCCGTTCGCCGGCGCATTGTGCGAAAAGGCGGATCCGGCTTTTCGCTGACGCAGCCCTTCGGGTCGCATCGAACGATGCGCCGTTTGTGGAAGAGGTATCGGACAAATCACAAAACTGGAGCCCACTTTCAGGTCCGATGCTCCGGTGCGCTGTTTTGTGAATGGCATCGGCCATGCAGCCGCTTAGTATTCGTCCCTCCCGCCTGAGTCGCTTCCAGAGTATCCCTCCATGCCCCATCCCCTGCTCGTTGCATCCGACACCGCGTCCCTGCCCATCTGGCTGGCCAACGACAAGACCTGGCCCGAAGTCGCCGCCAGCCTGCCCGCCCAGGCCCAGGCCTTCGCAAGATCGCAGAAATTCGAAGCCAAGGCCGGCAGCCATTGCCTCCTGCCCGACACGGACGGCAATCTCCTCGGCGTGGCCTTCGGCCTCGATGCCGCGGATGCGAAGCGCGCCGATCCCTTCCTGCCCGGCAAACTCGTGTCGCTCCTGCCGGAGGGCACCTACCGGTTCGAGACGGATCCCCCGGACCCGGCCCTGGCCACGCTGGCCTGGCTTCTGGGCGCCTATTCCTTCGATCGCTACCGCAAGCGTCCGCAGAAGGTTGTGCGGCTCGTTCTCCCTCGCGGTGTCGATGCCGAGGAAGTGTCGCGGATCGCGGACGCGGTTGCGGCGAGCCGCGATCTTGTCAACACACCGACGAGCGACCTCGGTCCGGACGGGATCGAGGCCGCGGCACGCAAGGTTGCTGACAAGTACGGCGCCACCTTCAAGAGCATCGTCGGCGACGACCTGCTGAAACAGAACTTTCCCATGATCCACGCCGTCGGGCGCGCCTCCGCTACGGCTCCGCGGCTCATCGACTTCACCTGGGGCAAGGCCGACGCGCCGCGCATTACCGTCATCGGCAAGGGCGTCGCCTTCGACACGGGCGGACTCGATATCAAGCCCGCCGCGTCCATGCTGATGATGCGCAAGGACATGGGCGGCTCCGCCGCGGCCCTGGCGCTTGCCGACATGATCATGGGCGCCAAGCTCCCCGTGCGCCTCCGGGTGCTCATTCCCGCCGTCGAGAATGCGATCTCCGCCAATGCCTTCAGGCCAGGCGACATCCTCCAGAGCCGCAGGGGCCTGACGGTCGAGATCGGCAACACCGATGCGGAGGGCCGGCTGATCCTGGCCGACGCGCTGGCTCTCGCAGATGAGGAGAACCCTGACCTGGTGGTCGACTTCGCCACGCTGACCGGAGCGGCCCGGGTGGCGCTCGGGCCCGAACTGCCACCCTTCTATACGGAGGACGATGCCCTGGCGGCCGAGGTCGCGCGCGAGGGCGACGCCGTGAACGACCCCGTCTGGCGCATGCCCCTGTGGCATTCCTATCAAAGCCAGCTCGACTCCAAATATGCCGACGTGAACAACACCGGCGGGCCGATGGCAGGGTCCGTAACGGCAGCGCTTTTCCTGAGCCGCTTCGTCTCCGCCGCGAAGGCGTGGGTCCACTTCGACATCTTCGCCTGGAACAATGCGACGCGGCCCGGCCGCCCCGAGGGTGGCGAGGTCCAGGCCGCCCGGCTCATGTACGCCCTCCTCAGGAAACGCTACGGTTCCTAAAGCATACTGGGAGACTTCCATTGCGCCGCTCGGGTCGAGGCCGAATAATCCGGACCCGAAACGAACGGGGCCGCCATGGCTGTCGAACTGCGTGCGATCCAATCCCTCAAGCTCTGGCACGATGTCCATCTCGACCTCGTCCATCAGGGCGGCGATCTGTCCTCCCGGCAGATCGCCATCCTCCTGACCATCTATCTCGAGACGCCGCCCCATACCGTCCGCGGCTTGGCGAAGAAGCTCAATGTCACCAAGCCGGTCATCACCCGTGCTCTCGACACCATGGGCAAGCTCGATCTGGTCTCCCGTCGCCGGGATGAGGCGGATCGGCGCAATGTCGTCATTCAGCGCACCGTTGCTGGTGCTCTGGCCGTGGAGCGGCTAGGAGACATCATCAGCGCCCGCGCCAAGGAGTTGCCCCTATGACCTTCGACCGCCGCATCACGCCCGTCCGCGCCGACCTGGCCGACGAAAAGCTGCGCGGGCAGGTCGAAGCGGAGCGGTTTTCCCCCGGGACGCCCGGGCGCATCCTCGCACCCTACACGCCGCTCCACCGCCACCCCTCCCCCGAGGCGCCGGTCGACACGCAGGCGATCTGGGGCGAAGGCGTGACGGTCTATGACGAGCACGAGGGCTGGGCCTGGGTACAGCTCCATGACGACGGATATGTGGGATATGTCCGAAGCGAAGCCTTGGGCGAGCCGGGTGCCGAGCCGACCCATCGGGTCAGCGCCATCCGCACCTTCGTCTATCCCGGCCCGAACCTGAAGCTCCCCTCTGAAACCTGTCTCACGCTCAACGCGAAAGTCGCTGTCATCGACATCGAGGGCGACTATGCCCGCCTCGCCACCGGCGGCTTCGTCTATGCCCCTCACCTCTCCGCGCTCGGCACCTGGGAGAGCGATTACGTCACCGTGGCGGAGCGCCTGCTCCACACGCCTTATCTCTGGGGCGGCAAGACCAGCATCGGTCTCGATTGCTCGGGCCTCGCCCAGGTCGCCCTCGCGGCGTCAGGCTTCAAGGCGCCCCGCGACAGCGACATGCAGGCGGAACAACTCGGAACGCCCGTCGCCGTTACGCCCGACCTCAAGGGCCTGCAACGCGGCGACCTGGTGTTCTGGAAAGGACATGTGGGAGTGATGCTAGACGAGGCGCGCCTCCTCCATGCCACCGGTCATACGATGCAGGTTCTCATCGAGCCCCTGGCTGTCGCGGAGGAGCGTATCCGCCGGGTCAGCTACGGCCCGATCAGCATGATCAAGCGCTTGGCATCTCTCGGAAACTGAGCGCTGCAACGATGCCTGCTTTCGAGGTGCTGCTGGTCGCTGCCGCGGGCGTCTTCCTGATCGCCTTCATGAAGGGAGCCTTCGGGGGTGGCTTCGCCATCATCGGAATTCCTCTCCTGGCACTCGTCATGGATCCCATCGCGGCGGGTGCGCTGCTCGCGCCGCTTTTCGTCCTCATGGATCTCGCTGCCCTGTACTACTGGCGCCCCGGGACATGGTCGAAAAAGGACCTCGTCCTGCTCCTGCCGGGACTGAGCCTCGGCATGGCGGTAGGATATCTGCTGCTGAAGATCGCCGACCGGCATGCCGTCGCCATCATCATGGCGCTGATCATCCTCGTCTTCATCGCGCTGTGGCTCCGCGGCGGCGGCAGGATTGCGCAGCGGCCGCGATCCGTTGCGAAGGCCCTGCTGGCGGGGACGGGGTCCGGCATCACCTCGATGGTGGCGCATTCCGGCGGCCCTCCGGTCGCCATGTACCTTCTGCCGCTTGGGCTGCCGAAGGCGATCTATGCCGGAACGCTCAGCACCTTCTTTGCCGTGGGGAACGTGATGAAGGCCGCTCCGTGGCTGCTGCTGGCGAAGCCGGATGCGGATCTGTGGCTTCTCATGGCCTGCTGTATGCCGTTCATCCCGTTCGGCGTCTGGGCCGGGTACAGATTGCACGAGCGTCTGAATCAGCAGCAGCTCTACCGTCTGTGCTACGGTCTCCTCGCCATCACGGCCCTCAAGCTGCTCTGGGACGGCCTGAGCGGCTACGGTTGGATCTGACCTCCGTCAATACCCCCGCGCGCGATCGACCACATTCCGGAACGGCTCTCCCGCCTCATGCAGGCGGATCTGCTTGGCGATGTAGCGCGCCGTCATGTCAGGATCGCTCACCGCCGAATTGTGCGGCGTCACGGTGACGCGGGGATGCGTCCAGAGAGGCGAATCCTGCGGCAGCGGCTCGACCTGGAACACGTCGAGGGTCGCCGCCTTCAAGGTGCCGTCGTCGAGGGCAGCCAGGATGTCGGACTCGACCTGAAGTCCGCCCCGTCCCGCATTGATCAGGACCGGCCCTCCCAGGCGCCCATCACGGGCAAGCCCTTTGAAGAGCGCAGCGTTCAAGATGCCGCGCGTGTCGGGTGTGAGCGGCAGCAGGCTCACGAGGATATCGGTGCGGGCGAGGAACCGGACGAGGCCCTCCTCTCCCGAATACACCTCGAAGCCATCGGCGGATTTCGGCGTGCGGCTCCACCCGGCGACATCGAAACCCATGATCTGCAACTTGCGCGCAGCATCCTGCCCGAGAACGCCAAAGCCCATCACGCCGACGCGCACATCACCGGCGATAGGCGGCGTGCGGTTCGGATCCCATTGCCTGGCGCGCTGAGCGGCATCGTAGCGTCGCTGATCGCGCAGATGGATCAGGCAGTGCAGCACCACATATTCGCTCATGCGGTGGGTGAGATCGTCCTGCGACACGCGCACGATCGGCACGTCGGGAAGGTTGGGGTAGCCCATCAGGTGATCGACGCCGGCTCCGAGCGAGAAGATGGCTTCGAGTGCCGGAAGATCCGACAGGCTTCCCGGCTTCGGCCCCCAGGTGGCCACATAGCGCACCCTGCTCCTGTCGAACTCCTCTCCGAGCACGGCGATGGGGTAATCCGGCAAATGCAGTTTGAAACGCTCGAGCCAGGGCTTCGGCTCCCATGTGACGGCGATGAGAAGGCTCACGCGGTAGATCCAATCCGTTCGAGGATGAGCGGCCCCGGTCGAGCGGGGCCATCTCCGATGACGTAGGCTGCGCGGACGGCGCGCTCGGCGGCATCGGCGGCCGCCTCGCTCCGCGCGTACACGATGGCAAGCGGGCGTTCCGTATCGACGGACGCGCCGATTCCCGCAAGTTCCGTGAGGCCGACAGCGTGGTCCACCGGATCCTGCGGACGCGTTCGCCCGCCACCGATGGCGACGACGGCGACGCCGACATCGCGCGTCGCAATGCGCTGCACGACGCCGCCGCGCTCCGCATGGATTGCGCGGACGACGGGAGCCGTGACGAGATGCTTCCCGGGATGCTCCAGAAGATCCGCAGGCCCGCCGAGGGCGACGACCATGCGCTGGAAAATTTCGGCGGCCCGGCCGGAGGAGATGGCATCCTCGATGCGGACCCGAGCCTCGGTGAGGTCCACGGCAATCTTGCCCAGGACCAGCATCTCGGCGCTGAGCGCGACCGTCACGTCGTGGAAGCGCGCCTCGCGGCGGCGGCCGGTGAGGTAATCGGCAATGTAGGCCACCTCGACCGCGTTGCCCGCGGCCGAGGCAAGGGGCTCGTTCATATCGGTCAGCAGCGCGCTCGTCGGCAGGCCGGCGCGATTGGCCACGAGAACCAGGCTCTCCGCCAGAGCCCGCGCATCGGCGGCATTGTCCATGAAGGCGCCCGACCCGAACTTCACATCCATGACGAGGCCCTGGAGACCGGCAGCCAGCTTCTTCGACAGAATCGAAGCGGTGATCAGGTCGATCGATTCCACCGTCGCCGTCACGTCGCGGATGGAATACAGCCGCTTGTCCGCGGGCGCGAGGGCGGATGTCTGGCCGATGATGGCGCAGCCGATCTCCCGCGTGACGCGCCGGAAGGTGTCGATGTCCGGCTGCGAGACGTAGCCCGGAATGGAATCGAGCTTGTCGAGGGTCCCGCCGGTATGTCCGAGCCCGCGACCGGAGATCATCGGCACATAGCCGCCGCAGGCGGCAACGGCCGGACCCAGCGCAAGGCTGACCGTGTCGCCGACGCCCCCCGTAGAATGCTTGTCGAGCACTGGGCCCGGAAGATCCCATGCCAGAACCTCGCCGGATTGAGTCATCGCACGCGTCAGAGCCACACGTTCCGGCACGGAAAGCCCGCGAAAGAACACGGCCATGGCGAAGGAAGCCGCCTGGCCTTCCGACACGCGGCCCGAGGTCAGTCCCTCGATGAAGGCATGAATCTGCTCCGCATCGAGAGTGCCACCGTCGCGTTTGCGACGAATGATTTCCTGCGGCAGGAGCGTCATGTCAGTACATCCCGGCGGCGGCGCTGCCTGGCCGGCCTTCGATCGCCGCGATCAAAGCATCGAACACGCTGCTCGCCCCGATGCGGAAGGTTTTCGGATTTGCCCAGCCGGCTCCCATGATGCGGTCGGCGAGATCGAGATAGACCTTGGCATCCGCGACCGTGCGGATACCACCCGAAGGCTTGATGCCGACGGGGCGCCCTGAGTCCCTGATCGCGCGAAGCATGATTTCCGCCGCTTCCGGCGTCGCGGAAACCGGCGTCTTGCCGGTCGACGTCTTGATGAAGTCGGCACCCGCGTCGATCGCGAGGTTGCTCGCCTTCTGGATCAGGTCAGGATCGGAGAGCATGCCCGTTTCGAGAATGACCTTGAGCGTTCGCCCCTGGTCCACGACCTCGCGCACGGCCTCGATCATCTCCGAAACCACGGAGATGTCTCCCCGCCGCAGCGCCTCGTAAGGCATGACGAGATCGATCTCGTTTGCGCCGTCGCTCAATGCTTCGCGCACGTCATCCGTGACGCGGGCCACGTCCTCGCCGCCGGCAGGGAAATTGACGACCGTCGCAATCCGCACGGGCGAACCTCTCAGTGCCTCGCGCGCGCGGGCCACGAACTGCGGCCAGACGCAGACGGCCGCGGCCGGCCCGCGCGGATCCTGCGCCTTGGTGCAAAGCCCATCGATGGCCTGATCGGTGCAGTTATCCGTCAAATCCGTCAGATCGAGGCAGCGCAGGGCGCGCTGGGCGAGACCGGCATCAGACATGGGAAAGCTCCGCGACGAAGGCACGAATGAGACGCTTGAATTTGTCGGAGGCCTCGGCGGCCGTATCCTTGGTTTCCTGATGGGAGGGCGAGGCCCCCTCGATTCCCGCTGCCAGATTGGTCACGACGGAAACGGCAGCGACATCGAGGCCGTGATATCGTGCGAGAATGACCTCCGGCACCGTCGACATGCCGACGAGATCGCCGCCGAGAATCTGCACCATGCGAATCTCGGCGGGCGTCTCGAAACTCGGGCCCGACAGCCAGGCATAGACGCCCTCCGGCAGGTCGATTCCGCTCCTATTGGCGGCATTCTGAAGCGTTCGCCGCAGGCCTGCGTCATAGGCCCCTGTCAGTGAAACGAACCGTTGCTCGGTATGATCGCGCATCAGCGGGTTCGTGCCGGACAGGTTGAGGTGGTCGGCGATGGCGACGAGGCTGCCGGGACGGATCTGTGCCCGGACGGAGCCCGCGGCATTGGTCAGGACGAGGGCCGGAATGCCGAGTTCCTTGATGAGCGCCACTGGTACGCGCATCGCGCCTGCATCGCCCGTCTCGTAATAATGCGCCCGTCCCTGAAACAGCAGGACGCGCTTCCCTTCCATCCTTCCCGCCACGAGACGGCCGGCATGACCGGAAACGCCACTCTTCGGGAAATGGGGAATCTCCGCGTAGGGAAGGCTCACCGTCTCCGTGAGTTCGTCGGCCAGGGCGCCCAGCCCCGTGCCAAGCACGATGGCCGCATCGAACGAGCCTTCGATGCCGTTGGCACGTACGAACCCGACCGCTTCCTGAACATTCGAATGAATCATGGTGTTCTTATCCGCCATCCAGGTTCTCGGGCCCAAATGAAAACGGCAATAAGGCGTCGAGGGTGAAGCTTTTGCGGATTCCCTCCGGTCCCGCAACGTGGATCGGCGTACCGGGTCCGGCAAATTCGCGAATCCGCTGGCGGCATCCGCCGCAAGGCGTGACGAGATGCTCGCCTTCGCCCATGACGACGATCGTCGCAATCCGGCTTTCACCGGCAGCGATCATGGCGGCGATGGCGGCGGCCTCCGCGCAGGTTCCGACAGGATAGGCGGCATTCTCCACGTTGCAACCTGAGAAGATCCGGCCGTCCGGCGTCGCGAGGGCGGCGCCGACCTTGAAACGGGAATAGGGGGCGTAGGCGCGAGTCTGGATCGCCCTGGCTGCGGCGAAGAGTTCGTCGAGCGAAGCCATGGTCGTATCACCGCTCCTTGACATAGGGGACTCCTGAGGCACGCGGCGGGATGGCCGTGCCGATGACGCCGGCAAGCAGAATCACCGTCATCAGGTACGGCAGCGCCTGGATGGCCTGCACCGGCACCTCGCCGATCCCTGGCAGCGCGATGCCCTGCAGGCGGATGGATATGGCATCGAGAAGCCCGAACAGGAAGCATGCGCCGAGCGCGGGCCAGGCGCGCCACTTGGCGAAGATCAGGGCCGCAAGGGCGATGAAGCCTTTGCCGGCCGTCATGTTGGGCAGGAAGCCGGCCGACTGGCCAACGGAGAGATAGGCACCCGCAAGCCCGCAGAGCACGCCGCCGATGACGACCGCGGCGTAGCGCAGGCCTGTGACCGATATGCCCGCCGTATCGACGGCGGCCGGGTTCTCGCCGACCGCGCGCAAGCGCAGGCCGAAACGCGTCCGCCCGAGCACGAACCAGGTCAGCGGCACGGCAAGAAGCGCGAGGAAGACCGGTGCCGGATGCCCGAAAAGCAAATCCGGGAAGCGCTGATCGCCCTCGAGCGGCGGCGTACGTCCGCCCTGCCCGTACCACGCATTTCCGACGATGGCTGTAAGACCGGCGGCGAGCATGTTGATGGCGACGCCGGAGACGATCTGGTTGCCGCGCTGGCTGATGGCGGCGAAACCGTGGATCAGGGCGAAGACGACCGATGCGCCGATTCCGGCGGCGAGCCCGATCCAGGCCGAATTCGATGCATAGGACGCGGCTGCCGCCGCGAAGGCCGCAGCGAGCATCTTGCCTTCGAGACCGATATCCACAACGCCGGACTTCTCCGACCAGAGCCCCGCCAGACAGGCAGCGAGAAGCGGGATCGACAGGCGCAGGCCGGAATCGAGCAGCGTGACGAGATCGCCCGGATTCATGCGCGTGCCCCCGCCGGCTCCGGGCGCGGCATCACGCGGGCCACCAGACGGCGAAAGAGACCGTCGAGCGCACCTGCGAAGAGAATGATGATGCCACCGATGACGACCACCATGTCGCGGGTGATGGCAGGCTGCTCGAAGGCCAGTTCGGCGCCACCCTGATAGAGGATGCCGAACAGGAGCGACGACAGGATGATGCCGACAGGGTGAGCCCGCCCCATCAGCGCGACGGCGATGCCGACGAAGCCGTATCCGGAGGTGAATTCGAGAAGCAGACGGTGCTGGTACCCCATCAGTTCATTGACCGCGAGACCGCCTGCCAGCGCACCCGACAACACCATGGCGATCACGATGATGCGTGCCGGAGAGATGCCTGCGTAGATGGCTGCCGACGGGCTCGAGCCGACCACGCGGATCGCGTAGCCGAGCCGCGAGCGGTAGATGAGAAGCCAGACCGCATAGGCGGCGGCAAGAGCGAGAAACATGGTGAGGTTGAGCTGCGACGGCGGGATCTCGATGCCGAAGGCGGCGAATGCCTCGTGCATGAACGGAATATGGGACTGCGGAGGCAACGCCGGCGTCTCCGGATTCATGTTCTGCGGGGCGCGCAGAACATTCACCAGAAGATAGACGATCAGCACGCTGGCGAGCCAGTTGAACATGATCGTCGTGATGACGATGTGGCTGCCGCGTTTCGCCTGCAGATAACCGGGGACGGCCGCCCAGGCGGCACCGAAGGCTGCTGCGCCGAGAATGCCGAGCGGAATGAGGAGGAAGCCCGGCAGGAAGGTCAGGTTGTTGAGAACGAGCGCGATGCCGAGGCCGGCGAGCGTCGCCTGGCCCTCGCCGCCGATGTTGAACAGCCCCGCATGATACGCCACCGCGACGGCGAGCCCGACGAAGATGAAATCGGTCATGTAGAACAGGGTGAAGCCGAGACCCTCGCCGGATCCGAGGCTGCCCTGGATCAGGAGCCGCGTCGCCGTCAGCGGGTTCTCGCCGATGCCGACGACCACGAGGCCGGCGACGAGGAAGGCGGCGACCACCGACACGGCGGGCACGAGAATCGTATCGGCCCATCTGGGCAGGTCGATGGGAGCGCTCACGTGAGAGTATCCGGCAGGAAGAGGTGGCCCTGGTCATCGAGAGGGAAGGACGGGTTCCAGGCCACCTCCCAAAGGTGCCCGTCAGGATCGGCGAAATAGCCCGAATAGCCGCCCCAGAAGACATCGTGCAGCGGCTTGACCGGTGTGGCTCCTGCTGCGACGGCGAGCGCGTAGATCTCGTCAGCCTCGGCCTTCGAGCGTGCGTTGTAGGCGAGAGTGATTGCGGCAAAGCCCGTCGGCCGGTCTTCGACGCCGGCATCGTTGGCAAGGTCGGCTCGCCCGAAAAGGGCGAGTGCGAGGCCATTGGCCTGGAAAAACGTCACCTCGGGTTGGCTCGCCGAAGAGGCCCTCCATCCCCAGGCCTCGTAGAAGGCCCGGGATCGGCCAACGTCGGCGACGCCGAGAGTCACAAGAGTCAGGCGGGGTTGCATCATGCTGCCTCGTCGGTCACGCCGGCCATGAGAAGTCCGAGATCCTGCTCGCTCGTCTCCGATGCCCTGCGCTCGCCGGTGATCTGCCCGCCGCACATGGTGAGGATGCGGTCGGACAGATTCATGATCTCGTCGAGCTCGACCGACACCAGGAGAATGCCGACGCCGGCATCGCGCAAGGAGATCAGGCGGCGGTGAATGAATTCGATGGCGCCGATATCGACGCCGCGGGTGGGCTGGCCGACCAGCAGCACCTTGGGCTGGCGCTCGATCTCGCGCGCCAGCACGATCTTCTGCTGGTTGCCGCCGGAGAATTTCGACGTCTTCAGCCGGGGGGCCTGCGGGCGTACGTCGTATTGTTCCATCTTCCTGGCGAGGTCGGCGACCATGAGATCATGATCGAGGATCGGTCCGCGACCGAGCTCCGGCTCGTCGCTGAACCCGAGAACCGCACTCTCGAAGGCCGGGAAAGCGGGAACCAGCCCCATGCGCAGCCGATCCTCCGGCACATGCAGCAAACCGAGCTGGCGCATGCGGTGAGGATTGTGATGGCTGAATGTGATGTCCTGGCCGTCGAAGCGGATGCTGCCGAGAACCGGCTGGCGCATGCCGGCGAGCGCTTCCAGCAATTCGCTCTGTCCGTTTCCTGAAACCCCGGCGATGCCGACGATCTCGCCTGCGTGAATGGTGAGGGATGCACCGGAGACACGCAGCACGCCGCGCGAATCGATCACGGAGAGATCCGTGACCTCGAGCAGGGGCGCGCCCGGTTGGCGCTCCGATTTTTCAACGCGAAGAAGAACGCGGCGGCCGACCATGAGCTCGGCAAGCTCCGGCGGCGAGGTGTTCGCTGTCTCGAGCGTTGCCACCATCTCGCCGCGGCGCATGACGGAAACCCGGTCGGTCACGGCCATGATCTCGCGCAGCTTGTGCGTGATGAGGATGACGGTCTTGCCCTGCGCCTTCAGTGCACGAAGAAGCTCGAACAGCGCGTCCGCCTCGGAGGGCGTGAGCACAGCCGTGGGTTCGTCGAGAATGAGAATGTCGGCGCCACGATAAAGCGCCTTGAGAATTTCCACCCGCTGCTGCAACCCGACGGAGAGATCGCCGACAGTGGCGTCGACGTCGATCTGCAGGCCATAGTCGCGGGACAGGCGCGCCAGCTCGGCCCGAACCTTCGCCTCTCCCTTGCGCAGCAAGGCACCGCCCTCCGCGCCGAGCATCACATTCTCGACCACGGAGAGAGGCTCCACCAGCATGAAGTGCTGATGCACCATGCCGATGCCCACATGGATGGCGTCGGCCGGGGATCGGATGGAGACGGGCTGCCCTCCCACGCGAATCTCGCCGGAATCGGCTTCGTAGAAGCCGTAGAGGATCGACATGAGCGTCGACTTGCCCGCACCGTTTTCCCCGACGATGCCGTGGATCGTGCCGCGCTCGACGTCGAGGTTCACGTCCCTGTTGGCGTGGACGGCGCCGAAACGCTTGTCGATGGCGGAAAGCTGGATCGCAGAATTCATCACGACGCTCTGACTCACCCCGCACCGGTCGAAAAGGAGAAAGGGACACGGTGCCGACCGGCCCGGATCCCTTTCGACGTTATGGCGTCGCCGGAGAATGACAAGCCTTGTGGCTCATCACATGGGGCACTTCGAGTCCGACATGTAGTCGTGGACCGTGATGGCACCCGACTTAATGTCCGCGGCGGCCTTGTCGGCGGCGGCCTTCATGTCGGGCGTGATCAGCGACTTGTTGTTGTCGTCCAGCGCCCACGCGACACCGTCCTCCTTGAGGCCGAGAACGGCAAGGCCGGGCTTGAAGGCGTTCTTCTTGGCCTGATCGAAGACGTTGTAGGTGGCGACGTCCACGCGCTTGACCATGGAGGTCAGGACCTTGCCGGGATGCAGTCCGTTCTGGTTCGAGTCGACGCCGATACCGAGCTTGCCCGCGTCGGCCGTGGCACGCAGCACGCCGATGCCGGTGCCGCCGGCCGCGTGGTAAACCACATCGGCGCCGCGGTCGATCTGGCTCTTGGCGAGCTCCCCGCCCTTCACCGGGTCGGCCCAGGCAGCGCCGGTGGTGCCGGTCATATTCTGGAACACTTCCGCGTCCTTGTTGGCGTATTTCACGCCCTGGACGTAGCCGCAGGCGAACTTGCGGATCAGCGGGATGTCCATGCCGCCGACGAAGCCGACCTTGCCGGACTTGGACGCCTTGGCGGCGAGCAGGCCGACGAGAAACGAGCCCTCATGCTCCTTGAAGACGATCGATTCCACATTCGGCTTCTCGACCACGGCGTCGATGATCGCGAACTTGGTCTTCGGGAACTCCTCCGCAACCTTCTTGAGGGCCGATTCCTGGCTGAAGCCGACGGCGACGATCGGGGAGAACCCGTCGCGGGCGAAGCGGCGCAGGGCCTGCTCGCGCTGGGCATCGTTCTGGGGCTCGAAATCGCGGTAGTCCGTGCCGGTATCCTTCTTGTACTTCTCGGCTCCCATATGGACGCCCTCGTTGAAGGACTTGTCGAACTTTCCGCCGAGGTCGTAGACGACGGCCGGCTTGAACGCTTCCTGCGCGAAGGCCACCGAGGCGGAGAGAGCGAGGCCTGCAAGAGCGAGGCCGAATTTGGTTGCTGTCATCGGCATTGTTCCCTGTATCTCCCGGGCTGTTACCCGGTTGCGCCCTGACGATGGCATGGGAAGGGCCATGCCGCCAAGCACCCTGTCGGGCAGGCTTGGTCTTTCCTACAAGGAATGGTTGATACGGGGGGAGATGTCGATAAGGTCGCACCATGTCACTGGCTCCCGACGAGATCGACCGCTACGCCCGCCACCTCGTGCTGCGCGATGTCGGCGGTCCGGGGCAATTGAAGCTGAAGGCGGCGCGGGTCCTCGTGATCGGAGCCGGAGGCCTTGGCGCCCCGCTGATCCAGTATCTCGCCGCAGCCGGCATCGGCACCATCGGCATCGTCGACGACGACCGGGTCTCCCTGTCGAACCTGCAGCGCCAGGTGATCCACGGCATGCCGGATCTCGATAGCCTCAAGGCGGAAAGTGCCGCTCGGGCTGTCCACCGTCTCAACCCCCATGTCGCCGTCCACATTCACGCCGTGCGGCTAACGGAGCGGAACGCCAGGGCATTCGTCTCGGCGTATGACCTCGTCGCCGACGGGTCGGACAACTTCGAGACCCGTTATGCGGTGTCGGATGCCTGCTTTGCCGAGAAGAAGCCTCTGGTCACCGCAGCGCTCGGCCAGTTCGACGGCTCCCTCACCACGATCCGCGCCCACGAGAGCGGATCCTTCGGCAAACCTAACCCGACCTATCGCTGCCTTTTCCCCTCGCCTCCCCCGCCGGGATCGATCCCGACCTGCGCGGAAGCCGGCGTCCTCGGGGCGCTGGCAGGCGTGATGGGCAGCCTGATGGCAATGGAGGTGATCCGCGAGATCGTGGGCTTCGGCGAAAGCCTTGTCGGACGCCTCCTCATGGTCGACGCCCGGTCGATGCGTTTCGAGACTCTCTGCTATGCCTGGGACGAGGCGAATCCGCTGAATGGGCAACCCGGGGCGCAATCCCGGACGCGGCAGAGCCGCGATCCGGGATCGTGAGCAGATATGTACCGCATTCCTGTGACGATCCCGGGCTCCGCTTCGCGGCCCCGGGATGGCGTTCCTGTCAGGAGCGCAGCACGGCGCCGGTCTTCTTGCCGACCTCGCTGACGATCTTAGCCGAAATGGCCTCGATCTCGGCGTCCGTCAGCGTTTTCTCCGTCGGCTGGAGGGTCACGGCGACGGCGACGGATTTCTTGCCGTCCTCGATGCCTGCGCCTTCATAGACGTCGAACACGCTGACCCCCGCGATCAGCTGCCTCTCGGCGGCCTGGGCGAACTTGACGATGTCGCCGGCGGCCACATCGCGGCCGACCACGAAGGCGAAATCGCGGGTGATCGGCTGGAAGTCGGGCAGCGTCAGCTTCGGTTTCATCTTGGTCGGCTTGGACTTGGGCGGCGGCAGCACACTGAGATTGATCTCGAAGGCGACGAGCGGCCCCTTCAGGTCGAGGGCCTTCAGGATCTTCGGATGGACTTCGCCGAAAGCGCCGACCACGTTCTTCGGCCCGAACTGCAGGGTTCCGGACCGCCCCGGATGGAACCAGGCGGGACCGCCGGATACGACCTGGAGGCCGCCCGCCGGAATTCCGAGATTCGCCAGGAGCGACATCACATCGGCCTTGGCATCGAACGCATCGACCGAGGACGCGCCACCGTCCCAGTGACGCCCGACGCCCTCGGCCCGTGCCGTTCCTCGCCGGACGGCGGCGGCCTTGATGGACTGCCCTTCCGGCTCGTCAGAGGCAAAGGTCTGGCCGACCTCGAAGAGGGCGACATCGCCGAGGCCGCGATCGACGTTGCGCTGGGCTGCCTTCAGGAGGCCGGGCAGCAGGCTCGGGCGCATGTCGGAGAGGTCGGCCGCGATGGGATTGGCCAGAGCCAGACGCTCGTCGCCGCCGCCGAACAGTCCGGCCTCGTCCTTTGCGACGAAGGACCAGGTGACGGCCTCGACCAGCCCGCGGACCGCCAGGGCGCGGCGGGCCAGCCGGGTGCGCTTCTGGATCAGGGTCAGGATCGGCTTGACGACCGCCGCCTCCAGGCGCGGCATCGGAGCAGGCTCGATCCGGTCGACGCCCGCGATGCGGATGACCTCCTCGACAAGATCCGCCTTGCCCTCGATGTCGGGCCGCCAGGACGGCGGAGTCACGCTGACCGTGTCGCCCGAACCCGAGACGCCGAAGCCCAGCTTTTCCAGGATTTCCCTGGATTCCTCCGGCTTGACGTCGAGACCCGTCAAGCGCGGCACTTCCGACCACGGGAACGCCACGGCACGTTTGGTGTCCGGCACCTTGCCGGCGACAACGATTTCGCTCGCCTCGCCGCCGCAGAGGTCGACGACCAGGCGGGCGGCCAGTTCGAGGCCCGGCAGAGTGAAGGCGGGATCGACGCCGCGCTCGAACCGGTAGCGGGCATCGGTGATGATGCCCAGCTTGCGGCCGGACTGCGCGATGTTCAGCGGATCCCAGAGTGCCGATTCGATCAGCACGTCGGTAGTGGTTTCATCACAGCCCGAATGCTCACCGCCCATGATGCCGGCAATGGACTCGACGCCGTTCTCGTCAGCGATCACGACGTTTCCGGAATCGAGCTTGTAGGTACGCCCGTCGAGGGCGAGCACCTCCTCGCCATCGCGCGCCCTGCGCACGGTGAGGTTGCCCTTCACCTTCGCGGCGTCGAAGACATGGAGCGGGCGGCCCCGGTCGAACGTCATGTAGTTGGTGATGTCGACGAGCGCGTTGATGGGGCGCAGGCCAATGGAGAGAAGCCGGCGCTGCATCCAGTCCGGGGATGGACCGTTCCTGACGCCACGCACGAGGCGCAGCGCGAAAACCGGGCAGAGCCTCTCATCGCCGGACGCGAAATCGAGCGTCACGGACACCGGGCATGCTCCTTGTGCCGGAACCGGTGCCACCGCGTCGTTCTTGAGCGTGCCGAGGCCTGCCGCCGCGAGATCGCGGGCGATGCCATGGATAGAGGTGCAATCCGGACGGTTCGGTGTGAGATTGATCTCGATCACCGGATCGTCGAGCCCGGCATAGGCAGCATACGCCACGCCCACCGGCGCATCCGCGGGCAAGTCGATGATGCCCTCGTGATCGTCCGAAATCTCGAGTTCCGCCGCCGAGCACAGCATCCCCGCGCTCTCGACGCCGCGAATGGTGCCGACACCGAGAGTGATGTTCTTCCCCGGAATGTAGGTTCCGGGCGGCGCGAACACGCTCTTCATGCCAGTGCGGGCGTTCGGCGCACCGCAGACCACCTGGATGGGCGCGCCCTCGCCGGTATCCACCATGCAGACGCGCAGGCGGTCGGCGTTGGGGTGCTGCTCGGCGGAGATGACATAGGCCACCCGGTAGGGCGCCAGCGCCTTCGCCTTGTCCTCGACTCCCTCGACCTCGAGGCCGATGCGGGTGAGCGTTTCGACGATCTCGTCGAGGGAAGCCGTGGTGTCGAGATGGTCTTTCAACCAGGAGAGGGTGAATTTCATCGTTGCTCTCCGATTATGATGTGAGGCCGCTGACGAGCGACGGAATGTCGAGCGGGCGGAAGCCGTAATGGTTCAGCCAGCGCATATCGGCCTCGAAGAAGGGGCGAAGATCGGGCATGCCGTATTTCAACATGGCGATGCGGTCGATCCCCATCCCCCAGGCGAAGCCTTGATACTCATCGGGATCGAGGCCGCAATTCCTCAGCACGTTCGGGTGGACCATGCCGCAGCCGAGGATTTCGAGCCAATCCTCGCCCTCGCCGAAGCGGATCTCGCCGCCCTTGCGCGAGCATTGGATGTCGACTTCCGCCGAGGGCTCGGTGAAGGGGAAGAAGGACGGCCGGAAGCGCATCTTCACCTGATCAACCTCGAAGAAGGCCTTGCAGAACTCCTCCAGCACCCATTTCATGTGGGCGATGTTGGCCTGCTTGTCGATCACGAGGCCCTCCACCTGGTGGAACATCGGCGTATGCGTCTGGTCCGAGTCGTGCCGATAGGTCCGGCCCGGGCAGATGACCCGGATCGGCGGCTTCTGGGACATCATCGTGCGGATCTGCACGGGTGACGTGTGGGTGCGCAGCACCTTGCGCTCGCCCTTTGCGTCCGGGGCGAGGAAGAAGGTGTCATGCATCTCGCGGGCCGGATGCCCTTCAGGGAAGTTCAGTGCCGTGAAGTTGAGATAGTCGGTCTCGATGTCCGGCCCCTCGGCCACGGCAAAGCCCATATCGGCGAAGATCGCCGCCAGCTCCTCGATGACCTGGCTGATCGGATGGATCCGGCCCCGCACCTCCGGACCTTCCTGGACCGGCAACGTGACGTCCACGCGCTCCGCGGCGAGACGGGCGTTGAGCGCGGACTCGGCCAGAACATCCTTCCTGGCGGCGATGGCGCTCTGCACGCGGTCGCGCAAACCGTTGATGAGGGGACCGCGCTCCTTGCGCTCCTCCGGCGTCATGGCGCCGAGGGTCTTCAGCAGCTCGGAGACGGAGCCCTTCTTGCCGAGCGCGGCCACGCGCACGGCTTCCACGGCCGCCTCGTCGCCGGCGGCCTCGACCTGGCTCAGCAGGTCACGTTCGAGTTGATTGAGATCGGTCATCGGTCCCTAGCCAGAATGCAAGCGCTTGAGTGAGGCGCGGCGCGGGAACCGTCAAGCTGTCCGAGCCGCAAAATGACAATCGGCCGCCCTTGCGGCCGCCGGTGCGGATGGTCTCGGTAGCGGGGGAATGAAGGCGCGGCCGGCAAAACCAGCCGCGCCTGGAGCCAAGTCGTCCTCAGGCGGCCTGCTGCTGCGGCAGCGAAGCCTTGGCGCGCTCCACATAAGCGGCGAAGGCCGCCGGCTCGTGGATGGCCATCTCGGACAGAACCTTGCGATCGACCTCGATCCCAGCCTTGCCGAGACCGTCGATAAATCGGGAATAGGTCAGGCCGTGCTCGCGGACCGCCGCGTTGAGACGCTGGATCCAGAGAGCGCGGAACGTGCGCTTCTTGTTCTTACGGTCGCGATAGGCATATTGCATGCTCTTCTCGACCGCCTGCTTGGCGATGCGGATGGTATTCTTGCGGCGGCCGTAGAAACCCTTGGCGGCCTTCAGAACCTTCTTGTGCTTGGCGTGGGCGGTAACGCCCCGTTTGACGCGGGCCATTTAAAAACTCCTTCAAAATCCGGGATGTGGAAGACCGCCTCAGCCGTTCGGCAGGAAGTACTTCTTCACGTTGTAGGCGTCACCAGCGAAAAGCGTGGTGGTGCCGCGCAGGTTGCGGATCTGCTTGTTGGTCCGCTTGATCATCCCGTGGCGCTTGCCGGACTGGGCGTAGACGACCTTGCCGGTGCCAGTGATCTTGAAGCGCTTCTTCGCGCCCGATTTCGTCTTCAGCTTGGGCATTTGGCTCTCCTTTGGTCAGGCCTCGACGCGGCGAACCGCCTGCGAAGCCCTGTCATTGCTGCACTGAGCAAAACGAACCGCCACGGCAGCCCTTAATCAGCCGGGCGGTTCGATGAAGGGCGGCTTATGGCAGAGGACAGGCCAAAAAGCAATGGCCGTCGATCACCCGACGGCCATGCCGCATTCGAAAAAGTCCTGGCCTGCGAGGGAGCCTATCGATCAGCGCGGCGCCAGCACCATGACGACCTGGCGGCCCTCGAAATTGGGCTCCATCTCGACCTTCGCGAGCTCGCCCACATCGGCCTTCACGCGCTCGAGGACCTTGAGGCCCAGATCCTGGTGGGCCATCTCGCGGCCACGGAAGCGCAGGGTGATCTTGACCTTGTTACCCTCTTCGAAGAAGCCGCGCATGGCCTTCATCTTGACGTCGTAATCATGGTCGTCGATGCCCGGGCGGAGCTTGATTTCCTTGACTTCGACGGTTTTCTGCTTCTTGCGGGCCTCGGCGGCCTTCTTCTGCTCGAGGAAGCGGTACTTGCCGTAATCGAGGATCTTGCAGACGGGAGGTGCGGAATTCGGCGCGATCTCGACGAGGTCGAGCCCGGCATCCTCGGCGAGGCGCAGGGCGTCCAAGAACGGCATGACGCCGCGATTCTGGCCGGTATCGTCGATCAGCTGCACTTCGCGAACGCCGCGAATGTCCCGGTTGGCGCGCGGTCCGTCCTTTTGCGGAACCGGCATAGCTCTCATTGGTCTGCGAATGGCTCGTATCTCCTGTTATGCGGCCCGAAAACAGGCATAGGGCATCCTGCCCTCCCCGACTCTGTCCCGGTACCGCGAATGATCTGACATTTCGCGCAAAAGCGCGCGAAGTCAACTTGTTCTGCGCGGGAAATGCCCTTCCAGCAGGGCAGAATAGACATCCAGCGTACTCGACACCATGCGCTCGAGCGAAAAGTGACGCTCCACATGGGCCCTCGCCCGGGTTCCCAGTGCGATCCGGGCGCTCGCTCCCAGGGATAGCGCCGCGCCGACCGCCTCGGCCAGCGCATCGGCATCACCCGGTACGATCCGCCATCCGGTCCGCTCGTGCGGCAGCACCGCTGGAGGCGAGAGAACGGTTTCGGGAACTGCCCCCAGGTCGGAGACGACGACGGGGGTCCCCATGGCCTGGGCCTCGACCGCTGATCGCCCGAAGGCCTCGGGCTCGGTGGACGGGACGGTGACCACGGATGCGGCCAGGAAGGCCGCCGGCATGTCGGCGCAATGGCCGACGCGGCGCACAATCCCGGTCAGCTTGCGGGCCTCGATCAGCGCGTCCAGCTCCTTCACGTAGGAGTCGCGCCCCTGCGGATCGCCGGCCAGAATATAGGCCACGTCCGAAAGTCCGGCATCGCGCAGCTTGGCCGCCGCTTCGATGAGGACCTTCTGGCCCTTCCAGCCCGTGAGCCGAGCCGCCAGAAGCACTGTCCGCTCGTGGGGCGAGACGTTCCAAGCCTTCCTGAGGCTCTCGACCCGCTCCGGAGAAACGGCCGAAGGCGAGAACGCCAGGAAATCCGTGCCACGGTGAATGACCCGGATCCGCTCGCCGGCCTGGGGATAGAGGGAGCGGATGAGATCGCCGGTATAATGGGAATTGGCGATCACCGCATCGCCCCGCGCCATGACAGAGTTATAGAGGACCTTCACCGATGAGCGCCCGGCATAGCTGCCATGATAGGTCGTTACGAAGGGGATATCGAGGGAGCGCGCGGCGCCCAGGGCCACCCAGGCCGGGGCCCGCGAACGGGCATGGACGAGGGCAACCCGCTCCTGGTGGCAGATCCGGGCAAGGCGCCTCACATTGAGGAGCATGGAAAAAGGATTCTTGGTCGCGGCCGGGAATGGGATCCACACCCCACCCTTGGCCTGCAACTCGCCGACCAGCCGACCCCCGTCCGTCGCCACGAGCGCGCGGGCTCCGACATGGGCGAGGCCCTCGGCGACATCGACCGCGGTCCGCTCGGCACCGCCGGCTTCGAGTTCGGGAATGATTTGCAGGATTGTCCGGCCCGCCAGCGGATGGACGCTTGACGAAGGAAACGGAGCTCCCCCGCTGGGTCGCTTTGAAAAATTCACAGAGGTATGAGCCTTCTCCAAGGAATTGACTGAACGTTGCTTTAAAGCAGTTGAGGATGAGTTAACCATGCAACAAGCCGTCGCCGTCGGGGATGCCGCTCATGCGCGGCACATTGCCGTTCTGCCCCGCGAGGGCAAGGGGCCGCCCGTTGTCTGGCTCGGCGGGTTCAAGTCCGACATGCGCTCCACGAAGGCGGAAGCGCTGGATGCCTGGGCCGAGAAGGCCGGGCGTGCCTTCCTCCGCTTCGACTATAGCGGCCATGGAGAATCCGGCGGCAACTTTGCGGAAGGAACGATTTCACAATGGCTGGACGACAGCCTGGCTGTTCTCGGGCAGCACCTGACGGAGCGGCCGATTCTGGTCGGGTCGTCCATGGGAGGATGGCTGGCCCTCCTCGCGACGCGGCAACTTCTGCAAACGCGACCGGACCTGTCGCCGGTGGGTATCGTTCTGATCGCCCCCGCCGTGGATTTCACGGAGCGGCTGATGTGGGACCGATTTCCTGAGGACATCAGGCGTGCCATCGAGGAAACCGGCGTCTACCACCGGCCCTCGGCCTATTCGCCCGATCCCTACCCCATCACGAGGCGGCTTATCGAGGACGGGCGAAGGCACCTGCTCTTCGGTGCGCCGATCCGGACCGGCTGCCCCGTGCATATTCTGCAGGGAATGGAGGACCCGGACGTGCCCTGGGGCCATGCCCTGACGCTCGTCGAGCACCTGCCCGGCGACAGCGTTTCCCTCACCCTCATCAAGGATGGCGACCACCGGCTGTCCAGGCCCGAGGACATGGATCGTCTCGTTCAGGCCATCGAGGGCATGAGCTGAAACGGGAGTCGGTGAGCCTTGGAGCACCGGACCCAAAAGTGGAGCTCACCTTTGGGATGCATCCGATGCTCAGGCTTTTCGATGGCGCGTCGCTTCCTGCGGAGAACCGGATCCACTTTTCCGCGCGATGCGCTAGTGAAGGCTCACCGTCTCGAGGTCGTGTGCCCAGGCATTGGCCACCGCTGCGTCACGGGTATCGGTCAGCACGATGGGCTCGCCGCTGGCGGACAGAAGGGCGAAGAGTTGCAGGCCTGGCTGGATTTCGGGTGCCTGGGGGAAAAGCCGAGCGATGTCGTCCGACAGGACTGGCTTTACATAGGCCATCTCGCCCTCGCCGAGAGCAGCCAGTTCAGCCGTATTCAGGAGCCCTTCGCTCTGGATCTTGAAATTAACGTTCATAAGACTTCTCCTGGGCGATGCCGTCATGCCTTGTCCGGGGCGGCGATATCGATCTTGCGGACAATTCTTTCCGGCTCGGGCCGGGCGAGATCGATGGACAAAAGTCCATTGGACAAGTCAGCCCCCAGCACCTCCATGCCTTCGGCGAGGAGAAATGCGCGCTGGAACTGTCGGGCGGCGATGCCGCGATGCAGGAAGTGCCTTGCCTTGTCTTCAACCTGCCTGCCCCGGATGACGAGCTGGTTTTCCTCAAGAGTCACCTCGAGCTGCTCCCGGGTGAAACCGGCAACAGCAAGGGTGATACGGAGACGCTCGGGATCCTGCGCGGTTCGCGCCATTCGCTCGATATTGTAGGGAGGATATCCATCTCCCGCGGCTTTCGCGACGCGGTCGAGCGCTTGCTCGATCTCGTCGAAACCCAAGAGAAAAGGATGCCCGAAGGGCGATTGACGCGACATGTTCGAAGCCCAAGGTTCAGAGGCACTTCGCTTGGTTTGAGCCCGCTGATGCGGCACTCAGGCGCCTGCTTCCAGGCGCTGACACCAATATGGAGGCTGCCTCACCTCCTATCAAGACCTCGGCCGTCCGAACCGACATCAGGGGCCAAGTCCCTGATCAACTTGACCTTTCTCTCATAGCAGCGCTTCCGTCAGACCCTGCCTCGCCACCAGGCGATCTGCTCGGCTACCCGCACCGGCGAGGTCCCTCCGAAGCTCGTCCTGGACCGTACCGAGTTCTCGACGCTGAGGACGTCGAAGATTCCTTTATGAATCCGCGGCTCGACCGCCTGCATGACCTCGAGAGGGAGATCCTCGAGCGGCGTCCCCCGCTTTTCCGCCTCCGAGACGATCCGCCCGGTGATGTGATGGGCATCCCGGAAGGGGATGTTCAGGCTGCGGACAAGCCAGTCGGCAAGGTCGGTCGCCGTGGAATAGCCGGCTCCGGCGACGGCGGCCATGCGCTCAGGTACCGGCTCCAGGTCCTGAACCATCCCCGTCATCGCAGCGAGGACGAGTTCGAGGGTGTCGGCGGCGTCGAAAAGCTGCTCCTTATCCTCCTGGGTGTCCTTGGCATAGGCGAGCGGCAGGCCCTTCATCACCGTCAGGAGGGCCATGAGCGATCCGAAGATGCGCCCGGTCTTGCCCCGGACGAGTTCGGCCGCGTCGGGGTTGCGCTTCTGGGGCATCATGCTGGAGCCCGTGGTCCAGCGGTCGGGCAGGCGCACGAAGCCGAATGGCGCCGACATCCAGATCACGATCTCCTCGGCGAGACGGGAGAGGTGCATCGCGCAGATCGCGGCAGCCGACATGAATTCCAGAAGGCTGTCCCGGTCCGAGACCGAATCCAGGGAATTGCGGGTGGGGCCATCGAACCCGAGTGCCCTTGCGGTCATGTGCCGGTCGATGGGGAAGGAGGTCCCCGCGAGCGCCCCTGCCCCGAGGGGGCTCTCATTGAGGCGACGGCGCGAATCCTGGAACCGGCCACGGTCGCGGCCGAACATCTCCACGTAGGCCATAAGGTGATGACCGAAGGTTACCGGCTGAGCCCCCTGCAGATGGGTGAAGCCGGGCATCACCGTCGCGGCATGAGGCTCGGCCTTGTCGAGGAGAGCCCTGATGAGACCAGTCAGTTGCGCCTCGGCGCGGTCATGGGCGCTGCGCACCCAGAGACGCACATCGACGGCGACCTGATCGTTGCGGCTGCGGGCTGTATGGAGCCGGGCGGCCGGGTCCCCGACGACTTCGCGCAGGCGGCTCTCGACATTCATGTGAATGTCTTCCAGCGCCGTGGAAAATGCGAAGGAGCCTGACTCGATTTCTCCAAGGACCCGCTGAAGGCCCTGATGGATCGCGTCACGGTCGCTTTCGGCGATGATGCCCTGGCTTGCGAGCATCGTGCTGTGCGCCATCGACCCCTGAATATCCTCCGAGGCCAGGCGCTTGTCGAAATCGATGGAAGCATTGATGGCTTCCATGAGTGCGCTGGGAGAGGACGAGAACCGCCCACCCCACATGACATTGGCGCCGGACTTCTTGGCTTCTTCTGACACGGTGTTTCATCCCGATATTAAGGCCCGATGCCTTTGCCACACATTCCGGCCCAAGGCCAAGCCGCATTGACAGATTGCCCGCCCTTTACGCATGGTGCGCGCCGTTTACCACTTCAAAGCCAGTCGCTAGACTCGACAGAGCATGTCTGATCTGCATTCTTACCTCGGCACAACAGGCGCGAAGCAGCGCCGCAAGGGAATTGGCCAATGAAACGTCTACCCACATTCATCCTCTCGGCAGCCATGGTCACCGCCATGGCGACCTCCTTCACCGCTGTGAAGGCTGCAACACCGCCCGACACACTGGTTCAGGCCTGGCAGAGCGACGACATCATCTCGCTCGATCCTGCCGAAGTGTTCGAGTTCAGCGCCTCCGAAATCATGGGCAACACCTATGAGCGCCTGATCCAGTACGACATCAAGGATGTGTCCAAGATCAGTGGACAGGTCGCCGAGTCCTGGACCGTCTCGGACGATGGCAAGACCTATACCTTCAAGATCCGCCCGAACCGCAAATTCGCGTCGGGGAACCCGATTTCAGCCGAGGACGTGGTCTATTCGCTCCAGCGCGCGATCGCCCTCGACAAGTCCCCAGCCTTCATCCTGGGCCAGTTCGGCCTGACGAAGGACAACATGAAGGACAAGATCAAGCAGACCGGGCCGCTCGAACTGACCATCGAGGTCGACAAGCCCTATGCTCCGACACTCGTTCTCTACTGCCTCGGCAACTCTGTCGCTTCCATCGTGGACAAGAAGCTCCTCGTGCAGAACGAAAAGGACGGGGACTACGGCTATAACTGGCTGAAGACGCACTATGCCGGGTCCGGCCCCTACATCATGCGCGACTGGAAGGCCAATGAGGTCCTCGTCCTGGAACGTAATCCCAACTACGAGAAGAAAACTCCTCTTGCCCGCGTGATCTTCCGCCACATCAAGGAGACGGCGAGCCAGCGCCTTCTGCTCGAAAAAGGCGACATCGACGTCGCCCGCAGCCTGAATCCGGAAGAGATCGACGCCGTTGCCAAGAACCCGGACATCAAGATCCAAAGCGCTCCGAAGGGAACGGTGTACTATCTTGGGCTGAACCAGAAGAATCCGAACTTGGCGAAGCCCGAAGTTCGCCAAGCCCTCAAGTACCTCGTGGACTATTCGGCCATTGCCGACACGATCATGAAGTACAAGGGCGTCGTCCACCAGAACTTCCTGCCCAAGGGCTTCCTTGGCGCCTCGACCACCAATCCCTACAAGCTCGATGTGGCCAAGGCGAAGGAGCTTCTCGCGAAGGCCGGCCTGAAGGACGGATTCTCCGTTACGATGGACACGCGCTCCACGGCTGAGATCACGGGTATCGCCCAGGCGATGCAGTCGACCTTCGCGCAGGCCGGCATCAAGCTTGAGATCCTGCCGATGGACTCGAAGCAGGCGCTGACGAAATATCGCGCCCGCCAGCACGACATCTATATCGGCAACTGGGGCTCGGATTATCAGGACCCGAACTCCAATGCCGATACCTTTGCGGCGAACGACGACAACTCCGACAACGCGAAGGCGAAGCCGCTCGCTTGGCGCAACGCGTGGGATCCGGGGCCGCTGACGGCCAAGACTCGCGCGGCCGTCATGGAGCGCGATACCGAAAAGCGTGCGGAGATGTACAAGGACCTGCAGAAGGCCGTTCTCGACGATGGCCCGTTCGTGATCTTCCTGCAGCAGAATGAGGTGGCCGCGGTTCGCAAGAACGTGCAGGACTTCGTCCTCGGCCCATCCTTCAGCGACAACGACGTGTCTCAGGCAAAGAAGAACTGACGCTGAAATGGTTTCTGCAGTCATGAGCCGGGGCGGAGAGCACGCAAGTGCCCTCCGCTCCTTCCTTAAGAAGGCCGCGCAGTTCGTCATCGTTTTGATGACGACGCTCCTCGGTCTTGTCGCAGTCACGTTCTTTATCGGACGCGTTGTGCCGATCGATCCGGTTATCGCCATCGTCGGCGACCGCGCACCGCCGCAGGTCTACGACCGCGTGAGAAAGGAACTCGGCCTCGACAAGCCGCTGATCGAGCAATTCGCCATCTATGTGAAGAAAGCGGCGACCGGCGACTTCGGCAATTCCGTTCTCACCACCAACCCGGTGATGACGGATATCAAGAACGTCTTTCCCGCCACGCTCGAACTGGCGACGCTCGGCACGATCATCGGCACGCTGATCGGGATCCCGCTTGGCGTCCTGGCCGCGGTGAAACGCGGCTCTCTGATCGACCAGATCGTCCGGTTCCTCGGGCTTGTCGGCTATTCGATTCCCATCTTCTGGCTCGGTCTGATGGGCCTTCTGCTGTTTTATGCCAAACTCGGCTGGGTCGCGGGGCCGGGGCGAATAGACGTCACATATTCCTATCTCTATACGCCGGTTACCGGAATCGTGCTCATCGACACCCTGATGCAGGGTCAGATGGATGCGTTCTGGGATGCCGTCTCGCACGTGATCTTGCCGGCCTGCCTGCTCGGCTATTTCTCCCTCGCCTATATCAGCCGCATGACGCGATCCTTCATGCTCAACGAGCTCGCACAGGAATACGTCATCGCCGCGCGGGTCAAAGGCCTTTCCGAATTCCGTGTGATCTGGCGCCATGCCCTGCGCAACGCCGCCGTGCCTCTCATCACGGTCATCGCGCTCTCCTATGCGAACCTGCTCGAGGGCTCGGTCCTGACGGAGACGGTCTTCGCATGGCCTGGACTGGGCCAGTACATTACCAATTCTCTGCAGAATGCCGATATGAATGCCGTGCTGGGCGGGACGATCGTGATCGGAACCGTCTTCGTACTGCTCAATCTCGTATCCGATCTGCTCTATCGTCTGCTTGATCCGAGGACCCGCTGATGGCCGGCGCCCCTCCCCTTCCCCAACCCTCCTCCGCCTTCCGGGACTGGCTTCTCTCGCCGGAACCGGCGTCCCGTTGGCAGGCCCGATTTGGACGTGGCTATCTCGGCTGGCGCGCGTTCACGAAGAATCCGCTGGCAGTGCTCGGCCTCGGCATTGTGGTGCTGCTCATCGTGGTTGCGATCCTTGCTCCGCTCATCGCGCCCTATTCACCCGTTGCAGGCGGCAACCTGCGCACGGAACGTCTGCTGCCGCCCAGCGCGACGTACTGGTTCGGCACCGACGATCAGGGCCGAGACATCTTTTCGCGTGTCGTCTACGGCTCGCGCATCACTCTCTGGGTCGTGATGCTCGTTGCCATCATCGCGACGCCTATCGGGGTCATGATCGGCACCGCCGCCGGCTATCTCGGCGGCTGGGTCGATACGGTCCTGATGCGGATGACCGACATCTTCCTCGCCTTCCCGCGTCTGATCCTCGCGCTGGCCTTCGTGGCGGCGCTCGGGCCGGGCATCGAGAATGCGATCATCGCCATCGCGATCACATCGTGGCCCCCTTACGCCCGCATTGCGCGCGCCGAGACGCTGACTGTCCGCAACAGCGATTTCATCGCCGCGGTAAAGCTCCAGGGAGCATCGACACCGAGGATCATCTTCGGCCACATCATCCCTCTGTGCATTTCCTCCGTGATCGTCCGTGTCACCCTCGACATGGCAGGCATCATCCTCACCGCGGCCGGCCTGGGCTTCCTCGGTCTTGGTGCGCAGCCGCCCATGCCCGAATGGGGCGCGATGGTCGCCACCGGACGGAACTATCTCATCGATCAATGGTGGGTGGCAGCCATGCCTGGCATTGCCATCTTCGTGGTCAGCCTAGGCTTCAACCTGCTGGGCGACGGCCTGCGCGACGTGCTCGATCCGAAGGCAGCAAAATGACGAAGCCGCTTCTTGAAGTCGAGGACCTGCGTGTCCGCTTCCACTTGCGCACCGGCACCGTGGAGGCGGTACGGGGCGTTTCGTTCCAGCTCGGCCGCGAGCGCCTCGGCATCGTCGGCGAATCCGGCTCGGGAAAATCGCAGACGGGCCGGGCGATTCTCGGCCTCACGCCTCCCCCCGGCGAGGTCATCGCCAAGCGCATGACCTTCGACGGCATCGACCTCCTTACGGCCTCGTCGCGAACCCTGCGCCAGCTGCGCGGGGGACGCATCTCCATGGTGATGCAGGACCCGAAATATTCGCTCAATCCGGTCATGACCATCGGCGAGCAGATCATCGAGGCCTATCAGGCTCACGCCAAGTCAGCGGGCCGCGGCGAAGCGCGCGATCGGGCGCTGGCCATGCTGGAAGCGGTCAAGATGCGCGATCCGCATCGCGTTTTCTCGCTCTACCCACACGAGGTTTCGGGCGGCATGGGCCAGCGTGCGATGATTGCCATGATGCTGGTCACGGAGCCCGATCTCCTGATCGCGGACGAGCCGACCTCCGCGCTCGATGTCACAGTGTCGATGGAGGTGCTGCGAATCCTGGACGAGCTCGTCTCGGAGCGTGGCATGAGCCTGATCTTCATTTCGCACGATCTGAAGCTCGTCTCGTCGTTCTGCGACCGCGTGCTCGTGATGTACGCCGGCCGCGTGGTCGAGGAGCTGGAGGCCAAGCACCTGCGGGAGGCCAAGCACCCCTACACCCAGGGCCTCATGCGCTGCCTCCCGACCCTGGCGGACGATGTTCGTCCGCTTCCGACCCTCAACCGCGACCCTGCCTGGGCCCTGTAAAGATCCGATGCTCAATATACAAAACCTAAAAGTCGTCTACGGAACGGGCCGTCTGCGCGTCGAAGCGGTGAAAGATGTCAGTTTCCATGTGGAGACCGGCGCCTCCTATGGACTCGTTGGCGAATCGGGATCCGGCAAATCGACTGTCCTGAGAGCTATCTGCGGTCTCGCTCCGATTTCGGGAGGCCATGTGCGCGTCGACGGACAAGAGGTGAAGACTCCACGTGACAAGGCGTTCTATCGCACCGTTCAGATGGTGTTTCAGGACCCCTACGCTTCGCTCCACCCCCGGCACACGGTCGACCGCACCCTGTCCGAGCCGCTCGCCATTCACGGGGAGAAGGACGCCGAAGCGCGGATCCTGCAGGCCCTGCGCGAAGTCGGTCTCGGCCCCTCCTTCCGTTTCCGCTACCCGCATCAATTGTCCGGCGGCCAGCGCCAACGCATCGCCATTGCCCGTGCGTTGATCCTGCGTCCCAAGGTTCTTCTTCTCGACGAGCCGACCTCCGCGCTCGATGCATCGGTGCAGGCAGAGATCCTGAACCTCCTCGACGAATTGCGTCGGAAACTAGGCCTGACCTTCATTCTTGTGAGCCACGATCTCGCCGTCGTGGCCCATCTGTGCGATCGTCTCCTCGTCATGCGTCATGGCGAGGCGGTCGAGGAAACGACAGCTGTCGCCCTTCGCTCGGGCCGTGCCACGAACAGCTATACACAGGAGCTGATCGAGGCCAGCCGTGGCTTCTCACGGGATACGGCGAAAGCCGCCCCAGCTGCCCTTTGAGTCAACCCATCAACCGACTGCGTGAGCTTCATGTCCCGTACTTCCCTGATGCCGGTCTTCGACGGCCATAACGACGTCCTTCTGCGCCTGATGCGCGGAAAGATTCAGCCGGAGCGTGCCTTCCTCGAGGGCGACAATATGGGTCATCTCGATTGGCCCCGCATGAAGGAAGGTGGATTCGCAGGTGGATTCTTTGCGGTCTATGTTCCGTCCGAAGGTGGCGGCCTCGACATCGACGAGCTCATGACACGGCCGCAATACGATATTCCGCTTCCGGAGCCGCTTCGTCTCGACGCAAGCCAGCATGTCACCGTGCACATGGCTGCCCTGCTGCTTCGGATCGAGCGGGCTTCCAAGGGCGAAGTCAAGATATGCCGCAGCGCAGCCGACATCCGCGAGTGCCTGAAGAGCGGCTCGCTCGCGGCAATCCTGCATATCGAAGGCGCGGAAGGGATCGATGCAGATCTCTACATGCTCGACGTCCTCTATGGCAGCGGCCTTCGCTCCATCGGGCCGGTCTGGAGCCGCTCGAACATCTTCGGACATGGCGTGCCGTTCCGCTATCCGTCCAGCCCGGATACCGGTCCGGGACTTACGGACCTGGGCAAGGAACTGATCAAGGCGTGTAACCGCCTCAAGATCATGATCGACCTCTCCCACCTGAACGAGAAGGGCTTCTGGGACGTGGTGAAGCTGAGCGATTCACCGCTCGTGGCAACCCATTCGAACGCGCATGCGATCAGCCCCCACTCGCGCAATCTCACCGACAAGCAGCTGGCGGCGATCCGCGAAAGCCGCGGCATGGTGGGCGTGAATTTCGCGACGTCGTTCATCCGGCCGGACGGGCAGCGGAGCGAGCATACGCCCCTGGAAGAGATGATCCGCCATATGGATCATCTGATCGAGCATGTGGGCGTCGACGGGGTCGGCCTCGGGTCGGATTTCGATGGCGCCACCATCCCGGCGGACATCGGCGATGTGCGTGGCCTCCCGCGTCTCGTCGAAGCCATGCGCAAGCACGGCTATGACGAGGCAACATTGCGCAAGCTCTGCTACGAGAACTGGGTCAACGTCCTGGAGCGGACCTGGGGCGCCTGATTGCGCCTCAGCTCTGGCTCTTCGAGGTCAGGGCGAAGAGGCTGGCAATTCCCCCGACGCCCAGCATCAGGAGCAGGCTCACGGCATTGATGGCCGGGGTCGCCCCTTCCCGCATCTGCCCGTACATGGTGATCGGCAGCGGCGGATCCGACCCGACGAGCATCAGGGTCGTGTTGAAGTTCTCGAACGACATCAGCAGCGCGACGAGTCCCGCCCCTACCAGGGCGGGACTTAAGAACGGCAGCGTGACCGTTCTCAGCACATGCATGCGACCGGCGCCGAGATCGAGCGCGGCTTCTTCCAGCGAACGGTCGAACTTGCGCAGACGCGCGGCGATGATCAGCGTCGCGATGGTCAGAATGAAGGACAGCTGGCCCAGGATGACGAGGGGCAATCCCGGCCTGAGAGGATCGAGATCCGTCTGCAGCGCCTCTTCCAGGCCATTCGCGACGCGGGAAAAGAACGCCAGGATCGAGATGCCGAGGATGACCCCAGGGATGACCAGGGGCCACAGCATCATCATGCCGAGAACGGTCTTGCCGGGGAACTCGGCCCGTTCCAGCACCCACGCATTCACGGTGCCGACGAGAACGGCGAGAAGCGCCACCGGCACTGCGACCTTCAGGCTGTTGCCGATGCTGGTGAGCCAGATCGGATCCATCAGGACGCCGGGCTTTCCGTAGACGGATCCGTCTCCGATGAACCATTCGAGGGTCCAGCCCTTCCACGGCGGCGACGGGAACGGGCTGGCATTGAAGGCAAAGATCGCGACGACGAGGAGCGGCGCGAACAGGAAGAGGTAGAACGCCGCGATATAGAGCTTCCAGAGCATCGAAGGCCGGTTCATGGATCAAGCCTGCCGCAATGTCGTGCCGAGGCTCTGCCCGCTCAACCGCAGGCCGCCCCAGACGATGACCGATGAAAGGACGAGGAGGAGCATGCCGAAGGCTGCGCCCTGTGGCCAGTTGAAGCGCGTAATGAACTGGGCGTAGATCTGCTCGGTGAACCATAACCCGTTCTTGCCGCCCAACAGCACCGGCGTCGCGAAATTGCCGACCGTCAGCATGAAGACGATGATCGAGCCTGCGACGATGCCGGGCATCGCATGGGGAATGACGATGCGCCGCAGGACGGTCCAACGGCTTCCGCCAAGATCGTAGCCGGCCTCGACGATCGACGGCTCCAGACTCTCAAGCGCATTGGCGAGCGGCACGATCATGAACAGCAGCCCACCATAGACGAGGCCGAGGATGACGGCACCATCGTTGTAAAGCATCTCGACCGGCTGGCTTGCGAGGCCCGTCGTCTGAAGCAGGTAGGAGATCAGCCCGGTTTCACGCAGCAGCATCATCCAGCCCAGCGTCCGCACGAGTTCCGACACCCAGAAGGGCAGAAGGCAGAGAAGCAACAGCATCGCCTTCACACGTCCCTGGGCCACGCGGGCGATATAGAGCGCAATCGGAAAGGCGAGAACCAAGGTCAGGGCCGTCACGAGAACCGACATGAAAGCCGTCCGCGCGAAGGTGCGCCAATAGAGCGGTTCGGTGAAGAACTCCAGATAGTTGCCGAAGCCGAATGTATAGACACGCGGCGCCACCCTTTCGCTGAACGAGAGGACGAGGATCTCCACATGCGGCAGAACGATCAGCAGACCGAGCCAGATCAGAGCCGGCGCGAGGAGAAGAAACAGGGTCAGGCGCTGCGCCGGTTTCATGCCGCGAAGACCTTCATCGCATCCGCCGTCCAGCCGACATGGACCTGGGCTCCTACCTGGATGCCGGCCAGAGGCCCGGCCTGCGGAAGGACGGCGCGAATGGGCTCATCGAACCCTGGCGTCTCGATCAGGAGACTTGAGTTGGCACCGTCGAACAGAACGGCCGACACGCGCCCTTCGAAGCGGTTGGCAAGAGCGTGATGGCTCTCCCCGTTCGACGACAGGGCAATGGCCTCCGGCCTGACGAAGCAGAGCACGGACTTCGGGAGACCCGACCCGGATCCTTGAACCATGGCGCCCGATGCAAGGCGCACACGGATTGCTCCGGCCTCCTCCCCCATAGCCTCGCCGGCCCAACGATTGGTTTCGCCGACGAAGCTCGCCACGAAGGGCGTCATGGGATCGTGGTACAGCTCCCGCGGGCTTCCCACCTGCTCGAAGCGCCCCTGGTTCATCACGGCGATGCGGTCGGACATCACGAGCGCCTCCGACTGGTCGTGCGTGATGTAAACGAAGGTTGTGTTGAAGGTACTCTGCAGTTGCTTGAGTTCGATTTTCATGTGCTCGCGCAGCTTGAGATCGAGCGCGCCAAGCGGCTCGTCGAGCAGCACAAGGGTCGGTTCGAGAACCAGGCAGCGGGCGATGGCGACCCGCTGCCGCTGACCGCCGGACAGGGCGGTCACGCGACGCTCGGCGAAACCTTTGAGCCCGACCCGCTCCAGCATGCGCGTCGCGCGCTGCTCGGCATCCGCCCGTCCGACACCGCGGCAGGTCAGGCCATAGGCAACGTTCTCGCCGACGCTCATCATGGGGAAAAGGGCGAGGCTCTGGAAAACCATGTTCACCGGCCGCCGATTGGCCGGAACGCCGATCATCGACTTGCCTCGGATCCGGATGTCGCCCGAACTCGGATCCTCAAAGCCGGCGATCATTCGCATGAGGGTGGTCTTGCCGCATCCGGAAGGACCGAGGATCGAGAAGAACTCACCGGGAGCAACGGAAAAGGAAACGTCGTTCACCGCGAGGTGTGTGCCGAACCGTTTGATGACATTGACGAGGTCGAGATCGCTGGAAGGAGCCATGTCTGCACGCGTAAAAAGTCATCCCCCGGCGAAACCGGGGGATGATGGACTGCAGGATCGAGACGTTACGAGCCGGCCTTCAGGCGGTCGAGGACCTTGCCCTCGATCTCCTCGATGCCCGCTGGAACGGCCGGATACCACTTGATGTTGTCGATTGCGGCCTTCGGGAAGCTCTCGGCGAACTGGTCCTTCAGCTTGCCCTGCATCAACTTGTCGGCGCCGTTGGAGGCTGTGAAGTTGCCCGCCGACGCCGCGACCTTGGCCGCGATCTCGGGGCGCATGTTGAAGTTGATCCACTTGTAGGCGGCGTCGTCGTTGCGGCCCTTTGCGGGAATAGCGAAGGTGTCGACCCAGCCAAGCGCTCCGGATTTCGGCGCAATGAACTTGATGTCCGCGTTCTCGGAGTTCAGTTTCCAGCCGCCCGTGTCCCAGGCCATGGCCGCTACGACCTCACCGGAGCGCAGGGCGTTCAGGAGCTGGTCCTTCCCGTCCCAGAAGAACTTCACGTTCTTCTTGCACTCTGCGAGCTTGGCGCCGACCTTCTCCATAAGGGCGGTATATTGCTTCGCATCCTTATACGCTGCAAAGGGATCCATGCCGCTTGCGAAGGCGAAGGCAATTAGGGTCGGGCGCTTCGCACGGAAACTCGACTTGCCGGCGACGGCCTGGCTGCAGAGGTCCGGATAGTCGGCCACGTTGGGAGCGGCCTTCGTGTTCACGACGAGACCGTCGGTTCCCCAGATATGGGGTACGCCGTAAACCTTGCCGCCGACCGTCGTGTTCTTCTTGGTCGCCTCGAGCATCGAGGCAATGAAGAGATCGGACTTCAGCTTCGACATGTCGAGCGGCTTATAGATGCCGAATTCCTGCTGCGGGCCTGCGATGCGGTCCTGGCTGGGCTGGACGAGATCGAAACCTGCCCCCTGCGTGGCGCGCAGCTTCGAGATCATTTCCTCATTGTTCGAGAGCGTGACCTCGACCTCGATGCCCGTCTCCTTGGTGAATTGCTGCACCACATCGGCCGGCGCATAATCGGCCCAGGTCAGGAGCCGCAGCTTCTCGGCGGCGTGTGCACCGCCGGCGATCATGAGAGCCGCGAAAGCGGTCGCCAGCTTCAGGCTGGCACGTTTGGTCAACATCGTAATCCTCCAAAGTGGTCCGGGTTCGGCCCGTGTTCCCCAGTTGCAAAACTATATGACAGTCGGACGACGCGCTACTGTCTTGAAAGGCTTATACGCCTCAATATGAGCCGGCTCAATTTAACCCAACGGCAGCTGACAAAGGCTCCGGCTCCGGGGTATGAAGGACGCCTGTTTCGGAGCTTGACCATGCGCACCCTCTATCCCGAGATCGATCCCTACGACCACGGCTGGCTGGAGGTAGGCGATGGGCATCGGATCTATTGGGAGCTGTGCGGCAACCCGAAGGGAAAGCCCGTCGTCTTCCTTCACGGCGGACCGGGCGGGGGCTGCACGCCGTCGCAGCGGCGTCTGTTCGACCCGAAGGAATACAAGATCCTGCTGTTCGATCAGCGCGGCTGCGGACGTTCGACGCCTTATGCCAGCCTGGAGGCCAACACGACTTGGCATCTGGTCGCCGATATCGAGCGACTGCGCATGATGATCGATGCCGAGAAATGGATGGTTTTCGGCGGGTCCTGGGGCAGCACCCTGGCCCTGGCCTATGCGGAAACCCATCCGGAGCGTGTCAGCGAACTCGTTCTCCGGGGTATCTTCACGTTGAGGCGCTCCGAGCTTCTCTGGTATTATCAAGAGGGAGCATCCTGGATCTTCCCGGACAAATGGGAGGGATTCCTGGCGCCGATCCCGCCAGAAGAGCGCGGGGACCTGATGGCGGCCTACCGGAAGCGCCTCACTGGTTCGGATCCGGTTGCCCAGCGTCAGGCCGCGAAGGCATGGAGCCTATGGGAGGGCGAGACGATCACGCTGCTGCCGAACGAGGATTATTCAAACCAGTTCGGTGACGAGCACTATGCCCTGGCCTTTGCCCGGATCGAGAATCACTATTTCGTGCATGAAGGCTTCTTCGAGGAAGGGCAGCTTCTACGGGATGCCGGACGTCTCAAAGACATTCCCGGCGTAATCGTCCAGGGGCGATACGACATCGCAACGCCTCCGGCGACCGCGTGGGAACTGCACAAGGCCTGGCCGCAAGCCCGCTTCATCATGGTGCCGGATGCGGGACATGCCTATTCTGATCCCGGCATCCTGCACCATCTCATCGAGACGACGGACGCTTTCGCGAGAGCCTGAGCTCTCGCGAAAGGCGGCGGCGCCCTACTCCGCCGTCCAGCCCCCATCCATGGACAGGTTCGTGCCCGTCATCTGGCTTGCCGCATCCGAACAGAGGAACACGGCAAGAGCCGCCACCTGATCCGGCGTTACGAATTGCTTTGTCGGCTGGGCCTCGAGCAGCACGTCGTTGATGACCTGCTCCTTGGTGAGACCGCGGGCCTTCATGGTGTCGGGGATCTGCTTTTCGACCAGAGGCGTCCAGACATAGCCGGGGCTGATGCAGTTGACCGTGACCCCGAAGGTCGCGGTCTCCAGCGCCACCGTCTTCGTGAGGCCGGCAATGCCATGCTTGGCCGCAACATAGGCGGACTTGAATGGCGAGGCGACGAGGGAATGAGCCGAGGCCGTATTGATGATACGGCCCCATTTGCGCGCCTTCATGCCCGGTAGGGCTGCGCGGATAGCATGAAAGGCTGACGACAGATTGATCGCGATGATCTGATTCCATTTCTCGACGGGAAAGTCCTCGACGGGCGAGACGAACTGGATTCCTGCGTTGTTCACGAGAATGTCGACACCGCCGAAGGTCTTCTCGGCCAGTCGGATCATCTCCTCGATCTCCTCGGGCTTCGTCATATCGGCCGGGGAATAGATGGCCTTCACGCCGAATTCGCCCTCGATCTCCTTCCGGATCTTTTCGATCTCGTCGGCCTGCCCGAACCCGTTGAGGACAATCGACGCCCCTTCCTTCGCAAAGGCGCGCGCAATGGAAAGGCCGATCCCGCTGGTCGAGCCAGTGACGACGGCAGACTTCGATTTCAAGGTCATGAAATGCTCCGGATATGCTGATGAAGACCTCAAGCAGAGTTCTGGCATAACATGAAGAGGCCGTGTGGCGGGAGTCTGACGGCACGTGTCCGCCTTCACCATGTCAGTACCCGTTGAACGATCCCCTCCGATGTGAGATGGGCCAGCCCACAATGATCGAATCGTCCAGTACATCCTTGCAGACACCGAGAATTCTCATCTGCGGCGACGGAGCCCTGTCGGTGGAGTTCGGGGACGTCATTGATCCGTCGATCAATGGCAGGGTCCTCGCCCTGGACGAGATCCTCCGGGCGACGGCGCCGGCCGGGGTGCTCGAAACCGTGCCCACCTATCGCTCCCTGCTCGTGACTTTCGACCCGACCCTGACCGACTACGACGCCCTGGTCCGTCGGATCATGGCTGAGACGCAAAACCTGGCACCCCGTGCGACGACCGGGCGGCGCTGGAAGGTGCCAGTCGTCTATGGCGGCCCTTACGGAATCGATCTCGAGGAGGTGGCGGAGCGCCATGGCCTGTCCGTCTCGACGGTGATCGAGCTGCATGCCGGTGCCGTGTACCGCATCTATATGATCGGCTTCATGCCCGGCTTCGCCTATCTTGGGGGCCTGGACCCGCGGCTCGCGACCCCGCGCCGGACGCAGCCCAGGTCAAGAATTCCCGCCAGTTCGATCATTATCGGCGGAACGCAGGCGGCAGTGGCATCCATCGAATGTCCGAGCGGCTGGCATCTTCTCGGCCGGACTCCCGTCCGCAGTTATGACCCGACAAGAGACCCGGCCTTCCTGTTCGCCGCAGGGGATGAGGTCGTCTTCGAGCCAACCGATGCGGGGCGTTGGGATACGCTCGAGCGTGCTGCCCTGGCCGGAGACCCGATCGCCGAGCAGGTGGCCCTATGACTGCACTCGTGATCAAGACCTGCGGCCCCATGACGTCCCTTCAGGATCGGGGACGCTTCGGATATCAGCGGTTCGGCGTCTCCACATCGGGTGCGATGGACCGCCGAGGCCTCGCCTTGGCCAACGTGCTCGCAGGCAACCCTCCCGAAACCGGCGCCATCGAGTTCATGCATCTCGGCGGGTCTGTCACCGCCAGCGGCGGCGATGTCCAGGTGGCCCTGGCCGGTGCGGACAGCACTCTCAGTATCGATGGCAAGCCGGTCGGTCCGCGCATCTCGGTCGTTCTGAAGGACGGACAGACCGCCGTGATCAGCCATGCAAGAACAGGCCTGTTCGCCTACCTTGCCGTCGCGGGCGGCTTCTCCGTCCCGCCGCAGCTTGGCAGTCTTTCATTGCATCTCCGGTCCCGGATGGGCGGCCTTGACGGATGCCCCCTCCGGCCCGGAGATCGTTTGGAATGCATGAGCGCCGAAGAGGCAGGGTCGCCGATGCAGTTCCCGGGAGAGTTACCCGACGACAGCGGGCCCATTCGTGTCATGCTCGGGCCGCAGGACGATTATTTCACCCCCGATGCGGTCCGCACGTTTCTCGAGAGCGAGTTCACCGTCAGCCCCCAGGCCGATCGGATGGGATTTCAGCTTGCGGGCCCTGTTCTCGAGCATGCCAAGGGCTTTAACATCGTCTCCGACGGCATTGTCGATGGCCATATCCAAGTCCCCGGCAATGGCCAGCCGATCGTGCTGATGCGCGACCGCCAGACCGCCGGCGGCTATCCTAAGATTGCGACCGTGATCAGCGCCGATCTGGATCGCTTCGCCCAGTTGCAGCCCGGATCCCCCGTTCGCTTTCGGGCAGTCGGGCGTTCGGAGGCCGTCGCGGCGGCCCGCGCCCTGAAGGAGTGGATCGCATCCCTCCCAGCCATGATCGTGCCGGTGCGGACAGACCTGACCACTGAGCATCTCCTGGCTGCGAACCTGATCAGCGGCGCCGTCGATGCCCTTCGTCCACACCATCACGACACAGGAAGCGAGCCCGGCGCTCCGACGGCGCCTTAGGATGCCGCAAGGCGGCTCCGCCGCTATCGCGACGGGCCGACCGTGTTCGAGGAAAGCTAGGCGGTCCGGACACCGCTCTGGTCGATGCGGTCGGACGCGCCTGCCGCCTTCGCTTCGCGGCGACGCTTGTGCAGGATCCACTCGGTGTAACCGTTGGGCTGCTCACGGCCCTTGAAGATCAGATCGCAGGCGGCCTGGAAGGCAGGACCGTCGAAGCCCGGCGCCATCGGGCGATAGAGCGGATCCCCGGCATTCTGGCGGTCGACGACCTCTGCCATCCGCTTCAAAGCCTGCATCACCTGGGCTTCCGTGACAATTCCATGGCGCAGCCAATTGGCCAGATGCTGGCTCGAGATGCGCAGCGTCGCCCGGTCTTCCATCAGCCCGACGTCGTGAATGTCGGGTACCTTGGAACATCCGACGCCCTGGTCGACCCACCGCACAACATAGCCGAGGATGCCCTGGCAGTTGTTGTCGATTTCCTCCTGCACGGCTTCCGGTGCCCAGTTGGATTGCGAAACGGGGATCGTGAGAATATCGGAGAGCTTCGCCGGTGCGCGCGTCCTCAATTCCTGCTGCCTGGCCTGAACGTCGACCTCGTGGTAGTGCAGCGCATGAAGCGTGGCGGCCGTCGGCGACGGCACCCAGGCCGTGTTGGCTCCCGCATTGGGATGGCCGACCTTTTGGGCCAGCATGTCCGCCATCTTGTCCGGCGCCGCCCACATGCCCTTGCCGATCTGCGCGTGGCCCGGCAGCCCGCAGGCGAGGCCAACATCGACGTTGTTGTCCTCATAAGCTTTGATCCAGGGGGTCGATTTCATATCGTTCTTGCGGATCATGGGGCCGGCTTCCATCGACGTGTGGATTTCGTCCCCGGTGCGATCCAGGAAGCCCGTATTGATGAAGAAAATCCGCTCCGCCGCGGCGCGGATGGCACCCTTCAGATTGACGGTGGTGCGGCGCTCTTCGTCCATGATGCCCATTTTCAGCGTGTTGCGCGGAAGGGAGAGCATGTCCTCGACCCGTGTGAAGAGATTGTTGGCGAACGCGACCTCGTCGGGACCGTGCATCTTGGGCTTCACAATATAGATTGAACCCGTGCGGCTGTTGCGCAGGGCACCGCCGCTGCGCAGGTCGTGCATTCCAATCAATGACGTCACGGCGGCATCGAGGATGGTCTCGGGAACCTCCTGTCCGTCGTCGCCGAGCACAGCGTCAGTGAACATATGGTGCCCGACATTGCGCACGAGCATCAGGCTACGGCCATGAAGGCGCACTTCGCCGCCGGCAGGCGCCCGATAGATACGGTCTGGATTGAGGCGCCGCTCCACGACGCGCCCGCCCTTCTCGAAGCGTTCGACGAGGTCGCCCTTCATCAGGCCGAGCCACGTGCGATAGATCTCGACCTTGTCATCGGCGTCCACCGCTGCGACGCTGTCCTCGAGATCCATGATCGTCGAGAGCGCAGCTTCCACAATCACGTCGGCAACCCCGGCGGGATCCACTGCCCCGATCGGATTCTCCCGATCGATACGAATGTCGACATGCAGTCCATGATGACGAAGCAGCAGCCCGGAGGGAGCGGGGGCCTCGCCCTGATAGCCGGCGAACTGCCGTGGATCGGCAAGCCCGGTCACCGTCCCTTCCCGAAGACGTACCGTAACGGCACCACTCTCGATCGCATAACCGGTGGCATCCTTGTGGCTCCCGGAAGCAAGTGGGGCGATCCGGTCGAGGAATGCGCGGGCCCAGGCGACGACCTTCGCACCGCGGACCTTGTTGTAGCCTCCGCTCCGGCCTGCCCCGCCTTCCTCGGAAATCACGTCCGTTCCGTAGAGCGCATCATAGAGCGAGCCCCAGCGGGCATTGGCAGCGTTCAAGGCATACCGGGCGTTCGAGACCGGCACCACCAATTGCGGTCCGGCGGTCCGGGTGATCTCGTCATCCACATTCGCCGTCGATACGGAAAAATTCCCCGGTTCATCCCGAAGGTAGCCGATCTTGCGCAGGAACCCCTCATAATGCTCTCGGTCGAGCGGCTTTCCCGACCGCTCTCGATGGTAGGTGTCGATCTGGCTTTGAAGCCTGTCGCGGAAGGCAAGCAGGTCGCGATTCCGTGGAGCGAGTTCACGAATGAGCTCAGCGAGACCGCTCCAGAACCCATCCGGCGATACGCCCGTGCCCTCCAGGGCCTCCCCGTTCACGAAATCGTAGAGAACCGGTGCGATCTGCAGACCATGCTTCTGGATGCGCTTCATTATTTCCGCTTTCCTCGGTGACGCCCCTCGATTCTATCCTAAGGCCCCTGTCGGGAAAAAGGAGGGGAGGATCATCAAAAGGTCGATGGATCGTCTTCAACCGGATCTGGCCCGGATATCCCAGGGGAACCGGCGATGGCGCGCCTGGCGCTCCCGCAAAGGCCCATGAAACACCCTGGCCCTGCAGTGGATCAATACCCGTCGAGACTGATATCGCTTGCCACATCGGGACGCCGGCCCTGGTCGCCTAGCGCATAGATTTCCCGCTTGGCCTCATACATCAGCAGATCGGCCCTCTTCACGACATCCTCGAGCCGATCCCCACGTTCTCCCGTCGCCATGCCCATGGCCAAGCTCAGGGGCTGGCTGGAATAGAACTGGTTGTTGATGACGACGAGCCGCTCGATGTTCTCCATCACCATCGCGCCCTCGCGCTCATCGGTATTCGGAAGAAGCAGAGCAAACTCGTCGCCGCCTATGCGTGCGGCGTAGGCGGGTTTGTGGATCGCCTCGTTCAGGACCTCGCCGGCCCGTCGGAGCAGGGCGTCGCCGGCCGCATGCCCGAGTTGATCGTTCGTCGCTTTCAGTCCGTTGAGATCGGCCACGATGATGGTGACCGGGAACGGGCCCTTGCGTTCAAGGCGATTCAGTTCGTCGACATAAAACGAGCGATTGTAGAGCTTCGTGAGAACGTCGTGCTTGCCGAGATACTCGAGATAGGCCTCGGCCTTCTTACGGGCGGTGATGTCCGTCAGAGCAACCTGAACCAGGGACCAATCATGCTCGTGTCCCGGGAGGACCGAGAATTGGAGATGCAGATGCAGCTCGTCTCCAGCAAGCGAATAATTCATGACCTCGCGCCGCTGGAAGATTCTCCCTTCCCAAAGATCGATCAGCTGCTCCCGAAAATGAGGCTGCATTTCGTCTCGGAAGATCTCCGGCAGGCTTCGCAGCAGGGTTTCCTTGTCAGGCGCGGCGAACAGTTCAAGGGTATGCTGGTTGACATCGATGACACGAATCTCGCTCATACAACGCTCGACGAATTCGGGGTGTACATCGGTGAATACCCGAAAATCGCTGATGCCTTTGTCGCGAACCTCTTCGAGGAGACGTCTGACGCTGCTGAAATCCTCGACCCAGAGCGATATTGGCGAGTGCTCGAAGAGACCGCGCGCGTATTCCTCGCTCCGGGCAAGGCTGCGACGGGCGGATTCACGCTCGGTTACATCTTCGATGGCGATCAGGACCCGTTCCCAGCTTTCCTCGTGCCCCGGAAGGATCGCCCCCTTGAGTTGGATGTCGAGACGGCGGCCGGACAGGGTATAGTTGACGGTATTGCTGAAGAATTCCCTCTTTCCTTCCCAGAGCTGTACCAGCTCGTCGATATGGGTCTTCAGCATGTCATTGCGAAAGATGCGACCGAGATTTGCGACGAGGTGCGCTTGGTCGTCGGCTTCGAAGAGGGTCAGCGTCTTTCGATTCACCTTGACGACGCGAATTGCGTCCGAGCACGTTTCGACGCGGCGGGTGTCCTCCTCCAGAAATGCCCGGAGAGATCGTATGCCGTCCCTGTGCCACTCGGTGAAGAGCTTCTTGATCCCGCTATAATCCTCGAGCCAGAGCGACACTGGAGCAAGATCGAACATCTCTGCATCGTCGTTCTGGCCAGCCGAGCCGATCCAGGTATCGTCTTGAGAAAGCGACATGAAGAAATCCAGCAGGACCGGTCAGAAAGGGTGCTAACCTGACATCCAGGATCGCTTTATCGCAAGTATTTCGCCCGGCCTAGATCCGATCTGCGGCAAAACGACTTCGGAATCTATACATGGATATACTGTATTTATCTGTTATAACATGGTCTTGATGGTCTGTTGTATCCGCCCTTCCGGATCTGGCGATCTCGGGCAGGTATGTCGTTCCTCCGTCTTTCCAGGCATGTCGGAGCCGGTCGTCAGGACGTATGCGACAGCCTGTCGACAGTGGCACGGCTGCCGTCCCGATAGAGTTTGGACAAGGCATCGGTGACGGACTCCGTGAAAACCGGATTGCCAGGGAGATCGTCTCCGAAGATTTCGCGGATGCCGAACAATCTTTCTGCGATCTTCGGAGGGTCGGCCTGCACGCCATCGGTGAGAGAGCGCAGACGCTCGGCCATCGGATCCCGAACATCGATCGGTGCGCCGTTCTCGTCGATTCCGGTTACGTATCGCATCCAGGCCGCAACGCCGAGCGCCAGCCGCGAAATGGGTGCATTCGCACCCAAACGGTCCCGAACCGTTCCCAACAGCCGCTGCGGCAACTTCTGCGAGCCATCCATGGCGATCTGTGCGGTGCGATGCTTCAGTGCCGGGTTCTTGAAGCGCTTGCGAAGCGCGCGCTTATAGGACTCGATATCGGCGCCTGGTGGCATGTGCAGCGTCGGCGCAACCTCCTCGTCCATCAGGCCCTGGATCAGCCTCTCGAAAGCCGGATTGGCCATCGTATCGGCCACCGTCGCATAGCCTGCGAGATAGCCGAGATAGGCGAGCGTGGAGTGGCTTCCGTTGAGGAGCCGCAGCTTCATATGCTCGAAAGGCTCGACATCGGCGACAAACTCGGCTCCCGCTTGCCCCCATGGAGGGCGCCCTTGCGGGAAATCATCCTCGATCACCCATTGCGTGAAGGGTTCCGTGACGACCGGCCACGCGTCCTCAACGCCGAGCAGATGCGCAATCCGGTCCCGATCCTCGTTCGTCGTCGCAGGCACGATCCGATCTACCATCGTGGAGGGACAGGCGACATGATCTCTGACGAAGGCGCCGAGATCCGGATCGACCAATTCCGCATAGCGCGAGAGCACCTTCTTCACCGTGCGCCCATTCGATGGGAGATTGTCGCAACTCATCACTGTGAAGGGGGCGATACCCGCCACGCGTCGGCGGCGCAGGGCCTCGACGATCAGACCGGGGGCGGTCCGCGGCTGCGTCGGATTCGACAGGTCGTGAACGATGTCCGGATGGGCCTCGTTGAGCGCTGCTGTCGCCGGGTCGTGGCAGTATCCTTTCTCCGTCACGGTCAGGGAAACGATCCGCACGCCGGGGTTTGACATGGCATCGAGGAGGACTTCCGGCGCCTCAGGGGCGACGATGACCTGCGTGATCGACCCGATGATCCTGAGCGCTTCACCATCCTCGGAGCGAACCGACAACGTGTACAGCCCCCCTTGCGGCTCCAGGGCATCACGGGTCTCGGGACTCCGGAGGCTCGACGCAACGATTCCCCAGCGGGGATCCTGATCGAGAACGAGATCCGTATAGACGGCCTGATGGGCACGGTGAAAAGCGCCGACTCCCAGATGCACGATGCCGGTTGTGACGCCGCTGCGATCATAGCGAGGACGCGCAATCGTCGTGGGCAGGCTGGAAAGTTCAGCCGGATTCAAACGCTTCGACATCACTGCCTCAATGCGCAGGTTGCTGCTTAGCACGAGTGACGATCTGGGTCGGGTTGACGAACCGCAGGGCTATGATCAGCCAGACGAGCGTCGTCACCATGTAGATCACCGCCATGGCATCAATGGACTGAACAGCGCGGACACCGGCAGCGAAGACGGCATAATAGAGCGCGACGACCAGCGTCTGGCTCGTCGGCCCCGCGACGAGGAAGGTGAGTTCAAACATGGCGATCGTCCGCACCAGAACCAGAAGAAGGGCCGCCAGGATGCCGGGCAACAGAAGCGGCAGCAGCACATGGACGAAGAGCTTGAAGGTATTGGCACCGAAGACCCGCGCCGCCGCCTCGAGCTTGGGATCGATCTGCTCGATGAAGGGGATCATCACGAGGATCACGAACGGAACCGTGGGTACGAGATTGGCCGCGACCACGCCCCAGAAGGTTCCCGCCAGGCCGGTCTGATACAGCACCGTCGCAAGGGGGATGCCGAATGTGATGGGCGGGATCAGAAGGGGCAGAAGAAACAGGAGCACGAGAAGACGCTTGCCGGGAAAGTCACGCCGCGCCAGCGCATAAGCTGCCGTGACTCCCAGGGCGCCGGAGATGAGGACCACCGCGCCGACCACCTGGAAGGTTACGATGAGCACATCGCCCAACTGAAACTCGTTCCACGCGGAGGCATACCATCGGGTGGTCCAGCCGATGGGCAGCCAGGTGCCGAGCCAGCGCGTGGCAAAGGAACTCGTGACCACCGTGGCGATCATGGCCAGAAGGTTGACGATGAAGAAGCCGACCAGGGACCACACGGCGACGGCCCAGAGCTTCGCGCCCAGAGTTGTATCTCGGATCATCGGCTCATCACCCTTTCGCGCCAGACGCCGGACCGCGGTAGAACAGGCCGCGGGAGGCGAGAACCGCAACGACGATCGCCAGCTGGACGAAGCCCATGATCATCGCAACGGCGGAAGCCATCGAGTAGTCATACTCCTCGAATGCCGCCTGATACGCGGCAATCGAGATGACCCTCGTCGGTCCCGCCGGCTCGCCGAGCAGCACCGCCGAGGGGAAGACTGAGAATGCCTGCACGAAGGACAGGCAGAACGTAATGGCGAAGCCTGGCATCAGCAGCGGCAGATAGATGTACCGGAACCGCTGCCACGCATTCGCCCCTAGCGTCGCGCTGGCCTGCTCCAGAGCCGGATCGATGCCCGTGACATAGGACAACGTCAGAAGGAACGTGAACGGAAAGCCGGTAATCAGCAAGGAGGCAAAAACGCCCCAGTAATTGTGAACGAGCCGGATCGGTTGCGAGATCAGCCCGAAGGTCAGGAGCGTCCGATTGAACCATCCCTGAGGTCCGAGATAGTTCAGAAGTCCCTCCGCAACCAGGACCGTACCCAGAGTGATCGGAAGAACGAGGATTGTGGTCAGGAGGCGCTGGCGTCGCATGAGCCGGACCCGAAACGCGACGGGCACCGCCAGCACGAGGTTCAGAACCGTCACGGGGATGGCAAGCGCCAGAGTCTTGGCGATCGTGTCGTAGAGATAAGGGTCGGAAAAAAAGCGCTGGTAGTTGGTGAGCGCACCGCCGCCGCTCTTCGGTTCGAACGACAGAATGAGGCCGAACGCGAACGGGTAGACGAAGAGGCAGAGGCTGAAGATGGCGGCCGGCAGCACGAGCAGCGTAACGGCATCGAAACCGCGTGCCTCCAGCCGCTGCCGCAGGCTTGGTCCGGTCATGGCGTCCGAAGCGGAAGCATGCATGGTCGTTACTCCCCTCACGCCGGCTCGGCGAAGACAAGGGTGCGCTCGGCATCCGCTCTCAGGTGAACGGCCGTTCCGGGCTCCACGGCGTGAGGAGAACGGAACACAAGCTCCAGGCCGCCCTTCGTGTGCGCGGTGCCCACGAACTCCCGGCCACGATACTCCGCCGTGTCGACGATGACCGACAGCGCGTCGCTGCCGGCCTCAGCAACGATGAGATCGTCAGGACGGATCGCAACATAGACGGGAGCGCCAACAGAGATCGGCTCCCTCGTTGCGCCCCCCAGTCTCGCTCCCTCGACGTCGATGACGGCGCGTCCGTTCTCGATCGCCACCGCTGTTCCCTTGAGCTTGTTGCGATAGCCCATGAAGTCGGCGACATCGAGATGCGCGGGCGCGTCATAAAGCTCCTTGGGCGTCCCTACCTGCCGCACGACACCATCGCGGAGCACGACGATCCTGTCGGCCAGCGAAAGGGCCTCATCCTGGTCGTGCGTGACATAAATCGTGGTCGCACCGAGCTCGTTGTGAATGCGGCGGATCTCGGCGCGCATCTCCAGACGCAGTTTCGCGTCAAGATTTGACAGCGGCTCATCCATCAGGACGAGAGGCGGTTCGATCACGATGGCCCGTGCGATGGCAACACGCTGCTGCTGGCCGCCCGAAAGCTGACCCGGCAGCTTGTGCCCCTGCCCTTGCAACCGGACGAGGTTGAGGGCCTCGTCGATCTTGCGCTCCATCTCGGCCTTCGCCGTGCCGCGCATCTTCAGGCCAAATCCGATGTTCTGGCGAACATTGAGGTGGGGGAAGAGCGCATAGTTCTGGAAGACCATTCCGAATCCGCGCTCTTCCGGCTTCAGGGTGTCGACCCGGTTCTTGTCGAGCCAGATCGCCCCTCCCGTTACCGGCAGGAGACCCGCGATGCAGTTCAGCGTCGTCGACTTTCCGCAACCCGACGGCCCGAGCAGGGCGATGAATTCGCCTCGCCTGATCGTCAGGTTGATGTCGCGCAGGGCGTTGAGGGTTCCGAAGTCGCGGCTCACCCGATCGAGCCGCACCTCATCGAACTGCGAAAGTGCAATTGCCATCGCGGGTCCCTTCCTTACTTGCGCTTCGAGCCGCCGACCTGCTCGTCCCAGATGCGGAACGCGACGACCATCTGATCCGGCTGGAGGGGCAGTTCGATCGGGTTGTCGGCGATCAGCTTCTCATATTCAGGACGTCCATACTCCTTGATGGCAGCCTGACTGTCCGCCGGAGCCATATCCAGAGTGACGCCCTTCACCGCAGGGCCGGGATAGAAGTAGCCCTCGTCGTAGGTGTAGGCCTGCTGCTCTTTCGTCAGCAGGAAGTTCATCAGGTCGAGCAGAACGGCAAGCTTCTCGTTCGACAGGCCTTTCGGCACGCACATGTAATGAGCGTCCGCGACCCAGTGGAAACCCTTCAGGCTGGCGACCTTCGCTTCCTTCGGCACGACGCCGAGAACGCGCGGATTGATGTCCCACCCGGTCGTGGAAACTGTCATGTCGCGGGAGCCTTCGCCGAGCTCCTTCATGACGGCGCCCGTGCCGGAGGGGTAGTACTCGATATACTGCCCCAGTTCCTTGAGGTAGGCCCACGTTTTGTCCCAGCCCTTGGCGGGATCCTGGGGATTGCTGTCGCCGAGAATATAGGGAAGGCCCATGATGAAGGTGCGCCCGGGGCCGGAATTGGCGGGACGGGCATAGATCAGCCGGTTCGGGTTCGCCTTCGCCCAGGCGAGCAGTTCCTCGGCCGTGGTCGGAACGTTCTTGACCTTGTCGGGCATGTACTCGAGCAGCGGGCCCGAGGGATAGTACGTCACCACGACGCCCTGGCCTTTGGCAAGCGTCTGCATCTTGGCCGCAGCCGGCAGGAAGATATCATCGAGCTTGGGCAGCGCGCCCGCATGGGCAGGCAGCAACTCGACCCAGAGCTTCTGCTCGATGCCGGCGGAGAGCGCATCGGTTCCGGTCAGCACCAGATCGATATCGACCCGTCCGGCGTCCTGCTGCGCTTTGATCTTGCCCGCGAGTTCGGGGGCCGGCGCTTTCGTGAACGTGATGCGTGAAACGAGATTCGGCTTCGCCTTGCGGTAGTTCTCGATCGCTTTCTGCGTCAGTGCCAGATTTCCGGCCACGTCGATGACATTCAGCGCGACAGGCTCTTTCGGAAGCGCCAGCTGGGCCATGCTCGGGCCCGCGAAGGCGGCAATTCCCGCGGCACCGGCGACGCCGCCGACAAAGGTCCGTCTGGTGATATGGTTCGTCATTCTCTTCCTCCCATTCTGTGCGGCGCGGCCCTTATGGGCCCGCGTCCGGCATCACAGCTTGTAAGCCTCTTTTGCGAGGCGATAGGCGAGATCGTGAGCTACCTCGTTCGCTTCGTCTTCATCGAGGCGATGGGTCGTCACGAGATTGGCAAGAAATGCGCAGTCCACCCGGCGGGCCATGTCGTGGCGGGCCGGAATCGATAGATAGGCCCGCGTGTCGTCATTGAAGCCGACCGTATTGTAGAAGCCTGCCGTTTCGGTGGTGAGTTCGCGGAACCGCTTCATTCCCTCGGGAGAATCGAAGAACCACCAGGCCGGACCGAGCCTGAGGGCCGGGTAATGGCCTGCCAGCGGTGCGAGTTCGCGCGAATAGGCCGTCTCGTCGAGAGTAAAGAGGATGATGGTCAGATCGCGCTCGTTTCCAAAGCGATCGAGCAGCGGCTTGAGGGCCGATACATAGTCCGTGCGGGAAGGGATATCGGCTCCCATGTCGCGGCCGAACTGCAGAAAGATGCCCTCGTTGTGGTTGCGCACGGACCCGGGATGGATCTGCATGACCATGCCGTCCTCGAGACTCATCGCCGCCATTTCGGTCAACATCTGGGCGCGGAAGAGCTCGGCCTCTTCGCGGCTGACAGGGCCGGTCGAAACTCTCCGGAAGAGATCTTCCGCCTCGCTACGGGGCAGATCCGCCGTCCTCGCCGTCGGATGGCCGTGATCGGTCGAAGTGGCACCATAATCACGGAAATAGGCGCGTCGCCTACGGTGAGCTTCGAGATAGCCACCCCAGGTCTGGGTATCGCAGCCGGTGATCTCGCCGAACAGCGCCAGATTGTTTCGGAAGCCCTCGAAGTCCGGATCCACGACGGGATCGGGTCGATAGGCCGTGACGACACGCCCTCGCCATCCGGATTTTCGGATGGTCTCATGGTGCCGGAGGGCATCGAGAGGGCTCTCCGTTGTGGCGATCGCTTCTATCCTGAAGCGATCGAACAGGGCACGAGGGCGAAATTCGGGAGTTTGGAGCGCGGCGCTGATCCGATCGAAATAGGCATCCGCCATATGGGGGGACAGCCTTTCGGTAAAGCCGAAGAGCGTCGCGAAGGTGTGGTCCAACCATAAGCGGGTAGGTGTGCCACGAAACAGATGGTAATGCGCTGCGAAACGCTGCCAAACGGCGCGGGCATCATATTCCGGAGCCTGCCCGTCCCGCTTTCGAATGCCGAGGTCTTCGAGACGGACGCCCTGGCTGTAAAGCATCCGGAAAATGTAGTGATCCGGAATGACGAAGAGTGATGCCGGATCGGGAAAGGGCTCGTTCTCCGCAAACCAGCGCGGATCGGTGTGGCCATGCGGCGATATGATCGGAAGATCCTGGACGGAAGCATAGAGGCGTCGCGCCACGGCGCGCGCGTCTGGCTCGTTCGGAAACAGCCGGTCCGGATGGATCAGCATGGCGTTACTCCCTCGGTACCCATGCCCATTTTGGATGCAGGCGGTTCAGGTGCCAATTCCGGTCAGCTTAGAGCGACACTGGTCGCTTTGCAATGGTCTACTAGTATGGTAGTATAGTAATATGGATGGCAGAACTCTTCCTAAGCTTGATATCCGGCCGGAATCGATCGCCCGGCATGTGACCCGCGCCCTGCGCCAAGCTATCGTAACGATGCAGCTTGCACCGGGGGAGATGCTGTCCGAACAGGATCTGGCGCGCCGCTTCGGGGTGAGCCGCTCTCCGGTGCGGGAGGCTTTGATCAAGCTGAGCGAAGCCGGACTTGTCCGCGTTCTTCCCCAGCGGGGGACCCAAGTCGTAAAGATCTCCAGAAGCGGCGTTGAGAATGCCCGCTTCATCCGGGAAGCCGTGGAGACGGCCGTCGTACGCGATGCAGCCCTCAAGGCGAGCCCCGCCATGTTGGCCGAACTGAATTCCAGTTTGGGCCGTCAGCGTCGTGCACAGCGTTCCAGATCGTCGGAAGAGTTTCTTGCTCTCGACGAGGAGTTCCATCGACTGCTCGCTGAGACGGCTGGCCGCTTGGCGGCGTGGGAAATGATCGAGGATGTCAAGCCCCAGATGGACCGGGTGCGGTTTCTCGACATGGCCCAGGCCACACCTCGGCATATCGTCGTGGCCCAGCACGAGGTCATCGTAAGCGCGATCCGAGCTGGCGACCCAGCGGCCGCGCAGACCGCGATGCAGGAACATTTGAGCGAGATCCTCCGCTCCCTGCCGGAATTGCAAATTCAGCATCCGGATCTTTTCGAGCAGGAATCGGCCACGCCTTCTACGGCGCTGATCGCGTGACGATCTCATCCGCCTTCGTGCATGTCGATGCGGATCCTGGAAAGAGCAGAATACGCAAGGTGACGAGACATGTTTGACAAGCACCCTTCGGACCCTCGGACAATCCGTCTCCATGAGCGTGACAACGTAGTCGTTGCTGTGGATCCGCTATCTCCGGGATCGGTGGTGCACGGCGTCACCGTTCGCGAGCGCATCCCGCGCGGCCATAAGGTCGCAATCGGTGGAGTTGGCGAGGATCAGCCTATCCTCAAGTTCGGACAGATCATCGGATTTGCCGCGAAGCCGATCGAACCCGGTGAGTGGGTACACGATCATAATATCCAGCTTCACGGCTTCTCGCGCGACTACCGCATTGCCGAAGATGCGGTCCGAACGCCTGTCCTTCCACTTGAAGCGCAGGCGACGTTCGAGGGGTTCCGTCGAGCGAATGGGAAAGTCGGAACCAGAAACTATCTCGCCATCCTCACCAGCGTGAACTGTTCGGCCTCGGTTGCACGCTTCATTGGCCGTGAGGTGGAACGTTCCGGACTGCTCGGCAACCATCCCGAGATCGACGGAGTCATCGCCCTGGTTCATGGGACGGGCTGCGGCATGGATCTGCGTGGCGAGGGATCAGAGATTCTGAAACGGACGCAGTGGGGCTACGCGTCGAACCCTAACATCGCGGGCGTGCTGATGGTGGGGCTAGGGTGCGAGGTGTTTCAGATCGCCCGGTGGAAGGAGCTTTACGGGCTTGAGGAGAGCGAGAGCTTCCGTACGATGACGATCCAGGACGTCGGCGGGACGCGCAGGACCGTCGAAGCGGGCGTCGCCGCCATTGCGGACATGATCCCATCCGCGGCACGGGCCCGCCGGGAAACGGTGCCGGCGTCGGAGCTGACGCTCGCCCTGCAATGCGGCGGCTCGGACGGATATTCGGGCATCACCGCCAATCCGGCACTAGGAGCGGCCGCGGACCTGCTCGTTCGCCACGGTGGGACGGCGATCCTCTCCGAAACGCCTGAAATCTATGGCGCCGAACACCTCCTTACGCGCCGGGCTGCCACGCGGGATGTCGGGGAAAAGCTTCTCGACTGCATTGCCTGGTGGGAGGACTATACGGCCCGTAATCGAGGCGAGATGAACAACAATCCGTCGCCGGGCAACAAGGCGGGAGGCCTCAGCACTATCCTAGAGAAATCCCTCGGCGCTGCCGCCAAAGGCGGCACCACGGCCTTGAACGCGGTCTATCGTTATGCGGAACCCGTCACTGCAAAGGGTTTCGTCTTCATGGATACGCCGGGCTACGACCCGGTTTCTGCCACGGGGCAGGTGGCCGGTGGCGCGAATGTTCTCTGCTTCACCACGGGCCGCGGCTCCGCCTATGGTTGCAAGCCGACGCCCTCCATCAAGCTCGCGACCAACAGTGACATTTATCGCCGGATGCTCGACGACATGGACATCAATTGCGGCGATATCCTCGACGGAGTCTCGATCGAGGAGAAGGGTCGCGAAATTTTCGAAACCATCCTCCAGGTAGCATCGGGCCGCCGCACGAAGTCCGAAGAACTCGGCTATGGAGACGCCGAATTCCTCCCGTGGCAGGTTGGGGCTACGATGTAACGATTGAGCAGCCAGCCCGATGGGTTTCGGGCTGGCCTCACGGGCCGCTGGAGGTGGTTCTATCTCCGCCCGCTGCTCCCGAAATGGCGACGCTCTGATCTTCAGTATCGCTTAACGCTGATCGCGGTTTCCCTTTCAGCATGGGCGGATGGCCCTTAAGATCGGCTGCCAATCCAATCCCTCACCAAACGCGACCACAAAATGTCCGCATTCTTGCCGCTGTTGGGACGCGAGGAGTCATGAATGCAGTTGTGGCCTTGGCGCGGCGCCGTCCCTGTTTCCGTTTGCTTGCTTGTCGGCGCTCTCGTTCTCTCTGGCAGTGACGCCAGAGCCTTCGATCTGTTCGGGCTTTTCGGCGGCGACGACAAGCCCCCGGCCGCCACTCCGAATTCCCTGCCCTATGTGCTGACCTTCGATATTACCGGCGACCGAAAGGCCGTCGAGCAGGCCCTGAAGAATGCGTCGGAGCTCTACCGCCTGCGCCAGGATCCTCCGCTCGAAGGCGATTCTCTGACACGGCGCGTCGAAGCGGATTTCGGACCGATGCTCGATGCCCTCTGGGGCATAGGTTATTACAATGCAACGCTGGTCTTTGATATCGGCGGGGCGGAGCTGACGATCGGCGGGACTTCGACAGCCGCCGCCCGCAGGGCTGAGACATATCGCGCTCGCGAACCGGTTCCGATCCGTGTGCTGGTCAATACGGGGCCGCTCTTCACCCTACGCCAAATCGAAGTGAACCATTCGAGAATCCGGCAACCCTTCCCCTCCCAGGAGCTGCCCAGCAGGATCATCGGGTTGAAACCTGGCGACCCGGCGCGCGCGGCGGATCTTCGCGCGGCGCGAGCTCGCGTTGTGGACTATTTCCGAAGTCAGTCGCGACCTCTGGCAAGGACCGTCTCGACGGAGCCGGTCGTCTACCATCCCGCACAGGTGATGGATGTCACCTATTCGATCGACCCCGGACCCATTGCGCCGTTCGGCGACATCACCGTGTCAGGAACGGAAAATGTCGATCCTACCGTCGTTCGGTCCTTCATCTATCTGGAGCCTGGGGATCCCTATTCTCCTGAAGCGCTTGCGGCGACACGCAAATCCGTCAGCACGATCCAGGCGCTCGGTTCCGTCAGGATTCGCGAGGCCAAGGCGCTCGATGCGCAGGGCCGCCTCCCGATCTTCGTCGAGGTTACCGAACGCAAGCCCCGCGTCATCGGCTTTTCTGCCCGGTATTCGACCATCGACGGCCCGGCGCTTCACGGCTATTGGGAGCACCGCAACCTCTTTGGAGGAGCCGAGAGATTGCGTCTCGAATCCGATCTCTTCCTTGCCCCGCGCAACGATGGAACGCGGATCAAGAGCGTCGAGGATCTCGAGCCTTCCGACACCGGCGCGCGCATCAGCGCGAGCTTCATAAAGCCGGCGCTGTGGGGGACAAGAAACGACCTCCTTCTCGACGCCCTTGTCGAACGGAACAGGACCGGTGGCGATCGATATGGCGGATATACGAGCCGCTTCGTGAATGGCACGGCTTCGATCCGCCATCGCTTCAGCGAAACGTTTTCCACTCAAGCAGGACTGCAACTGCAGAAGGGGCAGACGAGCGATGTTCTCGGTAAGATCGATTATTTCCTCGTGGGCCTTCCCGCATCTTTGACCTACGACTCCACGGATCGACCCCTTGACCCGACACGGGGCGCGAGGGTCAATGCCTCGATAACGCCTTACCCCAGCTTTCTTGGATCGACGGTCGGCATGACCGTCGGCAAGGTGGAAGCCTCCGCGTATTATTCACTCGATGAGGAATCCCGCTACATCGTCGCGGGTCGGATCGGCCTCGGCTCCATTCTCGGTGCCGACCTGGAGGACATCCCTGCCAATTTCCGCTTCTTTGCCGGCGGCGGCGGTTCCGTTCGTGGCTATCGCTATCGCAGCCTCGGGCCGCAGGGCCCGTTCGGCTACGTGGTCGGCGGACGGAGCCTTCTGGAGGCCTCCCTTGAGGCGCGGATTAAGATCACGGACACGATCGGCGTCGTTCCGTTCATCGATGCTGGCAACGCCTTTGAATCGAGCTATCCCGACTTTGGCGAGACCCTGCGCCTGTCCGCGGGGCTGGGCCTTCGCTATTATACGGCCATCGGCCCGATCCGGCTCGACATCGCGACGCCTCTCAATCCACGGCCCGGCGACAGGCCGGTCTCGCTCTATGTGAGCATTGGACAGGCATTCTGATGATGGTGATGCGCCGAGTTCTGATTCCCGTCGTCGTCCTTCTCGCAGGGGCGATGCTGCTTGCACTGACCCTCGTCTCTCGCGGCGACGAAGCGGCTGATCGCGGGTTCCTTGCGGATTTGATCTCGCGGGCGCTCTCAACACCGACGACACAGGTTTCCATCGGCGCCGTCGAAGGTGCCCTGTCGTCGGATGCAACCATTCGCAACATTACCATCGCCGATCGGGACGGTGTCTGGCTCAGGCTGGACAGCGCACGTCTCGTCTGGCGCCGTCTGGCGCTGCTGTCACGCCGACTCGAAGTGGACCGGCTCGAAATAGGAAAGCTGGAGGTGCTGCGCAGACCCCTGCCCGCGCAGGATGCCGTGCCGGATTCCGACCAGCCTCTCCTGCCGGAACTTCCGGTCCGGATTCAGATCCAGGACTTCGCGCTGCGGGAGCTTGCGCTTGGCCAACCGATCCTCGGCGTTCCAGCCCAACTCACGGCAACCGGCACTGCTTCTCTCGGCTCTCCATCTGAGGGCCTCAATTTGAGATTCGATGCCCGCCGCCTGGATGCCCCGGGCCAATTGATTGCGCGGCTGCTCTATGCCTCGGAGAACCTGCAACTTGCCCTGGCATTGGACGAACCGGAGGGCGGCATACTCGCTCGCGCAGCGAATATTCCCGGCCTGCCGCCGGTCAAGCTCGATCTTTCCGGGTCCGGAACCCTCGACGCCTTCGCCGCTCAACTGACCTTCGACGCAGGCGATACGATCGGAGCAAGGGGCCAAGCCACTATGCGGCGGAATGGCCCCGCGCGGCTTCTGAGCATCGATACCCAGGCGCGCATCGAAGGGCTTCTCCCCTCCCCCGTCGCGCCGATCTTTGCCGGGACGACGGAACTCAAGGCGCAGACATCGTTCGCTGACAGCGGCGCAGTCGATCTTTCGCAGATGTCGGTCGTCTCACAAACAGCGAGGCTCGACATATCGGGGGTTGTCACGACCGATCGTACCATCGATCTGAACGTGTCGGCCCGGGCGGTTCCCACCATGCAAGGAAAGACCGTGGCCGGCGGCGCCGAAATTCGACGGCTGGCCTTCGCCGGGAAAGTGACGGGCCCGCTGGCCTCTCCGCAGATCGCGGGCAAGCTGGACGCGGAGGACGCGAGACTGCCCGCGGGACGTCTCGGAAGTCTCACCGCAACATTCTCCGCCTCTCCTGGCGGGCCGCTTTCGGAAAAGACAACCCGCATCGCCCTTGTCGCAGACGCCACGGCGAGTGACGTGGTACTGACAGATGCCGCACTCGCAAAAGCTGTTGGTTCCAAGTTCACTCTGACTCTGCGCAGCGCCGTTTCGATGGACGGCACCGGCGATGTTCAGACGGCCCATCTGAGGACGGAAACAGCCGACGCAACCTATTCCGGCCAGGTCGGAACGCCAGACGCGAAGGGCCGGCTCCTGCTCAAGCTGCCCGATCTGTCCCGTTTCGACGCTGTCGCATCCTTGCGCCTGCGAGGTGCTGTTGACCTCGCGGCCGACACCACGGGCCTGCTCTCGAAGGGACCGACAGTTGCGGCGATCAATGGAAGCGCGACCCGGCTGGCAACAGGCATCAAGCCCGTCGACGGGCTGACGGGCGGCCGACTGGCTCTTTCGGGGACCGCACAATCGCTCACCGGAGGCTTTGGATTTCGGGATCTGGCGTTGATGGGAGCCTATGCCGATCTCCGCCTCAATGGTGATGCGACAGCCGAAAAGATCGACCTCAACATGGCGGCGCAGGTTTCCGATCTGTCGCGAGCCGACAGCCGCGTGACAGGACGTGCCACGGCGACAGCTCGGCTCACCGGCTCACTGGCCAGCATGAGTGCCGAGGCACATGGGCAACTCAACAACGCGACCGCTCTTGGCCGCCCCATCCCGCAGCTGTCCCTCGATGCCTCCATCGACGACCTGACAGGACATCCCGATGCCCGCGCAACGCTGACCGGCGAGATCGATGGCAAGCCCACGAATGGAACATTGCATGTCAGCCAAGGCTCCGAAGGCACGTGGCATCTGGATCCCCTCGATCTGCTGGTCGGCTCTGCCAGGATCACGGGCCAGCTAGAGCTCACCGCCACGAATCTTGCCGCAGGACGCCTGAAGGTCGACGCCCGGAATCTCGACGACCTCTCGCCGCTGGTCTTGACGCGTCTGTCCGGCAATCTCACCGCAATGGTGCTCCTCAGCGCCGATGACGACAAGCAGAATGCCCGCATCGACGCGACAGGCAGCCGCCTCCGGGTCTCGGATCTTGTCATCGACCGGTTCCGGGCGGATCTCTCGGTGACCGATCTTTATGCAAAGCCTGTGATCGATGGCTCGGTAGCCGTTGATCAGGCGATCATATCCGGTGAGGCGGTTTCGCAGATCCGGCTTGACGCAAAAGGCACGCCTGCGGCCAGCGACATCAGCCTGACGGCCATGGCACGGGGCTTCAACCTCACGGCCCGGGGACGCCTGGTTCCAGAGACGCCGACGCGCCTCGAGCTTGCAACATTCAGTGCGCGCCGCGACCGGAGGCAGATTTCCCTTCTTCAGCCCGCATCGCTGTCCTTCGTCAATGGAGCGGTCGTCACGCAGCGCCTTTCCCTGGGCATTGACAAAGGTGTGGTCTCTATCGAAGGGCGCGTCGGATCCGATCTCGCCCTGAGCTTCGATGCGCGATCGGTGCCCCTTGCCGCGACAGAGATTTTCGTTCCGGGCCTCGGTCTTTCCGGGACGCTCGATGGCAGCGCTCAGATCAAGGGAACGGTGGCCCGGCCGGAAGGGGCCTGGCGCCTGCAGGTAAAAGGTCTTGTCCTGCCTCAGACGCGCAATATCGGCGTTCCGCCCATCGACGTCGCGGCAGACGGGCAGCTTAGGAACGGGCAAACAACCGTCAATGCGACGGCGAAAGCCGGCAGCGCCGGCACGCTCCAAGCGAGCGGCGAGGTGCCGCTCACGGCGGACGGCAATATCAACCTCACGGTCCAGGGGCGTGTCGACATTGGCGCCGCGAACAACTACCTCTCCATTTCCGGGCGAAGCGCAACGGGAACGGCCGAGATTGACGCTCGGATCACCGGATCGATGGCCGCGCCTTCGGTCTCCGGAAATGCCATCCTTTCGCGCGGCAGTTTCGCCGATGCCGTTCAAGGCATCCGCCTTTCCGATATTCATGGCCGCTTTGCCGCCCGAGGGTCCGAAGTCACCATCGAGCAATTTGCAGCGACCACGCGCAATGGCGGCACTCTCTCTGCGACAGGACGCATCCGCATCGATCCGGCGGCAGGCTTTCCAGGAGATATCCGCATCACGGGGCAACGGGCGGAACTCGCATCCAACGACATCGTGACGACGGTCGCCGACCTGGCGCTCTCCCTGTCTGGTCCCCTGGCTCAGAATCCACGCGTCAACGGCGAGGTTCGGATCCTCTCGATGGAGGTGACGATTCCCGACGGACTCGCCGCGACGATCCGCCCTCTCGAAGGCACAAAGCACATCCGCCCAACTCCCACCGCCGCGGCCCGGCTTGCTCTCGCAGCCCGTGCCAAGGCGAGCGCGCACCGCGCGCCGCCCTTCGATGCCGTGCTTGACCTTACCGTTTCTGCGCCAAGCCGCGTCTATGTGCGGGGACGAGGGATTCAGGCAGAACTGGGAGGAGACCTGCGTCTGACGGGGACACTTGCCAATCCTATCGCCATCGGCGCTTTTGATCTGCGCAACGGTCGCTTCACCATCGTCGGAACACGCCTCGACTTCACCCGCGGCCATCTCACCTTTACCGGGGATCTGACACCCGAACTCGATTTCGCCGCCGAGACGCGGGCGGAGGACGTGACTGCACAGGTCTTCGTCACCGGATCGGCGCGGGAGCCACGGTTCACCTTTGCGTCGGACCCTGCGCTCCCGCAGGACGAAGTCCTGTCGCGGATCCTGTTCTCCAAGGCCTCGGGCGGGCTTTCTGTCGGGCAGGCGGTACAGCTTGCGCAGGTTGCGGCGCAGTTCGCCGGAGGCGGCGGCGACGACGTCTTCGAAAGCCTCCGGCGATCCCTGGGGGTCGAAGGGCTCGATCTTTCGTTTGGGGCGGACGGCGGCCCAACCATCGGGATCTCCAAGGCTCTCAGCGACCGGATCAGTGTCGGGGTCCGGGCCGGCGCGTCGGCGGAGCAAAGCGGTGTCAGCGTCGACATCGATGTCACCCGGAGGATTCGCGTGCAGGGCGAAGTCGGGGCCAATGGCAGCACCTCCCTCGGAGTCGGGGCTGAATGGGAGTATTGACGGAACGCATCTTCAGGACGGCAATCCTTTACCGGTTGCGATTTAGGCTTTCGTCTGTTTGAAGGACCACCCCGGGGATGGCGAAGCGAGCCATCGTACCGGGACGAGGAGCTGGAGGACGAGCGTGGATTGGGACAAGATCAGACTGTTCTATGAGGTTGCCGAGGCGGGCAGCTTCACCCGCGCCGGCGAACATCTGGGTCTGAACCAGTCCTCCGTCAGCCGTCAGATCAGCGCCCTGGAGCATGAACTGAAGGTTCCTCTCTTTCACCGGCACGCTCGCGGCCTCCTTCTGACCGAGCAGGGCGACGTTCTCTTTCAAGCTGCGCAGGAAATGCTCATGCGGCTGGAAACGACGCGCAGCCGGCTGACGGAGACAAGCGAGTTGCCGGCCGGCAACCTCAAGGTTACCGCTACGGTCGGATTAGGCGCCATATGGCTGGCGCAGCGGGTCGCGGAGTTCATCGAACTCTATCCGGAAGTCCATATCCAACTCATCGCCACGAATGAGGAACTCGATCTCGCCATGCGGGAGGCCGATATCGCCATCCGCCTGCGCAGGCCTGCGCAGCCCGATCTCATTCAGCGCAGGCTCTTCACGGTGCATTATCACGCCTATGCGTCCCGAGCCTATCTCGAGCGCTTCGGAGAACCAAAGACGGTGGAAGATCTGGACAACCACCGCATCGTCTGCCTCGGCGGCAGCCAGCCCCCCTTTGTCCTGGCCGTGCATCAACTCGCAATCCTGGGACGGGACTCCAAGGACCCGCGGCCCAAGCATCTCGTCGTCAACGACAGCCTGGCTCTCCGGCATGCGATCGAGTATGGCGCCGGCGTCGGCATGGCCCCCGCCTACGCCATGGAGGGCAAGCCGAACGTCGTGCAGGTCCTGCGCGACATCGAGATGCCTTCTCTGGATACGTACCTCGTTTACCCGGAAGAGATGCGCTCGGTAGCCCGTGTCCAGGTCTTTCGCGACTTTCTCGTCTCGAAGGCCCAGGGCTGGGCCTTCTAGAGCGTCTTCAGGCGAAGGAGGAACCGGCGCCTCGTCCGAAATGCGGCAGATAAAGACTCTCAGAGGCGCTTCACAACTCCAATAAGGCGCAAACGACTCTGGGATCGCCACGAGCGGGTCCCGCAGGATTCACACGGTCCCGTGTCAGGCCGGGAACGGACATTCCGCAACGTTAAGGTCCGGTTCAAACTCAGGCGCAGATCCTCCTTGGATCGGGCTGCGGAGCCCGCATGACGAGCAGGAGTGTTATCGATGCGCCTATCTCATCTTGCTGCCCTGTCGACGTTGGGCCTCTTCCTCGCGACACCGATCTTCGCACAGACGGCTGGACCGGGCACGGCGACCAAACCTCCCGTGGCAGCCGCCCCTTCGACTGCTGCGCCAGCCGCAAAGGCTGCGGTCCCGGCCTCCCCCGCCCCCGCATCGGCGCTGATCGACATCAACACCGCTCCCAAGGATCAGCTGGATAAACTTCCACAGATTGGATCGGCACGCGCCGACGCCATCATCAAGGGGCGGCCCTACAGAGCCAAAAACGAACTGGTGGACAAGAAGATCATCCCTCAGAACGCCTACGATGCGATCAAGGACAAGATCATCGCGCGCCAGAAATCGTAAGAGGGCTCCACCCGAGAAATCAGGGAGCGGGGGATGCCCCGCTCCCTGGTGGTGAACTAGATCGCCTGTCTGGCAGAAGCGGGCTTCGCATTGGAGTTCGCCGCATGGATGGCCATGAGCCGCTCCATCTGAGCCTGGAGGGAATCCATCTTGTCGCTCAGGGAGGCGATCTCCATCTCGCTTTTCAGATTGACCTCGTAGTCAAGCGCGGCGGCCAGCCTGTCCTTCGCCGCCTGTCGGTTCTGGCTCATCATGATGACCGGAGCCTGCAGGGCAGCCAGCATCGAGAGAAGCAGGTTCATGAACACGAAGGGATAGGGATCGAAGGCCCTGTCGCTCAGGAGAACGACATTGGCCAGCACCCATGCCCCGAGAAAGATTCCGAACCCGCCGATGAACCCCCAGGAGCCGCCGATGGTTGCGACCCGGTCGGCCAGGCGCTGGCCCACGGTCAGGCGATCGTCGAATTCCCGGTTCAGGTTCCGGGCCGTGTGAACGCGCCGGGCGACGCGCGCGATCACGCGGCGGTCCCGAGCATCGAGGGGAGAAAGCCCGGCGTGAAGCAGATGCTGGGCGAGGAAGCGCACTTCCGTATTCATGGCTCACCTTCCTTTCGACCGGCCGTCGCGGCCTGGTCGCAGGTGAGCCGATCAAGCGATCAGGCGTCTGCGCGAGGCCGAGACGGCGCGGTCAATCGACTGTGACTGTCGCTTGGCATGACATTCATGGTTCCTGTGAAGCCGCCCGGACTGCCGAAGCAGAACAAGGCGGATGCCATCCAAATGCGCCTCGAGGGCTATCCCGTCAAGGCCTTTCCGGGGCCGCCGCAGCGACTTTGGCCGCTATATGGCCGTCACGAGCATCCCGATCACGGCGATGGCCATCACTGCCGTCGAGACCCAGCCCCATTTCTGCAATCTCCCGCGGATCGCAAATTTTCCCATGATGTCAGGACGTGAAGCCATCAGCATCATCATCACCATGACAGGAACGGCGATGACACCGTTGAGAACCGCGCTCCAGAAGAGGGCCTTGATAGGATTGATGCCGATGAAATTCATGATCATGCCGACGAGGGTCGCGAGCGCAACCGTTGCGTAGAAGGCCTTGGCCTCCTGCCAGCGTCGCGAGAAACCGACGGGCCAGCGACGCGCCTCCCCGACCGCATAGGCTGCGGACCCGGCCAGAACGGGAACGGCCAGCAACCCTGTCCCGACAATGCCGATCGTGAATACCCAGAAAGCGAATTTTCCAGCGATAGGGCGCAGTGCCTCGGCAGCCTGAGCCGAGGTTTGGATATCGGTTATCCCATGCGCGTTGAGACCGGCTGCCGCAGTGATGAGGATCGCCAGAGCAACAAGATTGGAGAACGCCATCCCCACGATCGTGTCGATCTCGATCCGATGGAGTGCAGCCTTGCCCTGCTCCGGCGCGTCGACCAAGCCCGTGCGGTGCGGATAAGCTTCGATATCTTCCACTTCCTCGGTCGATTGCCAGAAGAAAAGATAGGGGCTGATCGTCGTACCGAGGACGGCAACGACGGTGGTGAGGTAATCCTTGCTCCAGCTGATTTCGGGTATGAGCAGGTGACGCGTCAGCTTGCTCCAGTCCACATTGACGGCGATGAGAGCGGCAAAATACGCGAAAAGCGCCAATGTCAGCCATTTGAGGACCATGACATAGCGCGCGTACTGCATAAAAACCTGCATGTAGATGCAGGCGCCTGCGAATATGAGGATATAGCCGAACCGCGGCCCCGGCAGCAGCAGATTGACGGCGTCCGCCATCGCCCCGAGGTCGGCCCCGAGATTGATGGTATTGGCGATCAGCAGGAGGATAACGATCGCCTGAAGAAGCCAGTTCGGATAGTGCATCCGCAGCACGCCGGCGATACCGTGCCCTGTCGTGCGCCCGATCCGTGCGCTGATCATCTGCGCCGCAGTCATCAGGGGAAAGCTGAAGAGCATGAGCCAGGAGAGGGTATATCCGAACTGAGCGCCCGCCTGGCTATAGGTCGCGATCCCACTTGGGTCGTCGTCGGATGCGCCCGTGATGAGACCCGGCCCCAGGGCCTGGAGGAGCCGCGACTTCCTCGCCGACTCAGTCCGGTCCAAGACCTCGGGGTCGCTCTCGTCGTCAGATGTCATCAACGGGTATCCACGCCACGCAACAGCTTAGTCACCTCGGCAGCCGGTGGGAAGCGCGTGCATCCCACCATCCCCGCATCCGCGCGATGCGAAACATATCCAGGGTCGGGACAAACGCCCAGCCGCCCCCTCATCGATTGCCGTGCAGTTGCAAACCGCCGACACCCGGAATCTCAGGCGATCTCAAGCTTCGGCGCGGAACCTGATCGGGACTCGACCCCGCGCGAGAGGACCTGCGCCGGTGAGCCGTACCACTCTCCGCCAGCCGGAATGGACTCGCCCTTCATCACGAGCGTCAGCGGGCCGAGCGTCGAGAATTTGCCGAGGTCCGTATCGTAGAGAACGGTGGAACCGGACCCGACCGCGACGCCCGTCCCCACATGGATCCGCCCGACCTTCATCAGGCGGTCCTCGTAGAGATGTGTCTGAAGACAGGCATTGGCATTGATGGCGGCATAATCATCGATCCTGACGCAGTCGAATTCGGTGATGTCCGTGGTGTCCATGTAGATGCCTTTCCCGGTCTTCGTGCCGAAGAGACGCATCGCCCATGGCAGAAACGGCGTGCCGCGGAAGTGGTCGAGGATGCCCTTGCCGGCCATGCCCCAGTACATCACCGCAACGGCCTCCGTCCGCAACGCCCACCACGACCACATAGGCCGCATGGTCGGCTTGTAGATTCCCATCAGCAGCCACTTGTAGGCAGCTGCCGTCAACAATTGCCCGACAGCGATCGCGACGCTTGCGATGACACAGAGAGTGAGCGCCATTCCCCAGTTCTTGTTGATGATCGAGGGCGCCAGCATTTCCATGCCCATCGTCGCAAAGGTGATGAAGAGGGCGGTAGGCAGCGTGATGTTGAAGCCTTCGAACAGCGCACGCGTAAGCTTCAGGTGTTTTGCCGGTTCGTAGGTGTCGGTGACGGCAGCGTTGAAGCGCTGCCGGACCGGCAGCTGGATCGGCGGAGATCCGAACCAGGTCTCGTCCGCTCCGACATTGCCACCCTCCGGCGGCTTCGACTTGACGCCGATCAGCGCGCCGTTCGCAATCGCATAGCCGGGTGGGACGACGGCATCGTTGCCGATGAAGACCCGCGATCCGGTAGTGACCGTTCCAAGGGTCATCCAGCCGCGACGCATCTCCTCGTCTCCAAGAACCACGTCATCGGCAATGAAGTTCTGGTCACCCAGATCGATGAGATCGAACCGGCCGGCGAGATTCGTGGAGATTTCGGATCCCTTGCCGATCTTGGCGCCCATGAGGCGGTACCAGGCGCGCATATAGACTGTCGCGAACAGCGAGGACAGAACGTCAAGCATGACTTCGGTCGCTAGTCCGACGACCCATTTGCGGGCGTAGAGACCCCCGTGAACGGAATACACTCCAGGCTTCAGCCGCGGCAGGACGATCCAGCGGATGGCCGCGATCAACAGCACGGTCGCGAAGATCATGATTGCCGCAGCGGGCATCGCCAGGAGCGGCATGTAATAGAGGTAGTGGATGCCGATGATCGGATTGATGACCGCATCGACCATTTCCATGAGGTGGAAGGCCGGAACGATCGGGACGAGGGCGATCGGCGGAGCGACCACGAGCATGGCGATGAAGAAGAGCGTCAGCGACAACCGCCGGGCCTTGCTCGCTTCGGCGGGAGGCGGAAGATGCGCGGGGTCGAGATCCTGGACCTTCTTCCCCGGCGATCCGCGCCAGGCCTCCCATGCACCGACCCGGGTTCCCGACGTCAACGCCGAGAGGTCGGCAAGCTCTGCACCTTCGCCGATCACCACATCGTTTTCGATAACGCAGGACGAGCCGATGGATACGTCCCGACCGATCTCGACCGGTCCGATGATCAACTCGTTGCCGACCACCCGCGCATTGGCGATTGTGACCTTTCCGCCGATGCTGGCATGATCGCCGATCGTGACGAGGTCGACGGCACCAGCATCGATCTCGGCAATCAGGGCGTCCTTTCCGACCTTGGCGCCGAGCAGCCGCAAATAGATTCGGATGGCGGGAGAGCCCTGGAACCACTTCATGTGAACAAGGCTCAGCAGCCGCTGTACGAGCCAGAGCCGATAATAATAGAGGCCCCAAAGCGGATACCGGCCCGGCTTGACGCGCCCGATGATCAGCCATTTCAATCCGATGGCGAGGAAGGTCGTGACGACGTTCACCATCATGTAGGCAACAAAGATCAGGGCCGTATCGAGAAAGACAGAGGCATCGTCGCCCGTGACCACGGAATAGCTGATGAAGATGCACAGCCACGGAGCCGACATCAGTGTCAGAAGGAACGGAAGCGCTGCCGCCTGTCCTGCACCGCACAGAAACCGGCGAAGGAGTGGCGGCGGCGTGAAGCCCGGCACGGCCTCGTCTGCCTTTTCGTCGGTGAGGCGCGTCTGCAGCCGTGCTGCGATCTCGCGCAGGGACCGGCCCGTGTAGACGTCCTGCAGGGTGATCGAGGACAGGCGATGGTTCTCGCGAACGAACGAAACAAAACGGGCGGCCAGAAGAGAATGGCCACCGAGATCGAGGAAGAAATCGGCCTCCATCGGCACGGCCTGGTTCGGGAAGACGCGCCTCGCCGCTGCGAGCAGGGCCGCTTCCGTTGACGTGGCAGGTTCGTCCTGAGCGAGCACCGTGATGGGGGCCGTCAGCGGAAGGACTTTGAGCGCCTTGCGGTCGACCTTGCCGGAAGCGGCAAGACGAGGGAGGTCGGAAACCGTCTCGAAATGCGCCGGGACCATATAGGCCGGAAGGCGTTCGTGGAGAGCCAGCCGGAGCTGGGTCGGATCGGGATCGATTCCGCGCTGCGGCAGGAGGAATGCCACGAGACGGTCGATGCCGTCCTCATCCCGCAACACGACGGCAGCCTGCGAAATGCCGGGAAAGCTCGTGAGCACGCTTTCGATTTCGCCAAGCTCGACCCGGAAGCCGCGGATCTTCACCTGGTCGTCGATGCGTCCCTGGAACACGATGCGGCCGCTCTGGTCGAGCGTTACGGCATCGCCCGAGCGATACAGCACCGGGTCGGCCTCGCTCTGTCCGAAGGGATTGGGAACGAATTTCTCCGCGGTCAGATCAGGTCGCCCGACGTAGCCCGCGGCAATTCCTGGCCCGCCGATGAGCAGCTCGCCCTGTACGCCGGGAGCAACGAGAGACATGGCCTCGTCGACGACATAGCACGAGTAGTTCGGGATCGGCCGCCCGATTGTGACCGGATCCTCGGGAACCAGTTCGGCCATGGTGGCGACGACCGTGGCCTCCGTCGGGCCGTAGCTGTTGAAAAGACGCCGTCCATTCGCGGCGAAGCGGCTGACGAGGGCGGGCGGGCAGGCCTCTCCGCCCAGGATCACGAGACGCAGCGACGGGAGATCGTCTCCCAGCATGGCCAGCAATGTCGGCACGGTGTCGATGACGGTGATTCCAGCCTCGCGCATGGAGCGCGCCAGCGCTTCCGTGTCGCTCAGCAAGTCCTTTCGCGCGACCCAGAGACAGGCGCCGGCCAGATATGGCACCCAGATCTCTTCCATCGACAGATCGAAGGCGGCGGAGCAACCTTGAAAGACGACATCGTCTTCACGAATGCCGTAGAGCGCATTGGACGCCCGCAGGAAGTGGCAGATGTTGCGATGGGTGATCGTGATCCCCTTCGGCTTTCCCGTCGAGCCGGAGGTATAGATCACATAGGCGGGATGATCCGGTGTCAGGCCGCGGGTGCGGCTGTCGGGCACCGTGCCGGATTTACTCACGGCAAGGGTTCCGGGAGCATAGGCCGGAAACCCGAGGGATACGACGCGTTCTTCCCAGCCGTCGGCAACCAGAATGCCCTTGGCGCCGACATCCTCGAGGCAGGCCGCAATCCGCTCGACGGGGACTTCGGAGTCGAAGGGAAGCCATGCTGCCCCGGATTTCGTGATGGCGATCTGCGCGGTCAGAAGATCGGACCCGCGCGGCATCCACAGGCCGACCACGTCCCCGGGACCAATTCCGGCATCGACGAGCCCACTGGCGATTGCAGACGCTCTGTCGTGCAGCGTCCGGTAGGTCAGCCGGATCTCGCCGTCGATCACGGCCGGCCGGTCCGGAGAACTTTGCACTGTCGCGTCGAAAATCTCGGAAAGGACCTCGTCGCGCAGGAAGTCGGGACGGGTCAGGCCGCGGATCGGGTTGGACATGGGGAAAATGTTTCGGTTTTCTGGAAAGCAGGAAGAGGATGGGCACCAGGCAGATCGGGTCTCCCGAGCGCGATGTCGGGACCGGGCGGACCATGCCAGCAATCCGGCATCACCGTGATCTGAGAGATGGAAATGGGCTCGAAGGTAGCGACCGAGAGCACATGGTTTTCGTCGAGCCAGAACTGGCGGACGAAAGCGTCATGGATCGGCGCTGTCGCGGCCCGTGACGGGCCGACCCGGAATGTTCCATTTCGCCCGCGCCGGACTGCAATATGCCCCGGATCGATCATGACCTCGCCCGTCAGCTTGAGCGCAGCCTCCTTGATCGACCAAAGAAGCGTCTCGCCATGATCGCTCCTGTCGGACAGGAGCGGAAGGACGCGGCGATCCTCCTCCGCGACGGCCATCGGAACAGAGTGAATATCTCCCCCGTCGGCGGAAACGCCCTCGATATCGACCCCCACCTCCCGTTCATGCGAGACGGCGACCACCGTCCGGCTGCCCGCGTGGCTCATATTGAAGAACGGGCCCTGAAGGCAGATCGGCTTGCCGCCGGATGCGGACGAGAGGACAAGGCTCCCCGGGGGGCGGCCGACCTCGCGGGCGAGGACCAGACGCAGAAAACCACGGGCTATGCGATAGGACAGCCGATCCTGCTCCCGGCGAAAAGTCGCCAGACGCGCGCGTTCGGACGTTCCCGCTGCGTCATCGAACGCGGCGAGACAAGACGAGCGCGCCTGTCCCGACAAAGTCGAGGGCGCCAGTCCGTACAGAAAGATCATGGCCGAGGTGCCACTTCCTCAACGATATATGGAAGCAGGCTGGAACTTAGCTCTACTATTATGAAGGCTCGATGAACGCTGCCCCTTGCAGAAGATGTGACGCAGCTGTGGGCCGGTCGTACCAAAGTTTTCCCGGGGCGGCCAAAGATTTCGACCGGGTAAATCGCCAATTGCTGCGACAATGACACGCATCGGATCTTAAGGCTTCCTCCTGAGCCTTTTGGGTCCCCGGTCGTCGGGAACGCCGCGCCTGGTTACGTCCCAGCAGACCGGCGAGGCTCCGTCGCGATCCGGGAGGGTTTTCCGCGGCCCTTGCGGCTGGTAGATCACGACCATGATGTACAAGGTTGCCGCCCTCTATCAGTTTGCCGCCCTGCCCGACTATGCGCAGCTCAAGGAGCCGCTCCGGAGGCTCTGCGAAGCGCTCGGGTTGAAAGGGACGCTCCTTTTGGCCAGGGAAGGGATCAACGGCACGATCGCCGGCGAGGGCGCCGCCATCGACAGCCTGATTGCCGAGCTCTGCAATGGCACCTTGTTCAAGGGGCGTCTCGACAATCTCGAGCTGAAGTTCTCGTCAGCCGCGTCGATGCCCTTTCAACGTCTCAAGATCAGACTCAAGAAGGAAATCGTCACTCTGGGCGACCCTACCGTCGATCCGACGCGAAAAGTCGGCTCCTATGTGGAGGCCAATGACTGGAACAGGCTCCTGGAGGAGCCGGACGTGGTTCTGATCGATACCCGTAACGCATTCGAGGTTGCGATGGGCACTTTCGAGGGAGCCGTCGATCCGCGCATGGCACGGTTCAGCGACTTCCGGGATTTCGTGAAGCGGGAGCTCGACCCAAGACGGGACAAGAAGATCGCCATGTTCTGTACCGGCGGGATCCGGTGCGAGAAGGCGAGTGCGTTCATGCTCTCGGAAGGCTTCGAGAAGGTTTATCACCTCAGGGGCGGCATCCTGAAATACCTGGAGGACATTCCCAGAGCCGAGAGCCGGTGGAATGGTGCCTGCTTCGTTTTCGACGAGCGCATCGCACTGGGACATGGTCTGGTGGAAATGGCGGATGCGTTGGACCTACAAGCCGAGAGGCCGACCGATGAGTGATCTCGATCCGCATACCCGCATCGATGCATTGGAGATGCGCATTGCCCATCAGGACCAGATCATCGAGGACCTCAACAAGGCCATCATCGCGCAGTGGAAGCAGATCGATCGCCTGACACGCCAGATATCCGGCTTGGTCGACCGGGTCAGGGAGGCCGAGGAAAGGGCCGGAGCGGCGCCGCGGACGGAGCCTCCACCGCCGCACTACTGAGAGGCGCCGGACTTTTCCCACCTTCCGCGCATTCCTCCAATGCCGGTCTCACCAGTGAAGAAGCTCATGAATCCATCGATCCTGCTCCCTCTTCTGGGCATCGTCGCCGGCGGCGCGATGCTGGCCGCGCAGGCGCCTGTCAATGCGGCTCTTGCACGGGCGATGGGCGATCCCTTGCTTGCCGCCTGCATTTCGTTCGGAATCGGCTTTCTCATTCTTTGTGCCGTGACGGCGGCCCGCGGCGCTTGGCCGACGGGATCCGCCATCGCAGCCGCGCCATGGTGGTCATGGCTCGGCGGCCTGCTCGGCGCCTTCTACGTCGCGATCGTCATCTGGGGCGTGCCGCAACTCGGCGCTGTCAGCACGATCGCGGCCCTCGTCTTCGGGCAATTGGTCGCGGCGTTGATCCTGGACGCCACCGGCGCGTTCGGACTGCCCGTCCACGCGATGTCCTGGCCACGGCTGCTCGCGGCCGCGCTGATCTTCAGCGGCCTCATTCTCTCGCGCGCCGGCTAGGCCCTCCCGTGATCCGGGCGGATGCACGCGTCAGATGTGAATCCCGTAGCCGAGGGCCTTGAGCGCCGCTTCCTGGAAACCCTCCCCTTGCGTGGGATGGGCGTGAACGGTTCCGGCGATATCCTCGAGACGCGCTCCCATTTCAAGGGCGAGACCGAAGGCCGTAGAGAGTTCCGAGACACCCTGTCCGACAGCTTGGACGCCTAGGACGAGGTGATTGTCCGCGCGGGCGAGAACGCGCACGAAGCCCTGTTCGCCAAGCTTTGTCATGGCACGTCCGCTCGCCGAAAACGGGAAATGTCCCGTCTTGATCTCCATGCCGCTCTCACGGGCTTCATCCGGACTGAGCCCGACCGTGACGATCTCCGGATCGGTGAAGCAGACCGCGGGCATGGCCCGCTTGTCCCAGAGACGGGGATGGCCCGCGACGATCTCGGCGACCATTTCACCTTGCGCCATGGCGCGATGCGCAAGCATCGGCTCGCCGGTCACATCGCCGATGGCGTAGATTCCGCGCATCGACGTGCGGCATCTGTCGTCGATGCGGATCGAACGGCCGTCCATGTCAAGCACCAGTTGGTCGATGCCCCACCCGTCCGTCCGCGGTTTCCGGCCGACGGTGACGAGAATCTTGTCGGCGGGCAGAGCGGTATCGCGCTCCCCTGCCCTTCGGACCATCAATGCCTCGCCCGCCTCGTCCAACCCGACAGCCGACGCTTCGGTCAGGACGTCGATTCCCAGCTCGCGCAATCTGCCGACGACGGGCTTCGTCAACTCAGCATCGTATTGCGGAAGAATCCTGGCCTGCGCTTCGACGACGGTGACATGCGCGCCCATCTTCGCAAATGCCGTTCCGAGTTCGAGGCCGATATAGCCCCCGCCGACCACCACGAGCCTTTCCGGGACGTGCGAAAGCGACAGCGCCTCCGTCGAGGAAATGACCGGACCGCCGAACGGCAGGACAGGTAGCTCGACCGGCACTGATCCTGTCGCGATGACGATGTTCTCGGCGTGGATGACCTGGAGCCCGGTTTCGGTTTCGACAGCGACCGTTTTCCCGTCCCGGAATGTCCCCCGGCCCTGGACGATCTTGACCTTGGCTCTCTTGAGCAATCCGGAGACCCCGCCATTGAGCCGTCCGACGATGCCATCTTTCCACGCCACCGTTTTCGAAAGATCGAGCACGGGTTTCGAGGTCGAGATGCCGAGTGGGCTCGGATGCTTGGCCCAGTGGGCGATCTTCTCGTATTCCTCGGCCGCGTGGATCAGGGCCTTGGACGGAATGCAGCCGATATTGAGACATGTGCCACCAGGCTTGCCCGCCTCGACGATGACCGTATCGAGGCCCAGCTGACCGGCGCGGATCGCGCAGACATAGCCGCCCGGGCCCGCACCGATGACGAGCAGTTTGCAGGAAATATCCTTCATCGACTCAACTTTCTACGAAGATCAGGGCCGGGGTCTCCAGAAGCGCCTTGATGCGCTGAATGAAGACGGCCGCATCCCAACCGTCCACGACCCGATGATCGAAGCTGGACGACAGGTTCATCATTTTGCGCGGAACGAAGGATGCCCCGTCCCAGACCGGCCGCGTCATGATCTTGTTGACGCCGACGATGGCGACCTCGGGATAGTTGATGACCGGCGTCGTGACGACGCCGCCCATGGCCCCCAGGGATGTGATGGTGATGGTCGAGCCGGTCAGTTCATCCCTGGTTGCGGTTCCCGATTTCGCAGCCTCGGCCAGGCGGTTGATCTCGACGCCACAGCCCCAGAGATCCCGCGCCTCCACATGCTTGACGACAGGCACCATCAGTCCGGAACTGGTCTGAGCGGCGATGCCGACATGAACGCCGCCGTACTGGCGGACAATGCCGGCCTCGTCGTCATAGAGGGCGTTCAGGTGCGGCTGATCGGCAATGGCCTTGGCCATGGCGCGCATCAGGAATGGAAGGATGGTCAGTTTCGGCTGCTCCGGCCGTTTCTGCTGATTGAGAACGGCGCGCAGCTCTTCCAGCGCTGTTACGTCGATTTCCTCAACATAGGTAATGTGCGGGATGCGCGACTTCGCAAGCGCCATCTTCTCGGCGATCTTGCGCCGAAGCCCAATGACCTTGACCTCCTGAACGGACGTGTTCGGAACCAGTCCCGGGCCCTTCGGCGACTGGCGCCCATGAGCCATGAACTGATCGATATCCTCGTGCGTGATCCGACCGGCGGGACCCGAACCAGGCACCTGGCGCAGGTCGATGCCGGCGTCTTTCGCCCGCAATCGTACGGCAGGAGATGCCAGGGGCCTTTCGCCCTCCCCTCGTGCAACCGGCACCGAAGGACGCTGGCCCAGGTTGCTTGAGCCGGGTTCCGCAATGCGCGCCTGTGCCGGGGCAGGCGCAGCGGAAGGGCGAGGCTTCTCGGCCGGCTTTTCAACGGCGTCGACGCCGGTTCCCTCGGCCGGGACAACCGTTGCCCTCCCCGCGGACTCCGCCTTCTGCGCCGCGCCGGGACGCACGTTCCCTTCGCCCTCGACCTCCAGACGGATCAGGGGTGACCCAATGGCCACGACGTCGCCGATCCCGGCGCCGAGCCAGAGGATCTTGCCTTCCACGGGGGACGGGATCTCCACGGTCGCCTTGTCCGTCATGACGGCTGCGAGAAGCGTATCCTCCCGGACGAGGTCGCCGACCTTGACGTGCCATTCGACGAGTTCCGCCTCGGCAATCCCTTCGCCGACATCAGGCATCTTGATGACATGCTCGCCCATTTCAGCCCTCCATCGTCTCGATGAGCGCGCGCCCGACGCGCGCAGGCCCGGGGAAGTAATCCCATTCCTGCGCGTGGGGATAGGGTGTATCCCACCCCGTCACGCGCGCAATCGGCGCTTCGAGGTGGAAGAAGCAGGCTTCCTGAACCAGCGCAGCGAGTTCGGCGCCGAAACCCGATGTCAATGTCGCTTCATGCACGACCACGCAGCGCCCGGTCTTCTTGACCGAGGCGACGATGGTGTCCATGTCGAGGGGCAGCAGGGATCTCAGGTCTATGATCTCGGCGTCGATATTCCTCTCGGCGGCGGCAGCCTGAGCCACGTAGACCATTGTGCCATAGGCGAGCACGGTGATCGCGGCACCCTTGCGGACAACGGTCGCCTTGCCGAGCGGAACGGTGAAATGGCCGCTCGGCACCTCGCTGAGCTCATGTTTGGACCAGGGTGTCACGGGCCGGTCGTGGTGCCCGTCAAACGGGCCGTTATACAGACGCTTCGGCTCCAGGAAGATGACAGGATCTGGATCCTCAATCGCGGCGATCAAAAGCCCTTTTGCGTCATAAGGATTTGACGGGACCACCGTTTTCAGTCCCGACACATGGGTAAACAGGGCCTCGGGACTCTGGCTGTGGGTCTGCCCGCCGAAGATGCCGCCGCCAGTCGGCATCCGGACCACCATCGGACACGTGAACTGACCGTTGGAACGATAGCGCAGACGCGCCGCCTCCGACACGATCTGGTCATAGGCCGGATACATGTAGTCCGCGAACTGGATCTCGACGCAGGGCTTGAGGCCGTAAGACGCCATCCCGATGGCGGCTCCAACGATGCCGGACTCGCTGATCGGCGTATCGAAGCAGCGGGTTCGTCCGTACTTCTGCTGAAGTCCCTGGGTGCAGCGGAAGACACCGCCGAAATAGCCGACATCCTCCCCGAAGACCACAACGTCGTCGTCGCGCGCCATCATCACATCCATGGCATCGCGAATGGCCTCGACCATCGTCATTTTTCCCATGGTCAGACTCCGGCCTGCTGGCGCTGCTTGCGCAGATGTGGCGGCATTTCGGCATAGACGCCTTCGAACATTTCCCGTGCGGAGGGTTTTCCGCCTGCATGAAGGGTGCCGTAGCTTTCAGCTTCCTTCTGCGCCGCAATCACGGCATCGAGAATTTCCGCCTCGGCCTGCTTGTGACGCTCCTCGGACCAGACGCCGCGTCCAATCAGGTGGTTCTTCAGGCGGATGATCGGATCGCCAAGGGGCCACGCATCCGATTCGGCCTTCGGTCGGTATGCCGAAGGATCGTCGGAGGTGGAGTGGGCGCCGACCCGGTAGGTCACATACTCGATCAGGGTCGGCCCGAGATTGCGGCGTGCGCGCTCGACAGCCCATTTTGCGACGGCATGGACGGCGAGGTAATCGTTGCCGTCGACGCGGAGTGACGGCAGGCCGAAACCCAGGCCACGCGCTGCGAACGTGCCCGATCCTCCCCTGGCGATGCCTTGGAAGGTCGAAATCGCCCACTGATTGTTCACGATGTTCAGGACCACGGGCGCCTTGTAGGTCGATGCGAAGACGAGCGCGGCGTGAAAGTCGGACTCGGCCGTGGAGCCATCTCCGATCCAGGCCGCCGCAATCTTGGTGTCGTTCTTGATGGCGGAGGCCATCGCCCATCCGACGGCCTGGATGAATTGGGTCGCGAGGTTGCCCGAGATCGTGAAGAAACCATGATCCTTCGCCGAGTACATGATCGGCAGCTGGCGTCCCTTGAGAGGGTCGTGCGCGTTCGAATAGACCTGACTCATCATGTCGACCATGGAATAGCCGCCGGCGATCAGGAGCCCGGCCTGGCGATAGGTCGGAAAGTTCATGTCGCCGTCGGCGAGCGCCTTGCGGAACGCACAGCTGATGGCCTCCTCGCCGAGATGCTGCATGTAGAACGACGTCTTGCCCTGCCTCTGGGCTGTCACCATGCGCGCGTCGAAAGCGCGGAGTGTCATCATGTGCCGCATGCCGTCGAGAAGCTCCTCATCGCTAAGCAGGCCCGCCCAGGGCCCAACGGCCTCACCGTTGCGGTTGAGGACCCGGATGATGGAATAGGCCAGGTCACGAATGCTCTCAGGGTCTGCATCGACGTCTGGCCGCGGCACGGCGCCGGCCTTGGGAATCTTCACATTGGAAAAGTCCGGCGCTCCTCCCGGGCGAACGGCCGGTTCCGGAACGTGCAGGGTCAGCGGCTCATATGTTGTCATGGATCTCAAGCTCTCCCCGGGAAAACTAGGAGCGGAATGGACTTTTGCCACAGGCGAAGGCGGGAGCGGGACGAGGGGCCGGACCCGATCTTACGCATGCGAGCCAAGGGGCCGCCAGCCCGAAGCATCTCCGGCGCCAGGGATGATGTCGCGCGAGATCGGCCAGCCGTGCAAGCTGTCCGATGGGCTAAGGTGATATGGCTGCCGTCCGCCGCTAGAGGTCGCCCAGGGCGAGCTGCTCCTGCTGGCTGCGGCGGGACTTCCTGGTCGTCTTTCGTCCGTTGGAGAGGGGCAAGGCCACAGGCGGCCGCAGCTTCGGATCCGAACGCTTCTCGGCAAGGCGGGCCTTCGCCCTGTCCCGGGCGACCGCCTCGGGCGCCAGCGGATCGTCGTGCAGCCACTTTCCCCGCTTGATGACTTCATTGACCCGGCCCTGATTGACTCCGAGTTTGAAGGCAATCTCCTGCTGCGTCATTTCCGTGGTCGCGTGTAGCTCGAGGATCTGCCTGGCAAGATCGGGAGTCATTTTCCGTCCCGCGATGCGCCGTGCCGGCGAAATCGTCCGCGTGACCCGGTCGCGCTCACGCAGTTTCTCCAGGATTGCGAGGGCCATGTGCATCCCCTGTTCCCGGAGCGCATCCTCGAATTCCTTGAGCGTGGTCACCGGCTCACTCCTGCGAATGTTTCCGAGAACGCATTGTCGGGCGCAAAGCCCTCGAATGCTTCAACGGCCAAGCCGGATATTTGTTTCGCCGATGGACAAAAGGGGAATGCCGTTCACCCGATGACGGGCAAAGCGCCGTCTTCGAATTCCCGGGGTTTGATCGGGTGGTATGGGATGTCAGGGCTACGGTTTGACGGAGATTGAGCGGAATGTGGCTCAGTCATCTTCGATTATCGGTTGAAGACGGCCAAACATGGTTATCGCGAGACAACCGATCCGGGTCTTCGACCCATGGGCTGAAACTGAGGCTTCAGGGAAAGTTTGGTGGAGCCAGGCGGAATCGAACCGCCGACCTCTTGAATGCCATTCAAGCGCTCTCCCAACTGAGCTATGGCCCCACGCCAGCCGCGGTGTTGGGGCACCGCGGAAAGGGTCGCCGCTGATAGCAGCGGCGTTTCTATAGTCGGGTCTGATGAGAGGTTCAAGCCTCTTCATCGTCCTCCAGGTCGCTGTCGATCAGGTCCGACACGTCGTCATCGCCCTCCTCCTCGTCCTCGAGGAAGGTATCGTCATCGGCGACATCGTCGCCCACATCGATGTCGTCGTCGGTCGGGATGTCCTTTTCGGACTCGCCCGCCTCGACCTCGTCGAGGGAGACCATTTCGGCGCCCGTCGATTCGAGTTCGGTCTCGTCCTCGTCGCTGGGCGCATGAGCGATGGCGGGAGCGGCGACGCGGCTCAGGGCGGCGACCTGAAATGCGGTGCCGCATTTGGGGCAGACAGCGGGATCCCTGTTGAGATCGTAGAATTTCGCGCCGCAGCTCATGCACTGGCGCTTCAAGCCGAGTTCCGGTTTGGCCACGGGTTATGCCTCAATCTGGATGGTTGGGAAGGCTCCGTTAGTCGCGGGGGCATCCCTTGTCAAATAAGAAATTGCAGGAGAAGTCCGGACCGGGTCCCGCGCCGGGATGACGGCACCGAAAGCCCGTGTTAGGAGCCGCCCCGGACACGTGAGGAAAGGGTCGGGAATGGCGCAGGCGCATGGATTGGCATCACCGGTCACGAGCCGGGCCGGCTCGGCCCTGCGTGGCCGTCTTCGTGTTCCCGGCGACAAGTCGATCTCGCACCGGTCCATGATCCTCGGCCTTCTCGCCATCGGGGAGACCAGGGTCGAGGGTCTCCTCGAAGGCGACGATGTGTTGCGCACGGCCGAGGCCTGCAAAGCCCTGGGCGCGACGATTACCCGCGAGGCCCCGGGACGCTGGCGGATCCTTGGAGCCGGAATCGGCGGCCTGACGGAGCCGCCGGGCGTCCTCGATTTCGGCAATGCCGGCACGGGTTCCAGGCTGATGATGGGGGTGGCCGGCAGCCATCCGATCACCACGACCTTCGATGGGGACGCATCTCTGCGCAAGCGCCCGATGCGCCGCATCCTCGATCCGCTGGTCAGGATGGGCGTCACCGTGGTCAGCGAGGCCGAGGGCGGGCGTGTCCCCCTTACCTTGCGCGGGCCGCGCGAGACGATCCCGATCACCTACGAAACCCCGGCGGCCTCGGCCCAGATCAAATCGGCCGTGCTGCTCGCTGGCCTGAACTCCCCGGGCCGCACCACGGTCCTCGAGCGCGAGGCCACCCGCGATCACACGGAACGGATGCTGCGCCACTTTGGCGCAACGGTGGACGTCGCCGCCCACGGCGAACATGGCCGCGCCATCACCCTCCAGGGCCAGCCGGAGCTCCGCGGCTCGACGGTCGTGGTCCCGAGCGATCCTTCCTCGGCGGCATTCCCGATCGTCGCCGCTTTGATCACGCCCGGCTCGGACATCGTTGTCGAAGGCGTGATGATGAACCCCCTTCGGACCGGCCTGATCACGACCCTCCTGGAGATGGGTGCGTCCATCGAGCGGTTGAACGAGCGCGACGAAGGCGGAGAGACCGTGGCCGACCTGCGGGTCCAGGCAAGCCGCCTCAGCGGCGTGACCGTGCCGGCGGCCCGGGCCCCGGCGATGATCGACGAATACCCCATCCTGGCCGTGGCCGCTTCCTTCGCCGAGGGAACGACCCGCATGGAGGGTCTCCATGAGCTGAGGGTAAAGGAATCCGATCGCCTCGCCGCCGTTGCCGCCGGTCTGGCAGAGGCGGGCGTATCCTATGAGATTGCGGGCGACGACCTCATCGTCCATGGCTCTCACGGAAAGGTTCGGGGCGGAGGCAAGCCGGTCGCGACCCACCTCGATCACCGGATCGCCATGGCATTTCTGGTCATGGGGCTGGCGACCCAGGAGCCCATCACGGTCGATGACGGCGCGATGATCGCCACCAGCTTCCCGACCTTCATCCCGCTCATGCGGGAGCTGGGCGCCACGATCCTCGATTGATGCATGCCATGATCATTGCCATCGACGGCCCGGCAGCATCGGGCAAAGGCACCCTTGGCAAGCGCCTTGCCGATCACCTCGGCTTCGCCCATCTCGACACTGGGCTGCTTTACCGCGCTGTCGCCTCCGTGCTGCTGAACCAGGACATCCCCCTCGCCGACCGGGACGCCGCAGCCGCGGCGGCGAACAATCTCGACGTGACCCATCTCGACGCGCCCGACCTTCGAGGCGCCCGGATGGGCGAAGCCGCCTCGGTCATTTCCGCCTACCAGCCCGTGCGCGATGCCCTCCTGGCGTTTCAGCGCCAGTTCGGGAGCCAGGAGCCGGGGGCCGTGCTCGACGGGCGGGACATCGGAACCGTCGTCTGCCCCGATGCGGATGTGAAGCTGTTCATTACTGCCACCCCGGAGGAGCGGGCCCGGCGCCGCCACCTCGAACTCCTGCGGCGAGGCGAGGCGGTGGCCTATGAGGGAATCCTTGCGGATATCCGCCGCCGCGACGAGCGCGACATGACGCGGGCGACGGCGCCGCTGAAGGCCGCCGCCGACGCGATCACCCTCGATACGACCGACCTCGACCCCGACGCCACCTTCTGGGCAGCCCTCGCCATCGTGGAGAAAAAGAGACACAAAACTTAACCTTGCGTCATGCCAGGAAGCTGGCACACTTCCTCGAACCAGACCGGCTCCTCAAGGGAGATCACCGATGGTTCGCTCCGGCTGCATGCGTTTCGTGGCAGGCCTCGCGCTAGCCTTGGCGTGCCTGATGGCTCCGCCGCAGGCAAAGGCGCAGACGGAGGTGGACCTGGCCCTGGTCCTGGCAGTGGATATTTCCTTCTCCATGGACACGGAAGAGCAAGGCCTGCAGCGCGAGGGATTTGCCCAGGCCTTCCGCTCCCCGCTCGTGCACGAGGCCATTCGGGGCGGCCTTCTGGGCAGGATTGCCGTGACCTACATGGAATGGGCCGGGACCTCGGACCAGAAGGTGATCATTCCCTGGACGGTCCTCGACAATTCCGAGAGCCTCATGGCTTTCGCAGACCGGATTTCCTCGACGCCCTTGAGCCGTGCTCAGCGCACGTCGATTTCGAGCGCCATCGATTTCAGCGCCAAGCTTTTCGATGACCTCGACGTGACGGCAACCCGTCAGGTGATCGACATCTCCGGCGATGGCCCCAACAACCAGGGACGCGGAGTCGAACAGGCCCGGGACGAGGCTCTCGCCAAGGGCATCACCATCAACGGTCTGCCGATCATGTTGCGCAAGCCTGGCTACCTCGACATTCCCGAACTCGACATCTATTACAGGGACTGCGTCATCGGAGGTCAGGGGGCGTTCATGGTTCCGGTTCGTGAGCGCGACCAGTTCATCAATGCGATCAAGACCAAGATCCTTCTCGAAGTCGCCAACCTTACACCCCATGCCCCTCGGATCGAGCGCATCCAAAGCCCTGCCCGCGCCAATTGCCTGACCGGCGAGATGCAGTGGCGCGACCGCTGGAACAACTGACATCAATCTCACCATGCCAAAGCTGACATTGGCGCTCGTGGCTCACGACGCCAAAAAGAACGACATGGCCGATTTCGTCGCCATGCATGAAAATTCCATCCGTCCCTTTGAGCTTTTCGCCACGGGAACGACGGGCGGGCGTGTCATGGAGCGATGCCCCTCCCTCTCTGTCACTCGGCTGAAGAGCGGTCCTCTCGGCGGCGACCAGCAGATCGGCGCCATGATCGCCGATGGCAGGATCGACGCCCTGTTCTTCTTCGTCGATCCGCTCTCGCCTCACCCTCATGACGTGGACGTAAAGGCGCTGATGCGCCTCGCCCTCGTCTACAACATCCCCATGGCCCTCAACCGCGCCACGGCGGAACGACTGATCGCCACCTTCGATCCTTGATCTGGTTCAGGTGCCCCTCGGCTTGGCGCGGCGGGTCGGCGGAGCTGCGATCGGATCCTCCGGCCATGGATGCTTGGGATATTGGCCGCGCATGTCGGCGCGGACAGCCGCCCAGGACCCGCGCCAGAACCCCGGCAGATCGCGCGTGATCTGGATCGGGCGTTGCGCGGGCGAAAGCAGGTGAAGGATCAGCGGCACGCGTCCCCCGGCAAGGGTCGGGTGCTTATCGAGGCCGAACAGTTCCTGGACACGGACCGCCAGGACCGGCCCTTCCTCGGTTCCATAGTCGACGGGAATCTGAGAGCCGGTCGGCACCTCCACATGGGTCGGCGCCTCCGCATCGAGGCGCCGCTGGAGATTCCACGGCAGCAGGCTCCTGACCGCCTCGCTCAGGAGCTCGGGGCCGATCTCGCCGAGGCTGGCCTTTCCGATGAGGTGAGGCGCCAGCCACTCCTCCGCCGCCGTGCCGAGCGCCTCATCCGACACATCCGGCCATTCGTCCCCCTCGGCCTTGCGAAGGAACATGACCCGGTCACGCCATTGCGCCAGAGGCTTGGACCAGGGCAGCGCGGAAAGCCCCAGCGAGACGAGACCGGCCGCCAGGGAACGGGCGGAGTCTTCCGTCGCCGGAACGGGCAAGGGCCGCTCGCTGAGGATCAATGCGCCATAGCGCCTGACGGCGCGCGCGCGAAGGGCCTTGGCCTGCCGGTCGAAGACGACCTCGTCCTGCCGCTCGATCTCGTCCTCGAGGAGCGCCTCGACCTCGTCGAGGTCGATGGCGGCGGCGGCAAGGATTCGTGCCGAGGCGGCCCCGCCCGCGATCTCGGCGATCGCCAGGAAGGGGTCCTTCGCCAGGCGCTCGTGGGGCTGGAGGTTCGCGCCGCGTCCGTTGGCCATGAGATATTCCCCGGGCTTGCCACGCCGCTTGGCGAGGCGGTCCGGATAAGCCAAGGCCAGAATCGCTCCCACGGAACGCTCAGGCTCCGGAGCCGAGGCCTTGGGGACGCTTCGGGCCCAGCCCTCGGCCATGCGCCGCATGTCCTCGGCGCGCCGGGAGCGGTCGCGGCGGAAGCGGTCGATCCGGTCGGAAAGATCCACGGCATCGCCGCCGAGCCCGCGCTCGACGAGAACGGCTGCGATCTCGGCGGCGTCGCGTGCCTGCCCGCCTTCGCCAGCCCTCAGCACCATGCGTGCCAGACGCGGCGGCAAGGGCAGGTCGCGCAGGTGCCGTCCGGCTTCGGTGATCCGCCCGTCCTCATCGAGGGCCAGGAGTTGCTGCAGCAGCGCCCTCGCCTCCTTCAGGGCCGGCGCCGGTGGCGGATCCAGGAAGGACAGCGCCGTCGGATCCGTGACGCCCCAGGCGGCGCAATCGAGGAGCAGCGGCGCCAGGTCCGCAGACAGGATTTCGGGCCGTGCAAAAGGTTCGAGCGCCCCGGTCGCGGCCTCCTCCCAGAGGCGGTAGCAGATGCCGGGCTCCGTCCGTCCGGCCCGTCCCCGGCGCTGATCGGCGGCGGCGCGCGAGACGCGCACCGTCTCGAGACGGGTCAGGCCGATATCCGGCTCGTAGACCGGGACGCGGGCAAGCCCCGAATCCACCACGACCCTTACCCCCTCGATGGTCAGGGAGGTCTCGGCGATGGAGGTGGCGAGAACGATCTTGCGGCGGCCCGGCTTGGCGGGAGACACGGCGAGGTCCTGTTCGGCCCGGTCGAGGGCGCCATAGAGCGGCGCGAGGTCGACCATCGGGTCGGCGACGCGTTCGCGCAGGAGAGCGTCGACGCGACGGATCTCCCCCTGGCCCGGCAGGAAGACCAGGATCGAGCCCGTCTCCGCCCGCAGGGCCCGAAGGACGGCATCCGTCACCTGTTCCTCGATGCGGCGGTTCGGGTCGCGACCCAGGTAGCGGGTGTCGACCGGGAAGGCCCTGCCCTCCGACTGGATCACGGGAGCATTTCCGAGGAGCTTCGCGACCCTGGCTCCGTCGAGGGTCGCGGACATGACAAGCAGGCGGAGGTCCTCCCGCAATCCCCCTTGGGCATCGAGGGCGAGGGCAAGGCCGAGATCGGCGTCGAGGGAGCGCTCGTGGAACTCGTCGAACAGAATTCCGGCAACCCCGTCGAGGGCAGGATCGTCCAGGATCATGCGGGCGAACACGCCCTCGGTCACCACTTCGATCCGCGTCCTGCGGCCGATCTTGGATCCGAGGCGAACGCGAAGCCCCACGGTCTCGCCGACCGCCTCCCCCAAGGTCCGGGCCATGCGATCGGCAGCCGCCCGGGCAGCAAGCCGGCGCGGTTCGAGAACGATGAGCTTGCGGCCCTCTGCCCAGGGCTCGTCGAGGAGGGCCAGGGGCACCCGCGTCGTCTTGCCTGCTCCCGGCGGGGCGACGAGAACCGCATTCGGCCGCGCACGAAGGCTCGCCGTCAGATCGGCGAGCACCTCATCGATGGGAAGAGCTGTCACGAAGGCACGCATGCCGCCTGATGGCGCAAGCGGAGCGAGAGGGCAAGGCGATCCTTAGGCGGCGATGCCGTGACGCTGAAGCTCTGCGGCAAGGTCCATCGGCTCGACGAAGTGGATCGCGTGCATTCCCACGGACCTGGCTCCCTCCACGTTCGCCCTGGAATCGTCGATGAAGACGCAGGCATCGGCCTCGAGGCCGTAGCGGTCCAGAAGCAGGGTGTAGATCTCGGGTTCGGGCTTGAGCATCCGCTCCTCCCCCGAGACGATGGTGCCCTGAAAACCGTCCAGGAACGGGAAGCGCTGCTTCGCCAGGGAGAATTTAGGGGCCGAGAAATTCGTGATGCAGTAGTTCGGGACGCCGGCCTTCCGCAGGCGCGCGAGCAGGGCCACATTCTCCTCGATCGCGCCGGAAACGGTCTCCTCCCAGCGATGATGGAAGGCGCGGATCGAGGCCTCATGATCCGGATAATCCTTCACCAGAAGCGCCACCGCCTCGTCCCAGTCCCGTCCGCGGTCCTGTTCCAGATTCCACTGGTTGGTGCAGACGGTCCCGAGAAACCACTCCATCTCGGCTTCGTCGTCGAAGATCGTGCGGTAGAGGTTGCGCGGATCCCAGCGCAACAGGACATTGCCCACGTCGAAGACGACCGTGGTCGGTTTCCGGACTGTCAAGATTGATCCCCCTTGTTCGGTTCGCCGGCGGACTTTAGCCCGTGTGACGCCTCGGGACCATTCTCCGGGAATGCATCCCAGCCCCACAATCATGCAGGGCTGAGCGGCCTTACTCCGTGAACGGGATCGCGGCTCCGGAACAACCCTGCCCGGAACGGCTCAGCCGCCGATGTTGTAGGCGGCGAGCGCCGCCATGTTGACGATGTCCGCGTCCGTCGCGCCGAGCGAGACGATCTGGACCGGCCGGTCGAGGCCGACGACCATGGGACCGAGCACCATGGCGCCACCGAGTTCCTGCAGCATCTTGGTCGAGATCGACGCCGAGTGGAACGCCGGCATGACCAGAACATTGGCAGGTCCGGTCAGGCGGCAGAACGGGTATTGCGCCATCACATCGCGGTCGAGTGCCACGTCCGCCGCCATCTCGCCGTCGTATTCGAAATCGAGGCGCATGCCGTCGAGAATGCGGACCGCTTCCTGGATCTTCTCGGCACGCTCCGCCCGCGGATGACCGAAGGTCGAAAACGAGAGCAGCGCCACGCGCGGTTCATAACCCAGCCGGCGGGCGACACCGGCCGATTCAATGGCGATCTCCGCCAGTTCCTGCGCCGTCGGCATCTCGTGGATGGCCGTGTCGGCCACGAGAACCGTGTGGCCGCGGGCAAGGCAGAGGGACAGGCCGATCACGCGATGCCCCGGTTTGGCATCGATGACGCGGCGGACATCGGCCAGGGCCGTGGAGTAGTTGCGCGTCGCGCCCGTCACCATGGCGTCTGCATCGCCCATCGCCACCATGGAGGCGGCGAAGTGATTGCGGTCCTGGTTGATCAGGCGCTGGCAATCGCGAAACAGGAAGCCCGATCGCTGCAGGCGCTCGTAGAGGAACTGCGCATAGGTGCTGTTGCGGTGCGACAGACGGGCATTGTGGATCTCGATCCCTTCGCGCCCCTCGAGATCGATTCCCGCCTGGGCCGCCGTGGCGTGGATGCGGTCCTCGCGCCCGACGAGAATGGCCCGTCCGAGTCCCTGGTTGATGAAGGACAAGGCCGCGCGGATCACCTGCTCCTCCTCGCCCTCCGCGAAGACGACCCGTTTCGGGAAGCGGCGCACGCGCTCGAAGATCCGGTTCAAGGTTCCCGCCACCGGATCGCGGCGGGCCGAGAGCTGTGCCTTGTAGCCGCGCATATCGACGATGGGGCGGCGGGCAACGCCCGTGTCCATCGCCGCCTGCGCGACGGCCTGCGGAACCATCTGGATCAGCCGGGGATCGAAGGGCACCGGAATGATGTATTCGCGCCCGAAGCGCGGACGCGCGCCCTGATAGGCCGCCGCCACCTCGTCGGGCACGTCCTCACGGGCGAGATCCGCCAGGGCCTGCGCCGCCGCGATCTTCATCTCCATGTTGATTGTGGTCGCCTGCACGTCGAGGGCGCCGCGGAAGATGTAGGGGAACCCGAGGACGTTGTTGACCTGGTTCGGATAGTCCGACCGGCCCGTCGCGATGATGACATCGTCGCGGATGCGCGCGACCTCCTCGGGCGTGATCTCGGGATCGGGGTTGGCCATGGCGAAGATGATCGGGTTGGGCGCCATGGATCGGATCATGTCGTCCGTGAAGGCCCCCTTGACCGAAAGTCCGAGCACCGCATCCGCGCCGTCGAGCGCCTCTTCCAGCGTGCGCGCCTTGGTTTCCACGGCATGGGCGGACTTCCACTGGTTCATGCCTTCGGTCCGACCCTTGTAGATCACGCCCTTCGTGTCGCAGAGAATGACATTGTTCGGTGCGACGCCCATCGCCTTGAGCAGCTCCGTGCAGGCGATGCCGGCGGCTCCCGCCCCGTTCACCACCAGCCTGGTCTGGGCCATGTTGCGGCCGGTGAGGTGGAGGGCGTTGAGGAGTCCCGCCGCCGCGATGATCGCCGTGCCGTGCTGATCGTCATGGAAGACGGGAATGTCCATGAGCTCGCGCAGGCGCTCCTCGATGATGAAGCATTCCGGCGCCTTGATGTCCTCGAGATTGATGCCGCCGAAGGAGGGGCCGAGATAGCGGACGCTGTTGATGAAGGCATCCGCATCCTCGGTATCGATCTCGAGATCGATCGAGTCCACATCCGCGAAACGCTTGAACAGGACGGCCTTGCCCTCCATGACCGGCTTCGCGGCCAGCGCCCCGAGATTGCCGAGTCCGAGAATCGCTGTGCCGTTGGTGATCACGGCCACCATGTTGGAGCGGGTGGTGTAATCGAAGGCCAGCGAGGGATTCTCGGCGATGGCCTTCACGGGCACCGCGACGCCGGGGGAATAGGCCAGGGACAGGTCCCGCTGCGTCGCCATGGGCTTGGTCGGTACGATCTCCAGCTTCCCGGGTCGTCCCTGCGCATGGAACTGAAGCGCCTCTTGATCGGTGAAGGTCGGCCGGCTGCGGCGTGTCGAGGACTGATCGGTCATTGATTGTGTATTTCTTATCTCGAGGCGTTTCCAAGGGAGCCTGAGACCTTAAGGCAAGGACGCGCTTTCCCTCAAGACTTGTCCACACCCCTCTCCCCGACCCTATGCCACGGGTGAAAGCCGACGCGGGTTTTGCTAGTAAGATCAGGATGTCGTCCCAAGCCCGAGCCCTCCCCCCCGCCAGCGCCGAACCCGATGCGCGCGCCACCGCCAGACCCGCGCCGGACAGCCGCGTCACGCCGATGATGGCGCAGTACATCGAGATCAAGGCCGCCAATCCCGACAGCCTCCTCTTCTACCGGATGGGCGACTTCTACGAGCTGTTCTTCGAGGATGCGGAAATCGCGAGTCAGGCGCTCGGGATCGTTCTGACCAAGCGCGGGAAGCACCTGGGACAGGACATTCCCATGTGCGGGGTGCCCGTGGAGCGGGCCGACGACTACCTGCAGCGCCTGATCGGCCTCGGCCATCGGGTTGCCGTCTGCGAGCAGACCGAGGATCCCGCCGAGGCCAAGAAGCGCGGTGCGAAATCCGTCGTGCGCCGCGACGTGGTGCGGCTGGTGACGCCCGGCACGATCACCGAGGACCGCCTTCTCGATCCGGGCAGGGCCAATTTCTTTCTCGCCGTCGCCCGGCGCCGGCTGTCGGACCATGACTGGTGCTACGGTCTGGCGGCCGTCGACATATCCACAGGTCATTTCGTCCTGAGCGAGACGGACGGCGCGGGGCTCTCCGCCGAGATCGCCCGTTTCGAACCCCGGGAGATCCTGGTGCCGGACGTCATCCACGACGACCCGGAGCTGGCGGCCTTCTGGCGGGAAACGAAGGCCGCCATCACGCCCCTGTCCCGCGAAGGGCTCGATCCCGCCTCCGCGGAACGACGGTTGAAGGATTATTTCGGGGTCGCCACTCTCGATGCCTTCGGCTCTTTCGGCCGCGCCGAGATCATCGCGGCGGGCAGCGCGCTCTTCTATATCGAAAAGACACAGATCGGCAGCCGCCCCGTGCTGAACCCGCCCTCCCGTGAGAAGACGGGCCCGGCTCTGGCCATCGACGCGGCGACGCGAGCGAACCTGGAGCTCACGCGGACCCTTTCCGGCGAGCGGGCGGGGAGCCTGCTGGCCACGATCGACTGCACGGTGACCCCGGGCGGCGCCCGGCTCCTGGGCGAGCGGCTTGCCGGCCCCCTGACCGATCCGGACATGATCCAGGAACGGCTGGACTCGGTCGCCGCCCTTCTGGAGAACGGCGACTTGCGCGATCGCCTGCGCCGAATCCTCAAGCGGTCGCCCGATTTCGCGCGGGCCCTGTCGCGTCTGGGTCTCGGCCGCGGCGGCCCGCGCGATCTCGCCTGCCTCCGCGACGGCCTCCTGGCGGCGCGCGACCTCGGCCTCGAACTCGCCATTGCGCCGGACCTGCCGGAGGAGCTTTCCGAGGCGTCCCGGAAGCTGCAATCCCTCGACACGGCCGTGGCCGAGAAGCTGACGGCGGCCTTGGCGGACGAAATGCCCCTTCTGAAGCGCGACGGCGGCTTCATCCGCGCCGGCTACGACCCGAATCTGGACGAGCTTCGGGAGCTTCAACAGGATTCCCGCCGCTTCATCGCCGCCCTGCAGGCGCGCTACGCCACCGAAACCGGCTGCCGTGCACTGCGCGTGAAGCACAACCACATGATCGGCTACTTCGTCGAGGTGCCGCAGAACGTGGGCGAGGATCTGCTGAAGGAGCCCTGGAAAGAGGTCTTCGTCCACCGCCAGACCATGGCCGGCGCCATGCGGTTCTCCACCGTCGAGCTCGGCGAGCTCGAAGCCAAGATCGCCTCGGCGGCCGATCGGGCCCTTCGCATCGAGCTGGGGCTGTTCGAGACCATGGCCCGGGAACTCGCGGATCTGTCGGCGGCCATCTCTTCCGCGGAGCAAGCCATCGCCGTGGTGGATGTGTCGGCAGCCCTCGCCGAGCTTGCCATGCGGCTCGACTGGACGAGGCCCGCCATCGACAGGAGCCTTTCCTTCCGCATCAGGGGCGGACGCCATCCGGTCGTCGAGGCGGCGCTCAAGCGCGACGGCGAGGCCTTCATCGCCAACGACTCCGACCTCTCGGGCAAGGATGCGGGCCATATCCTGCTGATCACGGGCCCGAACATGGGCGGCAAGTCCACCTATCTGCGCCAGAACGCCCTGATCGTCGTGCTGGCGCAGATGGGCTCCTTCGTGCCGGCGAAAGAAGCCCGGATCGGAGTCGTGGACCGCCTCTTCTCCCGTGTCGGCGCCGCGGACGACCTGGCGCGCGGGCGGAGCACCTTCATGGTCGAAATGGTCGAGACCGCGACCATTCTCAATCAGGCGACCTCGCACTCCCTCGTCATCCTCGACGAGATCGGGCGCGGCACCGCCACCTTCGACGGCCTGTCCATCGCCTGGGCCGCCATCGAGCACCTGCATGAAGCCAACCGCTGCCGGGCGCTGTTCGCAACGCACTTCCACGAGTTGACGGCCCTGGCCGAACGCCTTCCGCGCCTGTCGAACGCCACGTTGAAGGTGACGGAATGGCATGGCGACGTGGTGTTCCTGCATGAGGTCGTTCCCGGCACGGCGGATCGATCCTACGGATTGCAGGTGGCGCGGCTCGCGGGCCTGCCGATCGCCGTCGTCGAGCGGGCGAGAGCGATCCTGAGCGAGCTCGAACGCTCCGACCGGGAGCATCCCAAGCGGGCGCTCGTGGACGATCTTCCCCTTTTCGCAGTGTCGGCCCGCGCCGAACCTGCGAAAGATGACGCCCCCGATCCCCTCCGCCACGCCCTCGGGGCCATGGATCCGGACCAGATGACCCCCCGGGATGCGCTGGAGGCACTCTATCGGCTGAAAGCGCAGCTCTAGCGGCTGCGCGACGGGGCGAAGAGCAATGGCCGTCGCGCCGGCACGAATCTCTATCGCATCGATATAGCATACGATAAGCTTCGCCTTTCACGGAGTTCCTGCCTGATGGTCATGCGCGTTTCAACTGTCGCCTTCGAAGGAATCGAAGCGCGCGCGGTCGATGTGCAGGTTCAGATCGCGGCGGGCAACGTGGCCTTCACCATAGTCGGACTTCCCGACAAGGCCGTTGCGGAATCCCGCGAGCGGGTGCGCTCCGCGCTGGTCGCGTCCGGCCTCGCCCTGCCCGCCAAGCGCATCACCGTCAACCTCGCTCCCGCCGACCTGCCGAAGGAGGGCAGCCATTTCGACCTGCCGATCGCCCTCGGCGTCATGGCGGCGATGGGCGCGATTCCGCCGGACGCCCTGAGCGGCTTCACGGTCCTCGGCGAACTGGCACTCGACGGATCGATCACCTCGGTCGCCGGCGTGCTGCCTGCCGCCATGGCGGCCTTCGAGCGGCAGCAGGGGCTGATCTGCCCCGCGGCCTGCGGCGCCGAGGCCGCCTGGGCCAGCAGCGACATCGAGATCCTGGCGCCGGAATCGCTGATCCAGCTCGCCAATCACTTCAAGGGCAGCCAGGTCATGGCGAGGCCAAAGCCGGCCATCATGCCCGTCTCGGGCACCTTGCCGGACCTCCGGGACATCAAGGGACAGGAGAGCGCCAAGCGGACCCTCGAGATCGCAGCGGCCGGAGCGCACAACCTCCTGATGTCCGGCCCGCCGGGCGCCGGCAAGTCCATGCTGGCCCAACGCCTGCCCTCCATCCTGCCGCCCCTCGCCCCGCGGGAACTGCTCGAACTCTCGATGATCCAGTCCGTGGCCGGGCTTCTGGCGAACGGAGCCTTGACGAATCGCCGCCCGTTCCGGGCGCCGCACCATTCGGCATCCATGGCCGCGCTCGTCGGCGGGGGCCTGAATGCCCGCCCTGGCGAGGCATCGCTCGCCCATCACGGCGTGCTCTTTCTCGATGAACTGCCGGAATTCCAGCCGCAGGTGCTCGATTCCCTGCGGCAGCCCCTCGAGGCGGGAGAGATCCTGATCGCCCGGGCGAATCACCGTGTCGCCTATCCGGCGCGCTTCCAGCTCGTGGCGGCGATGAATCCGTGCCGCTGCGGGCAGGCGACGGAGCCCGGGTTCGTCTGCCGGCGCCAGCCGAACGAGCGCTGCATGGCGCAGTACCAGGCCAGGATTTCCGGTCCGCTCCTCGACCGGATCGACCTCGTCATCGATGTCCCTGCGGTGACGGCGGCGGACCTGATCCTGCCACCCCCGGCGGAAGGCTCCGCCGAAGCGGCCGCCAGGGTCGCCGGCGCCAGGGAGCGGCAGGCCAGACGCTATGCCGCCCTGAAACTCGAAGGCGTCGCCACCAATGCCGCCTGCCCGCCGCCGGTTCTCGATGAGATCGCCCGGCCGGATCCCGAGGGCGCGTCGCTCATCCGTGACGCCGCGAATGCCATGCGCCTCTCGGCCCGCGGCTTTCACCGGGTCCTCAAGGTGGCGCGCACCCTCGCCGATCTCGACGGGGAGGAGCGCGTCCGTCGGATTCACATTGCAGAGGCCCTGTCCTACCGCGCATCCGCCGACAGACGCTCCACCGCAGCGCTGGCCTGAGGACTCGCCGACCTGCGGATTTCATGGGAATTGAGGCTTGGGGGCAGCATGACAGAAATATGGCAGGACCCTTGATAAGTCCCTCTCGATCCTCGATCTTCTCTGTCACAAAACCGTTCGAAATGAGTTTTATGTCTCAGCGCAAGGGAGCCGGCCCTCTCCAAGGCCCGCCCAATTCACTTCAATCGAACGAGGTCTCGATGACGTCTTCCCCCCTGAACGAAGCGCCGCTGACCCGTTTCGCTCCGCCGGCGCCCCTCTCGTCGCCGGAGCTCGGCGCGAAGGGCATGGCCAAGTTCATTCCGGGGCTGGGGAGGATTGTTCGCGACCACGGCACGCTGGATCCGGTCCTGGGTCGAATCGGATCGCTCGAAGTCCGCCTCGCCACGACGGCCAAGGAGATCCGCCGGGCGCAGAAGCTGCGCTTCAAGGTTTTCTACGAGGAGATGTCGGCCGCCCCAAACGCGCAGGCTCTGCTGTCCCGGCGCGATGTCGACGACTATGACGCCTGGTGCGACCACCTGCTCGTGCTCGATCATGACGTGAAGTCCAAGCCCTTCCGGCCCGGCAAGCCGCAGGTGGTCGGCACCTACCGCCTGCTCCGCCAGGAGGTGGCCGACCGCCACACGGGCTTCTACACGGCGGGCGAATACGACATCGCCCCGCTGGTCCAGTCCCATCCCGGCCTGCGTTTTCTCGAGCTGGGCCGTTCCTGCGTGCTCAAGCCCTATCGCAACAAGCGCACGGTCGAGCTCCTCTGGCACGGCATCTGGACTTACGTGCTGCATCACCGCATCGACGTGATGATCGGCTGCGCCAGCCTGGAGGGCACGGATCCGCAAAGCCTCGCCCTGCCGCTGAGTTTCCTGCACCATTACGCGTCCGCTCGGGACGAATGGCAGGCGAGCGCCCTGCCCGAGCGTTTCACGAAAATGGATCTCCTGCCCAAGGAGGCGGTCGATCCCAAGGCGGCGCTCCATGCCTTGCCGCCGATGATCAAGGGCTACCTGCGCCTTGGGGCCAGCTTCGGGCGCGGCGCCGTGATCGACCGTCAGTTCGGCACGACGGATGTGCTTGTCATCCTGCCCGTATCGGCCATCAATCCACGCTATATCGGCCATTTCGGACCGACGGCCAACCGTCACGCGACCTGAGCATATTCCCCGGCGGCGTAGAGCGCATCGAGACCCTCGCGATAGGTCGGATAGCGAAGCACGACGTCCAGCTCATCCTTGGCGAGACGGTTCGCGATCCGCTTGTTCTCGGCGTAGAAGCTGCGCGCCATGGGGCTTAGATCCGCCGCGTCGAAGGGTATCTCCGGTGGCGGATCGACACCGGCAAGGGCAGCCGCATAGGTCACCACATCCTGCGGCGGCGCCGGTTCGTCGTCGGCGACGTTGTAGATCGCCCCGGAGCGCGGGCGAGCGACGGAGGCGGCCAGAACGGCAGCGATGTCGTCCACATGGATCCGGTTGAACATCTGCCCCGGCTTGACGATGCGCTGGGCCGCGCCGCGCGCGAGGTTCGCCAGCGCGTTGCGCCCCGGCCCGTAGATCCCCGACAGACGGAAGATCTGAACCGGCCTCCGAATCTCGCGCCCCAGAGTAAGCCAGGCCTCCTCTGCAGCAAGGCGGCGCCGCGACGCCAGGCTTTGCGGGTTGGCCGGAACGGTTTCGTCGGTCCACGCCCCACCCCGGTCGCCATAGACCCCGGTGGTGGAGAGATAGCCGATCCAGGCGAGATGCGGGGCCGAGGCGAGAACATCCCGGAACCGGGCGAGCAGCGGATCCCCGGCCTCTGAAGGCGGCGCCGAGATCAGCAGCGCATCGGCTTGGCCGATTCCGCGCACCAGCTCCGCCTCGCTGCCTGGAAGGAAGGGGATGGCCGAGAGACCGTCTCTCCTGAGCCGGTCGGCCTTGTCCGCGCTCCGGACCGTTCCCGTTACGTCGGACCAGGCGATGCCGCTCCGGACGAAGGAAAGCGCCGTATAGCCGAGGCCGAAGACGAAAAGCCTCATGCGGCGCCCTCGCGGGGCGCCAGCGCCCGTTCCCATTCCGCGCGCACGTCCTCGTCCGCCTCCTGGTCCCGCCGCCCCGCCGCGTGGCGGGCAAGATCGGCCGGGCGCAGCAGTCGCGACAAGGCCCAGACGGCCATGGCGCGGATCAGGGGAGAGGCATCGTCGAGCAGGCGCACGGCCTCCTCGGCGAGGCGCCTGTCACCCGAATTGCCGATGGCGATGAGCACGTTGCGCAGGAAGCGGTCACGACCTGTCCGCTTGATGGGAGTCCCGGAGAACTGCGCACGGAAGGCGGCGTCATCCAGGCGGGAGAGTTCGGCGAGTGGGAGCGCCGCGAGGTCGTCCCTTTGAACGAGGCGTGCTTCGCTGGCCTTCTGCGCGAACTTGTTCCAGGGGCAGACCGCGAGGCAATCGTCGCAGCCGAAGATCCGGTTGCCGATGCCGGACCGCAGATCCACGGGGATGTGGCCCTTGTGCTCGATGGTGAGGTAGGAGATGCAGCGGCGCGCATCGAGCTGGTAGGGCGCAGGAAAAGCGTTGGTCGGGCAGATGTCGAGGCAGCGCCGGCAGGACCCGCAATGGTCGCGCTCCGGCGCGTCGGCAGGCAATTCCGCCGTGGTGAAGATCGCGCCGAGGAAGAGCCAGCTGCCGAATTCCCGCGATACGACGACGGTGTGCTTGCCCTGCCAGCCGAGGCCCGCGGCCTGGGCCAGGGGCTTTTCCATCACCGGGGCCGTATCGACGAAAACCTTGACGTCCGCACCGGCCTTCGCGGCGAGGAGGCCCGCGGCCTCCTTCAGCTTTCCCTTGATGACATCGTGGTAGTCCCGGTTGCGGGCATAGACCGAGATCGCGCCATGATCCGTCAGCGACAGGGCTGCGAGCGGATCTTCCGCCGGGCCGTAATTGAGGCCGAGCAGGATGACGCTCCGTACCTCGGGCCAGAGGGTCCGTGGGTCGGCGCGGCGCTCGGCCGTCTCGGCCATCCACGCCATGGAGCCGTGATGTCCCTCGGCAAGCCAGGCCTCGAGCCGTCCGGGCGCCAGCGGGATCGCATCCGGGCGGGCGACGCGGACGACATCGAAGCCGAGCCCACGGGCCCGGTCGACGAGAGCGCGCTTGAGGCCCTCGCCCTCTAGAAGTCCAGGTTGTCGTAGTGCTCCGACGGAGCCATGCCCGGCACGCGATCCGCCAGGAGCGCGCGGAATGACGGCCGGGACTTGATCCTGGCGTACCAATGCTTCGCTGTTTCGTCCTCGTCCCATGGCACGTCGCCGAGATAATCCACTATCGAGAGATGGGCCGCCGCCGCGAGATCCGCGTAGGTCAGTTGGTGACCCGCCAGCCAGTTCCGGGTTGCGATCAGGTACCCGATATATTTGAGATGGTATCGCACATTGGCTCGCGCCGCGCGAATCGCGCCCATGTCGGGCGGACCGCCGCCCAGTTCGGACGGCATGAAGCGCTTATAGATCTTTTCCGTGGCGAGATAATCGGAAACCTCGCCATGGAACTTGACCAGGAACCAGTCGAGCAGCCGGCGGACCTCGACCCGGTCGGCGGCTCCCCGAGGCAGGAAGCGGCGATCGGCGAGACTGTCTCCCCGCGTATCGTCGAGGTACTCCGCGATCACCGAGGGCCCTGGAACCGCCTGGCCGTCATCGTCGATGAACAGGGGCAGGTTACCCGCGGGATTGATTTCGAGCAGCGGGACCCGCCGCTCCCATGGCTTCTCCTCGATCATGTCCGCTTCCAGGCCCAATTCAGCCAGAATCAAGCGCACAAACCGCGAGTGCGGGCAAAAGGGATGATAATGGAGGATGGCCATGAACGTCTCAGACGCGAAACAGGCGGCGAGAATAAGGCCGCGTTTCGTTAAGGCCCGGTAAGGAATTTTGGTGAATCTCATGTCCCGTGCGCAGACGGCTTGCGCCGAGGGCGCAGGCTTCGCTTGACAGGGGCGGAGGCCCGCCTCCATCTGGCGCCGCTCTTTAGGATTTCCAACGATGTCGCAAATCATCGAGGCGCTGTTCCTGGGCCTCATCGAGGGCCTGACCGAATTCCTCCCGGTCTCCTCGACAGGCCACCTTCTGCTCGTCGGCCATTTCCTGGGATTCGAGTCCACCGGCAAGACCTTCGAGGTCCTGATCCAGCTCGGAGCGATCCTGGCGATCCTGTCGGTTTACTTCAACCGGCTCTGGGCCATCGCCAAGGCTCTGCCGTACGATCCGGGCGCACGCCGGTTCGTCATCGGCGTCCTCGTGGCCTTCCTGCCCGCCGCCCTGATCGGCGCCGCCCTCCACGGCTTCATCAAGGAGGTGCTGTTCGATCCGTGGATCGTCTGCATGACCCTGATCGCCGGCGGCTTCGTGCTGCTGATGGTGGACGCCATGCCGTTGAAGCCCGTCCATCACGATGCCACCAAGTTTCCCCTGCCGATGTATCTGAAGATCGGCTTTCTCCAGTGCCTTGCCATGATCCCCGGCGTATCGCGCTCGGGAGCGACCATCGTCGGCGCCATGATGCTCGGAGCCGACAAGCGCGCGGCGGCGGAGTTCTCCTTCTATCTCGCCATGCCGACCATGGCCGGCGCCTTCGCCTACGACCTCCTGAAGAACTACAAAATTCTCTCGGCCAACGACGCCTCGCTCATCATTGCCGGATTCGTGGCGGCCTTCCTGGCGGCCCTCGTCGTGGTGAAGACTTTCCTCGACTACATCTCGCGCCACGGCTTCGCCCCCTTCGCCTGGTGGCGGATCGTCGTTGGCGCCGCGGGCCTCGCCGGCCTGATCGTGTTCGGCTAGACCGAGCCGATGTCCGCACCCGGCGAAGTCCTGGCGGCGACGATCGCGGTCGTAACCGCTGTCGCGACCGTGCTGCTCGCCATCCTGATCGCCATGTCGGCCCCGCAGCCGGCGAGCCCAGGCGCCTCCTGCCAGGAATGGACCGACGGCTGCATCATCTGCAGTCGCAGGCCCGAGGGTGTCGCCTGCTCGACGCCTGGCATCGCCTGCTCGCGCGGTCCGTTCCAGTGCCTCAGGCGGTGATGTGCCGCCCTGCGACGGGCGCCGGCGTCTTGTCCGGATAGCGGCAGAGATCCGCGATCGGGCAACGCCAGCATTCCGGCCTGCGCGCCTTGCAGACATAGCGCCCATGAAGGATCAGCCAGTGGTGGGCATGAAGCCGGAACTCGTCCGGCACCCGGGCTTCGAGGGCCACCTGCGTCTCGAGGGGAGTTCTGGTGACCGCGAGGGGAATGCGGTTCGCGACGCGGAAGATATGCGTGTCGACGGCGATGCGCGGGTCGCCGAAGGCGATGTTGACCACGACGCTCGCGGTCTTGCGGCCGACGCCCGGAAAGGTCTCGAGGATCTCGATGGAATCCGGCACCTTGCCGCCGAACTCCTCCACGAGCCGCTTGGAAAAGGCGATGACGTTCTTCGCCTTGGTGTTGAAGAAGTTAAGCGTCTTGATCCGTTCGCGCAGGCCCTCTTCGCCGAGCGCCAGCATCTTTTCGGGCGTGTCGGCGATCGGGAACAGGCCGCGGGTCGCCTTGTTCACACCGACATCCGTCGACTGGGCTGAAAGCGCCACCGCCACGAGGAGCGTATAGGGATTGGTATGTTCGAGCTCGCCCTTCGGCTCCGGGCTGAGATCGCGGAAGCGGCGAAAGATTTCGACCAGGACGTCCCGATCGACCGGCTTCGGCGCGCGGGAACGGGCTGTCCTGCCGGACTGCTTCGGAACGGATGCCACCGCCGGCGCGGCCGGCCCTGCTCTGGATTTGGAAATGCGGCGGGTTGACCGCTTCAGATCGGACATGATTGCGTTATAATGACGAGATGCAAAGCGGCAAAGCGGCATTCGAAGTCATGGAGCGGCTGGAGCGGCCCGTCTTCGAGGCCGTGATCCGGCCGCATCGGTCGCTCGGCCCGCAGGGCTTCCGGATCGTGATGATCCTCCTCTGTCTTACGTCCATCATCGCAAGCCTGCCTTTCCTGTATCTGGGCTTCTGGCCCGTTGCCGGATTCTTTGGCCTCGACGTCCTCGGGCTCTATCTCGCCCTCCGAATCAACAACCGGCACGGACAATCCTTCGAGATCCTGGTCCTGACGCCCATCCGTTTGCTGCTCAAGAAGGTCAGCGATCGTGGCGAGGTCCGCGAATGGCGGTTCAATCCGCTCTGGACCCGCCTCGACCGGCGGGACGACGACGAATACGGCCTCCAGGAACTGTCGCTCATCTCCCGTGGCCAGCATGTGGTGATCGCCCGGGACCTGTCTCCGCCCGAGCGGGAAAGCTTTGCGAAGGCTTTCGGCCGGGCCCTGTCGGACGTGAAGCGCGGTCTGTGAAACCGCCACGCCGCTTCGGCCTCCGGGCTTGGTGGCCCGGAGGGGAAGCAGGCTCGAGGGGGGCGCGGTGTCGGCTCCGGCTCGGGTGGGATGGGAGTGAAGCGAAGAGCCGAAGCGTCATCGCGCACGGTTCGTTGCGGCGGACAGGCGGCGCAGGGCTGGCCTGCTGCCCGGCGCGGACACCGCTGTTCGCGACAGCGGGCGGCGGCGGACCAACCGGCAGCCCCGGGCACAGCCTGGGCCCCCCGCCCGGCAAAGGCGGCGTGACCTTGCCTGCGGGACCGTTCCCACCGCCACACCAGCGACGCCTCGCGCGCGCGCCCCTCGCTGCGGCGGGACAGGTCATGATATAGCCTAGCTTGAGCGGGGTGTCAAGAACAAAGACGGAACATCGGCCGCTGACGCTCCCCGCCGCCGTCCTTCCGGCACAGCGCATCGCGCCGGGCCCGACCCGGGGGACGCCAACCGCTGAGGTTTCAGAAGGAGGGCTATGGTTGCCGTCGCGCTCCATCCGCAACCGTTGGCGGTGATGGGTTGCGGGCTCCCCTTCGCGGCCCCATGACAGTGCGGGGAGATAAGTGCGCCCGTCGCGTTTCTGGATGAGCTGTCATTCCGGATGGCCGAAGGCCAGTCCGGAACCCATCACCGCTGCCAGTGCCGAAGGAACAGCCGCGGAGATCACCACGCGCGATCCTGCCCCGCTGGTGGCGATGGGTTCCGGGCCCAGCGTGATGCGCTGTCCCGGAATGACAGCGGCGGTACGGCTCCGCGCCGCATGGGGACGAAAGCATCATTCCCCCGGCACAGGAAACGGGTGTCCGGGCCCGTCCGGATGCCTATGATGGCGGACAAAGGATCACGCCCATGCTGAACACATTGCGCGACATCACCATCGAGCCCGCCGCCTTCGACCTCGTGCCGGACGCGCCGCATTCCGACTACGAGCGGGTTCGCTCCATCATCGCCTTTATTTCCGAGCGCTGGCGCGAGCAGCCTTCCCTCGAGGCCATCGCAGAGCATGTGGGTCTGTCGACGACCCATGTGCACCACCTCTTCCGCCGCTGGGCGGGCCTGTCGCCGAAGGCCTTTCTCCAGGCGATCACCCTGGACAATGCCAAGGCCCTGCTGGCCTCCTCCGCCAGCGTTCTCGACACGACCTACGAGCTCGGCCTGTCGGGGCCGGCCCGCCTCCACGATCTCTTCGTGACGCACGAAGCGATGACCCCGGGCGACTACAAGGCGGGCGGAGCCGGGCTCACCATGCGGTTCGGCTTCCATCCGTCCCCGTTCGGCGAGGCCGTGCTGGTCGCCACCGAGCGGGGTCTCGCCGGGCTGGGATTCGTCGACGATGGCGACCGCCGGGCGGCACTGGCGGATCTGCAACGGCGCTGGCCGAAGGCGGACTATGTCGAGGATCACATGGCGACCGCGCCGCTCGCGGGCCGGATCTTCGACCCGGCCCGGTGGCAGGAGGAACGGCCGCTGCGGGTCGTCCTCATCGGCACCGATTTCGAGGTCCGGGTCTGGCAGACGCTGCTGCGCATTCCCCGCGACCGGGCGACGACCTATTCCGATATCGCCCGGCATATCGGCAGCCCCAAGGCCTGCCGGGCCGTAGGGGCGGCCGTCGGGCGGAACCCTGTATCCTTCGTCGTCCCCTGCCACCGGGTGCTCGGCCGCTCGGGCGCGCTCACCGGCTACCACTGGGGCCTGACCCGCAAGCAGGCGATCCTCGGATGGGAGGCGGGGCTCCAGCAAGCGTAGCCTCCTGAGCCTGTTCGCTTATGGCAGGATTGCAACACTGAGGTCCGGAGACGGCGAAGAGCGGGGGCCATCCGCTCATCGTCGTCTTGCGGCGTTTGAAACCCCTTCTTATATCAGCGCCAGTACAGGGGGCAGCCGGCTACGGATGCACCCTGTCCATGTTCAACCCATAAGCCATGGGCCGGGCCGCTTCGGGGCTCGGCGGTCTGCTTGAAAGTGAGGGATCCCGCCATGGGTAAGGTCATCGGTATCGACCTCGGCACCACCAATTCCTGCGTCGCCGTGATGGAAGGCTCGCAGGCCAAAGTCATCGAGAATGCGGAAGGCGCGCGGACGACCCCGTCCATCGTGGCCTTCACGGACGAAGGCGAGCGCCTCGTCGGCCAGCCGGCCAAGCGCCAGGCGGTCACGAATCCGGAGCGCACCTTCTTCGCCATCAAGCGCCTGATCGGACGCACCTTCGACGATCCCATGACCAAGAAGGACATGGGCCTCGTTCCCTACCACATCATCAAGGGTCCGAACGGCGACGCCTGGGTCGAAGCCGACGGCAAGCAATATTCTCCCTCCCAGATCTCCGCCTTCATTCTTCAGAAGATGAAGGAGACTGCAGAGGCTCATCTCGGCCAGCCTGTGACGCAGGCCGTGATCACGGTTCCTGCCTATTTCAACGACGCTCAGCGCCAGGCGACCAAGGATGCGGGCAAGATCGCCGGCCTCGAGGTGCTGCGCATCATCAACGAGCCGACGGCAGCCGCCCTCGCCTATGGCCTCGACAAGAAGCAGCACGGCACTATCGCGGTCTATGACCTCGGCGGCGGCACCTTCGACGTGTCGATCCTCGAGATCGGCGACGGCGTCTTCGAGGTGAAGTCCACGAACGGCGACACGTTCCTCGGCGGCGAAGACTTCGACATGCGCCTCGTCGAATACCTGGCCTCCGAGTTCAAGAAGGAGCAGGGCATCGACCTGACGAAGGACAAGCTCGCGCTCCAGCGCCTCAAGGAGGCTGCCGAGAAGGCGAAGATCGAGCTGTCCTCCGCGCAGCAGACCGAAATCAACCTGCCCTACATCACTGCGGATGCGACAGGTCCCAAGCACCTCGCGCTGAAGCTTTCCCGCGCCAAGTTCGAGTCGCTCGTCGACGATCTGGTGCAGAAGACCGTCGAACCCTGCCGCAAGGCCCTCAAGGATGCCGGCGTCTCCGCCGGCGAGATCGACGAGGTGGTCCTGGTCGGCGGCATGACCCGCATGCCGAAGATCCAGGAAGTCGTGAAGGCGTTCTTCGGCAAGGAGCCCCATAAGGGCGTGAACCCGGACGAGGTGGTCGCCATCGGCGCCGCTGTCCAGGCCGGCGTCCTGCAGGGCGACGTGAAGGACGTGCTGCTTCTCGACGTGACGCCGCTGTCGCTCGGCATCGAGACGCTGGGTGGCGTCTTCACCCGCCTGATCGACCGCAACACGACGATCCCGACCAAGAAGAGCCAGGTCTTCTCCACCGCCGAGGACAACCAGAACGCGGTGACGATCCGGGTCTTCCAGGGCGAGCGCGAAATGGCCGCGGACAACAAGCTGCTCGGCCAGTTCGACCTGATGGGGATTCCCCCGGCGCCGCGCGGCATGCCGCAGATCGAAGTGACCTTCGACATCGATGCCAATGGCATCGTCAACGTCACGGCGAAGGACAAGGCCACCAACAAGGAGCAGCAGATCCGCATCCAGGCGTCGGGCGGTCTCTCGGAGGCCGATATCGACAAGATGGTGAAGGATGCCGAGGCCCATGCCTCGGAGGACAAGAAGCGCCGCGAACTGGTCGAGACCAAGAACCAGGGCGAAAGCCTGGTCCACACCACGGAGAAGTCGCTGAAGGATTACGGCGACAAGGTTTCGGAATCCGACAAGCAGGGTATCGAAACCGCCATCGACGCGCTCCGCCAGGCGCTCGCCGGCGAGGACGTGGAGACCATCAAGGCCCGCACCACGGACCTGATGCAGGCCTCCATGAAGCTCGGCGAAGCCATGTACCAGGCCTCTCAGGCGGCCGGTGAAGGCGGCGAGCAGGCCGCCGGCGAGGAGCCGAAGAAGGACGATGTCATCGACGCCGACTTCCAGGAAGTCGACGACGACGACAAGAAGAAGCGCGCCTGATCCATGGCCGCGTCTTGAAGAATTCGGCACCCGGTGTTTCCTCGCCGGGTGCCGTTTTCATGAACGGGCTGGAAAGGCTTGAACCAAGAATGACCGACTTGCCGACCGATATCCGTGGCACCCGGCACAAAGAGGCCGCCGGCGTATTCGACCGTCCGACAATGGCCCGTGGGCGCGACCGCGTCCTCCGGGCAGAAACGACGACGACGCTGGAAACGGGAGCGCGACGGATGCGCGGCATGATGGAGCGGCCGGCCGCTCCAAGGGGCGCCTGACATGTCGAAACGCGATTATTACGAGGTGCTCGGCGTCTCGCGGACCTGCACCGAGGGTGAGATGAAATCCGCCTTCCGCAAGCTCGCGATGCAATATCACCCGGACCGCAACCCGGGCGATCACGAGGCCGAGATCAAGTTCAAGGAAATCAACGAGGCCTATCAGACCCTTTCCGACGGCCAGAAGCGCGCCGCCTACGATCGCTACGGCCACGCGGCTTTCGCCAATGGCGGCGGAGGCGGGCCCGGCTTCGGCAACGACTTCTCCGACTTCATGTCGGACATCTTCGAGAATTTCTTCGGCGAGACGCGGGGGCGCGGCGGACGCAGCAGCAGCGGCCGCGAGCGCGGCGCCGACATGCGCTACAATCTCGAGATCAACCTCGACGAGGCCTTCCACGGCAAGACCGCCGAATTGAAGATCCCGACCTCCGTCACCTGCGAGGTCTGCGCCGGCAGCGGCGCCAAGGCAGGCTCCCAGCCCAAGTCCTGCCCCACCTGCGGCGGCGCGGGCCGCGTGCGCGCCACCCAGGGGTTCTTCTCCATCGAGCGGACCTGCCCCAACTGCCATGGCCGCGGCGAGGTGATCGACGACCCCTGCCCCAATTGCGGCGGTGCCGGCCGGACCACCAAGGAACGGACCCTGTCGGTCAACATTCCGGCGGGCGTGGAGGACGGCACGCGCATCCGCCTGGCGGGCGAGGGCGAGGCCGGCCTGCGCGGCGGACCGGCGGGTGATCTCTACATCTTCCTGTCGATCAAGCCCCACCCCTTCTACCAGCGCGACGGGGCCGACCTGTTCTGCCGGGTTCCGATTTCCATGGTCACGGCGGCGCTCGGCGGCGAGTTCAGCGTCCCGACGCTCAGCGGCAGCGACGCCCAGGTCAAAGTCCCCGAGGGGACGCAGTCGGGCAAGCAGTTCCGCCTCCGGGGCAAGGGCATGCCGGTACTGCGCTCGCGGGATGTGGGCGACCTCTACATCCAGGTTGTTGTGGAAACGCCGCAGAAACTCAGCAAGCGCCAGCGCGAGCTCCTCATGGAGTTCGATCAGGAATGTTCCAAGGAAAATCACCCGGAAAGCGCCGGCTTCTTCTCCCGCGTGCGGGAATTCTTCGACGGGTTGAGTGGATCCACTTAGCTTGACGGTCGTTTTCATTGAGATCTAAAGAACCAGATCGATCCGCGGCTTGAAGGGTCTGCCCCGTGCTCCAGTCGTTTCAACGGCCTCGTCCCCGAAAACTGCCTCTCGGCAAGGACCGCTTTCAAGACGAAGCCCGCTTTCTGCGATCCTGGCTCGAGCGCCCTCTCGTCGTGGGTGCGGTGACTCCGTCCGGCAAGGCCCTGGCACGGACCATGGCGGCCTATGTGGATCCGCGCATCCCCGGCCCGATCCTGGAGCTCGGTCCTGGCACGGGACCGGTGACCGATGCCCTCGTGCGGCGCGGCGTGGCGCAGGACCGGCTCATTCTGGTCGAGTTCAATCCGGAATTCTGCCAGCTCCTGAAGCGCCGTTTTCCCAAGGCGACGATCGTCCAGGGCGACGCCTACGATCTCGGCGACACCCTGTCGGGCATCCTCACCGAACCCGCCGCCGCGACCGTGTCCAGCCTGCCCCTGTTCACCAAGCCGATGGACCAGCGTCTGGATCTTCTGGAGGCGGCGCAGGGCATGATGCATGCCGACGCCCCCTTCATCCAGTTCACCTATGCGGTCGTGCCGCCGATTCCGGCCCGCTCGCAGGCCTATCGCACCCGCGCCTCCAACCGGATCTGGCGCAATCTCCCCCCGGCCCGCGTCTGGGTCTACAACAAGGTCACCCGTCCATGAGCACCGCCATGTCCTTTCACACGGAATCCATACCGGTGGGGGACATGCGTGACAGATTGATCATTGGACTCGACGTATCCTCCGTCGAGGAGGCCCGCACGATCGTCGGGCGGATCGGGGATGCGGGGACATTCTACAAGATCGGCTATCAGCTCGCCTATGCGGGCGGCTTCGAGCTGGCGCGGGAGCTGATCGCCGAGGGCAAGAAAGTCTTTCTCGATCTCAAGCTGCACGACATCGCCAACACCGTGGAGCAGGGCGTGCGCTCGGTGGCGAAGCTCGGCGCGACGCTCCTGACGGTCCATGCCTATCCGCAGACCATGCGGGCCGCGGTCGCGGGCAAGGCCGGCTCGTCCCTCAAGATCCTCGCCGTCACCGTGCTGACCTCCTACGACGACAGCGACCTGGTCGAGGCTGGGTATGTGCCCGTCCCGGCCGCCGAACTCGTCGCCCGCCGCGCGGCGCAGGCCCGCGATATCGGTGTCGACGGTATCGTCTGTGCCGCCACGGAAGCGGCCCGCGTCCGCGAGATCCTCGGCCCCGACCGCCTCATCGTCACGCCGGGCATCCGCCCCGCGGGCGCGGAGGCCGGGGACCAGAAGCGCGTTGTCACCCCGGCGGATGCGATCCGGGCCGGCGCGACCCATCTCGTCGTCGGCCGTCCCGTCGTGAAGGCCGCCGATCCGCGCGCCGCGGCCCAGGCCATTCTCGCCGAGATGAACGCCGCACGCCCCGCTTGACGTTGCGCCACCCGCGGCGTCCCCTGCACCACCACCATCGAGGAAAACTCCATGCCCAAAGGCTATGTCATCGCCCGCGTTACCGTGACGAATCCCGAGGCCTATGCGGAATATGCCAAGGGCGCCTCGGAGGCGATCCGCAAATACAATGGCCGCCCCCTCGTGCGCGGCGGCGCCCATGAGGCCCTGGAGGGTGAGGCGCGGCCCCGCAACGTGGTGATCGAATTCGAGTCGATGGAGCAGGCGAGGCGCTATTACAATTCGCCCGAATATCAGGCCGCCAAGGCCCATCGCGACGGCGCCTGCTTCGCGGAATTCGTTCTCGTCGAAGGAGCGGAATGATGGCCAAGGGGTACTGGATCGGCCGCGTCGACGTCACCAATCCCGACGCCTACCAGAACTATGTCCGCGCCAATGCGGCGGCCTTCGCCAAATTCGGAGCGCGCTTCCTCGTGCGCGGCGGTCCGTTCAAGGCCGTCGAGGGCGCAGCGCGGGCCCGCAATGTGGTGATCGAATTCCCGTCTTACGAGGCCGCGCTCGCCTGCTGGGATTCCCCCGAATACCAGGCGGCCAAGGCGGAGCGGGACGGCCATGCGGTCGCCGAGATCCTCGTCATCGAAGGGTATGACGGGCCGCAGCCCGCATGACGGATCCGGCCTATCGCGTTCGACGGAGCCGGCCGGGCGATGTCTCGCGCCTCGCAGACATCGAGCGCTCCGCCGCCGTGGTCTATTTCGAAGCCCTCGGAGAACCGACGGATATCCCGGAGGTCACGCCCTCCGGGACCTTGCAGGCCTGCCACGATGCGGGCCTGCTGTGGGTCGCCGCCGACCGGCACGACGAACCGGTCGGCTTCCTCGCCGCGGAGACCATCGCGGGTTCCCTGTTCGTGAGGGAGATGAGCGTCCATCGGGACCATCAGCGCAGGGGGATCGGGCGGCTGCTGATGCAACTCGCCATGGACCATGCCGCCAGGGAGGCTTGCACCGGAATCACGCTGACGACGGACCGGTTCATCGCCTTCAACGCGCCATTTTACGCGAGACTCGGTTTCGTGGAGTTGCCGCTCCATCAAGCCCATCAAAGCCTCAGGCTGCTGTTCGACCATGAGATCGCCAGCGGCTTCGATCCGAGGCGGCGGATCCTCATGGTCAGGCCGATCTGAGCTTTGCACGTCATGGCCGTACCGCTATACCCAGACCGACTGGAGGAGACTTGGGCATGAGCGAGATGCGACTTGTCGTGGTCGGTGCGGCCGGGCGCATGGGGCGCATGCTCATCAAGGCGGTGGCGGAAGCGGAGGGCTGCCGCCTCGTCGGCGCCATCGCAAGACCCGGCTCCGATATCGTCGGCCACGATGCGGGGCTCATTGCCGGGACGGGCCTTCTCGACATCGACGTGACGGATGACCCCCTCCCCGTCTTTGCCCAGGCCGACGGCGTGCTGGATTTCACGACACCGGCTGCGAGCGTCGGTTTTGCCGCCCTCGCGGCCCAGGCGCGGATCGTCCACGTGATCGGCACGACCGGCCTTCAGGACCCCGACTTCGCGAAACTCGAAGCGGCGGCGCGGCATGCGCGGATCATCCAGTCCGGCAACATGTCGCTCGGTGTGAATCTCCTTGCCGGACTGGTGCGCCAGGCGGCAGCGGCCCTCGGCGAGGATTTCGATATCGAAATCCTCGAAATGCACCACCGCATGAAGGTGGATGCTCCGTCCGGGACGGCTCTCCTGCTCGGGGAGGCGGCGGCCCGGGGCCGCGGGATTTCGCTGAGGGATCATTCGGTGCGAAGCCGGGACGGTCATACGGGTGCGCGCCGCACCGGCGACATCGGCTTCGCGGCCCTGCGCGGCGGCACGGTCGTCGGAGATCACAACGTCACGTTCGCCGGCTCCGGCGAACGCGTGGAACTGGTACACCGGGCCGAGGACCGGGGCATTTTCGCCCGCGGCGCCGTGAAGGCCGCCCTCTGGGGCTTCGACAAGAAGCCCGGCTATTACACGATGGCCGATGTCCTCGGCCTCGATTCCCTCTAACGACCATCCCCTCGATCCGGAGACGCAGATTCATGAACCGCCTTCTCGTCCTTGCCCGCCATGGCCAGAGTGACTGGAACCTCAAGAACCTCTTTACCGGCTGGAAGGACCCGGGCCTTACGGATCTCGGCGTCAAGGAGGCGCGGGAAGCAGGCCGGCGCCTGAAGGCCCTGGGGATCCAGTTCGATATCGCCTTCACCTCCGACCTGTCGCGCGCCCAGCGGACCTGCGACCTGATCCTCGAGGAGATCGGCCAGCCCGGCCTCGAGACCATCCGGGACCAAGCCCTGAACGAGCGCGACTATGGCGACCTGTCGGGACTCAACAAGGACGATGCGCGCGCGAAATGGGGCGAGGAACAGGTCCATCTCTGGCGCCGCTCCTACGACGTACCCCCGCCCGGCGGCGAAAGCCTGAAGGATACCGTTGCCCGCGTGCTGCCCTACTATGTGAGCGAGATCCTGCCGCATGTGATGCGCGGCGAGCGCGTGCTGGTCGCGGCCCACGGCAATTCCCTGCGCGCCCTCGTGATGGTCCTCGACAGGCTGACGCCGGAGACGATCCCCTCCATGGAACTCGCGACCGGGATCCCCCTGGTCTATACCCTCAAGGCGGATACGACGGTCGAGGACAAGAAGGTGCTCGCGGCCTGACCCTATGTCTCTGTGAAGGGCCGCCAGCGCCGCCATTGTCGTTCCGGGACAGCCCGGAGCGCTGGGCCCCGACCCGATAACCGCCGGCGCTGAGGACAGGATATGGCGGCTGTCGCTGCTCCATTCCCGTGACGCTTCCGGCTTGTGGGTTCGGGGCTAACGCGACCCCGGGATGACAAACGGTCTCTTGACCCCCGGTCCCGGAGACGGGAACGATGGCGCATCATCTCGTCCCCGAGGCCCCATGTCTGCCATCACCCTCGCCCCCGGCCTCACCTATCATCCGGATTACCTGGACCGTCCGGCCCAGGAGCGATGGCTCAAGGCCGTGCGGGAGGTGACCCGCGCCGCGCCGCTCTACACGCCGCGCATGCCGCGCACCGGCAAGCCGTTCTCCGTGCGCATGACCAATTGCGGCCGCCTCGGCTGGGTCTCGGACGAACGAGGCTACCGCTACCAGCCGGCCCATCCGGAGACGGGCGCGCCCTGGCCGGCGATCCCCGAGCCGATCCTGGCGGCCTGGGGGGCGCTGAGCGGCTATCCGCATCTGCCCGATGCCTGCCTGATCAATTTCTACTCCCCTGGGGCCCGCATGGGCATGCACCAGGACAAGGACGAGGAGGAGCTTGCCGCCCCCGTGGTGTCGCTCTCGCTCGGGGATACGGCGCTGTTCCGCTATGGCGGGCTCGACCGCAAGGACCCGACCCGCTCGATCCGGCTGAGATCGGGTGACGCGATCGTGTTCGGCGGACCCGCGCGGCTGATCCATCACGGGATCGACCGGCTGCTGGCCGAGACCTCGGACCTGCTGCCGCAGGGCGGGCGACTCAATCTCACCTTGCGCAAGGTCGAGAAGCCGCTTTAAGCGTGGAGACTGGGAATGTTCGGAGAATCCTCGATGAAAGGTTTCGCTGTCGCCGCCTTCGGGCTCGCCCTGTCGTTCCAGGCGGCCCTCGCCGCCGAGCCGATCTTTCCACCCGCGTCGCGGGTCGGGCTCGTACCGCTCGAGGACATGGTGCCGTCGAAGCGCTTCACGGGATTCGAGAATCCCCAGAAGGCGGCTGCCATCAGCATCACCGAACTGCCGCCCCAGGCCTATGAGCAGGTCGTGGCCGGGATGACCAAGGAATCGCTGCGCCGGCAGGGCCTGGATGTCGTGTCGCGGGAGAAGCTCAATCTCGCCGGCACATCCGGCCTGCTCGTCTCCGGCGCCATGACCGGTGCCGTCAAGGGGCGCAAATGGGTGCTGGCGCTCAAGGGATCCGATCTGACGGCCCTTCTCGTCGCGGAGGTCGAGGGCGGCGAGGACGGATACAGCGAGGCCGCGGTGCGGGCGGCGTTGAAGAGCGTGGCGCTGCGTGGCCCGGTGTCCCTCGAGGAACAGATCTCGGCCCTGCCCTTCCGGATCCGCGACAAGGCGGGATTCCGCCCGGTGCGGGTCACTTCGGGAAATTCGGTCCTGCTGACCGAGGGCCCCAAGGACACGATCAAGGCTGTGGAACAGCCGATCCTCATCCTCGCCGCCTCCCAGGCCCCGGCACCGCAATCCGCGGAACGGCGGGACCAGTTCGCCCAGGCAGCCCTCAATGCGAACCAGATTCTCAAGGAGGTCGCCATCGAGCGCTCGGAATCGTTCCGGCTGCAGGGGCAGGACTGGCACGAGATCGTGGCACGGGCGAAGGAGGCTGCTTCCGGCGAGCCGGTGGTCGTCATGCAGACGATCCGCTTCGACAACGGTCGCTACGTACGGATGGTCGGCCTGACGAGGATCGCCGACCGGCGGACCTATCTGCCGCGCTTCCGCCAGGTGATCGATGGCGTCGAGACGATGTTCTAGTCCCCGCCACGCTGCGGGAAAGCCGGCAGGGACCAGCCACGCAGGATCGCCAGCGCCCGGAGACCGAGAGCGGCGACAAAGCCCGCCGCAGCACTGGCGAAGGGTGAAATACCCACGGCCTGGAGGCTCACCATGACGCCGGCGCCCAGAGCCGCCGCGGTGACGTAGATTTCCTTTCGCAGCACCAGCGGCGTCGTTCCGGCCAGGATATCCCGGATAATGCCGCCGAAGGTCGCGGTGATGGTGCCGAGGGCCACGGCCGAAAGGGCCGGAGCGCCGGCCGCCAGAGCCTTGCCGGTGCCGCCGACCGCGAAGAGCGCCAGACCGACAGCATCGGCCCAGAGCAGGGCCCGCCCCCGCCGCCCGCCATCCAAGGCCGCGACGCGGCGCGGCCCGAGGGCGAAGACGATTCCGGCCACCAGAAGGCAGACGAGCACGTCCCGAGGATCGCCCACCCAGAAGACAGGGCGTGTCCCGATCAGCAGGTCCCGCAGGGTCCCGCCGCCCACGCCCGTCACCGTTGCGAGAAGGGCAAAGCCGAATGGGTCCATTCCCTTTCGAGCGCCCACCAGGGCGCCCGTGAGCGCAAACACGCCGACCCCGATCGCTTCAAAGGGAATGCTGCTGACGAAGCCCATCGGGGCGCGCTCTCGATCGCGAAGGTTCTTGTCACCGCGGGAGATGCGGCAGCCGATTGTAGAACACGATGCTCCGGCGTGGGAACAGCCGTCATTCCCGGGCGCGTGAAGCGAGAGCCCGACCCGAAGGGCCACGCGGAGCGGGGGACCCCATCACCGCGACGGTGCAGAACAGAGCGCGCGACGGCTGCCGTAGGGCTTCATCCTGAACCGCTGGTGCCCATGGGTTCCGGCCTGGCCCAGAGGGCCGTCCCGGAATGACGAAGGATGAGAGACCGTCAGGAGGCCGCGGAGGGATTATCGGCTTCCTGGGCGCCGTTGCCGGTGGCCTTCGGCCCGCCCTTGGCCACGCCCACGAGAGCCGGGCGCAGCACCCGGTCGCCGATGACGTAGCCGGACTGGACGACCTGGACGACGGTGCCGTTCGGCACATCGGGATTGGGAACCTCGAACATGGCCTGATGGACGTGCGGATCGAACTTCTGGCCCTGGGGATCGAGCTTCTTCACTCCATGGCGCTCAAGCGTCTTGAGCAGGTCGCGCTCGGTGAGGTCGATGCCTTCGATCAGCCCCTTGAAGGCGCCGTCGGCAGAATTCCGGCTCTCCTCGGGCACGCTTTCCATGGCCCGACGCACGTTGTCGGCCACGTTGAGCATGTCCCGGGCGAAATTGGTAACCGCATAGGAGCGGGCATCGGCAACCTCGCGCTCGGTGCGCCGACGCAGGTTCTCCATGTCGGCCATCAGGCGCAACATCTTGTCCTTCAGGTCGGCCTTCTCGGCCTCGAGAACGGCCACCGGATCGGGAGATGCCTGAGGAGCGGCGTCGTTGGCGGCTTCGCCATTCGGCTCGGCCTGCGGCGTCGTATTCTGGTTTTCCGTGTCTTGCGGCTTCATCGTCAATCTACTGAGATGGGAAAAGGGGTCGGGCCACATATCAGGTCGCCGGGGCCACAAATCAAGCGCTGCGGCGCTGTCCCGTGTCCGTTTCCTCCGCTTTGAAGACGTCGAGCAGGGTCCGGCGGATCGAGGCCTGGCGGCCGGCATGAGTAACCTTGGTTCCCGTCAGGTCGGTGACATAGAACACGTCCACGGCCTTTTCGCCGAACGTGACGATATGGGCGGAGGCGATATTGAGGTTGAGCTTCCCCAGGGCCGTGGTGAGATCGTAAAGCAAGCCCGGCCGGTCGAGACCGGACACCTCGATCACCGTCTGGCGGCTCGACAGGGAGTTGTCGATGGAGACTTCCGGCGCGAGCTGGAAGGTCCGGGAGCGCTCCTTGGCGGGCCGCTTGCCATCGACGAGATCGGCAATCCTCACCTCCCCTTTCAGGGCCCGCTCGATGGCGGTTGCGACCCGCTCCGCCCGGCGCAGTTCGTCCTCGTCACGGTCGAAGGCCCGGGACAGGACGATGGTGTCCAGGGCCATGCCGTCCGTCGTGGTGAAGATCTGCGCATCGACGATGTTGCCCCCCGCCGCCGCGCAGGCGCCGGTGATGATCGCGAGCAGGCGCGGATGGTCCGGCGAGAGGATGGTGAATTCCGTCACGCCGCGGAACTCGTCGGTCTCGTAGGCCGTCGTCACGGTCCGCCCCGCCTTGTCCGACGCCCTGACGAAATGCGCCTGCCTCACCCGCCGCGCCTCATCGGTCTTGAGCCAGTAGGCCGGCGCATGCCGGGCGGCATAGGCATCGAACTCTTCCTGCGTCCAGTCGGGAAGCGCGGCGCGAAGCTCCTCCTGAGCGAGGCGGATGCGATCGGAGCGGGCCATGTCGGCGGCGCCACCGCCGAGCAGCACTTCGGTCTCATGGTAGAGATTGCGCAGGAGCTGCCCCTTCCAACCGTTCCATACCCCCGGCCCGACCGCCTTGATATCGGCGATCGTGAGCATATGGAGCAGCTTGAGGCGTTCCATGGTCTGGACCGTCTCGGCAAAGGCCTTGATCGTGGCCGGATCGGACAGGTCGCGGCTCTGCGCGGTGTTGGATGCCAGCAGATGGTGCTCGATGAGCCAGGCGACCGTATCCGTTTCGGAATCGGTCAGCCCGAAGCGTGGTCCGAGCTTGCGCGCGATGACGGCGCCCGCGGCCGAGTGGTCCTCCGGCCGCCCCTTGGCGATGTCGTGCAGGAAGACCGCCACGTACAGGGCACGGCGATTGTGGATCGTGTTCGCGATCTGCATCGCGAGAGGATGATCCCCGTCACCCTTGCCGCTCTCGATCTCCGTGAGCACGCCAATGGAGCGGATGAGATGCTCGTCGACCGTATAATGGTGGTACATGTTGAACTGCATCATTGCCACGATGCGGCCGAAATCGGGGATGAAGCGCCCGAGGACTCCGGCCTCGTTCATCAGCCGCAGCACCACCTCCGGAGCGTTCCTCGACGTCAGGATGTCGAGAAACATCCGGTTCGCCTCCCGGTCGTTGCGCAAGGTCGGGCCGATCCGCGACAGCGACCGCGTGGCGAGACGCGTCGCATCCGGATGAATGGGCAGGTTGTGCCGGTCGGCGAGCCAGAAAAGCCTGATGAGATTGACCGGATCACGATCGAATGCATCCTCCGTCCGAAGGTTGATGCGGTTGTTGTCGATGACGAAGGCCTCGTTTTCGAGAGCACCGCCGCGGCGGCGGCGGAAGCGTCCGAACATGCGGTCGAGCACAGGGCGCTTCTTCGCCTGGCGTGCTTCGAGCTCGGCGCAGACGATGGCGGTGAGATCGCCGACATCCTTCGCAATGCGAAAATAGGCTTTCATGAACCGCTCGACACCGGAGAGACCACCTCGCCCCGCAAATCCGATACGTTCCGCGATGATGCGCTGCAGATCGAATGTCAGGCGCTCCTCGGCGCGACCCGTTGCGAAATGCAGATGGCAGCGCACGCGCCACAGAAACTCCTCGCAACGCGCAAAGAGCCTGAACTCCTCCGGCGTGAAGAGACCGGCCTTCACCAGCTCCTCGGGCTCGCGCACGCGATAGACGTATTTCGCGATCCAGAAGAGGGTGTTGAGATCGCGCAGACCGCCCTTGCCATCCTTCACATTGGGCTCGACGAGATAGCGCGACGCGCCCGCCTTCGCGACGCGGGCATCCCGCTCCTTCAGCTTCGCATCCACGAATTCCGCGGCGGAAGACGCGACGATTTCCCGATCGAAGCGCGTGATCAGGTCGTCGTAGAGAGCTCCGTCGCCGAAGATGAAACGCGCTTCGAGAAGCGACGTGCGGATCGTCATGTCCGCCGTGCCTTCCCGCAGGCATTCGTCAACGGAACGGGTGGCGTGCCCGACCTTCAGCTTCAGATCCCAGAGGACGTAGAGCATCGCCTCCACGACGCTCTCGCTCCACGCGGTTTTCTTGTACGGAAGCAGGAACAGAAGATCGACGTCGGAGCCGGGCGCCAGGGTCCCGCGCCCATAGCCTCCCGTCGCGACGACGGCGAGGCGCTCGGCGGCCGACGGGTTGTCGGCCGGATAGAGATGCCGGACCACCGCCTCGTGGACGAGGCGCACCAGATCATCCATCCGATCCGACAGGTAGCGGGCGCAGGCGAGCCCGTTCCCCTTCTCGAGGAGGCGGGCTTCGGCGGTGGCCCGGATTCCGTCGAGGTAGAGCCTGAGTTCCGGGACCAGCCTCGACCGCAACTCGGTGGCATCGCGGAGCGGGATAGCGCCCAGATGGGGAAGGACGGCATCGAGACTGGGATTGGCCATGAGCGGACCTTGGAGCGACCTTGGAGCGGACCCTGTTCACTCTTCCGCTTATCACCTTGCTGGCCCCTCGCCCATCGGTTCCCGCCGCCTGCATCGCCGCAGCGTTCTTTTTAAACTGCGACGTTTGACAAAAGAAACGATCCGATCCTATAAAAAGGACACGCGCCGATTTGAGCAAAGCAGCTTGCGGGCGCGAAACAAATGCAGCTAAAGCGCCGGGCGTCTCGAAGCCGCTCCTGCGCCAACCCAGGAGCTACGCCGTGACCCTGTCCCGCCGCCTTTTCCTCGCCGCCACCCTCGCCACCGGCCTGTCCTCCGCCGCCCTGGCGCAGCCGAAGGAAATCCGGATCGACTACGCCACCTACAACCCGGTGAGCCTCGTCCTGAAGGACAAGGGCTTTCTGGAAAAGGAACTGGCCAAGGACGGGATCGGCGTGCGCTGGGTCCAGACCCTCGGCTCGAACAAGGCACTCGAATTCCTCAATGCCGGTTCCATCGATTTCGGCTCCACGGCCGGCGCCGCCGCGCTGATCGGGAAGATCAACGGCAACCCGATCAAGTCGATCTATGTCTATTCCCGTCCGGAATGGACCGCCCTCGTCACGGGCAAGGACAGCACCATTGCCAAGGTCGAGGACCTGAAGGGCAAGCGCGTGGCAGTCACGCGCGGCACCGATCCTCACATCTTCCTCGTACGCGCCCTCCAAGAGGCGAAGCTCACGGAGAAGGACGTAAAACTGGTGCTTCTGCAGCATCCCGACGGACGCACGGCCCTGGAGCGAGGCGACGTCGACGCCTGGGCGGGGCTCGACCCGCTGATGGCGGCGGCGGAGATCGAGAGCGGCGCCAGGCTCTTCTACCGCGACGCGGCCGCCAATACGTGGGGCATCCTCAATGTCACCGAGGCCTTCGCGAAGGAGAACCCTGCCCTCGTGAAGCGTGTCCTCAAGGCCTATGAGGAGGCCCGCGCCTATGCCCTCGCCAATCCGGCCGAGCTGAAGAAGGCGCTCGTCGCCTACACCAAGCTTCCCGAACCGGTGATCGAGCGGCAGCTGGAGCGCACGGAGCTGACGCACTCCACCATCGGCCAGCCGCAGATCGATACGATCGTCGCGGCGGGCCTCGCCCTGCAGCAGGCAGGTGTCATTCCCGCGGACACGGATGTGCGCGCCGCCGTCGACGCCCTCGTCGACCGCGGCTTCGCCACCGCGTCCCGCTGACCCCTTCATCACGGGAGAGCGCCGTGACAGGCCAAGGCACGATTCAAGGCACCATCCACGCCACGCGCCCGGCCTGGTCCTCCCCACGGGAAGCCGCCGCTCTCGCGGCTCCACGCCTCGCCGGGAAGCGCCGCGCCTTCGACAGGCGCGTGCTTCTCGGCATTTTGTTTCCCATCGCCGTTGCGCTGCTTTGGGAGGCTGGCGTGCAGGCCGGTCTCGTCCAGGGCCGCCTCGTGCCTCCGCCCAGTCGAATCCTCGCAGCGCTTTGGACGCTGGCGCGGACCGGCGAGCTATGGATGCATGTGTCCGTCACCCTGTGGCGGATCCTCGCCGGGTTTGCCATCGGCGCCGTCGCAGGCATGGTGTTCGGCGCGTTCTCCGGCACGAGCGCAACCTTCCGCCGCCTCCTCGATCCCACGCTTCAGGCCTTGCGCGCCATTCCGTCCATCGCCTGGGTGCCGCTTTTCATCCTCTGGCTCGGCATCTTCGAATCCTCCAAGGTGGCGCTGATCGCGGTCGGCGTCTTCTTCCCGGTCTATCTCGGCATCGCGGGAGCGATCCTCTCCGTCGACCGGAAGCTCGTGGAGGTCGGCCGCGTCTTCCGCCTGTCGCGCGTCGCGCTGGCACGGCGCATTCTTCTGCCGGCCGTTCTGCCGGAGACCGTCATCTCGCTTCGCTCCGGCCTCGGCCTCGGATTCATGTTCGTGGTCGCCGCGGAGTTCATGGGCGCGTCCGAAGGACTCGGCTACCTCCTGGTCGACGGGCAGCAGATGGGCAAGCCGGACCAGATCCTTGCGGCGATCATCGCCTTCGCCCTGCTCGGCAAGCTCGCCGACAGCCTACTCGTCCTCGCGACGCGCCCGCTGGTGCGCTGGCAGGACGTGGCGCGGGAGCATCTGTGATGCTCACCCTGGAACATCTCTCCAAGACCTATGCCGACGGCACACGCGCCCTCGCCGACATCAACCTGACGGTCCGCCGCAGCGAAATCGTCGCGCTGATCGGCGGATCCGGCTGCGGCAAGACCACGTTGCTGCGCCTCGTCGCCGGCCTCGACCAAGCGAGCGCGGGAGCCATCCATCTCGACGGGGAGGCCATCGACGAGCCGCATCCGGCGGTCGGGATCGTGTTCCAGGAGCCGCGCCTACTGCCCTGGCTCACGATTGCCGACAATGCGGGCTTCGGCCTCGCGCATCTGGACCGGGCGGAGCGAAGAGCGCGCGTGGAGCATGCGCTCGAAAAGATCGGGCTGGCCGAACATGCGGGGCGCTGGCCACGGGAACTGTCCGGCGGCCAGCAGCAGCGCGTGGCCATCGCCCGCGCCTTCGTCACCAATCCGAAGGTCCTGCTTCTCGACGAGCCCTTCTCGGCCCTCGACGCCTTCACGCGCGCCAGCCTGCACGAGCACCTGCTCGGTTTGTGGGAGGACACCCGGCCCACCGTCGTGCTCGTCACGCACGACGTGCAGGAAGCCGTGACCCTTGCCGACCGGGCCGTCATCATGCAGCCGAAACCCGGCCGGATCTTCGACGAATTGCCGCTGGCCCTCGCCCGGCCGCGCGACAGGGCGGCGCTGCCCTTCGACGCCGCGGTGCGGAGGGTGCTGGCGGCCCTGGACCAGTCGCTCAATCCCGTGCAACCATTGCCCCAACGGGAGCGCGACCGCGAAGCGGCGGCGCTCTGGTGGTGACATCAAGGACATTCCCCAAGGACATTCCCATGGACTCGACGCAGTTGCGCGCGCTTCAGGCGCCGTTGAAGGATCAGTATCGCTCCGCCCCGGACTCGGCGGTGATCACCCTCAGGGCGCAGGGCACCCTCGACGACCAGCATATTGCCTGCAAGGTGGAAACCGGCCGCGCGCTCGCGGTGGCCGGCCTGCATCCCGCCACCGGAGGCTCCGGCGCGGAACTGTGCTCCGGCGACATGCTGCTCGAAGCGCTCGTCGCCTGCGCAGGCGTGACCCTGAAGGCTGTCGCGACGGCGCTGGAGATCGATCTGCGCCACGGCGCCGTGAAGGCCGAAGGCGACCTCGATTTTCGTGGCACCCTCGGCGTCGACAAGGCGGCTCCCGTCGGATTCAAGGCGATCCGCCTGGAATTCGAACTCGATACCGACGCGCCGCAGGACAAGGTCGATCAGCTCCTCAAGCTGACCGAGCGCTATTGCGTCGTGTTCCAGACTCTCAACAACCGGCCGGAACTGAGTGCGACGGCGACGCGGCGCCCCTGAGGCGTGGGGCTCAGTTCATGGCCGCCAGGGTACGCGGTGCGCCGCTGACCATGGCGGCCATGCCGCCGCGCACTTCCTGCACCGCAAGGGCGCGGTCGTTCGTGCCGTCCGGCTTGAAGCGGAACACGCCGTCGGCGCCGGCGAAGCCGGCAGGGCTCGTCAGGACTCCCTCGGCGAAGCGCTGCGAACCCTGCACCTGCGTCAGTGTCGCCGCCAGGGTGACCGCATCGTAGGACAAGGTGGCGAGGCGGATCGGATCGGTGTTGTAGCGGGCGCGATACCGCGCTGCGAAGGCCTCGAAGCCGCGATTGTCGGGGGCCGAGAACCAGCCGCCCTGGAGTGCCTGGAGGGTGAAGACGCGCGGCTCGTTCCACAGCCCTGTGCCGATCGGCTTGACCCGCTGCGGATTGAATCCGGCCGTTTGGAGCGCCTGGGCGACCATGGGCAGGCCATCGCCATTGTCGGGGATGAACAGCGTATCGGCCTGTGGCGCCTGTCCCGTGACGAGCGAGGCGATGCGTTGCACCGCCGCCTGTGGCTGCCCGGGAGGATAGTGCTCCACGGCGACGACACGCATGCCCCGCTGTGCCGCAGCCTCGCGAAACTGCGCCTCGGCGACGCTGCCATAGGTCGATTGCGGAATCAGCGCCGCGACGGACCGGCGCCCCTGCGACGCCGCATAGGAGACGACACGATCTACCTCCGCCTGAACCAGGAAGCTCAGGAGATAGACGCCACGCGCGGCGACGCTGGTATCCGTGGAAAACGCGACCATGGGCCGGCCCGCCTGGCGGGCCACCTGGGCGCTTGCCTGCACGGAGCCCGCGAAGAGCGGCCCGATGATGAGTTCGGCGCCCTCGGCGATGGCCTGACTCGTGGCTTCGCGCGCGCCTTCGGGCGTGCCGCGGTCGTCCTTCACCAGGACGGTGACCTGCGGGTTCTGAAGCTCGCTCAGGGCCAGGTCGGCGGCGTTGCGCATACTCTGCGCCGCCACTGCGCCCTGGCCCTGTCCGGACAGCGGCAGGATCAACGCGACACGCACCGGGCCGTTGCCGATAGCCATCCCGCCGGCTGCGGCCGGCGGCCTTTCGGCGGTGGGGTCAGCGACGGCACCGGTCGCGGGCAGATCGGCGTTGTAAATGGGTTCCGCTGCGGCAGTTTGCTTCGCGCTCCGACGCGGCGGCGTCATGCTTCCCGACCCGACGCACCCGGCCAGAGCCAGAGTGCCGGCGAGAACGAGGCCTGCAGCGGCGCGCGCGCGCAGGCGCCCGCTGCACCACGGCCGCGCGGCCAATGCCAAAGAAAACTCCGCCATCCCATCCCCCGAGGACCAGAAGCCGACAGATCGACGCCCAGGTTCGCGCAAAATGGTAAACATTGTTTCCAAGCATTGGCGAGCCGGCGGGCCGGGCACCTCTTGCCTCAGGCTGCCTTCATGCGACAGTGAGAGACGATGACGCAGAGAATTGACAACCGGACCAAGCGCCGGGAGCCCGCAGCCCGGGCCGCGAGCTTCACGGCCTTCGGCCTCGCGGCCGAAGCCGAACCCCTTGCACCCGGCCTTTACGTGGTCGCGACCCCCATCGGCAACCTGCGCGACGTCTCGTTCAGGGCGCTCAGCGTGCTGGCGGCAGCCGACGCCGTTCTGGCGGAGGACACGCGGGTAACGAAGACGCTGCTGGCTCATTACGGCATCACGACGCCGCTCGTCGCCTACCACGAACATTCGAACGAGGCCGTGCGCGAGCGCATGGTCCACCGCATCCGCGAGGGCCAGGCCCTCGCCTTGGTGTCGGACGCGGGAACGCCGCTGGTGTCGGATCCGGGCTTCAAGCTCGTCCAGGCCGCGATCGAGGAAGGCCTGCCGGTGACCCCCATTCCCGGCCCTTCCGCGGTGCTGACGGCGCTCGTCGTCTCGGGTCTGCCGACCGACCGCTTTTTCTTCGAGGGATTCCTGCCATCCAAGAGCGCCGCGCGCCGGGCGAGGCTCGCGGAGATTGCCGCCATCCCCGGAACGCTGATGCTGTTCGAGGGACCGCATCGGTTGCCGGAGATGCTTGCCGACGCCGCCGCCATCCTCGGCGAACGGCAGGCGGTGGTGGCGCGCGAGCTGACCAAGATGTTCGAGACCATCCGGCGCGGCACCCTTCCGGAACTGGCCGACATGTTCGCGAAGGAGGGTCCGCCGAAGGGCGAGATCGTGGTGCTGATCGGCGAGGCGACGAAGGGCATGCATGCGGCGGAGGTCGACGCGGTTCTCGACGAGAGGCTCGAGGCTGCCCTGAAGAGCCACTCCATCAAGGACGCGGCCGCGCTCGTCGCGGCGGAACTGAACATCCCGAAGCGCGATGCCTATGCACGGGCGCTCGTGCTCGCCCGGAAGGGTTCATGACGCGCGCCGTCGAGCGCCGCAGAACGACCTTTCTGCGCGGTCATCGGGCCGAGTTGATCGCGCTCCTCTTCATGCTTCTCAAGGGTTATCGCCCTCTGGCCCGCCGGTTCTCCGCCGCTGGAGGCGAAATCGACCTCATCCTGCGCAGGGGCGACACCATCGCGTTCGTCGAGGTGAAGGCGCGGGGTGAGATGGACGATGCGCTCATGGCCATCACCGCCACGAAGCAGCGCCGCTTCTCGCGTGCTGCACGCGCATGGCTCTCCCGGCACGCCTGGGCCGCCGACAAGACGTGGCGCGCCGATGCTGTTTTCGTCGCGCCTCGCCGCTGGCCCCGGCATGTGGCAGCGGCGTTCGAGCTGGACATCGCCTAGCGCATCGTGCGGACCCGTAGGGCACGCCAGTGAAAGATGGACTCGGTTTTCCGCACACAACGATGCGCCAGATTGGGAGATGAGCATCGGATCTGGTCCCGGACGTGGAATCCACTTTTGGTCCGATGCTCCAGACTCCTGTGCCTGCAGGTCCCGTCTTTCCGTAGGGTGGGGACAGACGTCGGATCGAGGTTACGCGACCAGCCGGCGATGCTCGACCACCGCCTCGCGGATATGCCGCGCCAGCTCCTGCACGATGTGGTTGCCGCCATCCCGAGGAAGATAAAGGTTGACCGTGAAGGGCGGAAGCATGGGCAGGCCCGATTCACGCCCCAGCACCTCGAGCCCCTCGGGGACCGTCGAGGCCATCCACGCCATGACGGCGATGTCCGCCGCGACCGTCGCCACCTGCGCCGACGTGTTCGTGACCTCGGAGGCCGAGCGCCATTCGATGCCGGCCGTCTGCAGCGCCTCGCGGATGGGTGCGCGGAAGGCGCAGTCGGAACAGCCGATCGACACCGGGAGCGGACGTTGCCGGACAGCTTCGCCGCCGCGGGCACCGACCCAGACCAGGCGGTCCATCACCAGGTTCTCTCCCTCGGGATCACACGCGAGCTCGGTCGCGAGGACCACATCGACTTTGCCGCTGGCAAGCTCGGCACGCAGCCTCGCGCTCGACCCGCTGTGCAGGGAGATCTGTACCCGTGGATAGCAGCGGGCGAAGCCCTTCAGGAATGTCGGCAGGTAGGTCGTGATGATATCGCTCGGGATGCCGAGCCGGACCTCGCCTTCGTATTCAGGCGTCGTCATCTCGGTCCAGATCTCGTCGTTGAGCGCCAGGAGGCGCTTGGCGCGTCCGAAGAGACGCTCCCCGGCGCCCGTGAGCTTCATGCCGCGCCGGTCGCGGGTGATGAGCTCGTCGCCGACCAGTTCCTCGAGCCGCTTGATCTGCTGACTCACGGCAGCCTGGGTCAGGTTGAGAATCCCGGTCGCAGCGGTCATTCCGCCGGCATCGACGACGGCCACGAAGGCCCGCAGAAGGCTGACATCGAGATTCCGGGCCATGGCCAACCTCAATAACGGTTTCTTATTCTCAATATAATGAACATTCGTTTCATTTATGCAAGGCCAGGGCGTATGGTTTCTTCATTCGCCGCTGACGAGATCCTCCGAGATCAAATTCGCGGTGCCGATACGACCGCATTTGCAGCTCTTCCGACGCGCCCCGCCGAGACCCATTCCGGCGAACGGCCGAGGCTTGCCGGAATTCTTGCCGATGCCGAACGATTGCAGGAGCGAACCATGCCCATGACCCTCACTTACTCTTCCGCCCTTGGAGCCTCCCGCGCCCATCGCCCGTCCCTTCTGGCCCGGATCGCCGCAGCCGTCGCACGGGAGTTCCGCATCCGCCGCGACATGCGCCTGCTTTCTCAGCTCGGGGATGGCGCGCTTCACGATATCGGCCTCTCGCGCGGAGCGGTCGAGGACGCCGTGCGCTATGGCCGGCCGTCATTTGGCAGGTCAAGCATTGTCGAACCTGCGCCGGTCGAGGCGCCCGAAGCGGGCGCCCTGCCCTCAGCCTGCACGGAATGGCGCTGAACTGCGTGCTTCGCCGTCACGGCGCAAAGACCGTAACGGCGCTGGGCCTGATGGAAAAATGCGCAGGAGTATGGGTCACGATCTCGCCGTCGGCGTTCACGGGCCGCGGGAGGCGGGTCCTGATGTCGAACTCCTGGGCGCGGACCGCCCGCACCTCGCGCCAGGCGCCGTGTGCGCCATACCGGAAGGAGCGGGCCATGAGAGCCAGCTTCCAGGCGCGATTGAACTCGAGGCTGTAGAGGTCGAGATGCTCATCGTCGATGGCGGCGTCCTTCTCGACCGCGTTGCCGCCGCCATAGTAGCGCCCATTGCCGACGGCGATCTGCAGGGTCTTCACCCGCGCGGTCTCCGTCTCGCTGATGATCGTCGCCCGGAATGGGCGCGCCTGCGCCAGCACCTTGAGGGCCACCAATGCATAACCGAGACGGCCGAAGCGGCGCTTGATGTCCCGCGTCAGCTTCTGCGCCAGTTCCGCCGACAGGCCGATGCTGGCCACGTTGAAGAATGGATGTCCGTTGACGATTCCGAGATCGATCTGCCGCGTGCGACCGGCGGCGATGACGTCGGCGGCCTTGTCGAGGTCGAAGGGAATGCCGAGCGTGCGCGCGAGGTCGTTCGCCGTGCCGAGGGGCAGAATGCCGAGCGGCAGGTTCGCCTCCATGACCCCATGCGCCGCGGCATTGAGAGTCCCGTCGCCGCCGCCGACGACGACGCAATCGACGTCCTTCGCATGCCGGACGATGAGCGGCGACAACTCCTCCCGGCCATCACATTCCCGATGAACGGGCTCGATCCCGTGAGATTCCAGGATAGCGACCGCCTTCTCGCATTGAGAGGCGCCGCTGCGGCTTTTCGTATTGACGATGAGAAGGGCACGACGGGACATCGCCTAACAGATGGCAAGCGTGACCTCGTTCGCAAGGGGCAGCGTCAAAAAACGCGCGCAACATCAAGGTCTTGCGTTCTGCAACGGAAATTTTCGGCCCATCCCGGAGGCGGCGATGTTGCCATTGCTGCGTTTCCGGCCAATAACCTCGCTTCTCACGGAGACTGACGCATGACCCTGACCGTCGCGATCCAGATGGATCACATCAGCAGCATCAAGATCGCAGGCGATACAGGTTTCGCACTCGTGCTCGAGGCGCAACGGCGCGGACACCGGATTCTGCATTATACGCCGGACCGGCTGAGCCTCCGCGACGGAGTCGTCACCGCCATGGCTGAAACCGTCGAGGTGCGCGATGTGGAGGGCGACCATGTCACCCTCGGCACCGCGGAGCGGGTGAACCTGGCGGATACGGACGTGGTGCTGATGCGCCAGGATCCGCCTTTCGATCTGGCCTATATCACCGCCACCCATTTCCTGGAGCGCATCCACCCCGAGACGCTCGTGGTCAACGATCCGACGCATGTCCGCAATGCGCCGGAGAAGATCTTCGTCACCCGCTTCCCCCATCTCATGCCGCCGACCCTCATCTCCCGCGACAAGGGCGAGATCGAGGAGTTCCGGCGCGAGCATGGCGAGGTGGTGATGAAGCCCCTCTACGGCCATGGCGGCGCGAGCGTGTTCAAGATCGGCCGCGAGGACCCGAATTTCGGCTCGCTCTTCGACCTCTTCGCCGCGACCTTCCGCGAGCCATGGGTCATCCAGCGATTCCTGCCGAAGGTGACGGAGGGCGACAAGCGCATCATCCTGATCGATGGCGAGGCCGCCGGCGCGGTCAATCGTGTACCGGCCGCCAACGACATTCGCTCCAACATGGTGCGTGGCGGCGCGGCCAAGCCGACGGACCTTTCTCCACGCGAAAGGGAGATTTGCGAGACCATCGGCCCGGACCTGAAGCGGATGGGCTTGCTTCTCGTCGGCATCGACGTGATCGATGGCAACCTTACCGAAATCAACGTGACGGCGCCGACGGGCCTGCGCGCCATCAAGCGCCTCGGCGGACCCGATCTCGCGGTCAACGTGTGGGATGTGATCGAGACAAAGGTGAAGCGCAAATAGCGACGCGAACGCCGTCTCATGCCCTGTCCGCGCCAAAGGTGCGTCACGGGACGATGGCAGCCTCTCAGGCCGCCAGTTCTGCGATCACCGCGTTTAGCACAGGAAAGCCCTCGCGGGTCACGCGCAGTCGCTCACCGTCCCGGTGGACGAGACCTTCCTCCTCCAGGTTCCGGAGGCGCTTTTCGTTGAGCCTGCGTCCGGTGAAGGCTTCGAACCGGCGCGGCTCGATGCCCTCCTTGAGGCGTAGCCCCATGAGCAGGAATTCGTCGCCCTCCGCTTCGGAGGTAAGCACCTCTTCGTCGATGACGCCGTGTCCATCGCGCTCGACACGCTCGAGCCAGGTCTCCGGATGCTTCTCGGTCGCGGTGGCCAGCCGCGCATTGCCGGTGACCAGGCGGCCATGGGCGCCGGGACCGATGCCGGCATATTCGCCATAGCGCCAATAGAGCAGGTTGTGTCGGGATTCCGCGCCCGCGCGGGCATGGTTTGAAATTTCGTAGGCCGGCAGGCCATGCGCCTCGCAGACGTCCTGGGTCACGTCGTAGAGAGCCCGACTGGTGTCCTCGTCCGGCACGGTGATCCTTCCGGCATCGAACAGGCGTTGAAACCAGGTCCCGGGCTCGATGGTGAGCTGGTAGAGCGAGAGATGCTCCACCGCATGGCCGATCGCCTGCTTCAGCTCCTCTCCCCATGCCTGCGGCGTCTGGTCTGGCCGGGCATAGATGAGGTCGAAGGAATAGCGCTCGAAGATCGAGGCAGCGACCCTTACGGCGGCGAGGGCCTCGTCCACGGAATGCATGCGGCCCAGGCGCTTGAGATCGGGATCGTTGAGTGCCTGCACGCCCAGCGACACCCGGTTGATTCCGGCGTGGCGATAGCCCCGGAAACGTTCCGCCTCGACGCTGGTCGGATTGGCCTCGAGCGTGATCTCCGCACCCGGATCGACCGCCCAGGCGCCACCGATGGCATCGAGAATGGCGCCCACGGTTTCCGGCTTCATCAGCGAGGGCGTGCCGCCGCCGAAGAAGATGCTCGTCACCGTCCGTCCTGGAATGCGGGCGGCCGTATGGGCGATCTCGCGCCGGAAGGCGGCCAGGAACCGTTCCTGATCGACACCCTGGTGGCGGACATGGCTGTTGAAGTCGCAATAGGGGCACTTGGAGGTGCAGAAGGGCCAGTGCACGTAAACGCCAAAGCCCACATCGCGCGTCGGATGGTCGATCATGGCCCGTATATGGCAGTTCCGGACCCGCCCGTCACTCTCCCCCTTGCCGCATGGGCGGGCCATCCGTTTGGGAGAGCGAACATTTTCCCGCGAGCAAGGTTCATCCTGAGCGACCCGATCTAGCCTCCCCGTCCTCCAGGGCTTAGGCTGGACGCAAAGACAGTACAGGTATCGTCATGCGGCATTGGCGCGCCCCGTTCGACCGGCAGGGCTACCATCACGGCAATCTCAAGGAAGCGCTCATCGAGGCGGCGCAGCGGTTCATCGCCGAGCGCGGCCTCGGCGGCTTTACGCTGGCAGACGCGGCCAAGCTCGTCGGCGTCACGCCGGCAGCGCTCTACCGCCATTTCCGCGGCCGCGACGCCCTGGTGGCCGAGGTCGCGTTCCGGGGCTTCAGCCAGCTTGCCGAGCGGCTCGGCCGCGCCTTGACGAGCGCCGGCACCCCCCTCGAGCGCTTCACGCGGATGGGCGAGGCCTATCTGGCCTTCGCCGAGCAGGAGCCGGGATTCTATGCGGCCATGTTCTCGCCACGCCCGGCGGAGGCTCAGGATTCGGAGACCTGCGGCCCGCCCTGGGCCAAAGGCGTGAAGGAGAAGCCGGCGGTGCAGGCCGCCGCAGCCCCCGGCGGAGCTTTCGGGTTCCTGGTCCAGGCTCTGTCCGACACCTTCCCCGACGGCTTCAAGGACGTGGATGTCCGGTTCATCGCCCTCGAGGTCTGGGCCCTGTCGCATGGGATCGCCACCCTCGATGCCTCGGGGCAGCTTCCCAAAGGTCCTGGCCTTCCCGACAAATACGAGTTGCTGCGGGCCGGCGTCCTGGCCCTTGTCCACGGCGCGCTCCAGCGAAAACCGGACGCTTTCAAAAAATAGCCCGCACCGCGTGATCGGCCCTTGAAAGCGCCTGAATCGATCCGCATGTAAATGTTGTTAGCATTAACATGCGGGAACTGCGATGTCTGACTCTGCTTCCACCGCCTGGAACTCCAGCTCCGGCTTTCCGGGATCGGGCTCTTCCGAATCCGGCCGTTCGGGGCCCTGGAACAACGGCGCTCATCACCGTCGCTGCGGCGGGCGTCCGCCCCGGCGCGCCCTGGAGATCGCCGGCATCGTCCTGGCCTTCATCTGGTTCTGGCCGCTTGCGGTCGCTTATCTGGTCTGGAAAGTCATGGGATATCCTAAATTCGATGAGGCAAAGGCCTTCTTCCGTGAGAATTTCGGCCGCCCGATCGACGACCTGTTCGCCTATCGCCGGCCGGCCGGCGGTTTCGGAACGGGCACGGGCAACGCTGCCTTCGACGAATATCGTCGTCGCGAAATCGAGCGGCTCGAGGAAGAGCGTCGCAAGCTTGACGAGGAGGCTCGCGAATTCCGCGACTTCGTCGAGGAGCTGAAGCGGGCCAAGGACCGCGAGGAGTTCGACGCCTTCATGGCCAAGCGCCGCGCCGACAAGAGCGGCCCGGCCGGCGCCTGACCGTCCACATCACAATACCAGGAGCGCCCACGGGCGCTCCTTCTCGTTTGCCTATGCTCTGCGCAGGCAGCCGGCGGCCAGTTCGAGGAAGGCGCGCGCCCTGTGCGACAGGGCCCGGGGTTCGGGCGCGGACCAGTCGATGCCGTGCTTGCGCTCAGAGGACAGCTCCCCGAAGGTTTCGCTGAAGCCGTCGGGCTGGAACATGGGGTCGTAGCCAAAGCCCTGCGCGCCGCGGGGCGGCCAGACGACCTGCCCGAAGACGCGACCCTCGAACAATTCCTCATGCCCGTCCGGCCAGGCGATCACCAGGGCCGACACGAAATGCGCCTTCCGGTTGCCGGTGGCCGTGACGCCTCGCCTCTGCAATTCCCGCTCGACCCGCTGCATGGCCGTGGGGAAATCCTTGTTCGGTCCTGCCCAGTCGGCCGTGAAGAGCCCGGGGGCTCCGTCGAGAGCATCGACGCAGAGGCCGGAATCATCTGAGAGGGCCGGCAGCCCCGTGGCCTTGGCCGCCGCGTGAGCCTTGATGGCCGCGTTCTCCGCAAACATGTGCCCGGTCTCAGCCGGTACCGGCAGCCCGAGTTCTCCGGCAGACACGGCTTCGACGCCGAAGGGTGCGAAAAGCTCCTGCATCTCGCGAAGCTTGCCGGGATTGTGGGTGGCGATGATGACCTTTCCGGTCAGGGGACGGGGCATCGGAAAACCTCTCGGGACAACGCTTGTCGTTTCCAGGCGACGCCCGAGAAAAGCATTCCCGGCACTCGCCGTATGGCTCCCGCCTTCGCCAGGAGCCACTGGGACGGCCGTCTACGCCACAGCCTTCTTCTGCAACTCGACCAGCTGGGACACCCCTGCCTTCGCGAGCCGGAGAAGGCTGAGAAACTCCTCCTCCGAGAAGGGCTTCCCTTCCGCCGTCCCCTGCACCTCGACGAGGCCGCCGGAACCGGTGATCACGAAGTTCGCGTCCGTTTCGGCAGCCGAATCCTCCGCATAATCCAGGTCGAGCACCGGCTTGCCCTGATAGATCCCGCAGGAAATCGCGGCGACCGGTTCGCGCAGGGGGTTGATCGAGATGATGGAGCGGTTCTGCATCCAGGTGAAGCACTCGTGGAGCGCCACCCACGCCCCCGTGATGGAGGCGGTGCGGGTGCCGCCATCGGCCTGGATCACGTCGCAATCGATCACGATCTGCCGCTCGCCGATGGCGGGGAGATTGACGACCGCGCGCAGGGAACGGCCGATGAGACGCTGGATCTCCTGGGTCCGGCCCGACGGTTTGCCGGACGTCACCTCTCGCCGCGTGCGCTCGTGGGTGGCACGGGGCAGCATGGCGTATTCGGCCGTGACCCAGCCCTTGCCGGTTCCGCGCAGCCATGGCGGCCCCTTCTCCTCGAGGGAGGCAGTGCACAGCACGCGGGTATTGCCGAAGGAGACGAGGCAGGATCCCTCCGCATAACGCGCGACGCTGCGCTCCAGGCTGACGGGGCGCAGTTCGTCCAAGGCACGTTGGGAAGGGCGCATCTGTTGATCTCCATGAAGCTCCGGTGCTCTTATCGATCCGCAGCCGGAACGGCAAGACGACGGAAAGCGGACTGCCGCCGGAAGGATTTCCTCCCGGTCCTTTTCAGCCGGAACCCTTGAGCGGGCTTGCGTTTAAGCGCGGCAAACTTCACATAATAAGATTGCAACGCCGACAGACGAGGTTTGACCGCCTGCGATGAACAAGCAGAGCCCATCTCCACAGTTCAGCGAGATCCGTGCCATGGCGGATCTGAACGATCGCTCGCGCGAGATCTTCCGCCGGATCGTGGAGAGCTATCTCGCCACGGGCGAGCCCGTAGGCTCGCGCAATCTGTCGCGCATCCTGCCGATGACCCTGTCGCCCGCCTCGATCCGCAACGTGATGTCGGATCTGGAGACGGCCGGCCTGATCTTCGCGCCCCATACCAGTGCCGGGCGCCTGCCTACGGAGACCGGCCTGCGCTTCTTCGTCGACGCGATGATGGAGATCGGCGACGTCAGCAGCGAGGAGCGCGCGCGCATCGAGGCCCAGATGAGGGCCGCCGCGTCCGGCCACACCATGGAGACGGCACTGGCCGAGGCCTCGGCCCTGCTGTCCGGCATCTCCCGGGGCGCCGGGGTGGTGGTGACCTCGAAATCCAACGCCCGCCTCAAGCATATCGAGTTCGTGCGGCTCGATCCGGCGCGCGCCCTCGTCGTGCTCGTCGGCGAGGACGGCTCGGTGGAGAACCGTCTGCTCGACCTGCCTCCCGGACTGCCCGCGAGCGCCCTGGTCGAGGCCGGCAACTTCCTGAACGCCCGCATCCGTAGCAAGACGCTGGCCGATCTCAAGGAGGAGGTCGCGGCCCGCCGCAGCGACATGGAGCGCCAGCTCGACGCGCTGACGGCAAGACTGGTGGAGGCCGGACTGGCGACCACCGTGGGCGCTGCGGAGTCGCGCCAGCTGATCGTGCGCGGCCAGGCCAATCTTCTGGACGACCTGAGAGCCGTCGAGGATCTCGAACGCATCCGCCTGCTTTTCGAGGACCTGGAAACGCAGACCGACGTCATCGATCTGCTCACCCGCGCCGAGAACGGCGAGGGAGTGCGGATCTTCATCGGGTCGGAAAACAAGCTCTTCTCCCTGTCCGGCTCATCGATGATCGCGGCACCCTTCCGCGACGCCAGCCAGAAGATCGTCGGCGTACTCGGCGTGATCGGGCCGACGCGGCTCAACTATGCCCGCATCGTCCCGATGGTCGACTATACGGCCCGCGTGATCACCCGCCTGCTCGAGCAGGGCCGGTAGGCGAAGGCTGCCGGGCGAAGGCATCGCCTTGATTTATCACGGACTATCGCGACAACCCCTTCCCTTGGCTTTGAAGGGGCTAGCTGCTAAGGCCTGCCAACAGACATTTGGGCATCATCGCAACATTAAATGACCGCACGCACCTTCGATAACATCCGCAACTTCTCCATCGTGGCCCATATCGACCACGGGAAGTCGACGCTCGCCGACCGTCTGATCCAGACCACGGGCGCCCTTTCCGCTCGGGAAATGACGGAGCAGGTGCTCGACAACATGGATATCGAGCGCGAGCGTGGCATTACCATCAAGGCGCAGACGGTGCGCCTGGAATACAAGGCGCAGGACGGCAAGACCTATATCCTGAACCTCATGGATACCCCCGGCCACGTGGACTTTGCCTATGAGGTGTCCCGCTCGCTGGCCGCCTGCGAAGGCTCGCTTCTGGTCGTCGACGCCTCCCAGGGCGTGGAGGCTCAGACTCTGGCCAACGTCTATCAGGCCATCGACGCCAATCACGAGATCGTCCCAGTCCTCAACAAGATCGACCTTCCGGCTGCCGATCCTGACCGGATCAAGGAGCAGATCGAGGAGGTGATCGGAATCGACGCCTCGGACGCCGTACCGATCTCGGCCAAGACCGGCCTCAATATCGAGGGCGTGCTGGAGGCGATCGTCACGAAGCTGCCGCCACCGAAGGGCGACGAGACGGCTCCCCTGAAGGCCCTTCTCGTCGACAGCTGGTACGACGCCTATCTCGGCGTTGTAGTCCTCGTGCGCATCGTCGACGGCGTGATGAAGAAGGGGCAGACCATCAAGATGATGGGCACCGGCGCCTCCTACAGCCTCGATCGGGTGGGCGTCTTCTCGCCGAAGATGCAGGAAATGGCCCAGCTCGGCCCGGGCGAAGTCGGCTTCTTCACGGCCTCGATCAAGGAAGTGGCTGATACCCGCGTCGGCGACACCATCACGGACGACCGCAAGCCGACCGCCCAGGCGCTCCCTGGCTTCAAGCCGGTGCAGCCGGTGGTGTTCTGCGGCCTCTTCCCCGTGGATGCGGCCGAGTTCGAGAACCTGCGCGCCGCCATGGGCAAGCTGCGCCTCAACGATGCCAGCTTCTCCTACGAGATGGAAACCTCCGCGGCGCTGGGCTTCGGCTTCCGCTGCGGCTTCCTCGGCCTCCTGCATCTCGAGATCATCCAGGAGCGCCTGGAGCGCGAGTTCAACCTCGATCTCATCTCCACGGCGCCTTCCGTGGTCTATCACCTGAAGCTGCGTGACGGCTCGACCATCGAGCTGCACAACCCGGCCGACATGCCGGACGTGATGAAGATCGAGTCCATCGAAGAGCCCTGGATCCGCGCGACGATCCTCACTCCCGACGATTATCTAGGCTCCGTTCTCAAGCTCTGCCAGGAGCGGCGCGGCGTCCAGATCGACCTGAACTATGTCGGCAAGCGCGCCATGGTGGTCTATGACCTGCCGCTCAACGAAGTGGTGTTCGATTTCTATGACCGCCTGAAGTCGATCTCGAAAGGCTACGCTTCCTTCGACTACCATATCTCCGATTACCGCGAGGGCGATCTCGTGAAAATGTCGGTACTGGTCAATGCCGAGCCGGTGGACGCACTCTCCATGCTGGTCCACCGCGACCGGGCCGAAGGCCGTGGCCGCGCCATGTGCGAGAAGCTGAAGGAGCTGATCCCGCCGCACATGTTCCAGATCCCGGTTCAGGCCGCCATCGGCGGGAAGATCATTGCGCGCGAAACCATCCGCGCGCTGCGCAAGGACGTGACCGCCAAGTGCTACGGCGGCGACGCCTCCCGCAAGCGCAAGCTGCTGGACAAGCAGAAGGAAGGCAAGAAGCGGATGCGCCAGTTCGGCAAGGTCGACATCCCGCAGGAAGCCTTCATTGCCGCGCTGAAGATGGACAGCTGATCCCTCTGGCCCGGCGGGGACAAGATCCGGGACCGGATCGACCATGCCGACGCCGCACGGACGCCACTTCGTGAAAAGTCCGTGCTTCGGCGCATGCCGCGGCACCGATCATCGTCGCAATCAGCGACGCAGGCCTGCCATCCGCCTCCTCGCGGCCATCAGTGCATCAGATCGAATGAATCGTCGAAATCGCTGTTGAGGCGCGGCGCCTCGACGGCATCCTCCAGGGACATCGACAGAAGAACCCGTCCTGCCGGATCGACGACATCCAGAGCCCAACCCTGAAGATCGATGTCGGAGGCATCGTCATGGAAGATTTCACGGATCGCATCCAGAGCTTCCCCGTGGGCCTGGTCGAGGCTGGCCACTTCGACCCCATCGTTATCGGCAAAAAAATCGTCACCGTTCGTCAGATTGAAATAGCAACGCATTGAACACCTCAATACACGAGAGAAAATAGACAAAGGCGGATACGGGATGCATGAAAGGTCCTCATGACCGCCGCTCCCGACCATCGACAGGCACCAGGACCGTCGTCGCGCTCAGGTCGACGAGGAGGTTCACGGCGCCGACGACCCTATCGAGGGCATCGCGCAAAAGGGTCGGGAACGCCATGAAATGGACCCGCGTCCCATCCGGCCGCTCCGCGATGGCATCGATGTCGCGCACGTCTCTGTTTTCGCACAATGCCCGAGCCAGGGGACAATCGTCGCGTCGCATGGGCCTGCCATCGGAGTAGAACATGCGCCAGGACCCGCACCAGCGGTCTTCTCCCAGAACCGGACGCCTCCCCCAGAGCGCCACGGCCGCCTCGTTATAAAAGATGATGAAACCCGAGGGATCGGTCGCATAAACGGCTGCCGGCAGCGCCATGAGGAGACTGGCATAATCCGGCTGATCGAAGAGCGGCGCTCCGTTGGTACGGTGTGCGAGTTCCTTCAGGTCCGCCAGTGCCTTCGTGAAATCGGAAACCTTTTTCTTCTCGTGGAGAACGAGATTCATCAGCAATCTGCGAACGTGCAGGCGAACGCTCTCCGCCTGCAGGGAAATAGCATTGTCGACGTCTGCATCCATCAGCCACCTCCTCCGATACTCGGCTAGTGGTGCGCAATGATACCGTCTTAACAAACTCGGCTATTGATCGAGTTGGCGGATTAGCGAGTCCGACTGTGGCAAGATCATGGCTCGCGCTGCGGATGTTCCATCCCCCACTTTTGCCAGGCGGCCTCTCCCAATTTGCCCTTTTCCAATCGGCCGGTCGCATCGGAACCCTCTCATTCGGAGAGAGTTCAACCCTGGGGCGACGCATCCTGCGCTCCATTGCGACCACTGCAAAGACAGCCGCCGATGTAGTCGGGCGACCAGGAAATTCCGATCGCCGAGGATCTGTCGACATGGCGAACGCCATCTCACGCCTAGAGAATCCTTCATGCCCACATCTCTGCGCAACGTACTGCCGACCTTGCTTGCCCTGCTTCTTGGCTATGGACTCATGCAGATGGGCAATACCCTTCAGGGAACACTCCTGAGCGTTCGCGGCGGCATTGAGACCTTTTCCCCGACGGAGATCGGCATGGTTGGCGCGGCCTTCTGGGTCGGGATCGTCTTCGGATCAATCTGGGCCGGCAGCGTCATCGCCGGGGTCGGACACACGCGGACATTCGCGGCCTTCGCCGCCGTCGCGGCGTCGACGGCATTGCTGCATCTTCTTGTGGTTCACCCTGTCGTATGGATCGCTGCGCGTGCACTGACCGGGTTCTGCTTCGCGGGTCTCTTCATGGTCGTTGAAAGCTGGCTCAATGCCGCCGCGACCGGCCAGACGCGTGGGCAGATCCTGAGCCTCTACGGCATGACCGGCCTCATCGCGGGGATCAGCGGACAACTCCTCCTGCCGATGGGCAATCCGTCCGGTTTCCGCCTGTTCTGTATCGTGTCCATGATCATATCGCTGGCGCTGGTTCCCATCGCGCTCTCACGCGCAACAGCACCGCTCCATGCGACCGGCGACGCCAGGGTCAACCTGCGGCGCCTCTATCGGCAATCCCCGTTCGGGATCGTTGCGGCATTCCTCTGCGGCGTGACCAGTGCGTCCTTCTTCGCCCTTGGCCCGCTGTTCGCGCAACAGGCCGGTCTCGATACCGGCGGCATTGCCGTCTTCATGGCCTGCGGAACCCTCGGGGGATTTGCCATGACATGGCCGCTCGGCTGGTTCTCCGATCGAACGGACCGGCGCTTCGTCATTATTGCAGCGGCGGGAACGGCAGCGGCGATCCTGCTCGCGCTGCTGACCTTCATTCCGGACAAGCCCCCCGGCTGGGTGCTCTATATCTGCGTTCTGATTTTCGGCGGAAGCGTCATTCCCACCTACAGCATCGTCACGGCCCATGTGAACGACATGGTGGAGCCGGGCGAGTTCGTCGCTGCATCCGGCGGGCTCCTGATCGTGCTCGGAGCGGGCTCATCGGCAGGCCCTGTGCTGTCGGGCATGGCCATGTCGGCCTTCGGACCGCGGGGCTTGGCCTATGCCACGGTGGCGGCCCAGATTCTCATGGCATCATGGGGCGTCTACCGCATCCGGCAGCGCGCGGCGCCCCCGGAGGCGCAGAAGGAGGCTTTCGTACCCGAGCCCGCCGTGCCGGTCGGCACCGAACTGGTGCCGAACGCCTGAACGGTCATGGTCGGATCGGACTGGTCCAGTATGCCATCCCCATCCCAGCCGATGCTCGCTCAGCGCGTGCCGCCCCGACAGGTGCCCGCCGACGCCAGCTTCAGGCCGGCAAGAATCTTGCCCACGAGGGCTTCATAGGCCGCAGGGGCATCGACCTGGCTCAGGGACAGTTCAAGCAGCCAGTCGTCCGAGAGTGGAACGATGACGGTGTCCAGGGTCACCTCCCGCGAGGCGGCCGGAAAGCTCGCGTCGATCCAGGTCGCGGTCCAGCGTTTGGCCCCTGAGGACAGTGCGGATAATGTGGCGGCCTGGGCCGGCCGGCCGAACATGTCCTCATTGTCGCGTTGCAGAAGCGCGGCATCGCGGCTTGCGAGGTCGGTCTGCGGCATATCCTTCACATCGCCGGCGGGTCGCAGAATCGCTTCCAGCTCCGCCCCGCCCGAGGCGGTGAGAACGATCCGCGGATCGTTCCCCGATGTAAGGCGCCATTCTTGCGGCAATGTCAGCGTCAGACAGGCATTGCCGTCCACCCGGGTCGAGATAAGGGTTCGATCCGCATCCGGCTCGAACCGGACCGAGGGCGCTGGAGGCGGCTCCCCGAGCATGCGCAGGGCCGCATGCGCATCCGGCGCCCATAATGCGAGAAGCATGGCGGCAGCCCAGGAGGCCGACAGGGGCTGGATCGCACTCATCGGCAGGGACATGAAGAACTCCAGGGACAAAAGATCCACTCGAGGAAAACGCCCGGCTTGGCTTCGGGTTGCGTCCGCATCCTCTTGAGTTGCACGGCTCAAGCCCTAGGTCGCCAGTAACCTTGGCGAAAGTGGGAGAAGGCGATGTCAGCCATGTTGCGCATATCGATCCTCGCGGTTGGCTTGGCGGCGGCGGGACAAGTCTCCGCGGCCACGTGCCGGGATCCTGCCGGGTTCGAGAAGTGGCTTGGCGACATCCGTCAGGAAGCCATTCGCAAGGGGATTGCCGCAGACGCGGTCGATGCCGGCTTGGCCGGCATCTCCTTCGATCCGGGCGTGATCAAGAAGGATCGCGGCCAGGGTGTGTTCAAGCAGAGCTTCGAGCAGTTTGCAGGCCGCATGGTGTCGTCGTACCGGCTCAAGACGGGCAGCGCACTTCTCCGCAAGCATGCCGGCACGCTTGCGCGGATCGAACAGCAATTCGGCGTTCCCGGTCCGGTGCTGGTCGCGATCTGGGGGCTGGAAAGCGATTTCGGTGCCGTAAAGGGCAATATGGCGACCATCCGCTCCGTCGCCACTCTCGCTTACGATTGCAGACGCTCGGACATGTTCCAGGCCCATCTCTTCGATGCCCTGCGGATCGTCGAGCGTGGCGATCTCAGGCCTGGCGAAATGCGCGGAGCCTGGGCTGGAGAGTTGGGTCAGACGCAGTTCATGCCATCGTCCTACGTGAAATATGCCGTCGATTTCGATGGTGACGGAAGGGCGGACCTGCTGCACAGCCCGGCCGACGTTCTGGCCTCGACCGCGAATTACCTCAGGGGTCACGGTTGGGTGCGCGGCGCCGACTGGTCCCCAGGCGCGACCAATTTCGCGGCCCTGAAGGAGTGGAACAAATCCCAGGTCTACTCCCAGACCGTCGCCTACTTTGCAGCAAAGCTCGCGGATCGCGCCGTCTCGATCGACGACGCGAGCCAGTAGGTCTTCCGCCAGGACGGCAGGCGGGCGCTGTCGTCACGTCCGCCTTTTCGTTCAGCCCCTCGCCCGGGCGCGGATCATGAAGTTGTCGTAGGCGTATTCCGCCACCTGGAACCAGAGATACTCCTCGCCACGGAAGGCCTTGTAACTCTCGTAGAGCTTCTTGAAATCGGGATTCGAGGCAGAGAGTTCGTCATAGATCTCGTTGGCGGCCTTGTAGGCTGCCTCCATGATCTCGGGCGAGAAGGGACGCAGCTGCGCGCCCGCGCCGATCAGGCTGCGCAAGGCCTTCGGATTGCGGGCGTCGTACTTCGCCTGCATGTCCACATTGGCATAGCCCGCAGCTGCCGTGACCGCGGCCTGATAGGCCTTCGGCAGCGTGTTCCACTTCTCCAGATTGAAGAAGAAGTGAATCGCGGGCCCCCCTTCCCAGAAGCCGGGATAATAGTAGTAGGGCGCAACCTTGTTGAGGCCGAGCTTCTCATCGTCATAGGGGGCGACCCACTCCGCCGCGTCAATGGTGCCACGCTCAAGCGAGGGATAGAGATCCCCGCCCGCAATCTGCTGCGGCACGATACCGAGCTTCGCCATGATCTGTCCGGCGAGGCCCGCGATGCGCATCTTCAGGCCACTGAGATCCTGAACGGTCTTGATCTCCTTGCGGAACCAGCCGCCCATCTGCGCGCCGGTATTTCCGCCAGGAAGGGCAAAGAGGTTGTATTTGGCGTAGAATTCGTTGAGCAGCTTGCTGCCGTCGCCGTGATAGAGCCAGGCATTGGTCTGACGCGAATTGAGTCCGAAGGGCAGATTGGTGCCGATGGCAAAGGTCGGATCCTTGCCAATGTAATAGTACGAGCACGAATGAGCCATCTCGACGGTGCCGTTGCCGACAGCGTCGATCGCCTGCGGCGTGCCGACGATTTCGCCAGCAGCGAAGGACTGGATCTGAAACTTTCCGTCCGTCGCCTCCAGGACATATTTGGCAAGAAGCTCGCCCGTGCCGAACAAGGTATCGAGGGATTTCGGAAAACCCGAGGTCATGCGCCAGCGGATCTCGGGTGCGGACTGGGCAATAGCCGGCATGGCCACGGAACTCGCAGCCGCCCCTACCGTAGCAGCTTGGAGGAAAGAGCGACGCTTCATGGAATGATCCTTTCAAATATGTTGCGGACCGCACCCTGAACGACAAAACGTTTCACGAACGCGATCCCAAACGCACATCTCTGGCTGCGCACCGTCATAGCGGGTCACGCAGAAAGGGGCATTCCTGGGAGAGCAGACAGTTCATGCACTGAACGCATATGTCCGTCGGCGACCTATCAAAGGGGCCGACTTCCTAGAACAGCAGCTCACCGGCGCTCCAGGCGAGCAGCAGCAAGATGACGAAAAGGACAAGGAAAAGACCGAAAAGGACCTTGGCAATTGTCTTGGCGCCAGAGGCAACGCCGGTAAAGCCCAGTGCGCCCGCAACGAGGGAAATCACCAGGAAGATCAGGGCCCATTTGAGCATCGATGACTCTCCGGAGAATGTCGGCTCCGGGAACATAAGGCCTCTGCACCGTTCAGGTTCCCTGGGAAAACCGTCCGGCTTCCCCGGAAGGATTACTTCAGGGCCGTTTCGATTGCTTTCAGCACGGCTGCGACCCGAAAGGGCTTCCGGAGGAAGGCCCGGTATCCGGAGCAGCGCTCTGCAATCGTCTCCTCGGGTAAGGAGCTCATGAGAATGACGGGAATTCGGGATGTGCCGGGATTCGCCTTGAGGGCCGCGAACGTCGCGGGTCCATCCATGATCGGCATCATGAAATCGAGCATGATGAGATCGGGCTGCCACTCGGTAAGCCGCTCGAGCCCCTGCTTGCCATTGTTGGCGACAATGACCCGGTAGCCCTCGTCTCCGAGGAGCGCTTCGAGGACTTCCGCGATCGCCCACTCGTCATCGACAACGAGAATCGTCTTCACGTGCCGTCTCCCGATGGCTGGTCGGGAGCGAACGGGGCGCATGCGAAAGGCGCGGGAGCGGCCCCACTGTTGCGGATGAGCTCGTTGAGGATGACATGGGCCTGCGCGGAATCGGCATCGATCTCGATGCCCTGCGCGGTGATGTCATAGCGTCGGAACCCGGGCCTGATCGCGTTGTCGCGGGCCTTGAGCGTTACGATCAGGCGGTGAATGTCTGCGCCGAGCGCTGCAAACCTCATGACGACGATGTTCTCGGCGATGGGCGATAGGCCGAGAATGGGGAGACCCGTCAGCGGCTGCCCGGGCACGACCCCGTTGAAGTCGAGCTCGAAGGTGCCGAGCATCGTCGCTCCGAGAGCGCTGAACTCGTTCGCAAGGGCCGTGAGAGCAGGACCGATTCGATTCTGCTCGCCTGTCATTTGGACGAAGTCGTTGAGCCCATCGATGAAGATGCGCCTCACTCCCCGGGAGTGGACACGATCGAGAAGCCGCAGACAAACTTCGTCGAAGATGCCCTCCGTCGAAGGCTGCCAGATGATCTCGACGGTCCCCTCCTCGAAAAGCCGGGCGACGGGCAACCCAAGTGCCCGCGCCTTGAAGCGGATCGACTCCGGATTCTCATCGAAGCTCAGATAGAGGCCCGGCTCGTCTTCCGCACCGAGGAAGTGCTGTCCGAGCGTGCTCTTGCCGGAGCCTGCCGGCCCCATGAGCAATGTCGTCGAGTGGCGATGGAGGCCCCCGCCGAGCATGTCATCAAGCATGGGAATGCCCGTGGAGAGTATGGGGCCGTCTGGAGAGACCGGGCGGCTTGGCGCAGCAAGCAGCGCCTCGATACGGGGCTGAACCGTGATGCCAGCGCCGGTCACCTGGAAGGAATGAATGCCCCGGAGGAAACTCCCGCCCCGCATCTTGTGAACAAGCAGATCGCGCTCGGACCGGCGCTCGCGGAGCCGGGCTCGCAACTCGATGAGGCCATCCACCATCGTATGCTCAGCCGACGCGAAACCCTGGTCAGGCGCAGCGCTTGTGAGCAGGAACATGGTGCAATCCGCGAGGTCGGCTTGGATCTGGAGTTCATGGATGAACTTCTTGAACTCACGAGGCGTCCCTGCAGTTTCCTCGGCTGAGACGAGCCCATCCAGGATTAGAAGATCGACCTGCCGGGCACGGATCTCCCGCCGCAGGGCCTCCGAAAGCCCTTTCAATCCTTCCATTTCGAGGATGCGGAAAGCGCTCAGGTAGGAGACGCCGTCAGGGATCGCCGCCTCGTTGAAGAAGCCGAGCTGCCCGATATGAGCGAGCATCCGCCCATGGGTTTCGGCGAGCAGCGTCACATAGAGCGCACGTCCTCCCCTGGCTGCATGGTTGAAGCAGAGCTGGTTCCCGAGGATGGTCTTGCCTGCCCCGGGCGTGCCCTGAACGATATAGATGCCTCCGCGGAGAACCCCGCCCTCAAGGATCGTGTCCAACCCTTCGATTCCCGTCGAGAGCTTGTCGATGCGCCTGTCGCTCACCGGATGCTTTCCTTGCACTTGGTCATATTCGTTCCATTCTCTTGCGCGGCAGGCAGAGGGTCATCGTCGTTCCTTCGCCGGGCGCGCTCTGCACCTGAATTTGCGCACCCATCGCGTCCACCAATTGACCCACGACCCACAAGCCCACCCCGAAACCGCCGATGGTCGATCCCGCTCCGACCGCACGTTCGAACCGGCTGAAAATTCGAGCCTGATCGACAGCAGAGATGCCGATGCCCCGGTCACGCACCGTCACAAGCGTTTCATCCGGATCGGAGCGGATCATGAGATCGATTGGCCGTCCTTGGCCATACTTGACAGCATTCGAGACCAGATTGTCCAGGATCTGCTCCATTGCCAAGCGGTCGGTGCAGACCAGAAGCTCGTCCGGCGCTTCGAGGGAGAGAGACGAACCGACATAATGCGCAGCAGGCAGAGAGGCCTCCACGACCTCCCGCGCCAGTTCGGCCAGATCGAAGCTTTGAATGTCCAGGCTTCGCTTTCCGGTGGTCATGCGGGACACCTCGAGCAGAGCGGTCGCACGCCGCACATAGTGCTCCACCAGCTTCTCGAGGCGGCCCAGCCCGTGGGCAAGGTCGTCCTTCACCGGATCGGAGGTATCGACAATTCGACGCAGCCTCTGAACATGGGCGAGGATGGGGGTCATGGGGTTACGCAGCTCATGGGCGGCAACCGCGAGAAACGCGTCCCGTGCGCCGACGGCCTCGCGCAGCTCCATGACCTGTCGCTCAAGGGCCTCGATACGCGCAACCGTTTGATCGTCGGAGACCATGTGTTTCGGGATATCCTTAACGAGGCACCGTTTCCGGCCGGCGCGACCCTACGAACGACGCCCGTCTTACGGATAGAGCAAAGACGACGAAGATCAACGTCCCATTCGTAAAAGAATGGCATCGATCTCCGGGATCGGGGCCCTCATGCGACCACGGTCACCTTCTCCGCAGCGCGCGTCAGAGCCGTATAGAGCCAGCGGCTGCGATGCTCGCGAAAGGCGTAGGACTCGTCGAACAGGACGAGATCGTCCCATTGAGAGCCCTGAGCCTTGTGGACCGTGAGCGCGTATCCATAGGTGAATTCGTCGGATTCGCGGCGCAGGACGAAGGGAATCTCCTCCTCCGCCCCTTCAAAGAAGGCCTTGTGGACGGAAACCTCGACGGTCTTCCGGCGACCGTCATCGTCGGGAAGGACGTCCATGCGGATGAAGTCGTTGCGAATGCCGCGCAACGCCTGAATACTCCAGGTGCTCCCGTTCAGGACTCCCTTGGTCTTGTCGTTGCGCAGGCACACGAGCTTCTCCCCTGCCGCGGGCATCGGATCACGATATCCGTTCAGTTCACGCAGGCGCCCATTGTACAGACGCCGCGTCTTGTTGAGTCCCACCAGGATCTGGTCGGCTTCCATCACCCGTGCGGCGTCGATCTCGTGACGTCGGATGACGCGGCTCTCACCATAGGTTCCCGGCTCCAGCCTTCCGCCCTCGCGCACCTTCATCGACATATGGACGATGGGATTATCCTTCGCCTGACGATGCACTTCCGTCAGCATGACGTCAGGCTCCGCCTCCGTGAAGAAGCCTCCCCCTTTCACCGGCGGCAGCTGGGCAGGGTCTCCCAGGACGAGAACCGGCTGGCCGAAGGACAGGAGATCGCGCCCGAGCTCCTCATCCACCATCGAGCATTCGTCGATGACGATCAGATCGGCCTTGGCAGCCTGGCTTTGACGATTGAGCACGAACTGGGGACCGCCCTCATCGGACTCGCGGGAGCGATAGATCATGGAGTGGATCGTGGAGGCATCCTGGCAACCCTTGGATCGCAGCACGAGAGCGGCTTTCCCGGTATAGGCGCCGAAGGCGACGTCGCCGTCTACACTCTCCGCGATGTGCCGGGCTAGCGTCGTCTTTCCCGTCCCTGCATATCCGAAGAGACGGAACACAGGGCTGTCGCCACGCTTCAGCCACTCGGAAACAGCCTTCAACGCGGCATCCTGTTGGGGGGACCAGCTCATGCGAATTTCGCCTCACGATGCAACGAGTAAAGGATTCCCGCGATGATGCAGGCGCTGCCGACAAACACATAGGGATCGAGGGTCTCGCCATAAAGAGTCCACCCGACAAGCGCGATGAGCGGAACACGCAGGAAATCGAGGGGCACGACCATGCTGGCATCCCCATGGCGATAGGCGTTCGTCAGGCAGAAATGGGCGAGGAGTCCCCCCATGCAGATACCGACGAGGGGCAGTGCCTGGCCCGGGGCGATGCGGTTCCAGAAGCCCCAGCCGACTCCGGCGAGATTCATCGGCAGCTGCATCAGGTTCATGAAGAAAACGATAGCGAAGGTGCTTTCCGTTTCAGTCAGCCGTTTCGTCGCGAGAGCGACGAGTGCGAAGGCGACGGCCGCTGCGAGCATCGCGAGTCCTGCCGGCTCGACCGCCTCGATCCCGGGCCGCAGGATGACGAGAACGCCGATGAGACCGAGGACGACAGCTGCCAGACGCCCCTGGGTCAGCTTCTCTCCGAGGAAGGGAACCGCCAGAAGCGCCACCCACGCGGGCGCGGTGAACTCGAGCGCGAAGGCGGTTGCGAGCGGCAGGAGCGTAAGGCTGAGCGTCCACGCCGCGGTCCCCGCAAAATGCAGCACATTCCGCACCAGATGGAGAAGCAGGCGACGGGAGACCAGACTCGGACGAAGACGCGACCGGAAGGCCGCGAGAGAGAGTAGAAGCGCGACCGCCGCCCCATTCCGGATCGACAGAATCTCGAACACGGAGAAGGTCGGAGACAGCGCGCGCACGGATACAGCCGTCACAGCGAAAGAGAAAAGCGCGCCCGTCATCCAGAGAACGACGGCGAAAAGGCTGCGATGGGACACGTCGTGGCGGATCATTCGGGACGGGTGGCACAAGGAACGACAAACTGGATTAGCTCTGGAACGGCCCCTCGTGAAGGCATTTTCGCACGACCCCTCTCCCGCATTGGAGCACCTCCCCGGACCCGTATCGTCGGAATCCCGATCGCCATCCAAAGACGCGATCGCCTGCAACTCCGCCTTCAGAGATTAGACCATCCGCAGGGCTCGGTCGTGAGCCTCGGGAGGCAGCCTTTACCGGAGCAGCTGTGTCGCCGATGCCCGCGGCGAGCAAAACGATCGGCTGGTCGGTCGACGCACACGTGATTCACGACGCGCAATCGCTCGGATTCAGGCACGGAGGATGCATTTAGGAGGACGAACACGAAAAAATTTTGCGACGCGTTTCCCACCTCGTGGAAGGCTTGCGCATGTGGCGTTGCTTGCAAATGCTATGCCTGTTCGTATGGAGAGGCCACCACTCTAAATCACGCGTCGCGACGTTCGTCGAAACTCGTTTAACATATTGTTTTTAAAGGTGAATTCCAGACGCATGTTATCAGGATGATGCGCATGCGATCATCGTCGAGAACCGCTTTGGAGCGAGTATTGGGACTTGCATTCCGCCCTCTGCGCGCAAGCCCGAAAGCATCGTCTGGAGAAAAGTATCCACAGAAAATGTGCCAGTTTTACTTTCTACACTTTCCGTTAATCGGAACCCGCTTGGTATAACGACGTTGCCTTCGAAGCGTGACGGTTGCACGCGAAGGCCCTTGAAGGAGGCGGCTATGCCGACAGACGACAAGTCCAACCCGCTGACGATGTTGTTCACGGGTGACTCTGGTGCGACCAGCACCAAATCGAAGAAGAGCAGCGCTCGCCGCGGCTCTGCCAAGAAGAGCGGAACGTCCAGTGCCAAGAAGTCCGGCACCTCGACGGCCCGCAAATCCGCCGCGAAATCGGCGGGCACCTCGTCCCGCAAGAGCGGTTCGAAGACTGCTTCGCGCAGCACGGCCTCCAAGGCCGGAGCCAAGAAGACGGCCGCGAAGTCCACCTCGCGCTCGACTGCGAAGAAGGCTCCTGCCCGCTCGGCAGCGAAGTCGACCGCTCGCAGCACCGCCAAGAAGTCGGCGGCCAAGACTGCTTCGCGCAGCACGGCCTCCAAGGCCGGAGCCAAGAAGACGGCCGCGAAGTCCACCTCGCGCTCGACTGCGAAGAAGGCTCCTGCCCGCTCGGCAGCGAAGTCGACCGCTCGCAGCACCGCCAAGAAGTCGGCGGCCAAGCGCACGACGTCCGCACGTTCCACGTCGTCCCGCTCCAGCGCAGCCCGCGGCGGCGCGAAGACCTCGGCCCGTTCGGCGGCCAAGAAGACCTCCTCGCGCAGCGCGACGAAGGCTCCTTCGAGGACCTCGGCCAAGAAGTCCTCGGCGTCGAAGTCGCGTAGCTCCGGCAAGTCGCCGGCCCGCGCTGCCGCTGCGACGAGCCGCACGTCCTCGACCAAGCGGTCGAGCACCGTGGGCGCGAAGCGCTCGTCGACCTCCCGCAGCCGTTCGACGAAGTCGAAGCGCTAGGGCTGGTCAGGCATTTGCAGCGGATGGTGGGCGTTCCGCCACCCGGTGCATCGGCAAAAAATCGCCCGGCGAAAGCCGGGCGATTGTCGTTTGGAGCCGCCTTTCAGGATTGTCACCTTCAGCGACCCGTGCTCAGCGGATCGCTCTCACCCCAGTAGGGCGTGGCATTGTAATAGCGGTGAACGTGCTCCTCCCACTCGCGGTCGTAGGAAGCATCGTGCCCCTCCGCCGTGCGGCGCGGAGCTCCACGCAGCTGATCCTCCGTCAGGTTCAGCTCATAGGCATCCAGCTCCGTGTTGTAGGTGAGGACGCCCCACGGGAGCGTGTAGTATTCTTCGCCGAGCCCCATGAAACCACCGAAGCTCATGACCGCGTAGGCCACCTTGCCGGAACGCTTGTCGATCATAACCCGCTCGATCGTGCCCACCTTCTCGCCGTCGGACCGGCGGACGGGCGTGCCCTCGACCTTGTCGCTGGCGATCAAGGCATGGGTTTCTCGCACCTCGCCGCCGGTCTGTGCTGTCGTCTGCATCGCTTTCTCCCTCTATCCGTGACTGGCATGGCAACGCCCGGGCGAAAAAGCCGGTTCCCGCATGATCTCGCCGGAAGCCGACTGACTGCGTCCGGGTCGGGAGGCGGAACCCCCCTATCCTCGTCACGTTGATCCGTTTTGCAGGAATCCGCCGAGGACGAAGGAGCGCCAGATGAAGGTCCAGCAGAAGCCGGTCGAAGAGCAAGTCATCGTGATCACCGGCGCGTCGAGCGGCATCGGCCTCGCAACGGCCAGGCTCTTCGCAACCCGGGGCGCCAAGGGCCTCGTGCTTGTCGCTCGCAACGAACAAGCTCTGCAGCGGGTCGCTCGGGAACTGAGCAGTCGCGGCACGCGCGCCATCGCCGTGCCGGCGGACGTAAGCAAGCGCGAGGAGCTGGAACACGTCGCACGGACGGCTGTTGAGACATTTGGCGGGTTCGATACATGGGTGAACGATGCCGCCGTCGCTCTCTATGGAGCGTTGGATCGGATCCCTCTGCAGGACCAGCGACAGCTCTTCGAGGTGAACTATTGGGGTCTGGTGAACGGCTCCCTGATCGCCGCGAGGCACCTGCGTAACCGCGGCGGTACGATCATCAATATCGGAAGCGTGCTCTCCGAACGGGCGATCATGCTCCAGACCCAGTACTCAGCCTCCAAGCACGCTGTGAAAGGCTTCACCGATGGACTTCGCATGGAACTGGAGAGCGAAGGGACGCCGGTCCGGGTTACCCTGATCAAGCCATCCTCCATTGATACCCCCTATGTGGAGCACGCCCGAAACTACCTTGATGCGGAAGCGGCTATTCCTCCGCCCACCTATGATCCCAACCTCGTCGCGAAGGCCATCGTGTTTGCGGCCGGGCACTCGAGGCGCGAAATCACCGTTGGCTTCGGGGGATGGGTCATTGGCGCCATGGGCAAGGTCGCGCCGCGACTGCTCGACAAAGCCATGGAATGGTCCGGATATGCCACCCAGACGACGAACCATCCTGAGCGTCCCGGAATGAGAGATAACCTCTATCGTGCACGTGAGGACGGCGACGTCTATTCCTCGCTGCCGCACGAGCCGCGTAAGACGAGCATGCTGCTCGAGGCACAGATTCACCCGTTCGCCACGGTCGCCGTCCTTGCCGGCGTTGCTGCCGCGATCGCAGCCCTCGTCGTCCCCTCCGTGGGCTCCTACCGGCGCATGCCCCGGCGTCGCCCATTGCCGCGCTATCGGTCCGTGAATCGAAGCGCCGGAAATGGCCATGACAGGCCTGTTGTCGGGCCTGGCCACCTGTCCCAGCGGACAGGTGCGAGCGCCCGCCCGCAGCCTCGGCATTGATCGTGATTTCAGGGACGGAAAGGAACGTTCGCCAGCCGCCCCGCATCTCGGACAGGCAGGCGAGCGTTCCGAAGACTGCCATGACGCGCTAGCCTCTCCGCATGATCGTGATTCGAACCATTCTCCTGGGTCTTGCAATTCTCACGTCCTGCGGCGTCGCCGCGCAGGAGAAGGGGACGCTTGACCCCAGACCGTTGCCCCCTCTGTCTCACCCGGATGACCCATCCATCGCCGCGAAGGAACTGTTCGGACGCCGAGACAAGCCGGCGTCCCTGCCCCCCCGCTCCATTGGCGGTTACGCTCGCGGTTGCGTCGCGGGAGCCGTCGCCATCCCGACCGATGGAGAGACATGGCAGGTGATGCGCCTTTCGCGCAATCGCAACTGGGGGCATCCGGATCTGGTCGCCTTCCTTCGACGGCTGTCGGCAAAAGTCCCGAACGTGAATGGCTGGCCAGGATTGCTGATCGGGGATATCTCGCAACCGCGCGGCGGGCCCATGATAACCGGACACGCATCCCACCAGATCGGGCTTGACGCCGATCTGTGGCTGACGCCGATGCCGTCACATCGCCTCACCCGGGAGGAGCGGGAGCAGATGTCCGCCACGAACGTCGTGCGCCCCGATGGCCTCGATATCGATCCCCAAAGCTGGACGCCACAGCATACAGCGCTTCTGCGCACTGCAGCGACGGAACGCGGCGTTGCTCGCATCTTCGTCAATCCGGCCATCAAGAAAGCGCTCTGCCGCGAGGCAGGGCAGGATCGGACATGGCTTAGAAAGATCAGGCCGATGTGGGGGCACAACTACCACTTCCATGTCCGCCTCTCGTGCCCGGACGCGGATGGGGGGTGCGCCGATCAGGACCCACCCCCTCAGGGCGATGGCTGCGGAGCGGAGCTGGCCTTATGGTTCACGCCGGACATGCTGCATCCCAAGCCCGGAAAGCCGCGCCCACCTCTTACCCTGGCCCAGCTCCCGGCCGAATGCCGCCGCGTTCTAGCGGCGCCGTGATCCAGGCGGAAGCCGAGACAAAAGGCAGAGCGCGGGCTGTCACGCGGCGGTGACGCCCGTCCCGATCTGGCAGGTCACGCCGGTTCCCCCCAGGCCGCAATAGCCGTTGGGATTCTTCGCGAGGTACTGCTGATGATAATCCTCGGCGAAATAGAACGGCCCGGCATCGAGAATTTCCGTCGTGATCGTGTCATAGCCGCGGCTGGCGAGCGCTTCCGCGTAGGCCCGTCGAGACTCTTCGGCGGCCTGACGCTGCTTCTCGTCGAAGACATAAATACCGGATCGATATTGGGTGCCGACATCGTTCCCCTGGCGCATGCCCTGGGTCGGATCATGGCTCTCCCAGAACGTCTTCAGAAGCGCCTCGTAGGAGATCTTCCGGGGGTCGAAGACGACGAGCACGACCTCGTTATGGCCTGTCTGTCCGGTACAGACCTCTTCGTAGGTGGGATTGGGCGTCACACCGGCGGCGTAGCCGGCGGCGGTGATCCAGATCCCGTCGCCCAACTGCCAGAATTTCCGCTCTGCGCCCCAGAAGCAGCCAAGGCCGAAAACGGCTTTTTCAAAGCCATCCGGGTAAGGCGGCTTGAGCGGGCGGCCATTGATGAAATGGGTCTCTGCTGTCGGCAGGGGCGATGGCCTGCCGGGAAGAGCTTCGGAGGTGGTTGGAAGATCGAGTCGCTTGCGGAAACCGAACATGGCGGGCCCTTTCGTTTTCCTTCATGTAGTCACATCCGGCCAAGGCGCGAGAGCCACTCCGGTCACCATACCGTGAAAGACTCCAGAGCGCCGTTCAGCGGCCGGCCAGATAGCCAATGGGCTCCATCGACTTCTGCCCGATCCAGAGCAGGAACGCGCCGATGAGGAAAGCGGTGACCGAGGCCGGCAACTGGAGAACATGGACGAAGAGCGAGTCCCAGAGCCAGGGGGACAAGCGGGCGACAACCTTGGACTGAAGGCCCGGGACGCCGCCAGGAACAAGGCCGATAAGGCTGTCGACCGATGTGAACGATATCACATTGTTGACAATCGAGCGGGTTCCGTCGATCACGAGGCCGACGAAACCTGCTGCAACCAGCAGCAAGCCGAACATACGCGCCAGAAACTTCAGCAAGTGCCCTCTCCGATTGAAGGGTGATTTTAGAGCATCCTGACGAGAAGGCAAAGGCTCGTCCGGCGATCCTGCAACTTGGACCTTGCCTTTTGCACCCGTTTGGAGCTACACGGTCGCCCTCCGCCAAATCGCGGAGCCCGTCGATCTGCGCTCCGTCGAAGCGCCGGGATGGATGAGGAAGCCTCAGGGCATGTGGAGGGGTGGCCGAGTGGTTGAAGGCGCACGCCTGGAAAGTGTGTATACGGGAAACCGTATCGAGGGTTCGAATCCCTCTCCCTCCGCCACAATCCCGGTCAAGCTTCCATATTTCGTGCAGATTTCAGGACAGGCCTGAAGCAACGCCTCCACTTTGGAGCAAAGTGCACGAGATCCTCGGTTGTATCGGGCTCCGGACGATTGAGGCGTCGTACGCTGCCATGCCGATCACGACCCTGCCTGACCGGAGCGTCAGATCTCGGCTGTCGAGACGGCCCGCCCCTCTGACATCAAGAGCCGACAAACAGCGCGCGAACGGCTCCCCGGCCCTGAACGGCGTCCACTCCGGTGTCCTTCGGAAGGATCGGTCAGCTTCGCCCGCATAACGCCGTCACGGTTGAGCGCTCGCTAGATCAGCTCCCAAGCTGCCGTTTTTGCGGAGCGTCGCAAGGCATCCAGGATGCGCATGTTCATAAGCGCGTCGTCGAGACCGTAACCCAGGGCTTCGGCACCGCGGACAGCACGGCTGAATGCTTCGCCCTGAAGCTGATACTGGTCCACGGTCCCGAACTCGACGGCTCGCGCCGATCGGCCGCCATGCACGCTTCCATCATCGAGGAGGATACGGGTCGGCTGATCAGGTGGGGCATTGAAAGGGATCTCCATTTCGATGCGTCCCTTCGTCCCGAGAATCTGCACCCGCTGATGAGGCACAAGCTGGGTTGAGACCGTGAAGGTGAGTTGCCGGTGCGCGCCGAAATCCATGAGCGCGCTGGTCGTACGGTCAATCTCCAGGGCAGGATCGGGATCAACCAGCGCGATTGCGCGGACCGGCTCGGCCTCGAAAAAATAGCGCCCGGCCACCACCGCATAGCAGCCGATATCGAGCAGGCCGCCACCGCCGATATCCACTTGGTTCCGGATGTTGGACGGATCCGCATTGAAGTAAGAGAAGAACACCTGGATCACCCGCGCCTCGCCAATTGCTCCTTGCCGGATCAGATCCCGCGCGTACAGCCATTGCGGGTGGTGGCGGACCATGAAGGCCTCGGCGATGAGGACCCGGGACGAGACCCCCTTAAGCTGCTCCGCCTCCTGAGCCGTGATCGCCATAGGCTTCTCGCACAGCACATGCTTCCCTGCCGCGGCAGCCTTGAGGGCAAGCGGAACGTGCAGGTGATTGGGAAGAGGATTGTAGATGGCTTCGACATCGGGGTCGGCAAGCAGCGCCTCGTAGGAACCATACGCCCTGGGAATGCCAAGCTCCTGGGCCAGTGCCCGTGCGGACGCCTCATTCCGCGACGCTACGGCCGTGATGGCGCATAGCGGGCTTTTCATCATTCCCGGAATAACCTTCGTCCTGCCGATCCTGGCTGTGCTCAAAATACCCCAACGAACCGGCTGCATGTGGTTCTCCTGAAACTATGCACTCAATTGAGCGGCATGTCCTTTGCCCTGCAACGCCGCAGGACACTTTCGTTTGCCGATGATCTCCTACCTGGTGGGATTGGCGGCACGGTAAACGAAATAATCGAAATCCGCCGGCAGGGCGCGGCCTGTCAGATCGTGTGCGGCCATTCCGACGAAGGCACCGGTAAAGGATCCATGAGCCCCCGGGCCTGCCTCATCCGACAGGATGCTCGCATCGAGGACAGGTCCGATAGGCGTCCAGTCCACGCCATCCACGGACCACCTGAACTGAAGTTCCGCCAAGCGGACATCGACGCCTAGATGGATGGAGCCATGCGCAGGGAGCGGCAGATCGCTGTCGAGCATATAAGTCATCAACGCATCTGGATGATCCCCCAGACACGAGATGACCTGCAGCACACGCCTCCCCTCATCGTCGGCGGACACTGCGAGATAGTGAAATCGCGCGCGGTCGTAGTAGCAGATCAGCCCGGCCAGTTGCTGATAGGTTTCGGGCTTGAAGTCCACCACTGTCTCGGCCGAATAGCTCCATTCGGTCTGGCGGCGGGCGACAAGCGCTTGCTCGAACCAGCTTCCAATCGACTCGCGCCCGTATAGCCGCAAATGGCCTGCCCTGGCCTTCAGCGAGAACAGGCGGTCCCGATCGGGTGTGCGCAGCCACTGGAAGACCGACGGCAATCTCTCATCGTCGAAATCGTGGCGCTCAGGTTCGGGCGGGAACGGGTGCGGCGGGAGACCGGGCCCCTCGACCTCGACAGCCGGAATCTGCCCCCCGTGCGCAAGATAGAGCCAATTGTCCTCTCCCCATACCACCCGCTGAATGGCTGTTTCCCGACCCAACGGCGAACGCCGTGTTCCGGGCAGGGGTCGGCTGCAGAGATGGGTGTGAAAAACCTCGCCGTTGGGTGTCTCCACGTAAATGCCGTGACCTGCCCTCTGGAGCGGAGCATCCGGCGCATCCTTGCTGGTCAGGAGATGGGTGTTCGGATGAAGCTCGTAAGGTCCATCGATGTTCCTGGAACGCGCCATCGTAACGGCATGATTGTAGGAGGTCCCGCCCTCGGCCACGGTCAGGTAGTACCAATCGTTGCGCTTCCAGAGATGGGGTCCCTCGACAAGCCCGAGCGGACTTCCCTTGAAGATGTTCGTGATCGGACCCACAAGTCGCCGCTCGGCAGGCGAGTATTCCTGCAGGAGAATACCGTCAAACGAACTGCGGCGTCGGCGGTGGTCCCAAACCATGTTGACGAACCACTTCCGACCATCCTTATCGTGGAACAAGGAAGGGTCGAAGCCAGACGAATTCATATGGATCGGATCTGACCAGGGTCCATCGATGGACGGCGCTGTCACGAGATAATTGTGAGTGTCCTTGAAGTTGCCGAGACGCCGCTTGACGTCCGTATAGATCAGCCAGAACAGCCCATCCGCATAGGTCAGAGCCGGCGCCCAGACGCCGCAACTGTCGGGATTGCCGCGCATATCGAGTTGGGATTGACGGTCGAGGGGACGACAGGCGAGCCGCCAGTTCACGAGATCGCGCGAGTGATGGATCTGAACGCCCGGATACCACTCGAAGGTCGATGTGGCGATGTAATAGTCCTTCCCAGCCCTGCAGATCGCAGGATCAGGGTTAAACCCGGGCAGTATCGGGTTGCGAATGGTCGTCATGAGCGTTTCCAGTGGTTGCGTTCGATCGGCAAAAACGTGGCAAGGCTACCTGCGCGGGAGGAATTCGAGAGACGCGACCGCAGCGACAAGGCCGAGCCACCCAGAGATGAAGCGGTCGCAATCCAAGGACGTGCCGGTCACTTCGCTTTCCGGCCTTTCCTCATCGCCGGACCCGTCGTGCCGCGCTCAAGCAGTTGCAACGGCAGCTGGATCTCCCAGTCCGTCGGATCCATTTCTCCCTTAAGCATCCTCAAGAGAATGCCTGCCCCGGTGCGCCCGAGTTCGTGCAACGGCTGTCGGAAGGTGGTGAGAGTCGGTTCAGTATAGTCGGCGAACTCGATGCCATCGAAGCCGATGACGGACACATCATCGGGAACCCGGATCCCGGCAGATCTCACCGTCTTGATGAATCCGATCGCGCTCTCATCGCAAGTCGCGAAAACTCCCGTAGGACGCTTCTTCAAGCGGAGAAAGGCTTCCGCGGCAGCAACCCCGGTCGCGAACATGAAAGGCCCTTCCCATCGCGTGAAGTCCTTCTGGCTGAGCCCGGCGGCAGCGACGCCCTCCTTGAATCCCGAGAAGCGTTCCGCCTCGATGAATGTGCCGGGAGTGCCTGAGATATAGCCGAAATTGCGATGTCCGAGTTGCGCCAGATATTCCACCGCTCTGCGCGAGGCCTCGCGGTCCTGTACCGTCACATTGGGAATTCCGGCGCCCGGGATCGCCGAACACAAGGCTACAATGGGGAGCCCGGCTTCGCCCATACTACGCCCGTCCTTTTCCGGAATGCGTCCATTCATCAGAAGTACGCCGTCGACCTGCCGCGAGAGCACGAGGTCTACATACCGAGACTCACGCTCGATCAGATTGTCCAGATTGCCGACGATGATCCCGTAGCCCTTCTGCGTCAGTTCGTCGTCCACTCCACGCAGCACTTGCGCGAAGACCGGATTGGTCAGTCTCGGAGCAACGACCAGCACGGTCATGGTGCGCCGCGTGCGCAAATTCCGGGCCGTGCTGTTGGGCGTGTAGCCACTTCGCCGCACGGCTTCCATCACAAGATCGAGTGTTTCTGGCCGGACCTGATCTGGATTCGCCAGTACCCGGCTGACCGAAGCTGTCGAAACCCCAGCGAGCCGCGCCACGTCGGCGATGCGCATGTCTTTGACCGCGCGCCAGTGCCTACGGCTCATCGTTCCCACCTACAATGATCGCACATGGTAATCCCTTCTGTCATCGCGGCCATCTTATTACGTAAAAATTATGCTTGACTTACCTTGCAGTCGATTTCAACCTGCAAAAAGCAAGTTGTAATCGATTACAGAGAACGATCGAAACACTTCTGGGAGGAAGTCATGGGCCTGAAGACACGCGTTTCTGCGTATACCCTTTCTGTTGCCCTTGTTTGGAGTTCTGGAGCTTTGGCCCAAAAGGCGGAAGTACTCCATTGGTGGACATCTGCAGGAGAATCCGCAGCTGTCAAAGTCTTCGCCGACCAGTACACCAAGAGCGGCGGCACCTGGGTCGACAACGCCATTGCAGGCGGCGCAAACGCCCGCGCGGCAGGGATCAACCGCATCGTCGGCGGCAATCCACCCACCATGATGCAATTCAATACCGGCAAGCAGTTCGACGAACTCGTGACCAACGCCCTCGTGCGCGACGTCGAAAATATGGCAAAGGCCGGCAAGTGGCGCGAGATCATGCCCAAGCCCATCGTCGATGCGACAGTCCACGACGGCAAATTCTATGCGGTTCCGGTCAATATTCACGGTCAAAACTGGCTCTTCTACAATACCAAGCTTTTCAAGGATGCTGGCGTCGAACCCCCGAAGACTTTCCCTGAGCTCATTGAGGCGGGCGCGAAGTTGAAGGCCAAAGGGGTCATTCCGCTCGCCCTGGGCGGTCAGCCCAACTGGGAGCACAACCTGTTCCGCGCCGTTCTCGTGGGCAACGGCGGCGCCGAGCTGTTCCGTAGCGTCTACGGCAAACGGGATCCGAAAGCCGCCAAAAGTGCTGAGTTCAAGGAAGCAGCCGAGCTGTTCGGCAAGATGCGCAGCCTCGTCGACCCGGGTTCACCGGGGCGCAACTGGAACGACGCCGCGGCCCTGGTGATCACCGACAAGGCGGCCATGCACTTCAATGGCGACTGGGCCAAGGGCGAGTTTACTGCCGCAGGCCAGACAGCGGGCAAGGAATATAGCTGCACCATCGTCGGCAAGGACCCCCGCCTGGTGATCGGCGGTGACATCTTCGTGTTCCCGGCGACCAAGGACAAGGACCAGCTGGCAGCACAGGACAAACTGGCTGGAGTTCTGCTCGACCCTGCCACTCAGCTCGAGTTCAACAAGAAAAAGGGCTCGATTCCGGTTCGCCTGGACGTCGACGTCTCGTCCATGGACGTCTGCGCCCAGAAATCCGCTTCAGTACTGAAGAACCCGGAAAACCAAGTTGAGGCCATGGAGCTGCTGAGCACGCCGAACTTCTCCGGCGCCATGCAAGACGCGGTCACACAATACTGGAACAACCCGAGCATGTCGGTGGACGCCTTCGTGGAGAAAGTGACGGCTGCCATGCAAAGCGCCAGCTGAGTCAGCTTGAGTTCCTTGGGTTCGGCGACGCGTTGCGCCCGCCGAACCCATCACGCCCGACAGAACGGATGCCAGATGGCCATTGTCACCATCCCGACCGCCGTTGCCAGATCGGCACATTCCCTCAAGAGCCGACGCCGCGTAAGGACGCGGCTGCCAGCCGCCCTGGCGCTTCTGCCGACAGCTCTCATCGTTCTGGTCGTCTATGTCGGTTGCATGCTCTGGACAGTGCGGTTGTCCTTTACGAGCTCGACCCTCCTGCCCAAGCTCGACTGGGTCGGCTTTGCTCAGTACAGCCGTCTCTTTATGAACGACCGCTTCCTGGTCTCCGCCGAAAACATCCTGATCTTCGGCACCCTGTTCATCTCAGGATGCCTCATCCTTGGTTTCCTGCTGGCCGTATTCATCGATCAGAATGTGCGCGCCGAAGGCGTCTTCCGCACAATTTTCCTTTACCCCTACGCCATGTCCTTCGTCGTCACCGGCGTGGCCTGGCAGTGGTTCCTTAATCCCGGACTCGGACTTCAGAAGCTTGTGCGGGACATGGGCTTCGAGAACTTTACCTTCGACTGGATCGTGAACCAGGACATGGCGATCTATACCATCGTCATTGCCGGTCTGTGGCATGGGGCCGGACTGACCATGGCGATCCTGCTTGCGGGATTGCGAGGCGTGGACGCCGACCTATGGAAAGCTGCCCGCGTCGACGGCATTCCAGCCTGGCGTGTCTACCTCTCCATCGTCCTGCCGCTTCTCCGACCTATGGTGGTGACGGCGACCGTTCTGCTCGCCACTGGGGTCGTGAAACTCTACGACCTCGTTGTCGCCATGACACTCGGCGGTCCCGGCATCGCGACCGAAGTGCCGGCAAAGTTCGTCATGGATCACCTGTTCGAGCGCAACAACATCGCCCTTGGAACCGCCGCTGCAACGATCATGCTGATCACCGTGGTAGTGATCCTGGCACCATGGATCTACGCCAAGTACGTCCGCCCGCAAGGGGGGCCCGCATGAGCGCTGTCGTACCGCAGGGACGCCGCCCGAAATATATGACTATTGGCCGTATCGGCGTCTATATGTTCCTGATCTCGGCCGCCCTGTTTTTCCTGCTGCCGCTATGGATCATGGTTGTAACCTCTCTCAAGCCGATGGAGGAGATCCGCCTCGGCAATATCCTCGCCCTGCCCGCGACGCTCACCTTCGAAGCCTGGAGCAAGGCCTGGTCCTCGGCCTGCACCGGGCTTGAATGCAATGGTATCAGCGTCGGCTTCTGGAACTCGGTTCGCATCCTGATCCCGTCCGTAATCCTGTCGATCATTGCTGGCGCGATCAACGGATACGCTCTGTCTTTGTGGACGGTTCGCGGCGCCAACCTGATATTTGGCATCCTTCTCCTCGGAGCATTCATCCCTTACCAGGTTTTCCTCTACCCCCTGGTGCGGATCTTCTCCATGACGGGGATCTACAACTCGCTGCTCTGTATCGTCGTCGTTCACGTGATCTTCGGCCTCCCCACGATGACCCTGCTGTTCCGCAACTACTACGCCGGTCTACCCGTCGAACTGTTCAAGGCTGCCCGCATCGACGGCGGAGGATTCTGGACGATCTTCTTCCGTGTGATGCTGCCGATGTCGACGCCGATGATCGTGGTTGCGACGATTCTGCAGGTCACGGGCATCTGGAACGATTTCATCTTCGGGCTGACTTTTGCGGGCCGGGACAACCTGCCTATGACGGTGCAGCTCAACAATATCGTTCACTCGACCCAAGGTGAGCGCGCCTACAACGTCGATATGGCGGCAACCATGCTGGCGGCCCTCGTCCCCCTCGTCGTCTATTTCGTGTCGGGACGCTGGTTCATCCGTGGCATCGCTGCCGGTGCTGTGAAGGGGTAAGCATGTCCGCGGTTTCCGTTCGTGATATTACCGTGGCCTTCGAGGCAGTCCGCGTCTTCAACGGCCTCTCGCTGGATTTCGAGGAGGGCGAGTTCATCGTCCTGCTTGGACCTTCAGGCTGCGGAAAGTCGACCCTGCTCAACGCCATCGCCGGCCTCCTCGATATCTCGGAGGGCCAGATCTGGATCGGAGGACGGAACGTCACCTGGGAGGAACCCAAGGACCGTGGTATCGCCATGGTGTTCCAGTCCTACGCCCTCTACCCGCGCATGAGCGTGCGCGAGAACATGTCGTTCGGGCTCAAGATGGCGAAGACGCCCAGGCCCGAGATCGAGCGGCGCGTTGGCCACGCGGCGGAGCTTCTGCAGATTACACACCTTCTCGACCGTCGCCCCGATCAGCTGTCGGGAGGCCAACGTCAGCGCGTCGCGATCGGCAGGGCCCTCGTACGCGATGCGGGAGTCTTCCTGTTCGACGAGCCGCTTTCGAACCTCGATGCACAGCTCCGGAACGAGCTGCGTGTGGAGATCAAGAGACTGCACGCCAGGCTCGGCATGACGACGATGATCTACGTAACGCATGACCAGATCGAAGCCATGACTCTTGCGGATAGGATCGTGGTCATGAAAGACCAGAGGATTCAGCAGGTCGGCAGCCCAACGGAGATTTACCGTCGTCCCGCCAACCTGTTCGTCGCCGGATTCGTCGGCTCGCCGCAGATGAACTTCATCAAGGGAAAGCTCGAGAACAGGAGCAGCGGGCCGGTCTTCCTGTCCGGCGAGCGTCGCCTTCCGCTTCACGGTTACGAATTCACTGGCAGCCCTACCTCCGGACAGGAAGTCGTGCTCGGCGTGCGGCCGGAACATCTCGAGATCGCTGAGGTGGGCGCATGGCCGGGTTTTCGGGTCGACATCATCGAGCCCATGGGCGCTGATGCGGTGATCTGGTGCAGCGACAACGAGGGGTCGCTCCAGGTTCGCACAAGCGGGAACACCAAGGCGTCGGTGGGCGAACACCTCGCTTTGGGTATCGACGCCGCACAAGTCTCTCTCTTCGATTCCCGCAGCGGCGAGCGTCTCTAACCGGAATCAATGGCAGCTTTCCCATCTGCTTGCCTCCCAGGCAGACGCAAAACCCCTTCGAACCGCGAGGACTCCATGAGCGTCACAGACTTTCTTTCAATTCAGCTATATACCCTGCGCTCGATGGAGGACCTCGACTGCATTCTCGATACGGTGGCTCAAGCCGGGTATCATTATGTGGAGACGGTTGGGTCGCATCTCGACAATGTTGCGGGCGTTCGCTCCAAATTGGACTCCCGCGGGCTGAAGGCGTCCTCCAGTCATGTCAGCTTGGCGGCACTGCGCGAAAGGCCTGATGCGATCATAAAGGCATGCGGGACCCTCGGCATCACGGATCTCTACATGCCGGCCGTCCCGCCGGAGCAGCGCGATATGGACGCGGATGGTTGGCGCTCGCTTGGACAGGAGCTCGGCAGGTCGGCCGAGCGCTTCGAAAGGGATGGCATCCGTCTCGGCTATCACAACCACCACTGGGAACTGAAGCCGAAGGACGCGGGCAAGACCGCGCTCGAACTCATCTTCGAAGAGGCCGAAGGAAGCCCCCTTGGCTGGCAAGTCGATGTGGCCTGGCTCGTACGGGGCGGCGTCGATCCCAAGGAGTGGATCAATCGCTACCGCAGCAGGATCACCGCGGCTCACGTCAAGGACATCGCCCCCGAAGGGCAAAACGAGAACCAGGATGGCTGGGCCGACGTTGGATCCGGTATTCTGGACTGGCGCAGTCTGTGGCGCTCCTGTCGCGAGGCCGGAGCCAAGTGGATGATCGTGGAGCACGACAAGCCCGCGGATCCCGCCCAGACGGCTCGCGCCAGCTTCGACTTCCTGCGCACGATCGAGGAATAACCGTTATGAAAGCCCTGAACGTCGGCATCATCGGGTGCGGCAACATCTCGGGAATTTATCTTCAGAACATCCCAGCTTATCGGGGGCTGACGCTGCGCGCCTGCGCGGACATCAGGCCCGAGATCGCGCAAGCCCAGGCCAGCCGCTACGGTACGGAGGCCATGTCCGTCGATGAACTCCTGGCCCACGAGGACATCGATCTCGTGGTGAACTTGACGGTTCCCAGCTCCCATTTCGGAGTATCCCTCGCAGCACTGAGCGCGGGCAAGCACGTCTTCTCGGAAAAACCACTGGCAGTGGATTTCGAGCAGGGCCGGACGCTGGTCGACGAGGCCGAGGCACGGGGCCTGTTGCTGGGCTGCGCACCAGACACCTTTCTGGGTGCGGGGGGGCGCCTTGCCCGCAAGCTGGTTGACGATGATGCGGTTGGGCGGATCCTTTCGGGATCCGCCTTCTTGATGTCCCACGGCATGGAACACTGGCATCCCGACCCGGAATTCTTCTTCAAGCCGGGAGGCGGACCAATCCTCGACATGGCACCCTATTATCTCAGCGCTCTCGTCAATCTCATCGGCCCCGTGCAGCGCGTATTCGCCATGTCAAGCATCGGTTTTCCCGAGCGCATCGTGACAGCGGAGTCTCCCCGCAAGGGCCAGCGCATCACCGTGGAGACGTCTACGACCGTCATGGCGCTGCTGGAATTCGCTTCTGGCGCCCCGGTGACCTTCTGCATGAGTTGGGATGTGTGGAAGCACGGTCATCCGGCGATTGAGCTCTACGGCACGGAAGGCTCCCTGCGTGTGCCGGATCCGAACTTCTTCGGCGGCCATGTCGAGATGACCGAGCGCGGCGGAGACTGGCGGGCCAAGGACTCGAGCGACATGCCGCTGGGGGCCCCAAACTGGCGTTCGCCGAACTGGGCGCCCGATGCGCCATCGCGCGCCAACTATCGGGCACTCGGCCTTGCGGATCTCGCAAGTGCCGCCCTTAACGGCACGCCCCACCGGTCCACGGGCCGGTTGGCGCTTCACGTTCTTGAGGTCATGCACGGCATTCTACAGGGAGCTTCCACCGGGCGCTCCATAGCGATCACGACCATGCTGGAGCGTCCGGCCGTCCTGTCCGATGAGGAGGCAGCCGGGCTTTGGCAAGGTCCGCCGCAAACGGCGACGGCAGCATGACAAGCTTCGTTACAAATCCGGAGCGGAAGCGAAAAACACCAGGTGTCTTGTGAACCGCTCGTGGCCAGCCGCGCGAACTGCTCAGCGAGTGGTGGTTGCCGACTGCAGGAGTTCTTCGCAGACGTCCCTCTCCGCGGCGTTCAGCCTCCTGGCTGCGTGATGCCAGGCAACGCTTCGTTGTGACGGTGCTCCTACGACAGAGCCCTCCAGCTATGTTCCTGCGGTTGTTAAATAGTCCATATGAGCGAGCACAGCCTTGAGGCTTTGGAGCACGGCGCTAACAGCAGGAGATAGTCCGCCGTCCCAGAAAGCCGCATAGACACGTCCGTCATCCACGGGCGGAATCGACGTCAATACCTCGATCCTTCCCGCTGCGACCTCTGATTCGATCATCTTTAAAGGAAGCAATCCGATCGCGACGCCGGAGGCGACAAGGTGAGCCACCAGGACGACGCTCGTGCAGATGTCCAGCCGGGCGGGCCCCATCCCGCTCGTCGCAAACCAGTCGTTGATCTGCCGGTACATTGCAGATGGGGGAGGATTCGTCACGATTGGAAGATGACGAACGTCGGAAGGTCGTATCTTGGGTCCGAGATGCCAGGAAGGTGATGCGGCCCACACCGTGGCTTGTGTTCCTAGCGGCTGCAGATGAAGGCCGGCAGCCCCGATGGGATTGACCAGAATCGCAAGATCGAGACGATGGGCAAGGAGGTCTTTCTCAAGCGAAGAGCTGGTGGCAATCACGAGTTCAAGGTGTAGCGCTGGGTGTTCATGCCGGAGTGAATTCAGGAGAGGCGCCAAGCACACGACAGCAAAGCCTTCGGCGACCCCGACTCGCAGGACTCCACTCACCTCCAAATTCCCGGCTTGATGGCGGATCTGTGCGACATCATCGAGCACGCGCGATGCATGCCTCACGAGCTTCTGGCCAGCTTCCGAGGGCCGGATGCCGCGACCGGTCCGTTCGAACAGCTCTTTCCCCAGCGCCGCCTCGAGATCGCGGATCCGCAGAGAGACCGTCGGTTGAGCCAGGTTCAACTGCCGGGCGGCCAAGTGAACTGACCCCAACTGCGAGACCCAAAAGAAGGCCTCCAGCTGGGAGAGCGTGATCTTCACATTTAGTTTCCCAATTAATCGGCTTTAAATGTTCTAATTTGATCAGCTTCCGCAATGTGTCTTAAGTCTAGATTCAACACAACTCCGTTGCGTCTCGATGGCCAGTGCATTTTCAAAACCTTCCCAGATCATCCGCATTGACGGGTATGAGGTCCGATGCGTGCTCCCGGAGCTCGTCGGCAATTCTCGACAGTTTTTTGACAGCCGCTCCTCTCTCTTGATTGCGGTGACGACCGCATCCGGCGTGACAGGCTGGGGAGAAACATGGGCGTTCCCGGGCGCTGCAGCTGCATTGATCCGTGAGAAGTTCGCCCCTGGACTTGTTGGCCTCGATGCATCTGCTCCACGACCCATCTGGAGCCGCATGGAGGACCAGCTGGGCTATGATCGCCGCGGGATCTCGTTCATGGCGATTGGTGCCATCGATGTGGCGCTCTGGGATGCCGCGGCGAGGCTTCAGGATCGGCCGCTCCATTCTCTCTTGGGCGGCGCCCTCCGCGACCGTCTCCCGGCTTATGTCAGCGGGCCCTTCATGAAGCCTGGGCCTGATCCCTACAAGGATTTCATCGCGGATATCAACGGGTACCTGGACGCTGGCTTTCGAGCCATCAAGCTTCGCATGGGGACGACTCCTCAAAGGGATGGCGAAGTCGCCCTTATGGTGCGCCGGCGCATCGGTGCGGATTTCCCACTGATGGTAGACCTCAACGAAGGCTTTGACACGCGCGCCGCCCTCGATGTGGCCAACCGGCTTAGCGACGCCGATCTGATCTGGCTCGAGGAACCTATCGCTCACGATAACCTTCCCGGCTATCGAAAGCTGTCCGAGCAGCTTCCCATGGGGCTGGCCGGGGGCGAGGCGCTGTTCGGCCTTAACGCCTTCAGAGACTATATTGGCGACGGCGTGTTCGACTTTGTTCAGCCGGACCTTGGACTCTGTGGGGGGATCAGTGAGGGGCTAAGGATTGCCGCGCTCGCTGACGCCTTCGACGTCCCCGTCATTCCGCACGTCTGGGGCTCGGCGGTGAATTTCCATGCGTCGTTGCACTTTGCCTCCGTGCTTCCCGGAAAGCGAGGTCGGGTGTCATACCCTCTCTTCGAGTACGACAATTCCTACAATCCATTAAGGACCCGGTTCACCAGCAATCCTATAGGAGCCGACGGAACAGTTGCTGTACCCGAAGGGCCTGGACTAGGCCTCGATCTCTCACCTGAGAAACTGGAACCCTTTATCGTCAACGCGTGGTCCGTGAGCTAACGAGATACCTAGCCTCGACATATAAACCAAAGGAGGACGCCCGATGAAATTGACAAGTTTTGCTCTTGCTCTTGGCGTGCTAGCAAGCGGTCTGCTGCCATTCGCAGCATCGGCGCAGCAGCCAAAGGTTCTCAACCTGGCCTATGTTGGCCGACAGACGGCGCCTGAAGGCATCGCGATGACAGCCTTCGGAGAGGAGATCAAGAAGCGGACCGCAGGGCGCTATGAAATCCGTCATCATCCGGGCGGCGCGCTCGGCGGCGATCGAGAGATCCTTGAAGGTCTACAGATCGGAACGGTCGATCTCGCCATTCCGACGACGTCCGTCATCGCAAACTTCGTTCCTGATGTTCAGGTCTTCGACATCCCGTTTCTTTTCCGCGACTTCGATCATGCTCAGGCAGTCCTCGACGGCCCGATCGGACAGGAGCTCCTCGGGAAGTTCAAGGCGCGTGGGCTGCAAGGGCTTGCATTCGGCGGCATCGGGTTCCGTCAGTTGACCAACAGCCGACGGGCCGTGTCTGGCCCTGAAGACGTCAAAAGCCTGAAGATTCGGACTCAAGAAAATCAGATCCATATTACCGTATGGAGGGCGCTTGGGGCTCTGCCGACCCCTATGGCTCTTCCTGAAGTTTTCACGGCCCTGCAGCAGGGCGTCGTCGACGGCCAGGAAAACCCGATCGGCGCAATCATCAACAACAAGTTCGGCGAGGTGCAGAAGTACCTCACCATCACAAACCATGCCTTCGCTCCAATCGGCGTTGTCATGGCGCCGAGCGCCTTCGACGCCATGTCTCCTGAGGACCAGAAGATCTTCATTGAAGCCGCCCACAATGCGATGATCATCTGTAAGGACGAGGTCGCGAAAGTGGAGAAATCAGGGATTGAGACACTGAAGAAGCAGGGCCTCCAGGTGGTGGAGAGCGTCGATACGGCGAAGTTCCAGGAGATCTTGAAACCCACTTTCGCTGAATTCGCCAAGCGCTTCGGAGAGGCTACCATCGCCCGCATCCGGGAGCAGAAATGAACGCTTCCAACCCAGCTATCAAGGTGTTGATGCGGGTCGAACGCGGCCTAACGGCATTGAGCGTAACAACGGCATGCGGCCTTTTGGCCGCGGCCGCCCTCGTTGGATTCTACCAGGTCCTGACCCGCTTCGTGTTTCATGAACCGGCAAGCTGGTCAGAAACGTCGATCCGGACCCTTCTCATCTGGATGTCGTATCTCGGCGTTGCCGGCGCCTTCCGGGTCGGTGCCCTCGTGTCCGTCGATGTCCTTTATCGTGCCGCGCGCGGACGGATGCGGAAATTTTTTGAAGCGCTTATCACCGTGGCCTCCCTCGGCCTTCTCGCCGTTCTGATCTGGTACGGGATCGACCTCACCTATCGTGTCAGGTTCCAGAACCTTGCCGGTTTGGAGATTTCCATGAGTTGGGCCTATGCGGCCATCCCGGTCGGGGCCTCGTTCTCAGTGCTTGCCGTGCTGGCCCACTACTTCGATCCCCGACGCGAAGAGCTCGATACGGCCGTCTAGCCACATAGAGGTCCCGCCATGACCGCCGTCATGCTTGTCACAATGTGCGTCTTGTTCATACTGTCCGTGCCTGTGGCTGTGGCAGTTGGCCTTGCATCGATCTTGGGGTTGACGCTGTTCACGTCACTCCCGCTTGTCCTCGTTGCGCAACAGGCCTTCGCCGCGCTCGACAAGTTCCCCCTGGCGGCCGTCCCATTCTTTATCCTTGCCGGCAACCTTATGGGGGAAGGCGGGATCTCGACGCGCTTGGTCGAGTTCGCGAAGAGTATCGTCGGCGGAGTGCAGGGCGGGCTCGCATGCACTTGCATCTTGACCTGCATGATCTTCGCCGCGGTTTCGGGTTCGAGCGTTGCGACAACCTTCGCGATCGGGGCCATCCTGATTCCCGCCATGGTCAAGCACGCCTATCCCGTTTCGTTCGCGGCCGCCCTCCAAGCAACCGCGGCGGAACTCGGGGTCATCATTCCTCCCTCGATCCCGATGATCCTGTACGGCGTCGCGGCGGAAGTCTCGATCGGAGAATTGTTCATCGCTGGATTTGGCCCCGGCTTCCTGATCGGTGGCGTATTGATGCTATCCGTCTGGATCTGGTGCCGCGTGCGTGGCTATGGACGGAATGATGGGCAGGGCCGCTTGCCGTTCGCAATTGCCTTCCGAAAAGCATGGCTGGCGCTCATGATGCCGGTCATCATCTTGGGTGGCATCTATGGCGGCATTTTCACGCCAACGGAAGCTTCGATCGTCGCGGTCTTCTATGCGCTTTTCGTAGGCTTCTTCATCTATCGTGAACTGAGCTTCAAGGCCTTGGCGTTCATTCTCCATCGATCGGTCATCTCGTCGGCTATCGTTATGCTGATCATCGCGATGGCAGGTCTCTTCAGCTTTCTTCTCACGCGGGCAGGCGTACCGGCTCAGATCAGTGCCTGGATCATCGAGACATTTCACAGCGGCTGGACATTCCTTCTGGCAGTCAATGTTTTCCTTTTCATCATCGGAATGTTCATCGAGACATCTGCATCTATCATCGTGCTAGCCCCGATCTTGGCGCCCGTCGCCGCTCGCTTTGGCATCGACCCGGTCCATTTCGGAATGGTAATGGTGGTGAACTTGGCGCTCGGAATGATTACGCCACCATTTGGTGTCAATCTTTTCGCAGCCTGTGCGGTGGCCAATATCTCACTCGACCGGATTACGCGTGCCTTGGGCCTGTTCATTGGCGTGGTACTGCTTTGCCTGGCATTGATCACATATATTCCGGCGATCTCACTCGGGCTCCGAAACCTGCTCTATTGAGGGCTTTGTCGCAAGTTCTAAGGGCAGACACGCAAGGGGCACCCTCTCGCTGAAGCGTTCAGGCGGCACGCAGCTCAAACTGTTCGGCAGCGACTTGAATCCCTGCATCGGCCGCCAGTGTCTCTTGGTGGCACGGTGATCCTGCTCGCTGCGGCTTTGCCAGATTGAGCTCTGCTCGTACCCTGCCGTGGCGCCTCAGCCCGTCGAGATCGCCGAGCACCGCGGCCGCGAGAGCCCGACAGAAATCCACGTCCTGTCCCATGCCGGTTTTTCCCTATGCGTCCGGAAAGGGGAAACCTGTGACGCAATACGACCCTATCGGCTCAAGCCAGCGCGTCCGCTGCTTTCGGTGGTCGGATCCAGTGACGATCCTGATGCTTCCGGAGAAGGCGGAGCCGATCGCGAAGCAGCCATCGTCCTGTCATGAGCACTGCGACAACTGCCAGTCCCGAGGCCAAGCCGATCCATACACCGGCACCGCTGAGGTCCGTCCTGAAGGCCAGCACGGCTCCTAAGGGAAAACCGATACCCCAGTATCCGAGGGCGGCGAACAGCATCGGAATCCGCGTGTCCTGCAGTCCACGCAACATGCCCGCGGCGATGGACTGCGCACCGTCGACGATCTGGAACAGACCGGCAAACGCGAGGAACCACATCGCCAGCTTGGCCACGTCGGCATTGCCGGGATCGTTCGTGTCGAGAAAGGCCGCGACGAGAATTTGGGGCTGCAACAGCATGATCATGGCCATGATTGCCATGAACCCGACTCCGAGCGCGTAGGCACTCCATCCTGCCCGCGTGACTCCTCCCGGGTCACCCTCGCCATTGGCTCGCCCCACGCGCACCGTGGCGACTTGGCTGAACCCCACGGGCACCATGAAGCTCAGCATGGAGATCTGCGCCGCAATCGCATGCGCAGCGAGGGCTGTCGGTCCGATGATCCCCATCATGACCACCGCGGCGTAGAAGATCGTGGTTTCGAAGGCGAAGGTCAGCGCCATCGGCAGGCCAATACGCCACAGCTGGATGAACCGGGGCCAGTCCTGCCGCCAGAAACGCCCGAAGAGATGATAGCGCCGGAACCGCCGTTGGGTCGAAATGACGATGGCAAGGCCGATGAACATCCAGAGGCTTGAGCATGTGGTGACGATGCCGGCACCCTTGAGGCCCATCTGCGGCAGGCCGAAATTGCCGAGGATGAGCCCGTAGCCGGCAATTGCGTTGAAAAGAATGGCCGAGGCGGCGATGAGCAGGGTCCAGAGTGGCTGCTGCATGGCGGCGAGAAACGATCGCAGGACCAGATACCCGAGATAGGGAAGGAGTGCCCATTGCAGGGTATGCATGAACTCGGCCGAGCGAGCCGCGACATCAGGGCGCTGGCCGAGCCAGACGTAGATAGATTCCACATTCCAGAGCATCACCCAGAACGGGAGACAGACCAGGGCAACGCTCCAGAGGCCCTGCCGGACCGTTCGCCTCACATCGCGAACCGCATGCCGATGCCGCCCCAGCGAGGTTGCAATCATTGGCATCGTGGCGGATGCAATCCCCATGCAGAAGATCATGCAGGCATGATAGAGGCTTGTCGCCAGTGAGCCTGCGGCGAGCGTCTCAGCGCCGAGACGGCCGATGATGATCAGGTCGGTCGCGCTCAAGGCAGCCTGAGAGAGGTTTGTCAGGATCAGGGGCCAGCCCAGAGTGAGGCAAGCCCGGAACTCCGCAGCCCAAACTCGCGCTGAGACGCCTCGCATGGTGAGTGTGTTCGTCATGGGTGTTCGATTCTACATTCCAAAGGTCACAGCCGCGGAATTCACCGGCTTGCCAGATCCTGGGAAGCCTTGATCAAGGGAGAGGTACTTGGAAAACGCAGAGGCAGAACGCCGATCACTCCGGGATCTGGAATGACAGCCCCTGGTGCCCTTGGCTCACGAGCGTTTTGGTCGGGTCGATGTACCACTCCTGAACGCATAAAGAAACCGGTTCTGGATCTCGCCAGCGACAGGCAGACCGATCGCGAGGGCAGAGGGCTCGGAAGCCAAGCTCTGGACGGCCGAGCCTTCGAGGCGCCGCCATTACCAGCTTCGTTAGAGGAGTGGAATTGCGGGTTTGCCGCAGATTCGGCTGTGTTGTGTCGCCCGGCTCCATCATCCCTCGTGCCGATCTGAGACTGGGCGCCCTGGGGCCGCCGTCGTACGCGATGAAGAGCCTCTGAGTCGGTTGACAGGCCCATGCTTCCAGGAGGAGAGGCAGGCCCATCCCGACGAAGCCGGGACCAGGGAAGCTCCTGGCGGTGATTGTCAAAGCATCGGGCAGTTTGGATCTGTGCTGCGGAGTAACAGCGGGGCCCCAGGTACGCCGCACTCACAGGCCGGAGGCGACTGCACCCAACCATCCGGCACTCGCTTTCAACCAAACCCTTGCCGGAAGGAGTGTCTGGATGTGACATCCGATCCTTATTTTCCTAAGTCGGTGGAAAGTTAAGCCCTTGGTGGAACAATATTCCAGGTGGAGCAGTTTGGGGAACCTGCGGTGACACGCGTGATCCGCCGAAGGACACAGCATGATCGTCAGCTTCATTCTGCTGCTCGCGCTCGGACTGTTCATGGGAGGCGGTGGGGCGTGGCTCCTCTGGCTCGGCGGCAGTCCCTACTACCTGCTGGCAGGCGTGGCTTTTCTCGCCACAGCCTTCCTGGTTCTGCGCCGCGATCCGGCGGCGCGGCTTCTCTATGCCGGCATCGTGCTCGGCACGTTGGCTTGGGCGCTATGGGAAGTTGGGTTCGACTGGTGGCCGCTCGGCACCCGGGGCGGCCTCGTCGTGCTCCTCGGCCTATGGCTCCTCACGCCCTGGGCACTTGGTCGCCGGACAGGCTGGACCTTCGGGCGGCTTGCCCTTGCTGCGTCGCTACTGATCGCCATCGCCGTGGCGGGGTTCTCCCTGTTCAAGGACCCGCACGATCAGCGCGGTCGCCTCGAACTCGCGGCCACGGCAGCAAGCCCGGCAACAGCATCGGAACCGATCCCTGCCGGCGAATGGCACCACTACGGACGCACACTCCTGGGCCAGCGCTACTCGCCGCTCGCCCAGATCACCCCGCAGAACGTCAATCAGCTGACCGTGGCGTGGACCTATCGCACGGGCGACGTCAAACAGCCCCAGGATGTGACGGAGACCACCTATCAGGTGACGCCGCTCATGGCGGGCGGCCTTCTGTATCTCTGCACGCCACATAACCTCGCCATCGCCCTGGATGCAGCGACGGGTCAGGAGCGCTGGCGCTTCGATCCCAATGTTGGGCTCGACCCTGACCGGCAGCACCAGACCTGCCGCGGCGTCTCGTTCCATGTCGATCCGGCACGAGCGGCCGAGCCCTGCGGCGCCCGCGTGTTTCTCCCCACCTCGGATGCCCGTTTGATCGCGCTCGATGCAAAGAGCGGAACTGTCTGCTCCGGATTTGGTGCCAACGGTACTCTCGACCTCTGGGCCAACATGCCCAACCAGCGCAGCGGCTTCTACTATTCCACTTCGCCGCCCGTGATTGCGCGCAACCTCATCATCGTGGGCGGCGCCGTGAATGACAACTATGCCGTCCAAGCTCCGTCGGGCGTCGTTCGCGCCTTCGACGTCAATACAGGCGCGCTGGTGTGGAATTGGGATTCCGGCAACCCGGACCATACGCAGCCGATTGGGGAGGGCGAGACCTACAAGCCCAACTCGCCCAACGTCTGGTCGGTCATGAGCGCGGACGAGAGCCTCGGCCTTCTCTATCTGCCGCTCGGCAACCGAACGCCCGATCAGCTGGGCTGGGACCGCAGCCCGGCGGTGGAGCGCTTTTCCTCATCGATCACCGCGCTCGACCTCACGACCGGCCAAGTGCGCTGGGTGTTCCAGACCGTGCACCATGACCTCTGGGACATGGACGTACCTGCCCAGCCTGTGCTGATCGATATCGCGACTGCAAATGGTTCCGTGCCGGCCCTGGTCGGCCCCACCAAGCAGGGTGACCTCTATGTGCTCGACCGGCGCACAGGCTCCCCCATCGTTCCTGTGGCGGAGCGCCCCGCACCGACGGGTGCGATCAAGGAGGACTGGACGGCGCCGACTCAGCCCGTATCTAACCTCAGCTTCGAGCCGCGACCGATGGAGGAGCGGGACATGTGGGGCGTCAGTCTTCTCGACCAGCTCGTCTGCCGCATCCAGTTTCGTTCTCTGCGCTATGCCGGACGCTACACGCCCCCTTCCCTTGAGGGTACGCTCGTCTATCCGGGCAATTTCGGCGTGTTTAACTGGGGCTCGGTGGCCGTCGATCCTGTGCGGCAGGTGATGTTCGGCATGCCGACCTATCTTGCCTTCACCTCGCAGCTGATCCCCTCGGCGGAGATCGGCCCCAACCAGAAGGTCAACACGGGTGAGGCCGGCCTCAATCTCAATGTGGGTGGTCCTTATGGGGTGATCATGGCCCCGTTCATGTCGCCCATCGGCCTGCCCTGTCAGGCTCCGCCCTGGGGCTATGTCGCGGGGGTGGACCTCAAGACGGGTCGGATCGCCTACAAGCTGAAGAACGGTACGATCCGCGACGCAGGCCCCTTCCCGCTCCCGCCGATCCAGCTTGGGGTACCAGGCATCGGTGGTCCCATGGTCACGGCCGGCGGCGTGGTCTTCCTGGGCGCGACCATCGACAACTACCTGCGTGCCTACGATCTCGCGACCGGTGAGACGCTCTGGCGGCACAGATTGCCCGCCGGCGGACAGTCGACGCCCATGAGCTACGAGGTCGGCGGGCGGCAGTTCGTGGTTCACGTTGCTGGCGGCCATGGCTCGATCGGCACCACGCCGGGCGATTACGTGATCGCCTATGCGCTGCCGCAGCGATGAGCGTGAGCGACATCGATCTGCGCCCCGGCATGGTGACAATGGCAGCATGCCCTACTTGATCGGGCACGTTGGCCGCGGCTGTGTCCGGGCGTTGGTTTCCCGCCACCGCCATGCTTCGAGAGGCGATTTCCATGGTGCAGGCGGGCTGGCGGGACGTGCTGTTCTCGGTCAAGACCTTCGGTGCGGCCGTAATGGCCCTCTACATCGCCTTTGCCCTCGACCTGACGCAGCCCACCTGGGCCATGCTGACGGTCTTCGTCGTCTCCCAGCCCATTGCCGGAATGGTGGCGGCGAAATCCCTGTTTCGTGTCATAGGGACAATCGTAGGAGCCTCCATGGCCCTCGTGCTGGTGGCGGCCTTCGCGCAGAGCAGTCCGCTGTTCCTGGTGTCCCTCGCCTTGTGGATCGGCGCCTGCACCTTCACGTCGGTCCTGCTGCGCGATGCACCGGCCGCCTACGGTGCCATGCTATCGGGATATACCGCTGCCATTGTGGGCATTCCGGCCGCCCTCGCGCCGGGAACTGCCTTCGACTATGCGGTCGGCCGCTGCATGGAGATCTTGCTCGGAATTGGTTGTGCAACCCTGGTCAGCCAAGTGATCCTTCCACGGACCGCAGGCGAGGCCCTCAAGGCATCTGTCAATGCCACCCTTGGCGACGCGGCAGCCTGGACAAGGGACGTGCTGCGCGGCGAGAGTCGGGAAGAGAAGGCACGCGTGGACCAGCGGAAGATGATCGCCGACGCGATCTCCCTCGACGCTCTGAGGGTCTTTGCGACCTTCGACACGCCTTCCGTGAGGGCGGCCAGCGACGTTGTGCGGCGCCTGCAGGGTGAATTGCTGTCCCTTCTGGCCATCCTTGTTTCGATCTCCGACCGTCTGGCGCTCTTGCAGGATCTTGCGCCCGGTAAACATGAGGCCGTCCAGGACATTCTCGGCCAGGTGGCATCCGTCCACCTTGACCCGAACGATCCCATCAGGCGCGATCACGACTTCCGGGCCGAGACCGAAAGGTTGCGGGAAGCGGTTAAGAGCCGCCTGCCGACCTTCGACGACATGGTGCGCGATCACGAGATGATCCCCGTGCGCAACATCCTTCTGCGTATCGTGGATCTGATGGCAACCTGGAGGCGGATCCCCGACCTGCGCGATGCTCTGCTGGTGGGCAAGCCCGTGCCCCTATCCGAGGCAGCGCCCTCACCAGCCCGCTATCGCGACATCACCTTTGCGCTGGTGGCCGGATCCATCTCCACCACCGCAGTCCTGACGACCTCCGCCTTGTGGATGGCCTCCGGCTGGCCGGAGGGCAGCTCAGCGGTGATCTTCAGCGGCGTGATCTGCAGCATTCTCGGGGCGTTGGATGATCCGGCTACCTCGGCAGCCAACTTCCTGCGCATGACTCTGGTCTCGGTGATCCTTGCCGCAATCTATATGTTCGCCATCCTGCCTGCCATCGACGGGTTCGTCTCGCTCGTGGCCGCGCTTCTGCCCTTCTATCTGCCCTTTGGCGTTCTCCTCAGCCTGCCACGCATCGGTCTCAAGGTCACGCCGCTCGGCCTCAACCTTGTGGCGTTTCTCGGCCTTACCAACGTGCGCAGCCAACCCGATTTCGCGAGTTTCGCCAATTCGAGCCTTGCGTTGCTGGCAGGCATCGGGACGGGAATCCTGATATTCAGGCTGCTGCGCCCACTTGGGGTGGATTGGACGGTCAGACGCATCCGGCGCGGTGTGCTGGAAGACCTGGCGAGATTAGCCGGGTCTGAAACCAAGGTAGACCGCAATCGTTTCGCAAGCCGGATGTTCGACCGGATCAACGCTCTCTTCTCCCGTCTCGACGCAACGCAGCCCGATCAACGGGCTCTCATGCGCAGCGCGCTGTCTGCTCTGAGAGTCGGCTTCAATCTCATCCTGCTGAAAGAGGCACGACGCGAGCTCCCGCGGGAAGCCAGAGCAGCCATTGATCGGGTTTTGGCGGCACTTGAGCGGCACTTTGGGGACTTGGCAATGGGCGCAGCCGTCAGCCACCCCTTGCACGAGATCGACGATGCAGTTGCCCTTCTTCTCGCGCGTCCTGCGGCGCGAGCGGAAGACCTTTTGACAGCGCTCGTCGCCCTCAGCAGTGCGATACACCGGAACGCGGACCTGTTCGGGCAGGTCCGGACTTCGCCGGTGCCTCACGCCCTCAGTCAGAAGCATCCCGCATGATCAAGGAAATCGACCTTTTCGGCATCTATTTGCCACCCATGCTCGGCTACGCGGCGGCGGCGGCGCTGATCTGGCTGGGACTGCGCCAGTGCCTTGCGTGGGCCGGCGCCTATCGCCTCGTATGGCACCCGGCGCTGTTCAACACCGCGCTGTATGTCCTCATTCTCTCGTTCTGCATCGCCATCGTCTTCCGTTAGGGCCCCTTCCCATGGCAGCCTCTTCCACTGTTCGCGTCGTCGTCACAACACTGGTGATCGCTGCCGCCGCAGCCGCGGCATGGTTTGCTTGGCAGAGCTACATGGAGACACCGTGGACACGCGATGGCCGCGTACGAGCCAACATCGTGGAAATCGCCCCGGATGTGTCGGGGGCTGTCGCTGACGTTCGTGTGAAGGACAACCAGCCGGTGAGGAAGGGCGATATCCTCTTTACCATCGATCCGGAGCCCTACCGCTTTGCGCTTTCCCAAGCCGAGGCCAATGTGCAGGGACGCGAGCAGGAACTGGGGCAGCGTCGCCGTGAACTCGAGCGGCGCACTCGTCTGTCGAGCCTCGCCATCACGGCCGAGGCTCGGGAACAGGCAGAGACCGCCGCCGCGACGGCGGAGGCTGCCCACGATCAGGCCCTCGCTGCGCTCAACACCGCCCGGCTCAACCTTGATCGCACGCAGCTCCGCTCTCCTGTCAACGGCTTCGTGACGAACCTGCAGGTCGACACAGGTGACTACGCAACCGTAGGACGGGCTCTGCTTGCCATTGTGGACAGCGACTCGTTTTACGTGGCGGGTTACTTCGAGGAGACCAAGATCCGCAACCTGCACGAAGGCGACCCGGCGATCGTTCGTCTCATGGGATTTCCCGACGGGATCGAGGGCCATGTGGACAGCATCTCGCGCGCCATTGCGGACCGGGAGACAGCACAGACCACCAATGGCCTGATCGCGAACGTCAACCCGACTTTCAGCTGGGTGCGGTTGGCGCAGCGTGTCCCTGTCCGGATTGTCCTCGACAAAGTTCCGGAGGATGTGCGGTTGAGCGCAGGCATGACCGCAACGGTCGTGGTGCATCCCGCTCGAGCCACGTCGCAGACCGTTCAGTGACTTGGCTCGGTCTATGCCCCTGACCGGCTCCGGAGATTTATGATGTTCACGGGGATGTCGGTGCTATTCCGCCGACTAGGCGTGGCCTTGACCTGACAGGGAGCCGACCGATGCCAGAAAATGCGTGACTTCGCGCAGCACCGGCTCCGGCTGCTCGCGATGGGGGACATGCCCACACGCGGGCATGATCACGGCCCGGGCGGGAGCGCTTGAGAGATGAGCGATGCGCTCAGGATGTCGCTGCGACCCGTATTCGTCTTGGTCGCCGTGGATGGCAAGGGTCGGGCAACGGACCTGTTTCAGATCCTCGTCGAGGCTCCAGAGCCTGAAGGCCGGCGCCAGCCAGGTTTCGATCCAGGCGTCCAGCACCCATCGGGCCTTCGGGCCGTGATACCGCTCGAGGCGCTCGATTTGACCCGGCTCCCGGAAGGCAGCCTGGGCTGCCCTTATGCCGGCAAGGGTACGGTCCTCGACGAAGGCCTGAGCGGCCTCCGTCACCAGCGCAGCACAACGGTCGGGTAAACTCGCCGCCGTGGCCACAGCCATCGCTCCGCCCACGCTATGGCCGAACGGGATCATTGCATCGAAACCAAGCTGCTCGCGCAGCCGTCGAACACTTGTCACCGCCTCATCGCGTATGAAATGCGCCGGAAGCGTTCCGGGATAAGGGTCCGACCGGCCGAAGCCCAACCGGTCGTAGGCCACGACAGGCCGCTGGGCCGCCGCTGCAAGTTTCTCGGGAAAGTCCCGCCAGAGGTCCACGCACCCGAGCGAGTCGTGGAAGAGGACGATGGTCGCATCGGAGCCGAGGCGCCGGTTCGGCGGCGTCCAGGTCTTCGCAAAGAGTTTTCCCCGCTCTGTGCCAATCCAATGCTCGCTCGATTTCAGGTCCATCCACATCGTTCCATCGCGGTTTCTGCTGCCCCTTCGGATCCCATGCACACAACAAGGAAAGCCTGCATTCCCGATCCGGCCGGAGAAGGCCCCTTGAATTTTCCCATCCCCCCTGCTTCACCGTTATCCGGGCCGGGAGCCATGGCACATCCCGAAGGTTCGCTCGATCGGCCACTCAACTCCGCAGGCCCGGCGCCTCCTGGCCCGTACGCGCCACGTACTCAGTATATCCGCCGCCGTACTGATGGATGCCTTCTGGCGTAAGCTCCAGAACGCGATTGGACAGTGCCCCCAGGAAGTGGCGGTCGTGGGAGACGAAGAGCATCGTGCCCTCATACCGCGACAGCGCTTCGATCAGCATCTCCTTTGTCGCGATGTCGAGATGGTTCGTCGGCTCGTCAAGCACCAGGAAATTCGGCGGATCATAGAGCATCCTGGCCATCACCAGCCGGGCTTTCTCGCCACCAGAGAGGACGCGACATTTCTTCTCTGCGTCGTCGCCAGAGAAGCCGAAGCATCCAGCGAGCGTTCGCAGCGAGCCTTGGCCAGCCTGAGGGAATGCATCCTCCAGCCACTGGAACACCGTGCGTTCGCCGTCCAGCATCTCCATGGCGTGCTGGGCGAAGTAGCCCATTTTCACGCTGCCCCCCACCGCAACTGTCCCTTCGTCGGGCTGCGTGGCGCCTGCAACGAGCTTCAGCAGGGTCGATTTCCCGGCGCCGTTGACGCCCATGACGCACCATCGCTCTTTCCGGCGCACCACGAAGTCCAGCCCCTCGTAAATGCTCTGCCTCCCGTAGCGCTTGTGAACGCGCTTCAGGCTGACCACGTCGTCCCCGGAGTGGGGCGCCGGTCGAAACTCGAATGCCACGGACTGCCGACGTTTCGGAGGCTCTACCCGGTCGATCTTCTCGAGCTTCTTGACGCGGCTCTGCACCTGGGCGGCGTGTGAGGCGCGCGCCTTGAAGCGCTCGATGAACTTGATCTCCTTCGCGAGCATTGCCTGCTGCCGCTCGAACTGTGCCTGTTGTTGTTTCTCGTTCAGCGCGCGCTGCTGCTCGTAGAATTCGTAGTCGCCGGAATATGTCGTCAACGCCCCACCGTCGATCTCGATGACCTTTGTGACGATGCGGTTCATGAAGGCACGGTCATGCGAGGTCATGAGCAGCGCACCTTCGTAACCCTTCAGGAACGCCTCGAGCCAGATCAGGCTTTCGAGATCCAGATGATTGCTCGGCTCGTCAAGGAGCATGACGTCAGGACGCATCAGGAGGATGCGGGCGAGCGCGACGCGCATCTTCCAGCCTCCCGACAGCGCGCCTACGTCAGACTCCATCATCTCCTGGCTGAAGCCGAGACCCGCCAGGACTTCACGCGCCCGGCCCTCGAGGGAATAGCCATCCAGTTCCTCATAGCGCGCCTGCACCTCGCCATAACGTTCGATGATTCTGTCGAGATCGTCGGCCTGGGCCGGATCCACCATCGCGGCCTCCAGGTCCTTCAGTTCCGCAGCCACCGCGCTCACCGGACCGGCGCCGTCCATGACCTCGGCCACGGCACTGCGGCCCGCCATCTCGCCGACATCCTGGCTGAAGTAGCCGATCGTGACGCCGCGATCGACGGCGACTTGGCCCTCATCGGGTTGCTCCTCCTTGGTGATCATTCGGAAGAGCGTCGTCTTTCCCGCGCCGTTGGGGCCGACCAGACCGATCTTCTCCTCCTTCTGGAGGGTCGCGGAGGCCTCGATGAAAAGGATCCGGTGACTGTTTTGCTTGCTGACGTTCTCAACGCGAATCATGGGTCTCGAGCCTGGAGGGGATGCGGCGGCCTTATCATGTGTCACGCCCGACGACGAGCATCCTCGTCCGGACGAAACGCCACGTGCACAGGCGGGAACTGCCCAGAACCTGATCTCACAGATAGGGCGGCGTGCAGGCGCTCACGACGATGCACGCGATCTTTCCGGGATTGCGGAAGCGGTGCGGCTCCCGACTGTCGAAGAGATAGGCGTCGCCCGGCTGCAGGATCCTGACCTGGTTGCCGACCGTCAGCTCAAGTTCACCTGAGATCACCACCCCGCCCTCGTGCGAGTCGTGTTTGAGCATGGATGGGCCGGTGTCGGCGCCGGGCTCGTAACGTTCGTGCAGAATCTGCAGGTTATGTGCCCTTGCGTCGCCTACCTGCCGGAAGCTGAGCCCTCCCTGCCGGCGGCTTCCATTGAGCCGATAGAGCTGGGACGTCAGGTCGATGAGGCTATCCTTGGTGAAGAAGACCGTATCCGTCCGGTCCCGTTCGGGCGCGAAAAAATCGGCCATTGTCATATCGAGGCCGTCCAGGATGTGGCGCAGCGACGCCACAGAAGGACTGTTCTTGTTCTGCTCGATCATGGAGATCAGTCCGTGGGTCACGCCGGACCGCGCGGCGAGATCGCGCTGGGTCAGGCCAGCGGCGAGACGCAACTCCTTGAGGCGCGCACCGACATTCATCACGCTGTGCTTCCTGGTCACGTCATGTCCCCATCGTCCCGCTGCCCTTCCGGCAAGATCGGATCACTACCGACCGTTGTGCAAAAATTCTAGCAGAGACCGCTTGCGTTGATCAATATTCTAAGCAATGCTCAAAAAATAACGACAAGGCGCTCAGCCGAACCGAGGGACCACTGACTATGGACCGAACGACGGATCGTCGTGGCGGCGCCTTGAAATATGGCGGACCGCGTGCAGAATCTTCCCCGGAATGGGTGTGACCAGTGACTGTGGGACAGGATTCCTCCGCCATTGTCAGTTTGCGCGGCGTAACCAAAAGCTACGACGGGGTATCGCTCGTGGTGCGGCATCTCGACCTCGACATCAAGCGAGGTGAGTTCCTGACCCTGCTCGGCCCGTCCGGCTCCGGCAAGACGACGACGCTGATGATGCTTGCGGGGTTCGAGAGCGCGACGACAGGCGACATCCTGCTCGAGGGCCGCCCGGTGACGAACCAGCCACCGCATAGGCGGGGCATCGGTATGGTCTTTCAGAACTATGCCCTCTTCCCGCACATGACGGTCGCAGAAAATCTCGCCTTCCCCCTCGAGGTTCGGAAGCTTCCGCGGGCAGAGATCGCTGAGAAGGTTGCAAGAGCCCTCGACATGGTGCGGCTCGGAACGCTCGGCGACCGACGCCCTGGTCAGCTTTCTGGCGGCCAGCAGCAGCGTGTTGCGCTCGCCAGAGCCCTCGTCTTCGAGCCCTCGCTCGTCCTGATGGACGAGCCGCTTGGCGCCCTCGACAAGCAACTGCGCGAGCATATGCAGTATGAGATTCGTGCCCTGCACGAGCGGCTCGGCGTGACCTTCGTCTATGTAACACACGACCAGATCGAAGCGCTGGCCATGTCGGATCGCATCGCGGTCTTCCACGAAGGCATCATCCAGCAGCTTGCGTCTGCACAGGACCTCTACGAGCGTCCAGCAAACGCCTTCGTGGCCTCGTTCGTCGGCGAGAGCAACAGCCTGCCGGGCAAACTTGCGGATCTTTGCGACGGGGCCGCACGTGTCGCGCTCGGCGGCACGTCGATCAAGGGCCGGCGGGCCGATGTCGATGCTGTCGGGGAGGAAGCCATCGTCTCGACCCGGCCGGAGCGCCTACGGTTTCTTCGCCAGGACGAGACGGCGGCGAACGTGCTCGACGGCACCGTGCGCGAAATTATCTACCTCGGTGATCACCTGCGCGTCGTGGTGTCCGTCGCCTCCGTCGATTGCGTCGTGAAGCTCGCCAATACCAGCCAGGCGAGACCGAGTGCCATAGGCGAGGCCGTCAGGATCGGATTCGAGCCGGAGGATTGCGTCATTCTGAAACGGTCTGCGGCCTGAACGGGTGTCCTGCGACCTCAGAAAAAAAGCCGCAGGGAGCGGTCTTTCAAAGGAGAGCGACATGAAGAAGAAGTGGATTGCGTTGGCGACTGGCGCCCTTCTCGCAGGCACTGTGCTAGCGGCTCCGGCGAGCGCGCGGTCGTTGACTGTCGTTTCGTGGGGCGGTGCCTATCAGGACGCGCAGAAGAAGATCTATTTTGAGCCGTTCAAGAAGGCTTCCGGAAAGGACCTGATCGACGAGTCGTGGGACGGCGGCATTGGCGTGCTGCGCGCCAAGGTCCAGGGTGGCGCGGTGCCATGGGACGTGGTGCAGGTCGAATCCGAGGAACTGGAGATCGGCTGTGACGAGGGTCTCTATGAAGAGCTCGACTGGTCCAAGATCGGTGGCAAGGATGCCTATCTGCCGGCGGCAGTGCACAATTGCGGCGTTGGCGCCATCCTCTACAATTTCGTCATCGGCTACGACAAGGACAAGCTGAAGACCGCGCCGAGCGGCTGGGCGGATTTCTTCGACACGGCGAAGTTTCCCGGCAAGCGCGGCCTTCGCCAAGGGCCTAAGACGACGTTGGAATTCGCGCTCTTGGCAGACGGCGTGGCACCGGCCGACGTTTATAAGGTTCTCGCTACCCCGGCGGGCATTGACCGCGCCTTCAAGAAGCTGGACACCATCAAGAAGGACATCGTCTGGTGGAAGGCCGGCGCTCAGCCCCCGCAGCTGCTCGCTTCTGGCGAGGTCGCCATGACGGCCGTTTACAATGGCCGCATCGACGCTGCCAACAAGGCAGATAAGCGGAATTTCGGAATCGTCTGGAACGGCTCGCTCTACACGGTGGACTCATTTGTGATCTTGAAAGGATCGCCAAACAAGGATGACGCCTACAAGTTTCTCGATTTCGTCGGCAAGAAGGAAAACCAGGCCAAGCTTCCTGAATACATCGCCTATGGCGTAACCAACAAGGAAGCCGACAAACTCATCGATCCCAAGCGCCTCGCGGATCTGCCGACGCACCCCGACCACCTCGGCGTCTCGCTGCAGATCTCGGACAAGTTCTGGATCGAGAATCTCGACAAGCTGAACGAGCGCTTCAACAAGTGGGCGGCCACCAACTAAACGGCCCGTAACCCGTCATGGCCGGTGCGGTCCGGCCATGGCTTCCTTGCCGTCGAGGGTGACGGGGCCAAACGACCAAGCCAGAACGACAACGATCGAGAGTGAGCGTGAGCAACGAGCGCATCGACATCCTCATGCAGGTCAAGCGGGCGGAGCGTAGGCGGCGCCGGATGGCGATCATGCTCGTCATGCCGCTCGTGCTTTTTCTGCTCCTTACGTTCGTCGCCCCCCTGGTCGAGATGCTGCGGCGCTCGACAGTCGACATGGACCTGCGCCAGAACTGGCCTAGGGTCACCGCCGCCCTCTCCTCATGGGATGGGCGGGATCTTCCCCCTGAGGAGACTTTTTCCGCCCTTGGCGCGGATCTGCAGGCGAGCGCGAAGGCACGCACTGCTGCCACTGTTGCTCGGCGGCTCAACTATGCTGATCCAGGAGCACGCACCCTCATTATGAGCAGTGCCCGCAAGGTCGGCAGTCTCGAATCCGAACCGCAGAGCTGGCGCGAAGCTCTCATTGGCATGGACCCGGCATGGGGAGAAAAGAGGACCTGGGCCTTGCTGCAGCAGTCGAGCGGTCCTCTGACGAGCTTCTATGCCCTCTACGCTCTCGATCTGCGCAAGGACATCGACGGCAACATCGTCGCCGCCCCCGACCAGGAAGCAATTTTCGTCGACATCCTGCTGCGCACCCTGTCGATCGCTGGTGCTGTCACGCTGATCTGCCTTGTACTCGGGTTCCCGATTGCATTTCTCCTGGCGAACAGCCCCCCGAGGATCGGCAATCTCCTTCTCATTCTTGTGCTCGTGCCGTTCTGGACATCGCTGCTCGTTCGCATCGCCGCCTGGGTCGTGCTGCTCCAGGACAACGGCCTGATCAACGACGCACTGATGGCCCTCGGGCTCATCGAGCATCCGATCCGGTTAATCTACAACCGCACCGGCGTGATCATCGCGATGGTGCATGTGCTTTTGCCCTTCATGATCATGCCGCTCTACGGTGTCATGAAGACAGTCCCGCCGCAGCTCTACCGTGCCGGCCTGTCGCTCGGCGCACCACCCTTCACCTCCTTCCTGCGCATCTATCTGCCCCAGACGAAGCCTGGCATCTTCGCAGGCGTGCTTCTCGTGTTCATCATGGCAGTCGGATACTATATCACGCCAGCATTGATCGGTGGCGCCAATGACCAGATGATCAGCTGGTTCATCGCCTTCTACACCACCGACACGGCCAACTGGGGACTCGCTGCGGCGCTTGGCCTCGTGCTTCTGATCGCTGTCGGCATCCTCTATGGCATCTATCAGCGCCTCACCGGCGCCCGCAGCGTCGCGTTCGGATAGGAGGGGTTATGACCTCGAACACATCGCGCACAACGGGCGAGCGGATCTGGCGCATCGTTCTCTATGTATCGTGCACACTGATCTTCCTGTTCCTGCTCGCGCCGATCTTTGCGATCCTGCCCCTGTCGTTCAACGACAGCTCATTCCTTTCCTATCCGCTGCGCGGCTTTACCTGGAACTGGTATGTCGACCTGTTCACGTCAGACCGCTGGAGCCTCTCGGTCAAGAACAGCTTCTTCATCGCCTCGCTTGCCTCGGCGCTCGCCACCGTACTGGGTGTAGCAGCGGCAATCGGGCTCAACATCGCGGAATTCCGGGGTAAGGCATTCCTGATGGCGGTGCTGCTCTCACCCATGATCATCCCGATCGTCATCTATGCGGTCGGCCTTTACCTCTTCTATGGTCCGCTCGGACTCAACCAGACCTATACGGGCCTGATCCTCGCCCATGCGGCGCTCGGTGCGCCTTTCGTCGTCGTCACCGTCTCCGCGGTCCTTGCCAACTTCGACTGGCGCCTCGTGCGCGCCGCACAGTCGCTGGGCGCTGCGCCGCTCACGGTGTTCCGCAGGGTCATGCTGCCGTTGCTCGCTCCGGGTGTATTCTCCGGCGCCCTCTTCGCCTTTGCCGCCTCGTTCGACGAAGTCGTCACGGTGTTGTTCGTCGGGGGCCCACAGCACCGCACCATTCCGCGCGAAATGTTTTCGGGCCTGCGCGAAAACATTTCACCGACCATCGCTTCGGCCGCGACCCTCATGCTCGCTACGGCGATCCTTCTGCTTCTCACCGTAGAGTGGCTGAAGGGCCGCACAGCGAGAATGAACAGAGTGGCCGCACCCTAGGTTCGCTATATTTTTCCGACACGAAGGACCTTGCTATGGATATTCTACCAAACTCTGCCGAAGCCCGTGACATCCGGTATCAGATGCACGCCTACACCAATGCACGCCGCCACCAGGAGATCGGGCCACTCGTCATCGAGAAAGGTGACGGCGTCTATGTCGAGGACAATGCCGGCAACCGCTATATCGAGGTAATGGCAGGCCTGTGGAGCGTCGCCGTCGGCTTCTCCGAGCCGCGACTGGTGGAAGCGGCCACACGACAGATGGCGAAACTGCCCTTCTATCACAACTTCACGCATAAATCGCATTCGCCGCTCATTGACCTGGCCGAGAGGCTCGTGGCGATGGCGCCGGTGCCCATGAGCAAGGCCTTCTTTACCAATTCCGGATCCGAGGCCAATGACACGGCCATGAAGATGATCTGGTACCGGTCGAACTCGATCGGGCAGCCACAACGTAAGAAGATCATCAGTCGGCATCGCGCCTACCATGGCGTCACGATCGCATCGGCAAGCCTGACCGGCCTTCCTGCCAATCACCGCTCCTTTGATCTTCCGATCGCAAATGTTCTTCACACTTCGTCACCGCACTATTGGCGAGAGGCACTGCCGGGAGAAACCGAGGATCAGTTTTCATCCAGGCTCGCACAGAACCTTGAGGACCTTATCCTGGCAGAGGGGCCGGATACGATCGCGGCATTCTTCGGGGAGCCCGTGATGGGTGCGGGCGGCGTCGTCGTGCCTCCCTCGGGTTACTGGCCGAAGATCCAGGCTGTCCTGAAAAAGTACGATATTCTCCTGGTAGCGGACGAGGTGATCTGCGGCTTCGGACGCACTGGCCAGATGTTTGGCTGCCAGACCTTCGACATCACGCCTGACATCATGGTGTTGTCCAAGGCAATCTCCTCGTCATACCTGCCGATTTCCGCGCTGCTGATCAACGACAAGGTATTCGAACCCATCGCCGATGAAAGCAACCGTATCTCCACTTTCGGCCATGGCTTCACCGGTGGCGGCCATCCCGTCGCGGCTGCAGTGGCTCTGGAGAACCTGCGGCTCATCGAGGAACGTGGGCTTGTCGAGAACGCGCGCACGGTCGGCGCCCATCTCCAGAAGCGCCTGCGCGAGTTCGAACCCCATCCGCTTGTTGGGGAAGTGCGCGGCATCGGGCTGATCGCCGCCATCGAACTCGTCACCGACAAGGCCGGCAAGACGCCCTGGGAACAGCCCGGCAAGCTAGGCGGATTGGTAAATGGACTCTTGCAGCAGCACGGCGTCATTTCCCGCAATATGGGCGACGCAATCGCCTTTTCTCCGCCGTTGATCATCACCGAAGCCCAAGTCGACACAGTGGTTGACGCAGTCAGGGCCTCGCTCGACGAGGCGCTGCCGCGGGTGAAGGCATGAGACTGCTCCGGAGAGCACCTGCGAACCGGTCAGCACCGTTGCAAAGCAATGGGCACAGCCTCCTCCTCGGTCGGACTACAGAGCCGATGAGCAGGCACCCATCATGTCGATGAACCTCTGAGAGCTCGAGCGGCCGCTCTTGGCAGCCGGCCCGAGCTCCCCTTCCGTCGCTTCGGCGGGGAACAACACCACACGTGCATGTCATCTTCGAGAGTCATCATGTCCACCAACGCAGATCTCCTCGCCCGCCGTAACGCCGCGATTGTCCGTGGTGTTGGTCACACCACCCCGATCTCGGCAGCCCGTGCGCTCAATTCAGAAGTCTGGGACGTCGAAGGAAACCGTTACGTGGATTTTGCCGGAGGTATCGCTGTTCTCAACACCGGTCATTGCCATCCCAAGATCCTTGCGGCCGTACGCGAGCAGATGGACAGGTTTACGCACACCTGTTTCCAGGTGCTGATGTATGAACCCTACATCGAGCTTGCCGAGCGTCTTAACGCATTGGCGCCGATCTCCGGACAAACGAAGTCGGTCTTCTTCACAACAGGCGCGGAGGCAACCGAAAATGCGGTGAAGATGGCCCGCGCTGCGACCGAACGCTCGGGCATCATCGCATTCACCGGTGCATTCCATGGACGCACCGCCCTCGCCTCCGGCCTCACCGGCAAGGTGTTTCCCTACAAGAAGGGGCTCGGCCCGGTAATGCCAGATATCTGGCATGTACCCTTCCCTGTGCCGCAGCTCGATGTGAGCGTCGAGGATTCCCTCAAATTTCTCAACTTCATCTTCAAGGCTGATGTCGATCCATCTCGCGTCGCCGCGATCATCATTGAACCTGTACAGGGCGAAGGCGGCTTCCATCAGGCCCCGCCGGAATTGATGCGCGCCCTTCGCCGCGTCTGCGACGAACACGGCATTGTTCTCATTGCGGATGAGGTGCAGACGGGTTTCGGCCGTACGGGCAAGATGTTCGCGATGGAGCACTACGATGTCGAGGCTGATCTGATTTGCGTCGCGAAGAGCCTTGCGGGTGGTTTTCCGCTTTCCGGGGTTATTGGGCGTGCCGAGATTATGGATGCCGCCGACCCCGGTGGAATTGGCGGCACCTTCGCAGGCAATCCTCTATCATGCGTGGCTGCACTGGCGGTGCTTGACATCTTCGCCGAGGAGAGATTGCTCGAGCGCTCGAACGCCATCGGCGCACGCCTCAGGGCGAAGCTCGCAACCTTCCAGCAGCGCAATGATCTCTTTCCGATTGCGGCGGTCCGTGGGCCAGGCAGTATGATCGCGTTCGATATCGTGAAGGATCGCGCGTCGCAGGAGCCCGATGCACAGGCGACAAAAGCAGTTACACAGCGGGCCTACGAAGGCGGCCTTATCCTGCTCTCGTGCGGCACCAACGCCAACACGATCCGCATCCTCGTACCATTGACGGCATCGGACGCCATTGTCGACGAGGGCTTAGCGATTCTCGAGCGGGCTTTGGCCGCGTGACGTGGCAATCCTCCCCATCGAAGTTATAGGAACGACCATGCTGAACCTTAACGATCCGTCCCTTCTCATCGACCGGTGCTACGTGAATGGCACCTGGATCGGCGAGCCCATCGACCCCGTTGAGAATCCCGCCACCGGCGCAATCGTCGGACGCGTGCCGCGCTTCGGCTCCGCTGAGACGACCGCAGCGGTAAATAGCGCGGCTGATGCCTTCCAGACCTGGTCGAAGAAGACAGCCAAGGAGCGCTCGATCGTCCTACGGCGGTGGTTTGACCTCATGATCGCCAACAAGGAGGATCTTGCCCTCATCATGACGAGCGAACAGGGCAAGCCTCTCGTTGAGGCGCGCGGCGAGATCGACTATGCCGCTTCCTTCGTCGAGTTCTATTCTGAAGAGGCAAAGCGGATCTATGGCGAAACGATCCCGAGTCATCGTCCCGATGCGCGGATCATCGTGGCACGCCAGCCCATCGGCGTGGTCGCCGCCATTACGCCCTGGAATTTTCCAGCAGCAATGATCACGCGGAAGGTCGCGCCCGCACTCGCTGCCGGTTGCACGGCGGTCATCAAGCCGGCCCCCGAGACGCCCCTCACCGCCCTCGCCCTCGGTGTTCTCGCCGAACGCGCCGGCCTTCCCAACGGTGTGCTCAACATTATTACGGGCGACGCGCCCGCCATCGGCGAAGTCCTGACCTCACATCCTGCGGTGAGATTCGTCGGCTTCACCGGCTCGACCGAGATCGGGAAGCTGCTGATGGGTCAGGCAGCGTCGACGGTTAAGAAGGTTGGTCTCGAACTTGGCGGAAACGCACCGTTCATCGTTTTCGACGATGCCGACATTGACGCAGCGGTGGAGGGCGCCATCGTCTCGAAGTTCCGCAACATGGGGCAGACCTGCGTCTGCGCCAACCGGATCTACGCGCAAGAGGCGATTTACGATGAGTTCGTATCGCGTCTCGCCAAAAAGGTCATGGATCTCAAAGTCGGCAACGGCGTGGAAGTCGGCGTTGTCCAGGGACCCTTGATTACCATGGATGCGGTGGACAAAGTCGAGCGGCACATCGCCGATGCCGTGGCGCAAGGAGCGAAGGTGGTGACAGGCGGCCGACGTCATGCGTTGGGACGCACCTTCTTCGAGCCTACCGTACTCGCCAATGTCACGACAAAAATGCTCGTGACACGGGAGGAGACCTTCGGCCCGCTAGCCCCGGTCTACAGCTTCAGGGACGAGGAGGATGTCATCGCACTTGCGAATGCCACCCAGTTCGGCCTCGCCGCCTATTTCTACGCCCGCGATCTTGGCCGCGTCTTCCGCGTTGCGGAGGGCCTGGAGTACGGCATGGTGGGGGTCAATACCGGCCTGCTTGCGACCGAGGTCGCGCCCTTCGGTGGCGTAAAAGAATCCGGTATTGGTCGCGAGGGCTCGCGGCATGGCATCGAGGAATTCACCGAGATGAAGTACATGCTCCTTGCTGGTCTCGACTGCTAGAGCTCGTCACTTGCGAAAGGCCAGGGTCCCTTTTCACTTGCGCTGCCCTTCGGGTTCGCGGAATGCGCTGGGGAGCCTGTCCGGTCTGTCGGGTCGCAGAACCGTTCCCTCCGTTCGGCCACGACCAACGGCCCGCTGCAGTCGAGTTTCCCCCTGTATTGACGATAAGGCTGCGGGATGAATCGGCCGTGATTTGATTCAGGCGGCAATCGATGATGGCTTTGGTCTGGCGAATTTCGCCCGGACAGCTGTCACAACCGGGCAGAGCGCCAGCAGGAGGCCGAGCGTGATCATCGTGCCCACGAGCCCGTTGGACCAGAAGATTGACAGGGATCCCCGAGACATGATCATCGATTGCCTGAAGGCATCCTCGGCCTTGTCTCCGAGCACCATCGCCAGAACGAGCGGGGCAATCGGATAGTCGAGCTTCTTGAAGAGGTAGCCGGCAAGACCGAAAGCCAAAGCCAGCCAAAGATCGAAGGGCCGCCCCGCGACGGTATAGGCACCGATGAAGCAGACCACCACAATAACTGGCCCGATGATCGAAAACGGTATGCGCAGGATTGAAGCGAAGAGCGGAATCGTCGTCAGCACGACAAGGACCGCGACAATGTTGCCCAAATACATGCTGGCGATCAGGCCCCACACAAAATCCGGACGCTCGATGAACAGCATTGGTCCCGGATTCAGACCCCAAATCATCAAGCCACCCATCATGACGGCCGCGGTTGCCGAACCAGGAACACCGAGGGCGAGCATCGGCAGGATGGCGCTGCTACCAGCGGCATGGTCTGCCGTTTCCGGAGCAACGACGCCTTCGGGCTCACCATGGCCAAAACTCTCTTTACGGCGGGAAAGCCGCTTGGCAATGCCGTAGCTCATGAAGGAGGCGGCGGTAGGACCGCCTGGAGTGATACCCATCCAGCACCCGATCGCGCTGCTCCGCAGCAGCGCGAGCCAGTAACGTGGCATGGTCGCTACCGTTCTGATGACATCGCGCGGCGTCACCCGAGCCCTGATTCCATTGAAACGGAGCCCCTCCTCCATGGTGAGAACAAGCTCACCGATTCCGAATAGACCGATAACCGCAATCAGGAAGCTGATTCCGCCCAGCAATTCGTTGAAGCCATAGGTCAAGCGTAGTCCACCGGAGACAGTGTCCATTCCAACCGCGGCAAAGGCGAAGCCGAGGCCCAGGGACACAACAGTCTTGAACGGAGACGCTCCGCCAAGGCCCACGAAACTGGCGAAGGCGAGGAAATACACGGCGAAGTATTCAGGCGAACTGAACCGGAGCGCAAACTTGGCGACCCAGCCCGATAGAATTGTGATCAGGATGATGCCAACGAATGCGCCGAATCCGGCCGACAAGAACGCCAGCGTCAGCGCCTGCGCGGCCTGCCCCTGCTTAGCCATAGGATAGCCATCAAAGGTTGTTGCCACGGATGATGGTTCGCCCGGAATATTGAAGAGAATGGATGTCGTCGAACCGCCGAAGAGCGCTCCCCAATACATGCTCGTCAGCAGGATGATGGCCGAAACGGGGTCCATGGTGAACGTCAAAGGGAGCAGGAGCGAAACGCCGTTCGGTGCACCGAGGCCGGGGAGAACGCCGACAAGGATACCGAGCAGGACTCCGAGGATCATCAGTGCGACATGGTAGGTCGTCAGCGCAACGCCGAAGCCGTGCAGGAGAGAAGCGAAATTTTCCACGGGCTGTCTCCGCCGAGCAGTTGGAGTTTCAGGAAAGGCCCAGTGCGCTCTCGAGCGGCCCTTTCAGGAGAGGAACCTGAAATGCGTATTCGAGCACGACATAAAAGATGATTGCCGCGGCTATGCCCGACAGCGCGGACACAATGATCCGGTAGCCGCCCTGCCTCCACATCACGAAAGTCAGATATAGAGCAGTCGCCACGTAGAGGCCGAGAAGAAAGGCAAGAGCGACGAAGATGAACATGGGTGCGAGGAACGACGATATGCGTCCGACCTGCTCTCGGTCGAGAAAAACCGATTGGAGAGCACTTCGGGCATTGGTCGCCTGAACCAGGTTGCCGAGGCTCGCACCTATGATGAGAAGGCCGATATAGAATGGAAACAAGCCGGATTCGGGCCCGGCGTCCCCCCATCCGATTCCGAATTCGAGAGCGCCGATGACTGCCGTGAGCCCGAGAATTGCAGTTATCGTCGCAGTTGCGACCTCCGCCTTGAAACGCGAAATCATGGCATCGCCCTCTGTCTGTTTCGTATCCGATGGACCGGCGCGAACATGCCCGCACCGGTCCATCCGATTGATGGGACTTACTTGACGATCCAACCTTCGCGCTCGAAGACTTTCTTGTTCTTGGTGTCGTCCGCCGCGATGAACGCCTTTAATTCCTCGCCGGCCAGGAACCGATTTGTCTGGGACGTCCGCTCGATGTAATCCTTCCACTCGGGGGTCTGGCTGACCTTCTTGAGAAGGTCAGCATAGAACGCCACAGCATCCGGCGAAACGTCACCGGGCAGCCACACTGTGCGGGGCATCTGGAACTGATCGATCGGGATGCCGGCTTCCTTGCAAGTCGGGATGTCTGACCAGCCCATATCAGTCGTCACCTTGGGTCCTTCCGCCAAACGGGCCGGGCTGAAGACGCAGAGCGGCTTGATTGCACCCGCTTTCCACTGGCCGACATTCTCATTCGGATTGTTCGTATTGGAGTCGATGTGACCGCCCGCCAACTGGACACCCGCCGCACCTCCGCCCTGGAAGGGAACGTAGATGAACTTTGCTCCGGTCGCGTCCTCAATCAGACTCGTGATCGTCTGGTCGGTATCCTTGGATTGGCTGCCGCCCATCTTCAGCGTCTGCGGTTTCGCCTTCGCCGCCTCTATATAGCTCTTGGCATCATTGTAGGGAGAATTCGCGTTCACCCAGATAAGGAACTCGTCCATAGCCATCGCGGCCACGGGCGTCAGATCGCTGGGCTTGAAGGCCAGCTTTGCGACATAAGGTAAAAGGTACTCATTGTTCGTCCCGAAGGTGAGTTTATGGGCATCCCCGGATGCCGTCTTTGCATAAACATAGCCTTCGGCCCCGCTGCCGCCGCCCTTGTTAGTAACAATGATCGATTGATCCATCAGGTTGTGTTTGGCCACGATCGACTGAACGACGCGGGCAAAATTGTCGGTTCCTCCGCCTGGACCTGACGTCACAACAAATTCGACCGATTTCGTCGGCTTCCAGTCTGCCTGCGCCATGCCCGCAAACGCGACGGTAATGACGGCCGCGAGCGTCAACGATGTCTTGATTGGCATAGTTTCCTCCCATTTTTAGCGATACCTGGCCGATGGCGTCGGCTCAGATTCCTGTGTTCAGCTACGTGGTTCCTGTCAGCAGCCTTTCAGATCCGGCCGTCGTCCGACGGCCGACGAGAACCTCCGATCCCATACGGATTGCGAGACGCAACGCTTCTTGGCTGGCTCCAAGATTGGCGATGCCACGGCCGGCTATTTCATAAGCTGTGCCGTGCGCAGGAGTGCAAATTGGGAATGGGAAGCCACCAATTAATGTCACGCCACGATCGAAGCCCATAAGCTTCATCGCGATCTGACCTTGGTCATGATACATGGTCAATACGGCGTCGAAGTCGCCATTCTTGGCCCGGAGGAAGACCGTGTCCGACGGGAATGGCCCCTGGACGGACAGGCCCCGTTCCACGGCTATGCGGACTGCGGGCTCGATCACATCGATCTCCTCGCGACCGAAATTGCCGCCGTCGCCCGCATGTGGGTTAAGACCAGCTACTGCAATGCGAGGCGGATTGAACCCGGCTGCGCGCATGCATCGGTCGGCGAGCGTCAGAGAACGTAAAATCGATTGTTCGGAAATGGCGGAGGCCACCTGCGACAGGGGAATGTGCGAGGTCACGCGGGCATTCCAGAGACTGCCGAGAACGTTGAACTCGCTTGCCGCCGCCGGAGATCTCAGAACATCCCGAACGAAGCGGATTTCGTCATCGTACCCTTCATAGGCAAGGCGCATGGCCTTCTTATTGAACGGGGTGAAGAACACGCCATCGGCATGGCCGGAATTCGCCAGGAGCAGGGCGCGCCGGAAATTCTCAGTCGCAAATACCCCGCCTGCCAGGGTGGCCGTCGCCGGCACGACCTGGTCGGGACTGAGATTCTTCAGATCGATGAAGACCGGGCGGTGCGTTTCCTTCGGGATGGCATCGTCCTCGGAGGCCAGGTCTACGTCGACCCCAACTCCCGCGACCCGCGCTCCCGCTTCAAGGATCCGGCGGTCCCCGAAGACAACCAGATGCGCACCAGCGCGAAACTCCTCTGTCGCAATGAGCTTGGCAGCGAGTTCAGGACTGATTCCTGCCGGGTCTCCCATGGCAAATGCAATGGTGGGCTTCGATGGAGAAGGAGGGATCACGGCAACCTCGCGGGGAAGTGACGCAAGGAGACTAGCAATGCATCATTCTGCACGCAAGCATTCTGTATGCAGAATTTTGTTTACGTGAATTTGGCGTGCCGCTATTGAAGAGATATAGTTCTAAGCTTCGGCCTATTCCCAGACAGGACCTAAGAACGGACGCGTAGAAATGGATCATTCCATACTTCATGAGACCTCAGCCTCGCTTGTTGGCGAGTCTGAAGAGCGAGGCCCGATTGCGCGGCTGAGCCTTCATGACGCCGTCGTGGCACGGGTGCGGGACATGATCATCGAAGGCGAACTCGCGCCGGGAACGCGGATTCACGAGGGAAATCTGGGCACCCGCCTTGGAGTGTCGCGGACGCCGCTGCGGGAAGCGCTCAAGTTTCTTGCCAGCGAAGGCCTTGTGGAATTGTCGCCGGGTCGTGGCGCCGTCGTACGACAATTCAGCCCCAAGGATGTTCACGACAGTCTGGTCGTCCTTGGAAACCTAGAAGGCCTTGCAGGCCGCCTCGCCTGCGAGAATGCGACGGACATCGAAATCCAGGAGGTTCGGCAGCTGCATGATCGCATGATGGACCTGTATGCGAAGCGTGATCGCCTTCCCTACTTCAAGCTCAACCAGAACATTCATTCGGCCATGCTGCGCCTCTCGAAGAACGAGGCGCTTGCCTACGTGCACGGCATTCTGCAGGCCCGGCTGCGGCGAATCCGTTACATCGGAAATGAGGGCCCGGAGAAGTGGGCAGGCGCCGTCGCCGAGCATGAGGAAATGATCGCTGCCCTCGAATCCCGGGACCCCGATCGTCTCTCGCGCGTGTTGACCTCCCATATGATGAAAACCTGGGAACGCGTCAAAGACGCAATCTGAGCATGCGGCTTTGGCATACGCAGGTTCGGATGGTACGTGCGCCTGCTCAATCCCGGACGCCATTCTGATGAGCGGCAAGAGCCAGCCTCGCAAGAGGACCTGGCATTTCGGGCCGGCACGCCGCTCTCCAATGACGGGATGCCGACCATATGACGTATCGGCCGGGAGGACAGTGTCATGAACTATCATACCTACTATTCGAAGGCCGAGCGTCCCGTTGAAACATGTATCGTCGGCACGGGCGGCTTCGGTCAGAGTTTCCTCACACAAGCCCAGCGCGTTCCATTGATGAATGCACGGATCGCCGTCGATTTGTCGTCCGACAGCGCGGCCTCGGGCCTGATGGCTGCTGGGATCGAGCCACGCAAGATCCGGATCTGTACATCGGCGAGCGACGCGCGTGCCGCCTGGAATCAGGGGGACTACATAGCGGCGGCCGATCTCGCCATCGTGGCGGACCTGCCTTTCGATGTCGTGCTTGAGGCAACCGGACAGCCTGTCGCCGCGGCGCGCCATTCCCTTATGGCCATCGAAGCCGGGAAGCACTTGGCCCTCGTGACGAAGGAGCTCGATAGTGTGGTTGGGCCTGGCCTCACAGCACTTGCCGCGGACAAGGGGCAGATCGTTACGACAGTGGATGGTGACCAGCCGAGCCTCCTCATCGGACTTGCCACCTGGGCGGAGACCATGGGTTTCGACATCATCGCAGCCGGCAAATCGAGCGAATACGATTTCGTTTTCAATCCCACCACGGGGCAGGTGAGCAGCAATGGAACACTAGCGAACGCGGATCTCGCAGCTCACTGGGATCTGGGCGAACATGCCGTGGACGACGTCCTGAGCGCGCGGCATGCCGCCATTGCCGGGTTCCCGCAGCGGGCTGTTCCAGACCTTTGCGAGCTCATGGTCGTTGCGAATGCGACGGGATTGCAGCCGGATCGCATGGATTTGCACGCCCCCCTCGCCCGCATCAGCGAAGTCCCGACGATCTTCTCGCAACGTGAGGGCGGCGGAATTCTCACAGGCGTGCGGCGCCTTGATGTCTTTCACTGCCTGCGAAAGGCCGATGAGGTCAGCTTTGCGGGCGGCGTCTTCGTGGTCGTGCGCTGTGATGACGGCAAGAGCTGGGATATGCTCGCCCAAAAGGGGCATATCGTCGGCCGTACAGGCGAGACGGCGATGACCTATCTGCCGCGCCACCTTCTCGGACTCGAGGCCACCACCAGCATTCTCGATGCAGTCATCCACAATGTCTCAGGCTACGGAGCCGACTACCAGCCGCGCTTCGACCTGATTGCAGTTGCAACGGAAGATCTTCCTGCCGGCACGCTGCTCTCCATGGGCGGACATCATCACACCATCTCCGGCGTCACCGCCGAGTTCAGGCCCGCCGCTCCTTTGGCATCTGGAGCACCTGCTCCGTTCTATCTTGCGGCGGACTGCAGATTGACGGCGCCGGTGGCCAAGGGCGAAGAAATCCGCATGAGCCATTTGGAGCTGCCAGAGGACTCGCTCTTGCGCAAACTTCGTCTCGACCAAGACGCACGCTTCTTCGGATGATAAGTGGAAGCTACCAATGCAAAGGATGTTGGCCCTTCTCTCTTACCTGAGGCCAGATCGCTTCACGGTCGCGCTGGTTGCGACGGCCGCTGTCGCCTCGGTTGTGCCTGCGACGGGAGCAGCCGCTCCGATTTTCAAAGTCGTCATCTTCTGCTCGATAGCGCTTTTGTTTTTCCTGCAGGGAGCCCGCCTGTCGAGAGAGACGATCGTCAAAGGCCTCATCCACTGGCGGCTGCATTTAACGGTATTCGCAGCCACTTTCATCCTGTTTCCGCTACTCGGCCTCGCGTTGAGCCTAAGCCTGTACCACATCCTGGCTCCTGGCATTGCAATGGGAATCCTCTACCTCTGTCTTCTGCCGTCCACGATCCAGTCTTCCATTACGTTCACCTCGATCGCTCGTGGCAACGTGGCCGCCGCCGTCTGCAGCGCATCAGCGTCAAACGTGGCCGGAGTGTTCCTGACCCCGCTGCTCATGAGCTTTCTCATGCACACTGAAGGTTCTGTCCCGCTTGGCTCGCTCGGCTCCGTCGTGGGACAGCTGCTCGTGCCGTTTGCCGCAGGACATCTGGCACGCCCCGTAATTGGTCAATGGGTTGAAAAGCACCGCAGACTCACAGGGTTCGTGGATCGCGGTGCGATCCTTCTCGTCGTCTACTTCGCATTTGGCGAAGCCGTGGCAAATGGCCTGTGGACGCAGCTTGGTGCACGGGACCTCATTATCCTCGTGCTTATCAGCTGTTTGCTTCTTACTCTTGTCCTCATCATCACGACAAGTGTGAGCCGTTTGCTCGGGTTCTCTCAGCAGGACGAAGTCGCCATCGTGTTCTGCGGCTCAAAGAAGAGTCTGGGCAGTGGTGTGCCCATCGCAAGCATCCTTTTCCCGGCGGCGACCATCGGCGCGGTCATCCTACCCTTGATGCTCTTTCATCAGATCCAATTGATCGTCTGCGCCGTCCTGGCTCGGTCCTATGCAGCCCGCGCCACGCCCCCCACTTCGTGGAAGAACTAGGTCCACGCCGCCGTCGTGCCGGGAGAATATGTAGTGCCGTGGTATGGCGAATGCAGTGGGATCATCCTCGGAGTCGACAACGGACCGGCGAGCACTACAACCCTCCGCTTGCCTGGCTCGTCACGATGTCTGCACCTCTGCCAGCAGCCAGTTTTGAAAGGCCTGCAGGCCAGGGCGTCTGGGTCGATCTTCCGGCGTCGTGAACCAATAGGCATTGCGGCTCTTGAAGCCTAGACCTGCCGGGTTGACGAGGCGTCCAGTCTCGAGCTCTTCCTGCACAAGGCGTCGTGGAACCAATGCGAGGCCCTGGCCGGAGATTGCCGCTCTAATGACCAGCGAATAGAACCCGAACCGGATCGTATGAAGTGGGGTGAAATCATCGAGACCATGCGCATCGCCGAACTCACTCCAACGCAAGGGCGTCTGAAAGTGATCGAGAACGGTATAGCGGCGAACGTCGTGCGCAGTCTCGATGCCACCGAGTCGTGCTACGAACGACGCGGCACCCACGAGAGCAACATCCCTGCCGAACAGATAGCGAGCTTGGTGTCCTGGCCACACCCCCTCTCCAAACCGGAACACGCCATCCGCGGCTTCAGCCGTATCCGCGTTGACGAATGTTGTGAACTGGACGTCGATTTCGGGATGGCGTTCCGCAAAACGAGAGAAACGCGGCACCAGCCAGCGGTCACCGATGATCGGCAGCACATGGAGCCTCACGGACCAAGGCGACGCCTTAAGGGCCGAGATCTGCGCATTCGCCGCCTCGAGTTCAGCCAAGGCGCGGCGGACATGATTCACATATAGTCGGCCCGCCTCTGTCGGGACGAGGCCACGGCTACTGCGGGCGAAGAGGGCAATGCCAAGCGTCTCCTCCAATCCGCGCAGGTGCTTGCTCACTGCGCTCTGGGTCAGATTGACGGCGTCTGCCGCGCCGGACGCCGTACCGTGCTCGGCAATAGCCAGCAGAACGCGGAGGGCTGTCATGGAATTTGGAAGGCGATGGATACTCATGAATGGGAAAATGCATTGAGGACAACTTGATATCACGGCTGTTCTATTCCAAAAAGGAATACCGAAGCGAGGAATTTTCATTTGCCAGCGGAAGGCTCCCTTGGAACATCAGCAGAAAAAGGGATTCCGCCATGACGCCGGCAAATGTTCTTTGGGCTTCGAGATTTCGCTCTGGACCGTCCCCCGAGCTTATGGCCCTCTCACGCTCGGACCCAAGCCATTTCCGCTTGGCCCCGTATGATCTCGCGGCATCGTTCTCTCATGCACGAGAGCTGGTGAGGGCGGGATTGCTCACCTCAGAAGAGGGAAATTCTATCGAGACGGCCCTCGCGGCACTCAGGATTGAAGTTGCAACCGGAAATCTTCTCCCGTCGGATTCGGACGAGGACGTGCACACGTTTCTCGAGCGTGCCCTGATCGAGAGGCTCGGGCCGCTCGGCGGTAAGCTTCGGGCAGGACGGTCCCGCAACGATCAGGCTGCCAACGACCTCAAGCTCTACCTTCGGGACCAAAGTCGTCACATCGTCCTTGAGTTGCTGGCTCTTCAGGAGGCTCTTGCGCTTCAAGCCGAGCAGCACATCGATGCAGTGGCACCGGGCTTCACGCATCTCCAGCCGGCTCAGCCGGTAAGCTTTGCACACCAGCTCCTCGCCCATGCCCAGGGCTTCGCTCGGGACATCGCGCGGATGCAGGACTGGGACCGGCGGACCGCGCGCTCTCCGCTCGGTGCAGCGGCGCTCGCAGGATCCGCCATCGCCAAGCAGCCCGAACTTTCCGCTCGTGAACTGGGCTACGACGGCCCCTGCGAAAACTCCATCGACGCCGTCGGCAGCCGGGATCACGTAACGGAGTTTCTATTCGCAACCGCGATGATGGGCGTGAATCTGTCCCGCCTTGCCGAGGAGATTTTCCTCTGGTCTTCACGTCAGTTCCGTTGGATCGAGCTCGATGATGCCTATGCGACCGGCTCATCCATCATGCCGCAGAAGAAGAACGCCGACATTGCGGAGCTCACGCGCGGCCGCGCTGCCCGGCTCATCGGTGGCCTGAGCACGATGCTGACGGCCCTCAAGGGGCTGCCTTTTGCCTACAATCGCGATCTCGCCGAGGACAAGCGGGCCGCTTTCGAGGCCGTAGACACTCTTTCTGCCGTGCTTCCTGCCATGGCCGGCATGGTACGTACTATGCGAGTTGATGCCGGCGAGCTTCGGCGGCAGGCAACCGATGGCTTCACGCTTGCGACCGAGGTGGCCGACTGGCTTGCCCGGCAAGGCGTTCCTTTCTCGGAGGCGCACGAGGTTACGGGCCAGTTGGTGCGCTATTGCGAAGATCGGAGCATCGGTCTTGAGGATCTGAGCGAGGCCGATCTCGCAGCCGTCGATGCGCGCCTGAACGTCGCCCTCAAGGCGAACTTAACGCCTGAGGCTGCGATCAAGGCGCGAGACGGCTACGGAGGAACGGCTCCGCACCGGGTGTCAGAGCAGCTGTCACGCCTTCGTTCAGAGGTCGACCGACAGCGCGAATGGGCTATGCGCTATGATGGCCCGCGAATTCAAGAGGGTGAGTGAGGAGAACCGGGATGAGCAGCACCACCGCATCCTCCACAAGGGTCACAGGAACAGGGACTGAGCGCTTCGACCCGTCGATCGCCCATCTGACTCACGTGCCGCGCCGCCACTACGGGCGCTGGATCGCCAGTATCTTGATACTTCTCGTCTTCGGCTTTCTGGTAAAGGCCTTCGCTGAGGGGCAGATCGATTGGCGCATTGTCGGCCAGTTCTTCACGGCGCAGTCCATCGTGAGCGGCCTGGGAAATACGATCATCATGACATTCTGCGCCATGGCGCTGGGCATCGCGCTCGGGGTTCTGTTCGCAGTCATGGTCATGTCGCCCAATCCCGTCCTCAAGGGCATAGCTGTCTTTTATATATGGTTTTTCCGCGGCACCCCTCTCCTTCTCCAGCTCCTCATCTGGTTCAATCTGGCTCTCGTCTTTCCACGCATTGGAATTCCAGGGCTTTTCGAAGCCCGTATGGTCGACGTGATGACTCCGTTCGTGGCAACGCTTCTAGGTCTCGGCATCAACCAGGGCGCCTATACGGCGGAGGTGGTGCGCTCGGGCATCCTGTCGGTCGACACCGGACAGACTGAGGCTGCAAAGGCCATCGGCATGACACGCCTGACGACACTGCGACGCATTGTTCTTCCGCAAGCCATGCGCGTCATCATTCCACCCGTTGGCAATGAGGTGATCAGTATGGTCAAACTCACTTCCATCGCGAGTGTGATCGGCTTCGCAGAGGTGCTGCGCAACGCTCAGACGGTTTACTACGCCAACGCGCGCGTCATTGAGCTGCTGATCGTAGCGGCAGGCTGGTATCTGATGATCGTTACCGTTCTGAGCATCGGTCAACATTTCCTGGAACGTTACTTCGCCAGGGGCTCAAGTCATAGCCGCGCTCGTTCAGTAGCGCGTCCGGTAGCGGAGGCCTGAGTCATGATTCCTATCGTCGTCGCAGCGGACGTATGTAAGACCTTCGGATCCGTTCAGGCACTTAATGGCGTCTCGATCGAAATCCCGGCCGGACAGGTCCTCTGTATCGTCGGCCCGTCAGGGTCCGGCAAGAGCACTTTCCTTCGTTGCATCAACCAGCTCGAACGGATCGATTCCGGAGCGATCTGGGTCAATGGGGAGCTGATCGGCTATCGCCGCGTCGGTGACAGGCTCTATGAGCTGAACGATTCTGAAATCGCCCGTCAGCGCCTGACGAGCGGCATGGTTTTTCAGCGTTTCAATTTGTTCCAGCACATGACAGCCCTTGAGAACATCATCGAAGGTCCCGTGACTGTGCAGAGACGCCGCCGCAAGGAGGCCATCGACGAAGCCATGACGCTTCTGGACCGCGTGGGCCTCGCAGCCAAGCGTGATGCCTATCCGCCTGAACTTTCCGGGGGTCAGCAACAGCGCGTCGCGATTGCCCGCGCGCTTGCCATGAAGCCGAAACTCATGCTGTTCGACGAGCCGACTTCGGCGCTCGATCCCGAGCTCGTAGGAGAAGTTCTTGCGGTGATGAGAGACTTGGCTCGATCGGGAATGACGATGATTGTCGTGACGCATGAGCTCGGATTCGCCCGTGAAGTGGCGAACGAAGTTGTTTTCATGGATCGTGGGGCCATAGTGGAACGTGGCCCCCCGCAAGAGGTGTTGGTGCACCCGCAACAGCAGCGGACCCGCGACTTCATCGCCGCGGTTCTGGCTTGAAAACGTTCCCACGAAAGGACCGACGAGAATGAAACTGATAGCAGGATTGATCGTGAGTGCGCTCGCACTGGGCATTGCGGCTCCGTCGAAGGCGGCGGAGCTGCCCGACCGGATCAAAAAGGCCGGCAAGATCGTCGTTGCGACGATGCCCAACTATGCGCCCATCACCTACAAGGACCCGGCGACGAACAAGCTTACCGGCTTCGACATCGATCTCGGCGAAGCTCTGGCCAAGGAGCTCGGCGTTGCTCTCGAGTGGCAGGAGATCGCCTTTGCCCAGATGATTCCCTCACTCCAGACCGGCCGCGTCGACTTGGCACTCGCGGGCATGAGTGACCTGCCAGCCCGCCGCGAGATCGTGGATTTCGTCGACTACCTTAAGTCCGGCGCCCAGTTCTACGTCACAGCCGCCGCAGGTGCGACGATCAAGTCACCCGACGACCTGTGCGGCAAGAAGGTCGGAGCCAGTCGCTCTACGAACTGGCCGCGCCAGATCACCGAATGGAGCCAAGCCCACTGCGTCGCGAAAGGCAAGCCGGCCATCGAGGCCGTCGGCACCGAGGGCTCAGCAGATGCTCGTACGCAGCTCAAAACCCAGCGCATTGATGCGGCGGTTCAGGGCAACGAGACCCTGGCCTATCTGCAGGCCCAGGAGCCGAACACTTATGTTCTGATCGGCGAGGCCTTCACAACGTCTCTCTCCGGTATTCCGGTTCTCAAGACTGAGACGCAACTGCGGGACGCTGTAAAGGAAGGCATCGAGCGCCTGCAGCAGAAGGGCGTCTATGACGAGATCCTGAAGAAATACGGTCTCCAGGCGAATAAGCTGTCGCCAATCGTCATCAACCAGGGTCAGGACTAAGCCTTATCAATGGGATGGGCCCATCGCTGGGCGACAGGGCCCCTCCCTTCGAATGCTCCGAAGAGCGGGTATGACCCTGCTCTTCACTCAACCTCCCCCATCCACGACCGGATCCAGCTCTGCGAGTTCAGCCAGATTGTCCCACGCATAGATAAAATTCTCTGAGCGCCATACGGGGCCAGGATCCGTATAGGATCCTATTCTCCGGCCTCCCAGCGCTTCATAGAACGCGATGGCTGGTGAGTTCCCGATGACAACGCCGAGCGCCATGCCCTCGTAACCTGCTACCAAAATGTGACGCGCGAGCCGAGCGAGCAGTTTGCGGCCAACACCCATACGCTTGAAGGCCGACCCGACGTAGAGGAACTTGACCTCCGCCCGACTTTGAAAGGCGTCATGCGTTGGCGGTCCGGCAACTCCGAATCCAGCAAGTCGCCCGTCCGCTTCCGCCACCAGAACCGTCCGCAGGCTTGCCTCGAGCGCGAGCACATCCTGCCACCGGGAAAGCCGCACTGGCTCTGTCAGAACCTCGTAGGCGGCTTCTGGGGCCAGGCCTCGATACGTTTCCTGCCATGTCTGGAAATGTAATCGGGCAATGGATTTCGCATCAGCGAGCTGTGCTGAACGGATCGCAATGTTCATCTATGTCTTTCTACCAAGCAGCAGTCGTCAATGAAGGCCTCCTTTTCAAATAGCAAAGGGGGACCGAGGAAGGAATAATTCTCCGAATGTTCTCTTTAGGTCAGAGAATGACGCCTGGAAAGGAGGCCGATCGTCTGGCTCTGAGAGATGAGACCGAGTACCGTACTGCGTCCGGGATCGACATTGATGATGTGCTCGTGATCGGCGAAGAGGTCATAATTTGAGCCTCAGACGAGGCTGACCCACAACTGATCTCCCCGCCCGAATCCCATATGCGGCATAGGGGACTGTCTGATGCTCGGTACCGAGCTGTCCCAGGAAAAGGCCGACAAACGCGAGGTGCTTTTTGGCACGGGTCATGGCACGTCACGGGAAAGCAAAAGACGTGTTGTAAGAGCGCGGTCTCCAATAACAATTGCGAGCGCAAGGACGACCAGGACCGTGGCGACTGCAAACGTAATCCGCATACTTCCACCAACAGCCTCGGGATGCGCCGTCGTGGCATCGGTCGCAGAGAGGGAAATTGCGAACACCGCGCCCATGACAGATGCTCCCGTGATGAGGCCGAGATTCCGCGCAAGGTTGAGCAATCCAGAGATGACGCCCCGCTGGTCAGGCTGGAGATGCTTCATCACGGCGGTATTATTGGCAGCTTGAAACAGCGCATAGCAACTGGTGACGATAGCTATGGGGGCGATGTACCCACCCATGCCCATCTCAGCCTGCGTCATGGACAGAGCGATGGAGCCAACCGCCATTCCGGCAAGCCCAACAATGATCAGGCGTTCAGCGCCGAACCTGTCGACAATTCGGCCGGCCGGCATACCGGTTAGCGCTGCGACAAGTGGACCGGCCGACATGACGAGCCCAACTGAGACCGCATCAAGTCGGAGCGCAATAGAGAGATAGAACGGTCCGACCACCAGCGTCGTCATCATCACCGTTGAGACAAGCGCGCTCGCGGCGAGCCCCGCTCTCAGCACTGGATTACGAAACATCTCCAAGCATATCAGGGGAGCGGCAGCATTTGCCTCCGCCCGCACGAAGAGGGTGGCACCAAGAGCAGCACCCACCAGCAGGAAGCCGTTGACCAGGCCGAAATGACCGCGCCCGACTGTCATGGCGAGCGCATAAGCTCCGAGAGTCAAGCCAAGCAGCAGCATTCCCACCCCATCGAAGCCAAGTCGATCCACCTCTGATCGTCGGCTATCCAGCGGCAGAGCGCGATAGGCAAGAAGAAATGAAAGGATACCAAGCGGAACGGGGACGAGGAATATTGCCCTCCAGCCGAGCTCGGCAATCAGAATGCCACCGAGCGAAGGACCAAGTCCGGTGCCAATGGCGGACATGGTTCCGAGCAACCCCATGGCGCCGCCGGTCTTTGCCCTCGGAATGGTTGCGCCGACACAGGCCATGGCAAGGGCCATCATGATGGCTGCGCCCAATCCCTGGGCGGCCCTTGCGCCGATCAGCAGCCATAGAGTGGGGGCGACACCGCATAGGACCGAGGCAACCGTGAATAGGACAATCCCGATGAGCAGCATCTTTCGGGGGCCGGCGAGGTCGCCGAGCCGTCCGGCGGCGACGATAAGGGTGGTGATGGACAGAAGATAAGCCAGAACGACCCACTGAACTTCCTGGAACGAGGCTGCGAACGCCTGTGTCAGGGTCGGCAAGCTGACATTGGCAATGCTGGCTCCAAGCGAGGACAGCAATGTGGAGAGCGAAAGGCCGGCGAGTACCCATCGAACCGATGGAGTCTTCACCGCGCCTCCGGCAACTCCCTTATCTCGTCCTGCAATGGGTAACTTCACTAGACCCTCCCGACTTTTGGCAGCTTCCGAAACGGAACTGTTAGAAGGTAGCCCTTCCCATGGCATGGCGGAACTTGCATCATTTGCACTTCATTCGTGCATTTGACGCCACATCAGGATCAAACCGTGCTAAGTTGAATCCATGCCAAGCCATGATCTCAACCTGCTGGTCACCCTCAATGTGCTGCTTGCAGAAGGCAGCGTTGCGCGGGCGGCCGAACGGTTGCGACTGAGCCCGTCGGCGATGAGCCGGGCACTGGCGCGATTGCGTGAAACGATGGGCGATCCGCTATTGGTCAGGGCCGGACGCGGCCTCGTTCCCACACCCCGGGCACTCGCGCTTCGGGAGCAGGTCAGCCAGCTGGTACAGGAAGCAGAGGCGGTTCTACGCCCCGCTGAGGGACTCAATCTCAAGCAACTCGTTCGGACATTCACCCTGCGGTCCAGCGAAGGCTTTGTGGAAAACTTCGGGTCGGACCTCCTCGCCAGCATCTGCAAGGAAGCTCCTGGCGTACGGCTGCGCTTCATGCAGAAGCCAGACAGAGATAGCAGATCCCTTCGCGACGGGTCCGTCGATCTGGAAACAGGCGTCGTGGGAGAGACGACAAGTCCGGAGGTGCGTGCACAGGCGCTGTTCAGAGATCGTTTCATTGGCGTCGTGCGAATGGGGCACCCATTGAGCCAAGGGGAGATCACCCGCTCCCGTTATGCGACCGGGAGGCATATTTCCGTCTCACGGCGGGGCCTCGACAGAGGCCCCGTCGACGAAGCATTGAAGCCGTTCGGCCTGGAACGGGGCATCGTCACGATTGTTGGAGGTTTTTCGACTGCGGTGGCTCTTGCTCGGGCCTCTGACCTGATCGCCACCGTTCCCGAACGACACACCCAAAACCTGCGCTCCGGAATGTACAGTTTCCCCCTGCCGGTTTCCGTGCCAGAGGTCACGATTTCGTTGCTCTGGCACCCCCGGCTGGATGCCGACCCGGCGCATCGCTGGCTGCGCGAGCGCGTGCGGACCGTTTGCGCACGTGAACCCACCGTATGATCGATACACAGGAGCACCGCCAAAGTCTGGCGTGATATTGCGGGAGCGGGCTCTGCCTCGCCGAGGCCCGGTCGGAGAAGACCGCTGATCAAAAGCCTCGATCATGGTGCCTTCGCTGCACGGTGCTCACGACCGGCAGATGCTACTCATCAGCCTCGTTCTACGCCGAAGAGGGATGATCACTGTCTTCGCCATACGGTAGCGCCTTGTGGGCGCTCCAGCGGGCTGAACTCGGCCGCCCTCGGATCATTTCATTCGCGCGAGTTCTACTTTGACCTGGGCGAGGGCCTCGGCGCACAACCGCAGGAACTGGTCGCTCAGCGCCGAACGCTCGTCACTTGTCGGGCCATAAAGGCCCACAAGATAGCGGATCGGAACTGAAAACCGGCGCAGTTCAATATTCTGGCCCCGGCAATGCAGGGCGCTGATGGGGTTGATGATAGAGACCCCAAGGCCCTGGGCTACGAGAGCGCACACCGATGTCGCTGTCGTTGCCTCGACTCGCAGCCGTCTCCGGACGCCATGTTCCTGAAAAATCGTATCAATGTTGCGTCGATAGGCATCCTCGGCCGAGAAATAGATAAAATCGAGCCCCTCGAAGTCGCTAGGCTTAAGGATTTTCTTCTCTGCCAAAGGATGCCCTTTGGGAATGACGCACATTTCCTCTCCAATATCGATTATGTGCGCCTTCAACCCTTCCAGCCTCGGATCGACCTCAACGATACCAAGGTCATAGTGGCGCGTGGACAATCCATTGGCGACCACCGCCTGCTCGAAGGAATGGATACTAAGGCGGATAGAGGGGTTTATACGGAGAAAATCCCTGCACACCGCGGGAAGCAAGGTTGTGCTGTAGGCCGGGAGGCAGGCGACGCTGATGTGAGCGGAGGCATTGGCCCGGATTGCCTCGGCAGCGCGGGTAATCTCCTCCAGACCGACGAACGACCGGCGGACCTCGGCATGAAGAGACAATGCCGCCTCAGTCGGAAGTAGATGCCGTCCCTTGCGCATAAAGAGGGGAAAGCGGAGCAGACGCTCGAGGTCCTTCAACTCGCGACTGACGGTGGGCTGCGAGGTGCGCAGAAGGGCCGCCGCCTGCGTTACCCCACCCGCAGACATGACCGCGTGAAAGATTTCAAGGTGACGGAGCGATATTGTCACAAGCCCACCAAATCATATCAAAAATGAATGAATTCGCCCAAGAATGATATTTGGAAAATCCTTTCGCCTTTGTCACCATCCTTAAAAGCGGTTTCAAAAAACACCGTTGTAAAGAAACAAAAGGGAATGTCCCACATCGTGGGATGCATCGAAGAGGATGGGTGAGATGGGAAGCCGTGTGCTCGTCGCGGAGTTCATGCACGAGACAAATACGTTCAGCGTCCAGCCGACAGACGAGAACGCGTTCCGGAAATCGAGCTTCTACCTCGACAACGAGATCCCTGACGCCTTTCGGGGCACGCATACATCCATCGGCGCGGCCTTCGAGGCTGCCGAGCAGTTCGGCTGGGACATCGTGCATCCTCTCGCGGCCTCCGCAAACCCGTCCGGTCGTGTCACGAACGCATGTTTCGAGGCAATGACAAACCGGATTCTGTATGCTTGCGAACAGATTGACGGGGTGCTGCTGCATCTCCACGGCTCCATGTCCACTGAGGATTACGATGACGGCGAAGGCGAGTTGCTCGCTCGCCTCCGTGCCCGTCTGGGCTCCGAAATTCCCATCGTCGTCATTCTCGATCTGCATGCGACCGTCACGCAGGCAATGGCAGACAACGCCAATGCCCTGATCTCTTATCGGACCTACCCGCATATCGATCAGTACGAACGGACATGGCAGGGCGCCGAAATCCTTCAGCGGGCCCTTCAAGGCGAAATTTCGCCGAAGGTAGCAGTGGCACGGCGGCCGATTCTCTATGCGCTTGATGGTGGCAGGACGACATCACCGCCCATGAAGGAACTGCTACGCCGTGGTGATGCGATCGAGACTTCGGGGAAAGCCATTGTCGTGAGCGTGCAGGCCGGGTTCTCTTCCGCCGATGTGCACGATATCGGCCCTTCCATCGCCGTAACTGGGAACGATCGGACTTCCGCGCAGGTCATTGCCGAGGAGCTTATGGACTATGCATGGGAACAGCGTACGTTCTCATCGATCCATTTCACGCCTCTTGACGAGGCGATCGCCAAGGCAAAAGCCGGAACGGGTCAATCCAAGCCGCTCATCATTGCCGACTATTCCGATAATCCAGGTTCGGGCGCCTATGGAGATGCGACAACGCTCTTGAAGGCAGTCATCGATGCGGATCTTCAGAACGTTGGATTTCATGCGATTTGCGACCCGGAAGCGGTCCGGCAGGCGCAGGCCGCTGGCGTCGGCAACCAGGTCACTCTCCGGCTTGGCGGCAAGACGGACCCCAGCATGGGCGGAGGTCCACTTGAACTGACCGGCCACGTGGCAGCGATCACCGATGGCAGTTTCATTGCCTACGGCCCCATGGGCGGCGGCGCCCGGCGGAACTATGGCCTGAGCCTCCTGTTCCGTGTCGGTGGCGTCGAGATCATCGTGATCACCAACAACGGGCAAGCCACCGACCTTGGGCAGTTCACGTCTCTCGGTGTGGATCCGACGCGGAAATCAACCCTGATCGTAAAGTCGATGCAACATTTTCGCGCGGCCTTCGAGCCTATCGCGCGGGATGTGCTCGAGGTTGATACTGGCGCCCTCTCGACACGCAACTTCAAAGAGCGGCCCTATAAGAAGGTTCGCCGGCCGATCTGGCCCCTCGACGCGATGTGAGCTTGCCGGAACGGACTACCTCTAGGAATATGGAACCGCCTCGACCGAGGTCGGTGCAGGAATGGAGAAAAGATTGTGCAGGTGCAGGCTGACCTCGTGCTTCGGAATGGCCCGGTCTGGTGCGGGCGAAAGGAGGGTGTCGTCGAAGCCGTTGCAGTCTGGCAGGGACGCATCCTGGCAACGGGGAGCGATGCCGGCATATCCACTCTAATCGGCCCATCCACACGCGTCGTCGACCTCCATGGACGCCTTGCAACGCCCGGCCTCAACGATTCCCACCTGCATCTTGTGTCGCTGGGCCTCATGATGGACTGGGTCGATGCAAAGCCCACGACCGTACCGACCCTCGACGGACTTCTCGCAAGCATTCAGAGGCGCGCTGCGCAATCCCGCCCGGGGGACTGGATCCTTGCGCGCGGTTACGATCAGACCAAACTCGACGTCCAACGCCACCCGCATCGCACCGAGTTGGATCAGGCTGCTCCGGACAATCCGGTAATGCTGGTACGGACATGCGGACATATCTCAATCTGCAACTCCATGGCTCTGAAACTCGCAGGGATCAACGAGTTCTCCAAGACGCCCCCGGGCGGCCTTATCGAGCAGCAGGGAGGACGCCTGACAGGTCTTCTTGCAGAGAATGCGCGGGCGCCCGTATGGGCTGTCATTCCGCCTTCCAGTGAAGATCAGCTTGTTGCCGCCATCGAGCGCGGTGGCCGTCATCTGCTGTCCTATGGCATCACGAGCTGCATGGATGCCGCCGTGGGACAGCGCGGTGGATTTGGCGAAATCTCGGCCTATCACCGCGCCAAGCGAGAAGCACGCCTGCCTGTGCGGACATGGCTTACTCTGCTCGGCGATCCGGACCGCTCGCTTGTTCCTCAATGCTTTGAGGCGGGCCTTATTACCGGTACCGGCGACGACATGCTCATGATCGGCGCCGTCAAACTGTTCCTCGACGGTTCCGCCGGCGGGCGGACAGCCTGGATGTCAAAGCCTTATCTTGGTGAAGACCAGACCACCGGCGTTCGGATGATGCCGGACGACATGGTGAACGATCTTGTCATGGATGCGCATGCCAAGGGCTATCAACTGGCCTGTCATGCTATCGGCGACGCCGCGATCGAGCAGCTCATCACGGCTTATGAGCGAGCACTCGCCGCTCATCCGGATCCGGATCGGCGCCACAGGATCGAGCATTCCGGCTTTTCGACGCCGGAGCAGCACAGGCGCATGGTCGCGGCTGGAATCTATCCCTGCCCGCAACAGGTTTTCATTTACGACTTCGGCGACGCCTACATATCGGTGCTTGGCGAAGAACGCGGGCTTGGGAGCTATCCCTTCAGAACCTGGATGGATCTCGGGCTCAAGCCGGCAACAGGAAGTGATGCACCGGTTTGCGAACCCAGTCCCTTCCCCAATTTCTATGCCATGCTGACGCGCAAGACCTGGAAGGGAACCGTCATGGATGCGCGTGAGACCGTATCCATCGAGGAGGCGCTCCAGGCTTATACGGAGTTCGGCGCCTTCTCACAGAAATTGGAGCAGATCAAGGGGCGTCTGATCCCAGGGCAAGTTGCGGACATTGCGGTCTTCTCCCGCAACCTGCTGACGGCAAGCCCCGAGGATATTCTTGACAACACTCATTGCGATCTTACCATTCGAGGAGGTTCGATCGTTCACGATCGTCTTGGCGTTACTTAAAAAACAAAGAGGGACACGCCTGGACAGCCGACAGCACTCGTTGAGCGAGTGCTTGAGACGTGCGAGGCCGCGCTATGGCCGGCCTGCGCACGATGACCATAGCTTTGGAGGATCACCGTGCTTAAGAAACTCGTCATTACGACAGCGATTGCCCTCTTCATGGGCGGCGTCGCCGAGGCGCAGACCCCGCGCAACGGCGGCACAATTCGCTTTACGGCCCCCTATGGATCGAGCTTCGCGAACCTCGACATCCACACGTCCAACCGCGCACAAGACGAGATCTGGGCCAAGGCTATCCACCGCTCGCTCTATAACTGGGACGCGAATGCGAACAAGCCGGTTCTCGAGCTGGCGAAGGAGGTCACGGTTTCCGGCGATGGCCTTGTGCACACGTTCAAGCTGCGCGACGATGCCTACTTCCACAATGGCCGAAAAATGACGGCCGACGATGTCATCTGGACCTACACGCGTCTGATGGACGGCGCGAAGGCCTATCCAGGCGCGCGCTACGTGCGCCTCATCAAGGGCGCCATAGAGGTCGAAAAGGGCCAGGCGAAGGAAATTTCCGGCCTGAAGAAGATCGACGACCACACGATCGAGATGACTCTGACCGAGAAGGCTGACCCCGGATTCAGCTTCAATCAGGCGATGACCTCGATCTATCCTGCGGACGAGGCCACGAAAGACAGTTTTGCGACGAAGCCTATTGGACTGGGGCCCTATAAGTTCGTCGAATATGTTCCCGGATCCCGTCTCGTCGCGGAGCGTTGGGAAAAGTTTTACAAGCCGGGCAAACCTCATGCCGACCGGGTCACGATCTCCATCATGGGCGAGGCCTCCGCACGTGACGTCGCCTTCCGCAACAAGGAGATCGATGCATCCATTCTCGGCCCGGCACAGTACGTCGCCTACAAGGCCGATCCGGAGCTGTCGAAGGGACTTCTCGAAGTCGCCGAGGTCTATACCCGCGTCATGGGCATGAACCCGAGCTTCAAGCCCTTCTCTGACAAGCGCGTGCGTCAGGCGATCAACTATGCCATCGACGCAGATCTCATCATCAAGAAACTGGTGAAGGACAAGGCCTATCGCGCGACCAGCTGGCTGCCGATCTCGTCGCCTGCCTACGACAAGGATATGAAGCCCTATCCGTACGATCCGGACAAGGCAAAGAAGCTCCTTACCGAAGCTGGCTATCCGAACGGCTTCGAGTTCGAATGGACAGCGACCTCCAACGAGAGCTGGGGTATCCCGATTGTCGAGGCCGTGATCCCCATGCTCGAGAAGGTCGGGATCAAGGTCAAAATCAAGCCGGTCGAAGGAACCGTGCTGTCCGAGGTGGCGCGCAGCGGCAGCTATCAGGCCTTCATCTGGTCGAACACGTCGGGGCCGGATCCGCTGACTTCGCTCAAGTGCTTCCATTCAGCAACGCCGCAATCGGCCTGCAACTACACCCTGTTCAAGAATCCCGAATTCGACAAACTTCTGGACGAGGCCGCTGCAACTGATGATCAGGCCAAGAAGCTTGAGAACCTGAAGAAGGCGAATGCGATCCTCCGCGAGGAGGTCCCGATGTGGTGGTTCAACTACAACAAGGCTGTGATGGCCTACCAGCCATGGATCAAGGGTTTGCAGCCGAACTCTACCGAGTTGGCGATCCAGAACTACGAGGACATGTGGGTCGACGCGTCGTCGCCCGCTAAGTAAGCCACGATCGGGCAAGTGCTCACCACTCGAACTGCAGATCCTGACGCTCTTGCGCTTCGCCAAGGGCGTCAGGTGGAGTTTTGAATGCTTTCATTCATCGTGCGGCGCCTCCTACAGACATTGCCGATCATCCTGGCCGTGGCGGCCCTTATCTTCGTGATGTTCAGCGTCATTCCTGGAACTTTCGCATCAAGCATGAGCGATGATGGACGCAGCGTACTGGATGTCGAGGTCATGGCGCGCATGAACAAAGAGTTCGGGCTGGACGACCCGGTCTATGTCCGGTTCGGTAAGTATATAGCCGACCTCGCGACCTTCGACCTCGGGACCTCATTCCGGACACGCCAACCAGTTAGCAACTTGATCGCTGAGCGCCTTTGGCCAACCGCGCAACTCGCGTTTGCATCCATGCTGTTTGCGATCGCCATCGGCGTGCCCCTCGGCTTCATCGCCGCTCTGAAGCCGGGAAGCTGGGTCGATACGGTCTCCATGGTCGGCGCGGTGTCAGGCCTATCTGTGCCGAAATTCTGGCTCGGCCTGATGCTGATGTACCTGTTTGCTCTGGTGCTCGGCTGGCTTCCAAGCTTCGGCTATGGTGGCGGGAATCCCCGTTATCTCATCCTGCCCTCCATCGCTCTCGGCGTAGCTCCCCTCGCGCTGTTGGCGCGCACGACCCGGGCTGCCGTGCTTGAGATCATGAATGCCGATTTCGTCCGCACAGCGCGGTCAAAGGGCATGAGCGAGAGTAAGGTCGTCCGCTGGCATCTCACACGCAACGCCCTCGTCATCGTCCTCACGACCATCGGTCTCCAGTTCGGCACGGTTATCGGCCAAGCCGTCGTCATCGAGAAGCTATTCTCATGGCCAGGCCTCGGATCTCTCCTGGTCGACAGCGTGACATTGCGCGACATTCCTGTGGTTCAGGGTTCGATCCTGGTGATCGTCTTCCTGTTTCTTGTCATTAACATGCTTGTCGATGTGCTGTGCGCGATCATCGATCCGCGCATCAAGTATACCTGAGGCAGCGACATGAAGCTCAGAGCCAATCTCGTGATCGGAGGCGTGCTGTTTGCCGGCGTGATCATTGCTGGCATCTTCGCTCCCTGGCTGGCGCACACGGACCCCGTCATGGATGCGAATCTGATGTATGCCGAGGAGCCGCCCGGCGGCGAATTCTGGTTCGGCACCGATGCCCAGGGGCGCGACATCTACAGCCGTGTCCTCTACGGCGCACGGATATCGCTCACCGTCGGCATCGTCTCGCAGCTCATCAATACCGTCATCGGCGTGTGCCTGGGGCTCTCCGCGGGCTACTGGGGCGGCTGGTGGGACGATTTCGTCAGCGGACTGACGAACATGATGCTGGCGATTCCATCTCTCATCTTCGCTCTCGCTATCATGGCCATTCTCAATCCGGGGCTCACCAGCCTGCTGATTGCGCTCGGTCTTACGAACTGGTCGTTCACTTGCCGTCTCGCACGAGCCTCTGCACTCTCCTTGAAGAGCCAAGGCTATGTCCAGGCCGCGAAGGTCCTCGGCTACGGCGACGTCCGAATCATGTTGACGCAGCTCCTGCCGAATATGCTGGGCCCAATCATCGTCATCGGCACCCTTGGCATGGGTGGCGCCGTGCTGGCCGAGGCCGCGTTGTCATTCCTCGGTCTCGGCATCCGGCCGCCCTACCCCAGTTGGGGCAGCATGCTGTCGGATGCGCGCGACCAAATCACGACGGCGCCGTGGATTTCCATCTTCCCGGGGCTCGCTATCTTCGCGACGGTCCTCGGGTTGAACCTGCTCGGCGACGGATTGCGCGACATCCTGGATCCCCAGGCACGGACGCGGCGCGCATGAGCAGACCGCCGCTTCTCGAGGTTGAGAACCTCAGGATCGATCTTGCCATCGGCGGCAAGCGCTTCCCCGCCGTGCAGGACGTATCCTTCATCATCGAACGGGGCGAGACGATGGGTCTCGTCGGAGAATCCGGCTGCGGCAAGAGCATCACATCGCTGGCACTCATCGGGCTGCTGCGGGATCCGCTCATGATCGGCGGCGGGAAAATTAGGTTTGACGGCCAAGAGATCCAAAACCTAGCGGCCTCCGAGATGCGCAGGCTGCGTGGCAATCGGATCTCCATGATATTCCAGGAGCCTATGACAGCACTGAACCCGCTCTCGCCTGTCGGTCGGCAGATCGCGGAAATGTTCGTCCTGCACAAAGGAAAAAGCTGGAGGGACGCGGAGAGGCTTGCCGTCGACGCGCTTGCGAGCGTGCGGGTTCCGGCACCCGAGCGTAGAGTGAAGGATTACCCGCATCAGCTCTCGGGTGGCATGCGCCAGCGCGTCATGATTGCGATCGCCTTGGCCTGCGGTCCGGATCTTCTTCTTGCAGACGAGCCGACCACGGCGCTCGATGTGACCGTGCAGGCAGAGATCCTCGACCTCATTCGCGAACTTTCTGCAGCAAATGGGACCGCTGTGCTGATGATCAGCCATGATCTCGGACTGATCGCCAACATGTGCCGTCGGGTCGGTGTCATGTATGCCGGGCGCATCGTGGAAGAGCGCGCAGCGGAAGATATCTTTCGCGCGCCCAGCCATCCTTATACGAAAGGACTCGTTGCGTCCCTACCTCTCCTTGGAGCGAGAGCAAGGCACGGTCGCATGCGTCTTCAGGAAATTGAGGGAGTCGTTCCACCCGTGGCGGCATTTCCAAGTGGCTGTCGCTTCAACCCGCGATGCATATCCGCGACAGATATCTGCCGAACCGACGATCCTGCCCCGACATTGCTCGAGAATGGCGGACACGTAAGGTGTCATCATCATGATTGAGACAAAGGGCAATCCGATCCTCAAAATCGAGGATCTAGCCGTACATTTTCCCGTTGGTGGCGGCTTGTTCGGAGCCCCCAAAGGGTTTGTCCATGCGGTCGATGGCGTCGATCTCGAGCTGAAGCAGGGCGAATGCCTCGGTCTCGTCGGCGAGTCGGGTTGTGGCAAATCAACGCTTGCACTTTCGATCCTGGGACTGCAGGCGCCCACACGGGGTCGTGTTGTCATCGATGGGCATGACATTGCCAAGAGCGATAGCAGCCGCATGGCTCGCGCCCGCATGACGCAAATGGTATTCCAGGACCCATATTCGTCACTGAATCCCCGCCAGACCGTCTACAAGACTCTCGAGGCCCCATTGCGGCTGCACGGCGTCACCGCCAGAAGCGAGATCAACGACAGAATTGAAGATATGCTTCGTCGTGTCGGCCTTAGGCCGGAAGTCGCGGTACGGTATCCGCACGAGTTTTCTGGCGGCCAGCGCCAACGGATCGGCATTGCTCGAGCTCTCATCCTGAAGCCAAAGATCGTTGTCCTGGACGAGCCGGTTTCGGCGCTCGATGTTTCTATCCGTGCACAGATCATCAATCTTCTCTTGGAGCTCAAAGAGACGCTTGGTCTGTCCTACATCATGATCAGCCATGATCTCGGCGTAGTAGAGCATATGAGCGACACGGTCGCGGTGATGTATCTGGGCCGCATCGTAGAGACCGGGGATTGGCAGACAATTTTTTCGAGCCCCCGTCACCCCTATACCCGCGCGCTCATCGCAGCGATTCCGGATCCGTTCAGGAATAGTCGGGGAGAGAAAATTACGGGCGAAATTCCAAACCCTCTCAACCCGCCGATCGGTTGTGGCTTCCATCCACGTTGCCCGGAGGCGAGGGACCTGTGCCGCGTGACGCCGGTTCCGGACCTCGAAGCAGTGGGGCACGATCACCTTGTGCGCTGCCGGCGCACGCACGAACTTCCTGTCTGGCAGGTCCGCATCTGAACGCTCACCCCCATGAAGATAGGTCGGCAGGGATCTTGACTCACGCCAGGGACGCTGTCGGAGAGTTCTCTTCAGAAAGACGCCAATCATGACTTCCATACCCACGATCCGCGTTCGCATTCCCCGTGACCAGGACGCGCTGCATCTCGGCAGGCTGGCAATCGGAGATTGGACCATCCCATGTACAGTTGGATCTGGAGGGTTGATCCAAGCATCCCTCAAGCGTGAGGGAGATAAATGCACGCCGATCGGCGTCTTCCCCCTGCGCTATGGGTTCTATGACGCGACCGCCCAACCTGATTTTGCGCGAGGCATCGCTTTCCCCTTTGTCCCGCTATCAGAGGCCATGATTTGGGAGGAGGACGGAGAAAGCTATAATCGCCTTGTATTCTCCTCGGGCGGTGAGCGCCTTGGCGAGAGATTGAGCAGGGCCCGTGATGAATCCCTGTTCGAGGTAATTGTCCCCATCGGCTTCAACGACGCTGTTGCCGAGTATGGCCGGGGCAGTGCCCTGTTCATCCATGCGGCCAGAGCAGACATGGGTGCAACGGCCGGCTGCATTGGCATTCCGGCGGATCAGATGCTCGAATTCGCCCGTCGCCTCCACCCGGGGATGTTAATTGATATCGGCCATGAGGATGAAGATCGCCTTCCCGCCAAGAATGAGCAGAGTCCACTTGAGGTCATACGGTTTGTCGGACTTGAAAAAGGCCCCAGGCTGATTGTGATTGGAGCGATCCACGGCAACGAAACGTGCGGGCCGCAGGCCATCCTGAAGGCTGTCGCCGATTGCCGGACGGGGCGGCTTTCGATCCGCCGTGGGGAGGTTACATTCATCCCCGTTGCTAACATGAAAGCGTATCGCCAAGCGACGCGCGAAGGCGATAGGAATCTCAATCGTGACCTGCGGGAGAAAACCATCCCCGAGGACTATGAAGACAAGATCGGAAACCGGATCTGCGCCTTGCTTCGCGAGAACGATGTTCTGCTCGACATACACTCCTTCAGGGGCGAGGGTACACCTTTCATTTTCGCCGGGCCGCTGGACAATTCGGGGCCTGTGGAGCCCTTCCATTTTGCAAAGCAGGAGGGCCAGTTCGCCGCAAGGTTGGGAACGTCTATCGTGATTCACGGCTGGCTCGATGTCTATGGCAGCCTGCTGCGGAAACGTGCGCAGTTTGGATATGCCAACAAGGCGATCTCCGAGGGTATCGGCACGACAGAATACATGCGCTTCTCCGGAGGATATGGCGTCACGCTCGAATGCGGGTCGCACGACGATCCTGCCGCCGTCGGGGTAGGCTATCGTGCGATCATCAATGCGCTTGCCCATCTGGCCCTGATCGACGCGCCGCCTCCGCCCGTTGCGCTCCAAAAGGCCATTCAGATCACCGACGTCATCCTCTGTCAGGAAAAGGGCGACCGTCTTGAGGGATCATGGAAAACAGGAGATGCAATCGCGCAGGGTGAGATCATAGCCCGGCGAGCCAACGGCGAGTCTGTCTGCGCGCCCTGCGCAGGGTATATTGTTTTCCCAAATGCCAATGCTGTTCCCGGAGACGGAATTTGCTATTTTGGCATCGATAGTCCGCGAACATTCTGACTGACAGCGTCTACCCGCCCAGCGACTCATGAAAGACCTTTTCTAGATGCCGGTTTCTGAGAGCGGCTCTTCCAATGGCCTTGTTCGAGCCCCTCGACCTTAACTGCAGTTCAATGGTCGGATCATTCGATTGGTCGCAGAGCCCTGCCAGCAGCAGGTCCGATTATCGCTGTTGCGGCCGCAAGGAACGTGCCAATTCGCGGATAACGCTATCCTCAATGTCGAGATTCAACTCGTCTCGGGATGGTGCCTCCAGCGCGTTCGCTGTCGATTGCGGCTGCTGTTTGGACGACTGGTTGGTCTGAGACTGAGCAGCCGACTTATCCGGTGCGCCTGCCGAACGACGACGAGCCTCCGCATTCTCCGTATGGCCTGGCATCGATTGCGCATAAGAAAATTGTCTTGAAGAGCTGAAACGATTCTCCAGCGTATCGAGGAGGCCGTTGAGTGCTGCATTGGACAGAGGCACATCGAGCGCCGGCGGAAGTCCGTTAAGAGCGATTGAGCGGTTCTGATAAGCAGTCTCAGTTGTTACTTCCGGTCCGAACCAGGGCAGCGGGCGGAAGTCCTTCGCATCATCGCCGTCTTCAAACTCTACGACGATCAAGTCGAGCGGGCCCGGAGTGACAAAGCGGCTGATCTGAATCTCGCGGCTACCGATAGACAAGTCAGTACGGACATAGTCCACCTTGCCGGGAGTGACGTCGAGGAGTGCCTCCGCATGGGACCGAGGGACTGACGTACGCTCTTCCACCGGCGCTCCGGGCCCGCTGGTGATCAGGACAAGGCTTCCCTGATCTCCCTCAATATGAACGTATGAACTGCGATCCGCCTGGTTAGGGAAATGACCCTCAGTAACACGTGTGCCGCCACGTTCCTTGCGGATAAGCCGCGCCAGAGAAGAAGCCATGAGAAAACGTCTTGTGGAAACCATCTGGCAAAACTCCTCGGCAAAAGCAGAACTCTCTGCCTTACCTAGAGTTCGAATCCTGAATCGGCAATTGGATTAAGCGCAGCCTCGCGGGAAAGATGGCAGTCAGGTTAACTCTAAAGGGGAGGCCTGGAGAAGCCATCGTCGAAGCGTCCGAGAAGCCCTTACCGACAACAATCTCTTAAATATAATATCATTGCATAATCGGCACTATGATACAGAATTTGCTCGATCCAACCCGAGTGGGACGAGTTGGAAGTCACGGCGCTACAATTCCCCAGGCCCGGCACAGGTGAGTCAACATCCAGGCCTACCGCCATGACATGGAACCAGAAGCGATTCCCCATCGGCACATGTGAGTGATTTTCCAAACCGTGACGCTCAAGCAACTTCACCGCGCAGGCGACTGATGGTCTCTGCATGACCTGACGCCTAGGTTTTCACCTGGTGGTTGGTTTGGTGTGTGGCGATGTATGGCAAGGGAGCAACACCCTGGGACAAGGATGAGGGCGGAGTCTGGGGATTTGCCTTTGCCGTTGACGCAGCGACTCGCACCCGGCATTTATGAATAGTCCTACTGATTCGGAGGGGCGAAGCGGATCAACAAAGCACACGCGCTCTTCATCATAGTATAAAAGTAAAAGTAAAAAAGTAGTTGCACGGCCACAGGCCGCCAGCATCTCGCGATGTTCATCGCACGTGCCTGCGTTTCGACTACCACTTCATAGGCCGGGGGGCTAATCATGTACATCGTCGTCGATGAACGGCAGATGGTGACGTCTGCCTACGTCGCCAGCTTCGACCGCGAAGGCGTCTCCTCGCTCGGATTGTTCTCCGGCGAGTTCCAGGACTGGCTCAAAGCCGCCTCCAGCGCCGATCTCGAGGCCGTCCAGGGCTTCCTGCTCGGCGAGTTCCAGGAGCGCATCGCCTGCGCCGAGGCCATCCGCCGCCATTCCCGCGCCCCGATCATCGCCTTGAGCGAAATCCGCTCCCTCGAGCAGACCCTCGAACTCTTCACCGCCAAGTTCGACGACGTGGTGCGCAAGCCCGTGCATGTGCGCGAGATCCTCGCCCGCTCCCAGGCCATCTGGCGGCGCGTCAACGCCACCGCCCTGCCCGCCACCCCCGAGCGCCTCAAGGTCTATTTCGACGGCCGCGATCCCGAAATCGACGGCGTCAGCCTGCCCCTGCCCCGGCGCGAGCGCCACATTCTCGAATACCTCGTCCGCAACAAGGGCCGCCGCCTGACCAAGACCCAGATCTTCAATGCCATCTACGGCATCTATTCCAACGATGTCGAGGAAAGCGTCATCGAGGGCCATGTCAGCAAGCTGCGCAAAAAACTCCGCGCCCGCCTCGGATACGATCCCATCGAGGCCAAACGATACATGGGATATACTTTCTCACCTTAAATAACAAAATTGGGGCTGTCCCCTCCGAATTGCAGACCGCAGACCACCGAGCCAGCCGGGTAAGGTTTTTCACGCAATTCAGTTGCAAACCTCATGAAGTGCCGAAAAGGATGGCCCATCGAGCATTCGGGGTCTAAGAATAGAAATTCGTTTCCTTAGACCCTTGCATTGCTGTTCCGCCTTCGGAGTTTCCCGTTTCCATGGTGCGCGTAAGGCATATCTTACCGGTTTCGGTTCAGCATTCAGGCGACTCCGAGCCCGGGCCGAGTGAAGGACAGCACGTCGTCGCAACCAAGAGCCGGTGGTCACGCATCGTTCTGAAGTTTCAGAACTTGACCCCGGACGTCTGGTGCGAATTCAGCTGCAGGATCGAGTGCCACGCAGATGAAATCGCGGGAAGTGCACCTGATTTCGCGGCAATAGGCGTTGATTTTCAAGCCGATGACGGTTCGAGTATCGACTTTGCTTTCGTCCCGGGTCTGTCACGGGCCCAGATCGACGCCTACAGCCACCTGATTCCTGGGCCTGCCGGCACTTCCGGTGAGGCTGTTTCGGACCGCAGCCGGAGGACGACCTGCAACTTTCTCGTCCCAGCTCCCGCCAGGCAGATCCAGATTACAATACGCAGCTGGCGGAACTCGCATCCGTTCAAGGTTAAGGACCTTGTACTCGCTCAGTTTGTGCAGCCCGACGCTGATATCCAGCCGTCGGACGAGCTCCTTACTCCGTCGCGGGAAGAGAGAAATGCCTCTCGCGACGCTCGGCGCAACTGGCCCATTCTCTCTTCCGAGCCGCGTTGGTTCAGCTACGGCCTGGTGCCCGGCCATAACCTCTTTGTGCGAGGTCAAATTGTTTCGGATGGTGACATTACCGACGGAGTTCTTGCCCGCGTAACGTTTCGCGACGCGGACGGAAAAGAACTTCCGGCGCCTTACCCCGAAACGGCAATGGCGCCGGGTGTCGGTGCCTTCATCGGAATTCCAACCCACGCACGGGCTCGCCGTTTCACCCTCGAGCTCGTCCCACCTCCAACAGCAAAGACGGTTGATCTGGGCTTCTGCACGTGGAGCGATGTTTCGCGGATTGAATTGGCCATGCCGCTAGAGGTCTCTCTCGGATATGATCTCCTTCTCGATAGTATCGAGGATGAAGTCTCATCTGGCACAGGGGACTTCATCAAGAACATTGCTCAGCGCCTTAGCCTAGCTGTACCAGACTCGAGCCTGGGAGATGCATCAGAGGCCGTAGATCAATGGCTTGATGTGCGGACAGTTGCCTCTCCTCCAGAGATCCTTGGCAGAGTTCGTGCACTTCAACGACGGGAGCTCGACCGGGCCCCATCCGATACTCTGTATCTCGGATCTTTTCCTGCGTGGCCCTTGCCAAGCACGCCGACCTGGAAGGAGGATCCCTTCCAATCGCGCGCATGGCGAATGGACTATCAAGCCCTAACATGGCTTCTCGACCTTGCGGAGCATGCAGCACCTGATTCTCTCAGGCGCGCAGTCGAGCTTGCACTATCATGGTCCCGCGTAAGCTCCTGCGAAGAGCCCGAGGATGATCTTGCCTTTCATCCTTCCGTAGCAGCCGCGCGGACGGAAGCGCTACTTGGCCTGCTCGGCCGAGCAACCCGCTCGGACCGAAAGCTTGATCCTGAACTGGTCCGTACGCTTTTCGGAGAAGTCATCCGGCACGGCTTTGCCTTAGCCGAGACCATCGGGCAGAATACATTCTCTCATTCGATCTTCCACCTTCATGCAGCAAGTTCCCTGTTCGCGGTGGCGGATATGCTCCCGCACGTTCCTCTGTCGCCCTACTGGGCATCACTTGCTCTTTCCAAGTTGCAGGAAGGCTTCGATGAACTTCTAGGCCCGAACGGAGAGTTCTTCGAGCCATCGCTTCACTATCGACTCGAGCTCGTATCCCTGGGAATGATACTAAGCGACGCAATGAAGGACACACCGGAGGCCATAACCTTCAGACAATTCTTGGCGCCGCGCCTGAAAGAGGCCGCACGCAGTTTGATTGCCATGACTGATCCCGGAGGCTTGCTCCCTGCCTTTGGGGACGCGCCCTTCAGGCTTCGTCACGCTTCCTGGATCCGCAAGCTGATGTCTGAATATGGCCGGGCCTGGGTTCGGGACAAAGGGATACAGGCGGAGCTCTCATATCCCCAAGGTGGCAAAGCGTTTACGGCTCCGTCATCCAGCCTGTTGGCAGCGCGCTACTATCAACAGGGCCGACCATGGGGGTATTTTTGCGCGACACTATCGGAGCAAATCCCACCCAGCGGTCATGGGGACACGACGTCGTTCGTTTACACGAGCGGGAGCCGGCGATGGATTGGCGATTCCGGCGGTTCAGCACTGAGCGAGGACGGCGCAGCTCGCGCGTATCTCAAGTCTCCTCGGGCCCATAATATCGCTATTCCAAACGGAAGAACGCCGACGGCAGGCGTCGCCTGGCTCAAATCGCATTCGCACGTTTCGGGAAACCACGTGTTTGAGCTCTGCAGCAACGTGCACGGTCCAGACTTCGTTCATCGGCGCATTTTCGTCATTCCCGAGCACCTAGGTGCGCTCGCGGTCTTCGATCACTTTACAGCATCTAAAGGGCCAGTTGAGTTCGAAGGCTTTCTTCACTTTGAACCCGAGACGATGGTTGCAATCGCGAGCGCCCAGCTGGCAGTCGGCTTTCAGACCAAGCAGAAGCTGCGCATCATTCCGCTGGCACTGTCCGGCCAGTCACGCGGGCTTGAAGTAATCAACGGAAGGAATGAATCATCCGCATTTCAAGGGTTTGTCTCTCGAAACCCAGGGCTGCTGCAGGCCTCAAACGTGCTCCGTTACAAATTCGATGGCAAAGAAGACGTCTGCGGCGGAGTTCTTATGGCCTTGGAAGAAACTAGCTATCAAGCACTGTTGGACGCCATCAAATCCCCTGTTCTCGCAGAACGTATCCTACCAGGACAGGAGGTAACTGAGAACCGTGATGGCTGATGCTGCTATATCTACGGCAAATCAGAAAATCACCTGAGCCAGCATCGCTCTTGAGTGATTGGTCACGTCAGACGGAATTTCACCCAAGTCATTCAAGAACGAATGTCGCTCTTACTGACGAAATTGAAGTTCTCGATAAGGACGTCCCTGATAATCTCCGCACCGATCCGCTCGTTGACCTTTCGCTTGATGTTCGATAGCAGGGACGGAACATCGTATTTAGAAAGCCTTCTAAAGTCCAATTTTTCGTCTGAATAGACTTGGCGGAAAGTTTCATCGATCACGAAAGTTTCAACTGGTACAGTTAGGTTGCGAAGGGTTTTCGCATCCGCGGTGAAGACCAAGTTCGCAATTACATAGCCCTGAACTGCGCCCTCCGCGATCACAGGTACATTGATGGCTCGCACCTTACGATATTCAAGGCCCTCTAGGTATTCATCCTGTTTTGTGATCTTCAATCCCGTGCCCCAATAGACAGCGGCGTAGCAGGATACAAGAGTGATCGCGCAGATCCAGAAGCCCGTGATCAGAATACGTGCCATGGCACGTTACTCTGAGGACATATGATAGCTGCCTGCCGAGTAGGTCCCGTCGGACTCGGCATTCTGGATCGCGCCCGAGATGATATCGGCGACTTCCTGAACAGCACGAAGGTTCATTTCAAGGACAGCATGGTTCTGATCGAGCTTGGATTTCAGACTTTGAATGCGTTCCAGCAACTCTGGCTGCGGGATATCCTTCGGAAGGGACCGGATCATACGGGTAAGTTCAAGGAGACTTTGGTTCTTGCGGCGGTTGAATTCCTGGTGATCCAACGGAACATTTGCAAGAAGGGCCGCAGTTTCCGCCTCAATAGTCTCCTCAAGACGTTCAATGGACTTGGCGAGCACAATCAAAGGTCCGTTTCTCAAGTGTAAGTCTCCTAAATCGGAAAAAGCAGCTTCGGGCCTCATGCTATGCCTTGTTCTGGCTGGACGGAATCACGTCTAGAGAATCCGGTGGCGAAAGAGGCTCTCCACTCTTCTCCTGAGAGCGGCCGGCGAGAATCTTTGACGCAATTCCGATCCCACCAGCCTTCGCAATCTGGGCGCCGATTTGCTCAGCCATCATGGATCTCCAGACGCTACCAGCGGTCCCCTTGCCAAATGTGGACTCGGAGTCCTTCGGCAGCATCGACTCGATGAAACTTTGAAGAACGAATGCCTCGAACTGCCGATAGGCAGAGTCTGCTTTGCCTGATCCAGATAGAGTTGTCTGGTTCCGAGACGTCAGTTGTACGGTATATGGATCCTTTGCCATGGGACTACCAGCATTCTGCAATGTCCCAAGAACGTCCGCGAAATCCGTTGCATCGGCGCCAGTGGAAAGCTCCATGAGCTTCCGACTGGCTGCCTGTAGCTTCGTGGGATCGGCAGCGCGCGCTACGTCCTGTACGATATCGGAGGGAGGGCTGATCCCCATGAACGCCTCTCACAAATCTTCTCACGCTCCGTATAGGCGTGCTAGCTTACGGGAGGCTTGCGTCGACCTTCGCGGCCAAACTATCGAGAAGGCCTAAATAGTCCTTTTTCTCGACGTGGCGGTGATGTTCCACAGTCAGCTTGTCAACAATCCGTTCCGTTCTTTTGACTTTCAGAGCTCGGTCGAGGGCGACCTTTGTCTGCTGTTCCTGTGCTTGCTTAACCTGCATCTCTTCCGCGGCAAGGGCCTGAAGCCGTTTGGCCCTCGCTTCTACAAATAGACCGTGAAGCGTCTCGTCGTCGTTCAAGATCATAATGAGAGCTGATTGCTCCTCCTGCAAGGCAACCGCCTTCTGCTGAAGTTCTGCGAGCTTCCACTTGTCGATGTCGTGAAGTTGCTCCTGCAATTTCAGAAGACGTCTCGTCTTTTGAAGGCGCCTTTCCATGAATGGCTATCCTCGTGTAAGCCAGGATACGAATTCTGCCATGAACAAGAGCATGAATTCCTTGAAGAGAAAATAAAACATCAACATTCCTCCTAGCAGAACAAATGGTGTCGCCAGGAAGTAGACGGGAATTGTGGGTGTGAGCTTGTTGGTGATACCGACTGCAAGATTGACGATCACAGAGTAGACGATGAAAGGGCTGCTAATTCGAAGCGCCAGCAAGAATGCTGCAGAAACTTGGTCTGTGATCTGGATAAGAGCGAGTTGCGCCCCGAACGATTCTCCTGGCGGCAATCGGGAATAGGAGGCGATTAACCCTCGAAAGAGCTCCCAATGGAGGTCTGACATAAACACGAGAGCCGTGGCCACCATCATGATCAAGGATCCGATCGCGGGAGCCGACTCGCTATCATCGATCGCCGTACCAGGAATGCTACCGAAACCAATTCCCATTGCGATCGCCGTAGTCAAGGTCTGCAGTGCCATAAAGAAGATGCGGCCGAGAAGACCGATCAAAAGTCCCGTCAGGCTCTCCGAGAAAATCCACCACAGCGTGGTGACCGGCGGCAACCCCCTGAGATTTTCTTGAAATCGTTCAAGCAAGAGGGGGGAAACCGCAAGACTCACGGCGAGGGCGATAAAAAGACGAACCTGCGGAGGAACACGTGCACTCGAAAAGCCCGGAACGGCGAGGAGACATCCGCCGACCCGGCAGAAAATCAGAAAGACGGCCAGAAAGGTCTCCGGCGTGACCCCAGTCACGAAATCGTTCCAAGCGACTTGATTTCGACTCCCCGAGCAATTTCCAGATGCGACAATACAGGGAGGGTTGAGAACAGGCGTTCGATGATCATGCGAACATAAGGTCTGGCATCGGGAGCTGTGACAAGAGCGAAGGTATGTGCCTCCTTCATCCGCTTCTTGATGGCCTCGGATGCTTCGGTTCCGAACTGTTCAACGAGGCGTGGGTCAATGTCGAATTCAATGACGTCCCCCTTTGCATCTCTTTTCAAGCTCTGATGAAACGCCAGATCCCATCGATTTCCAAGGCGCAGCACATTCAAAGCGCCGCCATCCGCCAGGTCACCGCAGATCTGTTGCGAAATCCGCATCCTGACATGCTCGACGACTTGCTCCGAACGGCGGGCATGAGGTGCAATTTCGGCAATTGCTTCAAGTATGAGGTGAAGGTTCCGGATCGACACCCGCTCCGCCAGAAGCAACTTGAGGACAGCCTGAAGACCGGAATAGGAAATCTGTGACGGACAAATGTCATCGATCAGACGCTTGTATTCAGGATCGAGCCGGTCGAGAAGAGCGCGCATGTCCTTGTACGACAGAAGCTGCGGAAGATTATTTCGAATAACCTCACTCAGGTGGGTCAGCAGCACGGAGTTGCTGTCCACGGGACTGAATCCTTCGCGTTTGACCTCGCTAGCATAGGAGTCCGAGATCCACATGGCCTTCATTCCGAATGCGGGCTCTCGTATTTCATCTCCAGGCACGTCCGGCATAGGGCCGTCGCCTATAACGACAAGAAGCTCGCCAGGGCGCGTTTCCTGCGTGGCAACTACTGTTCCGTGAATCTTCACTTGGTAGCTCTTCGGTGGAATCGATAGGCTGTCCGAGAGCTTGATATCCGGAACGACGAAGCCATATTGCTGTGCGAATTTGCGACGCATTTTGCTGACGCGGTGAGCGAGTTCGCTGTGCGAGCTCAAGAGCTGGACAGCGAGATGCTTGCCGAGGCACAGCTCGATTTCCGCTGTCTTCAGAGACTCCTTGACGGAATCCTTTGTTTCGGTCCGGGTCTGTTCCTCCGCGGCCACGACCTTGGCCTTCTCCGCCGCACGCTGCTCAGCCAAACGCTTGGGAATCGTATAGGCAATGAACGCCATGAGCGCACCCAATGCCATAAAGGGGATCAGCGGAAGACCAGGGACGAGGGCGAACACGAACATGAGTGCCGCCGCAACGAATAACGCCCTGGGATAAGCTCCAAGCTGCCCCATGACCGCTTGCTCAGCTGTACCGCGCGTTCCGCCTTTAGAGACGAGCAGGCCGGCGGCCAGCGATACAACCAATGCAGGGATTTGTGCAACAAGACCGTCACCGACCGAGAGCTTCGTGAAGACATCGGCGGCATGGGATAGGTCCATGCCATGGCGAGTGACGCCAATAATAATGCCGCCGAAGATATTCACGGCAATTGTGATGAGACTCGCAACCGCTTCACCGCGAACGAACTTTGATGCTCCGTCCATGGAGCCGAAGAACGCGCTCTCCTCTTCTAGTTCTCGACGGCGATGCTGTGCCTCCTTGTCATCGATCAATCCCGCGGACAGATCTGCGTCGATGGCCATTTGCTTTCCGGGAATGGCATCGAGCGTGAAGCGTGCCCCTACCTCGGCGATACGAGTTGCGCCCTTCGTAATGACCAGGAAATTGACCGTGATAAGAATGATAAAGACGACGATACCAATGACAAAGTCGCCGCTCATCACGAACTGGGAGAATCCATAGATGACATGGCCGGCAGCCGATACGCCCTCATGCCCTTTCGCGAGAATCAGGCGTGTCGTTGCGATACCCAACGACAGCCGCAACAAAGTTACAATCAGGAGAACTGTCGGAAAGGCGGAAAACTCGAGAGGCTTCTGAATCCAGAGCGCGACCATCAGAATCAGAACTGAAAGCGCAATCGAGAGAGCCAGGCCCATATCGATAATAACGGCCGGGATCGGAAGAAATAGAATCGCCAGGATAGCAACGATGCCACCCGCGAACACTATATCTCTGCTTTTAGCGCGCTCTAGGACTGCAACGTCGCTGCCTGCCATTCGGCTCGAATCCATCTTCGGTTTCCCAGACGATAGAACTCGGGCACGAAGCTTGCGCGAGCGTGCCTTCTAAGGCTCACCAGCGCCCCAATGTCACGGAAGTGCGTTTCAGAAACCAGTCTCTATTCGCGCATAGACCTGTTCGGTAAAGGCAAAGATTTGAGAGCCGATGAAGGACCCGGTAAGCAATGTCACCAAGAGAATGGCGATAATCTTGGGAATAAAGGTGAGCGTCACTTCCTGGATCTGGGTCAGCGCCTGAACAAGGGCGATCGCGATGCCCACGACCATTGCCGCCGCAACAGCTGGGCCAGCGCCGATGATAATCGTCCAGATTGCTGAGCGAACGAGCTCGAGTGCATCAACCTCGTTCATTTCAGCTGATCACAATGCCTGGACCGATAAGTAGTTCTTTTCCGTCCGAAAGCTTGGCAACGGCTCCGTCATTCGTAATGCGAACAGAGGAAACCTCTCCAGAAATTGTACCATCAGCAGAGGTCACCGTACGACCGATCACGCTGTCTGCCTGGGACAGGGTCGAAGAGGACAACAGAGCATCGAGCTTGTTATTGCCGATCATGCTCTGCTCCACCTGCGAAAAAGTCGCCAACTGCGCCATATAGTCAGTCGACTTCATCGGCGCAGTTGGGTCCTGATTGCGCATCTGCTCAAGCAGGAGCTTGAGAAAGGTATTGTAATTCAGACTTGCGGCCGATGCATTGGACGAGGCGGTTCGCTGTGCCGTATTGCTCGCGTTCGCCATCATTACGCTGCTGACATCCATCTCTGATCTCCTTAGCTAGGCGGCTTGATGCGGAGGTGAGGAAACGTCGAGGGGAAGAAGAGAGCTCTCGATTGGGAACAGGCTTCGAATTACTTTCAGAGCATCGAACGGCCTTCCAGCATCCACCAGTTCCGCAACACTCTTGAGACCAAGCACTATGTCCTTGTTCGCAAAAGTGTCGAGGGTCGCGGCATAAAGATCCTTGAAGACAGCCAAGGCTTTGTCGGCACTGCTGGGATCGATCAGAATAGCCTGCACGACGAAGTAGAGCTGACGAAGAGGGGTAGTTGCATCGTCGACTTGGAGGACATGGTTCTCGAGAAGAAATGTCGCATCGTTCAGGAGTTCAATGGACACTTTCCTATCAACACGCAGAACGGCGCCGTTGATGAAGATTCTCTCGCCCGCTTTGAGAGACAGGTGCATCGATCTGCTCATTTGAGTCCGTCTCGAATCATGCTGTTGATCTCGATCAGGGCCTTGAGGTTCTTCGTTTCTTCCCGACGCACGACGTCGGCCTCCTTCATGATCCAAAGCCCGATCGACACGAGCTGGGCACGGAGTGCTTCCGGGAGGCCGTTCTCAGGACTCATGAGATCCTCGATAAGGACAGTCCATAGGCGCTGAACGAAGGAGATGGCGTCGGACCGTTCAGGCGAACTCGCGCCTGCACTGTTCGCCGCTCGCAGAAGATGAATGGCATGATCGAATGCCATTCTCTCTCTTTCACGGCAGCCGTCCGAAGCGTCTTCCAGAATCTCGGCATATGAGAAGCGATACATCAGTCACCTTAAGGGTATTAGAGATAATTCAGGAGGCTCAGCTGCCGAAGCTGGGCGGTAAGCGAATAGGACATCTGGATCTGCGTCGTCAGAGCATCCACCCTTGTCTTCGCCTCTGCGGGATCGACCTCCTCAAGACGCCCGATGCCCTGGTCGATGACCTTCCGTTGGACGTCCATCCGGTCATTGGCCCCTTTGACCTTGGTCTCGGCATCTCCGATCCTGGCTTGGATCTCGACTAGGTCGTTGGTTGCTCCTCCGAGGATCTGCATCACCTTGTCGACAATGACTTGTTGGGTCTCAGTTCGCAGCCCCGCTATGCCCAGGTCCGAGGCTATGGTATAGGCCTTCGCAAGCTTGCGCATGGCTACTTCATTGGCATTCGTGGACGTTTCAATCTTCTCGGTCGTCGAGATCTTACTCTCAATGTTCTGGTCAGATGCTGCAGACCAGTCACTCCACCCAGGACCGTCGAAAATATCATTAAAGGCGGCACTGTTAAGAAAGTTAGTCATGTCGATCGCGGCAATAGCGAAGGCGCCGGGGTCATTCTGCGTCACCCCGAATGCTGCGAAGAACGCCCCATCGACCGCTGTCTTCGCCGGCGAGCCCGAGGCATACTCGGCTATCGGCTTTTGCTTCGTGTTTGTTCCGGCGAACAGATACTGTCCCCCACTCGACTTGTTCAATTCCGATGTCAGCGCCTTGAGATTGAGCACTGCGCTGTCACGGACCGTCTCGGCACCGCGCTCGAGCGGTGGAAGCGAGAGGAGCGAATTGAGGTATGTCTCTGCCGTGCTGCGAATGTTGTCCAGTGAGTTTTTTGTAACATTCAAGCGCAGTGAAACGGTCCCATTGCCGTCGATGAGCGCATCAAGTTCTGATCGCTCCTGTCGAAGCGAAATTCCCTGACCCGTCCGGTACCCCAGCTCCAGTCCAACATCTGCATAGCGGCCTGTCGCAATTTCCTGGTTCGCCTTGGCGAGCCCCGCCTGCATCTTGGCCAAAGCATTTCGAGGTGAATTCCAGAGACTGACCGTCGATATGAACGTTGTCTTCATTGCCTTACCGCACCGCGTTGAGAAGTGTCTGAAGCATCTCGTTAATTACCGAAATGAGTTTCGCTGATGCCGAGTATGACTTCTCCAGTTGCAGCATCAGTGCGGTCTCGTCATCCATGTTTACGCCCGTGGCGTTAGAGAGGGCCTCAGACGCATGACTTAAAAGTGTTATCTGGTAGTCGACATTTGTCGATGCGACCTTACGATTTCCCTCGAGCCAACTTGCAGAGGATGAGGCGAAATTCTTGAGGCTTGCTGTCTCTCCGAGACCGAGGACAGGATTGAAAGAACGCTCGGCATTAAGATTCTCACCAAGCTTGTATAGGCGATCCGAGTACGCCGCATTCGATCCGACCGGGACACCCGGATTCTCGACATAGTCAAGCCCATTCGCGCCGCCATCACGCAGGAAGTCGAGAGTGCCGCCCTTGGATGGATCAATCGCAGGATTGACCGTGATAAGTCCGGCGAGGCCCGTTACAGCCTGGCTCGCAGGAATGTCCCATCCTACCGGCATGTCCGCCGTTCCCGACTGTGCAAAGAGCCCAGCTTTGAATAACGTGGGATCGACTTTGCTCTGTTCTGCGAATGAAGCAATGAGTGCTTCGGCAACCTCATCCAGTTGCTTCTGGTAGACCACGGAGTCCTGGTCACGGATCTGCACTAGACCAACAATGCGCCCGGCGTTAAGGGGCATCGGCCCAGCGCCGGTAACTGGAACCCCGTCGATGACAACGGCAGAGCCGACCGTTCCTGCACTATAGGTATATGTCGGGTTGAACTCGACTGCGCGTGGAACCTTTTCGAACAGGGTAACGCCACTGTCGGTGTAGATCGCCATGTCATTGTTCTCACGCGACACGACACTGATTCCCATCTCCTCGGAGAGTTGGGCCAGGATGTGATCTCGCGTATCGAGTTCATCGCTCACATCAATCCCTGACGCCGTGCCTTTGACGATTGCGTCGTTAACGGATTTGAATTGCGATAGGAGATCGGTCACATGGGATACTGACTGAGCAATGCCGGCGTCGGCCTCTTGGCGAGTGCGCTGGATTGTTGCAGTCGCGTCGTTGAGCATCGTCGTGAGTTCATTCGCACGCGTCACGACGGCCCGTGCCAGGATCGGGTCGTCAGGCTTCTTGGCGTACTGCTCAAGGGCTGCGTTAAGGGCTCCAATCCGAGCTGCGCTCGATTGGTTGAGGCTCGAGTCGCCGACTGTCTGCTTCAACTTGTCAATGCCGTCCAACACAGCCTGTTGCCTAGCCGTATCGGAGGTCGTATCCAGCATTTTGTAGAAAAGCGCCGTATCTGTCGCGCGCGCCACCACGACGCGAGAGGAGCCGCCGCCCGTGACAAGGGTTGCGATTTTCCTGGAGTACGACGGATCTGAAGCCCCGGCCGTATTCCGCGACACCACCGCCATTTGCGACGACGAAGCGAGAATCGATGAACGCGCGGTATTAAGCGCGAGTGACAGACCCATCTGAGGAACTCCCTAGACTTCTGGCGCTGAAATGCCGGACTTACCGCTTCAGATTCATAAGAACATCGAGGAGCTCGGATCCCGTCTGGAACACCTTCGAGTTTGCTGTGTATCCCGTTTGTGCCTCAATCATCGCAGTCAGCTCTGTTCCGATGTCCACATTGGATTGCTCCAGTGCTCCAACCGAGATGGATCCTCGTCCACCCTGTTGTGCGAAGCCCACTTGGATCCCGCCGGAGTCGATGCTCGCCTCGTAAACATTGCCGGCGCGCGGTGTCAGATTGTCGGGGCTGGGAACGTCGGCAAGGGGTATCTTGTAGGCGGCGATCCTTGTCCCGTCTTCATAGACTGCGAAGACAGTCCCATCAGATCCGAACTCGGCACCCTTGACTGCCGTCGGCGCATTGCCGTCTGCGGTTCCCTTCACATCATACTCGCCGGCAAGCTGCGTCATCCCTGTCATATCGAGGACGAATCCTGTCTGACCATTCGGGATGTCGAATGTCAGCGAGCTTGTTCCCGTCAGCTGTCCCATAGCGTCGAACGTCAGCGTCGCCGTTCCACCTGCAATCGGCGTCCCGGGCAACGTCGGCGTGGTGGCGGAGTCGAAAACCGAGACCTCCCATTGTCCGCTCGTCGGAGGAACGGCCAAAGGATCAGGGTCTGCAACCTTCGTCATATAGATGTCGAGCTTAACCTTGTTGCCGACGTTGTCATAAGTCACAAGCGACGACTTCTTCGTGTAGGTTGTTCCAGTTGCGGATCCGGGTCGATCGGCCGCCGGCACGACGGTTGCGCCAAAGGGAAGGTTCCCTGTGAATGTCCCGGACCGCGAGGGACGCGCCTGCATGGCCATGGAAGAAATGTTGACTGGCTCTAGGCCGTCGAGGCTGTTGAGAGCAATAGCTGGATCGCCATTTGCCAAATTATAGCCCATGAGCTTGAAACCGGCCGCGTTGTAAAGATTGCCGGTCGGGCCATCGACGACGAAGTTGCCGGCCCGGGTAAGATACGGTGTCCCCGCTCCGTCCGATACGACGAAGAAGCCGTTACCTGAGATCGCGAGGTCGCTACCAGATGTCGTATAGGAGATTGGACCTTGATCGCCGATCGAGTAGCGCACCGTGGTCGTTACCGCTCCTGAATTGTAAGCCCCCTGCCCGGAGGACAGGATCAATGATGAAAACTCAGTGGATGATCGCTTGTAGCCTGTCGTGCTTGCATTCTGAATGTTCTCAGCAACGGTGCCCAGCTTATTGGACTGGGCATTCATGCCAGAAACACCGGTACGGAGAACGCCATAGAGACTCATGCTAGGCTCCAAAAGAGAAGGGTCGTGGCTGCATTAAAGGCCGGATGGCTTGTGTGGGGCTGGCTTTGCCGATGCGGCCATTTAAGAATTAATGCATCGCCCAAGACTCACATGTGCTCATGCGCGTAGTGCCTGAGCCAGTTCAGTGAATGCATCATGGCTGGGCGCTGAAGCCGGATCCTGACGAAGGGCCTCGTATATTTTTGGAACGATGACGACAGCTTGGTCAAGTTCAGTGTCATTGCCAGCCTGATACCCTCCCATCAGGCGCAAATCCCGTGTATCTTCGAACCTTGCGATCAATGTCCTGAGCCGCCGGACGAGTTCTTTCTGTTCTGAGGTCCACACATGCTCGGCAAGTCGCGAGATGGAGCCGAGGACATTGATGGCGGGGTAGCGACCCTGGTCCGCAATAGCCCGATCGAGAACGATATGTCCGTCCAGTGTTCCACGAATGCTGTCGGCAACCGGATCATTGTGATCGTCTCCATCCACCAGGACGGAAAAAACGCCAGAGATGGTCCCCTTCCCCTCCATCCCCGGGCCAGCGCGCTCGAGCAAACTCGGAAGGTCGCTGAATACGCTTGGTGTGTAACCACGGGCGACCGCCGGCTCTCCGGCAGCGAGGGCAACGTCGCGCGCCGCGTGCGCAAAGCGTGTAACGGAATCCACGATAAGTAGGACGGATTCTCCTAGATCACGAAAATACTCGGCGATGCACAGGGCCGTCCTTGGTGCCTGGCGCCGCATCATCGGACTTTCGTCCCCCGTCGATACAACGGTTACGGATCGAGCGCGGTTTGCGAGAATGGGACCTTCAAGAAACTCGCGAACCTCTCTTCCGCGTTCGCCGACGAGGGCAATCACGATTGTGTCGAAGCCTTCACAGCGTGCCAGCATGGACAGAAGTGTCGACTTGCCGACGCCGGACCCCGCAAAGATACCAATGCGCTGGCCTGCGCAAAGTGGGGTGAAAAGGTCGATCGCCCGCACGCCCGTCTTCAGTGGCCGGCTGACACGTGAGCGAGTCATGGCGGCTGGAGGCGTCGCATCGACTGGCATCATGCGATGTCCCGGAATAAGAGCGCCCATTCCATCGATAGGATCACCCAGCGCATTGATGACTCGCCCCTTCCATGAAGGGTCAGGACTCAGGCCCATCTCGCCGAGACGATAGGCAAATGCACCGATACTCGCGTCGATGCGTCCCTCAAATGGCTTAACCGTGACACCTGTATCGTCGATCCGCACAACCTCGCCGGCCCGAAGACGCCCTTTGCTGTCAAATCCAAGGCGATCTCCGAGTTTGACGAATTGAGAAATGCCGGAGACACGGTAATAGCTGGGTGTGACTTCGCGGATCTGTCCGCCGACCCGAATTTGGGGGAGCGATTGCAATCCATCGAAGACGGCCTCTTCAAGCCGCTCAAGCGCGTGCATGCCATGCGATCCTTTGCGGAAGCACATCCTCTTTCAGAAGAGGGGTCTGACCTATCCTCGAAACGACTCTCACGAGGTGAGGCATTTCGAGTTTCTGTATTTTCGTGAAGGTCTACTCAGGCGCTGGGGCCCAGCGCCCGAATCGCACTCATCAAAGACGATTCTGTCTCGGAGATGGTAGCTGCGGCGTTATCGAAAGTTCGTGAAATCATAATCATCTTTGTCATTTCCATGACGGGATTTACGTTCGCTCCTTCCGAGTAGCCTTGTTGAACTCCGATAGACGTGAAGTCCTGGACTACGGTCACTGGCATACTCGATTTTACGCCAGAGTTACCAAAGCGTGACAGTTGGCTCTTACTGTCGATCCGAAATAGTCCAAGAGCGCCAATCTGATTGTTGCCCTGCGTGATCATTCCATCACGGCCGATACGAGGCTCGCCGTCCTGCGGATTAAGAAGGATGGGAGCACCTCCTGGATCAAGGATAGGGTGACCGTCCATCGTCTGGAGGTCTCCTGCCTCGGTCATCTTCATGCGACCGTCCCTGGTATAGACGGTTCCCGACGGCGTGCTCATCGCGAGCCAAGCGTCACCCTGAATTGCAACATCGAGGGGGTTCTCGGTTTTCGTAACAGCGCCTGCACGCCGGGAGGTATAGGTCTCCCCGGACGAAGCGAAGGCCACATCCCCAAGTCCGGTCTGCGAGAGAACAGTTTCGAATTTGACTTCTTCGGCCCGGTACCCGCCTGTATTGATGTTGGCAATGTTATTCGCGACCGTGTTCAGTCTTTTCTCCAGCGCAACTTGCGCGGACAATGCGACATAGAGGGATGACTGCATTTCTAGGTGCCGCTATATTTGATACGTTGAAGGCTCATCATCACATCGATATCCATACTGGACGACGCTGATGTTCCTGTGAACAAACTTAGAACCGGCGCGGACGCCACATTGTTCTGAGCATCCCACATGGTTGTGAAGCGCTGAAGAAAGCGCTTCAGCACGTCAGGCTCACTGAGGCGATCGATATCGAGCTTTCGCTCGATCATGGCTGCTTGGGCGTCAATGCCTCCACCCGAGGCTGTCTCGGGAATATTGAGGGCCGTCTGCACGACTTGCAAAAGCGCTGGGTCGGCAAGAATATCGTAAGGACTATTTATGGCTGAGGCCTTGCGCTCGAAATATAGCGCCAACCGAACACCAGGATCGTCTTCGCCTGCCGACGCTTCTAAGGATTGTCGGATGTAATTGTCGACCGTGCCTTGCCGCGCGCGCTCGAAAGTCGTTGTTGTATTACCATAGGTGGCAAAATCGAAAGCCTTCGCGAACTCTTTATATCGCTCGTCAGAAAGACGGTTTGCAAAGCTATTCTTGTCAGCAATGCCCTCTGTCAATATCTTACGCATGAAGGCTTTCGCGTAAGTCATGTCCTCGAGTCCAAAGGCCTTCATGGCGAAGGCGTAGAGTCGCTGATTTCCAAGAAAGTCGTCGATCGACTTCACGCTCTCAATATTCTCAAGATAGTATTTCGCCTCTCGGGCAATGACAGGCTCTGACGCCGTCCGAGCCAGGGATTTCTGCAAATCTCTGGAAATCAGCTGATAGCTGGTGAATGTCGTCAGCATAGCAGGCACCTCTTTGACACCACGCTAGGTTGCCTAGCTTGTCCCAGCCTTTCCTCTGCTGTTCCAGCCTCACGCAAGCCTCTCCTCTTAAACCGGGTCTTGGTGGAAGTAATACTGAGGCTGGATCGTTGGGCGTCGCTATTGGCTTGCTAATTGCTATCGGTTCTCTGTTCGGCGGCTTCGCTGCGATGGGAGGACATCTGGCTGTCATCTGGCAGCCATGGGAATTCGTGATCATCGGCGGCATCGCCGTCGGCACCTACATCGTCGCGAATCCCATGTCAGTCGTAGCAGATACTGGGCGCGCCTCCGTCGAGGCCATCCTCGGCACGGTGCCGAAGCGGCCCAAGTACCTGGCGCTTCTCGGCCTCCTATATGCGCTGATGCGGGAGCTTCGGTCTAAGCCCCGCAACGAGGTTGAAACTCATATTGACGACCCCCAAAATTCGAGCATTTTCGAAAATTTTCCGGAGATCCAGAAGGATCCGGAGCTGACGCTCTTCATCTGCGACTACGTTCGCCTCATCATCATCGGCAATGCACGGCCTCACGAAATCGAAGCCTTGATGGATGAGGAAATCGCAACCCATCGGCGCGACAAGCTCAAGCCATACATGACCATTACCACGGTCGCCGAGGCATTGCCCGCACTTGGCATCGTCGCAGCTGTTCTGGGAATCGTGAAGGCCATGGGGGCCCTGGATCAGTCACCCCAGTTGCTCGGGGGCTTGATCGGAGCAGCTCTCGTCGGCACCTTTGCCGGTATTTTTCTTTCTTACGCCATTCTATCGCCCTTGGCTCAGAAGATTAAATCGACCAGGGAAAAACAGTGTCGCGTCTACATTATTGTCAAGCAGACACTCCTCGCTTCCTTGAACGGAGCCCTTCCTCAGATCGCTGTAGAGCATGGTCGGAAGGCAATATCTTCGGCAGATCGCCCGACCATCGACGAAGTCGAGGCGGCGACCATATCCGGAGGCTCCAAAGCAGACGTTGAGCAGAAAGAGGCGGCCTAGTCATGAACGCCTCTCATAGCGCGAGCGACATCCGCGATCGACTTCTGGACGCCGCCGGTCTCTCGCTCGACCGTTTGCCCATGCTTCATGTGATCTTCGATCGCATGGCGACACATTGCGCCGACCACCTCCGGCATCTTGCCGCCTCGCCGATGTACTACTCATTGAGCAGCATCGAGAGCGGGCGGATAGGCGACGTTCTTGAAATGTATGAGGCCAATGCGATCGCCGGTGTCTTTCACGCTCCGGAGTGGGACAGCCACGTACTCGTTGGCTTTGACCGCGATTTCGTCTTCACCATGGTGGAAGTCTTGCTCGGATCGGATGGTTCGGAACCGCCTGTCGACGAGGAGCGCGGGTTCTCTAATATTGAGCTTCGCATCGCCCAGGCTATCTTTGAGCAGGTTGGAAAAGCCCTGCAGGCGTCCTTTGCTCTGGTAACCGACACGCCGTTTAAATTTGAGCGCCTCGAAACTCGCATGGATTTTGCGGTAATCGGACGCCGCAACAACCAGTCCGTTGTCGCAAAATTTCTCCTCCAGGCGCTGAACCGCGGTGGGGAGATGTTTGTCATCATCCCGCAATCCGTTCTCAATCCCATGAGACAGACCCTGGCGCGCGTGCTATCCGGTGATTCCTCAGCCCGCGACCCTCGTTGGACGAAACAGATCGCAAGTGAAGTTAAGCGAACTGAGGTGACGCTGAAGGCCGTGCTCGAAGAGCGCTATCTCAGCCTCGGCGAGATCGCTGATCTCAAGGTGGGCCAGATCCTGGAGCTTCAGGCGACTCCTAGAAGCAGAGTTAAGCTTGAGGGCAACGACCAGCCACTTTTCTGGTGCCATGTCGGGAAGGCTGAGGGGTCCTACGTGCTGCGCGTGGACGATCTCATTGATCAGGAACAGGATTTCATAGATGATGTCCTCTCTCGTTAATGCTGCCCTCTTCCTCGCACTTGTCGCGACAAGCATTTGTGTCGTGTCGATGTATCGCAAGCTCAAGCGTCTCGACTCCTATCATGTCGAATACAAACGCATCTTCGATCAGACTGCGGAGGCTCTTAGATCAGCCAATGAAGCGGTTCAGATGCTCAACGAGGATGGGAGAGACGTGCTTCAGAATTTGGGACTGCGCATCGAGGAAGCGAAAGTCATGATCGCGAAGTTGGAGCTTGCGAGCAACGCAGCCCGCGAATCGGTGCCCCGGCCTATCCCTTCGGATGCAGGTTAGGGAACACAAGCCACTACGTGGAGAACCGGCTTCTCAAACCTCGCGACTCGCCCGACCTACGCGATCAGGTGGCGCCAGCCTCTGCATAGTTTGATGACTACTTTCTCACATTCAAGGAGCACTTCCCATGACGGAGAAGTCAAAGAGCAGCCAGGACGAGCAGGAAACCTGGCATGATGAGGCGCTTTTCGCGAAGTCGGATTCAGCGTTCAGCAGCCTGGATGCCCGTGACGAACGGATGGGAACGGGCAAGAATCTTGAGTCGATTCTCCGTATCCAGGTTTTGATCCAGGTTGTTCTAGGATCGGCTACCATGCCTGTGGCGAATCTCATGAAACTCGGCCGAGGCGCCATCGTTCCTCTCGATCACCGTGTCGGCGAACCCGTCGACGTCGTCGTGAATGGGAGAGTCATTGCGCGTGGCGAGGTCGTCGTCGTAGAGGACGACAACTCACGTTTTGGCGTCTCGCTGACAGAGATCGTCGGTCCTTCCAGTTCCGAGTTCAACAGCTAAGACGGATCGTCTGCAATGGTGGCCCGCTCCCCTGTCAAAACAAATTCTGGCGCGAGACAACTCCAAGGTGTAGACCGGGTCGCAGTACTCCTCTTGGCCATGGGGAAGCCCGCGGCAGGGCGCTTGCTGAAACACTTCAGCTCAGAGGAAATCAAGCTGATCACACGTTCAGCTGCGGAACTCGGGCCAGTATCACCTGTCCAGCTTGAGACGCTCGTTGAAGAATTCGCCACGCAGTTCTCAAATGGATCAAGCCTTTTTGGTACTGCAAGCGAGGTCGAGAAGCTCCTGAGCGGTGTGTTACCGCCCGAGCAAATCGCCGAACTCATGACGGATGTTCTGGGAAACTCGAATCGCTCGATTTGGGACCGAATTTCCAATGTCTCGGAGACTGTCCTCGCAACCTACCTGATGAAGGAGCATCCTCAGACGGCGGCTCTCATCCTGTCGAAGGTAAGGCCAACCTGCGCAGCGAAAGTAATGGGTCATCTTCCGACCCCTCTGCGCAACAGCCTCATGCGACGAATGCTGACGTTCAAGCCGATCGTTGACGAGACAATGCGGCACATCGAAAAGACGATTCATGAAGATTTCATGATCAATTTCTCGCGGAACATGGGAGCAGACACTCATGCCAAGATGGCCGACATCATCAACAAAATGGAACGGGATCACATGGAAGATGTGCTCCAGAGCCTGAGCGAAGTTCGACCGAAGTCCGCTGAAATCCTCAAAGGCCTCCTCTTCACGTTTGACGATATCGTCGGTCTGACGCCGCGTGCGCGCACGGCTCTCTTCGACCAGATTCCCAATGATCGCGTAGTCCTGGCGCTCAAGGGCACAGAGGATTCGTTCCGTAATGTTATTCTTGGATCTCTGGCCTCGCGCGTTCGCCGCATTGTCGAACACGAACTGAACAGCAAGGAACCGGCCTCCCAGCGTGACGTACTTGAAGCTCGCCGCGCAATTACGGACCTGGCACTCGAGATGGCAGGGCGTGGCGAGATCGAACTCAACCCAGAAAACGACGGCGATACCTATTTCCGTTGAGTTTGGTGATGCATGGCTGAGGGTGAGGACAAGGAAAGTAAAACCGAACCAGCAACCGACAAGAAAATTCGCGACGCTGTAGAAAAGGGAAATATTCCCGTTTCCCGGGAGGCTCCTATTTTCGCCTCAATCGTAGCAATGCTAATTATTCTCGCGTTCGTCACACGCCAGAATGCAGCAGATCTTGCCGGAAAGCTTGCAGTGTTTATTGATGATCCTAAACGATTTTCTCTGCAAACCGGGAACGACGCAACGCAACTTATTCGTGCTGTTGCTATCGAGGTCGGGCGTTTCCTGACCCCTATTATAGCAATACTAACGATAGCCGGGATTTCATCCTCGGTCCTCCAGAACCTTCCTCAGGTCGTATACGAGAGGATTCGTCCCCAATGGTCGCGAATTTCGCCTATCAGCGGTTGGAACAGGATTTTCGGAAAATCCGGCTTGATCGAATTCCTGAAGTCCGTTTTTAAATTTTTCACAATTGCTGTTGTTTGTGTTTTGCTCCTAAAATCAGAGCAGTACAAGGTCGTGAACGCCATGTTCAGTGATCCGAGCTTAGTTCCGGAAATGATCCTGACGATGGCGATACGGCTGGTCTCGGCAGTCAGTATTGCGACCATCGTCCTCGTCGCCGCAGACTTGATTTGGTCGCGCCTTCGCTGGCACCGCGATCTGCGCATGTCTCGTCAGGAGATCAAGGACGAGTTCAAGCAGATGGAAGGAGATCCTCTTGTCAAGGCGCGTCTGAGATCGTTGGCGCAGGATCGTTCCCGCAAGAGAATGCTCGCTGCCGTCCCAAGAGCCACCGTCGTGATCGCAAATCCTACCCATTATGCGATTGCCTTGCGGTATGATCGGCAGGAATCCAGCGCACCTCTGGTCGTTGCGAAAGGCCAGGACTTGATTGCCTTAAGAATCCGCGAGACGGCCGAACGCCATGGAGTTCCCGTGGTTGAGGACAAGGCTCTCGCAAGGTCCATGTACGACAATGTCGAAGTGGATCGCATGATCCCACCTGATTTCTATCGGGCCGTTGCACAAATCCTTTTCTTTATCTTCACGAGATCCAAGTGAGTGCACAAGAGAAAGAGTTTCATGCGAGCCGATCAGCCTCCGAGGCCGAGCTTCTGCCTTATGAAAAGCTTCTGGCCCACAATATCAAGGACGTCGTAGCCGAAATTTGTCTCGTCGACGCCAGTATCATCATCTCGTATATACTCAACAATCAGCACGGCAACATAAACGACTTAATCGAGTCATCGACCGAGTTATTTTTCAGAGAGGGCGCGCTGACCTATGGCCATGGCGTCGATGTCAATTTTGAGTGGGGGAAAGCGCCGGCGGTCATCCTCGATATGGAATTTGTCCATCCGTCAGCCACGGTATTCTTCAAGCTCGTCCTTCATGGACTTTACGTTGGCGTTTCCATTCAACGTATCCTGCTGAGTGTGAAATCGGGCGACCCGGACAAAGACCTGACAACCTTTGAAAGCGCCTTAGCGGATGCCAGGATCAGACCACCCTCGCTGGGTCTCTAGAGAGCGCGTCTGCTGCCAGTCCTGAGAGACTTTGCATAAGTCCAATCTGATCACGGACAATTGCCGTGTCGGGACAGACTCGCACCGAGGCTTGGTCCCGTTACATCCTGACCAGGAGGCAGGCCTCGGCTGGTCCGAATTCAACCGAACAGTGCATCGATATCGCTCTGAGAGGTACAGCCGTTTTCATTTTCCAGAGCCGGGCCGTTTAGGAATGCCTTGTCGCCGGAATGCTCCGGAAGCTCCAATGTCGCGACTTCCTTGAAACTTTCAAGGCCTCCCCAAATATCTATCATCTGCCTCACACGCTCGTCGACGAAGCGCATGGCACTGACGACCTTGCTGATCCGCTGGCCGGTAATGTCCTGGAAATTGCACGCTTCGAAGATTCCAATGACCTGGTCGGAGATTTCGCGCGCAATTTCCTTGTCGTCCCCAAGGACACGGGCAGCAAGGTTCCCAGCGAGTTCGTCAATCTTTTCCGAAGCAGCCAAGATGGCATTGGTGGCCGTCTCGGTTCCCATGACAATTGCGCCTAGTTCGTCAGTGGCGCGCGACATCTCTCGTCCACGGACGCCGGCATAGTGCAGGGTTGCAATCTCCTGCTTCGTACGCTGAATTGCCTCAGAGATTGCATCCAGTTCGACCTTGAGTCGGAGCGCCTCGTGCATGTCCCGGCGATGCTCTTCAAGGATGGAATTGGACACCTTGTGGGCTGGTTCCAGGAGCTCGCGCAGTGAAGCAATGGCCTCCATGATTTCAGTATGGCGCTGCGTCGCCGACCCGTCGTCCGGCATGTCCGGAAAACGTTGAGCTTCGATCCGATAGCTTTTCCGTGGCGTCATACCGAAGACTCGCATGTTATTCTCCGCCGAGGACGGCAGCGATCTTGGACTGCAGGGTCTGGGCGTTGAAGGGCTTGACGATGTAGTTGTTGACTCCGGCCTTCTTGGCCGCAACAACATTCTCCGTCTTGGCCTCCGCCGTCACCATGATGAAGGGTAGATCCCGCAGCTCCTCGTCGGCCCGCACCTGCTGCAACAGCTCGTAGCCGGTCATCGGCTCCATGTTCCAGTCCGAGATCACCAGGCCGTATTTCTTCTCCCGGAGCTTGGCCAGCGCCGCGGTGCCGTCGGAGGCATCGTCCACATCCTTGAAGCCGACCTGCTTGAGGAGGTTGCGGAGAATGCGAACCATCGTCTGGTAATCGTCAACAACAAGAACAGGGATGGAATAGTCGAGACTCATAAGAAGAACCTTGTTCACTATGAAGCGTTTGAGGGGTGCAGCTCCCGATCGGGCTCTCGGATCGACCGGATGGGGCGAGACCGGGAACAGCCGGATGTGTGGGGTCTACCAGAGGCCAAGCCTGCGCAACAGTCCCATTGCCGCGAGCAGGTGATCACATCGGGAGCAATGGTCGTGGTCATTTGAAAAATGCATCGATATCGGCCTGCGACGTGCTGCTCTCAGTCTCCAGCGCCGGACCATTCAGGAGGGCCCGGTCTCCCGTCCTGTCTAGATTCTCCGTCTTGGGAACGTCCCTGAAGCTTTCGAGGCCGCCCCAGATCTGGATCATGTGCTCGACACGCTCCTCGACGAAGCGCATGGCGCCGACGACCTTGCTGATGCGCTGGCCGGTAATGTCCTGGAAATTGCACGCTTCGAAGATGCCGACGATCCGTTCACGGATCTGGCCGGCCATCTCGCTCTCCTCGCCGGAGAGGCGCGACACGAGATTCCCGGAAATCTCGTCGACCGCTTCGGCAGCCTCGAGGATAGAATGGGTCGCTGCCTCCGTCCCCATGACGACGGCACCAAGTTCGTCCGTGACCCGTGCAATCTCGCGGCCCTGCGCGCCCGTATAGTGAAGCGTTGCGATCTCCTGCTTCGTGCGCTGGATGGCCTCGGAAATGGCATGGAGTTCCGACTTGAGCCGTTGCACCTCCAGCAGGTCCTGCCGGCGGTCCTCGCTCATGCCTCCGGTCATGTCCTGGGGCGGCTGCACATGCCTGCGCAGGGATGCGATCGCCTCCATGATCTCGGTGTGGCGCTGGACTTCGTGTGTATCGCCAGGCCCCCTGGAGGCCTCGATGCTATAGATCTTCGGCGTACTCATGGCTCAGGCTCGCGCGTTATTCTCCGCCGAGGACGGCAGCGATCTTGGACTGCAGGGTCTGGGCGTTGAAGGGCTTGACGATGTAGTTGTTGACTCCGGCCTTCTTGGCCGCAACAACATTCTCCGTCTTGGCCTCCGCCGTCACCATGATGAAGGGTAGATCCCGCAGCTCCTCGTCGGCCCGCACCTGCTGCAACAGCTCGTAGCCGGTCATCGGCTCCATGTTCCAGTCCGAGATCACCAGGCCGTATTTCTTCTCCCGGAGCTTGGCCAGCGCCGCGGTGCCGTCGGAGGCATCGTCCACATCCTTGAAGCCGACCTGCTTGAGGAGGTTGCGGAGAATGCGAACCATCGTCTGGTAATCGTCAACAACAAGAACAGGGATGGAATAGTCGAGACTCACGGGGGAAAGTCCTTATTCGGAACCGATGTCAGATCGCTTTATGCTGCAAGATGGGTGTCAAACCGCAGGACGGAATCGACATCCAGAATAATCAGCAACCTGTCCTGAAGCTGGTGAACGCCCTGGGATAGAGAGGCCCAGCGCGGGTCCATATGCACGGGATTGGGTTGCAGCGCCTCCGGATCGAGCTTGAGAACCTCTCCCACCTCGTCGACCAGAAGGCCAAAGGCCTCGCCGTGGTATTCAAGGCCCACCGCCATGCGCCGGTCGCCGACTTCGCGGTCGCCCAGATGGAGCCGACGGCGCAACGATATAGCCGTCACGACCCGGCCGCGCAGGTTGAGGAGGCCCGCGATCTCCGGAGATGCCAGTGGAACGGTCGTCATCTCACTGGCCACGAAGACATCGTGCACCCGGTCGATGGCGAGCCCGAGCAACTGGCCCGCCACCGTCACCGTGATGTATTCGATCGATCCAGCGAACCCCTTCGTTACGGAAGCTCTGTTGGTATTGGCCGGGGTAATGCTCATGCTGCCTCCTCCATCGAGCCCTGCAGTTCAGAGAGGGCCGCGATCAATCCACGCCTGTCGAACTTCGCGACAAGTTCCGTTACCTGCAGTTTGTGCGCATGCGCGATCTGGCGCGGATCGTGCTTGACGGTGAGCGCGATCACCGGCAGATGCGCATAGCGGGTCGACGAGCGCACGCTGGCGATCAGCTCGAAACCAGGACGATCGGGCAAGTCGAGATCGCTGATCAGAACATCGATCGTCGCGCCCGAAGACAGAACCTGCAATGCCTCGCCGGCATTGGCTGCCATATGGACCTTGTAGCCGGACGCTTTCAGGACAGGCGACAGCATGTCCCTGAAGAAGGCAGAACCATCGACCAGAAGGACAGATTTGCTCGGAGTGTCACCCGAAGGCTGTCCGGATCGCATCCACGCCTCGGCGACAAGCGGCAGATAGTGAGCGATATTGACGACCTCTGTGGCACGCCCGCGGATCACCGCCGAGCCGACGAGGTCGGACCGGTCCGCCACGAGCTCGATGTCCAGCCTGTCCTCGACAATGTCGACGATTTCGTCGACGGCCAGCCCCATGGCAAAGTCGCCGTCCGAGAACACCACCAGCGCCTGCATGCCCTCGCGTTTGATCTCGAGCTCGCCGTCGGAAGCCACGAGCGGCATCAGCCGGCCCCTGTACTGCACGAGCGGACGGCCCCCCAGCCACTCGATGGTGGACGCGTCGATCTCCTCCAGGCGCGTCACCAGGGACAGCGGCACGGCCTTGAGGCTCTCGCCTCCCCCGCGGAAGACCAGAAGCGTGGTGGTCTCGTCGTCCGCCACGTTCGACTGCTCGAAGGCGGCGCCACCCTGCAGCTGCCCGTCCTCGGTGCCGGAGCCGACCATCCGGGCCAGGCCATTCGGATCGACGATGAGGACGACCGCCCCATCGCCGAGAATGGTATTGCCGGAGAAAAGCTGGATATGTCGCAACTTGGTCGACATGGGCTTGACGACGATTTCCTCCGTGTGGAACACGCCGTCGACCAGGATGCCGAAGCGCTGGCGGCCCACCTGGGTGACGACGACGAAGCCCTCGCTGGCCTCCTCGTCAGCATTCAGACCGAGGACCTTCGACAGCGGCACGATCGGCAGAAGCCTGTCGCGAAGGCGAAGAACCGGTGTTCCGTTGATCCTCTCGATCGTGTGTTCGGAGCCGGGCGTGACGCGGACGAGCTCGAGGACGGCCACCTGCGGGATCGCATAGCGCTGGTCCTTCGAGGCAACGATCAACGCCGCCACGATTGCGAGGGTGAGCGGGATCTTGATCGTGAACGTCGTTCCCCGGCCGGGCTCCGAGCGGATATCCACCGTGCCGCCGATCAGCTCGATATTCGTCTTGACCACGTCCATGCCGACACCGCGGCCCGAAACCGAGGTGATGGCCGCCGCCGTTGAGAAGCCAGGATGGAAAATGAACTTGGCGACCTGCGCATCGCTCATTCGCTCGACTTCAGCTTCCGACGCGACGCCACGTTCGATGGCCTTTTTGCGTATGGCCGCGAAATTCAGGCCGCGGCCGTCGTCGGCGATCTCGATCGTGATCGTTCCGCCTTCATGATAGGCGTTGAGGCGGATCGTTCCACGCTCCGACTTGCCGGCGGCCTTGCGCTCCAGGGGCGACTCGATGCCGTGATCGGCGGAGTTGCGCACCATGTGCGTGAGCGGATCCTTGATCACCTCCAGGACCTGACGGTCGAGCTCCGTATCGGCGCCCTGCATGACGAGGTCGATCTTCTTCGAAAGCTCCGCTGAAAGATCGCGAATGACCCGCGGCAGCTTCTGCCAGGCATTGCCGATCGGCTGCATGCGCGTGCGCATGACACCTTCCTGCAATTCGGCGGTCACATGCGACAGCCGCTGCAAGGGCACCTTGTAGCTGCTGTCGTCCACCCGGCGGGAGATTTCCAGCAGCTGGTTACGCGTGAGGACGAGTTCCGAGACCATGGTCATCAGGTGCTCGAGCGTATCCACATTCACGCGAATGGTCTGGACCTTCGCGGCAACGGCTTCGCCGGCCTCTTCGGAAGCGGAAGACTCCTCGGATCGTGGCGCGGCCGGCGTCGGTTTGGGTTTCGGCGCATCCGGCCCCGGGGCTTCGCGGAAGGCGCGCTCCAGCTCATCGAGAGGCACTTCGCCGGGAAGAAGCGCCCGCTCGAGAACCTGGAAAGCCAGTGTGCCGACCGTCGATGGTTTTGTTTCCGGCGCAGGTTCGGCTGCCGCCTCGGGCGCAACGTCCGTCGCCGCCATCATCTCGAGAGTGTCGATCAGATCCTGGTCCGAGCCCTCTGGCTCGACAGCGTGCTTCTCGAGTTCCGCCAGAATGTCCTTGATGCGGTCGAGCGTCGCCAGGATCAGTGAAACCGCAGGCGTCGTGACGGGCATGCCATCGCGAAACTTGCCCATGAGGGTTTCTGCAGCGTGGGCCAGAGCTTCCAGACGAGGCAGGCCGAGAAAACCACAGGTGCCTTTGATCGTATGGACGAGGCGGAAGATGTTGCTCAGGATCGCCTTGTTGTTGGGGTCCTGCTCGAACCGGACCAACTCCACGTCGACCGTGTCAAGGTGCTCCGCCGTCTCGGTCAGAAACTCACGCAGAAGATCGTCCATTAGAGCTACTCACGTTCGATACACAACAGGACTGGGCATGGATGCAGCGAGCGCATCCATGGGAACTCTACAGGCTCAGGCCGCTTGGACGCCTGACAGGAAGTGGTCGACCTCTTGGCCGAGACTCTCGGAATGACGGGCAAGTTCCTGCGCGGCGGAAAGGACCTGCGATGCGGCGCTTCCCGTCTCACTGGCTCCCTGGCGCATTTCTCCGATATTGTTCGTCACCATTTCGGTGCCTCGCGCCGCTTCCTGCACGTTGCGGGAAATTTCCTGCGTTGCCGCGCCCTGCTCCTCGATGGCGGCAGCAATGGACACGGAGATCTGAGCCATTTCGGAGATCGTTTTCGCAATCTGCTGAATGGCGGTGACGGCCTCTTCCGTTGCTTCCTGCACTGCGCCGATCTGGTGGGAGATCTCATCCGTGGCCTTTGAGGTCTGGTTGGCGAGTTCCTTGACTTCGCTCGCCACGACCGCGAAGCCCTTCCCGGCCTCCCCGGCGCGGGCCGCCTCGATGGTCGCATTGAGAGCCAGCAGATTGGTCTGGGACGCAATGTTATTGATCAGCGCAATGACGTTCCCGATTTTCTCGGCGGACACGGCGAGGGTCTGCACGGTGCCATTCGTACGCTGTGCGTCGAGGACGGCTTTCTCGGCGATCTGCGACGACTGGGCCACCTGGCTTGCGATCTCGCGGATCGAGATGGACAGTTCCTCGGTTGCGGCGGCCACAGTTTGAACATTCGCGGATGTCTGCTCCGCGGCGCTGGCGACGTTGACCGATTGTCCCGTTGTGCGGTCCGCCACGTGAGTCATGGTCTGGGCGGTGGATTCCATCTCGGTGGCCGCGGCGGCGAGGCTCTGGGTCAGGGCGGAGACCTTGTGATCGAACTGCTTGGTGAGCTGGTCGAGAAGCTGAGCGCGGCGCATTTTCGCGTCGTTCTCGGTGTCCTGTTCCGCAGCAAGCCGGCGCGCCTCGATGGCGTTGTCCTTGAAGACCTGCAGGGCACGTGCGAGCTGGCCGACCTCGTCCTTCCGCTCCGCACCCGCCACATCGACGGTGAGGTCTCCATCGGCGAGCCGCGACATGGCGGTGGTCATCCGAGACAGGGGGCGGACGATGCCATAGAACACGATCGTTCCGAGAATTCCCAGAGCAAGGGCAATTCCGACAATGGCCGACACGACGAGAATGGTTGAGGTTCGGGTGGCAAGGGCATTCGCCTTGTCGCGGGAGTCGTCGAGGTTCATGGAGTTGCTGGCCACCAGGGCCGCGAGACCGTCGCGCACCTTGAAGCGCGCGGTTTGTCCCTCGCCATTGGAAATCTTCATGGCGGCGTCGTCCATGTATCCCTTCAGGCCATGGGCAACGCTCTGGTCGGCAAGCGCGAAATAGCTCTCGATCGAATTCTTTATGTCGTCATAGACGGCACGGTCACCCGAAGGGCCGACCGTCCTCATCAGTTGTCCGAGTTCGGCCAGGGCTTCGTGCTTGGCTTCCTCATACCTGGCGCCGTAGACACCGCGGCCTTCGACGTTTCGATCACCGAGAATGCTTTTTTCTTGGATGGTCGCCTGGTTCACCTTCGAGTCGAGAGACGAGGCGATTTTGAGACGGGCGACATCGACATCGACGATGGCCTGCGTGTCGGCGGCGAGGCGATCAAGTCCTGTCTTTGCCAGCGCAATCAGGCCTATTGCAATTGCGACGAAAATGACCACGGGAATGGCGATCTTCGTCATGACTCGCAGATTGTTGAGAAAACGCATCTCAGGCTCCGATGGGCAAAAGCGGCAATTTCAAGGCAAACAAATATCGTTGGCGATCTCTATAAAGAGTTAAAACTGCCGAGAAATATTACTTAGAAGAACTTCAATTGTTCGAAATGAAACTCAGTTTCATAGTTGTATGGCTGGAACAACCCTGGAACCGCTACGTCAGCCCCGCCACTCCTTGCTCCCGGCGGATGGGATCACGGACAGAGGACCCGCCTTCTGGTTGGTTTGGTGTGTGGCGATGTATGGCAAGGGAGCAACACCCTGGGACAAGGATGAGGGCGGAGTCTGGGGATTTGCCTTTGCCGTTGACGCAGCGACTCGCACCCGGCATTTATGAATAGTCCTACTGATTCGGAGGGGCGAAGCGGATCAACAAAGCACACGCGCTCTTCATCATAGTATAAAAGTAAAAGTAAAAAAGTAGTTGCACGGCCACAGGCCGCCAGCATCTCGCGATGTTCATCGCACGTGCCTGCGTTTCGACTACCACTTCATAGGCCGGGGGGCTAATCATGTACATCGTCGTCGATGAACGGCAGATGGTGACGTCTGCCTACGTCGCCAGCTTCGACCGCGAAGGCGTCTCCTCGCTCGGATTGTTCTCCGGCGAGTTCCAGGACTGGCTCAAAGCCGCCTCCAGCGCCGATCTCGAGGCCGTCCAGGGCTTCCTGCTCGGCGAGTTCCAGGAGCGCATCGCCTGCGCCGAGGCCATCCGCCGCCATTCCCGCGCCCCGATCATCGCCTTGAGCGAAATCCGCTCCCTCGAGCAGACCCTCGAACTCTTCACCGCCAAGTTCGACGACGTGGTGCGCAAGCCCGTGCATGTGCGCGAGATCCTCGCCCGCTCCCAGGCCATCTGGCGGCGCGTCAACGCCACCGCCCTGCCCGCCACCCCCGAGCGCCTCAAGGTCTATTTCGACGGCCGCGATCCCGAAATCGACGGCGTCAGCCTGCCCCTGCCCCGGCGCGAGCGCCACATTCTCGAATACCTCGTCCGCAACAAGGGCCGCCGCCTGACCAAGACCCAGATCTTCAATGCCATCTACGGCATCTATTCCAACGATGTCGAGGAAAGCGTCATCGAGGGCCATGTCAGCAAGCTGCGCAAAAAACTCCGCGCCCGCCTCGGATACGATCCCATCGAGGCCAAACGATACATGGGATATACTTTCTCACCTTAAATAACAAAATTGGGACACTGCGCGTCGTCGGCGGCGTCGATCTGGAAGCCATCTCCGAGCACGAGAGTTTGACCATGACGAAGGACACGAACAGCGGGCGGGACGAACAGAGGCGCCAGGGCCGCTGATGCCGCGTTTCGCTCTCGGTATTGTCCTCTCCTCTCTCGTCCTGACAGGCTGCACGACGTCCGGCCCTGCCTATGTGTCCGGGCCCTGGGGGCAGCCGCGCCCTCTCGACCCGACCCTGTCGCTCTATTCGAGTCCCTGGAACGCGCCCTTCCCTGAGCCCGTCGTCCCGCCCGCCTTTCCGGACACCGCTTATCCCGGGGCCGTCGCGCCGGGTCCTGCGGGAGCCGTGCCTCTTGAGCCGATGGGCCCATGGGCATCACGGCCCCTCGGATCATCCGAGGACATCCCGGGGTCGTTCCCGGACGCGGGCCCGCCATCGGCCGATTCTCAGGTTCCGGCACCGCCCGGGCCCGAGGCGGGTGCCCTCGCCTCCGCGGAGTCCGGCCATTCCGCCCGGGCGCAGCCGGAGCCTCGCGCCGGGGGCGTCTCGTCGCTTCTGGGAAAATGGACGGTGAAGGAGAGCGGCGGATCCTGCCAGCTCCAGCTCTCGAGCGCGTCGACGCTCGACCTCTACAAGGCTTCGACCAGCAACTGCCGAAGCCCGGCGTTGCAGGAGGTCAACACGTGGAACCTCCGCAACGGCGTGATCGAGCTTTACGCCAGGGGGCGCAGCATCGTGCATCTGCAGCAGAACGGCTCCGACTATGTCGGACGGCTCGGCAACCAGGGGCCGGCCATCGTGGTGTCCCGCTAGCAGGCCTTATCGCGACGCGGTGCCGAAGACCTCATTGACAGAATGACCGCGCCGTCGGCGTCCATTGCCCGAATCCGGTCGCGACCATGTTCGTCATGACCCGGCAGACATATTGCTTCTGTGCCGGATCGTTGTTCGGACCGGCATGATAGCGGGCAATGGCCATGGTCCAGCTGCCCTCCCGCACGCGAAGCTGCTTCAGGTACTGAGCGGCATAATCGACATTGTCCCGGGGATTCAGCATGCTCTCCAGCGATGTGAACCGCTCCCTGTGATAGTAATGGTTGATCTGCATGCAGCCGAGGTCGATCAGCCTGGCACCGGTACGGCGCGCTTCCTCGAAGCGCTGGAGAGCATCCCCCGCGCTCTGCGCAAAGTAGGCGCGCCCTTCGATGTTCATGGCATAAGGCTGCAACGATCCGCGGTTGCCTGTCTCGGCCAGGCCGACGGCATAAAGCATTCCGAGCGGGACGCCGTGCTTCGAAGAAGCCCGCAGCATCTCACGTTCGCAGGCATTCGTGTTCGCGAGAGCCGCGGGTGCCGCGCTACAGATAAACACCACCTGCATGAGTGCCGACAGCAGATGCGTCTTCAGTCCCGCCTTGCGTCCTGTGTCCTGTCCCATCTGTTCCATTCGAAGATCGCCTTGCCCGCTCTTCCTGACCCGCTTGCCCCTGCTGGAACCCCCCTGACTGGGACTGGGCTCCCCACTGCTGCTTCTGCCCCCCGAGAGCGTCCTGCTGCGCTGCATCCGTCGTCACGTGAATGGTGACGATGTCGGCCCGGTATCCCGAGGAGCGCAGCAATCCGGAGAGCTTTTCCGAATCCTTTCGAAGGATGTCGGCCGTCTCGTCACTGCTGGTGTGAAGCTCCATCTCGAGCTGCTCGCCGGACAGCCGCATCTTCACGGTCACGACGCCCAGTTCCACCGGATGCAACTGGATGTTCAGGACCCGCAGGACACCTTCCGACGGCTTGAGAACGATGGAGCCAGGAGCCTGATCGACTTTCGGCGCCCCCTCGCCCGCCATCTCCGTCTTGGCGGTTTCGGCCGCGACCGCGCTCGCGATTCTGTGCAGGATCAGCGCGCTGGTCGCCGGGTCGGCGGTCTCATTGTGCATCGCGGGAGCGGCAGCGACGGCGGCCTTGCCGCCCTCGTCCTTCGCCGCGATGCCATGGCCGGCCGCAAGCAGCGCTTCCGCATTCCTGGCCTGCAGCGCGTCAACGGGAGGAGCGGCACCGGCCTGGCTCTGCCCGGATGCATCCACCGGGACGGCACTTGACGGTACCGGCTTGAAATGAGCTTCCTGATGGAGCACCGACGCCTTCAGCGACGAGGCGCTCGCGAGCTTCTGCATCATGTCCTGCGCGTCGCCATCATCCTTCGGGCGGATCAACTCCAGCAGTGACGCCGGCGTGGTTGCGGAGGGCGACTTCGGCTGGGCCGGCGCAGGGTTGGGCTGCGGGACGATCAGTGAGGGAAATCCTGCCTGAACGGCGGGTGCCGCTTCCTGCTTCGGCATGGCGAAATCGGTTTGGCTGCCAAGGTCGCCCGACACGTCCTCCCGGGCTGGTTCGCCGTCCTCGAATTCACCGGATTGCTCTGACTCGGCGTCCTTGGTCGCCGGTCCGATGGGCATGATCAGCAGGGGAGATTGCTGAACCTGGGCCTGCCCGCCGCCGCCTTTGCCGGAAAGTGTCTGAAGCAGCGCATCGAAATTCGAGGCTTCCGAGGATCCATTTGCCGCCTTGCCGTCGGCAATGCCCGGAAAGACCCCTTTCTGGGCCTGCGCTTCCGTTCGACGCATGGCATTCTGGAGAAGGAATTCGAGCTTGCTCATCGGGTTCCCTTCCGGACAAGTTGATCGACCGCACCAAGCGCTTCCTGTGCGCGGGAAATGGTGGGCGTTGGCTTCTCAATGGCGGGATCGGCGTCACGTTGCGGCTCCGACGCGGCAACCGCGGTCGCCCCTTGCGGGTTGCCGCGGATATACGTCGCCATGGAAAGAGCCGATTCCAAAAGCGCGATATCCGCCGCTGGAAGGATCGACCGATCGATCATCCTGAGTTCAGCCACGCCTTCATCAAAGCCGTTGGCCGTCACGATGATGGCCGCCGCGTGATAGAGCCGGGCCCGCGCAGCGCTGACCTTGTCCTCCGCGGACAGTTCGCGGGCCTTGTCCGACGCCAGGATCGCAGCCTGGGTCTGTCCCTGGTTGATCGCGGCGCGGGCCACCATCAAGTACAGCTCCAGTCGTCCTGCAGGCTCGAGTTCACCCAGCATTGCAACCAGCCTGGAGAAGAAGTTAGGATCGCGTGCAAATTCGAGACGCGTAAGAGCGGCCGCAAAGCGCTGACGGAAGTTTCCGGAATAGACGGAGTAGCGGAACCGCCGGAGATATTGGCGTGACAGCGAGTCGAACTTCTTCGTATCGCCGATTTGGCCCACGACGAAGATTTCACGACGCAGCGCAGCTTCCTCCACGAGAGTTCCGGGCAGTTGCAGGCGCGCGAAGTCGAGAAGCTCGACCGACTTCGCGGGATCATCCCTGACATTGAGGGCGGCCTTTACAAGCGCGATCTGTCCGGAAAGCGTGGCTGGCAGGCTATGCGGATCGATATCAGCAAGAAGCTTCTGGGCTTCGGCTTCACGACCCTCGACATAGGCCAAGGCGCCCTTGACGAGAGCATCCTCGGGCGCCGGGACCGCTTCGAACGAAAGAATTCTTTTGAGAAGATCCGGCCTGCCGCCGCTCAATACATAGACAACGGCCGCGCGAATGTTCTTGCTGTCACGCCATACCTCTGCACCCAGAGGCATCAGTCTCTCGTCGATATGGGTGAGAAGCGCCCTCTGTGCGACATGCGCATTCGTCGAGCCTGCGGCGATCTGGTCCTGCAGAGCCTGAAGCGTCCGCACGAGTTCGACCGGCAAGGCGACTGCCTTCGCGTGCTCTTCCCCCTGCTCGATCGCGGCATGAGCCGGAGAGGTCGAGAGAACGGCAACCAACAGTGCAAGCCGCAGCAGGACCGACACTAGGGCGTCTCCCGCAGAAGGATCTCGATCCTGCGATTCTCCGCTGCATTCGGGTCCGATCGGTTCTTCAGGCTCCGATCGGCGTATCCCTCGATATGCTCGATGCGAGTCTCGTCCACTCCACCGCGAATGAGCATATAGGCGGCCATGTGCGCCCGCGCGGTCGACAGACGCCAGTTGTCATAGGTATCGGACTTGAACGGCCGCCCGTCCGTATGCCCGCGGATGACGATCCTGCCGGGACGCGCGCCGATGACCTTCGCGATCTTCTCCATCGCGCGAACGACCTTCGGCTGCGGTTCGGCCGAGCCAACGGCAAACATGCTGAAATTAAGATCATCCGTAACACTGATGAGGAGGCCTTCCCCCGTACGGTTGACTTCGACGTTGGGTGCGGAGCCCGATACCTTGGCGGGCTGTACCGCCTTGGCAATCTCGGCCTGAAGATCCATGTCGGCGGGCGTGGCGGCCGGCTTGCCCGCATTCTGGGGCGCAGGCGCCCGCGTGTTTGGCTGAGCTGCCTTGTCAGCGGCTTGTCCCGGAGCCGGCTGTTTTGCATCCTGCTCGCTGGCGGCGAGATCGGTAAGCGCCTTCGATGAGGGGGCGAGCGCATCGATCGTGCCCTCCCGCGGCGCCGGGGGCATGGTCCCCGGAGTTCCAGGTGTCTTCGTCTTCGGCTTCGGTCCCGGTGTCACCTGCCAGTAGAGAGGGTCGAACGGATCCCTGTAAGCCTCTCCGCCGTTCATGCCGGGGTCGCCGGCTTCGCCAACAGCCATGTCCAGACCGGAGTTGATTTGCGGCTGGTCCGAATCGCTTTCCGTCGCCAGCCTCGCCAAGACGGCATATGGATCTTGGAAGAGAGCTCCCTCCTCCATCTGCGACCTCTGGCTCTGGGGCGCGCGGCCGCCCTTCTCCTCACCGCTTCCCTTCTTCGTCGATGTGTTGGCGCTGCCTTCCTTTGTCTCGTGCGAGTCGTTCTTCGGATCGTTGAGACCTTTGCGATCCGTCGTGCTCTCCGCGAGTTTCAAGGGATTGAAATAGTTCGAGATCGTCGAGCGCGTCTCGTTGTCTGTCACGCTGATCAGCCACATCACCAGGAAGAAGGCCATCATTGCCGTCATGAAATCGGCGTGAGCAATCTTCCAGACACCACCTTTGTGATGTTCCTCCTCCGCCTCATAGCGGCGTACGATAATGATTTCCTGCTTGTCCGGATCAGGCATGCTCAGCTCGGCTTAACGGCATCAGCCATTCGGCCAATCCACGTTTTCAACTGGGTCTCAAGGATCGTCTCGTCAGCGACGATACGGATCTCGCTGTCCTCATCGATGATGTAATCGAGAGCCGGGCCCTCATCGCCGAGACGTTGTTTCAACGCGGCCAGGAGCTCTTCTGGTCCGGTGATCGAAATTTTCCCTGCGCGTTCGTCGGTGAGCAGGGTGCGAAGGGTCTGCGAGAGTTCCGCCACAACCTGCTCGCGAAGCACATCGCTCAGAAACGGCACGAGAATCCGGGCGACACTGTTGCTCAGCTTCGCTTCGAGGCTGTGCAGGCCCTGCCTGAGTTCAGACGACAGCTTTTCCGCCGCTTCCTGGATCCACTTTGCCCGCTCACGATGCAGCCTGTCCTCTGCCTGCCTTCGTTCCGAAGCGAGAGCAGCTGCCAGCGTTTGTTCGGCGATCTGCCTTTCTTCTTCCCTTGCCTGCGCCTCGGCGGCGCGAATCAGCTCTGTCGTTTCGTCGCGCCGCTCCTCATGGGGAACGACGATCGGCCTCGAAGGACGCGAAGTGCCGACCTTCCCGGTTCCATCAAGATTGAATTCGAGCAAGTAGTCTGCGATCCCGTTTGACATCAGGCCGCCTCTTGGATCAGCCACTGCTTGAGGATCGATGCGGCATGATCCTCATCGTACTCAACCAGTTGCTCGAGCTTCTTCTGCGGCGAACGGCTCATCTTGCCCGTCAGATCTTCAATGAGATTCGGAACGGTTTCGGTGGATTCGATCTGCGCGGTCTGCTCTGCTGCCGCTGCCAGGCTCTCGATGGCAGGGGTCGCATTCTCGAAGACATTCTCAGTCTCGGGCCGCGCCAGAATGGCTGTCACTGCCGGACGCAATCCGAACCAGATGAGCAAGGACGTCACGATGAGGATCGTCGCGGCATTGATGATGTTCCCAAACTGCCGCATGAGAACCTCCGTGAGGCCGAGTGGCGGCGCAGGCTCCATCATGCGTCCGTCGTCGATGAACCCAACTGCCGCAACCTTGATTTGGTCGCCACGCGCCTTTTCGAAGCCTGCCGCTGACGAGACAAGTTGTTCGATTTCAGCGATTTTGGCATCGATCTTTGCCTGGTTTTCGGCATCGCCTCCAGAGAGAGCCGAAAGGCGGCTGCGGTTGACCAGCACGGCGACGGAGAGGTTCTTGATGGCATATCCGTCGCTGACAGTCTGAATCGTCTTTGAGGAGATTTCGTAGTTCGTCAGCTCTTCGCGACGCTGATTATCCTCGCTGGAGCTATCGCCGCTATCGGCCCGCACGCGCTCCTCAGGAAGATTTTGCTGTACCGTTGTCGGCTTCTGATTTGCGCGGTTCTGGGAGACTTCCGTCTCCTTGATGGTGCGCACGGAGCGCTCGACCTTCGACTCCGGATTGTAGATCGTTTCATTGATGCTGGTCTTGTCGGTGTTCAGGCGTGCTGCGACGCTGATCTCGAAATTTCCGAGGCCGAGATAGGGAGTCAGCGTCCTGCGGATGTTGTCCTGGATCTCCCGGCTGACATTGCGCTCGAGGCTTGCCATTCGCCCTGTCGAGGCGTTGACGCCGTCCTCCCCGGACATCAGGAGCATGCCATCCGTGTTGAGCACCGTCACCTTGTCGGCTTTCATTCCCGGGATGGCAGAGGCCACGAGATGCCTGATGGCCTGCGCGGAGCTCATATCGTCCGCCGGCTCGGTGCGAATGACGACCGAGGCTGAGGCAGGCTGCTGATCGCGCCGGAACGAACCCCGGTCGGGCAGGACAATGTGAACCCGTGCCGCCTTGATGCCCTTCATGGTCTGAACCGTGCGGGCGATCTCGCCTTCCAACGCGCGAACGCGCGTTACCTCCTGCATGAAGGAGGTGAGGCCCAGCGAACCCAGATCATTGAAGAGCTCGTATCCGGATTTTGAACTCTGCGGCAGCCCCTTTTCGGCCAGCAGCATTCGCGCCTGTGCGGTGTGCCCGTAACGGACCATGACTGCGGTGCCGTCGGCGCTGACATCGAATGGAATTCCCGCGTCCTTCAGGACCGAACCGATTCGGCTCACATCCTCCCGCTCGAGCCCGACATAGAGCGCTTCCTGGGCGGGGCGGCTCAGGTAATAGGCCCCGATTCCGACTCCCAGAAAGACAGCAAGTCCAATGAGACCAAGGGCTGCGAGGCGGCGTGCTCCAAGCTCAAGTATGTTGGTCCACAATTTTTCGGCGTGCTGGCGACCGGTCATCGAAGGGCTCATTGCGAGAAAAGGTTAAAGTCCGCAGCAATTTCGCCCGTCAATCTTGTGTGGAGATTGCGTAAGAGAAAAGCCGCGCCCAAGGGTGCGGCTTTCACTGAAACAATGGGTGGAGAAGAACGCTCCTGCGACTCCGGGTTATTAGCCCTGGAACAGCGAGAGGATGCTCTGCGTGCTGCCGTTGGCGATGCTGAGCGCCTGAACGCCGAGCTGCTGCTGAACCTGCAGCGCCTTGAGGCGGGTCGACTCTTCTTCCATGTCGGCGTCCACAAGAGTACCAATCGAACGCTCGTTCGCCTTGATCAGCGATTCGACAAAGGCCGTCTGCGAGGTGATCTGCGTCTTGTTGGCACCGAGCGTGGTCGCTGCGTCGGTCATGTCGCCCAGGGCCTTGTCCACGATCTGGATATAGGCGCGGAGCTTCGACAGGTCCTGGTTCTGGATGTTCGAGATGTCGAGCTGATCGACCGACAGCTCGTAGTGCTTCAGGAAGCCATCCTCATCAGCCGCATGCACCGCATAGGACTTGTTCAGGATGCCGCCCTCACCGTCCACACCGGCCGTGACGGCGTCGTTGGCAGTCTTGCGGTCGGTCTCGAAGGTGGTCTTGGCCGTCTCAAAGGTGGTCTTGGCCGTCTCGAGAGCCGTGATCGCCGCAGCATCCTTGGCGCTCTTTTCGAACGTCACCTTTGCCGCTTCATAGGTGTCCTGGGCGGTCTCCCAGGTGGTGACGATCGCGGCTTTGGCAGAGTCGGTACCGGCCGTCGCAGCTGCGGTCTTCTTGTCGTACAGCTTCGTGTCGTCGACGGAGATCGTCACCGTATCGACGGTGATATTGCCATCGATGCGGGTGAACGAGGCCACAACCTTACGGTCGGAAACGTAGTTGCCGGCATTGCCGTCCGTGGAGAGCCAGTTTTCGCCCGACACCACCGAGGCTTCGGCGGTCTGCTTCAGTTCCTTCAGCTTGGCGTCGATTTCGGTCTGGATCTTGGCGCGGTCGACGTTCGGCGACATCGCGGCCGTCAGCTTGGCCTGGATGTCCTTCATCAGCTCGATCGAGCGGTTCATGCCGTTGAAGGCTGTGTCGACGGACGCTGCGCCGAGGCCGAGAGCGTCCTTCACCGCACCGAGCGAGCCGTTGTCGGCGCGGATGGTGGTGGCGATCGACCAGTAGGCGGCGTTGTCGGAGGCGTCGTTCACCTTCAGGCCGGTCGAGATCCGGGCGGAGGTCTTATCGAGCTGTCCCGCGATGCTTTTCAGCGTCGTCAGGGCGGTCATGGCGGAGGTATTCGTCAGAAGGCTAGACATGGCTGTCCCTTTTAGCGAGGAGAGGATGCGGGACGAACCAAGACATTGGCTATCCCTAGGGACATACCGGGCTTGCACCGGTATAGCAGGGCGGCATCATGCCTTCGAATCGCGTCCGGCCCGGTCGATTCAACCTGCTATGCGCGGGACCTTTGCACGCGAAGCTTGCGCGAAGCTGTCGTCAGCTTCAGCGGAGATCGACTTTCTTTCATCGGCCTGCGGGAAGGAAAAGCCTGCGGACGCTTTGGATCGCACCTCGGCCGAGGTCCGGACGGGGCTGCTCATCGCCCGGAACGATAAAAAAAGCCACGCTCCGGGGAGCGTGGCTTCATGAGGCTCGTTCCAAGAGGAACGGGATCGCTCAGATTAACGGAACAGCGAGAGGATGTTCTGCGTGTTGCCGTTGGCAATGCTGAGCGACTGGACGCCGAGCTGCTGCTGAACCTGCAGCGCCTTGAGGCGGGTCGACTCTTCTTCCATGTCGGCGTCCACAAGGGTACCGATCGAACGCTCGTTCGCCTTGATCAGCGATTCGACGAAGGTCGTCTGCGAGGTGATCTGCGTCTTGTTGGCGCCGAGCGTGGTCGCCGCGTCGGTCATCGCGCTCAGGGCCTTGTCCACCACCGTGATGTAGGCGCGGAGCTTCGACAGGTCCTGGTTCTGGATGTTCGAGATGTCGAGCTTGTCAACCGACAGCTCGTAGTGCTTCAGAAAGCCATCCTCGTCGGCCCCATGCACCGCATAGGACTTGTTCAGGATGCCGCCCTCACCGTCCGTACCGGCCGTGACACCATCGTTGGCGGTCTTGCGGTCGGTCTCGAAGGTGGTCTTGGCCGTCTCATAGGTGGTCTTGGCCGTCTCGAGGGCCGTGATCGCCGCGGCGTCCTTGGAGCTCGCCTCGAACGTCGCCTTGGCCGCTGTGTAGGTGTCCTGGGCGGTTTCCCAGTCGGTGACGATCGTGCCCTTGGCGGCGTCGGTACCAGCCGTCGCAACTGCGGTCGTCTTGTCGTACAGCTTGGTCGTGTCGACCGAGACGTTAACGGTATCGACCGTCACGGCGCCGTTTTCACGGGTGAACGAGGCGACGATCTTACGGTCGGAGACGTAGTTGCCGGCTCCGGAGTCGGTGGAGAGCCAGTTTTCGCCCGACACCACCGAGGCTTCGGCGGTCTGCTTCAGTTCCTTCAGCTTGGCGTCGATTTCGGTCTGGATCTTGGCGCGGTCGACGTTCGGCGACATCGCAGCAGTCAGCTTCGACTGGATGTCCTTCATGATGTCGATCGAGCGGTTCATGCCGTTGAAGGCCGTGTCGACCGAGTTGGCACCGAGGCCGAGGGCGTCCTTCACCGCACCGAGCGAGCCGTTGTCGGCGCGGATGGTGGTGGCGATCGACCAGTAGGCGGCGTTGTCGGAGGCGTCCGCCACCTTCAGGCCGGTCGAGATGCGGCTGGAGGTCTGGTCGAGCTGTCCTGCGATGCTTTTCAGCGTCGTCAGGGCGGTCATGGCGGAGGTATTCGTCAGAAGGCTAGACATGTGAGTTGTCCCTTTGAAAGCAACACGTTTTGGCGGGACATACCGGACTTGCACCGGTATGGCAGGGCGGCATCATGCCTTCGAAGGACGGACGCATAGACCGTCCGTTCAACCTGCCATTTCGTCTTTGCGACGGTTGAAGCTTGCGCGAAGCTTTCGTCTTAGTCAAGCGCGAAGGCGCACCGGGTCATCCGGCGCGCCGTTATGGCTAACGATTGCTTAACGGACCGTCCCGGCCAGAGCCTGTCTGCGCCTATAGGGAGGAGTGCTCAGAAATAGGACCGGACCAGCCCGCTGATGAGAATGTTCCAGCCATCGATCAGCAGGAAGAACAATATCTTGAACGGCAACGATATCACGGTCGGCGGCATCATCATCATGCCCATGGACATTACCAGGGTAGCGACGATCATGTCGATGACGAGAAAGGGCAACGCGATCAAGAATCCAATTTCAAATCCGCGACGAAGCTCAGAGATCATGAAGGCCGGGATGATGATCCGCAAATCGACCTTCGCATTCTCGTCCGCCTTCGGAAAACTTGCCGCCGCCATGTCGCTGAAGGTCTGCAAGTCTTTCGGACGGACATGTGACAGCATGAATTCGCGGAACGGTTCCGCGACGCGCGTGAAGGCCTCCGCTTCCGAAATCCTGTTCTCCGTCAGTGGACGAATACCGTCGTTCCAGGCGCGGTCGAATGTCGGCGCCATGACATAGAAGGTCATGAACAAGGACAGACTGATGAGAAACAGATTCGCCGGCGTGCTCTGAAGTCCCAATCCGGACCGCAGAAAGGACAGAGCCACCACAAATCGCGTGAAGCTCGTCACCATGATCAGCAGACCAGGGGCGAGCGAGAGCACCGTGAGGAGAGCGACAATCTGGATGATCCGGCCGCTGGCCGCGCCGTCTCCCGGCGGTAGAAGCGATTCCAGACCAGGCACCTGCGCCCTCGCCGCGGTGGCCAGGAGTGAAAACGAGATAAAGTAAAAAATTCTCAATATCATTTGACGGTCTGTGACGATTTCTCTGGGAAGAGATCTACGAGAGACGAACGAGACGACACCATGCGCTCAATCGCCGCCCTCGGGGAAAAGCAGGGGCCTACTGCACGACAAGCGTCTCGACGACGATCTCACGAACCAGGCCTTTTGACCGCAGAGCGACGCGCTCGTTCAAATCTTCCCGCAGATGCTGAAGCCCGCTTGCTCCCTGAATTTGGGCGATGGACAGCGTCCTCAAATAGGCAAGAATGTCCTGCCGAATTTCGGCAACTGCGACGTCGGGGTTCTGGAGCGCTCCATTCGTGAAGATGATCGAGGACTCGAGCCGGATCCATACATCGTCCGCATTCGCGAGATTCGTCACCACGGGAGCGATGGGTCTCAACGCAAGGTCGCCGGTATAGAGAAGCGTGGGAGACTTCTTGCCCTCTTCACTCTTTTTCTTTTCGTCGACAGCCTTTTCAACCGTCGAAACGAGGTACAGGCCGAAAAGTCCGCCGGTTCCGGTCGCAAGCAACGACAGAATGGCTAAAGTGACAAGCCATCCGCCCCGTCCACCGGGCACGGGAAGTCCCATTTTCCTCTTTCGAGCCATATGGCGACTCCTTGACCCTGTTTAGAATGGAGTGATCGCATCGTAGATCTGCTGTCCCCACGCCGGCTGCTGGACATCCGTGATCCGGCCTCTCCCTCCGTAGGAAATACGTGCTTCGGCAATCTTGTCGTAGCTGATCGTATTCTTGCGGGACACATCGCTCGGGCGAACGATGCCGGCGATATTCAAGACGCGAACCTCGAAGTTGACGCGCACTTCCTGGGAACCGCTGATGATCATATTGCCGTTCGGCAGGACCTCCGTGACGACGGCCGCCACGGAGAGACGAAGTTTCTCGGAACGATCGATCGAACCCTGACCTTCGGTCGACGATCCCGAACGAATGTCTCCGTCCGCGGAATATTTGCCGGAGTTTCCGTTGAAGTCATACTTGCCGCCGAAGCCGAGATTGATCTTGGAGTTACGAGAACGGTCGCTCGCGTTGTCGAACTGCGCCTTGTCGTTGATCTGGATGTTGATCGTGATGACGTCGCCGACCTTCTTGGCCCTGGGGTCCTGGAAGAGGTCCGCGCTGTTCTGTGTCCACAGGGAATAGTGCGATGTCCTGCCCGCTGTAGGAAACACTGTCGGGACTGGTTCCCTCGCAACGGTCAGGCCGTACCCGACCGGGGTCATGGCAGGTTCCCGCCCAAGTTCGCTGGATGCACACGCCCCAAGGGAGAGCATCATCACCGACAACGGGATGTACTTGATCATGACTTTTCGCTTTCCTGGGAGCGCTTGGCGGCATCGGTCAGCACGTTCGTCAGCTGCGCGGCCCGTGCCGGTTCCATCTCATTGAGAACGGCACTCGCGCTGCGAGGATTGAGCTTCGCGAGGATGGCAGCAGCGACCTCGTCCTGCATGTTGGCAAGCTGAAGCGCGGCAGAGTCGGGACGCATGCGGGAATAGATCGCGACAACCGTCTCGTCGGCCTTGGCGAGAAACTCATTGCGCTTGGCCAGCCACTCTTCGTACTCGGCGCGCTTCTGCTCGAGGACCTTTATGCGCCCCTCGATTTCCTTTTCGAGGTTCGTCAGCGTCTCTTTCTGCCACGCGAAACGAGCGTCCGCGGCGGCATCGGCGATATTGGCGCAATATGGATTTGCCTTGGGATCCTTAGGCGAATCTGCCGGCTTCTGCGTGGCGGCGGTTGCCGCGCCCGGGGCCTTATCCTGTGCGGTGCCAACACCGGGCAGTCCCAGCACAGCGGCGCCGAGGGCAAGGTGAAAGCAGATCGACCGATATGAGATTCCCGTCATCATGGTTCAAGTGCCAGGTTGCAATGCCATTCAGCTACTGGGGTCCCTGCCAAGCGTCGTTTCATCACCAACCTCATTGGACGACCAGGTCGGCCTGCAGGGCTCCGGCGGTCTTGACCGCCTGGAGGATGGCGATGATGTCCGTCGGCTTGAGGCCGATCTGGTTCAGACCTTTGACAAGGGTCTGAAGATCTGATCCTCCGATGACGGCAAGGTGGGCATCCTGTTCGTTTGCCGTGATCTGCGTCCGCGGAACGACGGTGGTGCGCCCTCGCGAGAATGGCTCCGGCTGCGAAACGAGCGGCGTCTCCGTCACCCGAACCGTCAGATTGCCGTGCGTCATGGCAACGGTGGAAATCTGGACGTTCTTTCCGATGACGACGGTGCCCGTTCTTTGGTCGACGACGACCCGCGCCGGAGTGTCGGGCTGCACACGCAGGTCCCCGAGCTCGGCGATGAAGCGCGTCGTGCCGATGTCCCGCGGCCTGTTCAGGACAACGGTACGGTAGTCGCGAGGCGTGGCGACCCGCTTCCCATAGCGGCTCAGGGCGAATGCATTGATCGCATCCGTGATCAGGGTTGCCGTCTTGTAGTCGGGATTTTTCAGCTCCAACACGAGTGATGCCATCTCGCGCATGGCACCCGGCACCTCCCGCTCGATCAGTGCGCCGTTGGGGATTCGGCCCGCGGTCGCCACACCTTGCGTCAAGGTCTCCGCCTGTCCAGTCGCATTGAAGCCGGACACTGCGACCGGCCCCTGGGCCACGGCATAGACTTGGCCGTCGCCGCCCACGAGGGAGGTCAGCATGAGCGTCCCCCCTTTGAGAGAGGTTGCATCGCCGAGGGAGGTGACTGTCACGTCGATCCGCGAGCCGCTGCCGATGAAGGGCGGCAGGTCGGCCGTCACGGTGACAGCCGCAACGTTCCTGGTCCGAAGCGGCATGTCGCGGACATTCACGCCCATGCGATCGAGCATGGATTGAAGAGACTGCTCGGTGAACTGGGAATTCCGCAAGGTATCGCCGGTACCCTGGAGGCCCATGACGAGGCCATATCCGACCAGCTGATTGTCGCGCACGCCTTGCACCGAGGCAATGTCCTTGATGCGCGTGGAAGCCTGGGCCACATTTGCAGCAAACAGGGCAAGAAGCAGGATAGCGAGGCCTCTCATCACTGCCTACCAATGCGGATCGTACCGTCCGCCTGCACCGTGCCCATGATGATGCGCCCGGTATCGATGTTTCGCACGCGAATTTGCTCTCCGAGACTGCCGGATTGCAGAGGAGAGCCCATGGTGGATATCGTCAATCCTTCTTCCTGAAAGATCACCTGTGTCGCCGCACCGCGTGTGACCAGACGGGCATCGTCCACTGCATTGGTCGGAATTGCTTCTCCGGGAAGCAACATGCGACGCGCGACTTTGCCGACGAGTTGAACGGGAGATTCGATGACTGCCGAGCGCGCGCGGAAGTTGGAAGGATAGGCCCGCTCCTTCAGCATCGACTCCTTGATCGTGTCGCCAGGATAGATCGTGACGCTTGGAACGGGAAGGAACAAGTCTTCTGCGAATGCGCTTGCACCGTTACCGATCAGGAGTGCGATGGCCAGAATCTTCGGCGTGAGCTTCTTCATGAGCAGAATCATCGTCCTTCAGGCGAACCTATCAGCGAATACCCTTCGAGACCGTCCCAGCCATGTCGTCGGCGGCCTGGATGACCTTCGAGTTCATCTCATATGCGCGCTGAGCTGAAATCAGGTTGGTGATCTCTTTGACCGGATCGACGTTCGAGCTCTCCAGATATCCCTGATGAATGCTTCCGAAGCCCTCATCATTCGGGAATCCGGCGACAGCTGCGCCCGAGGCCGGCGTCTCGCGGTAATAGTTGTTTCCGATGGGCTCGAGGCCGGAATCGTTTGCGAAGTTCGCAAGTTCGATCCGACCAAGTTCGACCGGGTCGACCTCGCCGCTTACCTTCGCGAAGATGCGGCCATCCTGATTGATGGAGATGTCGATCGTATTCTGGGGCACAGGGTCGACCCCAGGGAGAGCATAGCCCTCGAGGGTGACGACGGCACCCGTGTTGCTTTTGTTGAAGGAACCAGCACGGGTATAGATCCTTTCCCCGTTGGGACCGTCGACCTGGAACCAGCCACGCCCGTTCAGCGCGACATCCAGCTGATTGGTCGTATTCGTCAGCGATCCTTGACGATGCAGGTTTCTGATCGCTGCGGTTCGGACGCCCAGTCCCAGCATGGCGCCTTCCGGAAGTGGCGTTTCCCCGCCCTGATTGGGAATGCCCTGCAGGCGCTCGGCCTGATAAAGGAGATCCGTGAACTCCGCACGCGCTCCCTTGAAGGCGGTCGTGTTCACGTTCGAGATGTTGTTTGCAATGACTTCGACGTTCAGCTGCTGAGCATTCATGCCCGTAGCTGCGATTGCGAGAGCCCTCATCGTCTACTCCTTAAATCGCCATCCGCGAAATTTCTTGGTAGGCGGCAACAACCTTGTCTCTGATCGCAATGGCCGTCTGGAGAGCCTGCTCAGCCGACATGACAGCTTCGACGACCTGCTGGACGGAGGCCTTCCCCTGCATCCCGGCGATCGCCGCGGATTCGCCGGCCCGGAGCGTCTGGGTGGCATTCGCCGCGACCTGGACCATGATGTCGCCGAAGTCGACATGCTGCGAGGCCGACGGCGCCAGTTCGGCTCTCTGCGCGGAGACCGACCGGGTCGAGGAGATCGCGTTGGCTTTGTCGATCGTGGACGAGATCGCGGATATGGAGGAAACTGCGTCGAACATCAGGCGCCTCGCAGAAGGTCGATCAATCCCGAGATCATGGATCGAGTTTGTTTCATCATCTGAAGATTGGCTTCATAGGAACGGTTGGCCTCCCGCATGTCGGCCATTTCGATCAGCATGTTCACGTTGGGAAGCTTCACATTGCCGTTTTCATCGGCCGCCGGGTTGCCGGGGTCGTATTCGACCTGGAACGGCGCTCGGTCGACCCCGACTCCCTTGACCTTCACGGACGAGGCGCCAAGGGCACGGTCCAACTCGCTTCGAAACGTGACCGTTTTGCGGGCATAGGGATCGGAGCCCGCCGTCTTGCCGGTCGATTGTGCGTTGGCGATGTTCTCGGAAACGATACGGAGGCGCATCGACTGCGCCTCGAGCCCGGCGCCCGCCAGCCGGGATGAAGCCTGTAGCGGATCGATCATTGTCCTGACCTCGTGCTCGCAAGCATCATGCGATGGAATGCTTTGACGATGCTGACATTCAGGGACGATTCCCGACTGATCTCGCCGGCCTTCACCATCTCCTGCTCGATGCTGACGGAGTTTCCTGAATGCATGGTCTCCCAGCTCTCGGTCTTCTTCACCTTTGTGGGGCGCGTATAGGACGCGTCGAACCCGAGGTGCGCGCTGTCGGTCGCAGCCATTGCGAGCTGCGTCTGGTCGAACACCTTGGAGAAGGGTTCGACATCCTTGGCCTTGAAGCCGGGAGTATTTGCGTTCGCGATGTTGCTCGAGATCGTCGCTTGACGGACCGCAAGCCACTGGGCCTGCCGCGAGGCCACATCGAAAAGATAAATGTCCCCCACAGAGACCTCCGATACGGGTATCCTAGGAGTGTGGGTACGCCAGCAATCTTGCCTGAGGCTGGCGGCAGGAGCGAGGGTGCAGCGCGCGGCCGATGCACGAGACAAGAGTCCTCAGACCCTGGCGCGGGACAGCCTATGCGACGTCGGAGAGCCGAAAGAAGGAGCGGCTGTTTGCCAGGGCTTCCCCGGCGTCTCGAATGAGCATGGTTTCGGGCCGCGCCTCGCGCGTCAGCCGCCGCGCCGCTCGGTCGAGAGCGTACCGGGCGCGGTCAGGATCGTGCGTGATGCGGGCCATGCGACCAAGGGCGAGAGTGGCTGCGCGAGCCGTGCCGGGTGATACGTCTCGTGCGCGCAACAGACTCCGCAGGCACAGCACCGCCTCGCCCAATGTCAGGACAGCGAGACTTCCGTCGATGACGGACATCTCTCGATCCCCGGACTTCTCGGTCCAGCGAATCAGTCGCAGCATGCGGTGGAAAAGCCGGGCACGCCAAGCGAGGGGGTGTTCCGTCACGTCGCGGGCGGCCGCCATCGACGCAATCTCGCGCACCATCATCCCGATGAGGATCCTCATGCGGCGACGCGGATCGATCGGGAAGATCAGCCTATAGGCGGCAAGCCCGGCCAGCGGGCCCGCGACAACCGCCGCCGCCATGGCAACCGAGGGCCAGAAGGACATGGTCGGCGGATAGGCCGGCTGCAGCATCAGCAGCATGGCCATGTTATAATCATAAGCGCCGGGCGCGGTGCGGCGATGGGCCATCGGCAGCGCACCGGACAGGATGAACGGTATCGCGAGAAAGACCAGGGCCGCTTCGCTTCCCGCATGAGGCCAGACCAGCCAGCGGCAGACGAGGGCTGCAACGACACCGCCCAGCTGACCGAGCGCGACAAACCAGACTGATCGCGCCGGGTTGTCGAAGGTCGAGAAGACCGACAGCATGATCGAGGCGCCGAGCATCATATAGGGCGCAAGCGTCCAACCCGTCCCGATCCAGAACAGTCCGAGGGCGAGGATGGTGACTCCGGCCCGAATCGCTGCCTGCCGCGCGATCACCCAGTCACGGTGCAGGATGACGGGGTAGCGAAGCGACAGGTGCCCTTCCTGGCGCGCAGGAAGGCCAATCTGATCGCGCAGGGCCACCTCAAGCCGCAGGACAACGCCGTGCAAGGAGGGATGGGCCTCCGCTTCCGTGGCAAGCGTTTCCATCCGCGCGATGATCTGTTCGAGGGCGGCCCCGTTCTCGATGGCTTCGGCGGTGCGTTCCAGGGCCAGGCTTGTCGCCGGGTCCACCCGCGCGGCATCGGACCCTCGCAGCCAGGCCAAGGCTGCTGCCTGTGCGGCCAACAGAATGCGGATTGCCCGCGCGGCCCGGCGAGACCGCAGGGAGCCTGCAGCCTGTGGATCGAGAGACTCTTCGATGGCTGCCATTTCCGACAGGATGGAGCGGCGTTCACCGGCATGATCGCTCCCGCGACTGCGCAGGTGCACTGCCATGGTGCGAAGCACGCGCGCCGTGAGGCTCCGCACGCGGCCGTTCAGGTCCTCAGGAGAGTGTCGTTGTGCGAACAGCAGCCCGACCGCCAGAGCCGTCAGAACACCGACCATCACGGTCAGGAGGCGGTCGGCTCCCAGGAGGAGCACGCGATCCGGATGAGCAGTGTCCAACAGGGCGACCATCGCTGCGGAATACCCCGCGAGCATCGTGCCGTATGAAACATAGCTTCGCTGGAGATTGCCCACGCCGGCACACGTCGCCAGCCAGAGCGCGAGTCCAGCCACCAGAACGATCGGATGAAGGCCGGCAACGGCTACGAGCAGGACGCCGACAAACGTGCCTGCCGCCGTGCCGGCCATCCGGAAGAAGCTTCGTTCGAGCAATTGGCCCCGCAAGGGCTGCGAAGCGGCCCAGACCGTCATGGCCGACCATTGCGGATGCTCCAGGCCGATGAGCCACGCGAGGACCAGGGCAAGGCAGGCTGCAACGGCGGTGCGCGCCATATATCCCAGGCGAGGAACATTGAAACCGAGCGCATTCAGAAGGGACGCGTTCAAGCGCAGTCCTCCGCCCGCTCGGGATCCAGTCGACGGTGGACCTTCTCAAAGGTCTCGAGCATCGCGGCAATCTCGGTGTCGGACAGATCGGCCAGCATGTCGGCCTCGGCCTGCAGCAGCAGGTCCCGGATGTTCAGGACGGCCTCGTGTCCGGCTGGCGTCAGAAACACCCGCCGAGCACGGCGGTCGGCCGTGTCGGCCCGCCTTTCGATCAGCCCCCGCCCGGCAAGCAGGTCGAGCAACCGGACCAGACTCGAGCCGTCGATGCCGACGCTCGCGGCCAGGTCCTTCTGGCTGATGCCGTCGCCTGCCTCCTTGAGATGGATCAGGGGCGCCCATGTGGCATCGCTCAGCCCAACGCCGTTGAGCCGGCGGTCCAGGTCACGCCTCCAGCGCCGGGCGAGTCTGACGAGCTGGAATCCGAACTGAAACCGGGGAGATGGAGACGACATTCTATTTAATTAGCATTCAAATAATTTGAATTCAAATCATTTCAGCCGCCGGCCAACACCGGCTGCGCTGGTCTTTACGCGAGCGGATCAGGTTCGAGCGGGCGAAGCTGACGCGAATGGATGCCCGCTCCCGGACCATCGGATCCAGAACACGCCCGCCGGATCAACCGTCCTCGGAGGATTGTTTCAGGCGTCCCGGCCAAATAGACAAACGCAAAGGCCAACTCGTCCATCATCAAAGCGAGCAATCATCTTGCGTCTGCAAGCCGGGCGCGTTACGCGTAATCCTTACATGACATTTGTTAGAAGGCACTCCTGATGGGCCGCGGTAACGATCATCGCGATCGTCGACGTCAGTTCGGCGCTCAACCTGTAGATCCTTGGGGCGATTATGCACCCCAACCATCGTACGAGCGACCCGTGCGCCAGCAGGGCTCCTACCCGGCGTCCGGGAGCGAGGCCGAGGCTCGGGTCAAATGGTTCAATCCCGAGAAGGGCTTTGGCTTCGTCGAGCTGACCGATGGCTCGGGCGAGGCATTCCTGCATATCAGGCAGGTCGAGGCTGCGGGCCACACGGCCTTGGAGCCCGGCACAACCCTGATGGTGAAGGTCGGGCCGGGGCAGAAGGGCCAGCAGGTCAACGAGGTTCTGAGCGTCGACGCAAGCACCGCCACCCCCGAACCGCCGCGGCGTGCGTTCCCGGCCAGACAGGGCCAGTCCGATGGCTACTCCCGGCAAGGCGCGCCAAGGCGCGGACCCAGAGAGAACGAGGCCCGGCCCATGAGCGGCCCGCCGACGATCGCGGGAACGGTCAAGTGGTTCGATCCGGTGAAGGGATACGGCTTCGTGTCCGTCGAGGGCGAAAGCAAGGATCTTTTCCTTCACATCTCGGCGGTCGAGCGGGCAGGGCTTGGCGCCCTGTCAGAGGGACAACCAGTCCTCGTTTCGATCGTCGAAGGTCGAAAAGGGCGTGAGGTTGGCGCAATCGGGCCAGCGTAGTCACGCCCTTTCGTTCCTGGCAGGCGGGAAGCCCCTGCATCGACAGACGGCATGAAGTGCCGCGGCACCGGGGCCAGTCAGCGCCGGGCCGCGGAGCCTGCCTCCCGGCGCAGACTGGCACAAGCCGTCGATGACACCGCGATCCTTGAAGGCCGACTATGGACGCTTGGAACGGCGTACCCTGTTCCGGCGGGCGTCGTTCAACCGGATTGTCGAGCGGCCTGGGATTTTCGCCAGATCCCTTCGACAGGGCTGATGAAGACCTTTCCCTGGTTCCCGCTGCAACCTGTCGAGGGTGGAAGACGCGGGCGAGTCCGGCGATGGGCGCCGACGCCAATTCTCCGCCAGAGATCGCAGAGCTTGACCGCCCGCATGCGGCGCGGGGGCGTCAGGCCTTGCCCTGGCGTCGGGAGTGCCATGTCCCATCGGAGACGGCCACCACTCCACGAAGTGGTTTTACCCTTTCCTGCCTCGAATGCGACACAGGCCGGGGCATAATATGAGGATCAACAAGAAAAGCCGATCGCCATCAGCAGAGGGGGCATCAGGGAGGGTGTCGTGACGCGTTGGCAGCCCGATCCGAGCTTTTACCCCTCGCCTCGCCTTGCAGAGAAAGCGCCTCCCGAGAGGCTGGCCTATGTGGCCATGTTCGATCCCGACAGGACGCGACCCGACGGCATTGCGGTCGTCGACCTCGATCCCGCCTCGCCGTCATACTCCCAGATCGTCAGCAGCGTTGCGATGCCCAATACGGGAGATGAACTGCACCATTTCGGATGGAACGCGTGCTCGTCATGCCTGTGCCCGAACATGCCTCACCCCCACGTCGAGCGGCGCTATCTGGTCGTGCCGGGATTGCGCTCTTCGCGCATTCACATTCTCGATACCAAGCCGGACCCCCGCAATCCGACGCTCATCAAGGTAATAGAGCCCGAGGCAATTGCCGAAAGGACAGGTTACACCAGGCCCCATACGGTCCATTGCGGCCCGGATGGGATTTATGTCACTGCCCTTGGCAATAGCGAGGGCAAGGCGCCCGGTGGCATATTTGTCATGGACCATGAGAGCTTCGAACCGCTCGGACGCTGGGAAGTCGAGAGAGGCTCGCAGCAGCTTGCGTATGATGCATGGTGGCATCTCGGCTACGACACGCTCGTTACGAGCGAATGGGGCACGCCCGATACCTTCGAGAACGGCCTCGTCCCCGAGATTCTTCTCGGTTCCCGATACGGCCGGCGCCTGCACTTCTGGGATCTTCTGAAAAGAAAGCATCTCCAAGACATCGACCTTGGCGAAGAACACCAGCTCGTTTTCGAGCTCAGGCCGGCACACAATCCGACGAAGGCCTATGGCTTCGTCAACTGCGTGATCAGCCTTAAGGATCTCTCCTCCTCGATCTGGACCTGGTATCGCGACGGCGACCATTGGGCCGTCAAGAAAATCATCACGATTCCAGCCGAGCCCGCGAATTCCGATGATCTCCCGGACATGTTGAAGGGCTTTGGGGCGGTGCCTCCCCTCGTCACGGATATCGACCTCTCCATGGACGACCGATTTCTCTACGTGTCATGCTGGGGCACAGGCGACCTCCAGCAATACGACGTGTCGGATCCCTTCAATCCGAAGCTGACAGGCAAGGTGCGCATCGGAGGCATCGTATCCCGTGCCTCCCACCCCGGAGCACGAAACGGTCATCTCACGGGCGGACCTCAGATGGTGGAGATCAGTCGGGATGGACGACGGGTCTATTTCACCAACTCGCTCTACGGCACGATCGACCAGCAATTCTATCACCGCGGGTTCGATGGCTGGATGGTGAAGCTGAATGCGGACCCTGATGGCGGAATAGCGTTTGACGAGGAATTCTTCATCGAGTGGCCCAAGGGCCACCGGCCCCACCAGATCAGACTCGAGGGTGGGGACTGCTCATCCGACTCTTACTGCTATCCTTGAGGGTCTCCAGCACGAATCGGGCAGAGAGCCATGAACACGGCATCGTCGACGCTCTGGCCCTGGATTGCACTCGCGGGTCTCGGCGCATTCCATGGGCTGAATCCTGCCATGGGGTGGCTGTTTGCCGTCGCGCTCGGCCTTCACCGGCAGAGTCGAAAGGTCGTCGTCCTCGCACTCGCTCCGATCGCATTCGGGCACGCCGCGGCCACCGCCGCAACATTGCTGGCCGTGATCGCTTTCGGCACGATCCTGGATGCATCACTGCTCGGCCACGGCGCTGGTCTGATCGCCATAGGATGGGCCTCCTGGCACATGCTCGTGCCACGCCGAACCCATGTGCGAATCGGGATGCAGACCAGCCTGATGGGCCTCGGGCTATGGTCGTTCATGATGGCAATGGCCCACGGCGCCGGTCTCATGCTGATACCTTCCATGCTGGCTCTCTGCGTCTCGTCAGGGCCCGGCGGCGAACTCGCCGCCGGGACGTCCGTTCCAGTCTCGCTCGCGGCTCTCGCGGTTCATACGGGCGCGATGCTGGCCGTGATCGGCGCAACCGCGATGATCATCTACCACTGGATTGGACTGGCGTTCCTCAGTCGTGGCTGGATCAATCTTGAAATCCTCTGGAGCGCTTCCTTGGCGGCAGGCGGCGTGATCCTGCTCGCACGCTAGTGCACCGTTCGGGTCGATGGCTGCCCTTGCGACTCGAAGGGCGGCGCTTGAACCGACGTGCTCTCTCAGATCAGATCCGGGAGGCATGGCTCGCGGCGGATCCCTTCCGCGTGAAACCAACGTGAGAAGTGGCACGCGCCCATCGAGCGGCCGGGCAAAAAGTGCTTCCCTCCTTTTCTCCCACCGGGCGATTGATATCGGCGCACTCGCGCCGGACAGCGAACCTTCGTTCGAACAGGCGGCTGACGGACCATAATCTTGACTTTCCAAAACGTTTCGGATGCAGTGTCGACAGGGAGGCCATCCTGCAGTGTCGAATTTGAAGCACCTTGCACAAACCCTTGGCCTGTCGATCACGACCGTATCCCGGGCGCTGGATGGTTATTCGGACGTGGCGCCCGCCACGCGGGAACGTGTTCGCGCGGCCGCGCAGGCCATCAATTACCGGCCGAATTCCGCCGCCCGCAGCCTCAGGCGTCGCAAGGCAGAAGTCGTTGCAGTCACCCTGCCTCTGGAACCTGGGCGGTTTGGGCCGCCGCTGTTCCTGAATATGCTGGCGGCGTGCGGCCAACGGCTTGCAGAGGAGGGGCTCGACCTGATGCTGCTGCCGACTGCAAGCCCTGCCGCAGAAATGGAAACATATCGTCGGCTCATCGATGGCGGGCGGGCCGATGCGGTCATCGTCGTTCGCACGCGGCTCCGGGACGAGCGTGTGGCCTTCCTGAGGGAGCGTGGAATCCCGTTCGTCACCCATGGACGGACAGAGTGTTCCGACGAGGATGCCTTCATCGATGGCGATGGCGAGAGTGCCTTCCGGGAGGCCACCCGCCTGCTCGCGTCTCTCGGACACCGACGGATTGCCCATATTGCCGCCCCGCAGACCCTGACCTTTGCCCATCTGCGTCGCAGCGGGTGGCTGGCCGGCCTGGCGGAGGAAAATCTATCCGACCCGCTTGAATTTGCCGCGCCGCCAACAGAGGCGGGGGGGTATGAGGCGGCCCGCTGGCTTCTGAGCCATCCGTCGCCACCGACCAGTTTTCTCTGCGCCACGGACAGTATCGCCATCGGCGCTCTCTGCGCCCTCAAGGAACAGGGTCTCGTCGCAGGGCGCGACATCGCCGTGATCGGCCATGACAACCTGCCCTCGGCCGCGTTCACCGATCCCCCCCTGTCCACCATGGAGATCGCGGCTCCGGATGTGGGGTGCCGGCTCGCCGAGATGCTGATTTCCCGCCTTGGCGGGGGCAATCCGCAGGAATTGCAGACCATTCTGCCGGTCCGGCAGGTTCCACGCGCCACGCATCGGACGTCGAGTTGATCTGAAAGCTGCCCGACCTCCCGGACCCGGGTCGAGCAGCGTCACTATCGGGACCGACGGAGGAAGCACATGAGGCAGATGCCATTTCGCTCATTTGTCGTCGCGGCCGCCCTACTTGGAGGCTTGTCCGCTGCACAGGCGCAGGAAACGATTTTCTACTCGACACAGCTTCGCCCGATCGAGGAGGCAAGCAAGGTCCGCGACGTCCTTCTGAAGGGTATTCCCGGCAAGGTCACCTATGTGGTCGACGAGCCTCCGGCCTTTGCCGTGCGAATGAAAGCCGAAACACAGGCCGGAAAGCGTACTGCCAGCGTGGTCGGCGCCCTTCATGGAGAACTGCAGCCTCACGTTCCCGCCGATCTCCAGCCGATCGACGATGTCGCCGCCAAGCTGGCCGATCGCAGTATCCCTGCAAGCCTCATGGACCTCGGCAAGCTCGGAACGGAGCACCAGCAATACATCCCGTGGATGCAGGCAACCTATGTGATGGTCGCCAACAAGCAGGCCCTGCCGTATCTGCCCGCCGGAGCTGATGTGAACACGCTGACCTACGCGCAATTGCAGCAATGGGCCAAGAATATCGTCGACAAGACAGGTCAACGCCGGCTCGGCTTCCCAGCTGGCCCGACGGGCCTCATGCCACGCTTCTTCCAGGGCTACTTCTATCCGTCGTTCACCGGTGGCGTCGTTTCGACCTTCAGGTCAGCGGACGCGGAAGCCGGCTGGAACGCCATGAAAGAGCTTTGGGCTGTGTCGAACCCGAACTCCACCAACTACAATTTCATGCAGGAGCCTCTGATGGCCGGCGAGGTTTGGATCGCCTGGGATCACATCGCCCGCGTCAAGGAGGCGCTCACATTGCAACCCGATCAGTTCGTTGCGTTCCCGGCTCCGGCCGGTCCGAAGGGACGCGGCTACATGCCTGTGATCGCGGGACTTGCGATTCCCAAGGATGCACCGAACCGCACGGGCGCCGTGGCGGTGATCGAGCATATGACCAAGCCGGAGACGCAGCTTCTGACCGCAGCGGAAGTTGGCTTCTTCCCTGTCGTCAAGGCCGATTTGCCGCCGAACCTCGCGCCGGGCATCAAACTTCTCGCCGGAGCCGTGGATGCGACGCAGAACGCGAAGGACGCGCTTGTCTCTCTTCTGCCTGTGGGCTTGGGCGCCAAGGGCGGAGAGTTCAACAAGGTCTATACCGACGCGTTCCAGCGGATCGTGCTGCGCAACGAGCCGGTCAAGACCGTGCTGGAAGAGCAGGCCAAAGTGCTCGATGCGCTGATGAAGGACACGGGCGCACCGTGCTGGGCACCGGACAAGCCGAGCCAGGGCGCCTGCCCCGTCAACTGATCGATCCTGAGGCCCGGCATGCATTCGCCTGCCGGGCTTGCCCCTCGAGATCGGAGCGATGTCATGCCGTCGCGCACTTCGTGGATTCCCTACGCGCTCATCGCGCCCTCGGTTGCCTTTCTGGCTGCGTTCTTTCTCATACCGCTCGTACAGACCATCTGGCTGTCATTCACGGCGGACGATGGTGTGTCGCTTGCCAATTATCAACGCATGGCGGGAGATCTGAACTTCTCCCTGGCGATCCGCAACACCTTCATGCTGACTCTCGTCGTCGTGCCGATCCAGCTCGTTCTCGCGCTCGCCATGGCGACGATGGTGTCGAAGCTGGAGCGAGGACGTGACCTGGTGCTTTGGATCCTCACCATTCCGCTCGGCATTTCCGATCTGGCAGCGGGTCTGGCGTGGCTTTCACTGCTCCAGAATACGGGCTATCTGAACTCGGCCCTTTTCGCGCTTGGGGTCATTCCTGGGCCGGTCGGCTGGCTGTCCCAGGAGACACCCTGGAGTCTTTTCGCGGCCATCGCTCTCGCCGAGGTCTGGCGGGCGACGGCCATTGTCCTGGTGATTTTGATCGCCGGCCTCCAGCTTATCCCCAGAGAGTTTTCCGAAGCCGCAGAGATCTTCGGAGCAAAGCCCTGGACGCGCTTTCGCAGAATCACCCTGCCCCTTCTCAAGCCGAGCCTGCAATCAGCGCTCATCCTTCGCACCGTACTGGCCTTTGAGGTCTTCGCCGTCGTCTATGCCCTTGGCGGGCGGAACTTCCCGGTCCTCGCCGGCGAGGCCTATACTTGGCAGAACGAGAATCAGAACTATGGGGTCGCTGCGGCTTACGCGGTTCTCATCATGTCGATCTCTCTGGCTGCCACAGCGGTTTACCTGCGTGTCCTGAGAACGCGTCCGGAGCAATTGGCATGACGGCGAGTGCATCCGACCTGCAGCAATCCGTACCCGGCAGAAGCATGGCTCTCCCCTCATCACGGCGCCTGCTTCTCTGGACGGGAATCGCGACGCTCCTTGCCTGGGTCCTGGTCCCGATCTACTTCGTCGCGCTCGGCGCTTTCGGAGGACGACTCGGCGTGTTCCGCTGGCCGAAATCGATCTGGCCCACCGACTTGTCCTTCGCCCCGATGATGCAGTTTCTGGCGATCGAGGGGGTGTTCAACGCTCTCGTCAATTCGCTTATCGCGGCGGGACTGACAGTCATGTTTTCCCTTCTGCTCGGCGCGCCCGCAGGCTACGCACTCGCGCGCTATTCCTTCCGGGGACAGAATGCCTACCGCCTTCTCGTTCTTCTCACGCGCGCCTTCCCGCTCGCGATCCTGGCGCTTCCTCTCACCGTCTCCTTCATTCGGCTCGGGCTCTACGACACGCCCTTCGGCGTCTCGCTCATCCACACGGTGCTGGCTTTGCCCTTTGCTGCCTTGGTGACTCAGAGTCTGTTCATGGGCATTCCCCGCGAATACGAGGAAGCAGCCTGGGTCTTCGGATGCACCCGGCTCCAGGCCTTCATGAAGGTGGTTCTGCCTCTCGCCCTTCCGGGACTCGCCGCCACAGCCATCTTCGCTTTCGTGATTTCCTGGAACGAGGTCTTCGCCGCCTCGATTCTCACGGTTCGTGAGCGGACACTGACCGCCTACCTTCTCAAAATTCTGGCTGAGAGCCCACTGCACTACCGCTTCGCGGGCGGCTTCATTCTTATTCTCCCATCGGTGCTTTTCATCTTCGCCGTCAGGAAATACCTGTTCGCGGTGTGGGGCATCGCAAGCAAGTAACGGAGCGCCTCATGGCCGACATCGTGATCGACCGCGTCGTCAAGGAATTCGGTTCCTTCCGGGCCTTGCAGGACGTTTCCTTGAATGTCCGCGACGGTGAGTTCGTTGCCTTGCTCGGACCGTCGGGCTGCGGCAAGACAACCCTCCTGCGCATCATCGCTGGTCTGGAGAAGCAGGATGCCGGCCGCGTTGTGATCGGCGGCCGGGATATGAGCGATCTCACACCACGAAAGCGTGGCCTCGCCATGGTCTTCCAGAACTACGCCGTCTTTCCGCATATGACGGTGTTCGAGAACGTCGCCTTCGGTCTCCGGATGCAGAAGGCGACCCAGGACGACGTAAAGCGGAAAGTGCAGCGCGCCGCCGCGCTCCTGCACATCGAGGAGCATCTTGATCGCTACCCGGCAAAACTCTCGGGCGGGCAACGCCAGCGCGTTGCAGTCGCGCGGGCGCTCGCGGTCGAGCCTGCCGTCCTGCTCATGGATGAGCCCCTGTCGAATCTCGACGCGCTTCTGCGGCTCGAGATGAGGACTGAGCTGAAAGCCGTGCTGCGCGAGGCAGGCACGACGACGATCTATGTGACACACGACCAGACGGAAGCCATGGGGCTCGCCGACCGCATTGCCGTGATGTACGGCGGCAAGATCGATCAGATCGGTACCCCGCTCGAAGTCTATGCCACGCCGGCAACACGGTTCGTGGGCGGCTTCCTCGGAAGCCCTCCCATGAACTTCATCAAGGTACAATGTGCCCGAGGCACAGCACAGATCGGCGGGGCCGCACTGCGCTGCCCCATCGAGACGGGGGATCTGGAGCTCGGTTTGCGCGGCGAGGATGCGAGCCTTACGCCCGCAGGTTCAGGGATTCCATTCGATATCCGAGTCGTGGAACCGATGGGGTCACACCTGCTTCTGACGGGCGCCATCGACGGTCAACTCACCCGTATCGTTGTGCCGCCCACTGCGCGCGTGGCGGCGGGAGAGCGCGTAGGACTGAACGTCGACAGCTCGCGCATGACTTGGTTCGACAGCACGACGGGCCGCGCCATCGCACGAACATGATTGGAACGACCATGGACGATATGACCAGACACGATATGGACGACACCGCCCGCGCAATTCTCGCCCGCAACGATCGTGGCGGGTATACGGTCCCGACTGATCGTCTCTATCCATTCCAGTGGAACTGGGATTCCGCCTTCGTCGCAATGGGTTTCGCAACCTTCGACGTGGATCGTGCCTATCGCGAACTCGAAAGACTGATCGAAGGGCAATGGGATGACGGCATGATCCCGCACATCGTGTTCCATGCCGCGAGTGACACATACTTTCCGGGACCGGATGTGTGGGGCACGCGGCATCGGGTCGCGACGTCCGGGATAACCCAGCCACCCGTATTCGGTATGGCTCTGCGCCAAATCCATGACGCGGCGACAAGGAGTGACCTGCCGAATGCGGAAGAGCGCACGCGCTCTCTCTTCCAGGCTGCCTTGCGCTCGCATCGCTGGTGGCTGCGTGCGCGGGATCCGGAAGGCTACGGCCTCGTAGCGATCCTCCATCCTTGGGAAAGCGGGAGCGATAACTCTCCGGCTTGGGATACCGCCCTGGAACGTGTTCCCACGTCGACCACGACCGTAATCCAGCGCAAGGACACGGGACATGTCGAAGCAGCAATGAGGCCGCGTGACGAGGATTATCAGCGCTTCATTCACCTTGTCGACGTCTATCGTTCCTGCGGCTGGGATGCGCGGAAGCAATGGGAGGCCGCACCCTTCAAGATCGCAGATGTTCAGATGACAGGCATCCTTGCGCGCTCCACGGCCGACTTGATGGCTTTGGCCGAGGATCTGGGCTTGTCCGAGGAGCGTGCCGAGTTGTCGACGATGCACCAGAGGCTCATGACCGGCCTCTCTGGTCGTTGGCGCCCCGATCTCTCCCGCTTCGTTTCTCTCGATCTTGTATCCGGCGCAGATATCGATGTTCCGACGCAGGCCGGATTCATTCCGATTGTCGCCATACACCTCAATGAGGCACAAAGGACCGCCATCACGGATGAAATTGAGCGCTGGAACCACGGCATGATCGTCGGGCTGCCCTCGACCGCTCCATTTTCCCCGGCCTTCGAGCCCAAGCGCTATTGGCGGGGGCCGGTCTGGGCCGTGGTCAATTGGCTCATCACGGATGGCCTGCGCATGAACGGCGCCGAAGAGCTTGCTCGGGAGATCGAGCAAATGACGGTCACGGCCATCGAGCGAGCAGGATTTTGCGAGTATTTCGATCCGACGACAGGCGAGGGTCTGGGCGGAGACAGCTTCTCATGGACGGCGGCGGCCTACCTCGTCCTTCACAGGCGCAGTTAGAATACTTCCCGATCGCGCAGATGATCAGGCGAGGAGTCACAAGAGCGGAACCGGTTCTGTAACGGCCACCCTCTCATAAGGCGCACAGACTATCCGTCCAGGTCCATCACGTGACCTGGCCCGTCATACCTTGTCCGGCCCGAAAATCCATGTTCACCGTCTGCTGCCCGATCCTGCGGCAGATCATGCGGAGCCTCTGGGGAGTTCCGTGCGGCTCGCCAGTCACTGGAGCCGCTCTCTGCGGAAAAGCGGCTCCCCTTTCACTGGCGTGGGCCCTCAGGCTGATGGAACGGACCTGCGGCTCTTGCAATTGCTCTAGTCGGTAAACATCACACCATGATGAACGCCGTTCGACCACACCAAGCGGACCTTCGCTTGCGCTCCCTCCTCGGGAATCTGAAGTTCAAATTCCAGCGGGATCTCGGTGGAATGCGGAATCATGAGCCGCGCCCCTGTCTCCGATAGATCCCATAAGACACAGTCGACCGCAGGAGCATCGTCACTATGTTTTATTCGGCCTTCCAAGTGAGTTCGAAAACGCCTGCTCGAGCGACGCTCGGTCATGTCATGTTTCATGCTGAGGGCCTGTGCCTGGAGAAAGCAGTCTTGTAGCCGTCGAGGCTGATGCGAGGGTTTCCTGAAGCACGACCTCTGATCCTGACGGCCGGCATCATGTCTCCGAGGATCCGACAGCGCTTTACAATATGGATACGACTTCTGCCGACCGTGCGACCGGACCTGAAGCAAAGTTGACTGAAAGAATAGAAGAGCGATCTGTTTGAGCAGGCTCAGATATCGCCGTTCGGGCAACGAGTTCTTTTGGCGCCTAAATTCAGCTCGCTTGGAATAAAAACCTTACCCGGCCCTCGCATTTTCAACGACGCACTCAATTTGTCAGCCAATCGCTCTGCCAGAGGAGAATATTCGTATTTTTACTGGATCAGGCTCTTCGGCCGCACACGCTCCAACGAGATTCTCCCAATCAATTCGCTGGCCGTTCCGATTTTGCCCTCCGACCTCAAATCGACGTGCCGGCCTAGGCTGGTGCGGCGGCTGCAGGTCCCTGGGCAGGCTATTGTATGACGTCCCGGCCCGCCGGCTTGCTAATTGGCGGCAGAGATCCGCGAGACGCTTGAAGCGTTGCTTTTGCCCCGTTATCGACTGGAAGGGATGAACGGGGGCGACGGAATGAAAGTTTTTATCAGCGCGGATATCGAAGGCAGCGCAGCAATAACCGGCTGGGACGAAGTTCACAAAGGCGGTCTTGGATACCAGGAGTTCCGAGAGCAAATGACCGCTGAGGTCGTTGCCGCGTGCGAAGGCGCTCGCGCAGCCGGGGCCACTGATATCCTTGTCAAGGACGCTCACGAGAGCGGATGCAATCTGATTGTCTCGCGTCTGCCGGACTATGTCAGGATCGTCCGCGCCTGGAGCGGTCATCCCTATGTAATGATGTTTGGTCTTGATCCAACTTTCGACGCCGCCTTGTTCATCGGATACCACAACGCAGCAGGAACCGACACCAATCCTCTCGCGCATACAATGAACGATAGGATCGCGAAGCTCCATATCAACGGCAAGCTTGCCTCGGAATTTACGGTGAATGCCCATACTGCAGCTTTGAACGGCGTTGCGCCGGCATTCCTGTCCGGCGACAGCGGAATATGCAAGGAAGCGGAACACCTCGTACCCGGAATAAAGACTGTGGCGGTCAGCGAGGGGTTTGGCCGCGCAACGATTTCACTCTCTCCGGCAAAGGCGATCAGCGTCATCCGCGACGGCGTCGAGGAGGCGCTGTCTCGCGACCTTTCAAAAGTTCAATTGCAACTTCCCGAAACCTTCGAGGTTGAACTCGAATTCAATAATGCAAGCGATGCTTACCGCGCAAGCTTCTACCCGGGAGTTCAGCATCCAAAAGCATGCACTCTGCGCTTTGTCTCCAACAATTACTTCGAGGTCCTGCGGGCGATCCGGTATCTTACGATCTGACGACAGCTCCATGCGCGCCGGCTGCTTCCCAGAACTGATCCACGATGGGACGGGTCGGGCGCGCATGGCGATAGAGGCGGACTTCGATCATGAGGGACCAGGCCGGGTCGCTGGTAGCGGGCACAAGGATACCTTTGTCCAGCTCCGACTGGACAAGATCCAAGGGCAGCCACGCCACGCCCCAGCCCGCTAAGGCCATTGCCTTGTGACCAATCGAGATCGTGTTCTCATGGACGACCCGTCTCTCCAGAGACGGCCGATTGGCAAAAAGCTTGGTAAGCGCAACTCCGAAGAACGAGAAATCCCCATAGCTCAGGAATGGCATTGGGCTCCCGGTCTCCAAAGCCCGGTCGAGAATCGGTCCCTCCGGATGTGGACGCGAGACGGGCAGAACTTTCTCGGTACCAAGCAGGAGATAAGGAAAGCGCGCTTGGTCCAGCAGGAACGGGACGGAAGCGTGAGCATAGGTCAGCAGAAAATCACAGTTTCCATCCACCAATGACATGATGTTGTCTTCGATCCCGCCCTTGTCGGGGCTAAGATGGGAGCTGAATGGCGGTAACGTCTGCTGCAAGGAACATAGCCACTCCGGAAGGAAGGTCACAGTTAATGTGTGGAGGGCGGAAAAGGTGAGACGATGGCGCTCATCCCGCTGCCGACGGCGCAAGGCCGTGCGATGCGCATGCCAGTCGCGAACTGCCTCCTCGGCGATCGGCAGAAACCGCTTCCCTTCGTAGGTCAATTCCGATGGGAAGACTGCGCGGTTGATAAGCGTCGCCCCCATCCAGTCTTCCAGTTGCCTGATTCGCCGGCTGAAGGCCGGCTGCGATACGCCGCGCAAGGAGGCCGCTTTGGAAAAACTCAAGTGTTCTGCAAGGCAACAGAAGTCCTCCAGCCATTTCAGCTCCACGGCACGTCCTCGTAAAACGGATCAAAGTTGAGGGCATTCTCTGGCATTATGCGAAATTTGCATAGTGCTGAGAGAAACATGGCATTGGCCATGAGCCATCTCTCTTACTAGCGTTCCGGCGAGTCCGATCCCAGAGGCGAACGTTTGTCGAGAACTGTTTATGTGAATGGAAAATATATTCCGGAACTGGACGCTACAGTCTCCATTTTCGACCGCGGTTTTCTGTTCGGGGACAGTATCTACGAGGTCAGTGCCGTTATCGGCGGGCGGATGATCGATAACGACCTCCACCTGGCACGCCTTAAGCGCTCCCTGCGGGAGCTCGATATTCCAATGCCGTTGTCGCAAATCGAAATCGTTGCGATGCAAGAAGAGCTCATCCTGAGAAACCGCCTCAACGAAGGCGTGGTCTATCTGCAGGTGACGCGCGGGAGTGAAGACAGAAGCTTCCACTATGGGGACGACCTGAGGCCAACCATCATCGCCTTCACACAGACAAAGAACCTTACAAGCACAAACTCGATACGCAATGGTGTAAAGGTCGCGATCGTCGACGACATTCGATGGCTACGACGCGATATCAAAACGACCATGCTCCTGGCACAGGTGCAGGCCAAGCGCTTGGCTATGGCCGAGGGCTGTGCGGAAGCGTGGATGGTCCAGGATGGCTTCATTACCGAGGGCGCTTCGTCGACAGCATTTATCGTATCGAGCTCTGGTAGGATCGTAACCAGACCCAATTCACAGGCAGTGCTACCTGGCTGCACACGGCGTGCAGTGCTAGAGGTTGCGGCCGAACTTGGCCTGCACATAGAAGAACGTCTCTTCACCGTCGACGAGGCACACACGGCGCGCGAGGCATTCCTTACCAGCGCTTCAAGTCTCGTAACACCAGTCATTGAGATAGCAGGCCATAAGATCGGTGACGGGAAGCCCGGGCCGGTGACACTCCGCCTCCAAGAAATCTATTTGAACCTCGCGCACAACCGGTGCGAGGCCTTCCGATAGATAGACACCATCCAACCAACACCAAAGGGGACTAATGGAATGAGATCCAACTTTCTCAAGGTCGCACTGTTTGCGTCTGCGCTGACATTGGTGGGCGGCAGCATGGCATCCGCAGAAACTGTCGGATACGGCAAGTGTGAGCTGACAGGAAAAAGAGGCACACACACGATAACCCCAGCCGTGTCGGGACAGTTCACGGTCGTCATCAACCTTCCGGCTGTCGGACAGTTTAACGGCGACACACCCGACAGCATCAGAGACGGCTTCGAGTTCTGCATGGCCGTCAACATTGCGCACCGACTGGGCCTCGACAAGGTCAAGCTGGTGAATGCCTCCTTTGATTCCATCGTTGCAGGTCAGAACAAGGACTTCGATATCGCTCTAGCGTTGATCTCGGTTACCGAGCCTCGCAAGAAGGTCGTCGACTTCTCGACCCCTTATGCCGTTTCCAATTATGGCGTTGCCACCAAGGCCGGTGGAAATGTGACTCAGGATACGATCAAGACCGGCCGTGTCGGCGTACAGGCGGGTACCACTCTTGTTCCCTTTGCCCAAGAAACCCTGAAGGCAACGAAAGTGGATGTCTACGACGATACAGCTTCTATGTTCACGGCAGCAGCCGCTGGCAAAGACGATGCGGTCATGACCGATCTCGGCGTCGTTCTCGGGCAGGTCGCCAATTCCAAGGGCAAACTGAAAGTTGTCGGGAAGTATGCAACCGGTGGCCAGACCGCCGGCATTTATCCGAAGGGATCTTCAAACAAGCCCAAGATCGATGAGATCATTGCGCAGCTGAAGGAAGACGGAACGCTGAAGAAGCTTGAGCAGGCCTATTTGCTCCCTTCCTGGGGCGGCGTATCACCTGACGACGTTCCGACCTGGAAGTACTGAGACAGGTACGAAGCACAATGACCCAACTGGCTGTCAAGGCCAACGACGAGCGCGCCAACCAGTGGCGCGCTCGAAGCAGGCTTCGCTCGTATGGCGCGCGGACCTGGGCCGCCTTTTCGGTAGCTTTCCTCACACTCGCAGCTGTGCTCTATACGGTCGCCTCCATCGCGACCTATGGGATCCAGGAAGGCTGGAGCAAAGCCCCCGTGTGGGCCAGCGCCACCCTCTTCGCCTTGATTCCACTTCTCGTGCTCGGTCTCGCGATCAAGGCTGTCCGTCTCTCGATGGGCGCCCGCTCGGCCGCAGACGTATATGAGGGCCGGGCCCTTGGGGCTCGCGCATCGGACCTGTCCTGGAATGCGATATCCTATTCGGCTGCATTGCTGATTGTGTGTGCCCTGGCCTGGTTCATGGTTGTCAACGATGCCGCTGTCAGCCGGACATTCTTCGATCTCGATCTGATCGCACGGTCCGCAGGAACCGTTCTCAAGGCTTTCGGCACCAACATCTTCATCTTCGTCGTCTCCGCTGTCCTCATCCTCGTCTGGGCCCTCATCATCGCAATTGCGCGCACCTTGCCTGGCGATGCTGGCCGGCCCATTCGTACGCTTGCGATCATCTACAGCGATCTCTTCCGCGGCCTCCCCGCCATCATCACGATCTATCTCATCGGATTCGGCCTCCCGCTCACGAACCTTCCGGTTCTGAAGGACCTCTCTTCGAACGCCTATGCCATTATCGCTCTGACGCTTACATACGGTGCCTACACCTCCGAGGTCTATCGCGCAGGCATCGAGAGCATTCATCCCAGTCAGATCGCTGCCGCACGCTCGCTCGGACTCTCCTACCTCAAAACGACGCGATATGTCGTCATTCCACAGGCTGTTCGCGGTATTGTTCCCGCCTTGATGAACAATTGCATCAGTCTCCAGAAAGACACTGCGCTTGTCGCCATCATCGGTACGATCGATGCGTTCAATCAGTCCAAGATCATTGCCAGCAACAATTTCAACCTGTCGGCCGTGACCACCGTTGCCATCATCTTCATTTTGATCACTATTCCTCAAGCCCGTTTCGTCGACAAACTGATTGAGCGTGATCGCCGGAAAATGCGCTCCAGCCAGTGAAATGACAGTGAAGCGTTCAACGACGGAAGGAAGGCACCGACATGGCGCTGGTTGAAATAGATGGTGCATACAAACGCTACGGCAGTGTCGCTGTGCTGAAAAATCTCTCGTTGCATATCGACGAGCACCAGGTGGTCTGCCTTATTGGACCGTCCGGCTGCGGCAAGTCCACACTTCTGCGCTGCATTAACCGGCTTGAGACGATCCAAGAAGGTGAGATTCGTCTGCATGGGGATCGGATTACCGGCCCGGGCGTCGATCTCGATATGCTGCGACGTGAGATCGGCATTGTCTTCCAGGGCTACAATCTCTTTCCCCATATGAGCGTGATCGAGAATGTTACGCTTGGCCCCGTTAAAGTCTTAGGCATGCCGCTGAAGGAAGCCCGGGAGAAAGGCATGGCGCTTCTCTCCCGAATTGGGCTGGCCCACAAGGCGGATGAGTTCCCTGATCGCCTCTCGGGTGGGCAGCAGCAGCGTGTCGCAATCGTACGAGCGCTCATCATGGATCCGGCCCTGCTTCTTCTCGATGAGATCACGTCAGCGCTGGATCCAGAACTGGTCTCTGAAGTTCTCGACATCGTACGGGACTTGGCCAAGAAGGGCATGACGATGGTCCTCGCGACGCATGAAATGGGCTTTGCTCGCGAAGTTGCCGACAAGGTCTGCTTTCTGCAGGAAGGTATCGTCTACGAAGAAGGGCCTCCATCGCAGATATTCGGCGACCCGCAGGGCGAGCGCACGAGGGCCTTCCTCAAGAGAATCATCGATGCAGGTCGCCTTTGAGCGATCTACACATTTTCGGTGGAGCAAATGATGGGCCGGACTGTTCCTGATTATGGATTGACCTGCGGATTGCTGCCTCGGGGAGCCCTGAACGCAATAACGGACGTTCCCGGTGTCCGCGTGGGTCATTGCACGTTGCGAGATGGCGACATCAATACCGGGGTCACAGCGATCCTGCCGCATTCGGGCAATCTCTTCCGCAAGAAGGTTGTCGCGGCCTGCGACATCATTAATGGATTCGGCAAAAGCGCAGGACTTGTGCAAATCTCGGAGGTGGGTACGATCGAAACGCCCATCCTCCTAACGAATACATTGTGCGTGGGCGTCTGCACAACGGCGCTCATCCGTGACGCCGTTGCACAGAACCCTGATATCGGGCGCAGCACCTCGACTGTGAACGCAGTTGTCGGAGAGTGCAATGATGGAGCGCTCAACGATATTCAATCCCTTGCCGTAACCGAAGAGCACGTGCGTGCCGCGCTCGTCGCAGCCAAGGATGGCCCTGTCGAACAGGGCAGCATCGGTGCAGGGACAGGGATGACCTGCTTTGGCTTCAAGGGCGGCATCGGATCCTCGTCACGCAAGATCGAACTTGATGGGAGAAGCTACCACCTGGGCACACTCGTCCTGACGAACTTCGGAAACGCCGGGGATCTTGTGCTTCCCGATGGTCGGCGTCCCTCCCCTCTTAAAGAAGCGCCGTCTCCGAATGCCCTGGAAAAAGGCTCTGTCATTATTGTGCTCGCAACGGACGTGCCGCTGGAATACCGCCAACTGAACCGCGTCGCGCGCCGTGCAGGATCGGGACTTGCCCGGCTTGGCTCCTTTTGGGGGCATGGCAGCGGGGATATTACCGTAGCCTTCAGTACGGCAAACACCGTTGACCATGACCTCGACCGGGACCTTGTTGAAATTCGTGTCCTGAACGAAGCCCGCATTGACATGCTGTTTCGTGCCGCGGCGGAAACGACGCAGGAGGCGGTCTTGAACTCAATGCTATCGGCAGAGCGTTTCGTTGGCCGCGGCGGCGCAGTTCGGCATTCGCTGGCAGAATACCTTTAAGGTGAAGAACGAGACCCTGTAGAAGACGACAACCGATATCGGCATTCCTTCTTAGGATGCCGAGAACGTGGCGCGCTTGCACCCAACCCGCAGTGGGGCGCCAATTGACAGCGGTTGACCAATACCCATCATCTTTGGTCCGATTCCTGGATCATTTACCCAGGTCCGCGCTTTTTATGTTAAGGCCTATGCCCCCGTGCCTGCGGCAGGCCCGATCCGTGGCTTTTTGGATCATTCCACAGAGGTGATGACGCTTCGGACGAATATGAAATCCCCGCATGTTGGTGCGATGACCACGCTCGTCACAGACTGATACCAGCAAACCGAGGAGTGCGATTCTTAGCGCATCGTCGCAAGCAGGGAGGGATTCCTTTTTGGCGCAGCTGCGCTTGCAACCTTCCCGTATAGGCCACGATGCGTCGGATCCGGTACCAAAGCGTCCGTGAGGCCAAGGACGGTTTCTGCTGCTCCTAGGATAAGACAACCGTCTGAAGCCATTGCGTTTGCAATTCGCTGGAGGACATTGCTCTTCATCGGTCCATCAAAATAGATCAGGACGTTCCGACAATAGATGATGTCGAAGGTGCCAAGGTGAGAGAAGTCCTTGATCAAATTCAAGGGACGGTAGTCCACCTTCGATCGGATCCGTTCGGAGATCTGCCATTGATCACCAACCTGGGTGAAATGTTTCAATAGAAGTTGAATAGGAAGTCCGCGCTGTACCTCGAACTGATTGTAGAGACCGGCCTTCGCTTTGGAGAGCACATCCGTTGAGATATCGGTCGCGACAATGTCGAGTTTCCACCCTGAGAGGCGAGCCGCAGCCTCGTCCAGCAACATCGCGAGGGAGTATGGCTCTTGCCCCGTTGACGCAGCGGCGCACCAGATGCGGAGATGTCGTGTCGTGCTGCGGGCCGCAAGGAATCGCGGAAGCAATACGTCACGAAACAAGTCGAATGGTCCCTTGTCGCGGAAGAAGAATGTCTCGTTGGTCGTCATTGCTTCGATGACAGCATCCTCCAGAGCAGGATTGCGGCCACCTCGAATGCTTCTGACCAGCTCGGTTAGGTTGGCTGTTTCGAAGCTTCTGCATACGGGAGCGAGTCGGCTCTCGACGAGATAGCGCTTCTCCGGAGGCAGCGCCAGGCCCGAGCGGCTCTTCAAGAAGCTGCGAAGGAATTCGAAGTCAGGTTCGTTCATGAGGAGGACCCGATAATGTAGTTCTTTAATGCAGGTCCAATCGACTCGAGAGGCAGGACGTCTTGCGCCAGGCCAGCCTTGGCAATGCTGCCCGGCATGCCCCACACGATGCTTGTGCCTTCATCTTGAGCGAGGACTGTCCCTCCGGCTTGAACCAGAAGGCGCGCACCCTGGGTTCCATCGGAGCCCATTCCAGTGAGGATGACAGCGAGCGCAGCGCTTCCATAGACGGCAGCAGCATCACGGAAGAGCACGTCTACGGCAGGACGGCAGAAATTGACAGGCGCACTGTCGTCGAGCCGAATCGCAGGGTATCCCCGGTCGACCGAGAGTCCCATATGCCGGCCACCCGGGGCTATGAAAACAGTGCCAGGCTGGATGGGCTGCCCATCGGATGGCTCACAAGCATGTGCGCCGGTCTGCACACGCAGGTGCTCGGCAAAGACGCCCGTAAACATCGCTGGCATGTGCTGAACGACGAGCACGGGAATTCGCTTTATTGCAGAGCCGAGGCCCAACAGGACGCGCTCTACGGCACGCGGCCCCCCTGTCGAGGCGCCGATGAGAAGGCACTCCGGACGGGAATTGATCGTCTTTCGGATAATCCGGGGCTGTACTGGAACAGCCGCTACCGTCTCCAGCGGCCTTCTTTTTCTGGATGGAGCGAGTGCCTTTAGCTTCTCGATCAGATCTCGACGAAACTCCTCGGCAGCAGCCGGTTGTCGCTGGCTCTCAGGCTTGGCGAGATAGTCTGCGGCACCAAGAGAAAGGCATTTCAGTGAAATCTGGGCATTTCGCTGAGTTAAGGTTGATACGACGACGACCTTTGTCCTGGGGCGGCGCTTGAGCAGCAGCGGAAGCGCATCCACGCCATCCATCTCTGGCATTTCCAGATCGAGAAGCACGATGTCGGGATCGTGGCGCTCGAGTGCCTCAAGCGCGAGACGGCCATTCGAAGCTGTGGTGATAACCTCGAATTCGCCGACCTCAGTGAGCCACCGGGCAACGAGACCGCGAATGACGGCGCTGTCATCGACGATCATGACGCGCGTCCGCACCTGCCCGGCGGAAATGCTCTGGGGCGCAGATAGCATCGTCATGACCGGAAGTCCGGCATATGAATGACTTTCCCAAATTCAGTGCAGCGCACTAGGCTAGCCCAACTTCCTGGAGCTTCGCGGCCATGATGTCCTTGTCAAAGGGCTTCATGATATACTCGTCAGCACCAGCCTGGAGCGCTCGCGTGATATGCCCGATATCGTTTTCAGTCGTACAGAAAAGAATCTTGGGCTTCTCGCCGCCAGGCATGCTGCGAAGACGTGTCAAGAATTCATAACCGTCCATGACCGGCATGTTCCAGTCAAGAAGCACGACATCGGGCATCTGCGATTGGCAGATGGACAATGCCAGCTCCCCGTTCTCGGCCTCAGAAATTCCAAATGCCATCTCTTCCAGGATGCGTCTCGCAACTTTACGGATGACGGCGGAATCATCGACAATCAGGCAATGTTTCACGAGCTGAACTTCTTGGTTAATAGGACGGCATCCGGTCCCTATGGAACCTCGGTAAGCAGGCCTGTGGCACAAGCATCTTCCTTAAGGGAAACCAATACAGGGCGGTCATCTATAAAAGGTTAAGTCCGGATCGTTCAGGAAAGGAACGGGGTCCCGGCATAAGGTGGCTCCGTCCGAAGGTTTTGGGCCTCTGCGGCGCCCTTAGGGTCACGAGGAGAGCCCAAAGCAAGTCGCGCAACGGACCCAGGAAACGACAGGATTCGGACGATCGCGGGATCCGAGGGCGCATGGGCATCCTGAATTTGGGGTCGCAATTAATCCTACTACACGTTTTTCGGGCTTTTGGGGCCGAGACGGCCTCATTTTTCTTGTGGTCGCAGATTGATTCGTTAGATTTTGGAGTAGTGTTGCCAGCCCGCTGACAGCTCACATGATATGAGGTTTATAGTGCAGCTGTTGCGTACTTCTGTTCAGGACCGGTTGAGTTTAACTCTCCAGCACATGTCGAGCCTTGACGAGGGCGATCGGGCGCTCATGTGCGAGAGGGCGCGGAACGCGATAGACAAGCAGTGGATCCGGCCGTTCTATCAGCCCAAGATCAACTTGGCTTCTGGTCGAATTGTCGGGTTTGAAGCGCTCTTGCGATGGGAAGATGAACAAGGGCAGCTTAGAATGCCCGCAGAAATAGAGGCGGCTTTCGAAGATCCCTATTTGGCTCCTCTGCTGGGCGAGCGCATGCAAGAATTGGTCTTGTCGGACATGCGTACCTGGCAAAGTCTAGGCTTGGATTTTGGGAGAGTGGCCATTAATGCAACGGCCGCAGAATTCCGTAATGACGATTTTGCCGATTGTATTCTTACGCGTCTGCGCCGCGCAGGTGTCCCTGCCCATTGTATTGAATTGGAGGTGACGGAAACAGTCTTCCTGGGTCGAGGAGAAGAAAAGGTGGAGTGGGCCCTTCAAAAGCTGAGTGTCGCAGGCGTGACGATCGCCCTTGACGACTTCGGAACGGGATATGCCTCACTGTCGCACCTGAAGCAGTTTCCAGTCGATAGCATCAAAATTGACCGTTCTTTCATCCAGGATCTGACAGATTCCCGGCGAGATGCCGCCATCCTGCAAGCGGTTCTTCAACTTGGTAAGAGCCTGGGAATTACGATCATCGCAGAAGGCATTGAAACAGAATCCCAGGCCGCCTATCTGCGCACGAACCGCTGCGATCTTGCCCAGGGTTACCTTTTCAGCCCCGCGATCTCCGCGGTCGATATTCCTGGCTTCTGCTCGCGATGGGATCCCGCCGAACTTCTACGCAGGCTCGGCGCTCAGACGAGAGCCGAACTTTGGGCATCCATTGGAACCTTGCTGGAAGGCCACCCTCTCATGACTATGTCGACCAACCGCTCCAGATAGTGCTTAAAGGCGGCAATCCAATACTGGCCTACAGCGGCACCCACTTGAGCACTCGGCGGATCATCGCTGCCAGGTAGACGAACCAGCACTATCTACACGGACTATCCATCAATCCTCTGAAGGCGTGTCGAAAAGGTGGGGGAACTCCCGAGGCTGGGAGCGAAGGTACTGGCTCGGTGCCGCAACGGACGCGCCAAAATGTGCGGCTGCATGCCAAGGCCAGCGGGGATTGTAGAGAATAGCGCGAGCCAGGGCGATGAAATCAGCATCGCCAGTGTTGAGTATGGCCTCGGCCTGCACATAGTCCGTAATGAGGCCCACCGCCACGACCGGCATCGAGACAGCAGCCTTTACTTTGCGCGCCAGCGGCACCTGGTAACTGGGCCCTACGGGGATCCGCTGTACCGGTGTAAGTCCACCACTGGAGACATGGATGGCGCTACAGCCGTGTGCTTCAAGAGCCTTTGCGAAGACTGCAGTCTCCTCAATCGACCAGCCACCCTCGGCCCAGTCTGTTCCGGACACACGCACCGTTACAGGGAGGTCAGGTGGAAATGCAGCTCGAACCGCGTCAAATACCTCAAGTGGAAACCGCATGCGGTTTTCGAGCGACCCCCCATAGGCGTCGCGACGCTGGTTCGACAGCGGTGAAAGAAACTGGTGGAGCAGGTAACCATGCGCTGCATGGATCTGAACCGCGTCAAGGCCAAGACGGGCAGCTCGCATGGCCGCGTCGGCAAAGGCATTTCTCAGCCGCGCAAGTCCGTCCTGTTCCAAAGCCAAGGGTGAGTTCTGGCCCTGTTCGAATGGCATTTCTGAGGGCGCGACCGTCTGCCATCCGTTGGAGTGATCGGGCGGAACCTGCCTGCCTCCCTTCCAGGGAACTTCCGTGGATGCCTTTCGTCCGGCGTGCCCTAATTGAATGGCAATCGGCATCTTCGACCAGCGCCGCACACTCTTGAGGATGCGCTCCATGGCAACCTCGCATTCATCCGAATAAAGGCCAACATCGGCATATGTAATCCGCCCCTCCGGCGAGACGGCTGTCGCCTCAATGGTCAGGAGAGCAGCACCTGAGAGCGCGAGCTGCCCCAGATGAATAAGGTGCCAATCGGTCATGCACCCGTTCTCGGCCGAGTACTGGCACATAGGTGCAATGACAATGCGATTTGCGAATTCAAGTCGCCCCAACCGGAACGGTGTAAAGAGCATCGCGCGGGTCATTGGTCCGCTCCTCATCCGACTTCAACGAACCGAAAGTTTCGCAGAGACGACCTGTTCGCGCAATGCACCTTCAGGCAGAAGCCCTAGTGGATAGTCCCTGGTACGTGACTTCTTCGGCCCTGGTCTCTCATGCAATTTCATTTCTCATAAAATTGCGTTTACCCCCTGAAACTCTTTATGAAAATTTTACTACCGCTACGTTAGGTAGCTAGGGTCTTTGATCCGAGAAGCAAACATGAAAATACGAACCAAGATCTTCGCCCTGATCGGTGCACTCAGCCTCATAACTGTAGCCGTCTCAGGAGTCAGCATCGACGCTCTCCGCTCCCTCGACTCAGCACTGGACCAGGGACAGGCCGCCTCGACACGGGCTCTCTACAGTGAGCGCCTGAATCGCCTCGTCACGGCTGTCGTGATGGAAAGCCGTGGCATCTACGCGGCAAAGGACACCACCGAAGCACAGCAATATGCTAAGGGCTCCGCGACATTTCTCGGACAAATCGACAAGCTTCTCGAGCAGTGGGCACCGCTTATTCCATCCGACTACCAGGCTCTGTTTGAGCGCCTGAAGAAAGACGCTGCCGACTTCAAGACATTTCGAATGGAAACTGCCCGTCTTGGCACCCAAGTGTCTCCCGAAGCTGCTGCCGAGCAAGGATTCAACGAAGCGAATCGCGCAAATCGAAAGGCGTTCCAGCAAAGCATCGACGACATCACGAAGCTGAGCAATGATGCCCTCCTTCAAATCAACGCCACGGCGCATAGCGCTTCCCAGGATCGCCTTGTGATTCTCATTGCTCTGACTCTCGCTGGTTTGGCAGGCGGCCTCGCCATCGGGGGGATCGTCGGGCATCTTCAGATCTCGCGTCCTCTTCAAGCTGTTGCCACTGCCATTCAGAGACTCGCATCGGGCGACTACCGTCTGAGCCAGGCCCGAATCCGCAAGGACGAGATTGGCGATATCTGGAGCGCGATGTCGGTCTTTTCGTCAGCGATGACAGAAGCAGATCAGTTGAGGCGCAATCAGGAACATGCTGACGAGGCTGCTGCGGAGCGACGCCGCACAGAGATGATGACCCTTGCAAGCAACTTCGAGGGAAGTGTTGGTGGGCTTGTGCAACAGTTGTTCGCAGCTGCACAGGAGATGGAATCGACTGCAGAAGCCATGACATCCGTAGCTCAGCAGGCACATCAACAGTCCCGTGTCGTCGCCGATGCGTCTGAAGAAACATCGTCGAATGTTCAGGCCGTTGCGGCGGCAACCGAGGAGCTTGCGGCATCTGCCAGCGAGATTGGGACTCAGGTATCACAATCGTCCCGCATAGCGTCTGCGGCAGTCGAGAAAGTTCAGACAACGAATGCGCGCGTCGAGGCCCTTGCGGACAGCGCTCAGAAGATTGGCGACGTGGTGGCCCTCATCAGCAATGTTGCAAGCCAGACCAATCTCCTCGCCTTGAATGCGACGATCGAAGCTGCGCGTGCCGGCGAGGCGGGCAAAGGCTTTGCTGTTGTAGCTTCCGAGGTAAAGGAACTGGCCAACCAAACATCTAAAGCTACAGATGAAATCTCGCTCCAGATCAATCGCATCCAGCAGGACACCCGCGAGGCAGTGGGAGCCATTCGCGAAATTAGCCGGACGATTGAGGAAATGCATCAGATTGCAGCGGCCGTAGCAGCCGCCGCAGAGGAGCAGCAGGCAGCGACGCAGGAGATCGCTCGGTCGGTGAATGAGGCCGCCCGCGGCACTCGTGAAGTCAATGGTAGCATATCGCATGTCCAGGAAGCGGCAACCCATTCAGGTGCTGCTGCGGCCCAGGTTCTTTCATCGGCAGGAGAACTCGCACGCAACTCGTCCGTGCTCACACAGGAGGTCGAGACATTCCTGCGGAGTATCCGCGCCGCGTAGAAGGGATCCTCTGCCAACAAAGTCGCGAGAGCCCGTAGCCGTCGTATGGTCTATGGGCTCTCGTTGTGAGAGTGGCGGCGTAAAGAGATCTGGAGCAAAGTGCGCAGCGGACGAGTCGAAAGGTCTTAGCCGCTTGCCTAGTTCGCCAATTCCGGCCCGCTCTACCCGGAAGTCTTCAGGTACTCCAGGGCAGCAACGCCCCCTGCGGCCTGCACTGACAGACTGCCAGATCTGACTGCCGCAGCGAGGCATGTCTGAAGGTTGCTGCCATCGAGCCAGCTGTGCAGAAATCCCGCGTTGAATGCATCGCCAGCGCCGGTGGTATCGACCACCTGGACTTTGGGGGCGGGAAATTCAATGCGCTTCCCTTCGTATGCAAGCACCGCTCCCTGTGCACCCTGTTTGAGAACGACTAGAGGAAAGTGGCGTTCGAGATACGATAGCACCTTCTCGGCATCATCCGTCCGCGCGAGTGCCCTGGCCTCCTCCTCGTTCGGAAAGAATACGTCGATCCCGTCGCATGCATGGAGAAATGCGCGGTCGTCCATCAGTGCCGCGTCCCAGCTTGGATCGAGCGAAACGGTCAACCCAAGACTCCTCGCATGCCGAATGAGATCCGGATGCTCCACAAGAGTCGCGTATTCCGCAATATGGATATGCTGGATTCCAGGGGCAGATAATGCAGCCGGCAGCGTGGCCGGGCGACCATGTCCTGCTCGATGAGACAGAAATGCTCTATCCTGAGAGAGCACTGCTGCGACGGTAAGCTGCGGCCCGGCGTCAGGCGAGCGTTCTACAAACGTCAGATTGACGCCGCTGTCAGCAAGTGCGCTATCCAATTCTCGGGATAGCGCATCAGTGCCAATGCGTGTCGCCAGCGATGTGAAGCGCCCCATCCGAACAAGATGAGCGGCCGTGATGAAGGCGCCGCCGCCAGGTACGATGGCAACGTTCTCAGCAAAGACTTCTCGGCCCAGAGAGGGCAGCGCATCCAAGCCGGTGAATATTAGATCGCAGTAAGTCCGACCGAGGCAGAGAATACCATTCCGGACTGGAGACGCGGCGGCTACATCCTGCATAGGGCACGTTCGGAATCGGCATCAAAGAGATAGAGGCTTCCTAGAGGCGCACGGGCATGAATCAGTTCACCGGTTTTTGGAGCTGTCTTGCCGGGAGCACTTGCGATAACCGAGAGACCAGGAATATCGATGTGAACAAGCGTTTCCGATCCAAGTGGCTCAACAACACTTACTTTGCCGGTCAAAGTCAAACCCGGCGTACCGCTGGAGCCGCCAACCTGCAGGTCATGTGGGCGTACACCGACAACGACCTTTGCCCCTGGCTCTGTCGAGCATAATCCCGATTTTAGCGGAATATTGGATTCCTGACCTTCCAGCTCTACAACAAGACCAGCCGATGTCGGCGCGAGTCTTGCGGGAATTAGATTCATTGCAGGGCTACCGATGAACCGCGCTGTAAAGATGTCAGCCGGACTATCATAGAGGTCGATCGGAGTCCCAACCTGAAGGATCCGGCCGTCCCGCATGACGACAATACGATCCGCCAGCGTCATCGCCTCTACCTGATCGTGTGTCACAAAGACGATTGTCTTGCCCAGCCTTTGGTGCAGCTTCTTGATTTCCAATCGCATTTGCGCGCGTAGCTGCGCGTCGAGATTGGACAGCGGCTCATCGAAGAGAAAAGCAACAGGATCGCGAACCATTGCGCGTCCGATCGCAACACGTTGGCGCTGACCGCCCGAAAGTTGAGATGGGCGGCGATCGAGAAGCGTCTCCAGCCCAAGGATTTGCGCAGTCTCGGCGATACGCTTCTTCTTGTCGGGTTCCGACAATCGGGACGTGTAGAGGCCAAAGCCTATGTTCTGCGCTACACTCAAATGCGGATAGATAGCGTAGTTCTGGAACACCATTGCAATGTTGCGGTCCTTCGGCTCAGCTTCATTGACGATCCGTCCATCGATCGAAATCGTCCCGGAGGAAATGTCCTCAAGACCCGCAATCATCCGGAGCGTAGTCGACTTTCCGCAGCCCGAGGGCCCCACCAGGACGACGAACTCACCATCCTGTACGTAAAGATCAATATCGTGGACGACCTTGGTCTTACCGTATCGTTTTGCGAGACCTTCAAGCGCGATGGCTGCCATCATGCAACTCCCATCAGGGAATGAAACTGCCTATCGAGGTCAGATGCAGCGGCAGTTTCCCGGGCTGCAGTTCTGTCCGCTTGGTTCGCAAGGGCGTCGAGCTGGGATCGATACGCTGCGAGAGCCTCGCGCATTGGCTTTGGTGCAGGACCGCCAAATCGGTCGCGGATCGCAACAAAGTTCTCAGAAGAAACAATTGTCGCGTAGGCGGACCTATCAATTGTCGTTTGACGGCCTGTTGCCGCAGTAAACGCATCCTGAAATGCCGCATAGCCATCCTGTGCGATGTCGCCCTGAATAGCAACGACGGCTTTCGCCACTGCCGCCGCGATCTCATGGGCCTCTCGAAAGGAGAGACCCTCCTGGCGAACCAGGCTATCGGCAAGCTCGGTAACTGTAATGCAACTTCGCCGAATGTTTTCTCGCACGCGCGACTCATTTACCTGGACAGCAGCGATCAGCGCGGCGAACAGGTCAAGGACACGGCCCGCGGAGCGGAAAGCTTCATACCCCATGGCCTGCGTCTCGCCCTCACTGTCGTTCATATCCGTGAACGGCGTATTATGCATGATGTCGATCATGGCTCGTGCACGGCCAAACGTCTGCGACGCAAGGTGCCGCATATGTTCGATAGGAACCGGGTTGCGTTTCTGCGGCATGATCGAGGAGATTTGCACAAACGCATTTGGAACGTAGATCTGTGCGACTTCGAAGCTTGTCCAGAATTGCATGTCCTGAATGACCCGCCCCAAATGGAGGAACATCAGCTCAATCGCACAATAGGTGGACGTGATGTAATCTACAGCGGCGATACAACTGTAGGAATTCTGAAGGGGCGAGGAAAAACCAAGCAACTCGGCCACGCGCGCGCGGCTGATCGGGAACCCGGACGTCGTAATGGCAGCCGCGCCCATAGGGGAACGATCGACGATATTTCGAGCCTCAGCGAGACGATCAATATCCCGCAGCAATACTTCGATGACAGCGCCAAGGTAGTGCCCAAAGGTTGTTGGCTGTGCAGGCTGGCCATGCGTATAGGCGACGATGATTGTCGCCATTTCTCGCGTAGCAACCTCAATCAGCTGGCCCGCCAGAGAGCGTGCCTTTCCGAGGAGGAGATCAATCCGATCCTTGAGAACGAACTTGAAGAGGGTATGGTCAATGTCGTTGCGCGACCTCGCCGTATGAAGCCGACCGGCAAGATCCGGTCCAAGCCTTCCCTTAAGCTCCTTCTCTACGAGGAAGAAAAAGTCTTCGACCTCCCCTGTGTAGGTCAGGGACGCAATATCGAGATCCGCATCGATACTCACGAGGGCCCTTGCGATGGCAGCCGCTTGCACTGCATCGATTATGCCCACTTCGTAAAGCATGACGAGATGCGCACGGTCGATGCGTCGGAAGCCATCTATGTAGTGAGCCTTGGCACCTTCAAAGAGCGGTCTGAGGACGGTGTCCTTATAGACCGGGTCCGGAAAAGTGCTGTCGTCCTCGAGATGAGGATCTGTCGTGCTCGCCATGGTCATCCCTTGAGGCCGGCCAGCATGACACCGCGCACGATATACCGCTGGAGAAGAAGAAAAATGATTAAAGTCGGGATTGTCGCCAAGCTCGCACCCGTCATGATCATTTCCCATTGAATGGCCTGTTCTACAGCAAAGCTCGAAAGGCCGACGGGAAGCGTATAGAGCTCACGGCTGTTGGTGACGATTAGCGGCCAGAAGAAGGCAGTCCAGTTCCCGAGGAAAGTGAAAATCGCCAGTGCCGACAAGGCAGGCGTCACAAGGGGCATAGCGACCCGCCACCATATCGTGAATTCGTTCAGTCCGTCGACGCGTGCGGCCTCCAGAAATTCGTCGGGCACAGTCTCAAAAAACTGCTTCATCAAAAAAGTACCAAAAGCAGTCATCATGCCGGGGAACATGATGCCCCAATAAGAATCGATCCACCCAAAGCTACTGGCCATAAGATACCACGGGATCACAAGCATCTCTGTGGGGATCATCAGTGTCGAGAGAATCGCAAGGAAAATAAAATATCGACCTCGGAATTGGAATTTCGCCAACGTATATCCAACCAGGGAGTCAAAAAAGACATTCGACAACGTCACGCAGATCCCGACGACGAGCGAATTCACGAACCAACGAAGGAAGCGTCCGTCGGAAAGAACGACCTTGTAATTATCCAGAGTGGGGGATTCTGGAATTAGGCGAAGATCGTAAACCTGCGAAGCATCCTTGAGAGATGTCGACAGCATAAAGAGAATTGGGGTTACCATCACGATGCCGCCAAGAGCCAGCAAGGTCCAAGCTACGATACGGCCAGGATGAACAGGGAGGGCTCTCTGCGTGATTTGAGAAGGAGGCTTAGCCATCGACATTGTCAACGATCCCTGAGCAAGCGAAGTTGAACAAGTGACAAGGCTAGAAGAACTAGAAACAAGATAACCGTCTGTGCCGATGCATATCCCATTTCCATCGACTTGAAGGCTGTTTGATAGATCATCAATACGATGGGTTTTGTTGTATTAAGAGGACCACCCGGATCGTTGAACGTCATATTATAGACCTGATCGAAGATCCTCAGAAATCCGATGGACGAGAACACAACAAGAAAAATGATCGTCGGCCTGAGCAGAGGGATCGTGATCTTCCGAAGGATCGCAATATCAGAAAGGCCGTCGATACGGGCGGCCTCGTAATAGGACGATGGGATCGCTCGGATTCCGGCCATGAAAATGATAATCTGGAAGCCCAGGCCGGCCCAGATCGCCGGTGCAAGGACGGCAGGAAGTGCCTGTTGTGTTGACCGCAGGAATGGCTGCTGAGCAAGTCCCAGCCATGTCAGCAATCCATTCACAACTCCGATCGGCAGCGGCTGATAGAACCAACGCCAAACCCAGGCCATGGCGGCGGCTGTGGTGAGAAAGGGCAGGAAGTAGAGAGCCCTAATGAAGCCATGCATAAATGTGATGCGGTCGAGATAGTAGGCAATCCCGAATGAGATCAGCAGGCTGAGTGGTGTTCCGATCACGAGGTAGAGGGTGGTGTTACGAAACACCTGCCAGAACAACGGATCCGTGCTGAGACGGATATAGTTGTCGAGGCCATTGAATGAGGCTGGCCTCAACAAGTTCCAGTCGGTGAAGGATAATGCGAACGCCTCAAGCGTCGGCCAAAAGCGAATGACACTATAAAAGACAATCGGCACCGCCAGGAACGACCAAGCCCAGAGCACTTGCTTATGGCGAAGGCTCAGCCCAGTTCGGACGTACCCGGATCGTCCTGACGATGCTGCTGTCATTTCGACCTCACTTCGCGGCGCGGTCGATGATCGCCTGCTCCGCCTTTGCAGCCTCGGCGAGGGAGTCTTTCGGGTCCTGATTTTGGATCAGGACGCGGTTGACCATGTCGATAGCAACCTGACGTTGACCTGCCTCATCGACGAACAGGGTCGTGTGTGCATATTCGAGGCCTTTCAGGAATGGACCGTAGATCGGATCGGCCAGATTTTCCTGGGTCAGGGCAGCCGACCGCCGCGCTGGGAGTTCTCCAACGACCTTCATCCAGATACCCATCGCTTCGGGAGAGCTGACATAGGCGAGAAACTTCTTCGCCGCCTCGAGCTTTTCGCCTGTCACCTTGCTGGTAATTGCGTTGGCGAAATAGCTTGCATAGTTGCTCCGAACTCCGTTTGCCATGGGAAGTTCAGTTACGCCCCATTCGAAGGCTTTGATGGAAGAGAACGCTCCCAGGCGGAAGGTTCCATCGATTGTCATAGCCGCTAGGCCACCTTTGAATGCGGCCTGTGCTTCATCCATGAATCCGACTTGGCCAACTTTTTGCTTCTTCTGAAGATCCACATAGAATTGCAAAGCCTTTAGGCCCGCCGCATCGTTGTATGCAACCTTTCGGTCATTGTCCGTATAGGGAACGCCGCCATTCTGTCGAACGAGCACTTCGCGCCACCATTGGTGATCTTGGCCTGCCATATCCATGGCGAAACCTTCGGAGAGAATATTTCCAGCGGCATCGCGCTTCACGGTCTTCTCTGCCGCGGCGACGAACTCCTCCAGAGTCTGCGGCGGCTTATTGGGATCGAGACCGGCCGCTTGGAAGAGCTTCTTGTTGTAGAACAGGGCGAGAGAGCGGACCGCTGTTGGAAGACCATAATATTCGCCATTGCGCTTCATGGCGGCGACGATCGGAAAGAACTCGGATTCGATCTTGTCCTGCGGAAATGCTTCTTTTGGCAGTGGCTGAATCAATTTTCCGGAAACGAAACCGTCAAGCCATCCGTAAAATAGCTGTACGACATCCGGCCCCTGCCCAGCCGTGACGGCTGCAGCGACCTTCGTTTGATATTCCGCATAGGGAAACGTCGTATGCTTGACCTTGATGTCCGGATTAGCCGCCTGGAACTTCTGGATCAGCTGATCCATCGCCTTGACGCGGGTATCGAACACATACTGCCAGTACTCGATCTCGACTGCGCTCGCGGCATTGGCTGCCATGACGCTGAAACCAAAGGCGAGACCTGCAATCATTTTCCGCAAACGCATGACGACCCTCCATGAGACCATCCGGACAGATATCCGCATGGCGAACGTTCCCTTGTTCAGAGCGTAGTACGCCGCTCTTACGCAAGGCTCGCTTGACGGAACATCGCTGTCAATAAAATAATTTACTTGAGTTATTCCCAAGGTCCCGGCATCGTCGCATCGGAGCAATATGCGATGCCGCGTCAGAAGCCTGTACCGACCGCGAAGCTTGCAATCGGTAGCAATCCCGAGCGCAACCGCACGCACAACCGTCGGGTTGTTTTGGACGTCGTTCGACTTCATGGCCCAATTGGGCGAACAGCAATCGCCCGTCTCGCTCACCTCACTCCACAGGCTGTTTCGAATATTGTTGCAGAGCTGCTTGATGACGGACTTCTGCTGGAGCGCGGGCGCCTTCGCTCAGGGCGTGGCCAACCTCCGGTCCAAGTGGCTGTAAACCCGGACGGCGGAATGACGATCGGGGTCGAGATTGGCGCGGACCGGATGGTCATGGTTCTCGTCGATCTCACAGGCCGTATACGCGCCCAGCGGTGTACGACATTGAGCGACATCGATCCCAGTCCCCACCATATCATACCGCGCTTGACCGACGGCATTGCGAAAGTCTGCTCGGAGATCCCTGGCTCGGTCGAAAGGCTTCTCGGCGTCGGCGTTGTGATGCCCGGTCCCTTCGAGATCGATGGGATGAGCTCCGTTGGCCCGACCACTCTTCCCGGATGGCTCGACCTGGACGCTGCAAGCTTGCTCAGCAATGCCATTGGGAAGCCAACGATTCTCGAAAACGACGCGACGGCTGCCGCCGTAGGCGAGCGGCTGCACGGCGTTGCAAGGAGTTTGAAGAATTATTGCCTGATATACTTTGGTGCTGGCCTCGGACTGGGCATCGTTGCCGATGGTCGCCCATTCCGCGGGGCGTTCGGCAATGCCGGCGAAATCGGTCATTTCGTCGTATCGCCGGGCGGGCGCCCCTGCCCCTGCGGGAACCGTGGCTGTCTGGAGCGCTATGCATCCCTTCATAGACTTAAGGAAAAACTGGCTGCAGCGGGACTCTTGTGCACAGGCCCCGCCGATCTCGACGCTCTCCACAGAATGCAGCATCCGCTCCTACGTGAATGGATCGACGAAGCCGCGGGTCACCTTGCACCCGTGATCGGGATGCTGGAGAACCTGCTCGATCCGGAAAGCATCATCATCGGCGGCGCATTGCCTCGTGCGGTCTTCGACGATCTAGTCGAGGCCCTGGCTCCCCTGCCTCTCTCTGTTGCCAGCCGTCGTCAAAGAATGGTCCCTCGCATTCTTCAGGGAACAACCGGGATCCTGACGGCCGCACTCGGCGCAGCAGCCCTGCCTCTTCTCGAAACCATGACGCCAAGGCTCGACACGGCTCCGGCCGATGGGGGCAGTTAGTCACAACGGAGCAAGCCGAATGCTGCTGAACCATGAGCGCATAGCACGGGAGATGGCAGATCCAGCGCTACTACGTCTTCACCGCAAGTTGGAGCGTCTCTCGTCCGTTTTGACAGTCATGAATACAGGTGCTCATCCGGACGACGAAGCGAACGGCATGCTTGCCGCATTAAGGTTCGGATTTGGCATGCGAATTGTCATTGCGTGCTCGACCCGCGGTGAAGGGGGCCAGAATGCCCTTGGTCCCGAGCGAGGCGCCGCACTCGGCCTACTGCGCACCCGTGAGATGGAGGCAGCGGCGGCAATCCTTGATGCCGATGTTGTCTGGCTGGGGCACGGTCCGGAGGATCCTGTTCATGATTTCGGCTTTTCAAAGAGTGGCGACGACACTCTCGCACGTTGGGGCGAGGATCGCATTGTCGAGCGTCTCGTGCGCGCCTATCGCGAAGAGAGACCGGATATCGTCATCCCGACCTTTCTGGATGTTCCGGGGCAACACGGACACCACCGTGCTATGACACGAGCGGCGAAAGTCGCCATTGAACGGGCAGCCGATCCCGGTGCTTATCCGCACCACTTTTCTGAAGGCCTTCGACCATGGCAGGTTTCCAAGTTCTACTTGCCGGCTTGGTCCGGCGGCGGTGCAACCTACGACGATGAGGTTCCGCCTCCAGAAGCAACTCTACTCGTCCAATCTCCTGGGAACGATGCTGCGACTGGAGTTCCGTTCGCACGGATTGGCGAATGGTCCCGCATGGCGCACCTTTCCCAGGGAATGGGTGTGTGGCTTGATCGTCCCAAGCAGGCTTGGCCACTTCATCTGCTCATAACAGCAAACGGCACAGTCCTATCGGAAGGCGACATCCGGGACGGTCTCAAGGCAAATGTCGGCGCACTCGCCACGTCCAGTGGCCTGTCCTCTGAAGCCTCAGACCTTCTGCTCGCGGCGCAAATGGACATTGAGCGTGCCCAAGCGGCATTTCCGAACAATGACGTCATTCGCGATGCAGCCCTCGCAGCCGCCAGTGCCATCGACCGTGCGCTTATCGAATGCCAGATTACTGGTCACGAGGATCTGAGTTGCCGGCTCTCCCATAAGCTACGCGAACTCGATGACATCCTGTGTGAAGTCAGCGGCGTGCGGGTGCGAGCCTGGGCCGATCCCAACCGTGTGTCTCCGGGCGACAGTTTCCGCCTCCATGTCAGTAGCGATGTCCCTCAAAACGGGACCACAATAACGCCGATCCTTCCCGAGCATATTTCGGTCTTGGACAGAGGCGAGACGGACGGAGTGACGACGCTCCTTTGTGCCGTTTCCGGAGATGCGTTGGCCACAATGCTCTATCCGCGGCGCCACCGTTCGCTTGGCGGCAATGGCGAAGTGAGTCTTGCTCTGACGGCAAAGGCCAATCGAAGAACCATCCGGACTGTGGCTGATCTGGAAGAGCCGTTGCAAATTGTCCCACATCATTCCGTTGCGCTGGAACCGGACGCTTTCGTTATCAGCATTCATGACAAGGCTGTTCCCCTGAGAGCGGGAATTGATATCGGGGGCCCATCAGAAGTTCCAATAACGTTTGAGCACCCCGACGGATGGAGTGTTGCCTGCCGAGCAAACGAAATCAGGATCGATCCACTCAACCGACCCCAAGAGGGACACTACCGCTTCGAACCCAGGATTGATGGGCGCCCCGCCTATCGGGTAACTCCCATCGCCTACCCCCACGTCGGAAGGACCGCTTTCCTTCGTCGTCAGGGCATCGACATCCTGTCACTTGACCTGCGGCTACCGGAGGGAGCGCGAATTGCCTATGTAGGAGGTGGCAATGACCGAGTCGGGCTCTGGCTCACTCGCTTAGGACTCGCTGTAACAGAGCTCAACCAAGAGGACCTCCGCGGTGATCTCTCTGATTACACAACGATCGTTGTAGGTATCTTTGCATTTGGCCGGCGGAGAGACCTGGCGACGGCGACCAGCAAGCTGCGTGCCTTTGTCGAATCCGGAGGGCATCTTGTGACCCTCTATCACAAGCCCACCGACGGGTGGGATCCGCTGGAAACCCCACCACGTCCGCTTGAGATCGGCTCTCCATCCCTACGCTGGCGCGTCAGCGATCCGAATGCACCTGTGGCCGTTCTGGCTCCCGACCATCCCCTCCTGAAAGGTCCGAACAGAATCGGCCCCGCGGATTGGGCCGGATGGGACAAGGAACGCGGAATCTACTTCGCAGCACGCTGGGACTCGGTGTATGTCCCGCTTTTGGCCATGAATGATCCAGGCGACGCGCCGCTCTCGGGCGGTTTGATTTCGGGCAGAATCGGCAAGGGGCAACACACTCATGTGAGCCTCGTCCTTCACCACCAACTCGACAAACTTGTGCCCGGCGCTTTTCGTCTCCTGGCGAATTTGGTGCAACCTGTTTGGACCTGAAGGCATGAGAACGGCGTAGTTTGTATCCGAGACCGCTCTTATTTCAGGCTGCAACAGGTGCCAGCGCTGTCAGTCGTCCTTCATGAAAGGCATGACAGGCAACGCCGCCTTGCAGAAGCGGTGCCTCAGACCGGCACCTCTCATTTGCGAAAGGACAACGTGGGTTGAAGGTGCACCCTGTCGGAGGGTCGATCGGATTGGGAACCTCTCCGCTCACAGGGACTCGCTGACGACCTGTCATTTCCATATCCGGTACGGCATCCAGAAGCATTCGTGTGTAGGGATGCTTCGGATGCGCGAACAATTCACGGCCTTCCGAGATCTCGACGATGCGTCCGAGATACATGACGCCGATACGTGTGGCCATGTGTCTTACGACAGCAAGATTATGACTGATGAAGAGATATGTCAGCCCGAAGCGATCCTGTAGATCCCGCATGAGGTTCAGGATCTGCGCCTGAACAGAGACATCGAGCGCCGAAGTTGGCTCGTCGCAGACAATGAACTCCGCATTGGAGGCCAGTGCACGCGCAATTGCAACGCGTTGTCTCTGCCCGCCTGAAAATTCGTGCGGAAACTTCACACCATCTGCAGGATGAAGACCAACGAGTGACAGGAGCTCGCCAACGCGTTCGCGTATCCTGGTCTCGCCTTCTATCAATCCGAAAGCGCGAATGGGCTCTGCAACAATATCGGATACGCGCCAGCGCGGATTGAGGCTGGCATACGGATCTTGAAAGATCATCTGAATGCGGCGGCGCAGCTTTTGGCGCTCTCCTGCCGAGGCACTGCCAACCATAGGCACGCTATCGATTGTCACCTCACCCTCGGTTGGGGACAGCAGGCCGACGACCATTCGGGCGACAGTCGATTTTCCTGAACCGGACTCCCCGACCAGCGCGAAGGTTTCTCCTTTGGCGATTTCAAACGATACACCATCGACAGCCTTCAGGAACTGGCGGTCCCCACCCTCGATCACACGGTTGAGCCACGGCTTCGACACGTCGAAAACGCGGCGCAGATTCTTGATGTCGACGTAGGACTTATTCGTCACGCGGCGGCCTCGGCTGGAGTTGGGGATGTGTCATAGAGATGACAAGCAACAGGGTGTTTGTCGCGGGCGATCGCATCCGGCCGCTCGATACGGCAGCGCTCGAACGCGAAGGGACAGCGTGGGTTGAAGGAACAGCCTGGCGGTATGGCCGAGAGACGCGGCATTGACCCGGGGATCTGGGTCAAGCGGAGAGTGTCGCCGCGAAGCGAAGGGATGGCACCCATCAACCCCTGCGCATAAGGGTGGAGGGGGTTTTGAACGACCTGCTGAACGGGCCCGATCTCCGCAACCCGCCCAGCATACATGACTGCAACCCTATCGGCAGTCTCCGCGATGACGCCCATATCATGCGTTACGAGCATAATCGCCGTGCCGTGTTCACGTCCGAGCTTTTTTAGCAAGGAGATGATCTGGGCCTGCACCGAGACGTCCAATGCCGTTGTCGGCTCATCGGCGATGATAAGTTCAGGCTCCGCGCAAATCGCGAGTGCAATAACGACGCGCTGACGCATCCCGCCGGAAAACTCGTGCGGGTAACTGTCAATCCGCCGCTCAGGAGCTGGAATCCCGACCTCGGCTAATAAGTCGATAGCCCGCTTGCGGGCGCCTGAGGCTGGCAAGCTTGTGTGGGTCCGAATGGTTTCGACCAATTGCTCACCAACCGTGTAAAGCGGGTTGAGACTGGTCAGAGGGTCCTGAAAGATCATGCCAATCCGTTTGCCACGGACTTTGCGCAAATCTTCGGGTGGAAGATTGTCTATCCGCTTCCCCGCCAAAAGGATTTCTCCCGCGGCAATGCGTCCGGGTGGATCAATGAGTCCGATGACGGCGGAACCTGTCACGGATTTACCCGCACCGGACTCCCCGACGACACCAAGTACTTCCCCCCGCGCGATGTCGAAGGAAACGCCGTCGATCGCTGTTAGAATGCCACGCCGTGTTACGAACTCCACCTTGAGGTCGCGAACGGAAAGAACTGGATCGTTCATGTTCCAATCTCCTATCGCAGTTTTGGGTTGAGCGCATCCCGTAGCCAATCGCCCAGCAGGTTGATTGCCAGGACCAGCGCAGCAAGAGCGAAACCAGGAAAGGCCACGATCCACCATTCTCCCGAGAACAGGTAGTTATTCCCGATGCGGATCAAGGTTCCAAGGGAGGGCATTGTCTCGGGCATCCCGGTACCTAAGAAGGAAAGGGTTGCCTCCGTAATGATCGCGAGCGCAAGATTAATCGTCGCAATTACGAGAACAGGACCTGTCACGTTTGGGAGAACGTGTTTGAGCAGGATCGAATGGGTCGGAAGACCTATCAGTTTTGCAGCCGCCACATAGTCTTTGTTCTTCTCCACCAGAACGGAACCGCGCACGGTTCGCGCATACTGGACCCAGAAGCTCAGACCAATGGAAAAGACGAGGACAGAGAGGACAGTGACCGCATCGAGATCGCTCCCCAAGACGGATTTCACGACACCGTCGACCAAAAGAGCAATGAGAATTGCAGGGAATGTCAGTTGGACGTCGGCAATTCGCATGACCAGCGTATCGACAATTCCACCGAAATAGCCGGCGACAAGCCCCAACGTGATACCCAGGGTGGCCGAGAAAGCTACCCCGAGAAACCCGACGAGGAGGGAAATCCGCAGGCCATAAAGGATGGCGGAAAGGATATCCCTTCCCTGTTCATCCGTGCCGAGGACAAACGGAACGTGCCCTTCTGCTTCCCATATCGGAGGGAGACGACTGTTGAGGAGTTCTAGTTGAGCCGGATCAAATGGGTTCTGAGGAGAAAGAACGCCTGCAAGGATAGCCGCGACAAGGAAGATCAATGTCAACACGGCCGCAGCCATGGTCATCTTGGACCGTTTGAAACTGGCCCATATATCGCCATCACGAAAGCGCGCGAACCAGGACACGGGACGTGTTGGAGTGGCGGAAGACACCTGTGAGGTACTGCTCATGTCACCACCTTACGCTGGCTGTCGAATGGTCGCTCGAAGCCGCGGATCGACAATCGTGTAAAGGATATCGACGGCAAGATTGATGATCACGAAGATCAACGCTACGAGCATCAGGTACGCCGCCATGATTGGAATATCGACATTCTGGACCGCCTGGACGAAAAGCAGACCCATGCCGGGCCATTGGAACACCGTTTCCGTGATAATGGAGAAGGCGATCACGGATCCCAATTGCAGTCCGATAATGGTTATGACCGGGATCAAGGTATTCTTAAGCGCATGCCCGAAATGGATCGCGCGTGTCGAGAGGCCACGTGCGCGCGCGAACTTGATGTAATCGGTTCGCAGTACCTCCAGCATTTCGGCACGAACGATGCGCATGATCAGCGTCATCTGAAAGAGCCCAAGGGTAACCGACGGCATGATCAAGGCCAGCAGACCCGAGGATGTAAGGAGGCCGGTTGACCACCAGCCGATCCGGACCGTGTCTCCACGTCCATAGGATGGCAGCCACCCTAAAGTGACGGCAAAGAGATAAATCAGCAGGATGCCAATGAGAAATGTCGGGAGGGATATGCCAACCAGCGAGAGGGCCTGAAACAGCTTTGCCAAGGCACTCTCCCGGTTGAGACCGGAATAGACACCCATCAAGATGCCAAAGACGACAGCGAAGACGGTCGCGCAAAATGCGAGTTCAAGTGTCGCCGGCATCCGCTCAGCGAGAAGATCGGAGACTGGCTGGCGGAACTGATAGGAAACGCCGAAATCTCCCTGCGCGGCACCCGCCAGATAACGGGCAAATTGGATTGGAACTGGATCGTCGAGCCCGAGTGACCTTCGAACCTCTTCCCGCTGAGCCACAGGCGTATCGATTGAGACGATCTGGTTCACCGGGTCGCCGGCGAAGCGAAACATCGAGAATGCGATAATCCCGACCGCAAACAGAACGCCAATAGCCTGGAAAATGCGCCTAACAATAAATGCAAGCATCGGTAAAACTCGGGACTCCGCTCAACCGCACATGTGCTGTGCCGGTTCATCAGCAAGATATCCCGGACGCTGGCACTTCAGCGCCCGGGCTTTTGGTTCAGACGCAGGTCACTCCTTGTGCGCCCAATAGAGCAACACGGAGTTGTCGGCGCGCTGGCTGAGCTTCACCTTTTTTGACACTCCCCAGGCGAGCGACTGCTGATGGAGCGGGATATACCCGTATTCGCTCGTCGTGATCTGGAAAGCCTCCTTGATCAGCTGATCACGCTTGGCCTTGTCGTTCTCGACAAGGATCTTGTCTGTGAGTTCGTCATGCTTCTTGTTGCAGTAATTGCCGAGGTTCGACTCGCCTCGCGACGAATTCGGATTGTCGCGGCATCCTTCGATGTCGAACAGCACGTTGTGGCTGTCGAAGGTTCCGGGAGTCCATCCGAGGAGGTAGAACGAAGTCTGGTAGTTCCCTGACTTCAGAACCTTGGCGAAGTATTGTGCTTTAGGCTGCGCCATAAGGTTAATCTTGACACCCACACGCGCCAGCATGCTGACGACAGCCTGACAAATCGCCTCGTCGTTAACGTAGCGATCGTTGGGGCAGTCCATCCCGACCTCGAAGCCATTCGGATAACCGGCCTCGGCTAGGAGCTTCTTCGCCGCATCCGGGTCATATTTCGGGCGTTGGAAATCCTTCGAATAGGTAAAAAGCTCCGGCGCAATCATGAGAGCCGAAGGCGTTGAGAGACCGCGCATGACGCGTGACTTGATCGTTTCAATATCGATGGCCTTGAAGAAGGCTTCGCGAACCTTCGCGTCTTTGAAGGGATTTTTGCCTTTCACGCTCGAGAAGAGCAGCTCATCCCGTGTCTGATCGAAGCCCAAGAAGATGGTCCGCAACTCAGGACCGGTCATTACCTGGGCATTCGCACTGCTGTTGACGCGCTGGATGTCCTGCAGCGGCACCGGCTCGATCACATCGACCTCGCCGGAGAGCAGAGCTGCGACGCGTGTCGCATCCGAATTAATCGGCGTGAACACGATCTCGTCGAGATTGTGTTCGACCTTTCCCCACCAATCGGCATTCTTCTTGAAGACTGTCTTCACGCCCGGCTGATGGCTCTCAATCTTGAACGGGCCTGTGCCATTGGCATTTAATGCCGAATAGCTGGGGCTTGTCGCAGCTGCAGGCGTCGGTGCTGCCGTGTTGTTGGCTTCGCTCCACTCCTTATCCATTATGTACCAAGTATCCCACTGGTAGTTCAGGATTGGATTGGGCTTCTTGAGCTTTACGTCGACCGTATAGTCGTCGACTTTCACGAATTCTGAATCGCTCGGCACCCGGGTCTGGAAATTCGATCCGTTGGCGCGGACACGATTGGCTGAGAATACAACGTCGTCGGCGGTGAAGGGATTGCCGTTATGGAATTTGACGCCCTTGCGCAGAAAGAAACGCCAGGTCAATCCATCGCTGCTGACCTCCCACTTTTCCGCAAGGCCAGGCTCAATCTTCAGATCCTTGCCACGCTTGGTCAGGCCCTCATAGACATGGCCGAGATGGGCATTGGTCGTCGTCTCGTTGAGCGTATAGGGATCGAGCGATTTGAGGTCGCCCTGGTTGGCATAGCGCAGGGTCACGGCCATCGCCGGCAGGGCCGTGCCCACGAGAAGGGCCGCAATGGTCGTCGCGAGGACTTTGGCTCGGATAGTCATCCTTTGGTTCTCCACTGGAAGTCTCGCGTCGTTGCGCGATGTATTATTGTGTCGGAGGCCGTGCTTTTCGCCCATTTGCCTCCTCAGGTTCGGAAGTTAGCCAGGGAATGGGCTAATGGTCTAGCCCTATCTTGGGGCGATGGCGGTCCCATCAGACGGCAAGATCTGCGATCAGGCGGCGGAGGAGACGCTCTCCGGCCTCGAACTCACTGATTTCGATGAACTCGTCTGGCTGATGGGCTTGGGCAATATCCCCGGGTCCGCAGACCACAGTCGACCAGCCATTTCCCTGGAAAAGCCCCGCCTCGGTCCCATAGGCGACCACATGCGTTCCGTTGTCGCCGGTCAGTCGCCGCATCATTTGCTCTGCAGAACCATTGCCTTCCGGACGCAACCCCGGGACATCGGAGACGACCTCCACCATAACCCCTGCGGATGGAGCAATGGCTTTCATGCGCGGCTCGATCTCGGTGCGGATGTAAGTCCTGTATTGCTCCACATAGTCCCATGGGCTCTCGGTCGGTATAGCCCGGATATCCGTGTAGAACCACGCGGACGATGAAACAATATTCGCAGCATTGCCACCTTCCACCATTCCACAATGAAGAGTGGTATAGGGTGGTTCGAAAGGACTCGTTCCGCCAGCCTCCTGGCGATTCCGTTCCATCGAATCTTCGAGCCAGACAATGAGGCGTGCGGCGTTCGTGACGGCACTCACTCCCAGATCTATCCGGCTCGAATGGACGGCATGTCCTGTGACATCAGTCCGCAACTGAACCGAGGCTTTGTGCCCGGTGACCACGGAAAGACGCGTCGGCTCTCCGACAATGACAGCAGCAGGTGTGGGAATGGACCCGGCCATGGCCCGTACCATTGAAGGGGCGCCACGGCATGCAAGTTCCTCGTCATAGGATAAGGCGAGATGAATGGGGCGCTTCAGGCCCGCTTTGACCATATCCGGAACGAGGGCAAGTGCGAGTGCGTCAAACCCCTTCATGTCACTGGTCCCGCGGCCATAGAGGCGGCCATTCCTCTCTGTCAGGATCCACGGGTCGCTCGTCCACGCCTGCCCTTCCACGGGAACGACATCTGTATGCCCCGAGAGTATAACGCCGCCCTCGACCTTGGGCCCGATTGTTGCGTAGAGATTGGCCTTGTCGCCTGCCGGACTGTGAACAAGGTGGCTCTCGATGCCGTGGCCCTGAAGCCAGCCTCTCGCGAAATGAATGATGTCGAGATTGCTGGCGGTCGAAACGCTGGGGAAAGCTATGAGGCGAGCGAGCATCTCGCGAGGCGACAAGGACATTGGGGCGGGCCTCCATCAGATCGAGACAACATCCTTTGCGATACCGCATAAGGTCAAGCCGCATTGAAGGATGTTTCAGCGCGGAACGCTCATTGACGGGAACCATCCGATCCGACCATGATCCAGCGCCCATCGAGCCCAATTATGACAATTGACCCCATTCTCTCGCCCCACGCCCCGCGCCCTCTCGGGCCCTACTCTCAGGCTGTGCACGCCGGCAACCTGATCTTCGTGTCGGGCCAGCTGCCTCTCGATAGAGATGGCGCCGTGGTCGGTCCGGGCGACATCAAAGCCCAGACGAAGGCCGTCCTTACCAATCTGTCGGCAATCCTCGAGGCTGCGGGAAGCTCCTTGGATAAGGTCGTAAAAACGACGGTCTTCCTCGCCGATCTAGATGATTTCACGGCTATGAATGAAGTCTACGCAGACGTTTTCATACCTCCACATCCGGCACGCTCAACTGTGCAAGTCGCTCGCTTCCCCAGCCCAATTCTGCTCGAAATCGAGTGCGTTGCACTTTCCTGAAGAGGATACATCGATGAAATCATTCGACGTCACGCTGGCTGATATCGAGGCTGCAAAAGCCCGTATTGCCGGCCATGTACGAAGGACGCCGGCGTTCGAGAGCAAGGACATTACGGAACGCCTTGGCCGCCGCGCCGCCATCAAAATGGAAGCTCTGCAGATTGCCGGTTCATTCAAGGTCCGCGGCGTTTTCAATAAGGTCATGACCCTAAGCGATGTCGAGCGCCGACAAGGCCTCGTGACCGTATCAGGTGGAAATCATGCAATCGCGGTTGCACGCGTGGCGGGCACACTGGGGATCGACGCTCTCATTCTGATGCCCAAAGTGACCCCGCAGTTCAACATCGATCTGACAACGAAATACGGCGCCAAAGTTGAACTTTGCGACGATGCTGCAGAGGCCTTTACCAAGGCGGAAGCTTACGCGAAAGATGGCAGATTGTTCGTTCATCCCTATGACGATCCTGCCATTATTGCAGGACATGGGACGCTCGGACTCGAATTTCTCGATGACCTTCCGGAACTCACCCATGTCTTCGTTTCGATCGGCGGGGGAGGCTTCATGGCCGGAACTGCAGCAGCACTCAAGGCGAGACGACCCGATCTAACGGTCTATGGCGTTGAGACCGTAGGCGCAACCACGATGACCGAGGCCCTTAAGGCGGACAGGCCGGTGACGATCCGCGCCACTTCGGCTGCTCGTACGCTGGGCGCACCCTTTGTAACGGAGCGTACGCTTGCAGCCGCAAAGCAATTCCTAACGGACGTGCTGGTTGTGGAGGATGAGCCGGTTGCCGCAGATCTGGTCTGGCTCCTGCAGACTGAAAAGATCCTTTGTGAACTGGCCGCGGCCTGTGTTCTTACCGCCGCCGACACAGTCGCGCGAACGTTACCAAACGATGCGATGATCGGACTGGTTCTTTGCGGATCGAACGTCTCTCTCGATGATCTCGACTCCTTGCGAAAGGGGCTTCCTCGCTCATGATCGCGGTCGGCGGACAACGCCAAAACGAAGAACATTGCCGATGAACACGAAGAATCCATTGAACGCCAGCCAACTTGCCTCACCCTCTTACCGCCTTCCTGCGCTCGATCAGGATTTCCTCCTTGGCGACGAGATGCGAGGGGTTCGGTTCCAGCTGGAATATGCCAAGGCCGAACATTACCTGCGCTCGTGGGGTGTCCGTTCGACCATCGTTGTCTTTGGGAGCGCCCGGGTGCGAGAGGACGGGCCAGGGAAACAAGGCCTGTGGTACCGGGAAGCAAGGTCTTTTGGAGCTCTAGCCTCGCAGCGCGGCGGCGCCATGGCAAAGGGCAATCGAATTCGCGACAATGTCATTGCAACCGGCGGCGGTCCCGGTCTGATGGAAGCCGCGAACCGAGGAGCGGCGGACGTGGGGGCGCCCTCTATCGGATTCAACATCACACTGCCACACGAGCAGGGACCCAACGCTTACTCAACACCAGACCTAACGTTCCGATTCCATTATTTCGCAATGCGGAAAATGCATCTCGCCATGCGCGCGAACGCGCTTGTCGTCTTTCCAGGAGGATTTGGGACCCTCGACGAGCTCTTCGAAATTCTCAACCTTCGCCAAACCGGCAAAGCACCGCCTCTCCCGATCATTCTGTTTGACGAGGAGTATTGGCACAGTGTCATAAACTTTGAGGCACTTGTAGAGCATAGGATGGTCGACCCGTTCGACCATGAACTTTTCGACTTTGCGGACAGTGCCGAAAATATCTGGAAGGGACTCGTCGCTGGCGGCCTGACCTTGGTCGACGCTGATCGCGAGGAATTAAAGTAACCGGATTGAGCAGGATCAAAGACGCCATAACATTACTGTGTGATAGTAATGCTTATGAATATAAGGATCAGGGAGTCTGATATGGGAATTCAGAACATCAAGAGCGTGTTGATCGGCCTTTCTCCCGAGCAGGAGGGTCCTTCGAGGGCGCTTTCATACGGCATATCTTTGGCCGGGCAGGCCGGGGCTCATGTTTCCATGTCCGCACTTTCCCCAGAAATGACCTTGACTCACGCCTTCGTCAGCAGCGTTGCTGCAGGTCTGGTCGCGGCCGAAAACCGGCGCCTTCTCGAACGGGCTCAGCTCGCCATCGAGAAAGCTCGGCAGGATGCCATGGCACAAGGGATCTCTTGTACGTCAAGTGTGATCCAAGAGCATTATACGCTGCTCGCCAGTTCGTTTACCAAGCAGGCGAGAATCCACGACGTCACCATTTTCGACGCAGAACCGGATACCCTGAGCCTTCGCCGCGGCATCCTAGAGGATACTCTCTTCAATGGAGGAAGACCGATGATCGTCGTGCCTCCTGGAGTGGACACCTTCCGGGCCCGGAAAATTCTCGTGGCCTGGGATGGCAGCGCCAAGGCAACAAGGGCCGTGAATGACGCACTCCCCTTCCTGAGAGCCGCAGAAGAGGTCGAAATTCTAAGCATCCTTGGCGAAAAGGATATCTCCCGATCCGTACCAGGCTCGGAACTTGCGCCTCATCTTTCGCGTCACGGGATCAAATGCTCGGTCAAGGATCTCGCCGCTTCCAATGGCAACGCAGGAGAAACGCTTCGCTCACAAGCCCTTATGCTCAAAGCCGACATGATTGTCATGGGAGCGTATGTCCACTCCCGCTTGAGGCAACTGGTTCTTGGCGGGGTCACCCAGGCCATGCTGCGAGACAGCCCAATTCCCTTGATGCTTTCCTACTGAGCGATCGCCGAAGGCCTATGTTCAATGAAAAGTGGACTTGGTGGGCCACTTTTCACGTCGCTCTAGCGTTGGACTGACTTGATATAGGCGATCAGATCATTGATTTGCGCCGCGTCGAGTTGGAACTCCGGCATCGAGGGATGGCCGGTCACAATGCCCTCTGCGAGAGCTTCGGCGAGATTTTCGATAGGATAGCGCTTCTCGAAAGCCGAGAACGGTGGGGCCTCAGCCAGGGGGCTATCGCCGTACGGACCAATGGCATGGCATTGAGAACAATGAGTTCGCGCGAACGCGAGACCGCGCTGGATGCGACCTTCTTGAGCAAAGGCAGGGGCAGTCACAAATAGAGCGACCCCGAGGATGAGCACGCGCTGCATCGACACCCGCCTCATATCGCCCCCGAAACCTTCATATCTTGAACCGAAGCAACCTGGAAAGTGTGGAGCTTTTCGTCCTCATCCTGAATCGACACATACTCACCGGGAATGAACCGATGTGTGCTGAGTCGATAACCAGCTTCGTCGTCAACTGTCTTGGTCGCATCATAGTCTATGATCCAGGATGCCCCGCCTGCGCCGCCCGCTCGATGAACCAGCCAACCCAGACGCTCTGCCTCGTCTCCCCAGAACCGCCGGACCCTGCACAGGTTCCGCCGCTCTCTCCATTCCGCTGCATCCAGATGACCGCTGGTATCGAGTGGGGCGACAATCTCGTATCCATGGCGGATGCTGCCTTCAGGATATGCGGGACAACGCGCGAGATGAAGCATAATGCGATGGAGCATGGATCCCTCCGACATTGGTGTTGCCCTCCTCTTGAGACTGCCGGTTGCTTCAACCTAGAAGAGCTCAACACGGCGAGCCTTGATTTTGATCAATCTCAGGGTCACGAGACCTCGTCACGCTCCGTAAGCGCGCGGCGAAGTCGCCGAATGATAACACTCTTTGTTCGCCGGTCAGCAGCTTGCTCGACGGCCTGGTTGATATCAAGAAGTAACTTTGAGAAGTCGTTATTCCAGTCCTGTCGTCCCGTGCTCGCCGGTGCCAGACGGCGCTCGTGATCCTCCTTGAGCCGGGGGATGTCGCCGCTCAAGTCATAGATATCGTCAAGCTCAGGGATGATCACGGAACCAGTGAACGCCTTGCGTTGCAGCAATGCCTTCAGGCTCGTCAAGGCGGGATCCTCCCCATGAACGAGAAACACGCCTCTCCGGACAGGAAGCCGCTCCATCAGCCACGCTTCAAGTTCCGGGGCATCCGCGTGACCCGAATAAAGATCCAACGTACGCATACGTGCACGAACACTGATCTCTTCGCCATGGATGCGTACACGAGGCGCTCCGTCCTGCAGAATGCGACCAAGCGTTCCCTGAGCCTGGAAGCCAACGAAGAGTACTGTGGTTTCTTCCTTCCACAGATAGGCCTTGAGATGATGTTTGATTCTCCCTGCCTCGCACATCCCGCTCGCCGCCATCACGATGTGGAAGCCGTGGATCCGATCGATCGCCTTGCTCTGCTCGACGCTCTCCGTGAAGAAGACCCGGTGGGATTCCAGGGCTTCGACAAGATCGTTCCCGTTTCGCAGCTCCGCCGCATGACGCTTGAAGATGGCACTGGCCTTTGATGCCAATGGGGAATCGATGAAGATAGGAATCTGCGGCAGCGTGCCCGCCTGGACCAGTTCGAGAATATCCACAAGCACTTCCTGCGTCCGTTCTACGGCAAAGGAAGGGATCAAAAGCACTCCGTCGGGGCGCATGGCGGAACGGATCTCGTCTCTCAGCATTCGCCGCCGCTTCTCAATGGTGATCGGCGGGCGATCCGTGTCGCCATAGGTCGATTCCATGATCACGTAGTCCAAGTCCTGCGGACCTGCTGGCTCGGGTTGCAAAAGCTTGGCACCCGGGCCGATATCACCCGAGAACAACAAACGTACCGGCTTTTCCGCATGTCCTTCGGTGACCTCGACCTCAATGGAAGCCGAGCCGAGGAGATGACCGGCGTTCCAATACCGAACACGGAACCCGGGAGCGATAGCCTGCCACTGACCATACGAAACCGATCGAAATTGGCTCAGGCAAGCGACTGCATCTTCTCCCGTATAGATTGGCACGACGTCGGGAAGGCCCTTCCGAGCATTTCGGCGGTTGAGTTGATCGACCTCGACCTCTTGGATGTGCCCTGAGTCAGGCAGCATGACCGACGCAAGATCCGATGTAGGTCCGGTTGCGAAGATCGGACCGTTGAACCCCGCGAGCATGAGCTTGGGAAGCAGGCCACTATGGTCAATATGAGCATGCGTCAAGCAAACAGCATCGAGGATCGAGGGGTTGAAAGGGAATGGACGATAGTTCAGCTCTCTTTCGGACTTTGCGCCTTGAAAGAGTCCGCAATCGACCAGGACCTGGGCCAGTTCCGTCTCAAGCAGAAAGCATGACCCTGTGACGGCTCGTGAAGCTCCGTGAAAGTAAATGCTTAATGGCACCGGAGGACCTCAGCTCCCACAACCTTCTGCCACCAGAATTGCATTTGTAAGCTGGACCGTCGAGGGGAAAATTTTCACTGTCGCTTAGGTTTACTTGGCAGTTTTCTATATCGTCGCCCTGCATACGAATAGAGGTCCAAATGTTGGAAGCGAGCGGTTCCACCATCCCCTTTCGGCAGGTCCCCATCCGAGGATGCTCGACAGACTAAGTCTGGAGGATTTCTATTGAAAAGCTCAGCCGTATTATTGGCACTCGGCACCGTCCTGTGCTGATCGATGTCCGTACGGCTGAAGTCTTTCAGGCCGAGCCTCGCTTGATACCAGGTACGGTCCGACGCCTACCCTTGGAGGCTCCCCTATGGGCTGCGGAATACTCAGGACGTACCGCGATCATCGTGTGCCACAAGGGCGTGAACTCGCACAGGGCATTGCAGCTTGGCTACGATGTGCCGGCGTTCATGCCGACTATCTGGAAGGGGGCGTATACGATTGGTCACTTGCTGGCCTGCCGATGGTTCCAGAAGCAAAAATCCCTCTGCGGGACAGGCAGGGACGTACGGTTTGGGTAACGCGTTCCCACCCCAAGATCGATCGCATCGCCTGTCCGTGGCTCATCCGTCGCTTTGTCGACCCCGGTGCCCTCTTTTTTTTTGTCGCGCCGTCGGAGGTAAAGGCTGTCGCGGAGCGCTTCGTCGCAACGCCATCCGATCTCGAGGACAGCGATATTTTTTGGAGCCATCGCGGCGATAACTGCACGTTCGATACGATGCTCGAGGAATTCGGGCTTGCAACGACACCTTTAGAGCGGCTTGCTAAAATCGTAAGAGGTGTCGATACCGCTCGCCTCGGCCTTGCTCCCAAAGCCCCCGGTCTGCTTGCTGCATCGCTCGGTCTTTCGCGGATGTATTCCGATGATCATCGTCAGCTTGCAGTCGGATTGGGTCTCTACGACGCGTTCTACCGCTGGTGCAGGGATGCGCCCGACGAAACACATAACTGGCTCTCAAAGAAGCCTGACGGTGCGAAATGAAGAGCGTCGAATGAATTGAGGCGTAGCGTGCGGAATTGGACTCCAGCCATGGCGTTTCTCTCGGCGAGGCCTATTGGGTGTGGCTGCGGGTTCCGGAATGATCCCAACTCTGATCGGCTGTTCGGCAGCGGGACTAATTTTCTACATGGCGGGCATGATTTGAGTCGATAGACACGCTCTCAGCCCAGGGAGCATGGACCTGGATGAATGATGCCCTATGTTCATCCAGGCCCTGTACAGACTAGGTGCAGGAGATCTGCCCGCCATCGACCCGCAGGATCGAACCGGTGATGAAGGAAGCCTTTTCGCTGGCCAGAAAAACGGCCGCAGCACCAAACTCGGATATCTCTCCATATCTGCCAGCAGGAATGCCTGCGCGCGCCGCAGCAGCAACATCCTCGACCGAGCGACCTGTGCGCTCCGCATTTGCGGCATCGAGCTGCTTTAGCCGGTCGGTGGCAATCCGCCCCGGAGCTATTGCATTGACAGTTACGCCAGACGAAGCCACTTCGCTAGCCAATGTCTTTCCCCATCCAACCAAGGCCGGGCGGATCGCGTTGGAAATGGCAAGATTGGGGATCGGCTGTATGACACCGGACGAAATCACAGAGATGATACGCCCGAACTTACGCTCGATCATGCCGGGAAGCAGGTGATCGGTCAGACGGACCAAGTTGACGAACATTGCCTCAAACGAGTTCCGCCATTGGTCAGAGGCGACACCCTGCGCTTTGCCAGGCGGCGGGCCGCCGCTGTTCAGGACGAGGATGTCAATCCCCCCAAGTTCTGCCACTGCATTTTGCGCCAGAGCGTCAATCTGCTCTGTCTTGCCGGTATCGCATGCAAAAGCGATGGCCCCAATCTTATCTGCTGCCGCTTTCGAACCTTCGATCGTGCGGCTCGCAATACCCACCTGCGCGCCGTCCTCGGCAAGTCCCTGAGCAATGCCAAAGCCCAGGCCCTTGCTCGCGCCTAGCACAAGTGCGCGCTTTCCCTTCAGATTTGTTTCCACGATGTTAGGCTCCCTCTTGCGGATGCTCAATGCGGTCCATTAGCCATTCAATATCGGCAATTGTCTCTGGAGTCAGTTTCGGTGCCGGCTTTCGGAGCGTTGCGGATGCAATGATCCCTCGACGCTGCAAGACATACTTGCGGACCGCCAGACCGAGGCCAGGCTGTGTTTCATAGCGGACGAGCGGCAAATGCCGGTCGAAAAGATCATGCGCTTCACGGCGCATGTTCTGTTTCATTAAATTGACGACACCGACGAGCATTTCTGGATAGGCATATCCGGTCATGGCACCATCAGCGCCACGTTCCATTTCGAAAGGCAGGAATAAGCCGCCGTTGCCGCAAAGAATCGACACGCGTCGGGTTCCCCCCCCATCGCTGGCGCGGCGCAGGGTTGTAATCTTATCGAGGCCAGGCCAATCCTCGTGCTTGAGCATGACACAGGACGCATTCTCGTCGATAATTCGCATGATCACTTTGGGCGTCATCACGACATTGGTGACCAAGGGATAGTCTTGAATCACGAACGGCGTATCCTTACCAATAGCCTCGGATGCATCGGCAAAGTAGGATACGATTTGATCGTCCGTCCGAAGATGCGAGGGAGGCGCGATCATGACACCTGAGGCTCCAGCGTCCATCACCTTGCCGGACAGGGAAGACATGGCCGCAAAGCCCGCCGCCGACACACCGACGATTACTGGGACGCGCCCTGCAACGGTTGAAATTACATGCTTTGCAAAAGAAAGTGATTCCTCGGCGGCCAGTTTCGGTGCTTCGCCCATGATCCCTAGAATGGTGAGGCCCGTAGCCCCGGCCGCCAGAAAGGCTTCGACCATACTCTCAGTTGACGCAATGTCGAGCCGACCGTCGTTCTCGAACGGTGTCGGGCAAATCACATAAACTCCGGCTGCGGAACTCGTGAGCAAAGCCTTCTCCCTCAATGGATGGTGAACCGAGCCTTTGGCATAGCTTGACGTTGGGCTCTTGAAAGACTCGCCATACCATGCACTCCGGAGGTCTCACAAGCTTAGTAAAGCCAGCCCATTGCTTTGGCTGAGCGATTGAACCGGGGCTGATGCAAGGCATAGAGCCCTAGTCAGCCATCTCCCGCCACGAGAAGCTTCGGAATAACAATGAACCGAGTGTAGGCGGGCTTCGGAGGATGGCTGCCGAGACGACGCGTTGCGATGGAGGGATGGAGGTATTGTCGACCATTTGGAGGTCGTGGCTCTGTGTCCGCGCCATCACCTCGAAAGTAGACACGCCCCGAACTGGCCGAGACACATCAATCGGCTGCATTGACTTGAAAGAGCTCGAAGCCAGCACCGTTTAATACACGAACGGCTACGATCTTTGGTCTACTGGTCGGCGGGATGCGGGCGCGTGAAAGTATTCTTAGTGCCCGCTCCTTCACGATATCTAGAGAATCGGCCCTGACCAAAATGCGGCGAACGACGCTTTCTCCCTCAGCCTCACTGGCTATGGTCTCAATTCGATACACCTCATACATGTATTATGGCTCCGCGGCAGCATCACTTGGTGATGGATTCTGAAATAAAGGACGGCATCGCTCATGGCCATGGGAGCGAATTGGACAATCGCGCTCGACTCCGTGTACCGTTCAGGGAAATTGGTGCATCATGGATCAGGATAAGTGGCCGAGGCGAGGTCCCTGGCGAATCAAGCGATGGAGCCGATTATATCACCGAGCTACGAGATTGCCCTTGCCGCCGCAGTAGGAATAGGCGGCGGACACTCACCAAGGAGACTTGGGCAGCGCAGGTGCGAGCTCCGACCTGCTGCCGACCGGAAACAAGCCGCTTCAGGGTTCGATCGCCAGGATCACCAACTCAAAAGTGACACAGACAGGATTGTCCCGACGCGCGAGTTCGCCGGCGAAAATTTCTCCATTCATATTGACGACGTCGACAGAGAGCCGCGTCTGCAGCTCATCATCGACATACATTACGCTGCCTTCGCAGATCTGGACTTCCGTTGCGTAAGACTTCAGGTATGTTCCGTCGGCGAAGTGGACGCCGTTGAGGCTACCGATACCATGGATGCGGGCCGCTCGTATGTCATGGGTCGAGCAGATGTGCGCAATAGCATGGCCAATATCCTCGTTGGGACGGACTCTTGCGAGGACCACGCGCGGCTCAGACTGCACTGCACGAACCTTTGAGCCCCCCACCGGTTCAAACAGGGTGAAGTTCGTCTCTGGATCATGCAACGCCTTGAAGATCGAATTCCTTGTCCCAATTCCCGTTGCCTCAATCGGCTCGGCGACAATCGTACTGGATGCGAGCATATGACCCATCCGAGGGCCCTCGTCCGTGGTCCAAAGCCCATGACAATGGATGAATGGTTTGTCATCACGCGATCCAACAATGGCACAGGCGCGCTCGATTTTCACCGGACCGACGGGTTCAATAGTTGCGCTGTACCAGGCAGCATGCTTGGCATCTGGAGATGCGGCAGGAATGACATACTCGAACGGAGCGCATCGACCGCCTTGCAACTCTACAAAGCCGCCGACACAGCCCGAATCCGCGAATCCCTTGATAAGTGCCTCGTCCACAGCCCGACCTGACTCCAATACGAATTTCAATGGAACCGGCGCATCGGACACAGCAGTCGTTCGGTTCGGGGCGATTGGGCCTGGATGAAGAATCCGCCTCATTTTCGATTTCCCCCCTACTTGGTTGCCTCGGCCGAGGGCCGAGTGAGTGGGCTTAAGATCTTGCAGCTTTCAAAGCTGTGCACTGATCTTGGAGTTATGTGCACTTCTCATCATACAAATTCTGTGCCGCCTTCGATCAGGGTCCTAGTTTGTCCGCATGATCTGAGCAGGGTCAGCTCGTGGATCGCGAGTTTCCCAGCGTCCGGCCTCCACCTGAGCAATAAACTCCGCGACCAGCCGGTTAAACATTTCCGGCTCTTCCAGGTTTAGGGTGTGACCGGACTTCGGGAGCATGGCAAGGCCACTTCGTGGCACGGTCCGCTTCAGGAAGATGCCCGGCTGAATGGAATGATCGTCCTCGTCGCCGACAATGACAAGCAAGGGCACCTCGAGAGCGGCTAGCTCATTCTTAAGATCATAGAGAGAAGGCCTGCGCATTTGAACGCCACGCATGGTGTTTGCTGCCCCAATAGCGGAATGTTTCGCAAGCCTCTCAGCAAAAATGCGCCAGCCGCGTGGGTCCTTCGTTTGGAATTGAACGCGCGAAGCACTCTCAGCGTAGACTGGAGCAAAACCTTGAGCACCGCGCTCCTCGAAGCCTCGCGCGACTTCCTCCGAGTTTTTGCGGAAGAAATCTTGGTGCTCCATCTCCGATCCGTAGCCCGCTCCAGCGGCAACAGCCGACAGAATACGGTCGGAGTGACGGAGAGCAGCATGTAGACAGGCGAATGCTCCCATCGAAAGGCCCACAATATGAGCTTTGTCGACCCCCGCTGCATTCATGACATCGATGACATCGTCGGCAGCGCGCGTCTGCGAGTATTTATCGACTGCCTCAGGTATATCCGAGGGAGAATAGCCCCGGGCTGCATAGGTGATGCAGCGGTGCCTTCGGGAAAAGTAGCTGACCTGTGGTTCCCAACTCCAATGGTTTCCGCCGAATTCATGGACAAAGACAATCGGCGTGCCTTGTCCTATCGACTCATAGAAGAGTCGAACGCCGTCGCTCGCGATTGCAAAGCTCATTTCATACTCCTCCGGCCATCTCTATCCTGCCTCTCAGGAGAATTCGGACACCGCGCAGCTTTGTCCGCCATCGACCGGTAGACAGATCCCGGTGATGAACTGGGCTTCGTCCGACGCCAGAAAGACAGCAGCGTTGGCAACGTCCCAGGCCGTTCCCATCTTTCCGATAGGGACGGCTGCGTTTCGTGCTGCAACCATCTCTTCTGTCGAGGCGTATTGCCCGGAAATCTGTGTGTAGATAAGCGGCGTATCAATGAGACCAGGCATGATGCAATTGGCGCGGATGCCGCTCCGAGCATATTGCATGGCGAGCGCCACTGTCGCTTGGTTGACTGCGGCCTTGGTCGCGTAATAGGCGAAGTAGGGATATCCTGTCCATCGGATGGCTGCGAGCGAAGAAATATTGACGATGACCCCTCGGCCCTGCCGCAGCATGTGCGGAATGACGGCCTTTGCCGAACGGTAGACTGAGCCAATGTTCAGGTTGAGGGCAGCAGCAAACTTCTCCTCGCTCAGTTCCACGGGGCCCCCTATATGGGTCACACCGACATTGTTATGTAGGATATCGATGTGGCCGAACTCAGCCATCGTTTCGGCCACGGCATCCTGAATTGACTCTGTCCTGGTCACATCCGCCACAAGTGCAATGGCAACGCCACCTTCCCGCCTGATGATGGCCGCTGTTTCTTCCGCTGCTTCCTGAATGAGATCAATACACGCCACGCGGGCTCCCTCGCGTGCGTACGCGACCGCGGCCGCCTTGCCGTTTCCCCATCCGGCCCCGGAGGATCCAGCGCCTAGTACGATAGCCGTTTTGCCTTTCAGTCGATCAACCACCAATCTTCTCCTCGACGCCCGATGCTAGCGGCGTGCATCACATAGGCTCCACTTGTATCTACCGCATCGGGGATCGCCCGCATGGAAACGATCAGTCAGTATCACGTGCGGTCTATAGAGGAGCCGGAGCTGCAGATACGGAAGCGGCGCTGCCCATGATTCCAGCAATCGCAAATCCTCCGTCAACGCAAATTGTTTGCCCTGTCACATAGCTCGACTTGCGGCTGTCGAGAAGAAAAACAGCCGCGCTGGCGATCTCGTCCGGTGAACCGTAGCGGCGCTGCGGAACGCGTGCCATCCATCCCGCCCGCACGTCGGCGGTATGGACCTCCTGGACAAGTGGTGTTTCGATTGGGCCAGGCGCAATTGCATTCACCCGAATTCCAATGGGAGCCAACTCGACCGCCATGACTTTTGTCATGACGACAACCCCTCCTTTTGAAGCGCCATATGCTACGCGCCCCACGTTCCCCTTGAGACCCGAGACGGAGGCAATATTGATAATGGACCCTGTTCCACGAGTGGCCATTCGCTTCGCCACCTCCCGCGACACAACAAAGCTTCCGAGCAGATTGACCTCCAGCATCTTCCGGAAAATGTCTGTGCTGGTATCGAGGGCCGGGATATCACGTGCGATCCCGGCTGAATTGACCACGCCCGTCAGAAGGCCGAATTCGGCTTCACACGCTGAAATGGCATGGATGACCGCATCCTCATCCGCAACGTTCATCTGTTCGAACCGCACTCTTCCACCACACGGCCCGAGGCGATCACGGCAATGGTCAAGGTCAATGCCATTCGAATCCGCAACAATAGCCCGCCAGCCCTCCGCAAGGACGGCTTCGACAATTGCACGTCCAATGCCCGACGCCCCGCCCGTGACCAACACGGTCTGTTGATGAGACATGACTTTCTCCGCATTTGCTCAGCAGCTTTGTCTTGCAGGCGTATCCTTGGGTCCCGTAATTCTGGCTTAGCCAGATGCTTGAGCAGGCCGATCGAGCGGTAGACAGCCCCGATCCTCAAGCTCTGCCCGGATATCTTTCTTCGCGATCTTACCGTAGCCGGATCTTGGAAGTGTATCCCAGAAAAACACGCGCTTCGGAAGCTTGTAGCGAGCGACTCTGCCCTCTAGCCACGCCAGAATCTCCTGTTCATTGAGGCTCGCCCGATCTCGAAGGACACAAACCGCGACACCGACCTCTCCCCATGTCTTGTCGGGAACTCCCACGATTGCGACCTCCGCAATCGCAGGATGCGTCAACATCTTCTCCTCAGTCTCCCGTGGGTAGACGTTAGACCCGCCCGAAATGTACATGTCCGAGGCGCGACCGGTAATGTACAGATAGCCTTCCTCGTCCATGTGACCTAAATCACCTGTCCGGAACCAGCCGTCACGAAAGGCTTTCGCATTGGCTTCCGGATTGTTGTAGTAACCCGCAAACACAGCCGGGCCGCAGACACAGATTTCGCCCGTACCCCCCGCCGCTAGCTCGCGTCCGTTTTCATCCTGGATCGAAACCTGCATTCCGGTTCGCTCGTAGCCGCAGGTTCCGATCCTCGCTCCAGGCCTATCCTCTGCATCGTGCAGCGCGGCCGGCAGCACCGTAATATTCCCCGTGACTTCCCCAAGCCCAAAATACTGGACAAGAACCTTCCCGAGCTTTCTGAGCGCATGTTTCTGGTCCTCCCGATACATGGGAGCGCCTGCATAGATTACATAACGCAGAGACGAATGGTCATATGTATCCACCGCGGGATTTTCGGTTAGCATTTTGACGATGGTGGGAACGGTGAACATGTTCGTGATCCGCCACCTCTCAACGAGCCTCCAGGCCTCGTCGATATCGAATCGATCGCCTGCAGGGAGCACGGACTTGGCACCACGTGCCACCTGGGTGAGCTGATGAACGCCTGCTCCGTGCGATAGCGGCGCAACTACGAGTGAGGCATCCCGGTAGGTAGTGCCAGGCATCAGATCGCAAAGATGGTTCGTCACGACAAACGCCATTTGGCCATGGGTAAGGACCGCAGCCTTGGGACGACCGGTCGTGCCCGAGGTGAAGAAGAACCAGCATGGATCGTCATGCACGACGGATGCCTCAGGAGAGGACCGTCCCATATATCGTGCGACGAGGGAATCGTAGTCGTCGCCGAATTCGGACGCGCCGATTGAGACAACGGACCGAATGGAGGGAGCGGCCTCGCGTGCAGCCTTGACGTGCTCTGGGAACTCGCAATGGGATATCATGGCCGATGCGCCACTTGCTTGGCCAAGGTAGGCCACCTCGTCCGGCGTCTGGCGAAAGTTCGTCGGCACCCAAACCGCGCCGATGCGGAAGCAGGCAAACATCGACTCAAACATCTGATTGCAGTTCTTTGACTGCACAAGGACTCGATCACCTTTCTGTACACCAGAGGCAGCGAGCCCCGTCGCCATTGCATCTACACGCTGGTCGAGTTCCGCCCAGGTCCAGGCTCTGTCGCCCCAGACAAGGCCTATATCGTCGCGATGGCGTTGCGCTGCCTGACGCAGAAAATGGGACAGGTTCATGACCCGTTTTTGCACGGGAGAAATCCCGCTCGCAGGAGCTGGAATGGACGCAGTCATTGGCAGCTCTCCAGAATGAACACCTTGTCGGCAACAACCGCCGGACATCTGAGAACGACCATCGCAAGCCTCGCGTCCGTGAATGGCACTTCACACGGCCATTCATCGCCAGAGGAAGGCCATGGTCGTCTCACGGAAGAAAGCCGATCGAGATCCACGGCACGGCAGCCACGATGACGGTGCCGACGAGAAGGGCGAGCATGTACCCCAAGATGGGTTTCATGCCTTCCGCCGGTTCGACCCGACCTATCGCGCAAGCAGCATAGTATCCCACCCCGAATGGTGGGGCGAACAGGCCGATACCCATCGCGAGAATGACGACCATTGCATAGTGAACCTCGTGAATGCCGACCGCGCGCGCAATCGGAAAAAGGAGAGGTCCGAAGAGCACGATCGCGGGGATGCCTTCCAAAACCGAGCCCAGGATGACGAAGGCAATGATCGACACACCCATGAAGGTGACCGCTCCACCGGGAAGACCCGTCATGGCCGCAGCAAGGGATCGAGAGAAGCCGGACTGCGTCAGTCCCCACGCCATTCCTGTCGCTGTTCCAATAATGAGCAGGATCGCGCCTGACAGGCAGGCCGTATCGACCAGCATTGGCTTCAGCCTCGTCCAGTCGAACTGGCGATATATGACAAGCCCAATGGCGATGGCATATACGATGCCGATCGTCGAGACTTCGGTCGCCGTGGCGACACCCTCGACTACGGCAGCGCGAATCACGAAGGGTAGTGCAATCGCCGGAACAGCGATGATGAACGTGCGTCCGATTTCTCTCTTGGTTGCGCGTTGGACATGGCTGAGATCTTCCTTCCGATACCGCCACCAGACGACCAGGCAGAGAGTAATGGCAAGGACGACACCGGGCAGAAGCCCGCCTGTGAAAAGTGCGGCAATCGAAACTCCAGTAACCGACCCGATCGTGATGAGGACGAGGCTTGGTGGAATCGTCTCGGTCTGTGCACCCGTTGCGGAAAGCAGGGCCACCAGGTCGCCTGGCTTGGCACCGCGCTTTTTCATTTCGGGGAAGAGAACAGGGGCAACGGCCGCCATGTCTGCAGCTTTTGCGCCTGAGATACCTGAGACCAGATACATTGCTCCGACGAGTACATAGTGGAGCCCCCCTCGTACGTGTCCCAGGAGGCTTGCCAGAAAAGCGACCATGGCCCGTGCCATCCCCGTCATCTCGATCAAAAGGCCGAGGAAGACGAAGAGCGGTACGGCCAGAAGGATGAGATGCGACATGCCCTCATCCATGCGACCGACGAGAACCATGAGTGGCGTATGCGTGGTCAGGGTCAGGTAGCCGAAGATCGCAAGCCCGAAAGCAAAGGCGATGGGAACTCCTGCCAGCACTGATGCAGCGACGACGCCCACGAAGAAGATGACGAGGTTGAGATTGCCAAGTTGACGAAAGAGGGGCTCTGCGATCCAGAAGATCGCCATGATCGCAACGACCGCCCCGAGAGCCATCGCAACGGTTCGCGAAGACCCGACACTGAAAAGCCGCATCACAGCGAATGCTGCCATGAGTCCAATGCCGATCGGCAGGGCAGCGGCACGCCACGCGTTGGTGATTTCCAGCGCCGGCGTGGTAATGAAAGTCTCCTCCTGAGCATATTCAAGTGCCGGCCAGGCAATCAGCAGAAGGAATGCCAGAGCCGCCCCGATTGCGAATACGTCAAGGAAGGCACGAACTTGAGGCGATGCCCTGCTGACGATCGCCGTCATCCGCATGTGCTCGTTACGGCGAAAGGCGACGACAGCGCCTAGCATGGCAAGCCAGAGAAACAGGATCGAAGCCAATTCGTCCGACCACACAAGCGGCTGATGCAGGACGAAGCGAGCCACCACGCCCGCAAATAGAATTACAATCTCGGTTGCGACGAGAATCGCAACCGGGATTTCGACAGCCGCACCGAGAATAGCATCAAGCGATGCTATCCAGGAACGGCGGCGGGATGGGGTAGAACTTTCCGCGATTGGGTCTGCCCTGCCAGGATGGGTCTGGGTGTGGGCCATTGCCATTACACGAGCTTGCCGACGGATTTTTCGAGAATGGCCCAGGCTTCGTCGCCATACTTGCCCTTCCACTCGGCGTAGAACCCGGCTTGGCGCAGCTTATCCCGGAAAGGAGCGGAATTGGGCTGGTTGAAGCTTAGGCCCTTCGCGGCAAGCTCCTGTTGAAGGTTTGCATTGAGTTTTGCGACATCATCGCGCTCCTTTACGGCCGCGGCATTGATGTGCTTAGCCGCAATGGCCTGCACGTCCTCAGGAAGCCGCTCCCAGGCGCGGCGGTTGGCCAGGAACCAGAACCCATCCCACATATGGTTTGTGAGCGAACAGTATTTCTGCACCTCATATAGTTTCGCTGTCGAGATGATGGCGAGTGGATTCTCCTGCCCCTCGACGACCTTCGTCTGGAGGGAGGAGTAGACTTCGTTGAAGTTGATGGAGGTCGGAGCGGACTCGAAGGCTTTGTACATGGACGTCCAGAGCGGCGAGACAGGCACCCGGATCTTGAATCCTTTCAAATCGTCGGGCGTATTGATCGGCTTCGTGGAGGAGGTTGTCTGTCGGAAGCCGTTGTCCCAGATCTTGTCCATGGCAACGAGATTGGCCTTGGCGATCTGTCCGCGGACATAGGCTCCGAGATCGCCGTCCATGGCCTTCCAGACGGCTTCGTAGTTCGGGAAAGCGAAGCCCACGCCGTTGATGGATGCTGCAGGCACGAGCGTCGACAGGATGAGGCCGGACAGCGTGAAAAATTCGACCCCGCCCGAGCGCACTTGGCTGAGCGTATCTGTGTCCGACCCGAGCTGGCTATTCGGGAAGATCTGGAGGTCAAAACGGCCGTTGGTCTCTGCTTTGATCGCCTCAGCCATCTCCCGCGCCCGCAGGTTCATCGGATGCGTTTCAGGCAGGTTGTTCGCATACTTATAGGTAAACTCGGCCTGCTGAGCGCGTGCAACGAACGGCGCGCCGATTACGGCACCGGCAAAAGCAGTTGAGCCGACAGTCAATAGCCGGCGACGAGACAGAATCATATAACCCTCCTGGTCCGGAGCCCGCAGGACTCTCACGTTTCCTCGATAGGTCCACATATCGGACCCTGAATATTTCTACGCCGCTTAGCGGGCGGTTTTGCCGATTGCATCAGGAGGCACTCTGGCGCCTTTGCTTGTCAAATGAAAATTTCCGCCTTAGAGGAGCGCATAATCAGCGTGCCGCTGAGGGTCCATATGCTGGAACATCCGAAGTCGACTTCGGCCAAGATCGTCGTGCAGGGGACCAGTGATCCAGCGTCAAGTGGAGCCCAGGCGATTGATCGCGCCGCAACATTGCTGCTTCTTGTGGGGCGGGCTGGCCCGACGGGAGCTAGGCTCTCCCACCTCGTCGAGCAATGCAACCTGCCAAAGCCGACTGTACGCCGGATGCTTCTCGCGCTCGTGCGCGCCGGCCTCTTGGATCAAGATCAGAAAAGCCGCCGATATTATATCGGACCGGAGATCTACGTTCTGGGGACGCTTGCTAGTGCACGGTTCGGCATACACTCGATCTCGCTTCGCTCTCTCGCCCGGCTGAGCCAGGAGACCGGCGACACCGCTTTCCTCTCGGTTCCCCGCGATGTCTACTCTATCTGTGTGCATCGCGAAGAGGGACCCTATCCGATCCGTATCCATGCCCTTCATGCGGGGGACAGACATCCGCTCGGCGTAGGGGCCGGGAGCCTGGCATTGCTGGCGACTCTGCCCGATAGGGATGTAGAGGAAATTCTTGCTGCAAATGCCGACCTATTGGCCCAGAAGTATCCGCGATTCTCACCGGATATGCTTCGCGGGCTCGTTCAGGAGACACGAGCACGAGGCTACGCGGTCAACCCGGGCCTCATTCTCTCCGACTCATGGGCAATCGGCATCGCAATCTGCGGAGCGGATGGCAGGCCCGCTGGCGCACTCTCGATTGCTGCAATCGAAAGCCGGTTAACCGAAACGCGCCAACGCGAGTTGGTCCCACTTCTGCGGAAGGAGGCAGCTTGGATTGAAGCGCGCTTACGCGCTGGAGATATCGCCGAAGGGCGACCGAACGGGAAGGCAGGAAGTGCGGAACCCTGATGATGCACAGCGATCAGCAACTGCGGCAGTCTGGAGGTTTATTCCGGTTTGGCGTGCTCCGTGAGCGCCTGAAGCAACTCGACACATTTTTCCGATACAACCTTCGGCACCTTGGGGTCTCCTTCGTGATGTCGCGTGACGACCGCGCACGCCTGTTCGAAAAGGTCTCCGAGATTGCCCGAAATGCCGGGGCGGCCACTGGGGAAGTTAAACGCCGTCCTGGTTCGGTGCGCTTCGGCTTCGCAGGACTGACCGGGCTTGAATAACGCCAGGATCTCACGCTGCTTCGCAGTGATTTTCATGTCCTTGAATGCAATGATTTCGGCCATGCCCGTCCCTATGATCACGGTTGAGCTTATCTTGCATTTGCTGGGGGAGGCCCTGCTATTCGGTGCTACCTCCTGGGGCAGTCAGCATAGGAGCATCAAACAAAAGGGCGGCATTGAGCCGCCCTTCGTTGATCTCATTCAAGCTTAGTGAATGACCTGCACAATTTTACGACTTTTTGGCTCGACAAGAACCGGGGTGTTGTTGACCACAGTGTAGCGATAGCCCTTCACCTTGTACTGGGTGGGGACGTCATAGAGAGTTACGCCCGACTCGGGCAGTACAGCACCAACATGAACCTCTTCCTTGTATGTGTAGGAAGGGACCTTCTGGGTCATAACGTACTGGCGGAATTCCGGCTGTTGCTGGTCGGCGATACCGCCCACGATGGCGCCGGTGACACCACCCACCGCAGCACCGACAGGCCCGCCGACGATGGCCCCACCCACTGCGCCCGTGGCAGCACCGGCCGCGGCGCCGCCCGATTGAGCGAAGGCACCAGCAGGGACGAGCGTAGCGAGAACCACACTGGCAAGAAGAATTTTCTTCGACATGTGCTTACTCCTAGAATGCATCTCGAGCTCGTTGCTCGACGGCCATTTAACGCACAAGTTCGGAAGTCGTTTCAAACTTTACCCCCACGTCCTATCTTCGGCTAAGCTTATAGACATTGGGAACGAAAATGCTGGAAGCGTTTCCATAGTATTCATTCATCTTCTGTTCATCATTTACATTTGGAAAACTAATCTCCTAGACACGTTCATTAAATTGATTACCGCTCTCGATCGGAACGACGTAGCGCCGTCCGCATTTAAATTATGCAAAGTCTTGCGGGGAGCCCTGTGGTCCCGCGTCGCTTCCTTGCGGGCTGTGCCGTTTCAGAAGTGCTTGGCGGTGCGCTTGCAGCAGCAACCGCGACGGCGGTCGGGGCCAGTTCGATTGAGTGGGCAGGGCAATCTTGCAGATATTGTCCCTGGCCTGCCGCAGAGCTTGTCCCCGGCATGCCCATTTCCGACCCAGCCAATCGCCGTGGCTATTACAGTTAGCCCAACGGCAGTTCGATTTGGATGAGCAAGGCGCGCCAGAAATGAAACACGATATCAGCGAGGATGTGCGCTGCCACACATAGCTGCGCTTTTCATGCCGCGTTTGCCCCCTAATTCGATACCGATCGATACGAAAAGGTTGACACCAGGGACGGTCAACCATACCGATTAGTAATGTACCGTCTGGTATAGATTTGATGCACGAAGCGTCGAACTTCCTTCTGGCAGTGGGCATTCCATGCAATTTTTCTACAAGTTGCGGATTCTGGTTCTGGCGTCCGTCAGCGCGGTCGCCGTAGGTCTTGGCACCGTGGCAATCTGGTCAGCGCTCGACGGCGCATCTTCGCACGACAGTGCGAGCGCAGCGAAACCCGCGACACCTGCGCCTGTCGCCGCCGTCGACAAACGTGAGGTTACGCTGTGGGCAGAGTTTTCCGGTCGGCTCGAAGCCATCGAACGGGTCGACCTGCGCCCCCGTGTCGGCGGCACCATCCAAGCAGTTCATTTTCGGGAAGGATCGCTTGTCAAGAAAGGCGCCCTTCTCTTCACAATCGACCCCGATCCGTATCGCACCGAAGTAGAGCGAGCTGAGGCGCAGGTCAGCTCAGCAGAGGCACGGCTCGCCTTTGCTCACAGCGAGCTCGACCGGGGCATGAGAATGACGGCCAATCAGACAATTACACAAAGAGACCTGGATACGCGCGCAAACAACGTCCGCGAGGCCGAAGCCAATCTGAGTGCTGCCAATGCTGCTGCAAAGTCCGCACGCCTCAATCTGTCTTACACTGAGGTTCGCGCTCCGATCTCGGGGCGTGTCGGAAGAATCGAAGTCACCGCAGGCAACCTTGTCACTGAAGGAGCTAGCGCGCCGGTCCTCACGACACTCGTCTCGATCGACCCCATTTACGTGAGTTTTGATGCAGATGAGAGTGCAGTCCTGCGCGCGCTCCAGACGCTGCCTGCAGGACGTGACCGCAGTGTCAATGTCTCAAGCATTCCTGTGGAGATGCGCTCTGGACCGAATGCCACTGCTGCGCTGGGTAAGGTGCAGTTGATCGACAATACGGTCAACAGCAGCAGCGGCACCGTGCGCGTACGCGCCGTTTTTGACAATGCGGACGATCGCTTGATGCCTGGCCAGTTTGCCCGCATTCGCTTGGGACAAGCCAAATCCACGGCCGCACTCGTTGTGCCGGATCGGGCCATAGGTACCGATCAGGACAAGAAGTACGTACTGGTCGTCGATCAAGGCCAGACGGCCAGCTACCGCGAGATCACGACTGGAGCGTCCATTGACGGACTGCGGATCGTGACAAGCGGTCTCGCCGCGGGCGAGCGGATTGTCGTTGACGGACTTCAGAAGGTGCGCCCGGGCACTTTGATCGCGCCCCAACCTGCCTCTCTGGACACCTCTGCATCGCTGCGATCAGGGAGTTCCTCCGCTTCCATAGCGGACTGACATATTTCGGTAGATTTGAAAGCGTCTTCCATGAATATTTCCAGATTCTTTATAGACCGCCCGGTCTTTGCCGGAGTTCTGTCGGTCCTCATCTTCGTAGTCGGCTTGCTGGCTCTTCGAGCTCTTCCGATTTCAGAGTATCCCGAGGTCGTGCCGCCGCAGGTCGTTGTTCGGGCCCAATACCCCGGGGCGAATCCAAAGGTCATTTCCGAGACAGTCGCTGCGCCGATCGAAGAAGCAATCAATGGCGTCGAGGGCATGCTCTACATGAGCAGTCAGGCCACGACAGATGGGGTGATGACGCTTACCGTCACTTTCGCGCTCGGTACGGACCCTGACAAGGCGCAGCAGCTCGTCCAGAACCGCGTATCACAGGCAGAGCCCCGGCTGCTTGAGGAAGTGCGGCGCCTTGGCGTCACAACGGTGAAAAGCTCGCCGGATCTGATGATGGTCGTCCATCTGCTCTCGCCGGACAGTCGCTATGACGTGACATACCTGAGAAACTATGCTGCATTGAACGTTAAGGACCGGTTGGCTCGAATCCAGGGCGTCGGCCAGGTGCTTCTGTTTGGATCCGGAGACTACTCGATGCGGGTCTGGCTCGACCCGCAGAAGATTGCTGAGCACGGACTTTCGGCCAGCGATATCGTGAACGAAATCCGCGCTCAGAATGTACAGGCTGCCGCAGGCGTCATCGGCGCCTCCCCGGGACTACACGGGCTCGATTACCAACTGTCGATCAACGCACAAGGACGCCTGCAGGATGAGGAACAATTCGGCGACATAATCGTCAAGACTGGAGCGCATGGCGAGATCACGCGCCTGCGCGATGTTGCCCGCGTCGAACTTGGCGCGGCCGATTATGCCCTGCGGTCACTTCTCAACAACAAACCGGCTGTCGCAATTCCCGTGCTTCAGGCCCCGGGATCAAACGCGATTGAGATTGCCGACAAGGTTCGGGCGGAGATGGCAAGCATCAAGGCCAACATGCCGGAGGGAGTCGACTTCCAGATCGTCTATGATACGACCCAGTTCGTGCGCGCCTCGATCGACGCAGTGGTTCATACATTGGTGGAGGCAGTGCTCCTTGTCGTTCTCGTCGTCGTGCTCTTCTTGCAGACATGGCGAGCATCGATCATCCCTCTCGCCGCTGTCCCTGTATCCATCGTGGGCACCTTTGCAGTGCTGCACGTTCTCGGTTTTTCGATCAACGCTCTCAGCCTGTTCGGCTTGGTTCTGGCCATCGGCATCGTGGTCGACGACGCAATCGTGGTGGTCGAGAATGTGGAACGAAACATCGAGAATGGGCTTAGCCCGCGCCAAGCCGCCTACCGTGCCATGCAGGAAGTCTCCGGGCCGATTGTTGCGATCGCACTGGTGCTGGTTGCAGTGTTTATCCCGCTCGCGTTCATCAGCGGATTGACCGGACAATTCTATAAGCAGTTCGCCGTTACAATTGCCATCTCGACCGTGATCTCAGCCATCAACTCGCTAACTCTGTCCCCTGCCCTGGCTGCTCTCCTTCTCCAGGATCACCATGCGCCTAAAGACCGGCTCACGCGGATCATGGACAGACTTTTCGGGTGGCTCTTCCGCCGCTTCAACACCCTCTTTCAGCGAGGATCAGACGCTTATAGCGGCGGTGTCCGGCGAGCCATCTCAACAAAGTCCCTGATGTTGTTCGTCTATATCGCCCTGCTGGGCGCGACGGGCTTCTTGTTCAAGATCCTGCCGGGAGGCTTCGTTCCCGGGCAGGACAAGCAATATCTTGTTGGGTTCGCGCAGCTGCCGGACGCTGCAACGCTTGACCGCACAGAGGACGTCATACGGCGGATGGGCGATATTGCGCTGAAGCATCCTGGCGTCGAGAACGCTATCGCCTTTCCCGGCCTCTCGATTAATGGTTTCACAAATAGTTCGAATGCCGGAACGGTATTCCTGTCTCTAAAGCCGTTTGAAGAGCGTCGGGATCCGAGCCTCAGTGCGGCGGCAATCGCGAGGCAGCTCAATCAACAGTTTGCAGGAATATCTGAGGCCATGGTTGCCATGTTTCCTCCGCCCCCTGTTCAGGGGCTGGGCACGATCGGCGGTTTCAAGCTGCAGATCGAGGATCAGGCTGGACTTGGCTATGAGGCCCTGGATCGAGCTACAAAGGACTTCCTCGGCAAGGCGGCAACGACGCCCGAGCTTGCCGGTATATTCTCCAGCTTCACGATCAACGTACCCCAGCTCTATGCAGATATAGACAGGGCGAAAGCGCGCCAACTCGGGGTTCCGATCTCGGACGTATTCAGCACGCTTCAGATCTATCTGGGATCGCTCTATGTCAACGATTTCAACAAGTTTGGACGTACCTACTCGGTCCGCGTCCAGGCGGATGCTCCATTCCGGGCACGTGCAGAGGACATCGCATTCCTGAAAGTGCGCTCCATGACGGGGGAGATGATCCCGCTCCCCGCATTGCTGAACATGCAGCCAAGCGTGGGACCGGAGCGTGCCATGAGGTACAACGGATTTCTGTCCGCCGATATAAACGGTCAGGCGGCTCCCGGGTACTCGACCGGTCAGGCACGCGCAGCGGTCGAGCGGATCGCGGCCGAGACCCTGTCGAAGGGGTTCAGCGCCGAGTGGACTGATTTGACCTATCAGGAGATTCTCGCAGGCAATTCAGGGATCTTGGTCTTTCCCATCGCTATTCTCCTCGTTTTCCTGGTTCTCGCGGCGCAGTATGAAAGCTTGACGCTGCCTGTCTCGATCATCCTGATTGTGCCGCTGGCCCTTCTTGCTGCTTTGTTCGGCGTGTGGCTGACTTCGGGGGACAACAACGTATTCACCCAGATCGGCCTGGTCGTTCTCGTGGGTCTCTCCGCCAAAAATGCTATTTTGATCGTGGAATTTGCCCGCGAACTCGAGTTTCAGGACCGTACGCCGGCCGAGGCCGCCATCGAAGCCAGCCGCCTGCGCCTTCGTCCGATCCTGATGACATCGCTCGCCTTCATCATGGGTGTGGTGCCGCTGGTGACATCGACGGGCGCCGGTGCGGAGATGCGTTCGGCAATGGGTGTGGCGGTGTTCTCGGGCATGATCGGCGTGACGGCATTTGGATTGTTTCTGACGCCGGTCTTCTATGTTCTGATCCGCAAGCTGTCGGGTAACCGTCGCCTGAAACACCAGCCGGAGGAAGACACTGCCATTCCGGCCGCTCGTCCGGCGGAGGAATTGGTGAATTGAGACCCGTGGGGGCACTCCGGCAGAGAGTGCCCCTCAGGCTGGGCCGACCTGGATCCTATGCCGCCGGCCAGCCACGCATGGCAAAATCGACGACCCGATAGAGTTCCTCACGCGACGCCCCGGAGGCAGCCTTTACCGCCATTCCCAGGCCGACCGACACGACATACCCGGCCCAGGCAGCGGGCTCTTCGTCGGCGGGAAAGTCGCCCTCGGAGCGCGCCTTCTCGAGGCGCAGGCGCAGATTGTTCTCGTTAATCGTCCGACGCGTGATGAGCTCATCGCGGATGGGAGCGCTTGCCTCGCTGCACGCGACAGCACCATTGACACCAAGGCAGCCTGGAGGATTCGAGGGATCGGTGAGGACATCGACGTAACTCCGCAGAAGTTTCCTCACTGCCTCCCGCGCCGTCGATGCCTGAAGCGCATCATGCATGAAGCACAGGTGCCGGCGCTCGTAGAGATCCAGGGTCTTGCGGAACAGGTCTTCCTTGTTGCCGAATGCGGCGTAAAGGCTCGGACGGGTGATGCCCATCGCCTCCGTGAGGTCGGATATGGATGTGCCTTCATATCCCTTGCGTCGAAAAAGCTGGAGTGCCGTGCACAAAGCTTCGTCGACGTCAAACTCCCGATGGCGGCCCATGGTGCCCTCACCCTGCTTTAGACAGCGAACGACGCGAGTGTCGCAGCCGCATAAGCTATCGCTCGATATGATAAGATTTTCTCTGTATATTCAATAGCTTGTTCGTGAGAAGTATTATTTCGTGCGGATTTGTCGCTATCAAAGCCTGGAAAGACAAGTCCCACTCGATCGAGTCATCAAGCCGACCTCCTTCGTAGCAGCCTTTGGCGACTTCGAGGTGCGTCCATAGAACAACGCCCCTACTTGAGGTGCCAAGGCCTTCGTCGGTCCGGACAACGCCAGCCCGAATGCCCGTCTGAACCGCTCCTGAGCGGGGTAGCCAGCCTCGACTATCTCGGGACATAATCGCAGCTTGGGACTGGAGAAAGCGGCTGTGCCCCTGACCGTTTACGATACTGATCTCGACAAGAACCCGGCGAACTTCCAGCCTCTGACGCCCCTTACCTTCCTGGAACGGGCCGCCAGCGTGCATCCGGACCAGACGGCCATCATCCATGGCTCCTTGAGGCGCAATTATCGCGACTTCTATAGTCGCGCCCGACGCCTTGCTTCTGCCCTATCGCGACAAGGCGTCGGGCGCGGTGATACAGTCGCGGTGCTGCTGCCCAACACGCCCGCCATGCTCGAGTGCCACTATGGCGTGCCGATGGTGGGTGCAGTGCTCAATACCCTCAATACCCGCCTCGATGCCAGGATCATCGCCTTCTCCCTGGAGCACAGCGGCGCAAAGATCCTGATCACAGACCGGGAGTTCTCGGCCATCGTGAAGGCAGCCCTGGACCTGGCATCCGTCAAGCCACTCATTATCGACTATGACGATCCAGAATTCACTGGCTCAGGCGAGCATTTGGGTACCATCGAGTACGCGGCCTTCGTAGCTGGAGGCGATCCGAATTTTGCCTGGAGCATGCCCCGGGACGAATGGGATGCCATTGCTCTGAACTATACCTCTGGGACAACGGGGGACCCCAAAGGCGTCGTCTATCATCACCGTGGCGCCTACCTACTCGCCATGGGCAATATCATCACCAGTGGAATGGGCCAGCATCCGGTCTACTTGTGGACTCTGCCCATGTTCCACTGCAACGGCTGGTGCTTTCCGTGGTCCCTATCCATCGTCGCAGGCACTCACATCTGTCTTCGTGCCGTTCGGGCCAAGCCAATGTACGATGCTATTGCCGACCACGGGGTCACCCATCTGTGCGGAGCTCCTATCGTGATGTCGACGCTTCTCAACGCCTCGGTCGGAGAGAAGCGACCTCTGCTCAGCACGGTCAAATTCCTGACGGCGGCGGCTCCGCCGCCCGAGGCGGTGCTCGCCGCCATGAAAAAGGCTGGGTTCGACGTGGCCCACCTCTATGGCCTGACGGAGGTCTACGGCCCTGCCGTCGTCAACGAATGGCATCGGGATTGGGATCGTCTCGATGCCGCGGAGTACGCAGCCATGAAGGCTCGTCAAGGCGTGCGCTATCCAGTGCTTGAGGCTCTCGATGTGCTCGACCCGAGGACGATGCAGCCGGTTCCGGCCGACGGCGCGACATTGGGGGAGGTTATGTTCCGTGGCAACGTTGTGATGAAGGGCTACCTGAAAAATCCTGCCGCATCCGCAAAGGCCTTCGAGGGCGGCTGGTTTCATTCGGGAGACCTCGGTGTGAAGCATCCCGACGGCTATATTCAGCTTAAGGACCGATCCAAGGACATCATCATCTCCGGCGGCGAGAATATCTCCTCCATCGAGGTGGAGGATGCGCTCTACAAGCACCCCGCGGTCCAGGCGGCTGCGGTCGTCGCCATGCCGGACGAGAAATGGGGCGAAACGCCCTGCGCCTTCGTGGAGATCAAGCCGGGCGAGCTAGTCTCCGCGGAGGATCTGATCGCTTGGTGCAGGCGACATCTCGCGTCGTTCAAATGCCCACGCACTATTGTCTTTGCGGAGATCCCGAAGACGTCCACCGGCAAGATCCAGAAGTTCCGGCTACGTGAACTGGCGCGCGCCGGCCAGACGCCCGGCAATGTGGCAGGGAGCGACTGACGCTCAGCGCCCCCTCCAGACCGGCTTGCGCTTTTCGATGAACGCATCGATGCCCTCTGCGGCATCCTCCGCCATCATGTTGCAGGCCATGACCTGCGCCGCATATGCATAGGCGTCTTCCAGGCTCATGGAGCGTTGCCGACTGAACATGGCCTTACCCGTCCGGATCGCGACGGGACTCTTCGATCCAATCTCCGCCGTGAGCGTCGAGACCACCGAATCAAGGTCGGCATCCGGCGCGACCCGGTTGACAAGGCCATAGGACAAGGCATCGGCCGCCGTAATGAAGCGGCCCGTGACCAGCATGTCGAAGGCGTGCTTGGGGGCGACATTGCGGGAGAGCGCCACGGCGGGCGTCGAGCAGAAGAGGCCGACATTGATGCCAGAGACCGCAAAGGTGGCGCTTTCCGCAGCGACGGCAAGGTCGCAGGTCGCCACAAGCTGGCAGCCTGCCGCTGTCGCCATCCCCTGCACACGGGCGATCACTGGCACAGGCAGACTCACGATGCTCTGCATGACCCGGCTGCACTGCGCGAACAGAGTTTCATAATACCCCTGGTTCGGATAAGCACGCATCTGCTTGAGGTCGTGGCCCGCACAGAACGCTTTGCCTGCCCCGGCGAGTACGACGCAGCGGACTGTTTCGTCCTCGGCGAGCCCATCGAGTGCCGTTTGCAGCGCTGTCAGCATCTCCTCAGACAATGCATTGAACTGAGCCGGCCGATTGAGTGTCAGGGTGACGAAGCCGCCCTGGTTGTCATGCAGCAGAATGGGTTCGCTGGACGCGGAATGCTGAACGCTCATCGGCAATCTCCTTCAGGATAGCCTAAAATACGTTCGCTGTAGGTTCCAGACCGATTATGCTGACCGCGGCAACGGGGTTGCCGGGAGCGCCGCTCCACCATTTCGAGGCCCGTAACCGAGGTATTACTTTGAGCCAGCATCCAATCAGCCGTTTCCCTGTTCCCGATGTCGCCAACCTGCCGGACGATATCCGCTCTCGCATTCTCACGGTCCAGGAGAAATCGGGTTTTGTTCCTAACGTCTTTCTGGTGCTGGCCCATCGACCGGACGAGTTTCGCGCCTTTTTCGCTTATCACGACGCATTGATGGACAAGCCCGGCAATCTCACCAAGGCTGAGCGCGAAATGATCGTCGTTGCGACGAGCGGCATCAATCAGTGCCAATACTGTGTCGTCGCGCATGGGGCGATCTTGCGCATCCGTGCCAAGGACCCGCTGATCGCCGACCAGATCGCTGCCAACTACCGGAAGGCGGACATCTCCGACCGGCAGAGAGCAATGCTCGATTTCGCCGTGAGGGTGGCCGTCGAGGCCTATGCGGTGGGCGAGACCGACATTGGAGTTCTCAAGACTCATGGTTTCGACGAGGAGGATGTCTGGGACATCGCTGCGATCGCCGCCTTCTTCGGCATGTCGAACCGGCTCGCCAACGTCACTAATATGCGGCCGAATGACGAGTTTTATATGCTCGGCCGGAGCTGAACCAGCGGTAGCAGCGATGCGGAGGGCCACGTCAGTACTCTGCTTCCGCAAGTGGGCCAGTGATCTCCTTCACTCGCACGAGTACGTGGAAAGGTCGTACGCTCTCAGTAGAAGGAGGTTCTACTTAGAGCGGACTGCGAATGGCGGCCTTGGCCCATGTCTTGCAGATCCTAGCCGGCTGATGGACGGCCCTACGAAATCCATGCTCCCGTGGCCGTGGGATGGATCCGCGGCGCGGCGTGGCAGTTCTCGGAGGCGGACGCCGGCGGCAATCGCTATCGCTGAATCGCCGAACACTCTCGCATCGCAGGGGCCGGGCGATGATTTTTACCGGTACCGCCGTTGCTTCGGGCTCCCCCGTCAATCATATTGGGTTGCATAGCCCTCACTTGGAGTTTCATCCGCGCTCCCACCCGGAAGGAGATTGCTTAATTTATGTCCAGTGGCATGCCCCTCCTGGCCATCGTCGCCCTTCCTTTCATCGGAAGCGTCATTGCGGCCTTTCTGCGGCAGGACGCCAGAAATGGTGCGGCCTTCCTGGCCGGGGCGATCGCCCTCTGCGGCGCCGTTGTAACCGCCATTCAGTATCCCGCCATTCACCGTGGCGGCGTTCTGCGCACCGGCATCGAGTGGCTGCCCACCCTCGGTCTGGACTTCATCCTGCGTTTGGACGGCTTTACATGGCTGTTCGCCATGTTGGTGACTGGGATCGGCTTTCTGGTCGTCCTCTATGCTCGCTATTACATGTCGGCCGACGATCCGGTGCCACGCTTCTTCGCGTTCCTGCTCGCCTTCATGGGCGCCATGCTGGGCATCGTGCTCTCGGGCAATCTCATTCAGTTGGTCTTCTTCTGGGAACTGACCAGCCTCTTCTCCTTTCTTCTCATCGGCTATTGGCACCACAATGCCGGCGCTCGTGACGGGGCGCGCATGGCGCTGACGGTCACGGCCACGGGCGGACTGTGCCTTCTCATTGGTGTTCTGCTCATAGGCCATATCGTTGGAAGCTATGATCTCGACCAGGTCCTGGCCTCCGGAGACCGCATCCGTGACAGCAGCCTCTACCTGCCGACCCTGATTCTCGTCCTGCTTGGCGCCCTGACGAAGAGCGCGCAATTTCCGTTCCACTTCTGGCTGCCTCACGCCATGGCCGCGCCCACCCCGGTTTCGGCCTATCTCCACTCGGCCACAATGGTGAAGGCCGGCGTGTTCCTGCTCACTCTGCTCTGGCCCGTCCTGGCTGGCACGGAAGCATGGTTCTACATCGTCGTGACAGCCGGTCTCTGCACGCTTCTGCTCGGCGCCTATGCAGCCATTTTCCAGCAGGACCTGAAGGGCCTGCTCGCCTATTCCACGGTCAGCCATCTTGGCCTGATCACGCTTCTGCTCGGACTGAGCAGCCCCCTTGCCGCCGTGGCGGCGATCTTCCACACCATGAACCATGCGACGTTCAAGGCGTCGCTTTTCATGGCCGCCGGCATCATCGACCATGAGTCCGGCACCCGCGACATCCGGCGTCTGAGCGGCCTCTTCCGGTTCATGCCGATCACGGCCACCCTGGCGATGGTCGCTGCCGCCGCCATGGCCGGCGTACCCCTGCTCAACGGCTTCCTGTCGAAGGAAATGTTCTTTGCCGAGGCGGCAGCATTCCACGTCGACTCGCTTCTCGATCACTCCCTGCCCTACTTTGCTATGGTGGCAAGCGCTTTCAGCGTGGCCTATTCGCTGAGATTCATCCACGGCGTATTTTTCGGCCCGTCCGCCACGGACCTGCCCCGCAAGCCGCACGAACCGCCGCACTGGATGCGCTTTCCCATCGAGTTGCTCGTCCTGGTGTGCCTCCTGGTCGGGATCATCCCGGCTATGACGATCGGGCCATTCCTCGCTACAGCGGTTCGATCGGTTCTGGGACCAGACACGCCTCCTTACAGTCTGGCCGTGTGGCATGGATTCAGCGAGCCACTGCTCATGAGCGTCATCGCCCTGAGTGGCGGCGTCATCCTGTATTGGCTGTTGCAGGGTTATCTCGCGAAGGGCATCGAGGGCTCTCCCCTGGTGCGCCGCCTTAAAGGCCAGCGCATCTTTGAGCGCGTGCTGGTCAATCTGTCATGGAAGTGGGCCCGCTCCGTGGAGCGCCTTTTCGGAACCCAGCGACTCCAGCCCCAGTTGCGCCTGCTGGTAGCATTCGCGTTGCTCGCTGCACTTTGGCCGCTGTACCGTACCGGCCTGGGAGCCGGTCCGCTTACCGGCGCCGCCTTCGATCCCGCCTTCCTGCTGCTCTGGATCGTCGGGAGCCTCTGCGCCATCGGCGCAGCCTATCAGGCCAAGTACCACCGCCTCGCCGCCATGGTCATGATGGGCGGGGCGGGACTGATCACCTGCATCACCTTTGTCTGGTTCTCGGCGCCTGACCTCGCCATTACCCAGCTTCTCGTTGAGATCGTCACCACGGTATTGATTCTCCTGGGCCTGCGTTGGCTGCCGAAGCGGATCGAGGTTGCGGGCGAAGGCCTGTCCGCCGGATTCCAGGCTAGGGTGCGCCGTGGGCGTGACCTGACCCTCGCCATCGCTGCGGGTGCCGGCATGACGCTGATCGTCTACGCCATGCTCACGCGACCCCTGCCGGATACCATCTCGCGCTACTTCGTCGAGAACGCCTATGCGGAGGGGGGCGGACGCAACATCGTCAATGTCATCTTGGTCGACTTCCGTGGCTTTGACACCTTCGGCGAGATCGTGGTGCTCGCGGTCGTCGCGATCACCGTTTTCTCGCTCCTGCGCCGGTTCCGCCCAGCGCCCGAGAGTGTCGACGCGCCAGAACAGCAGCAGGTGCAGGATGCCCACGACAGGGCCAGTCCGGACCGTACCGTCGGCGATACCTTGGCCGACTACCTCACGATTCCCGGGCTGATCATGCAGTGGCTCTTCCCCGTGATCGGCCTGGTCGCGGTTTTCCTCTTTCTGCGCGGGCACGACCTGCCAGGCGGGGGATTCGCGGCCGGCGTCACCATGTCGATCGCCCTCGTCCTTCAGTACATGGCGGGTGGGACCCGCTGGGTGGAGGCGCGCCTGAAGATCCGCCCCATCATCTGGACGGGCCTCGGCCTGCTCTGCGCCGCGTTTACCGGCATGGGCGCCTGGCTCTTCGGCTATCCCTTCCTCACTTCGTACTTTCAGTACCTGGACCTTCCAGTCATCGGCAGGGTTCCCGCTGCCACCGCGCTCCTGTTCGATCTCGGCGTCTTCTCGGTCGTTGTCGGGGCGACAGTGCTCATCCTGATCGCACTTGCGCACCAATCGATCCGAACCCCTCGAGCCGCTCGCCCGCACACTCCGACCGCCGTGAAGGAAGTCTCATGATGGAGCTCATCTTCTCGCTCGCGGTCGGTATCCTCACCGCCTCAGGAGTATGGCTGCTGCTGCGCCCGCGCACATTCCAGGTCATCATCGGTCTGTCCCTGCTCTCCTATGCGGTCAACCTATTCATTTTCGGCATGGGGAGGCTGCGCATTGGAGCGCCGCCGGTCCTCGAGAACACCGGGGTTATCGATCCGGCACACTACACTGATCCCCTGCCGCAGGCACTGGTCCTCACCGCCATCGTTATCAGCTTCGCCATGACCGCCCTGTTCCTCGTCGTTCTGCTGGCCTCACGCGGCCTCACGGGAACCGACCACGTCGACGGCAGGGAGGACTCGCGATGATGGGTTTGGCGGACCACCTGATCTTTATGCCGATCCTCCTGCCGCTCCTCTCCGGAGCCGCGATGCTTCTCCTCAACGAGCGCCAACGCGCCCTGAAGGGCGGGATCGGGATTGCGACGGCGATCGCCCTGCTGATCGTGTCAATCATGCTGCTCCGCCTGGCCGACATGCCTCCCGCCGAGCCGGATGAGGCGGCGGTGACGGTGTACCAGCTCGGCAACTGGCCAGCGCCCTTCGGCATCGTGCTCGTACTGGATCGCCTCTCCGCGCTCATGCTGATGCTGACGAGCGTGCTGGGCATCGCGTCGCTGATATTCTCGCTGGCGCGATGGCATCGTGCGGGACCGCGGTTCCACACAATCTTCCAGCTTCAGCTCATGGGCCTCAACGGCGCTTTCCTGACTGGGGACCTTTTCAATCTCTTCGTGTTCTTCGAGGTACTGCTCGCCGCCTCCTACGGCCTCGTCCTGCATGGAGATGGGATCGTTCGAGTCAGGGCAGGTCTGGCCTACATTGCAATCAACCTGACAGCCTCGTTTCTTTTCCTGATCGGCGCGAGCCTGGCGTACGGCGTCACCGGCACGCTTAACATGGCGGACCTTGCCAACCGTATTCCTGCTCTTGCCCCAGGGGATGCGGCTCTCGCAGCGACCGCGGCCGCGATCCTCGGTACCGCCTTCCTCATGAAGGCGGGCGCATGGCCGCTCAATTTCTGGCTCCCGACGACCTATGCCGCCGCCTCCGCGCCAGCGGCCGCCATGTTTGCGATCATGAGCAAGCTCGGCGTCTACGTCATTTTGCGCCTGTGGACGTTGGTCTTCAGCCCAGATGCAGGACCGCTTGCAGGGTTCGGCGGCGACTGGCTGCTCGTCGGTGGCATTCTGACGATTATATTCGGCACGATCGGCATCCTGGCGTCGCAGTCGCTATCGCGGCTCGCCGGATGCAGCGTGCTCATCTCGTCAGGGACGCTGATCGCCTCCATCGGCACCGGTGACAGCGGAGTCATCGGTGCCACATTGTTCTATCTGGTCAGCTCCACCTTGGGTATTGCCGCGTTCTTCCTCCTTGTGGAACTGGTCGAGCGCATCCGCGACCCTGGCGCCGACGTGCTCGCCGTCACCATGGAGGCTTATGGTGAGGGTGATGACGATGATCCGGCGGACGAGATCGGGGTGGCGATTCCGGCGACGATCGCGCTGCTGGGAGGCAGCTTCATCGCCTGCGCATTGCTCCTCGCGGGCCTCCCCCCGCTTTCGGGCTTCGTCGCGAAGTTCGCCATCATGGCGGCGATGCTCAGAATGGATGGTACCGCCATCCAGGTCTCAACCTGGACCATGATCGGGCTACTGACCGTGTCAGGGCTTGCGACGCTGATTGCCATGACGCGGTCCGGCATCAGCAGCTTCTGGGCCCGCTTGGACGACAGCGTTCCCAGGGTGCGGATCATCGAGATGGGCCCGGTATTCGCCCTCCTGCTGCTCTGCCTCGGCCTTACCATCGGCGGCGAGCCAGCAATGCGATACATGGAAGCGGCAACGCAAGCCCTGCGGGCTCCGCACGGCTACATGACGGGCGTTCTATCGGCGGAAAGGGTGCAGCCGGCTCAGGGAGACGGTAATCCATGAGTTGGCTTCTGCCCTATCCCCTGCTCTCAGCCTCCCTTCTCGTCGTATGGCTTCTGCTGAACCAGACGGTCTCGCCCGGCCATCTGGCATTGGGAAGCGTGCTCGCAGTCCTGGCATCATGGGCGATGGCGGCCCTGAGGCCCGAAAAGGCCAGGATCCATCGCCCGGGAGCTGCCTTACGCCTTGCAGGCATGGTACTGGTCGACATCTTCCGCTCGAACATCGCCGTTGGCCGGATCATCGTCGGCTCCAGAAAGCCCGGCTCGAATGCGGGCTTTCTGACGATTCCACTCGAACTGCGCAGCCGTCACGGACTCGCGGTCCTCTCCATCATCATCACCTCGACCCCGGGCACGATCTGGGTCGATTACGACGCAGCCAAGGGAACCCTGTTGCTGCACGTGCTGGACTTGGTCGACGAGACGGCATGGACCCGGCTCATCAAGGAGCGCTACGAGCGGCGACTGATGGAGGTGTTCGAATGAGCGCTTCCATCCTGGTGGGGGCTGTCACCGTCGCCCAAGTTCTGCTCGGCCTCGCAATGTGCTGCGCCACCTACCGCCTGGTTATAGGCCCCCGCGCCCAGGACCGTATCCTCGGGCTGGACACCCTCTATGTGAACGCCATGCTGATGCTGGTCACGTTCGGGATCCGCACAGGCAGTACGGTGTACTTCGAGGCGTCATTGATCATCGGGCTCCTCGGGTTTGTCGCGACCGTGGCGCTCGCGAAGTTCCTCATGCGCGGCGAGGTGATCGAATGAGCGCGGTAGAGGACATGCCGGCCTGGGCCGCGCTGCTCACGGCCCTTCTCGTGTTGCTTGGGTCCGCAGTCACTCTCATTGGATCGCTTGGGCTGCTGCGACTCGGGACCTTCTATGCCCGCGTCCATGCGCCCACTCTCGGTACGACATTGGGCATGGCCAGCATCCTGGCGGGATCAGTCCTGTTCTTCAGCGTAACCGAGGCCCGGCCCGCCGTTCATGAGATCCTCATCGCCGCGTTCGTCATTCTGACTACGCCGGTGACCTTGATGCTGCTTGTCCGGGCGGCCCTGTATCGAGACCGCACGGAGGGTAGAGAGGACGTTCCGACCGCAGGGACGGAGGAGGACCCGATCCCTCCACGCTGAGAACAAGGAAAGGACGATTGATAGCGAGACATGAATGGAGCTCCATGGCTCAGCTTCTTCCGGACGCATGACGGTTGCGAACCTGGCGCGCCTCTCCACCGCTGCCGCTCAATTGAACTCCAACGACGAGATTGCCGTCTCATCGGAAGGGCGGGACAGTGAGGATATCGACATCGAGAGAGCGCAAGATTTCCTCGGTCACACCCCCCATAAATGCTTTGGCGATTCCTGACCGGCCGTGCGTCCCCACGATCAGGACATCGGGCTTCAATTGCTCCACGGACGTGGAGATCACATTGTATGGCGTGCCTTCTTCGATGTGCATCGGCCAGCCGTGATCTTTGATCCCGTTCGCTCCCAGGAATGCAATCAACTCGTTGGTGGCTCTTATACGTTCATCGGCAACATATTTGTTGATACTGTCCCTACTGAGGCCGGCGTAAAACATCTTCCCTTTCGCAATCGGCAAGAATGCGTGCACGAGTGCAAGCCGGGTTTCACTATGCAATCCGAGAGCCACACCGGTTCTGAGGGCATTCACGGACGGTTGGCACATGTCGACGGCAACCAGGGCTGTCCGGTAGGGCTGGTCCACCGCACCATTCACCATCAGGACCGGGAAGGGACCCGTGCGGATCACACGCTCGATAGTCGTTCCGACAAGAATGTCGCGCAGGAGTTGCTTTCGATGGGCACCCATGACGACAAGGTCCGCCGACGTCGACGCTGCCGCGCGCAGGATACCATCGAACGGATCGCCCGCAACCACGAGCGCGCCAGACGGAAGTCCACGCAGCTCTGCGATCGTACCGATCTGCTCAGCGAGAATCCGGCTGGCCTCTCGCCTTTCGAGTGCTACCAGATCCGGCGGCTGGTCATCGTCCACGACATGCACGAGAGTAAGCTCGGCGCCGCTGGCCCGCGCGAGCAGCCCGGCTCGCCGCAAGGCCCGTTGCGAACGCGTCGAAAAGTCCGTCGCAGCAAGAATGTGCATGGGTTCGTCTCCCGTGAGCGCGATGACACGGAGGGGTTGGGCCGAAGTCTGGTTCTGCAGGCATATGCGAGTCCCCAGGGTTCAGCCGCAGACAGATTACCGCTAGCCTATCTGGTCGATCACGATCTTACGAATTTCCTCGCGGGTCAGCGACAGTGGTTGAGGAGCCCAGGTGGAGGCTACGATCGCATCTCGCTCCGTCGGCTGATTTCGCTGTGATTTCTTTGTCATTGGGATTTTGTTTTTGGACTTCATTCGTCTTCTCCTTGTCCGTTTGGATTGTTCCATCAGGATCGTCCGCAAATGATGATCGATATCGGGTCGCTTGCCGGAAAAGTCTCCATCAAGGCATCGTCAAGCCGACGCTCGAGATCCTCCTTGGAATTGGCATGCCCGCTTTTTGAAGGATCAGATGCTCTCTGGTCGGATTCCTCTTCATCCCCAAAAAGCCTGAACTGGACGTCCTCTACCAGGACCTCGTGCCATGATCCGTCTCGGCCTGCCTGGAACGGCATGCAGTCGCCCACGCGAAGCCCAAGCAATGCGATTCCCAAAGGCGTCATTACGGACAGTTCCGCCCCAGGCCAGAGCAGGTCCTCCGGATACACCAGGACGCGCGCCTTCGACCTCCCGTCACCATCCAGCCGGTACGTGACCTTTGCGTTGGTAGATACCACATCCTCCGGTAGCGCGTTGGGATGACAGAGCGATGCACGCCGGAGCTCCGACATCAGGAATTGATGGTGCGGCCTGCGCTGGGAGAGGTCCATGCTCACGATGGACATGAGGCGATTGTAGTCATGAGTTGCGACAGTGACCTGAGGCAATTCAACAATTCTATTCATGAGATCCTCCGACGCGGCACTGACCCGGCTCGTGAATGCTCCCTGTCAAAGAGAACAGCCGCGTTCAGTCGGGTTCGTGCTCGCTGAATTCAATCGTGCAAGATGTGTCATGCCCCCGAACGACAGCAGCGCAAGGCGCCCGCCTGAGTTCGGGGCTCAGCGGCCTGCGAAAAGGCCGCCTCCACGGAGGATGAAGATGTGATGCGATATAAACATGACAGTATCAAACGTAAGCATCGAAAGGCAGAATTCAAGCCCATCTGGCGCAAGATGCCCAAGAGGCAATTCTTCTCTGACGCCACAGCGCAAGCAATAGAACCGAAACCAGCGCCCTTGCATCGACGGCTACGCAGCGCGCAACTGTTCTGGCGAGCAACGATCTCGACCTCGTCTGGCTGCGGTGCGAGACGCCTGTGAACAGCGCCGCCTACGAACCATCGATACGTAGGTTGAGAGCGCTTCAACAATCCAGTTGACGTACCCTAATCCGAGAACGTGACTGGAGTCCCTTTCTTGACCATCTTCGCCAAGTCTTCCACATCCCAGTTTGTCAGTCTCGCGCACCCGTGAGAGTAGGCTTTTCCGACTGTGTCGGGCTCTGACGAGCCGTGGATACCGAAGGATTCGACGGAGAGATCAATCCATACCGTGCCAACAGGATTGTTTGGACCCGGTTTGATCTGGAACTTCTCCTTCGCCTTCACGCCTTTGAAGGCGTATTCGGGATTATAGGTGTAGTTCGGGTCACGAACGACAGCGCGCACCGTGAACGACCCCGTGGGGGCGGGCTTGTCTTCGCTGCCGATCGATGCTGGGTAGACGGCGATGAGCGCCCCATCGTCGGCCCAAGCTCGAACGGTATGCTCGCTCTTGACGATCTCGATCCTGGCGACCTTCTCTGTTCCGCGTTCCGCCTCATAGCGGCTCCGGACATTCGCAACAACTATGGAAGTCCCGGCGTCATCGAAATGCTTGTTGGGATTGAGGGCCTTGAGAAGCTCCTTATCCATATGGAATTTCTCGGCCAGGAGCTCTTCGGGGCTGGAGTATCCGAGATGATCGAGACCAGCCTGCTCCTCCATCTTCTCCGGAATTTTGGCGAAAGGGCCTTTCACGTCCTCTGCCTTGATCGTGTATTCGACAAGAACCGGATCCGGCGAAGATTCGTTGAGCTTCGCCCAGACTTCGTCATCGAGCACTCCATCGATCTTTAGCTCTCGCGCTTTCTCAAAAGCCTTGAGGGCATTGCGCACATTCTCGCCACTACGGCCGTCAATTACTCCAGGAGAGAAGCGCACACGGTCGAGCAGAACCTGGGCCTTGATAAAGGCGGGACTGATTCCTTTCTGATCCTTCGACGATAGGTCTGCCTTGTTGACGGTCTCCAGTTTGAGAGGCTCAGGCGCAGCGGAAGCTGCCAGAGCTGGGCTCGCGAGCCCCCATGACACGAGAGTTGCACAGGCCAACAGCTTCATCCCACACTCCACTGACTTGCCATGTGAGAAATGGTCGAGATGCCCTCCCTGTTCCCGTGTATTCGTTGGCCGATACATTACCCACTTGCGGGCCTGTATTTCGATATGGCTGAGACCCTCATCTGCATCCGGTTCAGCACTGCTGATCGAAGTGACTATGCGCTCTGCGGGATTGTTCGGACGCAAGGGAGCACCAAAGGTAACCGCCGAGGTTGACGATGGCGGGGCAGACTTTCCGGACTGCAGCCATATGGCCTCAGAGTTTGGGCCAGTTGCCAGGAATTCCTCATCCGCCTGAGCGTCACGGCGGTATACGAGGGTGATATAAGGTCATCGGGCCCTGCAACCCCACAGCCGGACGAAGACGTGCAGAACCCATGGTCAGTTGACGTTGAAACGTAAAGGCACCGTCAGGCTGATGCGGGTGCCTCCTATCTCGGGCGGAGGTGCGGGAAGCGGCGAGGCACGCTGGATCATGGCGAGTGCCTCCTGGTCAAGCGCTGCCGATCCCGAGCTTTCCACGATCCGATAGCCCACTACGCGGCCACTCCGGTCGATACTGAAGTTCAGGCGCACCATCCCCTCTTCCCGTCGCTGCCGCGCCTCCAGAGGATAGCGCTTGGCGCGGTTGAGATGAGCGATCAGTGCACCTCGCCAATTCGCGGGCGAGGCCGTCGATGATGAAACCGATCCGAGGGCAGGCGCGGCAGGAGTAGCGGCGTCCTGTGCGCGCGGCGGAGCCGTGGCGACCCTGTTCTGGGGCCTTGTCTGCTTTCTCTGCTGACGTGGTCGCGGTACAGGCTTTTTCTTCACCTCGGGCCTGTGAGGATCGGTCACCGGCGATTTCTTCAACTGCTCCGGCAGGACAACCTCCGGCTCCGGCGCGCGAGGGGACAGAGACTGGAGTTCCGCCGCTTCGAAATTGGGCCTTGCCGGCTCGGGCAGCGGTGGCATGTCAGGCTTGGGCTCAGGTGCCTCGGCTTCGGGCTCAGGTTGGACCTCGCTGACCTCGGGTGCAGGTGCGACGTCCGTCGGCTCGGCGGCTGGAGCCACGGGAAGCGGCTCCAACTCAACCATGATGGCTGCAACCGCCTTGCCTGTTGAGGCCTCCAGCGGCCGTTGTGTAACAATCCAGGCGCCTGCCGCATGAGCCGCGAGAACGGTGATGGTCGCGACACCCCAGCGGATTCCCGTCCACCGGTCGTTCGCCGTCGCGGCCGACCGGGCGCTCATGGCAGTCCGGCACCATCAGGTATCGCCTGCGCTGCCTCAAGGCCGACCAGTGCAATCTTGAGATACCCGGCCCCGCGCAGAACGTTCATGACCATCATGAGGTCACCATAGGCCACCGTCTTGTCCGCTCGCAGGAACACGCGCTGCTCGCGATCACCCCCGGTCTGTCGATCCAGAGCAGCTTGTACCGCCTCCCTCGCAACCGTGTCGTTACCGAGAGCGAGCGACAGATCGCTCTTGACGGAGAGATACACGGGCTGGTCGGGCCTCTGCTGCGGCTGAGCGTTCGAGGACGGCAGATCGACTGCAATGTCAACCGTTGAGAGTGGCGCCGCCACCATGAAGATGATCAGCAGCACTAGAATAACGTCGATGAATGGTGTGACATTGATCTCGCTGACCTCGCCGAGATCATCGTCATGCTCCTTGAGACGCACGGCCATGAAATTACTCCGCCCTGCGGGCCCGGGCAGCGGCTGCCGTCTGAAGCGCTGCCACGGGAACCATGGAGGCTCTGCCCCTGTCGAGATCGCGCGAGATATGGCGCATGACCTCGGCCGAGGCATCCGCAAGCAGGGCGCGGTAGCTGGCGATCGAGCGCGCGAAGACGTTGTAGATCACCACAGCCGGAATGGCCGCCACGAGACCGATCGCGGTTGCGAGCAGTGCTTCTGCGATACCGGGGGCCACGACGGCCAGATTGGTGGTCTGGGCTTGGGATATTCCTATGAAGGAGTTCATGATGCCCCAGACGGTTCCGAACAGGCCAACGAAGGGGGCCGTCGAGCCGATCGTCGCCAGGACGCCGGTGCCGCGGGACATGTGCCGGCCGGCGCGAGCCTCGATCCGCGAAAGCGAAATCGCGATGCGCTCCTTGACTCCATCCGCGGGCAAGTTCTCCGATTGGCTCGCCTCCCGGTGGGCGGCCTCGAGCAAGGCCACCGCGGGCCCCGGCCGGATTTCTCCGCGCACGACCCGCTCCCTCGCCTGCGTAAGCCCGGTAACGTCACGCAGCACGTCAACGGCCTTTCTGGCACGACGCTTGGCGCCCAACAGCTCGAACCCTTTTGCGAGCCACACTGTCCAGGTTACGACCGAGGCGAAGGCCAACCCCAGCATTACGCCTTTCACCACCATGTCGGCGGCCAGGAACATGCCCCAGGGAGAGAGGTTGTGAGGCATGCGGAGAGACGCGGGCGGAGGGGCTCCTCCTGAACCCTCTGCGGCGGCCGGGACAGTCGGCAAGGTCGGTGCGGCGTCGGACGCAGGAAGCAAGGCTCCGGAAGAAACTGGCTCGCCTGAGCCTGCCGGTGCTCCTTGAGCGGATGCGCTGTTTGTGAGGATCAGCAAGGCCAGAGCAGCCGCTGCGGCTATCGCGGCCAGCAGCCATACGCTTGTCACTGAGCTGCGGCGCGTGATTGCTGTCATCTCCCTCATTGTTCTGTGCCCCCATGCACTCCGCGCATTGGGCTGCGCCTCTCCCAAGATCGCCAAAGCACTGCAGCGGCTGCGGCGAACAATGGACGCAAGCTCGCTCCATGCTGAAGAGTGATTTTCAGAATGGCCCGCCATGACCTCCTGCGGCTGTTCCTAGCTGGGCTGCGAGGCCCAACGGCCGAAGGCCATGCGCCCGATACACGCAGACGCAGCACGGCAGCGGAGATATCGCAGCAACTGGCCAATGGAGAAGGCGTCATTACGAATATCCAGTTTTGAAGTGACTCTTTGTGGAACTCCCCAATGGAAACAGAATGGTTCCAGCCCCGGGGCCCTACAACGACCGTATTAGTGGCTCGGAGACGCGATCTCAAGGCAAAATTGCAGTAAACACCCTTCTTTAGAGCGTTTAAAAACTGAGAGTCTCCCTATATTACCTTTCTTTTAATTATTAAAAAGTGATGGCTGCCAATAATAATATACATTTCAAGACTCGGAATACTATCATACAGTTCACGTGCGAGGCGTAGCCTTCTCTCACCAGATGAAGTCAACGGTCAATGGAACTGTGCCTCACACGGATGCTTATAGGCTCCGCCGAACGCCACAAGTTCCTCATGCCTGCCCTGTTCGATGATGGCACCATGATCGATGGACGCAATGCGGTCTGCATGCATGATGCTTCTACCCGCCTGCAAGCCTCACGCCGCGCTCGCCGATCACTGTGTCAAACCCGGCCGGCAGCGCCGCGATAACCTCATCGAGTCGAGAACGCCAGGCAGCCTCCAGGATGTTGGCCCCCGAGGCCAAGGCGATCGGCGAACAGCTCGCCACCGGCAAGTGCCATGGCTTCCGTCACCTTCTCATGGATCTCTCCAAAGCGCCCGGGCATCCCATGTCAAGGATAGCGCCCTCTGCGCGACGAGTTCCCTGACGAGCGTCCCGGCGGCTGGCGGCGCCTGTTGCGGCAAACAGACGACCCGTCTCGCGAAAGACCGATCACCCCAGCCGGACACCACCTCGCCGTCAAAGAGGATCGACCCTTTGGACGTTACTCCTAGCAGGCCAGCAGCTTGATCAGAGGTCGACTTGCCCGAACCGCTATGGCCGATCAGCCCGAGGACCCGGCGCGCCGGTAGGGCAAGGGTCAGCGACTGAAGCAATGGACGCGCAGGAACCGTGAACCTGCCACTGTTCAGCCCGAACAGTGGCAGGTTCACGGCACGGACAGTAACAGAATCAGAATCGGCGGACGTGACATCGCAACGGGTCGTCAGAGCCGCCGGTGCCGATGACGCGATATCGGTTCCCACTGATAGCTCGCCGTCAGGGCCGTAACGCACCCAGAACCGCGGGAACAGCGCGTTTCAGCGACCTCCCGGCGGCGAGCGGAACATTCTTCTCAGTTCTTAGCTGCTGGGTCATTCGTGCTTATCGGCCGGCTCTGTTTCAGGCCGCCGAAATCTCCGGCGAGGGCGACCTGAGCAGCGGATCTTCCGGCTTCCGCCGATCGGGAGAGCGACATGCACCCGGCTCAGAGCCCGCAAACTGTCCTAAGCTCCCACACAGCGCTCGGGTCATTTTCTTCCGTCTCGTCGGAAGTTCGTTAAACGTCATGACTGATTCCAAATATTCCTCTAAAGTAAATACCCAAGCGCAGTTCCCAATCTCACCTCGAAACGAGGAGGATCGCTCGCAGAAGCCTTCTACCGGGCTCACAAGGATGACCTTGATAAGGCCGTCGGCCCTCGACCTCGATGAACTGTCAAACGATGCATGGCAAGATCGACTGAGATCGCAGCGCGACCTATAGCCTAACTTACTGCAGATTGCCCGCCAGGACTTCAGATGACCGCCAGAAGAATCCACCAAAGCGCGCAGGTTGTTATCGCCATCATCATGGTCTTTGCAGCGCTGTCGATCGCGAGCTCTGTGTTCGCGCCCGTTGCCTTCGCGCTTTTCATAATTGCGCTTGTCTGGCCATTGCAGAAGGTGCTTCAGACTTTTCTGCCACGGCTCCTGGCGCTTGCGATCAGCGTCTTCGTCATGATCGTTGCCTTCTCCGCCTTCGGCTCGCTGATTGTCTGGGCATTCGGTCGCGTCGGCCGTTGGATCGTCAGTGATGCTGCCCGTTTCCAGGCCTTCTATGATCAAATCACCCTCTGGCTGGAAGGGCATGGGATCGCAGTAGCGGGCGTTTGGTCGGAAAACTTCAGTGTCGGCTGGATACTCCGTACCGCGCAGAGGGTCACTGGACGGCTCAACAGCACGATGAGCTTCTGGGTGATCGTACTCGTGTACGTGATCCTCGGTCTGTTGGAAGTCGACGACTTTGGTCGGAAGCTGCGCAGCATGCGCAATCGGGAGAGCGGTCGAGTTCTTCTTCACGGAAGCGTGGCAACTGCAGCCAAAATCCGCCAATATATGCTGGTTAGAACCTGGATGAGTCTCGCCACTGGCCTGCTCGTCTGGGCCTTTGCCAAACTTGTTGGTCTGCAGCTAGCTGAAGAATGGGGCTTCATTGCCTTCTCTCTGAATTACATCCCCTTCCTCGGCCCCCTCGTCGCCACCGTTTTCCCAACCCTGTTCGCGGTGACACAGTTCGAGTCCTGGCAGGCGGTGATCTCGATCTTCGTTTGCCTCAACCTTATCCAGTTCGTCGTTGGCAGCTATATCGAGCCACGTATCACGGGCAGCGCACTCGCAATGTCTCCGGTGATCGTGCTGTTCTCGGTCTTCTTCTGGAGCTATCTCTGGGGCATCTTTGGCGCATTCATCGGCGTCCCGATTACCATCGCCTTCCTGACATTCTGTGCCCATCATCCTTCAAGCCTCTGGCTTTCAGAATTGCTCGGCTCGCCGCAGAACGACGTGCATGTTGTCGAAGACGCGACCATTAGGATGTAAGCGATTTTGAAGGTGGCATAATTTCGATGCGCTGCGGCGTGAGCAAGGCGATCCCGCCATCCGGCGCCGCGGCCAGCGTGTGAATGTAGAAACTGGTTGGTTCCCCGTCGGTTGCCTCCATCACGGGAGAGGGAGCCGAGATGATTTTCAGCGAACCACAGCGACCAACCCAGTCGATATGGCGGTGGCCGTGCATCGCAATAAGACGGTGCGAAAACGGCTTGAGCATTCGCAGAAAGCGGCTACCGTTGATGAGCGCGGTGCCGATGCGCTCGGAAAGGGCCTTAGCAGGCATAGGATATTCGACGGGATGATGATGGAGGGCAACGATCCAGCGAGCCTTGGGAAAATGGTTCAGGATCGAAAGCGTCGCCCGCATGTCCTCCTCTGCAACCAAACCCAACGCATTGGTGAAGGAGAAATGCGTCTCTGCATTGGAGTTCAGAAGGACAATGCCGAGCCCGTCTTCCTGTGGCGGCGGCAATACCATTGGGAAGACATCGGCCCACATCATGGCAAGCCGCGCCGACAGCCGCAACGTGCCGGTATCGGCAAAATCGGCAATTGTTTTCCGATGAGGCTCCAGCGCGGCATTGAGACTGCCGGCCAGTCTCGTCCTGCTCCGGTCAGTGACGCGCACGCGTTCGCCCTGAATGGCGGCGATTGCCGAAAGCGCACGCATCTGACGCAACCTCTTCCGCGGACTGGTCGGGAGTTCAAGCCGAGCCGGATTTGCGCGGTCGACTATGTTCACGTCGTGGTTCCCGGGCAGTATCAGGCAGCGTTCCGCAAGTGTTGGATGCCGCGCTATGGCATCAAGGAACTCTGCCCACTCGGCCGATCGCCCGGCATCCGTCATGTCGCCGGTGATCAGCAGGAGGTCGAGCGGGTTACAGGCATGGATCGCATCGAGTCTTTCCAATACAAGTGCAAACCGGTCGTTCCCTCGTGGGCCGGCGCGTCCGCTCTCAATTCTGAAGCCAAAGCGCTCGCCGACGACATGTATGTCGGAAAGATGCGCCACACGCCACTTCCGTGCCGACGGATGTTCATTGTCGAAACTGAGAAGGTTGCGCGGCTGGTCCATGAATCCGTCAGCGATACCCCATGCGAGTGAGGCAGCAGCCAGATAGCTCGCCAAGACGGTCACTGTGTTGGCGAGAGCCGGGACGACGAGCCTAAGGGGTTCGGCGAGGTCTGTGAGATCGCCGGTCCAGCGGGTCGATGGCCAAGCGGCCATCGCAACTGCGGTGGCAATGATGCAGCCAAGCAGCCCTGCGCCCACGGCAGATACCGAGCGCAACGCGACGCGCGAGTCTTCGCTGGCGCCGGGCGGCAGAAATCGCTCTGCCAAGTGGCGGAGTCCTTCACGACATAAGACATAACCCGGCTGGATAGCCAACGAGTTCAGAGACCAGAAGCTGCGCTCAGCAACGCGAATAAGGGGCCGCAAGCCATACCAGCCAATCGTAGCGAGAACCGCAAGAATGACGAGGGAGCCAAAGCTGGCAATCGCCGCGATGCGTCCGGACACTGACGAGACCCAGGCGGTAAGGACGAGCGGCGCAACACCAAGGAGCAGGCCAGGGATCAGCGCGAGGATAATCCAGGCAAGCGCAAGCTTCAGCAGACTGATTTCGCCAAGCAGGCTCCCGGCAATGGCAATGAGCGAGCGCTTCTTGGTGCTGCTGGCATCGTCCTCGGCGTCGCCGTCGCGCGGCTCGATGATCATGGACATGGTCGGAAGCCCGCTGGACAGAAACTGCGTCGCCAGGAACCGCCGTCGGATATCATCCTCTTAACGACAGTAACCTGGAGGCCATGCAAACCTACCCTAAGGAACGCGGCTGCGATACGCTGCCACGCGCATAGGCACACCCGTCTCGCTCGGTGCGCAGGCGGAAATGGGACGCCAGGCACAGACGCGGGATAGGATTGATGCCTCTCGTAGACGTAGATGGTACCTTAACAGTTGATAGTTGGGCAAGATTTCGTTTTTTGACTGTGGACGCAGCGCCCTGCAAACATGAAGTGTGCACCGGGTATCATCAACATCAGGGACAGTTCGCGCGAGCTTGGAGGTTGCGTCCGGCTGCGCATGTCCAGCGAAACTCGGATTTAGGCGGAACTGGGATGAGCGGCTGATTCCGGAATTGCCGACACTGTCGACGAGGAGGATTCGGTGGAAAGCACCGTTTGGAATGAGCGGAGCAACGAAACCGTTTAAGGTTGGGCACCGTCCCACTTCTTTGGCTGGCAAGCCGGTAACATGTTGCCGGCAATCGCAGGCCTTGTTTCGGTGTTCCTGTTGATTCTAGCCAATGTCATCACAGGGGAGGAATTCTACCGTGCGATAAACTGGGCGACCGCGCTCCTCGTCGGGGCAATGATGCTACCTTCGGCCGCAATGATACAGTCGGGCCCGGCACGACTCGTTGCAGATGTTCTCGTTATGCTGAACCGGCAGTGCCGGGCCCTTCATCTTCCTCTTCGGGCGCTTTATTCTAACTGCGGGTCTCGGCCAGATCATGCAACACTGCGACCACTCTGCTCATGATTCCTGTCGCCATGGCGGCTGCTCGCGACATGGCCATTTCGCCCCCTACGATCATAGTGAGTCTTTGCGCTGGCGCGGCCTCTTCCCTAACGCCGAAAGCAACGTCGACCAGCATGATGGGGATGGGACCAGACGGTTGTAGCTTCGGCAGTTGCCGGACACTCGGTCTGCCGTTGCGGATGTAGTTTTTCACGGTGTCAGTGTTCATTGTGCCGCTGACCTGGCCCTTCGAAAGCCAGCCTAGCCGCACGACGACAGGTAGGCTGCATCGACTCGATTGATGCCAGTCCTCCTATGGGCGTTTTTAGGACAGCGATGGATTCACCGGGAACCCGCAAGCTCCCAGGCAGTCAGTCAACGTCCATCGGCGGTCAGATGCGCTCCGGCCGCCGGCCCTAACCCACCTTGGTCGCGCAAACGCGGCCGCAATCGCTCAGCTCGCCTTCTTTTTGCGGGTCTCGGCAGCTTTTTTGGCCGAAGCCGACCGTGCGGCAGCTGGTCGGGCAGCCGATGCAGCTCCGCCACGCTTGCCGCCGAGTTTCGACGAACTATGTGTGTCTTTCTTGCCGCGGCCAGAGCCACTCTTATTTCCGCCGCCGGTTTCCTTGTTCACGGTCGCCCAGGCCCGTCGCTCAGCTTCACCTTCGGAAACGCCACGGTTCTCGTAGGATTCCTCGATATGCTGGGCCTGGCGCTTCTGTTTGTCGGAATATGCCGATTTATCACCACGAGGCATATTTTTCTCCTAGCTAATCAGTTAGATTTTAGAGACGTCCTTCAGCCGCCCTATGGGTTCCAACGGGGCGCGCGCTCCCTGGTTCCTAAGGGCTCCCGTGTCAGACGGACACAAGCCAGGTGGGAGGCGGGTCCGGATCTTTTTCAGGCATCCCTGTTGACCTTTGAGCTAGGCTTTTGCATCAGTGCGCCTCAACACGCTGACCTGGAGATTTCCGATGCTTGGTATTGGCGAGAAGCTGCCTGCCTTTTGTGTCACTGGCGTAAAGCCGAAGTTCAACGCTCATGTCGAGAATGGCGAAAGCGCCTTCGAAGCGATCACTGAGGCCAGCTTCCCCGGCAAGTGGAAAATCATCTTTTTCTATCCGAAGGACTTCACCTTCGTCTGCCCCACAGAGATCGCGGAGTTCGCGCGCCTCGCCGGGGAATTTTCCGACCGGGACGCCGTCGTTCTTGGTGGCTCGACAGATAACGAGTTCGTAAAGCTCGCTTGGCGCCGCGACCACCGGGATCTCGACCGTCTTGCCATTTGGCAATTCGCCGATACGAATGGCTCCCTCGTCGACGGCCTCGGCGTGCGCTCTCCCGATGGAGTAGCCTATCGCTATACTTTTGTCGTCGACCCCGACAATACGATTCAGCACGTCTATGCGACCAACCTCAATGTCGGCCGCAACCCCAAGGATACTCTCCGAGTCCTCGACGCTCTTCAAACGGATGAACTTTGCCCGTGTAACCGCGAGGTTGGCGGCGATACGTTGAAGGCCGCGTAAGGTTCACCATGTCGATTGATAGTCTCAAAGAGAAGCTGCCCGCCTTTGCGAAGGATGTGCGCTTGAACCTCTCCGCTCTGGCTACGGATGACAGTCTGTCCCCGCAGCGCAAGTATGGTTTGTTCGTGGCCTGCGGTCTTGCGACCCGAAATCCCGTTGTTGCGCAAGCGCTTGAAGCGGAGGCCAAGGCCCATCTTTCGCCTCAGGCTCTCGACGCGGCTCGCGCGGCCGCATCGATCATGGCAATGAACAATATCTACTATCGGTTTGTTCACCTTGCCTCCAATAAGGAATACGGAACGATGCCGGCTCGACTGCGCATGAGCGTGGTCGGGAACCCCGGTGTCGAAAAGATTGATTTCGAGCTCTGGTCCCTTGCCGTGTCGGCCATCAATGGATGCGGCATGTGCATCGATAGCCACGAGAAAATTCTCCGGGAAGCAGGGGTGAGTGCGGCAGAAATCCATACGGCCGTACGCTTCGCCGCTGTGATCCAGTCGACAGCAGTCGCGCTCGAGGCAGCCGGCGACTCTCACTTGATCGCTGCGGAGTGAATTTTATTCTTGCGCGGAGCCGGAATCGGCTCCGCGTGATTTATAGAAATGCGGAGCGGTGTCGATATCGTCAGACACCGAGCAGATGCAATTTTAATGATATGATATCTCGTTATGAAAGAGTACCCTGGGCCGCACGCGAAATGCTTGAAGTTCCAGAGCGTCATATTTTCACATCGACGGCATAACTTACGTTTTCGAAAGCAGTATGGGTTGAAAATACGACGACCCTTTCCTAAACGAGAGGCTTAGTATCCTATCGAAGAGGTTGGCCGTGGCCGGTCCTGTAAGAACTCGCCGACTGTTTAAGTTTTATGCTTCGGCAGTTCGGGACGAATATGAGCTCGACTTCGAGGATTTTGCAGGACGCCGCACAAAGCTCGTATTGACCGCCGATCAGTTAAAAGACCTTACAGCCCGGTTTTCCGAGCTGCTGGCCGATGCGGAACAAGGAGTTATCCTCTCACAGAGAGTCCGTAAGGCGAAGATCTGACACGCTTGGACGCCGCAATCCACCAAGCGTTTCGGGAACTATCCAAATCTCTTCCTGCCCCATGGAACGAGAGGAGAACCCGGTCGCGACCCAGTGTCGACTTAAACGGCCCAAGCGCACACCGGAATAAATCGTCCTTCAGAGGAAGCTTTCGACCTATGGACCACGCCGGATACTAACCGCTGTTTCGCAAACCAGCTGCAATTCCGTTGATAGACAGGTGGATGCCCTGCACGACACGGTCGTCAGCGTCTCCGGCACGATGGCGCTTCAGCAGCTCGATTTGCAGATGATTCAACGGGTCGAGATATGGGAACCGATTGCGGATCGAGCGGGCCAGCAGGGGATTGTGGTCGAGCAGGGCATTCTGGCCCGTGATGGCGAGAAGACTGCGGATAGCGTCATCCCATTCCCGACGAAGGCGCGGGAAGATGGCGTTACGCAGATCCTCGTCTTCGACCAGCTTTGCATAACGGGAAGCGATTGCGATATTGCTCTTCGCAAGAACCATGTCCATGTTCGAAAGGAGCGCCTCGAAGAAGGGCCACTCGCGATACATTTCCTGCAACAGCGAAAGTCCGGTATCGGAATGTTTCTGAAGCCAAGCGTTGACAGCGGACCCGAAACCATACCAACCCGGCAACATTAGCCGACACTGTGCCCAGCCAAATACCCAAGGTATCGCGCGCAGATCCTCGATACGGCGCGAATTTGTGCGCGAGGCTGGGCGGCTTCCGATGTTGAGATTGGCGATCTCCCCAATCACGGTGGACTCCCAAAAATAGCGCTCGAAGCCGTCCGTTTCATAAACAAGATTTCGATAGGCTCGGTAAGCGCTGTCCGAGAGTTCCTCCATGGCTTTCAGGTACTCGTCCCGCGGCGCCGGAGCGCCCGTATGAATCAGGCTCGCCTCAAGTGTCGCTGCTGCCATGATTTCAAGGTTGCGCCGCCCAAGGTCGGGGTTGGAGTATTTGCCCGCAATGACCTCGCCCTGCTCGGTGACGCGGATGGCGCCCTGCACGGCGCCGCCCGGCTGAGCTAGGATGGCCTGATAGCTGGGGCCACCTCCGCGCCCGACGGAGCCTCCGCGTCCGTGAAACAGACGCAGCGTGACCCCATGGCGTTGGAAAACCTCGATGAGCTTGATTTCCGCCTTATAGAGCTCCCATCCGGACGTAAGAAAGCCACCGTCCTTATTGCTGTCGGAATAGCCCAGCATGACTTCCTGGGCCTGCTTGCGGCTGCGCAGGAGGCGCAGATAATCCGGCATGGAAAATAGTGCGTCCATCACTTGGCCGCATTGGCGCAGGTCGTCGATGGTCTCGAAGAGTGGAACGATATTGACGTTCATCTCGCCGTCGCGAGTGCGTAGGAGTCCGGCCTCCTTCAGGAGAAGTGCCACCTCGAGGATGTCGGACGGGTCGCTCGCCTTTGAGATGACGTAGTTGGGCACGGCCGCTCTACCATAAAGACTATGAGCTCGCGCCGCCTCGTGAACGATAGCGAGTTCGGAGGCCGTTTCCTTGGAGTAGTCCAAGAAAGGCGACGTCAGGAGGCGCGGCGTGCAAAGCTCCCGGAGAAGGAGCGAAACCCTGTCCCCCTCAGACATCTGCGCATAACCGATACCGGGGCCCGCTTGTTCGAAAAGCTCTGCAATAACCCGTTCATGAACATCGGCGTTCTGGCGGAGATCGATACTCGCCAAGTGGAACCCAAAAACGTCGACAGCCCGACGGAGCTTGCGAAGGCGCCCGCGTGACAAGGCGCCCGACCCATTTGAAGTCAGCGAGCGATGCAGAACTGAAAGATCCTCAGCGAGATCTTCTGCGCTGCCATACGCTGTGGCCTTCCCGACCGCGTGCCGTGCGATCTCTCCGTATCCGAGTGCTTGGGCCGTCTCGGCCAGTCTGGCATATATTCCGGAAATTGCCCTGCGGTAAGGCTCGTCCTGCCGATGGGGTGAATGATCGGGAGATATGTCGGCAAGCTTCTGAAGCTGCTCAGAGACGCTGACATAACGCCCGTCCAGAGACAGCTCGCTACCCAATTGATGGATTTCTTCCAGATAGAAACCAATTGCGTGCTTGCTCTGAAGCTGGAGCGCCTGACGCAGGGCATCCGCAGTAACATAGGGATTACCATCTCGATCGCCTCCGATCCAACTTCCCATCCGCATGAAGGATGGAAGCTCCTGTGTTGCCCATATGGGATCGATCGCGTTGAGCTGGTCCTCGAGCGCCGCATAAAAGCGAGGCAACTCCTGAAAGAATGTGTAGTCGTAGTAGGAGAGTCCGTTGACAACCTCGTCGATCACCTTGAGCCGATTGCGACGCAGGATGCTGGTCTGCCAGAGCGTCAGGATGGCGCGGCGGAGAGCTTCTTCGCTGCCAGCCGCCTCTTCTGGGGTCAGATGCTGGCGATCTCGCTGGGATAGGATTTGCGCAACCTCCATCTCACGGTCGATCGTACTTTTGCGCCGCACCTCGGTCGGATGGGCCGTAAGCACCGGACACACCAGAGCGGATGCAAAAAAGCGTTGAAGATCTGCCTGCGTCACGCCGGCTTCCAAGGCAAGCTTCAATGCTCGCGTGATTGTTCCTTCTCGGGGGGACGAGGCTGCCATGGCATGGGCGCGGGAACGGCGCACATGATGCTGGTCCTCTGCAATATTGGCCAGATGGGAGAAGTAGCTGTACGCACGGATGATCTGATTCGTACGCCCCCGGGAGAGACTGTTCAGCGTCGTCTCGAGCTCCTGGCGAGCCACCTTGTCCTCGTCCCGGTGGAAGCGGATCGAGGTCTGGCGAATATGCTCGACGACGTCGAAGACCGCCTCTCCCTCCTGCTCCCGGATAGTATCCCCAAGGAGGCGGCCGAGAAGGCGGATATCCTCACGGAGCGGAAGATCTTTGTCAGGAGTTCCAAGAGGGGATTGAGACACGGTCGGCACCCGCTTCGCTTTCAGCTTTTTGCTGCACTTGCGAATAAAGCCCCTTGGCCGGTCTCACGGCAAGAGCAATGTTGCGGTTCCCTTCTCGACCTCGGCCGTAGCCCACCGGCCTGGGTCGTCCGCCTGGCCGATCAGGGCCAAGCCATAGGCGATGGATTCGAACTGGTCGGCCGAGGTGAGACGGTCCTCGCCGAAACGGTCGAGAAAGAGACGGCGGATCGCCGGAACGAAGGAGGTCCCACCAGTGAGGAAGACTCTTTCGATCGCACAGGGTCGAACCTGTGCTGCAGCGAGAGCCCGGTCAACGGTCTCTTCAATGCGACCGACGTCCTCTGCAATCCAGCTCTCGAACTGCCGACGGGTAACATCCGCGCGGATATCGACGCCTTCGCCGGTAAAGTGGAATTCGGTTTCCTCTTCGCTCGACAGGGCCATTTTCGTAGCCGACACAGCTCGATAAAGGTCGAAGCCGAGGTCGTAGTCGATAATATCGATGAACTTTTCCAGCGGACCCGGATCAAGTGCAACACGCGCCAGCTCGCGAAGCTCCTTCAAGTCGCCGCTGCCCTTCATCATAGCCAGCTGGTTCCAGCGCGCGAAGTTGGCGTAATAATGGTTGGGGATCGCGAGGACCTTCCCCATGGACCGATAGCTTCCGCCCTTCCCAAGACGTGGAGAAACAACTTTGTCCACGATGCGGTAATCGAAGGCGTCCCCTGCGATACCGATACCCGCGTGGCTCAGAGGCTCTGCCTTGAGAATTCCGCCCGTCTTCGAAAAGCGCATAACGGAAAAATCACTCGTGCCGCCCCCGAAATCGGCGACGAGAACCGTCGCGTCATGCTTCAGTTCCCGAGCATAGAAGAAAGCCGCGCCGACAGGTTCGTAAACGTAGCAGGCATGTTTGGCGCCCAGCTTGCCGAAGGCTGCCCGGTACCGACGCATGGCGAGCGCGTCATCCGGATTGTATCCGGCGAACTCAACGGGGCGCCCGATCACGACATTCTTGATCGAAAGATCGAACCTATCACCACCATGCCGTAAAAGAGTCCGAATGAAGGTACTGAGAAGATCCTCAAAGCGAAAGCGCTCCCGAAAGATGCGGGTTTCCTGAAAGGTCGCACTCGCTGCGAAGGTCTTGAAGGACTGAATGAAGCGGTGCGCGGTAAGTCCGTCGAGGAATCGCTCGATAGCCCAGGGGCCGCCTTCCACTCGAGTCCGCAGGCCATTTCCGTGCCGCTCGTCCCAGAAGCAAAGGGCGGTCACGTAAACTTTGAGGGTGGTCCCTCCATGATCGAAGGTCAGCGCCTCCACATTCCCGGAAGAATCGGCAATGGCGACGACCGTATTGCTCGTGCCGAAATCGATGCCGATGGAAAGGTCTTGGGATGGTGAGGGCATGACGGGGCAATCTCATGGCGGACGGGCCGGACGGTCTATCGCTCAAGTCCCCTCAGGCCAAGGAAAATTTCGTTACCAGGAGGGATATTACGCTGCGGCACTGCGACCTTGCCGCGAGGGGCCGCCGTTGACCGAGGGAGGGACAGCGCCGTAGAACCCGGCCCTTGTTCTAAAGGAAGCGACTCATGCAATCCATCGGCCGGCGCATCGCGAGCGAGCTGAATGTCCAGGAATGGCAGGTGCAGGCTGCCATCGCGCTCCTCGACGGAGGAGCAACTGTTCCGTTCATCGCCCGCTACCGCAAGGAGGTGACGGGAACGCTCGATGACGCCCAATTGCGCACCCTCGACGAGCGCCTACGCTATCTGAGGGAGCTTGAGGACCGGCGAAAGACCGTTATCGATAGCATTCGCGAGCAGGGCAAGCTGACCGACGAATTGACCATTCAGCTCAACAGCGCGGAGACGAAAGCCCGCCTTGAGGACCTTTACCTTCCTTTCAAGCCGAAACGCCGCACGAAGGCCCAGATCGCGAAGGAGGCTGGCCTCGAGCCTTTGGCGGACCTCCTCCTCGCCAAGCCGGAACGTGAGCCGAAGGAATCGGCTGCAGGCTACGTCAATGCGGATAGGGAGGTTGCAACGCCTGAGGCAGCGCTGGAAGGGGCGCGTGCCATTCTGGTCGAGCGATTCTCCGAGAATGCCGAGCTCCTGGGAATGCTTCGCGAAACCTATTGGCAGCGTGGGCGCCTGACCTCGACCGTTCGTGAGGGCAAGAAAGCAGATGGAGCGAAGTTCGCGGATTATTTCGATTTCGCGGAGCCGCTGCCGAAGCTGCCGTCTCACCGAATTCTGGCCCTGTTCCGGGGCGAAAAGGAAGAGGTTCTCGATCTGCGAATGGAAGAAGACAAGGATGCTGGCGAGCCCGGATATGTCAGCTCCTACGAAGGCCGCACTGCCCTGGCCTTCGGCATCGCCGACAAGGGCCGCCCAGGGGACCGCTGGCTTCTCGAAACCGTCCGCTGGGCCTGGCGAACGAAGCTCCGCTTCTCCATTGAACTCGACATGAAGATGCGGCTCTGGCAGCTCGCCGAGGACGAGGCGGTAAGGGTATTCGCCGGCAATCTTCGCGATCTCCTGCTGGCCGCACCGGCCGGTGCCCGCCCAACTCTTGGCCTCGATCCGGGATTTCGGACCGGCGTAAAGGTCGCGGTTGTCGATGCAACCGGGAAGGTGGTCGCAACCGACACGATCTACCCACACGAACCGAAGCGGCAATGGGACGAATCCATCGTAGCTCTCGGGAGGCTCTGCCGCCTCCACAAGGTGGAACTCGTCGCCATCGGCAATGGAACGGCGTCGCGTGAGACCGACAAACTCGCTGCCGAACTGGTCGCGAGGCATCCCGATCTGAAGCTGACGAAGATCATGGTTTCGGAAGCTGGTGCATCCGTCTATTCAGCTTCGGCCTATGCAAGCCAGGAACTGCCGGACCTCGACGTGTCGCTGCGAGGCGCCGTGTCGATCGCGCGCCGCCTGCAGGACCCGCTGGCGGAACTCGTCAAAATCGATCCCAAATCCATCGGCGTCGGCCAATACCAGCATGATCTCGCAGAATACAAGCTATCGCGCTCCCTCGATGCCGTCGTCGAGGACTGCGTGAACGCTGTCGGCGTCGATCTCAATACTGCCTCAGCTCCCCTCCTCGCTCGCGTATCGGGCCTTGGCGAATGGGTCGCGCAGAACATCGTCGCACACCGTGACGCTAACGGTCCGTTCCGCACGCGCAAGAGCCTGAACGACGTCATGGGTCTCGGGCCAAAGACCTTCGAGCAGGCTGCGGGATTCCTGCGAATTCCGAATGGCGAGGACCCGCTCGACGCATCCGGCGTCCATCCCGAAGCATATCCGGTTGTAAGGCGAATACTTGAAGCAACCAAAAGCGATATCAAATTGTTGATTGGCAATGGGTCGATCCTAAAATCGCTCAAGCCGGGCGCGTTCACGGATGACAGGTTCGGTCTTCCGACGGTGAAGGACATATTTGGCGAGTTGGAGAAGCCCGGTCGCGATCCTCGTCCCGAATTCAGGACAGCAACGTTTCTCGAGGGCGTCGAAACCATTGGCCAGCTTAAGCCCGGCATGATTCTTGAGGGTGTTGTCACGAACGTGGCGGCCTTCGGTGCCTTTGTCGATATCGGCGTTCATCAGGATGGCCTGGTCCATATCTCGGCGCTGTCTGACACCTTCGTGAAGGATCCGAGGACTGTCGTGAAGCCTGGAGATATCGTCCGCGTCAAGGTTCTTGAGGTCGATCAAGCGCGCAAGCGCATTTCGCTTTCAATGCGCATGAGCGACCCCATTGGAAAGAACCCGGCCTCCCGCGGCGATGAGGGTCGCAATTCCTCGTCGAGGGAGCGTACGCCTCAAGGATCCACCAGACGGCCCGCAGGAAAGGAAGCAGAATCCTCCGGTGCATTGGCAGAGGCTCTGCGTCGGGCGGGTCTCTCGGCTGCGCCCGGTCCAAGCGGCAAAGGAAGGAACCCGCGCTAGCGCGCAGCCGTTCTTCGTACCCTGCGAAGTCCGACGCTCAGGACCAAGCCGAGAGAACAATTTCGCTGTTGACGGTTTCGATCTGTTGACTGAACCGCTTGCTGTAGAGGGACAGCAGGCTGTCGTGACCTTCGTCGGATGAACTGCACAGGCCATCTGCCACGATCACCACGCGATACCCGTGATCGACCGCGCCCAACACGGTGGCCAGCACGCAAACATCCGTTTCCGACCCTGTGACCACGAGCGCATCCGCCTGCCGTTTCCGAAGATGGTCGGCGAGCTTATACCCTGTAAAACCCGAATAGACCGGCTTGTCGATTACGGTTGCGGGTGGAGCAAGTCGGGCCAAGGGCGGCATCAGCTCCAGGAGGCGCGGATCGAGACGATCCCGCGTGGTCTCGCGCCAGCGCTCATAATAGGCTTGCCACGTCCCCGGCATATCCTCAGGACGCTGAGGCGTCATAAACCGCGTGAAGACAGTCCGTTCTGGAAAGCGCGCTGCGATGCGAACCACGGTCGGAAGAACACGTTCCATCCAAGGGGTTGGCCAGGGACCGTCAGATGAAAACAATCGCTGCATATCGATGCAGAGGTGAACCGATCGTTCGGTCAGTGGCGAGTAGAGCTGGGCAGCCATGGGAAACCTCGGTGCCCAGTTCAACGAGAATGTGACCGGACTGTTCCTCGGTCCGCCCGATGCAGTCGAACCTGCGTGCCTCAGACGAAGTTGGATGCGCGGGTCAGGCTTTCCTGTGCAACCGGCAGAGGCAGGCTGATCGTGCAAAGGAGGCCGGAAGAACGATAGTCCAGCAGTACTTGGCCCGACAGTTCCCGGGACAGGCTGCGTTCGATCAGGCGCGAGCCGAACCCCTTGCGGGTCGGCGACTTGACGGGAGGACCGCCCTCCTCCTGCCAGCGCAGGATCAGGCTCTTCTCATCCCAACCTTCGATGAGATCCCAGTGGATGACGACGCGGCCACTGTCGACGGAAAATGCACCATACTTGACAGCGTTGGTGCTCAGTTCGTGCAGGGCCATCGCAAGAGGAAGCGCGATTCTCGGAGGGACGTGCAAGGCGGGCCCTTCAATCGCGAACCGCTCGATCTGGTCGCGTCGGTACGGAGCCATGGCCTCCTCCGCGATGTCGCGCAGATTGACCCTTTCCCAGTTTTCCCGGGTTAGCACGTCGTGTGTCTTGGAGAGGGCAAATAGGCGAGCCTCGAATGCCTCGCGTGCCGCCTTCGGTTCGCCGGCTTTGAAGCTTTGCGCTGCGATGGATTGAACGGTCGCCAGCGTGTTCTTGACGCGATGATTCAGTTCGTTGATCAGAAGGCGTCGGCGAGCATCCGACTTTGCTCTTTCGACGGCTGCCCATGTCCTCTCGGCAACGTCGCGGCTCAGATCGATCTCGGCCTGTGTCCAGCGCCGAGGAACCTCGCTATGAATGTAAAGAGCAGCCCGCAACTGCCCTTCCTTGACGAGCGGAACCGAGATGGAGGCGATGCAATCCAAAGCAGCATAGGCAGCGTAGTGGCCCTCCGCACGTGGATCCGATAGGGCATCGTCGAAGACGGCGGTCCGGCCCGACTTCAGATCAGAGCAGAAATAGGGCCCAAATGGTTTCAAGGGATGGCGTCCGGGAACGTCGGGTGCGTCATCCGCATGCCAGTCCACGAGCGTTGAGAGAATCATCGTTGCATCTTCCACGTCACCATAGCCGACGCGGGTAACGCCCAAGTGATTTCCGAGGGCTTCTGCCACCGTCATGAGGATTTCGTCCGGACGATCCAGGTCGCGGATCTTGTCGCTCAAGGACAAGAGAAAGCGTTCGCGGACCTCGCTGTCCTTGCTCGAGGTGATGTCGAGATTGACAATCACCGTCCGGACGGGTTTGCCGACCGGATCTGGGAGCGACTGCCCTCTCATCAGCAACCACCGGATCGATCCGTCCTCCCGCATGATGCGGTATTCGGCCGTCAGCGGCTCAAGCGTGCGGGAGAAGCGGCGCACCTCCTGCTCCATCCACACCCTATCGTCAGGATGGATGAGTTCCTGCCAGACACGAGAGAGATTGGCATCGGTTGTGGTCGGATCGAGCCCGACCAGCTGAAACATTTGAGCGGACCAGGATATGTCACCAGTGAGATGGTCCCAGTCCCAGATACCGAGACCAGCAACGTCCTGGGCGATCTGCAGACGCTCCTCGCCCTCGCGAAGGACTCGCAGGACGCTTTCGCGTTCAGCCTCGCGAAGACTAAGCTTGGTCGCCATGTCGTTGAACGCCAGGCTCAGCCGGCCGATGGGCGTATGTGGGTCGAGGATTTTGATCCTCGTCTGGAGATCCCCCTTGCGCCAGCGGTCGATAGCTTGGTTGAAGGCAAACAGAGGTCGTTGTGCCGAGGCCCGGCCGGCGACCCAGGCAGCGCCGAGGGCGAGCACCCCGATGAAGACATAAAAGATCGCCTGTCCGCTGTATATCGGCAGTTCTTCCATCAGCCGAACCTAAAGTGTTCCCTCTTGTCCCCATGCCGGCAAAGGCATGATCATCAATAAACTGCCCATCAGGGGAAGCAAAGCAGCAATCGGAGCCCATCCAGTGCCCAGCGGCTGGAGTATTCTCCCATAGGATACAGTTCCTTATCCGCTTCAAATGGGATCTCGCATGAGGCCAGGCAGCCTGACGCCCTCAGAGTTCGGCAGCCCTCGATAAGGGCTGGAAGCGGGAAAGCAGGAAGGGCGACAGGTCGATGTGACTGCGCCCGTCCGTGACCATCTGCGCGGCAGCCTCGCCGACGGCTGCAGAATGCTTGAAGCCGTGCCCAGACCATGGCGAGACCACCAGAATCCGCTCGTTCCCTAGATGGCGATCGATCAGGAAGTGAGAATCCGGTGTGACAGTGTAGAGACACGTCGTGGCTTTCGCTGCCGCAGAGCCGATGCCGCTCAAACGTCCTGCAAGATGGGCCTCGTACATGGCCCGGGATTCCATCGGATCGATGGCGCGCTCGATGGTTTCCGGTGTTGTTGCCTCGTCATATTGTTCCCCGGCAGCCTTGATCGTCCCCGATGCTGGAAGCGAGGGAAAACCATAAAGGAAGTCCTCAGGGTCCGCTCCCGGGGCCCAGATGAAGACAGGGCTTTCAACCCAGCGGAAAGCCATGTCTCCTGCCACCGGAAACCAGTGCATGACCTGCGGGCTCGGGACGAGCAGTCTGTCGAACGGAGCACCGAACAGTGCGGGCGCTCAGGGTCCCGCAGAGACGATGACCTGGGAGGCATGGACAGTCTCCCGATCTGTCGTGACTTGGACACCATCGCCAGCGGTCGAGAGAGACAGCACTCGGGTCCCAAGCTGAAGACCGGCTCCCAGATCCTTCGCCCGGGTGCGATGAGCCGCGACACACCGCTCAGAGCTCAAATGCCCGCCTCCTGGCTCGAGATAGCCGAATTCGCCCTCCTGCAGGGAGAATTGCGGGTAGCGCGACCGAATGTCCTCGGGTCCGAGGATTTCATGGGCGATGCCATGATCGTCCGCTACCTGTTTGGTCGTCGCCAGGAAATTCGTGCGGAAGGGACTGTTTGCCCCGTTATCCATTTCCCGATGATAAGGCAGCCGACTTGGCTCAGCAGAGTCTCGCCGGTCGTTGCCTCGAGCTCATGCCTGATCTCGTTCGAGCGCAGCGCCAGGGGCACATAAGCCGCGCCCTCACCGATGGCTTGGCGCGTGATCCGGGTTTCGCCGTGGGTCGAGCCATAATCGTGCGGCGGAGCGAACCGGTCGATTCCGATGGCGCGAACACCTCTCTTGGCAAGCTGATAAAGCGCCGCCGATCCCATGCCGCTCAGACCCACCACGGCAATATCACAAATCGCGCTAGGACCTTCTATCACGGCCCCTCCGGTCAAAGATGCCATTCCAATCAAAATTCGGCTGGCCCAGCAACGGGCCGGCATCGCCACGAAAGCCGAGCCTAGCGAAGGCGCTTGTTCGGCCAAAAGAACTGATTTAGAAACGAGACCGTCTCACGGGGAGCCTGGAAACGGCTGAGAGGTGGCGGAGCCGCCGACCCGTTGAACCTGATCCGGGTCATGCCGGCGGAGGGAATGAGCATGCGATTTCTAAAGAAGACCTGCGTCCCGTGCCCGCTGCGCCGCCGAACCGGCCTGTCTCATGCATGGGAGCGTTCCTGATGTTCAGCCGATTTTTCTTCGCTCTTCTTTCGCTCTGTCTCACGGCGGGTATCGCGTCGGCCGAGACGAGACCCACCCTGACCGTCTACACCTACAGTTCCTTCTCGGGCAAATACGGACCCGGCAAAGCCGTAAAGGAGCGTTTCGAGGCTGTGTGCAACTGCGACCTCAATTGGGTGACCGCCGAAGATGCCGGAAGCCTCCTCGGCCGTCTGCGGCTGGAGGGCGCGGATACGAAGGCTGACGTGGTCGTCGGCCTCGACATGAACCTTGCTGCCGAAGCGAAGGCATTGAATCTCTTTGTGCCTCACGGCCTAGCCACGAGCGATCTCTCTCTCCCCATCGCCTGGAATGACGGCACGTTCGTTCCCTTCGACTGGGGTTATCTCGCTTTCGTCTATGACTCCACCAAGCTCTCCCATCCGCCCAGGAGTCTGAAGGAACTGGTGGAGGATGAGAACGGGCCGAAAATCATCCTGCAGGACCCGCGCACCAGTGCGCCGGGACTCGGCTTTCTGCTCTGGATGCAGAAGATTTTTGGTGATCAGGCCGATAAGGCGTGGACGCAGTTGAAGCCCCGCATTGTCACCTTCACCAAAGGCTGGTCGGAGGCCTATGGCCTGTTCCTGAAGGGCGAGGCCGATATGGTATTGTCGTACACCACGTCGCCAGCCTATCACGTCTCGGTCGAGAAGAAGGATCAATATAGAGCTGCAGCCTTCGAGGAAGGCCACTATCTGCACATAGAGCTTGCAGGCATGACACGCGTTGCGAAACATCCCGAACTCGCCAAGACGTTCATGGACTTCATCCTCTCCGAGGCGTTTCAATCCGCAATGCCGGAAGGCAACTGGATGATGCCGGCCAAGAACCCCGCAGCCGGCCTGCCTCCGGCGTTCAAAGACGTTGTTCAGCCGAGCAAGGCGCTTCTGTTCACTCCGGACGAAGTTCGGGAAAACCGCCGTGCCTTCGTTGATCGCTGGCTCAACGCAACGGCGCGATAAGCCTGTATCATGGGCTTCAGGCCGCCTCATCCTGGGAGCTTCGTAGCGTTCGCCATCCTCGCGCTGGTATGGGGTGGCGTCCTGGCCTTGCTCCGCGCGGGGGGAGAAACAACCACTCTTCTCTCCCTTGGGCCCTATCTTCTACGCGTTGTCGTGTTCTCTCTCCTCCAGGCGGGCATTTCGACCATCCTCTCTCTCGGCCTGGGCACGGGCCTTGCGCTAGCCTTGGCGCGGCGCCGCTTCCGGGGGCGCGAAGCACTTCTGGCGCTCCTCGGGACGACGATGGTCATGCCAACCATCGTCGCAGTATTTGCCGTCTTTGCCGTTTACGGCCGCAGCGGCTGGCTGACCCGGACGATGGACGCGTTCGGCTGGGCGGAGAGCATGAGCATTTTCGGATACCCGGGAATTCTCATTGCACATGTATTCCTCAATGCCCCGTTCGTGGCGAAGGTCACATTGGATGCGCTCAATCAGGTCCCTGCTGAACAGTGGCGGCTCGCCTCTGCGCTCGGGTTTAGCCCTGGGCAGACTTTCCGCCACCTGGACTGGCCCGTTCTTCGCGCAGAGCTTCCAGGACTTGCAAGCCTCGTATTCCTTCTATGCTTCAAAAGCTTCGCCATCGTGCTCGCGCTGGGAGGCGGTCCGGACCGAGCGACGCTGGAGGTCGCGATCTACGAAGCATTGAAGATCGATCTGGATTTTGCTCGCGCCGCGTGGCTTGCTCTCGGGCAGGTTGCGATTTGTCTTGCACTGACCCTTGTCCTTCATGGAGTTTTCGACCGCCCCCCAGTCACGACAACTTTTCGCAATCCGGTTCCTCGCCCCGATAGAAAGGACCGTCGGCTGAAATTTCTTGATGCCGTCATGCTTGGCATCGGCGTCCTTTTCCTCGGGCCGCTGGCACTGAGTGTCCTCACCGGTCTCTTACATATTCCGGAAGTACTTGATGCGGACCTGATCATCGCACTTGTGACAAGCCTTGCGATTGCGGCGACCGCGGCAGCCCTTGCCTGCCTCATGGCTCTCTCACTTGGCACGGCGGCAAGGCATAAGCGCGTCGCTTTACGGTCGCGCCGCGCGGCCGCGCTTTACGACCTTCTGCCTAATCTTCTTCTCGCGATGCCCCCCTTCGCCCTCACGGCCGGCCTTTTTCTGGTCATCCGGCCTGTGGTCAGTTCTGACATGGCGGGTCTAATCCTTCTGCCTCTCATCAACAGCCTGGGAGCGCTGCCTTTTGCCTACCGTTATGTGGCTCCGCGTCTCATGCTTATCGAGGAGCGGTATGGGCGTCTGTCGGCATCCCTTGGCATAGTGGGTGTTAGGAAGCTTAGCATCGTGGATTGGCCGTTTCTGAACCGCCCGTTAGGGGCCGCTTTCGCTTTGACAATGGCCTTGTCGTTCGGCGATTTCGGCATCATCGCCCTATTTGGCGGACCTGAGCTTCGAACTCTGCCCTATCTCCTGTACGAACGATTGGGGGCTTATCGTTTTGAAGAAGCTTCGGCCCTTGGGTTGATCATCCTCCTCGTGGCCTTTCTACTCGCCCATATGTCCGGCCGGCTGTCCCATGCTCGAGATTGAGAATTGTCGCCTGACATGGCCTGACTTCAAGGCCAACTATTCCCTCAAGGTCGAGGAAGGAACGCTTTGCGCCATAGTTGGCCCTTCCGGAGGCGGCAAGACAACGTTGCTGCACATGATTGCGGGTTTCGAAACACCAGAGAGTGGTACCCTGACGTTTCGCGGGAAGGACCTCCTCCCCTTGTCTCCCTCGGAGCGGCCGGTCGCCATCGTCTTCCAGGATCATAATCTCTTTCCGCATCTGACTGCCGCCGAGAATGTCGCCCTTGGGTTGCGGCCATCGCTGCGCCTGAGCCACGAAGAGAGTCGTCTCGTATCGTCAATGTTGGATGCGGTTGGGCTGAAAGGCTTCGATGGGCGGCGCCCGGGGGATATGTCAGGTGGGCAGCGCCAACGGGTTGCGCTGGCCCGCGCGATGATCTCCGAACGTCCTCTTGTCCTTCTCGACGAACCATTCAGCAGCCTCGACCCTCACTTGCGCCGCAGCATGATCGGCCTTGTTGACGAAATGCGGCGCAGGCGGAGGGTGACCATCCTCATCTCCATCCACACACCGGAGGATATCGAAGACCTTGCGGACCAGATGGTTCTCGTCAATGAGGGAAGCGTCGTTTCATCCGGCAGTCCATCACAGATCCTGCATGGTCCTTATGCCGCTGCCGCAACGTCAGGCCGCGACCTTTAGCCATTTTGGAACGCTCGCGGCCGGGAAAGAAGAGAGCGGTCCAGGCCGCGGGGATTAGCTCTAGCCAACGAAGAGCCTTGCAGCCCAGGTAATGCCACCGGACTATGTGGTCACGGCAGGTACATGGGCCCAGCACGCTCTTTTGGATAGAAGCCGTTGTCCTTCTTGAGCTTACCCGGATTTCCTGGCAGGGTGCCGAGCGTAGACGGCCACGATGACGACGTACAGCTGGATGAAGGACCCTTGCGTGACCTGATGCCAGACACGTCACCTCCATCCTTAACTCATTTCGGCGGCGAATTCTCAGCTCCCGAGAGGGAGGCTGCCTTCCAAGCTGAGCGGCTGCCCGAAACCCTTCGACACGTCCGCCTGCTGTTTCTGCTCTCGGCTATCCTCAATGCCCTGTTTTTCCTAAGCGACTGGCGATTCTACGGCACGCCGCATTTCCACATCGCGATTTCGGCGCGGATCGTCGTGGTGCTCATTGCCCTGCTATGCCTTTGGGCCGTTGGCCAGGCACACAGCTTTCGCAGCGCTCAAAAGTCGATGATCGCCTGGGAATGGATCAATGCCGGGGCAGCGGCAGTTCTCGTGAGCTCCCATAGCGATATCGCCCTGTTCGTCGTTCTCATGCTGCCATCCATTTATTATTTGGCTGTACCGACCGCCTTGCGCTGGTCGGTCATCTCCGGCGTCGCGTGCAGCATCCTGATGCTGGCCGGGTATCTGTACCCAGAGAACGGCGGCCCTACGGCAATGGGGCTCGTGCTGGCGATGGTCATGCTGAACCTCGCCCTATTCCTCGTTCTTGCGCGGTCAAACCGCCTCCAGCGCCTGGAGTGGGCATCAACGCAGGCCGAGCGGCGCGCCAATCAGAAGCTTGCCGAGAGCAGGACCATATTGGAGACGATGTTCAAGACAGTTCCGGTGCCGCTCGTCGTCGTGCGGATGGACGGCACGATTGTCGAGACGAATGACGCCGCGACCCGGTACTTCGGTGCTCATTGGCGCTCGCTCGGCATCCAATCGATCGACGAGATCTATGTCGATCCTTCCGATCGGGTGTCGTTCCTCGAGTCATTGAGGAAGCACCGCGAGACAAGTGATTTTGAAACGATGATCCGGCTGGCGGACGGCTCGGTGCGGACCGTTCTTCTCGCCGGGAAGGTGCTCGACATCGGCGGTGTTCCGCACGTCATGTCGGCCGTCCTCGACATTACCGAACGTAAGGCCGCCGAGGAAAGATCGTGGCGTGCGGCGAGCCATGACGCTCTCACCGATCTTCCCAACCGCGCGCTGTTCCAAAGTCGATTCGAGCAGGCTCTCGCAGAAGCTGAGCGTCAGGAGACCGGTGTCGGCCTGCTTCTGATCGATCTCGACAATTTCAAGACCATCAATGATACGCTCGGTCACGATGCGGGGGACGCCCTTCTAAGAGAGACTGCGGAACGCCTGCGCCGCCTGACTCACAACGGAGACACCGTGGCAAGACTCGGCGGGGATGAGTTCGTCCTGGTCATTCTCGATTCCGGGCCCTTGCTCCGCGCCCGTATGCTCTCGGACCAAATCCTGGACGATCTCAGGCGCCCTATCCGCTATCGCAAGGAACTGTTGTCCTGTCATGTCAGTATCGGAATCGCGATCTTTCCAGCCCATGACAGCAAACCCGCCGAGTTGATGAAGGACGCGGATCTCGCTCTCTACACCGCAAAGGCGCGTGGCAGAAACCGCGCCGTCGTGTACTCGCCGGATATGCGTCTCCACATCGAGCACAAGGCGGCGGTCACGCGTGGAATCCAGGAGGCCCTTCAAGGGGGGCAGATCGTTCCGTTTTACCAGCCGAAGGTCGAGCTGGCGACCGGGCGGATCGTCGGCTTCGAAGCCTTGGCGCGCTGGCGGCATCCGCAATACGGCCTGCTGACCCCGGTTGCTTTCTCAAGCGCATTCGAGGATCCAGAACTGTCGATTGCCGTAGGAGAGACCATCATTCGTCAGGTCGCGGCGGATATTCGCCGCTGGCTTGGTCAAGGAATCGATTGTGGCCGCGTGGCCGTCAACCTTTCCTCCGCGCAATTCAATTGGATCGGACTCGCCAAGCGCTTTCTCGAGATCCTCTACACGGCAGACGTGCCCAATGAACGCCTGGAAGTGGAGATCACCGAGACGGTCTTTCTGGGGCGCAGTTCTGCCCATGTCGCAAAAGCCCTGAAGCAATTTCATGACAATGGCATCCGCATCGCCCTCGATGACTTTGGAACCGGTTACGCTTCCCTCATTCATCTCAAGCAGTTTCCGGTTGATGACATCAAGATCGACCAGAGCTTCGTCAAGGGCCTGGAAACCGATTCGGATAATGTCGCAATCGTACTGGCTGTGATCGAGTTGGGAAAAAGCCTCGGTATGGACGTGATCGCCGAAGGGGTCGAAACGGCCGATCAGGCCCGCTTCCTTCGAACCAAGGGGTGCAATCAGGCCCAAGGCAATTTCTACGCAGTCCCTATGGCTGCCAAAGACGTCCCGTCGTTTCTGGCAAGATGGGCATCTCCGCGCCTGTGACGGAGTAAAAAGCCCGCGATTATTCTACGATATAACAGTAGAATTTTACTGCTTTTATAGGGACTTGGAAAAAATCCGCATTGAATTTTACTCCTAAGATGAGGCATTTTGGAGAATGACCAGAGCCGAGGTTTAACCATACAGGAATTCTCTGGACAGGGATGTTTCGAAGGAAGAGAGAATGATGCCCGCCCTGAGGTCAGAGGCCAGTATCGGTACGGAGGTGCCTGATCGCTACCTCGCTCAACTCTGTAAGCATTTCGCACATAACATCCCGGCAACCTATTCCGGGACCAAAGGGCGTGCCGAGTTCGGCTTTGGACATTGCACCATGCAGGCCTCGAATCGCTATCTGACGTTGGTCATCGAGGCAGAGGACGAGCAGTCGCTCGCTCGTATGCAGCATCTGATTGGGCTTCGCCTTGAGCGTTGCATGTGGCGAGAGCGCCCTGTGATCAATTGGGTCCGTAGCGCCTGATTTCTCAGACTGGAGTCCTAAGTCAGCGATTTCGCAGCACGGATCGAGCGGCCCGAGCTATCGAAAACGTGCAGCAATCTCCACGAAGGATGTGCGTTAAATTGCTCGCCGGGACCGACCTCCACGTCACCTGACGTCCGAACAGTCACCTCGTCTCCGCTGGCAAGCTCCATATACACATAGCTCGCCTCTCCGAGGCGCTCTACGGCATGAACGCGTCCTGAAAGCGCGACCGCGTCAGCGCCCTGCTCGGTCATGTGCTCGGGCCGGATTCCGATTGTCACTGGGTCGCCGACCTTGAGGCCTGCATCGACATCCCTGATTTCCGCCTCCACTCCCGCAAACCCGACAACAACGCTACCCCCCGCGAGGCCACGCACCTCGCCTTGGATGAAGTTCATGCGCGGGGAACCGATGAAGCCAGCAACAAAGATGTTGCGGGGGTTACGGTAGAGATCCAGCGGGGCACCAATCTGTTCAATGCGTCCGTGGTTGAGCACCACGATCTTCGACGCCAAAGTCATGGCTTCGACCTGATCATGCGTCACATAGATCATTGTCGAGCGCAGTTCCTGATGAAGCTTTGCGATTTCAAGCCTTGTATTGACACGCAACGCCGCATCGAGGTTCGAGAGCGGCTCATCGAACAGGAAGACACTCGGTTTACGCACAATGGCGCGGCCGATAGCAACGCGTTGCCGCTGCCCGCCAGAAAGCTCGCGCGGCTTTCGGTCAAGAAGTGGTGTGAGCTTCAGGACCTCCGCGGCCTGCCTTACTCGACGGTCAATTTCTGCCTTGCCGGCCTTTGCGAATTTGAGGCCGAAAGCCATGTTCTTGTATACCGACATATGCGGGTAAAGGGCATAGGACTGAAACACCATCGCGATCTTACGGTCTGCGGGCGGCAGTTCGTTGACGCGTCTGCCGTCAATCCGGATCTCTCCCGCGCTGACGCTCTCCAGGCCTGCGATGATGCGCAGTAAGGTAGACTTGCCACAGCCTGACGGACCCACGAACACGACGAACTCGCCATCCTCGACGGTCAAGTCGATGTCGCGCAGGATATTCACCGGGCCGAAGGACTTCGCAAGACCGTGGAGGGATACATCAGCCATGAGATTGCAACCTATCGCGAGAACAACGCTCTACTTGACGGCCCCGGCCGTCAGGCCGCGAACGAGATAGCGTGAAAAAACAACGTAGAGCACCAGGATCGGCGCGATGGCCAGGGTCAGGGAGGCCAGAACGGCGTTCCAGTCCGTGACATACTGGCCGATGAACTGCTGAACCCCTAGAGTAATCGTCTGCTTGCCTTCACCGGAGGAAAGGATGAGCGGAAACCAGAGGTCGTTCCAGATCGGCACCATGGTGAAGACGGCAACCGTTGCAATCGCCGGCCGGATAAGCGGCAGGATAATACTTGCAAAAATGCGATACTCGCTGACTCCGTCGCAGCGTGCGGCATCTCGCAGGTCCTTCGGGATCTGCTGAATGAACTCACCGAGGATTAGGATCGCCAGCGGCAGGCCCTGCGCGACATAAACCAGGACGAGCGCCGTCAGCGTGTTGACGAGATGCAGTTCCACCATCATGCGCAAAATGCTGACGCTTCCCAGGCGGATCGGGACCATAATCCCAATCGCCAGATACAGGGAGATGATGGTACTCCCGCGGAACCGATACTCTGTCAGTGCCCAGGCTGCCATGGCTCCGACAAGAACGATCAATATCAGCGATACGACGGTCACCGTCAGGCTGTTGACGAAGTAGAGCCCGAAGTCTGATTTGGCGAAAACCTGATCGAAGCCGATAGTTGTGAATGTGCGGGCATCGGGCAGGCCGAGCGGATCCGCGAAGATGGCCCGGCGCGTCTTGAACGCATTGACCAGGATGAGCAGAATGGGTCCGAGAGCAATGATTGTGTAGGCTGCGAGAGCCAAGTGAACGACAATGCGACCGGGTCTGACTGACTGGTTCATGGCGCCTCAGAACATGTGCCTCTGCAAGCGCCGTTGCACGCCGAAGAGATAAATCAACACGCCGATCAGAATGATGATCAGCATGGCAGTCGCGACCGTCGCACCCATGGTCGGGCTTCCGACCTGCAGCTGATAGCCGAAGAAGGTCCGATAAAAGAATGTGCCAAGGATATCCGTCGAGAAGTTCGGGCCCGCGAGCGCACCTTTGACCGCATAGATCAGGTCGAATGCATTGAAGTTCGCAACAAAGGTGAGGATGGAGACGACGCCGAGCGTAGGCAGAATCAGGGGGAGCCGTACGAACCAGAATATGCTGAAGGGTCCAGCTCCGTCGACCGTAGCGGCATCCAGAAGTTCATCCGGTATGTTGATGAGGGCAGCATAGATCAACATCATCGGAATCCCTACGAACTGCCAGACGGAGATCAGGGAGATCGTGAGAAGGGCGGTCGATTCCTGTCCAAGCCAAGGTCCGAACAAGCTGCCCAGGCCCACCGCCTTCATAAGGCTTGACGCGATGCCCCACAGTGGATTGAGAATAAGTTGCCAGACGAAGCCTATGATGACGACGGACAACATGGTCGGCAAGAAAATCAGTGTTCGATAGATGCTGCCTCCGGCCAGATGGGGCAAGCTGAGCAACATTGCGAGCCCGAGGCCGATGCCATTCTGCACCACCATATGAATGGCGAAGAAGATCAGGTTATTGCGGAGGGCATTCCAAAACTGGGCCGACCATGCGGCATCGCTCAGAAGAGTCCTGAAGTTGGCAAGACCGGCGAATTGCTGAGCGCCGGTCTGATCGCCGGCATAGAAGCTGAGGCGGATCGTGTCGATCAGCGGGTAGATGGAAAAGACCGAATAGACGATGAGCGCCGGTGCCAGAAATACAATGATGTGGGGCCGAATGCGCGAGCGTGTCGGCACGCTTTCAAGAGACATGCTCAAATCCGGGGACATTGTCGACATCGGGATCGCGTCCGATACGAGAGAGAGCGGGCTGCCCACATCGGGCAACCCGCCACGTCGATAGAGCAATTACTTTTTATGCGGCTCGTACCAGCTCGCCAGCCCGTCCTCGACCTTCTTGGCGCCCTCCTCCGGCTTCATTGTTCCATTGAGCACCTGAGCGCTGACATTCCAGAGTTCGTTCTCCAGGTTCGGGGTTCCGCGGGAAAGAATCTGGTATGAATTGCGGATCGAGCTTTCGCACGTACCGCGCCATCCAACGAATTTTGCTGCGACTGGATCCTTGACCGTGACTTTCTCCTTGGAGAGCGGGAAGAAGCCAGGCAAGGCATTCGCGTAAATATCTGCAAACTCCGAGGACGCGATCCAGCTGAGGAACGTCTTGGCCGCGTCCACGTTCTTTGACTTGGCATTGATTCCGAGTGCGATATCCGTGTGGTCGCTGATGTAGCACTTACCGGAGGAATCAGGCACGGGCGGCGCGAAGGCATCAAATTCGAAGTCTGCCTGCTTGCGAAAGATCGGGATATCCCACGAGCCTGCCGGGTAAATCGCAGCGCGGCCGAGCGTGAAGAGATTCTGAGTGTCAGGATACTTCTGCGACTTGTATCCGTCGCCCATGTAAGGAGCCCAACTCGCGAGCTCAGTGAAAGTCTGGACATAGGCCGGATCGGTAAATCTCTGCTTGCCCTCGATGAGCGCCTTGCGGCCCTCCTCGCCCTTCCAGTAGTTCACGCCGATATTCTGGAAGCCCATGGTGGCGGCTTCCCACTGATCGGCAGTGCCCATGGCGACAGGAGTGTATTTTCCGTCTGCCTTGATCTTGTCGAGGAGCTGGTGAAATTCAGCGACTGTCTTCGGGGGCGTCAGCTTCAATTCGTCGAAGATCGCCTTGTTGTAAATGAAGCCGTGAATGACGGAGGCCATAGGCATACAGAACGTTGTCTTGCCGTCGTCGGTCGACCACGCGCTCTTGGCCACATCAGAGAAATTCTCGATGCCTTTCACGTCGTTGACGGCAACGAGATTCCCCTTCTTGAAGAGATCGAGGGAGGCATCGAAGGGCCGGCAGGTGATCAGGTCTCCGGCCGTGCCACCGGCAAGGCGTGCATTGAGAGCCGCATTGTACTCGGTTGGTGGATCCGCTTTGAACTGAACCTTGATGTTCGGATATTTCTTGTTGAAAGCTGGGATGATCTGGTCGTTCCAGACGTCGGCATCGTCGTTTCGCCAGCTTTCGATGGTCAGTGTCTGCGCCGACGCGGCATGGGCGACAGCAAGGGCGGAAGCGGCCACCGAGGCCGTGGCCAGCAACCGTCCCGTGCGCTTCAGAATGGCTTTGGTAGCAAGAAAGCTCATCGTCGTACTTCCTCCTTCAGGCTTGAGGGCGCCTGCTATGGCCCATCGTCGATCCCTCGACCTGCCCCGTGCGGATTTTCCCGCATTCTCGCGCCATCCGGCGGGACTTTCAGAAGGTCCCACCCCAATTGGCAGCGGACAAGTGACCTCATATTGGTATCGCTGCAATCGAAAGGCGACAAGCTCTTTGGTACGTGGTGCGCCGCAATCGCTCCTATCGCGGTACTGCCATCGCCGAGCTGCAGGCTTGAATTTGTCCAGCGGCTTGAATTGCGCCCTTCACGAACTGGATATTAAGTGGCATGGTATGAGCCCCAAGATGAATGATGTTTCTGCTGAGTTACCTGCGGCCCATGGACCATGATTGATTCCCTGTTTCTCGGCATCGATGGAGGGGGCACCAAGTGCCGGGCCCGCCTTCGCAATGCGGACGGCAGTCTGCTGGGCGAGGGAAACGGTGGCCCTTCCAACATTCGGCTCGATCCCGATCTCGTCTGGAACTCGATTCTGACCGCCAGCCGGGCCGCGATCGTCGAGGCGGGTCTCACTGAAAGTGATCTCAACCGCATCCATGCCGGAATGGGAGCCGCCGGTGCCGGACAGACCAGCGCAGTCGATAGATTGACGTCGCGGCCCCACCCCTTTGCATCCTTTACCATCGATACGGATGCCCACGCTGCGTGGCTCGGCGCCTTCGGCGGCGGAGACGGGGCAATCCTGATCGTCGGGACCGGCTCATGCGGCTATGGGGTTATCGCCGGGAAGCGTCGTTATGTGGGCGGATGGGGTTTCGAAATTTCCGACGAGGGCAGTGGCGCCGCAATCGGACGCGAAGCTCTGCGCCGAACCATCTGGGCCTTTGACGGACGCATCCCGCCGACGCCGCTGACCCGTGCGATTCTGCTGGAGTTCGATCATAGCCCTGAAGCCATCGTGGATTGGGTCGGCAAGGCCCGTCCGGCGGATTATGCCGGCTATGCTCCCCTCGTTCTCCAGCATGCGCTCCAGCGCGACCCCATTGGACTCACGCTAATCGAAGGAGCCGCGGAGCAAATGGCACAGATCGCGACCCGCCTGCTCGATCTTGGTGCCCCGGCCCTGTGCTTGTTCGGAGGGTTGGCCGAGCCCCTACGCCCTTGGCTGCCCCCCCCACTTCAACAGGTCATTGTGCCGCCGCAGGCGGATGCCATGGACGGCGCGATTCTTCTGGCACGGCAAATGACGCGGGAAGCCTCACCGCGGAGGCTCCGATGACGGACCAGGCTCCCGACTCCCTCACGCTGATCCCTCTCGACGAGAGCAATCCCACGCCGCTTTATCTTCAGCTGCAGCAATCCATCGAGGATGCCGTCCGGAAGGGCGCGTTCAAGGCGGACGATGCGCTCCCGGGAGAGCGAGATCTCGCCAAGCAGCTAGGCGTCTCGCGTGTTACGGTGCGCAAGGCGATTACAGGTCTCGTCAAGAAGGGCGTGCTCGTTCAACGCTGGGGATCCGGCACCTTCATTGCCCCGCAGATGCGGCTCGAGCAGCCCCTGTCCCGTCTCTCCAGCTTCACCGACGACATGTCGGCCCGGGGGTTGCCATCCTCCGCGATACTCCTCAGCCGTTCAGTCGGGCAGGCCTCGCCCGACGAGCTGATGGCACTCGGCCTCTCGCCCGGTGATCAGGTCAGCCGCGTCAACCGTCTCCGCCTAGCCAACGGCATTCCCATGGCCATCGAGCATGCGGTCGTCCCGAGCCGATTTCTTCCCGATCCAACCCTGGTCAAGCAGTCGCTCTATGCGGTTCTGCACGAGCAGGGCGTGATGCCGACGAGAGCGCTGCAGCGGCTTCACGCCGTGCTCCTATCCGATGAACAGGCGTCGCTGCTCCAAGTCCCTGTCAGGAGCCCGGCGCTCTATATCGAGCGCCGCTCCTATACGGGGACTGGCGAGGCCGTCGAATTCACCTCGTCCTATTACCGGGGCGACGCCTACGATTTCGTGGCTGAACTGACCATCAGCCCGCCAGACCGGATTCAACATGATGTCTGACCTGAACCACCCCGCCCCGACAGCCATGTTGCGTGAGGCGCTTGAAGCCCCGCAGGTCGTCGCACGTCTCCTCGCGAGCAACGCCGACTTGTGCCGTGAACTCGGTGCGCGTCTGCGCGGAGCCCCGCCGCCATTCGCGGTCACCTGCGCACGGGGCAGCTCGGACAATGCCGCGACCTTCGCCAAGTATCTTCTGGAAATCCACTCAGGCCTTGTCACCGCCTCTGTTGGTCCGTCGGTCACGTCTGTCTATGATGCGCGGCCCCGGATGCGCGACGCGCTGTTCCTCGCTGTGTCACAGTCCGGTCGCAGCCCCGACATTCTCAACCTCGCCCAGGCAGGACGAGACGACGGAGCGCTGACGGTCGCACTCGTCAATGATACCTCTTCGCCTCTGGCGACAACCTGCGAGATCGTCCTGCCTCTCCACGCCGGGCCGGAGAAAAGCGTTGCGGCCACGAAATCCTTCATTGCGGCGCTTGCGGCCTCTTTGCAGCTCGTCGCGCACTGGTCACAGGATCGCGACCTGTTGGCTGCCCTCGAAGGGCTGCCCGAGATTCTTGAGAAATCGGCTGCCTTGGATTGGTCCGCCGCACTTCCACTCCTGACCCAGGCCAATAATCTTTTTGTCGTCGGACGCGGCGTCGGCTTCGCGATGGCGCAGGAGACGGCCCTCAAGCTGAAAGAAACGGCCGGCGTTCATGCCGAGGCCATGAGTTCAGCCGAGCTGATGCATGGTCCCTGGACTCTCGCCGGCACTCATTTTCCGATCCTCGTCCTCAGCCAGCGCGATGAAACACTGAGTGGCGTCAACGATCTCGTGACAAGGCTGAACGACCAGAACGTGCCCGTCATTGTCGCCGGCGCGGCGGAAGGGCCGGCGACCGTCATGCTGCCATCTCTCGAAGGCATTCATCCCTTCATCGCACCGATTGCGCTGATCCAGAGTTTCTATCCGCTCGTGAACGCCATTGCCCAGGCGCGTGGCCGGAACCCGGACAATCCCCCGCGTCTGCGCAAAGTGACGGAGACAGTCTGATGGCATTCGCGCTGACCGGAGCTCGAATCTTCGACGGTGACCACATGCTCGAAGGCCGCGCGGTCGTCATCGAGCAGGGACGGATCGTTGCGCTTCCAGCGGAGAAAGACCTTCCAGACGCCATCGAGCGGCGCAGGATCGAGGGCCTCCTGGCACCGGGCTTCATCGACGTCCAGGTCAATGGCGGCGGAGGCGTGTTGTACAACGACGTGCGCAGCATCGAGGGCCTGCGAACAATCGCAGCAGCGCACCGTGCCTATGGCACGGTTGGCGTCATGCCCACATTCATCACTGACACGCGCGAGCGGATGGCGGAGGCGGTCGAAGCGATGCGCCAGGCGCTTGCAGCGCGCGTGCCGGGCGTCCTTGGGATCCATGTGGAAGGCCCTTTCATCAATCCAGAGAGAAAGGGGGTGCACGATCCGGCCTTTATACGAACAATCGAGGACGAGGACATCGCGATCCTGACCTCGCTGACCGAAGGGCGCACCCTTGTAACTCTCGCGCCCGAGAGGAACAGCCTGGACGCGATTTCGCAGTTGACCGGGGCAGGGGTTCTGCTCTGCGCTGGTCACACGGCGGCAACCTACGCCGAGATCATCGAAGCATACCGCCGCGGCCTGCGCGGCTTCACCCATCTCTTCAACGCCATGCCGCCACTCGTCGGGCGCGATCCCGGGCCCGTTGGAGCCGCACTCGACAGTCAAGACACCTGGTGCGGACTCATCGTCGACGGTCATCACGTGCATGACGCTTCGCTTCGCGCTGCCATCGCCGCGAAGGGCGTGGACAGGATGATGCTGGTCACCGACGCCATGTCGGTCACCGGTACCGATCTCGACCGGTTCAACCTTCACGGCCGCACGATCTATCGCAGGGATGGAAAGCTGACGACGGCCGACGGCACACTTGCGGGTTCAGATCTCGACATGGCGACTGCCCTGCGCAACACTGTCCATCGCCTGGGCCTGTCCCTGCGCGATGCCCTTCGCATGGCCTCTCACGTTCCTGCCAGCTTTCTTCGTCTCGATCATGAACTTGGGCGCATCGCACCGGGCTATCGGGCGAGCCTGGTTCTTCTCGACGACTCACTTGAGGTCAGGCACACGTGGATTGACGGCGAATAGAGCGGGAGGCGGCGCAATGAGTGCGAAGCGGGTACTGGTGGTCGGCCTTGGCAATATGGGCATGTCCCATGCCCTGGCCTACGACCGGATCGAAGGCTTCGAGGTCGCGGGCCTTTGCACGCGCAACATCGTTGACCTTTCGCTGCCGGACTCATTGCGCCATGTCCAGAGCTATAGCCATTACGAGTCGGCATTGGCGGCTCTCAGGCCCGATGTGGTTTCCATCAATACGTGGTCGGACACGCATGCGGATTATGCCATCAAGGCGATGGAAGCGGGCGCTCATGTCTTCGTCGAGAAACCGCTTGCCGACAACGTGGCGGATGCGGAGCGCGTCGTCGAGACGGCGCGTCGGACGAAGCGCAAGCTTGTCATTGGCTACATTCTTCGACATCACCCATCATGGATCAAGTTCATCGACATCGCGAGAACCCTTGGAACGCCGCATGTCTTTCGTATGAACCTGAACCAGCAATCGAGCGGGCTGGCCTGGGAGGCCCATAAGCGACTGCTTCAATCCCTGTCTCCCATCGTCGATTGCGGCGTGCACTATATCGATGTGATGTGCCAGATCACGCGGGCAAAGCCTGTTCAGGTCCATGCAGTCGGTACGCGACTGTCGGAGGACATGCCGGCGGGTATGTACAATTACGGCCACCTCCATGTGAGCTTCGACGACGGCTCGGTCGGATGGTACGAAGCCGGATGGGGGCCGATGATGAGCGAGACGGCCTATTTCGTGAAGGACGTGATCGGCCCGAAGGGCAGCGTCAGCATCGTTATGGCCGAGACTGCGGGCGAAATGCGGTCCGACGACATCAACGCTCACACGAAGACAAACCGGATCCGGCTCCACCACGCGGATCTCAACGCTGACGGACACTTTCTGCGGCGCGATGAACATATCGATACAGCTGACGAGCCGGATCACGATGCCCTGTGCGAGCGCGAGCAGCGCTTCCTGCTGCGTGCGATCGACGCGGATCTCGATCTGGCGGACCACATGTCCGACGCGGTCAGATCCTTGAGAATCGTTTTGGCAGCGGACGAGTCTGTACGGTCCGGTCGCGTCATAAGCCTGTGACGGACCGTTGATCCTTCACGTAACGGACGAAGCTGCGGTTGCTGCCAGCAAAGTCGCACTCATATTCCCGATCGACACGCCACCCGCACCTCTCATAGAACCGGCGCGCACCGGCATTGTCCCGAAAGCATTCGAGGCTCCTGGCACCACATCTTTCCGCCTTGCGCAGCAGTAATGTGCCCCCACCTCGCCCAGTAGCGGCGGGGTCCAGGAAAAGCATGTCGATATGTCCGTCCGTCATGAGGAGGAACCCTGATGGCTTCTCGTCGCAGAGCAAAACGTGCATGCGCTCCCAAGACGTCCCGAACCGCTCTACGAAGAATGCGGCATCGCGGCTGGCAAGCACCTCCTCCTCAAGAATCGGGGCGAAGGTCGATCTGTAGGAGGCTTCCGCTATGGCCGCGAGCGCAGGAAGATCCTCGACGCGGACGCGCCTCACTCTCATGACTGCCCCCGCAGGCGGGGATCGAGTGTATCGCGCAGGGCATCACCAAGAAGGTTGAATCCAAACGATAGGAACAGGATGGCGAAACCCGCGAAGATCGCGCTCCACGGCGAAAGCTGCAGGAAGTTGCGCCCTTCGGAGAGCATCAGACCGAGAGATGGTGTCGGCGGCTGGGTGCCGAGGCCGAGAAAGGACAGGGACGCCTCCACGAGAATGGCGGCAGAAAGAAGAAGGCTGGTCTGAACCAGAATCACCGAGGCGAGATTCGGCAGGATGTGCAGAAAGATGATACGCCTATCCGAAGCGCCGATTGCCCTGGCGCCCGCTACATATTCGCTCTCGCACAGCACCAGGGCGGGACCTCGCAGGAGACGCGCGAAGATCGGTGTATAGACCACTGCAATTGCAGCAGCCGCGCTATAGGTATGGGGCCCGAGAACTGCGATGATGCCGATGGCGAGCAGCATCACCGGGAAGGCGAAGAGGACGTCCATGAAGCGCATGATGATGCGGTCGGGCCAGCCGCGGTAATAGGCTGCGATGAGACCGAGCGTGCCGCCAGCCAGAAGCGCGATTCCCACAGCAAGCACGCAGGCGATCAGCGAGGTGCGATAGCCGTAGAGGATGCGTGTAAGAACATCGCGCCCGAGCTGGTCCGTGCCGAGCCAGTTCAGGACCGTCGGCCCCTTGAGACGCCGTACGATGCTTTGCGCCATGGGATCGTAAGGCGCGAACCAGGGCGCGCCGACGGCAAGGACGACCTGAAGGACCACGAGGGCCGCGGCGAAGGCCAGGAGCTTGTTCTTGGCAAGGCGTGACACGGCTTATGCCCTCACCCGCGGGTCGACGACGATGTAGAGAAAGTCGACGAGAAAATTCACGACTACGAAGCCCGCCGTCACGACAAGAATCGTGGCCTGGATCAGAGGATAGTTGCGCTCGGCGATGGCGCCGAGGATCAGGCGCCCGAGGCCAGGGATTGCAAAGACCTGCTCGACGACGATGGCGCCTCCGAGAAGATACCCCGTCATGATGCCGACACTGGTGAGAAAGGGGATCAATGCATTGCGCAATGCGTGCTTGTACACGACGGTTCGCTCGCGCAAGCCCTTGGCACGGGCGGTGCGGACGTAATCCTGGCTGAGAGCATCCAGCATGGCAGAGCGCACAAGACGCGACAGATTGGCGAGGATCGGCAACGCCAGCGCGAACGACGGCAGGATCATGCGCTGGAGATTGCCCGCAGGATCCTCCGAGAACGGTACGTAGCCGAGGGAGGCAAATCCGGGAGCGAAAGCGGAGAAAAAGAGAATCAGGACGATGCCAAGCCAGAAAGATGGGATCGTCAGCCCGGCAATGGCTCCAATCCGCATGGCGACATCGGCACCGCCGCCACGGGTCTGCGCCATCCAGCACCCGACCGGAACGGCCAGTACGGCGCCGATCAGAAGCGAGAGGAAGGTCAATTCAAGGGTCGGCCAGAGATTGATGAGAATTTCGGTGGCGACCGGACGCCCGGTCCAGAGGGACGTGCCGAAATCGCCATGCAGGGCCGCCCCCGCCCAACGCAGATACTGCTCCACAATCGGTCGATCGAGACCGACGCGGCTGTTGAGTTCGGCCATCCGTTCCGGCGTAATTTCAGTATTGGCGCCGAGCATGATCGCCACCGCATCGCCAGGAATGAGGCGGATCATCAGAAAGACGATGATCGAGACGCCGAAGAGGACGACGATCAGATCGATCAGGCGTGAAAACAGAATGCGGCTCATATGAGATGATGCGAATACAAAGATCTCCGGCGCGGCCGGGGGCCGCGCCGGAGATCGAGTGATCAGAAGCTCGCGTTCTTCAGGGTGACAAGCGAGCGGTTCGGCATGACATCGTAGCCCTTCAGCTTGTCGCGCATGGCTGAGAACAGGGTGCCATAGGTGAGGTGCGCCACGGGGCCGGAACAGGCGAGCGTCTTCTGCACCTGATCGTAGGCGGCCTTGCGCGCTGTCTGGTCCTGGAGCGTACGCGCCTTGTCGAGAAGCTGGTCGATTTCGGGGTTCGAATACTTGAACACGTTCGTCGACCCGCCGGTGCGGAAGGTCCGGTAGAAATACTCGTCTGGGTCCGGGCTGCCGGCATTGATCGAGGCAAACAGGTCAAAGTTGCTGTTGCGCCAGTCCTGAATGAACTGACCCTGCTCCTGGTTCTTCAGCTCGACCTTGAAGCCCGCCTTGTTGAGTTGCTCCTGGACCACCTGCGCGATGTCTTTCACGTCCTGGCGCGGCAGAACGTTCATCGTCACGGTGACAGGCATCGCGACCCCGGCTTCCTTCAGCAGGGCCTGTGCCTTGGCGGGATCGGGCTTGTAGCAGGAGAACTCCTTGACATCGAGCGCCCAGGATTTCAGCGCCGGCGACAGGGGCCCGCCGGGAACGCCAGCCCCGAAGAGCGCCGCTTCGACGATTTCCTGGCGGTTGATGGCGTAATTGACCGCCTCACGGACTTTCACATTGTCGAAGGGCGGCCTGGAGGTGTTCATCCCGATGAGCGTATAGGCCAGATCCAACGTCTCGCCGAGCGCCACGTTCGGCTTGCCTTTGAGCTGCAGGGCAGTGGCTGCATCGATATTGGGCAGGAGCGCGTACTGGCCGTTGGTCAGGCCGACCTGACGGGTGGCCGATTCAGGAACGATGTTGAACTTCAAGCCAGAGAACTTCGGTGTGCCCTTCTGCCAATAGGCGTCGTTCTTCGCCAGAAGGATGAAGCCGTTCGGCTGCCATTCCTGGAACTTGAACGGCCCGGTGCCGACCGGCGTCTTCTGCAGAATGTCTTTGTTCGTCTCAACCTCGCTCGGAACGATGGCGATGGTGGCCAGCGACGACAGGAGTGGCGCGGATGGCTCCTTCAACGCCAGCTCGACGGTCTGGGAATCCACAGCCTTGGCGGCCTCGATGGCGGAGAGGCGGCTGGCGAGCGGAGACGCAATGTCCTTGCTCTGCACGCGCCGGATCGTGGATACCACGTCATCCGCGTTCATATCGGTGCCGTCGTGGAATTTCACGCCGGAGCGCAGCTTGAAGGTGTAGGTCTTCCCGTCCGGAGAGATGCTCCAGGATTCGGCCAGGCCCGGAGTGACTTTCAAGTCCTTGTCGACGGCGGTGAGGCCCTCATAGATATTGCCGTTCACCACCATGAAGCTGGGAAAGGCGGTGATAAGGTGCGGATCGAGGCCCGTCGGGCCGTTATCCATGCCGATCTCGAGCACCTGAGCCGAGGCCGAGGCCATGGCCACCATGATGAAGCCTGCGCCAACGGCGCCGCGCAGTACCGACCTGAACATGCGTCTTTTCTCCCTTGCAAGCCGCAACCGATTTATAGGCCATCCCTACGGACCTGTCATGGTCCAATATCATACCACTCTGGACCGCCTCTGCGGGTGTGCTATAGGTTGAAGCAGTGATGGTTTTCCCGGAGACGCTCGATGCTGCAACATTCGCCCATGACAGCGATCGGCGTCATCAGCGGCACATCGATGGACGGGATCGACGTCTCGATCGTCGAGACCGACGGCGACATGATGGTCCGTCCCGGACCGGGCCAGACCTTTCCTTATCCCCATGATCTGCGGAGCGAACTGCAGAAGCTGATCGCGGAGCCGACCCGCGCACAGAGCGAACCGCTGGATGATCTCGATCGGGCGGTAACGGATGCTCATATCGAGGCGATCCGGCGATTCATGGCCCAAAATGGCTTGGCGGCGACGGATGTCGGCCTGATCGGCTTTCATGGGCAGACGGTTTATCATCGCCCCGAGATCCGCTTCACCCGCCAGCTCGGTCTCGGCACCAGGGTTGCTCAGCAGCTGGGCATCGATACGGTCGACCGCTTTCGGCACGCGGACGTGGCGTCCGGCGGCGAAGGAGCGCCCTTCGTGCCGCTCTATCATCGGGCCCTGGCAAGCCAACTTGCCCAGCCTTTGATGATTCTCAACCTGGGCGGCGTCGGCAATGTGACCTACATCGACGGCGACACGGTAATTGCCTTCGATACGGGCCCGGCGAGCGCTCTCCTCGACGACTTCGTACTCCGGCGCCGGGGGCTTGCCTTCGACGATGACGGGAAGCTTGCGGCATCCGGTGTGCCGGAGCAGGCGCTCGTCGCCGAGTTCATGGCCAATCCGTTCTTCGATCGCCCCGCCCCCAAATCTCTCGACCGGCAGGATTTTCATGCCCGAGCCAGCGGCGTGGAAGCGCTCTCCGACGAGAACGGTGCCGCGACGCTCGCGGAATTCACCATTGAATCCGTCGCAGCCTCCCTTCGGCACGTTCCAAAGCCGCCACAGCGCTGGCTCGTGACAGGCGGCGGGCGTCGCAATACCCATTTCATGAAGCGGCTGCGGGCGAGACTCGGCGTGAGCGTCGAGCCGGTCGAAAGCGTCGGCTGGAACGGCGATTTTCTTGAGGCGCAGGCCTTCGGCTATCTGGCGGTGAGGTCCGTGCAGGGATTGCCCTTGAGTCTGCCGACCACCACGGGCGTCCCACACCCGATGCCCGGCGGCGAGCTGCATCGCGCTGCGTGATGACCCTGGAGAATCTGATCGAGAAAGCCTTCGAGCCTGCTGTCGAGTCCATCGGTTGCGGCGCCATCCCGGGGGCGGTTCTGGGCCTCGTCACGGAGGATGGCCGACGCGCCGTACGCTGGGCCGGAGCGGCGCAGATCGAGCCGAAGCGGGAGGAACTGTCGCGTGAGACGTGGTTCGATCTCGCCTCCCTGACGAAAGTCATCTTTACGACGACGCGTATTCTCCGCCTCGTCGAGGAGGGCAGGATCGATCTGGATATGCCCCTCGCAGCGGTCATTCCGGACCTGCGCCAATATGACGTGAATGCGACCGAACGGCGCCTCACCTTCCGGCAGTGTCTGGCGCACCAGACGCATCTTCCGGCCGTCGAGCCGCTCTATACCTACGGGCAGGATCCCCAGACTTTGCGGGCTTTCATCCTCCAGCGCGTGTGGCAGAGCGGTGCGCCGGTCTATTCCGACGTCAACTTCATGCTGCTCGGCATCGCCATTGAACGCATCACCGGACAGGCGCTCATCGATCAGCCTCTGCCGCCGCACCTGTCCTTTTCGCCCGACCCGCACCTTTGTGCAGCCACGGAGCGCTGCAACTGGCGCGGACGCGTGATTCGCGGCGAGGTGCATGACGAGAACGCCTTCGCCCTCGGCGGGGCCTCCGGCCATGCCGGTCTGTTCGGGACCATCGACGGCGTGCTCGACTTCGCCCAGTCGATTCTCGACGGAACCGCATTGGCGCCGCCATCCCTCAGGAGCATCCGAACCCGGGAATCGGAGAAGCGCACCATCGGCTGGGAAGGAGCCTATCCCGGATGGCATGGCGGAGACGCGTGTTCGACGTCCACCATCGGGCATACGGGCTTCACCGGCACCGGGCTCTGGATCGACTTCGAGCGGAAGATCGCATGGTCGCTGCTGACCAACCGGGTCCACCCCTCGCGACACACGGACAGCGGTATCCTGCCCCTCCGGCGCTCTACCGGCGAGCGGGTGATCGCCCTGCTCGATGCGCTCGGGCAACATCACTGAGGCCTTTCCCCTTTTCCGTGTGCAAGCATCGGCAGGATGCGGCCAGGTCATTGCTGAACGCCTGAACTGGACCTATATTGGTCTGCAAGAAAGAACTGATGATGGCCACCGAAAGTTTCAGCACCCGCTTCCAGGATCTCGACGCCTGGCCGAGTCTCGATATCCTCTCCGCGTTCTATGAGGGTCAGCTAGCCGCCGTCGCCGCGGTCCGACCTGCCCTTCCAGCCATCGCCGCAGCAGCCGAAGAGGCGGTCGGACGACTTCGCCGGGGCGGGCGGCTCGTTTACGTAGGCGCTGGGACGTCGGGCCGGATCGGCGTCCAGGACGGCACGGAGTTGCCTCCGACCTTCAACTGGCCCGACGACAAGCTCGTCTACCTGATCGCAGGCGGCGAAGGCGCACTTCTCAAGGCCGTCGAGAATGCCGAGGATTCCGTCGAGCAAGGAATCGCAGGCATCCGGAATTCCGGCGTCGGCGCGAACGACGTGGTGATCGGCGTTGCCGCCAGCGGACGGACCCCCTTCACCGTTGCTGCACTCGAAGAAGCAAAAGCACGGGGAGCACAGACGATCGGCATCTCCAACAATGCCGATGCCCCGATCCTCGACGCCTGTTCGCATCCCATTCTCGCCGATACGGGCGAGGAGGTGATCGCAGGGTCGACCCGCATGAAGGCGGGCACGGCGCAAAAGGTCATCCTCAATCTTCTGTCCACTCTCGTCATGGTGCGCCTCGGCCGCGTTTATCGCGGGTTGATGGTCCACATGCGCGCCACCAATGCGAAACTGCGCCGCCGCAGCGAAATCATGGTGGCCCAGATCACAGGCTGTGACGACGCCACGGCCATCGAAGCTCTCCAGCAGGCGAATGGGGACCTGAAGCTCGCCTCGCTCATCGCCCTTGGCGCAGCGCCCTCCGACGCGCAGGAGGCCCTGAAACAGAGCGATGGAAATCTGCGCGAGGCTCTGTCACACTTCGTGGGCATCACATCATAAGTGCGACGACCTTCGCCGGTTCGGCGAAGCGCGGAGACCAGGAAAGTAAGACGCATGGGGCTGGGGCTTGGCATCGACGCGGGCGGAACGGCCACGCGATGGCGTCTCGTCGAGCGCGATGGGCCATGTGTCGCTCAAGGCTCCGTCGAACCTTTGACAGGCCATCTGTTCTCGCTTCCAGCCGAAGAACGGGCCCGACGGATCTGCACTGAACTGGCGCAGACGGTCAGGAAGACCGGAAATCCCTCCGGGATCGTCGCCGGCATCACGGGACTGACGCGGAACACGCCGGCCGAAGCTCTCATGCGCGGCATTCTCTCGGATGTATTCGGACTGCCATCGGCCCGCATCTTCGTCGCCGAGGACACGTGGATCGCCTACCTGTCCTATTTCGCGCTCGGCGAGGGCATCCTCGTTTACAGCGGCACCGGCTCCATCGGATACTACCTTTCGCCGGAGAAGGAGATGATCCGCGTCGGGGGCCGGGGAAATCTCATCGATGATGGCGGCTCCGGATTCTGGATTGCACGGGAAGCACTGAAAGCAGTCCTGCGCAAGGAGGAGGAGAGTCCGGGCGAGGGCTGGACAAGCGCGCTCGGCACCGCCCTGGCAAAGGCACTCGGCGGGACGGATTGGGATATCGTGCGCACCTTCGTCTACGGCGGCGACCGCGGCAGGATCGGGCTTCTGGCCCGCGCCGTCGGGGAGGCCGCGCAGACCGGCGATCTTCTTTCCCTGCACATCCTGCGCGAAGCGGGGAAGGAATTGGCGCGCCTCGCCAACAGCCTGATCAAGCGCGTTGGGCCGAGACCCGTGGCCCTTGTCGGAGGAGGAACGCGGCTTCACCCCATCATCCCCGCCGCTTTCCAGGAGGAATTGCGGACACCTGTCGAGGTGATCAGCAGCGATGTCGATGCGGCCATGACGGCCGCCCGCCTGGCGGCGCTGGTGGATTGATGGCATTCACACCGCCGCAATCGGAAATCGAGTGGCCGCCTATTCACGACGAGGTGGAATCGCATAGTGTCCCGTCGGCTATGCATTCCTGGAGATATTCGTGATTTTCGATACGTGGCTCGACATGCCCGTCGGGGGGATTTTTGCCTCGCTCATCGTGACCTTCGCCCTGTCTGCCTTTCTCGTCCATTGGCTGAGCTTCGGAAAGCTTGTCCGGCCGTATTCGTCCAGCTTCACCGGGGTGGTCGCCCCGTTCTTCAGTGCCGTCGCCATCCTGTTTGCGCTGCTGACCGGCTTCCTTGCGAACGAGGTCTGGGAACGCAATCGCCAGGCCATGCGCGCCGTCCTGGGCGAACGTGAAGGTCTGATGGCCATACAGGCTATCAGCACTGCGACAGTGACGGACATGGAAGATCTCCGCAGCGCCGCGAGGCGTTACGCGGAGGCTCTCATCCAGGACGAGTGGCCAAGTATGCGCGATCAAGAAAGTTCGGCGAAGGCCGGTCAGGCGTTGCTCGACTTGCTCGCACGGATCTCCAATCCGCAGATTGCGACCGGAGCTGGCCCAGCGGCGCAGACTGCCCTCCTGGACACGGCGCTCAAGCTCCGGACCGCCAGGGACGATCGGCTTGCGCTGAGCGGAGATCAGACGGACCGGACCAAGTGGACGGCCGTCCTCATTCTGGCGCTCATCACCCAGGCGGCGATCGGCATCGTCCATCTGGAGCGCCCACGAGCCCAGATTGCGGCTCTTGCGATCTTTTCGACAGCGGCCGTCACGACCCTGGGCCTTGTCGCCATGCGGGAAAGGCCCTTCGACGGCCCTTCCCGCATATCGCCGGCTCCCATCACGGAGGCGTTACAGGCCATGACCAAATCCACTGCGCCTTGAGCTTGCCCGAGGAAGGTTGCACAATCGCGCGCCCTCGGGCAGACCTGACGCCCCTCCTCTCTCAGGGATGAATCTCTCGCGATGGACGCTCTTTTTGTTGGCCAGACCTATATCGACGTGACCTTCCTGGCGGATGAAATTCCGACCGGCGACGACAAGACCGTTGCGCGGGACTATGCCATTTCCTTCGGAGGAAATGCCGTTACGGCAGCCTTCGCCTGCGCCAAGCTTGGCATCGCGCCCGACCTCCTGACCTCGGTCGCGGACGATTATCTCGGCCGCATGTTCATCGACATGGCCGCGAAGTATCGCATTCCGGTGCACCATCGGAAGGTGAAGGAATCCTCCCTGTCCTTCATCATGCCGCGCGGTGGCAAGCGCGCCATCGTGCGCTGTCGCGACGACCATTATCTCCATCCCGTACCGCCGCTCAACATCAGCGGCTGCAAGGCGCTCCATCTTGACGGCCACCAGGCCGATGCGGCGATGCACTATGCCCAAACCTGCCGGGAATCCGGCATTCTCACCTCTCTCGACGGCGGCGGCCTGCGTTCGAACACCCACGAACTGCTCGAGTTCATCGATGTCGCCATCGTAGCCGAGCGGCTTTGCGAGCAGATGAACCTGACGGCCGGCGAAATGCTCACTTACCTGAAGAGCCGTGGCTGCAAGATCGGCGGAGTGACGATGGGTGAACGCGGGCTCCTCTGGTACGACGAAGCCGGTTCGGAAGGCGTTCTGCCGGCTCTTGCCGTACCCTCCGAGGCAGTGGTCGACACCAACGGCGCCGGCGACATCTTTCACGGATCGTATGTCTATTCCGCCATTGCCCGGCCGGAATTGTCCTGGCGCGAGCACTTTATATTTGCCCGTGCGGCCTCGGCCTACGCCATCCAGCATCTCGGCAATGAAGCCAGCCTGCCAGCGCTCGCCGATATCGCGCAGACCCAGGCGTCATTTCCGGAAAATCAGGCGGGCGCATTCGTCATCGAGCCGGCGCCACAGAGAATCGGCCTGAAGAGCGCACGTTAGTGCCTCCTGCGGAGCCAGAAGTGCGCGTTCACGGTCCGAAGTGCCATGGCAGGGAAAAGGGGATTCGGGTTTTTCGCGACAATCGATGCGCCGCTTGAAGAACGAGCGTCGGATGGATCCCAAAAGTGGAGGCCACTTTTGGGTCCGACGCCCTCGGATTCGGGACGAACCAGCCCCGCATCCTTGGCTGGCCGTCAGGCCTTCTTCTGGTAGTCCTTCACATCCGAGAACCGGATCGCCTTGTAGCGATCCTGCTCGTATTGCAGGTTGAAGGCGTTCGCCGCCATGAAAACCGGCGCATCGTCAAGGTCGCGGGCCATGGCGGACAGGTGGCTGTCGGCGAACTTGTCGAGTTCCGCCCGATCGTCCGCCGTGATCCAACGGCAGATCGAGAAGCGCGTCGGTTCATAGTCGATAGGCAGCCCATATTCCGCCTGGAGACGCTCCTTGAGCACATCGAGCTGGAGGGCTCCGACGACACCGACGATCGCACCCGAGCCGTCCTGTGGCACGAAGAGCTGTACGACACCCTCTTCGGCCATCTGCTGCAGGGCTTCACGCAGCTTCTTAGCCTTCATGGCATCCTGCAGCTTGATGCGGCGCAGGATTTCCGGCGCGAAGCTCGGCACACCGCGGAACACGATATTCTCGCCTTCGGTCAACGTATCGCCAATGCGCAGAGTGCCATGGTTCGGCAGGCCGACCACGTCGCCCGCCCAAGCCTCGTCGGCGATCGCGCGATCCTGCGCGAAGAAGAATTGCGGCGTGTTCAAGCTCATCGGCTTGCCGGTGCGCACGAGTTTCGCCTTCATGCCGCGCGAGAGCCTGCCCGAGCAGATGCGCATGAACGCGATGCGGTCGCGGTGGTTGGGATCCATGTTGGCCTGGATCTTGAACACGAAGCCGGTCATCTTCGGCTCGCCCGCCTCCACGAGGCGCTTGTCCGCTTCCTGGCCACGCGGAGGCGGCGCATACTCCGCCATCGCATCGATCAGGTCGCGCACGCCGAAATTGCGCAGGGCACTGCCGAAGAACACGGGGGTGAGATGCCCTTCCCGGAAGGCGGTGAGTTCGAAGGGCTTGCAGGCCTCCTGCGCGAGCGCGACCTCCTCCTGCCAGGCCTCCACCTCTTCCGGCGGGAGAAGCTTCGCGACCGCTTGATCCTCGGGACCGGAGACCTTGATCGGCTCCTCGTCCGTGTCGATGCGACGCACCACGTTGCGGCGGAGGTCGAAGGTCCCGGCGAAGCTGCGGCCTTGGCTGATTGGCCATGTGACGGGGGCCGTATCGAGAGCGAGCGTCTTCTCGATCTCGTCGAGAAGGTCGAACGGGCTTCGTGCCTCCCGGTCCATCTTGTTGATGAAGGTGACGATGGGAATGTCACGCATCCGGCAGACTTCGAACAGCTTGCGGGTTCGCGCCTCGATGCCCTTCGCGGCGTCGATCACCATGATCGCGGAATCGACGGCTGTCAGCGTCCGATAGGTATCTTCCGAGAAGTCCTCGTGCCCCGGGGTGTCGAGCAGGTTGAAGACGCAATCGCCATACTCGAAGGTCATCACCGAGGTCACGACGGAGATGCCGCGCTCCTTCTCGATCCCCATCCAGTCGGAACGGGTCGAAACGCGGTTCTTCTTGGCCTTCACCTCGCCCGCAAGCTGGATCGCGCCGCCGAACAGCAGCAGCTTCTCGGTCAGCGTGGTCTTGCCGGCGTCCGGATGGGAAATGATGGCAAAGGTGCGGCGGCGGCCCACGGGGGCCGGAAGATCGGTCATGGCACTCGAATTCTCTGGGCGAAGATCTCTGTGTACGAGGGCAAGACGCCGCAGCGCAGCCCTCTTACGTCGTGAGGGGTTTCAACCCATATTGGTGTTTCCCGTCAACAACGAAAGGAGGTGATCAAGTGTCTCATTGTCATACCCTGCGGTCCCCGGTTGCTGCGACCTTGATCCTGGCCTCTGCCGAGATCTGTGCGTAAGGCACGAAAGGCGCGGTCCCGATCGGACCGCGGACCCGACAATGGAAAGGCCGCCTCCGGGCGGCCTTTCTTTTCGATTCAGGCGCTCAGAAGCTTGCCGGTGCGCCGGGCGGCGGTTCCGGCGACCTTCGCGAGCCGCTGCCCTTCCGTTGCGAAGCGCAGGAGGATACGGGCGAACATCACTCCGTCCGTCGGCGAGCGGGCCGGAGTTCCTGTCCCCGTGAGAGGATCGATGATCTCGGCGATCACGTCGCCCGCCCTCACCCGGTCTCCGACCTGTGCCTTGAACACCACGATACCCGAGGCTGGCGCGGGAACCGGCTCCGATGCCGCGAGCGGCGTCGGCCCGCACAGGGGCTCAGGCAATTGCGGAGCTTCGCCATCAATGGCGTCGCACAGGGTCAGGTAATCGACGATCGCTGCGGCATCAGTCCGTGCGAAATCGTGGGTTACGTCGCCCTCGCCACGGAACTCGAGGGTCGTGGAATGGCAGCCGAACGGGATCGGGTGGTCGGGGAAACGCTCCGCGAGTTCGGCCCAGGGGCGGCTGCAGGCCTCGTCGAAGGGATCGTCACCGGACTCGTCCGCGAGCAGGAAAGCATGAGCCCCGAGAAGTGCCGAGAGCGGGGCGAAGGTCTCGGCCGACCGGGTATGGGTATAAAGATGCACCACGGCCTCCGAGTCGCAATGCATGTCGAGCACCAGATCCGCCTCGATGGCGAGGCCAAGCAGGGTCTTTTTCAGGACCTCGGCCGGATTCGTCGTCTTCCAGCCGGCGAGTTCCGCCCGGAGGGCCTCGCGGATCAGGCGCAGATTCGCATCGCCGTCCTTCGTCAGCTTGCCCTCGACGCGTTCGGCGACCTGCGGGACGAGGTAGGCATAGCCCCGGTTGAAATTGACGCCGTTCGAGAGGTCGAAGCGGCCGACCGGCTCACCGAGAACCTTCTGAGCCAGGCCAATGGGATTGGCGGAGGGGACGAGGACGATTTCGCCTTTGATCCGGCCTTCCGCCTCCAGCCCCTTGAGTCGCTCGCGGAGATGATGGGCCGCGATCATGCCGGGAATCTCATCCGCATGGAGGGCTGCCTGGACATAGATCCGCGGGCGGGCCCCCGCCTCCCCGAAGTGGTGGACGGTCAAGGAGAGGCTAGCGCCAGGCGCGAGCGGCGAGAGGGCGATCTGTTCTGTTCTCATGACAACCAGGTTGGGACGACGGTCAGGACGGAAAGCGTCGGCTTACCAGTGCCTGTCCTGCTTGGCCAGGGTTCCTGGGGCCTTGGGCATTCCTAGGTCCGGACCCAGCCCTGTGACTGATAAATGAAGCGCGTCGGATGGGCGACAAGCGCGGCCAAGCCTTCGAGAGCCGGCTCCCGATGTACGATGACGTAGGCCGGCACCCTCCGGGCCCAGGCCTCATGCGGAACTTTTCGATCAAAGGCCGCCCGAAATCCGCCCCGTTGCAACACATCGACCATGCGTGGCGCGATGCCTCCGCCGATGAAGATCCCGCCCGAGGCCTCGAAGGCCAGGGCGAGGTCCCCCGCGAAGCGCCCGAGGAAGCGGGAAAACAGCTCCAGCGTTTCCACGGCAAGAATGTTGCCGTCATGCGCCGCCGAGAGCACATCGTTCGGAATCGTGAACGGACACGGCACGCCTCGGCGGGCCGCCAAAGCCTTGGAGAGGCGGTAGAGGCCCGGGCCCGATAGGACGACCTCCGCGGTCACACGCCCACCCACTCGCTCGATATGGGGCCAAAGCGCCATTTCCTCCTCATCCACGGGGCCGAACTCCACATGTCCGACCTCGGTCGCGAGGATGGCGAAGCGATCCTCGATGGGAACCAGCGCGGCGGCACCGAAGCCGGTTCCCGGACCGAGCACGACGCGCGCCCCCGGCCCGAATGCTTCAACCTTTCCCAAGGGCGCCAGATCTCCACGGGCGGGGTCCAGCACCGTCAGGGACGCAGCGACGGGAGTGTAGTCGTTCACGAGAGCGACCCGCTCGAGACCAAGGGCCCTGCCGATCTCTTCGGCATCGATGGTCCAATCGGCATTTGTAAGCCGAATCGCGGGATGATCGACCCGTGTTGCCACGGCGAACATGGCGGACCGCGGGGGCGGCCCGTTGTAGCCGTTCAATGCGACCTTGATGGCCTCGACGGGCCCCGGCGTCTGCGCCGTCAGCGTCCGTCGAAGGAGCTGAACGGCCTCCCCGGGCGCCGACAGAATGGAGAAGCGGGCGTTGGTGCCCCCGATGTCACCGAGCAGAACGGGAAACGCGAACATCGAATCTTCATGACCTTTCTGCTCTTGCGGACCGAAAAAGGAGGATCAGAACGCTTCCTCCCAGCTCCGGCTGAGACGTACGGCAGAATTGATGAGACCCACCATGGAGTAGGTCTGCGGAAAATTGCCCCATAATTCGCCGGTCGTGAAGTCCGCATCCTCGGAAAAGAGTCCGAAGGAGTTCCGCAGATTCAGGATCCTCTCGAACAGCTCGCAGGCCTCCTCCCGGCGCCCTACGGCTCTGAGCGCGTCCACGTACCAGAAGCCGCAGATCATGAAGGCGGTATGCATGAGGCCGAAATCATCCTCGACATCATATCGCATCAGGAGGTCGCCCCTGCGCAGGCTCTCTCCGATGGCGTCGACGGTCGAAACGAAGCGCGGATCGCCCGGTTCCACGAAGTTCAGTTCGGCCAGCAACAGCAACGTTGCGTCGAGATGATCACCATCGAAGGAGGAGACGAAGATCCCCTTGTCCTCGTTGTAGGCGCGCGCGTCGATGATGGCATGCATGCGGTCGGCCTCGGAGCGCCAGAAAACGGCTCGATCCTCGCGTTTCATCGCATGGGCGATCTTGGCGAGCCGATCGCAGGCTGCCCAGCACATGACGCTCGGAAACGTATGGACCGCAGCCTTTGTGCGAAGCTCCCAGGGTCCGGCATCGGGCTGATCGAACACCTCGATCGCCCGGTGCCCGAGTTTCTCGAGGTGATCGAACAGGGCGCGATTGCCGGTTCGAATGAGACGGCGGTCGAGGAAGGCGTGGGTCGAGGCCAGAACGATGCTGCCATAAGCATCGTTCTGAACCTGCGTGTAGGCCGCATTGCCGACCCGCACGGGGCCCATGCCGCGGTAGCCTGCGAGCGCCTTTGCCTCCCTCTCGCCGAGATCGGGGGAGCGGGTGATGCTGAAGAGCGGCGGCATATCCCGCAGTTCCGGCTTGGCCTCCATGTCGTCGACGATGTTGGTGATATAAGTGAGATATTCCTCCATCGTCTTGGTGGTTCCGAGGCGGTTCAGCGCCTGGATCACGAAATAGGCGTCCCGCAGCCAGCAATAGCGATAGTCCCAGTTCCGCTGCGTATGGGGCGCCTCGGGGACGGAAGTGGTGAGTGCCGCGACGATGGCTCCTGTCTCTTCATAGTTGCAGAGCTTGAGCGTAATGGCCGCCCGGATCACGGCTTCTTGCCAATCGAACGGTATCGACAGCGAGCGGACCCAGTCGCGCCAGAAATCGATGGTCTTGTCGAGGAATTCGCGTGCGGTCGTGTCTGCCTCGGAACGCAGCGGCTCGTCCTCACCGAAGAAGAACGAGATCGGACGGTCGACCACAAACGGCCGTTCCTCATCGACGTAGGAAATCGGAGCGTCGGTCGTCACTCGGAAAGAGCGATGGGGGCCGACGAAGCGGAGATGGTTGCTGCCGCGGGTTTTGGCGGGAGGCAACGACCCCCATTCGAAATGTGGGCGAAGACGCACGCGGATCCGCGGACGTCCCTTGATGGGGCGCACCCGCCGGATCAGCAATGGCGGTCGAAAGGTTCGGTCGAAATGCGTAAAGCGCGGGGCGAAATCCGTGATCTCGACGATATTGCCGGAGGAATCGGTCATGGTCGAGACGAGGACGGCCGTATTCTCCAGATAGCTCTGCTCACACGTCTGCAATCCGACCTGGTCGATCGCGAAAATGCCGCGTTGCTCGGCGTCGGGGCGGTCCTCCGGGCTGTCGAGAAGGGACGAGAAAACCGGGTCGCCGTCGAAACGGGGAAAGCAGCTCCAAACGATATGGGCGCGACGGTCGATTAGGGCCGCGATCATGCAGTTGCCGATGACGGCGAGGTCGAGTGAGCTCATGGCCTCAATGGCTCCCCTGAAAAGGAAAGGCGCCTTGGAACGCCCACTGCGCCAGGGAGCGCCTCAGCGCCGCAGGCGAGTCGAGTCGTTCCTGTGCGACCGTTTCTCCGGAACCGATGCGGATGGAAAAACCACCCAGGGCGTTGACCATCTTGAACCCATTCTCGTCAGTGAGGTCATCCCCGATGAAGATCGGGCGCCGGCCCCGATAGGGCGGCAGCTGAAGGAACTTCTCGATCACCTTCCCTTTTCCGGCAGCGGAAGGAAGAATTTCTGCCACGGCTTTGCCGAACTGAACGCGGTAGTCGCCCCCGAGCGCCTCCAGTGCGGCATGCACCGTCGCGTGCACGAAATCCCGTTCCACCGGGGCAAGCCGCCAATGAATGGCGACTGAGCAGCCCTTGTCCTCGATCAGGATGCCGGGCTTTGCCTGAAAAACAGCTTCCAGCCGTCCGACCATCTCGCGCAGCCGCGGATGATCGTCGGGGTCGCAGAGGAAAAGCTGGCCCGCAATTCGATGCTCGAGCCCATGGAGGCCCGCAATATCGAAACGATGCGCGCCGAGACGCTTGTCGAGGAACTCGATGGGTCTGCCGCTGATGAGGGCGAGCGCTCCGGAGAGGCGGTTTTCGAGGTGCGTCAGAATCTCCGGAACCGCCGGATCGACGATGACGGCGTCGGGGCGTTCCACGATGTCCACAAGGGTCCCGTCAAAATCCAGAAACAGGGCCCAGTCCTCCTGAGCCTCGGGATGAGCCGGCTTCTTCAAAAGAGCCTCACGCATGGACAGACGAATGCCTCCCTCCTGCCTTGGGCAGGAATCGATTGAACGAGCGCTTGTTCGGACAGAAAAGCGCCGGAAGTGCGATTCCACCGGCGCGATCGATGATTCTCAAAGGTCTGCTTCCTCTCGGACGGATCGAGACAGCCACGCTTTAACCCCCGGGGCACGGCAAAGTTTCCCCAGGCAGGAGAAAGGCCGGATCCCAGCCTGCCGCCCTGCCAAGCTCATCACGTGGTGCAAATCGTTCCCTTGAGATAATCCGCTCCGGGCATTTTTCCACCGGCCGGGCCAAAGCCAATCCTGGAAAAGGGGCCCTGGCCGCAGGATCGGCGAAAGCCGCACGAGCGGGAAGGCGCGGCCCGTCAGGCTTCCATGTGGGACGCGGCCCGACCCGCGATCCGGCCGAGGGCGACGGCCGTCAGGAGGCCATTGCCGGAGAGGTAGCCCTCCGCTTTCGCGCCGGAGACCCCGCAGGCGGCGCCGCCCACCGCGTAAAGGTTGGGGAGCGATGTGCCATCGTCGCGCAGCACGCGGGCATTCCGATCGACAACGAGGCCGCCCTGCGTGTGGAATAGGGCGCCAGTGACCCTGACCGCGCAGAAGGGCGCCTGCAGGGGCTTCGACCCCGCGAAGTCGCGTCCGAAGCGATCTGTCCGGCCCGCCCGCTTGAACCCATCGACCTCGTTCATGGTCACGCCCAGCGCCGCGGCTGGAACGCCCATCCGCTGCGCAAGCTCCTCGACGCTGTTTGCACTGAGAACCGCGCCGCTGCTCTCCGCTTGGCGGAAATCCTCGAACTGCCGTGCGATACCGGCAATCCGGAAATCGAATACGTCCCAGGCACATCCGTGAGGTTGCTGCAGCACAAGAGCCGCCTGCTCGGAGTAACCCTTGCTCTCGTTGGAAAAGCGCTCGCCGTTCTCATTGACCTGGAAACCGCCCTCGGTCATCGTCGCCCAGGTGATCAGGATGCCGTGCGGGTGTGCCACCGACCCGTGTCCCTGGTGGCCGGACAGATGCCGCGTCGCAGCACCGAGCTCCGCGCCCCAGAGGAGCGCATCGCCCTGGTTTCCGTCATGGCCGAAATAGAGCGCGTCGCTCAATTCGGGAATGTGCCGTTTGACGAGCGCCCTGTTGCCGCCATAGCCGTTGCACGCGAGGATCAGAGCCTGACATCCGATCAGTTCCCGCGAGCCGTCGGGCCGCAGAGCCGCAACGCCGGCGATCTCCCCATCGGGTCTCGCATACAACGTCGTGACGTGGGCATCGCAGAGGATTTCGACTCCTGCGGCCGCCGCGGCTTCGCGCAGGCGGTCGATCAGTTCGCCACCCGAGCGGCTCGGAAGACCGTGCATCCGGCAGGCGCTGTGACCGGGATAGCGAAAATCGTCTATGACAGAGAACGGCAGTTCATGACGGTCAGCGAGCCATTCGACGGTCGGCCCGATTGCTTCCGTTACCGTTCGGACCAGCTCCGGGTCCGGCTCACCCTTGGCTTTTCGCGAGATGTCGGCCCCGAAGAGCGCCGCATCGTCCGCGATTCCGGCGTCCTTCTGCCAGCGCGTGCCTGCGGCCGGAATGAGGCCTGCCGAGAGTGCCGTCGATCCCCGCGGCGCCGCATCGCGTTCCAGAACGAGCACCTCCTTCCCCATCTCGCGCGCGGCGAGACCCGCGACGAGACCTCCCGCGCCCGCGCCGATGACGACGATCGGGACCTCTACATCGAAGGCGACATTGTCCGCCGGCAGAACACTCATGCCTTTTCCAGCTCGCTCATGATGTCGGAAATGGTTGCGACCCGGCAGACGGGACGCAGCGCGTCGATGGAGGTCGCGTGGACGGAGGTGGAGAATGCAGCGCATCCATCCTCGAGGACGGTCGTGTCGAAATCCCGCACATGGGCGTCCCGAACCGTCGAGGCAACGCCGCCGTTCGTCACGATCCCACAAACCAGGAGACGCTCGATACCGCATTTGCGCAGCACCCATTCGAGGCGGGTCATGTAGAATGCCGAATAGGCGATCTTCTCGACGCTGAGATCGGCAGGCTGAAGCATGTCCACCAGCTGGTGACCCCAGGCCCCTGGCTGGAAATCGCCTTTGGCCAGGAAGGGACGCAGCTGTTTGAGGTGAGGCGAGATCAGCGGCTCGCCGCCCTTGCTCGGAACAAGAGTGAATTGCGTCGAGACGATGAAGCCGCCTCTCGCGCGCAACAGGTCGGCCAGGGGCTTCAGCCGTTCGGGCAGGGCCGCGATCTCTGCTGCGCCTTGTCCCACGCGCCCATAGGCTCCCTTCGGATGAAGGAAGTCGTTTTGAAGATCGACAATGAGCAGCGCCGTGTGCTCCGGGGGAATCGTTGCCGTGCTCACGCGATCCGCTCCACGATGAGGTTTCCGAAAGCGTCGACGCGTCCGACGAGATCGGGATCGATGACGGTCGTTGCATCGGGCTGTTCAAGGATGGCGGGTCCATGCACGATCGCCCCGACCGGCAGGTCCAGACGGGCGTAAATCGCCGCCTCGTGCCAGGCGCCGTCGAACCAGACCGGCCGTGTGCCGCGCGTTGCGTCATCGACGTTCGCAGAGGGCTCGGGTGCCAGCGCCGCCAGATCGAAATGCGGGCGCCGCCCCACCGCCGCTGTCCGCAGATTGACGATCTTGGCGGGTACGCCCGGCAGCAGCCGGCTGAAGGATGCCTGATAGGCACGCTCGAAGGCGCTCCTGACGATCGATCCATCGACTCCCGTCGAAGCTCCCTCGATGGTGACCGGGAGCGGCACCGACACCGTATGGGTCTGGCCCACATAGTGCATGTCGAGTTCGAAGAGGATATCGATTCTGTCGACGGAGAGGCCAGCCTCTTCGACTACGGTACGCGCCGCCCGCGCCTCCTCGACCATTCGCGCATCCAGCGCCTTCGCATCGAGAGAATCGAGAAGCAGATTGACGGTGAGAACCTGATCGTGGCGGATATCGGCGATGACGCAGCCGAGCGCCGAGGTCACGCCGGGATAGCGCGGCACCAGGGCGGCCTTCAGGCCGACGTCCTTGATGAGCGCGCCGACATGGAGCGCCCCGCCACCCCCGAAGGGAACGGCGGCAAAGCGTCCCGGATCATGCCCGCGTTCAATGGAGACAAGGCGGATGGCGCCAGCCATCTTGCCGTTGGCGACCCGTACGATGGCTTCCGCCGCCTGCATCACGTCCAGCCCGAGCGGTTCCGCCACATGCCGCGCGATAGCGGCTGTCGCGGCCTCCACATCGAGGCGCGCAAGCTTGCCGCCGATGGGACGTTCGGCATTGATGCGCCCCAACACGACATTGGCGTCGGTGAGCGTGGGGCGATCGTTACCCTGACCGTAGGCGACGGGCCCCGGGCGTGAGCCCGCACTCTCGGGACCGACCTGGAGGAGACCACCCGCATCCACATGGGCGATGGAGCCGCCTCCGGCACCGATGGTCGTGATCTCGATCATCGGCGTGCGGATGACCATGCCGAAATCGATGGTGGTCTGCGCCGCGAGCGCCGTCTCGCCATCGACGACGATCGACACATCGAACGACGTCCCGCCGAGATCGCCGGTGATGACATCCGGGAAGCCTGCGGCCTTCGCGATGGCGGCAGCGGCGATGACACCCGCCGCTGGGCCGGAAAGAGCCGTCCGCACCGGTAAACGCCGGGCGGTCACCGTCGACATGACGCCGCCATTCGACTGAACGATATGAAAACGACCACCGAAGCCTTCCTGCGCGAGCGCCTGGTCGAGCTTGCCGAGGTAGCTTCCGACGACCGGCTGAAGATAGGCATTGAGCGCCGTCGTCGACGTGCGTTCGAATTCACGGATCTCCGGCAGGATCTGGCTGGAGCAAGCGACATTGTCGTTCGGCCAGATGTCCTGCGCCGCCGCCAGCGCCTTCGCTTCGTTGGCGGGGTTGGCATAGGCGTTGATGAAGACGATGGCGAGGGCCTCGGCTCCTTGATCGAGGAGTCTGCGTGCAACCGCCCTCACCTCGTCCGGATCGACCTCCGACCGGATGGTTCCGTCGGCCAGAGTACGCTCGTCGACCTCATGGCGCAGGTCACGGTCGACCACGGGGACGAAGTCGCCCCAAAGGCCCCAGGTGTGACGCCGGTCACGCCGCCGCATCTCGAGCACGTCCCTGAAGCCACGTGTCGTAATGAGGCCGATGCGCGCGCCCTTGCGTTCGAGGAGGGCATTGGTGCCCACTGTCGTTCCGTGAACGATGGAGCCGAGTTCCGCCACCGGGCCGAAGGATCTCAGGCCATCGAGAAAGCCGAGCGCCTCGTCACCACGGTTCGACGGGACCTTCGCCGTGCGGAAGCGAGCGGCGCCCTCGTCATAGAAAAAGAGGTCTGTAAACGTGCCGCCGACATCGACGCCGACCATTTTGCCAGTCATGGCATTCATGCCGCCGCTCCCTTCCTCAGGTCGCGCGTTGCACGCGCATCCACCGCTCCCGCCCCGTCGAGCGCGACGCCGTAATCCCGCGCCGCCGTCGCCGCCGACACGTAGCCGAGGCGCACGTCGCGGGCGACACGTTCCGGATCCCTCGCGAAGGGATCACCCCAGCCGCCGCCGCCAGGCGACTCGAGGCGGACCCGCTGGCCGGCCCGCACCTTCACATCCGCGATCTTCGAGGCCATGGGCGGGGAACGCTCGCCATCGTCCGTCTGCCATGTGAAGTGATTGAACGCTGCGGGAAGGCCGCCCGCGACGCCGAAGGGCGCGAACCTGCCGCGCTCGCCGAGCAGGAACACATCGGCGTCGGTTAAGCTTTCGATCTCGTAGATCGCGCCGAGCCCGCCGCGATGGGCGCCGGCTCCCGCCGAATCCGGCCGCAGGGCCCATTGCGTAAAGAGAACGGGGTACGCCGCTTCCATGATCTCAGCGGGCGGAATCGTCGCCGTCGAAATCGGATTGTTGGCATGGTTGAGCCCGTCGCTCTCGGGATTCCCGCCGAGACCACCGCCGAAAAAGGAGAACATCACCCAGCGCGATCCGTCCTTGCGGTGCCCGGCGAGGGACAGGGCGTTGATCGTGCCGAAGGGGCCTGCAGTCGCCCGCGCCGGATCGGCCTGGGCGAGGGCGCCGAACACCACGCCGATGACCCGCAGGATCGTTTCCGTGTAGCCGCCCACGGGCTTCGGCGGCTTGACGCCGAGAAGCGTCGTCTCCGGAATCTTGAACGTGATCGGCCGCAGGCAGCCGGCATTGGCGGGAACATCCGTGAAGACGTGCTTCAGCGCCACATAGCAGCATGCGACGGCTGTGGAATACGCGATGTTGAGCGGGCCGGAACAGGGTGCCGAAGAACGCGAAAAATCGAGCGTCATGGTCTCGCCGGCGACCGTCAGATCGAGCGCGATCGTGAGCGGCTCGTCCGTGATGCCATCGTTGTCGAGGTAGTCCTCGAACGAATAGGTGCCATCCGGGAGCGCGCCGATGGCCGCGTGCATCAGAGCCTCCGCGCGATTCGAAAAGGCTTCGAATGCGGACTCCACGGTGGCATCACCGTAGTCGTTCAAAAGGTCGGCAAGCCGCCTTTCCCCGAGATCGAGGGCGTTGAGCTGCCCATTCAGGTCGCCATAATTGGAGACCGGGACCCGAGAATTCGCGGCAAGGATCGCGACGATGTCCTCGTTCATGACACCGGCCTTGATGAGCTTGACCGGCGGGAAGCGTACGCCTTCCTGAAAGCTCTCCGTTGCCCGGGCATTGAAGCCACCGGGAACGTTGCCGCCGATATCGAGCCAGTGACCGACGGAGGCGAGCCAGCAATAGAGCTCCCCGTTGCGGAAGATCGGGCGGACGAGCCGGAAATCGTTGAGATGGGTCCCGCCGTCGTAGGGATCGTTGAACAGGAATGTGTCCCCCGGCTCCAGGCCTCCTTCGCGCTCGACCTTGTCGATCACGGCCTTGACGGCAAATGCCATAGCGCCGACGAAGATCGGAAGACCGTTCGTGCCTTGTACCAGGGTCGCGCCGGTCACCGGATGATAGAGGCCATGGCAGGCGTCGCGCGCCTCCGCGATGATCGGATTGAACGCAGACCGGTACAGGGTCGCATCCATCTCGTCGGCAATCTGCTCAAGGCGCCCTTTCAGCACGGCAAGTGTGACGGGGTCGATGGCGCTCATTCAGCGGCCTCCTGCTTGTAGTTTTCATAGCGCTCGCCGAGAGCCAGCATGTCCGGCGTGCCGATGAGGCGATTCAGGGCCCCGAAATCGAACATCCTGTCCCGGAACGGCTCGTTGGTGCCGTGGAGCTTGAGCGAGCGGTAATAGTCCTGCGCCGTCCGCGCGAGCGCCCTGACGATGCCGCCGGGGAAGATGACGAGCCGGAATCCGAGGCTGCCGAGATCCTGAGCCGACGCCAGAGGCGTCTCGCCCCCTTCAACCATGTTCACAAGGAGCGGACGCAGGGATCCGAGGGCCTGCGTAATGGCGGAGAGCTGCTCGCGCGATTTCGGAGCTTCCACGAACAGCACGTCGGCGCCGGCTTGCGCATAGAGATGCGCCCTTTCGACGGCCGCCTCGAATCCCTCGACCGCCACCGCATCGGTGCGGGCGACGATCAATGTGGCGTCATCGAGCCGCGCATCCACCGCAGCCTTGATCTTGCCGGCCATCTCCAGGGCGGGGATGACGGACTTATCCTGCAGATGTCCGCAGCGCTTCGGGAAGCTCTGGTCCTCGAGCTGGATCGCAGTGGCACCGGCCCGCTCGAACACGCGCACCGTGCGCTGCACGTTGAGAGCATTGCCGTATCCCGTATCTGCATCGACGATGAGAGGCGTCGCGACGCGCTCGCGCACAAGGGCAATCGTCTGGGCGACCTCGCTCATGGAAACGAGGCCGATATCGGGGCGACCCAGGCGCGTATAGGCAATGGCAGCGCCCGACAGATACAACGCTTCGAAGCCGGCGTCCGTCGCGAGGGAGGCTGTCAAGGGATCGTAGACCCCAGGCGCCACAACCACCTCATTCTGCAGCAGTCGGGTTCGGAGAGTCATCGTGTTGTTTCCTGGTGGGGCGGGCGGGCGAGAAGTTCCGTCAATCCGCTGAGGTTCGGCGCTCCCTCGAGTCCATCGATGGCAGCCAGAATCCGCTCCGCGTGGTCCCGCTCCCAGACGGGACCGGTCAGGTCGCGGAACTTTTCCCTCACCTCCTCCGGCGAATACGGATCTTCCGTATCGCCTTTGTTGGTCAGGGCCTGCGCCGAGAGAATGCGCCCATCCCTGAGGTGCATCTGCACGCGCGCTGGCCGCAATCCCGGGAGCCTTGCCGTAAGGCCGGGATCCTCGCGCACGGTCACGCGACGTGCGAGGCCGCGGGTGACGTCATCGTTACGGGCGTCGTCACGAAACGCGGACACGGTCGCGGCGCCGTTGACTACGAACGTCGCCAGGGCAAACGGCAACGAGAATTTTGCTGCGAGCATATTCCTCGGCTCGGACGAATCGAGCTGCGCCGCCCAGACATAGGTGTCGACGGCAATCGATTCGATCTCGTCCGGTTCGATGCGGCCGCCCGCCTGCTTCACGATGTCGGACAGTGCGTCGAGGGCGCCATGGGTATAGCGGCACGCGGCGTGGCGCTTGAAGTAGTTGCGGGCGATCTCCCACCGCTCTCCCAGTTCAGCGACCATCTTGCCAGGCTGGAACATGTCGGCGATCACCGTACCATAGACCGTTCCGACACCGTCCGCCTCACCGAGAAAACCGGCGGCCTGCAGCTCCCAGGCCATCAGGCCGAGCTGGTTCGAAAAACCGGCATAGCTGTTACGGATCGTGCCGCCCTCGAGCATCGTGCGGCGACTTGTGGAGAGCCCGAGGCTCGAGGCGATATTGACGGTTTCGATCATCTGGCGGGCATCGGCTCGTTCAAGCTTTGCCGTCGTGAGCGCGGCGCCAACCGTGCCCCACGTCCCATGCGGGTGCATAGTCACCCTGAGCTTCGATGCGATGCCGATCCGCGAGCCGATCTCATAACCGAGCACGATGGCGAGCAGGAGATCCGATCCGGAAACGCCGAGCGACGGGCCGGTCGCAAGGGCGGCGGGAACGACATGGATTCCCGGGTGGCCGCGGGCGAACTGGTTGCCCTCGTCGAGCTCGAGCATCGTTCCGGCCGTTCCATTGATCATCGCGGCAAGCAGACGAGTGACGCGACGACCCGTGCCGATGACGGGTGCGTTGCCGCCGGGCTCCCGCGTCGCGAGCCTCTCGACAAGCGCGCGGATTTCCGGCTCCTGGGCGCCGGAGGCGATGGCCCCGATACAGTCGAGGAGCACAAGCTTGGCGCGGGCGACGACTTCTTCAGGAAGGTCCGTGAAGCTGACCTGAGCCGCGAATTCGCCCCATCTCTTGAGCCAGTCCGGGCTGCCTTCGCGGAGAAGCACGGATGCGGGAATGACGTTCTGTGCGAGGATGGTCATCAACCTCTCCGTTACATGCCGAGATAGGCGCGCTTGAGTTCGGGGTCGCTCCGGACCTGGTCCGCCGGTCCGGACAGGATCACGCGGCCGTTCTCCAGAATGTAGGCATGGGATGCGCAATCGAGAGACTGGACCACGTTCTGCTCGACCAGGAGGATCGAGAGACCGCCCTCGTTCAGGCGGCGTATGAGCACGAACATCTCCTCGACAAGGAGTGGGGACAGGCCGAGCGACGGCTCGTCCAGGATCAGGAGACGCGGCTCTGCCATGAGGCCGCGGCCGATGGCCAGCATCTGTTGCTCGCCTCCCGACAATGTGCCGGCGAACTGCGCGCTTCGTTCGCGCAGCCGCGGAAACGTTTCGAACACACGGTCGATGTTTTCCAGGCGCCGGCCACGGCCGCGGCGGTAGCTGCCGAGTTCGAGATTTTCCCGCACAGACAAATTAGGGAAGATCTTTCTTCCCTCCGGCACCTGTATGAGGCCCGCCTCGACGATCGTCGCCGGAGATGCGCCCGAGAGCTGCTGCCCGTCAAAACGGATATCGCCGGCCTGAGCCTTCAGAACCCCAGAAAGCACCATGTTGAGCGTGGTCTTGCCCACGCCGTTGGAGCCGAGAACGGCAACGATCTGCCCGGCTCCGACATTCATGTCGATGCCGCGAAGCACTTCGGTGCCGCCATAGCCTGCCCGCAGCGACTTCACCTCAAGCATGAGCACCCTCCTGCCTCAGGCGCGCCGCGGCCCCCTTGCCGAGATACGCTTCAATCACGTGGGGCGCAGCGCAGACTTCCGCCGGCGCACCCTCGGCGATGATCCGCCCCTGCGCCAGCACATAGACCTTGTCGCAGAGATTCATCACCGCCTGCATCACGTGTTCGATCATCAAGATGGTAATGCCGTCGCGACGAATGGCCTGGATAACCGGAACGATGTCACGGATCTCGGATGGATTGAGTCCTGCGAGCACCTCGTCCAGCAGGAGCAGCTTGGGTTCCGTCGCCAGGGCGCGGGCCAGCTCCAGCCGCTTGCGCCCGGCGACGGTGAGGCTGGACGCAGGCTTGTCGCTTTCGGCGGCAAGGCCGACGCGCTCGGCCACCTCGCGTGCCTTCCTCATGGCATCGATGCGACTTGCATGGCGCAGATGCGCCCCGACGGCGATGTTCTCGGCCACCGTCAGTCCGGCGAAGGGCTGCACGATCTGGAATGTCCGGGCAATACCCTGGCGCGCGCGCACATGCGGCTCGAGACGTGTGACATCGCGCCCTTCAAAGAGAACGCGCCCCTCCGTCGGAGTTTCAAATCCCGAGATCAAGGTGAACAGAGTTGTCTTGCCTGCGCCGTTCGGGCCGATCAGGCCGGTGATCGAGCCGTCGTCCACCCTCATCGAGGCCTTGTTCACAGCGATCAGCCCGCCGAAGCGTTTGCTGGCATCCTGTACCTCAAGCATGACGCGGTGCCTCCTTGGCGGGCGCGCGGTACCTGAGCCGCCGAAGCGCCCCGAGGATTCCCTGCGGGGCGAAAGCGACCGCCAGGATGAGGAGCGAGCCGAAGATCAGGAGATCGATGCCGGGAACTCCCCCGGCCGCGAGCTTGGTCAGTTCTCCAAGCCCATGGAGGGCGATGGCGCCGACGAGTGGACCGAAGACGGTACCGATTCCCCCAATGATCGGCGCGAGGATGGCCTCCACCGAGATCCAGGTGCCGTACGCGATGGTCGCATCGATATAGAGAAAGTACTGCGCATAGAGCCCGCCGGCGGCAGCCGTCACGGCTGCGGAGAGCACGATGGCGCCGAGCTTGACATTGAGGGTGTCGACGCCGAGCGCCTTCGCAGCGGCCTCGTTCTCCCTTACAGCGACGAGTTGCGCCCCGAAGCGTGAGCGCTCGATCCAGCGCGAGAGCAGAAGCGCCACAACCACAAGCGCCAGCGCGATCCAGAAGAAGACGCCACGGCTCTCGAACTGGAAATTGCCCGGCCGCACATCGAGCTTGATCAGAACTCCGGCTGCGCCTCCGGTGAAGTCGGCGGCATTGGCAAGAATGCGAAGCACCTCCGCGAAAGCGAGGGTCACGAGCGCGAAATACGAGCCGCGCAACCCGGACCGGAAGCTCAAATATCCGATCAGCCAGCCGATCAGGGCTCCGGCAGCGATGCCGAGCCCGAAGGCGGCCCAGGCATTGATGCCCAGGCGCGTCTGCAGCAGCGCCGTCGCATAGGCGCCAGTCCCGAAGAAGGCGGCGTGGCCGAACGAAAACTGCCCGCCGAACCCGGCGAGGATGTTCCACCCTTGCGCGGTGAGCGCGATGATGAGGGTGAAGACGAAGAAGTTCAGGACCGTATTCGCCGAGATCACGACAGGAACGAAGGCGAGAAGAACCGCCAGGATGAGGATCGGGGCGAAGTCGCGGATGGTCATGCCTTTGCCCCGAACAGGCCCGTGGGACGCACGAGCAGCACCAGGATGAAAATGAGGAAGATGCCGATCTGCCCGAGCGAATCTCCGAGGAAGAGGCCGCACAGGCTCTCGACCACTCCGATGAAGAGGCCGCCGACGAGGGCACCCGGGATCGAGCCCATTCCGCCGAGCACGACGATGGTGAAGGCGACAAGCACGAAGGCCTGGCCGATCCGCGGATTGACATAGAAGGTCGGCATCAGCAGGCATGCGGCCACCGCGAGGCAGGCGCATCCGAGGCCGAAGGTAACCGCATAGACATGCCCGACATCGATGCCGGAGAGGCTGGCGCCCAGCTTCTCCTTGGCGACGGCGCGGATCGCCTTTCCAATATCGGTGCGCGCGAGGAGGACCCACAGGAGTGCCGTCACGAGGATCGCGGCGCCGAAGCCGATGACCCGCGGTTTCGACAGCAGCAGAGGTCCGAGTTCCACGACCTGGAAGCCATACTCTGTATCGAGCGTGCGCGTGTCGGACCGGAAGGCCGCAAGCAGCGCGTTCTCGATCGCAATCGAGAGCCCGAGGGTCACGAGAAGGATATTGCTGTCGTTGCCGTGGCTCGCAGGCCCGATGATGAAGCGCTGCACGCCATATCCCACCCCAAAGAAGAGAAGAGTCAGCGGCACGATGGCAAGATAGGGATCGAGACCGAACGCCACGTAGACGCCCCAGACGGCGAACATCGCCACCGTGAGAAGGGCGCCATGCGCGAAATTGATGATGTGAAGCACGCCATAGACGAGGGTCAAGCCGAGCGCGATGAGGGCGTAGACCGCTCCCGTCATGAGGCCGTTCACAACCGCTTCGGCAATGATGGCTGGTGAATAAATCACATCATGTCTCTTAAAAAGCCCGGAGCGCGAGCGGACGGCGCGCCCCGGAGACTTGGTTGGGCTTTAGCCGGCGACCGGGAAGATCGGCTTCGCGTCGGCGAAGGCTTCAGGGAAGATCACCTTGATCTCCTTGCCCTGCACCTGCGTGTTGACCGGCGCCGCGCCCATGTTCTGGCCGTTGACGAATTTCGTCTCGCCGTAGGGCATGATGTGCTCCTTGAACGTCGAGGTGTTCAACGCCTCGATGATCTTGGCGCGGTCGGCGGAACCGGCACGGTTGATGGCGTCTGCGAGCAGCTTCACGGCCGAGTAGTTGAGGGGAATGTTGTAGGCGAAGGTCTTGCCCTGCGCCTCGACCTGCTTCTTCAGCTCCTGAGCCTTGGGATTGCGCGGGTCGTACCAGTGATTGCAGTCCATCACATTGGCGGCCGCCTCGGGGAACTCCTTGACGAACCGATAGTTCGATGCGGCGCCGTTGAGAACCGCATAGATGCCTTTCGGCCGGATTCGCTGCTGCTGCATGGTGCGTGCCAGAAGCACGAACTCGCCATAGTAGCTCGATGGAATGACGAGGTCAGGGTTGAGCGAGCGGATGCGCAGGGCGACATTCGACATGTCGCGGGCGGGTGTCGGATGCGCGATGGTTTCGAGGATCTCGAAACCGCGCTTGGGCAATTCGGCCTGCATCAGCTTGGCGAGGCCTGAGCCGAACAGCCCATCCTCATGGACGAGCACGACGGTCTTGGCGGGCTTTCCGGCGGCATCGTTGAGCTTGACGAGATTGTCGAGGGCGAACGTGGTCACCATCCCGAATCCCGGCGCGAATCGGAAAGTGTTCTTGAGGCCGCGCTGCACGATCTGATCGGTGACGCCGACATCGACGATATAGGGCAGGTCGTAGCGCGAGGCCGCCTGTGTCGCCGCGAGGCAGATCGGGCTCGCGAAACCGCCGACGATGGCGGCAACGCCATCCGCCTGCATCTTCTCAACCTCCTGGGTGCCTGCCTCCGGATTCGACCGCGCGTCCCCGAAGACCATTTCGAGCTTCGCGCCGCCGAGGCCCTTCAGGCCGCCGGCGTCGTTGATTTCCTTGATCGCCAGTTCGGCGCCCATGCGACCGAACTCGCCATCCTGCGCCAGCGCTCCGGTCACGGGTTGCAGGATTCCGACCTTCACGGTTTGCGGCTGGGCGCGCAGATAGGCTGGCATTGCCAGCGTCGCCGCCGATGCCGCTCCGACCCTGAGAATGGTCCGGCGCGTCGGGCGCATGTCCGTTTTCATGTTGAAGTTCTCCTCTGGTGCGAATCCCGCGCGCGGCGGGCCTTTGGTTGGAGGCTCTGCGGCCCCTTGGGTGAGATGTTCGAAACGGGATTCCAGCGGCGGGCATCGGCTGCGCCGGCTCGCACGAGATCCATCTGAAACGAATAGCGGTCGGGCCGATAGAGCGCGTGAAGGTGCTCCACGCCGTGTCCTGACGGGTCCCAGACGACGCGGGTCAGCGCCAGCAGGGGCGATCCGATTTCCAGCCCGAGCGCCTCGGCCACGTCAGGCCCCGCGAGCGTCGCTCCGATATTCTGGCTCGCCTTCTCCACATGCACGCCGGAGCGTTCCAGGAGGCCAAGAAGCGGCATGGTCGCCAGGTCGGATTCCGAATAGGTCACGCCAATGCGTTCCGGAACGTGGGTCACGAGGTAGGAGAAGGGCGCACCGTCGATGAGCCGGACGCGCACGGAGCGCTGCGTCTTCTCTCCGCGTTCGAGCCCCAGGCTCGAGGCGACGTTGTCGGGGGGCACCACGTAGCCGAAGGAGAGGAGCTTGACACCGGTCCGACGGCCCATCTCGACGAGGTGGGACAGCACGTTGGAGAGGTCGGCGATGATCGGTCGGCTGGAATTCGAGTCGCGTACGAACGTGCCGGAACCGGGACGGCGATCGATAAGTCCGTCCCCCGCCAGGGTGTCCAGTGCCCGGCGCACGGTGACGCGGGAAATCTTGTACTCCGCCGCGATCGAAAGCTCGCCAGGAAGCCGGGCACCCGGCTCCAGCTCCCCGTTCAGAATCCGCTCGCGCAGCAGGAGATAGATGCGCCGGGCCTTGTGTGGTTCGACTGCGTCCAAGGATGCTCTCGCCTCAGTCCGGTTCCTGGCTGAAAGGACGGACAGCTACCTGTCTAGATTATGAGACATTTGCCTTGCGTCAAGTTCCTTTTTTGGAAATACTCCGGATCAGATCCCAGCACGACCCGCAGCGCATTCGGGAGATCGCCATGCCGTCGCCATCTGTCGAACCGCTGACCCTGCTCGACAAGATCTGGAACAGCCACGCCATCGTCACCCGCGAGGATGGGCAGACCCTGCTCTGGGTGGACCGTCATTTCGTCCATGAGGGATCGTTCCACGCCTTCAACAAGCTCAAGGACCGTGGCGCGCCGGTGGCACGACCCGACCTGACATTCGGGATCGCCGACCATTACGTGCCGACCCGCCGCTCCGGCCGCGCCCTCGACCCATCGATCCAGCAGATGGTGGAACAACTGGAGCGCAACACGACGGAGCATCGCGTGATGCTCTTCGGCCTCGACGATCCCCGCCAGGGCATTGTCCATGTGGTCGGGCCGGAACAGGGCCTGACCCTCCCCGGCCTGCTCATCGTGTGCGGCGACAGCCACACCTCGACGCATGGTGCCTTCGGCGCATGGGGCTTCGGCATTGGCGCGTCCGAAGTCGCCCACGTGCTGATGACGCAGACCCTGTGGCAGCGAAAGCCGAAGCGGATGCGGATCGTCGTCGATGGAACGACGGTCCCCGGCGTCGGTGCCAAGGACATTGCTTTGTCCATCATCGCGAAGATCGGCGCCGACGGAGCGCAGGGCCATGCGGTGGAATATGCGGGCTCCGCAATCCGCGCCCTTTCGATGGAAGGGCGGCTCACGCTCTGCAACCTGTCGATCGAGGCGGGGGCCCGCTGCGGCATGGTTGCGCCGGACGAAACCACCATCGCCTACCTGCGGGACCGGCCCTTTGCGCCGCAGGGCGGGATGTTCGAACAGGCTGTCGACGACTGGATGCGGCTGCCAAGCGATGCGGATGCGGTCTTCGACCGCGAGGTCGTTCTCGATGCTTCCGAGATCGCTCCCATCGTCACCTGGGGTGTGAGCCCGCAGGACGCCCTGCCGATCACGATGAACGTCCCGGACCCGTCCCGCGCCGCCGATCCGGGCAAGGCCGCGCAGATCAGCGACGCGCTCACCTATATGGGACTCAGGCCCGGCCAGAAGCTCACGGACATTCGCATCGACCGGGTCTTCATCGGCTCCTGTACCAACAGCCGGATCGAGGACCTGCGCGCAGCGGCATCCATCCTGGCCGGGCGCAAGGCCAAAGTGCCGGGGCTCGTCTCGCCGGGCTCGACCCTCGTGAAACGGCAGGCCGAAGCCGAGGGCCTCGACAGGATCTTCCGGGATGCGGGCCTTGAATGGGTCGATGCCGGATGCTCCATGTGCGTCGGCATGAACGGCGACATCGTCGGACCGGGCGAGCGGTGCGCCTCCACGACCAATCGCAACTTCAAGGGGCGTCAGGGCCCCGGCTCCAGGACCCACCTCATGTCTCCGGCCATGGTCGCGGCGGCGGCGATCACAGGCCATCTCGCCGATGTCCGCTCCCTCCTCGAGGAACGTCCGTGATGCAGCCCTTCAACCGCCTGACCGCCATCGCCTGTCCGCTTCCCTTCGCCAATATCGACACGGACCAGTTGATTCCCGCCCGTTTCATGAAGCGCTCGCGGTCGGACGGCTATGGCGGTTTCCTGCTGCATGACATGCGCCACGACGAAGCCGGAATGGAGGTCGCCGAGTTTCCGTTGAACAGGCCGGAGCGGAAAGGTGCCCAGATCGTCGTCGCGCGGCGCAATTTCGGTGCGGGCTCTTCGCGGGAGGCTGCCGTCTATGCGCTGGTCGACTATGGCATCCGCTGCGTCATCGCCCCGAGCTTCGGCGATATCTTCGCCTCGAATGCGGTCAATAACGGACTCGTCCCGGCCCGCGTCGAACCAGACGACGCGGAGGAACTGCTTCGCGTTCTCGACAACGGCATGATCGAAGTCAGTATCGATCTCGAAGCTCTGTCGATCACCGCCGGAAACGCCCAGGTGCCGTTCACCATCGACCCGGTCTGGCGCATGAAGCTGCTGAACGGCTGGGACGATATCGACCTGACCCGCGCGCAGGGCGACGCCATCGCGCGGTTCACGCGGGACGACGCCGCCAGGAGGCCCTGGGCCGCGCCGCACCGGGCGTCGTGACGCGCCGCCGTCACAGGCACGTCACGATCACGAGGACGGCTCCGCCTGCATGGCACATTCGCGTGCGGGCGACAGAGGATCCGCAACAGGGTGGCGGCGACCGGCCCGATACCGGAGACCCGACTCGATCTGCGACCGTATCCATAGCATAATCGTCCGCGCCATCCGCCTTGCAAGGTAACGCCAGACCCTCGGGCCCGGAGATGGATCATGAGACGCGACCGATCGCTTCGTCAGGCCGTCAGCGGAGCCGCCGCTGGACCCGTCGTCCTTGCGCTCCTGACGTGGCCGGTGCTGCCGGGCGATGCAGCGGCACAGGGAATCGGCTGCATTCTCCAGGCGGACGCGTCGCGGCGACAGGTGCTCCATTGCCGGGACGGACTGACCATCACGACGGAAGAAGGAACCAGCCTGTCCCTTGTCGATGACAACCGGGACGGGCGGCCCGAGGCGGCCAGCGTGAACAGGGGCGCCGTCTTCGTCGATGCGCCTGCACGGTCCGGGCGGCGCGGCTTTCGCATCCTCACGCCGCAGGCGGTCGCCGCCGTACGTGGCACCCAATGGGCAGTCGACGTGGCCGGGACCAAGACGGCGGTGTTCGTCGTCAGCGGCCGGGTTTCCGTTCGGAGGTCCAGCGGGGGGCGTGGCGTCGATCTCGGTCCCGGACAGGGCGTGGATGTCGAGCCTGGAACGGCGCCCCTGGTGGTGAAGACATGGCCTGCCGCCCGGGCGTCTGCCCTCCTTGCTCGTGTTGGACGGTAGCTTCGCGATGGGGCGGCGACACCTTGCCTCCCTGGCCGCGATCGTCCTGGCGGGCCTGTGGGGTGCGGCGCTGGCCCTGCCCCATTGGCACGGCGGTATTCCAATCCTCGAGAGGATCGAGGCGCCTTTGGCGGACCTGCGTTTCCTGCTTCTGGGGCCGCGGCCCGCGCCGGACGCGGTCACGATCGTTGCCATCGACGACCGGACCGCGCAGGAATCCGGGACCTTTCCTCTTCCGAGAGCAAGCATAGCCCGTCTTCTTTCGGTCCTCGCGGCCGGCAAACCAAAGGCGCTCGCCCTCGACCTTCTGCTCGTCGACTCCGGCCCGGCGGAGGGAGACCGTGCGCTCGCGGACGCCTTGCGCGAAACGCCGAGCGTGCTCGCGGCAGCGGCCGTGTTCGACGACAAGGTTCGGCCCGTTTTGCGTTCGAATGGGAATGCCCTCGATGACATCCCGCAAGCGCAACGGCTGCTTCTGCCTCTCAAGACCTTCGTTGACGTTGCGGGGTTCGGAGCCGTCAACATTGCGACGGATCCCTCGGGCGTACCGCGGCATATACCGCTTCTCCTGTGGTCGGGAGATCGCCTTATCCCTTCCTTTGCCTTGCGGGCCGTCTCCGTTGCGACAGGGCGCGATCCCGTTATCGGTGAGGATACCGTCATGGTCGGGGCCGCGGCGACCAGGACGGATATCGGGTTTGCTCTGCCGCTGCGCTTTTACGGACCCGGCGGCACCATCCGCACCATCAGCGCCGGCGATGTGCTCAATCGCGCCCATGACGATCGCCAGGACGAGCACCTTTGGCGGGACAGGATCGTCGTGATCGGCTCCACGGTCACAGGCGGCGGCGACGTGTTCCCGACGCCGTTCGATCAGGTGCTGCCAGGGGTCGAAGTGCTCGCCACGGCTATCGCCAACATCATGCAAGGCGACGGCCTCGTGCGCGACAGGCGCGTGCGGCTTGTCGATGCCGCGACGGCGACAGCCCTGCCGATGATCGTCGTTATGCTTCTCGCCTGGCATCGCGGCATATGGGGCTTCGCTCTCATCGGCGTCGTGCTTGTCCTCTGGACCGGGATCGTCCTGGCCGCATTCTCGCAGGGCATCTGGCTGAGCATGGCTCTGCCCCTCGCCGCGGCCGTTCCGCCCGCGGTTCTCTTCGGAGCGCTGACGCTTTGGCGGGACCGCGAGCGGGCAGATCACTTCGCCCTGGAGAGCGTCACTCTCAAGCGGTTCCAACCACCAAGCCTCGCCGCGCGACTGACCCGGGATCCCGGCTTCCTGACGGAGCCTGCCCATCAGGAAGCCGCCATGGTTTTCATCGACCTCTCAGGCTTCACCGGCCTCAGCGAGGTCATGGATCTCGACGAGACCCAAGGCATGCTGCGAACCTTCCACGCGCTCGTGGACGAGGAGGCTGTCCGTCATCACGGGCTCGTGGCGAGCTTCATGGGCGATGGTGCGATGCTCCTCTTCGGTCTGCCGGAGCCAGGTCCCGGGGATGCTGCCCACGCGGTGGCTGCCTGCGTCGGGCTATGTGCCCGGATGAAGCCCTGGCTCGCATCCCTTCCGCCTCCCCTCGCCGCGCGCCTTGGTTTCAAGATCGGCGCTCATTACGGGCCGATCGTCGCATCGCGCCTCGGCGGGGACAGCCACCAGCACATCACCGCCATCGGCGACGCGGTCAATGTCGCGAGCCGCCTGATGGAGGTGGCCGCCGCCCATCGCGCCGAGATCGCGCTGAGCGACGATCTTCTCCAGGCTGCCGGATCGGTCCGTTCGGTGCTCGACTCCGGGTTTCTCGAAGGCCCTCTGGCGGCATCGATCCGCGGCCGCGCCGGATCGATCCGGATCTGGCTCTGGCGGGATCGGCCCGAAGCGATGGTGGATGCGGGCTAGGCTAGGTTCGACGCATCGCGCGCTGCCTTCGTGCGAGGATTCGCTCGTAGGCAGCCTGGAGGCCCGCAAGGACCGATGGCCCGGTCGCGGGCGCTCCGAGATGGAGGGTGCGCAACTCCGCCATGAAGGCATCCCACATCGACGGACCGCCCTCCTCCAGCAATCGGGCGCGAATGGACAGTTCCTCCGAGGCGGGCGCATGGCGGCGTCCCCACGCTCCCATCTGCACGAGCAGGGGAACGAGCTGAATGGCGGGCTCGGTGAGGCTGTAGATCGCCTTCTGCTGGTGGGAGGGATCGTCGCGCTTCGACAGCAGCCCTGCCGCGACCAGGCGCTTGAGGCGATCGGCCAGGATGTTCGATGCGATCCCCTCCTCCGATCGGCTCAGCAACTCGCGATAATGGCGGCGATTTCCGAACATGATGTCGCGAATGACGATCAGGCTCCAGCGATCGCCCAACATCTCCAGAGTCAGGTTGATCGGGCAGCCGGACCGGTGTGCGCCACTCATGAAGACGAACTCCTCTTGACCGGTTGCAAAATAGGATCAGTCACTTTAGACTGCAACTGCTTGCAATTTGAAAGCAGAGAATCCGATGACCCTGCAACTCTTCGCCCACCCTTTCTCGTCCTATTGCCAGAAGGTGCTGACAGCGCTCTATGAGAACGGCACGTCATTCACGTTGCGTCAGGTCGACCAGGACGAAGCCGCGGCCGAATGGGCGGCCCTGTGGCCCCTGAAGCGGATGCCGGTTCTGACGGACGACGGCCACAAGGTGCTGGAATCGAGCATCATCATCGAGTACCTCGCTCTGCACCATCCGGGACCGGTGCGCCTGATCCCGGAGGATCCGCGCGCCGCCCTGGAGGTGCGAATGATGGATCGCTTCTTCGACAATTACATCATGACGCCGATACAGCAGATCGTGTTCAACGCCCTTCGCCCGGAAGAGGCGCGCGACCCCTATGGCGTGGACAAGGCGCGACACATGCTGGACAGCGCCTATGGCTGGCTCGACCGGACGCTCGCCGCCCGCGAATGGGCCGCGGGCGAGACCTTCAGCCTGGCGGATTGCGCGGCCGCGCCTGCCCTGTTCTATGCGGATTGGACGCACGCAATCGGGACGGAGCAGGCTCACGTCCGCGGCTATCGCAACCGGCTCCTGGCCCGCCCCTCCTTCGCTCGCGCCGTCGAGGAAGCGCGCCCTTATCGACAGCTCTTTCCGCTGGGCGCGCCCGACAGGGATTGATCGGTCCCGCTGGAGGGCTGAAAGCTGCCGCGAAACGGCACGGATCCTTTCTGCATGTCCCTCAAGGTCGCCCTCATGCGCAGTATCGTCATCAATGGCCAGCGCGTGAAAATGGAAGACGCGCGCTCCCTCGCAGGGCAAGTCGGAGGTGCCGACGTGCGGTCTGTGATCGCGACAGGCAACCTCCTGTTTCGTTCAAGCCGGGAATCGCGCGCCTTGGAGCGGGATCTGGAGAATGCCTGCGAGCGGTTTTACGGCCGGGCGACGGAAATGGTCGTCAAGACCGCCGAGGAATGGCGTACGCTGCTCGCTGCCAATCCCTTTCCCGAGGAAGCGGCCCGCGCTCCCGCGCGACTGCTGGTTTGGGCGATGCGCGCACCGCTCCCGGAGCTCGGCCTGGAGCAGTTGCGCCGACGGGCGCAGGGCGTGGAGCGGATCGAGCGCGTGGCAAGCGGTGATTTCTACATCTGGTTTGGGGAAGGATCCCTTTCGGGGTCCAGGATCCCTGCCGGCTTCAACCTGAAGGCCCTCGGCGCGGTCGGGACCAACCGGAACTGGAACACGGCGGTGAAGATCGCGCACATGCTCGACGCCATGGGCCGGTGAAGCTGCAGCGTACGACGTCGGTCGCCCGGAGGGGTGCGGTCCCGGACTTCCCGATCCGACGGCGCCGCCGACAGCGACCCGTGCGGCTTATGGCGGGGCGGCCGCATCGCCAGCAAAAAAATGAGGACGGCCGGAGGCCGTCCTCTCATTCCACGGATTGTGGCTCGACTGAGCCCTGTCGCTCGGAAGCGTCTCAGTGCTCGCGGAAGGCGCGGGCGATCTGCTCTTCCATGGGCTTGAAGAAGTACTCGAACGGGGTGCGCTGGTTGACCTCGACGAACACCTCCGCCTGCATGCCCGCGATGAGCTTGAGGTTCTCCAGACGCTTGACCTCGTTCGGAGGCAGGTCGACCCGGATCGTGTAGAACGTCACCCCGGTCTGCTGATCCCGCGACACGTCCGCCGCGATCCGGCTCACGGTGCCATGCAGTTCGGGAATCATGCGCTGATTCGAGGCATGAACGCGAACGGTTGCGTTCTGGCCGATCTTCACCTGGTCGATGTCGTTCGGCATGACCTTGGCTTCCAGCTCGAGCTTGTCGTTGGTGGGCACGATCATCATCACTGGCTCGGCGGGCGAGATCACGCCGCCGATCGTATGAACGTTGAGCTGGTGCACGAAGCCGGCGCTCGGCGACCGGATGTCGGTGCGCTTGAGCTGGTCTTCGGCGGCCACCCGCCGTTCGGTGTACTCGGCGATCCGGCCCTGGATCTCGCGCAGCTCCTTGAGGGCGTCGGCCCGCATCTCCTCGTCGATCTGGATGATCTGGAACGAGGTCTCGGCGATCCGGCCTTCCGACTGGGCGACGGCCGCGATCAGCTGGCCGCGCTGGCCTTCGATGCTCGCCGCATCGCGCTCGAGCGCATTCAGCCGCGGAAGCTGCACCAGGTTCTTCTGGTAGAGTTCGCGCACGCCCTTGAGCTCGTCCTTGATGAACTCGGCCTCGCGGGCCTTCGCCTCCTGCTGTGCCTTGAGGCCTGTGATCTCGTCCTGGGACTGGGAGATGCGCTTACGCAGCTGGTCCTTCTGCGCGTCCCGCGCCGAGCGGCGGGCATCGAACAGGGTCCGCTCGGACGCCATGATCGTCTGCACGCCCGGCTCGCCGAGACGGGAGGCGAACTCCTCCGGATCCTTGACCTGGGCCGCGCCGTCCCGTTCCGCCTCGAGCCGGGCGCGACGGGCGATGAACTCGTCGAGCTGCTTCGTGACGAGCTGGAGATTGGCCCGCGTCACCGTTTCGTCCAGGCGGATCAGAAGATCGCCGGCGGCAACCTTGTCGCCCTCCTGCACCTTCAGTTCGCCGACGATGCCGCCGGTGGCGTGCTGGATCTTCTTGACGCTCGTGTCGACCACGAACTGGCCACCGGCCACGACCGCGCCCGACAGGGTCGCGGTGGCCGCCCAGAGGCCGATCGTACCGGCGAACAGCGCGATCAGCGCGGTGCCTGTGACCGCCGCCTTGCGCAGCGCCTGCTGGTGAATGGAGGCCTTCGGCTTCGCCCCCTTGAGTGTGATCGTCTGCATTTTAACCAACCTCTCGCAGGTTGCCGGTGGGCATAGCTGCCGGTTGCCGTGTGGCGGCGGCGGGTGCGGGCGTCGTGTTGCGTTTCATGACGGATTGCAGGACCTCGTCCCGCGGGCCCATGGCCCGGATCCGCCCCTCTTCCATGATGGCGACCTGATCGACCTGGCCGAGAGCGGCCGGGCGATGGGTGATGACGATCACGATGCCGCCGCGCTGGCGCACCGACAGGATCGCCCGGTTGAGGGCGTCGTCGCCGGCGCCGTCGAGGCTGGCATTGGGCTCGTCCAGAACGACCAGGAACGGATTGCCGTAGAGCGCGCGGGCGAGGGCCACACGCTGGCGCTGGCCGCCCGACAGCGACGCCCCGCTCTCGCCGATCCGGGTATTGTAGCCCTCCGGCAGCCCGAGGATGAGGTCATGCGCGCCGGCCATCTGCGCCGCAGAGATGATGTCGTCCGGTTTCGCGTCGGGCTGGAAGCGGGCGATGTTCTCCGCGACCGTGCCGTCGAACAGCTCCACATCCTGCGGCAGGTAGCCGATATGGCGTCCGAGCGCATCGGCCTCCCACTGGTCGAGGGCCGCGCCATCGAGGCGGATTTCCCCGCGCATGCTCGGCCAGACCCCGACAAGGGCGCGCGCCAGGGTCGATTTGCCCGAGGCGCTGGCACCGATGAGACCGAGGCCCTGGCCGGCCTGGAGCTGCATGGAGACGGCCTGCACGATCGGCTGCGGCGCGCCAGGCGCTCCCACATACACCTCCTCGACCGCGAGGTGGGCCTTGGGCGCGGGAAGGTCCATGAGCTGCGACTGCGGCGGGATCAGGGACATGATGTGCTGCAGGCGGCGATAGCCCTGGCGTGCGGCGGTGAAGCCCTTCCAGTGCGCGACGGCGATCTCGATCGGCGCGAGGGCGCGCGACATCATGATCGAGCCGGCGATCATCAGGCCGCCCGACATCTGGCCCTGGATGACCAGATAGGCGCCGAGGCCCAGGATGGCTGACTGAAGCACCATGCGGAAGACCTTGGCGAAGGCGCTGATGCCCGAGGACGCCTCACTGGCGCGCAGGCCGTCGTTGACGTGGCGGCAATGGACCTCGTCATAGCGCTTGGCCAGGAAGCCCAGCATGCCGAGCGCGCGGATGGCTTCGGCGTTGCGGCGGCTGGTTTCGGCCATGGCATGGCGCTCGGCGGAGCTCTTCGTCAGCTCGTAGGACGGAGCCTTGCTCTTGGCGTCGGTGTAGAGGGTCAGGATGACGATGCAGATGCCGCCGAAAACCGACAGGATGCCGATCCAGGGATGAATCATGAAGCAGCCGATGATGAAGATCGGCATGAACGGCATGTCGAACAGGGCCGTGGGGCCGAGGCTGGAGAGAAAGACGCGGATCTGGTCGAGATCGCGCACGGGCTGCAGGCTTTCGGTCTGCTTGGCGCCGCGCAGCGGCATCTGGGCCACGAGGTCGAACACGCGGGCGGAGAGCTGCTCGTCGAAACGGGCACCGATCCGGGCCAGCATCTTGCCGCGCAGCATATCGAGGCCGCCGGACAGGGCATAGGCGGCCAGGACGATGAGCGACAGGCCGATCAGGGTCGGAATGCTCCGGCTCGACAGAACCCGATCGTAGAGCTGGAGCATGTAGAGAGAGCCCGTGAGGGCCAGGAGATTGACCACCGCGGAGAACACGGCGACGCCGATGAATGAAGGGCTGCATGCTTTCAGAGCGTCATAGACCTCTGTGCTGTCTTCCCGTTGCCTTTTCGATGCCTGCGCCATCTGTCGTCCCATCAAGCGGACCGGCAAAAGCCGGGACCGCGCCTATGCGTTGCGGTTTTCCCGGACCGAAGGAAATCTCCGGTTCCGGGCGCGGTGCCATCTCGCGATGGCGACGGTTGCGGGCTAAAATAATGTACACCTTCGCGCGCACCTTCGTTCGGCGCTTTTGAGCGACTGCGTTCATCGTAGGAGGAAGCCCCCGGCATGGTGTTTACCTTACGCCAAGCCTTTTGTAACCCTATTCCATGTAATTATGTCAACGAAAAGGCGCGCAAGCCACTTTTTTGGATTTTGCGCGGTAAGCCGAAAAGGCGTAATTTCCGATGTAATCGCAGTAGCTTAGCGGTCGCTCACGACACCTGCACAGGGCCGGCAAGTGGTCGCATCTCCGGCTGTGCACGCGAAAAATGCGCCGTCTCCCGTCGAATCGACGGATCCCGGGAGCCCCTCGTTGGCGGGAATCCTCCGGTGGAACGGAAGCACGCGCCTCAGTGCGGGACCAGCCCGCGCAGGCCGTACACAGCGGCCGCAAAAGCCGCGAGGCTGGCAAGATAGATCAGTCCGAACCAGGCCACGCGCTTCAAGGTTCCGCCGGGAGGGCGGGACGATCCGGTGGTCATTCTAGTGATACCCGTAGCCCCCGCCCTGGGCTTCCTCGGCGACCTTGCCGCGGAAGACATAGTAGGCATAGGCCGTATAGGCGAAGATCACCGGCATGACGATCGCGAACCCGACGAGGGCGAAGAGCTGCGAGCTGACTGTATTGGCAGCCTGCCAGACCGTCAGCGTCGGCGGCACGATATAGGGAAAGAGGCTGACCCCCAGCCCGAGATATCCAAGAAGAAAGAGCCCGATGGCCAGGAAGAAGGGCCGCATGTGCCGCCCGATCTCAAGATCCCGGTAGAGCTGATAGGCCGCGTAGGCGGTGACCAGGGGGATCGGCGCCAGGAGGGCGACATTCGGCCAGGAGAACCATCGGGTCTCGATCTGCCGGCCGAGGAAGGGGACCCAGATCGAGACCAGGACCATGGCGGCGACGGTCGCGATCAGGAAGCGGACGGCCATGCGCCGGGCCCAGATCTCGAGTTCGCCCGTGGTCTTCATCACGCACCAGGTGGCGCCGAGCAGACCGTAGCCGCAGATCAGCCCGAGGCCGGTGAGGACACTGAACGGTGTGACGAAGTCGAGCGTCCCGCCAGTGAACTGGCGCCCGTCGTGGGAAAAGCCCTGGACGAAGGCACCGAGCACCATGCCTTGTGCGAAGGTGGCCACGAGCGATCCGTAGTGGAAGGCATTGTCCCAAAGGAATTTCGAACGGTTCGCCTTGAAGCGGAACTCGAAGGCGACACCCCGGAAGATCAGCGCGATCAGCATCACGAAAATCGGAATGTAGAGAGCCGGCATCAGGATCGCATAGGAGAGATGGAAGACCGCGAAGAGGCCGCCGCCACCGAGGACGAGCCATGTTTCGTTGCCGTCCCAGATCGGTGCGACCGACATCATCATGCGGTCGCGCCAGTTCTCGTTGTTCGCACTCTTGAACAGGATGCCGATGCCGAGATCGAAACCGTCGGCGATGACATACATGGCAACGGCCACCGCGATGAGCGCCGCCCAGATCAGCGGCAACCAGAAGGCGAGACCTTCGTACTCCATGCCGAACCCGAACATGAACGCCTCCTATCCTGCCGGTTGCGGCCGCTGATTGCTCCGCCCTTCCAGGCGCTCGTCAGGCACCGAGAGAGGACGTTTCGCCTTCTTCGATAGATCGCCCTCGCCCAGTCCCTCGACTGGTTCAGGGCCTCTGCGCAGCAGCTTCGCGAGGTAATAGGACCCGAAGCCGAAGATGAAGGAATAGACGACGATGAAGGCGATCAGGGACGCCGTCACGGCGCCGGTCGTGACGGGCGAGACCGCATCTGCGGTGCGGAGAAGCCCATAGACCACGTAGGGCTGCCGGCCGATTTCCGCCGTAAACCAGCCGAAGAGCACGGCACCGAAGCCCGACGGCGTCATGAGCATCGTGATGGTCAGGAAGAACCTGTTCGAAAAGAGCGTTCCCTTCCAGCGCAGATAGAGGCTCCACCATCCGACGGCCAGCATCGCGAAACCGATGGCGACCATGATGCGGAAGGAGAAGAAGACGGGCCAGACCGGCGGACGCTCATCCGGCGGCACATCCTTCAATCCGGGCACGACTCCGTGGAAGGCATGGGTCAACACCCAGCTTCCGACCTTCGGGATCCCAAGCTCGTAATGATTGGTCTCCGCGACCTCGTCCGGAATCGCGAAGAGGCGAAGCGGCATGTTGCCCTGGCGCTCCCAGTTGCCTTCGATGGCGGCGAGCTTCGTGGGCTGGTATTTCAGGACGCCGAGGCCGTGCAGATCGCCGATGACGATCTGAATCGGCACGAAAATCGCAGCGAACCACAGGGCCATCGACATGGAGCGCCTTGCCCCCATGAGCTTCGCCTCCGGCGCATCGTGCGGATGGCGCAGCAGCATCCAGGCGGACATGCCGGCCACCGCGAAGGCAGTGGTGAGATAGGCCCCCATCACCATATGCGCGTAGCGCAGCGGGAACGACGGATTGAAGACGATCGCAAACCAATCGACCGGCACCGCCTTGCCGTTTTCGATGGCATGACCGGCGGGGGTCTGCATCCACGAATTGGCAGAAAGAATCCAGAAGGCGGAGATCAGGGTCCCGAGCGCCACCATGCAGGTGGCGAAGAAGTGCAGGCGGTCGCCGACTTTCTCCCAGCCGAACAGCATGATCCCGAGGAAGGCAGCCTCCAGGAAGAATGCCGTGATGACCTCATAGGCGATGACGGGACCGAGAACGTTGCCGGTGAACTCCGAGTAGCGGGACCAGTTGGTGCCGAACTGATAGCTCATGACGATTCCCGACACGACGCCGAGACCGAAGGAGATCGCGAAGATCTTTACCCAGAACCGGAACAGATTGCGGTAGATGGGACTGCCGGTGCGCAGCCAGTTGAACTCGAGAGCGACAAGCCAGCTGGCGAGGCCGATGGTGAAGGCGGGGAAGATGATATGGAAGGAGATCGTGAAAGCAAACTGGATCCGGGACAACATCAAGGCGTCGAGTTCCATTGCCGCGCTCCCTCGAACGGTCTCCCCTCCCCTTACTAGCGCGGAATGGGAAGAAATCCAGGGTTCAGGCTGCGGCAAAGAGGGTCAGACAGGTCGCCAACCCGAGCTGAGTCGCGACAGAGCCTCGAACTCGACCGGATCGTGACTGCAGAAGATGCGCACGGCCTCGCTCCTGCGCGTGGCGAGCATTCGCAGGCGATCCTGGTTGCGCAGGCGGGACCGCCGATCGGCCTCCATCATCCGCTGATAGGCCGCAAGCCCGGGCGTGCAGCACGGCTCGGGATCCATCTCGTGGCGGTAGAAGTAGGCATCTCCTGCGTGCAGGAGCCATCCTTCCGGCGTGGCGATGGCGATGCCGGCATGTCCGAGAGTGTGGCCTCGCAAGGGGATCATGAGGATGTCCGGCGGCACGCCGTCCAGATCCCGAACGGCATCGAATCCGAACCAGCGCTCTCCTCCGGGCTCGTAGAACCGCCAGTTTCGCACCGCATCCCATTGCTCCGGACGGTAGCGGCGTCCGGCGATGAAGCCGCTGCGTTGTTCGGCAGCCTCCGCTTCCGATTGCAGCACATGCACCTGAGAACGCGGAAAGTCTTCGAGCCCGCCGGCATGATCGAAATCGAGATGTGTCAGAACGATATGGCGCACGTCGTGCGGTGAGAAGCCGTGCGCCTTGACCTGCTCCAGCGCGGTATGCCTGCGCTCGAACTGAATTCGGTTGAAGTGAATGAAGAGCGGGCTCAGGCGTTCATAGGGCCGCTCCACGTCCCGCGTCCCGAACCCGGTATCGATGAGCACCAACCCGCGATCGGTTTCGACCAGAAGGCAATGGCAGACGAGATGGGCGGCGAGCCCGGAGCTCACTCCGTCCATGAGCCTGCCACCGAGGGGACACATGCAGCCGCAATTCAGATGATGGATACGCATAGGGCTTTCCTGGCGGGCGAGGACGACAGCCTAACGCGGCGGGGATCGAAACGTTCGCGCCCTCAGGCGCGCGCTTCTGCGCCCCGGCTGGCAGGGCGTGCCTGGCGCCGCCTGCCCACCGGCTGCGGCGGTTCGGTGCGCAGGGCGGATGCCTCCTCGGACAGCCGGCTTTGCAGAAGCGACAGAACGGCCGCCTCCTCGGGCCTGAGGTCGGGCAGGTTTTCCCGCAGCTCGGCCTCCACCTCCTCGCGGATCTCGAGCAGGAGCGCGCCCTCGAGATAGCAGGTGAACACTTCCGGATGCACATAGCACTTGCGACAGATCGCCGGCGTGTTCCCGAGTCGAGCCGAGACCTTTTCGATGGCTGCGCGGATGTTCTTCTTCGCCTTGGCTTCGCTGTCGAATTCCTCGAATTCAGTCAGGGCGAGGGCCGCGAGCACCGTCCCCGCCCACGTCCTGAAATCCTTCGCCGTGATGTCGCTGCCGGTGATTTCCTTGAGATAGGCGTTCACATCGGCCGACGTGACGGTTTGCTGGGTGCCCGTCTCGTCCAGATATTGGAACAGGTGCTGCCCCGGCAGGTCCTGGCAGGCCTTCACGATCTTGGCGATGCGGCGGTCCTTGACCTTGAGGCGCCAGGTCTTGCCGCTTTTGCCCTTGAACTGGAAGCGCAGCTCGCCGCCTTCGACCTTGACATGCGGGTCGCGCAGGGTGGTGAGGCCGTAGCTCTTGTTCTGCTTCGCATAGTCGGAATTGCCGACACGGATCAGTGTGTTCTCGAGCAGGTGCACGACGGTGGCAAGCACCTTCTCGCGGGGCAGGCCCCGCAGGGCCATATGGGCGTCAATCGACTTGCGGATCTCAGGCAGGGCCTTCGCGAAGTCGATCATGTGCTCGTATTTCGTACTCTCGCGAATGTCGCGGAAGGCAGGATGATAGCGATATTGCTTGCGCCCGCGCGCATCACGCCCCGTCGCCTGGATGTGACCATTGGCCTTGGGACAGATCCACACATCCGTGTAGGCAGGAGGAATGGCAAGCGACCTGATGCGGGCGAGCGTTGCCTTGTCCGACACCTTTCCCCCGTCCGGCCGCACATAGGAGAATCCCTTGCCGGCCTTCTTGCGCCGAATGCCGGGCTCCTCGTCGGAGACGTAAAGAAGTCCTGCCGTCTCCGCGGCATCGCGGGGATCGACGACATTGTCGCTGGAGACGTCGGAATCGAGCAGCATGGCGTGCCTGGGTTCGAGGGCGCTGCGTCAACCGGCTCGTGTCGGGTCCGGTTCCCTCCCGGGCGCCCGCGCAACGTCGCAGCGGCGTCCGCAGCAGGCGGCGGGAAACGGAACCGGCGGCCGAGCCGCGATTTTTTCTGGGGCCCGCGGGATTTCCTTGCCTGCGAAATGCACTAGAAGGGCCCATCGTATTCCGGAATGGCCGTGTCCCACCCCTCTGCCCCTTGTCCCTTGCCGCTCCTCGACGGACGAAAGCTGGTCTTCGTCGTCACCGAGGACTGGTTCTTCGTATCCCATTTCCTCCCCATGCTCCGCGCTGCGAAAGAGCTCGGGCTTGCGGTGACGGTCGTGACGCGCGTCCGGGCGCACCGCGAGGCCATCGAGGCCGAGGGCGCCCGGGTCGTTCCTCTCGATGCCGAGCGCCGGAGCCTCAACCCGATGACGGCCGGTTACGCGGCGGGACAGCTCGCCGCCATCCTCAAGGCGGAGAAGGCCGACCTTGTCCATTGCATTGCGCTTCGCGGCATTCTCGTCGGCGGCACCGCGGCCGCCATGGCCGGAATCGAAAACCGGGTCTATGCCCTGACAGGGCTCGGCTTCCTCGGCGCGAGAACCGACAGGATCGGGCGTGTCGCCCAGAGAGCGGTGAGGCTTCTCGTGCGTGGTCTGCAGACCCCCGGGACCCGTTATCTCTTCGAGAATACCGACGATCCCAGGCTCCTGGGCCTCGACCCGTCGGACCCCCGGGTCACCATTGTCGGCGGGGCCGGCATCGATCCGGATGCCCTGCGCCCGGAGCCCCTCCCTCCACAGCCGCCGCTGAAGGTCGCCGTCGTCGCCCGCATGCTCTGGTCGAAGGGCGTCGATCTCGCCGTGGAGGCCGTCAAGAAGGCTCGCGCTCGTGGCGCCGCGGTCGAACTCTCGCTCTATGGCGCGCCGGATCCTTCCAACCCGAAGGCGATACCGGAGGCGACGCTGAAGGCCTGGAGCGCGGAGCCGGGCATCGCCTGGCACGGGCCGACACGGGATGTGGCGAGCGTGTGGCGTGCCCATCACGTGGCCTGCCTGCCGTCGCGGGGCGGCGAGGGCTTGCCGCGCACGCTTCTGGAGGCAGCCGCCTGCGGCCGCGCCATCGTGACGACGGACGTCCCCGGATGCCGGACCCTGGTAAGGGACGGGGTTGAAGGACGGATTGTTCCGCCCGGCGATTCGGAACGCCTCGCGGAGGCCCTGATCTCGTTGAGCCAGCAGCCGGACCTCGTGGCCCGCATGGGCGAAGCGGCCCGCGCCCGCGTCTCCGACGGCTTCACCGAGAGGCAGGTCATGGATGCGGTGAAGCGACTCTACAGCACGGTCCTCGCGCCGTGATCGCGGATCGCTCCGCCTTCATTCGCGCGGAGACCCGGCTGCGGCCCGTGCCGCATGCTCCGGAAATCTCCCTGCACGTGGCCGACGAGGCGACGGCCCTGTGGCAGAAGACGGAGGAGGAACTCGGCGCCATCGGCCTCCCGCCACCTTTCTGGGCCTTTGCCTGGGCCGGCGGGCAGGCCCTGGCCCGCTACATCCTCGACCATCCCGCCATCGTGCACGGCAGGCGGGTGCTGGATTTCGCCTCCGGTTCGGGCCTCGTCGCCATTGCGGCCAGGAAAGCGGGCGCGGCGCAGGTGGAAGCCTGCGACATCGACGATTTCGCCATCGCGGCCATCCGGCTCAACGCCGAGGCGAACCGGGTCGATCTCGATGCCATCCAGGCCGACATCGTCGGGCAGGATCACGGCTGGGACGCGGTGCTCGCCGGGGACATCTGCTACGAGCGGGATCTCGCCCAGCGGGTGACGGACTGGCTCTTTGCCTTGAACGAACGCGGCGCAACCGTCCTCATCGGCGATCCCGGGCGCAGCTATCTTCCGACCGACAGGCTCGAGCGGCTCGCCGAATACGAGGTGCCGGTCACCCGCACCCTGGAAGATTCCGAGATCAAGAAGACCAGCGTCTGGCGTTTCCGGCCGGGCTCGCGCATCGAGAGGTAAGGGGTTCCGGCTCCATCCCGGAAGGCGCCCGTCACTGTCGTGTCACCGAAACATGACAGACACCCTATGGAAGTGTAGCAGTATCACCCGCACAACCGGGCAGGGCCGTCACCGCTTTGCGGGGCTTTGGGTTTCCCCCCCGCGCGACGGTTCTGGAGACCATGGGCCGCTGTCCACTGCCGGGATGTCGCCCAGGCTACGCTTGACGGAGGCACGATTAGGCCTCAGCTAACGGCGGCGGCCCGAACACCGCCGTTCAGGATGACCGATGACTGCCATTTCCAAGTCCTCCGAATTCAAGTCTTCCGATTCGTCCGGCTCCCGTCTTCTTCCTGAGGGCCTGGCCGAACCTGCTCCCCGCCATCGCACGGTCGGGGTCCGGGTCGGGTCCGTAATGGTCGGTGGCGGCGCTCCCATCGTCGTGCAGTCCATGACGAATACCGACACGGCGGATGCGGACGCCACCGTCGCCCAGGTGGCGGCGCTGGCGCGGGCGGGATCGGAGCTGGTCCGCATCACGGTCGACCGCGACGAAGCTGCCGCGGCGGTTCCCCGCATCCGCGAACGGCTCGACCGGCTGGGCATAACCGTGCCGCTGGTGGGCGATTTCCACTATATCGGCCATCAGCTGCTCGCCGACCATCCCGGCTGCGCCGAGGCTCTCGACAAGTATCGGATCAATCCTGGCAATGTCGGCTTCCGGGAAAAGAAGGACCGCCAGTTCGGGGCCATCATCGAGATGGCGATCCGCTATGGCAAGGCGGTGCGCATCGGCGCCAACTGGGGATCCCTCGACCAGGAGCTCCTGACCCATCTGATGAACGAGAACGCCGCCTCCGCCGCCCCCCGCGACATGCGCTGGGTGACCCGGGAGGCCATGATCCAGTCGGCACTCCTCTCTGCCGCCCGCGCCGAGGAGATCGGCCTGGGGCGGGACCGGATCATCCTGTCCGCCAAGGTCTCGGCGGTGCAGGACCTGATCGCCGTCTACCAGGACCTTGCGCGCCGGTCCGACTATGCGATCCATCTCGGGCTGACCGAGGCCGGCATGGGGACGAAGGGGATCGTCGCCTCCTCGGCGGCGATCGGCATCCTCCTCCAGGAGGGCATCGGCGACACGATCCGCTTCTCCCTGACCCCGGAGCCCGGGGGCGACCGCACCCTCGAGGTCAAGACCGCCCAGGAGCTGCTCCAGACCATGGGATTCCGGACCTTCGTCCCCCTCGTCGCCGCCTGCCCTGGCTGCGGGCGCACGACGTCCTCGGTTTTCCAGGAGCTCGCACGGGACATCCAGAACTGGATTTCGACGTCCATGCCGGAATGGCGCCGGCAATATGCCGGCGTCGAGAACCTGAACGTCGCCGTCATGGGCTGTATCGTGAACGGCCCGGGCGAGTCGAAACATGCCAATATCGGCATCTCCCTGCCCGGAACGGGGGAGCAGCCGGCAGCCCCTGTCTTCATCGACGGCCGCAAGGCCATGACCCTGCGTGGCCCCACCCTCGCCCAGGATTTCCAGCGCATCGTTCTCGACTATATCGAACGGAATTACGGCTCCTGACCGGCTGACGGAAATCAGGACGTTCAACGGCGCCCGCCAGGCCGGAATGGAACCGTAGCTCAAATTCCGTTTTACGCTTTGGCGCGACGTGCTAGAGAGCCCGCCGCGTCGGCACGGACGGCCGCCGCATTCGATAAGGAGGGCCGCCCTTCTTCAGTCGTCAGGAAAGTTCACAGAGGGCCGTCCGCGGGCACATCCGCAAAGAACATTCATATGGTACAGCACGCTGTCGCCCCTGGGCACGCCGATTCCGCGGCCCCGGAGGCCTCCCTACCCGAATCACATCCCCGCGCAAGCTTCTGGACGCTTATGCTGGGAGCCATTGGCGTCGTGTTCGGCGATATCGGCACGAGCCCTCTCTATGCGTTCAAGGAATCCGTCGCTGCCGCGGCGGCGGGCGGGCCGTTGACCCGGGACATCATCCTGGGGGTCCTGTCCCTGATCCTCTGGTCGCTCATGCTCGTCGTTACGGCGAAGTACGTGTTCATCCTGCTTCGCGCCGACAACCGGGGCGAGGGCGGGACCCTGACCCTCGTGGCCTTGACCCAGCGCGCCCTCGGCAAACGGCGCGGCATCGTCCTCATGCTCGGCATCGCCGGCGCCGGCCTGTTCTACGGCGACGCGGTCCTCACGCCGGCCATCTCGGTCTTGTCCGCGGTCGAGGGATTGAAGCTCGCAACCCCGGAGCTCGACCCCTACGTCGTGCCGATCACGCTGGCGATCCTGGTCGCGCTTTTCATGGTCCAGAGCCGGGGAACAGGGCGCGTCGCCGCCTTCTTCGGCCCGATCATGCTCGTCTGGTTCGCCGCCCTGGCCGCTGCCGGGCTCATGCACATCGCCGACGACCCGACCGTGATGTACGCCATGAACCCGATCTACGCGCTCACGTTCTTCCATAACCATCCGAGCGTGTCGCTCGCCGTCCTCGGGGCCGTCTGCCTGTCGGTCACGGGAGCGGAAGCCCTTTATGCCGATCTCGGCCATTTCGGCGCGAAGCCCATCCGCAGCGCCTGGCTGTACCTCATCTTTCCCGCGCTGGTGATCAACTATTTCGGCCAGGGAGCACTGGTCCTCGCCCACCCCGAAACTGCCGAATCGCCGCTCTTCCATCTGGTGCCGGACTGGGCGCTCCTGCCCATGATCGGCCTGGCGACGCTTGCCACCATCATCGCCAGCCAGGCGGTGATCACCGGAGCCTTCTCGCTGACCCGCCAGGCGGTGCAGCTGGGCCTCCTGCCCCGCCTCGAGATCCGCTTCACCTCCGAGACCCATCAGGGCCAGATCTACCTGCCGCGCGTGAATGTGCTGCTGCTCGTCGGCGTGGTCGTGCTCGTCCTGATCTTCGGCTCGTCGAGCAATCTCTCCCACGCCTACGGTGTGTCGGTGTTCGGCGCCATGGCGGTGGACGCGATCCTCGCAATCCTCGTCATCTGGAAGGGCTGGCGCTGGTCGCTGGCCCTGACGCTCGCCGTGATGCTGCCCTTCCTCTTCATCGACCTCGCCTTCTTCGGCGCCAATCTGCTGAAGATCTTCACGGGAGGCTATGTCCCCGTCATTCTCGCAGCCGCGCTCATGACGCTCATGTGGACCTGGGTGAAGGGCACCACCATCCTCTTCGAGAAGACCCGCAAGATCGACGTGCCGCTCCTCGAACTGGTGAAGATGCTGGAGAAGAGCCCGCCGCATCGGGTGAAGGGCACGGCGGTGTTCCTTACGAGCGACCCGGATACCGCACCGGCCGCCCTGCTGCACAATCTCAAGCACAACAAGGTGCTGCACGAGAAGAACGTGATCCTGACGGTGCGCAGCGAGGACGTGCCGCGTCTCGAGGACGAGGACCGGGTGCATATCGAGCATGTGGGCGACACGTTCTGGCGCGTCCAGATCGCCTATGGCTATATGGAAACTCCGAACATTCCGCGCGGCCTTGCGATCCTGCGCAAGCAGGGCTTCAAGTTCGACATCATGGCGACGTCGTTCTTCCTCTCACGCCGCTCGATCCGTCCCGCCGCCCAGTCCGGCATGCCGCTCTGGCAGGATAAGCTGTTCATCGGCCTTGCCAAATCGGCGAGCGATGCCACCGACTTCTTCCAGATCCCGACGGGACGCGTGGTCGAGGTCGGCACCCAGGTGACGGTCTAGGGCACCGGCCGCACGTTTGCGGCCCATCGTGTGGAAAGCCGACCTTTCCGCGCGCTGAGGGCCTGTTGTCAGAGACCCTGTTGTCAGAGACCCTGTTGTCAGAGACATGGCGCGATGCCAGTCTCGCGCCGTCATGACGATCCTCTCTCTCATCCGCCCCAACCCCACTGATCTTCCCGGCTACGAGCGCGCGCTCGCGCAGGGCTGGTCCCCCAATACGGACCAGGACGTGAGCCGCGAGCAGCTGGAGCAATTGCGGCGCGATCCGGCGCGCTTCCTTCACGATATCTATAACAGTCCCACCATCCGCCTGCCCGACGGCCGCGAGGTGCCGCGTCTCCCGGCGCACGATTTCTGGATCAGCGATGGCGATTTCTGCGGGCGGATCGGCTTTCGTTTCCAGCCCGGCACCGAGGAGCTGCCCCCGACCTGCCTTGGGCATATCGGCTACGCGATCGTGCCCTGGAAGCGGCGGCGCGGCTATGCCACGCAGGCCCTGCGGCTGATCCTCCCGGTGGCGCGTGCGGAAGGATTCTCGCGGGTGTTGGTCACCTGCGACGAGACCAACGAGGCCTCGCGGAAGGTCATCCTCGCCAATGGCGGCATTTTTGACGGCACGTTCGTCACCTCGAGCACCACGGAACAACCGAAGCTCAGGTTCTGGGTGCCGACGGCGGGATAGGCCCGCCGGCGGGGTCCCCAGGGTAAGGTCCTGGTCCTTCTCCCCGTGGCGGTCGGTTCACTTGACCAGCCGCGTGCTTGCCCATACCCACGGCGCATCTCACGCAAGGATTGTCCGTGGTCGCCGCTTCCCCCTCTGCTCCCCGCCTTCGCTTCTTCTTCAGCCGGAGCGAGGCCGTGCTGGTCTTCATCACGGTGATCTGGGGCGCGACTTTCCTGACCGTCCAGAACGTCCTGGCCGTGAGCGGCCCCCTGTTCTTCGTCGGCCTGCGCTTCGGCACCGCCGCGCTGCTCATGGCAATTCTCGCCGCTCCCATCCTTCGCGGACTGACCTGGCAGGAGGCCAGGGCCGGGATCCTGATCGGCATCAGCATCTTCTTCGGCTACACGCTCCAGACCTACGGGCTGCAGACGATCCCGAGCAGCAAATCCGCCTTCATCACGGCGCTCTATGTGCCCATCGTGCCCCTGCTGCAATGGCTGGTCCTGCGTCGTCCCCCGGCACTCATGTCCTGGCTCGGCATCGCCCTCGCCTTCGGCGGCCTCGTGCTGCTCGCCGGACCGGAGGGCACCTCGATCGGGCTGGGGATCGGCGAGTTGCTGACGTTGGTCAGTGCCGTCGCGATCGCCTCCGAGATCATCCTCATCGGCGGCTATGCCGGAAGGGTCGACGTGCGCCGCGTCACGGTCGTGCAGCTCGCCACAGCCTCCCTCCTGGCCTTCGGCGGCATGGCCCCCATGGGAGAGCCCATCCCGGCCATGTCCGGCCTGCTGGTGGCGAGCGCCGTGGGACTCGGCATCGCCAGCGCCGGCATCCAGCTCGCAATGAACTGGGCGCAGAAGACCGTTTCGCCCACCCGGGCGACGGTGATCTATGCCGGGGAGCCGGTCTGGGCCGGGATCGTCGGGAGGCTTGCCGGCGAGCGTCTCCCCGCCGCCGCCCTGATCGGTGCCGGTCTGATCGTCGCAGGCGTGATCGTCAGCGAACTCAAGCCGCCGCGCTGGGCCAAGGAACGCCGGTCGACGGAAATGTGAGGTCCCTTCAGACCTCCCGTTCCGCCACGAAACGGACCGCTGCGCGCAGGATGTCGGCCCTGTCCCCAAAGGCCTCCAGCGCCCCCTCGGCCTCCGCGACAAGACGCCGGCATTCCCGCTTGGCGCCGTCCATGCCGAGATGGTCGACCAGAGTGGCCTTGCCCTTTTCGAGATCCTTGCCCGTCCGTTTGCCCAGCGCCTCGGCAGAAGCCTCCCGGTCGAGGATGTCGTCGGCCACCTGGAAGGCGGCGCCGAGGGCCTGGCCAAAGATTCCCAGCGCCTCGCGCGCCGCTGCATCGGCCCGGCCGAGGATGGCCCCGGCCGTGACGGAAAACGCCAGAAGCGCCCCCGTCTTCATCATCTGGAGGCGCCGGATCTCGCCCTCGGCCAGGGTTGCGGATCCGTAGCGCCCCTCCGCCGCGAGATCGAGCATCTGGCCGCCGACCATGCCTCCGACGCCCGAGGCCCTCGCCAGGCCCAGCACCAGGTCCGCCCGGACGGCCCCGTCGGAATCCGTGGCCGGATCGGCCAGAACCTCGAAGGCTAGGGTCTGGAGGGCATCACCGGCGAGGATCGCAGTGGCCTCGTCGAAGGCCCTGTGAACCGTCGGCTGCCCTCGCCGGATGTCATCGTCGTCCATGGAAGGCAGATCGTCGTGGACGAGGGAATAGCAATGCAGCAGCTCGATGGCGCTTCCCGCCCGCAGGGGGCCCACTCCTCCGTGGGAGAACAGCCGGGCCGACTCGATGGTCAGGAGCGGCCGCAACCGCTTGCCGCCACCGAGTGCGGCGTGCCGCATGGCGGAAAGGAGACGCCCGGGCCTTGCCATTTCGCCCGATTGCGTTTCGTTTGATAGCAACGCTTCGAGGCAGACCTCGACTTCCTTTGCGACCTCGGACAGTCGCACCATGAAAGAGCCAGTGGATGAGATCATGTTCAGCCTGAATTCGGGCGCGGAAGGCGACCGGTCCGAAGGAAACGAGAGCCAGGGCCCGGCGCGGGAACCGGCCTCCCGGCAATGGCCGAAGACCGTCTCCCGCTGGCTTCGCCGTGTCGTGGGGCTCGGCCTCGGGCTCATTCTCTTATGGGTGGCGGCGGTGTTTTGGCTAGGCCTTTTGTATTGGGCCGTACCTCCTGTTTCCACCCTGATGCTGGGTCGCTGGATCACCCTCCAGCCGGTCGAGCGCGATTTCGTGAGCCTCGAGGACATCTCTCCCCAGCTGCCGCTCGCCGTCATGACCTCGGAGGACGGCCGCTTCTGCGACCATCGGGGGGTCGACTGGGATGCCCTGCGGGACGTGGTGGAGGCAGCCGACGAGGACGGCCCGGCCCGGGGCGCCTCTACCATCCCCATGCAGACGGCCAAGAACCTCTTCCTCTGGCCGGGGCGCTCCTATCTCCGCAAGGGCCTGGAACTGCCGGTCGCGCTGTATCTCGATCTCATCTGGTCGAAGCGGAAGATGATGGAAAATTATCTTAATATCGCCGAGTGGGGCGAGGGTGTCTTCGGAGCGGAGGCCGCCGCGCAGAAATATTTCAGGAAATCGGCGAAGAGCCTGACCCGTCGCGAGGCCGCCCTCCTCGCGACGGCCCTCCCCAACCCGCTCGTGCGCAATCCGGGACGCCCGCGGCCCCGGCATCAGGCCTTGGCGGCGCGGCTGATGGGGCGTATGGAGGTGGCCGCCCCCTTCAGCGAGTGCCTCAGGGGCTAGAGCATCGGATCGATGCGGGATCCAGGTCCGCCCGTTCACGCGGCCCTTTGGGACCGCACGATGCGCTAGCGCCCCGATGCCGCGCGGTTTTGGGCTAGATATTTCCGCAAATACCTTGTATGAGGCGCAACCTCATCAAGTTCCTAATGTGAGCGTTCCCCGGTTCGAGCGGGCGCTCCGCTGTTGACCGGAGACGAGAAATGGCCGTTCCAAAGAGAAAAACGTCGCCTTCGCGGCGCGGCATGCGTCGCTCCGCCGATGCCTTGAAGGCCCCGACCTACATCGAGGACAAGGATTCCGGCGAGCTGCGCCGTCCTCACCACGTCGACCTGAAGTCCGGCATGTACCGGGGCCGTCAGGTTCTCACGGTGAAGTCGGAAGCCTAATCGCAAGCTGCGACATGCACTTTCATCAAGCCGGCGCCGCAAGCGCCGGCTTTTTGTTGTTGAATGCCACGGAAGAACGGCGCCGCCTTTAGTCTTCGTTAAGCCTCGCGTCCGATCCTGAAAGCTGTTGTCGAGGGCGATCGAGGGGCGCCGGATCGCCGCCCCGCCCTCCATGTATGCGTTCAAGGATCGATGTCATGACGAGGAAGCGGCAGGGGCGGGCTGGGTTTTTCAAGGGCGTGTCCCTGACCCGGCACACCCAAAGCCTGCCGGTGGCCGATCCGCAATCCGCCCTCGCCGCCCTGAAAGGCATTGTCTACGAGTGGGATGCCGCCAGCGACGCCCTGACCTGGGGGCCGAACGCCTGCAAGGTTCTGGGCGTCCCGGCCGAAGCCCTGCCCCGGACGGGACGGGCGCTTGCAGACCTCGTCGAACCGGGCTGCGGCCTGTCCGACAGAAACGCGGCGATCCAGGACGGCGGGGGAGACACCTACGATCTGCGCTACGCCCTGCGCTTTGCCGCCGACCATGTGATATTGGTGCAGGATGCGGGCCGGAGGGAAGCCGACGCAAGCGGCCTCCTGCGTGCCACCCGCGGATTCCTGAGGGCGGAGAGAGCGGCCGACGACCTGATGCCGGAAGCAATCCGGCGCCGCTCGGCCCTGCTCGGCCGCTTGAATGCCGACATTGCCGAAGCGCTCAGGTATTCCCATTCCTTTACGGTCATCGTCGGGACCTTGGATGATACGGATCACGGACCGGTCGTCGATCGCCTGACCCGCGCCCTTCGTCCGATGATGCGCCGCAGGGATATGCTTATGGCGCTTGCGGCAAACCGGTTCGCCCTGGTCCTCGCGTCGTGCGCGGCCTGGGACGCAGCGAGCGCCATGACGCGGCTCGCGGGTCTCGCAGCGGCCCATGATCTGCCGGTCACACTCGGCGCCGCGGTGGGCCCTGACCACGCGCTGGAAGCGGCCGGGCTGCTGCGACTTGCGGAACAGGCCCTCGACACCGCGACCGCGGCGCCCGGGAGCGCCGTTCTCCACGATCCCCGCAGGCTCTCCTCGCCGGCTTCCAGGCGCGGCGCGGATCCGATCGAGATCGTGCAGGCTCTCAATGATCGCCGCCTCACCCTGGTGCTCGAGCCGGTCGTGGATGCGCGGACGCGCAAGACCGCCTTCGCCCAGGTCCGCCCCCTCACCGATCCATCGGCGATGGGCGCTCCCTTAGGGAAGCTGCCTGCGCTCAAGGGGGCCAATCTGCCCCTCCTCGTCGACGGGCGTGTGCTCGAGCTGGCGGCGGATCATCTGGCCCGGCAGCCCGAGGCCAGGGTGAGCTTTGCCATCGCGCCGGCCACGTTGCGCGACAACGAGTGGCTGACGATGCTGGCCGCCCACCTTGGCGCTCGCCCTGGCATCGAATCGCGCCTCCTGATCGAGGTTCCGGAATGCATCCTGCGGCAACCGGGCGCAGCGAAGGGCCGCCTCGACGCCATGAAGGCTCTCGGGGTCGGCATCGTTCTGTCCGGGTTCGGAAGCGGCCACGCCTCCCTGGCCCATCTGCGGCATCTGCCCATCGATCTCCTCAAGATCGACAGCGTCTTCGTCCAGGTCCTGGCGCGTTCCATCGACGACCGGCTCTTCGTGAGACGGCTCGTCGACATCGCACAGCATCTCGGCATCGCGGCGATCGCGGACGGCGTGGATGACGAAGCCAGCGCACGGAAGCTCGCCGACTGGGGAATCGACTACCTGCAGGGCGCCGTTCCAGGTCGGGCCGAGCCTCTGCTTCTCCCCGGCCTCACCCCGCTGCGGGCACGCGCCTGAGGGCGTAGAACCCACGGCGCGGAAATTACTTGCTGGTGAGCTTGTCGAGCTTCGCCTGCATCTCGGCCATCTGGCGCTTCAAATCCTGCAGGTCGCCGGGGCCCTCGCCCTGCTCATCGGTCTTACCCCTGGCAGCCGCATCGCGCTGAGCGAAGGGGGAGAACATGCGCATGGCCTCCGAGAAGAACGTCATGTTCTTGCGAACATGCTCCTCCATGGTCTGGAAGGCCGTAGGACCGAAGGCTTGAGACATCTGCTCGCGAAGCTTCTGCTGCTCGCGAGACAGATTCTCCATGGAGAACTCGAGATAGCTGGGCACGAGCGACTGCAGACTGTCCCCATAGAACCGGATCAGCTGGCGCAGGACCGTGACGGGCAGGAGGTTCTGCCCTTCCTTGTTCTCCTGCTCGAAGATGATCTGGGTCAGCACCGAGCGGGTGATGTCCTCGCCGGTCTTGGCGTCGTAGACGAGAAAATCCTCGCCCTGGCGGACCATGCCGGCCAGATCCTCGAGCGTCACATAGGTGGAGGTCCCGGTGTGATAGAGGCGGCGATTGGCGTATTTCTTGATAACGGTCGGTTTCTTGTCGGTCTGCTTGTCCGTCGCCATGGAACCCGATGCGTCCTGTTGTATGCGAAAACCCGGCGAGCCGGCAGTCCCTGGTTCGCAAGCAGGAACGTCAGCCATCGCATCAACTTATAAGTGTTCCAGCCTGCGATCAAAGCCCTAAAAGTCTAAGAGCGTTTTCCGCTCCCGTGCCTATATAGACACCAGGATGCGGGCGACGGCGCTTGACTTCCCTCCATCCGGCGCTTTGATCGCACATCAAGAGGCTGCTTGCCCCTTCAGCACAGGAGATCGGAATGGCCCGGGACAACATCGTCATCGTCGGCGCGGCACGGACAGCCGTCGGCTCTTTCAACGGCGCGTTCGCCAACACGCCCGCCCATGAACTCGGAGCCGTGGCCATCAAGGAAGCGCTCGCGCGGGCCAAGGTCGACGCCGCGGATGTCGACGAGGTGATTCTCGGCCAGATCCTGACCGCCGGACAGGGCCAGAATCCCGCCCGGCAGGCCGCCATGGCTGCGGGTGTCCCCCAGGAGAAGACGGCCTGGGGGCTCAATCAACTCTGCGGCTCAGGCCTGCGCACCGTCGCCATCGGCCTGCAGCAGATCGCCAACGGCGACGCCAGCATCATTGTCGCTGGCGGCCAGGAATCCATGTCACAGGCCCCGCACGCCGCCCATATGCGCAGCGGCACCAAGATGGGTGATTTCAAGCTCGTCGATACCATGCTCCGCGACGGCCTGATGGACGCGTTCCATGGCTACCATATGGGCAACACCGCCGAGAACGTGGCCCAGCGCTGGCAGCTGACCCGCGAGGAACAGGACCAGTTCGCTGTTTCCTCGCAGAACAAGGCCGAAGCCGCCCAGAAGGCAGGGCGGTTCAAGGACGAAATCGTCCCCTTCACCATCTCGACCCGCAAGGGCGACATCGTGGTGGACCAGGACGAATACATCCGCGCCGGAACGACCCTCGAGGCCCTCGCCAAGCTGAAGCCCGCCTTCTCGAAGGACGGCACGGTAACGGCAGGCAATGCCTCCGGGATCAACGACGGCGCGGCTGCGATCGTTCTCATGTCGGAAGCCGAGGCCGAGAAGCGCGGCCTCACGCCGCTGGCCCGCATCGCTTCCTGGGCGACCGCTGGCGTCGACCCGGCGATCATGGGCACGGGCCCCATCCCCTCCTCCCGCAAGGCCCTGGAGAAAGCCGGCTGGAAGGTCTCCGACCTGGAGCTGGTGGAGGCGAACGAGGCCTTCGCGGCGCAGGCGCTGGCGGTCAACAAGGACATGGGCTGGGACCCGTCCATTGTGAACGTCAATGGCGGCGCCATCGCCATCGGGCATCCGATCGGCGCCTCGGGCGGGCGCGTCCTCGTCACGCTGCTGCACGAAATGGGCCGCCGCAACGCCAAGAAGGGCCTGGCAACTCTTTGCATCGGCGGCGGCATGGGCATCGCCATGTGCCTCGAGCGCTGAGCAAAGGACCAAAAGAAAGGCGCGCATCGCAAAATAATGCGGCCCGCCCCTTCTAGGCTCTGCTTGGCAACCTAAGCTATGATCCAGGGCGGTCCGGCTCGATCCGGACCGTCACGAAAAGACAGGCTCGCAATGAAGACCTGTCTGAAACGGATCATGGGAAGGAGACGAGGATGGCGCGCGTCACACTGGTCACGGGGGGTACCCGTGGCATCGGAGCCGCGGTCTCGCGGGCAATGAAGGCAGCCGGCTACACGGTCGTTGCGAATTATGGCGGCAACGATGAAGCGGCGAGCCATTTCAAAGCCGAAACCGGCATCCCCGTCTATAAGTTCGACGTGTCCGATCCCGCCGCCTGCGAGGCCGGAATCCGCACGATCGAGTCGGAATTCGGTCCGGTCGAAATCCTTGTCAACAATGCTGGCATCACCCGCGACGGCATGTTTCACCGCATGAGTTTCGACCAGTGGTCGGCGGTGATCCGCACCAATCTCGATTCCATGTTCACCTGCACGCGCCCGGTCATCGAAGGCATGCGCGAGCGCGGCTTCGGGCGCATCATCCTGATCTCCTCCATCAATGGGCAGAAGGGCCAGATGGGGCAGGCCAACTATTCCGCCGCCAAGGCCGGCGTTGTCGGCTTCGCCAAGGCGCTTGCCCTCGAGAATGCCAACAAGGGCATCACCGTCAATGTCATCGCGCCGGGTTACATCGCCACCGAAATGGTGAAGGCCGTGCCGGAAGACGTGCTGAAATCCAAGATCCTCCCGCTCATTCCCGTCGGCCGGCTCGGCGAGGCGGAGGAGATTGCCCGCAGCGTGCTCTTCCTCGCGGGCGACGAGGCCGGCTTCATCACCGGATCGACGCTCACGGTGAACGGCGGGCAGTACATGGCGTGATGAACGCTCGTTGACGGGGCCTGGGATCGAGAGGATCCCAGGCTTACAAATCGTAGAGTTCTCGCGCTCTGGCCAGATCGACAGGGCCGTCCTCAGGTATTTCGAGGAAATACCTGAGCTGCCAGCTCTGGGTTCTCAAGGCCTGGACGCTCGGGGGACGGTCCCAAGGCGGATAGACGCGCATGGCGCGCTTGCCTCCTTCGCCACCGATCGAGATGACGTCGCGCTCGTGCAGCACCGAACCGGGGAAAACAAACTGTCCCAAAAGCGGACCCTTGCGGCAGCTGACAACGAAGAAGTCGACGTGATCGGATGCGTCAAAAGGCTGGATCGGTCCGTTCCCGATCCGCTTCCAGAAGGTGACGAACTGCCCGACCTTCGTCGGCGTGATCCTGGAAACCCGAAACCTTAAGGCTTTCCCGTCCAGCTCGACGGCGCAAGCGCCGTATTCCGCGCTCTCCTTCTCCACTTGCGGCTTGGAGCATTCAAACCTGCTTGGCGCATAAACAAGCTTCAGGGCGATCAGGAAGTCCTGGTGAACCTTGTCATCGAAAATGCTCAAGAAGCCATCCTTCCTGCCAGTGGCCTGAGGGTTCCACCATCCTCGCGGCCAGGACCATCCTTTTATCAAAAGGTCCGGCTGGCGAACCTCGTCCGGCAGTCCCTCAATCTGGGCTTCGCGACGGCCGGGATGACGTGCTAGGTGGCGGGCATCATGACAACACGCACCGCCACTTCCATCGGCTTCATCGCCGTTGTGCTCTGGTCCCTCCTGGCCCTGCTGACAGCCGCGACCGGACGGATTCCGCCTTTCCAGCTCGCCGCAATGACCTTTCTCGTCGGCGGCCTCGTCGGGGTCACGACCTGGATCAGGCGTCCCGAGGGCCTGAAGGCCCTGCGCCAGAAGCCGGAGGTCTGGGCGCTCGGGCTCGGCGGGCTGTTCGGCTATCACGCGCTCTACTTTGCGGCCCTTCGGCTGGCGCCGCCGGCCGAGGCCGGGCTGCTGAACTATCTCTGGCCGCTCCTGATCGTGCTCTTCTCGTCGTTTCTCCCGGGCGAGCACCTGCGACGGGCGCATGTGGTCGGCGCCCTTCTCGGCTTCGCGGGGGTCGTGGTGCTCATCGCGGGCCGTGGGGCGCTCGACGCGCGGGCGGAATACGTGCCGGGATATATCTGCGCCGTCGTCGCCGCCTTCGTCTGGTCGGCCTACTCGGTCCTGTCCCGGCGCTTCGGCGAGGTGCCGACGGACGCGGTGGCGGGCTTCTGCCTCGTGACCGCGGCCTTGAGCCTCGTCTGCCACTGGCTCTTCGAAACCACGGTATGGCCCGAATCAACCTTGCAATGGCTTGCGCTCCTCGGCCTCGGGCTCGGGCCCGTCGGCGCAGCCTTCTATGTGTGGGACATCGGCATGAAGCGTGGCGACATCCGCCTCCTCGGCGTCGCCTCCTATGCGACGCCGGTTCTGTCCACGCTGCTTCTCGTCGTCGCTGGCTACGCCGAGGCGTCCCTCACGCTCGGCCTGTCCTGCGGATTGATCGTGCTCGGCGCCCTGGTGGCGACGCTCACGCCTAAGCGCCGCCCGGCATGACCCGGTGGGTATAGCGGTAGGCCCGTGAGAAATCGAGGGCGCGGTAGAGGGATACGGCGATCTCGTTCTCCTCGCGCACCTGCAGGTAGGCCGTATGCGCACCCTCGCGGCAGCCCCAGGCCATGAGGCTCGCCACCACCCTCCGCCCAAGGCCGATGCCACGCAGGTCCGGCGCGACAACGATGTCGTAGAGGCCCACATAGCCTCTCTCCACCACCCCAAGGCCCCAGGCGACGGGCCGCTCGTCGAGACTCAACGTCGCGAAGGCCGCCTTCTGGCGGATGCGGGACACGATCTGGATCAGGGTGGCGTCGTCCGCCTTGTCGCCGCCATAGGAATGCGCGGCCTCCCTCACCCAACGCTTCGAGACCTGGGGCTCGATCGCGACCTCGGGATCCGGCTCGCACTCTCCGGTCACGGGAGCGGTGAGCACGAAGGTCGGTTCGATCTCTGTGAAGCCGCGGTTCTTGAGAAGATCGTCGACGGAGGGATCCTGCAGACCGGTCAGGCGGAAGGTCGGACGCACGTTCGCGTCCAGGAAACGCAGGATCATGTAGTCGATCAGCGCATCGTCGAGGGATGCGCCCGGCATGAACGGCGTCACGGAATTGGCCCGCTTGCTGTAGCCGTTGGCCAGACGCAGGATCCAGCCCTCATAGGCCTGGTAGTCGAAGGCCGGCCAGGCATTCATGAGGCGGCTCTCAAGACCGAGAATCAGATCGTGATCGCTCATGGTTTCGAGCCCTTCCGTCCTCTTGACCGATGACAAGCGGCAAACGGATGTGAAGGATCCATCGCGGCCACCACCTCTCAGAACCTGTTCTTCCATTCGCGCAGGGCCTGGAACACCGCAGCGGGCGCCGCGCCTTCCTTCTGCACCGAGCGGGCAACGGCCGCTTCGCCGGCACGCAGAAACGGATTCGTCGCCTTCTCGGTGCTGATCGTCGAGGGGACGAGAAACCGCCCCTCGGCCTTGGCGGCCTCCGCCTCGGCCATCCGCTGCTTCAGGGCGGCGTTGTCGGGATCGGCGGCCAGCGCGAAGCGTCCATTCGAGAGCGTATAGTCGTGGCCGCTATAGACGCGGGTATCGTCGGGAAGGGCCGCGATGCGTTGAAGCGAGGCCCAGAGATCCGCGTACGAGCCTTCGAGCACACGCCCGCAGCCGAGGGTGAAGATGGTATCGCCGGCGAACAGAATCCGGTCCGCGGAAAACCAGTAGGAGACATGATCGTTGCAATGGCCCGGCGTTTCCCAGACATCGGCGCGCAGGTCGCCCACCTGCACGAAATCTCCCTCCCGCACCAGCATGTCCGCCTCCGGAATCACATCCTCATCCTTGAGCGGCGCGATCACCCGGCAGCCGAAGCGCTCCTTCAGGGGAGCGATGGCTGCCACATGGTCCCCATGCCGGTGGGTGACGAGAATGTCGGACAGCGACCAGCCTGTCTCCGAGAGCGCCTTCAGGATCGGTCCCTCCTCGGGTGCATCGATGGCGGCGCAGGCGCCCGTCTTGGGATCGTGGACGAGGGCGCCGATATTGTCTTCGCGGCAAAGGAAGGCGTGAATCTGAGCGGGCATGAAGAGACCTTGGCTTGATGCTTCACCGGTTATCATGGGACAGTCCGGGATGGAAACCAGACCCTGGCCGCGCAGGCGATCGGTTCATCGGGCGGAAAGACTGACGGACGGCGCATGAGCATCGACATCACGGATCTGCGCAGCTTCTATGCCAGTCCCCTCGGGGGCGTCACGCGCCGCTTCGTCGGACGGGCCGTCGGGCGCTTCTGGGGAAAGCTGACGGGCCTGCGCGTGCTCGGCCTCGGCTACGCCTCGCCCTATCTTGCGGCGGTCCGCGCCGATTGCGAGCGTGTGCTGGCCTTCATGCCGGCCAGCCAGGGAGTTGTGAACTGGCCGAGCACGGGGGCGTCCGCATCCGCCCTCGTCGATCCCCTGATGATGCCCCTGCCGGACGCCTCCATCGACCGGGTGCTTGTGGTCCACGCCCTGGAAACGGTGGAAAGCCCCACCGAACTGCTCCATGAAATCTGGCGGATCCTGACCCCGGGGGGACGGATCATCCTGGTGGCGCCGAACCGGCGCGGCCTCTGGGCCCGCATGGACACGACCCCCTTCGGCCATGGCCAGCCCTACAGCCGGTCCCAGCTCAGGGGGCTGATGCGTCAGACATGGTTCTCTCCCGAGGGTTGGGCCGAGACCCTTTACGTGCCGCCCCTGCGCAACCGCTTCCTCCTGAGCACGGCCCAGGCCTGGGAGCAGATCGGCATCGGATTTTCCTTGCCCTTTGCCGGCCTCCACATTGTCGAGGCCACCAAGCAGCTCTACCGGCCGGGGGCCGTTCGCGCAGTGCGGCGCGCGACCCGCCTTGCGCCGGTTTTCGTTCCCGCCCCCGCCTCCCGGGTGATGGAATTACCCTGATTCCAACCCTATCCAGGGACTTGGAACGCGCTCAACTTGACTTGAAGCCGCCAAATCGCCAGTGTCCGCCCGGTCCGGCGGGGACCGACGAGGTCGGCGCCGGTTTTTCATTTTTCATAGAGTCTGATGCGCAGTTATCTCGATTTCGAAAAGCCGGTCGCCGAGCTTGAAGCCAAAGTCGAAGAACTCAGGGCCCTCGGCGAGAACCGGGATGCCGTCTCGATTTCCGACGACATCAATCGCCTCGAGGCGAAGGCCGCCGACGCCCTGAAGGATCTCTATGCCAAGCTCACCCCCTGGCAGAAGACCCTGGTCGCCCGGCATCCCCAGCGACCGCATTTCATCGATTACTGCGCCAGCCTGATCACCGACTTCACCCCCCTCGCCGGAGACCGCAAGTTCGCGGAGGACGAGGCCATCGTCGGGGGCTTCGGGCGCTTCCGGGGCCAGTCCGTGTGCGTCCTCGGTCAGGAAAAAGGCTTCAACACGGAAACCCGCATCCGGCACAATTTCGGCATGGCCCGTCCCGAGGGCTATCGGAAGGCCGTGCGCCTGATGGAGATGGCGGACCGCTTCGGCCTGCCGGTCCTTTCCTTCGTGGACACGGCCGGCGCCTATCCCGGCATCGAGGCCGAGGAACGCGGGCAGGCCGAAGCCATCGCCCGGTCCACGGAAGCGCAGCTCGGCCTCGGGGTGCCGAACGTCTCCCTCGTCATCGGCGAGGGCGGCTCCGGCGGAGCCATCGCCATCGCGACGGCCAACAAGGTTCTCATGATGGAGCACGCGATCTACAGCGTGATCTCGCCGGAAGGCGCGGCTTCCATCCTCTGGCGCGATGCGGCGCGCGCCCAGGACGCGGCCACCAACATGAAGATCACCGCCCAGGATCTCCTGCGCCTTGGCGTCATCGACGGCATTGTCACCGAGCCGACGGGCGGCGCCCATCGCGATCCGCAGTCCGCCATCGCCGCGGCCGGCAGCGCCATCGAGGAGGCGCTCCAGGATCTCGGCAATATGGGCCCGGCGGAACTGCGCGACCATCGCGCCGAGAAGTTCCTCAACATCGGCCGCAAGCTCTGAAGCGTGACCATTAAGGGGAACTTCACCATAACTCCGTAACGCCGCCGCTTGCGGTAAGTGGGAGTTAAGGCTAACAATCTAAGGCTATCGGGGAACCGACCGGATCAGTCCGGGCGGATCAAAAAAATTGCGGGGTCCCCTATGATGAAGCGTATCGTATTGGCCGCGAGCCTGACGCTCGCGCTTGCCGCCTGTCAGGACAATGGCTTCTCCCGGAGCTCGACGCGCCACCTGACGCCGATCCCGGCCGCCACCATGGCGCTCATGTCCAGCAAAGGGATGACCAAGAACGATCCCATCCTGATCCGGGCCTTCAAGAAGGAATCGGAGATGGAGGTCTGGAAGCGCGGCACGGACGGCCGCTACGCGCTCCTCAAGACCTATCCGATCTGCCGCTGGTCGGGCCAGCTCGGCCCCAAGACCCGCGAGGGCGACCGGCAGGTGCCGGAGGGCTTCTACACGGTCACGCCGTCGCAGATGAACCCCAACTCCGCCTATTACCTGTCCTTCGATACCGGCTATCCCAACACTTTCGACCGGTCGCTGGGCCGCAATGGCGGCGACATCATGGTGCACGGCTCGTGCTCCTCGCGCGGCTGCTTCGCCATGACGGACGAGAGCATCGCCGAGATCTACGCGGTGGCACGCGAGGCTTTCGCCAGCGGCCAGCGGGGTTTCCAGTTCCAGGCCTATCCGTTCCGGATGACGGCCAAGAACCTGGCGCAGCACCGGCTCGATCCGAACATCGCGTTCTGGAAGAACCTCAAGGAAGGCTCGGATTATTTCGAGGTCACGAAGGAAGAGCCACGGATCGCCGTGGCCTCCGGACGCTATCAGTTCAACGCCTCCGGTGAAGCGGTGGCCGCCGCGCTTGCCGAGAAGCGCCAGAAGGACGAGCAGGAGGTCGCCGATCTCGTCGCCCGCGGCGAGAAGCCGGTGAAGCTCGTGTATCACGATGGTGACTCGCACGAGTCGTTCCGCACGGCGCTGGCCGGCGCGGTCGGCTCCGACGGTTCCCTCGTGGTGGACGCCCGCGACAGGTTCGGCGCGGTCAGCCGCCCCGAAGGCCTGTCCTCCGGACCGCAGCAGATCGCCCTCGACGAGACCGGCAAGGTTAAGCCCGAGCTGCCGTCGACGACGCTCGCCTTCGCCTCGATGAACCAGAGCCCGGCCCCGGCCAAGGCACCCGTGCCACTGCCGGAAACGAAAGTCGCGGCCGCGGCGCCCGCTCAACCTGTGGCCAAGACGGCCCCGGCAGGAACCGCGGAAGCGCCGTTCTACAAGAAGATGTTCAACGGCATCGGCGACCTTTTCAGCTCCTCGAGCGCGCAGCCCGCGGCCGAGACGGCCCAGGTCGCCCCGGCCACAGCTCCGGCCCGTCCGGCTCCGGGGACGAAGGCGGTGCCCCAGAAGAGGGCACAGGTCTCGGGCCCAGTCAGCGTGGCGGCAGCCGTGAACTAACGTCGTCCGCACCTTTTCCAGCCTTGGAAAGCCCGCCGATCCGGCGGGCTTTTTTCGTTGTCAGAGCGGGAGGAGAGCCTGGATCTGAGGCGCCTCCGACGGAAGATTCTCCGGATCCGGCACGATGGCTTCCATGGCTCGGGCGATCACGTCGAGGTCATGCCCGCCGATCGCGAGGAGCCCAAGGCGGAGTGGGTGGCCCCAGTTGGCCTTGCCCGCAGTCAGGTCGAGCCGGTCGAGGAGCGGCTTGATCGGCGCTTCTTGGGCTGGAAGCCACCGCACGTCCCGTCGGAACGGACGGAAGCCGCCCATATCGAAGGGGTAGGGCTCGCCCTCCTGCACGATCCCGATCGCGGTGAACGCCTGCAGCCGGTCCCCGCCGACGAGGTCGATGGTTGGAGAATAGTAGACGACCGCATCCCCGGGACGGATGCGGCGCAGGGGAGCGGCCTTGCCGTGGCAGACCTGCATGTAGCCCTCGGACCGGCCACGCCGGACATGGGCGGCGGATGCGATGGCGAGCCAGTTCTTCCGCATGGTCGACCCCTCAGGCGCCCGGCGCGAAGACGCGGAGGCGATGGCCATCCGGATCGAGCGCCGTGAAGGTGAAGCCGAAATCCATGGCGGCAGGCGGCTGAAGAATGGTCAGCCCGAGCCTGCTCCACCTCGCATGGGTTGTTCGCACCGCCGCCTCGTCTTCGACGGAAATGGCGATCTCGCCTCCCCCTGCGGGCGCCGTGACCACCGGCTCGACGGTCCGCCGCGACCACAGACCGAGCATCAGGCCTGGATTCACGGCAAACAGCGCGAAGGTGGGCGAGGCTTCGAGAGGTTCGAGGTTCAGAAGGTCGGCATAGAAGGCGGCGCTCTTTGCGGGGCTCTCGACATAAAGCAGGATGTAGGTCGGCTGTGACATCGGATGGTCTCCTCGGACGTGCGAGGCAACTTTAGAGATGCCTCCTGTCAGAAACTGGCAGCATGCCTTATTCGGCTCGGATCCCTTCAGCCTCCCGCCATTCCTTGAGGAGAACCTGTCGGCGGCGGGGATAGCGCTCCTCCCGCGGATCCAGAGCCACGATCCGGTCCGCCCGGAAATGCCGGAAATCCCGCCGAAGCTCGCACCAGGCGACAACAACGCGGACATGGTCGAAGAAGCCGAGGGCGAAGGGCCAGATCGTGCGTTTGGATTCCGCGCCGCCGGCGTCGCGATAGACGATATCGAGTCGCCGCTCGGTGCGGATGGCCTTCCGAATGAGGCTCAGGCCCGCATTGTCCACGGCGACCGGTTCGCCCGGGCCGACCAGAAGCGTCGAGGCATCGAGGTTCCCGCGCAGGTCCTCCGGCAGGACGGCCGCGATCTTGGCAAGCGCGTTGCGCGCAGCCAGCGCAAGGCGATCGTCGCCCCGGTCGCCGACCCATCGCGAACCCAGGACGAGAGCTTCGATCTCTTCCTCCGAGAACATGAGGGGCGGAAGCATGAAGCCGGGCCGCAGCACATAGCCCAGACCCGGCTCGCCTTCGATATGCGCCCCCTGCGCCTGCAGCGTGGCGATATCCCGGTAAAGTGTTCGAATGCTGATCCCCATCTCCTCGGCCAGCACCCGACCGCTCACCGGCCGCCGGTGGCGGCGGAGGATCTGGATCAGGTCGAGCAGGCGCTGGGAGCGGGACATGAGACGGCTTTGACTGCGAAGACGCTGCCAATTCCTGGCAGGAATTGATCGAGGCCGCCAGCGAGAGCGCGACCGCCCCAACAAAAAAGCCCGGCGCATGGCCGGGCTTTTTTGTGGTCGTCTCCACCTCGGGCTTAAGCCACGAACTGCCCGTGGCAATGCTTGAACTTCTTGCCCGAGCCGCAGGGGCAGGGCTCGTTGCGGCCGACGCGGCCCCAGGTCGCAGGATCGTTCGGATCGCGGCCATTCGTGGCGCCGTTGGAGGCCGCATAGCCCAGGGCCGGAGCGGCACCGAGGCCGCTATGGGCGAGATCGAACTCGTTCTCGCCGGTGGCGGGATCGAGATGCTGCGCGAACATGGGTGGCAGGCTTTCGGGCTCCGGCTGCTGGAACACCACCTGGATGCGCATGAGCTGGCCCGTGACCTGCTCGCGCAGATGGCCGACGAGGCTGTTGAAGAGCTCGAAGGCCTCGGACTTGTACTCATTGAGCGGATCGCGCTGGGCATAGCCGCGCCAGCCGATGACCTGGCGCAGGTGATCGAGGGTGACGAGGTGCTCGCGCCACAGATGATCGAGGCTCTGGAGGAGCACCTGCTTCTCCACGTAGTTCATCACCTCGGGCGTGTTTTCCTCGACACGCTTGCCATAGGACTCGTCGGCCGCCTTGCGGATGCGCTCGCGGATCTCGTCGTCTGCGATGCCTTCCTCCTTCGCCCAATCCTCGATCGGCAGATCGAGGTTGAGGAAGTTGGCGACGCTGCCTTTGAGGCCTGTGATGTCCCACTGTTCCGCATAGGCGTGCTCGGGAATGGCGCGAGCGACGATGTCCTCGATGACGCCGTTGCGCATGTCGTCGATGGTCTCGCGCACACTCTCTTCCGCCATGAACTCCTTGCGCTGCTCGAAGACGACTTTGCGCTGGTCGTTCATGACGTTGTCGTATTTCAGGATGTTCTTGCGGATGTCGAAGTTGCGCGCCTCGACCTTCGCCTGCGCCCGCTCGATGGCCTTGTTGATCCAGGGATGGATGATGGCCTCGCCTTCCTTCAGGCCGAGCTTCTGGAGCATGCCGTCCATCCGCTCGGAGCCGAAGATGCGCATCAGGTCGTCCTGAAGCGACAGGTAGAACTTCGACCGGCCGGGATCGCCCTGACGGCCCGAACGGCCGCGCAGCTGGTTGTCGATGCGTCGGGATTCATGGCGCTCGGTGCCGAGCACGTAGAGGCCGCCGGCGGCGAGCGCCTTGTCCTTGAAGGAGGTGATCTCCTCGAGGATCTCCTTCTCCTTCGCGGCCCGCTCCTCGCCCTCGAGCCCGACCAGCTCGCGTTCGAACCGCATTTTGGCGTTACCGCCGAGCTGGATATCCGTTCCGCGGCCCGCCATGTTGGTGGCGATGGTGATCGCGCCCGGCACACCGGCCTGGGCGACGATGAAGGCCTCCTGCTCGTGGAAGCGCGCGTTCAGCACCGCGAAATGCCTTGTCGCCTTGCCCTCGCGGGCCGCTTTGTAGAGTGGCTCCAGGGCATGCGGGTTCTCGAAGTCGATCAGGGTGAAGCCGTCCTTGATCAGAAGCTCGGCCAGATATTCCGATTTCTCGATGGAGGTGGTGCCGACCAGGATCGGCTGCCCGCGCGAGGATGCCGCCTCGATATCGCGGATGACGGCCTTGTAGCGCTCCTCCGCGGTCCGGTAGACCTCGTCGTCGTCGTCGATACGGGCGACGGGACGGTTCGTCGGGATCTCGACCACCTCGAGGTTGTAGATCTCGAGGAACTCGTCGGCCTCCGTCGCCGCCGTGCCGGTCATGCCGGCGAGCTTGTCGTAAAGGCGGAAATAGTTCTGGAACGTGATGGAGGCCAGCGTCTGGTTCTCAGGCTGGACCTGCACCCGCTCCTTGGCCTCGAGGGCCTGGTGCAGGCCTTCCGAATAGCGCCGGCCCTGCATCATGCGGCCGGTGAACTCGTCGATGATCACCACCTCGCCGTTGCGGACGATATAGTCCTTGTCGCGCTGGAACAGGGTATGGGCCCTGAGCGCCTGGTTCATGTGGTGGACCAGGGTGGCATTGTGGGCGTCGTAGAGATCGCCTTCGGTCAGGAGGCCCACCTCCCGCAGAAGATTTTCCATCTTCTCGGTGCCGGCCTCGGTCAGTGACACGGCGCGCTGCTTCTCGTCGAGATCGTAATCGCTCTTGTTGAGCCGCGGGATCACCTTGTCGACGGCGTTGTAGAGCTCGGACCGGTCGTCGAGGGGGCCGGAGATGATGAGCGGCGTACGGGCCTCGTCGATCAGGATCGAGTCGACCTCGTCGACGATCGCGAAGTTGTGTCCGCGCTGGACCATCTGCGACATCTCATATTTCATGTTGTCGCGCAGATAGTCGAAGCCGTATTCGTTGTTGGTGCCGTAGGTGATGTCCGCGGCATAGGCCTGGGCGCGCTCGACATCGTCGAGCCCATGGACAATGACGCCGACGGTCAGGCCGAGGAACCGGTAGATCTGGCCCATCCACTCGGCGTCGCGACGGGCGAGGTAGTCGTTCACCGTGACCACGTGAACGCCCTTGCTCGCGAGGGCGTTGAGATAGACCGGAAGAGTTGCGACCAGGGTCTTGCCTTCGCCCGTCCGCATCTCGGAAATGGAGCCTTCATGAAGAACCATGCCGCCGATGAGCTGCACGTCGAAATGGCGTTGGCCGAGGGTGCGCTTGGCAGCCTCGCGGACGGTTGCGAAAGCCGGAATGAGAAGGTCGTCCAGAGCCTTGCCGGCGGCGAGCTGGGCTCTGAATTCCTCGGTTTTCGCCCGCAGCTGATCGTCGGAGAGGGCCTCGAACTCGGGCTCCAGCGCGTTGATGGCCGCCACCTTAGGCCGGTAGGACTTCAGCCGGCGATCGTTGACCGAACCAAAGATTTTCTTCGCGAGTGTTCCGAACATCGAGGGCCTTCGAGCTTCTGGGATTCTGGAGAAACGTTAATTTGAGCGGCGTTATAGACTTAATTATGCAGGAGCGCATCTAAAAGACTGCGCCAAGAGGGCACATGTCCCCGGCGCGCGTCCTGAGGCTCCGGCAGTCTGCGAGGCGTGTGCCATAGATAGGGTATTACTTGCAAACCGCAATGAACTCGGTCATCGCTCGACGCCATTGTGGGCGATTCCCAGGAGAGGATCAGACATGTCAGTTTCATCATCGCTTCGCGGGAGCCTTCTTGCTCTCGGCGTCGCCCTTCCCCTGTCGGCGGGCCTCGCCCTTGCCCAGGGGGCAGCTCCAGCCGCCCCGGCAGCGGGCGCCCAGCAGGCCAGCAAGGTCGTCGCACGGGTCAACGGCGTGGACATTACGGAAGCGGATCTGGCGGTGGCGGCGGCGGACCCGGCTCTGCAATTGCCGAACATCCCCGAGGATCAGAAGCGCGAACTCCTGACCAGCTATCTCGTCGACCTGAAGCTCGGCGCCAAGGCAGCCGAGGCCGCCAAGGTCGGGGACAACCCGGATTTCGCCCGCAAGCTCGCCTATACCAAGGATAAGACCCTCCTCGACGAGTATCTCGACCAGGAGTCCCGCAAGGCGGTGACGCCGGAGGCGGCGAAGAAGCTCTATGACGAGACCGCCAAGACCATGACTCCTGAGCAGGAGGTCCATGCCCGCCATATCCTCGTGGAGAATGAGGAGGACGCCAAGAAGGCGGCGGCGCGGGTGAAGGGTGGCGAGGATTTCGCCAAGGTCGCCAACGAGCTGTCCAAGGATCCGGGCTCGAAGTCGGACGGGGGCGATCTCGGCTTCTTCACCAAGGATCGCATGGTCGAGCCTTTCGCGGAGGCCGCCTTCAAGCTTGAGCCCGGCCAAGTCTCGGACCCGGTCAAGTCCCAGTTCGGCTGGCACGTGATCAAAGTCGAGGAAAAGCGCAACAAGCCGGTCCCGTCCTTCGAGGAGATGAAGGATCAGGTCAACGCCTATCTGGAGCGCAAGGCCCAGCAGGACCTGATCGTCGGTCTGCGCAAGAACGCCAAGATCGAGCGCCTCGACGACAAGGGCAATCTGGTCGAGCAGAAGAAGCCGTAAGGCTCGAAGGAATCGAGGCAACAGGGGCGGCCGAAAGGCCGCCCTTTTCCGTTGCGCCCACCATTCCGGGACAGCCCGCGGGCCGGGCCTGGAACCCGTGACCACCGGCGTTTCGGATCGAAGAGCGACGATGGCCGCTGCGCCCCCTCATGAAGCTCGGCGGCGACAGGTTTCACGCCGCGCGGCTCAGGCCGGAGGCGGCATGGCCATCGGGGGGATGGAGCTCTGGCCCGCGGCGCCGAACCTTCATCGCCTTTCGCGGGCTTGCCACTGGGGATGGCATCGGCAGCAAGGCTGCGATGTCAAAGGCTCCGATGTTACTTGTTCGTCCGTCCGAGCTTCTTCGGATCGACTCCGCCCTCACGGGTGGTGTCGTTCTCCACATCGCCCTCGAAGGTCGATTCACCTTCGATCCGGCGCGGGTCCTCGCCGGTCATGAAGGCGCCCTTGGAGGAACCGATGCCGGGATCGGCGCGCTCATCGACGCGGTTGCGTTCACTGGCGATCGTCTTCGGATGCTTGCTGCGGGTCATCGGAAACTCTCCTGGCTTGCGGGCTCAACGACGGGACGGGTGGTCCGTTCCTCCTGCCGCGGTTCCCGATCAAGGTGCCCCGACGAAACGCGGGCTTGACAAAAAGCCTTGGAAAGCCACAGGTCGCCGGTCTCTCAGGCCTTTTTTCTCGACCTTCTACGGGTTCCTCCATGTCCAAGACCGTCTCGCCGCTGGCGCCCAAATCCTACCCGACGCTTCCGGCCATCGAAGGCGTCAGGATCGCGACGGCGGAGGCCGGTATCCGATACAAGAACCGGACGGATGTGCTCTATGTGGCCCTGGACAAGGAGACGACGGTCGGAGGCGTCTTCACCCGTTCCAAATGCCCCTCGGCCCCGGTCGATTGGTGCCGCAAGAATCTCGACAAGGGGGTCGCCCGGGCGCTGGTGGTCAATTCCGGCAATGCGAATGCCTTCACCGGCAAGAAGGGCGCCGAGGCGGTGAAGCTTACGGCCGACATTGCCGCCAAGGCTGCGGGCTGCCGTGCCTCGCAGGTCTTCATCGCCTCGACCGGCGTGATCGGCGAGCCTCTCGACGCCGGCAAGTTCTCGGGCGTCCTGGAGAAATGCGAGCAGAAGGCGGCCCCGAAGGCCTGGATCGACGCCGCCAAGGCGATCATGACCACGGACACCTTTCCGAAGGTCGCCACGCGCATGGCCACCATCGGCGGTGTCGAGGTCACCATCAACGGCATCGCCAAGGGGGCCGGCATGATCGCTCCCGACATGGCGACCATGCTGTCCTTCATCTTCACGGATGCGCCGCTCGCCGCGCCGGTGCTGCAGGCCCTGCTCAAGAAGGGCGCCGACAAGAGCTTCAACTGCGTAACGGTGGACAGCGATACGTCGACCTCGGACACGCTGCTGTTCTTCGCCACAGGAGCGGCGGCGAGACGTGGCGCCCCGTCCATCTCCCTGCCGAGCGACCGCCGCCTGAAGGATTTCCGCCAGGCGCTGGAGAGCCTTCTCGGCGACCTCGCCCAGCAGGTGGCGCGGGACGGGGAAGGCGCGCGCAAGTTCGTCACCGTGAGGGTAACAGGGGCGACAGGAGCACAGTCCGCGAAGCGGATCGCCATGGCGATCGCCAATTCGCCGCTGGTGAAGACCGCCGTCGCCGGCGAGGACGCCAATTGGGGCCGCGTGGTGATGGCGGTCGGCAAAGCCGGTGAACCGGCGGAGCGCGACAAGCTCGCGATCTGGTTCGGCGATATCCGCGTCGCCTTCAAGGGCGCCCGCGACCCGGCCTACGACGAAGCCAGGACCACCGCCTACATGAAGGGCGACGAGATCACGATCCGGGTCGATCTCGGCCTCGGACGCGGGGAGGCCACGGCCTGGACCTGCGACCTCACCAAGGCCTATGTGGAAATCAACGGCGACTATCGGAGCTGACGATTCCGGTTCTTACGGGATGACGTCCACTTTGCGTGTCACGGTAATCCTCATCGGATTGCCGTACTGATCCGTGCCGATCAGCGTATAGGCGAATTCATCCGGCCCCTTATAGCCCGGTTTCGCGACATAGAAGGGCATCAGGCCCCGCACCCCGGCGGCACCGACTTTCGGCTTCCGCGTGATCCTGGCTTCGGTGATCGCGCCGGTAATTCCGGAAAGGCCAAAACCGCACCCTTTGCCGGCGCGAACGGTCAGGGTCGATTCGAGATCCGCCGTATGCGAGTTGAACATCAGCGGCGGCACGACACAATCCGGCCCCTCCGCGAAGGCTGGAACTGGGACGACCCACAGGGCGAGCACAAGCGGGATCGATCTTCTCACCAGTGTCTCCTCAGGCTGCGGCGGCAGGATTTCATTGGCGGACACGTTACGGTATGACCTTCACGGACACTTCAACGGGCCACGTCCGCTCATTGCCCCAACGGTCGCGCCCGGCCCAGGCCCACGTGAAACGATCCGCGCCCGTAAAGCCTGCCTTGGCAACATAGACGACCGTCGTTCCCTGCACCGAGACGGAGCCTACGGCGGACTTCGTGAGAATGCGCGCGTCTGAAATGGCAGCGAGCGAGGTGCCCAGGGTGATCCTGCACGGATTCCCGGCTCGCACGGTCATTTCAGCCTCTGCCGTTTGCCCCATGACAGTCCTGAATGTCGGGACGTTGCAGTTCTTGGGCTGCGCCTCCACGCTCGTCGCACCGAACAGGAGCCCGCTGAGAGCGAGGGCGGGGAGGATACGCATTGCCGTCATCTCGGAACCTTCGATACTGAGTTACGTTTCACAAGGCCGTCGCAACTGTCAAGCTTGAAACCGTTCGCGCCGGATCGAAAAACCGGTTATGACAGCCGCCGCAACCAGCCTGCGGACCTCGTGTGCCACCTCTCAAGCTCACCCTCGTCGTCGCCGTCGCCCTCGTGGACACGGACAACCGCATCCTTCTGGCGCAGCGGCCGGAGGGGAAGCAGCTGGCGGGCCTGTGGGAATTTCCCGGAGGCAAGGTGGAGCCCGGAGAGAGGCCCGAAGAGACCCTGATTCGCGAGCTGCGCGAGGAACTCGGCATCACGGTCAAGGAAGCCTGCCTCGCGCCCCTCACTTTCGCGAGCCACGCCTATGAGAGCTTCCACCTGCTGATGCCGCTCTATATCTGCCGCCGCTGGGAGGGTTTCGTCCAATCGCTCGAAGGTCAGGCCCTGAAATGGGTGAAGCCGCAGGAGCTGCGCGCCTACCCGATGCCGCCGGCCGACGAGCCTCTGATTCCCTTCCTCATCGACATCGTCGGCGCCTGAGGCTCGCCATGTCGAACCAGGCGGCGGCTGTCGCGCCCGTTCCCACCGTCGGCCAGGGCTTTCTCGTCACCCATCTCCTCGCCTGCTCCATCCTGTGGGCGAGCGGCTTCCTGTTCATCAAGGTCAGCGGCGACATCAATCCCTTCGTGATCGCCGCCACGCGCGGACTCCTGGGTGCGTCATCCCTCGCCCTCTGGTTCGCGATCCAGGGCAGGAGCCTGGTGCCCCACCGCAGCGAGTTGGGACCGTGGCTCATTCTCGGGGCATTCAACGGCTGGGTGCCGAATGTGCTCGTATCCTATGCGCTGACCCAGGTCGCCACGGCCTCCGCCGCCATGGTGCAGGCGTCGGGCCCGCTCATCGTCGCCGTGATGGCGCATATGCTCTTCCCGGAGGAACGGCTGACGCGGCTGCGGTTCCTGGGGGTGCTCGTGGGCTTCGTCGGAATGGGCATCCTCATCGGTCCCGCCGCGTTCCCCGAGAGCGGAATCAGCGCGACGGGTTCGCTTGCCATGGTCGCGGTCACCCTGAGCTATGCGGTCGCCAATCTCTATGTGAGGACGATCAAGCAGGCGGATCCTTCACGGCTGGCCCTCGGACAGCAGATCTGCTCGGGGATTCCCGCGACGATCCTGGCCCTGGCGCTTTTCGGACCCGCCTCGTTCGCAGCCGTACCGTCCCATTGGGCGCCACTGATCGCTCTGGGAGTGGCGGCGACGGCTGTGCCCATGCTCCTGTTCATGCGCATGATCCGCCGCGCGGGTCCCACCCGCGCCTCCATGGTGGGCTATCTGCTGCCGGTCTGGACGGCGATCCTCGCCGTTCTCTTCCTGGGCGAGCATATCGGCGGCCGCGAGATCCTTGGCGGCGCGGTGGTGCTCTCCGGCGTCGCGCTCGTCACCTTCAGCGGACGCGTCCGGCGCTAGGCCATCCCTATCGATCAGGCGGTTTTCGGACCGTACCGATTCCGGGCAGGGCCATCGTCTGCTGCGGAAAACCAGGTTTTCCTGCGCTGACGCGAGACGCCCGGATCGCTCAGCTTTCGAATTCCTCGATGGCGTCGACGCGGCTCGGGTAGAAGGCGAGGTAGCCGGCGATCTCCTTCACCGCCGGATACGGTTCCTCATAGGACCAGACGGCGTTCGGCCGAACCAATCCGCCCGCCGTGACGGTGAAGTAGGAGGCCTCGCCCTTGTACGGGCAATAGGTCGAATGGCTCGTCGCTTCGAGCAGATCCAGCTCAGCGTCCTTGCGGGGGATGTAATGGACGGGGTCGAGGCTGGCTTCCCGGAGCGTGAGCGCCTCGGTGGTCTCGGCAACGATGAACCCGCCAAGCACGACCCGGATCCGGTGCGGGTTCCGGGTGATCGTGATCGGATGATCGGGGCCGGGGGTCATCATGAGGTCTCTTCTCCGGAAGCAATGCTGAGAAGATAGGGCACCGCGTCCCGGGCCCCAAGAGATGGCGCGGCGGAAGGATTCCTATGGCTCCATTCCTATGGCATCACCTGCCGGCCTCGTCTCCGGCGGAGCGTTCCTTCACCCCGAGCGCATCGGCGAGGCGCATCTTGGCCGAGCCCGGACGGAGCGGCTTCTGCTGGCTCTCGTGAGGCGCCCAGCCAAAGAGCCAGACGATTTCGAAGGTCGCCGGGAGGCGCCCGTCCGGATCGGAAAAACGCTCCGCGTAGATCGCCGCCGCCCGCACGAGGGTGGCGCGGCGCAGGGGTGTTTTCCGCCGATGGACGAGGGCGTTGGTCAGCCCCATCTGCCGCAGGTCCCGCATGAGCGCGAAAGGATCGCCGTAGCGCACCCTCAGGATTTCCGAATCCGCCACCGGCAGGGCGAAGCCTGCCCGCTGGAGGAGCCCGCCGAGATCGCGCACATCGGCGAAGGGGGCAATGCGGGGGCTCGCCCCGCCTTCGAGTTCCGCTTCGGCCTGGGTGAAGGCCTGCCGGAGTTCGGTCAGGGTCGCGCCGCCGAGAAGCGCGCCGATGAACAATCCGTCCGGCTTGAGCGCCTGGCGGATCTGGACGAGCGCGCCGGGAAGATCGTTGACGCTCTGGAGCGACAGGAGCGAGATGGCAAGATCGAAGCGGCTGCCGGTGACCGGAAGGCTCTCCTCGTCTCCCGTGACGGCGCCAGGCTCCGGAACGGGCGCCACGCGCAGGATCGTCTCCGAACGGCTGGTCCGCCGCAGGAGGTCGGCGACGGCGCGCGTCGGCGTGCCCACATCGAGCGCAAGGGTGAAGGGCCGCAGGATCGGCGCCAGCCGCTCGTCGAGATCCTCGACAATGCGGGAGAGCAGGAAATCCGCGTATCCCGAGCGCAGCGCCCTTTCGAGGCGGCGGCGGACGAGGGTGCGGTCGAAGACGAGAGGTGCTGCCATGGAACGCTGGATATGGCCTGAGACGGGACCGGAGCCAAGGGCCAAATGATCCCCCTCCGGGCGGAGAGATGCGCCCAGGGCCCCCGCACTGCTACGTTGATCGCATGACGGAAGCCGGAGATCACGCCGCGGTCCGGGCGAGCGCGTGGCGCCGAAGCATGGGCCATGTGGCCCAAATTCTGCTCGGTCTGCTCTACCCGCCCACCTGCATCGCCTGCGGGGCGGCGACCGGTGCCGCTCACGCCCTCTGCGCGACCTGCTGGTCCGGGATCGGCTTCATCGCCCGGCCCTATTGCGAGCGGCTCGGGACGCCCTTCGCCGTCGATCTCGGTCAGCCTCTGCTTTCGCCCGCCGCCCTCGCGGATCCCCCGGTCTTCGCCCGCGCCCGCGCCGTCGCCCGCTATGACGGGACCGCAAGCGCCCTGGTTCACCGCCTCAAATACGGCGACCGGCCGGAACTGGCCCGTTCTCTCGGCCTCATGATGACGCGGGCCGGCGCGGAACTCCTGAGGGATGCGGACGTGATCGTCCCCGTGCCTCTCCATCGCTGGCGCCTGTGGCAGCGGCGCTTCAACCAGGCCATGGCTCTATCGGCGGTCATATCCCGGACAAGCGACGTGCCATGCGATCCCTTCCTGCTCGCCCGCGTGAAGCGGACACGTCAGCAGGTCGGGCTGACGAAGGCGCAGAGGCGGGACAACCTGCAGGGCGCGTTCCGCGTCCCCCAGGAGGCCAAGGCGCGGCTCCAGGGCCGGCGCGTCCTCCTGGTCGACGACGTGCTCACCACCGGCGCCACCGCGAATGCCGCCTCCCGGGCACTCCTGCGCGGCGGGGCCGAGGCCGTCGACGTGCTCGCCTTCGCACGGGTCGTGACGGACGCATGAAGGCCACCTATATGCTGGGCTCCCAAAAGGCTCGATTGAATGGAGAAAGGCCTCTCATGCCCCCGATCACGATCTACACCAAGGGCTGGTGCCCCTATTGCGCGGCCGCGAAGAAACTCCTCGACGACAAAGGCGCCGCCTTTACGGAAGTCGATATCGAGGCCAAGCCCGACAGGCGCGCGGAAATGATCCAGAAGGCCGGCGGCCGCACCACCGTTCCGCAGATCTTCATCGGCGAACGCCATGTGGGCGGCTGCGACGACCTTTATGCGCTGGACGACAAGGGCCACCTTGAGGCTCTATTGCGAGCCTGACGGAGCATAGACCCGATGACCGCCACCCGCTTCAAAGCCGCCTGCGTCCAGATGCGTTCCGGGCGCGACGTCCTCGCCAATCGTGACGCCGCCGTCGCCCTCGTGCGGGAGGCGGCCGACATGGGCGCCGATTTCGTCCAGACGCCGGAGATGACCTCCCTCGTCGAGCGCGAGCGGGCGGCCCTGTTCGGCAAGGTCGGGCCGCAGGATCGGGACCCGGTGCTCGCCGCCCTGCGGGACGTTGCCCGCGAGCGGGGCATCACGATCCAGATTGGCTCCATCGCGGTGAGTGACGGCGACAAGGTCGCCAACCGCGCCTTCCTGATCGCTTCGGACGGTGCCATTGCCGCTTCGTACGACAAGGTGCATCTCTTCGACGTGGACCTGCCGAACGGCGAAAGCTGGCGGGAATCGGCGACCTATACCGGGGGCGACAAGGCCGTGCTCGCTGACACGCCCTGGGGCCGTCTCGGCATGACGATCTGCTACGACGTGCGCTTCGCGGCCCTCTACCGGGCGCTCGCCGACGCCGGGGCCAACTTCCTGTCCGCTCCGGCCTGCTTCACGAAGCAGACGGGCGAGGCCCATTGGCATGTGCTGCACCGGGCCCGCGCCATCGAGACCGGCTCGTTCATGATCTCGGCGGCCCAGGGCGGCCTGCACGAGGACGGCCGCGAGACTTTCGGCCATTCCCTCATCGTCGATCCCTGGGGCCGGATACTGGCGGAAGCGGGCGCGGAACCCGGGGTGATCCTCGCAGAGATCGACACCGCCCTGGTGGCTGATGCGCGGAGCCGGATCCCGACGCTCAGGAATGCCCGCCCCTTCAACGTCGAGGTCGTTGCAGCCATGCCGGAGAAACGGGCGGTCACTGCCTGAGCCCCTCGCTCGCACCCCTGCGCGCGCCCTTGCGCCCTTGGACGAAAGATGCTCAATCCCCATCTGGAAGGTCATGATCAAGTATGCTTTGGCCTGTGAGCAGGCCCACGAATTCGAAAGCTGGTTCCCTTCGAGCGAGGCGTACGAAACGCAGCGCAAGCGCGGCTTCGTGACGTGCCCCTTCTGCAATTCCAGCAAGGTCGAGAAGCAGATCATGGCCCCGTCCGTCAGCCGGACGGACAAGAGTCCCGCCCCGGCCGAGACTGAGCCTCAGGCGGTCGCCATGATCTCCGAGAAGGAGAAGCAGATCCGCGCCATGATCCGCGCAGTGCGCGAGCATGTGATGCAGAATTCCGAGAATGTCGGGAAGGATTTTGCTGACGAGGCCCGCAAGATCCATTACGGCGAGGCCGAACAGCGCTCCATCTATGGCGAGGCCCAACCGGCCGAAGCGCAGGCGCTCCTGGAGGAAGGTATCGACGTGATGCCTCTCCCCATCGTTCCCGACGACCGGAACTAAGGAACGGAGACGATCTTCCCCAAGGGTCTGGCGCACTGGCGGCCATGCAGAGGGACGGCTCGCCTTGGGGCGGGCACGCTCCATCTCAGCCAGACCGCCCCGATGTCGGGAACATCCTTTGAGCGTCTTCTTCACCAGCGACACCCATTTCGGCGACCCGAGGGTGCTGCGCATCGACAAGCGCCCGTTCAGGACGATTCCCGAGCACGACGAGACCCTGATCGCCCGGTGGAACGAGGTGGTCTCGCCGCGGGACGAGGTCTGGCACCTGGGCGACTTCGCGCTTCATGTCACCGAAGACCGGATCGAAGAGCTGCTTTCCTGCCTGCACGGCCGCAAGCACCTGATCGTTGGAAACAATGACGGGCCCGGTACAGTTTCCGCCGGGGGATGGGCCAGCGTTCAGGCCTATGCGGAGATCGAATGCGATGGCGCTTTCCTCGTGCTCTGCCACTATGCCTTTCGCACCTGGAAGAACATGGGCCGCGGCTGGATCGACCTGCACGGCCACTCCCACGGCAGGCTGAAGCACCAGACGCGCCAATTCGATGTCGGCGTGGATGTCTGGGATTACCGCCCGGTGACGCTCGAACGGATCCTGGACTCCTCGCGCATTCGTCATCGCAAACCGACACCGTGAGGGTTTCTTCCACGATCGGCTCACTTTAGGACCCAGATGGAAGGAGACATGGATGGACCGAGGGCAGGACAAGTCAGGGCCCCGGGCCGGGAAACGGCCCATCTCTTTGATGCGAAGGTTCTTCGACAGCGAGGCCTCGGGCGGAATCCTGCTGATGGGTGTCACGGTCGCGGCCCTCGCCATCGCCAATTCACCGCTCGCGGAGGCCTATTTCGGCATCCTCAAGACCTATGTCCTTGGCCTGAGCATCCAGCACTGGATCAACGATGCCCTGATGGCCGTGTTCTTCCTGCTCGTGGGACTCGAGATCAAGCGCGAGTTCCTCGACGGACAGCTTTCCACCTGGCCGCGCCGCGCATTGCCGGGAATTGCCGCGTTCGGCGGCATGATTGTGCCGGCCCTGGTCTACATCGCGATCACCTGGCAGGATCCAGGTCTACGGGCGGGCTGGGCCATTCCCGCCGCCACAGACATCGCTTTCGCCCTCGGGGTCCTGACGATCCTGGGAAGCCGCGTCCCCGCATCCCTGAAGATCTTTCTGACCGCCCTCGCCATCCTCGACGACCTCGGGGCCATCGTCATCATCGCGCTCTTCTATACGAGCGACCTCGCGTTGCCGATGCTGGGGCTAGCCGGGCTCTGCCTCGTCGCGCTCATCGTCCTCAACCGCCTCGGCGCGGCGAGCCTTCTGCCCTACCTGGCGATCGGTGCGCTGCTCTGGTTCTTCGTGCTGAAATCCGGCATCCATGCCACCCTCGCGGGCGTCGCGCTGGCCATGACGATCCCCCTTCAAGCGCACCCGAAGAAGACCCGGGCCGAGGATTCGCCGCTTCATCGTCTGGAGCATGCGCTCCAGCCCTGGGTCGCCTATGGCATCATCCCCGTTTTCGGTTTCGCGAATGCGGGTCTGTCCTTTGCCGGCCTCTCTCTCTCCTCGCTTCTCGCTCCCCTCCCACTCGGCGTGGCACTCGGCCTGTTCCTCGGCAAGCAGATCGGCGTCTATGGATCCCTGTGGGCCGCCGTGCGCCTCGGGCTCGCCGACATGCCGGCCGGAGCATCCCGGCTGCAGGCCTATGGCGTCGCGCTCCTGTGCGGGATCGGGTTCACCATGAGCCTCTTCATCGATGCCCTGGCCTTCGCCGATCGAGAGGACCTGGTCGATTCCGCCAAGATCGGGGTGCTTGCCGGATCCTTTCTCTCTGCGCTCTGCGGTTTCCTGGTTCTGCGCTTCGCGAAGCGCGCCGCGCCTCAACCCCGTGCGGCGAGGAGCATGTAGTTGACGGCCGTGTCGCGGGAGAGCGACCATGTTCCGGCCAGCGGATTGTAGGCGACGCCGGTCAGGTCGTTCACGGTGAACCCGGCCGAAGCGAGGGCCGCGCTCAGTTCGTCGGGCGTGACGAACCTGTCCCATTCGTGGGTGCCCCTGGGCAGCCAGCCGAGAATGTATTCGGCCCCGACGATGGCCAGCGCGAAGGAGCGGAGGGTGCGGTTGAGGGTCGCCATGACGAGGGCGCCGCCGGGCTTCACCGCCGTGCCGCAGGCGTTCACGAAGGCCTGCACATCGGAGACATGCTCCACCACCTCCATGGCCAGGACCATGTCGAAGGTCTCGCCGCGGGCGACGACCGCCTCGACCGTCTCGCCGCGGTAATCGACAGCGAGGCCCGCCCGCTCCGCATGGAGCCTGGCGACGGAAATGTTGGTGGGTGCAGGATCGAGCCCGGTCACCCGGGCGCCCAGGCGGGCCAGGGGCTCCGAGAGCACGCCGCCGCCGCAGCCTACGTCGAGGATGGTCAGCCCCTCGAGGGACCGGGCCGAGCGCGGATCCCGCCCGAACCGGCGGCAGGCCTCGTCCCGGATATAGGCCAGGCGGACGGGATTGAACCGGTGCAGGACCTTCATCGGCCCCTTGGGATCCCACCAGGTATCGGCGATCTTCTCGAAACGGGCGACCTCGGCCGGGTCGATGGTGGTGCTGGTGCCGTCGGCCATGAGTCGAACTCCTGCGTTCCCTGCCCCTCGGGCTCGGGTCTCCCCCATCCTCCGCTACGCCCCGGTCCCCCGCGCCGCAAGGGGAGAATAGTCAAACGCCGCGTTGACAGCGCGCTACCCCACAGTCATGTAAGGGCGCCTTCCGCCCCCTGGCGAGGAGGCGCCTCCGTCCTCCTGCCCGGCCCAGCATCCCATGCCTCGTCTCGTGATGAAGTTCGGCGGTACGTCCGTCGCCAATGTTGAACGCATCCGCAATGTGGCGCGGCACGTCAAACGTGAGGTCGAGGCCGGCTACGACGTGGCGGTGGTGGTCTCCGCCATGTCGGGCAAGACCAACGAACTCGTCGGCTGGGTCAAGGACGCCTCCGCCCTCTACGATTCCAAGGAATACGACGTGGTCGTCGCTTCCGGCGAACAGGTCACCTCGGGCCTCCTGGCCCTGGCCCTGCAGGAAATGGGCCTCAAGGCCCGCTCCTGGCAGGGCTGGCAGATTCCGATCATGACCTCCGAAGCCCACGGCTCGGCGCGAATCGCCGCCATCGACGGCACCGGCATTCTCCAGGGCTTCACGAAGGACCGGGAGGTGGCCGTGGTTTCCGGCTTCCAGGGCATCCACCAGCCGACCCAGCGCGTCACGACCCTCGGGCGGGGCGGGTCCGACACGAGCGCCGTGGCGCTCGCCGCGGCGATCCAGGCGGAGCGCTGCGACATCTATACCGACGTGGACGGCGTCTACACCACCGATCCCCGGATCGTGTCCAAGGCCCGGCGCCTCGACAAGGTGTCCTACGAGGAAATGCTTGAAATGGCTTCCCTCGGAGCCAAGGTCCTTCAGGTCCGCTCGGTCGAACTCGCCATGATGCACCGGGTCCCGACCTATGTGCGCTCCAGTTTCGACGATCCCGCCGCGCCCCAGCTCGGCACCCTCATCTGCGACGAGGAAGATATTATGGAACAGCAGGTTGTCACGGGCATCGCCTATTCACGTGACGAGGCTCAGATCACGCTGCGGAATGTCGCGGACAAGCCGGGCATCGCCGCCTCGATCTTCGTGCCCCTGGCCGACGCCAATATCAACGTGGACATGATCATCCAGGTCGTGTCGGACGACACCACGACCACCGACATCACCTTCACGGTCCCCGCGGCCGACTACGAGCGGGCCTGCGCGGTCCTGAACCAGCACAAGGACGAGATCGCCTTCCGGGATCTCCAGGGCGCGACCGACGTGGTGAAGGTCTCGGCCATCGGGGTCGGCATGCGCAGCCATGCGGGCGTGGCCGCCAGGGCCTTCAAGGCTCTGGCCGAAAAGGGCATCAACATCCGGGCGATCACCACCTCGGAAATCAAGTTCTCGGTTCTCATCGACTCGGCCTATACGGAGCTTGCGGTGCGCACGCTCCACTCGCTATACGGCCTTGATCAAGCCTGATTGACGGCCAGTCCATGAGGCTGCGACACTCTTCATAAGAAAGCCGGCGGCCCTCCCGTCGGCCAACCAGGACGGGAATACGAGAGCCCATGCCAAGCGCCCCCGGCGGTCCGCGCCTTCTGCTGCGCCGCCTCCGCGAGATCATGGCGGAGCCGGTGGGCGCGCAGGACCGCCTCGACAAGATCGTCGTCCTCATCGCCGCGAACATGGTGGCCGAAGTCTGCTCCGTCTACGTGATGCGCGGCGACGGCATGCTGGAGCTTTTTGCGACCGAGGGCCTCAACCGCGAAGCCGTCCACCGGACCACCATGCGCTCCGGCGAGGGCCTCGTCGGCCTGATTGCCGCGACGGCCGAGCCCCTCGCCCTGTCGGATGCGCAGAGCCACCCGGCCTTCTCCTACAAGCCCGAGACCGGGGAGGAGATCTACCACGCCTTCCTGGGCGTGCCGCTGCTGCGCGCCGGCAATACCCTCGGCGTCCTGGTGGTCCAGAACCGCACCCACCGGATCTATGCCGAGGAGGAGATCGAGGCGCTCCAGACCACCGCCATGGTCCTTGCCGAGATGATCGCCGCCGGCGAGCTTCAGGCCCTGGCGCCGGTGGAGACCGGCATTGCCCTGCGCCGCCCGGTCTATCAGAAGGGCATCGCCCTCGCGGACGGCGTCGGCCTCGGCCACGTGGTGCCCCATGAGCCGCGCGTGGTGGTCAAGAACCTGATCGCCGAGAACGTCGAGGCCGAATTGCAGCGCCTCGAGGATGCCATCGCCGATGTACGCAACACGATCGATGAGCTGATCGAGCGCGGCGACGTGGCCCATCACGGGGAGCACCGGGAGGTTCTCGAGACCTTCCGCATGTTCGCCCACGATCAGGGCTGGCTCCGGCGCATGCGCGAAGCGGTCGCGTCGGGGCTGACTGCGGAGGCGGCCGTGGAGCGGGTACAGTCCGACAACCGCGCCCGCATGCAGCGTCAGACCGATCCCTATCTGCGCGAACGCCTCCACGACCTCGACGACCTCGCCAACCGGCTGCTGCACCGCCTCGTCGGGCGGGATCTGGTGGCGGAGCGGGGCTCGCTCCCCGACAATGCCATCATCGTCGCCCGTTCCATGGGGCCGGCGGCCCTGCTCGACTACGACCGCTCGCGCCTGCGCGGCCTCGTGCTCGAGGAGGGCGGCCCGACGAGTCATATCGCCATCGTCGCGCGGGCCCTCGGAATCCCGGCCGTGGGCGAGGTGGCCAACGCCACATCCCTGACGGAGCAGGGAGACGCCATCATCGTCGACGGAGCAGCGGGCGAGGTCCAGATCCGCCCCTCTTCGGATGTCGAGGCGGCCTACGCGGAAAAGGCACGCCTGCGCGCCCGCCGGCAGGAGCAGTATCTCAAGCTGCGCGACGTGCCCGCCGTCACCAAGGACGGGGTCCCCATCACCCTTCAGCTCAATGCCGGCCTCCTGGTCGACCTGCCGCATCTGGCGGAGACCGGAGCCGAGGGCGTCGGCCTGTTCCGCACAGAGCTGCAATTCATGATCGCCGAGCGCATGCCGACCGCGACCGAGCAGCAATCCCTCTACAGCGCCGTCGTGGCGGAGGTGGGCGACCTGCCGGTGACCTTCCGGACCCTCGATATCGGCGGCGACAAGATCCTTCCGTACATGAACGCCATCGAGGAAGAGAATCCGGCTCTCGGATGGCGCGCCATCCGGATCGGGCTCGACCGGCCCGGCCTCCTGAGGATGCAGATCCGCGCCCTCCTGAAGGCGGCCGGCGGCCACGCCCTGAAGATCATGTTCCCGATGGTGGCGACCTGCGACGAGTTCATCCGGGCAAAGGATCTCGTCGAGCGCGAGAAGGCCCATCTGTCGCGCCATGGCTATACCCTGCCCAGTGACCTGAAGCTCGGCGCCATGCTGGAGGTGCCCTCCCTCCTCTTCCAGCTCAGGGAGATCTGCGCGGTCGCCGATTTCCTGTCCATCGGCTCGAACGACCTGATGCAGTTCTTGTTCGCCAGCGACCGGGAGAACCGCCGCGTGGCCGACCGCTTCGACCCCCTGAGCCCGCCCATGCTGCGGGCGCTCAAGATGGTGGTGGACGAGGCGGCCATGACGGACTGCGAGCTCACCGTCTGCGGCGAGATCGGCGGGCGGCCGCTCGAGGCCATGGCCCTCATTGGCCTGGGCTATCGCTCCCTGTCCATGTCGCCCGCGGCCATCGGCCCCGTGAAGGCCATGCTGCTCGCACTCGACGCCGGGTCCGTCGGCGCTTTCCTGCGCGAGGAGCTGGAGCGGGACGGGAGCGGCGATACGCTGCGCCCCGGGCTCGCCCAATTCGCCGAAAGCCATGGTATTCCGATCTGATGTCGATCGCCCCGCCCTCTGACCGCCTGGACGCCATCCTCGCCCGCTACGACATCGTGACGGCGACGCTCAATGCGGCGTCCGATTCCGAGACGATCGTGGCCCTCTCGCGCGAGCTGTCCGAGCTCGACGATGTGGTTGCGGCCATCAAGGCCTACCGCCTGATGAAGGAGAACCTCGACGGGCTCCAGGCCATGATGGAGGATGCCGATCCCGAGATGCGCAGCCTCGCGAGCGAAGAGCTGCCCCGCGCCCGGGAGGATCTGGAACAGGCCGCGCAGAACCTGCGCCTCATGCTTCTGCCCAGGGACGAGGCCGACGAGAAGAGCGCCATCCTCGAGATCCGCGCCGGCACCGGCGGCGACGAGGCGGCCCTCTTCGCCGGCGACCTGCTGCGCATGTACACCCGCTATGCCGATCTGAAGGGCTGGAAGGTCGAGATCGTCTCCGAGAGCGAGGGCACGGCGGGGGGCTACAAGGAGGTCGTGGCCGAGGTGAAGGGGCGCGGCGTCTTCGCCCGCCTCAAGTTCGAGAGCGGGGTCCACCGGGTCCAGCGCGTGCCGGACACGGAAACGCAGGGCCGCATCCATACCTCCGCCGCCACGGTGGCCGTGCTGCCCGAGGCCGAGGACGTGGACATCGCCATCAACGACGCCGACCTGAAGATCGACACCATGCGGGCTCAGGGAGCCGGCGGCCAGCACGTGAACAAGACCGAATCGGCGATCCGCATCACCCATATCCCCACGGGCACCATCGTCTTCGTGCAGGACGAGCGCTCCCAGCACAAGAACCGCGCCCGCGCCATGGCTCTGCTGAGGGCCCGCCTTTACGACGCCGAGCGCACAGCGAAGGATGCGGCCCGGGCCGCGGACCGCAAATCCCAGGTCGGCTCCGGGGACCGTTCCGAGCGGATCCGCACCTACAATTTCCCGCAGGGCCGGGTGACCGACCATCGCATCAACCTGACCCTCTATAAGCTGGAGGAAGTCCTCAGCGGCAATGCCCTCGACGAGTTGATCGACGCCCTTGTCACGGAGCATCAGGCGGCGCAGCTTGCGGCACAGGACGAGGCCGCCTGAACGAGAGGCCGAGCCTCATCGACCGCTGGCCGGGCCTTCCACGGCGCGTGCTGGCCCCCGGGCCGCGATGGGTTGAGAAGGACGGAAGCCCGTGACCATGAGCGACGATCCCTCTGCCAGGCTTGAGCCGCCCCCAGGGATGGCATTCCAGGCCGGCGTGACGCGCGCGGAGGCGCTCGCCGCCGTGCGGAAGACTCTCGCCGGAGCCGGGTTCGAGACCCCGTCCCTCGATGCCCGCCTGCTGCTGCTCGACGCGCTCGAGATTGCCCCGGCGGAACTGATCATGCGGCCCGACGAAGTCCTGACGCCGGCCCAGGCCGAAACCCTCAACGCCTTTGCCGTACGGCGTCTGGCCCACGAACCGGTGGCACGGATCCTCGGCGTGCGGGAATTCTGGGGGCTGCCCTTCCGGCTCTCCCCCGAAACACTTGTTCCACGGCCCGATACGGAGACCCTGGTCGAGACAGCGCTTTCCCTGATCCCGGAACGCGATGCGGCCCTGCGGATCGTCGATTTCGGAACCGGATCGGGTGCCATCCTGACCGCCCTTCTCCACGAGTTGCCCCAGGCGGAAGGGATCGGGATCGATCTCTCCGAGGAGGCTGCCCGGACGGCGCGGGACAATGCCTGGGCCAACGGCGTCGGCCGTCGTGCACTCTTCGCCGTAGGGCACTGGGCGCAGGCTCTGGACGGGCGCTTCGATCTGGTAGTCTCGAATCCCCCCTATATCCCCTCCCCCGTCGTCGCGACCCTGGATCCGGAGGTACGGGACTACGACCCGGGCCTGGCTCTGGACGGCGGGGCGGACGGCCTCGATCCCTACCGCGTGCTGCTCGCGGAAGCGGAGCGGCTGCTGGCGCCGGGCGGACTCATGGTGCTGGAGATCGGATATGATCAGGCCGATGCGGTGGGCGGTTTGGCCGCGGCGGAAGGCCTTGAAATGGTGCGGCTGGCGTACGATCTCTCGGACAAGCCACGCTGCATCGCCCTGAAACGGACATGATCCCATGACAGGACGTTTATCGTTCCCACAGGGGATAAAGGCTGAAATATCGCTTGTTGGACCGGGCGGAACCCGCTAGATTTGGGTTCAGAGATCGTCCTCGGTCGACACAAATCGGTGGAACCCAGTCACGGGTACATGCCGGAGACCAAACGATATCAATCGCGCAGGCAGGGGCAATTTGAACAGCCACGCGTGATCACTTGAACCCGACACTGAAGGATGGCCAAGGCTTTGAAAGCTATGGCTTAACGACAGACGGTTGCCACGCGAACGGTGGGCGATAAGCCCGTTCGGTGAACATTGGCTTGCATCGCGTGGGCTTGAAGAACCAGCGAGGGTCGTAGACCAGAATGAGACCAGGACAGAACAGGCGTATGCGCGGTCGTAACCGCAACGGCAACAAGGGGCCCAATCCCCTGACCCGGAGCTACGAATCGAACGGCCCGGACGTGAAGATCCGTGGCACCGCGCAGCATATCGCCGAGAAATACAGCCAGTTGGCGCGCGATGCGACGGCAAGCGGCGACCCGGTGGCGGCCGAGAATTATTTCCAGCATGCGGAGCACTATTTCCGCATCATCGCGGCCGCGCAGGAACAGCTGCGGGAGCAATATGGCTATCAGCAGCGCCCCTTCGACGAAGAGGGCGACGACGAGGGCTTCTCGCCGAGCGACCGCCAGCCCTATGGCAATGGCGAGGACATGGATCCCGGCTCCCAGCCGCAGCCATTCGAGGCCCGTGGCGAAGGCGAGCGGGAGCGCCCCTCCCGGTTCGACCGGGGCGAGCGCCAGGATCGTGACCGTCAGGACCGTGATCGCCAGGATCGCGGCGACCGTCAGGAGCGTGGTGAGCGTCCGGAGCGTGGCGAACGGCGCGAGCGCTTCCAGCGCGACCGCAGCCCCCGGCAGGAATTCTCCCGTGACGACCAGCCCCGGCTCGAGTTCGACCGCAGCGAGCGGACCGAGCGTCAGGACCGGAATGAGCGCCCCGAACGCAGCGAGCGCCAGGAGCGCAATGGACGCGCACCCTTCCGCCGCGATCGTCAGCGCGACGAGGCCGAGACCCAGGATGCGGGGGGCCTTCCGGCCTTCCTGACCAATCCGGTCCGCTCCCCCGTCGTCGAGGAGCCGGTGGAGACGGCGACAGCCGTCCCCGCCCCTCAGGAGGCGGCAGCTGACGAGGAGCGCCCCCGCCGCCGGACGCGGCGCCCGCGCCGCAGCGCGGGGGAGGAAGCCGGATCCGAGAATGCCGCAGGCTTTGAGGGCGCCGAGACCCCCGCCGCCGAGTAAGCCTCAGGCACAGCACGAGACATGAAAGGGAGGGCCTGGCTCTCCCTTTTTTCATGGCCAATCTGTCTATGACCTCATGGCGGCATCGTCCTTGCGGCCAAAGCCGCCCCCGGATGCCGCCCCGGAGGGTCCGGCGCGTCCTTCCTGACCATAGGGGCATTTGATCCCGGCGCCCTCCCATGGAATCTTTCCCTGGAGCGGCTTCAGCGACCTGGGACCTGCCATGACGGATGCGAGCGACAATCCCGAACGGAATGCCCCCGGTTCGAGCGGCCTGCTCGATTGCGACGTCGTCATGGCCGGCGGCGTCACGAGCGGCATCATCTATCCCGGTGCCATTGCGGCAATCGCCCGTCGCTACTCATTCCATTCCATCGGCGGAACCTCGGTCGGCGCCATCGCCGCCGCCGTGACTGCGGCGGCGGAATACGGCCGGCGCTCGGGAGCGAATCCAGGGGCCTTCGCACAGCTCGGAGCGATGCCGAAGAGCCTTGGCGACATTGCCGGGGACGGTCATTCGCGCCTGTTTCACCTGTTCACGCCGGAGCCGTCGACCAAGCCCCTCCTCGCCCTCGTAACGCCCCTGTTCGGAGGCGGCGGCCTCCTGAGGCAGGCGTTCCGCCTCCTCAAGGCGAGCCTGTCTGCCTGGCAGGTGACGGTGCCCGTGACCGTGGCGGCGGCAGCGGGCCTTGCGGCAACGGTCGCGCTGGCCTCCGACGGCCATCCTTTCCTGTCCGTCGTCGGCCTCGTCACGGCCGTGGCCCTGGTCCTCTCGGTCTGGCTGGCCATGCTGGCGGTCGTTCTCGCACGTCGCTGGCTGCCGGCATGGCGCGCGAACGGCTACGGGATCTGCACCGGGAATTGCTCCCCTTCCGAGGGCGTCGCCACCGGGGACGGCGCTCTCCAGGGGCTCACGCCGTGGATGAACCGCGTCGTTCAGGCGGCGGCCGGTCGCGCCGAAAGCGGTCCGCCCCTCACATTCGGCGACCTTTGGACGGCCGGGCAGGAGGCACGACCGGATCCGGCGATGCCGCGTGCGATCGATCTGGCGATGATCGCGAGCGACATCAGCCGCCATCGCATCGTGCAGCTCCCCTTTATCGAGACACCGTCGCCGATCTATGTCGAGGTTGCGGTCCTCGCGCGGTACTTTCCGGCGTCGATCGTCTCCTGGATGAAGGACCGGGCCGGGGCATACGACGAGCGGGTGGAAGCGCGCGACGGGGTGATTCGCCTCCCGAGGCCTCAGGACCTTCCCATTGTCTTCGGCGCCCGTCTTTCCCTGAGCTTTCCCGTGCTGCTGTCGGCCGTGCCGCTCATGACCCCGGACTTCGCAAGGGCCAGGGAAGCAGGCGGACGGGTTCCCCTGCGCCATGTGTGGCTCTCGGATGGCGGTCTCACATCGAACTTTCCGATCCATTTCTTCGACAGCCCGATTCCGTCCCGCCCGACCTTTTGCTTCAATCTCGTCGCCTTCGATGCGGAAGCTCCCAACGTCGAGATGCCGGATGGCGGCACCAATCACGAGAATGCGCCTCCGGACGGGAATGAGCTCGAGGCCGACAAGCCGATCGCGCGACCGAGGGCCTCCGCCCGTACGGCCGCCAACCGGCCCAAAAAATCACCGGGGGTCGCTGACGGCGACCCCGCACCCGGCGATGCCGTCTGGGGGTTCGTTTCGATGGCGAAGGGGAACCGCGTTTCGCCCGTTCCCTTCACGGCGTTCGATACGGCCCCGGGGGCGGGCGTCGTCTCTTTCTTCCAGACCCTCCTGAACACGGCGAGGTTCTGGAGCGACAATCAGATGCTCATTGCACCGGGCGTCCGCGACCGGGTCGTCAGCATCGCCCTCCGGGAGGACGAGGGCGGCCTGAACCTCGACATGAGTCCCGACGTCATCGCCGATCTCGACCGGAGGGGCCGCGCCGCCGGGCTGTTGATCTCCGCCCGTTTCGACCCCGCGGCCCGGCAGGATCCCGAGACAGGTGCGGTCAACGAGGAGATCTTCGCCAACCACCGCTGGGTCCGGTTCCGCAACTTCATGGCCGCATTCGAGGATCTCTCACGCCGGTTCGCGCGGTCGCGCCGCCTGTCGGACAAGGCTGCCGCGCATAGAGGCGAGTCCCTTCTCGACGAAATGATCGCAGGCCGCGGAAAGGAAAAGCTCGGCTACCCGGCACCGCGGGCGGCCCAGGCGTATTTTCAAACCGCAACGGACGATTTCGAAGGGCTTGCGCTCAAGATGGCGGCGGCGACACGTGCCGATCCCAACGCGACATTCGACAGGCCGCGCTTCTCCGACACCGAACCGGGGCAAAGGCGAGCCGGCGCCGCGCCACGTCCCAAGATGCGGGCGCGGCTGCGTCCCCTCGTCGGCAACGATCCCCGCGAGGAGATCGCGGACCTCCCCGATCCCGGCGAGGCATGAGGCCGGCGTTCCGGATCCTACAGCGCCAGAGTTGCCTGCTCCGGCATCAGGCTGTCGCCCTCGGCGACCGTTCCGTCCGACAGGACTTCGGCATAGATGCCGCAATCGAAATGGCCATAGGCCTGCATGAGGCTCTTGGGGATCTGCAGGTCGCGGATTCCGGTCGCCGGATCCACGTTGGTGGCGGCGCAGCGCTCGATGCGCTTCGTCACCTTCAGCCGCGCGCCCGTGCTCGTCGTCAGCACCTGTCCGACGAGATCGAACTCGGCCCAAGGGGCGAGGCCCTCCAGATGGAGATTGCCACGGAAGCGCAGAGGATCGACGGTCGCGCCGATCTCCGCCTCGAGAGCCCGGACGCTGGCGAGATTGATGAGGGAGACGAAGCCGCTCCGGGAATCGGTGAAGCGGAAGCCCGAAGGTGACGTGAGAACCTTCGGCGGTCCCCGCAGGTCGGCCGCCATGAAGCGTCGGAAGAATGCCTCGATGGCAAGCCTGCCCTCGCGGGTCGAGAGATCGCCCCGCGCCACTTCGCGCCCGCCCTCCTCGATGAAGAGGGTCGTGATCGTGTCGAGATAGCGGGTCCGGAGTCGCGCAAGCTTCTCGTTGCGCATCAGCATCAGGAACTTGATCTTCGGCTGATGCTGCGGATTGGCAGCATCGAAACCGGCGGGGCCGTTCTCGATGGCATAGAGCCTGTCACCGGGAAAATAGCCGCCCTTCCTCAGGGCGGCGGAGGTGAGCCGCTCGGGAGAGAGACCCTTGACGGGATAGCGCTGGAGGGAGGCAATACGGATGCTCATGCCTCCTCGATAGCCGCGCCCCGGAGAGGCGGCAAGGGCCTGTCGGATCCCGTCCCGTCACGCGGCGAGCTGGGACGGAATCTTGCCGGCGACATAGCGATATTCCTGCGTCAGCCCACCAAACCCGTAGGCATCGGCCGAAACCTCGTCGACCAGGACATAGCTCTCCTCATGGAGATCACCGAGGACGCGGCCCATCAGCGCGAAGACCTCGGCGAGATAGGCAGCCTTTTCGTCCTTGGTGTTGGTGCCGTCCACCACCTTGATGTCGAGCCAGAAACTCGCCTTGCCGAGTTCTGCAAGACTCTGGCCGGCGACGATCCAGTCCTCGGGCGAGACGTAGTCGATGGCGACGGCCGTCACCTTCGGGTTCTTGCGCAGGATGCGGGCTGTCACGGCGATCAGTTCTTCGGCGAGGGTACGCGAGAGGGTGGCGGAGCGGTTCGCGGAGACTTTCAGGTTCAGGATCGGCATCGGGTTTCTCCTTCTTGATGATGCCGAAGGTAGCCCTGCCTCATATTTTTGAAAAATTGATTTATCAGCAACATTAATTGATTTAAATTAAATCATGCCACGCGAACGCCACCTCGATATCGCTGTCCTTCGGGCTTTCCTGCTGATCGCGGAGGGGCGGAGCTTCTCCGAAGCCGCGGACCGGCTGGGCCGTTCGCCGTCCGCCATCAGCCTCCAGATCCAGCGGCTCGAATCCGAGATCGGAGCGCCCGTCTTTCGCCGCAACAACCGTGAGGTGGCGCTCACCCTGGCAGGGGAGCGGCTCCTCGGCTTCGCCCGCCGAATCCTGAGCGCCAACGACGAGGCCGTCTCCGCCTTTCCATCGGACGCGGCGCGAAAGGCGCCCCTCCGCTTCGGGACGACGCAGGACATCGCCGAAGCGGTTCTGCCGGCAGTGCTGGCCCGGTTTGCCCAGGAGCATCCGGACGTGGAGCTGACCCTCCAGGTGGACCGTTCCGCGATCCTGATCGATGCCGTTCAGAACGGGACCATCGACATGGCATTGGCGCTGAGGCGGGACCATCCCCTGAACCGGGGCCCGCTCACGGAGATGCCGATGATCTGGATCGGCCGGGAGGAGACGAGTCTTATCGAAAGCGATGCCGTTCCGCTGGTGATGTTCGAGCCGCCCTGCACCTTCCGATCGGCGGCCATCGACGGTCTCACCTCCGTGGGGCGAGCCCATCGCGTGGTCTTCACCAGCCCGAGCCTGTCGGGATTGCGGATGGCGGCGGAGGCCGGGCTCGGCCTCACCGTGCGAACACGGCACCTCCTCTCGCCGCGTCTCGACGATGTCGGCATAAGGCTGGGGCTGCCGCCGCTCCCGAACGCCACCTTTTCCCTCTATGTGGGCGACGCCGGCGGCCCATGGTCGGCACGGGACGACTTGGTGAAGCTCTGCCGCCGCGCCTTCCAGGTGTAGGACACCCCGCAGAAAGAAAAGCCCCGCCGAAGGCGGGGCCAATCTCATCCACGGGCGCAAGCGTCACGAGGCATCGCCCGACCGGCCGCCGGCGCTGCGGCCCATCTGGGTGTTGAAATCGGCCTGGCGGGATCGGGCCTCGCCGGCCGGACTCTGGTGCATGCCGTCATGTGTGGTGCGATGCGGCGGGATATGTGTGCCGGAATCGGCTTCCTGCTTCATGCGCAGGGCCTTTTCCGCATTGGCGCGCAGTTCCTCGCGCGCCTTGTCTGCCCGCCGCTTCTTGGGGCTGAGCCGGGATAGGGCTTTGGTGACCTTGGACAGGACCATCATCTACTCCTTGGCGCGCGAAAGCACGTCCTCATCGTTGTCGGTTCTTGGGTTCCCGGATTTCTGAGACTCGGAATCCTCTGGCCAGACCGGCACCCGGCCGCTGGAGGGGATCGTACCGGTGCCGGTGGAATCGCCGTCGTCCAGCTCCGGATCGATGCCGCCGGCCTCCATGCCCTCCCGGGCTGTCCGGTCCTGGGATTTCTGGGTCGTATCGCCGAAGGTCCGAGGCGTCACGGACGGCTCACGCTCCATCGGGCTTTCGGGAACGGCCATGCCGAGCTCGGTGTTGCGGGCCAGATCGGCGCGGGCCTTTTCGGCATCGGAGCGCGGATCGCGTATCATGCTCACCTCCTCGAAACATTGCTCGAAACTTTGCTCGGTTCCTTGCTCGAATCCTGGAGGGACAATGCGAGCCCGGCACGGCGGTTCCCCCTCTTGTTGTGACCGATCCGCCACACCAGATTAGTCTGAGCGGATGCTTCAGACGGAAGGTCCGACATCGAAAGGACCTGCCCGGGCCGCTCACTGGACGGACAGGATCCAGGAGGGGTGACAGATGAATTTCGAAAAATACACCGAGCGCGCGCGCGGCTTCGTGCAGGCGGCCCAGAACCTCGCCATGCGTGAAGGCCATCCGCAGCTGGCTCCCGGCCACGTGCTCAAGGTTCTGCTCGACGATCCCGAGGGCCTGTGCGCGGGCCTGATCGACCAAGCCGGCGGACGCTCGCGCGAGGCCCATGCCGCCGTCGAGCAATGGCTTGCCAAGCAGCCGAAGGTCTCCGGTTCCGCGTCACAGCCGCAGGCGACGCGGGAACTGATGCGCTTTTTCGACAATGCCGAGAAGACGGCCGAAAAGGCAGGCGATTCCTACGTCACCGTGGAACGCATGCTCCTGGCCCTCGCGCTCGAGAAGGATACCGAAGCCGGGCGTATTCTCGCCCAGGCAGGCGTGACGGCGCAGGCGCTCAACGCCGCCATCAATGCCCTGCGCAAGGGTCGTACGGCCGACAATGCAACCGCGGAAAACGCGTATGATGCGCTGAAAAAATATGCCCGTGATCTCACGGAAGCGGCCCGCGAGGGCAAGCTCGATCCGGTGATCGGCCGCGACGAGGAAATCCGTCGCACGATCCAGGTGCTGTCGCGGCGGACCAAGAACAATCCCGTCCTCATCGGCGAGCCTGGCGTCGGCAAGACCGCGATCGTCGAAGGGCTGGCGTTGCGCATTGTCAATGGCGACGTGCCGGAATCCCTCAGGGACAAGCAATTGCTCGCCCTCGACATGGGCGCGCTCATCGCCGGTGCGAAATATCGCGGTGAATTCGAGGAGCGCCTGAAGGCAGTGCTTACCGAAGTCACGGCGGCGGAAGGCGGCATCATCCTGTTCATCGACGAGATGCACACCCTCGTCGGAGCGGGCAAGGCCGACGGCGCCATGGATGCGTCGAACCTCCTCAAGCCTGCACTTGCCCGCGGCGAGCTCCACTGCGTCGGCGCGACCACCCTCGACGAATACCGCAAGCATGTGGAGAAGGATGCGGCCCTCGCCCGCCGGTTCCAGCCCGTCTTCGTCAACGAGCCCACTGTCGAGGACACGGTGTCGATCCTGCGCGGCCTGAAGGAGAAGTACGAGCAGCATCACCGCGTGCGCATCACCGATTCGGCGCTCGTCGCCGCAGCGACTCTCTCGAACCGCTACATCACCGACCGTTTCCTGCCGGACAAGGCCATAGACCTCGTCGACGAGGCTTCGTCGCGCCTGCGCATGCAGGTGGATTCGAAGCCCGAGGAGCTCGACAACATCGACCGTGAGATCGTGCGGCTGAAGATCGAGCAGGAGGCACTCAAGAAGGAGACGGATGCCGCCTCGAAGGATCGCCTCGCACGGCTCGAAAAGGAGCTCGCGGACCTGGAGGAGCAGTCGGCCGCGATCACCGCGCGCTGGAAGTCGGAGAAGGACAAGCTCGGTCACGCAGCGGAACTGAAGAAGCGTCTCGACGAGGCGCGCACGCAGCTCGCCAATGCACAGCGCGCGGGCGACTGGGCGAAGGCGGGCGAACTCTCCTACGGCATCATCCCGAGCCTCGAGAAGGAGCTCTCCGAGACCGAGGCGAAGGGCGATGGCGCCGGCATGATGGAAGAGGCGGTGACACCTGACCACGTGGCCCAGGTGGTGTCGCGCTGGACCGGAGTGCCTGTCGACAAGATGCTCGAAGGCGAGCGTGAGAAGCTGCTTCACATGGAGCAGGAATTGGCGAAGCGCGTCATCGGCCAGCGCGAGGCGGTGGAGGCGGTCTCGACCGCGGTGCGCCGCGCCAGGGCCGGTCTGCAGGATCCCAACCGGCCGATGGGCTCGTTCATGTTCCTCGGCCCGACAGGCGTCGGCAAGACCGAATTGACCAAGGCCCTCGCCGGCTTCCTGTTCGACGACGACACCGCGCTGGTCCGCCTCGACATGTCGGAATACATGGAGAAGCACTCGGTCGCCCGTCTCATCGGCGCACCTCCCGGCTATGTCGGCTACGAGGAGGGCGGCGCGCTGACCGAAGCCGTCCGCCGCCGGCCATATCAGGTGGTGCTGTTCGACGAGATCGAGAAGGCGCATCCGGACGTGTTCAACGTGCTGCTGCAGGTGCTCGACGACGGCCGTCTCACCGACGGACAGGGCCGGACAGTGGACTTCCGCAACACGCTGATCATCATGACCTCGAATCTCGGCTCCGAATATCTCGTCGGCCAGTCCGAGGGCGAGGATACGGATGCGGTGCGCGGCGAGGTGATGGCCGTGGTGCGTTCGCATTTCCGGCCCGAGTTCCTCAATCGCGTGGACGAGATCATCCTGTTCCACCGGCTGAAGCGGTCCGAGATGGGCGCCATCGTCGACATCCAGATGGGTCGCCTGCAGAAGCTCCTGGAGGATCGCAAGATCACGCTCACCCTCGAGCCCGAGGCTCGGGAATGGCTCGCCGACAAGGGCTACGACCCGGCCTATGGCGCACGGCCCTTGAAGCGCGTGATCCAGAAGAACGTGCAGGATCCGCTCGCGGAACTGATTCTCTCTGGCGAAATCCACGACGGCGAGAATGTGGTCGTGCGCGCGGGCCCGTCCGGCCTGATGATCGGTGATGTGCCGGTCGGCAAGGCCGCGGAGAGAGCACCGGAAGGTGTACGCCTGAACTGAGCTCCACCTTTGCCTGATCCGACATGGCCGCACATCCTGCGGCCATGTTCTTGCCTTTGAGGACCGACATGGCCGCACATGCTGCGGCCATGTTTTTTTGAGATCGTCTCCAAGCTGTGCAAGTCGGCCTTCTCCGCAGGAGGGAGGGCACGACCCGAAGGACCACGCAACGCGGGGAGCCACACTCCCACCAGCTCGACGGGAGGTGCGCAGCGGAGATCGCAGCTCCTCTATCTGCAGCGCGGGGGCATCGATCCACCAGCGCGCCGAAACAAAGCGACCTTGCGAACGTTCGCCCTCTCACATGACCCACAGGAGAACGCAATGTCCCGACGCCTCGTCATCGCCGGCCTTGCCGCTGCCTTCAGCCTCCCCGCCCTCGCCCAGCAGAATCAGGCCATCCCGTCCCCGGTCACGCCGCAACCTGCGGAGACGCAGACCAATCAGGGACTCGGCCAGAATGCGCAACAGCGCGAGCAGAGGGTCCGGCAGGGTGGCGCGCCGCAGGATACGCGGACACAAAACCGTCAGGGCCAAGCCGGTGGTCCCGCCCAGATGGGGCAGCAGCGATCGCAGGCCGATGAACAATACGTCCAGCAGATCCTCGCCGCCGGCACCGTCTCGCTCCAGACGTCGAATTTCGCTATCTCGAAAGCGCAGGATCCGCGCGTCAAACAATTCGCGAATTTCGAAGTGGCGGAGCAGAACATCCTGTCGGAGGTCATGAAGTCCATGGCCGATCCGGCCGCCACCTCCTCCACCGGCGCAGGCGCGCAGCAGGCAGCCTCGACAGCTCCGGAACTGCCGCCAGGCGATGCCGCTACAATGGAGCGCATGTCCAAGGCCCAGGCCGGCGCGGCCTTCGACAAGGACTATGTGGCCGCACAGCTGAAAGGGCATCAGGAAATGCTGGCCATCCAGGAGCGCTATCTCAAGAGCAACGGCGGCAATCGCGAGCTGGCGAATGTGGCCAAGTTGGCAAGCGGCCAGATCAAGGAGCACATCGCCCTTCTCCAGGACATGCAGAAGGAACTTGGCCGCTGATCCCCTATACGCTCAGCGTTTTGCTGCGTGCTGGGCCGGAACCCGCTTTCCCGGCGGGACGTTGGCCCACTGAGAAGCGGGCATCCGGCCCGCCGTAATGCGAAGAGGAGCTTTCCATGGCGCAGGACAAGCGCGGCCGCCCCCCCGAACCCGACGTGGATGAGGTTCTCAACGAAGTACAGGCGGATGAAGGCGGTCAGGACTTCGTCGCGGGGCCGACCCAGCGCAACGAGGTCGGCAACACCAAGCGCGCGGCAGCCAAGGCAACCGGCATCATGGGCGCCACAAAGAAGGTCGACCCGGAGCTCGATATCGCCCATGTCGACGACGGCCGGGTGAAAAGCGGCTCCAATGCCGGCATCCGGCCTTTCAAGGATGTCCCTCCGGAGCGGGGCGCGGACGATGTGACCGTCGCGCGCTCGAACGCCGAAATCGCCGAAAGCGTGCCGACCACCGCGATCAAGAGCCCGGCCACAGCCCCGGCACGCATGGAGGATGCGACCGGCTTCGCCGCGGAGCGCCCTCCGGGAATCAGCCCGGATTCCGGCCGCCAGCGGGTCCCCGCCCCCGGCAACGCGGTCACGGCTCCAAAGGGCACCTTCGTGCGTGGCCATTCGACCGCGACGCAGGCGGGCGGACGCTCACAGTCGTCCACCGGAGACGAAAAGCCGCCGAAGCGCTCCGCCCGGGGCGGCGGCCCGCAGGCGAAGCGGCCCCTGTCCAAGGGCGGCAGCGAGGAGCGTTGACGGGGATCTTGCCCAAGCTCCGGGCCTGACCAGGAAGTCGAGGGCGGCAGACCCCGGATTTCCGCGCCGTTCAGAGGCGCTTCCACGCATCCGCATGGGCGAGATGCGGGACCGCTCTGTACCTTCTCCTTTCCCCTGGGGCTTTCCCCTAGGGAATGTGAGGTGATACGTCTTCGATGCGCCCGGCGCGGAATCCCTGCCGCGCCGTGGCTGAAACCATCATCGAAGGGAGAGGAACCCCCTATGGACAGAAGAACGGTGCTCAAGGGTGCAGGCCTGGCCGCCGCGGCCGGCGTCGCGTCGCCAGCCATTGCGCAGACCCAGCCGGAACTCCGCTGGCGCATGGCCTCGAGCTATCCGAAGAGCCTCGACACCCTCTATGGCGCCGGCGCGCAGATCGCCAAGCGCGTCGCGGAGGCCACCGACAACAAGTTCCAGATCCAGCCCTTCGCCGCCGGCGAGCTCGTCAGCGGCCTGCAGGTGCTCGACAATGTGCAGAACGGCACCATCGAGTGTGGCTATACCCTGTCGAGTTTCTATATCGGCAAGGATCCGACATTCCAGTTCGAGACCTCCATGCCGTGGGGCATGAATGTGCGCCACCATAACGCGTGGATGATGTATGGCGGCGGCCTTCAACTCGTGCGCGAATTCATGAAGGATTACAACGTCATGCCGTTCCCCGGGGGCCAGACCGGCGCCCAGATGGGCGGCTGGTTCCGCAGCGAGATCAAGTCCGCGCAGGATCTGAGCGGCCTGAAGATGCGCATCGCCGGCATGGGCGGCCAGATCATGTCCCGACTCGGCGTCGTACCGCAGGTGCTCGCCGCGGGGGATATCTATCCGGCTCTCGAGCGCGGCACCCTCGACGCCGTGGAATTCTCCGGTCCCTACGACGACGAGAAGCTCGGTTTCGTAAAGGTCGCCAAATACTACTATTATCCCGGTTTCTGGGAAGGGTCGGCCCAGCCGTCGTTCTACGTCAATCTGGACAAGTGGAACGCGCTGCCGGCGTCCTACAAGGCGATTGTCGAAGCGGCCTGCGCGGAAGCGAATGCCCAATGCGTCATGAAATACGATGCCGAGAACGCCGAGGCCGTCCGACGCCTGGTCTCACAGGGCGCGCAGCTCCGCGCCTTTCCCAAGGACATTCTCGATGCGAGCTACAAGGAAGCGTACAAGTATTACAACGAGATCGCGGCCTCCAATCCGAAGTTCAAGAAATTCTACGATTCCTGGAATGCCTTCCGCGAGAAGGAATACACTTGGTTCCGCATCGCAGAGCTGCCTTTCGATTATTACGTCTACAGTCAGCAGGGCCAGCCGCGTTAAGGAAGTGTCCTGACGATCGAGGGATCGGATCGAGCGCTCGGGCGTTGTCTTCCAGAAACTGGCGGACATCGCCCGAGCAGGAGATCGTTCATGAAGGACAAGCCTCATAACCGAGAGTCGCAGCACAACAAGAGCGACACCAAGGATAGGAAGCTGCCCGAGAACTCGAAGAAAAGCCTCGACCGCAAGCTCGACGAGGGCGTGGAGGAAAGCTTTCCCGCCAGCGACCCGGTCTCGGTCAAGATCACGAAATAAGTGGTCTTTGCAAAGCCTCAGGCCGTACGCCTGGGGCTTTGTCACGTCCAGAGCAGTTGCGCCGCGACGGGATCGTGGGGTTCATAAAGACCTTGCTGCCGCATTTTTGGACAGTGGACCGTTTCCCGCTTCGCCGGAATCGCTCTAGTTCCTGCTGGCGACGGCGACTCCGAGAGCGGCGAAGCCCATGCCCAGGATCTGGACGAAGCTCAAGGTTTCACCGAACAGAACGAACGCCATCAGAGCGGCGACCGGCGGCACGAGATAGAGCAGCGTCGCAACCCCGACGACGGCTCCATGCCGGATGAGATAAAGCAGCAGGCCGATGGCGCCGATGGACAGACCCAGGACCGCCCAGGTCAGAGCCCCGAGCAGCGGCAGCGTCCAGTCCATCCGGCCCTGTTCCGTGAGAAGGACCATCGGCACCGTGACGAGGGCGGCGCCCATATATTGGATGGCGGCATTGACACGCAGATCCACATGAGAGCCGGTGCGCTTCTGCCAGATCGTCCCACAGGTGATCGAGACCATGGCGAAAAGCCCCACGACGAGGGCCGCGGGCGGCACACCGCCCTCCCCGAGCTTCGGCAGGATCACAAGCGCTGCGCCGAGAAAGCCCAGGGCGATGCCGAGCCAACGTCGCGGCGAGACGCGCTCGCCGAGAAGCGGTCTCGACAGGAGAGCGGTCGCAAGGGGCTGCAGACCGGCGATGAGGGCCATGATTCCTGCCGGGAGCCCATCCTTCACGGCCCAGAAGACGCCGCCGAGATAGAACCCGTGCAGAAGGACCCCGGCGATCAGGCTGTTCGTCCATTCCCGCCCCGTGCGTGGCCAGGGAGCCCGCGCGACGCCGATGATGACGCCGAGCACCACGAGAGCGAGCAGATAGCGCACCAGCAGGAAGGTCAGCGGTTCCGCGTAGGGTGCGATGATGCGCGCGACGATGAAACCCGTCGCCCAGATCACGACGAACAGGGGCGGCGCGACACGCGCCAGGACAGTATCAGATGGCATGGGACAAATATCGAAAGGACTTGGGAGGGCGGACGCCTCCGCTTCACGGGAGGGCCTCGTCGGGGCGGGCATCCTAGAGCATTTCTTGGTGAAGTGGATCCTGGTCGCCGTCAAAAAATACGGCCAGCGAAGATGAGAACCGTTTCCCTGCCGGGGAGACAGATCCGGAGGCAAGCTCGCCGGAAGTCAGGTTCGCCTCCTGCCATATCCCGGCCCGGCCCGGAAAAGATGGGCTATCGATTCCAGGGCAAAGCATTCTAAGTTCCCTGTCTTGTCTCGCATCGGTCGGGGAAGTTTGTTGAGCCGCCTGCGTCTGTACCTCGAGGTCGTCACGATCACCTTCAATCGCTTCGTCCTTCACGATGCATGGGCGATCGCGAGCCATATCGCCCTGTCCGTCCTGACCTCGATGTTCCCGTTCCTCATCCTGCTCACGGCCCTCGCGGGCCTGTTCGGGACGGGCACCCTTGCCGACGAAGCGGCCAACATCATCCTGGAGGCGTGGCCGCGCGAGATCGCGGAGCCGATCGCCGGCGAGATCCACCGGATTCTCACCGGGAGACGCAGCGATGTCCTGACGCTCGGCCTCGTCCTGGCGCTCTACTTCGCTTCAAGCGGGGTCGAGAGCCTGCGTGTCGGCCTCAACCGCGCCTATGGCGTGCGGGAAACGCGGCAATGGTGGCTCACGCGCCTCGAATCGCTGGCCTTCGTCATGGGCGGAGCACTGGTGATGCTGGCGCTCGCTCTCCTCGTCGTGCTCGGCCCCTTCGTCTGGCGCGGACTGCTCTACTGGGTCCCGGCCCTCGCACCCTTGGACAATCTGATCGGGTTCGTCCGCATCGGAACCGCGACCCTGATCATCGTCGCCGGCCTCGTGGTCGCGCATAAGTTCATCCCTGCCGGGCGGCGCCCGTTCGTTGCCGTCCTGCCCGGCGTCTGCGTCACGCTCCTGCTCTGGCTCTTCGGCGGTCTCGGCTTCGGGTGGTATCTCGAATATTACCCTGGCGCCTACGCCTCGACATATGGAGGTCTCTCGACGGCCATGGTGGCGCTTATTTTTCTCTACACGCTTGGCGCCATCTTCCTGTTCGGGGGCGAGCTCAACGGGACCATCATCGCGGCGAAGCGTGGACGCCTGCACGATGTGCACGGCTATGATCAGGTCGAGGATGTCGTGACGCTGCCCTGAGGCGGCCTCCCGTAGAATGGCTGCCGGGCCGGGGCCTGGCAGCCGGGTTATCCTCGAGCGATGTCATCCGACGATGCGATACTTGATGAAGCCCTCGGGCGCATCGCCCATCTTCTCGACCTTGATCCCGGCAGGCTGGTAGGCCGCCGCATTCGGCCCAGTGGTGAAGACAACGGTTGCGTTCCCGGAAGGCGTCACCAGGGACCACGATCCATCGGCCCTGGGTGACACCTCCTTGCGCTCGACGATGTAGCGCATGATGGCATCGCGCGTGAGATCCGGAGCTTCGAGCACGATCGTGGTGCCGTCATTACCCGGGAAATTGCCGCCGCCACCGGCGCGATAATTGTTCGTCGCAACGATGAAGACCTGATCGTCGGCGACGGGCCTGCCGTTATAGGTCAGATCCTTGATGCGATGCGCATTCGGGTCGACGACCTTGCCGTTGTTGTCGTAGCGCGAGGCTTCGGTCGGATCGATCTGGTACTGCACGCCGGCGATCACATCGAAGTTATAGGCCGGGAAGGTGGCATTGATCAGGTCCTGCTCGCCGCTCTTCGACGGATCGATCCGGTTGTAGATGCCGGCCGAGCGCTCCAGCCACTCTCGCACTTGGGCGCCGGTCACTTTTACGGCGCGGATCGTATTCGGATAGATATAGATGTCCGCCATGTCCTTGATGGCCAGCGGTCCCGGCTTGATCTCCGTGTAGTAGTTCGGGCCACCGCGCCCGCCGGCCTTGAAGGGCGCGGCAGCGGAGAGAAGCGGCAGGTCCTTGTAGGACGTCGTCCTGAGCAGGTCCGCCACATACCAGGCCTGCGCGTCGGCGACGATCTTCACGGAGGCATCGTCGGCCACGAGCGAGTAGTAGGAATGAATCGGCACCGTGGTGGTGCCCACGGGCTCGCGGACATATTTCAGCGTCGCCTCGTGATCGGCCGTCACGGCAGCGGCGACGAGGGCATCCGTCTCCACCTTCGGCACGACCTTGCGATCGACGCGATCGTAGATCGGGCGCGCTTCGGTGCGGAAGTTTGCGACCTTCCAGGCATTGCCGTCCCTCGTGAGCTCGAGGTCGATCAGCCCGAGATGGCTGCCCCAGAACCCGGCCATGACGGCAGGCTTCCCGTGCAGGGTGCCGGCCTTCACGTCGACGCCGGGAATGCCGTTGAACTCCTTGCCGCCCGGGAACGTGAAATGCTGATGTCCGGTCAGGATCACATCGATGCCGTCGACCTTCGCGAGATGCAAGGCGGCGTTCTCCTCGCCGCCCTTGCGTTCGCCGCCGGCGATGCCCGAATGGCATAGTGCCACGACGATGTCGGCGCCCGCCTTCCTGATGTCAGGCACATGCCTGGTCGCTGCATCGACGATGTCGGTGGTGGTCGCCTTGCCGTCGAGATTGGCCTTGTCCCATTGCACGATCTGCGGCGGCACGAAGCCGATGACTCCGACCTTCAGCTTCTGCTTGGCGCCGGATTCGTCGGTGAACTCGCGGTCGAGAATGAGCCAGGGCTTCCGCAGCGTTTCGCCATCGGCCTTGATGACATTGGCGCAAACCAGCGGGAATTTCGCCTCGCCGAGTGAATTCTCCAGGAACTCGAGCCCATAGTTGAATTCATGATTGCCGAGGGTGCCGCAGTCGTAGTTCAGGGTATTCATGGCGGCCACCATCGGGTGGACGTCGCCCTTCTTCATCCCGCGCCGGTAGGCGACATAGTCGCCGAGGGGAGAGCCCTGGATCAGGTCGCCATTGTCGAACAGCAGGCTGTTCCTGGCTTCGGTCCGCGCCGCCTTGACCAGGGTCGCCGTCCGCGTCAGCCCGACCGTGTCGTCCGCCGCGTCACGGTAGTAATCGTAAGGCATGATGTTCACGTGGAGATCGGTGGTCTCCAGGATCCGCAGCTTCAGCACCGGCTCGGCACTGAAAACGGCCTTCGGGAGCGCGCTGACGGCTGCCGCAGCGACACCGGTCTGCAGGACGCGCCGGCGGGTGATCGGGGACGAGGTCATGACTGTTTCTCTCGGAAAATAACTTCCCTCGGATCCGAGAAGAGCACGAGTTTCATGACAAGATCAACACGCCCCGGATCAGGCCGCGCGCAGGGCACCATCCAGGTCGGTGAAGAGGTCGTTCACATCCTCTATGCCCGTGGAAAGGCGCAACAGATCCGGCGGACAGGGCGTCCCTGCACCCTCGATGGAAGCCCGGTGCTCGATGAGGCTTTCCACCCCGCCGAGGGACGTGGCCCGCTTCCACAGACCGACCCGCGCAGCCGTTCGAATCGCCGCCGTTTCACCGCCGGTCAGCTGAATGGACAGCATGTAGCCGAAGCCGCCCTCCATCTGCCGCGCCGCGATGTCATGGCCCGGATGCTGCGGCAGGCCGGGATAGAGGACGCGCGCCACTTTCGGATGCTCGCTGAGGCGCTCGGCCAGGGACATGGCGCTTTTCGCCTGTGCGGCGGCGCGGAGATGGAGCGTCCGCATGCCGCGCATAAGGAGGTACGCCTCGAACGGGCCGAGGATGGCGCCCTGCATCTTGCGGATGGCGACGATCCGATTCCAGAAGTCGTCCGCCTTTGCCCCTGCGAGCGCCCCGGCCACCACGTCCGAATGGCCGTTCAGGACCTTCGTCGCGGCATGCATGACGATATCGGCTCCGAGCGACAGCGGCTGGGTGTGGATGGGCGAGGCGGTGGTCGAATCGACCGCCAGGTGCGCACCGGCCCCATGGGCGATCTCGGCGGCGGCGGCGATGTCGGTGATGGTCCAGAGCGGATTGGACGGCGTTTCCACCCAGACCAGCTTCGTGCGTCCCTTGACAACCGCCTTGCGCAGGGCGTCGAGATCGTCGGTCTCGACGAAATCCACCAGCAGGCCCCAGCGGGTGGCCTCGGTCATGAGCCAGCTGCGCAGGGCCCAGTACATCACCTTCGAGGCCACGACGTGGTCACCCGGGTCGAGGGCCTGGAAGACGGCGGTTGCCGCCGCCATGCCGGAGGAGAAGAGCAGCGCGCCGGCATCGGCTTCCTCCAGCATCGCGAGCACGGCTTCCGCTTCCCGGACCGTGGCATTGTCCGGCCGGCCGTAGACGAAGCCCGAGGAATAGGCATTGTCTTCATCGCGGATATAGGTCGTCGCCACATGGATCGGCAGCACGACCGCCTTCGTGATCGGATCCACATGGCCCATCGCCTGCGCCGTAAGGGAGCGCTTGGACCAGAGCGGATGCGATGACGACATGGGAACCTCCGATGAGCAGGGCGGGTTGCAGGAAGGACAGCACCCATGCATGTACAGGGAATCGAACGATCATGCACCCAGGCGAGAGTATTTTGCCCGATGAGCCGACGCCACCCTTGCAACGCTTTCTGACGGCCGTCCTGCCGGTTGCCGCCATCGGCGTTCTCGGAACGATTGCAACGACGCCGAACATCCCGACCTGGTATGCCACACTCGTCAAACCGGGCTTCACACCGCCCAACTGGCTCTTCGGGCCGGTCTGGACGCTGCTCTATGCCATGATGGCTTACGCGCTCTGGCGAATCCTGTCCCTGCCAAGGGATCGCCCGGGGCGCGGCATCGCCATGGCGATCTTTTTCGTGCAGCTCATTCTGAACGGCCTTTGGTCATGGGCATTCTTCGCTGCCCGCTCGCCACTGGCGGGATTGATGGTGATCGTCGCGCTGATCGTGGCCATCGTGGTGACCATCCGGACGTTCTGGCCGCTCGACCGCGCAGCGGCCCTTCTGCTCGTGCCCTATCTCGCCTGGGTCGCCTATGCGACGGCGCTCAACGCCGCTATCTGGCGGCTCAATCCGTAAAGACCGACCGCACCGACGCGATCAGGGCTGGTCGAACAGGTCGGGATTCTTGTCGAGGTGGTCGACGACCCCGACGAAGGGAAGCTGGCGGTAGGAATGGGCCACGTCCATCCCGTAGCCGACCACGAACACGTCGGGACAGGTGAACCCGACGAAATCCGCATCGATGGACACGGCCCGCTTGCCCGGCTTTTCGAGGAGAACGGCCGTCATGACGCGCTTGGCGCCCCGGGCCATCAGCAGGTCCTTCGCGAAGGTGACGGTGCGGCCCGATTCGAGGATGTCGTCGACAAGGAGGACGTCGCGGCCACGGACATCGCTCTCCACGTCGCGCAGGATCGCCACCTGGCCGGACGATACGGTGCCGTCGAGATAGCTCGACAGATGCACGAACTCGACCTGCGGCTCGAGCCCGGCCCGGTGCAGGGCACGAAGCAGGTCCGCCGCGAACATGAAGCTCCCCTTCAGCACGGCGACGACGAGCAGGTTCTCGGGCTTGGAGCGGGCGATTTCCTGCGCCAGTTCCTCGTTGCGCCTGGCGATCGTGTCTTCGTCGAAGAGAACGCGAATGCGGGGAATGCCTGTCATCGTTGATCCGTTTGAGCAGAAAGGTCCTTCACGGCGGGGCCGGAGACCCGGAAAGTTTCCCCTTCGTGACCATGACGGCGCGGGGAAGTCAAACGGACATCGCCACCTGCGGCCTTAAAGTCCACCACAAGGACCTCCGGGGAGGCCCATCCGGCTGCGTTGCTCCCGGCCGCGCACCGTTTGTCGCGGAAAACCGGGTCCACTTTTCCTCACGATGCGCTAGCATCACCGCGCCTTCGGCCCGCTCACGCCTCGGATCCTCGCGGAAATTATGGACTTGCCCACGGCATATGGACCATAAGCGACGCGAATCGGAACCCGCCCGGGAGCGATCCGCCTCTCTTTTTTGCCCATTCAAGGATGGTCCGGCTGCGCGTGAAAGCGTTTTACGACAACGAATTCGAGGAGGACGCGGCTCCGGTCGTGCATTTCGAGAATGTGGGCGTGCGCTACGGCATGGGCCCCGAGGTTCTCCGGGACCTGACATTCTCGATCGAGCCTCACTCGTTTCAATTCCTCACCGGCCCCTCGGGCGCCGGCAAGACGACGCTTTTGCGCCTGATCCTGCTCGCCGTGAAGCCGACGCGGGGTCTGGTCTCCCTGTTCGGCGAGGAAGTCTCCGGCATTTCGAAGAATGCGCTGACCGACCTGCGGCGGCGCATGGGGGTGGTCTTCCAGGATTTCCGCCTCCTCGACCATCTCACGACCTACGAAAATGTGGCGCTCCCCCTGAGGGTGCAGGGCAAGGAGGAAGCGAGCTACCGGGCCGAGGTGGTGGAGCTGCTGCGCTGGGTGGGCCTCGGAGACCGCATGCACGTCCTGCCGCCCGTCCTGTCCGGCGGCGAGAAGCAGCGCGCCGCCATCGCGCGCGCCCTTATCGTGCGTCCGGACCTTCTGCTTGCCGACGAGCCCACCGGCAATGTCGATCCCTCCCTCGCCCGGCGTCTGCTGCGTCTGTTCATCGAGCTCAACCGGCTCGGCACCTCGGTGGTCATTGCGACCCACGATTTCAGCCTGATGGACCAGCTCGACGTCCGCCGCCTCGTCCTTGGCGACGGCAGGCTGCATATCGACGAATGAGCGGGCCGGTGAGTGGGATGAACGATCTGTCGCAACCGCGCCCGCCCCGCCCTTCGGCTCCCGAGGCGGACAAGCGCCCCCTGCCGGCCTCCTTGCGCCGCAATGCGCCGCTCGTTCCGCTCGATTCCGCGGGTGGGCAGGCGCTCGCGGCAGTGATCGCGATCCTCACCTTTCTCGCGGCCCTCTGCGCAGGCGGCGCCGAACTCGTGGCCTCGAGCTCGACGCAATGGCGCTCCGATATCGCCCGCGAGGTCACGATCCAGGTCCGACCCAATCCGCAGCGCTCGATCGAAGACGACGTGTCCCGCGCCGTGGCCCTGGCGCGCCAGACCCCTGGCGTCGAGGAAACCCAGGCCTTCTCGAAGCAGGAATCCGAACGTCTTCTGGAGCCCTGGCTCGGAACCGGCCTCGATTTCAACGATCTGCCGGTGCCGCGCCTCATCGTCCTGAAGCTCCAGGCCGATGTGAGGCCGGATTTCACGAGATTGAGGCAGGCGCTCCGCGATCAGGTTCCCGGCGCCAGTCTCGACGATCACGCCCTCTGGGTGTCCCGGCTCTCGACCATGGCCAATACGATCATCGGGGTGGGAGTGATCCTCGTTGCCCTGGTGCTGCTGGCGGCGGGGCTGGCTGTCACCTTCGCCACCCGTGGCGCCATGGCCGGCAACCGCGAGGTGGTCGACGTGCTGCATTTCGTCGGTGCGAGCGACGATTTCATCGCCCGCGAGTTCCAGCGCCGCTTCTTCCGGCTCGGCCTGCGCGGAAGCGCGGTGGGGGCCGGCGCGGCGCTGATCATGACGATCGCGCTCGGGTTCATCACCCGGTCGTGGCGCGCGAGCCCGGCCGGGGATCAGCTCGAGGCCCTGTTCGGCTCCTTCAGCATCGGCTGGCGCGGCTATGTCGTGGTGGTCCTGATCGCCCTCGCGGTGGCGCTGATCACGGGAATTGTGTCGCGTCTCACGGTGAGACGCTTTCTTAACGGAAATGGTTGATGATTCTCTTTGGTAAAAAGGGTTGCCTCTCCATTGCCGCATTCTGCATTATCTTCCGCCGAGATGACCTCGCGAACGCAGAACCTGGCGGTCACCGGCGCCATGGACACAACGGAGGCCCTGGGCTGGGGCTGGGCCATGTCGGGATCGCCCTCTCTCCCAGGTAGGCGATCGTCAATGGGTCGTGCGTTGGGCTATGGCTTTGTCGCGCTGGCGGCCTGTCTTGTCCTGCTGTTCGCCGGCTTCCTGGTCTTCGTCTATTCCCTCGACCGCTTCGAGCAGAAGCCCGAGACCCGTGCGGACGGGATCGTGGCCATGACCGGTGGTGCCCAGCGCATTGGCGACGCCATCGATCTCCTCGCCCAGGGCTATGCCAAGAGGCTGCTCATCTCCGGCGTCAACGAGAAGACCAGCCGTGACGAGATCTTCCGGCTCAATCCCGGCCAGCGCCGCCTGTTCGATTGCTGCGTCGACCTCGATTATCGCGCCCGCAACACCATCGGCAACGCCATCGAGACAAGGCGTTGGGCGGAGCAGAACCAGTTCGATGCACTGATCGTGGTCACCTCGAATTACCACATGCCCCGGACGCTCGTGGAACTCGACCACGCTCTGCCGAATCTGCAGAAGATTCCCTATCCCGTCGCCGCCACGATCGATCCACACGACTGGTGGCACAACCCGGGCACGGCCAAGGTGATCTTCTCCGAATACCTCAAATTCCTGCTCGTCTGGGTGCGCACCCGGTTCGAGAAGGACCCGGAGCACTCCTCGGCGGCGAAGATCATGAGCGGCGGGCGGCCGATCCAGCATGTCTCCGCCGGCCCCCTGTGGCGCTGACCTCCGCTTCTGCCCTCCATTTTTACCTTGTCCCCCCGCCCTGAAGATGGCTTAGAGTGGCGGCACGCGGGGCACGAGGCCCCGTTTTTCGTCGAAGCCATGCTCATCCTCCGCTCCCTGCTCTTCAATATCGCCTTCTATGTGAACATCATCCTCTGGATGATCGCGTTGCTGCCGACCTTCCTGCTGCCGCGGCGCGTTTTCATGCGATGCGCGCAATACTGGGCCCTTTCCTCCCTCTGGCTCATGCGCGTGATCGCCGGAACGAAGGTGGAAATCCGTGGGCGGGAACGGATCCCCGAGGGCGGGCTGCTCGTCGCCTCCAAGCACCAGTCGTTGTGGGAGACCTTTGCTCTCCTTCCGCTTTTCAAGGATCCGACCTTCATCCTGAAGCAGGAACTCCGTTGGATCCCGTTCTTCGGCTGGTATACCTGGAAAGCGGACTGCATCCCGGTCAACCGCAAGGCGGGCTCCCAGGCTCTCCTGAGAATGATGGCAAGAGCCCGCGAGGAGGCCGAGGAAGGTCGTGAGATCATCATCTTCCCGGAAGGCACGCGCCGCCCGGCGGGTGCGCCTCCGGCTTACAAATTCGGCATCACGCATCTCTATCAGAATCTCGGCGTCCCCTGCCTTCCCATAGGACTGAACTCGGGGCTCTATTGGCCACGCCGCCAGTTCATCCGGCGCCCGGGCACGATCCTGGTCGAAGTTCTCGATCCGATCCCGCCGGGTCTGCCGCGCGACGTCTTCTTCAAGACGATGCAGGACAGGATCGAGGCCAGCACCGAGCGGCTCATCGCCGAGGGGCGCAAGGACTTGGGGAACGGGCTCGGCAGCGGCCTTGGGACAGACGCCTCGGAATCCTGACATCACAAGGATTTGAGGGATTCTTGACGGCTTCGCCGGTGATTCTTATATTAAGAACAAATGGCGAACAAACGAACCATATCGTGGTCCATGGCGATGCGGGATCTTCGCAATGATCGGGCGCGGAGAGCGGGTGTGCGCGAGGAACGCCTGAGAGCGACCGCCGGGCTCCGGGCATCCGAGGCCTTGAGTTCGTGGCGCGGTCGCTCCGGCCGGCGCTATATCGTCGGCGTACATCCTCTCGTCGAGGCCGAAGTCTTCGAGGTGACGACCGACGCCGTGATCCTGGCGGTCAAACGCGACGAGGCAGGGACAGCCCATGTCATCGATATCGCCACCGCCAGCTCCTATCCGAGCGAGCAGGCCCGCGCCCGATGGATGGCGGACGTCCAGAATCGCGGCGCCAATGAAATGCATGTGCACCGCCTCGCTCACGACGAATGTGAGCGTCGGGCTGTGATCGACGATCTGCGCCAGGACGACGAGCAGGATCGCTAGTCGATCGACAGAGTCAGCCGCTGCAGGAGCGGATCGACCACGCCCATTCCGACCAGATGCTCATGGGTGGAGCGGACATAATCCGGATTGCGTCCCGAGATTCCCTCCCCGTTGCGGACCAGGTCGACGATCTCCTCGAAGGACAGGCGACCCGCGTATTGCGGGTGTTTCCGGTCGGCGATGTAGGCGAGAGCCTCGGCTCTCAGGCCCCCCTCCAGGCGCACCGGAAGACGACGCTCGAGATAGACTGCCGTCGCCTGTTCCCGCTCGCGCAGGTAGTGAATGGTGGCATCGGCCTCTTCCGCGGCCACACGGAACGCGACACCATGACAGCGTCCTCCGCGGTCGAGACCGAGCACGAGGCCCGGTTTCTCCGGCGTGCCGCGATGCACGTGCGAGAAGACGCAGAGGGAACGATGATAGCCGTGGAGCTGGGCGTGCCGCCGTTCGACGAAAGGGAAGCCGGGTCGCCACATGAGCGAGCCGTATCCGAAGACCCATAAATCGCTGGAAACCTGCATTTTGACCGATATGCCCGATCCTTGCCCGGATCCGGCGCTAGAGCATGATCCCGACGAGCGGGACCGGCTGCCCGTCAGGATCCTGCGACATTTCACAACCCGGAGCGGGACCTGAAAAGAGGGAATCCGGTTTTGCGTCCGTCCATGCCCTCCCTTATGAAGCCCATGGTCCGCCGAAGCCGATCCTTCCATGGCGGGTGATGGGCCCACAATTCGCAAAAGGCGATACCACAGGAGACCCGAATGGGTGAGGCCGCCACTGAAAACGTCCGCTCCAGCCGTTTCTGGCTTTACACGCCGTTCGTGCTTCTTCTGTTGATCGCCATCGCCTGGAGCGTTGCGTGGTTCGTCATCCGTAGCCGCACCACGGATTCCATCGACGCCTGGTTCGGTCTCGAGGCGAAAGCCGGCCGGCAATGGACCTGCCGGGACCGGACTGTGAGCGGCTTCCCCTTCCGCATGGAGGTGACCTGCGGATCCCTGAACCTGTCCCACGGCACCGTGACGGCCTCCTTTGGGCGGGTCGAATCGGTCGCCCAGGTCTATCAACCCCGATTCGTCATCACCGAAATCGAGGGTCCCCTGCGCCTGACCGACGGCGCCGCCACATTCGAGGGGCGTTGGGACCTGCTTCAGACCAGCGTCCATGCCACGGCGAACGGCCTGCAGCGACTCTCGGCGGTCGCCACCAATCCCACCTTCACCGTCACGGGCCTGTCTCCTGAACCCATCGTCCTGGCGAGCCGGGAGACCGAATTTCACCTGCGGCCCGATCCCTCGCGCCCTCAGGACAAGGCCTACGATGTCGCCTTGTCCATCGAGAAGGCCAGGATTCCGGCACTCGACAATCTGATCGGCGGCGCCGAGCCGGCGGACCTGCAGGCAGATCTCACCATCACGCAGGCCGAAGGTTTCCGGGGCCGCCCCATCGCCGAGGAATTGGAGCGCTGGCGCAATGATTCCGGCAGGGTCACGATCGAAATGCTGGCCGTGAACAAGGGCTCTCGCCGCGTGGAGGCCAAGGGTGAACTCGGCATCGACCCGCAGCATCGACCGTCAGGCACGCTCAATGTCGCCGCTTCCGGCCTCGATGGACTGCTCGGGTCGATGATGGGCAACCGACCCGGCGCAGTGCTGCTCGGAGCCCTACTCGGTCAGGGCGGGCGCGCCAATGGCCCGGCGAAAGCCGAGCAGCCGGCGCTGACGCCCCTGCCGCCGCTGCGGCTCGATAACGGAACCCTCGCACTCGGCCCGTTCGTGATCCCGAGCGTCAGGCTGCCCGTGATCTATTGATCGTCGCGCCGGCGTCCGAAATCGGGTTCCGGCGTCTCCTGCCCCACCGAGATGATTCCTCGGCGGATCGCACGGGTGCGGGTGAACAGGTCGAAGAGCTTGTCGCCTTCGCCCCAGCGGATGGCGCGGGCGAGAAGGGCGATGTCCTCGTTGAGGCGGCCGAGCATTTCCAGCACCGCTTCCCTGTTGTGCAGGAACACGTCCCTCCACATGGTCGGATCGGAAGCGGCGATGCGGGTGAAATCACGGAAGCCGCCGGCGGAGAATTTGATCACCTCCGATTGGGTCACGGTCTCCAGATCCGCGGCCGTGCCGACGATGTTGTAGGCGATGAGATGAGGCACATGGCTCGTGATGGCGAGCACGAGATCATGGTGCTGCGCCGTCATGACCTCCACATTCGAGCCCATGGCGGACCAGAAGTCCCTGACGCGCTCGATAGCCCCCTCCTCGGTACCTTCCGGCGGCGTGAGGATGCACCAGCGATTGAAAAAGAGGGTCACGAAGCCGGCATCGGGCCCGGAATGCTCCGTGCCTGCCACCGGATGCGCGGGAACGAACTGCACGCCCGGAGGCAGATGGGGCTGCACCTGGGCGACCACCGAGGCCTTTACCGAACCGACATCGGATACGATGGTGCCGGGCTTGAGGTGGGGGCCGATCACCTCGGCGACGCTACCGCAGGCCCCGACCGGCACGCAAAGGACGACCAGGTCGGCATCGGCGACGCCGCCTGCAAAATCGCTCGTCACCTCGTCGGCAAGCCCGAGATCCCTCACACGGTCGAGCACGGCCTCGTCGCGGTCGATGGCGACGATCGTGCCTGCGAGGTTCTGATGCCGCGCGGCACGGGCAATGGAGGAGCCGATCAGGCCGAGGCCGATCAGGGCGATGCGTCCGAAGAGCGGAGTCTCGCGTGGAGGACCGAGGCGATCAGGCATGACTGTCCTTGCCGCCCATGAATTCACGCAGGGCCTGGACGACCAGACGGTTCGCTTCCTCGCCTCCGATGGTCAGCCGCAGGGCGTGCGGCAGGCCGTAGCCGTCGATCCGGCGCAGGATCAGGCCGCGGCTCATCAGGTAGGCATCCGCGTCCTTCGCCGTCCGACCCTCCTCGTGGGGGAAATGGATGAGCAGGAAATTGCCTACGCTGGGCGTCACCTTCAGGCCCAAGGCCTCGATCTCGCGGGTGAGCCAGGAGAGCCAGGTCTCGTTATGCTCGATGGCCTTCGCCACATGGGCATCGTCCTGGAGCGCGGCGACGGCGGCGGCCATGGCCGGTCCGCTGACGTTGAACGGTCCGCGGATCCGATTGACCGCGTCTGCGATGTGCGGCGGCGCGACCATCCAGCCGATCCGCAGGTTCGCAAGGCCATAGATCTTCGAGAAGGTGCGGGTCATCACCACGTTCTCGGCCGTGGCGACGAGCTCCAGCCCGGCCTCGTAGTCGTTCCGGCGAACATATTCGGCATAGGCCGCGTCGAGCACGAGAACCACATGCGACGGAAGACCGGCATGGAGACGCTTCACCTCGTCGAAGGGCAGATAGGTGCCCGTCGGGTTGTTGGGGTTGGCGAGATAGACGATCTTGGTCTTTGGCGACACCTTGGCGAGGATCGCATCCACGTCCGTTCGGTAGTTTTTCTCCTTGGCCACCACGGGAACGCCGCCCGCGGCCAGAATGGCGATGCGATATACGAGGAACCCGTGCTCGGAATAGATGCCCTCGTCGCCAGGCCCGACATAGGCATGCGTGATCAGGGACAGCAGTTCGTCGGAGCCGGCACCGCAAATGATGCGCTGGGAATCGAGGCCGTATTTGGCGGCAATGGCCTCACGAAGGCGCGTGGCGGAGCCGTCGGGATAGAACTCCAGGTGATCAAAGGCGCGGATCGCCTCGATCGCCCTCGGCGAGGGCCCGAGCGGCGTTTCGTTGGAGGACAGCTTGTGGATCTTCGAAACCCCTGCCGCCGCGCTCTTGCCGGGCACATAGGCCTCGATCTTCAAGACGCCGGGACGGGGTTCGGGACGGGCGGACATGGGAACGCTTCCTGAATGGGATTGGTTTTGGGGATGGCTCTAGCGCAGCTTCGCGCTCATTTCACGTGGAAACGTTCGGCGTGACTGCCGATCTCGACGAGCTGGGCCAGGCTCGCCCCCGCCTCGGTAAGAGTATCGTGCAGCCGCGAGGCCTCGAGAGACCCTGGCACGGCGATCAGGACGGAGAGGCCATAGGCATCCGCAGCACTGGCAACCGCCTCGCCGCCAAGGCCGGCAAGCGCCCCGGTAACGTCCTTGTGCCAGCGTTCGAACTGCGCCGCGTAGAGAACGACGTCGCGCACGGCGGCATCGGTCAGCGGTTTCGAAATCACGAAGACGGGCGTGCCGGCCGGATGATCCGGCCGCTCGATGAAAGGCAGCCGAGCAATGATCTTCGGCCGGTCCCTGTCCGCCAGCGCCCGCCACCAGGCGCCGCTGGACGCTCCCTGGTCAATCCGGAAAATCCCCAGATCGCCCCGTCCGGACGCGACGGCCTCGATCACCGCCGCCGCGCTGGGATGGCTGATATAGGGGACCGTGAAGCCAAAATGGAACCGGGCCGAATCGCGCATCGGCGCGTCGCCGCCGGAAATGTCCGCATGCACCGCGTAAGGAGCCTGGACATACGTGAAGGTGGCAATGATCACCCGCCAGATGCCCTCGACCGTGTCCAGCGGCAGGAGCCCCTCGTGACGCTGGGCGAGACCCCGCATCATCGAGGCCTCCCGGCCCGGACGGAAGGCCGAACCGGATTCGGAGGTCTTCTTCACCGAGATCAGCCGGTCGATGATCGTCCCGCGCTCCATCAGGAGCCGGTGCATCGCTTCATCGATCCGGTCGATCTCCTGCCGGAGCTGGGGGAGTGTGGGAACGGGCTTTTCGGTGGTCATGGGTCGGTCCTGAACGCTGGCGCTCTTCTTCGCAGCCTCCTGCGGCCGTGCCAAGCCTGAATACGCCCGGAGTCCCCGGCGAGGCGTTATGCGCGTTGACGCGCGGGCTTCCGCGCTCTACCGCTGTTCGAAAGATCGAACGCTTCCGCTATGTCGAGTATGACCAGCGCATTCCAGCCCCCCGAGCCGCGAAGCCAGATCGACGATCCGTCGAGCCCGGTCGCGCGCTTCGGCGTCGATGAGCCGCTGATGCTCGATGCAGGGGTTCCCCTCGCTCCCTGGCAGATCGCCTACCAGACCTACGGGACCCTGAACGCGGACAGATCCAACGCCGTTCTGATCTGCCATGCCCTGACGGGCGACCAGCACGTCGCCAATGTCAGCCCGGTGACGGGCAAGCCCGGCTGGTGGACCACAATGGTCGGGCCAGGCCGGCCGGTCGACACGGACCGGTTTTTCGTGATCTGCGCCAATGTGATCGGCGGCTGCATGGGCACCACCGGCCCGGCTTCGACCCATCCGGAAACCGGTTCGCCGTACGCTCTCGACTTCCCGGTCATCACCATCGGCGACATGGTGCGCGCGCAGAAGGCCCTGATCGATCGGCTCGGAATCGCAAGCCTGTTCTGTGTCATCGGCGGCTCCATGGGCGGGATGCAGGTGCTGCAATGGGCGGCGAGCTATCCGGAGCGGGTCTTCTCCGCCCTCCCGATCGCTGCGGCAGCGCGCCATTCCGCGCAGAACATCGCCTTCCACGAGGTCGGCCGGCAGGCCATCATGGCCGATCCCGACTGGCGTGGCGGCCATTATCTGGCCGAGGGGACGAGGCCCACGAAGGGCCTCGCGGTGGCCCGGATGGGCGCCCATATCACCTATCTCTCGGAAATGGCCCTCCATCGGAAATTCGGGCGCAATTACCAGGACCGCAGCGCGCCGACCTTTTCCTTCGATGCAGATTTCCAGATCGAAAGCTATCTGCGCTACCAGGGCCTCTCCTTCGTCGAGCGCTTCGACGCGAATTCCTACCTCTACGTGACCCGGGCCATGGACTATTTCGACCTTGCCGCCGAGTACGGGGGCAGCCTGGCCCGCGCCTTCAAGGGATCGGCAACGCGGTTCTGCGTCATCTCCTTCACATCGGACTGGCTGTTTCCCACCGCCGATTCCCGCGCCATCGTTCACGCTCTGAATGCCGCCGCTGCCTCGGTCGGCTTCGTTGAGGTGGACAGCGACAAGGGGCACGACGCTTTCCTGCTCGACGAGCCCGAGATGTTCGCCGCGGCCCGCGGCTTCATCGACGCGGCCGCCCGGGTCCGGGGACTGGCCCGATGATCGTAGATGCCCCCCACCCGCCGAACGCCCGTGAGGACGGCACGCGACTCGATTTCCTTCTCGTCGCGGACATGGTGGCGGCAGGATCACGCGTCCTGGACATCGGCTGCGGCGACGGATCGCTGCTGGCGCTCCTGCGCGATCGCAAGGGTGTCGACGGACGCGGCATAGAAATATCCCGCGAAGGGGTGAATGCCTGCCTCGCCAAGGGCCTGCCCGTGATCCAGGGCGATGCGGATACCGACCTCGCCGACTATCCCGACGATGCATTCGACTACGTCATCCTGTCGCAGACCATCCAGGCCACGCGTCAGCCGAAGATCGTGCTCGAGCAACTCCTGCGCATCGGGCGCCGGGCCATCGTGTCCTTCCCCAATTTCGGGCATTGGCGCGTCCGGCTGGATCTGCTGTTGAAAGGGCGCATGCCCGTCACCGAGAACATGCCCTATTCCTGGCACGACACGCCCAACATCCATTTCTGTACGATCCGCGATTTCATGGATCTGTGCCGTGAGGTCGGTGCCCGCATGGACAGGGCGGTCGCCCTCGACGCGAGCGGTCACCCCGTCCGCGTCACGTTGCCCTGGTGGGCATGGAATCTCTTGGGGGAACAGGGCGTCTTCCTGCTGACGAGGCAAGGCGACGCTTCAGACACGGGAAAGGGCCGCCTTGCGGCGGCCCTCCCAACGCCAGTCTCGACGTGAAAGGTCTCGACTAGCGATGGCCCCCACGGGAGTGTTGGCCGCCCTTGCGGCCCGCCTCGCTGGCAAGATCGCGATCCTTGGAGAACGAACGGTCCTCGGGGGAAACGCTCTCTCCGCCTTTCCGGGCGATATCGTGCTGCTTATCCTTATCCATGGAAGCAAAGCCACGATTCGATGAGCCTGAGCGATTTGCCATGATGATTTCTCCATGATGATTCATCGCGGATCCCACCAACGCATCAGATCGCTGACAGTTCTAGCTTGTCTATAGAATAATTTATACTCAAGTTTACATGCGGTTATCTAGAGCAACTCTCCGCATGTGAGCTTATAATCTTTCCAAGACGACATCTTGCCGGCCATGAACAACATACATAACCTGCATTTTATTTTATTCACATCTCAGCTCTCGCGCCCCGCCAACGGGTGCAGGTCGCGCACCATGCTCTTGAGGCGTTCATCCAGGACATGGGTATAGATCTGTGTGGTCGAGATATCCGAATGGCCGAGCAATTCCTGAACGATGCGCAGATCAGCGCCGTTCTGAAGCAGGTGGCTGGCAAAAGCATGGCGCAGAACGTGGGGACTGACCTTGTCGGCCCGGAGGCCGGCCGCGGCGGCGGCGATTTTCAGATCCCGGGCGAAGGCCTGGCGGGTGAGATGGCCGCTTTCGCTGTCCGACGGAAACAGCCAGGTCCCCGCCGCCTTCCCCTGCTCCTCGAGGAGCGCGAGATAGGCGCGGCTCGCCTCCCGCGCCGCATCGGTCAGCGGCACCAGGCGTTCCTTGGCCCCCTTGCCGCGGACAATGAGGAAACGCTCACGGGTCTTGGCGGCGCTCCGCGGGAGGCTGATCAGCTCGCTGACGCGCAGCCCTGTCGCATAGAGGAGCTCGAGCAGGCATGCCATGCGGGCGGCCCGAAGTCGCTCCGCCGGAGTGGCCTCCTCCTTCGCGATTGCCGCATGGGCCACTTGCAGAAGGCGGTCGACCTGATCGGTGGAAAGAACCTTGGGCAGGACCCGCCCGCGTTTCGGGGCGGATACGGCCGCGGTCGGATCCACCGGGGCATAGCCCTCGACATAGAGAAACTTGTGGAATTGCCTGACCGCCGAGAGACGCCGGGCGGCTGAAGACGCCTTCAGCCCCCTCTCCTCGAGGCTGGCCATGAAACCCCGCACCGTGGCGGCGGAGGCCGTGTCGGGCTGGCTCTTCGCCTCGGCGAGATAGGCGAGGTAATCGTCCAGGTCGCGTCGATAGGCATCGAGCGTATTTTTCGAGGCGCCTCGCTCGGCGGCGAGCATATCGAGGAACAGGACGGCCTGCCTCGCGCCGTTCATGGAGTGGACAGGCGACTGCTTGGAATGGGAACCGCGATTTCCCGCGGCTCAGGCTCGACAAGAGTCGCAAGGGCGAAAACGACAGCAAAACCGATCCCGGCAAGGATCGCCACTACCACAAGAAACCGGAATAACGTCGGCACGGGGCCCCTCTTCAAGGTTTCCACCTACAACCATGAGCTGAGCCTAAAGGCAAGCTTTTCCGGGGCCCGTCATTTCTGGCGCTGTGACATAGCGAAGACCTCATGCTAGGACAGGCGCATGAACAATATCAGCCGCTTCAACTTGCTTGATGAAGCCGGCGGGCAGGACATCAGAAGCCAGGGCGGCCATCCTCTTACCCGCCAGCTCGGCTCGCGCTCACTCGTGCTCGTCGGCCTCATGGGCGCCGGAAAGAGCACCGTCGGCCGACGGCTCGCGCAGAAGCTCGGCCTGCCGTTTCGCGACGCCGATCACGAGATCGAGGTAGCGGCGGGAATGACGATTCCCGAGATCTTCGCCATTCATGGGGAAGAGCATTTTCGCGACGGCGAGCGACGCGTGATCGCCCGCCTGCTTCAAGAGGGCCCGATGGTTCTTGCCACGGGCGGCGGTGCCTTCATGAACGCGGAAACGCGCGCTGCCATCGCGGCGGCGGGCGTTTCGGTATGGCTCAAGGCGGATCTCGACGTTCTTATGCGGCGGGTCCGCAAGAGGGCCACGCGCCCCCTGCTTCGGAACCCCGATCCGGAGGGGACCATGCGCAACCTCATGGAGGTTCGTCACCCGGTCTATGCGACCGCCGATGTGACCGTCTATTCCCATGAGGCACCCCACGACCGGGTCGTGTCGGATGTGATCCAGGCCCTTCAGAATTGGTTCGACGCACAAGGGAGTTCCCCCCGGTGAATGGTGTAGCGGCGCGAATGCCGGAAGCCTCGGTGATCACGGTCCCGGTCTCCCTCGGCGACAGGGCCTACGAGATCCTGGTCGGCCGGGGGCTCCTCGGAGGCGCTGGCGCGCGCATCGCGGCGCTTGGCGCGCGGACCGCCGCAATCGTCACCGACGAGCATGTCGGTCCCCTCTATGCCGGCCCCCTGGCCGAAGCCCTCCAGCGGGAAGGCCTTCGCACGGCCACGATCGTCCTGCCGCCCGGCGAGGCGACGAAATCGTACGCGTCCCTGGAAAAGGTCTGTGATCTCGTGCTCGAGGCCAAGACCGAGCGCGGGGATCTCGTGGTGGCCCTCGGGGGGGGCGTCATCGGCGACCTGGCCGGCTTTTCCGCAGCCATCGTGCGCCGTGGCGTCCGTTTCGTCCAGGTCCCCACCACCCTGCTCGCTCAGGTCGATTCCTCGGTCGGCGGCAAGACCGGCATCAACTCACGCCATGGCAAGAATCTCGTCGGTGCCTTCCATCAGCCGAGCCTCGTCCTCGCCGATACGGCCGCGCTCGACACATTGCCATTGCGGGAGATGCGGGCCGGCTATGCGGAGGTCGTGAAATACGGGCTCATCGACGATCCCCGTTTCTTCGACTGGTGCGAAGCGAACTGGCACGGCGTCTTTTCCGGAGGAGCGGAGCGGGACGAGGCCGTGGCCCAGAGCTGTCGGGCCAAGGCGGCCGTCGTGGTCCGCGACGAGCGCGAGGAGGGCGACCGCGCCCTGCTCAATCTCGGCCATACCTTCGGTCATGCGCTCGAGCGGATCACCCGTTACGATTCCACGCGGCTCGTCCATGGCGAAGGCGTCGCCATCGGCCTATGCCTCGCATTCCGCTTTTCGGCCGCCCTGGGCCTCTGCCCCGCGTCGGATGCACAGCGGGTCGAGACCCATCTTGCCGCGGCTGGACTTCCCACGCGCCTGAACCATGTTCCGGGTGGCTGCGGCACTGTCGAGGAACTGCTCGATGCCATGGCACAGGACAAAAAGGTGAAGGGCGGCGCTCTTACCTTCATCCTGGCACGGGGCATCGGGCGAAGCTTCATCGCCCCCGGTATCGCAGTCAATTCGGTTCGATCGTTTCTGGCGAGTGAGAGCAGCGCAGCGTCACCATGATCGAGGATTCTTCAAGCGAACTCTGGGTCGCGGCCATTGTCGTCATTTTCTGTCTTCTGCTGTCGGCCTTTTTTTCGGCCGGCGAGACGGCCTTTACCGGCGCATCCCGGGCACGCATGCTGTTCCTGGAGAAGGGCGGCGACACACGAGCCGCCCTGGTGAACCGCCTCCTCCAGATGCGCGAGCGCTTCATCGGTACCGTGCTGATCGGCAACAACATCGTCAATATCGGCGTCTCGGCATTCGCCACCAGCGTGCTCGTGGCGATCTTCGGCGATGGCGGAGCGCTTTATGCGACCGTCATCATGTCGGTGCTCGTGATCGTTTTCGCCGAAGTCCTGCCGAAGACCATCGCCATTTCCTCCCCCGATACGGTGTCCCTCGCCCTGTCTCGCCCCATGACCTGGGTCGTGGCCATCATCGGTCCGCTGGCGCTGGCGATCGAACGCCTTGTCCGACTCATGTTGCGGCCATTCGGGATCCATATCGGGGCAAACACGCCGATCCTGTCCGCCAGTGAGGAAATCCGCGGTCAGCTCGACCTCCTCCACAAGGAAGGCAACGTGGCCAAGGTGGAACGCGACATGATGGGCGGTCTCCTCGATCTCGAGGAACTGAGCGTCTCCGAGGTCATGGTCCACCGCACCAAGATGCGCACCATCAACGCCGATCTGTCGTCGGAAGAAATCGTGCGCGAAGTGCTCTCGTCTTCCTATACGCGCATGCCGCTCTGGCGCGGCAGCCAGGAGAACATCATCGGCGTCCTCCATGCCAAGGACCTGCTCCGGGCCCTCGATGCAGTGGGTGGCGATGCGGGTCGGCTCGATGTGGAAACCATTGCGCTCGAGAGCTGGTTCGTGCCCGATACGACCTCGCTGCGCGACCAGCTCAAGGCGTTCCTCGCCAAGAAGACCCACTTCGCGCTCGTTGTCGACGAATATGGCGAGGTGATGGGTCTCGTCACGCTCGAAGACATCCTCGAAGAGATCGTCGGCGACATCAAGGACGAGCACGACCTATCGGTTCAGGGCGTACGTCCGCAGCCGAACGGATCCGTGAACGTGGACGGCTCCGTGCCGATCCGCGATCTCAACCGGGTCATGGACTGGAACCTGCCGGACGAGGAGGCGACCACCATCGCAGGGCTCGTCATCCACGAAGCGCAAGCCATCCCGGATACAGGCCAGATCTTCACCTTCCACGGGTTCCGCTTCCAGGTTCTCCGTAAGTCGCGCAACCGGATCACCGCGCTTCGGATCATGCCCCTTTCCATCGTCAGGAAATTGGACGAGGCATCGCCAGCCGCAGGCCGGAGGGGCCAGTCCTGACGGCACGGCGCACGCAGGCTTCACGACCGCAGCGAGGTCCGGAATCCGTCAGGGGGCAGGAAGGGGCGTGGAGCCGTCGCCAAGTGGTTTCACAGACGTCTCGCTGGCGATGAACTGCGCCTTCGCCAGCTCCGCAAAGCGCCCGCCTGCGGCGACGAGCTCTTCGAATGTCCCGGCTTCGATGACCCGACCCTGATCGAAAACCAGGATCCGGTCTGCATTTCGGATCGTTGCCAGGCGATGGGCGATGACGAAGGTCGTCCGGCCCCTCATGACCTCGTCGAGGGCGAGCTGCAGCTTCCTTTCCGTCGCAGCATCCAAAGCGCTCGTGGCCTCGTCGAGAACCAGAATCGGCGGGTTTTTCAGGAGAGCGCGCGCAATGGAGAGGCGCTGGCGTTCGCCGCCCGAAAGCGAGCGCCCGCGCTCGCCGATCAGCGTGTCCAGCCCGGCGCTCTGCCGGGCAATGAACTCGATCGCCTGCGCGCGCTCCAGGGCTTCGACCATCTCCGCATCCGTCGCATCCGGCCGTCCGACCTGGAGGTTCTCGCGGATCGAGCGTGCGAACAGCATCGGCTCCTGGAACACCACGCCGATGTTGCGCCGGAGAGAGGACAGGCCGAGGTCGCGGATGTCGTCGTCATCGATCCGGATGACACCGGATTGCGGATCGAACGCCCGATGGAGAAGCCCCAGGGTCGTCGATTTTCCGGACCCCGTCGCGCCGACAAGGGCGACGGTTTCGCCGGGAGGCACGGTAAAGGTCACATCCTGGATGGCAGGGCGCTTGCCGTCGTAGGAAAAACTCACATTCTCAAAGGCGACCTTGCCCTTGAAGCGCGGCACCTGCTTGGCGTTGGGGCGGTCCCGGACGGCGGGAGCGGTATCGAGGATCTCGAAGAACTCCCGCATTTTCGGCGCCTGCATGAAAAGTTGGTTCACGAAGCTGACCGCCTGCTCCAGCCGCCCGATCAACATGGTGGCGATGCTCATGAACATGACCACCTCGCCGATGGTCGCAAGTCCGTTCAGATGAAGCGCCGTGCCGACGAGAAACACGGCCGTCACGGTGATCGTCGCAGAGGCGCGTGAAGCCACTGATGCCACGGCCCACCAGGACAGCACGGGGTTCTGCGCCTGGAGGAGCTGGCCGATAATCGCGCGCAGCGAACCCGCCTCCGCCTCGACACGGGTGAAGGACTGGATGACCGGAACATTGCCGAGCGCGTCGGAGGCGTGCTCCGCAAGGCTGGAATGATATCGCTCGACGGCGCCCTGGAGACTCTCCGTCTTGCGAAGCACGATCGTCGTCAGGATGGCAAAGACGACCATAAGGGCGACGAGGAGCAGTCCCAGCCTCCAGTTGAGAAACACCGTCAGCGGGAGGAGGATGACCAGGGCGACAAGCGCCGCGAAATGCTCGCGGAAGAAGCCCAGCCACAGCCAGGCCATGCCGTTCGAGCCCTCCAGCATCACTTTCAGGACCCGGCCGGAATGGGTCGAGGTATGGAAAGCCAGCGGCAGTTCGAGCACATGCTCGAAATAATTTGCAATCACGGCCAGGCGCCGACGATGCGACAGCTTATCGGCATGCAGAGCGACCAGCACGCCGGCACCGATGGAGAAGAATCCGAAGGCGACCCAGGCTGCGATGAGAGGCAGAAGCACCGAAAAGGTGATCGGAGGCGAATTGGGTATCTGGGCCCGGGTCAGAACGTCAATGATGCGACCGAACAGGATCGGCTCGGCGAACGCAGAGATCGCGAGGGCGACATTGGCGAGAGCAAGGAGCGCGCCGATCCTGAGGTCGGAACCGAGCTGCCCGAGAACCCGAACATAGAGACGGACCAACCACATGGCGATCACCGCTCCCGGCGGAGAGATTCGATGGTCTGTGCCGTCCGTCCCGCCTGTCGCCGCATCGCGAGCGCCCTCCCGTCTCAGGATTCATTTCATAAACCGAACCCTGAGACAATCAACGGCCAACCCGTGACTTTGTTCGTGCCATGGAAGGCGCATCAGCGCCTTTCAGCAGCCACGACGAGAGCCCAATAGACCTTGTATTTCGATTTCGGTGCATAGGCGGTCGCAATTCCGATCCGCGACGCTTGCGGGTCGGTCAGCACCTTGTCGTGCTGAGGGCTTTCTCGCCAGCCGGAGAATGCCTCGGCGAGGGTGTGATATCCGGCGGAGAGATTCGCTGCCGGCGCGTTGTAACCCTCGGCCGCGACGCGCGCTTTGAAGGAATCCGCGGAGCTGGGCTTGTCGGCCAGCGCCATGGTGCGCGCTTCCGCTTCCGCGGCGGCCTGGAGATTGGGGTCGAGGACCAGTGGATCGAGGCCCTTGTTGCGCCGGTAGGCGTTGATCATGTCCCGCGCCATGGCGCCATCGACGACTGTATCGGCCCGTGCCAGAGAGGCATAAAAGCTCGGGGTCTGGTTGCGGGCCACCGGCGGAGCGCCCTGGCACGCCGCGAGCGCTGCCGCCAGGAGGCTGAGGACAATCGTCTGTTTCATGAGGCTCACTTATCCTTGAGAAGAGTTAAGCCTTCATCCTCATCCTGGTGCTTGGGCTTCCCGTCCGGCTCTTCTTCCGGAAACTGTGCCGGGGGTGCAGGTGGCGCACCCACGCCTGCCTGCCGCAGCTTGCGGTAAATGTCGAAATAGAGGTCGCTCGAAACCCGGCCCGCCGAATCGATGTCGTCCACGAAACAGACGAGGTCGAAATCGATCGTGTTCTCGGTCACCTTCTTGAAGATGATCCTCGGAGCGGGTTCGCTCATGACCTCTCGATGAGCGAGTGCGCTCTGTCGCATGATCTCCGCCACCTGGTCAGGATCCGAGGCACGGGGCACGGGCAACGAGACGATGACACGCCCGATTCTGTCGTTTCGGACCCGGTTCCGGACGATGCCGGAAATAAGATTGGAATTCGGCACGATCAGCGTCGAGCGATCGAAGGTCTGGATTTCGGTGGAGCGCACGTTGATCCGGCGCACATAGCCTTCACCATCGCCCACAACGACGAGATCGCCAACGCGGATGGGGCGCTCCCAGAGCAGGATCAGTCCGGAAATGAAGTTGTTGACGATCGACTGCAGGCCGAAACCGATACCGACCGAGAGCGCGCCGGCGACGATCGTGACCCGTTCCAGGCTGAGGCCGAGATAGGTGAAGGCGATCACGCCCGCGGAGATGATGCCCACATATCCCGCGGCCGTGCGGATCGAGTTCCTAAGGCCTGCATCGAGCTCGGTGGCTGGCAGGAACGTGTTGTCGAGCCAGCGCTGAATGACGCGGGTCACCGTAAAGCCGAGGGTGAAAAGCAGGGCAGCGATCAGGATCGACGACAGGGAAATCGTCACGTCGCCGACGGTGAACCCGAAGAACACCGCCCGCAGCGACCCCATCACGTCCGTCGACTCGATCCCCCAGGGCGCCAGCGCCAAAAGGAGGGCCATGATGATCAAGGCAAGGCGTACGCCACCGCTCACCAGAACGCCGATCTGCTCGAGCGAGCGACGGCGCAGCCCCGTATTGGCCTGCAGCATCGTCGAAATGCGGCTCTGGTTCCTGAAGGTATTGCTGATGAACTCGTCCGCGAGAGCTATGAAGAGGATTAGCAAGGCGACGAGGATCGAGATCCAGACGGCCTGGTCGACCATGAACGAGGCGAGTGCCACGTACCCGCCGAGCACGCTGCCGATCACGATTGCAACGACGATCCAGCCCACTGTGCGGAGGGGCCCCCCGACGGACACCTCGGGCGCGACATAAGGACCGAGACAGGGCTCGTCCTGGGTTGTCCTGGTCGCGAAACGGCGGAGCAACTCGGCGAAGATAAGGGCTGAGGCCAGGGCGAAGATGGCCCGCGTCATGACAGTGATCGGCAGAGCGGCGGCGATGGCCTGGTTGAAGGCGTCCAGTACCTTGCCGACCACCATGACGGTCGCGAGGGTGACACCGAAGTTCATGATCCGTGCTGCGGATGCCTCGCTGACTGCGACCAGCCGCCAGGATCCATGATCCGGCGCCACAATGGCATCGATCAGGGCGCGGACGAAGGCGATGAACGCGATGCCCCGCAGGATGGCCGCAACGACCTGCTCGAGGCGAGGGGGGAAGAGATTGACGGCGTCGAACGCAACCCAGAAGATCCAGCTTCCGGCAATGGCGGGAACGGTACCCAGCAGAAGCACGGCAAAAGCCGCGAGAAGCCGGCTGCGGCGAGCCGGATCGAGAATGGCCGGATCACGACGGACAAGGCGCGGTGCGATGGAGCGTCGCCCGCCATAGAGAGCAATGGCGACGCCGAGGGACAAGCCGATGAGCAGCAGGACCCCGAGCGTCGCATTGCGCTGGATCTGCCCGAGGGTGTCGCCGAACGTGATCCTCTGAGCCCTGAGCTCCCTCGGGATGGCCTGGAGGACGTCCATCCACAGGCCAAGACTCAGGATGCTGTCGCTCTTCTCGAAGAGTGCACGGGTGAAACCCGCGCGCCGCAAATCGCTGATCTGCGCACTGAGCTGCTCCGCCTGCACGAGAAGCGCCCGGCCAAGGCGCTGCGTCTCATCGAGCTCTGCCACTGCCGCTTCCCGCTCGCTCCGGTCCCGGGCAGCGTCGGCGCTCTCTTCGGGTTCGCCCTCTTTTGGTTTCGGCCCAAGCTGAGCCAGCCGAGCCTTGCTGGCTTCGAGCTTGGGAGCCTGCTCGGCAATGAGAGTGCGGATGCTCTCGATAATCGGTTCTATCTGCTGCCGCTGGGCCTGAAGGTCCGCATCTGATTGCGTGCGGCCCTGAATGGCAGATTCTCTCTGACTCAGTTCGGCCTTGAAGCCATCAAGTCTGGCGCGCGCGGCCTTCGTGTCGGCTGCGCCCGGAGCCGAGCCATTCCCCGTCGCCGGGGCCGCCGTCGGAGAAACGGGTGTCGCGACGCCTGGCTGGGGGGCCTGCGCCTGGGCCAGGCCAGCCATCGTCATGCCGAAAGCCAGCATAGCGGCCAGAAGCAGCCGCGATCGTCCCATTTTCGTCATGCGATATCGCCCCGTCGCAACTCGTTGAACGCTGGTTATGCGAATCATTAAGGCGAAAAGTCGCCGCCCGAGAGGACGTTGGCAAGAAAAGCCCGGAACGATGAACAGACATTGTTCCGGGTGAAGTCCCGACTTCTGAGCTTATTTCGTCTTTGTTGTTCCAGTCGCCGAGGGCTCCGCAGGTGCCGGATAAGCCGGATTTGCGGGAGAGGTTCGATCAGTAGGGTTCGATGCCGATCCCGATGGGGAACCCGTCGTGGCGGCACGGGACGCATCCTGCCCGGGATTATTGGGTGACGTAGCGCCAACCCACAGGAGATACCCGCCAAAGGCAATACCGCACAGGAGCAGGGCTCCAAGGAGCACTCCAAGCACTGGCCGGCCTGAGGGGCCTTGTCGGGACCGATCATCAGGAACAATTCTAGCCATTGTGAACCTCGTTACCGTGTAAGGACTGGGGCCGGGCTCCGTGGCTCGGCTGTGTGAAGTGGGCAACGCGACATGGAAGAGGCGGTTCCTCCCCCTATCCCTGACGGCTGGCCTTATGCGGGGGCTCAGGAATGGGAGGGGTGGGGATCCAACATCTGGGTTCAGCCGTTGATGGAGACGGACCGGGCATGGCGTCGGAACGGAACTACGAGCCGAAAGGATGTGGGAGCAGGCGCCTTGGAAACGGACACGGCTCAGCCACGGCCGAAACGTCTTCCTCCTGCCGTTTCAGTCATGTTTTTGCCGCTTTGAGTGCCCTTGGGTAAGCGCCGATTCAAGGAGTTGTCATGCAAGACAATCGCATCAGCTTGGATGGAAGCTGGGAATTTTTGCACGTTGCCGATGACCGTATGTCCGGTCCAGCGGAAGTCCGCGAGATCATCGTCCCCAGCCCGTGGCAGGCCCAGTTCCAGGATCTGCGGATGCGCGCCGGCATTGGTATTTATCGTCGGGCCATCGACATTCCTGAGGACTGGCTCCGCGACGGCATCTGGCTGCGCTTCGGAGCGGTCTTTCACAACTCCCGCGTCTTCGTGAATGGGGAACTGGTTGGCACGAACGAAGGTGGATTTCTGCCGTTCTCCTTCGACGTCACGTCCTATCTCAAAGCGGGTCTCAACGAGATCAAGGTCCGCGTGGATTCGCCCACGGACAATCCTGCCGAGTTTCCCGATTCACCCTTCGCCGAAATTCCCTTCGGCAAGCAGAGCTGGTACGGGCCGCTCTCAGGCATTTGGCAGTCGGTCTTTCTCGAGCGCCGCATCCCGGATCATATGACAAGGATCCGCCTCGTCCCGAAGCGTGAGACCGGTCATGTGACCTCCGGCGTGTTCTTTGCTCGTCCCCTCACCGACTCCGCTGCGGTCCGGATCGAAGTCAAGGATCCATCCGGAAAGGTCGTCCTCGACGAAACCCATGAAACGCAGGTGGGCGTGACCAGCATGCCCTTCACCTTCACGGTCAAGGACGTGAAATCCTGGTCACCGGACGAGCCGAACCTTTATACGATCCGCCTTGCCCTGATCCGTGATGGGGTCGCGCGGGACGAGATCAGCGACCATTTCGGCTTCCGTACGATCGAGACCAGGAACGGCAAGTTCTATCTCAACGGGGAACCGCTCTATCTGCGCGCAGCTCTCGATCAGGATTATTATCCGGACACGATCTGCACGGTGCCATCCGTTGAGTTCCTCGAGGACCAGTTCCGCAAGGCGAAAGAGCTTGGCCTCAACAGCCTGCGCTGCCACATCAAGGCAGCCGATCCGCGCTATTACGACGTGGCCGACCGGATGGGTCTGCTGATCTGGACCGAACTTCCGAACGGTGGCATGGCAACGGACCGCTCCCGGGGGAGGAAGGAAAAGCTCCTCAAGGGCATCGTCGATCGTGATGGCAACCATCCGTCGATCATCATCTGGACGATCATCAACGAGAACTGGGGCGTCGATCTCGTCAACGATCCCGATCACCGCGACTGGCTCAAACGCACCTTTGCCTGGCTCAAGGCCTATGATCCGACGCGTCTCGTTGTCGACAATTCCCCGCTGGCGCCGAGCTTCCATGTGGAATCGGACATTGCCGACTATCATTTCTATGCAGCCGTCCCGGATCACCGAGACGAGTGGGACAAGTTCGTCGATGAACTCGCGGGGCGGGCGTCCTGGCTTTATTCGCCCCATGGCGATGCCGTCATCACGGGGCGCGAACCCCTCATGTGTTCCGAGTTCGGCAATTGGGGGCTGCCTTATCCAAAGGACCTCCGCAATTCCAAGGGAGAGGAGCCCTGGTGGTTCGAAACGGGCCATGACTGGGGCGAAGGCGTGATGTACGCGCACGGGGTCGAGAACCGGTTCTCGGATTGGAGTCTGGACCGCGTTTTCGGCGATCTCCGCCGTTTCGTCATCGCAGCGCAATGGCAGCAGTTCCGTGCTCTGAAGTATGAGATTGAGGCCATGCGTCGAAAGCCGTCGCTGGCTGGCTACGTCATCACCGAGCTTCACGATTGCCACTGGGAATCGAATGGCCTCCTCGACATGCGTCGCAACCCGCGCGTTTTCCACGAGTTGTTCCCTGTCATCAATGCCGACACCGTGATTGTGCCGAAATGGGAGCGCGTCTCGTACTGGGCTGGAGAGACCGCAACTCTGCAGCTCGCCATCGCACATGGAGCCGGTCCGGCCCTGCAGGATTGCCAGCTTGAGATTCGCCTGTGCGACGAGACAAAGCGCATTCCCGTTCCTCGTCTCGAGGCACCGACGGTTCTCGATCTCGGATCGGTGGAGCTCCCCATCACGAGATTGACCGAACCGGCCTTGCGCCGCATTTCTCTCGAACTGCGGACCTCTGAAGGGCGCCTCGTTGCGCAGAACCATGTAGATCTCGCCATCCACGCGAACCGCACCAGGCCAGCCCAGGCACGACAGCTGATCTGGTCGCCCGACGACGATCTGCGGGAACGGATCAAGCTGATGGGCTATGCGTCCGCGCGCAGCTTGGAGGAATCCACCGTCGTGGTATCCCGTAGCCATGACAAAGCCATCGCCGACCATGTGCGCCAGGGCGCGCGCCTGCTGCTGCTGCCGGAAAGTGAGATCAGCCTGTATCCCTTCTTCCCGCATTGGCAGAACGTTCAAGTCAAGTCACGTGACGGTACGCTCTGGCGCGGTGATTGGGCTTCTTCTTTCGCATGGTTGCGCCGCACAGGGCATTTTGCCCGATTCCCGAGCGGACCATTGCTGGATGAGACGATGGACCGGGTCATTCCGGATCACGTCATTTCCGGCTGCAATCTGCTTGATTTTCAGGCTCGTGTTTTCGCCGGTCTGGCCGTCGGTTGGATACACAAGCCGGTAGCGCTTGGCGTGGAACGGTCCTACGGACGGGGGCGGATAGTAGCTTCGACCTTCCGACTCTTGCAGGACGAACCCATGGCGGATCCCACCGCGACCATGCTTCTCGACAGCCTCATCGAGCTGGCTGTTGAATCCCGCATGGTACACATGGAGGAAGCGGTCAAAGCGGCTGAGGCCGCCGCTTGACCAGTCTTCAGGGGGCGTGATCTGGCGGATGTGAGCTCGCCGCCCTTGCGGGCGGCGCGCAGATCCGGCACGGCCTGCCGAATTCCAGTCCGACATCCGTCGATAACGCTGCTCTCGAGAAAGCGGTCAGGAGACCCTTTGAGGAAGAGCCAAGGGGACTTGCTGCGCTGTTGCCGGGCACGCGCAAGTCGTTACCTGAAGACGGCATCAGGTTCGACCGGCCTCATCTCTTCGAGATCGGTCTCCCAGAATGAGAATGTTTCTGCGGGCCTTGGTCGTCACGAAGCCAATGCCGCCGAGGAGGGCACAACCTTGACATTCGTCGTTTCCGCCTCTGCCGGCAACGCTTCGTTGATGCGCCGGAATGTGGCCAGCGCCTGGCCGACGATCTGGTCCATATTGTAATAGCGATAGGTCGCGAGTCGACCGACGAACCAGACATCCGGAGTAGCCAGCGCCAGGCGCTCGTACTTCTTGAAGAGCTCCTGGTTTTCCGGTTTGGGGATCGGATAGTAGGGATCCCCTTCTGCTGAGGGGTACTCGTAGGTCAAAGCTGTCCGGGCGTGTTCCTGGCCCGTCAGATACTTGTATTCCGTGATCCGAGTGTAGTCGTTTGTCTGCGGGTAATTTACGACGGCCACGGGCTGATACCAGCCCTGCTCGAGTGTTACGTGCTTGAACCGCAGCGAACGGTAGGGCAACTTTCCAAACCTGAAGCCGAAATATTCGTCAATCGGCCCGGTGTAGATGACGCGTCGATGGGGCACGATGTCCTTGACGTCGTCATAGTCCGTCTGCGTCATCACATGAATGTTCGGATGATCAAGCATGCTCTCGAACATCCGTGTATAGCCGTGCCTGGGCATGAATTGATATTCATCGCCGAAATAGCGATTATCCCGGTTCGTTCGGGTCGGCACTCGGGACGTGACCGATTTATCCAGTTCTGATGGATCGAGTCCCCATTGCTTGCGGGTATAGCCACGGAAGAATTTCTCGTAGAGCTCGCGTCCCACGGCCGAGACGACAACATCCTCCGAGGTCCTGATCTCATTCACCTTTTCCGCACGCGCGGCAAACCAGTCCTGCAGTTCTTCTGACGTGAGGTTCAGCCCATAGAGGCTGTTGACGGTATCGAGATTGATCGGGATCGGAACCAATGTGCCATCGACCTCCGCCAGGACCCGGTGCTCATAGAAGCGCCAGTCGGTAAAGCGGGAAAGATAGTCGAAGATCTGCTTGGAGTTGGTATGGAAGATGTGCGGCCCATACTGATGAATCAGAAGCCCGTCATCATTAAAGCGGTCATAGGCATTTCCACCAATGTGATGCCTCCGATCGATCAGAAGAACCCGTTCGTTACGCTCATTGGCAAGCCGCTCAGCAAGAACACTGCCCGCAAATCCGGCGCCAACAATCAACCAATCGTACATCTGGTTCACTCCGCAGGCGTCGTGGCATAAGCAGGAAGAGACGTCGTATGCCTGCCATGGCTGTTGCCGAGAGCATCCTGCATGAGCGCATTCATTGCGGACCAGGTCTTATCCCATGATCCCGCGGCGAGATGCCTGTCGACTTTGGCGAGCCATGGCTCCCTCTGTCTTCCGAGAGCCAACTCCGCTTTCTCAATGAATTCGACCGCGTTACTTGCGATCTCCACGAGCCCTTTGTCCCCATAAGGTCGGACGACATCCGTTATCGGGGTTGAAATGACGGGAATGCCAGCTGCGAGAAACTCCGGCGTCTTGGTGGGACTGATGAATTTTGTCGCTTCATTGAGAGCGAAAGGCATGAAGCCGATATTCCAGCCCGAGAGATACTGGGGCAACTCGCTGTAGGACCTGCCGCCAAGCCAATGAATGTTGGGTTTCTGCGGCAGCGATGCCGGATCGATCTTTACGACTGGGCCGATCATGACGAGTTGCCAATCCGGCCGCATTTCAGCAACCTGAGCTACGAAATCGAGGTCCATCCGTTCGTCGATGACGCCGAAGAAGCCGAGCCGCGGTTGAGGAATCCCGGCTTGGTCAGCTGGATCCTGCCTGATCGCGCGCGCCTTGGAAAAGTGGTCGAAGTCGATGGATGACGGAAACGCGTGAACGCTGTGGTGACGGTTGCGCTTGGCCTCATAAAGGCTCATGCCGCCCGTGAAGACGAGGTCACATCGGGAGAACAGATTCTCCTCTAGGGCCAGGAGCTCCTCGGAAGCGCCGCGGAAGAGCGAGAGCTCGTCCATATTGTCGTAGATGCACAGGTCGCATTCGAGATCGCTCGTGAAAGCAAGAGCCATAGGAGTGTAGTACCAGAACACGCGTGGCCCCTGGGCGTTGCGGCCGATCAACTCCTCGATCAGATCATGCTGCTCCGCGAGGATGTCGTGATGACTCAGGCCTTCTGGAAGAACTGGAACGGCGGTGGTAACGCCTTGCGGACGCAGGCTGATATCCATGTGCGCCTTAACGCCGGGCTTAAAGATCGGCTCCTCGATCACGAGAACCCTGTAGTGTCTCGCCGCCCGGCTCAGAAGATGCTGCGGACGCTGCCATACGAAGTCCCATCGCAAATGGGAAAAGCAGACAAGAAGAGGGGTTCGACCAGCAGATTTGAAAGATAGGTGGAGAGCATGCGGCTGCGTTGTCGAACGCTCAAGCATGGCGCGATCCTCAAGTAAGACGAGTTGTTGCGAACGGACAGAACGCTCAGTCCGGGGGAATATCAGGCAATCGTTTTTGATCGACTCGGCCGCAGAAGGGTCGCAGTCGCAATCCCTCATTCAACGCCACGGGTATGGGTTGGTTCCAACGTCGTTCATCGAAATGAACAGCTATTCAGAATAGGATGCCTATTTCTTTTCGAGCATCAACGTGCCCTGTTTTCTAATAAAGCCTTTGGCTTTCTCGGCGACCATCGACAGTATCCAAGGCAAATGAACTTCAACGCGGACGTGATCCTCCATGACATCGAGGTGTCCCGCTATCGTCTGTCCCATTGCTCCCAGATGGAATGTCATCCGGTCCTCTGCCCAGCTTTCCTCAATGGATGCGATCTTGTCGCTGAACTGGGCCTTGAGGTGCGTCATTCCTCCATGCAGCCGCCGCGTTGCTTCTGCTTTGCCGAGATTATGGGGAATTGACACAACAAGGGGTTTCGCCATCAGGAACGCTCCACATTCAATCGGAACAAGCGAGGCGGCATCGCGAAGGTTCCACGACTACAGCATCTCTACCTTGAGAGCCCGAACGACGATGGTTTCCTGCTGAAAACGCTGCTCCAGAACGGCTCGGTACTGCTCCCACCACGTGTGGTCGAGCTCCCTCGCCATGATTTCGAACACCACAATATCATCGTGAGCCGTATGCCCGCCTTCCTTCCACATGCCTTTCGCAGGTGCGCGGGTAAAGCTGGTAATGCCGCCGAAGCGTTCCGACAGCTCGAAGCGAACTCGGCCGTAATCAGCCTCGGCGAACTTGCGACCGGTGTTGTCCGCCAACGGGAGGAGAATCTGGACCAGGTGCATCGTCCTGCCTTCCCTTGCCGGCCCATTCGGGCATCCAGCCGCGGGCATTGGCGGCTAGGACATCTTTCTAGGGCAAGGACGAACGAAGGCGAGACTTTCACGCCATCTGAATCGCGAACAGGTCGAGATCCGAGACGGGAAGGTCGTTTCCGATCGCGTAGCGACTGGAGGAACGCGAGATGCGCCATGGATGCGCCGTCGAGAGATGGACCGCCTCCGAGGCGCGCAGCCGGCGAGCCGTGCCATCAGCCTGCACTTCGTCAAGTACGACGAAGCCAAAGATCGTAAGCCGTGTTGCGAGCGTCTTTGTCTCCCGGTCGTCCGCTGCAATCGGCAGGGCCCCAGCGGCATAGACCGCATCCATCAGACTTCTTTGGTCACGGCGAGGGGAGGCCGCCGAGCGTGCCCCTGGAAAGCGGACGACGTTCGACGACGGGAGTGATCTGGAATCCATCTATGCAACCCTTGGTCCGAATCAGACCAAGGATCGTGGCAAGGCATTAAGAAGGGCCTAACCTTAATCGATCCGATGCAGGGAGACGTAGGCCGTGCCGGTCGACATCAGGCCGATTTCCTTTGCCGGCCCTTTCGCCAAGTCGATGATTCTGCGATGTGCGAAAGGTCCGCGATCATTGACGGTGACCACGACCGAGCGGCCATTCTTCTCGTTGACGACACGAACTTTCGTGCCAAAGGGAAGAGACCTGTGGGCGGCGGTCATAGCCAATGAGTTGAACCGTTCACCGCTCGCCGTGCGGCGCCCATGAAAACCGGGTCCGTACCATGAGGCGGTCCCCTTCTGAAATGCCTTGTCGGCGGTCTGAGAAATGGATCCGGTTTCAGCCGGACCTCCTGAAGTCGTGTTGCAAGCGGCAACGAAAAGAAGTGGCGCCAGAATTGGCGCGCGGGCGAGGATGTTTTTCAAGGATTTAAGCTCCCCTTCCTTTGTGCTAGAAGCGAAGCTCCCTGATAAGAAGGCGATAATAAGGCGGCATGATTTTTCCCTTATGCCGCCTTACTTTTTCACCTGCGTCTAATCCTTCTGAATAGCCTACAACTTTATTAAAATGTAAACTTATAGCCTGGATATTGTTTCTATACGTTAGGGGATGTCGTACTCCGGCCGAGCTTGATTCCGTCTGTTCCACGTCGACCAGGGGCCAGAGTCAGAAGCGTCCATCACGCCATGTGGAACGTCGCCGATCGTTCAATGATCGCTCCAGGCCAAGTCACCTCGCCAGCGGCTCAGCTTGCAAGGACTTTCTGAGGTGGCGTTTCCGTCAAGCCCAGTTCATTGCGGCGCAGCCAGCGCCAGAGCATCAGGGATGCGACGACAGCAAGTCCTGTCGCGAGCCCGATCCAGATACCGACACCGCGGAGATCGGTTCGGAATGCCAGGAATACGCCGAGCGGCAAGCCGACGCCCCAGTATCCCAGGGCGGCGAACATCATCGGCACCCGCGTATCCTGAAGGCCGCGCAGCATGCCTGCCCCGACAGCCTGTGCGCCGTCTGCCAACTGGAACACCGCCGCCAAAGTAAGGAATGTCACGGCGAATTGGAGCACCGGCGCATTGTGCGAGTCCTCGAGATCGATGAAGGCTCCGATCAGCAGACGGGGTGCGAGGAGCATGAGCAGTGCGGTAAAGATCATGAACCCGACACCTAGGGTGAAGGCAGTCCACCCCGCGCGCGTCACGCCCTCTCGATCCTGCCCCCCGAAGGCGCGCCCCACCCGAACGGTGACTGCCTGACCGATACCGAAAGGTACCATGAAGCAGAAGGATGCGATCTGCAGCGCGATGGCATGGGCAGCGAGTTCATTGGCGCCGATCCGTCCCATGAACAGGGCTGCGGCATTGAAGATCGTGACTTCGAAGGCAACGGTCAGCCCGATTGGCGCTCCGATGCGCCACAAGGCGCGATAGCGTGGCCAATCCGGGCGCCAGAAGCGCCCGAAGAGGTGGTACCGCCTGAAGCGCCGATCCATGATCACGACGAGAGCCAAGCTCAGGAACATGAAGGTGCTTGAAACGACCGTACCGATGCCAGCCCCGATCAGCCCGAGCGCCGGGAGGCCGAATTTGCCCAGCATGAATACGTAGGCAGCGCCAAAGTTCACAGGAACGGCGAGGATGCCGATCACCAGCGCCCATCCCGGCCTCTCCAGAGCCGACAGGAAGGAGCGCAGGACCAGCGCGAACAGAAATGGCAGCAGGCTCCATTGCAGAGCCCGGATATAGCTGCCAGCGTCATGGGCGAGAGTCGGCTCCTGGCCCATGGCCAGAAGCATCGCTTCGCCATTCCAGGCCAGAAGCCAGATCGGAATGGCAACGGTGACAGACGTCCACAGGCCCTGCCTCACCGTCCGGCGAACATCGCGAACAGAATGGCGCTTGCGGCCGAGTTCCTCGGCAATCAGGGGCGAAGTCGCGTTCACAAGACCGATCCCGAAGATCAGAAAAGCGAAATAGAGATTCGTCCCCAGGGCCCCCGCTGCGAGGGCATCCGAACCGAGCCAGCCCATGAGGATGACGTCGGACGTCATCAAGGCATTCTGGGCCAGATTGGTCAGAACCAAGGGCCAGCTCAGTGCAACGGTCGCACGCAGCTCCGCCGTCCAGGCAGAGCGATTCGGGATATCGAAGAGACTCATGGGGGCGCATGTAGCCTGAATTGCAGTGTTATTGCCACACTCCCTCTGCGGCTGCAGCACTGTTCCATACGAGGGAACCTCACTCCTTGGCACTCGTTCACCTGAGCGGTTCGTTACGGAGTTCCCAATGGCGCAGCTAGCGCTACCCACCACGATCGAATTTATGCATCCGCCGGTTCTTTTGACCGAGGCCGGCGAGATGCGGACGGTCGGGGTCGAGGTAGAGTTCGCCGGCCCCACTGCCGAAACGGCCATCCGGGCTCTTCGAGACGCTTTCGGTGGAAATATCCTCGAAGAGGACCCGCATGCCTATTTGCTGAAGGGCTCCAGCATCGGTGATATTGCGATCGAACTCGATAGCCGGATTCTGCATCCAGCCAAGCGGGGCGGTCAGTCTGGCGTTCTGCCCCGGGTGGCAGCCTGGTTCGGCTTTGCCGCCGGCCTGATCATCCCCTGCGAGCTTGTGACGGCCCCTCTGCCCGTCGACCGGCTGCATGAAGTCGATCAGGTCCTCTCGATTCTCCGAGGCATCGGCGCAAGGGGAACGCAGGACGCCGCATTCTATGCCTTTGGACTACATTTCAATCCGGAAATTCCACGCCGGGATGCACAGACGGCCGTGGCTTTCCTGAAGAGCTTCGTCCTGCTCAACCCCTGGCTTCGCCGAGAGGTTGCGCCTGATACCACGCGCGATCTTCTGGGCTTCGCCGCGCCCTTCCCTCCCGACTACGTCCGCAAAATCGTTGCGCCGGATTACTGGCCGCGAATGGATACCTTCATCGACGATTATCTTGCGGCCAATCCGACCCGTAACCGCGATCTCGACCTTTTGCCTCTCCTACATGACTTCGACGCCCATCGCGTGCGGGCAGCCCTTCCCAACGAGAAGATCAATGGCCGTCCCACATTCCATTATCGCCTGCCCGACGCCCGTGTGAGCGATCCCGGCTGGACGATCGCTCCCGATTGGAATCGATGGGTTGCCGTGGAGCGTCTGGCAGAAAATCGAGATCGTCTGACTGAGGTATGCTCCGCCTTTCTGAAGTTCGCAGGCGAGGACAAGAGCTGGGCCAACCTCGTTGAACGCATTGCACTGATATGATGGGTCCTCTCATCGGAGTCACAACCTCACGGCAGGGCGGATGGCGCAGCTATCTCATGCATCGCCTCGCTCTTGCGCGCGTCGGCGCGCGCTCAGTTCGCCTGATGGCCGGCCACCCTCTGCCTGAAGAGCCGCTGCAGGGCCTCGTCATCGGTGGCGGGGACGATATCGGCGCGGAGATCTATGGCGGGAACGTGCTGCCCGACGTTCGCATCGATCCGGAGCGGGACAAGTTGGAACTTGATCTCATGAGAGCAGCGCTTCCTGCGGCACTTCCCGTCCTCGGGATCTGCCGCGGATCCCAGATGATCAATGTTGCGCTGGGTGGGACACTTCATACCGACATCTACGAAGTCTATGTCCAGGCGCCCAAGATGCGGACCGTACTCCCTAAGAAACGCATCTCGATCGTACCTGGATCACGATTGGATCGGATACTTGCCTGCAATCCTTGTCACGTGAATTCGCTTCACCATCAATCCGTAGATAGGATCGGTCGGGGATTGTCCATCGCCGCACGCGACGAGAGCGGCATCGTCCAAGCCATCGAGAGCCAGAGCGCGGCGTTTCTTCTGGGCGTTCAATGGCATCCGGAACTATTGTTCTGGAAGAAGCAGCAGCAGCGACTGTTCAAAGCCCTGTCCGACGCGGCTCGACAGTCCTCTGCACAACTCGCGGCGGCAGTGATAGCGTCGTGATCTGGAACTTCGATCCCAAGGCTGAATCCACTTTGAGGTCGATCCAGTGCTCTCTTCTGCAAGCGGCAGGTCGCTTGTTGGGTCTGGCCCACATTTCGCTGGTGTAGCCTTTCGGACCTGCACGATGAGCTAGTGCATACGACGCGAGGTCTTTGGAAAAAGAGATACGACCTTGCCTGAACCCTGGGCGAGCTGCTTCTGAATTTCGGTATGGAGATGGCGACTCACGATGGGTTTAGGCAGAAGCGTAAATTCGCTCGCGTCCGCCGCAATAGCGGGATTCCCCGTGATGAGAAGAATCGGCAGGTCCGGAAAGATCTGCCGTACTTCGCGAGCCAGCATGAGGCCACTCAATGGCCCCGACATGGCAACGTCGGCGAGCAGCAATCCGGGCTTTCGAGCCTTGATAGTCATCAGTGCCTGCCCAGCATTCGTTGCGATGCGCGCAATGTAGCCGAGCTCCTCGAGCATAGTCTGCAAAGCGAGGGCGACCTCGATTTCATCATCGACGATCAGGATCTCGGTATGGGTCGAAGCTCTCTCGCTCACACCTCTATCGTTGCGCTGCACGGAGGGCATGGTCTGTGGTGGGGCCTTTGCCCGCGGCAGGTAAAGCGCGATGGCGGATTTCGTCCCGAGCGTGACAACCTCCGCCATTCCCCCAAGCGGTTGAAGGAAGTTCAGGCTCCAATTGAATTCTACCCAGCTCGGGAGGTCCATGTCCTGCATGGTAAAGACACCCTCCGGGCGCTTCTCCGTGCTATTCGGCATGTCGCCAGGAGAACTGCTGCCGAAAGCAAGCCGCACGAAATCGCCTTCGACGTCCAAACGGGATAAAGTTCCTTTGGAAACAGTAATATTCTGCGCTTCTATCGTAATCATCTCACCCTGGAGAAGAGTGTTGCGCATATTGGCGCAAAGCGTGACAACTGCCGTCTCGAGGTCATTCGGATCAACTTCGACGCCCCACAATCCCTCCTCCGCGCTCACCTGCAGTTCGACGGTATCGCGCAAGAGCGAGCGGCTCAGCAGGACCGCGATGGAATCAATCCGCTCCGCGAGGTCGACATACTGGATTTTTCGGGCGTCCCGCCGCGTGAAGGCGCTCGATCGGGCGATCAGCGACCCCGCCTGGTCGGCAGCAACCAGGGCTGAGAGAAGTTTGCGCTGCAGCGCCGGCTGGTCTCTCAGCTGCCTGGCAACCGTGTCGACATTGGCACCGATCACCATGAGACGATTGTTGAGATCGTGCACGATCCCGTCCCGGAGATGGCTGTAGGCTTCGGCCCTCTGGTAATGGCGCGTGTCGTCCTCAAGCGGAGCCGGAGCGCCCTTTGATACAGGTGGGGTCAGCTTTTCCGCCGCGCCCTCAGGTTCGGCCTGCTCCTCGAATACGGTCAAGCGTCCCGAAAGTCGGTCCAGGAGCCTCCCTTGCGCCCGCAAAACCTGCGCGATTTGCCAGCCGAGCAAAAGAAAGCTCCCGAGGGCCACCGCGATCAGGGCCATGGCCGAGATGACGACCAGTTCAGTCTGGCCGATAAAGGCTGCCACTCCCACCACTGCTCCCAAAACGACCAAGAGACAGCAGGAGGCGGCAAGGACAATCCTCAGATTGGACGGCAGCAGGTACATCGCATGTCTGATTGAGGCTGGCGAACAATTGTATTGACCGAGCGCAGGGGATTAACGTCAATTCCCCATAATTGTCCTATTTAGCATGAACGGGCGGCCTGCGGCATCCTCCGCAGTAAAGTTTTCGTGCGCGTACCAGGGAGATTCTTGTGCGGCTGAACTGTGTATCTGCTCCCATGCGGCTAAGCCTCATGAGCCTTCTTTTCGTCAGCATGACGGTGATCGCCCAAGCAAAAGAGGATATCGAACGGAGAGTGAACGACCTTCTCGGGAAGATGACCCTTGAGGAGAAGGTTGGCCAGCTGAACATGGTTTCAAACGGCGCCCTGCTTCGCTGGGACGATATCTCTTCAGGCCGGACCGGAGCGCTTCTGAACTTCAACAATGCCGAGGATATCGCCCGCGCCCAGGCCGCAGCTCGGCGATCCCGCCTTAAAATTCCTGTTCTCTTCGGCCTCGACGTGCTTCATGGTTTCCGGACCCAGTTCCCAATTCCATTGGGAGAGGCTGCGGCCTTCAGTCCGCGGCTTTCTCGCCTTGCCTCCGAATGGGCGGCTCGGGAAGCGTCCTATGTCGGCCTGCAATGGACATTTGCGCCGATGGCTGATCTTTCCCGTGACAGTCGATGGGGCCGCATCGTCGAGGGTTTCGGCGAGGACCCCTATCTCGGCTCGGTCCTGACCGCCGCTCGGGTCGAAGGGTTCATCAAAGGCGGCCTTGCCACGGCGACGAAACATTTTGCGGGATACGGAGCTCCCCAAGGGGGCCGCGACTATGACACAACCTACATTCCACGAGCGGAAATGTACGATACCTACCTCCCGCCCTTCGAAGCAGCGGTCAAAGCCGGATCGGCAAGCTTCATGGCCGCTTTCAATGCCCTGAACGGGATTCCGTCGACCGCCAACCCTTGGCTGCAGACTGATGTGCTGCGCCGTCAATGGGGCTTCGACGGGTTCGTCACCTCCGACTGGGCCGGGATCAAGGAACTGATCGGCCACGGTGTTGCCGCGAACGGGGCGGAAGCGGCTCGAAAGGCCATCCTCGCCGGTGTGGACATGGATATGATGGGGGAATTGTACATCCGGCATCTTCCGGAGGAAGTACGGTCCGGTCGCGTGCCCGAGAGTGTCGTGGATGAAGCGGCCCGGCGCGTCCTGAGAACCAAGATGCGCCTTGGCCTGTTCGACCGTCCCGATGCCAATCCTCAGCATGTGGATTCCATATTTCCTTCGCCGGAATCGCGGAAGGCGGCACGCGAGGTTGCTCAGGAAACGCTTGTCCTGCTGCAGAACCGAAATGACGTTCTGCCCGTATCCCCTTCCATCCACTCGATCGCCGTGGTCGGCCCCCTGGCCGATGCACCTCAGGACCAATTCGGGCCTCACGGCGCGAGGGGGCATGCGCAGGATACCGTATCGATACTCGAGGGAATTCGCCGGAGAGCCGGGCGGACGGGCATTCAAGTGAGACATGCGCCAGCCTGCGATCTGTTCTGCACGGAGCAGGACCAGCTCCCGGCTGCGCTCGATGCCGCCAACGCTTCAGATCTCACGGTTGCTGTCTTTGGCGAACCGGTGGACCTTTCGGGCGAGGCGGCATCCCGGGCCTACATGACCTTCAACGGCAAGCAGGCCGAAATCCTTGAGGCCCTGGCAGCCACAGGCAAACCTGTGGTTCTGGTGATCGTCGGCGGCCGGCCGCTCGAACTCGGCAGGATCGCCGATCGGATCCCTTCCATTCTGATGGCCTGGTATCCGGGCACGGAAGGCGGGACGGCGGTTGCTGATATTCTCTTTGGCGATGTGAGCCCGAGCGGGAAACTGCCTGTCACTTGGCCACGCACGGTGGGGCAATTGCCGCTCTACTACAACCGGCTTCCCACTGGTCGGCCGACCCTTCACAACAACCGCTTCACCTTGAAATATGTGGACGAGGCGGTGACGCCGCTCTACCCGTTCGGGTGGGGTCTCAGCTACACTCGGTTTTCCTACACCGACCCTGTCATCGTGAAACCTCGCTTGAGATCGGGCGACACATTGGAAGTCGCTGTCTCCATTACCAATAGCGGCTCACGCTCCGGACAGGAGGTCGTCCAGCTCTACACGCGCGACCCGATTGCCAGCCGCAGCCGACCCCTGCGTGAACTGAAGGCGTTCGAGAAAGTCGCACTGTGCCCGGGCGAAACAAAGCGTGTCGTTCTACGCGTGCCGGTCGAAGCTCTCGGCTTTCATCAGGACGACGGGACCTATGAGGTCGAAGCCGGGGCAATCCAGGTCTTCGTGGGCGGAAACTCCTTAGCCGAGCCTGTTGGCGAGGCTTCGATCCTGGAGACAATCACCGTCCCGTCCTCAGGGCAGCGCGCATCGGCCTCGACCATGGCCCAGTGAGAGCAGCCCAGCCACATTCAGCAGCGCCGAGGTAGCCAGAGACGGATTCATGACAAATACCCATCAACTTCATGAAAGGAAAGGAGGTGTTGCGGCACGCTATGTCATGCCCGTGAGATGGGCTGCATCATCTCGGAGAACAGGTTCCGCCGACCTGCTGCTCGGCATGGTCCTGACCTTTATCGCCGGTGCGGTCAATGCAGGCGGATTCCTGGCGGTCGGCCAGTACACGTCGCATATGTCCGGCATTTTCTCGGGAATGGCGGACAATCTTGCGCTAGGCGCTTTCGATCTCTTTCTGATCGGTCTTGCGGGGGTCGTGCCCTTCGTGGCGGGTGCCGGTTGCTCGGCCATCCTGATCAATTGGGGCAAACGGCGCCACCTCGATAGCCAGTACGCTCTCCCCCTTTTTCTCGAGGCTGTCTTTCTGTTCGGCTTTGGTCTCTATGGCTGGCTTTTCTTCCCGACACCCTCCTTCGTCCTCGTGACGATTCCATGGCTGTGCTTCATCATGGGCTTGCAGAATGCGACTGTGACGAAGATCTCCGGCGCGCGCATGCGAACGACGCACGTGACCGGAATCATCACGGACATCGGCATCGAACTTGGCAAACTTTGCTATTGGAACCGCAGCACTTTTGTCCCGAAGGTTTCCGCCGACCAGACCAAGCTCCGCCTGCTCTCGCTCCTGCTGGCCTCCTTCTTCATCGGCGGCGTCACCGGTGCCATCGGCTACAAAATGGGAGGCTTTCTGTTCTCAATGCCCCTAGCCCTCCTTCTCCTGATCCTGGCCTGTCCCTCTCTGGCGGACGACTGGATCGCGCGAACGCGGCAGGCTTAAGCGAAGCGCCTTAGCCCATCCGCTCGAAGCTTCTGTCGAGATCGCTCGGGCGCGAGATGAGGCCGGTCGCATCGACGACGACCTTATGGAGAAATCGATTGAACTCGAGGCGCTTGAACTGCTTATGCGCAACGAGAAAGGCGACGATATCGGATTCCTGCCTTGCCGTATCGGCGTCGACCAGCCGAATATCGGGGCAGCCATGGAAAACCGCCGGCAACTCCTTAACCAGAGGATCGCAGACGAGAACCTTCACGCCACCATGCTGGAGCAGCTTCATCACGATCTTCATGGATGGGCTCTCGCGCAGGTCTCCCACATCGGCTTTGTAAGTGATTCCGAAGCACGACACGACCGGGTTCTTAAATCGGTCGGCGAGGTCCAGGATCCTATGGAAGATATATTCCGGCTTGCGATCATTGACCTCACGAGCCATACGGATAAGCCGCGCTTCCTCCGGGGCAGAATCGACAATGAACCAGGGATCAACCGCGATGCAATGCCCTCCGACACCCGTTCCTGGCTGCAAAATCGAGACCCGTGGATGCTTGTTGGCAAGCTCGATCGCGCGCCAGACATCGACATTGATCTTGTCGCAGATCGTGGAAAGCTCATTGGCGAAAGCAATATTGACGTCCCGGAACGCATTCTCCGTAAGCTTGACGAATTCAGCCGTCCTGCAATCTGTCGTATAGATATGTCCCGTTACGAAGCTCTCGTAGAGGGTAAGCGCACGGCGCGAACACGCATCCGTCATTCCACCGATGATCCGATCATTGGAGACAAGCTCACGCAGCATATTTCCCGGAAGGATTCTCTCCGGGCAATGCGCCACGGCGACTTGCGCATCACCTGCCTCCTTGAACCGGGGAAACGCGAGGTCCGGCCGCAACTCGGCGAGCCTCGCCGTCATCAGCTCTGTACTTCCCACGGGTGAGGTGGACTCAAGAATGACCGTAGATTCTGCGGTCAGGTATGGCGCGATGACGTCGCATGCCTTCTCGACGTGGGACATGTCTGGCTTCTTGCCATCGCGGAACGGTGTCGGAACCGCGATGATGAAATAATCCGCTTCCGCCGGCTGAGATTGTGCCTTGAACCGCTCCGTGCTGATGGCTGCCGAAAGAAGCATCTGCAGGTCCGGCTCGTGGAAATGAGCCTTACCGGAGTTAATAGAAGCAACGGCGGCCTCGTTGACATCATATCCCACGACGTGAAATCCGCGGCTGGCCAGCATAGCCGCCGTCGGGAGCCCAATATAACCCAGGCCGACGACACAGACTGTAGTCATGCGCAAAACGACTCCGCTATGATTTTGGCGATCTGGGTCGATGCCGTTCCATCCCCATAAGGGAAGACGGCTCGCGCCCGCTGTTGGTAGGAATGCTCATCGTCGAGAAGTTCGGAGACCTCGCGATGAATCCGGATGGGGTCGGTCCCAACCAAACTGACGGTTCCGGTTGCAACCGCTTCCGGGCGTTCGGTTGTATCTCGCATCACGAGAACGGGTCGCCCCAGGGCGGGCCCCTCCTCCTGAATGCCTCCCGAGTCGGTCAGAATGACCTTTGCGCGCTTCATCAACCTGATCATATCGACATACGATACGGGATCTATGAGATGCACGTTGCACAACCCGCCGAGGCGAGCACGCACGATTTCTCGCACAGCGGGATTGAGGTGAACAGGATAAACGATTTCGACGTCGCCACGCGTCGCGAGCCTTGCGAGACCTGAGCAGATACCTTCAAACCCCGCTCCAAAGCTTTCTCGCCGATGTCCCGTCACAAGGATCAGGGAGCGGTCGGGATCGAGAGCGACAGGAGCCTTGAGGACGTTTGCCCCGCCTCCGTCCTCCAACTCGATCTTTCGAGACACGTGAAGCAGGGCATCGATGCCCGTATTGCCCGTCACGTAGACTCGGCCCCGGCGACTGTACTCCCGGTCCAGGTTACCGGCAGCGACGGTGGTCGGCGCAAAAAGGTATTCTGCCAGTGAATCGATGGCCACACGGTTGAATTCCTCAGGCCACGGCCGCGCCAAGTCGAAAGAGCGCAACCCAGCTTCCACATGTCCGACTGGAACGCGGTTGTAGAAGGCTGCCACAGCCGTCGCCATAGCGGTTGTCGTATCACCATGAACCAGGACGAGGTCGGGATGAAGGTTCCCGAGGACATCCGCCATCTGGCTTAGGATGGAGGCGGTTATATCGGGTAATTTCTGATCGTGCGTCATCAGATTGAGATCGATATCCGGCTTCTCTTCGAACACGTCAAAGACCTGATCGAGCATTTGCCGATGCTGTCCCGTAATGGCAACGCTGACCGATACACTGCCGGATTCGCGCAAGGCCCTCACCACTGGAAGCATTTTGATCGCTTCAGGCCGCGTTCCAAAAGCTACCAGCACATGCTGCATGCACTTGACCCTAACTGAGACATGAATTGTATGGTGAAAGTCTCGACGTTATCTGAGATCACCATACATGAAACCGTCGCCCATTTAGGATACTCTTCTGGAGTATCTACCGAGGATTGCCTCAAATAGAAGAACCGCAAAGACTGCATTGGTACTGAGGTATCGCCAAGCCATGCGCTTTGGCTCCTGCAGAAGACGATGAAGCCATTCCAACCCCAGTTTCTGCATTGCTTCAGGTGCGCGTGTCACCTTTCCGGCGAGAACGTCGAATGAACCGCCGACTCCCATCAGAAAGGGGGTGTTCAGCGAGTCTGCATGCTTGGCGAGGAATCGTTCCTTCTGAGGGGTCGGCATTCCCAAGAAGAGGCAGTCGGCGCTGGCTGCATTGATCTGCGCGACGATCGCACCCTCCTCATCGCTGCTGAAGTAGCCATTTCGCGATCCGGCAAACTCAAGGCTGGGATATCGCTCCCTGGCAACATACATGGCGCGTTGAAGAACATCCTCTCTTGCCCCCAGAAAATAGGGCCTGAATCCCTCCTGAGCACAGCACTCAAGAAGCTTCTCCATCAGATCGACCCCTGCGACCCGCTCTGAAACCGGAATACCCTGCAAGCGAGCCCCGATAACAATCCCAGCTCCATCGATTCCGATGATGTCACTTTTAAGAACATCGCTCCGCAATGACGGATCAGATCTCATCTTGACAAGCTTTGCGACGTTCATCGCGACATGCCTGACTCGCCGCCGGTTCCGCATAGATTCGGAGGCGATCTGAACTGTCTCCTGGAGTGACAGAACATCGATCGGAGTTTCAAGGAATACAGTTCTCACGGTTGCACCTTCGGGCGGCGCAGAACGATGCGGTCAACCTCCACTCGCCGCAAATGGAACCGCTGGACATTCAGCAAGTCGGGAAGAGGCCAACCTCAATATACGTCCGCGTGATTTCTGATCATGGTAATTGCAGTAAGAACCAAAATCTTAATATCGAGCGCGAGCGATGCCGTCCTGATATACTCCAGGTCGAACTGCAACCGTCTCTGCATATGCGCCAATGTCGGCGTTTCGCCTCGCGCACCACTCACCTGGGCAAGTCCCGTAATCCCCGGCAACGCAGAGAAACGCTGTCCATAGGCCGGGAGCTCGGCTAGATACTTCTCATCATGTACAAGCGCGTGAGGACGCGGGCCGATCAAAGACATTTCGCCGCGCAGGACGTTGAAGAGCTGGGGTAGTTCGTCAATGCTCGTCTTGCGCAAGAAGCGGCCTAGGGCAGTGACCCGTGGATCACATGACTTTGCCTGCGGTACGGCTGGATCCGCACCGCACTCCGCGTGCATGGAACGGAATTTGAGAATCTCAAACTGGACTTGCTTTCTTCCGTGTCTCTTCTGTCGGAAGACGATGCATCCGGAACTTGACCAGCGTACTCCTAGGGCAGCCAGAGCCATTATCGGCATCAGTACGACGATCAGAAGAACTGCGAGTGCGACATCAAAGAAGCGCTTTGTAGGAGAATTGAGATAGGGACTGACATCGGCGCTTGCTTCAGTTGTCGGCCACGTTCTTAGAGGCCGTATTAGAGCCGACTGTTGCGTGGAAAGATCGACACGAACTTCACTCGATAGGGCATTCCGCACTGCCATCGGCAACCTCTCGATCCAGCGAGATCTTTGATGGAGCGATGATTGTTGCGTTCGCTTCTGCGGTCAACGAGACATAGGGAGCTAGACAAGACACATTCGCCGACAAGGTATTACCCATCGCGCGGCACGGTTGGAATGATTGAGTCACTCAATAAAATCTATCTGGAGGAAGACGTACTAATCCGTCTTTGACAGCGACGCTTCAAGGGCAAAGGAAGAGGTAATTCAGATTCGATAGCTACACATGCATATCCTCCAGCGGCAGAGACCGCGAAGGATGGCCGGAGGTGCTACTGAACTCAGGTCGGCGGCATCTTGGCCATTCAAACGTCAATTGCCGAGGCCAATTTTTAGTAACCGTAATCCTCCGGTCCGTAGTGGCACTTGTTCAGAACGACACCCAGAACGCGGGACTCGCGAGCGAGATTCCTCTCGCATATATCGACCTCACCCAGCGTACTGGCCTCTGCGGCGACAACCAATATTACACAATCTACATTTGGCAAGAACGCCAGAACATCGTCGTTGACGAGCATCGGAGGCAAGTCGAAAAGCATGATATCGGGCTTAAGCTTTTCCTTCAGATTAGCAAGGATTGGACCGGTTCGCGGACTTTGCAACAGTTCGGACGCATACAGAACAGGGCTTGAGTTCGCTCCAATGGCGACATTGTCCCCGTAGCGCACAAATGCATCTTCGATGGAACACTCGCCCTTCAGAAATTTTTCCATCGAGTACGTCTTGTCGAGCCCGAGAATGCTGCTGACCTGGGGTCGTCGCAGATCCAGGTCGACAAGAACCGTGCGACAATCCTTCAGGCTGGCGAAGCTAAAGGCCAGGTTGAGGCCCACTACAGTCTTTCCGCAAGCTGGAGTCGGCGAGGTGATAGCGACCGACGTCCATCTGTTCTGACGCATGATTTTCAGGATCTTGGTGCGGAGGATGTCAAAGGTGAAGTTAGCAGCATCCATTCGATCGATCGTCACGATGCGTCCCTGGGCAACGCGCCTACGGTCGAGCTTGATGTGAGGCAGTCGGCGCCAGAACACCTCGCTTGCGAAGGAGGGCGGAGGCGGGGTGCCTATCTCCGAGAACGCCACCAGGGCTATCTCGCGCTCCAGATTCTCGATCGTACTTTGGATGCGTTCCATGGTTCGTGTCTACATTCCTATATTACGACGGATAGCCGCTGGAATCAGCGCGACCTTTCTTGATTGTGCTTCACCGGCAGCAGGGATGTACGGAATTGTGGCGAGCGGCTCGATTTCGAGTGCTTCTATCAATTCAATCGGCCGGCGTATGCTCTTGTTCAGGAATTCGAGCAGTATCACAAACCCGAAACCGAGTACGAGACCGGCAACGGCACTGCCTGCCGCTATGGCAAAGCGTTTCGGTCCAATCGCCCGCTGCGGGGGCGCCGCCAATTCAAGAACCGAAAGCCGCTCGCCTTTCGAGCGCGTTTCGATCCGCTCCCCTGTCGAAGCCTCCGCGAGTTTACCCGAAGCGACGTTGTATTGAGATTGGACATTCTGGTATTGTCTTTCCAACGCATTCAATGTCGCCTCATTGCCGGGTGTAGCGGCAATGGATGCCGCCAGTTCGGATAGGCTCTGCTGAATAGCCTCTTTTTCCTTCGCAATCATTTCAATCCGTTGATCGGTATCAGCCAGCTGCATATCCAGCTCCGATGGGCCGGCCTTGCCCGAAGGGGTGTCCCCCTTGTTGGCTCGTTCGCTCTGAACCGCCTTCTCCAAAGCTGCAATCTGGGTTTGAAGACTGATGATTCCCGGACTCTGCTCTGCTAGGACTGTCCGTTGCTCGATCAAGACTTTTCGAAGCTGGGAAAGTGTCTGTTCCGCAGGAGTCGATACGCCTGCATTGGGAACCGGATCGGTGCCGGCGAGCATCCTCGTCAGCCGAGACCGACCCTCTCGAAGGGAGGCTTCCTCGCGCCCTAGCTGCATGAGCCTTTCCTGAAGGTTCAGTTGCTGCGTTCGGCGGAAGCTTAGACTTTCAGGCAACGCATCCTTGTTCTGGTTCTTGAAGTTTGAAATGTCGTTCTCAAGCTGGCCAAGCCTGCTCCCAAGTCGCTCTGTCTCCTGTTGGAAGAAGCGCAGGGTTTCACTCACCTGTTCGCTGCGCGTATCAACATTCTTTTGAATAATGAGCTTCACGAACTCATTCACGACATTAGCTGCGAGAACAGGATCCTTCGCTTTGAATGACACGACGAAAGCAGTGGCGGCTTCGCCTCCGCGTGGTGTGTCCAGTCGCATTGGGTCGACGCTCATTCTAGAACGCATATCATCGACAATATCATTCTCCGATGCCTCGGAACGATCGGGATAAAGCCCAAACTTATCGGCCAATGCCATAAGATTGGGACGTGTCATCATCTGCAGTTGGATAAGTTGGAGTTGCTTCACAATCTCGGCCGGTATGGTCGAGCGGACCAGATCCGCCGATATCTGTGGCGACTCGACAATAATCTTGGCATCTGCCCGATATGTCGGAGGCAGGATGGACGCGATAGCAAGGCCGATGGCGGAAACAGTCGCAAAGATGGCCAGAAAATACGGAAGGCGCCTGAGAAAGATTGAACGATAAAAGCGAATGTCGATATTTCCCATAGTCTGTCCGCTCGTCCACGTTCGAGACCGCTTGTCAGCCGTCAGTCGGCAAACCCGGAGCGTTCCACTTCGAGTTCGATCATCTCGTCGAAGCGAAGTGACCATTCCTGCAAAGCTTGGATCGGGATTTCCCACGACTGAATTTCTACAACGCAAATTTATACCTAGGGGCTCAAAGGTGTCCAGCAAATGGCGTGGCCCATAGGGAGTACTTTGAAGTAATGGCATTGACGATCTCTGTAGAGTCTCCGAAATTCGGCCCAGAGCCTCTTCAACGAGGACGTTTTGCAGGTAGCCATGAAATGTGGAAGACACGGAGCGCCAGGCGCATCCATACCAGCACCATGATCGTCGCTTCGGTCCTGTTCGGCTGCGTGGCTATTGTACCGAAGCCGAGCTACGCACAGGGTTATCCGCTAGCGCCGCAGACAAGTCTGCGCGTAACTGTGGTTCAATGGGTCCCGGCAAAGGGCGAATACCAGCGGTGGGATGCAGTCGGTGGCGAGTTCACCGTGTCATCAGCAGGGACCATCTCAATCCCGCTCGTCGGCTCCATGTCAGTCGAGGGGCTCGACAGCACAATGCTTGCTTCCAAGATCGCTCAGCAACTGAAGGACAAGGTTGGCCTTATCAACGTTCCAGACGCTACCGTGGAGATTCTGGACTACCCCCCTTTGTATATCGTCGGAAGCGTCTCAAAGCCGGGCGAATACAAGTTTCGGCCTGGTGTCACTGTCCTTCAGGCACTGGCACTCAGCGGCGGCCGTTTCCGACTTACGACCGAAGGCGGAGACAAGGGCCAGATCAGTATGCTTGGGGAATTGCAAACGCTTCGCGAAGATATCCTGCGAACCGTTGGCCGCATAGCGCGGCTGCAAGCGGAGTTTTCAGGCAGTACGGAGATTCGTTTTCCTCCGGAGTTTATGGCCGCGGGCAGCAAGATGACGGCGGAGATTATCGCGCAGGAAAAAATCATTTTTGATGCACGCAGAAATGCCCTCGACCGCCAGCTTCAGAACCTCGCCGAACTGCGCAGCCTCTTTACTGCTGAGATCGATGTGCTGGAACAGAAGACATTGTCGTTGGAGGCCCGTATCAAGACGGTCGGAGACGATTTGGCGAATGTAAAGTCCCTTGTCGAACGTGGCATTGCTACGGTATCGCGTAGAACGGAACTGGAGTTCGCTGTCGCAAACTTACAGTCTAACAGACTGGACGAAGTGACAGCCGTTATGCGGGCTCGCCAGAATCTGAGCGAAGCAACAAGAAACTCGCTCAGCCTGAAGGACAAGCATCAGACAGACGTGTCGACCGAGTTGCAGGAGGCTCAGGCCGCTCTTGAGAGACTGCGGATCAAGGAAGATGTCCTTAAGAAAATCCTGATCATCAGCGAAGCCTCGCCCTCGAAAGACGGCAAGGACGGTGCTGTAGAGCCGGAGCTCGCATTCACGATCGTTCGAAAATCTCCGGACAAGTCTGATGAGTTTGTGGCGAGCGAGGACACGCTCTTGATGCCGGGGGATGTCGTTAAAGTGGCGATCAGAGAAGCGCCGGGAGAGCGTCGGGTTGCTCCTGGCGATCAAGGGCCGACGCAGTAGGAAGCAGTTCGAGAGGGCCGGCAACTTCGGAGTTCCTAGCCTCCAGCGGTCATAGGCCCTGCTCCATGCGCATCTGGCAGGACGATGTTTCGAAGTCACGCGTTCCTTCTATTCTCCTGGTTCCTTCCGGTCGCAATTATCGGACCTCCTCTTTCGTTTCGGGACCTGCTTTCTTTGCCGAAACAACGCTAGCTCATAATGGTGATGGACCAATGGTCCTCACTCAATATTCTTCAAATTACTGCCGCAGGCGCATAGCGTGGTGATTGTGGACATGCAGAATCGTTCGGTAAATGAGAGGCCTTCCGCCAACTCGCCACTGTCGCTCATTGTCGTCACCTACAACAGTGCTGCAGTGCTCCCAGGATTGCTCGACTCTTTGGCCGATGGGCTTTGCGGTCTCTCCGATATCGAGACTGTTATCGTCGACAACGCGTCACAGGATGGAAGTGCTGACTTGGCCGCCCGCCACCCGGTTCGTCCAAAGGTCATTCGAATGGGGCGAAACGCTGGATATGCCGCAGGGATCAACGCGGCTACGTCTTCGATTGAGCCGGATCGACACGTCCTCATTTTGAATCCAGATATCCGACTCCGTCCCGGGGTCGCAACGAGGCTGCTTGAGCGATTGCAGGATGTGCGCGTCGGAGTTGTCGTCCCACGTATGCTGAACGAGGATGGATCAGTTGCCCTATCGCTTCGACGGGAGCCTTCAATTGCCGCGGTGTGGTTGGAGGCTTTCCTGGGTCGTTGGGCCTCGCGGACCCGCCTGAGCGAGGTGATTGGCGACCCAAAACTTTACGATTTGGGAGGGCCGGTGGAATGGGCAACCGGTGCTGCACTCGCCGTTTCGGCCCATGCGCGCGCGACCATTGGCGACTGGGATGAATCGTTCTTTCTCTACAGCGAGGAAGTCGACTATCTCCGCAGAATGCGCGAGCACAACTTTTCAATTATATACGCTCCCAATGCTGAGGTGATGCATATCGGGGGCGAATACCGCGAGAACCCAATGCTCTCGGCGCTTCTCGCGCGCAACCGTATACAATATTTTAGGCGTTATCACGGGAAAGCGGAGGCCGCACTTTTCCAACTCGGCATCGTAACCGGCGCTGCTATGAGATCTTTTCTCGGTCCGACCCACCGCGCGGCTCTGCGGGCATCATTGAGACCATCACGCCTCCCAATTTAGAGACTACGTTCGATTTTTCGCCCGAGAATCAAGGAGAGTTGCTCAGCTGATGACCACGGATGGGAAGCACGCGAACCGGCACAGCTATATCCAGATTCTTCGTTCGACAGCGCAGATTGGCGGCTCGACGGTCATCACTATCGCTTTTGGCATTCTCCGAAACAAGGCAATCGCAATTATTCTTGGTCCCTCAGGGGTTGGTCTTGCCGGATTGTACACGGCGATTGTCGAGATGTCCCAAGGGCTGGCAGGCTTAGGCATTTCTAACAGTGGGGTCAGACAGATAGCCGAGGCGGCAGGATCGGGAGATCGCGACAGAATTGCACAGACAGCTACGGTTCTAAGGCGTACATCCATCGTTCTCGGTATACTCGGTGCGATTTGCCTTTTCGCTCTGGCGGGGCCGATCTCCGCATTCACCTTCGATGGTCATCAGCAAGCGATCGGCGTTGCTCTACTCTCCCTGGCCGTGCTCTTCCGCTGTATATCCGGCGCTCAGATGGCATTGATCCAAGGTTTGCGACGAATTCCCGATCTAGCACGAATGAACATTTTGGCAGCGTTCTTCGGTACGACAATCGGCATCCCATTGATCTACTGGTTCGGCGAGAGGGGCATCGTTCTGTCTCTCATAGCAACCGCCGGCGCTTTGGTTGTCACATCCTGGTGGTACAGTCGAAAGGCTCAGGTGCCTTCCGTCCATGTCCCCCTGCCGCAGATGGGGCCCGAATTGGCGGGTTTGCTGAAGTTGGGTCTTGCATTCATGGCAAGCAGCTTTCTGACCGTTGGCGCGGCCTATGGGATCCGTATCATCGTGCTGCACCTTGCAGGGATTGAGGCGGCTGGGTTCTATCAAGCTGCATGGACTCTCGGTGGCCTCTACACAGGATTTCTCCTACAGGCGATGAGCGCTGACTTCTATCCACGACTGACCGCGACAGCGACGGACAACGCAGAATGCAACCGGTTGGTCAACGAGCAAGCCCATGTGAGCATGCTGCTGGCAGGTCCCGGCGTCATTGCCACGCTGACGTTCTCGCCGATCATCCTTGCGGTTTTCTACTCTACGGAATTCAGCTCGGCCATCACACTCCTGAGGTGGTTATGCCTGGGGATGATGATGCGCGTAGTCGCCTGGCCTATGGGCTTCATTATTCTGGCCAAGGGTGCTCGGGGCACCTTTTTCTGGACTGAATTTGCAGCCGCGACTGTTCACGTCGGTCTCGCCTGGCTTTTGATCGCGAAGTTCGGAGTTAACGGTTCGGGCGCGGCCTTCTTTCTCCTTTACGTCTGGCATAGCATCTTGGTCTATTTAATCGTTAAGCGAATGAGTGGGTTTCGCTGGACAGCGCCGAACAGAGTACTTGGGCTGATTTTTCTACCGTTGGCTGGGGCAGTATTCTGCGGGTTCCTCTTCCTCCCGTTCTGGCCTGCGACGGGCCTCGGCGTCGCGGCCGTAGCATTCAGCAGCCTCTATTCGCTTCGATCTCTCCTGACGCTCTACTCCCCTGACAGGCTCCCGGCACCACTAAGGCCCTTTCTGGAAAAACTTGTTTGACCTGGGGCCTGCAATTCACTCCCGGGCCGATGATCAGACGTTCGCGGCGGCACCCTCGGCGATCTGGAGGATGTACTGTCCATAGGAGCTCTTCGCCAGCTCTCGCCCGAGGCTGAGAAGCTGCTGCCGGTCGATCCAACCGAGATTAAACGCAATTTCTTCTGGACAAGCGATTCGGAACCCCTGTCGGTTACTTAGCGCGCGAACGAACTCCGTTGCTTCCACGAGCGCATCCGGCGTACCCGTGTCAAGCCAAGCAAATCCACGCCCCATTCGTTCAACCTGAAGCTGACCGTTCTCGAGATATGCCCGGTTTACGTCAGTAATCTCATATTCACCGCGAGCAGAAGGCTTGAGACTCGCGGCAATTTCCACGACCTGCGAATCATAGAAATAGAGACCGGTGACCGCCCAGTTGGATCGCGGTTTGACGGGCTTCTCTTCGATTGAGACTGCTTTCCCCGTTTCGTCGAAATCCACCACACCGTACCGCTCTGGATCGGTGACATGGTAAGCAAAGACCGTCGCGCCTGTGCGCCGTCGGCTCGCCGAAGCAAGCAGCTCGGGCAGCCCGTGGCCAAAATAGACGTTGTCACCCAGGATCAGAACGGAAGGACCCCCAGCGACGAAATCCGCGCCAATGACGTAAGCTTGCGCCAGTCCTTCTGGTTTTGGCTGCACCGCATAAGACAGCCGAAGGCCCCAGCGCGCACCATTGCCCAGCAATTGCTTGAACTTCGGAAGATCGTCAGGCGTTGAAATAATCAAGATATCCTGCACTCCCGCCAGCATGAGGGTTGTTAAAGGATAGTAGATCATCGGCTTGTCATAGATGGGGAGCAGCTGCTTCGATGTCACGTAAGTCATCGGATGCAGTCGCGTGCCCGAGCCACCAGCCAGAATAATGCCTTTCATAAAGTTGCTCCTAGTATGCTGCCTCAGCGATGAGGCGCGCGACGCAGGTCTTCAAGGATATGCGCCACGCGGGAAGAGTGATTCCGTGGATAGCCACGAGCCGACTGCTATCTAGCTGGGACTGAGCTGGCCTTCGAGCGGGCGTAGGGTAATCCCTGGTCTCGATCGACTGGACTTGGGCGGAGGGCCCGCCCAAACTACCGGAGCAGGCAAAGATCGCGTGTGCGAATTCTGCCCAACTGGCCTTGCCCGATCCGGTCATATGGAAGATGCCACGCAATGTCGGATCATCAGGCCGACTGGTGAGATGGCGGCAAACCATCAGAATGCCATCGGCTAGATCAAGGGCGTTCGTTGGAGACCCGATCTGATCGCCAACTACGGCAATCTCACGCCTTTCTCTTGCCAACCGAAGCATCGTCTTGACAAAGTTCTTGCCGAACGGGCTATAAACCCACGCCGTCCGGAGAATCACATGATTGGCCGTCGCTGCGGCGACCGCGTGTTCGCCGAGCAGTTTTGAGGCGCCATAGACCCCTAAAGGATGTGGAACGGCATCCTCCCTGTATGGCTTCGCGGAGGTGCCGTCGAAAACATAGTCCGTCGATATCTGAATCACCGGAATTTTCATTTGTGCCGCAGCACGAGCCACAGCGCCCGCGCCTGCACCATTGATAAGATTCGCTAGATCCGGCTCGCGTTCCGCCTGGTCGACAGCGGTATAGGCCGCGGCATTGACAATGACGTCTCCCTCGAATTTCGACAGAGCGCTTCCGACCTTAGAAGGTACGGCAAGATCCAGCCGAGGACGCCCAATTAAAGTAACGATGGCCCCATGGTGGGATGCACGCTCGGCAAGTGCCCGGGCAAGCTGTCCATCTTGACCAGTGACAAGCACACGCACCGGGATGGTCCTTAGAATATGTCAGAAGCCAATGAGGCTAGTTTGGGATGGTGAGTATCTTTACTGGACAAGATGGCACTCTCGGCTGCAACAGGCCACCGAATACCAAGGGCAGGATCATTCCATGCCAAACCGCGATCGTGAGCCTGAGAATAAGGAGCACTTACCTTGTAATAGACTTCCGTATCGGGCTCGAGCGTACAGAACCCGTGGGCAAATCCTACAGGAATGAACAGCTGACGACGGTTGGCGGCTGAAAGCTCAACGGCAACATGACGCCCGAATGTCGAGGAGGAGCGGCGAAGGTCGACAGCGACGTCCAGGATACGCCCACGGCCGACCCGCACCAGTTTCGCTTGTGCGAAGGGTGGAAGCTGATAGTGCAGCCCGCGGACGGTGCCCGAATGAATTGAGAGAGACATATTGTCTTGGACAAAGGTCTCCGGGATCCCGGCCGCGGTGAAAGCGGGCTGGCTATAGATTTCCGTGAAATAGCCACGCTGATCCGAAAACAGGTCGGATTCGACGACTTTTACATCAGGCAAAGTGCTCGCTTCGACACTCAACACGGTCACTGTGCTCCTTGCATCAATTACAGCGATTTACAACCCAACTAGGCGCCGGTCTCGCAGAGACGAAGTACAAAAGCCATTCCATAACACTAACGCGGCCCTATCCCAAACTATCATAACCAAACAGTCTCTCGATTCAAAATTCAACATCTATTCTCGACTATCAGAACTGCTGCTTTATTTATAAACCGCTTTTAAAAATTGCCACCTAAACAGGTTGAGTATCCGCAATTGCCATTGCGCGAATGCCCCCGGTCCCTATGGATGCCGGATAGAACCCCCAGGTGAAGGGCACAGGCCGCTCCAGATTCATATGAAAACTCGTCCGACGGCACAGTCTAATGCTTTCTCACTCGATGGAGCATCGGGGAAATATCGGCTGCGAACTGCGCGGAATACAGCCGAGCAGATCGTAAAGCTCTTTCTTATAGGCATAACGCTTTTTCCTTTCCTTGGCGGCCTGGTTAACGCTGAGGCACCTAACAGGGACCGGAGGCTCGGAACGGAGAGGTTTCCGAATGGCTTTCCAACGGATCCATCATTCATCCCAATTGGAGTTTGGCTGCAATCCCCGAGCAATGGTGCCGCCTACAAGGCTTTGGGTATCAATACCTTCGTTGGCTTGTGGGGCGGGCCAACAAAGGAACAATTGGCAGATCTCGAGCGCAATGGCTTGTTTGCCGTCGCCGAGCAGAATGATCTCAGTCTTTCCTTTCGCCATAGCAGCATCATAAAGGCGTGGATGCATCCCGATGAGCCGGACAATGCTCAGGAGAATGCTCTTGGCTTGAGTGTGACCTGTGTGCCGCCAGCTTCCGTTGCCAAGCGGACGCGTCTCATGAAGCGAAGTGATTCCACGCGTCCCGTTATGGTCAACTTCGGGAGAGGTATTGCAGATCCAACATGGCCGGGGCGCGGGACTTGCACGGGGGATTTAGACTACTACACGGAAGCATCCAAAGATGTCGATATTGCCTCCTTCGACGTTTATCCAGTGGCGTCTTCGGCGGGCCTGATCAAGGGACGCCTCGGATACGTCGCCCGTGGTGTTGCCAATCTTCGGAAATGGGCTCACGAGGCTTATTCTGTGTGGACAGTTATAGAAACGACCAGAATCTCGCATGACAGCGATCGTCCAAGTCCGCGTCAGATTCGGGCAGAGGTTTGGCTTGCAGTGATAGCCGGCGCAAGAGGGATCGTTTACTTCGTTCACGAGTTTTCCCATGGCTTTCGGGAGGATGGGATATTTCGGCATCTGGATGCCGTTGAGGCTGTCCGCCGGGTCAATGAGGAACTCAACTCGCTTGCACCGGTTCTGAACGATCAGGACGGTCCAGAATTAATACTTGTCGACGAAACGCGGTCGATTCTGGCCATGCTCAAGTCGTCAGGCGCCGACACCTACTTCTTCGCCGCATCAACCTCCAATCAGACGATCCAGGCTCGATTTAAGATAGATACATCGCGCGCTGCGACGGTGAAGGTGATTGGTGAAGAGCGCATTCTCCGGCCTTCCAATGGGATTTTCGAGGATGAGTTTTCCGGATACGATGTGCATCTCTATCGATTTCAAACGGGGGCGAATTAACTGCGGAGCACGACCTCCGAGAGAATTTATGGTGCAAGGACTCGTGTCGCCAGTCTCCTGAGACCATGCCTCAGTTATCGATTGACCCATATTTATGATCATCATGGTCGAGAAGACATCGTCGCGTTAGAAGATATAGAAAGACCTAGTTCGTTCCGTAGCATGATGCGTTCCTAGTCCAGCAGGGCAAAGGTCATTCAAATGTTACCTGAACGACCACATCACGATGGAGAGTTGAGCAGAACCCGTCGCCAGTGCGAAAAGGGTCCCAGGGCGTCTTTGTTTGGCGCGTCAATTTCCACAGTCGGTCTTGTCTTGATCACGCTCGGATTGGCTTCGGACCTATTCGCTGACAGAGCCGAGTCGAACATTTACCCCATTGCCGACATCGTGCGCTCTGAACCTCATGTGGGTGCAGGAGCCACCTTGGATTGGGCAAGCGCTCCGAATGCGACGAATACGGGTGTTCCGTCTGGGGTGACCCTGAATGCGTCAGGGGGCATCACCATCACCAAGGCAGGCGCGGTTGTCGAGGGCCTGGACATCAAGGGACCGGTGATCATTGAGGCGGACAACGTCACTCTGAAGAACTGCAAGATCACCTTCACCGGCTACTGGGGCGTGTACATCAAGCCGGGCGTCGACGGCACCACGGTGCAGGACACCGAGATCAACGGCACCGGCAGCAACAACTCCGGCTCGCACGGCATCCTCGGCACCGGCACCTTCCTGCGCAACAACATCTACAATGTCGAGAACGGCATTACCCTCAATGGCGGCGACACCGTCATCCGCGACAACTACATCCACAATCTCAAGGCCTCGGGCGCCCCGCATTACGACGGCATCGAGGTCGATGGCGGCACCTCCAACATCACCATCGAGCACAACACGGTCATCAACGACAACACCCAGACCTCGGCCCTGATGATCGACAACTATTTCGGCTCGGTCTCCAACGTCAAGGTCGACAACAACTACCTGGTCGGCGGCGGCTATACCGTCTATGTCGATGGCCAGTTCAATGGCGGCTCGATCTCGGGCGTCTCGCTGACCAACAACTACCTCCAGAAGGGCTATTACGGATACTATTCCATCAATAACAACTCCCCCGTCATGAGCGGAAATCGTGAGCTAGGGCCTACCTTCCCGATAGACAGTCGAAACGATCCGTCCAAGCGTGACTTCCAGTATCAGCGCTAAAGCCCGGTTTCACGAGGGCACTGAAATGGACGAGCATATTCCATTGGCAATTGCGGTGGAATGAACGGCAATGATGTGTCTTGCGGGCCATGGTTGCTGGCCTAGGACAGATCGCTCATCAAACTCTTTCACCTCGAAAAGTGCTCTTTCGACTGGATGATAGTAGAAGAACCGATAGCCGTAGTGGGATATTCTCTCGTAAACGGAGAGGGAGGGAAGTCCTAGCAGAAGGATCAAAATATCGGCCTTCCCAGTTTCCAGGAACGCAGTTGCACCAGCAAGCACCTTTGGTTCGAAGCCAGCGACGTTCACTTTGAGAACGGAGAGACGTGAAACGCCAAGATGCTCGAGTTCGTCCGATAATGTCCTGACAGGAACTATCTCTCCTCCTTGCACAGCGTGGCTGGCGATCTGGCTCATCCATGTCTGCCCCGACGTCTCAAAGACGGCCTCTCCCTCCGAGTCGGACAATGCGATTTGGTAGACCTTCACCTTATCGTAAACGTCGTTGTCAGCGATATTCTCTCGAAAGGTCGCCACGTTGGCTCCGCTCGGCTCGAACGCATGGACTAGCGAGCATGGTAGTTTCGCGGCATAGATAGCAAATTGTCCGATGGCTGCTCCGACGTCGGCAATCACCCAATCAAGGTTCGCCACCTCGCGCAAAAATGCATATTCAGGATCGATAAAATCCCCAAACATGACAAGCGCCTGCGGGAACTGGCTCGGGTAGTTGAACCGCAGTACTGGGCCAGACCGAAGGGAAATCTGGCTTTGCAGCGGACGGTTCAGCCGCAGCTTCAGCAGTCGAAAAGAGCCTCTAAGAGTACTTTGGATACCAACCGCGCGAACACCCCAGCGCAGCTTGTGGACTGCATTGCTTGAGCTGGCGGCCGCACGGTCAATTTTCTGTCGAAAATTCAGGGATGCCATTGTCTACTTCGCCTCCTCGCGGAGATTCATTTTGCCAAGGCCATCACGGTTTCGACGGGGAATACTTGGCCGAGCCGACGGGTGTCTTGTGCGCGCCCCCTTGGATGCGGCAGCAATTCTAGGTTTGGTCTCAACATCGATAAGCCAGACCCCACTTCCCAATAGAAACAGAAACAAGACATAGGTTCCGTTCCAGAAGTGAACCGTCCAACCAACAAGGAAAAAGCCTGCCATAGAGAAGAGGTGCGCCATCCTGTATTCGTTGAGCCGCTCGTCCAGGCCCTTTTTGAAGCTCAGAGGGATCACGATCGAGAAAAAGGCAATCAGCATCATGATTGCAGCTGGAATTCCATTCAGCACCGCATGAATGAGCCAGAACATGTCAATGCTGTAAGGCATCCAATCAGGACGTTCCCACTCGCCCAGACCAACGCCGAAGAACGGGTGATTCATGGCAGATGCGGAACCGAACCGCCAGATCAGAACCCTGTAGTAAGCCGAAGCTTCATCAAAAGAAAAATGTCCGATATAGAATTCCGGAACGGATTGGTTGGAGACGACCGCAACAAATAGATACATGGCGATTACAATTCCCCAAAACAGTTTCCATCTGTGGATGCTGCTTCGGAGGATGCCGTTCCAGGCGATCAACATGAGCTGCGCCACAATGGCTGTAATCGGCCCTGCGGACATGCAGAGAATGGCTGTCAGGGCCGCAAGACCCGTCTTCCCCAAGCGCACAAGCAACGGCTTCTTGTAACCGAGAACCATGTACACCATCCCGACGATGCTGCCGGTGAAGACCCCATACAGAATCGGATGCTCCAGAAAACCTTGCACCCGCCTGAGGCCCCAGCGCGGCTCATAAGGGCTATCGGGTGGCGTTGGAAAGACATATCCGAAGAACTCGAGCGTCAGATTACGACTTGTAACAGACTCGATAAGCGCAAGCGGCAGGAAAAGAATAAACAACTTGAAGAGAAGATTGACCATGCCATAAAAACTGTCGGCATCTCGAATATACAGGCGAGCCAATAGATACGGCCCCATGGTCTCGATGAAGATGATTGCACTTGGTTGAAGAGCGATATTGACGCCGTGGATCAGGATGAGGCCAAGGGCGCACCAAAATGAGTAGAATAACAGGGCAATATCGGCGATCTTTATCTTTCCCGCCTTTCCCATGCACCACATGGCCAAAGCAGGCGCGAGCGTCAGGACCAGGATGATGCGATAGACGGAAAGCCGGGCTGGGCCGATTTGAATGATCCAGGGAATCATGAGGGCTGCGAGAAGGAGAGCCGCAGGCCAGGCCAGTTGAGTGATCCGGCTTTTCGACGAGGCTGTGGTACACAGCGAAGGATCAGACTTACGCCTTCGGCTCTCGTACTCGCGTAAGATGCCCTTACGCTGCCAATTCGCCTCACCGTCCAGCTCAGCCTCGGCGTGTCTATGATGTGCGTGAAGTCGCCTGCTCATGAGATCGGTTCAGCCGAGCCATCCCGGAGACTGTTTCCCGACAATGCCCCCGGACATCCAAGCATAGATGAGCCAGCCCAGTTCATACGGACGGCACTCATAGTCGACCTCCCTTGGCGGAAAAATTCGACCAAGGCCTGGAATGTGAGCTCCCGGGCTCATGGCGGTCGTCACGGCCGAGATGGAACGCATTGCCTTGGCTGGCTCCCGACGGCCGATCTTTCGCCAGATGACACCATGCTCTTCAGATATCAGGTCGACATTGACCTCCGGGCGCTCCTCAAACCACTTTAGGCCTTTTACGATTTGAGGCCTGTAATCAGATCCGCCGGCCTCCAAGAGCTCGAACAGAGCCATAGGTCCCATCGCGTGCTGATGCACACTGTAGACGGGATAGCCTTCGACAATGTCACCGGTTCGAATATCGTAGTGCCACCACCATTGCCCAGAGAAGCCTTGGTGACCACAAATCCTGGACGCACACGCATTCGCAGCTTCCAAGGCGGCTTTATCGTTTGCTGCAGAAGAGAGACGCGCAAGAGCCTGGATCGGATACACTTGATCCGCGAACGAGCCGACGTGGCTCCGAAGCTGCCCCCCTGCGCTGCTCGGCAACATGTGCGGGAAAAGGCCACTTTGCCGCTGGGCAGCCCTTAACCTGCCGGCTGCCAAACTACACAGCTGCTCTGTGTCCGCGATATGACGACCTGCAAGCGCGGCCGTGAGTACCCATGAGCATTCGACTGTCGAAATTATCACGCCATCAGCGAACAGAGACCGAAGGCGCTCAAAGAGATTCGCAGCACTGTGATCGGCAATCTCCGCTGCTGCCCAAGCTGTAAGGGCGACGGCACCGAGATCCTGACTATTTTCTGCCTGCTCGACGATGTTGCGAGCGAACTCGGCTGCGGTCTGCAGTCCAAGAATGTCCTTTTGTCCATCGATATCGAGGCAAGACGCTCCTAAGGCAACAATCGCGGAATAGCGCAGGTTCCTGCCCTCCAATTGCAGTGAAGGCCCCGATTTGGACTGAACCCCGCGTAGAGTTTGAACGAAGCCCCCGTCCGCATACATCTGCGGAAGCCCCTGCTTAGCAACCCCGATGAGCCGCTCGATGAGATGCCTGACATTTGTCGACGAAATCCAGGATACATTGATCCGGTTCATCTGGGCCTGCGGATCACGCATGGGAATTGGCAGGATCTGGGAGTCTCGACCTGTTATTGACTGATTGGGATTCATGTTTCTTCCAGCCCTCACCGCTATCGGAAAGGAATGATGACCCAAAGCACACCGAGTCTCGTGTGCAATTGAGACGTACCTCGATTGACGCGATGACTTGCCGAATGCATCGCGACTTCCACGCCACACGCTTGGACGTCCTGTCGATTCCCCATCTACTGAAGTTCAGCACTCATGCTCGGATGCATTGGTGCAGCGCGCGGCAGCTAGGGTCAGCCGGCCCGTCGGCAGGTGGCTAAACTGCGGTGACGTATTCTGGCGAGGAGGAAGGTCGTCAGGTCCAGGAATAGACCCCCGTGCGGACTCCAGAACCATGCCACGCGAGCGATAGTCGCGATCGACGGCGCTTTACATCTGGGACCTCGAGCGCAACCTCATAGCCAAGCTTCGGTCGCGAAGTTGATGTCGTTGCCGGATGCGCTGCTATTCCGCAAAATCAAGCGATCCGTTGCGGTACAGCTTCGATACCGGGGTATATGGAATCAAACTGCAGCCAGAATGACGTGCCGCGCCTAGACACCTATCCTGCGTCGCCTCCATGCACGCATGGCTTCAGTCGATCTCCAGGCTATGGCCGAGGGTGTCCACAAGGGATGAAGCGGTAATGATATCATCCCGAGGCGCTTTCTTCGTTCAAGCGCTCGACCGGCTCGAGTTTGGCTCACGTCAGGGTAGATGTGAGATGCAAACTGCTCAAAACTCTCTACTGGGAAAGTGAGAAAACCTCTCGCATAAGCATAATTTGCATATTCCAATGCCTGGCATGCGATCGTCTGACGAGCAACATCAAAAAGCTGCTGTCCTTCAGGGAGCATCCGACCGATACCTGTGAAGACCGCCTCGAAGGACAGCCATCTTTGCTTAATGTCGATCAGCTGCCCATGGGCCGTACCCGAATGAAACATGCTCTTGTGCATATTGGCAGTGTGGTGGCGGTAGTATCCCTGATCGACTCCAGCGAGGAATCCGATGTCTGAGACGGCGGCGGTCCGCATCCACATCTCGAAGTCGCCAGCATGAGGGAGGTCTGGCCGGTATCCCCCGATCGCCCTCAGGACTGATCTTCTCATCACGGCTGAGGGGCCAGAAACTACATTGTATCCGGATCGGCATCGATCACGGAGCCAATCGGAGCCGTGCCAGATGACCCATGCTGGCTTGTCAACTCGCGCTGGAGGCGGATGCGTGTCGAAATCGATGACGTTTCCATAGACCATCCCGACCGAGGGTTCGGCCATAAGGAATGCCGCAGCTCTCGATAATGCTCCAGGAGTGACGAGATCATCCGCGGAGAGAAGCAGCACATACTCTCCGACAGCCGCCTCCAGGCCATCGTTGAATGATTGAATATGACCTCTGTTGATCTCATGCGAAATGACTCGCACCCGGGGATCTTCTGCTTGGAGCGACAATGCAACATCAAGACTGTCGTCCGTCGACTTATCGTCGACGATAACGACTTCAATATCGATCCCTGTCTGGCCAATTGTGACGCTTTCGACACACTGCCGAAGACAATGGCCGTAATTATAACACGGTACGACCACGCTCACGTGTGGAGTTCTTGTCATAGGACGTTCGGCCTTCAGCGTTCCACCGGCCCGAATGAGCGATAGTCGATCGAGGGTCTTCATCATCTTACCAGCCCATGTGACGTGAGGTTCAATATGGAAGCGCATATTCACCGAGCGAAAGCGAAAAGCGCTTGTGCGCCCTGCGAAATAAGGGTCGACCTAGAATACTGAGCCCAAGAAGCGGTGTCGTTCTCATCCATCGGCCGCTCGTGGCACTGGCACTTGCTCCCGCAAAGGTTGCGCCTGCTGCTCCCGTAAGAACCCCGTATAGGTCTGTATGACGTCGTTGCGCTCTCGCTCGGGTGAGTACTCTGCCGCGATGAATGCAGCAGCTTTGTTACCGCGCTCTCGGCACCACATCGAGTCCAGTCGATCACGTGCAACGATGCCCTCTACCGTGCGCGCAAACTCGAGTATATCTCCTGAGGGAACCGCCGCGCTGAATTCAGATCGGAAGAATTCGCGACCTCCAAAGCCGTGGAAACCGCATACAAAGTTGGCACAGGCCATAGCTTCGGCGGCAGGGAGGCCGAATCCTTCTTGGTCTGCGAACGATAGAAAAATCCTTGTTGTTCGCAGCATATTCCCAACTTCGGATGGCGTCAGGCCATCGATTGGCACCAGTTCCCAGTCCCGCAGCGTTCCCCGGCCGCGTAGTATTTCAAGGACAGGCCTTGCATCTCTCGCTCCACGACGCGGCATGTAGGCGATGCGTCTCGCCGGAATGCCTTGCCCTGGATAAAACAGTCCAGGATCGATTGAGAGATGGATACGTTGCAGGCGAGGAGGATCAAACGCGTATCGCAACAACTCCGTACTATGATCGGACACTGTCACCACACCAGCAAGATCCGGACGCGCTCCATAGTGCCGAGGCAGGTTCTCACATGCGCGGGTCCAGGTCAGATGAACGCCCTGATTGAAGATTACGTGCCTGGTCCCGACAGGAAGACGATCGAGAAGATCGATATCCAGCTCTGTCACAACAAGGAGGTCGGTTGCGCAGATCTTTGCACTCTGCAGATCTGTTACTCGGGTCTCGTGCTCAAACCATGTACAGCGAAAGTTGCGGCTTTGATGCAGTATAAATGCCGGCGTCCCGCTGGAGTTGAGGATGTCAACATGGCGATAGAGCGTCCGGACCCCGCCTGAGGGTGAATTGTAATCTGGAGCAAGAAAGTAGATCACGGGCGGCGTGTATGTAGCATTTGCTACTGGTATCCTCAGCCGCCGCCGGCGTGTCCGCTCCATCGAATCAGCCAATCGGCGGTAAAGCGACCGTGCGAGAACTTCAACGGTCACTGAGCGCTTCCTGCTATGTTAGCGGCACTTCCGGCCATGACACGGAACCTTGCGATACTGATTACATAAATAAAGCCTGGGCTAGCCATGTTAGTGACAACTGATCGTTTTCTTATACTCGATTGCAGGTCGCTTTAATCGTCACGAAATACAGTAGGGTTTTTTACAATGGCGCAACAAGCCCACTTGCAGGACTAACCCCAGAGTTTGGACATACCTCTTCAGGATTAGTCCCTCGTCTTTCGCACATAAGTCGGCGACGCAGGTTCGTCCCGCCCACGCTTTCCCTGGCGGGAGTTGACGAAATACTGGTAAATGCAGCCTCTCCGAGCCACTCGATGCTAAATTGATTGCAAAGTCTTTAAGCTCTTCATCCAGAGAAAGCCGATTGGATTACTCTCATTGTGGGCGAGGCGTGCCTTTGCTCGGAAGAGTACCTACTAAGCGACCACTTATGCTGGTTTGAGCAGCTTTCAAACCGACTAACGCTATGAGATGCTTCGATCGATGGGCTAGATGCTTTTTCAGAGGAGCCTGCAATGCATTCCGCGGGCGCACGCTACTTTCAAGCTCTATTACATCGCGGCTGGTCCATCAATGGCTCGTTATCGGATGCGAAGGAATCTTCTTTCGGCCTTCCCCGGATGTGGCAGCAACCGGAAGAAGCAGCCAAGTTTCAATATATTGCCGAACAACCCGCCAATTCGCGAGCACGCGAGTTCTCCTTTTCATTATTTGAAACGAACCCAGCGCGCCGCCCAGAAGAATACGAAACGGGCCTTTCGGGCCGAGGCGTGGAGAACACGGATCCTCCTATCGGTCATCTAGATCCCTTGTCGCCCCCGGCAATCACGTACGCTGGTGTTGGATCTCCTGTAGTTCCGAACGCGCAAGGCGGTCACGAAGTCTATCGCGCGACTTGGAATCAGACCCCGCAATTCCAGATGGCGTCGCTGGCCCCGTCAGCCCCGGGTATGCCTCAGCCGCAGACGACAGCGACTGATCCTCAGCAGGAAACCTCGGGATGGCTTCCCGGCGGAGGACCAGAAATACCGGGGGCGGCTGCTGCTTCGACTACGTCCCAACCGGCTGTACTGCAAGGCCCTGTCACAACCAGTACTACGTCAACAGCTCCGCAGGCGCTTGCAGCAGCAGCGGCTGTGAATGCCACAGTTCTCGAGAACCAGAAGCCAGGCAACCCGGAAAGCGAGTGGGGTATCGACGGGATCGGCAGCGCCAACATTGAGGGCTTTGCGACAGAGATTAGCACCAACCGGGGGCAGACTGTCAGCTTCAAGATAAACACCAACTCGACGAATTACCGGATCGATATCTATCGTCTCGGCTACTACGGCGGCATGGGAGCAAGGAAGGTTGCCACACTGCAACACTCCGGCCTTCAAACTCAACCCAATCCGTTACGCGACGCCGCTACCGGCGCGGTTGATGCAGGGAACTGGGCTGTATCGGCCTCCTGGAATATCCCCGCCGACGCTACCTCCGGCATCTACATTGCGAAGCTTGTCCGTCAGGATGGCGTCGCTGGCGCAAACCATATTCCTTTTATTGTCCGGGACGACAGCAGCACCAGCGATATCATTTTCCAAACCTCCGACACCACATGGCAGGCCTATAATCCATGGGGAGGAGCGAACTTCTATGGTGGCAACGGGCCTGGCACTGGCGCGCTCGGCAACGGCCGCGCTTATGCCGTCAGCTACAACCGCCCAATCACGACCCGAGGTGGCGGTCTCTCATCGGGGCCCCAGGACTACATCTTCGGAGTCGAATACCCGGCCCTTATGTGGCTCGAGAAGAATGGATATGACGTCTCCTATATGGCTGGGGTCGATACCGATCGTTTCGGAAGCTTGATCCAGAACCACAAGATGTTTCTTTCCGTCGGCCACGACGAATATTGGTCGGGTCAGCAACGGGCCAATGTCGAGGCGGCCCGAGACGCCGGCGTAAACCTTTCCTTCTGGAGTGGGAACGAGGTTTATTGGAAGACGAGGTGGGCGCCGAGCATCAGTGCCGGCGCACAGCCGTATCGCACGCTTGTTTCCTACAAGGAGACATGGTCCGGCGGCGATATCGATCCGAGCAATGAGTGGACGGGAACATTTCGGGATCCACGCTTTGTCTCGTCGACGGCTCAGGGCGGCGGCCGGCCAGAGAATGCACTGACCGGAACAATATTCCAGGTCGATTCCTACCGCAGAGACGCAATTTCGATTCCCTACGACGATGCGAACCTGCGCTTCTGGCGCAACACGAGCGTCGCTAACCTGCAGCCTGGTCAGACAGCGACCCTCACACAGAACTATCTCGGTTACGAATGGGATGCATCGCCAGATAACGGTTTCCGGCCCGCCGGTCTTATTGAGCTGTCATCGACGACGCTCCCGGTAGACACGTACCTCATGGACTATGGCAATACGGTCGGAAGCGGCACGGCCACACACAATCTGACCCTGTATCGCGCTCCCAGCGGAGCCTTGGTCTTTGGCGCCGGAACAGTCTACTGGGCATGGGGACTGGATGCCAATCACGACCTGGACGCCACTCCGGTCGACCCGCGCGTCAAGCAGGCCATGGTGAACCTGTTGGCTGACATGGGGATCCAACCAGGCACACTGGAATCAGGACTGGCGGCGGCGTCTCAATCGACCGACATCACGAAGCCAACTTCGGCGATCACCGCCCCGAGCGACGGAACCGCACTTACTGTGGGCCAAGCGGTCACGATCAGTGGCACGGCCTCGGATGTAGGTGGCGTTATTGCTGCTGTAGAAGTGTCAACGGATGGCGGGACGACATGGCATCGGGCCAATGGCGACGAGACCTGGACCTATAACTGGATTCCGTCCACAGCCGGAACATTTGCGATCAAGACGCGGGCGGTGGATGACAGTGTCAATCTGGAGACGCCAGGGGCCGGACGCACTGTGACAGTGACCGGCAACAACGTCCTCTCGGGCTCCGTAACGCCGCCGAATGTGCCGGCACAAGACCCGAGTGCGATCGAACTTGGACTAAGGTTTCAATCGTCGGTGGCCGGCACTGTCACCGGGGTACGCTTCTATAAGAACGACATTAACATCGGAACCCATTCCGGGAGCCTGTGGTCGAGCACCGGCACGCGGCTTGCGACAGTCACATTTACGAATGAGACAGGGGTTGGATGGCAGGTGGCGAGATTTGCCAACCCCGTGGCTATCACGCCAGGCACCACCTATGTGGTCTCTTATCATACGGACCGTGGCTACTATGCAGCCACGGACAACTATTTCTCGTCCCCCGTGACAAACGGACCGCTTACTGCCCCTGCAAATGCGGGAGTGTACGCCTACGGCTCGTCGAGTGCCTTCCCGAACAATGTCTATAATGCGGAGAATTACTGGGTCGACGTGCTGTTCAACCCGTCAACCTCAACCACCAATCAGCCACCGGTTGCCAACAACGACAGTGGCTTTACCACGAACCAAAACACTGCGCTTACAATAGCAGCTGCGTCACTGCTCGCAAACGATACCGACCCTAACGGGGACCCGTTGAGCATCACAGGGGTCAGTGGCGCAACCAATGGCACAGCGACCTTCAACGCTAGTTCGAACTCCGTCACTTTCACACCGTCGACCGGATATACCGGGACCGCTGGCTTCGCCTACTCGATTGCCGACGGAAGAGGTGGCACGTCTGCAGCAAATGTAAGCCTCAACGTTGCCGCCCCCGGAACTTCCGTCAGCCTGTTTCCGACTTCTGCGACGCCAGCGGTGCTTTCCGACACCGATCCGAGCTCGGTCGAGCTCGGCATGAAGTTCCAGACCTCCGCAGCCGGCACCGTCAGCGGCATCAAGTTCTACAAGGGCTCAGGCGATACGGGAACGCATACGGGCCGCTTGTGGACAGCAACCGGGACGCTCCTCGGCACCGTCACCTTCACCAATGAGACAGCCAGCGGCTGGCAGACCGCGACATTCTCGAACCCGATCAGCCTGACAGCCGGCAGCAGCTATGTCGTCTCCTACCATAGCAGCGGACACTATGCGTCGACGTCGAACTATTTCGCGACAGCGGCAACAAATGGCCCCCTGACAGCGCCGTCCAGCTCGTCGTCTGGCGGCAATGGTGTCTATGCCTATGGCTCATCGAGTCTCTTTCCGACCAGCTCTTATCAGGCGACGAACTACTGGGTCGACGTACAGTTCAATCCCTCAAGTGGCGGCGCAGTCAACAGAACACCCGTGGCAAGCAACGACAATGGCTTTACAACGAGCCAGAATACCCCACTCACCATTAATACGTCGTCCCTACTTGCCAACGACTCTGATCCTGATGGCGACCCTCTCACCGTTACGGGTGTGAGCTCTGCTACCAATGGTACCGCCACGTTGAATACTCAGGGCACCGCTGTGACCTTTACACCGGCAAATGGATACACCGGTACAGCAGGCTTCAATTACTCCATTTCAGACGGAAAAGGTGGTGCGGCCTCGGCCAGCGTGAGTTTGACCGTCTCGCCACCTGCACCGACAGGCAGCGCCATCAGCCTGTTTCCGACTTCTGCGACGCCAGCGGTGCTTTCCGACACCGATCCGAGCTCGGTCGAGCTCGGCATGAAGTTCCAGACCTCCGCAGCCGGCACCGTCAGCGGCATCAAGTTCTACAAGGGCTCAGGCGATACGGGAACGCATACGGGCCGCTTGTGGACAGCAACCGGGACGCTCCTCGGCACCGTCACCTTCACCAATGAGACAGCCAGCGGCTGGCAGACCGCGACATTCTCGAACCCGATCAGCCTGACAGCCGGCAGCAGCTATGTCGTCTCCTACCATAGCAACGGACACTATGCTGCAACCTCGAACTATTTCACCACGGACGTAACAAGCGGGCCACTTACGGCATTCGCCGATTCAGCAGCCAACCGAAATGGCGTCTACGCCTATGGGACCTCCAGCATATTCCCCACGAACACCTATCAGAAGGCAAACTATTGGGTCGATGTCCTCTTCAATCCTCAAGCAGCTGCGTAGCCAGTTGATATGCTCATCGCGTTTCCGATCCGAACCGCGCCCATAATACCTGTCACGGAAACTCGCGCCTCATTCGTCGATGCACCCAGGAGCTAGTATGACCACCAAGGACGAAGTCTATTCAGATGGCATTGCCGAGATCACCGTCACCGGCCCTATCGTGCGTATTGATCTCATGAGCCTTTCGCCGACAGAACGCGATGCCAACAACAACCCCAAACCGGCCTTCCGGCAGAGGGTCATCATGCCAATCGATGCATTCGCAAATGCCGTCGAGTTGATGCAGAAGGCTGTCAATGGCCTGATTGAAGCCGGCGCTATCAGGCAAACCCCGACCGTAACAGCTATTGGTGATCACGTGCAGGGAAATGGTGGGACACCATCAGCAAATGGTACCCGCAACTCCTCCCCCAATTTCTCGTCTTGATTGAGGGAGTCTCCCAGTGAGTAGCGAATACCAGACAGGATTGCACTGCCTTGTCGCTGTTGCTCGCCATCATGGCACAGATCTCTCAGTCGATCAGCTGGCGCACGCTTATGCGATCAATGACGAACCTATTACCCCTCATCTCATGCTTCGTATCGCACAAGACTCGGGCCTGAGAGCGCGAAAGGTATCCTTGAGCTGGTCTTCGCTGCTAAATCTTGATGGAGCATTTCCCGCCGTTGCCGAACTCGAAAATGGGAACTGGGTTGTGGTAGCGGGGGCGCAGCGCTTCGAAGATGGGGATAAAGTTCTTATCTTGGATCCCAGGGCCACTCTGCCAGAACCCCTTATTCTTGCGGAGGCAGATTTCTGTAAGGCGTGGAGCGGACATGTCATTCTTGTCAAGCCAGCCCGCCTCCGACTCAAGGACGGCAAACGGCCTTTTGGCTTCTTATGGTTTGTGCCCGAACTTCTGAGACAAAGGCGACTTTTCCGAGATGTTATCGCAGCAGCCCTCGTGCTCTATGCACTAGGTTTGGCAGTCCCGCTCTTTTCCCAGCTCGTCATCGATAAGGTTCTGATGCACGAGTCATACGCAACGCTTTATGTTCTCGCGGGCGGCGTCATCCTGGCACTTGTCTTCGATGCCATCTTCACGTTCCTGCGGCGATATCTCCTGCTCTACGCAACCAATCGAATTGACATCCGTGTCGCTGTTCGCACTTTTGCTCACCTTTTATCCCTCCCTCTCGGCTACTTCGAACACGTCCCGGCGGGCGTACTCGTCAAGCATATGCAGCAGGCGAACCGCATACGCGAGTTCCTCACCGGCCGAATGTTCACGACGGTGCTCGATAGTCTCTCGCTTCTTGTCTTTCTGCCGATCCTCTTGCTCTATAGTGTCAAGCTCACCCTCGTGGTGTTGGCATTTACCGCCTGCGTAGGGATCGCAGTCGCAGCCCTGATCGGTCCGTTTCGGCGCAGACTTCAGGCTCTCTACGAGGCGGAGGGCGAGCGTCAGGCCCTGCTGGTAGAAGCGGTTCACGGCATGCGCACCATCAAGGCCTTGGCGATGGAACCGCTTCATCGGCGCAGTTGGGATAATTCTTCTGCACAAGCCGTGATGATGCGCTACGACGTCGATCGCATTTCTGCAGCAGCACAGAGCCTTACAGGACTTCTGGAAAAGCTGATGAGCGTGGCGATCATCGCCCTCGGTGCAATTGATGTCTTCGATCGCGAGATGACAGTCGGCGCTCTTGTCGCCTTCAACATGCTGGCTGGACGCGTTTCGGGTCCCTTAGTACAGATTCTGACCATGGCGCACGAGTACCAGGAGGTGGCTCTCTCTGTTCGAATGCTCGGCGAGGTCATGAATCGGCCGCCCGAAGCAGACAGCATGCAACGAGGACTCAGCCCTCCCATAAAAGGCGAGATCGAGTTCGAAGATGTCTCGTTTTCCTATCAGCCTGAGAGACCACCGGCCCTCGACGGCGTCTCGTTTACGGTCGAGGCTGGAAGCATCGTCGGTATTGTAGGGCGTAGCGGCTCCGGTAAGACCACGATTACACGCCTTATCCAACGTCTCTATTCTCTTCAAAATGGCCTCGTACGTATTGATGGGCACGACATTCGCGAGCTTGACCTGGTTCACTTGCGCAAGTGCGTAGGAGTTGTTCTCCAGGATAACTTCCTCTTCCGAGGGACTGTGCGAGAGAACATAGCCGCTGCGAAGCCTTCAGCCACCTTCGAGGAGATTGCTCGCGCGGCAAAGGCCGCCGGAGCTGAGGAGTTTGTGGCGCGACTTCCGCGTGGCTTCGATACCATGCTCGAAGAGAATGCTGCTAACCTCTCCGGCGGTCAGAAGCAGCGACTTGCGATTGCCCGTGCGCTCGTTGCGGATCCTCGACTGCTCATCCTCGATGAGGCGACCAGCGCACTCGATCCAGACAGCGAAATGATAATCCGGCAGAATCTGCGAAAGATTGCGGAAGGGCGGACAGTCCTGATTGTGTCGCACCGGCTCTCCACCCTCGTCGATGCGAACGCGATCCTCGTCATCGACCGCGGCCGTTTGATTGCCATGGGACGGCATGATCAGCTTCTGTCTTCGTGCACGACATATCGCCAATTGTGGAATCAGCAGACAAGGCATGCCGCATGATCCCCGCGCGTAAGATCCCAGACGACCCTCAACAGTCGTGTCACGCCCTCGTACCGGTCACCCGAAAGAAACTGGCCGTCATCTCTGAATTTCAGCCCGACGCGATCGAGGTTGAAGAGCGTGTGCCGCCGCGCCTTGCGCGAACGACTCTCTATCTGATTGCATTGCTGCTTGCGTCTGCCACGACGTGGGCATGCTTGAGTGAGATCGATGAGGTGGCCGTTGCCAAGGGCAAGCTGATTACGACCGAACCGAACATCGTGATCCAGCCCCTTGAGAATTCCGTCGTTCGTAGTGTCAACGTCGGCGTCGGCCAATTCGTCAAGGCAGGCCAAGTCCTCGCAGTTCTCGACCCGACCTTTACCGATGCCGACGTTCAGCAGTTGCAGGCCCGGTTCAACACCTCCAATGCAATGGTCAAGCGCCTGGAAGCCGAACTGGCCGGCCAGCTCTATCAGCCCACCGACCCCGGCCGGCCCGAACAAACGGTCGAGGCTCGCCTTGCCACGCAGCGGAAGGCCTTTCGTGAAAGTCGCCTCCGCAATCTTGATGAGGAGATTGCTCGTGCCCAGGCCAGCCTTGTCAAGAGCCGCAATGAAGAGGGAATTCTCCTTCAGAGACTTCAGGGCATCCAGGATATCGAAGCCATGCGAACGGTGCTGATGGAGCACCAGACAGGCTCGAAGCTCAACCTTCTACAGGCTCGCGACATGCGTCTGGATATCGAAGCCACGATCGCGCGACTGCAGGGATCGCAGGTAGAGGCTGGTCATGAACTCGAGAAGGCACGGTCCCAGCGCCAGGAGTTCATTGAGGATTTTACGCGCGCAACCTTAGAGTCGCTTGTCGAAGCTCGAGGGAAGCGCGATGCGGCATCTGAGGAGTTGAAGAAGGCAGAGTTGAGGCGGAGCCTCGTCTCATTGACGGCGCCCACCGACGCTGTGGTGCTGGAAGTCGCGCAACGGTCGGGTGGTTCAGTCATGCGCCAGGCCGAGCCGCTCGTTATCCTCGTTCCCACCAACGTCGCTCTGGAAGCAGAAGTTTCCATCGCGCCGAAAGACATTGGTCACGTGGGTCAGGGGCAGTCCGCGAAGATAAAGTTCGATGCCTTCCCATTTCAGAAGCACGGAACTGCCCTCGGTACGGTAAGAACCATCAGTCATGATGCGTTCCCCTCGGACCCGAAGAGCAACGATGCTGAGACGGGGGGAGGTCTGTTCTACAAAGCGCGGTTAGGTCTCGACAGCACTCAGTTACGCGCTATCCCAAGCGATTTCCGCTTACTTCCCGGACTATCGCTGCAGGCGGAAATTCAAGTTGGCCGAAGGAGGGTTATCTCTTACTTCCTCTACCCTCTCTTGCGGGGACTCGACGAGGGTATCCGGGAACCCTAGGAGCAATGCGGGTCGCATGCGGTTGGCAAGCAGTTGTCGACAAGAAGGTTCTGATGCATGACTAGGATCGATATTCTTCGGCGCTGACGGGTGCGTTTCTCGAATAGCGGGTTCACAGCTCCCGAACTGCAGACCATCAGCGGCGTGGGGATATTGCGCTGCTCCTATTTGGAACAGCGCTCCATTGCAACGGATGAGGTGGTATCAGTTCAGGGCATGGACTAGAGCAGATACGACCTGCTCCTGCATGTCGTCCGTCATCTGATGAAAGAGCGGCAGTATAATGGACTCGTCCTGTGCTCGCTCCGACTCGGTGAGTGGGGCACGTGGCGTCAGGTCAGAATAGCTGCGCTCGCGGTGAATACACATGATCCCACGCCGCGTTGCGACCCCTCGGTCGAGCATGCTCTGCATGACATTGCATTGGTTACTGCCTTTTGGCAGGCGAATGCAGAAGCTCTGCCAATTCGTCTTTGCCCAGTTTGGCTCAACTGGAGCACGCACGCCCGGGACACGGGCCAGCATCTCGCGATAGGAGTTGGCAAGCCTTCTGCGCTTGGCGACCATCTCATCCAGCTTCTTGAGCTGCGCCCGCCCGATCGCGCCTTGGACGTCGGTCAAGCGATAGTTATAACCGGGAACAGGATACTCCTCAAAGATCACCTTCTGGCTTTCATGTCGAACGGTGTCCGGAATACTCATTCCGTGTTGACGCAACAGGCGGAAGAGGCGGTCATGTTCCGAACTAGAGGTAGTTAGAACGCCACCGTCGCCGACGGTCAGAAGCTTGCGCGGATGGAGAGAGAAGCACGCAATATCACCAATCGGCCGGCCAATTCGCTCCCACTCTCCGTTCATGAGGATTTCGGAGCCGATAGCACAAGCCGCATCCTCAACGATCGCTAGCCCGTGAGAGCGCGCGATCGGCACAAGGGAGGTCATATCGCATGGCATGCCCATCTGGTGGATGCACATGATGGCCTTGGTGCGGTTCGTGATGGCATCAGCGACCAAGTCCGGGTCCATGGTATATGTTACCGGATCGATATCTACGAAGACGGGGACCGCCCCACATTGCCTGGCTGCATTGGCGCAGGCGATGAAGGTGTGGCTCGCCATGATGACTTCGTCGCCGGGGCCAACCCCGACAGCCAGAAGCGCCAAATGGAGTGCCACAGTGCAATTGGAGACCGCGCAGGCGTGTTCGGCACCGACAGCTGTCGCGAACTCGCGCTCGAAGGCGGCGACCTCCGGGCCTTGAGAAAGCCATCCAGAGAGCACGACGGCGGAGGCGGCTTGAGCTTCGCTCTCTCCGATAAAGGGGGCCATGATCGGGATCATCAGGCGACTCCGCGCTGATCCACGGGAGCCTGTAAACCTCGCCACCAATCGACGAGCTCCGTTACTCCGGATTTCATATCGAGGGTCGACCTAAAGCCGATAAGGCGCTCGGCCTCGCTTGGATCGCAGAGCCGGCGAGGAACAGGGTTCACGGCGCGCTCCGGCTCATGAACTGGGGTCAGCCCTGGGCGATTCATGGCATGCGCGAGGCTCCGAGCCAGATCCAAGAGCGATGTCTCTGTCCCGCTCCCGACATTCAAGGCAACATCCGTTGCGGGCGCGGCCGCTGCCAGGATGTTGGCGCGGGCAATATCCCGGACGTGAATCATGTCCATTGTCTGCAAGCCATCCCCGAAGATGATCGGCGGGAGGCCGGCATTGAGCCGTTCCATCCACCTGATCATGACTTCCGTGTAGCGCCCATGGGTATCCATTCTGGGCCCGAAGACATTGAAGTATCTAAGGGCGACGTAATCAAGCCCATACATATCGTTGAATGACCGCAGCATCCCTTCGCCAAACGCTTTGGCTGCACCATACAGCGTTCTATTGTTGTAGGAATTCTGGCGCTCTGTCGTCGGGAATTCGTCCGCCATGCCGTAAACGGACGCGGAAGATGCCATGACAACCTTCCTGACCTTCTCCTGAACGCAGAGTTCCAATAGATCGAACGTCGCGTCGACCATCACTTCCATTGCGGCCCTGGGCTCGGCAGCGCAGTGGGTTATCCGCAGCGCGGCCTGATGGAACACTGTGTCGGTTCCTTGAACCAGGGTTCTCATCAACTCACGGTCCCGTATGTCGCCCTCGACCAGTCGCACTCGGCCGCTAGGCATTGCGTGGGACAAGTTTTCTGGTCGGCCACGGATCATGTTGTCGATGACGAGGATTTCTTTGGCATTTGCATCGACGAGCTGATCAACGATGTGCGAGCCGATAAATCCAGCGCCTCCCGTCACCAGGACGCGCTTTCCGGAGAGAACGCCTTGCGAAGCAGTCATGAGAGACTCCGAGAATGCAGCGTTGTTTTCGCTGCGCCTGATATTCTAGATGTCAAACAGCCACAGCTCGGCGTTCACAAACGCAGCGTAGCAAGGCGTCAGCGACTTCGGCCACCTGCACGTCTGTCATTTCCGGATAGATCGGCAATGACAGGAAATGGTCTGCAAGCCATTCGGAGACCGGGAAGCGAATGGCCCCGGAAACAAGGCTTGAATAGGCAGGCTGCTGGTGGACGGGCCGCGGATAGTGGATCCCGGTCGCGATACCGGCTTCCGCTAACCGCGCCTTGACCGAATCTCTATCCGCCACGCACACAGCGTAGACGTGATAAACGTGATCAAGGCCGCCAGACCTCGGAGTTCGGACGACAGAGTCAGTGAGAAGATCATCATAGAGTGCCGCAATCCGTCGGCGGCTCTCAGTCCAGTCCGGAAGAAAGCCAAGTTTCACGCTAAGGACCGCAGCCTGCAGGGAATCCATTCTGTAGTTATAGCCATGCCTGACATGGTTATACTTTCCCTCTTGCCCCCAATCCCGAAGGCTCCGGAGCGTTCTTGCAATCTCGGGATCGTTCGTGACAACTGCCCCCCCTTCGCCACAAGCACCCAAATTCTTGCCTGGATAAAAGCTGAAGCAACCCATTGTACCGAAGGTGCCGGCCTTACGCCCATCCCGCTCAGCTCCATGTGCCTGAGCGGCATCCTCAATGACAGGAATGCCGTGCCTGCGTCCGATCTCACAAATCTCTTCAATGTTCGCGAGCCTGCCGTGAAGGTGGACTGGGATTATCGCGCGTGTCCGTGGCGTGATTGCAGCCTCTAGAGCCCGAACATCCATCGTGAACGTATCGGGATCAACATCGATCAGAACCGGGTTTGCTTCCGCATAGATGATCGCGGCAACAGTCGCCACAAACGTCATGGGAACAGTTATGACTTCATCGCCCCGCGCGACCCCTGCAGCCAATAGAGCAAGATGAAGAGCTGATGTCCCACTGTTGAGCGACACCGCTTCGCCAGCCCCGCAATAGGCGGCGAACGCAGCCTCGAACTCTCTGACTGGCTCGCCAAGAATATAGTCGCAGCTTCGCAATGTCTCGAGAACGGCTCTTTCGAGCGGTTGTTGGATAGAGTGATATTGAGCTTTGAGATCGAGAAACGGAATCATGACGCCTGCCTCATATCGACGAGTTCTACGGGGTGCCCTCGTCTCTTGAGGGATTGCGTCGCGCCTTCAAGCAGCGTCACCACGTGAAGTCCGCTGGCGCCACCTGTCATCGGCTTACGGCTACCTTCGATGCAATCAGCAAAGTGCTCGATTTCACTCAAGAGCGCTTCCTTTACGGATAGTTGCGGCGTCCAGATATCTCCCATGCGGTAGTTGAGGAGGAGACGACGGATCTCATCCGACTTCTCAGGAACATCTGGCGTCTCAGCTATAGACACTCCTCGATCGTAGACTTTCACTTTCTCGCTTGGCTCAACGTCGTCATAGACGATCATCCGGCGGCTTCCGCCGATCAGAGTGCGACGGATCTTCACCGGTGCAAGCCAGTTCACATTCAAGTAAGCGGTTGCACCGCCCTCGAGGTAGAGCGTGATGTGGGCCATGTTTTCAGGACTGCCCTTGATATGCCCTGCTCCCGTTGCGGATACGGCGAGTGGACGTGCGTCCAGCACGTAGTCAAGAATAGCGAGATCATGGACCGCGAGATCCCAAATGACGTTCACATCCGATTGAAACAGTCCCAGATTGATGCGGGTCGAGTCATAGTAGTAGATGTCGCCGACAGCGCCATCGGATACGAGATCACGAATCTTCTGGACCGCGCCCGTATAGACAAAGGTATGGTCTACCATCAAGGTCAGATTGCGCTTCTCAGCCTCTTCTATGAGAAGAGAAGCCTCTCGAGATGATGATGCGATCGGCTTTTCGATAAGAACGTGTTTTCCTGCGCGAAGCGCCGTCATTGCGATCTCGAAGTGCCAACGGGTTGGCGTCGCGATAATCAATGCGTCTATCTGAGGATCAGCGATCAATGTCTGCCATTGTTCCTCTATGCGTACACCTGGATAGCGCGCTGCGGCCCTCTTCCGCGCCAATGGCGAAAGGTCAGCGATCGCAGCGAGTCGACAGTTCTCACCCTCTGCAACGCAGCGCGCGAGATTAGGACCCCAGTATCCATAACCAATCACGCCGATACCAATCATGCTAGACCCCGTAGTTTGCCTTGGCAGAGGCAGGTGAAACGTCATTTAAGTTCTGATTCCGATCGCGGGCGTCGCCGATCACGCGTGCGGGTACGCCGGCAACGATGGCATGATCAGGAACATCGCGCGTGACCACTGCGCCGCAACCGACGACAGCCCCGCGTCCTATCACCACGCCACACAGGATTGTCGCATTCGATCCGATCGACGCCCCCGATTTCACGATTGTCGGAATCAGCTTCCAATCCTGCTCGGTCATCATCTCGCCATGCTCGTTGACAGATCTCGGATAGAGATCATTCGTGAACATGACCCCATGAGCGATCATGACCTCGTCCTCGATGGTCACGCCCTCGCAAATGAACGAATGGGAGGAAATTTTACAGCGCGCTCCGATCGCACTGTTCTTCTGAATCTCAACAAACGGCCCGATCCGTGTGTCGTTTTGAATAGTGCACCCATAAATATTGACGAGGTCGGGGTGTGTAATAACAACGCGATCCTTCATCTGAACATTAACTATGGGCATAGAATCTACCGCGCGAATTCATTTCACACCTAGGCTATCCTGGTCTCGCGGCCGAAAAGGACTGCTAATGAGTTGTACCCCTTACGCCGGAGCCGCCTTTCAAGGGATCCCCACCTCGTGCGGGGTACGCCCTCCTAGTCGGGTTTCACATTCGATCTGACTTAGGAATCGGGATGGAGGCGATTGGCTCTTCCTTCTGGAGAGGCAGCCGATCAGACGCATTCCCGGAGTGCGCGGATTCTCTTTCGGCGCACTTCCGACTGTAGCGCTAATACGCTGGATTCGTATTATCGTTCTCGGCAAAGCAGGTGTAAAATCCTCTCCAAGCGTTTGGGAGGGCCGGCGATGCTAGAAAAGCTGAAATCTATTCAAAAGACGCTGCAACGCGCTAAGCTCGAAAAGTACAAACGTCGTGTCCCGTTCGGAGATTTGATTACCGACCGATGGGAGAATGCCCGGGAATATGGATTTGGCGAAGGATCTTCCTGCTACGACAATGTCTTGATCTTGGGCGACGTCAAGGTCGGCGAGTTCACCTGGATTGGCCCTAATGTTATTCTGGACGGGTCAGGCGGTCTCTCGATCGGTCGTCATTGTTCGATTTCATCCGGTGTGCAGATCTATTCGCATGACACGGTACGCCGGAGCGTCAGCCTGGGAGAGGAGCCTGTCGCATACGCATCGACCCATATCGGCGATGGGGTCTATATCGGCCCAAATACGATCATCGCAAAAGGAGTTACCATTGGTGCTTCTGCCGTGATTGGGGCTATGTCCTTCGTGAATATGGATATTCCGGCAGGAAAGAAGGTTTGGGGTTGCCCGGCCAGAATTGTCGGCGAGGTAGATCTCTGAAGGACGCTCCCTATCCTCATCCGTTTGCGCTGATCTGTCCTCTGAACCGACTTTGAGCGAGAGCCTGCTCTGCGGAACGAGGCAGCGCTGGGGCCAGCGAATCCCACTGCTGACGCCGATTTGAGTTCCTGTATCGTATGGAGCGCATCTCCAACGACGCGCCGTCGGATGCTCCAACAATCGGCGGTCGAGCGAGAAACCCTAGTGCTCGATCCAGGATTTTCCCTACAGCCGTCCGATGGCGGATAATACCATGTCCATAACGGCTTCCGGGCCCGCCTTCACACCCTACTGTAGGAACGGATGTGCTATTTGCAGTCCGTTATGAGGACGCCAATCCTGTGCGGACATATTTACGTTGGGAGTTGCTACCGAAATAACGAAGATTTGCCATCTTCTTGTCATTGTTTGAGACATGCAGCGAAGCAAGCGTCTAATTTGTTCTTTTTGGCCTGAATTCCCAAATAAGTGTCAACTTATCACAAGACTAAGCTTGGGATTAATGTGTAGTCGAAGGTAGTGCATTCAGAGCGACCGCTTTTTTATGCACTACACGTTCAGATAGGTCAGCAATACACTGCACGAGAGCTACCCCTCCGGTCAGTAATGCCTGTCTGTGCTTGTCTGGACTTGAATTATTCTTCAATAACAAGCGGATTAAAAAAATGGCTTTTCCGAATGCGACGAATACGGGTGTTCCGTCTGGGGTGACCCTGAATGCGTCAGGGGGCATCACCATCACCAAGGCAGGCGCGGTTGTCGAGGGCCTGGACATCAAGGGACCGGTGATCATTGAGGCGGACAACGTCACTCTGAAGAACTGCAAGATCACCTTCACCGGCTACTGGGGCGTGTACATCAAGCCGGGCGTCGACGGCACCACGGTGCAGGACACCGAGATCAACGGCACCGGCAGCAACAACTCCGGCTCGCACGGCATCCTCGGCACCGGCACCTTCCTGCGCAACAACATCTACAATGTCGAGAACGGCATTACCCTCAATGGCGGCGACACCGTCATCCGTGACAACTACATCCACAATCTCAAGGCCTCGGGCGCCCCGCATTACGACGGCATCGAGGTCGATGGCGGCACCTCCAACATCACCATCGAGCACAACACGGTCATCAACGACAACACCCAGACCTCGGCCCTGATGATCGACAACTATTTCGGCTCGGTCTCCAACGTCAAGGTCGACAACAACTACCTGGTCGGCGGCGGCTATACCGTCTATGTCGATGGCCAGTTCAATGGCGGCTCGATCTCGGGCGTCTCGCTCACCAACAACTACCTCGAGAAGGGCTATTACGGATACTATTCCATCAATAACAATACCCCCGTCATGAGCGGAAATCACGAAGGTGTCGCTCCGCCCACCTCCGATCCTACACCCGCACCGACGCCGGAGCCGACGCCCACACCCGAGCCGACCCCGACCCCCACGCCTGAACCGACTCCTACCCCCACGCCTGAGCCGACTCCTACCCCGACTCCGCCCACAAGCGGAAGCGTGATCAAGGGCACCAGCGCGGCGAATGTGCTGAACGGCAGCTCAGGCAATGACAAGATCTATGGCTATGGTGGCAATGACCGCATCAACGGCCACGGTGGCTCCGACGTACTGAGCGGCGGAACCGGAGGCGATGCCTTCGTCTTCGACACGAAGCTCGACTCGTCCACCCACACCAAGATCACGGATTTCGTCTCAAGCATGACGGGCGACTGGTTTGAGCTGGATCACAACATTTTCAGCAACATCAAGACCGGCATGCTGTCGAACAACAACTTCTGGGTCGGCACAAAGGCGCATGATGCCGATGATCGCATCATCTACAACAAGGACACTGGCGTCATTTACTACGACGCCGATGGCTCCGGCAAAGGCGCAGCGGTGGAGATTGCAACTCTCACCAATCATGCGAAGCTCATTGCCGCAGACTTCTACGTATTCTAAGCGCGCGTAATGACGGCACGGCCCCGGTTGCTACACCGGGGCCGTTTCTTCTTTGCGAGGTCACTGGGTTTCTTGCCTCTCCCATTGGCCGCGCAGGAAAACTAAGGATTCGATCGTTCTCGGTGAAGCGCCGAGCATTACCCGGTTCACCTCGCGGAGAGAGCTGCAAGCTGCGACAGAGGCACCCCTTGGCAGGAAGGTGCTATCACGATGGCGAGAACGGGCAGATTTTGCGGAGACAGCCCGACATAGCGGTTGAGCTTTCTCCAGTAATGGTAGGACCGCGTTCTGAAGATCGGTTGCTCTGTATAGACACTTCCATCGAAGAGATAGAAAAGCTGCTTTCCCGTAGCCATTTGCGCCACGAGCGACCGGTGCCAGCCTTGCGGGGCAACGGCGGCGAGCATAATGCGGCAATCGCCTTCTATTCCTGACACCCAGGTCAGATCGTTATCCGGGGCATACTGACTTACCTCAAAGCTGTGCTGCTTCAGAAGCATCCCGATCTCTGGGGGGATAACATTCGCCCGACCTTCGGCAACTGTGAATAGTCCAGGCAACTTGAGTGCAACGCTCAGCCCCAACAACAGACAGAAGCCAAGGCTAAGCCCGATACGGCGCACGACGCACTCCCGTCAGGCAGATCGCCACCGTAACAGCCAGAATGATCAGGCTCGTTACCGCCGACCCGATCGGTCCATGGATCAGTTCGAAATCGTCCCGGTATAGTCCGAGCAGGCTGATCCGCACGACGTTCACGGTGATCACGGCACAGCACGCGGCGAGGATCCAACCTATGTCTCCCCAGTTCCCTGGACGTCCCGCTGTCTTGATAAGTGTCACCCAGCAAAGAATAGCAAGCGAGACATTCGCAAGAGACGAGCACGCGGGAGCAATCCAGAGATAGCCGGACCCGTCAGCAAACTGGATCGCATTTCCGGACCGGTGCGTGCCAACCAGCCACCCGACGAGAGTGGCATCCCCTTGGAGAATGAGGTCACTGAATCCTGCGAACAGAAGTCGGCCCCAGAACATGGGAACTGTCATGGCGAGGAGGATCCAGCCGCCGCGGTGAGGGAAGCTCGAATGAGGACTTGTGTAGATGATGTAGGCCGTCAACATTGACAGCCCCAGCCAACTCAACGGAGCAATTGGCGTCAGAAATGCAGCCAGTGCGGCGGCGGCTACGATCCGGTCCGATCGCGACACGGGCTGAACAGGCTCCCGTAATAAAAATGCTATTCCGATCGCACAGGCAGACCAAACGATAATGCTGATATCGAAGGTGCCCAGCAGAGCCGGCAGGAAGCCATTTTCCTGGATCGCAACGACAATTCGCTCACTGATTCCATTCACGAATCCCATGGCGACGAGTGCTGCAAAAACCTCATTTCGCGAAAGCGATCGGACTGAAACCTGGCCTTGAGCCAGCGCGGGCATCATCATGGGGTAAGGCTCTCCGCTGCTCCAGCCTTGGCGCGTGAGCGGCATACCTCTGGAAATGACACGGCAACATCGCCCGAACTGCTCTCGAGTCTCACGAATGCCAAGCTTTCCTGAATGGGCATCATATTAGCTAAGAGGAATGGAGAGTTCAGTCTCAACACCTGCTTCAGGCTCAGCCTGTTCCGCTGTCGCCTTCCCAGTTCGAATCCGAACGCAACACCTCGTTCGCCTGGCTGTATGGAGACGATCCCGGATGTCGACATTGCGACAAACTCAGCAGACGAGTGGCAGGGGCCTTGCCAATCACGCATGAATATCCTCGAACGACGCTCCTCGGACTCTGGCCGCATACCTTGCGCTCGATGTGATTTTTGGCCAACTAGCCCAAATGGGCACCTTCCAGATGCGCGGCAGAGTGACTCCCGGCCTATCCAGCAGGGAAATTTGAGGTACTTCCGGAGATCTTCGCTGACGCTGATCCAGCACACAAAGCTGTAATGCTTTAATGGCTTAGCGATACTGTCCGAAATCGCATCGTCTGTGATCCGCGGAGCGGCTTGCGACGGATTTTTATTGACCGGATACTGTGCTTCTGCAGCGGGTCGAATTGATGCCCCAGAGAAAAGTCACTCACCCCATCAGGAAGGGGCTGGCAGCACTTCCGACCGCCGTCGGAGTCCTGTCGCGTCTGGCGGCGGAGCGCGCTATCCAAGCTGGCATTGATGTGGATGCTCTCTTCAGCAAAGCCGGCATCCCCATCTCAGTCATGAACGATCCTAGCGTTCGCGTCGCGGTGCGTAATCAAATCCAGTTCCTGAACCTGGTTGCAGAGGCCTTGAACGACAATCTTCTCGGCTTCCACATCGCACAGGAATTTGACCTTCGGGAGCTTGGCTCATTCTACTACGTCATGGCGTCGTCGGAGCGGCTAGGAGACGCCATTGCTCGCGAGTCCCATTACAGCTCCATTGTGAACGAAGGACTTCGCATCTCCTACCAGCGAACAAGTCATTTCATCATCGATTTTGAATATGTTGGCGTCGAACGTCATCATGACAGGCACGAGATGGAATTCTGGGTCACGTGCACGCTTCGGAAAAGTCGGTTCTTTACCAATCGAGAGCTCGTTCCTTCCTCCGTCAGCTTCATCCATCGACATGAAGGCGACCTTTCCGAGATGGAACGATATTTTGCCTGCAATCTGGGCTTTGGCGGCTCTGCAGACCAACTTTCTTTCGAGCTGCAGGCAGCGGATCTCACGCTTGTAACTGCGGACCCGTACCTCAACAGGTTCCTTGTCGAGGACTATGAAAAGGCGATCGCGAGACGGCCGTCGCGTAGCAACCCGCTCCGCATTAGAGTAGAAAATGCGATTACGCCCCGTCTTCCTCATGGCACAGCAAACATTGGCAATATCGCTAGAGATCTCGGCATGAGCCCGCGCACACTGTCGCGACGTCTTGCCGAGGAGGGCCTAACCTTCAGCATGGTTCTGGATGAACTGCGATCGGTTCTTGCAAAACGGTATCTTCAGAACAGTGAGCTCTCCATTTCTCAGATCACTTGGCTGCTCGGCTATACGGAAGCAAGCTCTTTCGTCCATGCCTTTCAGCGTTGGGCCGGCATGTCTCCGACTGATGCGCGGCGGCAGATCAAGAGCTCCGCCAGGTTCGAGGACAACCAAGAGAGTGGCCGCCTGTAGAGGCAGCCGCACTATTATCGACGCAGTTCAACAGGAAACGTCCGTCCTACCGCCAGAAGAGTGTGGCCGTGCCTATGACGGTCGCGAAGGCGCCACACCAGGCCGGCCAGGGCAGGCTCTTACCTGTACGCCACCAGAGCATGGGAAGAATTGCAACCGGTGCCATTGAGGACAGTGTCGAGGCTACCGCTACGCTGGTTCCAGTCAGGGCGACCATCAGCATAGACATGCCGATGACATATCCAATAAAGACACCAAGCGAAACACGCGCCAGGGTTGAGCGATCCGGGACTGTGATGCCAGTCTTCCATGTCTGCGGCGATCCAAGGTGATAGGCCCAAAGAGCGG